>NZ_SAWZ01000009.1 GCF_004122095.1 Pseudoxanthomonas composti | reverse complement strand
TCTAACTGGCCGTGATCAAACCGTCAACACCGCGCTTTTCAGCTCGTCCCCGCCAGCGAAGCAATTCGCCGTCGGGAGCAGGAAATTATGCGAGGCCTTCACAACTTCGTCAACTTCTTTTCGAAGAAATTTTCGAAGCGTTCTGCCCTGCAACACTCCCTCACCTTGCCCCGGTTCAACTTCAAACCAGGCCGCCGGTGAAGCGGCCGCGCAGTCTAGGGGAAGGTTCCGGGAAAGGAAAGCCTTTTCTTCGTGTGCCTCAGCTTCTGCAGCAGGGACTGCCCAGGGCCGCCCCGGCTGCATCGATGCGTCAGTGCTCGCGCGGTGGCGCGGGCATGCGCTCGGTGCCGGCGCTGCGGTCCTGCTCGCGCAGTTCGAACCACATGCCGTTGAGGATGGCGAAGAATGCCGCCAGGCTGACGCCGAGGATCCAGGAGAAGTACCACATGGTGCGCATCCCTCTCGATTAGTACGCGTTGGGGTTCTGGCCGACGTCGCCATCGCCGACCTTGCCGCGCAGCACGCGGTACACCCAGGCCGTGTAGGCCAGGACGATCGGCAGGAACAGCGCGGTGGCCAGGAGCATGATGAACAGTGTCAGCTGGCTGGAAGAAGCATCGAAGGCGGTCAGGCTGGCGCCGGGCTGCGTCGAGGACGGCAGCAGGAAGGGGAACACCGCAAAGCCTTCGGTGAGGATGATGCCGGCCACGGCCGCCGACGAGGCCAGGAACGCCATCCCCGCCCTGCCCGCCTTGAATGCCGCTGCGCTGGCCAGGGCACCGGCGATGCCCAGCAAGGGGAAGAGCCAGGTCCACGGACGCAGGCTGTAGTTGGCCAGCCACAGGCCGGCCCCCTGCTGCACCGACTTGATCAACGGGTTGGAAGGTCCATTGGGATCCAGGCCGCCGTGCACGGCGAAGCCCAGCACACCCTTGGCCAGCCAGATCCCCGCCAGGGCGAACAACACGGCCGTGGCGATGGCCGCGATGGCGCCGTAGCGGCGTGCGCGCGCAGCGACGGGTCCATCGACCTTCATCGCCAGCATGCCGGCGCCATGCATGGCCAGCATCGCCACGCTCACCAGGCCGCACAGTACCGGGAAGGGCATCAGCAGCTGCAGGAGGTTGCCGGTGTAGATCGGACGCAGGCTGTCGTCGAAGTGGAAGGGTGCCCCGACCAGCACGTTGCCCATGGCCACGCCGAACACCAACGCCGGCACTGCGCCGCCGACGAACAAGGCCCAGTCCCAGCTCGCGCGCCAGGTGGGGTGCTGGATCTTGCTGCGGAACTTGAAGCCCACCGGTCGCAGGATCAGCGCGATCAGGATCAGGAACATCGCCAGGTAGAAGCCGGAGAAGCTGACCGCGTACAGCGGAGGAAAGGCGGCGAAGATGGCGCCACCGCCCAGGATCAACCAGACCTGGTTGCCTTCCCACACCGGGCCGATGACGTTGAGCACCAGGCGGCGCTCGGCGTCGGTGCGGGCCACGGCCGGCAGCAGCGTGGCCACGCCCAGATCGAAGCCATCCATGATGGCGAAGCCGATCAGCAGCACGCCCAGCAGCAGCCACCAGACCATGCGCAGGGTTTCGTAATCGAGCGGAATACTTGTCATGTCAGCGTCCTCAGACGGCCTTGCCGGCGAGCGGCACACCGGATTGATGGGGTTGATGGCCACCGGCCAGCTCGGTGGGCCCCTTGAGGATCACCTTGCGCAGCAGGTAGACATCGATCACCGCCAGCGTGCTGTAGATGACCACGAAGCCGATCAGGCTCAGCACCACCTCGTAGAGCTTCAGGCCGGAGGCTGCGAAGAAGGTCGGCAGCACGCCGTCGATGATCCAGGGCTGGCGGCCGTACTCGGCGATGATCCAGCCCGCTTCGATGGCCACCCAGGGCAGCGCCAGGCTGAAGAAGGCCAGCCGCAGGAACCAGCGACGCCGGTCCAGGGTGTGCGTGGTGGCGTACCAGAACGCCAGGGCGAAGAAGACGATGAAGTAGAAGCCCAGGCCGGCCATGGCGCGGAACAGCCAGAACAGCGGCGCGACCCGCGGCACGGTATCCATCGCGGCCTTGGCGATCTCCGCGTCGGTGGCGTTGCCGATGTCCTGGCGATAGCGCTTGAGCAGCAAGCCGTAGCCCATGTCGCCCCAATGCGCCTGGAAGGTCTGGCGCGCCGCCTCGTCGCTGCGATCCGCGCGCAGGTCCTGCAACGCGGCGAAGGCGATCTGGCCATTGCGGATGCGCCCCTCTGCCCGCTGCACCAGCTCCTTGATGCCCGGCATCTGCGTATCGAGCGAGCGCGTGCCGATCAGGCCCATCACCCAGGGGATATGCACGGCGTAGTCGTTGCGCTGACGCGCCTGGTCGGGAAGGGCGAAGGGCGTGAAGCCCGCCGGCGCCGGCTCGGTCTCCCACATGGCTTCGATGACGGCCAGCTTCATCTTCTGGTTCTCGCCGGCCACGTAGCCGCTTTCATCGCCCAGCACCACCACGCTCAGCGAGGCGGCCAGGCCGAAGCTGGCGGCCACGGCCATCGAGCGCTTGGCGAAGTGCACATGGCGTCCGCGCAGCAGGTACCACGCACTGATGGCCATGACGAACATCGCACCGCAGACATAGCCGGCACTGACGGTGTGCACGAACTTGGCCTGCGCGACCGGGTTGAAGAGCACGGCGGCGAAATCGCTGATCTCCATGCGCATCGTGTCGGGGTTGAAGGTGGCCCCGACCGGGTACTGCATCCACCCGTTGGCGATGAGGATCCACAGCGCGGAGAAGTTGGAGCCCAGCGCGACCAGCCAGGTGACCACCAGGTGCTGCACCTTGGACAGCTTGTCCCAGCCGAAGAAGAACAGGCCGATGAAGGTGGCCTCCAGGAAGAAGGCCATCAGGCCCTCGATGGCCAGCGGCGCGCCGAAGATGTCGCCGACGTAGTGGCTGTAGTAGGACCAGTTCATGCCGAACTGGAACTCCATGACGATGCCGGTCGCCACGCCCATGGCGAAGTTGATGCCGAACAGCGTGCCCCAGAACAGGGTCATGCGCCGCCAGATGTCGCGGCCGGTCATCACGTAGACGCTTTCCATGATGGCCACCAGGAAGGACAACCCCAGCGTCAGGGGCACGAAGAGAAAGTGGTAAAGCGCGGTCAGCGCGAACTGCAGACGGGATAGCTCGACAACGGTCATGTCTGGCATGACGTCACTCCTTGGCGGACCGGAGGCACTGGAACGGCATGAAGCGCCTGATCCGGGCGCGGCGCTTCCCCGGAGCGCAAGGTAGGCAATGGCATGCGCTGCGGCATTGATCCGGATCAACGCCGTGCCGCCAGTGCCGGCGCAGGCACGGTCCGGGCCTTGATCACGATCAATGGCGACCTGGCCGCGCGGCGCTAGCCTGAGGATCAGGAGACCGCCCATGCCCATGCGCACCGCACCCGCCAGTCCCGCACCACCGGCCGCGGCCACCCCGGCCCGGCGCCTGCGCGCGCTCGAGCGGCGCGCCGGCAGGCCGTTGCGGCTGTCCAGCCTGTGCACGGTGCTGGCCGGCTGGCTGCTGGTGCCGCAGGCCGCGGCCATCGCCTGGTGCGTGCAGCGGGTGCTGGTCGAAGACGCGGCGCCGGCGCAACTGGGGCCAGGGCTGCTGACGCTGTTGGGCGCCGCCTTGCTGCGCGCCGGCCTGCAATGGCTGGGCCGGCGACAGGCCGATGCGGCGGTGGAGACGCTCAAGCATCAACTGCGGGAGGAACTGCTGCAGGCGCTTGCCGCGCGCGGGCCGCGCTGGATCCGCCAGCAGCGCAGTGGCGCGCTGGCCGAGCTGCCGGGCACGCATGTCGACGCCTTGGATGGCTACATCACCGGATTCGTGCCGGTGCGCACGGAGATCCTCGGCGTGCCGCTGGTGCTGCTGGCGGCGGTCTTCTACGTGGATGCGGTCGTGGGTGCCCTGCTGCTGTGCACGCTGCCGCTGATTCCGCTGTTCATGATGCTGGTCGGCTGGGGCGCGGAGGCGGCCAGCCGGCAGCAGCTGCAGGCGATGACGCGGATGGGCGCGCATTTTGCCGATCGGCTGCGGGCGCTGGGGCTGATCCGGCTGTACGGCCGGGGCGAAGCGGAGCAACGTGGCGTGCGGGATGCGGCCGATGCGCTGCGCCAACGCAGCCTGAAAGTGCTGCGGATCGCCTTCCTGTCTTCGACCACGCTGGAGTTCTTCGCGTCGGTCGGCGTGGCGATGGTGGCGCTCTACCTGGGCTTGACCCATCTGGGGATGCTGCATCTGCGGGCCACGCCGCTGCCGCTGGCCGCCAGTGTGTTCTGCCTGCTGCTGGCGCCGGAGTGCTACCTGCCGCTGCGACGCCTGGCGGCCCATTACCACGACCGCGCCAGCGCGCTGGCGGCCATGGAGGCGTTGTGCAGCGTCCTCGAAGCCGCCGCCAGCCCCACCACGACGCCGCCGCGCACATCGGCGCAGGCGCCGGCCATCGTGATCGCCCGCGGGCTGCAGCTGGGTCACGGCGCGCAAGCCCCCGCGGTGTTGCGCGGCCTGGACTTGCGGCTCGCACCGGGACAACACCTGGCCCTGGCCGGCCCCAGCGGCTGCGGCAAGAGCACGCTGCTGGAAGCCCTGGCCGGCTGGCTGCCGGCCCAGGCAGGCGAGCTGCGCATTCCCGATGCCTGGCGCATCGGCTACGCGCCACAGCGCCCGTACCTGTTCGCCGGCAGCATCGCCGACAACCTTCGCCTGGCCCGGCCGGGGGCCAGCGATGCCGAACTGCACGCCGCCGCCGAGGCCGCGCAGGTCATGCGCTTTGCCCGCGCCCTGCCGCAGCGGCTGGACACCCGCATCGGCGAGCGCGGTTTCGGACTGTCCGGGGGCGAGGCACGGCGCATCGCCCTGGCGCGGATCTTCCTGCGCCAGCCCGAGCTGATGCTGCTCGATGAACCCACCGCCTTCCTGGATGCCGACACCGAACGAGCCCTGCTGGACGCGCTGGCCGACTTCGCCTGTGGCCGCACGCTGGTGATGGCCACCCACAGCCCGGCGGCGATGCAGATGGCCGGGCAGGTGCTGTGGTTGCCCGGTGGCCAGCTGCAACAGCGCAGGCAGGCCGCATGAGCGCGCTGCATCCCTCGCGCGAGCGCCTGCTGGCCGGTGCCCTGCGCCGCCAACGTCGTCCGATCCTGTTGGCCTGCGCCCTGCTGACGCTGACCTTGCTGGCAGGCAGCGGCCTGCTGGCCTTGGCCGGGCATTTCCTCACCGCCGCGGCCCTGGCCGGCGCGTTGGCGATGGGCTTCAACCTGTTCGGGCCCTCGGCTGGCATCCGCGGGCTGACCTTCATCCGCATCCTCTCGCGCTACGGCGAGAAGCTGATCGGCCATGACGCCACCTTGCGCATCGCCCGCGACCTGCGCGCCGGGTTCTTCGCGCGCCTGCTGCCGCAGGCCCCGCTGGGGTTGGGCGGCCACCGCGTCGGCGACCTGCTGGCGCGGCTGATGGCCGACATCGAGCGCGCCGATGGCCTGCTGGTCCGCGCCGCCGGCCCGCTGGTCGGGCTTGCGGCGCTGGCAGCGACGGCGGTGGCCTGCAGCACGTGGGTGCTGCCGGCCGCGGGTGGGCTGCTGGCGCTGGCGATCGCGCTGCTGGGGATCGCGGTGCCGCTGGCGGTGGGCTGGAACACGCGCCAGGCCGAGGCGCGTCGTGCGCAGGCGCGCGCCGACCTGCACGCAGCCGTGCTCGAAGGCCTGGAAGGCGCGGCCGACCTAGCCGCGCTGCAGGCCACGGCGCCGTGGGTCGCGCGCACGCTGGCGCACAGTGGGCAGCTGCGCGAGGCCGAAGGCGCGCGCCGGCGGCGGTTGGCGCTGGGCACGGCGCTGCATGCGCTGGTCGCGGCCTTCACCCTGCCGGCGATGCTGTGGCTGGTGCTGGATGCCACTTCGCGTCACGCGCTGTCCGCGCCGATGGCGGCAGGCCTGTTCTTCCTGGCCGTGGCGGTGCTGGAAGCGATGGCCGGCGTCGGGCTGGCCTGGCAGCACGGCGCGGCAGCGCTGGAAGCCGAGCGCCGGCTGGAACGCGTGGCGGCCCAGCCCACCAGCCTGGCCGATCCTGCGCAGCCGCGTGCTCCAGCGCCTGGCGCGCAGTCGCTGATGCTCTCGGGCGTGTGGTTCCAGTGGCCCGGCCAGCCGCGGGCATTGCTGCGTGGGCTGGACCTGGTGATCGCACCCGGGCAGCGCATCGCCCTGCGCGGGGACAGCGGGGCGGGCAAGAGTTCGCTGATGGCGCTGCTGCTGCGCCTGGCCGACCCCACCGCCGGGCAGCTGCGCTACGGCGGCGTGGCGCTGCGCCAGTTCTCACAGGCCGCCTGGCACCAGCAGATCGCCTGGCTGCCGCAGGATGCGCAGGTGCTGGCCGGCAGCGTGCGCGAAAACCTGCTGCTGGGCGCGCCCGATGCCAGCGATGCGCAGCTGTGGCATGCGCTGTCCCAGGTGCGGCTGCAGGCGCACTTCCAGCAGCACGCGGACGGACTGGATGCCTGGATCGGCGAAAGCGGCATCACCCTGTCGGCCGGGCAGTCCCGGCGACTGGCGCTGGCGCGCGCCTTGCTGCGCCAGGCCCCGCTGCTGTTGCTGGACGAGCCCACCGAAGGCCTGGATGTGGACACCGCCCATGCCCTGCTGCGCGACCTGGCCGTGGCCGCGCGCGGCCGCAGCGTGGTGATCATCACCCACGACCCCCTGCCGGCGGGCGTGGTGGATGCCAGCTACCGGCTGATGGAAGGACAGCTGCTGCGCGAGTGCTGAAGCGTGTGGCGGGCCAGGAGCCGCTGAGCGCGCGTGCCTTGCTTCAAGCGGCCGCTTCGGCCAGCGCCTCGAGCCGCTTCAGATCCAGCAGCTGCACGGTGTGCGGGTCATCGGTGGCGATCAGGCCTTGGCCACGCAGCCGGGTGAAGCTGCGGCTGACGGTTTCCACGGTCAGGCCAAGATAGTCGGCGATATCGGTGCGGGTCATCGGCAACAGCACCAGGGCCGGGTCCTGGCCCTGGCGGCGGCGTTTGTCGGCCATTTCCAGCAGGAAGCCGGCCAGCCGCTCCAGCGGCGTCATCCGCGCCAGCGACATCAGGTTGTTGCGGGTGGCGTCCAGGTCGGCGCAGGCGCGCTGGTAAAGCTCGTGCTCCAACCCGGGGAAGCTGCCGCACAGGCCTTCCATGTCCTTGTGCGAGACCGCGCACAGGACGCTGTCGGTCACCGCTTCGATGGAATGCCGGTACTTGGGACCGACGCTGAAGCCGATGTAGTCGCCTGGCATGATGAAGCCGGCCACCAGGCGACGCCCATCGGGAAGTGTGCGGATGCGGCGCAGGGCGCCGGAGGTGACGGTAAAGACATAGCGGCGGGCATCGCCCTCGCGCGCCAGCAGCTGGCCGGCGTGCAGCTTCACGTCCCCGGCCAGGGTCTCCAGCGTGCGCGCGTGTTCTTCCGGCAGGGCGGTGCACACGGCCAGGTGGCGGACCAGGCAGGCGCTGCAGCCATGGCGCAGGCCGTGAGTGCTGGCGAGCTCCTGGCGCTCGGCCGTGGAGGCTTCCTGGTGACGCGGTTGGACGCGCAGGTTCATGGCGTTCACGAAACGGACGGGCTGGGCGGATTGTACGCCCCGTTCCCGCGGCGCCTCCCCGGCGGGCCCGGATCGGTTACCATATGCGCCGCCAGCAGGCGGCCGTCCGTTTCCCTTCCGGGCTCCAACGCGGGATGTTCTCCGCGAAACCCACTCCGACGCCTTCCTTCTGCTGTCCCGGCTGCGCCATCCGGCGCCCGCCGTCTTTCGTTTCTCGCAGCGCGGTTCATCGGGAACGCTTCGGGCAACACCAGCGTACGAGTCCACCGATCCGGCGGGCGGCCCATGGCCGTTGGCCGCCGGTGGCTTTGGCGCTTTCACCGGAGTTTATTCATGTCGTTCGAATCCCTGGGCCTGTCCGCCCCGATCCTGCGTGCCCTGTCCGAGCAGGGTTATGACACCCCCACCCCGATCCAGCAGCAGGCCATTCCGCTGGTGCTGGAAGGCCACGACCTGCTGGCTGGCGCCCAGACCGGCACCGGCAAGACCGCCGCCTTCGGCCTGCCGCTGATCCAGCACCTGGCCACCTCGCCGCAGGAAGTCACCCGCGGCGGCCCGCGCAAGCCGCGCGCCCTGATCCTGACCCCCACCCGCGAGCTGGCCACCCAGGTGTTCGATAGCCTGCGCGGCTACAGCAAGTACCTGCGCGTGCCCAGCACCACCATCTACGGTGGCGTGGGCATGGGCCCGCAGATCGACGCGCTGCGCCGTGGCGTGGACCTGGTGATCGCCTGCCCGGGCCGCCTGATCGACCACCTGGAGCGCCGGAGCGTGGACCTGTCCGGCATCGAGGTGCTGATCCTGGACGAAGCCGACCGCATGCTGGACATGGGCTTCCTGCCTTCGATCAAGCGCATCCTGGCCAAGCTGCCCAAGCAGAACCGCCAGACCCTGCTGTTCTCGGCGACCTTCGCCGAGCCGATTAAGGCGCTGGCGCGCGAGTTCATGCACGACCCGCGCGAGGTGCAGGTCACCCCGAAGAACACCGTGGCCGAGACCATCACCCACCGCGTGCATCCGGTCGACGCCGCGCGCAAGCGCGAGCTGCTGCTGCACCTGCTGGCGCAGGACAGCCGCGTGCAGACCCTGGTGTTCGCCAAGACCAAGCACGGCAGCGACAAGCTGGCGACCTTCCTGGAGAAGTCCGGCATCCAGGCCGCGGCCATCCATGGCAACAAGAGCCAGGCCCAGCGCCTGCGCGCGCTGCGCGACTTCAAGGCCGGCAAGGTGACGGTGCTGGTGGCCACGGACATCGCCGCCCGCGGCATCGACATCAACGAGCTGCCCAAGGTCATCAACTTCGACCTGCCGATGGTGGCCGAGGACTACGTGCATCGCATCGGCCGCACCGGTCGCAATGGCGCCACCGGCGAGGCGGTGTCGCTGGTCGCGCAGGAGGACACCAAGTGGCTGCGCCAGATCGTGCGCCTGCTGGACCGCGACCTGGAGATCCGCGACGTGGCCGGCTTCGAGCCGCAGGTGCCGATCCGCTGGGGCAACAGCGCGCCGGGCAAGGCCGAGCGTCCGGGCGGCAGCCAGGCGCCGCGCAAGCACGCCCGCCGCCCGCATCCGGGCAACGGCGCCCCGCCGCGCCATGCGCATGCCGGTCCGAAGAAGCACGGCGGCGCACCGCGCAGCGGCCAGGGCCCACGTGGCCCGCGCCAGCCGCGGAACGAGCGCTCGGGCGCCAACGCCTGACGCCTCCCGGGCGCGCCCCATCACGGGCGCGCCTGTCCCTGCCCCATCGCCGGCCCGTACCGGGCTGGCCTGCCACCTGTTGCGAGAGATCCGACTTGGACATCTTCAAGGTCTTCACCCTGGAAGCGGCCCATCGCCTGCCCAACGTGCCGGAAGGCCACAAATGCGCGCGCCTGCACGGGCATTCGTTCCGCATCGAGCTGCATGTCTCCGGCCAGATCGATCCGCACACCGGCTGGGTCATGGATTTCGCCGACCTCAAGGCGGCCTTCAAGCCGCTGTACGAGCGTCTGGACCATCACTACCTCAACGACATCCCCGGCCTGGAGAACCCCACCAGCGAGCGCATCGCGGTGTGGATCTGGGAGCAGCTCAAGCCGGACCTTCCCGGCTTGTCAGAGGTGGTGGTCCATGAGACCTGCACCGCAGGCAGTCGTTATCGCGGCGTGTAGGGAAAGTAATTCAACTTTCGTCTAATGCATTGATTGTGAAGGAAATTCGACCGCTCGTCGGTTTGTGACCAAAGTCTGTTGCGCCGCAGCAAAAGCAGGTCTACGCTGCACCACAACATCGATCAGGCCACGCATGGAGGCCGTAATGTCCGCTCAGTTCAACGATTTCAGTGCTTACACCCAGCAGTTCGCCGCCATCGCCAGCCGTGCCAACCGCCTGGCGCTGGAAAACGCCGAGTCGGCATTCAGCGTTGGCGTGAAGACCGTCGAGCGCAACGTCGAGGCCGTCACCGATTACTTCAGCGAGCTGGCCAGCGCGCGCGACTTCGACAGCTACAAGACCCTGTGGCCCAAGGGCCTGCAGATCGCGCGTGACAACGCCGAGCGCATGGTGGCTGCCCAGCAGGAAATGTTCGGCCTGAGCCTGAAGACCGGCGAAGCCTTCGGTTCGCTGGCCAAGTCGCACATCGAGTCGGCCGCCGACAGCTTCAACGCCACCGTCGCCAAGGCGACCAAGGCGACCAAGTCCGCCGCCAAGTAATCCCCGGCGCGCGAGCGCTTTACGGGCGCCCCTCCCCCGCCCGGTTCCGAAGGCCCGACAGCGTCCGCGCTGCCGGGCTTTTTGTTTGGGCCTCCGCCGCAGTGCAGGTTGCTGAAGCTTGCCGGCTGGAACATGGAGGACCGTAAAGCAGACCCCCACGCCTCGTTCCTAAGGTTGGCGATGCTTCTCGGCTCGGCCGGCCAGCCATGGCTGAGTCGTCATCGCAAGCCATCCCGATCCCAGGCGTATCGCGGTCCACCTCAATGTGAGGCAAGGCCAAGGCAAGTTGGTCCAGGGGATCTCGATCGACTCCCAACCATCCAGTGGAGCGGCTCCAGGTGGCCTAGGGCCATCAGCCGCGAAGTGGCTCGCTCGGTGACGCCCCTTCGCGGCAGACACCGCTCCCACAGGGCCTGCGCCGGGCGCCTTCTCTGCCGTAATCGCAGCGCGCGGCCTCGCCGCGCACGATCCTGCGTTATGCCTGTTGCCAAGGCGGGCAGTGCGCTGCGGCGTTCGGCGCCGCGCCGCCTCGCAGTTCCCTCAACGCGGATCGCACGCTCTAAAATCGGCCGATGTCCTTCACTTCCCAGACGCTCTCCGGCAGCAAGCCGGAACAGTACGGCCAGCTGCTCGCGCAGGCGCGTGGCCTGATGCACGGCGAAACCGACCGCATCGCCAACGCCGCCAACCTCTCCGCGCTGGTCTATCACGCCCTGCCCGATCTCAACTGGGCCGGCTTCTACTTCTACGACGGCACCGAACTGGTGGTCGGGCCCTTCCAGGGCTTGCCGGCCTGTGTGCGCATCGCGCTCGGGCGCGGGGTCTGCGGCACCGCGGCAACCACGCGCCAGACCCAGCGCGTGCACGACGTGGAGGAATTCCCCGGCCATATCGCCTGCGACGCGGCTTCGCGCTCGGAGGTGGTGGTGCCGCTGTACAAGGGCGACACCCTGATCGGCGTGTTCGACCTGGACAGTCCCAAGGTCGGGCGCTTCGATGCCGACGACCAGCAGGGGCTGGAAGCCATCGCGCACGCCTTCATCGAGACCCTGCCATGACTGTCACCGCACTGCGCAACATCGGTCCCAAGTCCGCCGCCTGGCTGCGCCAGGTCGGCCTGCGTAGCGCGGAAGACCTCAAGGCCGCCGGCGCCGTGGATGCCTTCATGCGCATCCGTCGCGCCGGCTTCCGGCCCAGCCTCAACCTGCTGTACTCGCTGGAAGGGGCGCTGGTGGACTGCCACTGGCAGGAGATCCCCGAGCATCGCCGGCAGGAACTGGTGCAGGCCGTGGAGGCGGCCTCGGCCCTGCTGCCCGCGCCGCGCGGGCGCCCGGCCGCCGCGCCGGTGACCACCACCCATCGCGAGCACGAGGACAGCGCCCCGTCGCTGGATTTCTTCGACAGCCCCGACCGCGAGGATTGAAGGTCTGCGCGTCCGGCGCCGCCTCCTGCGGCGCGCACTGGCGTACACTTGCGCCCGCTTTCAGGTGACCTCTCGCGCGTGTTCGGCGCCCTGGGGTTGAAACGGGAAGCCGGTGGATCCCTCGGGATGAGTCCGGCACTGCCCCCGCAACGGTAAGCGAGTCAATCGGCGACATCGGCCACTGTGCGCAACCGCGCATGGGAAGGCGTCGCCGGGGTGCGCTGGATGCGCCGCTCGCAAGTCCGGAGACCGGCCTGGAAGTCCACGGGTTGCGATGCGGTGGGCGTCGTGGCGTGCCGCATCGGCGTGCCTGCATGCAAGGCCGACGATGTCGCCCGCTGCTTGTCTGCCGCCTCCGATCTTCCTTCCTTCCAAGGCGTGCACCCCATTGCGCGCGCGGAGCAGACACCCTCATGCAGTACCGCCTTCTTTCCCTGGCCATCGCGCTGGGCCTTCCTTCCCTGGCCCTGGCCGAGGACGCCATCGACCTGGACCAGGTCCTGGTCACCGCGACCCGCACCGAAATCTCGCTGCAGGACAGCCTGGTCCCCGCGCAGGTCATCGACCGCGAGGAGATCGACCGCAGCCAGGCCAGCTCCCTGGTCGAGCTGCTGGCCGGCCGCGCCGGTATCGGCTTCAGCAACCAGGGTGGGCCGGGCAAGCTGACCAGCTTCAACATCCGCGGAACCGAATCGGACCACGTGCTGGTGATGATCGACGGCGTGCGCATGGGCTCGGCCAGCGCCGGCACCACCGCCTTTCAGGACCTGCCGCTGTCGCAGATCGAACGCATCGAGATCGTGCGCGGCCCGCGTTCGAGCCTGTACGGCTCGGAGGCCATTGGCGGGGTGATCCAGATCTTCACCCGCGGCGCCGCATCGGGCCTGCAGCTGCATGCCCAGGCCGGCTTCGGCAGCTACGACCTGCGCGATCACAGCGCCGGCTTCAGCTATCGCGGCCAGCGCGGCTGGGTCTCGGCCAATGCCGGGTATCAGGAAACCGATGGCATCAATGCCTGCAATGGCTCGGCTGCGCTGTTCGCCGGCTGCTTCGTCGATGAGCCCGACCGCGATGGCTACCGCAACACCTCCTTCAGTGCGCGTGCCGGCATCGAACTGGTCGAGGGTCTGAGCCTGGAGGGCAACTTCCTCAACGCCGACAGCTTCAACGAGTTCGACGGCAGCGCCTTCGGCGGCAACGAATCGGAAAACCTGCAGCGCGTGGCTGGCGGTACCCTGCGCTGGAAGGCTTCGGAGCTGTTCGCGCTGACGGTGCAGGCCGGGCGCTCGGAAGACCAGTCCGACACCTACTATCGCGATGCCGACAGCCAGGCGCGCAGCTTTGCCAGCGCCTTCGCCACCCGCCGCGATACCGCCTCGGCGCAGGCCGACTTCGCCGTGGCCGAAGACCAGCTGATCAGCCTGGGTGCGGACTGGTTGAACGACCAGCTCGACAGCAGCACCCCCTTCGACCAGACCGAACGCGACAACACCGGCGTGTTCGCCGAGTACCAGGGCCGCTTCGGCGCGCATGCGCTGCAGGCCTCGGTGCGCAGCGACGACAACGAACAGTTCGGCGAGCACACCACCGGCAGCCTGGGCTACGGCTTCGGCTTCGGCAACGGCTTCAAGTTCACCGCCAGTGCCGGCACCGGCTTCAAGGCCCCGACCTTCAATGACCTCTACTACCCGGGCTTCAGCAATCCGGAACTGAAGCCGGAGAAGTCCAAGTCCGCCAACCTGGGCATCGCCCAGTACGGGCAGGGCTGGAACTGGACCTTCAATGCCTACGAGACGCGCGTGGAGGATCTGATCGGCTTCGACAGCGCCTTCAATATCGTCAACGTGGAAAAGGCCAGGATCCGCGGCGCCGAGCTGACCGGTTTTGTCACCCTGGCCGGCTTGGACATCAACGCCCAGCTCAGCCACACCGATCCGCGCGATGACAGCGGCGGCCTGAACCAGGACAACCTGCTGGCCCGTCGCGCGCGCAACACTGCGCGCTTGGATCTGGACTACGCCATCGGCGATTTCCGCTTCGGGGTGACCGGCTTCGGCAGCGGCCATCGCTTCGACAACGTGGCCAACACCGTGCGCCTGGCCGGCTACGGCACCATGGACGTGCGCGTGGAATACGCCTTGAACGCCGACTGGCGTCTGCAGGCCAAGGCCACCAATGTGTTCGACCGCGACTACCAGACCCTGGCCTGGTACAACCAGCCCGACCGCCAATACGCGGTGAGCATCCGTTGGCAACCGGCGAACTGATCGGCTGATCGTTGCAACGAAAAAGCCGGCTTTGCAGCCGGCTTTTTCATTGGCGGAGGCGGCGCCTAGCGCCGCCGCACTGGGACTGCGGTCAGCGCGCAGCCTTGGACACCATCAGCTTGCTCGCGTCGACCTTGGTCACGCCCTCGATGCCTTTGGCCTTGGCCACGGCCTTGTCCTTCTCGGCCTTCGAGCCGACCGTGCCGCTCAGCCAGACCACGCTGTTCTTGGTCTCGACCTTGACGTCGGTGCCGGACACGCCGTCGGCAGCGAGCAGGCTGCTCTTGACCTTGGTGGTGATCCAGGTGTCGGTGCCGGGCTGCTCCGACTCCATCTTCTTGTCCCCGTGCTGCATGGCAGCGTGGTCCTGTGCAAAGGCTGGGGCGCCGGCCAGGGCGAAGGTCAGGGCAACGGCGCTGATCAGTGAAGTCTTCATTTGGAATCCTCGTTAGGCCTTGGGGGTGGCCGGACGGTGATCCTGGGCAGGTTCACGGCAAGTGAGCACCTGGCCGGCGTCGTCGTCTCCGGAAACAAACGTTCTTCACGCCCAGGCGGGCTTGGCTGCGCGGCAGCTCGGTTTGACCGGCACCGCGCCGCCGCAGTGTCTTCACGCCAGTCTCAACGCAGGTTCAACAGCGCCGGCATGTCGTCGATGACGGCATAGGCGCCGGCGCTCGCCAGATCCAATGACTTGCGATAGCCATAGCTGACCATCACCACCGACATGGTGGCGTCCTGGGCCGCGCGCAGGTCGCTTTCGGAGTCGCCTACCATCAGGCAGCGCGTCACCGGCAGGCCGAACTGGTCGGCCAGATACCGGAGCGGCACGCCGCTGGGCTTGCGCTCGGGCAGGGTGTCGCCGCCGACGATGTCGTCGAAGAACTTCAGCAGCCCCCGGGCGGCCAGCAGGGGGCGGACGAACTGCTCGGGCTTGTTGGTGCACAGCGCCAGCTTGATGCCGCCTTCATGCAGCGCCTGCAAGGTCTCGGCCACGCCCGGGTAAGCCTGCCCGTCCAGCGCGGTGTCGCCGTAATGCTTGAGGAAGCCCGGCATGACTTGGTCGATGTCCGCATCGCTTCCCGCCGCCTGGAAGGCGCGGGTGATCAGCACCCGCGAGCCCTCGCCGATCCACAGCGTGATCTGCGCCAGGTCGAAGTTGCGCAGGTTCCAGTCGGTCAGCGTGCGGTTGACCGCCTGGGCGATGTCCGGCGCGCTGTCCACCAGGGTGCCGTCCAGGTCGAAGATCACCAGCGGAAACGGAAAGGACGTGGCGTTGAACAAGGGCATGCTCCGGCTGCGGGGGCGGCCATTGTAGGGGCTGGGTGGCGCGGGCCCTCAGTGCGCGGCGACGGCGTGCTCGCGCAGTGCCAGGTCCGCGCCGACCTCATACCCGCCCACGAACAGGAACCAGGACACCGCCACGGCGGCCAGCACCCAGCCGATGATCTGCGTGCGGGGACGGAACATCAGCCCCAGGGCCTGGAACAGGAAGGCGGCGGAGAACCAGAGCGGATGGGCGCCAACGCCCAACAGGCAGAACCCCAAGCTGATCATCAGCGCCAGGCGCTGAAAGGCCGTACTGCGGAGGCGTTGCGCCAACGATTCCTGCACCTGGATCTCCCTGAGCTGTCGTGGCGTACCTGCCTGTTGCATAGTTTTGACGCCGGTCACGCCAGCGTCAATGCCGGCCTCATTCGGCGAACAAGGCGCCCTGCATCGGCATCTCCTCGCGGTCGCGAAAGCCGCCCAGGCCTACGCCGACCAGCCGGTAGCGCGTGCTGGCCGGCAGCGCCACGCGATCGCGCAGCGACAGGGCGATGCGGGTGAACTCGGCCAGCGAGGCCGGCGGCGCCTCGGGCGTGAAGCTGCGGGTGAGGATGCGGAACTGCGCGGTCTTGAGCTTGAGCACGACGGTGCAGCCGACCCGGTCGGTCTTGCGGGTGGCGGCCCAGGCGCGTTCGGCCATGTGCACGATGGCCGCATCCAGCTCGGACAGCGGCAGGTCGTGCTCGAAGGTGTCCTCGGCCGAGATCGATTGCACCGGCTGGTCCGGCTCCACCGGCCGCTCGTCGATGCCGCGCGCGCGGCGGTAGAGCGCCTCGCCGAAGCGCCCGAAACGCTGCCCCAGCTCCTCGAGGGTGAAGGCGCGCAGGTCGCCCACCGTGTCGATGCCCATCTCGGCCAGCTTGCGCTCGGCCACCTTGCCCACGCCAGGGATGCGCCCCACCGGCAGCGGCGTGAGGAAGGCCTCGACCTGGGCGGGCTTGATCACGAACTGGCCGTTGGGCTTGTTCCAGTCCGAGGCGATCTTGGCCAGGAACTTGTTGGGCGCCACGCCGGCCGAGGCGGTCAGCTGGGTGACCTCGAAGATCTGGGCGCGGATGGTCTGGGCGGTGGCGGTGGCGCTGGGCGAGGCGATCTTCGGCGCGGTGACGTCCAGGTAGGCCTCGTCCAGGGACAGCGGCTGCACCAGGTCGGTGTGCTGCAGGAAGATCTCGCGCACCTGGCGCGAGACGCGCTTGTAGCGGGCGAAATCGGGGGGGATGAAGACGGCATCCGGGCACAGCCGGCGTGCGCGCGAGCCGGGCATGGCCGAGCGGATGCCGTACTTGCGCGCCTCGTAGCTGGCGGCGCACACCACGCCGCGCGCGCTGCCGCCGCCGACCACCACGGGCTTGCCGCGCAGGGACGGGTCGTCACGCTGTTCGACCGACGCGTAGAAGGCGTCCATGTCGATGTGAAGGATCTTGCGCATGCGGCGCTCAGTATCGCGCCGGGCGTCTCGGGTGGCGAGACGTGGGGTTTGGCTGGTGTGATCTGTTACTACTTGTCATCGCGCCGTGCAGATGCGGTGGATTTGACTGCGAGGTCGAGATCGAGGGCTTTCCTTTGACTTCTCTGCAAAACGCGCACTGCGCGCTTGCGCGAAGCATCTATCGACGGGCGTGGCGAAGGGCGAGGTCAAGAGCTTTCGTGCCGCTTCGCGGCCCGACCTACTTTCTTTGCTCGTGCAAAGAAAGCTAGGCAAAGAGGCGCTTTTCAACAGACGCATGTCTGGTCAACACGCCCCTGGCGGTCGGCTTTTCGCTACGCGAAAAGTCCGCTGCGGCCGCCGGAATTTTTGGAAGGGACATCCATGTCCCTTCCAAAAACGACGCGCGTCCTGCGCGTCGCCCTTCGGGTTTGACCGTCGGCCTCCGCCCGACCTCAAGGGGGGGGGATAGGTCAAAAGCAAAGAGCAACAGCAGGAGCAACAGCGACGGCGACGGCGACGGCGACGGCGACGGCGACGGCGACGGCGACGGCGACGGCGACGGCGACGGCAGAATGAAGCATCTGGCTCTGCACCGGTCGGTACAAGCCTCCAGCTCCGCTTTGGCTCTTGCTCTGGTTTTGGCTCTCGCTCTGACTGGCTCTTGCCCTGCTTTGGCTTTTGCTTTGCCTTGGCTTTTGATCTGGCTCTTTGCTTTGCCTTTGACCTTCAACCCCCGTGAGGCACGGCGGAGGGGCGAGGACAAGACCCGCAGGGCGCCACACATGGATGTGTGGCGTTTTCCGAAGGGACATGGATGTCCCTTTGGAAAATCCCTCGACCCGCAGCGGACCCGCGAAGCGGGCGTGCCGCCCGGGGCGTGTTTCTTTGCCTACCTTTCTTTGCACGAGCAAAGAAAGTAGGTCGTGCGGCGAAGCCGCACGAAAGCTCTTGATCTTGCTTTCGATCTTGATCTTCATCTTGGCTTTCGCCACGGCATCGGCATCGGCATCGGCATCGGCTTAAAACTCAAAGCTCCCGCCCAAACCTCAACGCAGCAAAAACCAACAAAGCAAAAGAGCCGGAGCTGCTCACCAGCCCCGGCTCTCCTCATGCCATCCGCAAGAGAAAACGATCAGTCCTGCGGCATCTTCAACTCCACACCCTTCGGCGGCGTGGCGCCCATCAGATACTCGACGAAGTAATCCCAACGCCGACGCGTCACGTATGGCGTGACCTTGCCGTAGCCATGCCGCGCATTGGGGATCATCAGCATGTCGAAATCCTTGTTGGCCTTGATCAGCGCATCGGCCACCAGCAGGCTCGAATAAGGCGGCACGTTGTCGTCCAGCGTGCCGTGCGCCAGCATCAGCTTGCCCTTGAGCTTGGCCGCATGATTCTGGTTGGCCTGATCGTCGTAGTTACTCTTGCCGTCCTTGCTGATCAGCTCGCCGTGATAGCGCTCGGCCCAGTCGTCCTCATAGCCCCGGTTGTCGTGATTGCCGCTCTCGGACCAGGCCACCTTGAAGAAGTCCGGATAGCGCAGCATCGCCCCGGTGGACGCGTTGCCGCCGCCGGAATGGCCCCAGATGCCGACCCGCGCCAGGTCCATCCACGAATAGCGCGCGCCCAGCTCCTTCAGGCCCGCAACCTGGTCGGGCAGCGTGTTGTCGCCCATGTCGCCATACCACGCATCGTGGAAGGACTTGGAGCGCCACGGCGTGCCCATGCCGTCCAGGGCGACGACGATGAAGCCCAGCTCGGCCAGCGACTGGTTGTCGCCGTGGCCGGCCAGGAAGCTACGGCCGCGCACCGAGCCCACCTGCGGACCCGGATAGATGTAATCGACCACCGGGTACTTCTTGGCCGCATCGAAGTTGGCGGGCTTGAACATCACCCCGTACAGGTCGGTCTTGCCGTCGCGGGCCTTGACCGTGAACGGCACTGGCGGCACCCAGCCGGCGGCCTTCAGGCGCGTGATGTCGGCGGTGGCCACCTTGCGCACGATGCGGCCGGTGTCGCTGCTGCGCAGCGTGGTGACGGTCGGCTCGGTGGTGGTGGAGGCGGCATCGACGAACAGCTTGCCGTCGGGCGAGAGCGAGACGATGTGGTCGCTGGCCTCGGGCGTCAGCAGCGTCGGCTCGCCGCCGTCCAGGCTGACCTTCCAGAACTGCTGGTAGTACGGATTGACGCCCTCGGTCCGGCCCACGCCGCGGAACCAGGCGGTGCGCGAGGCGGCATCGACCTTGAGCAGCTCGGTGACATTGCCCTGCCCGCTGGTGATGGCGTGCTTGAGCTTGCCGCTGCCCAGGTCGTACAGGTACAGCTGGCCCCAGTCGCTGCGCTCGGAGAACCAGACCGCCTCGTTGGTCTCGGGCAGGTAGGCCCAGCTGGCCGTGCCGTTGCCGCTTTCGTAATGGGTCTTGACGTGTTCGGAGAACACGGTGCGCACCTGGCCGGTGGCGGCATCGGCGATGCGGAACCAGGCGTCCTTGTGGAAGCGCGAGGTGGACACGAAGGCCACCGTGCGGCTGTCCGGCGCCCACTTCACGTCGTCCCAGCCACCGTCGTTGCCGCAGCTGATGTCGTCGCACTGCGTGGAGCGGTGCTGGTCCGGTTCCATCTGCAGGCGGGTGAGCTTGCGGGTCGGCACGTCGATGATGACGCGCTCGATCATGGTCACGTCCTTGTCCCCCGGCAGCGGATACTTCCAGGCGTGCAGCTTGGGCGCACCGACATTGGTGGTGACCAGGTACATGTCGCTGCTCTTGCGCTGGTCCTGCTGGAAGGTGGCGATCTTGCGCGAGTCCGGCGACCACTCCAGGATGGCCGCGTCGGTGTGCTTCCAGCCGGCGTTGTCGGTGGCGTAGCCGTAGTCCTTGATGCCATCGGTGGTCAGCTGGGTCTCCTTGCCGGTCGCCAGGTCGCGCACCCACAGGTTCCAGTCGCGGATGAAGGCCTCGGACTTCTTGTCTGGCGACAGGTTGCCCGGCTCGGCGCCGGCCTTGGCGTAGACCTTGGCGCAGCGCGCCTTGGCATCGCAGGCCACGTCGGTGCCGCGCACGGTGAAGCGGAGGCGCCCCTGCGCGTCCAGCGCCATCCCGCGCGAGGAGATCTTTTCGACCTTGATCGGCTTGTCCCTGGTCTCCAGCAGCCGGTCCAGCGAGGCGGCCAGCGCCTTGCCATTGAAAAGCGGGGCGGTCTTGCCCGTAGCAGCGTCGGTCAGCAGCAGGTGGTCGCCGCGCGCATCGTGGTCGGTGTAGACGAAGCGGCCTTCGTCCAGCCAGGTGACGCGGCTGACGGCGTGGTCGACCAGCAGTTGCGCGTTGTAGCTGTTGAGCGCATCGGCCCGCAGGTAATCGGCGGCGGTCAGCGTGGAGGTCTGGGCGAGCGCGGGCGCGGCAAAGGCGCCGAGCAGCAGGGCCCCCAGCAGGGGCGAGGACGTGATGGTGGCGGACATGACCCTTCTTTTCGACGATGGAACGCGGAAGACCCAACGCCGCGGCAAGGCGCGCGGCGGGGCCCCCGATCCTACCGGCTCGCCACAGGCCCGCCCCATGCCAGAGGTCCCAGGCGGACCCTGCGAGGGGATGAACCTTGAGGAATCAGTCGCTTGCAAAGACCCCAACGCGCAGCTGCAGCATCCGGATGCGCGAAGCCGGCCCGCGCAGCGCGGGTGCGCCGCGCGGAAGACGCACCCGTGCGCGCGGGCCCGGCCCCCTGCCCTATGCTGACCCTCGATCCGACCGGCCAAGCCTCCGCCAGGCTGGCCTGCTGACGCCTACGCGCTCAACCCGCCTGCTGCGGTCCCACGCACAGCAGCATCGCCGCCCAGTGCACGATCGCCGCGGCCAGCACGTGGCCGTGCCAGATGGCGCGGAAGTACACCAGGCGCTTGCTCATGTAGAAGAACACGCCGATGGTGTAGATCAATCCGCCCGCGGCGATCAGGATCAGCACCGGCATGTCCAGGCTCTGCACGATGGGCTTGACCGCGGCCATCCCCACCCAGCCCAGCAGCAGGTAGATCGCCACCCAGAAGCCCTTGCCCAGTCCGGGCAGGCAGAGCTTGGCGAACACGCCGAACAGGGCGATGGCCCACACCGTCAAGGTCATCGACCACTGCCAGGTGCCGGACAGGGCGTGCACCAGCAAGGGCGTGTAGGACCCGGCGATCATCACGAAGATGCCGGCGTGGTCCAGCTTGCGCAGCAGCGGCTGGCGCGAGGCGCGCGCGAAGTTGTAGGCGGCCGAGCACAGGAACATCGTGGCCAGCCCGATCACGTAGACCACCACGGCCGCCACCATGGCGCCGTCGGCATGCAGGGCCGAGCGCACGATCAGGAAGCTGCCACCGAACACCGCCAGCAGCAGGCCGGAGATGTGCACCCACAGGTCGGCGCGGCGCGCCCCGCGCGTGCGGTAGTGGCGCGATGGCAGGGCGATGGTGGTCTCAGTCACGCACGCGTTTCCTCGACGGCAGGGCTGCTGACGACGAAGTGTAGCGTCGGCCTTTGTAGACTTCGATGACAACCCTCGCCACATCCTGAACTGGCGTGGCGAGGGTGCGAGCGGTCACGCGCGCCGCTTGCCGGCTTGCCTGCTTTGAAGACCTCAGGCCGCCATGCCGCTGTGGCGCAGCAGTGCGTCGATGCTGGGGGCGCGTCCGCGGAAGGCGGTGAAGTTCTCCAGCGCGCCGCGGCTGCCGCCGCGCGACAACACCTCGGCGCGGAAGCGCGCGCCGGTGGCCGCCAGCTGGTCCGGGGCTTCCTCGAAGGCGGCATAGGCATCGGCGCTGAGCACCTCGGCCCACTTGTAGCTGTAGTACCCGGCCGCATAGCCGCCGGCGAAGATATGGCTGAACTGGTGCGGGAAACGGTGCCAGGACGGCGGGCGATTGACCGCGACCTCGTCGCGCACGCGCTCCAGCAGCGCCATCACGCTGTCCTGCGCGGGGTCGAAGCGGCTGTGCAGCTCCATGTCGAACAAGGCGAACTCCAGCTGGCGCACGGTGAACATGCCGCTCTGGAAGTTCCTGGCCGCGATCATCCTGTCGTACAGCGCGCGCGGCAGCGGCTCGCCGGTTTCCACGTGCGCGGTCATCTCCTGCAGGCGCTCCCACTCCCAGCAGAAGTTCTCCATGAACTGGCTGGGCAGCTCCACCGCGTCCCATTCCACCCCGTTGATGCCGGCCACGGACAGCTCGCCGACTTCGGTCAGCAGCTGGTGCAGGCCGTGCCCCATCTCGTGGAACAAGGTGATCACGTCGTTGTGGGTGAAGGTGGCCGGCGCCCCGTCCACACCCTTGCCGAAGTTGCACACCAGGTAGACCAGCGGCGTCTGCTGCTGGCCGTCGGCGCGATGGCGGCGGTTGCGGCAGTCGTCCATCCACGCGCCGGCGCGCTTGCCTTCGCGGGCGTACAGGTCCAGGTAGAACTGGCCCACCAGCCGGCCGGTGGCATCCTGCAGGCGATAGAAGCGCACGTCCGGGTGCCACACCGGCGCTTGGTCTGCCACCACGTCCAGGCCGTAAAGCGCCTTGATCACGCCAAACAGCCCCGCCAGCACCTTGGGCTCGGTGAAGTACTGCTTCACCTCCTGCGCCGAGAAGCTGTAGCGGGCCTGCTTGAGCTTCTCGCTGGCATAGGCCAGGTCCCAGGGCTCGAGCGTGTCCAGGCCCAGCGTGTCGCGGGCGAAGGCTTCCAGCTCGGCGCGGTCCTGCCTGGCGTAAGGCAAGGCGCGGCCGGCCAGGTCGCGCAGGAAATCCAGCACCTCCTGCGGGCTGCGCGCCATCTTGGTGGCCAGCGAATACTCGGCATAGCTGGCAAAGCCCAGCAACTGCGCCAGCTCGGTGCGCAAGGCCAGGATGCGCGCGATCAGCGGGGTATTGTCGAACTTCTCATCGCCGGTTTCCGAGGCGCGCACGCCACTGGCGCGGTACAGCGTCTCGCGCAGCGCCCGGTCCTCGGCATAGGTCTGCACCGGCAGGTAGCACGGCATCTGCAAGGTGAACTTCCAGCCCGGCTGGTCGTCCTCCTTGGCCGCGGCGCGACAGGCGCTGACCACGTCGGCGGGCAGGCCGGCCAGGTGCTGCTTGTCCTTGATCCAGAACTCGTACTCGTCGGTGGCATCGAGCACGTTGTCGGAGAACTTGGCCGACAGGCTGGCCAGTTCCTCCCGCACCGCGGCGAAGCGGGCCTTGGCCTCATCGGGCAATTCGGCGCCGCCCAGGCGGAAATCGCGCAGGGCGTTGTCCAGGCTGCGGGCACGGGCCGGGTCCAGGTCCTGGGTGCCGCTGGCCTCGGCCAGCGCGCGGTACTGCGCGAACAGCGCCAGGTTCTGCCCCAGCGCGCTGGAGAAGCGCGTGACCTTGGGCAGGTTGTCGTTGTAGGCCTGGCGCAGCGCGGGCGTGTTCATCGTGCCCTGCAGATGGCCCACCTGGCCCCAGGCGCGCCAGAGCTTCTCGGTCGCGTCCTCCAGCGGCACCACGAAGCTCTCCCAGGTCACCGGGCTGACCGTCTCGGCATGCTTCACGGCAGCTTCGGCCTGGGCCAACAGGGCGTCGATGGCCGGGGTGACGTGCTCGGGGCGGATCGCATCGAACTTCGGCAGGCCGGAGAAATCGAGCAGCGGGTTGGTCATGACAGGCTCCTGGTGAATCGGGACAAACAACTTCGCAGAGATGGGGCTTGGCGCGCGGCATCCAAGCCCTGGGGCGCTCAGCCGGGCCGGCCTTCCTGGCAGGACTGCGGCAGCTCGGGCAGCGGCGCGCCGGCGACCGCGGCGGCCACGGCCGCATCGGCCTGGACGACATCGATGCCGCGCGCGCCGTACCAGTCCTCGGCATAGTAGCTATGCGCGTAACGGTCGCCGGCATCGCACAGGATGCTCACGATGCTGCCGGCGCGGCCGGCCTTGCGCATGCGCTGGGCCGCGGCCAGCACGCCGATCAGGTTGGTGCCAGTGGAACCGCCCACCCGCCGCCCCAGCGCGGCGCTGGTCCAGCGCATGGCCGCCAGGCTCAGTGCGTCGGGCACCTTGACCATGGCATCGACGCAGGCCGGGATGAAGCTCGGCTCCACGCGCGGGCGGCCGATGCCTTCGATGCGCGAGCCGCAGTGGTGCAGCAGCGAGGCATCGGCGCAGCCGTCGAGCGCGCCGCGGTAGTAATCGAAGAACACCGAGTGTTCCGGGTCGGCGCAGAGAATGCGCGTGGGGTGCTGGCGGTAGCGCACGTAGCGGCCCAGGGTGGCGCTGGTGCCGCCGGTGCCGGGGCTGCACACGATCCATTCCGGGGTCGGGTGCGGCTCCTGCGCCATCTGCTTGAAGATCGACTCGGCGATGTTGTTGTTGGCGCGCCAGTCGGTGGCGCGCTCGGCATAGGTGAACTGGTCCATGAAGTGCCCGCCACGCTCACAGGCCAGCTGCGCGGAGGTGGCGTTGATGGCGCCCGGGTCGTCCACCAGGTGGCACTGCCCGCCATAGAAGGCGATGGCGGCGATCTTCTCCGGCGAGGTGCTGGCCGGCATGACCGCGATGAAGGGCAACCCCAGCAGACGCGCGAAGTAGGCCTCGGACACGGCGGTCGAGCCGCTGGAAGCTTCCACCACCGGCGCGCCTTCGCGCAGCCAGCCGTTGGCCAGCGCGTAGAGGAACAGCGAGCGCGCCAGCCGGTGCTTGAGGCTGCCGGTGGGGTGGCTGGACTCGTCCTTGAGATAGACCGCGATCTCCGGGTAGCCCGGCAAGGCCAGCGGGATCAAATGGGTGTCGGCCGACCGGTTGAAATCGGCCTCGATCTTGCGGATGGCGGAGGCCACCCAGTCGCGCTGCGACATGGACTTGGAGACACGGTGCGGAAGAGAGGCCAATTCTACCGTGGCATGACCACGGCGCCGGCCGGGGACGATGGCAGACATGCGGGTGTCGGCCATTCGGCGCAGCGAGCGCTGCGTAGGCGCTGAACCAGTGGCGCATGCGATGCGCTCACGCCAGGCGGTCTTGCGCAGCGTCATGCAGGCCGCCTGCGGCCTTGATGCGTGGTGCACCTCCACATTGCCAGGCCCTGCGCCAAGCTGCGCTGCAGCACGCCGATGCGGGCCAAAGCCCACACGCGCGCGTATGGAACACCTGCAACCAGGCCTGCGGAAATCGCATCAAATCGCAAGGCTGACAAGCGCGGCAATCGTGATAAAAGGACGCGCGGCGTTTCCCGGCGGCCACAGGCCGTTTTACGTGCAATGAAGCCCTCGGGCGCCGCGATGGAGACCGTGCCGTCCGCATCGGCAGGCGTGCCCCGGCGTCGGGGTCGCATGTCCGGTCGCGGCGGTCCACTGCCATCCACCTTCCATGTGATCCACAGGACCATCGATGACTGCCCTGTCTACACCATCAGCCCAGGTGCTGGTCGTGCGCGAGACCGCACCCGGCGAGCGCCGCGTGGCGGCCACACCGGAAACCGTTAAGAAGCTGGTGGCGCTGGGCGCCACCGTGCACGTGGAGGCCGATGCCGGGCTGTCGGCGGGCTTCACCAACGCTGCCTATGAGGCCGCGGGCGCCAGGCTGGCCGATGCCGCCTCCCCCGGCGCGGCCAACCTGGTGCTGTGCGTGCAGTCCCCCACCGTGGCCGCGCTGGCGCAACTGTCGCCGTTCGCCGCCATCGTCGGCACACTGCAGCCGCAAGCCGATGAGGCGCGCGCCGCGGCGCTGTCCGGCGACACGCGCAAGGTCTTTCCGCTGGAGCGCCTGCCGCGCACCACGCGCGCGCAATCGATGGACGTGCTGAGCTCGCAGGCGGGCATGGCCGGCTACAAGGCCACCTTGATCGCCGCCGAGCTGGCGCCGCGTTTCTTTCCGATGCTGACCACCGCCGCCGGCACCATCCGCCCGTCCAAGGTGCTGGTCATCGGCGCCGGGGTGGCCGGCCTGCAGGCCGTGGCCACCGCCAAGCGTCTGGGCGCGCAGGTGGAGGGCTTCGACGTGCGCCCGGAAACGCGCGAGCAGATCGAATCGCTGGGCGGCAGGTTCCTCGACCTGGGCGTGAGCGCGGCCGGCGAAGGCGGCTACGCGCGCCAGCTGAGCGAGGACGAGCGCACCGAGCAGCAGCGTCGCCTGGCCGAACACCTGAAATCGGTCGATGTGATCGTCTGCACCGCCGCCGTGCCGGGCCGCCCTGCGCCGAAGATCGTCAGCGCCGACATGGCGCGCGGCATGAAGCCAGGCAGCGTGATCGTCGACCTGGCCGCCGAGACCGGCGGCAACTGCGAGCTTACCCAGCCGGGCCAGACCATCGAGGAGGCCGGCGTGGTCATCGCCGGTCCGCTCAACCTGGCCAGCATGGGCGCGGTCCACGCCAGCGAGATGTACGCCCGCAACGTCTACAACTTCGTGGCGCTGTTCCTGAAGGACGGGCAGATCGCCTACGACTGGAACGACGAACTGCTGGCCAAGACGGTATGGCCGGCCGCGCCCGCGCAGAAGCCTTCTTCCACGCCCCTCCAGGAGCCGACCCCATGAGCGACGGGTTCGTTGCGCTGTACATCTTCATGCTGGCGGCCATCGCCGGCCACGTCATCATCTCGCGCGTGCCGGTGATCCTGCACACGCCGCTGATGTCCGGGTCCAACTTCATCCACGGCATCGTGCTGATCGGCGCGATGGTGGTGCTGGGCCATGCCGACACCACGCTGGAGAAGGTGCTGGGCTTCCTGGCGGTGCTGCTGGGCGCGGGTAACGCCGCTGGCGGCTATGTGGTGACCGAGCGCATGCTGGAGATGTTCAAGTCCAGCAAGAAGCCGGAGTCCAAGCCGTGAGCCTTGCGCCTCTGCTGGACTGGCTGGTCAAGGCCAGCTACCTCGTCGCCGCCACGCTGTTCCTGCTGGGCCTGCAGCGCATGGCCTCTCCCAGGACCGCGCGCAGCGGCATCCGCTGGGCTGGCCTTGGCATGTTGATCGCCACGGTGGCCACCTTCTTCCTGCCCGAGCTGCACAACATTCCGCTGATCCTGGCGGCGATTGCGATCGGCGCCGGTGCGGCGTGGTGGTCGGCCAAGAAGGTCGCCATCACCGACATGCCGCAGATGGTGGCGCTGTACAACGGCATGGGCGGCGGATCGGCCGCGGCCATCGGTGCGGTGGAGCTGTTGCGCTACGCCTTGCTGCTGCGCCGGGACACCTCCAACTGGAGCGAGGCGGCCATCGCCGAGCTGGCCGCGCGCCACCCCGGCACCGCCACCCTGGTGCTGGCGGCGATCGGCTCGGCCATCGGCGCGGTCTCGCTGTCCGGCTCGGTGATCGCCTGGGCCAAGCTCGACGGCCGCCTGGACAAGCGCGTGACCTTTCCCGGCCAGCAGGTGTTGAACCTGGTCGTGGCCGTGGCGATGGTGCTGCTGGGCGGCTGGGCCGCACTCACGCTGGACCCGATCGCCATCATCGCCTTCTTCATCGTCGCGCTGGCCCTGGGCGTGCTGATGACGCTGCCGATCGGCGGTGCGGACATGCCGGTGGTGATCTCGCTGTACAACGCGTTTACCGGCCTGGCCGTGGCCTTCGAAGGCTATGTGCTGGGCAACGAGGCGCTGATCATCGCCGGCATGATGGTCGGCGCGGCGGGCATCCTGCTCACGCGCCTGATGGCCAAGGCGATGAACCGGCCGATCAGCGGCGTGCTGTTTTCCAACTTCGGGGGCGGCGGTACCGCGGCGGAGATCACCGGCTCGCAAAAGCCCATCGAGGCTGGCGACGTGGCCGCGATGATGGCCTTCGCCGAGCGCGTGGTCATCGTGCCCGGTTACGGCATGGCCGTGGCCCAGGCCCAGCACAAGATCTGGGAACTGGCACAGCGCCTGATCGAGCGCGGGGTGAAGGTAAAGTTCGCCATCCATCCGGTCGCCGGCCGCATGCCGGGCCACATGAACGTGCTGCTAGCCGAGGCTGGCGTGCCCTACGATTTGATCGCCGACATGGACGACATCAATCCGGAGTTTGCCAACACCGACGTTTCGCTGGTGATCGGCGCCAACGATGTGGTCAACCCGGTGGCCAAGACCGACCCGGCCAGCCCGATCTACGGCATGCCCATCCTGGACGTGGTGGAGTCGAAGAACACCATCGTGATCAAGCGCGGCAAGGGTACCGGCTTTGCCGGCATCGAGAATGCCCTGTTCTACGCCGACAACACGCGCATGCTCTACGGCGATGGCGCCGAAGCCGCCAGCGCGCTGGTCAGCGAGCTCAAGGCCATGGACGGCGGCGGGCACTGACGTCCGCCGACTCATGCGGGCGCCGTGGTGGACAAGCTTCGCGTTGTCCACCCTACGTGGGGTGGATGGCGTTTCTTCCATCCACCATCGTCGCGAAACGAATCACGTATGCGCCGCCGGGCGCCAGCCTTGGTCGCGGCGGATGACTTGGTGGACAAGCTTCGCGTTGTCCACCCTACGCTCCCGTCGCCGTAGGGTGGATGGCGCTCTTCCATCCACCATCGTCGCGAGACGAACCACTTGTGCGCGGCAAGACGCCAGGCTTGGCCGCGGCCGACGCGTGGTGGACAAGCTTCGCGTTGTCCACCCTACGTTCGCCCATCGCCCGTCGGGTGGAGGGCGCTCTTCCATCCACCATCGTCGCGGAATGGGCAACTGCGGCGCGGCGCTTGCCGAGTGCAAGCGTTTCCACATCATCCACCCTTGCAATTCAGGCCTCCGGTGAAGGCAGGCTTCACCCGGGCGCTGCGAGAATGCGCACGACCCGACCCGGACCAGCCGTTCCTTGACCACCATGTGGGCCCTGCTGCTACCGCTCGTGATCGTGCTGCTGGTGATCGCCGCTTCGGCGACCCTGGACCAGGCGATCAGTCTGCTGATGCATGTCCGCCGCCGTGCCCATGCCCGCCAGCGACTGCCGCAGTCGTTGCGCACGCACGCCACGCAGCGCGCCGCGATCCGCTGACACCCGGCCCGACGCGCACCGGTCCGCGCGTCAGCCCGCCTCCTTCGGCTGCGTGCACAGATCCAGCGTCGCCACCGTGCCGCCGCCGTTCGCGGGCAGGAAGCTCAGCGTCCAGCCCAGGTGCCCGCAGAGCTTGGCGATCAGCTCCAGGCCGATGCCGCCGCCATCGCGTGAGGCGCCCCGCGCCATGCGCGCGTAGATCGCGCTGACTTCCTCCGGGGTCATGCCATGGCCCGGATCGGCGATGCGCACCTGGCCCTGCGCCGAGAGCGCGACATGGATCACGCCGCGGTCGCTGTGCTCGATGGCGTTGCGTAACAGGTTGCCCACCACCACCTGCACGATCACCGGCGGGGCCAGCACGCGCACGCCCGCGGCCAGGTCCAGCATGACCTGCAGGTCCTTGCCCACGGCCAGGTGCGCGTGGTCGGCCACCAGCTGCCGCAGCAGCACGTCCAGCTCGACGTCCTCGCTGCTGCCGCGGGTCCGCGCCGGGTCCTTGGCCAGGACCAGCAGCGAGGTGATCAGATGCTCGACCGAGCCTGCGGTCTGGCGGATGCGCGTCAGCTGGGTGCGCATCTGGGTCGGCGTGGCGTTGTCGTCCAGGCCGAGCTCGGCCGCCCCGCCGATGACGGCGATGGGCGTGCGCAACTCGTGGCTGACGCTGTTGACGAAGGCGCGCTCGCGCTCGACGAAGCGATCGTTGCGCGCCAGGTAATCGTTGAGCGCCTCGGCGATCACGCCCTGCTCGGCGCTGGCGCGTGGATCCAACGGCAGCGACTGCCCGGCGCGGTCCGGGCGCAAGGCGCGGATGCGTTCGGCCAGCTCGCTCAAGGGGCGGATCACCCGCCCCATGCCCCAGGCCACCAGCAGGCCCAGCAGCACCACGGCCAGCACGTTCGAGGCCAGCATCCACAGCCCCAGGTTGTCCTCGTGCCCTTGCAGCTCGGTGATGTCCAGCGCCAGCACCAGGCGGCGGCCATCGACGTCGCGCACCAGGACCACCTTGTCGCCCTGCGGCGTGCGCACCCCGTCGTAGATGCCGGGCCCCAGCCCCTGGTAGGCGGCAGGCACCGGCGACTGGTCGTCGTCGCCGAACAGCTGCACGGTGTCCGTATCGGTCCAGCGGTAGCGCGCGTCCTCGCGCGAGCGCTGCAGGAAGTGCTGCAGCTCGGACTCCAGCAGCGAGCGCCAGGTCACCTGCTCGGCCTGCTCGTTGACGATGTAGCCGTGCAGGAACACCGCCAACGACAGCAGCGCGGCGTACAGCACCAGCCAGGAGGTGACCTGCAAGCGCAGGCCGCGGCGGCGGCGGGGCTTGTTCGTCATGTCAGGGGGCCGGCCACGACGTGCGCGGCGGCAGCTGGGCGATGGATGTCCATGCCGCCGATGGTAGAGCCAGCGCGTCGGAGCTTTGTCGGAAGGCCAATGCGTACCGCCGATCGCGGCTGTGCGAGCCAGCGCGGCAAGATCGACTGGTCAGCGAGGTCAGGCCGATCCTCAGGCCCACACCCGCGCCGCGACGCGTGCATGGGGTGCTCACCTGTCCGCCCCGGCCTGGCGCAGGCGCGGCCGCCGTGCCGCCCTAGCCCGCATGCAGGCTGCTGGTCATCAGGAAATCGACGAAGGCCCGCACCAGCATCGAGGTCTGGCGGTGCTGCGGGTACAGCACGCTGACCGGCAGGGGCGGCGGCGCGAACTCGGCCAGCACCGGCTGCAGCGCCCCGCGCTCCAGTCCTGCGCGCACCAGGAAATGCGGCAGGTGGGCGATGCCCTGGCCCTGCACGGCCGCCTCGCACAGGACCTCGCCGTTGTTGGCGCGCAGGTGGCCTGCGACTTCCACGCCCAGCGTGCGGCCGTCCCGCTGAAAGCTCCACAGCCCCCTGCGGCCGTGGCCGTACAACAGGCAGGCATGCGCGCGCAGTGCGGCCGGCTCGGCCGGCGCGCCATGACGCGCCAGGTAGTCCGGGCTGGCGCAGGTCACCATCTGGGTCAGGGCGATGCGCCGCCCTACCAGGGTGGACTCGGCCAGCTGACCGATGCGCAGGGCCAGGTCGTAGCCCTCCCCGACCAGGTCCACGGCGCGGTCGTTGAGGTCCACCGCCAGCTGCACGTCCGGATAGGCCTGCAGGAAGCGCGGCAGCAGCGGCGCCAGGTGCAGGGTGCCGAAGGACATCGGCGCGCTGATGCGCAGCGTGCCGCGCGGGCGCGCGCCCTGCCGGCTGATGGCGCTCTCGGCCTCCTCCACCGCCGCCAAGATCTCCCGCGCCCGTTCCAGGTAGGCCAGTCCCAGCGGCGTGGGGCTGAGCTTGCGCGTGGTGCGGTTGAGCAGGCGCACGCCCAGTCGCTGCTCCAGCGCCATCAGCTTGCGGCTAACCAGCTGCTTGGACGTGTCCAGGCGCTCGGCCGCAGCGGTGAAGCTGCCAGCGTCCAGGACTTCCTGGAAAAGACGCATGTCCTCCAATGCATTGATTGTCATCTGGTGCGTGACGGTTATTCGTTGGAAATGGAATTTATCTCCCCGGACGGTCACAACACAATGCGCTCCATGGTCAACCGACCCCGCACACCCGGAGCCCACCCCATGAACACCGCCGCGCTGTCCCCGCTGTCCAACCCCGCCGTTTCGCCCGTGGCCTCCACGGCGGCTGCCGCGCCGCTGGCCGCCGTTGGCCGCTTGCTGTTGGCGCCGCTGTTCCTGAGCAGCGGCATCGCCAAGCTGCTGGCGCCGGCCGCCACCGTGGCCTATATCGCCTCGGCCGGCGCGCCGCTGCCGCAAGCGGCCTACGCCTCGGCGGTGGTGGTGGAAGTCGGCATCGGCCTGGCCTTCCTGCTGGGCCTGCACACCCGCGCCGCCGCGGCGGTGCTGGCGCTGTTCACGGTGGCCACCGCGCTGCTGTTCCACAGCGGGAGCGACCAGAACCAGGTCATCCACTTCTGGAAGAACCTCGCCATCGCCGGCGGCCTGCTGTCCTTCGTCGCCTTCGGCGGCGGCGCCTGGAGCCTGGATGCGCTGCGCGAACGCGCACGCCTCCAGCGTGCCGAGCTCGAACACGCCCTGTCCTGATCCCTCACCACCGCCCACAAAGGAGCATTCCCATGAACGATGTCATCAAGTCCACCATGCGCGGTGTCGCCGACCACGGCTGGCTGTCCTCGCGCCACACCTTCTCCTTCGGCCATTACTACAACCCGAACTTCATCGGCTTTTCCGACCTGCGGGTGATCAACGACGACCGCGTGGCGCCGGCCAAGGGCTTCGGCACGCATCCGCACCAGGACATGGAGATCTTTTCCTACGTGCTGGAAGGCGCGCTGGAGCACAAGGACAGCATGGGCACCGGCTCGGTGATCCGTCCGGGCGATGTGCAGATCATGAGCGCCGGCAGCGGCGTGGCCCATAGCGAGTTCAATCACTCACCGGAGGCCGGCGTGCACTTCCTCCAGATCTGGATCATGCCGGCGGTCAAGGGCGCGCAGCCGCGCTACCAGCAGCAGTTCTATTCGCCCGAGCAGAAACGCGGCCGCCTGCAGCTGGTGCTTTCGCCCAATGGCGCCGATGGCTCGCTTGAGATCCGCCAGGACGTGCGCGTGTATGCCGGTCTGTTCGATGGCGAGGAAACCGCCACCCTGAAGCTGGCCGGCCACCGCCACGCCTATGTGCACGTGGCCCGTGGCGCGGTGGAGGTCAACGGCCAGGCGTTGGGCGAAGGCGATGGCCTGCGCCTGCGCCAAGTCGAGGCGATCACTCTGGCCAAGGGCGCCGACGCCGAGGTGCTGGTGTTCGACCTGCGCCCCAACGAGCTGCCCGGCATGCATTGACACCCCGGCGTCCTGCCCGCGTCCATGCGGCGCGGGCAGGACCGCACGCCGCGCGTTCCCACACCGATGCGCGCTGGATCTGGCCTCACCTCACCCAACGCGCGGGCATGCAAGCCTGCATGCCCGCCCTCTCGGCCGCGCCCGTCCAGGTAACGCCATCCCATACCTGCGCTTCAACCACCCACTGCCATAAGGATTCCCACCATGAGCAAGTTCGTGACCGTCAAAGATGGTGCCCAGATCTTCTACAAGGACTGGGGCACCGGCCAGCCCGTCGTGTTCGCCCACGGCTGGCCGCTGTCCTCCGATGCCTGGGACCCGCAGATGCTGTTCATGGGCCAGCACGGCTACCGGGTGATCGCCCACGACCGCCGCAGCCATGGCCGCTCCAGCCAGACCTGGGATGGCAACGACATGGACACCTACGCCGACGACCTGGCCGCGGTGCTGGAAGCGGCCAACGTCACCGACGCCATCCTGGTTGGCCATTCCACCGGCGGCGGCGAGATCAGCCACTACGTCGGCCGCCACGGCAGCAAGCGCGTGGCCAAGCTGGTACTGGTCGGCGCGGTGCCGCCGCTGATGCTCAAGACCCAGGCCAATCCCAACGGCACGCCGCTGGAGGTGTTCGACGGCATCCGTGCCGGGGTGGCCGGCGACCGCTCGCAGTTCTATCGCGAGCTGACCACGCCGTTCTTCGGCGCCAATCGCGACGGCGCCAAGGTCACCGACGGCATGCGCGAGAGCTTCTGGCTGCAGGGCATGGCCGGCGGCGTGAAGGGCCAGTACGACTGTGTCCACGAGTTCTCCGAGGTGGACTACACCCAGGACCTGAAGAAGATCGACAAGCCCACCCTGGTGATCCATGGCGACGATGACCAGATCGTGCCGATCGATGCCTCTGGCAAGCTGTCGGCCAAGCTCATCGAAGGTGCCGAGCTGAAGATCTACGCGGGCGCCCCGCACGGGCTGACGGTCACGCACGCCGATCGCTTCAATCAGGACCTGCTGGCCTTCGCCAGGGCCTGATCGCCGCGGGCACCGGGGACGCTGCGCAGTCAGCGCTTCGATGCTGGCGAACCGAAGGGCCGGTCCGTTTGTGCCGGCCTTTTCGTTGCAGCGCAGCTTGACCTTGCTGCACCCCAGCATGGAAGGTCGGGTTGGATCGATTGAATCCAACGAAATCCTGGTCGGCCGCTGGCGCATGCCCGTCATCGCGGCGACCGATCCTCCCACCATACCCAAGAGTGCTGCGCATGCCGATCAACGTCCCCCGCCTGGCCTTGCTTTCCACCGCCGTCCTGACCCTGCTGGCCGCGTGCGCCAAGGCGCCCGATGCCAGCCCGCCCCCGGCCGCGCCCAGTGCCGCCGCACCGGCGCAGGCGCCGCAGTCCGCCGCCGAAACCCCGGCCGCCAGCGATGACGAGACTGGCTTCACGCCGCTGTTCGATGGCAGCAGCTTCGCCGGCTGGCACCTGTACAAGAAGCCGGGCGAGCCGGTCACCGGCTGGGCCGCCAAGGACGGGGCGATCGAGCGCATCAGCGGCGGCGCGGACCTGATGACCGACCGCGACTACGGCGACTTCGACCTGCGCTTTGAGTGGAAGATTTCCGAGGGCGGCAACAGCGGCGTGTTCTATCGCGCCAACGAGAACAACGAATTCGCCTACTGGAGCGGCATCGAGTACCAGGTGCTGGACAACGACCGCCACCCGGACGGCAAGAACGGGCCGGACCGTCATGCCGGCGCGGTCTACGCGATCTACCCGCCGCAGGGCGCGGTGCCCAAGCCGGTGGGCGAGTGGAACCAGAGCCGCATCGTCGCCCAGGGCGCGCATGTCGAGCATTGGCTCAACGGCGTCAAGGTCGCCGACTACACGCTGTGGTCGCCGGAGTGGAAGGAACGCGTGGCGCAGACCAAGTTCAAGGACTGGCCGGACTACGGGCAGGCCAAGCAGGGCCGCATCGGCCTGCAGGACCATGGCGATGCGGTGAGCTTCCGCAACCTGCGCATCCGCGAGCTCTGACGCACGCCCCCCGCGCAGGCCGCTGCTCGCCAGGCAACGGCCTGCGTCGGTTTGACGCCGCTGCCTGCGGAGCTACCGCCTCGGCATTGGCGACACCCGCTTCCTCATCGCACCCGGAGGCCCCGCATGCACCGCCGCCATTTTCTCGGGACCCTGGCTGGCGGCGCGCTGGCCGGCACAGGCCTTGGCGCCGCCTTCGCGCAGACCGGCGCTGGCGCGTCGCCAGAGGCAGGCAAGAAGTTCGCGCTGAAGTTCGCCCCACACCTGGGACTGTTCGAGCATTCCGCCGGGCGCGACCCCATCCGGCAGATCCAGTTCATGGCCGACGCAGGCTTCAGCGCCTACGAGGACAACGAACTGATGGGACGCCCGGTGGCCCTGCAGGAACGCATCGGCCAGACCCTGGCAAAGAACGGCATGACCATGGGCGTGTTCGTGATCGATGCCGGCGACAACTGGAAGATCTCCTACGCCACCGGCGCGGCCGAGTTCCGCGAGCGCTTCGTCAAGCGCTGCCGCGAAGCGGTGGAGGTGGCCAAGCGCGTGGATGCCAAGTGGATGACGATTGTCCCGGGCTTCGCCGAGGCCAAGCTGCCGCTCGGCCTGCAGACCGGCCATGTCATCGATGCCATCCGTGCCGGCGCCGAGGTGATGGAGCCGCACGGGCTGGTGATGGTGATGGAGCCGCTGAGCGACCGGCCCGACCTGTTCCTGCGCACCTCGGCGCAGAGCTACGCGATCGCCCGCGCGGTGAACAGCCCGTCGGTGAAGATCCTCTACGACCTGTACCACATGCAGCGCAACGAGGGGAACCTGATCGCCAACATCGACCTGGCCTGGGACGAGATCGCCTACTTCCAGATCGGCGACGTGCCCGGGCGCAACGAACCGGGCACCGGCGAGATCCACCACCTCAACGTGTTCCGCCACATCCAGGCGCGCATGCGCCAGGACAAGCGCGACTTCGTGTTCGGCATGGAGCACGGCAAGTCGCAGGAGGGCATCGAAGGCGAGCGCCGCCTGCTGCAGGCCTATCGCGAGGTCGACGTCGGCTGAAGCGCCTTGCCGGGGTTCAGCCCTGCAGGCCCGGGCGCACGGTCAGGCACTGGGACACCATCCCCAGTGGACCCTCGATATCGTGCAGCACGCTGTGGGTCAGCCCCATGCCCTCCGGGCCGAAGGCCACGCTGGTCTGGAAGCCCACCCACTCGCCGACCGGCACCCGGAACAGGTGCGCGCCCAGGTCCAGGTTAGGAAACGCCACGCGCTGCGGCGCCACGCGCACGGCCGAACCGTTGGCCACGTCCACCAGCCCCAGCAGGCGCGCGGTGCTGCTGACCGGCGTGTCGGCCAGCAGCGGCACGGGCGTGCGCGCCCAGTAGCTGGCCGCACCAGGCGCGGCCTGGTGACGGCGCAGTTCCACGCTGCGCACGAAGCCGCCGGGCCACAGATCGCCCATGTCCCAGGCGGGCAAGTCCTCCCAGGCGGGCATCGGCGCGGCCTCGCACCCGGCCAGCGCGCGCGTATCGCAGGCGGCCATCAGCCAGGCGCGCAACACCAGGCCCACCCGTCCGCCCTGACGCAGCCGCGCCTCGACCAGCTCGATGGTCTTGCCGGGCCTGACGATCTCGATCTCCACTTCGAACGCGTCCATCGCCAGCTTGCCCAGGATGTCGTAGCTGGCCCGGCCGATGCGCAGGCCATCGTCGCGGCGTGCATCGCGATGCGCCTCGACCAGATGCGCCAGCAGGCCCATGGACGGCGCGATGTGCTGCTCTTGGATGTTCCAGGCCCCAGACACCGCCTGCGTGGGCAGGAACCGCATCGGCCCGACGGCCTGGAAATAACTCGCGTGCATCTGTGCCACACCCAACTCTGAAAAGCCGGGCGCTATTGAAACATGCGCCCGGCGTCGGCCGGGCTTGCGCGCGTTTGCGCCGCAAGGACGTGAACAGCCGCGCACGTGCGCGCGCAAGACGTGGACTGAGCCACGCGCGCAGGCGAGGACCGCGCCGGGCGCATCACCCGGCGTGCAGGCCACGGGCCAGCCCGCGGCCCTCGACCGGACTTACTCCACCGTGACCGACTTGGCCAGGTTGCGCGGCTTGTCCACGTCGGTGCCGCGCGCCAGGGCGGTGTGGTAGGCCAGCAGCTGCACCGGGATGGTGTGCACCACCGGCGAGAGCACGCCGGTGTGGCGCGGGGTGCGGATGACATGCACGCCCGCCGATTCGCTGAAGTTGCTGTCATGGTCGGCGAACACGAACAGCTCGCCGCCGCGCGCGCGTACTTCCTGCATGTTGGACTTGACCTTCTCCAGCAGGCGGTCGTTGGGCGCGATGAACACCACCGGGATGGTGTCGTCCACCAGCGCCAGCGGGCCGTGCTTCAACTCGCCGGCCGGATAGGCCTCGGCGTGGATGTAGGAGATCTCCTTGAGCTTGAGCGCGCCTTCCAGCGCGATCGGATAGCTCAGGCCGCGGCCAAGGAACAGCGCGTTTTCCTTGCCGGCGAAGCGCTCGGCCCATGCGGCGATCTGCGGCTCCAGGTTGAGCGCGTGCTGCACGCTGCCGGGCAGGTGGCGCAGCTCTTCCAGGTACTGGGCCTCGGCCTGCGCCTCGATCTTGCCATGCAGCTTGCCCAGCACCACCGCCAGCTGGAACAGCGCGGCCAGCTGGGTGGTGAAGGCCTTGGTCGAGGCCACGCCGATCTCGGCGCCGGCGCGGGTGTAGCAGACCAGCTCGCTGGCGCGCGGGATCGCGCTCTCCGGCACGTTGCAGATCGACAGCGTGTGCAGGTGGCCCAGCGACTTGGCGTATTTCAGCGCCTCCATCGTGTCCAGGGTTTCGCCGGACTGGGAGATGGTGACGATCAGGTGGCGCGGATTGGCGTAAGCGGCGCGGTAGCGGTACTCGCTGGCGATTTCCACGCTGCACGGCAGGCCGGAGATCGCCTCGATCCAGTAACGCGCGGTCATGCCGGCGTAGTAGCTGGTGCCGCAGGCCAGGATCTGCACGCCTTCGATGCCGCGCAGGACCTCATCGGCACGCTGGCCGAACAGGCTGGCCGGGAACCCGCCGGCATCGATGGCCGCCTCGATGGTGTCGGCGATCGCGCGCGGCTGCTCGTGGATCTCCTTCTGCATGAAGTGGCGGTAGGGGCCCAGCTCCAGCGAGGCCAGCGACACGTCAGAGACATGCACCTCGCGCTCCACGCGTGCATCGTCGGCGTCGTAGATCGCCACCGAGGTGCGCGAGATGTCCACCGTGTCGCCTTCCTCCAGGAAGATCACCTGGCGCGTGGCCTGGATGATGGCCGACACGTCCGAGGCGACGAAGTTTTCGCCCTCGCCCAGGCCCACCAGCAGCGGGCAGCCCATGCGCGCGCAGACCAGGCGCTCGGGCTCGGCGCGGCTGACCACGGCCAGGGCGTAGGCGCCGGTCAGCTCCTTGACCGTCTTCTGCAGCGCGATCAGCAGGTCGCTGCCGGCAGCCAGGTGGTGATGGATGAGGTGGGCGATGACCTCGGTATCGGTCTGCGACTCGAAGCGGTAGCCCAGGGCGGCGAGCTTCTCGCGCTGCGCCTCGTGGTTCTCGATGATGCCGTTGTGCACCAGCGCCACGCCGTGGCTGATGTGCGGGTGCGCATTGGCCTCGGTCACCCCGCCGTGGGTGGCCCAGCGGGTGTGGCCGATGCCCAGGGTGGCGGCGAAGTGCTCGCCCTGCGCGGCCGACTCCATCTCCGACACCCGCCCGGTGCGACGCACGCGCCGGACCTGGCGGTCGGGCGCCTTGCCGGCATCGACCACGGCAATGCCGGCCGAATCGTACCCACGGTATTCAAGGCGCTTGAGGCCTTCGATCAGGACCGGAACCACGTCGCGATCAGCGATCGCTCCCACAATGCCGCACATCCGCAAGCCACCTTATGACAACGTCCACAGACAGGACATTCTACCGGTGACGTCCGCCGTGTCCCGGAGCGGACACCGCAGTGTCCGGCGAGTGTCCGGCGGACACTGCGGACAAGGCACCTAAGCGCGCACCGTCTTACTTTTCAATGAGTTGCGATTGGCACGCGATCTGCGTTGCCTTGTGCGAATCCCAACGCGACCGCAACGATGGCCATCCGTGACACCTCCGCCCAGGACATCCCCGTCGGCCACGGCAGCGACCGCGGCCGTCCGCTGCGCAAGTGGATCTGGCCCGGGGTCGCCGTGCTGATGGTGCTGGCCGGCATCGGCTTGGTCGCCCGCGGCTGGCTGTCTTCGGCGCGCTCCTTCGATGCGGCGCGCGTGCGCATCGCCGAGGTCAAGCAGGGCGACCTGGTGCGCGACATCTCCGCCGATGGCCGCGTCATTGCCGCCAACAGCCCCACCCTCTACGCCATCTCCAGCGGCACGGTGACGCTGAAGGTGGTGGCTGGCGATGTGGTCAAGCAGGGCCAGGAGCTGGCGGTGATCGACAGCCCCGAGCTGCGCAGCAAGCTGGCCCAGGAGCAGGCCACCCTGGCCGGCCTGGAGGCCGAGGCCGACCGCGCCAGCCTCAATGCCACCCTGGCCCGCGCCTCGGCGCGCAAGGTCACCGACCAAGCGCGCATCGACCAGAGCGCCGCCCAGCGCGACCTGGACCGCTACCAGCGCGGCTACGACGGCGGGGTGATCCCGCAGGTGGACCTGGCGCGCGCCCAGGACTCGGTAAAGAAGAGCGACATCACCCTGCAGCACGCCCTGCAGGACGCCGGCCTGCAGAGCCAGGGCGCGGACCTGGATGCCCGCAACAAGCGCCAGCTGGCCGAGCGCCAGCGCGCGGTGGTGAGCGAGGTGCAGCGCCAGGTCGATGCGCTGACCCTGCGCGCGCCCTTCGATGGCCAGGTCGGCCAGGTGCAGGCCACGCAGTACACCAACGTGGCCGCCAACGCGCCGATCCTGGGCGTGGTGGACCTGTCCAAGTTCGAGCTGGAGATCAAGGTGCCGGAGAGCTTCGCCCGCGACCTGGTCATCGGCACCCCGGCACAGCTGACCAGCGGCAGCGGGCAGCCGTTCCCGGGCGAGATCTCGGCGGTGTCGCCGGAGGTGGTCAGCGGCGAGGTCGCCGCGCGCATCCGCTTCACCGACCGGCAGCCGCCCGGCCTGCGCCAGAGCCAGCGCATGAGTGCGCGGGTGCTGCTGGATACGCGCAAGAACGTGCTCAAGGTCGAGCGCGGCCCGTTCCTGGAGCAGTCCGGCGGCCGCTACGCCTATGTCATGGAAGGCGACACCGCCGTGCGTCGCCCGGTCGAGCTGGGCGTGTCCAGCCTGGGCGAGGTGGAGGTCAAGTCCGGCCTCAAGCCCGGCGAACGCGTGGTGGTTTCCGGCGCCGATCAGTTCGGCGACGAACCGCGCGTGCGGATCAACTGATGCACCTCTCTCTTTCCATCGGCTGCCAAGGCGGCGGGTCATCCACTGCACGATGGCTCTCTCTCCGGACACGAAGTTGCAACCCGCTCACGGGGACCCGCACCGGGCCGGTGGCTTTTTCTTCCCTCGCAGCACCCTCGATCCCACTCCCTCTTCCAACGAATCACCGCCAGGAGTTGTCCCATGCTTGAGATGCGCGCTGTTTCCAAAGTCTTCCGCACCGAACAGGTGGAAACCCATGCGGTGCGTGCGCTGGACCTGCACGTGAAGGAAGGCGAGTTCGTCGCCGTTACCGGCCCGTCTGGCTCGGGCAAGACCACCTTCCTCAACATCGCCGGCCTGCTGGAGACCTTCACCTCCGGGGTCTACATGCTCGACGGGCAGGACGTGTCCGGGCTCAACGACAACGCGCGCAGCAAGCTGCGCAACCAGAAGATCGGCTTCATCTTCCAGGGCTTCAACCTGATCCCGGACCTGAACCTGTTCGACAACGTCGACGTGCCCCTGCGCTACCGCGGCATGAGCGCGGCCGAGCGCCGCGAGCGCATCACCGATGCGCTGACCCGCGTGGGCCTGGGCTCGCGCCTGAAGCACTACCCCTCCGAGCTGTCCGGCGGCCAGCAGCAGCGCGCGGCCATCGCCCGCGCCCTGGCCGGCAGCCCGCGCCTGCTGCTGGCCGACGAACCCACCGGCAACCTGGACTCGCAGATGGCGCGCGGGGTAATGGAGCTGCTGGAGGAAATCAACGCCGCCGGCAGCACCATCGTCATGGTCACCCACGACCCGGAGCTGGCCGCGCGCGCCCAGCGCAACGTGCACATCGTCGACGGCCAGGCCACCGACCTGGTGCGCGAGCCGCGGCTGATCGCGGCGGCCGACGCACCCGTCCAGTCCCACGCCTGAGGCGAGGTCCGCATGTTCGGTTACTCCCTGCAGCTGGCCTGGCACAGTCTGCGCCGCACCCCGGCGCTGACCGCGTTGATGGTGCTGTCCATCGCCGTCGGCATCGGTGCGGCGATGACGACGCTGACGGTGATGCGCCTGCTCTCGGGCGACCCGCTGCCGGGGCGTAGCCAGCAGATCTTCTACCCGCAGCTGGACCCGATGCCGAACGAGAAGCCACGCCCGAACCCGCCGGACGTGCTGGACTACACCTCGGCCATGGACCTGTGGCGGGCCAAGCGCGCCGATCGCCAGGCGCTGGTGGTGGATAGCCCGGTCAAGCTGCGCGCCGCCGACAGCGGCGCACCGGCCACGATGAGCTCGATGTTGTCCACCCACGCCGACTTCTTCCCGATGTTCCAGGTGCCCTTCGCCTATGGCGGCAGCTGGAGCGCGGAGGACGATGACCGGCGCGCACGCGTGGCGGTGATCTCGGCCGACCTCAACCAGGCCTTGTTCGGCGGTGGCAACAGCGTCGGTCGCAGCCTGCGCATCCGCGACAGCGAGGTCCGCATCGTCGGCGTGCTGGCGCCCTGGCGGCCCACCCCGCAGTTCTACACGCTCGCCGGTGGCCGCTTCTCCCAGGGCGACACGGCCAACTTCTACCGCAAGACCCAGGACGTGTTCGTCCCCTTCCAGACCGCGCTGGAAATCAACGACGGGCACTTCTACCAGTTCACCTGCTGGGCACAGCCGCCCACGCCCGGGCACCTGCAGAACGCCCCTTGCGTGTGGGTGCGCCTGTGGGTGCAGCTGGACAGCGCGGCCAAGCGAGCCGACTACGAACGGTTCCTGGCCGACTACGCCAACCAGCAGCAGGCCCTCGGCCGGATCCGCCACGCCGGCAATACCCGCCTGCTGTCGCTGATGCAGTGGCTGGATTACAACCGCGTGGTTCCCAGCGACGTGCGCCTGCAATCCTGGATGGCGCTGGCGTTCCTGGCCATCTGCCTGTTCAACACGGTCGGCCTGCTGCTGGCCAAGTTCCTGCGCCGCAGCGGCGAGATCGGCGTGCGCCGCGCGATGGGCGCCTCGCGGCGCGCGATCTTCCTGCAATGCCTATCCGAAACCGGCCTGATCGGCCTGATCGGCGGCACCCTGGGACTGGCCCTGACCCTGCTCGGGCTGTGGAGCGTGCGCAGGCAACCGGTGGAGTACGCCGACCTGGCGCGGATGGACCTGCCCATGTTCGCGGCGACGTTCGCCCTTGCCATTGCCTGCAGCCTGATCGCCGGGCTGTTCCCTGCCGCCCGCGCCAGCCGCATCGCTCCGGCGATGCAGGTCAAGACCCTGTGAGGCCCCGCTTGGAGATCAAACCCATCCTGTCCGCGCTGGGCCGCCACCGCGTTGCCGCGCTGCTGATCACCTTCGAGATCGCCCTGGCCTGCGCGGTGCTGTGCAACGCGCTGTTCCTGATCGCCACGCGGCTGGACCTGATGCGCGTGCAGAGCGGCGTGGACGAGTCGTCGCTGGCCATCGTCGCGTTGAATGGCTGCGATGGCTGCGTCAACGCCGACGTCAATGCCCGTGCGCTGGCGGCGCTGCGCGCCATCCCCGGCGTACGCGCGGCCGGTGTGCTCAACAGCGTCCCCTTCGGCGAGATTGCCCTTAATGCCGGGATCAGGCTCGAGCAGGACGGCGAACACTATCTCGGCGTGCCGCACTTCTACACGTTCGGTCCGGACGCGGTGGCGGCACTGGGCCTGCGGCCGGTGCAGGGCACCGGCTTTGCTCCGGAGGATTTCCAGGCACTGGACGGTTTCCTGCCCCCGTCCAGCCGCGTCTGGATCACCCAGGCGCTGGCCACGCATCTGTGGCCGGGAGAAAACGCGCTGGGCAAGAGTTTCTGGTCGGGCGACTCGAGGCTGCAGGTGGCAGGGATCCTGGCGCATTTGGCCCATCCCACGCCCGGTGGCAGCGAGGACGGCGCGGCCGCCCAGGAATGGTCGGTGGTGGTGCCCACCCGCGACGATGCGCAGGTCGGCACCTATGTGGTCCGGGCCGATCCGCTCGATGTGTCGCGGGTAGCGCAGGCCGCCCGCCAGGCACTGGCGCGTGCCATCCCGGAGGCCGTGATCGACCAGGCCCGCAGCCGCACCTTGGGCGAATTGCGCGAACGCTATTTCCAGCGCGATCGCGCCATGACCGGGCTGCTGGTGACCGTGGCCATCGCCATGCTGCTGGTCACCGCGCTGGGCATCGTCGGCCTGGCCAGTTTCTGGGTCGCACAGCGCACCAAGCAGATCGGCGTGCGCCGCGCCCTGGGCGCCACCCGTGGCGACATCCTGCGCTATTTCCAGACCGAGAATTTCCTGCTTTCCACCGGCGGCATCGCCCTGGGCATGCTGCTGGCCTACGGCGGCAACCAGTTGCTGATGCACTACTTCGAGCTGAACCGGCTGCCGCTGTTCTACCTGCCGGCAGGCGCCGCGCTGCTGTGGGCCGTCGGCCAACTGGCCGTGCTCGGCCCGGCATTACGCGCGGCCGCCGTCCCTCCCGTCATCGCTACACGCAGTGCCTGAACCAAGGAGCTCATCATGCTGGCTTACTACTTCAACCTGGCGCTGCGCAGCTTCAAGCGCCACAAGGTGCTGACCGCGCTGATGGTGCTGGCCATCGGGCTGGGCATCGGCGCCTCGATGACCACCCTGACGGTGTTCCATGTGCTGTCTGGTGACCCGATGCCCGGGCACAGCCAGAATCTGTACACGCCGCAGATCGATGCGCGCGATACCTATCCAGGCATCGAAAGCGAGCCGCTGCCGACCCAGTTCACCCGCGCCGATGCCGAGAACCTGCTGCGCGATGCCAAGGGCGATCGCCAGGTGCTGATGGCCTGGGGCAACGTGGGCATCGAGCCTGCGCGCAATGATCTCAAGCCGATGAACGTGGAGGCGCGCTTCAACTCCGCCGACTTCTTCCCCATGTTCCGTACCCCGTTCCTGTTCGGCCAGGGCTGGGACGCGCAGGCCGATGCGAACCGCGCCCGCGTGGTGGTGATCACCAAGGAGCTCAACGACAAGCTGTTCGATGGGCAGGACAGCGTGGGCAAGGACATCCGCGTGGATCAGCACAACTTCCGCATCGTCGGCGTGCTCGACGATTGGCGGCCTACGCCGAAGTTCTACGACCTGACCAGTCCGAGCTTTTCCAAGCCCGAGCAGGTGTATGTGCCCTTCAGCACCTCGCGCGATGTTGACATGTCGCGCAGCGGCAACATGGACTGCTTCCGCCAGCGCGAGGAGGGCGTACGCGACACCGACATCGGCGCCGGCTGCATGTGGATGCAGTACTGGGTGCAGCTGGACACGCCGGCCAAGGCCGCCGACTACAAGCGCTACCTGCAGAACTACGTGCAGGAACAGCACCGTGCCGGGCGCTTCCAGCTCAACCGCGAGCCGGAGCTGCGCAACACCATGGAATGGCTAGAGTTCCAGCGCGTGGTGCCGTCGGACGTGCGCCTGCAGCTGTGGCTGGCGATGGGCTTCCTGGCCGTGTGCCTGCTCAACACCGTCGGCCTTCTGCTGGCCAAGTTCCTGCGCCGCAGCGGCGAGATCGGCGTACGCCGCGCACTGGGCGCCTCGCGCCAGGAGATCTTCAACCAGTGCCTGGTCGAGGCGGCCACCGTTGGCCTGGCCGGCGGCCTGCTCGGCCTGCTGCTGGCCCTGACCGGCCTGTGGCTGGTGCGCCAGCAGCCGGCCGATTACGCCGAACTGGCGCAGCTGGACCCGGCGATGCTGCTGACCACCTTTGTCCTGGCCCTGGTCGCCAGCCTGCTGGCCGGCCTGCTTCCGGCCTGGCGCGCCATGCAGATCACGCCGGCTGTGCAGCTCAAGAGCCAGTGAAGCAGGAACGAGTGGGGAGGAACGAGAAACGAGAGATAGGCCCACGCCGCAAATCTCGCTCGCCTCTCCTGCTCTGACTCGTTTCTCGTTCCTCTCCACTCGTTCCTCAATCCCCAGGAGCCTTCCATGGATATCCGCCCCATCCTCTCCACGCTGTCGCGGCACAAGACCGCCGCTGCGCTGATCGTGCTGGAGATCGCGTTGAGCTGCGCCATCATTTGCAACGCGGTATTCCTGATCAGCCAACGCATCGAGTCCATCAGCACCACCACCGGCATCGCCGAAGACGAGTTGATACGCATCCAGATCACCGGCATCGGCCAGGACGAACGCGCCATGGCCCTGACCCGCGAGGACCTGGCCGCGCTGCGCGCCATCCCGGGCGTGAAGCAGGCCGAGATGACCAACCAGGTGCCGCTGGTGAACTCGTCCTGGAACACCTCGGTCAACAGTCAACCCGACACCAAGGCGCCGGGCCCGAACGCCACCATGTACATGGGCGGGCCGGCCATGCACGAGACGCTGGGGCTGAAACTGGTCGCAGGCCGTGCGCTGACGCCGGAGGACTACCAGGCTTACGACGACAAGGCGGGCTTCCGCGGCATCAAGCCGGGCGTGGTGGTGATTACCAAGGCGTTGGCCGAACGGCTGTTTCCCAAGCAGGATCCGCTGGGCAAGATGATCTATGGATTCGGCCAGGACCCGGTCCGCATCGTGGGTGTCCTCGAGCGCCTGGTGCGGCCCAACGTCAACGGCTGGGGCAAGGACGAGAGCAACTTCTCGATGATCCTGCCCGTCGCCCTGCCCTACACCATGGGCGGCAACTACCTGATCCGCGCCGATGCCTCGCGCCGCCAGGAAGTCATGGAAGCGGCGGTCAAGGCGCTGCAGGCCAATAGCAACAGCCGCATCGTGCTGGAGCAGCAGCTGTTCGGCGACATCCGTGCCGACTTCTATCGCCAGGACCGTTCCATGGCCTGGATGTTGACCGGTGTGTGCCTGGCCCTGCTGATCGTCACCGCGCTGGGCATCGTGGGCCTTGCCAGCTTCTGGGTGCAGCAGCGCACCAAGCAGATCGGCATCCGCCGCGCCTTGGGCGCCACCCGCGGGCAGATCCTGCAGTATTTCCAGACCGAGAACTTCCTGCTGGCCAGCATCGGCATCGTGCTGGGCATGGTGCTGGCCTACGGCATCAACCACCTGCTGATGAGCCGCTACGAGCTGCCGCGCCTGCCGCTGATCTACCTGCCGGTCGGGGCCATCTCGCTGTGGGTGCTGGGCCAGCTGGCCGTGCTCGGCCCGGCCCGCCATGCCGCGGCGGTGCCGCCGGCCATCGCCACGCGTTCGGCGTAAGCGCAGCGGTTCCATCTACCGATCGCGCAGGGCAAAGACCTGCGCGATCGGCGCTCGAAAAACCATGGGAGCCACTTGTACACTGCGGCTCCCGTCCATCGCTGGGACTTGCCCGGCAACTGCGCTGAACGCAGTGCCAGCCGCGCCAGCGACCTGCGGAACTCAAAGGGGATATCGACGATGCGCATGACGATCCGGGCCCTGGCCCTGCTGGCCTGCACCTTCGCGGCAGGGCTAGCGCCGGCCGCCGAGCCGGCCAGCCTGCAGGACACCATCGCCGACCTGGATGCGCGGGTGTTCGGTGCCTTCAATCAGTGCCAGGATCCGGCCAGGCTGGCCGAGCATGCCGCCTTCTTCGACCCCAAGGTCGAGTTCTACCACGACACCGGCGGGGTGACCTGGACGCGCGAGCAGATGCTGGACAACACCCGCAAGTACGCCTGCGGCCACTTCACCCGCCAGCTGGTGCCCGGCAGCCTGAAGGTGTATCCGATCAAGGATTTCGGCGCCATCGAGCAGGGGCAGCATCGCTTCTGCCACGCCGGCGAACAGCGCTGCGAAGGCCTTGCCGATTTCACCATCGTCTGGCATCGGCAGGATGGGCAATGGACCATCACCCGCGTGCTCAGCTACGGTCACCGCAGCGACTGAGTGCGTGCCCGCCCATCCCGGGCGCGAGTGCGGCCAGCGCCCCCGTCATCCATCATTGATCCAGCGACGCAATGCCCAACATCCTGATCATCGATGACAACCCGGCCGTGGTCACCGCCCTGAGCGTGCTGTTTTCGCTGCACGACATCCACACGGTGCATGCGCACGACCCGCAGGCCGGCCTGGCGCTGCTGGACCGCGGGGGCATCGACCTGGTCATCCAGGACATGAACTTCAGCGCCGACACCACCAGCGGCGAAGAGGGCCAGGCGCTGTTCGCGCAGATCCGCGCGCGTCACCCGGACCTGCCGGTGATCCTGCTGACCGCCTGGACGCATCTGGAAGCGGCGGTGGAACTGGTCAAGGCCGGCGCGGCCGACTACCTGGGCAAGCCCTGGGACGATCGCCGCCTGCTGGCCACCGTCAACACCCTGCTGGAGCTGTCCGAGACCCGCCAGGAACTGGCGCGCCGCCAGGCGCGCGAGCGCAGCCAGCGCATGCAGCTGGCGCAGAAGTACGACCTGCGCGGGGTGGTGTTCGACGATGCGGCCAGCGAACGCGTGCTGGCCCTGGCCTGCCAGGTCGCGCGCTCGGATCTGCCGGTGCTGATCACCGGCCCCAACGGCAGCGGCAAGGAGAAGCTGGCCGAAATCGTGCAGGCCAACTCGTCCGTGCGCGGCGGCGCCTTCGTCACGCTCAACTGCGGCGCGCTGCCGGCCGAGCTGATCGAGGCCGAGCTGTTCGGCGCCGATGCCGGCGCCTACACCGGCGCCAACAAGGCGCGCGAAGGCAAGTTCGAGGCCGCCGATGGCGGCACCCTGTTCCTGGACGAGATCGGCAACCTGCCGCTGGCCGGGCAGATGAAACTGCTGCGGGTGCTGGAGACCGGCAAGTTCGAGCGGCTGGGCTCCAACCGCGAGCGCCACGTGCAGGTGCGGGTGATCAGCGCCACCAATGCCGACCTGCCGGCGATGATCCGCGCCGGCAGCTTCCGCGAGGACCTGTACTACCGGCTCAACGCGATCGAACTGGCCCTGCCCTCGCTGGCCGAACGGTCGGGCGACATCCTGCCGCTGGCCCTGCATTTTTCCGACAAGCCCATCGGCGAGAGCGCGCGCGCCGCGCTGCTGCGGCACCCCTGGCCGGGCAATGTGCGCGAGTTGCGCAACGTGATCCAGCGCGCCAGCCTGCTGTCGATGGGTCCGCGCATCGAGGCCGAGGACCTCAAGCTGCCGGCCGCACCCAGCGCCCCGCGCCCGGTGACCGCGCACGAGCCGGACAAGGCGCAGATCGAGTCGGCCCTGGCGCGCGCAGGCGGGGTGATCGCCCAAGCCGCGACCGAACTGGGCCTGAGCCGCCAGGCGCTTTACCGTCGCATGGACCGCCACGGCATTCCGCGCGAATGAGCCTGCCGCCGAGGAGCCGCCAGGCATGATCAAGCGCTCGCTGGCCGGCCGCCTGCTGCTGTGGCTGCTGCCCGCCTTCATCGTGGCGCTGGTACTGCCGGCGGTGGTGGGCCACTGGATCGACGATCCCTGGCTGTGCGCCTTGATCTGTGCGCCAGCCGTGCTGGCCTGGGTGACCTGGTGCGTGCACCGCGCCCTGCGCCCGGTCAACTCGCTGTTCCGCGCCCTGAGCGGGGCGACCAACAGCTACCGCGATGGCGAATACAACTTCGGCATCCACTGGGCCGGCGACGACGAACTGGCGCGCCTGGTCGAGGCGCACGGCGAGATGGGCCAGGTGCTGCGCGACCAGCGCCAGGGCCTGGTGCAACGCGAGCTGCTGCTGGACACCATGGTGCAGCACACGCCGGTGGCGATGCTGCTGCTCACGCCCGGCGGCGATGGCGAACGCCGCGTGGTCTTCGCCAACGTCGCGGCGCGCACCCTGCTGCATGGCGGGCGCCGGATGGAGGGCTACCCCTTCGACCACGTGCTGCAGCACGCGCCACGGGAAATGGTGGAAGCCCTGGAGCGAGGCGGCGACAGCCTGTTCGCCGTGGCATCCGAAGAGGAAGGCGGCGAGGAACAGGTCTATCACCTCACCCGACGGCAGTACCAGCTCAACGGCCGTCGCCAGGAGCTGTTGCAGCTGTGGCGCCTGACCACCGAGCTGCGCCGGCAGGAAGTGCAGACCTGGAAGAAGGTCATCCGCGTGATCAGCCACGAGCTCAACAACTCGCTGGCGCCGATCGCCTCGCTGGCCCACTCGGGCGGTGAGCTGGTCAGGCGCGGACGCACCGACCAGCTCGGCCCGGTGTTCTCCACCATCGAGGAGCGCGCACGGCACCTGGAGGAGTTCATTCGCGGCTATGCGCGCTTTGCCAAGCTGCCGCAGCCCAACCTGCAGGGCGTCGAATGGGCCAGCTATCTGGCCAGCCTGCGTTCGCAGATCGGCTTCCGCCTGGAGGGCCAGTCCCAGGACCTGCACAGCCGCATCGACCACGCCCAGCTCGGCCAGGCCCTGCTCAACCTGCTGAAGAACGCCCACGAATCCGGCGGCGACCCGGCGGAGGTGACCCTGCGTATCCTGCCGGTTCCAGGCCACGTGCGCCTGGAGGTCATGGACCGCGGCAGCGGAATGAACGAGGCGGTGCTGCAGAACGCGCTGGTGCCGTTCTACTCGACCAAGCGCAACGGCACCGGGTTGGGCCTGGCCCTGACGCGCGAGATCGTCGAAGCTCACGGTGGCCGCATCTCCCTGCACAACCGCGAGGGCGGTGGGCTGTGCGTGATGTTGCATTTGCCGGCGTGAGGGGCTGGGCTGGTTCGAGGAACGGATAGAGAGGAACGAGTTGAGAGGAACGAGGAACGAGTGAAAGCTCGCCTTTGGTCGCTCCTCGTACTCATGCGCCCCGTCGGGGGCCTTGGTGGACAAGCTACGCGTTGTCCACCCTACGCGACTCCAGCTGTTTCGAGCAACGCATGGAAACTCGCTTTGACTCGTTCCTCGTTCCTCTCCACTCGTTCCTCAATCCCAGCACCGTAGGGTGGATGACGCTCTGCTCATCCACCGCGCCCGTGCAATGGCCTCACTTGCCCGCGTAGGCCTTGCAGTCCACCTCCACCAGCGCGCCCATCGGCAAGGCGCTGACTGCCATCGCGCTGCGCGCCGGCAGGTGATCGGGCTTGAACGCCGCGACATACACGCTGTTGAAGGTGGCCCAGTTGCTCATGTCGGTGATCATGGCCGTGCAGTGGCTGACATCGTCCATGCCCAGGCCTGCGGACTTCAACGCGGTGGCGACATTGGCCATGGTGTTGCGCGCCTGGGTCTCGAAATCCGCCGGCAACTTGCCGTCGGCGCCCGCACCCAGCTGGCCGGACACGTACACGGTGTCACCGGCCTTGACCGCCGCCGCATACGGGGCCTTGCTGCCGGCGGGACGGAAGTACTGCAGTTCGCCGGCCGCGGCACCGCTGGCGAAGGCCAGCAGCGCGCACAGACACACGACGCGGGAGAAACCACGGGAACGGATCGATACCTTCATGCGAGGACCTCAGGGTGGGAGGAGGAACGACACACCGGCGCAGCGTCATCCCTGGACGCCCACGCCCAGCCGCGGCGAGCGGCACAAGCACCATTCCGCGGATCCCTGCGGCCGTCCCCGACCTTACTTGCTGCAGCGCCACACCGCCAGCAGGCTTGCACCTGGGGGGGGGGCGCTTTAGCGACGAAAGGCTTTCATGGGAAAGCCCCATTCGCCGATGAATCGGCTCCCACACCAGCAGTCAACAGAAGCGTAGGGCGGATCGTGATCCGCCATCGCACGAGGTCCGCGCCGATAAGACCCGCTTGCGTGCAAACCGCAACTCGGCCCTCATCTGGACCGCGAGATCCAGCATCGCGCCAGCTGGTCGCGACCCGCCCTACTCGCTGACCACCCCTTGTGTGAGTCGCTTCAGCGACGAAGGGCTTTCATGGGAAAGCCCCATCCGCAGATGAATCGGCTCCCACAGCAACCGGCGGCAGGCAGCTAAGCATCGGCATCCCGGAGCCGCAGCGCTACCGACAGCTCAGCTGCGCTTCTTCTTTGGCCGTTCCCAGCCTTCCAGCGTGGTCTGCCGCGCGCGTGCCAGGGTCAGCTTCCCCTCGGGTGCGTCGCGGGTCACCACCGAACCGGCCCCCAGCGTGGCGCCATCGCCGATGGTGATCGGCGCGACCAGTGCGGAGTTGGAGCCGACGAAGACGTTGTCGCCGATCACCGTGGTGAACTTGTTGATGCCGTCATAGTTGCAGGTGATGGTGCCAGCGCCCACATTCGTGCCGCTGCCGATCACGGTATCGCCCAGATAGGTCAGGTGGTTGGCCTTGGTGCCCACGCCCAGCACGGCCTTCTTGGTCTCCACGAAGTTGCCGACGTGCACGCCATCGGCCAGCACCGTGCCCGGCCGCAGGCGCGCGAACGGACCGATCTGCACCGCGCCCTCGGTGACCACGCCTTCCAAGTCGCAATGCGCGCGCACTTCCGTGCCCGGCCCCAGCTTGACGTCCTTGAGCCGCACGAACGGCCCGATCTGCACGCCGTCGGCCAGCTCGACCTCGCCTTCGATGATGACATCCACGTCGATCTGCACATCGCGCCCTACGCTAAGGCGTCCGCGCAGGTCGAACCGCGCCGGGTCCAGCAGGCGCGCGCCGTCGGCGCAGACCTGACGTGCCGCGCGCAGCTGCCAGGCGCGTTCCAGCTGCGCCAGCTGCCAGGGATCGTTGGCGCCTTCGGCCTCGACCGGGTCGGCCACCACCACCAGGTCGGCCGGGGTGAACTCGGCCGCAGCCATGGCGAAGACGTCGGTCAGGTAGTACTCGCCCTGCGCGTTCTCGTTGGACAGCTGCGCCAGCCAGCGCCGCATCGCGGTCGATTCGGTGGTCAGGATGCCGGTGTTGACGGTGCGGATGCGCCGCGTCTGCTCGTCGGCGTCCTTGTGTTCGACGATGGCCGCCACCTTGCCCGCCGCATCGCGCACGATGCGGCCGTAGCCGGTCGGATCCTCCGGCTCGGCCACCAGCACGGCCAGGCGCCCGGGATCGTGCAGCAGGCGCAGCAGCGTCTCGGCACGCAGCAAGGGCACGTCGCCGTACAGCACCAGCACCGTGCAGGCATCGGGCACGTTCGGCATGGCCTGGCGCACGGCATGGCCGGTGCCCAGTTGCCTGCTCTGCTCGGCCCAGAGCAGGTCGGGCTGATCGGCGAAGGCCGCCTGCACCTGGTCCCCGCCATGGCCATAGACCACGTGGATGCCCGCCGGCTGCAGCGCACGGGCCGTGTCGATCACATGCGCCAGCATCGGCTTGCCCGCGATCGGCTGCAGCACCTTGGGCTTGGCGGACTTCATGCGCTTGCCTTCGCCGGCGGCGAGGATGATCACATGCAGGGGAAGCGTCATGAGGGGCGGGTCGGTCGATGGCGTTGCGGGCAATTCTAATCGGTCGGAGGATCGCGCCCGCGCCGTGGCGGAGACGGCCTGCGATAATCCCCGGCTCCGTGCCGCCCGCTCAAGGAAGACCGATTTGTCCGCGCCCCGACCGCATACCACCCCGGCCCTGTCCTGGAAGTTCACCCTGGCCCTGGCCACGCTGCTGACCCTGCTGACCGCGCTGGTCAACGGCCAGGACCGCAACTGGGATCTGCGCAACTACCATCTCTATACCGGTTCTGCTTTGCTGCAGGGACGCCTGGACCAGGACATCGCCGCCGCGCAGCTGCAGACCTGGCACAACCCGGCGACCGACCTGCCCTTCGTGTGGATGGTCCACGCCGGCTGGCCCGGCTGGCTGATCGCCTGCTGGCTGTGCCTGCCCTCGCTGCTGGCGCTGTTCTTCGCCCTGCGCATCCTGGACCGCTGCTGGCCGCAGGCGTCCAGCCGCTGGCGGCTGGCGCTCACTGCGGTGTTGGCGCTGACCGGCGCGGCCGTCGGTCCCAGCGTCGGCTCCACCTTCAACGATGCCATCATCGCCGCCGGCGCCACCGGTGCGCTCTGGTGGGTGCTGCGCACGCGCGCCGATGCCAGTCTGTGGAAGACCTGGCTGCCGGCCGGCCTGATCCTGGGCCTGGCGACCGGCCTGAAGCTGACCGGCATCATCTACTGCGTCGCGCTGGCGGCGGTGGCCCTGCTGGCCGGCCCGTGGCGCCGGGCGCCGCTGCGCGCACTGGCCCTGGCGCTTGGCGGGGTGCTCGGCGGTGTGCTGACTGCGGGCCCCTGGGCCTGGGTGCTGTGGCAGACCTTCGGCAATCCGCTGTTTCCCTACTTCAACCAGGTGTTCCAGTCCCCGTACGCGCAGGCGGTGGCCTACAACGACGCCCGTTTCATCCCGCATGGGCTGGACGCCTGGCTGACGGTGTTTCATTTCACCAAGCGCGGCTTCCTGTTCTCCGAAGCCAGGCTGGCCGATCCGCGCATCCTGCTGGGCCTGCTGTCGCTGGGCCTGAGCGTGTTCCTGCAGCGCAGGCGTCAGCAGCCCTGGCGCGATGTCGGCCTGCTGTTGCTGTTCAGCGTGGTCACCCTGGCGATGTGGACCAGGCTGTACGGCATCTACCGCTACCTGATCGCCGTCGAGCTGCTGTGCGCGGTCGCGCTGGCGGGCGCGGCCAGCGCCTATCTGCCCAAGCGTTGGCCGCGTTTCGTCCTGATCGTCGGACTGGCGCTGGTGATCGGCCTGACCAAGCGGCCCGGCTGGGGACGCAGCCATCCGTTCACCACGCCGATGGTCCAGGTGCGCTTCCCGTCCATAGAACCGGACGCCATGGTGATCATCTCCAGCACCTCGCCGCTGGGGCATGCCGTGGCCTTCCTGCCGCCGTCGGTGCCGGCGATCTCCATCGCCAACAACTTCATGCGTCCGCAGACCTGCACCGCCTTGCAAGCGGACGCCGAGGCGCGCATCGCCCAACACCGCGGGCCGTTCTACCTGCTGCGGGAAACCCGGACCGACCTGGAAGACCCGGTCGCCACCGAGTACACCCACTACGGCCTTGCCCAGCAGGGCCCGTGCCAGCCGGTCAGCGATTCGCTTCGGCCGGTGGAGCTATGCCCGCTGCAGCGCGTGCAAGAGGTCAGCGCGCTGTGCCCGCAGGCCCGCGCTGCCCCAGCAGCTGATCGGTGATCAGCCGCTGGATCTCATTGGCGCGGCGGTTGACCGTATCCAGGATCAGCCCCGTCGCCAGCGAGACCATGCCCACCAAAGTCAGCGCCACGGCCAGCACCGCGGTGGAAGGATGGGTGACCAGGCCGGTGCGGCTGAATTCGGCGATCACGATGCTGCCGAAGGCCAGGCCGGCCAGCGCCAGCACCGCGGCAATCCCGCCAAAGAACAGTAGTGGCCGCATGTCCTTGAAAAGGAACAGCACGGTCTTGAGCACGCGCACGCCATCGCGATAGGTGCTCAGCTTGGATTCGCTGCCTTCCGGCCGCACGCCGTAGGCGATGGGATGCTCGGCCAGCACGAAGCCGTTGCCGAGCGCGAAGACCGTCATTTCGGTCTCGATCTCGAAGCCCTTGGACAACACCGGCATCGACTTGACGAAGCGTCGCGAGAACACCCGGTAGCCCGAGAGCACATCCCGCACCGGGCTGCCGAACAGCATGGCCACGCAGCGGCGCACCAGTTGGTTGCCGACGCCGTGAAAGCGACGGAACGAGGCCGCTTCGTGCGAGTCCAGGCGCGTGCCCACCACCATGTCCGCGCGCCCGGCGATCACGTCGGCCAGCAGCGGCGCTACCGCCTGCGCCGGATACGTGTCATCGCCATCGACCATGACATACACGTCGGCGTCGACGTCGCGGAACATCGCGCGCACCACGTTGCCCTTGCCCTTGGCCGCGACCGGGCGCACCTGCGCGCCTTCGCGCAATGCGATCGCCGTGGTGTCGTCGGTGCTGGCGTTGTCGAAGACCCAGATGTCCGCCTGGGGAAGCGCGGCCCTGAAATCGCGCACCACCTTGCCGATGGTGGTGGCCTCGTTGTGGCAGGGAATCAGAACCGCGACGCGCACGGGAACTCCATGGACTGAATCAGGCGCAGATCTTACAGGGCCGCGCACAGGCATCCCGCTACAATCTCACCCATGCCATCGCGCCTCCTGCATTCGCGCCTGCTGCGCCAGGGCTCCAGCTTCGCCGTGATCGGTGGACTGCAGCTGCTGGTGGACTGGGCCGCCTTCGTCGGCCTGAGCGCGCTGGGCGTGCCGGCCAGTGCGGCCAACGTGAGTGGACGGGTGTGCGGCGCCCTGCTCGGCTTCTGGCTCAACGGGCGCTATACCTTCGCCGATGCGCAGGGCGCCGCGCGCCTGGGCTGGTCGCGCTTCGCCCGCTTCCTGGCGATGTGGCTGGTCATGACCGTGATCAGCACCTGGCTGATGCTGCGCGTGGAGGCCGAGCTCGGCCTGCGCCTGGCCTGGCTGGCCAAGCCGCTGGTGGAAGGCGGACTGGCGGTGGTGAGCTTTTTCCTGGGCCGGCACCTGGTCTACCGCTGAGCATCTGGCCCGCGCCCCGGGGGCCGCCCTCGCCGACGCCGCGCAATGGTGTCGATGTCGCAACGGATGGTGCTCGCCATCGTTCTTCTCTTATGGAGAAACGAGGAACGAGGAACGAGGAACGAGGAACGAGGAACGAGTGAAAGCTTCAGACCGAGACTCGTTTCTCGTTCCTCTCCACTCGTTCCTGGCCCCTTCAGGCCTTCTCAGCCATCTTCTTGGCCCTCACGACGGTGTCGACGGCAGCGCTAGAAACGAAAACGCCGGCGCAAGGCCGGCGTCTTCGTGTCGCGTCAGCAGGCGCTCAGTGCTTGAGGTTCTTACGCAGGCGCTCCAGCGCCTGCAGCTGCACCAGGGCTTCGGTGAGCTGCTGCTGGGCCTTGGCCACGTCCACCGTCTCGCCGCGGTTGGCCAGCAGGCGCTCAGCCTCTTCCTTGGCGGCCTTGACCTTGGCCTCGTCGATGTCCTGCGCGCGGATCGCGGTGTCGGCCAGCACCGTCACCACCTGCGGCTGCACCTCCAGGATGCCGCCGGAGATGGCGAAATCCAGGTGCTCGCCCGCGGCCGTGGTCACCACAACCTTGCCCGGCTTCAGGCGCGTGATCAGCGGCGCATGCTTGGGCGCAATGCCCAGCTCGCCCAACTCGCCGGTGGCGACCACCAGGGTGGCTTCACCGTGGTAGATCTCCTGCTCGGCGCTGACGATGTCGCAACGGATGGTGCTTGCCATGGTGACTCTCTTCTAGAGGAACGAGGAACGAGAAACGAGGAACGAGTGGAAGTTTCAGACCGAGACTCGTTTCTCGTTCCTCTTCACTCGTTCCTGGCCCTTCAGGCCTTCTCAGCCATCTTCTTGGCCTTCTCGACGGCTTCGTCGATGGAGCCAACCATGTAGAACGCCTGCTCCGGCAGGTGGTCGTACTCGCCTTCCACGATGCCCTTGAAGCCGCGGATGGTTTCCTTCAGCGAGACGTACTTGCCCGGCGAGCCGGTGAACACTTCGGCCACGTGGAAGGGCTGGCTGAAGAAGCGCTCGATCTTGCGCGCGCGCGAGACCGCTTCCTTGTCTTCCTGCGACAGCTCATCCATGCCGAGGATGGCGATGATGTCCTTCAGTTCCTTGTACTTCTGCAGGGTCTGCTGGACCTTGCGGGCCACTTCGTAGTGCTCGCTGCCGACCACCAGCGGATCCAGCTGGCGGCTGGTGGAGGCCAGCGGGTCGACCGCCGGGTAGATGCCCAGCGAGGCGATCTCACGCGACAGGGCCACGGTGGAGTCCAGGTGGGCGAAGGTGGTGGCCGGCGACGGATCGGTGTAATCGTCGGCGGGCACGTACACGGCCTGGATCGAGGTGATCGAACCGGTCTTGGTCGAGGTGATGCGCTCCTGCAGCACGCCCATTTCCTCGGCCAGGGTCGGCTGGTAACCCACCGCCGACGGCATGCGGCCCAGCAGCGCGGACACTTCGGTACCGGCCAGCGTGTAGCGGTAGATGTTGTCCACGAACAGCAGCACGTCCTTGCCCTTGCCCGAGGCGTCCTTCTCATCGCGGAAGTACTCGGCCATGGTCAGGCCGGTCAGCGCCACGCGCAGACGGTTGCCCGGCGGCTCGTTCATCTGGCCGTACACCATCGCAACCTTGTCCAGGACGTTGGAGTCCTTCATCTCGTGATAGAAGTCGTTGCCCTCGCGGGTACGCTCGCCCACGCCGGCGAACACCGACAGGCCTTCGTGCGCCTTGGCGATGTTGTTGATCAGTTCCATCATGTTGACGGTCTTGCCCACGCCGGCGCCGCCGAACAGGCCGACCTTGCCGCCCTTGGCGAACGGGCACACCAGGTCGATGACCTTGATGCCGGTTTCCAGCAGCTCGGTGGCCGAGGACTGGTCTTCGTACGAAGGCGCGGCGCGGTGGATTTCCCAGCTGTCGGTGCCTTCGACCGGACCGGCTTCGTCGATCGGGCGACCCAGCACGTCCATGATGCGGCCCAGGGTGGCCTTGCCCACCGGCACGGAGATCGCCTTGCCGGTGTTGGTGGCGACCAGGTTGCGCTTGAGGCCGTCGGTCGAGCCGAGGGCGATCGTGCGCACCACGCCATCGCCCAGCTGCTGCTGGACTTCGAGCGTGATCTCGGTGTTGTCCACCTTCAACGCGTCGTACACGCGCGGCACGTCGGCGCGCGGGAACTCGACGTCGACGACGGCGCCGATGATCTGAACGATCTTGCCCTGACTCATGGTTGGAACCCTCTAGACTCTGAAATGTTTGGCGACCGATCGCCGTTGTATTTTCGGGTGGACGACACGCGGCGCGCCGCAGCCGTCCGAAACTTCTGACTCGTCAGATCGCCGCGGCGCCGCCGACGATTTCCGAGATTTCCTGGGTGATCGCCGCCTGGCGGGCCTTGTTGTAGACCAGTTGCAGCGTGCCGATCATCTTGCTGGCGTTGTCGCTGGCGGCCTTCATCGCCACCATGCGCGCGGCGTGCTCGGAGGCCACGTTCTCCAGCACCGCCTGGTACACCAGCGACTCCACGTAACGCACCAGCACGTGCTCCAGCACGGTCTTGGCGTCCGGTTCGTAGATGTAGTCCCAGTCGTGCTTGGGCGCGCCGCCCTCGGCCGGCGGCAGCGGCAGCAGCTGGTCGAAGGACGCCTTCTGGCTCATGGTGTTCACGAAGTGGTTGTAGACCACGTACACGCGGTCCACCTTGCCGGCTTCGTAGGCTTCCAGCATCACCTGGATCACGCCGATCAGCTGCTCGATGTGCGGCGCATCGCCCAGGTGGGTGACGCTGCCGACCATGTTGACGTCGATGCGGCGGAAAAAGGCCGAAGCCTTCTGACCGATGGTGACCACGTCGATCTCGGCGCCCTTGTCCTGCCAGCCGCGCACCTCGCCCAGCATCTTGCGGAACAGGTTGTTGTTCAGGCCGCCGGCCAGGCCGCGGTCGGAGGAGACCACGATGTAGCCCACGCGCTTGACCTGCTCGCGCTCCACCAGGAACGGGTGCTGGAACTCGGTGTTGGCCTGGGCCAGGTGGCCGATGACCTGGCGCATCGCCTTGGCATAGGGGCGCGAGGTCTTCATGCGGTCCTGCGCCTTGCGGATCTTGGAGGCCGAGACCATCTCCAGCGCGCGCGTCACCTTGCGGGTGTTCTGCACGCTCTTGATCTTGGTTTTGATTTCGCGTCCGCCTGCCATCTTTTTCTCGCTTCGCTCGCGGGATTCGGGATTCGGGATTCGGGATTGGCCTACGCCACCCGAGCCCCGCACCTGCGAATCCCTAATGCCTAAACCCGAATCCCGAATCCCGGCTACCGAATTACCAGCTGCCGGTCTGCTTGAACTCGGCGATGCCCTTCTTGAAGGCCGCCTCGATGTCGCCGTTCCAGTCGCCGCTGGCGTTGATCTTGCCGATCAGCTCGCCCTGGGTGTTGGCGAAGTGGGCGTGCAGGCCCTCTTCCACGGCCAGCAGCTTGTTCACCGGCACGTCGTCCAGGTAGCCCTCGTTGACCGCATAGATGGTCAGGGCCTGCTGGGCGATGGACATCGGCGCGTACTGCTTCTGCTTCATCAGCTCGGTCACGCGCTGGCCGCGCTCGAGCTGCTTGCGGGTGGCTTCGTCCAGATCCGAGGCGAACTGCGCGAACGCGGCCAGCTCACGGTACTGGGCCAGCGAGATGCGGATGCCGCCGGAGAGCTTCTTGATGATCTTGGTCTGGGCCGCGCCACCCACGCGCGACACCGAGATACCGGCGTTGACGGCCGGACGGATGCCGGCGTTGAACAGGTCGGTTTCCAGGAAGATCTGGCCGTCGGTGATGGAGATCACGTTGGTCGGCACGAACGCGGACACGTCGCCGGCCTGGGTCTCGATCAGCGGCAGCGCGGTCAGCGAACCGGTCTTGCCCTTGACCTCACCCTTGGTGAACTGCTCCACGTAGTCCTCGGACACGCGGCAGGCGCGCTCCAGCAGGCGCGAGTGCAGATAGAACACGTCGCCCGGATAGGCTTCGCGACCCGGCGGACGCTTGAGCAGCAGCGAGATCTGGCGGTAGGCCACGGCCTGCTTGGACAGATCGTCGTACACGATCAGCGCATCCTGGCCGCGGTCCAGGAAGTACTCACCCATCGCGCAACCGGCGTAGGGGCTGATGTACTGCATGGCGGCCGATTCGGACGCGGTGGCGGCCACGACGATGGTGTGGGCCAGCGCGCCGTTCTCTTCCAGCTTGCGCACCACGTTGGCCACCGAGGAGGCCTTCTGGCCGATGGCCACGTAGATGCACTTCACGCCGGTGGACTTCTGGTTGATGATCGCGTCGATCGCCAGGGCGGTCTTGCCGGTCTGGCGGTCGCCGATGATCAGCTCGCGCTGGCCACGGCCGACCGGGATCATCGCATCGACGGACTTGTAACCGGTCTGCACCGGCTGGTCCACCGACTTGCGCCAGATCACGCCCGGGGCTACGCGCTCGACCGGGTAGCTGGCGGCGGCGTTGATCGGGCCCTTGCCGTCGATCGCCTCGCCCAGCGCGTTGACCACGCGACCCAGCATGGCATCGCCCACCGGCACTTCCAGGATGCGGCCGGTGGTCTTGGCCACGTCGCCTTCGCGCAGGTGCTCGTAGTCGCCCAGGACCACGGCGCCGACCGAGTCGCGCTCCAGGTTCAGGGCCAGGGCGAAGGTGTTGCCCGGCAGTTCGATCATTTCGCCCTGCATCACGTCGGCCAGGCCGAAGATGCGCACGATGCCGTCGGACACGCTGGTGACCGTGCCTTCGTTGCGGGCTTCGGCCGACAGCTTGACCTGCTCGATGCGGGTCTTGATCAGGTCGCTGATTTCAGAAGGGTTGAGCGTGGTAGCCATGTTGGTTTCCTGGTTGGCGGGCGTGGGGCCTGCCGTACGTGATGGCGGACCACTGCCCGCCCTACGATTGCTTGATTAACTTGCCAGCGCCGTCTGCAGGCGATCGAGCTTGCCCCTGAGCGAGCCGTCGATGACCACATCGCCGGCATCGATCACCGCACCGCCGATCAGCGAGGCATCCACGGCCGTCTCCACTTCGACCTCGCGGCCGAAGCGGCGTGCCAGGGCGGCCTTGATGACCTCCAGCTCGCCCTCCGGCAGGGCCGAAGCGGAGGTCACCTTGGCCCGGACCACGCGCTCGGCCTCGGCCTTGAGCTGGTCGAACAGGCCGGCGATCTCCGGCAGCAGCGGCAGGCGCCGCGCCTCGGCCAACACCGTCAGGAAGCGCGACTGCGAAGCGCTGGCGCCCTGCGGCGACAGCAGCGCCACGGCCTGCTCCTGGGTCAGGGTCGGGTTGAGCAGCAGCGAAGCGACCTTGGGGTCGGCAGCCACCTGGGCGGAAAACCCAAGGGCCGCGGACCAGGCCGCCAGCTGGTTCTCCTCGCGCGCCGTCGAAAAGGCGGCACGGGCGTAGGGTCGGGCGAAGGTGAGAGCCTGGCTCATCGATCAGATCATCCGTTTCAGAGCTGGGCGGCGAGCTCGTCGAGCAGCGCCTTGTGGGCACCGGCATCGATCTCGCGCTTGAGCAGCTTCTCGGCACCGGACACGGCCAGCGCCGAGACCTGCGAACGCAGCTCCTCGCGGGCACGGGTGGTGGACGCCTCGATCTCGGCCAGCGCCAGGTCCTTCTGCCGGTTCGCTTCGGCGACGGCTTCGTTCTTGGCGGCTTCGACGATCTGATTGGCGCGCGCGTGGGCCTGATCGATGATCTCGTTGGCCTTGATGCGGGCTTCCTTCAGTGCCTCGTTCGCCTTTTCCTGCGCATTGGCCAGATCTTTCTGGCTGCGGTCGGCGGCGGCGAGGCCTTCGGCGATCTTCTTCTGGCGTTCTTCGAGCGCCGCGTTGAGCGGCGGCCAAATGAACTTCATCGTGAACCAAACAAGGATCGCGAACGAAATCATCTGGCCGAAGAAGGTCATGTTGACATTCATGACGGGTCCTCGACGGATTGCATGACCCGCCAGGCCTCAAGGCCCGGCAGGCGGTTCGATCAAGCCGCGCGCGTGCGCGGCGTGCGCAACGGGCTTAGCCGGCCTGCAGGGCCGACAGCAGCGGGTTGGCGATACCGAAGAACAGCGCAATGGCCAGGCCGATGATGAAGGCCGCGTCGATCAGGCCGGCCAGCAGGAACATGCGGCCCTGCAGCACCGGGATCAGCTCGGGCTGACGGGCAGCCGACTCCAGGAACTTGGAGCCCATGATGGCGATACCCAGGCAAGCGCCCAGCGCGCCCAGGCCGATGATCAGGCCAATGGCGATGGCGGTCAGGCCCTGCACGTGTGCGATGAATTCCATTGTGTTTCTCCAGCGGGTTGGTTTGGTTGGTGAGGCGAAGGGTGAAGCGAAAAGCGGGGGACGTTAATGACTCTCGCGGGCGCCGGCGATGTACACGACGGTGAGGATCATGAAGATGAAGCCCTGCAGCAGGATGATCAGGATGTGGAAGATCGCCCAGGCGGTGTTGGCCAGGATGCCGGGAACCCAGGTCACCCAGCTGGCCATCAGGCCGGCGATGAGCATGAACACCAGCTCGCCGCCATACATGTTGCCGAACAGTCGCATGGCCAGCGAGATCGGCTTGACCAGCCACTCGATGATGTTCATGGCCAGGTTGACCGGGGCCAGCACGATGGCCGCCGGGCCATGGGCGTGGAAGGGCGCGGTCAGGAACTCCTTGCCCAGACCCATGCCGCCCTTGGCGGCCAGCGCGTGGCCGATCAGGATGAAGAACACCGAGACCGACAGCGCCGCGGGCGTCATCAGGTCGGCGGTGGGCACCATGCGGAAATGCGAATGCTCGGCCGCTTCGGCACCGGCGATGTGGGTGACCAGGAAGGACGGCAGATCCAGCGGGATCAGGTCCATGGTGTTCATGAAGACCACCCACATGAAGATGGTCAGCGCCAGCGGCGTGATCGAGCGGCGGTCGCCATGGAAGGTGTCCTTGACCTGGCCGTCGACGAATTCCATCACCAGCTCGACGAAGGCCTGGCCCTTGGTGGGCACGCCGGCCGTGGCCTTGCGGGCGAAGAACGCAAACCAGGCCACGAAGGCCAGACCCAGCACCAGACCGATACCCCAGCTGTCCAGGTTGAAGCGCCCCAGGGCGCCGTCGCCGACCAGCTGGACGGAGTTGTGGCCCAGGTGGTGGGTGATGTATTCGGTCAGACCGCCCGAGCTGTTGGATTCACTCACGTAACGCACCTATCGCTTAATCGTATTGGCGAGCACCAGCGCCAGCATGGCGGCACACAGGCCGACCAGCAGCGGGAGCCCCGGCAGTCGCAGCAGCCCCAGCGCGATCGTGAACACGACCAGCACCAGCAGCCATTTCGCCACCATCCCCGCCACCAGTCGCGACAAGGCGACACCGGCGGAGCTGACGCCCCCACCCAGGGCTATCCACGTGGACAGCCACGTCCCCAGTGCAAGCGCCCCGCCGCCGACCAACGCGGCCAGGGCAGAAGCCTGTCCCTGGACCAGGAAAGCCAGCGCCACCAGCACGGTCGCGCCGGCCTGCCAGGCTATCGCGCGCTGTGCCAGTCGCCGACTCGCAGCGACGGAGTTCAGGACGTTCAAGGACCTTACAGGGGTTGTCGAGGATGGGGAGGCTTGCGAAATTGCGCCTCTTCCGAGCCGCGGAATTATAGCAGGCGGACAAACGGCGCCACAACCGACAAAGGTCTGATCGGATTGGGAAAACTTGCCCCGGCAAGAGAGGAGACCTGCCTGGGCGGGACCTGAAAACGCAGAGAACGATTTCATTGAACTTTCCCCGCACCCGGCGGTCTGTGACCTTGAGTCTGCCCACAACTCCTCGTCGAAGCACGCTGCGCAGGCTCTTCACGGAGCCCCGGGTCACCGGGGCTCCGCCTATCGCCGCTGATCTTCCGAGCCGGATCGTCGCGACCACAATCCAAAGCGTCCCGTCCCTGACGGCGCACTCCTCTCGCACGCATGGGCGTGCGCAAGACTGCGCCGACGTGTGCGGTGGTCTGGCTTTGGACTGTCATGGTGGCGAAAGTTTCGTCAGCGTTTGCGCGCCACTGCAAGCCTGAGCTGACCTTCCCGTGACCGACTCCACAGCCTGCACGTGCAGACGCGGTGATTCACCCTCTTTCGACATTCGCAAGCGCATGGTCCGTGCCCACTGGCACCACCACTGAACGTTTTTTTTACTGCACGCTTACGAGGAGTTGTTGAAATGACCCTGCGCCTGACCACGCTGTCCCTGGCCATGCTGGCCCTGACCACGACCGCATCGCCGGCCTTCGCCGCCGAAGTGGACGACACTTTCACCCTGCGCGTGGGCGCGATGAGCGCCGATGGCACTGGCCGGCTGCGTGGCGATGGCGATCTGCTCGGGCAGAACGTGAGCTTCGACGAGGACTTCGACTTCGGCAAGGACGAGTGGTCCCCGCGGGTGGATGGCGTGTGGCACATCAGCAACCGCAACCGCCTGATCTTCGACTACTTCCAGTACAAGAAAGACAACCGCCAGACCCTGGGCGAAGGCCTGAGCTTCGACGACACCACCATCCCGGCCGGCAGCTACGCCCAGCTGGACACGCGCTTCCAGCTCGCCAGCCTGATCTACGATTTCTCGGTGGTGGAGAACGAGAACTTCTCCGCTGGCCTGCAGATCGGTGCGGAGTGGGCCAAGATCGACGCCAAGCTGACCGCCGAGGCGGGCGACTTCGGCAGCTACCGTGGCACCGAGAAGGAAGACGGCGTGGCGCCGGTGGTGGGTGCGCGCCTGTCCTTCAAGCCCGGCGAGCGCTGGCTGATCAACATCCAGGGCCAGTACCTGGACGCCGAATGGGGCAGCTTCGACTACAAGGGCAAGATCAAGCGCGCGAACGCGATCGCCGAGTACCGCTTCACCGATAACTTCGGTGTGTTCGCGGGCTACGACTGGTTCAAGATCAACTACGAAGAAGAAGGCAGCGATGCCCGCGGCGGCCTGGACCTGGAGTTCAAGGGACCGATGGCGGGCGTGACGTTTGCGTTCTAAATGCGTTCTAACGCGCTCTAACGCGTGATGCGCGTTAGAGCCCCAAAGTTCGCCGTGCGAACTTCGGGCCCCAGCTTATTAGCTCCCAGATCCCCGCGCCTTCGGCGCGCCCCCTTGACTCAAGGGGGCTCTCCTTCGATGGGGTAGGTCGCGGCTCGGGCGATGCAGAGAGTGATCATGAAAAGCTCCGCCATGTCGGGGCTTTTTGTTTGGCCAGGAGCTAGCGCTCACTTCTTTTTCGGAACGCACAGCGTCGGCACGAGCCTCCTTCGAGGGCGGACCGCGATGCGCCGTACTTTCTAGCGTGGTCATTGGTGAGACGCTGTGGGAGCGGCTCTAGGTGGCCTAGGGCCATCAGCCGCGAAGAAGCTTTACCGGGAAAGCCATTCGCGGCTGATGGCCCTAGGCCACCTAGAGCCGCTCCACAGAATGGTTTCGAGGTCACTAAATGAGTAACCCAGGGCAGGTTCAAGGCTTGGGCTAGCCGAAGCACGGATCCGGACGCGGCGGGCCTGGGTCTGAGTCGGGGATGGCGGAAAGCGGGCCAGGATGGCCCGCGGCGGCGAGTCGGCCAGGGATGGCTGACCGAGCCGAGGAGCCATGCCCGGCTCAGGGCCAGGCGGGTTGGCGAAGCGGGCTTTTCGCGACCAGAGACATTGCCCCGGAAAGCTCGCCCCCCCGCCCCCCGCACTTCGGCGAAGCGCCCTCTCCTGGTCCCCCTGGTATCCCACGCTCGCGATGAAACAAAAAGCCCCGGCATGCCGGGGCTTTTTGGTGCCGCTCATCCCTAGCGCTTACTTCTTCTTCGGGATGTACAGGTCGGTGATGGTGCCGTCGTAGACTTCGGCCGCCATGGCCACCGACTCGCTCAGCGTCGGGTGCGCATGGATGGTGTGGCCGATGTCCTCGGCCTCGGCGCCCATCTCGATGGCCAGGCCGATCTCGGCCAGCAGGTCGCCGGCGTGCACGCCGACGATGCCGCCGCCGATCACCCGATGCGTGGCCTCGTCGAAGATCAGCTTGGTGAAGCCCTCGGTGCGGCCGATGCCGATGGCGCGGCCGCTGGCCGCCCACGGGAACTTGGCCACGCCGACTTTCAGGCCCTTGGCCTTGGCTTCGGTCTCGGTCACGCCGACCCAGGCGATTTCCGGATCGGTGTAGGCCACCGACGGAATCACCCGCGCCACCCACTCCTTCTTCTCGCCCGCGGCCACTTCGGCGGCCAGCTTGCCCTCGTGCGTGGCCTTGTGGGCCAGCATCGGGTTACCGACGATGTCGCCGATGGCGAAGATGTGCGGCACATTGGTGCGCATCTGCGTGTCCACCGGGATGAAGCCGCGGTCGGTGACCTGCACGCCGGCCTTGTCGACGCCGATCTTCTTGCCATTGGGCGAACGGCCCACCGCGACTAGCACGCGGTCCCAGGTGCCCGATTCCAGCTCGGGCTTCTGGCCTTCGGTGGCCGATTCGAAGGTCACGGTGATGCCCTTCTTCTCGGCGGTCACGCCGGAGGCCTTGGTCTTGAGGTGGACGATGACGCCCTGCTTCTTCAGGCGGTCGGCCAGCGGCTTGACCAGGTCCTTGTCGGCGCCCGGCATCAGCTGGTCCATGAACTCCACGACCGTCACTTCGCTGCCCAGCGCGCGGTACACCGTGGCCATTTCCAGGCCGATGATGCCGCCGCCGACGACCAGCAGCTTCTTCGGCACTTCGGCCAGTTCCAGCGCGTCGGTGGAATCCATCACGCGCTTGTCGTCCCACGGGAAGTTCGGCAGCTTCACCGCCTGCGAACCGGCGGCGATGATGCACTGCTCAAAGCGCAGCAGCTGGGTCTTGCCGTCTTCGCCGGTGATCTCGATCTCGTTGGGCGAGACGAACACGCCGGTGCCCTGCACCACGCGCACCTTGCGCTGCTTGGCCATGCCCGACAGGCCCTTGGTCAGGCTGCCGACGACCTTTTCCTTGTACTCGCGCAGCTTGTCCAGGTTGATCTTGGGCTTGCCGAAGTCCACGCCGAAGTCGCCGGCGTGGGCGACCTCGTCGATCACCGCGGCCGAGTGCAGCAGGGCCTTGGAGGGGATGCAGCCGACGTTGAGGCATACGCCGCCCAGGCTGGCATAGCGCTCGATCAGCACCGTATCCAGGCCCACGTCGGCGGCACGGAACGCGGCGGTGTAGCCGCCCGGGCCAGAGCCCAGCACGACCATGCGGCATTCGATGTCGGCCGGCTTGCCGGTGCCTGCGGCGGCCTTGGGCGCCGGCGGGGCATCGGCCGCGCTCGGACCCGAACGCGGGGTCTGCGCTGGAGCCGGCGCAGGTGTGGGCGCCGAAGCCGACGGTGCGGCCTCGGCCGAGGCCTGGCCGCCCTCGCCTTCCAGCACCACCACCAGGTCGCCCTGGTTGACCTTGTCGCCGATCTTGACCTTGATCTCCTTGACCTTGCCGGCGGCCGAGGACGGTACCTCCAGCGTGGCCTTGTCCGATTCCAGCGTGACCAGGCCCTGCTCCTTGGACACGGTATCGCCCACGGACACCAGGATCTCGATCACCGGCACGTCGGAGAAATCGCCGATGTCCGGCACCTTGACCTCGACCGGGCCGCTGGCGGCGGCCGGCTGGCTCGGCGCAGGCGCGGCGGCCTTCGGGGCCTCGGCCTTCTGCTCGACCTTCGGCGTTTCGGCCTGGGCTGGTGCAGCGGCCTTGGGCGCTTCGGCCGCGGCCTGGCCCTCCGCCTCCAGCACCACGACCAGGCTGCCCTCGGAGACCTTGTCGCCGAGCTTGACCTTGATTTCCTTGACCACGCCTGCGGCCGAGGACGGCACTTCCAGCGTGGCCTTGTCCGACTCCAGCGTGGCCAGGCCCTGCTCCTTGGTCACGGTGTCGCCCACCGAGACCAGGATCTCGATCACCGGCACGTCGGAGAAATCGCCGATGTCCGGAACCTTCACTTCAATCGTGTTCGCCATGTGCGCGGCCTCCGGTTACAGCAGGACCCGGCGCATGTCGCCGAGTACCTTGGCCAGATCGGCGGTGAAGCGCGCGGCCAGCGCGCCGTCGATGACGCGGTGGTCGTAGCTCAGCGACAGCGGCAGCATCAGCCGCGGCTGGAAGGCCTTGCCGTCCCACACCGGCTGGATCGAGGACTTGGACACACCCAGGATCGCCACTTCCGGCGCATTGACGATCGGCGTGAAGGCCGTGCCGCCGATGCCGCCCAGCGAGGAGATCGAGAAGCAGCCGCCGGTCATGTCGGCCGGGCCGAGCTTGCCGTCGCGCGCCTTCTTGGCCAGCTCGCCGGTTTCGGCGGCGATGTCGTTGACGCCCTTCTTGTCCACGTCACGGATCACCGGCACCACCAGGCCGCTGGGCGTGTCGGCGGCAAAGCCGATGTGGAAGTACTGCTTGAGGGTGAGGTTCTCACCGCTCGCATCCAGCGAGGCGTTGAAGGTCGGGTACTTCTTCAGCAGCGCGGCGCTGGCCTTGATCAGGAAGGCCAGCATGGTCAGCTTGACGCCGGACTTGGACTTTTCCGCTTCCTTGTTGAGCAGGACGCGCAGGTCTTCCAGGTCTGTGATGTCGGCCGAGTCGAACTGGGTGACGTGCGGAATCATCGCCCAGTTGCGCGCCAGGTTTGCGCCGGAGATCTTCTGGATGCGCGAGAGCGGCTTGACCTCGGTCGGGCCGAACTTGCTGAAGTCCACCTTCGGCCAGGGCAGCAGGCTCAGGCCATTGCCGCCACCGGCCGCGGCTGCTGGCGCGGCGGCACCAGCGCCTGCGCCACCGGAGAGCGCCTTCTTGACGAAGTTCTGCACGTCTTCCTTGGTGATGCGGCCGTTGCGGGCGCTGCCTGCCAGCTGGAACAGGTCCACGCCCAGCTCACGGGCGAACACGCGCACGGCGGGGCTGGCGTAGGGCACCTTGTCCGGCAGCACGCGGTCGGCATCGAAGGTCACCGGCGGGGTGCTGGTCGGCGGCGAGGGCGGCGCGCCCTGGCCTTCGGCGGCGGTGCCCGAGGCGGTGCGCGACTGCGACTGCGCGATCTCGCGCTGGGCCAGCTTGTCCGGCGTGCCGGAGGTGTTGACCGGCTCGACCGAGGTATCGGGCTCGGATTGCTTGCTGGAAGGGGCCTCGGAGGCCTTGGGCGCTTCGGCCTTGGCCGGCGCGGCGGCCTGGCCGCCTTCGGCCGGCTCGATCAACGCAACCACGGCGCCTTCGGACAGCGTATCGCCGACCTTGACCTTGATCTCCTTGACCACACCGCCGAAGGCGGCAGGCACTTCGAGCGTGGCCTTGTCCGATTCCAGTGTGATCAGTCCCTGGTCCTTCTGCACGGTGTCGCCCACCGCCACCAGCACTTCGATCACCGGCACGTCGCTGTAGTCACCGATATCGGGAACGCGTGCTTCCTGGGGTTGCGCCATGGCAAGACTCCGTCGGACATTCATTTAGGGGAGCCCAGCATTGTACGACCGCGGGAAAACCCGCCAAGCTTCGCAAGCGCATGGGGATCATGCGCGTTCGGCATATTGCGGTGCAGATGTTGCACGCACCGCACGCAAACCCCTGTCGCCCAATGATTGTTGCTACGCAACATGCCTGGCAGGCTGAACGGGTCTTTCACTAAAGTATTGCCACACTGGCGCGCATCTCGATGCCCACGCCATCGCCCCACGCCACTGGACACCCCTCACCGATGGCTGCCGTTTCGCCTCAACGCCGTGTCATGCCGCCGCACCTGGACGCGGGCTGCGCCCTGTTCCTGGATGTGGACGGGACTTTGCTGGACTTTGCGCCGACTCCCGACGAGGTGGCCTTGCCCGAGGGCGCGCTGCCAGTCATCACCCGCCTGTCCGAGCTGCTCGGCGGCGCCCTGGCCCTGGTCAGTGGCCGCCCCCTGCACGAGCTGGACCGCGTCTTCGCCCCGCTGCAGTTGCCCGCCGCCGGCCTGCACGGCCAGGAGCTGCGTGGCGCTCCGGCGATGGCCGCGGCCGCGCCGTCGCAGGCGATGCAGACCCTGCGCGCGGCTGCGGTGCGGCTGGCCCAGCAGCACCCGGGCGTGGTGATCGAGGACAAGGGCGGCAACATCGCCCTGCACTGGCGTAAGGCGCCGGAAGCGGGTGCCCACGTCACCGCCCTGGCGCAGGCGCACATCGGGCAGCTGGCTGGCTACCGCCTGCAGCCGGGCGATCACGTGGTGGAAGTGGTGCCGGCCAATGTCGACAAGGGCCGGGCGGTGCAGGCGCTGATGCGGCAGGCGCCGTTCGCGGGCCGCCGGCCGGTGTTCGTCGGCGATGACCTCACCGACGAATACGGCTTCACCGCGGCCAATGCGCTGGGTGGCTGGAGCGTGCTGGTCGGCCAGCGCACCAACAGCCACGCCATCTACCACCTGCCCGACACCGGCGCGGTTCACGACTGGCTACGCCGCAATACCGAGCCCGGCCCCACCAACACGGAGTACGCATGACCTTGCCCAGCGCACACACCCTCAACCTCGGCGTCATCGGAAACGGCACCTTCGGTGCCCTGGTGGACCTCAAGGGACGCGTGGTGTGGAGCTGCATGCCAGCCTTCGACGGCGACCCGGCGTTCTGCCACCTGCTGTCCCCGCGCGACCACGACGGCGGCGACTTCAGCGTGGAGCTGGAGGACTTCGCCTCCAGCGAACAGCACTACATCACCAATACCGCGATCCTGCGTACGGTCCTGCGCGACAGCAAGGGCAATGCGCTGGAGATCATCGACTTCGCCCCGCGCTGGCGCGAGAACCAGCGCTTCTACCGGCCGGTCAGCATCATCCGCCAGGTGCGCCCGCTGCAGGGCAACCCGCGCATCCGCATCCACGCCCGCCCCCTGGCCGAGTGGGGCGCGCGCGCGCCCGAATCCACCTGGGGCAGCAACCACGTCCGCTGGCTGCTGCCGGACTTCACCCTGCGCCTGACCACCGACGTGCCGGTGCGCTTCGTGCGCGAGGGCTCATGGTTCATCCTCAACCATCCGGTCCACCTGGTGCTGGGGGCGGACGAATCCCTGCGCCGCTCCCTGGCCGGCTACGTGCGCGAGGCCGAGGAGAACACCCGCCACTACTGGACCGAGTGGGTGCGCTACCTGTCCATTCCGCTGGACTGGCAGGACGCGGTCATCCGCAGCGCGATCACCCTGAAGCTGTGCCAGTACGAGGACAGCGGCGGCATCATCGCGGCGATGACCACCTCCATCCCGGAGGCCGCCGATACCCCGCGCAACTGGGACTACCGCTACTGCTGGCTGCGCGATGCGGCCTTCGTGGTGCGCGCGCTGAATCGCCTCGGCGCCACGCGCACGATGGAGATGTTCCTGGCCTACATCTTCAACATCGCCACCCACGACGGCTCGCTGCAGCCGATGTACGGCATCAATTTCGAGGTCGAGCTGCACGAGGAGGAAGTGCCCAGCTTGCAGGGCTATCGGCAGATGGGCCCGGTGCGCCGCGGCAACCTGGCCTGGATCCAGAAGCAGCACGACGTGTACGGCTCGGTGGTGCTGGCCTCCACGCAGCTGTTCTTCGACCAGCGCCTGGTCGACCCGGGCGATGCGCACACCTTCGAGCGGCTCGAGCCACTGGGTGATCGCGCCTTCGCCATGTACGACGTGCCCGATGCCGGGCTGTGGGAGTTCCGCGGCCGCGCCGAGGTGCACACCTATACCGCGGCCATGTGCTGGGCCGCCTGCGACCGACTGGCCAAGATCGCACAGCGCCTGGAGCTGGGCGAGCGCGCCACGCACTGGCGCCAGCGCGCGGACACCATTCGCGACACCACCCTGGAACGGGCCTGGCGCGAAGACAAGGGCTGGTTCAGTGCCTCGTTCGAGAGCGATTACCTGGACGCCTCGCTGCTGCTGCTGGCCGATATCGGCTTCCTGCCGGCGGACGATCCGCGCTACATCGCCACCGTGGAAGCCATCGGCCGCGACCTGCGCCGGGGCGATGCGCTGTTCCGCTACGTGGCCGAGGACGATTTCGGCACGCCGGAGACCAGCTTCACCATCTGCACCTTCTGGTACATCGATGCGCTGGCCGCGATCGGCCGCAAGGACGAGGCGCGGGCGATGTTCGAGCGCATCCTGGCCCGGCGCAATCACCTGGGCCTGCTGTCGGAGGACCTGAGCTTCGAGGAAGGCGAGGCCTGGGGCAACTTCCCGCAGACCTATTCGCACGTGGGCCTGATCATCGCCGCCATGCGCCTGTCGCGCTCCTGGCAGGAGGCCTCATGAGCCGGCTGGTGGTGGTGTCCAACCGCGTCGCCCTGCCCGGGGAGAACCGGGCCGGCGGCCTGGCGGTGGGCCTGCTGGCCGCGCTGAAGGAGCGCGGCGGGGTCTGGTTCGGCTGGAGCGGCAAGACCACGCGCGATGAAGGCGGCACCCTGCACGAGCAGGAAGACGGTGGTATCCGCTTCATCACCATGGACATCAACCGCGCCGACCACGATGCCTATTACAACGGCTTCGCCAACCGCACGCTGTGGCCGTTGATGCACTTCCGGCTGGACCTGGTGGACTACCAGCGCAGCACGCGTGAGGGCTACCGCAAGGTTAACGCGCAGTTCGCCGACAAGCTGGCGCCGCTGTTGAAGGACAGCGACACGGTCTGGATCCACGACTATCACCTGATCCCGCTGGGCGCGCTGCTGCGCGAGCGCGGGATCGGCTGCAAGATCGGCTTCTTCCTGCACACGCCGATGCCCTCGGCCGATCTGGTGGCGGCGGTGCCCGACCACCTGCGCTTTTTCCAGTCCATGTATGCCTACGACCTGATCGGCTTCCACACCCAGCGCGACGTGGAGCGGTTCCGCTCGTACGTGCGGCTGTACGGCGGTGGCAAGGTGATGCCGGACGGCGAGGTCGAAGCCCCGGGCGGGCGCAGGCTCAAGACCGGCAACTTCGCCATCAGCATCGACACCGACTTCATCGCCCAGCAGTCCAGGGCGGCGGTCAACAAGACCCAGGTCCGCGACCTGCGCCAGAGCCTGCGCGGTCGCCAGCTGGCCATCGGCGTGGACCGGCTGGACTACTCCAAGGGCATTCCCGAGCGCTTCCATGGGTTCGAGCGCTACCTGGCGCGCCACCGCGACCAGCGCGGCAGCCTGACCTTCCTGCAGATCGCGCCGGTCTCGCGCGGCGATGTGGCCGAATACAAGCAGCTGCGCAGCGAGCTGGAACAGCTGGCCGGCCACGTCAACGGTGGCTACGCCACGCCGGACTGGACGCCGATCCGCTACGTCAACCAGAACTTCAGCCATGCCACGCTGACCGGCTTCTACCGCGCCGCCAGCGTCGGCCTGGTCACGCCGCTGCGCGATGGCATGAACCTGGTGGCCAAGGAGTTCATCGCGGCCCAGGACCCTGAAGACCCGGGCGTGCTGGTGCTGTCGATCCTGGCTGGCGCGGCGGTGGAACTGACCGAGGCCTTGATCGTCAATCCGCATGACCTGGACGGCGTGGCCGATGCCATCGCCACCGCGGCGACCATGACCAAGGCCAATCGTATCGAGCGCTGGCGTTCGATGATGGAGCACCTGCAGCGCCACGATGTGCATGCCTGGTGCCGTGCCTACCTGTCCGAGCTGGAAGCCAGCTAGCGCCTGTGATGCATCTTTGAGGTGAGTGCGAGGCCATCTGTGGCAGGGAGCCGGCGCCACGCGGCGCTGCCAGACCACGCTGCGCCACGCGACACCACCTTTGCACCGCTGACGAGCAACGCGGCTCATCTTCAAGCTCATCGCACGCGCTAGCCGCTCAAGCCGGCTGCACGCAGCCGCCAAGCGCGTGCTCGGCATACCACAGCGCGCGCCGTGCCAGGTCGTAGGCGCTGTCGGCCGCGCGCGGGATCATCTGTTCGGCGCGCAATGGGTCCGCGCCATGCGCCAGGGCATACTCGTTGCGCTTGAGCTCGTCCAGGTGCAGGCGCACCGGCACCAGCAACTGCTGCAGCTGGCCGGGCGCGCACTGTGCCGCACGCGCCTGCAGCGCCCCGATGCCGGCCTCGATGCGCCGGCTGGCGCCGCCCTGCAGGTCCGGTGCCTTCTCGAAACGGATCGGCGCGGCCTTGTAGGCATCGCCGGTGGCCTCGCTGCCCAGGTCGGCCAGGTTCTCGTGCAGCGCAGGATTGGTGGCCACATCCGGCGGTGGGCGTGCTGTCGCCGGCCCGCCGCGCTTCTTGCGACGGAAGGCCTTGGCCAGTGCATCGTCGGCGCGCTGCAGCAGGTTTCCGTCCGAGGCCCAGGCCTCCTCGAAGCGGGTCGGTCGATAGTCGATCGGGTTCTCGCGCTCCAGGATGCCCCTGGCCTCGGCCAGGGCGCGCTCATCGGTCTGTCCTGGCGGCTGCGCCGTGGCGCCCGGCGGCGCGCGCGCGGCATCGGGGATGCGCACCCGGCCATCGGGCGTGTACAGCGAGGCACTAGTGGGCGCGTCCGCGGCGGATGCGACTTGCGCGGGTGTCGATCGCTTCGGGGTCGGCGAGGCGGTTCGGGGCGCGTTGGACGACACGGCCGCGGATTCGACCAGGCGCGGTGGCTGTTCAAAACGGGGCGAGGAAGCAGGCGCCTGCGCAGGCTGCGGGCGTGTCGGTCGCTCGACGAAGTAGACGCGCGTGCTTGAGAGCGTGCGGCGTCCGCCACCCGCCTCAGGACGCGCGGTCAGCAGCCATGTCGCCAGCATCAGCATGGCCAGCGTCGACAACACCGCGATGCCATGCGCGGCCCGCTCATCCAGACGTTCCACGCTTGCGAAGGTGTTCAACGACTGGAGACGCCTCGCATGCGCTGTCACTTGGAAGAGATGGGCGCAGTGTTCCAGACCGGCCTGCGCTGCCGAATGTCGCCCGATGCCGCACCGTTGCCGGCAGCGCGATCCTGCGAGGCTCTGATGCCACACTCCTGCGCCGAGGCATGCGGGACTGTAGCGGCCACGCACGACCGTGCACGACCTGATCGGCACGTCGGGCAGTGCGGATTCACCGCGCGTTTTGGCTTTGAAACGGACTCGGCAGCTGAACGGAAAGGTTTCGTTATTCCGTTGGAAACGTGAAGTTAAACGTCGCTGATTACCCGCAAATCCCACAACGGCGAAGTTCCCGTTTGATGAAGTTGAAGCGCTCCTGAAAACCGGCCTGAACGAATGCGGGCGGGGTGGCAAGCGTTCATGTAGGCGCGCCTACCGTTCGCCCCGCCCTAACCCCAGGGCGCTTTCAGAACGACAAGAGGAGTCCCTCACATGATGTCCATTCGCAACTTGAGCCTGGCTGTTGTTTCCTCGCTTCTGGTGGCTGCCCCCGCATTCGCGCAGGATGCAATGAGCACTTCCACCGACTCGATGGTCGCCCCGGGCCGGGCCACCAATTCCACCACCGGCGGTGACGCTGAAGCTGCTTACAAGCGCTTCGCGGTCGTCGGCAGCGCCACCCTGCTCAACCCGTCCAGCGACCCGCTCAAGGGCACGAACCTGGACGTGGACGGCGACGTCGCCCCGACCATCAGCGCCAGCTGGTACGTGACCCCCAACATCGCCGTGGAGCTGTGGGGCGCGGCCGACAAGTTCAACCACCGCGTCAACGACGGCAACGCCAAGATCGGCACGGTCGAACAGCAGCCGGTGGCCATCAGCGGCCAGTACCACTTCGGCAGCGCCGACCAGGTGTTCCGTCCGTTCGTGGGCGTGGGCTACTACGAGTCCAATTTCAGCAATGAGGACATCGGCCCGGGCGTGGGCATCTCCACGGCCAAGGGCGCCATTGGCACCGTCGGCCTGGACATGAACATCACTCCGACCTGGTTCGCCCGCACCGACGTGCGTTACATGAACACCGACAAGGCCAAGCTGACCGTGGGCGGCGAAGACGCCAGCGGCCGCCTGGGCCTGGACCCGTGGACCGTGGGCATCGGTATCGGCGCGCGCTTCTAAGCACGCCTTGCAACACGCGTTACGATCCGCGGTACTGGATCAAGACGGCGGGCCTTGGGCCCGCCGTTTTTTATGCGCGCAAGTGCGGCCCTGCGCTTGTCACTGCGGCTTAGCGACGCGCTGCGTAGCGTTGCGCCATCGCATTCATCCGGAGTGACCCCATGCCCATCGTCCGCCTGCGCCTGACCGCCGATGCCGACCGCGCCAACGAGTTGATCCACGCCATCGAGGCGATCGAAGGGATCGAGCGCGTGGAGGAGGTCGCCGACCTGATGCCGCACATGGACGATGACGACTCCAGCTCGGCAGGGCTGCCGGACGATGCATCGCCGGGCTTCCATGCGATTGAGATTGAGACACCGAACGAGGAAGGCGACCGCCGTGTGCGCCTGGTGGCCGAGCGCTTCGCCGAGGCCACCGGCAGCGCCGTGGAGATCGTCGACGAGTTCTGAGGCGCTGCGCGCCTATGCGCCGCGCGTACAGGTCTTCAGGAACTCTCGAACAACTCGGAAGCCAATCTGTAGGAGCGGCTTTAGCCGCTAAGGGTCTTGCCGAGCAAGCCCCTTAGCGGCTGATGTCCCTAGGCCACCTGGAGCCTGTCCCACAGCAAGTCCCGCGCTTCTGGACCGTGGCGAAGCGAGACGATCCGAGGCTGCCCTCAGTCCAACGTGCGTGCCGCTCTAGGCCTTATCCGCCAGTACTGCGCCCAGGCCGTGGTGGTCGCATGCGCCAGCAGCAGGCCGCCGAGCGCGAACAGGCTGGCGTGGTCGAAATTCGGGATCCACGCTAGCGCATCGGCCTGCAACGCGCGCCGCCACAGGTCCAGGGCCCCCAGCAGCAGGCGGGCTACCACAACCAGCATCAACACCGTCATCCATAGCGCGCTGGGCGTGTAGTGCCAGCTGCCATCGGGGAAGCGCTCCAGGCGTCCCAGCAGCAGGCCGATCACGCCCGAGGCGATGCCTGCCAACAGGCCCCAGCCCGCATACGCCAATGCCCCCGGCCAGGCCCAGGAGGCGATCCCCGCGCCCAGCAGGAACAGCAGCAGCGACAGCGGCGAAAGCCACGCATTGAGGCGGGCCCAGAACGGCCACAGCCGCCGCCGCGCCTTGCCCAGGCGATAGCGGCGCCATAGCCACAGCGGAAACAGCAACAGCCACAGCGCCAGCACCCCGCCGACGACCAGCAATACGATCAGCAGTGGCATGCATCCTTCCTCATGCGCGCGTCCTCAAGCGTCGGGCCTCATGGCGGTGGCGTGGCCGCGGCGGCACGGGCGGCCACGCGTTCGCGATACAGCACGTAGAGCCCGCTGCCGACGATGATGGCCGCGCCGATCCAGGTGATGCCATCGGGCAGGACGCCCCACAGGGCCACGTCCAGCAGCACGCCCCATAGCAGTGCCGAGTATTCCAGCGGCGCGATCATCGAGGCCTCGCCGCGGCGGAAGGCTTCGGTCAGCAACACCTGCGCCCCGGCGCCGGCCACGCCAACGATGCCGATCTGCAGCCCATGGGCGGACTGCAAGGGCACCCAGCCGGGCCAGGCCAGCAGGCCGGCCGCCACGCCGAGCAGCAGCACCATCCACAGGACCATGGCCTGGGTGCTGTCGCGCCGCGCCAGCAGCCGCGTAGTGAGGAAGCTGGCGGCATAGCAGCAGGCCGCCACCAGCACGGCGCCGCCGGCGGCGGTCATCATGCCGGCGCCGGTCGGCCGCAGGACCACCAGCACCCCCAGCAGTCCGATGCCCACCGCCGCCCAGCGACGCGGCCCGACGTGTTCGCCCAGCACTGGCCCGGCCAGCGCGGTGACCAGGAGCGGGGCGGCGAAGGTGATGGCATAGGCGGTGGTCAGCGGCAGGCGCGCCACGCCGTAGACGAAGCAGGCCATCATCAGCACGCTCAGGCCGCCACGCAGCAGGTGCATCGGCCAGTGCACGCGCACCAGGCTGCGCAGCGATGCGGTGGACAGCGCCCAGACCAGCACCAGCGGAAACGAGGCCAGGCCGCGGATGGCGCCCACCTGCAGCGGCGGATAGTGCGCCGACAGCGACTTCAGGCCGGCGTCCATCGCCGCGAACAAGGCCACTGCGCCCAGCATGAACAAGGCCGCGGGCGCGCGCTGCGGGGAGGTGGAGGTCATGTCGCGGATTATCCCGCAGCGGCCTGCCGCCGTCAGCGATGGCATCGGCGGGCCCCGCTGCACCTGCCCCATCGCGGGGCTGCGTTAACCTAGGCGCCCTTTTCGCAGCCATCCGCCCGCCATGCCCTCATTCGATGTCGTCTCCGAGGTCAACCGCCACGAGCTCACCAACGCGGTGGACCAGGCCAACCGCGAACTCAGCAACCGCTTCGATTTCAAGGGCGTGGACGCCAGGTTCGAGCTGGAGGACAACACCATCAACCAGTCCGCGCCCAGCGATTTCCAGCTCAAGCAGATGGAGGACATCCTGCGTGCGCGCCTGATCGCGCGCGGCATCGATGCGCGCTGCCTGGAGTTCGGCGAGGTGGAGACCAACCTGGCCGGGGCCCGGCAGAAGATCAGCGTCAAGCAGGGCATCGAGCAGAAGCTGGCCAAGCAGATCGCCGCCAAGATCAAGGAATCCAAGATCAAGGTCGATACGCAGATCAACGGCGACAAGCTGCGCGTGAACGGCAAAAAGCGCGACGACCTGCAGGACGCCATCGCGCTGCTGAAGAAGTCCGAGTTCGAACAGCCGCTGCAGTTCGACAACTTCCGCGACTGATCCGACGCCCTGGCCATGGAATCCACGCCCCCCGACGCCTCGCGCGACCCGATCGCCGATACCCGCCGCTGGCTGGAGCGGGCCGTCATCGGCCTGAACCTGTGCCCCTTCGCCAAGGCGGTCTACGTCAAGGAGCAGGTGCGCCTGGTGCTGAGCGATGCCTCCACGCCGGAGGCCCTGCTGGAGGAGCTGATGGAAGAGCTGGTGTTGCTGCGCGACACACCGGCCGAGGTCACCGACACCACCCTGATCGTGCATCCGGACGTGCTGGGCGACTTCCTGGACTACAACGATTTCCTCGACAACGCCGACATGGCGGTCGAACAGCTGGATCTGCAGGGCATCCTGCAGGTGGCCAGCTTCCACCCCGACTACCAGTTCGCCGGGGCGGCGCCGGAGGATGTGTCCAACTACACCAACCGCTCGCCCTGGCCGACCCTGCACCTGCTGCGCGAGGACAGCGTGGAACGCGCGGTAGCGGCCTTCCCGGATCCGGACGTCATCGTCGAGCGCAACATCGCCACGCTGGACAAGCTGGGCGTGGACGGCTGGCGACGCCTGCTGTCGGACTGAAGCCCGGCCCGCGCGCTCAGCGGGCGCGTTCGACCAGGTCCGGCACCAGCGCGATGGCCGGTTCCTCGTCCTCGTCGCGGAAGCTGCCGGCGATCTGCAGGATCTGCTGCTCGATGGCGACGAAGGCCTCCAGCACCACCGGGTCGAAGGTGCTGCCGTCGAGCTCGCGCATCATCGCCATGGCCTGCGCATGCGGGAATGGCTCCTTGTAGCAGCGGCGGCTGATCAGTGCATCGTAGATGTCGGCGGCGGCCATGATGCGCCCGGACAGCGGGATCGCCTGCCCTTTCAGGCCGTTGGGATAACCGCTGCCATCCCACTTCTCGTGATGGGTGGCGGCGATCTCGCTGGCGATGGTCAGAAAATTGTCGCCCTCGATGCGCTGAGCGGTGCTGAGGATGATCTGGCGGCCGAACTCGGCGTGCTTGCGCATGATCACCCACTCCTCCGCCGTCAGCGGGCCGGGCTTGAGCAGGATGTGGTCGGGCACCCCGACCTTGCCGATGTCGTGCAGGGGCGCGGACAGGAACAGCAGGTGGATGTAGTCCTCGCTCAGCGTGTCCAGGTAATGACCGGTCTGCTGCAGGCGCTGGGCGATGGCACGCACGTAGTGCTGGGTGCGCTTGATGTGCGCGCCGGTTTCCGGGTCACGCGTCTCGGCCACGGCCGACATCGATTCGATGGTGACCTGGCGCGCGTTCTCCAGCTGCTTGCGCCAGCGCTGCGCACGACGCTGGTGCACCGCCAGCCGCGCGATGACGCCCGCCGCCAGCAGGCTGCCCAGCACCAGCAGCGGTGCGGCCACCGGGATGAACAACCCGCCGCGCAGGAACAGCGCGCAGTCCACCGCCAGCAACAGCCCCGCCGCACACGCCACGTGGATGCCCAGCCAGCCCATCCCCTGGCCGCGCACGAACAGCGCGCACAGGCCGGCGGCCAGCAGCACGCCGATCAGCAGGGCGACGGGCGCGCCCCAGGCCGGAATGCGCACCACCGCATCGTCCAGGATGTTCTGCACCAGCACCGACTGGATCTTGGCGCCGGAGAAGCTGCGCTCCATCGGCGTGTCGTGCAGGTCGTTCAACCCCACCGCCGAGGAACCGATGAGGACGACCTTGCCGCGCAGGGCGGCCGGGTCCACCCTCCCGGCCAGCACGTCCACCGCCGGCAGGCTGGCATAGCGCCGGGCCGCGCCGTTGAAGTGCAGCACGGCGTGGCCGCGCCGGTCGATCGGGATGGCATGGGGGCCGATGCGCAGCGACAGGCCATCGCGCCCGCTCTCCACGTGCCCGGAAGACAGCTTCAGTGCGCGCATGGTCGCGGCCAGCGCCAGGCTGGCGTGGACCACGCCGTCGTGCTCGATCAGCAGCGGCAGGCGCCGCAGCACGCCATCCTCATCGGGTTGGGTGTTGACGAAGCCGGAGATGCGGGTCTGCGAGGCGATGGCCGGGACGTTGTCGAGCACGCCCGGGGCGCGGTCCAGGGTGAGCTGGTCCAGCGCGCCATCGAAGCCCACGCCGGGGCGCACCGGCTGGTCCTGGCGGGTGGCATGGTCGAAATAGAAATAACGCGCGCCGACCACGTCGGCCCGCGCCATCTGCTCGCCCAGGTAGCCATCGTTGTCCAGCAGGCCATCGGGCACGCCGGCGAAGGACACGTCCAGGTCGAAGTCGCGCTTGAAGGTGCGCTGGATGTCGCTCAGCGAGGCGCGGTCGGCCTCGGGCAGCAGGATGTCCATGGCGATGGCGGCCGGGCGCTGGGCCTGGATGCCCTGGATCAGCGCAGCCAGCCGATAGCGCGGCCACGGCCATTGGCCCACGGCCGACAGGCTGACCTCGTCGATGTCCACCACCACCGTATCCATGGCCTGGGCGCCTGAGGCGGTCTGGCGCTGCAGCGTGTCGAGCACCGCGCGGTCCAGCGCGCGCACCAGCGACTGCTGCTGCAGGCCGGCCAGGCCCACCAGCAAGGCCAGCACCAGGCTCACCACGAAGCACAGCGCCGCCGCGCGTGGCGACGCTTCCAGGGTGGCGGCAAGCGGCTTCATGGCCTACAGAACCACGATCTCGGCGCGACGATTGCGTGGCTCGGGCACGCCGGGCCGGGTCGGCACCAGCGGCGCCTTGTCGCCGAAGTACTGCACCTCCACCGGCAGGGCCGGGTCGATCTGCCTGAGCAGCTTTTCCACCGCGCGCGCGCGCTCGGCGGACAGGGCCAGGTTGTAGTCGGCCGCGCCGGCCGAGTCTGCGTAGCCGAACACGGTGACCTCGGTGGGCAGCCGGCTGCGCACCACCTCCAGCACCTGCGGCAGCAGCTTCTTGGACTCGGCGGTCAGCTCCATGCTGTCGAACTTGAAGTTCAGCACGAAGCTGCGCGGCGGGGTGGGCTGGGCCTGCAGCAGTGCGCGGTGGCTGCTCTCGAAGGCCTGCCGGTCCACGGGCCGTGCCGCGGCCGGCGCGGCGGTGGCGCGCTCGACCGCAACGCTGCCGTAGGCCTGGTCGATGCGCTCCTGCCCCTGCGCGGTGGCGATGGACACCGCGCCGAGGTGGCCGTCTTGGTCGGGCAGCAGGGTGATGCGCGTGGGCGCGGCGGCGCAGCCTGACAACAGCAGCAGCCATGCCAAGGCGGCGACGAGACGGCCGCGCGGGTCTTGCAGGAACGGCATGGTCAGTTCGCTTCGATCAGGAAGCGGGTGCCACGCACGCCGACGGTGGCCTTGGGCGTTTCCACCTTCACCGACGCGGGCGCGAGCTTGCCGATCTTGCCGGACTCGTAGATCGCCGAGCCCTTGGTCATGTACAGCGAGAAGGCGTACTTGCCGGCCTTGGGCTCGAACACGTAGTCGCGCACCAGCACATCGGCATTACCGCCCAGCGTGAGCAGGGTGCCGTCCTTGAACACCACCCCGGCCGAGGCGTCCGGCGCGGCGAGGATGCGGTCGGTGACCTGCAGCTGGGTGCCGCCCGCCGCTTCCAGGGTCTGTCCCTGGCGCAGCACGGTGACGCGACCGGAGACCTGTTTGACCAGGGCCACATGCGTGTCGGCCGCCCACGCGGGCACGGACAGCAGCAACAGCCAGCTCATGGCCAGCAAACACAAACGCTTCATTGATCCCCCCTCAGGGCCTGATGTCCCACACCCGGTTCAGCCATGTCGCATGCGATCCGTTGAAGGAGGCGATGACGAGATAGCGGCCGGCATCTTCGAATATTGAGGATGGCGTGACGTGAAGATGCCTTCACGCCCGATGTGCTTCAGCGCACACTTTCCACCGCGGCACGCGGCGCGCCGGACAGCCCTCGCTCTGCGCAGCGCTGTTTTCCAGCGGCCGCAGTGGGTGGTCCAGGCGCGTCACCAAGTCGCTGATGCCGCAATAGGCGGACTCAGCCGGCAGCCTCGATGAAGATCGGGTTGGAGTAGAACCACAGGTCCTCCCAGGGATCCTCGCCCGGCACGTCCTGCGCCGGGTGCGCCTGGGCGGTGGAGGTACCGCGCACGCGCACGAAGCCGCGCTGGCTCGGTCGCGGCACGCTGACGGTCATCGACAGCGTGCGGCCTTCCTGTTTCCACTGCGCGGCGGTGAGGGTCTGCACCTGCATGGTGGGCGTGCCGGTGCCGGCGCCGGGCTGGCCGCTGATGATGTCGATGTGGTGGAGGATCGGACGGGCGTTGTGGAAATTGGGCGCCGCCGGCAGCGAGATCCGCAGCGTCAGGACCAGCGTGTCGCCGTCGCGGGCGCTCAGGGTCTGGCCGCTTCCAGCGCTGGCCCGCCCGGACTGCAGGCGCATGTCCAAGCCATCGATCAGGTCTCCGGTCACCACGAACATCCGTCCGTGGCGCAGGCCATCGAGCACGTCGGCAGCCTGCGGGCGTGCCCAGACATAGGTCTTGCTGTACTCACCCGGGTAGAAGTCCGAGCCGCCGATGCCGGCGTGTCGATGCGCGTCGGAGTTGGCGGTGATCCAGAAGCGGCGGCCCTCGGCCAGCAGCTGATCCCACACGCCGCCGATCTGCGTGGTCATCTGGTCGAAGCCGCCGTCGCTGGGCGCGGCCGCATTGCGGTACAGGCCACGGGTCTTGCGATCGGCCTGGTGGCCCGGCGCGCCTTCCATGCCGACCAGCACATCGGGCGCGGCGTCCTGCCAGTGGCGCAGTTCCTGCGGGGTGACCTCGCCCCAGCTGCCGGGCGCGGTAGCCGTGCGCGAGGGATGGTTGATGAACATCAACGGCCGCGGCTGCAGGGCCCGCATGTGCGCCAGGGCCTTTCGCATGTCCGCGTCGGTGTCGCGCGCGGCCTTGTCCAGTGGCTCGCGGCGATTGAAGTCGCGTTCGATCTCGTACTGCTGCATCGCCTCGTCAGGACCCGGGGCGATGATCAGCGAGGCGTGCTCGCCCGCCGGCACGTCGAACTCCATGCCGTGAAACTGGATCAGCTCCGGCACCGCCTCGCGCGCGGCCTGCAGTGCTGGCCAAGCGCCCTCGCGGGTGACCGCTGAGTGGCCGGGGCCGCCGTGGTCGGTATGCACCATCCAGCGCAGGCCGTGGAGGCTGGCGGCCCTGGCGTTGTCCGTGCGCGTGTACGGCGAATCGCCGCCGCGGATCGGCCTGGGCGGGCTGACCGATTCGTCCCAGTCCACGCTCCATTCGCTGTGCACGTGATGGTCGCCGGCCAGCCAGCGCCGGCCGTCCTCGTTGGCATGGGCCAGCAGCGGCAGCAGCGCCAGGCAGGTGGACAACACGAGACGGCGCATCGGCGGTTTCCTCATCAATGGCAGGCGCGCCAGACAGGAGGACGACGCATCCGATGGATCGAGACGCGCGGTCGCAAGCGCGCGCGGCAGCCGCTTATTCCACACCGGCACGATGAAACGGTGATGACACCACTCCGGCTTGCCATGCGCCGGCCTAGGGTGGGTGATCCCTTCGCAGGAGTCGCCGCATGTCGCTCGTTCCCGAGATCACGCCGTGGAATCCGCAGCCGCTGGCCGGCCGCGTGGTGCTCATCACCGGTGGCGCGCAGGGCATCGGCCGCGGCATCGCCCAGGCCGTGCTCGGTGCCGGTGGCCGCGTGGCCATCGGCGATCTGGATGCCGACGCCGGCCAGGCTTGCCTGCGCGAATGGGGACGCGGCGGCGATGCGCTGTTCCGCAAGCTGGACGTGGCCAGCGAGCGCAGCGTGGCGGCGATGGTGGGCGCCACGCTGAAGGCCTTCGGACGCCTGGATGGCCTGGTCAACAACGCCGGGCCGCCGGATCCCCATGTGCCGCCGCTGGACCAACTGGACCTGCGGCAATGGCAGGCGCGCCTGTCCAGCCTGCACGGCGCCTTCCTGTGCAGCCGCCAGGCCCTGCCCGCGCTGCGCCAGGCGCAGGACGGCGGCGCCATCGTCAACATCGCCTCTACGCGTGGCCATCAGTCCGAACCGCACAGCGAGGCCTATGCCGCGGCCAAGGGCGGACTGCTGGCCTTCACCCATGCCCTGGCGCTGAGCGAAGGACCCAAGGTGCGGGTCAACGCCATCAGCCCGGGCTGGATCGCCACCGAAGCCTGGCGCGGGCCGGCGCGTCGGCGCGCGCCCAAGCTCTCGCGCGCCGATCATGCCCAGCATCCGGCCGGACGCGTCGGCACGCCGCAGGACATCGCCACCCTCGCCGTGCAGCTACTCGCGCCTGCGCTGTCGGGTTTTGTCACCGGGCAGGAGTTCATCGTCGATGGTGGCATGACGCGGAAGATGCAGTACGCGTAAGGCTGCGCCGTTGAGGGCAACTGTGCAGGCGAGCCTGGTGGGGGCATCTGTGGGAGCGGCTTTAGCCGCGAAGGGGCTCTCCCGGCAAAAGCCTCGGCGGTAATGGGCTTTACCGGTAGAGCCTCTTCGCGGCTAAAGCCGCTCCCACAGATGCATCCACAGATGCGCCCCTGGATGCCTTTCGGCCAGGCTCAGCGGCTCGGCCCGTCCTGCCGCAGCCTCAAAAATCCAGGCTGTAGCCCAGCGTGAGCGTGCGGCCGCGGCCGGCGAAGTAGCGGGCCGGTTCCACCAGGGCGCTCTGCGAGTAGTAGCTGATGTACTGGCGGTCCAGCAGGTTGGACACGGCCAGCGTCAGCTTGCCGGCCTGCAGTGCGTAGTCCAGCGAGCCATCGACCAGCGCGTAGCCGTCGAACTCCTTCTCCAGCTCGTCGAAGCGGCGCGAGAAGGCGTACTGCGCCTGGGCGAAGGAGGACAGGCGCTCGCTCCAGCGCGCGCTCCAGGTGCCGATCACGCGGTTGGGCGCGATGTTCAGGCCATCCAGGTGCGCATCCAGGCGTCCGTCGGCATCGCTGTCGTAGCGTCCGCGCGTCCAGGCATAGGACAGGCCGAGCTGGTGATCCTCGCCCAGGCGATAACGCGCGCTGGCGTCCAGGCCTTCGATGCGCGTCTTCTCGCGCGCCATCTGGAAGGCGCCATCGACCGAGATCAGTCGCGTGCCGTAATCCGAGCGCGACTGGAACAGGCTCAGGTCCACGTCCCAGCCATCGCGACGATAGCGCGTGCCCAGCTCCAGGTTGCGCGTCAGGACCGGCTGCAGCGATCGCAGGCTGGCCACGGTGGTGCCCGGGGTGTTGATCGAGCGCAGCACGCGGCCCACGTCCGGCAGGCCGAAGCCCTCGGCATAGCTGGTGAACACGTTAAAGCCTTCCACCGGCGCGTACACCAGCCCGAGGTTGGCCAGGTTCTGGCTGAGGTCGAGGGTGCCGCCCTGCACGTTCACGCGGTTGTAGCGCGCCAATGTCTGGTAGCTGTCGATCCGCAGCTTCAGGTCTTCATGGCGCAGCCCGCCATGCACCGTCAGCTGCGGCAGCAGCTGGTACTCCCCCTGCACGAACGCGGCCAGGTCGCGCAGTTCCGAGTTCGGCACGTAGGTGCGCCCGGTGCCGTAGAGATCCTGCTTGCCGCTGTCCCACAGCGTGTCCACGCCGCCGGTGAGCTTGAGCCTGCCGTCCAGCAATCCATCCCTGGACAGGCTGGCCTTGGAGCCCCACTTGGAGGCCACCGAGCGCGACTGGTCGTACAGCGTGCCGACCGGTGCGATGCGTGGGTCCTGGAAGGTGGAGGAATTGTCCGCGCCGAACAGGCCTTCGAATTCCTGGTTGAACACCATCGCATCCAGCGTCATCCCGCCCAGGTCGTGATGGCGGTAGGACAGGCCGGTGGTCCACACATCGTTCCACGGTGGCGTGCCTTCGGGGGTGCCGCGGATAGAGGTGGTGGGAATGCCGCGGGCGCGGTCCCCGCCCACGGCCAGGTACTCGGCCTTGGACTTGATGCGATAGCGGTTGGAGCTGAGCTGCAGTTCCTGGGTGTCGTCGATCCAGTAGCCCAGCTTGGCGTGCAGGTCCCAGGCGCGGGTGGCCATCAGGTCGCCCTGGGTGACGTCGGTGCCGATGGCGCGGCCATCGCCGTCCAGGTACAGGCCCTGGTCCTCGTAGCCGGCGCCCAGCAGGTATTCCACGCGGCCGGTATTGCCGCTGACGCGGTACTGGGCGCGGTAGCTGGCCGTTTCCGCATCGAGGTCGGCGCTGGGCACGGTGCCCTGGACCTGGACGTGCTGGTTGACCGTGCCGGGCTCGGGTCGCCGGGTGATCAGGTTGATGGTGCCACCGGTGGCGCCCAGGCCGTTCATGGCATTGGCGCCCTGCACGATCTCGATGCGCTCGACCATGGCGTAATCGATGGTGTGCGCCTCACGGCCGGTGGGTCGCAGAGGATTGGACTGGGGAATGCCGTCCACCAGGATCAGCGGGGTGCGACCGCGCAAGGTCTCGCCACTGCCGTTCATCTTGCCGCGGCTGGGCGTATAGGACGGCAGCAGGTTGGCCAGCAGATCCGAGGAGTTGGTGCTGATGGACAGCTGGCGGGCGATGTCGGCCTTGTCGATCACCACCACCGTCTGCGGCGCGCTCTCGGCCGGCTGGTCGGTGCGCGAGGCGGTGACCACCACGGCATCGAGCGTCTGGTCGGCGGATTGGGCGTGGGCGGTGGCGGCGGCCAGCGCCGCAGCCAGGGACAGGCAAAGGGAATGCAGGCGCACGGAGCTCCTTGAATAATGGGTCGGGGCACTCATGGGCCACCCCTAAATGAGAATGATTATCTTATCAGTTCAGCTCACGGCACCAAAGGCCATGACTGGGGCAGCGCCATCGGCAGTTGCGCACGCCATCCCGAATCCGGCCCGGTGCCATCAGGAAAGGCTTTGCCGCGCCGATATGCGAATCGGGAGAGGAAAGGCCGCGGATGCCCCCGGCCATCGACACCACCATGGCGCCCACATCCGACACCGCCAAGCTGCTCAGCGCCGAGCTTGAGTCAGCACGGCTGACCGCCTTGCGAGATCTGCAGGTCCTGGATACCGAGCCGGAGCTGGTCTTCGATGACCTGGCCTGGCTGGCCGCGCGTCTGTGCGACACCCCGATCGCACTGACCAGCCTGATCGACGCCGAGCGCCTGTGGTACAAGGCTCACTGCGGCCTGGAGGCCGACCAGGCCTCCCGCAACGGGGCCTTCTGCGCGTACGCCATTGCCGCCGACGATCTGATGGAAGTGCCGGACACCTTGCAGGACCCGCGCTTTTGCAGCGCGCCGATGGTGCTGGGACCGCCGCACATCCGTTTCTACGCCGGCGCGCCGCTGATCGGGCGCGAGGGGCATCGCTACGGCACGCTGTGCGTGATCGACAGCCGGCCGCGGACCCTGGACGCGGTGCAGCGTGAGGGCTTGCAGCGCCTGGCCCGACGCACCGTGGACGGCCTGGAGGCGCGTCGCAACCAGCATCTGGCCGAGGCCCGCAAGCAGACCCTGCAGCGCCTGCTGGAGGCCATGCCCGACGGCGTGGTGACCTGCACCGCCGAAGGACAGCTGGACAGCTTCAACCGGCGCGCGCGGGACTGGCTGGGGGTGGACCCTCGCCGCGAGCCCTCGGAGCAATGGTCCAGAGCCTTCGGGATCTATCAGGCCAACGGTCGCGAGCTATGCCCGACCGAGCGGCTGCCGCTGGTGCTGGCACTGCAGGGCGAGCTGGTGCAGGACACCGAACTGGTGCTGCTGCCCCCCGACCAACCGCCCCGGCACATCATCTGCTACGCCGATGCGCTACGCGGCGCCGATGGCCGCATCCTCGGGGCGGTCTGCGTCATGCGCGACATCACGGCCGCGCGCGCCTCGCAGCTGGCCGCGCGCATGGAAGCCCAGCGCTTCCACGAGGCCTTCCACGCCGCCTCCCAGGGCATGGCGCTGATCTCGCTGGAAGGCCGCTGGATGGAGGTCAACGCGGCGACCTGCGCGATCTTCGGCTATGGGCGCGATGCGCTGATGACCCTGGACTTCCAGCAGCTGACCCACCCGGAAGACCTGGGCGCGGATCTCAAGCTGGTCCAGGAGGTGCTGGCCGGGACCCGTGACAGCTACCAGATGGACAAGCGCTACTTCCACCGCGACGGCAGCCTGATCCATGCGCACCTGTCGGTCTCCATCGTGCGCGATGCGGAGGGCCAGCCGCTGCATTTCGTCTCGCAGATCCAGGACCTGACCCAGCAGCGGCTGGCCGAGCAGGCCCTGCGCGAGAGCGAGAACCGCCTGCGCACCATCGCCGACAACGTGCCGGCGCTGATCGGCCGGGTCAGCGCGGACCTGCGCTACGAGTTCGTCAATGCGCACTACGCGCGCTGGTTCGGGCGCGCTCCAGAAGACATCATCGGACGACACATGCGCGAGATCCTGCGGCCGGAACACTACGCCATGGTCCAGCAGCACCTGGATACGGTGCTGTCCGGGCAGCCGGTGTGCTTCGAGGTCGAGGTTCCCACCGAAGCCGGCCTGCGCCACCTGCAGGCCAACTACCTGCCGGTGGAGCGATGCGATAGCGCCGGCCTGCGCACCGGCTTCCACCTGATGGTGCAGGACGTCACCGCGCAGGTGGGCCTGGCGCGCGTGCTGCAGGCGCAGGCGATGACCGACACGCTGACCGGCCTGCCCAACCGCGCGGCGTGGATGGCCCACCTGGAGCACGCGGTGGCCATGGCCCAGCTCAACGACCAGACCGTGGCGGTGCTGTTCCTGGACCTGGACGGCTTCAAGCAGGTCAACGACCGCCATGGCCACCAGACCGGCGACGCGCTGCTGCGCGCCTTCGGCACGCGGCTGAAAACCACGCTGGGACGCGGCGACTTCCTTGCGCGCCTGTCAGGCGATGAGTTCGTGGTGGCCCTGGACTGCGCCGGCCAGGGCCAGACGGCGGCCGTGGACGCGGTGGAGCGGATCATGCGCGCCATGGAACGGCCGCTGCAGGCCGGCGCGCTTGCGCTGCACATCACCCCCAGCATCGGCCTGGCCGTGCAGCGAGGCACTGGCTGCGGCGTGGCCGCGCTGATGCGCGAGGCGGACGCGGCGATGTACGGCATCAAGCGGCGCCGTGCGTCCCAGCGCGGACAGCTGCGCAGCGCCAGCTGACCCCGGCGCTGCCGCCCCGATCCTCACGCAGTGCTGGCCACCCGCGCGGCCAGCAGCGCACGCACGTCCAGCAGCGAGCCGACGATGCGGTGGCCAAGCGCGCGTTGGGCCGCGTCGGGCGCCACCAGGTCCGGCACCTGGATCACGGTCATGCCCGCATCCAGCGCGGCGCGCACGCCCGCCGGAGAATCCTCCAACGCCAGGCAGCGCGCGGGCGCCACGCCGATGCGCTGGGCCGCCAGCAGGTAGATGTCCGGCGCCGGCTTGGGGTGGGCCACGTCGTTGCCGGCGGTGACCGAGTGGAAGTACGGCAGCAGGCCGGCGGTTTCCAGCTTGTGCGGCGCGCGCGGGCGGCGGGTGGACGTGGCCACGCCCCGCGGGATGCCCTGTGCCTGCAGCCACTGCAGCAGCTCGACGATGCCCGGGCGCAGCGGCAGGCCGGCTTCGACCTCGGCGTCGTAGAGCACGTTGCAGCGGTCCATCAGTTCGGCGATGCGGGCATCGTCCATGCGCTCGCGCAGGACCTGCTGGCAGGCGGCGGTGCTGTGGCCGACCATGCGCAGCCAGTAGGCATCCTCGATGCGCAGGCCGACTTCCGCCGCCGCGCGCGACCAGCAGCGCACCGAGGCGCGCTCGCTGTCCAGCATCAGCCCGTCCATGTCGAAGATCACCGCCTCGGGCAGCTCCGACAGCGGTCGCACACGTTCAGTGGACATGGCCGAACAGCACCTCGAGATCGGCCGGGGACAGCAGGCGCCAGTGTCCAGCAGGCAGCTCGCCCAGCCCCAGCCCGCCGATGCGGCTGCGGTGCAGCGCCTGGACATGGTGGCCGACGGCGGCGAACATCCGCCGCACCTGGTGGTAGCGACCTTCATGCAGGGTCAGGCGCACGTGGCGCGCATCGATCGCTTCCAGTTCGGCCGGCAGCAGCGGCTTGGTCTCCGACTCGAGCAGCAGCTCGCCGGTGGCGAAGATGCCGGCCTCCTCGCCGCGCAGGTCCTCGGCCAGGGTGACCTCGTAGACCTTGTCCAGCCGCGCCTTGGGCGAAATGATCCGATGCAGCAGCTGGCCGTCATCGGTCATCAGCAGCAGGCCACTGGTGTCGCGGTCCAGCCGCCCCACCGGCGAGACCAGCGGATCGCGCAGGCGATAGCGCGGCGGCAGCAGGTCATAGATCAGCCGGCCGGTGTCCTTGGTGGAGCAGGTGTAGCCCAGCGGCTTGTGCAGCATCAGGCACAGGCCCGGCGCGCTATCCAGCGGCTCGCCGTCCACGCGCATGTTGTCGTGATCGACCGGGTCGTCGGTGTAGAGCACTTCGCCAGCCGCATCGGTCACCCGGCCCTCGCGGAACAGCGCGGTGACCTGCTTGCGGCTGCCGTAGCCGAGGTTGGCCAGGTGCTTGACGATCTTCATGCGCGCGGCCCGCTGGCGGCGATGACCTTGAAGCCACCGCCCTCGGCCTTGGCCTGCACCTGCGAAAAGCGCTGCGACAGCATGTCCTCGTACGGCAGGTGGCGGTTGGCCACCATCCAGAACTGCCCGTGCGGGCGCAGCGCGTCGGCGGCCACGTCGATGAATCGGCGGCCGATGTCCGGGCGCTCACCCCGGCCCAGCCCGTGGAAGGGCGGATTGCTGACGATCACGTCGTAGCGACCGGGCAGTCCGCGGGTGACGTCGTGCCAGTGGAAGCCCAGCTTCACCCGCGCATCGACGGCCAGGTTCTCGCGCGCCATCGCCAGGGCACGGCCCTCGGCCTCGAACAGATCGATGCTGGAGATGCCGGCGCAGCGCTGGCGCAACTGGTCGGCCAGGTAGCCCCAGCCTGCGCCGAGGTCGGCGGCATCGCCGGCCAGCGAGGGTGGCAGCGCCTGCGCCAGCAGGGCGCTGGCCGCATCCACGCGGTCCCAGGCGAACACGCCCGGGCGGCTGCGGTAGCGCCCGCCCAGGATCGGGCGCGGCGCATCCAGCGCGCGCCAGCGCTGGGCCAGCGCCTCATCGTGCTGGCCGCTCAGCGGCGCGCTCCAGAACACGCGGCAGTGGTGCTTGGTCACCGAGCCGCCCAGCCCCACCAGCTGCGTGAGGTCTTTTTCCACCGAACGTGCGCCTTCGTCGTTGGCCACGCTGCAGACCAGCTGGCCGCCGGGCGCGGCCAGGGCCAGCATGCTCGCCAGCAGGGCGCGGGATTCTTCCTTCTGCCGCGGCGGCAGCGCGATCACCCGCGCCGCGCCGCCGCTCAGCTCTTCCACCCGCTCCACGGTCTGCAGGCGCAGCCGGTCCAGCGCTTCGAAGGCCGGGCGGAAGCTTTGCTGGCATTGCAGCGTCTGGCCGTCGAGCACCTGCAGGGCCGCGCCGGGACGGGCGCGCAGCAGCAGCGTCATGCCCTGCACGGGCGGCAGGCCGCCGCGCTCGAGCGCATACGCCAGCGCCTGCATGGGAAGGTCGGAATCGGTCGCCACGATGGTCCAGCTGGGTCTTGGTGAGCCGCCTATTGTAGCGGCTGGTCTGCTGCCGGCCTCTTCCAGGGTTTTTTAGCTGCGCTGTGGGATCGCCGATGGGCCGGAAGCCCGACTGGTTCTGCGAGGTGCCCATGCAGCGCAGCTGGTTGAGCTTTAGACCTTTGGGGCTTCGACTCTGTGGGACCCTTGGAGGCTGTGGGAGCCCTTGGACTCTGTGGGAGCGGCTTCAGCCGCGAAGAGGCTCTACCGGTAAAGCCTCTTCGCGGCTGAAGCCGCTCCCACAACAACCGCTCCTATCAGCTTGTTCCTCAACCCCTTGCAGAGACTGCTCAGCCAGCCGGGAATGTCAGCGCGACTTGACCCGGCGATCGCCCAGCAGCGCGCTGACCACGATGCCCGCCCCCAGCGCCACGCCCAGCAGGAACATCAGCAGCGCCACGGTGGGATAGCCGAACAGCGTGCTGCTGGTGGGAATGCGCATCATCATGGTCGAGGCCACGATCAGCGCCGCGGTCACCAGGCCAGCGGCGATGCGGTTGGCGATCTTCTGCAGGTTCTCCATCAGGTGCGATTCCTCCAGCCCGGTCACCTTGACCTGCAGCCGGTTGTCCGCCATCAGCGAGAGGATCTCGGACAGCTTGCGCGGCCCCTCGCGGGTGAGGGTCTGCAGCTCCATCAGCTCGGTGGCCAGGCTGGGCGAGGAGAAGGACTGCCGCAAGCGCGCGCGCATGACGTGCTGCAGATGGCCTTCGACCACCTGCTTGGCATCCAGCTCCGGGCTGAGGGTGCGGCACACCGTGTCCAGGTTGAGCAGGGTCTTGCCCAGCAGGCTCAGTTCCGGCGGGGTGCGCAGGCAGTTGGCCGTGGCGATGCGCACCAGCTCCAGCACCACACGGCCTTCGGACATGGTGGTGCGGTGCGCGGAATAGCGGCTGATCAGCTGCCCGACCTCGCGCAGGAAGCGCGGGGCGTCGTAGTCCTCCAGCCGCGTGCCCAGCGCGATCATCTCATCGGCCACCTGCTCACCGCGACCGTCCACCGCGGCGAACAGCAGCTTGAGCAGGCGCTCACGCTGCCGCGGCGGCACATTGGCCACCATGCCCAGATCGAAGATCGCCAGGCGCCCGTCCGGCGTCACCCGCAGGTTGCCCGGATGCGGGTCGGCGTGGATCTCGCCATGCACGAACATCTGGTCCAGGTAGCCGCGTAGCAACGCCGTGGCCAGCGGATCCATCGGCTCCTCGGTGCGGCGCAACCCCGAGACCTGGTCCACGCGCACGCCCTCGACCAGGTCCATGGTCAGCACCCGACGACGGGTCAGGTCCCAGACCGGGCGCGGTACCAGCAGCTCCGGGTATGGCGCCAGGTGCTCGCCGAAACGCTCGAGATTCTCGGCCTCGGCGATGTAGTCCAGCTCGGCCAGCAGCGCACGGCTGAACTCGTTGATCCAGTCCCCGAAGTGGACGCTGCGGCCGACCTTGGTCAGCCGGTCGGCGGCCATGGCGATGCCGCGCAGCATGCTCAGGTCCGAGGTCAGCCGCTGCGACACGCCGGGGCGCTGCACCTTGACCGCCACCGGCGTGCCATCGCGCAGTCGCGCCGCGTGCACCTGGGCGAAGGAAGCGCACCCCAGCGGGGTCTCCTCGAACGCGCTGAAGACCTTGCTGATGCGCACGCCCAGCTCCGACTCCAGCACCTCGCGGATCTGCTCGAACGGCACCGGCGTGGTGTTTTCCTGCATGCGCTCCAGCGCGCTGGCGTAAGCCGGCGGCACGATGTCCGGACGCGTGGACAGCATCTGCCCGAGCTTGACGAAGGTCGGGCCCAGCGCCTCCAGGTCGCGACTGAACTCGGCCGGGCTGCCTTCATCGCCGTTGCCGTGCTCCAGCGCCGGGTCCAGCGTCAGGCCCGAGAACACCCCCGAGTTCCGGTAGCGCAGCAGGAAGCGCAGGATCTGCGTGCGACGGGTGCTCTGTTCCATGCCCGCCGCTGCCGGAGCGGCCTCCTCACGCGCCATGTCGTTGCTCTGTTGAGACATGTGAGGAGTGTGTTGAGGCGGGGGTGAGGCGGCGGTGAAGCAGGAGGCAAGAAACGAGTGGAGAGGAACGAGAAACGAGAGAGAGCAAAAGCACGCAGGTCACACTCGTTCCTCGTTCCTCCACACTCGTTTCTGCCTCAAAGCACCGCCCCGCCCCCCGCGATCGTCACCAGCGCGCCCGAGGTGTAGCTGGACGTATCCGAGGCTAGCAGCACGTAGGTCGAGGCCAGTTCCACCGGCTGGCCGGGGCGGCCAAACGGGACCTGCTCTCCGAAGTGCTCTACCGATTCGGGGTCCATGCCCGCGGGGATAAAGGGGGTCCACACCGGGCCGGGCAGCACCGCGTTGACGCGAACCTGGCGGTCGGCCAGCAGGCCGGCCAGGCCGATCGTCATGTTGGCCACCGCGCCCTTGGTGGAGGCGTAGGGCAGGATGTTCGGGGTGGGCCGCTTGGAATTGATCGAGGCGGTGTTGATCACCGAGCTTCCCTTCGGCATGTGCGGCAATGCCAGTCGGATCAGGTTGAAGGGCGCGTGCACGTTGGTGGTGAAGGTCCGCTCCCATTCGTCCAGGGTGATCTCGTCGAAATCCTGGAAATACTTCTGGTAGGCAGCGTTGTTGACCAGCACGTCGATGCGCCCGAAGGTCTTGGCGGTTTTCTCGACCAGCGCCTGCGCATGCTGGCGGTCGCAGATGTCGCCAGGCAGCAGCAGGCATTGCGCGCCGGCATCGCGCACGTACTTGGCGATCCCCTGGGCGTCGTCCTCTTCCTCGGGCAGGTAGGCGATGGCCACGTCCGCGCCCTCGCGGGCATAGGCGATGGCCACAGCCGCACCGATGCCGCTGTCGCCGCCGGTCACCAGGGTCTTCTTGCCCTTGAGCAGGCCGTGCCCGACATAGCTGCGCTCACCGTGATCCGGACGCGGCTCGATCTCGCGGGTCTTGCCGGGGAAGGACTGCTGCTGGGGCTTGAATGGCGGACGCGGATAGGACGGCACTGGCATATGGAGGGCTCTCTGAGAGGGCGCTGCGGTGGGCAGCGGACACTTCCGAGCCTGCACCGCGGCGCGTCAAAACCCCAGCAAGCAAACGTCATGCAGACGTGAGGGCCGACGCAGGATCAGCGCGTGGCAGGAGAGCTTTCTCTCTTGTCAGCATGAGACCTGGACCACCTGTCATCGCCACACCCGAGCCGCGCTGGCGAATGCATGATTTGATGAGGGAGCGGCTTCAGCCGCGAAAGGCTTTGCCGGGAAAGCCCCATCGCGGCTGAAGCCGTTCCCACAACCGGAGTGAGCAGTGCGGTGATGCTGCTTCCGCTCACTCCTCACTCCTTACCGCTCACTCGTCACTCCTCGCTTCACCCACTCACTCTTCACCCCTCACCCCTCACCCCTCACCCCTCACCCCTAGCCCCAGGCAGCGGCGCCGGCACATTGAGCTTGCCGCCGGCGGCGACGTACTGCGCCAGTGCCTCGCCTTGGCTGAGCAGATGGCGGTTCATGGTGCGCTCGGCCTCGGCGCTGTCGCGGTTGCGGAAGCAGGCCATCAGCTCGCGGTGTTCGGTGAGCGACTTTTCCATGCGGCCTGGGGTCAGCAGCTGGCGGCCGCGGTGCATCTTGAGGATGCGGTGCAGGTCGTGAGTGACGCGGATCAGCCAGGGGTTGCCCGCATAGTCCTGTACGGTCTGGTGGATCAGATAGTTGTTCCGATAGAACTCAGCCATGTCGCCGGCCTCGGCGGCCACTTCCATCGCTGCGTGCAGCGCTTCCAGCCGCTCCAGGCCGGGCGCATCGATCTTGCGCACGGCTTCGAAGGCGCAGCGACCCTCCAGCATGGCCATCACCGGGAACAGCTCGTAGAGGTCTTCCAGCGTCAGGCGCGTCACCCGCGCCCCGCGCCCCGGCTCCATCTGCACCAGGCCTTCGGCTGCCAGCAGCTTGAGGCTCTCGCGCAGGGGGGTGCGGGAAATGCCGAGCTCCTCGGCCAGGGCCGGCTCGTCGATCCAGTCGCCCGGCGGCAACACGTAGTCGTAGATCTTCTGCCGCAGCGTGTCGGCCACCTCCTCGTACAGCGCGCCACGCTTGCGGCGCGGTGATGGCTCGGGCGCAAGGGTCATGGCGGAAGGGGGCCTCGAAGGCGGGAATGATGGATGAATTCTAACGCCTGCATGCAGCAGAACCGACGTCGCGACGCGCGCAGGGATGGGCCATCGAGCGGAGCGGACCGAACGGCGCGCTCAGTCCATCCGCGCGGTCCAGGCACACCGGGCGCGCGTTGCCATCGGCTCTGTTGCACAGTGCCGGGCCCCGCATCGGAAGCGCGTTGAACCAGCAGGCCACAAGAGGAAATCAAGTTCCCGCGCAGCATCCTGTGGGAGCGGCTTCAGCCGCGAAGGGCTTTCTCATTAAAGCCCTTCGCCGCAGATGGCCCGAGGCCACCTCAAGCCGCTCCCAAAACACCCCTCATCTGCCTTTACTCACTCCTCACTCCTCGCTTTGCCCCACTCACTCCTCGCCTCAGAGCCACCCAGGCACCACATACACCAGCCACGCCGCCAGCGGGCCCAATGCCACCACCAGCCCGCTGTAGACCAGGAAGCGGCGGAACAGCTTCTCGCGCTCGTCCTCGGCCGCCGACGCCACCACCAGCGCGCCGTTGGTGGAGAACGGGCTGACATCGACGATGGTGGAAGACACCGCCAGCGCGCAGATCACGCCGGCCGCGCCCAGCTGGCCTTGCATCAGGAACGGCACGGCCAGCGGAATGGTCGCCCCCAGCACCGCCGCCGAGGAGGCGAAGGCCGAGACGATGCCGCCGACGTAGCAGACCAGCAGGGCGCCCAGCAGCGGCCAGCCGATCTCCGACACGCCCACGCCGATGTAGTCCACCGCACCTGACTTCTGCAGCACCTCGATATAAGTCACCACACCGCTGATCAGCAACACGGTGGACCAGCTGATGCTCTCCACCGCGCCCTTTTGCGCGCTGGGCGAAAGCAGGGCCAGCACCACGGCCACGGTCATCGACACCAGGCCGACGTTGAGGTTGTAGATCAGCGCCGCCACGCCCAGGCCCAGCAGGCCCACCAGGGTGAAGATGCGGTCGCGGGTCAGGGCCACCGCTTCCAGCGCGACCGGGTTGGTCGACAAGGTGCCGCCGCCTGCGGCGACCATCGCGCCATGGCCCTCAATGGCGAACTTGCGGTGCGAGGACTGGTCCACCGCCACGAACTCCGCCTCGGCCAGCGAGGCGTGGCTGCGACGCAGCAGGGCAAGCCCGCCGAAGGCGCAGAAGCAGATCAGGCCCATGGCCAGGTTGAAGAACAGGCTGGTCAGGAACACCGACATCTCCGACACCTCCAGCCCGGCCTTCTCCACGACCTTGTTGGTGATGCCGCCATAGATGCTGATGGGCGAAAAGCCGCCGGCCTGCGCGCCATGGATCACCAGCAGGCCCATCATCAGCGGATTGATCCGGTACTGCTTGGCAAAGCGCAGCGCCACCGGGCCGATGATGGCCACCGCCGCCGGGCCGAGCGCACCGAAGGCCGTCAACAGCGCCGAGACGATGAACATCACCCACGGGATCGCGGCGATCTTGCCGCGCACGGCCTTGACCGCCCAGCTGATGAGCAGATCGATGGTGCCGTTCTTCTGCGCAATGGCGAACAGGTAGGTGATGCCCACCAGGGTCAGGAACAGGTCGCCGGGGAAGCCGCCCAGCACCGCCTTGGCATCCAGCCCCACCCACAGACCACCGATGATGAAGGCCAGGGCGAAGGCCACGGCCCCCATGTTGATCGGCAAGGCCGTGGCGACAATGAACATGACCACCAGACCGATGATCGTTGCGATTTGCGGACTCATGCACCCTCCCAAAGACGCGTGCTTCCGTACAGCTTGCGAGTGGCGACCCGCCACCCAGGGTAGTCAAACCTTGCTAGTCAAAACTGCGTGCCGCCATGCGCGCTCCTTGCGCGTGTGCTCCCTGTATGCCGTGGTTTTTGCCCGCCTGCGGCGCCCTCACCCCGCACGCGCCAGCGCCGTCGATACCCACTCGGCCACGCCATCCAAAGTCCTGAAGTCCTCCACCGAGCGCGCCTGACACGAGGGGTCGATCTCCCGCGCCATCTTCGACAGCGCCGCACCTGGGCCGAGTTCGAGAAAGACCCGCGCCCCGCGCTCGACCGCCTGCTGCATCACCTGCTGCCATTGCAGCGGCTGGGCGAGCTGTGCGGCAAGCGTGCGCGCCACTTCCGCACCGCTGGGCACCGGTTGCGCATCGATTCCCGCAAGCACGCGCAAGGCCGGGCGCTGCGGCGGCAGCGCCTGCAGCAGCTGGGCGAAAGATTGCGCTGCAGGCTTCAGCCAGTGGGTATGCGAGGGCACGGCGACCGGCAGCGTCACCACGCGGGCGCCCTGTGCTTCCAGTGCTTCGCGTAGGGCCCCGAGCGCCTGGCGCGCGCCACCGAGCACCACATGGTCCTCGGCATTGAAGATCGCAGGGACCACCGCATGCTGCGCGGCCAGCGCGACCACGGCCTGCGCAGGCAGTCCCACGACCGCCATCAGGCCCGCGTCGGCCGGGCTGCTGGCATCCATCAAGGCCGCCCGCTCGGCAGCGAGCCGAAGGCAATCCTCGGCGGAGAAGCTGCCGGCGATGGCGTGAGCCGCCAGCTCACCGACGCTGTAACCCAGTACCAGGGCCGGTGCGGGAATCGCATCCTTGAGCGCCAGCCAATGCGCAACCGTCGCCAGGCACACCAGTGGCTGGGCGATGGCGTTGTCGAAGCGCCGCGCATCGCCGGCCAGGGCCAGGACGTCCTCGTCCAGCAGCGCGCTACCGTGGCGCATCAGGGCGCTGGCGGCCGGCACCTGTTCCAGGCGCGCGAACATGCCGGGGTGCTGCCCTCCCTGGCCTGGGCACAGCAGGGCCAGCGTCACAGCGCCTCCTGCTGCGAAAGAAACCAGGCGCAGGCCAGCAGGTCGGCACTGCCGCCCGGACTGAGGCGACGCGCCACGAACTGGCTGCCGATGGCCTGCAGCTGCGTGCGCCAGTCCGCTTGCCTGACGCTGCCGCGCTGCAGGAAGGCCTGGGCGCTGCGCTTGGCCAGGACCAGACCCGACGCGCCGCCGCGATGGAGCAGGTTGAGATCGTCCACCACCGCGATCAAGGTCATCAGCGTGTGCACCAGCGCCGCCTCGCGCTCCAGGCCCCAGGCCCGCCCCTGCGCAAGCGCGGGCAGCGCGACCAGGCGCAGCAGCGGATAACCGGCCGCGGCCTGCTCGCGCACGCCGGCGATGCGATGGGCGCGCATGGCGCGCTGGCCGTGGCTGTGCGCATCCACCGGCGCGGCGCGCAGGGCCTCGGCCCAATGCGTCACACCCTGGCAGACGGCCTCGGCACTCGGCATGGTCTGTCCCTGCCGCCGGCACCGCGCGGCGCTGGCCACCAGCAGGCCGAGGCTGAAGATTGCCCCGCGGTGGGTATTGATGCCACCGGTCGCACGCTGCATCGCCGACTCCGCGGACAGCCCGAGGCTGCGCAGGGTGTCGAAACCGGCGTCGGCCAGGCCCGCCCGCGCGATCGCATGGAAATAGCCGCGCAGCGCGAACAGGCTGCGATGAAACGTGCTGGCATCCATGTCGTCATGGCTGCCCGCATCGAAAGGGGTCACCAGCCCGGGCTTGGGCGCGCACACCAGCTCGGCATGCAGGCTGGCCACGGCCAGGCGGCCCAGGCGCGCGGCGGCGTCGGCCCGGCTTGCGCGCGCGGTTGGCGCGGCGATGGGTGCATGGGCGATGGCGGGCTGAGGCTTCATGCGGCCTGCCTCGATCCAACCCACAAGGCCTGGCGCGCCACCAGCGTGCATTGGCCATGCGCCTTGACCAGCACCTTGTCCGCAGCGCCGGCGTACTCGCGCCAGCTAAAGGCGCGGCCGTCGGGCAGCACGCACTCGCCGTCGGCGCGGCGTCCATGACGCGCTTCCCACCGCCGGAGCTGCTGGACGATGGCCTGCGCCTGCGAGGGCGCCGTCACCTGCCACAGCAGGTCCAGGTCGGAGGCCGCATGGACGTAGGGCAGCCCCGTGATCGCCTGCCAGGCAAAGCCACCGAACACACCCGGCCTCTGCCCGAGCGTGCATGAAACCTCGCGCAGGTCATCGAGCGCGACGGCCCAGTCCGCGGGCGCGGCGGCACGGACCTGATCCAGCGTCGGTGGCGCGCTGGCGCGCCGGATCGCCGCCTGGCTTGCCACCAGCGCCAGGCGCTGCTTGCCCTCGCCCGGCGGCAGCGGCACGCCCAGCCGCAATACGTCCTGCGCGTCGTGCTCCTGCCGGCGCGCCACCACTGCTGGATGGCCGGCGGCGAACCACGCCGCCAGGCGCGCGTGGGCACCCGGCGTCAGCGCCTGCCACGCCGCCTGCGGCTGCAACCAGACCAGCGTGTGGCGGGCGTCCATGCGTTCAGGCCTCGCCCGCTTCCACGGCCGCGGCGACATCGCGCGCCCGGGTGCGGCCGCCGCGTTCGGCGCCGCGCGCGCGGCGTTGATCGCCTGCGACCGGCGCCTGCAGCGCCTCCACCAGGGCACCGGCCAGATCGCCTTCCCAGACCGATTCCACCGCGCCCATGGCCACATAGTTCTGCACGCCTGGCGCGAACACCGGCGAGCTCTTGCTGAGCGCCTGCAGCTTCTCCAGCGGCTGCTTGGTCACCCGCGCCATCGCGCGCAGGTCCATCACCCGCACCTGCGCCTCGGGCAGGGCGTGGATGCTGTCGGCCATCAGGCCGAAGGACAGGAAACCACCACTGACCGATTCGCCATAGACCAGCGACACCAGCCTGGCGCCGCGGCGCCGGGCCAGGTCCAGCGCCTTGGCCAGGTGCGCGAAGTACCCGTTGATGCCCAGCAGCTCATCGCGACGCGACAGGCGCTGGCCGGCGGTATCCACCAGCATCACGATCGGCCGCTGCGGATCGGCCTTGGTGCTGGCGATGACCGTGGCCGCCAGCGCCAGCGCATGATCCACGCCGACCTCCAGCTTGTTGGCCGTGCCGATGACGGTCACCTCGCCGGCGGAGGTGCTGGCCGTGCCGCTGAGCACGTCATCGCGCACGTCGATGCGATGGCCTTGCGGGAACAGCTGATCCAGGAGTGCGTTCAGAACCATGTGATCCTCCGCGTTTGCGTCGCGGCCAGGAAGGCGTCGGTCTCCAGCAGCGGCAGGCGTTGCGCCTCATCGATGCCCAGCCGCTCCCAGACCTGCAGGCCGTCGCGGCAATCGCCGAAGGCGGCGATGCGCGCGGCCAGGCGCGCGTGCTCGCCTTCCAATGCCTGCAGCTGCTGGTCTTCCGATGTCGGCGCGCGCAACTGGTCCAGGACCTGGGTCGTAGCGGCGACGAAGGCCTCCATGCGATCGGGCACCAGCTGCGCCGCTTCGCCCAGCAGGTAGCGATGCTTGCCACCGGTCACGCGCCACACCAGGGCGCGGTCGCGCGCGTCGAACTCTTCCACTCCGCGCACGGTCTCGATCACCTCCGGACCGGACAGCGACAGCCGCCCTTCCTCTGACATCAGCACTGCGCTGCAGCAGCGCGCCACGATGCCCATGCCACCGAAGGCGCCATTGCCGCTGCCGATCAGCGCCAGCACCGGCACGCCCGCCGCGCGCGTGGCCAGGGTGGCGCGCATGATCTCGGAGATCGCGATCAGGCCAGCGTTGGCTTCGTGCAGGCGCACGCCACCGGTGTCCAGCAACAGCAGTACCGCCGCGGGTCGGGTGCGCTGGGCGCGTTCCAGCAGGCCGACCAGCTTGGCGCCATGCACCTCGCCGACACCGCCGCCCATGAACTGCCCTTGCTGGGCGGCGATCAGTACCGAGCGGCCCTGCAGCAGGCCTTCGCCGACCACGATGCCGTCATCGAACGCGCCGGGCTGGTCCAGCTGCGCCAGGTGCGGGCTGGTCATGCGCCGACGCGGGCCCAGGAATTCGTTGAAGGAACCGGCATCCAGCACGCCGGCCACGCGTTCGCGCGCATCGGCCTCGTAGAAGCTGTGCGCCTGCATCGTCTGGCTCATGCCGCACCGCCTTCCAGCAGCGTTTCCACCGCCTGGTCCAGCCGCAGGCTGACCACCGCAGGCGTGGCGCCGACATCGTTGATGCTGATGCGCACGTCCCGCAGCGGGTGGCGGGCGGCGAAGTCGTCCAGCACCGCCTGCCAGATCGCGCCGAAGCCGCGCGCGGCGGTGACGATTTCGATCTCCATCGCCCCGTCCAGCGCGGCCGGCTCGATCAGCACTTCCAGGTTGCCAGAGGCGACCACGCCGACCAGCACATGGTCGAGCGTCCCCTTGGGGGCGGTGCGGCCGTCGAAGCGATACTTGAGGGTTTCCATCGTTATCCCCTTACCAATTGCGGAAGCGCTTGGGCGGGTCGTACAGACCGCCCGACCAGCGCACCAGGTCCTTGACCGTGCGCGCGGCCAGCAGGTCGCGCGTGGCCTCGCGGCGCTTGATGCCCAGGTCTTCCGGGCGCTTGATCACGCCGCGGTCGCGCAGGTTCTCCACCATGGCCTTGTCCCGGCCAAGCCCGACGGCCGTGTAGCCGGCCACGCCACGGATGGCCTGCTCGCGCTCCTCGGCGCTGTGGCACAGCAGCAGGTTGGCGATGCCTTCCTCGGTCAGCACGTGGCTGACGTCATCGCCGTAGATCATCACCGGCGGCAGCGGCATGTCGGCGCGCTCGGCCAAGTCCCAGGCATCGAGCCGGTCCACGAAGGCCGGCGCCATGTGTTCGCGGAAGGTCTCCACCATCTGCACCACCAGCTTGCGTCCGCGCGGCATCTGGCCCGGGCGCGCCGCCTCACGGCCGGCCTTGAGCCAGGCCGGACTGGCGTGGCGTCGGCCGCGCGCGTCCGAGCCCATGTTGGGCGCCCCGCCGAAGCCGGCGATGCGGTCGCGGGTGGCCGTGGAGCTGTTGCCGGCCAGGTCGATCTGCAGGGTGGAGCCGATAAACATGTCGCAGGCATACAGGCCGGCGGTCTGCGAGAAGGCGCGGTTGGAGCGCATCGAACCGTCGGCACCGGTGAAGAACACATCGGCGCGCGCGGCGATGTAGTCCTCCATGCCCAGCTCCGAGCCGAAGGAATGCACGGACTCGACGAAGCCCGATTCGATCGCCGGGATCAGCGCCGGATGCGGGTTCAAGGCCCAGTGCCGGCAGATCTTGCCCTTCAGTCCCAGGGACTCGGCGTAGGTCGGCAGCAACAGCTCGATCGCCGCGGTGTCGAAGCCGATGCCATGGTTGAGGCGCTCCACCCCGTATTCGGCGTAGATGCCCTTGATGGCCATCATCGCCATCAGCACCTGCACCTCGGAGATCTGCGCCGGGTCGCGGGTGAACAGCGGCTCGATGTAATTGGGCTTGGGCGCGTGGGTGACGAAGTTGACCCAGTCGGCAGGGATGTCGACGCGCGGCAGGCGGTCCACGATTTCGTTGACCTGAGCGATGACGATGCCGCCCTTGAACGCGGTGGCCTCCACGATGGCCGGGGTGTCCTCGGTGTTCGGTCCGGTGTAGAGGTTGCCCTGGCGGTCGGCCGCGTGCGCTGCCACCAGCGCCACGCGCGGCGTCAGATCGATGAAGTAGCGGCCGAACAGCTCCAGGTAGGTGTGGATGGCGCCGATCTCGATGCGCTTGTCGGCCACCAACTGCGCCAGCCGCGCGCCCTGCGGGCCGGAAAAGGAGAAGTCCAGGCGCTTGGCGATGCCGTTCTCGAACACATCAAGATGCGAGGGCAGCGACAGCACCGATTGCACCATGTGCAGGTCGTGGACCTTGGCCGGATCGACCTGGGTCAGGCACTGGGCCAGGAAATCGGCCTGCTTCTGGTTGTTGCCTTCCAGGCAGACCCGATCTCCGGGCGCGATGACACGCTCCAGCAGCGCCACCACGTCCTTGGACGCCACCAGCCGGCCCCTGGCCAGGCTGCCGGCCGCCTGCAGGCGCCGCTGCCGCTCCTCGTTCAATCGGGTCCACTCGGTCACGGGCCACCCATTCATTACGCCATAATTATGATGGAATCATATCCCCGCACCTGCCGCATCTAGCAATGCAACATTGGTGGTAGCGGACACGCGGACTGTGCGGTGCTTGGACGCGGCCCCGGGTCGTGGAGGCAGGCATCGGATGCTTTCGAGGCGTGTGGACCGGCGGACTGAGCGGCATCACGGATAACGCGCCATCGCGGCAGTGGGGAGGAAAGTGCACAGACCTGTGGGAGCGGCGTCAGCAGCGAATAAGCTTTCCCGGTAGAGCCCTTCGCGGCCGAAGCCGCTCCCGCAGGAGGCTCAAGCTCTGCAGGGATTGGGGATTGGGGATTGGGGATTGGGGATTGGGGATTGGGGATTGGTGGTTTGTGGTTTGTGGTTTGTGGTTTGTGGTTTGTGGTTTGTGGCGCAAGCGGCTCGAGGCTCGCGAGGCTAGCTCCAGCCGCCATCACGGTTCGCGGCATCGGCGCCTGGATGCACGACCAAAGCATGAGTGGCCGAGGTTGCGCCTGGGCGCGGCCGGCCGCCACCATGCGACCCCGGCTTGCGCCCCTCCGTGAGATGCCCGACATGTCATTCTCCCCGCTTCGCTCCTTGATCGCGGCCACCTTCGCGCTGTGCCCCCTGGCGGGATGGGCGGCCTCGGCTCCTATGGCCAAGGTCGAGACCGGTCAGCTGCAGGGCAGCAGCGCGCAGGGCGTCAACGCCTTCAAGGGCATTCCCTTCGCCGCCCCGCCAGTCGGTGAACTGCGCTGGCGCGCGCCGCAGCCGGCTGCCGCCTGGACCGGCGTGCGCCAGGCCACCGCCTACGCCAACGACTGCATGCAGAAGCCCTTCCCCAGCGATGCCGCGCCGCTGGGCACCACCCCGGCCGAGGACTGCCTCTACGCCAATGTGTGGACGCCGGCCAAGGCCTCGGCCAAGCCGTTGCCGGTGATGGTGTGGATCTATGGCGGCGGCTTCGTCAACGGTGGTGCCTCGCCGCCGACCTATGCCGGCGCCGCGTTGGCCAAGGCCGGCATCGTGGTGGTGAGCTTCAACTACCGCCTCGGGCGCTTCGGCTTCTTCGCCCACCCGCAGCTGAGCGCGCGCAACGAGGACGACGGGCTGCTGGCCAACTACGGCTTGATGGACCAGATCGCGGCGCTGCGCTGGGTGCAGCGCAATGTCGGCGCCTTCGGCGGCGATGCCAGGCAGGTGACCATCATCGGCGAGAGCGCCGGGGGCATGTCGGTGCACAACCTGCTGACCTCGCCGATGAGCCAGGGCCTGTTCCAGCGCGCGGTGATCCAGTCCGGCGGCGATGGCAATGCCCCTACCGAGCATGTCGCGGCCGCCGAACAGGTCGGTGTGGCCTTCGCGCAAGGCAAGGGCATCGACAGCGCCTCACCGCAGGCCATCGCGCAGCTTCGTGCCTTGCCGGCGGAGCAGGTGGTGGATGGTCTCAACCTCAGCTCGATGTTCGCGCCCACGCCGGGGCCGAAGACCTACAGCGGGCCGGTGATCGACGGCAAGGTCGCGGTGGGCGGCGCGGCCTATGCCAGCGGCAAATTCCAGCAAGTGCCGGTGATGGTCGGCGCCACCAGCGATGACATCGGCGGCCGCGATGGCTTCATGGTGGCCGGCGCGCGCATGGCCGCCAGCATCTTCGCCGATGCGGGGGTGCCGACCTGGTATTACCGCTTCTCCTATGTCGCCGCCTCGACGCGCACGCCCGAGACCAAGGGCGCCGGGCACGCCTCGGAGATCCCGTTCTTCTTCGATACGGTGCGCGAGAAGTACGCCGATGCGGCCACGCCGCAGGACGTGCAGGCCGGAAAGCTGGCCAGCGCCTACCTGGTGAACTTCGTCAAGCACGGCGACCCCAATGGCCAGGGGCTGACGCGCTGGCCGCGCTATGCCTCGGACACCATGCAGATGCTGGACCTGGACGCGCAAGCCAAGGCCAAGGCCGCCCGCGACCCCTGGGCGCCATAACAACAAACGTAGGGTGGATGGCGCTTCTCCATCCAACATCGCGGCAATGCGGACCCCATGGACATCGCGGCATGGCGACCTTCGCCACAACGGATGCCTTGGCGGACAAGCTTCACGTTGTCCACCCTACGCGCTCGACGCCGTAGGGTGGATGGCGCTTTCCCATCCACCATCGCGGCAATGCGGACCCCATGGATATAGCGGCATGGCGACCGTCGCCACAGCGGATGCCTTGGTGGACAAGCTTCGCGTTGTCCACCCTACGCGCTCGACGCCGTGCGGTGGATGGCGCCTTTCCATCCAGCACCGCGGCACTGCGGACCCCATGGCATCGCGCCATGGCGACCTTCGCCGCAACGGACGCCTTGGTGGACAAGCTTCGCGTTGTCCACCCTACGGGTACTCGCAGGATGGATGACGCTTCGGTATCCCGCTGCGAGGCCCGCCCCTTCAAACGAACGGATCGGGCATCTTCGGCAGCAGCTTGTCCAGGGTGATGGGGTAATCGCGCACGCGCACGCCGGTGGCGTTGTAGATCGCGTTGGCCACCGCGGCGCCGACGCCGCAGATGCCCAGCTCGCCCACGCCCTTGGCCTTCATCGGCGACACCGCCGCATCGGCCTCGTCCAGGAAGATCACCTCCTGGTGCGGGATATCCGCGTGCACCGGCACCTCGTAGCCCGCCAGGTCGTGGTTGACGAAGAAGCCCAGGCGCTTGTCCACCACCAGCTCTTCCATCAGCGCCGCGCCCGCGCCCATGGCCATCGCGCCGATTACCTGGCTGCGCGCGGACTTGGGGTTGAGGATGCGCCCGGCCGCGCACACGGCCAGCATGCGGCGGATGCGGACCTCGGCGGTGGCGGCATCCACCGCGACCTCGACGAAATGCGCACCGAAGGTGGACTGCTGCTGGCGCTTGGCCAGGTCGCCGTACTCCATCGTGTCCTCGGCGGTGATGGCGCCATCGCTGGCCGCGCTGGCCAAGGCCTTGCGCTGCTTGCCCACGCTCACCTGGCCATCGGCGAAGGCGGCCGTCGCCGGATCCAGCCCCAGCTTGGCCGCCACCGCCTCGCGCAGCTTCACGCAGGCCGCGTACACCCCGGCAGTGGCGCTGTTGGCGCCCCACTGGCCGCCCGAGCCGGCCGAGACCGGAAAGGCCGAATCGCCCAACCGCACCTCGACCTTGTCCAGCGTCACCCCCATCATCTCGGCGGCGGTCTGCGCGATGATCGTGTAGCTGCCGGTGCCGATGTCGGTCATGTCCGTTTCCACGGTGACGCGGCCATCTGTCTCCAGGCGCACGCGCGCGCCGGACTTCATGTTGAGATTGCCGCGATAGGCCGCGGCCATGCCCATGCCCACCAGCCAGCGACCGTCGCGACGGCTGGCCGGCTTGGCCGGGCGCTTGTCCCAGCCGAACCTGGCCGCGCCTTCTTCCAGGCACTTGATCAGCTGGCGCTGCGAGAACGGCCGCTCGGGCTTGGCCGGATCGACCTGCGTATCGTTGAGCACGCGCAGCTTGACCGGATCCATCTTGAGCTTCTCGGCCAGCTCATCCATGGCGATTTCCAGCACCATCAGCCCCGGCGCCTCGCCGGGCGCACGCATGGCGTTGCCCTCAGGCAGATCGAGCACGGCCAGGCGCATGGCGGTCATGCGGTTGGCGCCGGCGTACAGCAGCTGGGTCTGCGCCACCGCCGTTTCAGGGCTGCCGCCAGGCAGGTCGCCAGACCAGCTCTCATGGCCGATCGCGGTGATCTTGCCCTCGGCGGTCGCGCCGATGCGCACGCGCTGGATGGTGGCGGGGCGATGGGTGGTGTTGTTGAACATCAGTGGACGCGTCAGCGTCACCTTGACCGGGCGCTTGACCTCGCGCGCAGCCAACGCGGCCATGATGGCGTCGGTGCGCACGAAGAGCTTGCCGCCGAAGCCGCCGCCGATGTACGGCGAGACCAGTCGCACATTCTCCTTCGGGATCTGCAGGGTGGCGGCAACATCGCCCACGCCCCAGGCAATCATCTGGTTGGAGGTCCACACGGTGAGCTTGTCGCCTTCCCACTGCGCGATGGATGCATGCGGCTCCATCATCGCGTGGGCGTGGTCCGGGGTGGTGTAGGTGGCATCCAGCTGCACCGGCGCGGCGGCGAAGGCGCCGGCGAAATCGCCCACGGACTGGTCGGCGTTGTCCTTGCCCTCGGGCATCTTGGCGCCCGCCTTCGCGCTGGACAGCTCATAGGCGCCCTGCTCGCGCGCGTAGTCCACCTTGACCAGTTGCGCGGCGGCGCGTGCCTGCTCGAAGGTCTCGGCCACCACCACGGCGATGGCCTGGTGGTAGTGCTCGATCTGCGGACCGGCCAGCAGGTGGGCAGTGTTCATCTTGCCCTTGCCCAGCTTGCCGGCGTTCTGCGCGGTGACGATGCCCAGCACGCCGGGCGCGGACTTGGCCGCGGCCAGATCCATCGAGCGGATGCGGCCCTTGGCGATGCCTGCGCCGATGACGTAGCCATAGACCTGGCCTGGCGCCACCTCGTGATGTTCGTAGGCATAGGGCGCCCGGCCCGAAGTCTTGAGCGGGCCATCGATGCGGTCGTGCGGCTTGCCCACGACCTTGAGCTGGTCGATGGGATTGGTCGTGGCGGGGGTGTCGAATTTCATGTCAGCTCCTCGCTTCGGCCAGGATGCTGGCCAGCGCGCGCTCGGCCAGGGTCACCTTGAAGGCGTTGTGTTCGGTCGGCTTGGCATCGGCCAGCAAGGTGCCGATGACCGCCTTGGCGCCGCTGCCCAGCTGGGCCTCGGCCTTGGCCTCGCGCCAGGGCTTGTACGCCACCCCGCCCAGGGCCACGCGCCCGCTGCCGTCGCGCTGCACCACCGCCGCCACCGAGACCAGGGCAAAGGCATAGGAGGCGCGGTCGCGGACCTTGCGGTAGACCTGCGTGCCGCCGATGGGCTTGGGCAGGGTCACCGAGGTGATGACCTCGCCGCGCTCCAGGGTGGTTTCCACGTGCGGCGTGGTGCCCGGGGCCTTGTACAGCAGTTCCAGCGGGATGCTGCGGGTACGGCCATCGGCCTTGACGGTGTCCACCGTCGCATCCAGTGCGCGCATGGCCACGGCCATGTCGCTGGGGTGGGTGGCGATGCACGATTCGCTGGCACCGACCACGGCCAGTTGCTTGCTGAAGCCGTGCAAGGCTGCGCAGCCGCTGCCCGGCAGGCGTTTGTTGCAGGCCTGGTTGGTGTCGTAGAAGTACGGGCAGCGCGTGCGCTGCAGCAGGTTGCCGGCGGTGGTGGCCTTGTTGCGCAGCTGGCCCGAGGCGCCCGCCAGCAGCGCGCGCGAGAGCAGCGGGTAGTCCTTGCGCACGGCCTTGTCGGCGGCCAGGTCGGTGTTGCGCACCAGCGCCCCGATGCGCAGCCCGCCCTCGTCCGTTTTCTCGATCCTGTCCAGCTCCAGCCCGTTGACGTCGACCAAGTGGGTGGGCGTCTCGATCTGCAGCTTCATCAGGTCCAGCAGGTTGGTGCCACCGGCGATGAGCTTGGCGTTGGGGTTGCGGGCGATGATCGCGGCCGCGGCCGTGGGCGAGCTGGCGCGCTCGTAGGTGAAGGCTTTCATGCGCGCTCCCCCGCCACTTCGGTGATGGCCTCGACGATGTTGGAGTAGGCGCCGCAGCGACAGATATTGCCGCTCATGCGCTCGCGCACCTCGTCGGCGGAAAACCTGTCGGCCTTGTCCAGGTCGGCGGTGACATGACTGGGGATGCCCTGCTTGATCTCCTCCAGCACCGCCACGGCCGAGCAGATCTGCCCGGGGGTGCAGTAACCGCACTGGTAGCCGTCGTGCTTGACGAAGGCCGCCTGCATGGGGTGCAGCTTGTCCGGCGTGCCCAGGCCCTCGATGGTGGTGACCTTGGCGCCCTGGTGCATCACCGCCAGCGACAGGCAGGTATTGATGCGGCGACCGTCGACGATCGCCGTGCAGGCGCCGCACTGGCCATGGTCGCAGCCCTTCTTGGTGCCGGTGAGCTTGAGGTGCTCGCGCAGGGCATCCAGCAGGGTCGTGCGGTTGTCCAGCTGCAAGGTCACCGGCTTGCCGTTGACCTCCATGGTCACGCTGCTGGTGCTGCCCGCCGGCTCGCCGGTGGCGCGGGATTGGGCGGCGGCCTTGACCGCCTGCGGGCTGGCCACGGTGGCGGCCGAGGCCGCGCCGGTGATCAGCAGGTTGCGGCGGGTGAGCTTGAGGTCTTGCATGGCGGGCATCTCTCCAATGCTGGCTGTGCGGTGTGCGCGGCGGTTGGCGCCGCGATGAGCCGGTGCATCTGGCCACACGGGAGCTTCGTTCCGCATGACGATGGGCGTGCGCCAAGGGTAATGGCCCTGGCTGTGCACAACCGATGCAGAGGCGCTCAGCGCGTGCGTGACGGGCATCTATGTAAGCGCGCGCCGCATGACGGAAGCGTCAGTTTTCACGCGGACTTCCCACCGTACGCCGAGTCGCGCGCGGTGCCCGGCGCTGTGCAGGCAGGCGGGATGCGATATCCGGCATAGGCTCCATGAAAAATCACAGCTAATACCAACGGGCTAGGCCCGAAGTCCGCCCACCTACACTGGACGGCGCTGGAAGAGCCGGCATGGCGTGCTGTCCCGGGTGTCACACCCCGCAAGTGCGCCGGCCCGCCGGTTGGCTGCCGGGCGTTGGCAACACATGGCCGTGCGATCGGCTGCTCCCGGCCATGGCCGCCCCGCGGCGATGGCGGCGCATGTCAGCGGCCGGATGCCCTCTTCTTCGACCTGCGTGCTGAACCCTGGCGGTGTCCGCCCCGGGCGTGATGCGTGCAGCCCATGCCTCCAACGCATCCGGATCCCATGAAAAAGAAACTCCTGAAAGGACTGGGCGGCCTTGTGGTCGTGTTCGCCATCGCGGCGGTCGCGTTCCTGTTCTGGCCCGTGTCCAACGCCGACTCGCCCGCCCCCGAGAACGACGAACCGGTCGACGCGGTGTTCATCGGCGGCGGCATCATGAGCGTCACCCTCGCCACCTACCTGCAGGAGCTGGAGCCGAACTGGAACATGCGCCTGTACGAGCGCATGGACGGGGTGGCGCTGGAAAGCTCCAACGGCTGGAACAACGCCGGTACGGGCCATTCCGGCTATGCCGAACTGAACTACACCCCGGAGCTGCCCGACGGCACGGTGGAGACCAAACGCGCGGTCGGCATCGTCGAGCAGTTCGAGATCTCGCGCCAGTTCTGGGCCCATGAAGTGGCCGCCGGCCGCCTGGGCCAGCCCAAGGAGTTCATCAACCCCACCCCGCACATGAGCTTCGTGTGGGGCGATGAAAACATCGAGTACCTGCGCAAGCGCCACGCGGCGATGATCAAGAACCCGATGTTCTACGGCATGCAGTTCTCCACCGACAACGCGCAGATCGCCAAGTGGGCGCCGTTGATGATGAAGGGCCGCGATCCGAACCAGAAGGTGGCCGCCACCTACATGCCGCTGGGCACGGACGTGAACTTCGGGGTCATCACCAACCAGCTGACCGCCTCGCTGCAGCGCAACCCCCACTTCCAGCTGCAGCTCAGCCATGAAGTGCGCGGCCTGAACCAGAACCCGGACAAGACCTGGAACGTCACCGTGCACGACCTGAAGTCCGGCAAGGACAGCACGGTCAAGACCCGCTTCGTGTTCATCGGCGCCGGTGGCGCGGCGCTGAAGCTGCTGCAGATGTCGGGCATTCCCGAGTCGAAGAACTACGCTGGCTTCCCGGTCGGTGGCCAGTTCCTGGCCTTCGAGGGCGCGGACATCGCCAACGCGCACGTGGTCAAGGCCTACGGCAAGGCCGAGGCCGGCTCGCCGCCGATGTCCGTGCCGCACCTGGACGCGCGCAAGCTGGACGGCAAGCCGGTGGTGCTGTTCGGGCCGTTCGCCCTGCAGAGCACCAAGTTCCTCAAGGAAGGCTCGGCCTGGGACCTGTTCTCCTCGGTCAACCACAACAACGTCGCCGGCATGATGGGCGTGGGCGCGGAGAACCTGGACCTGGTCAAGTACCTGGTGCAGCAGGCGCAGCTGACCGATGCCGACCGACAGGCCGAGCTGGTCAAGTACTTCCCCACCGCCAAGCGCGAGGACTGGAAGCTGGTCACCGCCGGCCAGCGCGTGCAGGTCATCAAGCGCGACCCCAAGACCGGCGAGACCACCCTGCAGTTCGGCACGGAGATCGTCAGCGACGCCGATGGCACCATCGCCGCGCTGCTGGGCGCCTCGCCGGGCGCCTCGACCTCGCCGCCGATCATGCTCAAGGTGCTGGCCAAGGCCTTCCCCAAGCAGATGGCCGCCGGCTGGGAAACGCGCCTGAAGGAGATCATTCCCTCCTATGGCCAGGACATCAACGCCAGCCCGGCCATGACCAACAAGATCCGTCGCCAGACCAGCCAGGCCCTGCAGCTGCCGTACCTGGAAGTGCCGGCCGACCTGGACCCCAACGCGGCCCAGGACGTGGAGATCAGCCCGGAATCGCCGGTCGCCCCGGCCGTGCCGGTGGCCCCGGTGGAGTCCGAAGCCAAGTCCAAGCTGGAGTCCCCCAACGCCAACAACGAGATGCAGGCGCTGTAATCCACGCCTGACGCCAAGCTGCTGGATCGGCGAACGCCTCCCTCGCGGGAGGCGTTCTGCTTTCTGCCGTGGCGTCGTGGTTTCGCTGAACGGGCGATCTGAATGAGCAGGGTTCATCGGGCGTCCGGAGGCTTCCATGCACCGCTGAGCCCTGCCAAGCCGACCGCTGGTCACACTGACGCGCGGATTCCAGGCGCCGCGGATGAGCGCCCCGGAAGCCTCTGCCGGAGCGGCTTTGCCTTCTTGTGGGAGGCTTTAGCCGCAAAGAAGCTTTCCCGATAAAGCCCTCCGCGGCTGATGGCCTGAGGCCACCTAGCCGCTCCCACGGGCATGTGAAAGTGGCCCGCATGTGCCGCATGCCTGGTTCTTCGGAGGTGCCCTCCGGGCACCAGCCGCCCCGGTTCGCCCCGCGTGTAAAATGACGGTCTTTTGACCACCTTGATGGCCCGTGCCTCCCAGCGCGGCCCCGTTCCCGGGCCCGCGTTCATCCGCCAGCTCGCCCGCCTGACCGACGCGCAGATCCCGCAGCCCACCGCGGCGCTGTCCGATCGCCTGGGCCAGTGGGTCGACTGGAACCGTGCCCTGGTGCTGTCCAAGGCGCTGGACGGCGCCCTGCCGCCGCCCGACACCAGCGCACCGCCTTTCGATGAGGCGGCCGAGCAGGAGTGCGCGCGTGTGCGCGCAGCCCTGGTGGAGAGCATCGTGCAGGACCCGCTGCCGGCCCAGCCCAAGCCGCGCGAGCAGGAGGCATCCAGCCCCCCGGACTACGCCCCGTTCCGCCAGCGCTACCAGAGCCTGCAGCGCGCGATGCTCAGCAGCACCGGCCGCCTGCGCGGCCGCCTGCGCGACATGCTGGCCCAGCAATCGCAGGACAAGGCCCGGCTGGCCGAAGTGGACGCGGTGATGGAGATGACGCTCAGCCCGCGCGAGCAAGCGCTGCTGGCGCGCGTGCCCGACCTGCTGGGCGAGCATTTCCAGCGCCTGCGCCCGGCGGTGGCCGAAACGCGCGATCCCGACGGCCCGCCAGAGACCGGCGCCGAGCCGGCCAGCCAGGCCTGGCTCCTCACCTTCCATGCGGACATGCGCCAGACCCTGCTGGGCGAGCTCGAAGTCCGTTTCCACCCCATCGACGCGCTGCTTGCAGCGCTGCGCACGTCCTAAGCGATCCATGTCCAACAAACTGCTCCATACCGCCATCTTCCTCGTCGGCCTGCTGGCCGTGTGCTGGGTCGGCATCGGCTACCTCGGCAGCAACCCGCTGGGTGCGGCCGTCGTCCTGGTGATCGGCGCCAGCTACATCGCCGGTTGCCTCGAGCTGTACCGCTATCGCCAGGCCACCGCCACGCTGGACCTGGCCTTGCCGGATGCGCCTGCGGCGCAAGGCGACCTGCAGCCCTGGCTGGCGCGCCTGCATCCAAGCCTGCGCCAGGCTGTGCGCCTGCGCGTGGAAGGCGAGCGCGTGGCCTTGCCCGCGCCGGCGCTGACCCCCTATCTGGTTGGCCTGCTGGTGCTGCTGGGCATGCTGGGCACCCTGCTGGGCATGATGGCCACCCTGCGCGGCACCGGGCTGGCGCTGGAAAGCGCGGCGGACCTGTCGGCCATGCGCGGCGCGCTGGCCGCGCCGGTCAAGGGCCTGGCCTTTGCGTTCGGCACCTCGATCGTCGGCGTGGCCTGCTCGGCCATGCTCGGCCTGCTGGCCTCGCTGTGCCGCCGCGAACGTGCCCAGGTCGTGCAGCGCCTGGATGCCGAGGCCGCCGGCAGCCTGCGCCGCTATTCGCAGGCGCACCAGCGCGAGGAAGCCTTCGCCCTGATCAAGCGGCAGACCGAGGTGATGCCGGCCCTGGTCGAACAGCTGCAGGCCATGACCGCCGCGCTGGAACGCCAGCACCTGGCCAACAACGAGGCGCTGCTGTCACGCCAGGACGCGTTCCACCAGCGCAGCGAGGCGGCCTATGCGCAGCTGGGCGGGTCGCTGGAACGCGCGCTCAAGGCCGGCGTCGGCGAAAGCGCACAGGCGGTCAACGCCGCCCTGCAGCCGGTGGTCGCCAGCACTCTGTCCGGGCTGGCCGAGCACGCCCGCGCCCTGCAGGACACCCTGGGCCAGGGCGTCAGGCAGCACCTGCAGGCCAGCGCGGACCAGCTGGAGGGCGCGGCCCGGCAGGCCGCCCAGGCCTGGCAGGCCGCGGCCGAGATCCAGCGCCAGGACCATCAGGTCATGCTCGAGCGCTTCGATGGCGCACTGTCTCAGGTCACCCAGGCCTTCGAGCAGCGCACCACCCAGCTGCTGGATACCAATGCCGCGCAGCTGCAGGCGGCCACCGGCCAGCTCACCGGCGCCACCGCGGCCATCGCCGAGGCCTGGCGCCAGGCCACCACCGAGCAGCAGGCGCACAACCAGCGCACCGCCCAGGACCTGGGCCAGACCCTGGCGCAGTTCAGCGATCGCTTCGAGCAGCGCGCCACCGAGCTGCTGGAGCAGAGCCTGGCACGCATGGACCAGAGCACCGACAAGGTCGCCGCCGCCTGGGACAGCGCGCTGGCGCAGCAGGCGGCCGCGCACGAGGCGCTGGCCGCCCGCAACGCCCAGGCGTTGGAGCAGGCCGCCGCCACGGTCCAGCAGCATGCCGCCGGCCTGGTCCGCGCGGTGGACCAGTCGCATGCCGAGCTGCAGGCCACGCTGGCCGCGCAGGATGCGCAGCGCCTGTCGGCCTGGGCCGAGACCCTGGACAGCACCGGCCAGCGCCTGGTGCAGCAATGGGAGCGCAGCGGTGAGGACACCGCCACGCGCCAGCAGCAGATCTGCGATGCGCTGGAGCACACCGCGCGCGATATCGCCGCGCAGGGCCAGGCCCACGCCGGCCAGACCATCGCCGAGATCTCGCGCCTGGTGCAGGCCGCCTCCGAGGCGCCACGCGCGGCGGCCGAGGTGATCGCCGAGCTGCGGCAGAAGCTGTCCGACAGCATGGTGCGCGACACCGCGCTGCTGGAAGAACGCACGCAGCTGCTGGGCACCCTGGAGACCCTGCTGGGCGCGGTCAATCACGCCTCCACCGAGCAGCGCGGCGCCATCGATGCGCTGGTGTCCACCTCGGCCGAGCTGCTCGAACGCGTCGGCGGCCGCTTCACCGACCACGTGCAGGCGCAGACCGGCAAGCTGGGAGAGGTGGCCGAGCAGGTCACCGTGGGCGCGGTGGAAGTGGCCAGCCTGGGCGATGCCCTGGGCGCGGCCGTGCAGCAGTTCGGCGAAACCAGCCAGGCCCTGCTGACCCGCCTGGAGAGCGTGGAAAACGTGCTGGACAAGTCGCTGACGCGCAGCGATGAGCAACTGGCCTACTACGTGGCGCAGGCCAAGGAAGTCATCGACCTGAGCATGCTGGCGCAGCGCCAGATCATCGAGGACCTGCAGCAGGTCGGCGCGCGCCAGGACAAGGCCGGGGCGCAGCCGGCATGAGTGTCGAGCTGGACGACGAGGCCGGCACCTCCGCGCCGGTGTGGGCGGTGTTCGGCGACCTGATGTCGGTGCTGCTGGGCGCCTTCGTGCTGATCCTGGTCGGGGTGATCGCCGTGCAGCTGCAGCTGTCCCAGCAGCTGGACGAAGCGGTGCGGCAGCGCCAGGCCGAGCAGCAGCAGCGCAAGACCCTGGAGCAGGCCCTGGCCGGCCCCCTGGCCGCCGGGCGCGTCACCCTGGTCGATGGCCGCATCGGCATCCGCGGCAACCTGCTGTTCGCGCTGAACTCCGCGCAGCTGCAGCCGGAAGGTCGCGAGGTGCTCAAGACCCTGGCCGGGCCGCTGGTGGAATACCTCAAGGCCCGCAACGAGATCCTGATGGTCAGCGGCTTCACCGACGACCGCCAGGTCAGCGGCAGCAACCGCCAGTTCACCGACAACTGGCAGCTATCCTCCGAACGCGCCCTGACGGTCACGCGCGCGCTGATGGCCGAAGGTGTGCCGGCGCAGTCGGTGTTCGCCGCCGCCTTCGGCGCGCAGCAGCCGGTGGCGGCCAACACCGACGAGGAAGGCCGCGCCAAAAACCGTCGCGTGGAGATCGCGCCGATCCCCCGGCCCAAGCAGCGCGCGGCCGGCGATGGCCGCTGATCGCGCCCGCACCGCGCAGCAGATCGATGTGCTTGCGCAGGCGCAGACCCAGCTGGACGCCTGGCGCCAGGCCGGGGCGGATCGCCATGCGCCCACCCGCTTTGCCTTCCTGTCGGCGCTGACCGCGCGCACGGGCCGGTTGACCGGCAACGCGCGCAAGACGCTGGAGACCAGGCTGACGGCGCTGCTGGAGGAATACGCGGCCCTGCTGTCCGAGGCCAGCGCCAAGGCGCCAAAGGCCGGCAAGCGTGTGCCCCGGCAACCGGCGCAACGCCCGCTGCTGGCGCTGGTCGAGCAGCTCGGCCGCCAGGCGCAGGGACTGCAGGCGCCGGTCGTCGCCGCATCGTCCGCGGCCGTGGAGGCTCCCCCGGCCCCCGCCGAGATGCCGGCGCTGGAAGCGTTCCGCGGCATCTGGAACAGCGTGCGCAGCGAGCGGCAGGTGCGCAGGACACTGGAGCAGGCGCCGGTCGGCGCCGGCCCGCTTAACTCCACCGCGCTCGCGCATCGGGCCATCACCTTGATGCAGGCCTGCTCGCCGGGCTATCTGCAGCACTTCCTGGCCCACGTGGACACGTTGTCCTGGCTGGAGCAGATGCAGCTGGGCGGCGTGCTGGCCACGACCGCCACCGGCAGCGCGGGCGCCGCGCCGGCGAAGAAGCCCGCGCGCAAGGCCACGCGCAGCAGGCGCAAGGCCGCCGACACCGAGCCGGGCGAAAGCTGAGGCGCTTGCCCACGACACCTTGCAGGCGGGCAGCGCGCTAGGCTGATCCTGACACCCAACGCGGTGCGCCAACCCTTCGATCCGAGAGTCCCTTCGATGAAAAGCCTGACTGGCCTGATGCTTCGAGGCTGCGCCTTCCTGCTCGCACTGGCCACCACCTCGGCGAATGCCGCCGAGCCCATCACCGTCTTCGCCGCGGCCAGCCTGAAGGAATCGATGGATGCGGCCGCCACGCAGTACGAGCAGCGCACCGGCACGCCGGTGCGTGTGTCCTACGCCGCCAGCTCCGCGCTGGCGCGGCAGATCGAGCAAGGCGCGCCGGCCGACGTGTTCTTCTCCGCCGACCTGGAGTGGATGGACTACCTGGCCCAGCGCGGCAGGGTCGACACTGCCAGCCGCCACAACCTGCTGGGCAACACCCTGGTCGTGGTCGCGCCCAAGTCCAGCAAGACCTCGGTGGACCTGCGCAAGGCCGGCTCCCTGAAGACCGCGCTCGGCAGCGGCCGCCTGGCCATGGGCCAGGTGAGCAGCGTGCCGGCCGGCAAGTACGGCAAGGCCGCGCTGGAATCGCTGCAGCTGTGGGACGGCGTCTCGACGCAGCTGGCCGAATCGGACAGCGTGCGTGCGGCCCTGCTGTTGGTCTCGCGCGGCGAGGCGCCGCTGGGCATCGTCTATGGCTCCGACGCCAAGGCCGATCCCAAGGTGCGCGTGGTCGCCACCTTCCCCGCCGACAGCCATCCGCCCATCGTCTATCCGGTCGCGGCGCTGAAAGGTGCGCAGCCCGGCGCGGAGGCTTTCGTGCGCTGGCTGATCTCGCCGGCCGCCAGGCCAATCTTCATCCAGCGCGGTTTTACCGTGCAGCCCTGAGCGGAGGGGACACGCGCAAGCTTGCCCGCGCTGCACTGCGCGCGGCACCCTGTGGCCCCTGCGGACAGTCTCCCACTGCAAGCCGATGGAGGACGGCAGTCGCTAGAGATCCAGAACAGGGGCACAGGAGAGGCTGTATGACGGATGAGGATCGGGAAGAGGCCTGTAACGCGATCCCGCTGCCGGCGACCCTGGCCACGCTGGTGGAAGGTTATGCATGGGCGCGCGACAAGGTCGGGGAGTCTGGTGGTGCGGTTCACCGACTGCACGGCAAGCGCGGTGCACCTGATCTTTTCCTCAAGCATGGTCGCGGCGCTGTCGCGGGCGACATCACAGACGAAATGGTCCGGCTGCGCTGGCTGGCAGGACACGTTCCGGTCCCCGAGGTCCAAGCCTTCCTCGCCACCCAGGACGAGGCGTGGCTACTGATGACCGCCGTTCCTGGACAGACCGCCTACCAGCTTCTGGAAGCGCACCCTGAGGCCCGCGCAGAGATCGTCGATGCGCTCGCCGGATTCCTGCAGCGTCTCCATGCGATCCCGGTCGGCGATTGTCCTTTCACCAGCGATCACGCCTATCGCCTGGCACGGGCGCGCGAGCGCATCGACGCGGGTCTTGTCGATGAAGACGACTTCGACACCGAGCGCGAAGGCTGGACTGCCGCGCAGGTCTGGGAGGCAATGCAGAAGCTGCTGCCGTTGCCGCCCGATCCTGTGGTCACCCATGGCGATTACTCGCTGGACAACATCCTGATGATCGATGGCCAGGTCACCGGCTGCATCGACGCCGGCAGGGTGGGTGTCGCCGACCGCTACCAAGACCTGGCGATCCTGTGGAACTGTCTCGGCGAGTTCGACGCGTCCCTGCAGACGCGATTCCTCGAACGCTACGGCAGCGCCGTCGTCAATGAGCGCAAGCTGCAGTTCCATCTCATGCTGGACGAGATGTTCTGATCCGGCGCACCTGGGCAGCCCCGATGCCTGGAAGGAGCCCTCCCATGGGACACCCATGCGGTGAACCCACGGGCGGTGCCGCTGGCGTTTGCCGCAGTCCACCGCTGAAGTTCAACTGACCTACTTCAGATAGCTCTTGAGGATGCCGGCGATGTCCTCCACCGCCGATTCGCGGCTGGCGGCATCGTCCGGGCCGGCGACGTGGTGGCGCAGGTGCTCGCTCAGCAGTTCCACCATCAACCCATGGGAAGCGCCGCGCACTGCGGCGACCTGGGTCAGCAGCGCGGTGCAGTCCAGTTCGTCGGGTGCGTGCGCGGACAGCGCTTTTTCCAGCGCTTCGACCTGCCCCTTCATTCGCCTGATGCGGGCCAGCAGGCGGGCGCGGTCATGATTCAGATGTGCCATGCGGTACCTCCCGGGGGTATCCGATGTACCCTATGGGGGTATCTTACGCGAGCGCCCGTCCTGCCATGTCCACGCACGCCATCGCCGCCAGCCGCCGCCACTCCCACGCCTTCGGCAGTGGCAATCCCCTGGCCGAAGCCAACACCCGCCGCGCAGTGGCGCTGACGGCGATCATGATGGTGGTGGAGATCGTCGGCGGCTGGGTGCTGAACTCCATGGCGCTGCTGGCCGATGGCTGGCACATGAGCTCGCATGCGCTGGCGCTGGGGCTGGCCTTGTTCGCCTATGCCTTCGCCCGACGTCACGCCGACAACGCCCGCTTCGCCTTCGGGACCTGGAAAGTGGAAGTGCTGGGCGGTTACTCCAGCGCGATCCTGCTGCTGTGCGTGGCGGTGCTGATGGCGGTGCAGTCCATCGAGCGCTTCGTCGCGCCCAAGCCGATCCACTACCAGGAAGCCATCGTCATCGCCGGCATCGGCCTGCTGGTCAACCTGGTCTGCGCCTGGTGGCTGCGCGACAGCCACTCGCACTCGCACTCGCACTCGCACTCGCATGGGCATGGACATGGACATGGACATGGGCACGGGCACGGGCACGGGCACGATCATGCCGGCCATGCGCATCAGGATCTCAACCTGCGCGCGGCCTATCTGCACGTGGTGGCCGATGCCGCCACTTCCGTGCTGGCCATCCTGGCCCTGGTGGTCGGCATGCTGTGGGGCCTGACCTGGATGGACCCGCTGATGGGCATCGTCGGCGCAGTGCTGGTCACCGTGTGGGCCTGGGGCCTGTTGCGCAGCACTGCGCGTGTGCTGCTGGATGCGGAAATGGATGCGCCGGTGGTCGAGGAGATCCGCGAGGTCATCGCACAGGATCCGCACGAGGTGGCCATCAGCGACCTGCATGTCTGGCGCGTGGGCGCCGAGCGCTACGCCTGCGTGATCAGCCTGGTCACGCCCGCCGACCTGGATGCCGACTACTTCCGCCGGGCGTTGCAGGTCCACGAGGAACTGGTGCACGTGACGGTGGAAGTGCACCGGCCCGCCCGCCTGGCGCTCGCGCATTGAGCGCGCGACGCGGAAGGCATCCCTGGGTCCGCGGCACTGCGGCGGCGGGACGCGATGTCGCGCGCGGGGTTGGATTGGTGAACTGTTGATCGAGTTGGCGAGGCTGTGGATCGGCTTGTTCGGTGGGTCCGTGGTGGAAGGGTGAGGCGTCTTCCACCCTACGGGGTTGCGTCCATGGGGAACTGGTGAGGTGTCCGTGCTGGGCGCAACGACGCTGCGGCCTTGCTAGGGCCGCGCTGATCCGACGCCGTCTTCGGTCGCGGTGGCCTGGGGCAGCAGCCGCTCGGCGATCTCCAGCAGCGCGCGCAGCCGATCCATGTGGCGAAGGTCCTGGTGATAGCCCACCCAGACCTGGCGACTGGGCGGCTGCCCGAACTGGTCGATGCGCTGCAGCCCGTCCACGCCTTCGGCCAATGGCCGCGGCAGTACCGCAACGCCCTGGCCCCTGCGGCACATCTGCGCCTGGACGCTGCGGCTGGTGCTGGTGAAGGCACGCCTGGACTGCGGGAAGCGGTCCAGCAGCCAGCCGACATCGGGAAAGTGCGCCTGTGCCGAGTTCATGAGGATCAGGGGGACCGATCCGGGGTCCTGACGCACCGCATGCGCGGTCTCGGCTGATCCGTACAGGCCGTAAGGCATGGTCATCAGGCGACGCTGCACGATGTCCGGCTCGCTGAAGGGCACGATGCGAAAGGCCACGTCGGCCTCGCGACGGGACAGGTCCAGCAACCGGTAGCTGGCGATGATTTCAGGCACCACGGCAGGATGCAGGCGCCCGAGTTCGACCAGGACCGGCGCCAGGACGTAGGCGGCGAACCAGTCCGCCGATGAGATCCGCAGGATGCCTTCGAGCCGGGCATGGTTGCCCGCCAGGCGCCGCTCCATGGACAGGGCCGCCTCCTCCATGGCGTGGGCCAGGGACAGCACCGCATCGCCCGCATCGGTGAGCACCAGCCCGTCCCTGGTCCTGCGAAACAAGGGTTGCTCGGCCTGCGCTTCCAGCACCCTGATCCGGCGCCCGACGGTGGGATGGCTCACGCCCAGCGCGCGTGCGGCCTCGCCCAGCGACTTGCCGCGCACCACCGCCAGGAAGATCCGGATATCGCTCCACTCCATGCCGAGATCCCGTTCAAAAATGCACGCCGAATATGCAGGAATGACAGTGCCCAGACAATCCTGCAAGGGGCACCATGCACCTGCCCTCCAGCGAGGGCGCGCGAGCACAGGACATGCGCCTTGCGCCACGCCCTGCGCCTGGTCCTCTCCACGCGCGCTCGCTGCAAGGCCCTCGCAACGCTGGCCAGCGCCTCGGTCGCAGCCGGCTTCACATGGAGCCACCTCACATGAGCAGATTGAACGAGAAGGTCGCCCTGGTCACGGGCGCATCCAAAGGCATCGGCGCGGGGATCGCGCGCCGCCTGGCACGCGATGGCGCCAAGGTGGTCGTCAACTACGCCGCCAGCGCGCGCGAAGCGCAAAGCGTGGTCGCCGAGATCACTGACGCCGGAGGCCGCGCGATCGCGACACGCGCCGATGTCCGCATCAAGGCCGAGGTCGATGCGCTCATCGCCTCGGCCATCGCCGAGTTCGGCAGGCTGGACATCCTGGTCAACAATGCGGGCAGGTACCAGTTCGCCAAGGTCGAGGAAAGTACCGAGGCGCTGTATCGCCAGCAGTTCGACCTCAACGTGCTGGCCCCGCTGCTGGTCACCGGCGCAGCCGTGCCGTTCCTGAAGCAAGGCGCCAGCATCATCAACATCAGCTCCTTCGTCACCCGGATCCTGCCGAGCGAAAGCGCGATCTACAGCGGCACCAAGGGGGCCATCGACGCCATCACCGGCGTGCTCTCGCGCGAGCTGGGCCCGCGCGGCATCCGCGTCAATGCGGTCAATCCCGGGCTGATCGAAACCGACGGGACCCACGCCAACGGCGTGATGGGTTCGGACTTCCGGGCCTGGAACGAGCAACAGACGCCGCTGGGCCGGATCGGTCAGGTCGAGGACATCGCCTCGATCGTGTCCTTCCTCGCCTGCGATGACGCCGGCTGGGTGACGGGCGAATGCATCGTCGGGTCAGGCGGCATGCGCTGACTGCACGTCATCTCCACCGTCGCGACGGCAACGCTGACCGCTCTCGAGCACGACGTCTCGCGCTTGTCCTGCGCGTTCCAGCGCCAGGCGCCCGTTGCCCGCGTCGAGCACGCACGGTGGCGTCGGCAACGCGGGCCAAGGCCGGCGCCTTTTGCTCGCAGCTTTTGGAGTCCAAATGAACACCTCCCTTCCCGCTCCGGAGATGGAGCGCGTCGACCCGCGCCGCTGGGCCGCCCTTTGCGTGCTGCTGGCGGGGACCCTGCTGCCTCCGCTGGATTTCTTCATCGTCAACGTCACCCTGCCCAGCATCCGCTCCGATCTGCGTGCATCGACCGACGTGGCGCAGCTGGTGGTGTCGGTGTACGCCATCGCCTACGCGGTCACCCTGATCCTGGGCGGTCGGTTGGGCGATCTGTTCGGACGCCGACGCGTCTTCGTGATCGGCATGCTCGGCTTCGGGCTGGCATCGGCGCTGTGCGGGTTCGCACCGTCGACCGACGTGCTGGTCCTGGGAAGGCTGCTGCAGGGCGTCTCGGCGGCGATCATGGCGCCGCAGTCCCTGGCCTCGATCCACGCCTTGTTCCCGGACCACGAGAAGCATCGTGCGCTGGGTTTGTACGGTGCGACCTTCGGCCTGGCCTCGGTGGGCGGGCAGGTGCTGGGCGGACTGCTGGTCTCGGCCGATCTGTGGGGGCTGGGCTGGCGCAGTGTGTTCCTGATCAATGTCCCGGTCATCGCGCTGGCGGTCCCGGCCGCGGCGATCCTGGTGCGCGAGACCCGGGGCGAGGACAACGGCAGGGTGGATGTGCCGGGCACGCTGCTGCTGGCCTTGGGCGTGCTTGCGCTGGTGGTGCCGCTGATCGAAGGACGCGAACGCGGGTGGCCCTGGTGGAGCCTGGCCATGCTGGCGCTGAGCCCGTGTCTGCTTGCCGTGTTCTGGCGCCTGGAGCAGCGGCGCGAGCGCCTGGGCCGTTCGCCGCTGGTGCCGCCCTCGGCCATTTCGGCCGCGCCCGGGCTTGCCCTGGGTCTGCTGGCGGCGGCCCTGCTGTATGCCGTGGCGGCCTTCTTCCTGACCTTTGCGGTGTATCAGCAGGCCGGATTGGGCCATGGCGCCCTGGCCGCCGGGCTGGCCGTGCTTCCGCTGGGGATCGGCCAGGTGCTTGGGCCGGCGTGCGGTGTGCGGCTGGTGCGCCGGCTGGGACCGCGCGTGGCCAGCTTCGGCATGGGCCTGGAAGTGGCGGGTCTGCTCGCGGCCGCAGGCTTGGCGGCGCTGGGCGCCCCCGCGTGGCTCCCCGTACCCCTGCTGTTGATCGGCCTGGGACAGGGCATCGCGCTGCCGGCCGTGGTGCGCTTGAACGTGGACCTGGTTGCGCCGCGCTGGGCCGGCTTGGCGGCCGGGTTGGTCAGCGCGGCGCTGCAACTCGGGGCCGCCCTGGCCGTGGCGCTGATCGGCGGCGTGTTCTTCTCGCTGGCGCCTGACGGCGCACGTGCCGATCAGGTCACCTCGGGCTTTGCCGTCGCCTGCCTCATGATCGGCATCGCCATTGCGATGGCAGCGGTGCTTGCCAGGCGGTTGGTCGCGCCCAGCGCGCGCGCCGCGCCCTGAGACGCATGGGCTGCTCCTGCGCCTGTCGGCCAGCGGACCGCCTCCTCGGCGCGGCCCACCACCCGTCGCGCCACGCCACAGCGAGGTGAGTGGCATTCTTGGGATGAATGCGCGCGAAGCACCGCTCAACCAACGCGCCTGGCTCCCCCCATCCGGGATCACGCCCCTGGCCGGCAGCCAGTCTTCGGCAAGGCGAGGCCATTTGCTGATGGCTGACATCGAGGGACGCAGGCCGAACGCATGTCCACCCTCGGGATAGATGTGCATTTCTGCAGGGACGCCGGCCTTTCGCAGCGCCAGGTAGTAGACCAGCGACTGGTTGACGTCGTCGGTGTAGTCGTCCTGCGCCTGCAGCAGAAGGTCGCGGACGTGTCGGTACTGCGCGGACCAGCAGCCGATAAGCAAGGGCCCAGACGGAACAATGCCGCCCGGGCGGTGGGGTTACCTGCTGATCGGCGAGAAGTCCTGAGCTCCGCGCGTCTTTCGCCACTGGATCCACGCGATCGCGGCGATGAAGAAGACGCTGCACAGGTAACTGCCTTCCGGCCCTTCCGCGCCACCGGTCAGGGCGTCGAGGCCTTGCGGGCGCAGCGCCACCAGCAGCGCCGGCAAGTGCGCATCCATGCCGGTGACGGGCAGTTCGAAGCCGGTTGCGAGTAACCAGTTCCACCCCACATGCCAGCCCATCACGCCCCAGAGATTGCCGGCCCGCAGCGCCCAGGCGCAGGCGAACAGCGAGAACAGGAAGATGGCGAGCATGACCCGGGGCGGCTGGTGCGGACTGAAATGCAGGAGGCAGAAAGCGAGCGATACCAGCATCACCGCCACGGCGACGTTGGTCTTGCGCGCCACCACCGACAACATCCAGCCGCGGAAGATGATTTCCTCCACGCTCGCCTGGAACATGAAACTCAACAACAGCAGACCGATCTGCGGCAGACTGGCGGGCGAGCGCCAGGCCTGCCCCCAGCCCGCCGCCTGCATGCCGCCGGCCATCCAGATCGCAACGACGACCAGCGCGATCGTGCCGCATCCAACGGCCAGTCCGCACAGGAAAGTTTTCAGCGGCGCCGGACCGGTCAACCCAATGCTCGCCAGCGAGCGCCCTTCGACCAAGCGTACCCAGGCCAGCACGGCCGCCAGCGTCGGCGCGAAGCCGATCCACAGCAGCGCATGCAAGCCAGTGAGGCCGATCGGATCGCCGCGCGGCGTCGACCAATGCTGCGACTGCATCCACCCGTCCAGCGCGATCACCGGTACCGCGTTGAACAGGATCATCAGGATCGGCGTCAGCCATGCCCAAGGCAGCCAGCCGCGGGCCGGATCGGCCGAATACAGGGCAACGGGGGTCATGCGGGGCTCCAGGTCGAGGTGATCGCCGCTGCAAGGTGCCGCCCGCGCGAGGGCGTGGCAACCCGTTTGCGACCAAGCCTCAGAAGCCGCCGATGAATCACCGGGATCGCCGACGAAATGGCGCCGAGGCGTCGCCCATGGTGTCCGCTTCGGGTGGTGACCTCATATGTTCGATGGGACAAAGACAGCTGCCCCGTGCAGCAGGGGTGTCGCGAGCGCGACGAGTCCCTGTCGCGCATTCCGGTCCGTGAGAAGGAACGCGTGGTCTTCTTCGACGTCGAGGACATCATCTGGATGCGCTCCAACCGCAACAGCGTGTAGATCCACGTCCCCGGCCGCATCCACGAGCTCCGCGAGACCATGAGTGCATTGCAGGCGCGCCTGGATCCACGCCGCTTCGCCCGCGTGCACCGCTCGGCCATCGTCAACATCCAGCGCATCAAGACCATCGACCCCTGGTTCAACGGCCATCACGTCATTACCATGGACAACGGCCAGCAGCTACGCATGAGCCGCTACCAGCACGAGACGTTCCTGCGGCTGGTGAGTACGCGGCAACCGGGCATCAAGGGAGCCGATGCGTCGACATGAGGTAGATGCTCAACAACGATCCGCCATGCAGGTCGCTGGAACATTCAAGGGACACTGCGTGGGCACGAGACGACTACAAGAACCGCTCGCCCCTGGGTCAGCCCACTGTAACTGCGCAGCCAGATTCGGCTGGCGATTGAAGCGTACCTATTACGCTGACAACCCATCGCCGACCGGACCGATCATGCGGATCGGCCCGGCCGACCTTTGTCAGTGCAGCCGCAGCAAATCCGGTTGCGACATGCACGATAGGTAGACACACGGCGGCTCCTCGACTCTCATTACCTTGCCGGCACGGCGAGCGGGCGTCAGACCATAGGCGGGCGCGGCCTCTTCTACAGACCAGCGGCGATGCGCGGATGCAGGCAGCGCTTGCGTCTCGATTTCCATAAGAAGGTCATGCACCTCGACAGCGCGATCGAAGATGGTCTGGCCGAGCGTGCAAACAGTGCCGGCGGAAAACTCGGCCGAGCCATCAGCATGGACGGCATCGCCAAACGCCTTGATTCCCATTACCAGAGTGTCCAGCCTGTCGAACTGATCCAGCGTGACGCCGAAACTCCACGCGGGCTCGTCCGTCTCACTCGCTTCGCCAACCGCTTGGCTTAGCCGCTCACGATCGGTCTGCGCATCTGCGTCTTCATCGGTCGCGGCCTGTGACACGCCAATCAACCGCAGTCGCGACAGATCGTGCAGTAGCGACTCAAGTTGCGCGGCTGCTTGTTCAAGACAGCCTGCCAAGTCCGCCATGTCGGTCTGTGCCTCCCCTCCGACGGCATGGCCTGCCGTACCCGGCGACACCAGCCACGCCGAGCCCTGAAGATAGCGCTTGATCTCCTCAAGCAGCTGCCGACTGGTCTCTGACAGAACGTCGCCCTGCATCTGCTGATCGTCGAACGTGTACTCCACCATCGTGGCCTCTCCTGCTCACCATGAAGTGACCGTCCGCCGTGATTGGCGGACGGGAAGTCGGGAGGTTAGAAACCGCGTACAGACGGCGGGCGTATTCCCCTTGCGGGTGTTGTATTGGCCGCCCTCCCGACGCAGGCATCACGTCGGCTGCGCCTCGCTGAAACGCAAGGCACAAAAAACCCACCGGCTTGTCGGAGGTGGGTACCGCTGTACGAGGAGTTTCTACGCTCCTTGCAGGTGAGATTGCTACTGCCGGGCTGAGCTGTCAACAGGCGACATCGAGATAGAAGCGGGCTAGTCCTAAAATTCCGCGAGGAGCAGTAGCAGACAATTCTAGAGCCGCGGACGTCGGTCGGCCCAACCAAAGACAAGTAGCTAATGAGGAAGCACTGCGCCTCGGCAAAGCTTACGAGCCGGCAAAACAAATAGCTCGGGGACGTCACTCTCCAGAACATGGATCAGGCATCGCAGCGCTGGTCAAGAGATGCTCAGAGAAAGTCGGAGCGCCCCACCGCGACGCTCCGAACCTCGGACTGAGTCAGGCATGCCTGAGCTGTTTCTTGGTGGGCCCACCAGCAATCGCACTGGCTGAGTAATTTACTGAATTAGAAAGACTTTATCGAAGCCCGGAAATAGCCTTACTCACAGTCTTACTCGCTTTCCTCGGGCCGCCACGCCTGCGGCATCAACCCATTCTTCAGCACGAAATACAGCAGGCACTGACCGCTCTAGAGCGTGTTATGAACTTTGAAGCAGGGAAGCCGCATTGCCGCGCATGAGGATAGGTCCTGACGACGGCAAGGGACGGGGAGGGAGGATGTTCCTGCAGGGTGGCAGCCCCGGTCTGGGCAAGCGAAGTTAGGCAAAACGGCCGGGTACTAAGCAAACGGGTATTGTTACCGGGCGCGGAGGGTGGTAAAAATGTGCCGCCCGTCTAATTTGTAGGCGGGGGTGTCCTTATCACGCCAGGGCAGCGTGCGCTAGCGCACGTCGACCAGCGGAACACTGTGATCAAGATGATCCGGGTCAGTTCGACCACGATTGTCTCCATAAGTTCCTCCGTGAGCAGGCTATACAAGTATCTTGTATATGTGTGGCTAAACCCCGGTAACCGACTGGGGTGGGTAGGGTCTCCTTAGATGGGGCCTGTGCTGTACCAGCAGGGGGGGCATGCGGTCGCCACAGCCAGCCCCGCCCTGTAGATATTGGGGGCTTAATGCGAGATAGAGGTCCGCCTGGCTCTGCTCTGGAAGCAGCACTCCAGAAGAAGCGAAGCTATAAGCACTTTGATGTGCCATTGAACTCGAAAAAGTGCGAGCAGCTAGTTTCAGATCCTGTTGCAGTGAGTAGGCATGCATTCTTTCCGTTTCTACGCCTGGATATCGTGCGTCCGCGCATTAAAAGACTTGCGACGGGTAAGCTACAGAAGAGCAATAAGGTTCGGGACATTCGATACGCAGCACATGCCGATGCAGCGATCTACGCATATTACAACTATGTTCTGGCCGAACTATACGAGCAGAAGCTTAGTATTGCAGGGCTCCAGGAAGAAGTAATTGCATTCCGCCCACTTGGTAAATCGAACGTTAATTTTGCCAAGGAGGCGTTTGATTGGGTTGCTTCCAATGCTCCGTGTACGGCGCTAGGGTTTGATGTTAAGGACTTCTTTGGTTCTCTTGATCATGCGTTCTTAAAAAGCGCTTGGGCTGAGTTGCTTGGGAAAGCTACCTTGCCTAAGGATCACTATGCAGTGTATCGATCCCTTACCAGACATGCTTCGGTTGAGCTGATTGCAGCACGGAAGGCGCTTGGAATAAGCAGAAGTGCCCTTGAGAAGAGGGAAAGAATCTGTGAGGCGGCTGAGTTTCGAAGTGCTATTCGCGGAGCCGGTTTGGTCCACGTAAACAGCTCGGGTAGGGGGATCCCCCAAGGCTCGCCGATGAGTGCCCTGCTCTCCAATATCTACATGCTCGCCTTCGATAAGGAGATGAGCAAGGCTGCACGCTATGTCGGAGGCTACTATCGGCGCTACTGTGACGATATTCTTGTTATCGTTAAAGCTGAGCACGTTACCGATTTTAAGAAATTTGTAGAAGACAAGCTGGCGAATCTTCGGTTAACCATGCAGGCCGCCAAAACATTGGAATGTGCGTTCACGCCGCTCGCTGACAAACCGCTCCAGTATCTTGGGCTGGTGTTCGACGGGAAACGCATCCTTTTGCGGTCGTCTGGGGTTGCACGCTATTACAAGAAAATGCGGGCTGGTGTGCGTCAGCATACCAAGGCCAAGACCATGGATGGGGAAACACCTCTGGCGGTGCAGCGACAGAAACGTCTGCTTCGGCAGTACACAGAGCATGCGCCTGAGTTTCAGAGAAGCTACCCGAGTTACGTGAAGCGAGTTTCCATTGCAGCGGGATCGCCTGCGATCATCCAACAGCTTCGGCGGCATCGGAGGTGCTTCAAGAAGCTCATGGAGGAGTAGGATCTCGCTGCTGTCATTCCCCCAACTCCCTTCGATCAATGTTCTGCCCCCCCCCTTGACCATCTCGTAGAGCAAGCCAACAAGCGGTGCGAGTGCTTGCTTGTCGTTCTTCAACACCTGGGTCACCAGGTCCGTGTGTGACCCTAGCGCCCGCACCAGCGCCGACTGGACAGTGCCCTTGATGTTGCCGTTCATCGCTACGTCGGGGTCTGCGGCTGCGTCAGCGCACCGACCAGGTCGTTGGCCGGATTGCGGTCGGCGCGACCGGGGGCGATGGCGTAGCGGAACACCAGCCCGGCCAGTGCGCGGGCACGATGCGCTGTTTCCACGGCACCGCGTCGCTCGATCTTGCGCAGTGCCGCGCGCAGCGTGGGGACGCTCACCTCGGCCACGGGCAGGCCACCGATGGCAACAAGATCCTTCTCGACCATCCGGCGCTCGCGCTTGACCGAGCCGGGGCTCAGGCCTTCCTTGGCCCGCTTGACTAGCAATTCCGCAGCCACAACTGCAAAGGTGGTCGCGGCCTGCTCCTGCTTCGCGGCGCGCTCGGTGCGGGCGACCTGGGCCGGGTTGGCGCCACCCTTTACCAGCGCACGCAGCCGGTCGCGTTCGGCGCGCGCCTCCGCAAGCGACACGATCGGATACTCGGCGATCGTGATCATGCTCGGCTTGCCGTCATGGCGGTAGCGATAGCGCCAGACCTTCGCGCCAGTGGGGCGAACCTCGATGCACAGCCCGTTGGTATCGGCGATGCGGTAAGGGTTCGCACGGGGCTTCAGCCCGCGCAATTTGGTGTCGGTCAGCATGTGAGTCAGCCTTTTGTGAGTCAGGAGGTCTTGAACACTCCGGCCGACTCACAGCCTGACTCACACCCCACCGGGATTCAACGGAACGCCCTGGGACGCCAGGAACGAAAAACCCCCTGATTTCAGGGGGTTTTGGCACCACATGGGATTTCCTGGGACTTCAGCGTGGTGGGCCCACCAGGATTCGAACCTGGAACCAAAGGATTATGAGTCCTCTGCTCTAACCGTTGAGCTATAGGCCCTGACATGCAGCGCCCGCCATTGCGGCGGGCGTGCAGTTTACTGGACGAAGGCGCCCTCAGCGCCTCAGGCGACGCGGCGTTCGACCTGCAGCTCGGTGTCGTTGGCCGGCGGCGGCGGCGAGGGCGGCGTCGGGCCGGCGGAAGCCGGCAGGCGCAGCTGCTTGGCGCGGGTCAGGATGGCCGGGGGCTTGGTCTCTTCCGGGATGCTCAGCAGGCGGTACGTGCGCAGCCAGCGGCCCAGGGTGACCGAGGAGGTCATGGCCACGGTGGGAATGGCCAGCACCATGCCGACGATCACCGGCGACATCCAGGCGAACAACGCCGGGGAGATGAACCACGCCGCCGTGCCCAGCGCCAGGCCGAACAGGGTCACCGTGCCGTAGCGTTTGACCAGCGCCGACCACGGCAGGCTGCCGTCGTCGCGGCGCTGCGCGTCCCAGCCCGAGTCCTTGCCAGCCAGCACCTCGGCCACGCCGCGCGACTGCACGAACATCACGATCGGTGCCATCAGCGCGGCCAGGACGCTCTCGATGATCATGCTGACCAGCATGCGCCACACGCCGCCGCAGCCCTTGCGGGTCTGCTTGTCCGACAGGATCGCCAGGTAGCCCATGAACTTGGGCGCGAACAGGGCGAACATGGTCGCACCGAACACATAGACGATGCGCGCCGGGTCCAGGCTGCGCCAGTACGAGGCCGGCGAGATCAGCGACAGCTCCTTCATCCCTAAGGACATGGTGTCGCCGGTCAGCGGTATGCCTAAGCCGATCAGCATCAACATGGCCCACATCGGCGCGGTCAGGTAGTGGCCGATGCCCACCAGGAAATGCATGCGGCTGACCCAGTGCAGGCCGCGCGTGGGCAGCACGCCGATGTGCTGCAGGTTGCCCTGGCACCAGCGACGGTCGCGCACCAGCAAGTCGGTCAGCGACGGCGGGCCTTCCTCGAAACTGCCGCCCAGCGCGGGCGTCATGTGGCAGGCCCAGCCGCCGCGGCGGATCAGCGCGGCTTCGACGAAGTCGTGGCTGAGCACATGGCCCTTGAACGGCGCGATGCCCTTCAGCGGCGGCAGGCCGGCGCACTCGGCGAAGGCGCGCGTGCGCATGACCGCGTTATGGCCCCAGTAGTTGCTCTCGGTGCCGTGCCACCAGGCCACGCCGTGGGCGATCACCGGCCCGTACACGCGCCCGGCGAACTGCTGCATGCGCGCGAACAGCGTGTTGCCGTTGACGATCAGCGGCAGCGACTGGATCAGCCCCACGTCCGGGTGGGCTTCCATCGCCCCGGCCAGGCGCACGATGGTGTCGCCGGTCATCAGGCTGTCGGCATCCAGCACCAGCATCTGCGGGTAGTGGCCACCGAAGCGGCGCACCCACTCGGCGATATTGCCGGCCTTGCGCTCGCTGTTGTCCGAACGGTGGCGGTAGTACAGATTGCTGCCGCCGCCCACGCGCTCACGCAGTCGGTGGAACTCGGCCACTTCCTCCAGCCGGATCGGCCCGCGCGTGGTGTCGCTGAGGATGAAGAAATCGAAGCGGTCCAGGTAGCCGGTCTCGGCCACCGACTCGTAGATCGCCTGCAGGCCGGCCATCAGCCGCTGCGGCTCCTCGTTGTAGGTGGGCATCAGCAGCGCGGTCTTGACCGTCAGCGGCGGCAGCGGCTTGTCGCCGCGGATGCCCAGGCGGCGCTGGCGGCGCGTGTAGATCAGCAGGAACCCGGCCACCGAGCTGACGAAGGACAGCGAGACCCAGCCGAACAGCACGGCGAAGAAGCACAGCAGCACCAGCTCCAGGATCGTGACCAGGCCATCGGCGGCCAGCACGCGGAACATCTGGAAGGTGCCCAGGGCGGTGATCAGCAGCGTGCCGCCGATGATGTACAGCCGCCGCCAGAACATGTGCGGCGGCGCGCTGGGCAGCTTGCCGGGGTTCTTGAGCGTGCCGCTGGATAGCGTCTGCTTGGGCATGGCCAGCGGCGCTTCCGGGGGCATGGCTTCGTAGGCCATCGCATCTTCGTTGGGTGAAACCATCAGGACCGGGGGTGTCTATGACGGGAGGAGAGGGTGCCCGGGGCCGGCGGCTCGGACGGATGACAGCACTGCGGGGCGTTGGACACGAATCCTCCTTGATCGTCTGGCGATGGCACAACCGGACCGCGCGCAACGGCTGAACAGGATCTTGTTGCAGGGCAGTGTAACGAGATCGATGTTATGGCAACAAAATCCGGGGCGCCTTCACGCGAAAGGCCCTGCGGATGCAGGGCCTTTCGGTGTTCGCCAGGGGCGATGCGGATCAGTCGATGTCCAGGAAACTGCGCAGCTGCTCCGAACGCGAGGGGTGACGCAGCTTGCGCAGCGCCTTGGCCTCGATCTGACGGATACGCTCGCGGGTGACATCGAACTGCTTGCCGACTTCCTCCAGGGTGTGGTCGGTATTCATGTCGATGCCGAAGCGCATGCGCAGCACCTTGGCTTCCCGCGGGGTCAGGCCGGCCAGGACGTCGCGCACCGTTTCCATCAGGTTGATGTTGGTGGTGTTCTCGATCGGGGACTCCACGTTGGTGTCCTCGATGAAGTCGCCCAGGTGCGAGTCCTCGTCGTCGCCGATCGGGGTCTCCATGGAGATCGGCTCCTTGGCGATCTTCATGACCTTGCGGATCTTGTCTTCCGGCATGTCCATTTCCTTGGCCAGCTCCTCCGGCGTGGCCTCGCGGCCGTACTGCTGGAGCATCTGGCGGGAAATGCGGTTGAGCTTGTTGATCGTCTCGATCATGTGCACCGGGATACGGATGGTGCGCGCCTGGTCGGCGATCGAGCGGGTGATCGCCTGGCGGATCCACCAGGTGGCGTAGGTCGAGAACTTGTAGCCGCGGCGGTATTCGAACTTGTCCACCGCCTTCATCAGGCCGATGTTGCCCTCCTGGATCAGGTCCAGGAACTGCAGGCCGCGGTTGGTGTACTTCTTGGCGATGGAGATCACCAGGCGCAGGTTGGCCTCGACCATTTCCTTCTTGGCCTTGCGCGCCTTGGCTTCGCCGTAGGCCATGGTGCGGGTGATCTCGCGGATCTCGGCCAGCGACAGCAGGGTCGCCTTTTCCAGGTCGATGGTGGCCTGCTGCTCGGCGATGATCTGGTCCTTGACCTCACGCAGGCCCGAGGACCACTTCTGCTTGCGCTTGAGCGCCTCGTCCACCCACTCCAGGTTGGTCTGATTGCCTTCCCAGGAACGGATGAAGTCCTTGCGCGGCATCTTGGCCACGTTGCAGGACAGGTGCAGCACGCGGCGCTCGTGCTTCTTGATGTCGGCCAGCAGGTCGCGCACGGCGCGCACCAGCACGTCGGTCAGCGGGAGCGGCAGCTTGAGCGTCACCAGGACCTCGGACATCTCCTCGCGCAGCTTGGCACCGCCCTTGAAGTCGGCGCTCTTGGCGTGGCCCTTCTTGAACTTGGCCAGCGCGGTGGACATGACTTCCATGCGGCGCGCGACCTCTTCCGGGTCCGGACCGGTGGGGCCGGCGTCCTCGGCATCGCCGGCATCTTCGTCGCCGTCGTCGCTGTCGTCGTCCGAATCGGCATCGGCGTCGTCGGAAGTGGGATTGGCCGCTTCCTCGGCCGCGGCCGCAGCGGCGGCCTCTTCCTCGGCGGCGTAGTCGTTGAAGCCGACCACCACCTCGGCCAGGCGCTTCTTGCCCGCCTTGTGCTGCTCGTACTCCTCCAGCAGCATCTCCACGATGCTCGGCATCAGGCCCAGCGAGGCCTGCACCTGGCCCAGGCCTTCCTCGATGCGCTTGGCGATGGCGATTTCGCCTTCGCGGGTCAGCAGCTCCACCGTGCCCATCTCGCGCATGTACATGCGCACCGGGTCGGTGGTGCGGCCGCCTTCGCTGTCCAGCGAGGTCAGCGCGGCGGCGGCTTCTTCGGCCGCGGTCTCGTCGACTTCGCGGTTACCGGAGGCTTCGCCAGCCAGCAGCAGGGTTTCTGCATCGGGCGCAACTTCATGGACCTGGATGCCCATGCCGTTGATCATGCCGATGATGTCTTCGATCTGCTCCGGGTCGACCATGTCGTCAGGCAGGTGATCATTGACCTCGGCATAGGTCAGATAACCTTGCTCGAGACCTTTGCTGATCAACAGCTTGATGTCGGATGCCTGGGCAGGACGTTCGTTGGCCATGAGTGCTTGCGCCGCCGTCTGAGAGGAAATAAGGGAACCTAGCATTATACCAGCCGGGGGCTTTCCCGTCCGGTTTTGACCTTCCGTTCAGGAAGGCCGTTGAAGAACGTTCAAAGTCGTGTCGCAGGTTGCATCGCGCGCTCGGTGTCGCAGCTCGCACCGCGCCAACCGCAGCGACCGATCCAGTCGCCGAATATCGCGCCACGGCCGCAGGTCTTGCGGCCTGCCTGCCTCAACGTCAGCTCCGCAGCAGAAAGGTCACGGGACCGTCGTTGACCAGGCTTACCACCATATGGGCGCCGAACTGCCCGGTTTCAACGCCTGGCGCGTGTTTTTCACGGCAGATCGCCACGAAGCGGTCGAATTTCGCTTCTGCCTCCTGCGGCGGGGCGGCGCTGGTGAAGCTGGGGCGCATCCCCGAGCGGGTGTCGGCCGCCAGGGTGAACTGGCTGACCAGCAGTAAGCCGCCGGCGGTATCGGCCACCGATCGGTTCATCCGCCCTGCCTCGTCGGCGAAGACCCGGTAGCCGAGCAGGCGCTCGGCCATGCGCGCCAGTTGCGCGTCCGTGTCGCCAGGCTCGACCGCCACCAGCGCCAGCAGCCCCGGCCCGATCGCGCCGATGGTGCGGCCTTCCACTTCCACCGAGGCGCGGCTGACACGCTGGATCAGGCAGAGCATGGCGGGCTGCGACTCCATCCGCGGGAACGATGTACTGCCAGATGGCGGCGGCCTGGTGCGATTGCAAGCCGGCGCCAGAAAAGCGGGCCGTTACACTGCGCGGATGAAGCCGCACACCTTGGCCGCCCTGCTCCATCGCGCCGTCGCCCTGCTCACCGCCCTGCCTTGGCCCTGGCTGCGTCGCCTGGCCGATGGCATCGCCTGGCTGTGGCTGCGGCTGGACGCACGCGAGAGCCGGGTGGCGCGCCGCAACCTGGAGCTGGCCTATCCCGAGCTGCTGCCCAGCCAGCGCGAGGACCTGCAGCGCGCGGTCCTGCGCACCAGCGCGCGGCAGACGCTGGAGACCTTCCGCCTGTGGAGCCAGCCGGCCGGGCAGAACCTGGCGCGCCTGCGCGAGCGCTACGGCCAGGACCTGTACGACGCGGCGCTGGCCTCGGGCAAAGGGCTGATCGTGGCTGCCCCGCACTTCGGCAACTGGGAGCTGCTGAACCAGTGGCTGTCCTCGCGCGGGCCGATCTCCATCGTGTATCGCCCGCCCGAGTCGGCCGTGGGCGATGCTTTCCTGCTGCAGGCCCGGGCCGCGGAGAACATCCGCCAGGTGCGCGCCGAGGGGCCAGCGGTGCGCCAGCTGTTCAAGGTGCTCAAGGAAGGCGGCGCGGTCGGCATCCTGCCCGACCAGCAGCCCAAGGCCGGCGACGGCGTATTCGCCCCGTTCTTCGGCGTGCCGGCGCTGACCATGACCCTGGTCAACCGCCTGGCCGAGCGCACCGGCGCCACCGTGCTGCTGTGCTGGTGCGAGCGCATCGGCCCGGACCTGGAGTTCGCCCTGCACGTGCGCCCGGTCGCACCGGCCATCGCCGACCCCGACCCGGTCACCGCCGCCACCGCGCTCAACGCCGAGATCGAGCACGTCGCCCGCCGCGACCCCGCCCAGTACCAGTGGACCTACAAGCGGTACACGCTGCGGCCGCCGGGCAGTGGGGAGGCCAATCCGTATGCGACGGAACGTCATCCGCATTAGCGAGGAGTGAGTGGAGAGGAGTGAGGAGTGAGCAAAGGCAAGGGCGTGCGCAGGAGGCCCGCGATCAACCGGCTGCGCACTTGCTTCTACTCACTCCTCACTCCTCTCCGCTCACTCCTGGCTTTTACTCACTCCTCACTCCTCACTCCTCTGCGCTCACTCCTGGCTTTTACTCACTCCTCACTCCTCTCCGCTCACTCCTGGCTTCCAGATCGCAGCGTTCCGCGGCAAGCCAGCCCGGCCTGCGCGAGAATAAGCGCCCTGCCCTTCCCCGGCGCCCCTTGCCCTTGGGCCCAGCGGACGCCATGAAAGACCCGAGCGACCGCCCGCCGGCGGCTTTCGGTTCCGGACCCGTGTCATGACCCACCCCCATACCTCCACTGCCGCCCCTCCTGCCGCCCCGCTGTTCGGCAATCCGGCCGCGATCCGCTGCGAGCGCGCCGCGTCCGAGCTGCGCTCCGGGCGGCCGGTGGTGATCGAAGACGGCGAGCAGCGCCTGGCCTTCATCGCCCTGGACGGCAGCACCCAGCAGAGCTACGCCGCCTTCGTCCAGGCCGCGGGCCAGCGCCAGTACCTGTTCGTGCCGCCGCCGCGGGCGCAGGTGCTCGGCCTGGAGGCGCCCACGGGTGCCCGCTTCGCCCTGGCCCAGGTGGACTACGCCGACCTGGCCGCGCTGGGGTACCTGCGCGATGCCAGCGCACCCCGCGATTGGCAGCCCGGCGATGCGCTGGATGCGGCCGCGGTGGAAGTGGCCCGCCTGGGCCTGCTGCTGCCGGCGCTGGTGGCGGTGAGGCTTGCGGCCGAGGATCGCTGCTTCGATGGCTGCGACCGGATCTCCCTGGCCGACCTGAGCGAAGGTGCGCAGCAGGCCGCCCGCGAGTACGCGCTGGTGACGCGCTCACCGGTGCCCCTGCGCGATATCGGCATGACCCAGTTCGCGGTGTTCCGTGGCGGGGTGGCCCAGCGCGACCAGGTGGCGATCATCGTCGGCCATCCCGATGCCGACGCGGTGGTGCCGGTGCGGGTGCATTCGTCCTGCCTGACCGGCGACCTGTTCGGCTCGCTCAAGTGCGACTGCGGCGACCAGCTGCGCCATGGCCTGCTGCGGCTCAAGGAGCTGGGCGGCGGCGTGCTGCTGTACCTGGACCAGGAAGGCCGCGGCACCGGCATCGCCGCCAAGATGCGCGCCTACGGCTACCAGCACGACGGCCTGGACACGATCGATGCCGACGCGCAGCTGGGGTTTGGCGCCGATGAGCGCCGCTACGATGCCGCCGCGGCCATGCTGGGGCTGCTCGGCATTCGCCGGATCACCTTGTTGTCCAACAACCCGTCCAAGGTCGAGCGCTTGCGCGCGGCCGGGGTGGACGTGGTCGGCCGCGAGCCGGTCACCGGCCTGCTGACCGCCGAGAACGAGCACTACCTGCGCACCAAGGCCGCGCGTGCCGGCCATGCGCTGGATGTGGACGCCCTGATCCACTCCTCGCGCTGAGCGCCTGGCCCCGGCGCAGGCGAGGCAAGCCGCTGCGGGAGTGATAGGCTCCCGGCGCCCCCTCGAAGGATCGATCGCGTGTCCGCCGTCCAAGACCTTGCACCGCCCGCGACCGAAGAAGACTGGAAGCCGCTGCCCTCCCGGGGCGCCCGCCTGGCCGCGCTGGGTGGCGCGGTCGGCATGGCCACCACCCTGCTGGTGGCCGGCTGTGGGCCGCTGTTGCTGTGGCACCCCACCGGGTGGTGGCTGGCCCTGCTGGGCCTGGGCGTGGCCGGGCTGGTGATCGGCGGCTGGATCGGCGTGCGCCGGCATCGGGCCACGCAGTGGCGGCTGGATGAGGACAGCCTGGGCCTGCGCCGCGGGCGTTGGTGGCAGACCGAGACCCGCGTACCGCTTTCGCGCGTGCAGCACCTGGACCTCAAGCGCGGTCCGCTGGAGCGCTCGGTCGGCCTGTCTACCCTGGTGGTGCATACCGCCGGCACCAAGCTCAACGCGGTGGCGGTGGCCGGGCTGGACCAGCACGATGCCGAACGCCTGCGCGACCGCCTGGCGCGGCAGCTCGACCACCACGACGACGCCCTGTGAGCGAGGCGCTCGATCCGCCTTCCGCGCCGCGGGAGGACATGGCAGAACGCCGCCTGCATCCGTGGTCGTGGCTGTTCGTGCTGCTGCAGCAACTCAAGCAGTTCATCGTGCCGCTGGGCGCGCTGCTGATCTTCGGCGGCCGCACCCAACGCGACGAGCCCTGGCAGCACCTGGCCTCGCTGATCGTCATCGCCGTGCTGGTGGCCAGCTCGATCCTGCGTTACCTGACCTTCCGCTACCGGATCGGCCGCGATGGCCTGACCCTGCGCAGTGGCTGGCTCAACCGCAGCGTGCGCGAGATTCCCTTCGCGCGCATCCACAACGTCGGCGTTCACCAGAGCCTCCTGCATCGCGCCTTTGGCGTGGCCGAGGTGCGGCTGGAGTCGGCCGGCGGCAGCAAGCCGGAAGCGGAAATGCGCGTGCTGCGCCTGGACCAGGCGTTGGCGCTGGAGCAGCAGGTGCGCCACCGCGGCAGCGCGCCCCAGGCCGCCGAGGCGCCAACGGCGGCGGCCTCGGACACCCTGCTGGCCCTGCCGCCCGCCGAGGTCGTCCGCCTGGGGCTGATCTCCAACCGCGGGATGCTGGCGGTGGCGGCCGCCTTCGGTGCGACCTACCAGTTCTTCCCCGAGCGCGTGGTCGCCAACTTCATCGAGTTCTATGGCCGCCAGGCCTATGGCTACGCCAGCGCGCTGCACCTGGGCTGGATGGCGGGCGTGCTGACCGCCGTGGTTCTGGCCGGCCTGGCGCTCATTGCCCTGCGACTGCTGTCGGTGCTGCTGGCGCTGCTGCAGTACCACGGCTTCCGACTCAGCGAGCACGAGCGCCGGCTGACCGTGGAACGCGGTCTGCTCACGCGCCTGCGCACCAGCGTCTCGCGTCGCCGTATCCAGTCCTGGACGCTGGAGGAAGGCGTGCTGCATCGCCTGTTCGGCCGGCGCAGCCTGCGCGTGGACACGGCGGTGGCCGAGCGCCAGGACCAGGGCGCGCGCGCGCTCAAGGAGCTGGCGCCGCTGGCCACCCCCGCGGCCTGCGATGCGCTGGTGCACCACGTGCTGCCCGGCGTGCAGTGGCCGCCGTCGCAGTGGCAGTCGATCCCGGCGCGTCACTGGTGGCGCTTGAGCCTGCCGGCGCTGTGCCTGATTCCGATGCTTACCGCCGCGGCGGTCTGGCGCTGGGGCGACTGGGGCTGGCTGCCGCTGCTGTGGCTGCCGTGGTCGGCGCTGAAGTCCTACCGCGAGATGCGGCGCATGGGCTGGTCGATGGACCAGGACCTGATCGCCGTGCGCGGCGGCTGGTGGTCGCGCTGGTGGCGCTTTGCCGAGCTCGGCAAGCTGCAGGCCCTGCGCCTGGAGCGCTCGCCGCTGGACCGCCGCTTCGGCACCGCCTCGCTGCTGCTGGACACCGCCGGTGCCACCTCCGCCGCACCGGCGCTGCGCATCCCCTACCTGCCACTGGCCCAGGCGCAGGCGCTGCACGCCGCGCTATGCCACGCCATGGCGCGGCAACGGCTGCGCTGGTAGTTCACGCCGCCAGGCAGGCCGACGGCGCGGGAGGCTGCGGCGAACCTGCAGCGCAGGCCCGGCGACGACTCAATAACCTGCCGGCCCCCAGTAGCCGATGCGGCGGCGGATCTTGAGCTTGCGCCACAGGTTCATCGGCTTAGGTCTGCGGCTGCGTCCGCCCTCGGCCACGAACTGGTCGATGGCCTCCAGCACGCGCTCGCTTGAGCGCCCGTCGCGATAGGGATGCAGCTGGTCGGCAAACGCCTTGACCGCCGCCATCAGCTGCGGCGGACGCGACAGCGCGCGCCGGATCGCCGGCTCGAACTGTGCCGGGTCGTCGATATCGATCAGCTGCGGTCCCGGGCGACGGTTCTTGAAGGTCACCACGGGCTTGTAGGTCAGCAGGAACTCGTTGAGCGCCGAGGAGGTGTCCGAGCACATCATGTCCACCTGCGGGAACAGGTCCAGGATGTTGTCGTTCTCGGCAAAGTGCAGGTGCTCGCTTTGCAGCGCCTTGTACTTGGCCACCATCTCCGGGTTCATCTTCGGGTGGAAGGTCACGATCCAGCGGAACTCGCCCGTGCGCGAGAGGCGCGCGATCTCGTCGTAGAGGATGGGCGCTGCGCTCCACGAAGGCGAAAACGTGGAGTGGTACAGGATCACCGGCGGGCGGCGCACCGGCTCGGGTGCATCGCCCAGCTGGCTCATGAACGGATCGATCTTGGGAAAGCCGGTCTCCTTGACCGCGAAGTGTCCCAGCTCCTGCGCCAGGGCACCGAAGGCGGCGGTGTCCTTTGGCCCGGTGGTGCAGTACAGATCGAAGAACCCGCGGATGTAGATGTGGCGCGGTTTGCCGGCATCGAAACCGTGGAAGGTCTCGACCTTCACCCCGGGAAAGAAATGCGGCACGGCATTGGACGAGGTGATCACCGCGTACGGCTTCCACGCGCGCACCTGCGCCACCGTCAGCAGGGTCTCGTCCGCGGCCAGGTCCTCGGCGCCCGGGCCATCGAAGAACCAGGCCGCCTCGTCGCCGCGCGCGCGGATGGCCGCCTGGATCGGCCGCAGGATGGCCAGCGCGTAGCGCTCTGACCCGTAAAGCAGATAGTGACGCGGCACGCGGCGCTCCCGTGGCAAGGCTTACAGCTCCGGATTATCGCATCGGCCCGCTGCCCGGGTCCTGCCCGCGCGCTGCTAGGCTGTATCCCCTCGCCACCGACGACTGCGTGCATGTCCGACGCTCCCCGCCCACCCCCGGCCGCCCACGCCACGGCTTTGCCGATCTCGGCCTGCATCATCGCTTTCAACGAGGCCGACCGCATTGGCGATTGCCTGGCTTCGCTGGCTTTCTGCGAGGAAATCGTGGTGGTGGATTCCGGCTCGACCGATGGCACCCAGGCCGTGGCCCAGGCCATGGGTGCGCGGGTGCTGTCGCGGCCGTTCGACGGCTTCCGCAGCCAGAAGCAGTTCGCGGTGGACCAGGCCAGCCACGACTGGGTGCTGTGCCTGGATGCGGACGAACGCGTGGACCCGACCCTGCGCGCCGCGATCCAGGCCGAGCGCCATGCCGGCTTCTCCCGCGCGCCGGGCTATCGCTTCGCCCGCCTGTCCGAGTACTACGGCCGTTTCCTGCGTCATGGCACCGCCTATCCCGATCACGTGCTGCGCCTGTTCGACCGCCGCCGCGGCGGCTGGCGCGGCGAGCGCGAGATCCACGAGGCGGTATCCATCGACGGCAAGGTCGAAACGCTGGCAGGCGACCTGCTGCATCATCCCTATCGCTCCTTCATGCAGTTGCTGGAGAAGAAGCAGCGCTACGCGCGGATGATGGCCGAGTACGAGTTCTCCCGCGGAAAGCGCGCCAGCCTGGCCAAGCTGATCCTGTCGCCGGCCTGGCGCTTCTGGCGCGGCTGGCTGCTGCGCGGCGGCTTCCTCGATGGCTGGCCCGGGCTGATCGAGTCCTACGTCAGCGCCAACTACGTGCGCCAGAAGACCATCATGCTGTGGCTGCTGCAGCATGGACAGCCGGTGGTCACCCCTGCGCGCGCGCCGGGTCCGAAGCCGAGCGAGCCGGCGTGACCCTCGCGGCGTCCGCATCTGACGAAAGACCACGCGATGTGTCCGTCGTCCTGCTGACCTACAACTGGCCACAGGCCTTGTCGCGCGTGCTGGACAGCATCGCCTGGCAGCGCCGGCTGCCGGAGGAGGTCATCGTCGCCGATGACGGATCAAGCGAGTCCACCAGCGCCCTGCTGCGGGCCCGCGCAGCGCACTTCCCCTGCGCCCTGCGCCATGTCTGGCAGGAGGACCTGGGCTTTCGCGCCGCGCGCTGCCGCAACCGCGGGATCGCCGTGGCGCGCAGCGCGTACATCGTGCTGATCGATGGCGACATGGTGCTGCACCCGGATTTCATTGCCGACCATCTGGCGCTGGCCCGCCGCGGCGCGCTGATGCAGGGCGGGCGCATCAAGTGGACCCAGGCCGAGTCCGAGCGCGTGATGGCCGGCAAGGCGCCGGTGTTCTCGCCCTTGGCACAGGCCGACTACCGCGCCTTCGATGCGATGCCGCGGCATTACGCGTTCCGTTCGCCCTGGCTGGCCCGGCGCAAGGCGCGCAGGCCAGGCGGACGGGTGATGAGCTGCAACATGGGCCTGTGGCGCGAAGACCTGCTGGCCTGCAACGGCTTCGATGAGCGCATGGAAGGCTATGGCGCCGAAGACCGCGAGCTGGTCGCGCGCCTGGGCAACGCCGGCATCGCCAAGCACCCGCTGAAGTGGGCCGCGCTGGCCGGGCACCTGGAGCACCGCAGCCGCGCCCAGGCCGATGTGGACGAGGCGACCCTGCCGAACAACGCCCTGTTCCTGCAGACCGTGCGCGCCGGCCTCACCCGCTGCGAGGCGGGCATCGACGCGCACACCGGGATCCAAGCGCCGGATCTGCGCCTTGAGTCAGTCTCGATCGACCCCTAAAGGCAATCTGTGGGTGTTACTCAAGCTTCCTTTCAGTCCTTCTGCGGGTTCTCGCGCAGACTGAAGCCCAGCAACATGCCGACCAGCAACACATAGCTGGTCGCGGTGAGCTGGTGGGCGAACAGCGACTGGGTCAGCCCACAGATAATGAACACCAGCACCAGGGTCACGCCCGTCAGTGCCGCACTGCGCGAACGCCGCGGAAAGGGCCGGGCGAAGGAGCGCCGCGCGAACAGCCACAGCGGCAGGCCATACAGCACCACCAGCGCAACCACGCCCGGCGCGCCCATGGTGGCGCCCCACTCGGCCAGGTCGTTGTGCGCGTGGCTGAGCCGGCACACTTCCTCGCCCTCGGTACGCGGCACCTGGCAGAGCGGCTCGGCATGGATGGCGCGGTCGAACTTGCCCACGCCCACCCCGGTCCCGGGATGGGCCAGGAAGGTCTTGCCCGCCAGCTGCAACAGCTGGATGCGCGCACCGGAGGAAGAGTCCATGTCACCGCGCGAGTAGCGCGCCAGGTCGCCCTGCAGCGCGGTGATGCGCTCTTCCACCTTCGGGCTCAGCACCAGCGCGGCGGCCAGGCCGAGCGCGGCCACGCCGAGCAGCTCCCACCAGCGCGCGCGCCTGCCGGCCAGCAGGCCGGTCAGCGCGATCACGCCCAGCGCCAGCCAGGTCCCGCGGCTGCCGCTCAGCACCACGGCCGTCACTCCCGCCAGGGTTCCCAGCACCACCCAGGGCATCCGCCCGGAGGCGCGGAAGAACACCACCACCACCAGCAGCACCGCCGCCATGTCGCCGAAGACGATCGCGTTGGTCCAGCCGTCGGCGCGCGGCACCCCGTGGACGTATTGCCACAGCGCCACCCCGCAGGCGCCCAGCAAGCCGACCACCGCCCCGCCCCACAGCGCGGCACGCGGCGGGCGGAAGGCGACGGTGATCAGCAACGCCATCGGCATCACCAGCGTGCGCCCGCGGCTGTCCGCCTCGCGCCAGCCGGTGTCGTGGACCAGCACCGACATCGACACCACCAGCGATACCAGGACCGCGATGGCGGTCAGCACCAACAACGGTCGACGCAACAACCGCAGGTGATGCCACAGGCAGTCCGGCGCCAGGCCGACCGCCAGCAGGGTCAGCAAGGTCGCCGGACGCAGCCCCCAGGGGGTGGAGATGACAAAGGCCGGCAAGGCGAACACCGCCAGCGTGCACAGCGCGCGCGCCAGCCGCAGCCGCGGCGAATCGAAGGCGAAGTTCGACCTGCCATCGGACAACACCAGGCTGCCGAAGCCGTCAGTCTTCACCATCGTCCAGGTCTTCGCCGACTGGCGGCGCTGCCGGGCAGTGCACGCGCGCGGCCATCGGCACCAGCCACCAGCTGCGCCGGTTGGAGATGCCGATCATCTGCGCGATGCCGCGGTCCACGCAGGCCGGCATGGACGGCTCCTGCACCAGCAGCCAGCGCGAGCCGGGCGCCGCCGCCTGCCAGGCCAGGCCGTGGGCAAGCTGCTCCCGGAACGGCATCTTGAAGCCGAAGGTGGTGGTGCGCGAGGCGGACATGAGCAGATTTTGTTCCTTCCACGCGACCAGGCCAAGCTCCGCGTCGGGCCCGATGCGCGCGGCCACCGCGCGCATGACCCCGCGCGCCGAGCTGGAATCGTTCAACAGGCCGTATCCCACCAGGCCGTACAGCACCCACACCCCGCCCAGCGACCACAGCAGCGCCTGCACGGCGCGGCGGCGCCGGAACCACAGCACGCTGCCGGCGGCGAAGCTGCCCACGGCCACCATCAGCCAGGCGAAGGGCGCGGCGTCGTAGAGTCCGCGGTCGGCCAGGAAGCGCGCCTCGAAGCGCGGATCGCCCAGCAGCATCGAACCGCCCGCGCCCAGGGTCACCAGCGCCAGCAGGCAGGCCAGTCCCAGCGCCAGCCACTGGCTGCTGCGCTTGCGCAGGATGCCGGGCAGCAGGGGCGCCAGCGCCAGGCACGCCATCGGCAGCGCCGGCATGATGTACACGTCGCGCTTGCCATGCGGAATGCTGAAGAACAGCAGCACCAGGGCCCACCACGCCAACGGCAGCAGGTAGCGCGCATCGCGACGGCGCAGGCGGCGGCGCCAGGCCGGGATCGCCCAGGGCAAGGCCAGCATCGGCGGCAGCCACATCGTGGCCATGACCTTGAAGTGGTACCAGGCCGGCTGCTGGTGGTCCCAGGAGGCCGAATAACGCTTGGCCGTCTGCCGCAGCAGGATGTCCCGGAGGTAGGCGCGGTACTCTGGCTCGGCGTGGGTCAGCGCCACCGTCACCATCGGCACCAGCCACAGGAAGATCGCCAGGAAAAACGCCGCAGGCCCCAGCCAGAAGCGCCGGTCGCGCGCATGCACCCGCACCGCAGGCCAGCGACACAGCGCCGCGATCCCGGCCGGCACCACCATCAGCAGCGCGATGACCCCCACCCCCTTGGTGATCACGCCCAGCCCGGCGGCGAACCACCCCAACGTCCACATGCGCCAGTCCGGGCCGCGCAGCAGGTGACGCAGCAGGCCATAGTTGGCCAGCGTGATCAGGCCGGTGACCAACGGATCGATCTGCGCCTTCTTGGCCTGAAAGGTGAACTGGAAGGTAAACAGCACGGCCCAGGCCGCATACAGCCCGACCTTGCGCGTCCACAGCCGCTTGCCCAGGTCGTAGACGCACCAAAGCGTCAGCAGGGCCGCCAGCAGCGAGGGCAGCAGGAAGCTCACGCGCAGACTGCCGGTCAGCGTGAGCAGCCCGGCCTGCAGCCACATCAGCAGCGGCGGCTTGTCCGAATACAGCTCCACGCCGCGATGCGGGAACAGCCAGTTGCCGCTTTCCACCATCTGCCGGGCCACCAGCGCAAAGCGTGGCTCGTCCGCCGGCCATGGGTCGCGCAGGCCCAGGCCCGCGCCCAGCACCATCAGGGCAGTCAGCGCCAGCAGCCAGGCATCACCGGTGCGCTGCCGCGCATGGGCCTGTCCGTACACACCGCGGGACAGGTCACGAAAAGAGGAGTTGGGCATGGCGCCGAATCATAGCCAGCGGATGTCGGAACAACGTCGCCACCTCGGCGCGGGGTCAGCCGGCCTTGCGCAGCCGGGCGTAGAAGAATCCGTCCATGCCGTCCTCGCCGGGCAGGCGCTGGCGCCCGGCACCGCTTGCATGGCCGTAGGCTTGGTCCAGCGGCAGCACCTGCGCCTGCGGCTGTCGCGCGAGAAAGCCATCGATCTGGCGCGCATTTTCGTCCTTGAGGATCGAGCACGTGGTGTAGACCAAGGTGCCGCCCGGCTTGAGCATCGCCCAGGCCGCGTCCAGCAGCCGCGCCTGGGTCAGCGTGAGCTGGCTCAGGTCTTGCTCGCGCCGATGGATCAGCACGTCCGGCTGTCGCCGCACGATGCCGGTGGCCGAGCACGGCGCATCGAGCAGGACCGCATCGAACGGCGCACCGTCCCACCATGCGGCCGGCTCCCCGGCATCGCCGGCGACCACCTGGGCCCGAGCGCCCACGCGCGCCAGCGTCTCGCGCACCCGCGCCAGCCGACGCGGATCGATGTCCAGCGCCAGCAGTTGCAGGCTGGGGTCGCGCTCCAGCAGGTGCGCGCTCTTGCCGCCCGGCGCGGCGCAGGCATCCAGGACGCGTGCGTGCGCGGCAGGCGCGACGGCGTCGGCGACCTGCTGGGCAGAGCCGTCCTGCACCGACACCAGCCCCTGGGCGAAGCCGGGCAGGCTGGCCACCGGCACCGAGGCCTGCAGGCCGATGGCCTCGGCCAGCACCGCATGCGCCTCGGCCTGGATGCCCGCGGCCTGCAGCTGGGCCAGATAGTCCGCGCGGCTCACCCGGGCACGGTTGACCCGCAGCCACAGCGGCGCCGGCGCCAAGCTGGCCGCGAAGATGTCATGCGCCTGGTCGGGCCAGTCCCGGGTCACCCGCTGCCGCAGCCACTGCGGCCAGGCCAGCGAGGCATCCACCTCGGCCACGCCCTCGCGCTGGGCGCGACGCAGCAGCGCGTTGACCAGCCCGGCCTGGTGCGGCTTGCCGAGCGCGCGCGCCGCCTCGACCGTGGCCGACAGGGCCGCGTGCGCCGGCAGTTCCAGCGCCTGCAGCTGCGCCAGGCCGCCCAGCAGCAAGGCATGCAGTTCGGCATCGTGCTTGCCCGGCGGCTTGGGCATCCAGCGCCGCAAGGCGGCATCGAACCGGGCCCGCGCCCGCAGCGCGGAGAAGCAGATCGCCTCGGTCAGGGCGCGATCGCGCGGATCGTCCAGGGCCGGCAACGCCGACGCCAGCTCGGCCTTCAGCGAACGCCCGCGGTGCAGCACCGCCGCCAGCACCCGCGTGGCCTGCACGCGCGGGGCCACGCCCGAAGGGCTCATCGCCACCGACCCGTCACGGCGACGGGGTCAGGTCGCGGCGGGCGTTGAGCCAGTCCGCGGCGGTGATGGCCTTGCCCCCTTCGCGCTGCACCACGCGCAGGCGCAGGACGCCCTCGCCGCAGGCCACGTCCAGGCCCTGGCGCGATGCGGCCAGCAACGTGCCCGGGGTCGCCGAATGATGCTGCTCGACGGCGATTGCGCCATGGATGCGCAGGCGCTCCCCGGCCACGGTCGCCTCGGCCACCGGCCACGGCTCGAACGCCCGCACCTTGCGCGCCAGCACCTGCGCCGGCAGCTGCCAGTCCAGCCGCGCTTCGGCCTTCTCCAGCTTGCGCGCGTAGGTCACGCCGGCCTCCGGCTGCGGCTGTGGCACCGGGCGGATGCCGGCACGCAGCAGCCCCAGGCCATCGGACAGCACCTGCGCGCCCAGCGCGGACAGGCGGTCGTGCAGGCGGCCACCGGTGTCGTCCTCGGCGATCGGCATGGACTGCCGCAGCAGTACCGGGCCGGTATCCAGCCCGGCCTCCATCTGCATCAGGCACACGCCGGTCTCGGCGTCACCGGCTTCGATGGCGCGCTGGATCGGCGCGGCGCCGCGCCAGCGCGGCAGCAGCGAGGCGTGCACGTTCCAGCAGCCATAGCGGGGAATTTCCAGCACCGCCCTGGGCAGGATCAGGCCGTAGGCGACCACGATCATCACATCCGGCGCCAGCGCGCGCAGGGCCTCCTGCGATTCGGCGCTTTTCAGGCTTTCCGGCTGCAGCACCGGGATCCCGCGGGCGATGGCCTCCAGTTTCACCGGCGGCGGGGTCAGCCCACGGCCACGCCCGGCCGGGCGGTCGGGCTGGGTGTAGGCGGCGATCACATCGCCGCGCTCGACGGCCACGCGCAGGCACGGCACCGCGAACTCCGGCGTGCCGGCAAAGACGATTTTCATGAGCGGTGGGATTGGGGAGTGGAGATTGGGGATGGGTCACCGCAGGTCCGGCGTGCGGACAGGCCGCATCGCACCAGCCAATCCCCCACCCCGAATGCCCAAACCCGGCCCTCAGGCCACATGCTTGCGCGCCTTGGCCAGCTTCTTGCGCACCATCTCGCGCTTGAGCGGGGACAGGTAGTCCACGAACAGCTTGCCGTCCAGGTGGTCCATCTCATGCTGGATGCAGATGGCCAGCAGGCCATCGGTGCTCAGCTCCTGCGGCTGGGCCTTGCGGTCCAGGAAACGCACGGTGATCTGGTTGGCGCGGGTGACATCGGCATAGATGCCCGGCACCGACAGGCAGCCTTCCTGATAGACCTGCTCGCCGTCCTTCTGCACGATCTGCGGGTTGATGAACACCATCGGCGCGTTCTTCTCCTCGCTGACGTCGATCACCATGAAGCGCTTGTGCACGTCGACCTGGCTGGCGGCCAGGCCGATGCCCGGTGCGTCATACATGGTCTGGAACATGTCATCGACCAGGGTCTGGAACGAGGGCTGCAGCACCTCGGCAGCGTCCAGTTCGACGGCCTTGGTCCGCAGGCGCGGATCGGGGAATTCGAGGATGGGGAGCAGGGACATGACGGCAACCAGATCGGGGCGCCGGAGGAATCCGGCCATACCTCACGAATTCTACCGCGACTGCTTGCGCGACGCCCCTTTTTCTGGCGTATAGTTCGGCTCCACCTGTTGGGGAATCAGGTACATACGTTATGTTCAGACATTTCCGCACGGTCACCGCCGCTGCGTTGTTGACACTTGCCACCTATGCTGCCGCCGCGGAACTGGCGCGCGAGCATCCGGAAACCTACGTGGTCCGCAAGGGCGACACCCTGTGGGACATTTCCGCCAAGTTCCTCAGCAAGCCCTGGCTGTGGCCGGAGATCTGGCAGGCCAATCCGCAGATCGCCAACCCGCACCTGATCTACCCCGGCGATGTCATCAGCCTGGCCTACCTGGACCGGGTCAACGGCGTGGCGCTCAAGCCCGGCCCGCGCAACGAGGCCCCGATCAATGCCGTGCCGCTGTCGGAGATCGAGCCGTTCCTGAAGGACCTGCGCGTGGTCGACAGCTTCCAGGAGCTGCCCTACGTGGCCGGCATCCAGAACGATCGCCTGCGCGCGGCGGGCCAGCAGAACGTCTACGCCATCGGCCTGGACGCGGCCCAGCCGGGCCAGCGCTACGCCGTGGTCCGGGCCCGCGCGATCTACGCCGAGCCCAAGCCGCAGACCGACCTGGACGCCCGCGGCGGCCACATCAGTGGCGAAGGCAACCTGTGGAAGACCAACCTGGTGCCGAACAAGCGCAGCGAGTTCCTGGGCTACGAACTCCAGCGCGTGAGCTTCGGTAGCGTGGTGAGCGTCGGCACCGACGGCCAGGGCACCAGCCTGCTGCTGGAAGACAACGGCCATGAGGTCCGCGCCGGCGATCGCCTGATTCCGGTCGAGGCCCAGGCCTATGACCTGCAGTTTGTTCCGCACGCCCCGGCCACGCTGCCGGAGGACGGCAAGCTGCGCATCCTGGCCGTGGCCGACGCGCTGACCTACGGCGGCCCGCACGACGTGGTCGCCATCTCCGGCGGCACCCGCGAAGGCCTGGACAACGGCTCGGTGCTGTCGGTGTGGCGCACCGGCGACTACGTGATCGACCCGCTCAAGCGGGGCAGCACCTCGCGCCTGAAGGACAGCCGCGCGCCCGGCCCGGGTCGCAACGCCATGCCGGACGAGTACGCGGCCCACGTGATGATCTTCCGCACCTTCGAGAAGGTCAGCTACGGCCTGATCATGGAAGGCTCGGCCCCGGCCGGTGTGGGTTACTTCCTGCGCAGCCCGGATGCCCCCATGCCGCCAGGCACGGCCACCGCATCGCGCTGAGCGCGCCAGGCGCGGCGTTTTCCGAGCTTGAACCAGACGGCGCCCGAGGGCGCCGTCTGCGTGTGTGGCCTAGCGTGGGGCCATGGACGATGAACAGCGCTCCCTGCTCTCCCTGGTCCTGGCCGGCGGCCAGGTCGCGCCACGCAGACAGCTGCTGGAACGGCATGGCAGCGCCGCCGCGGCGCTGGCCGCAGGTCCGGCGGCCTGGCGCGAGGCCGGGCTGGCGCCGGAGGCGGCTGCGTCCCTGCGCAGGCCCGACCCGGCCACCATGGCGAGTGCGGCGCGCTGGCTTGCGGCTTCGCCCACGCATCAGCTGATCGGCTGGGACAGTGCGGATTACCCGGCGCTGCTGCGAGGCACCGGCAGCCCGCCGCTGGCGCTGTTCGTCGATGGCGATCCCGATGTGCTGTGGCAGCCGGGCATCGCCATCGTCGGTAGCCGCAACGCCAGTGCCGGCGGGCGCGACAATGCCCGCCACTTCGCCCTGGCACTGGCGCAGGCCGGTCTGTGCATCAACAGCGGACTGGCCGCGGGGATCGACGTCTGCGCCCACGAGGCAGCGCTGTCCCTGCCGCAGGCACGCAGCATCGCCGTGGTCGGCACCGGGCTGGACATGACCTATCCGGCACGCCACGCGGCCCTGCACCGGCGCATTGCCGCCCAGGGCGCGGTGGTCAGCGAGCATCCGCCCGGGACCCCGCCCAAGGCCAGCCACTTCCCCAGCCGCAACCGCATCCTGGCCGGGCTCTCGCTGGGCACCCTGGTGGTGGAGGCCGCCAACCGCTCCGGCGCGCTGATCACAGCCCGCCAGGCCGCCGAGGCCGGGCGCGAGGTCTTCGCCATTCCCGGGTCCATCCACAACCCCCTGGCGCGTGGCTGCCACCGCCTCATCCGCGACGGCGCGGCCCTGCTGGAGACCGCCGACGAGGCCATCGCCGCGCTGGCGCCGGTGGCCACCACGCTCGCCTCGGCACTGCGCGGACGCCTTGCGCCGACGCCTTCACATCCCCATCTAGGGTCTGCGGCCGCAGCGCCCCTGCCTCAAGGCGACTACCACCGATTGTGGAATGCGCTGGGCCATGACCCAACCCCTATGGATGAACTGGTGCAGCGGACCGGATTGACGAGTGCGGTCCTGTCCTCCATGCTGCTGGTCATGGAACTGGATGGGCAGGTGGCGGTCGAACACGGTCGCTATTCACGCAAGTCGTAGTTTTCCCACCTCCACAGTGCCGCTGGCACAGGCCGAGGGCAATGAAAGAGAGCATCCTGGACGTCCTGCTTTACCTGTTCGAACACTATTTCACCGAAGATGCGGACCCGGTCCGCGACCGCGACTCCCTCCAGAACGGCCTGATCCAGGCCGGTTTCAGCCCCGCAGAGATCAGCAAGGCCTTCGACTGGCTCGACGCCCTGGCCGAACAGCGCCCGGTCGCGGCCGAGCCGCGCGTGGGCGGCCCGACCCGTATCTATGCCGGGCCGGAGCTCGAGAAGCTGGACGTGGAATGCCGCGGCTTCCTGCTGTTCCTGGAGCAGCACGGCATCCTCGACGCGGACCAGCGCGAGCTGGTGCTGGACCGCGCCATGGCCCTGGACCAGGACGAGCTGGACCTGGATGACCTGAAGTGGGTCGTGCTGATGGTGCTGTTCAACCAGCCCGGTGCCGAGGCGGCCTATGCCTGGATGGAAACGCAGATGTTCGCCGACGAGCCCGAACCGGTGCACTGACCCGCACCGTAAGACGCGAGATTGCGAAAGCCGGCCCTGCGCCGGCTTTCGCGCTTTGGGGGCATCGGTTACCTTCACCGCCCTGAATGAAGGGGAACAGGATGTCCAACTGGTACTACGCCGGATCTGATCGCCAGCAGCACGGCCCTGTCAGCGCCGAGGCGTTGAAGGAGCTGATCGGTACCGGCCATATCGATGCCTATACGCTGGTCTGGCGCGAGGGCATGCCGCAGTGGGTGGCGCTTGCCGAGGTCAGCGCCGAACTGGGCCTTGCGATGGGGACCGCTTCCGTCCCGCCGCCAGTGCAGCCGGTGCCAGGCACTGCCGGCAATCCCTACGCTGCGCCTTCCACACCTGCCTACACCACGCCGCAGGCGCACACGCCGGTCGGCCCAATCCCCAACCATCTGGTCTGGGGCATCCTGACCACGCTGCTGTGCTGCTGGCCCTTCGGCGTGGTGGCGATCGTCTACGCCACCAAGGTCGAGAGCCGGCGTGCCGAAGGCGATATCGAAGGCGCCTGGGAGGCCTCGCGCAAGGCCAGGCTGTGGGCGCTCTGGTCGGCCGGGTCGGTGGGCATCGCGGTCGTCGTGGGCATCGCCTTCGCCGTCATCACCGAGATGACCCGATGAGCGACTGGTATTACGCAGGCACGGACCGACAGACCCGCGGCCCGGTGGATCGCCAGGCCCTGCTGGACGCGATCGCCAATGGCTCCGTGGCCGACGGCACGCTGCTCTGGCAGGAAGGCTGGCCGAACTGGCGCCCACTGTCCGAATGTCGCGACCTGCTGGGGCTGGCCCCTGCCCCACCGGCGCCCCCGCCGCTGCCGCCGCGGATGCCGCCCCCCATCGCCGTGGCACGGCCCACCAGCGCGCCGCCGCCAGGAATGTCCTCCAGGGCAGTGTTGCTGCTGGTCCTGGGCGTGGGCGGGCTGATGGCGCTGTTCGTCATCGCCATCCTGGCCGCCATCGCGCTGCCGGCTTACCAGGAGTACCTCAGCCGCAGCCGCCTTGCACAGGTGGCCGCCGAGGCCGCGCCGCTGCGCGCGCAGATCGATTCGGTCCTGGAAGCGGGCGGCGACTGCCCCAGCAACGACAGCGACGGCTTCAAGCCCGCCGACGCCTATGCCAGCACCTACGTGCAATCCATCCTCGTCGGCGAGTTCGACGATGACAGCTGTGGCCTGGAGCTGGTGGTCAGCGGCACCGGCAGGCAGCCGCTGGACGGCAAGCGCCTGTGGTGGGCGCGCGGGAGCGATGGGCAATGGGTCTGCTCCTCTGAGATCGAGGACCGCTACCTGCCAGCGCAATGCCGCGGCTGAGCGTTGGACGGCCGGTACACACTGCGTTAACGTTTGCGCGAACGCTTCAGGGGACACCATGACGAACTGGTACTACGCCGACCGACTGCGGCAGCAGCAGGGGCCGATCGACGACGCGCAACTGGCCCGCCTTTTCCAAGAAAACGCCGTGACCCTGGACACGCTGGTCTGGCGCGACGGCCTGGCGAACTGGCAGCCGCTGCGCGATTTCGCCGGCGAACTGGCGCTGGTCGAACTGCCGCCAACCCCGGTGGTCTCCGCCGCGCCGCCGGTCGTCGAACCGGTCCTGGCCGCCACCCAGGACCCCGAGGTCCCCGTGCAGGCCGCCGCACCGGCGCCCGAGGAGGCCCCAACCACGGGCAGGGCGGTCTTCCAGGCGCAGGAACCGCGCCACCAGGCCCAGCGCGACGCCGACCTGGCCAGCTACTCGCCCTACACGGCCCCGGCCGCGGCGGTGGCCTCGCACTCCAGCGTCGTCCAGGGAGGCGAGGTGGTCTATGCCGGTTTCTGGAAGCGGGTGGCCGCCTACATCATCGACTCGTTCGTGGTGGGCGTGGCCGGCGGCATCATCGGCGCGATCATCGGCGGCATCATCGGCGCCGGCTTCGGGTTGAACGGTGGGCTGGGCACCGGGGGCATGCTGGCCATCCAGGCCGTCACCAACATCGTCTCGATCTGCCTGTCCGCCAGCTATTACGGCTGGTTCCATGCCTCCAACCACCAGGCCACGCTGGGCAAGATGGCCATCGGCATCAAGGTGGTGCGCAGCAACGGCGAGCCGATCAGCTTCCTGCGGGGCTTCGGCCGCTACTTCGCCTTGATCATCAGCGGCATCACGCTGTGCATCGGCTTCATCATGGCCGGTTTCACCGAGCGCAAGCAGGCCCTGCACGACATGATCTGCGACACCCTGGTGGTGGATAAGTGGGCCTACACCGATCACCCCGAGTGGCAGAAGCGAGAGCTCGGCACGCTGACGGTCGTGATCCTGGTGATTGGCGGCCTGCTCGCGCTGCTGGGCATCGGGCTGATCGTATTTGCCGTCGGCATGGCTGCCTCGATGGGCCGCTGACGCGGCCGCCCCGGCACGTCTCACGGCAGGCTGCGCTTGACAACGCGGCCCGTGCCGTGATTCCACTATAAATAGAGAGGAAAGCTGAACGCCCGGGGCCGATCCCCCGGGCGTCGGCTTCTCCGCCTGTCTCAGTTACGCCACTCTTGGCCGCCTTTTCCATCCGGATCCTGGCGCCGTCATCACGGAACGCTTTCCCAAAACCCCATGCCCAAGCACCTGCTCATCGTCGAATCGCCGGCCAAGGCCAAGACGATCAACAAATATCTCGGCAAGGACTTCACCGTCCTGGCCTCCTACGGGCATGTGCGCGACCTGATCCCCAAGGAGGGCGCGGTCGATCCGGACAATGGCTTTGCCATGCGCTACGACCTGATCGACAAGAACGAGAAGCACGTCGATGCGATCGCCAAGGCCGCCAAGACCGCCGACGACATCTATCTGGCGACTGACCCGGACCGCGAGGGCGAGGCGATCAGCTGGCACATCGCCGAGATCCTCAAAGAGCGCAACCTGGTCAAGGACAAGCCCATGCACCGGGTGGTGTTCACCGAGATCACCCCGCGCGCGATCAAGGAAGCCATGACCAAGCCGCGCAGCATCGCCGCGGACCTGGTCGATGCGCAGCAGGCGCGCCGCGCCCTGGATTACCTGGTCGGCTTCAACCTGTCCCCAGTGCTGTGGCGCAAGGTGCAGCGCGGGCTGTCCGCTGGCCGCGTGCAGAGCCCGGCGCTGCGGATGATCGTCGAGCGCGAGGAGGAGATCGAGGCCTTCGTCGCCCGCGAGTACTGGTCCATCGCCGCCGAGTGCGCCCACCCCAGCCAGCACTTCAGCGCCAAGCTGGTGAAGCTGGATGGCCAGAAGTTCGAGCAGTTCACCGTGACCGACGGCGACACCGCCGAGGCCGCGCGCCTGCGCATCCAGCAGGCGGCCGCCGGTGCGCTGCACGTCACCGACGTGGCCAGCAAGGAGCGCAAGCGCCGCCCGGCCCCGCCCTTCACCACCTCCACCCTGCAGCAGGAAGCCTCGCGCAAGCTCGGCTTCACCACGCGCAAGACCATGCAGGTCGCGCAGAAGCTCTACGAGGGCGTGGCCATCGGCGATGAGGGCACGGTCGGCCTGATCTCCTACATGCGTACCGACTCGGTCAACCTGTCCCAGGATGCGCTGGACGAGATCCGCGACGTCATCGCCCGCGACTACGGCACTGCCTCGCTACCGGACAAGCCCAACACCTACCAGACCAAGTCCAAGAACGCCCAGGAGGCGCACGAGGCCGTGCGCCCGACCTCGGCCCTGCGCACGCCCTCGCAGGTGAGCAAGTACCTGTCCGACGACGAGCGCCGTCTGTACGAGCTGATCTGGAAGCGCGCGGTGGCCTGCCAGATGATCCCGGCCACGCTCAACACCGTCAGCGTCGAACTGGCCGCCGGTGCCGAGCACGCCTTCCGTGCCAGCGGCACCACCGTGGTGGTGCCCGGCTTCCTGGCCGTGTACGAGGAAGGCAAGGACAGCAAGAGCGCCGAGGACGAGGACGAGGGCCGCAAACTGCCGAAGATGGCGCCGGGCGACCGCGTGCCGCTGGACCGCATCAGCGCCGAACAGCATTTCACCCAGCCGCCGCCGCGCTTCACCGAAGCGGCGCTGGTCAAGGCGCTGGAGGAATACGGCATCGGCCGTCCCTCCACCTATGCCTCGATCATCCAGACCCTGATCTTCCGCAAGTACGTGGAGATGGAAGGCCGCAGCTTCCGTCCCTCCGACGTGGGCCGGGCGGTGAGCAAGTTCCTGTCCGGGCACTTCACCCAGTACGTGGACTACGACTTCACCGCCAAGCTGGAGGACGAGCTGGACGCGGTCAGCCGTGGCGAGGAGGAATGGCTGCCGCTGATGGCCCGCTTCTGGGGCCCGTTCAACCAGCTGGTGGAAGAGAAGAAGGAGTCGGTCGACCGCGCCGAGGCCAGTGGCGCGCGCGAGCTCGGCACCGACCCCAAGACCGGCAAGCCGGTCAGCGTGCGCCTGGGCCGGTTCGGGCCGTACGCGGCCATCGGCAGCACCGCCGAGGACGCCGAGGAGAAGCCCAAGTTCGCCTCGCTGCGCCCGGGCCAGTCGATGCACACCATCTCCCTGGAGGAGGCGCTGGAGCTGTTCCTGATGCCGCGCGCGCTGGGTCAGGACAATGGCGAGGACGTCAGCGTCGGCATCGGCCGCTTCGGCCCCTTCGCCAAGCGCGGCAGCACCTATGCCTCGCTGAAGAAGGAGGACGACCCGTACACGATCGACCTGGCCCGCGCGGTGTTCCTGATCGAGGAGAAGGAAGAGATCGCGCGCAACCGGATCATCAAGGAGTTCGACGGCAGCGATATCCAGGTGCTCAACGGCCGCTTCGGCCCCTACATCAGCGATGGCAAGCTCAATGGCAAGATTCCCAAGGATCGCGAGCCGGCCTCGCTGAGCCTGGACGAGGTGGTCAAGCTGCTGGAGGAGACCGGCAAGCCGGTGCGCAAGGGCTTCGGCGCCAAGAAGGCCGCGGCCAAGAAGGTGGCCAAGGAACCTTCCGCGAAGAAGCCTGCGGCGAAGAAGGCCGCGGTCAAGAAGACCGCCGCGACCAAGGCGCCGGCCAAGAAAGCCGCGGTGAAGAAAGCCGCGAAGAAGACCGTGGTCAAGAAGGCCGGCTGAGCATGGGCACCGCGCTGACGCTCGATGCGGCCGTGACGTCCCTGCGCAGCGGCGGCGTGGTGGCGTATCCGACCGAGGCGGTGTGGGGCCTGGGCTGCGACCCGGCCGACGAGCGCGCGGTGCACCGCATCCTGCAGATCAAGCAGCGCCCGGTGGAGAAGGGGATGATCCTGATCGCCGCCTCGCTGGACCAGCTCAAGCCCTATCTGGATCTCACCATCCTGGACGAGGGGCGGCTGCAGGCGGTCACGGACAGCTGGCCCGGCCCCAATACCTGGGTCATGCCCGCCTCGCTGCGGGCGCCGCGCTGGATCACCGGTGCGCACAGCGGCATCGCCGTGCGGGTCAGTGCGCATCCGGAGGTGATCGCCCTGTGCGAGGCCTTCGATGGCGCCCTGGTGTCCACCAGCGCCAATCCTGCCGGCGCTGAACCTGCGCGCAGCCTGGAACAGTTCGACCCCGCCCTGCGCGAGGCCATCGATGGCTGGGTGCCTGGCGCGGTCGGCACCCTGGCCTCGCCCACCGTGATCCGCGTGGCGCAGACCGGACAGGTGCTGCGCACCTAGCGCCACCCGCCGGCTGGCCCTGTCGCTGGCGTCACTTTCCGGTGCCGCGGCTTGGGCGCAAGATAGCCCCATGTCCCTGCGCCCCGCCCTGTCCATCGCCCTGCTGCTGACCGCGCTGCCGGCCGCGGCGGACACGGTCACCCTGTACCGCTGCACCGACAAGGCCGGGCACGAGACCATCCGCGATACCCCCTGCGCAGCGGGCCAGTCCCAGCGCGAGCTGGTGATGCAGCGTCCGCAGGATCCGCCCCCGCGCGCGGTCAGCGCCGGCGTGGGCGCACCGCAGCTGCCCGCCCCGGCGCCGGCGCCGACGGTGACCCAGGTGATCTACCGCACCCCGCCCCGGCTGATGTATGAGTGCGTCACGCCCGAGGGCCAGACCTATACCAGCGACAGCGGCGAGGGTAATCCGCGCCAGGTGCCGCTGTGGGCCAGCGGCTATGGGCCGGTCGGCGCGGGCGGTCCGCATCGTCCCGGCGTCTACGTGGGCACCGTGGTGCCGCTGGGCACGACCTGGGTGCGCGATACCTGCAACGCCCTGCCGCAGCAGGAAGTCTGCGCGCGCCTGAGCGACCGTCGCTGGGAGATCCAGCGCCGCTACAACAGCGCGCTGCAGAGCGAGCGCCAGGCGCTGGATCGCGAGCAGCGCGGGATCGATGCGCGCATGGCCAACGATTGCGGAAACGGCTGATGGGACGTTGCGAGTTGAAAGGCCTGGCGGCGCTGGGCGTGGCGCTGGCGCTGTCCGGCCTGCCCGGCGGCACCCGCGCGCAAAGCACGATCTACCGCTGCACCGATGCGGCCGGGGCGATGACCATTCAGAACAATCCCTGCCCCGCCGGCAGCAAGGAGGACAAGCGCACCGTCAAGGGTGTGGAGAGCCGCCCCCTGCCGACCATCGCCGCCCCGCCCCCGCGTGCGGCCGAGCCATCGGCGAGCACGCCATCGCCGGCACCGCCGACCCGCCCGAGCGGGCAGATCGACCTCGATCCGGGCGTGCGCGCAAAGCCGGCGCCGCCGGCCAGCGGCATCATCCGCGACACCACGCCACCGGCCGTGGCCGGCGAGCCGCTGCCGGACCCGACGACAGAGGCCGCCAGAGACCGTTTGCCGCCGCCGGTGATGTTTCAGTGCACCGCCTACGACGGCGGCACCTACATTTCCGAAGACCCCACGCCGCCGCCGCGCTGCGTGACGCGCGACACCGTCGGCCTGGGCGGCAACCCGCGCATGGCCGCCGGCAGCACCTGCGAGATGCTGCGCGACACCTGCGCCCGCGTACCCGACCGCGACCTATGCCGCAGCTGGCGCAAGCGGCTGGGCGAGGTGGAAGTGGCCTGGCGCTTCGGCCGCCCGGAGAACACCGAGCGCAATCGCGCCGAGTACGAGCGCGTGCAGCGGATTCTGGCGGAGAGCGTTTGCGGGGAAGGGTGAGGCGTAGGAACGAGTGGAGAGGAACGAGGAACGAGTGGAAGAGCGTGCAAGTCCCGACGCCCCTCCCCTTGATCATGTCGCCGTATGCCGCCCCGGGCTCTGAGAGAACATCAAGCGCATCAGACGCGCGCTAGCAGCGTTTGGCTTAGCGGCAAAGGGAACGGCGGGCGCAGGGAGTTCGCTGTGCCCTACTCGTTCCTCGTTCCTCCGCACTCGTTTCTCACGCTTCAAAAGCCAAACGTGCTGAACCCCCCATCCACCGCCAGGCACTGCCCGGTGACGTACGACGCGGCCGGCAGGCAGAGGAAGGCCACGGCCGCGGCGATCTCCTCCGGCTCGCCCACGCGACGCATCGGCGTGCGTTCGACCACGGCATCGTAGTAGTCCGGATCGGCCAGCACGGCCGAGGTGCGGCGCGTGCGCACGTACCAGGGCGCGATGGCGTTGACGCGCACGCCGTCCTCGGCCCACTCGGCCGCCAGCGTGCGCGTCATCTGGTGCAGCGCCGCCTTGGCCATGCCGTCGGCCACGCCGCTGCGGGTGGCGGTCAGGCCCGCCACCCCGCCAATGTTGACGATGGCCGAGCTGGCATGCCGCGCCAGCAGCGGGTGCGCGTAACGCGTCAGCTCGAAGGCGGCGAACAGGTTGGTTTCGAACAGGCCGCGCCACTGGTCCTCGGTGTAGTCCACTGCCGCGCGCGGCAGGCTGCCGCCAGCGTTGTTGACCAGCAGGTGCAGGCCATCGCCCTGGTCCTCCACCCAGTCCAGGATCGCGCGCCGGTCTTCGTCCTCGGCGATGTCGGCCGACATCGCGGCGACTTCGGCATCGGGAAACTGGTCCTGCAGCTCGTCGCGCGTGGCCGCCAGCAGCGCCGCATCGCGCGCTACCAGCAGCACGTCCGCGCCCAGCGCCACCAGTTCCTGCGCGATCGCGCGGCCGATTCCCGCGCTGGCGCCGGTGATCAGCGCGCGCTGCCCATCAAGTCGCCACCGTGATGCCATGCCTGCCCCGCCCGTGAATGCCGGGCGTAGGATAGCGCCACCTCATCGGGAGACCTGGCGCATGAACCTTCGCCGCATCGCGACCCTGGGCTGGCTGGCCCTGCTGTGCGCGGGCCTGTCCGCCTGCAAGCCCGCCCCGGCGCCGACCGAACAGAAGCCCGACCCCAAGGCCACCGAGTTACGCCAGGCCATCCAGCAACCGCTGGATCGCGCCCGCGCCGCCGAGCAGGCCACGCAGCAGGCGGCGGACAGGCAGAAGGCGGCCATGGAGGAAAGCGAGAAGTGAGAAGAGAGGAGTGAGGAGTGAGCGAAGCGATGAGGCGCTGAGCGCTGTCGTGGGAGCGGCTTCAGCCGCGAAGAGGCCTTCCCGGTAAAGCCTCTTCGCGGCTGAAGCCGCTCCCACAAAGAGCAGTGCAGCGACAAGGTCCCTGCCCACTCTTCCGCCCTCGCGACTGACCTTCGAGTCTGAGGGCGAGCAGTGGACTCACGGGGTGAGGATCAGCCCTTGCTCACTCCTCACTCCTCACTCCTCACTCCTCACTCCTCACTCCTCCCCACTCACTCCTCGCCTCACGGCCCCGCAAAGCGCAAGGAGCGGCATCAGCGGGTGGGGATCCGGCTTTCGCTCACTCCTCACTCCTCCCCACTCACTCCTCGCCCCACGGCCCCGCAAAGCGCAAGAAGCGGCACCAGCGGGCGAGGATCCAGCTTTCGCTCACTCCTCACTCCTCCCCACTCACTCCTCAATCCCAATCACATCGGATTGCAGAAGCAATACGCCAACGCCTTCACCGGCTTGCCGGCGGTGTCCTTCGCGGCCGCTTCCAGGAAGCGCAGTTGGGCGTCGGTCTCGGGCATGGCCTTGGCGATCAGGGTGCGGGCCAGGTCCGAGTCCTTCATGAAGTAGGCGCCGATGCGGCTGCCGGCCAGGCCACCCATGAACTGGGCCAACGGCGAGCTGTTCTTCTCCACGTAACGCACGCGGTACTTGTCCTGCTCGCCCAGCTTGGCGCGCGCGGCGGCGTCGGCGACGGCCGCCTGCATGCCGCCCATCTCATCGATCAGCCCGCGCTCCTTGGCCTGCTCACCGCTCCACACGCGGCCACGCGCGACCTGGTCCACCGCTTCCACGCTCTTCTTGCGCGCGGCGGCGACGCGGCCGGTGAAGTCGGCATAGCCCTTGTTGATCACGCCCTGGATGATGTTGGCCACTTCCGGGTCCATCGGCTTGGTCACATCGAAGGCGCCGGCAAAGCGCGTGGTGCCCACGCCGTCGGTGTGCACGCCGATCTTGTCCAGCGTGCGGGTCAGGTTGGGGATCAGGCCGAAGATGCCGATGGAACCGCTGATGGTGGACGGATCGGCGTAGATGCGATCGGCGTTCATGCTGATCCAGTAGCCGCCGGAGGCAGCCAGGTCGCCCATGGACACCACCACCGGCTTGCCGGCTTCCTTCAGCGCCACCACTTCGCGGCGGATCTGCTCGGAGGCGAACACCTCGCCACCGGGCGAGTTCACCCGCAGCACCACCGCCTTGACCTTCTCGTCGTCGCGCGCCTCGCGCAGCAGGGCCGAGGTGGACACGCCGCCGATCCTGCCGGCCGGCTGCTCGCCACCGGTGATCTCGCCCTCGGCCACCACCACGGCCACCTGCGGGCGCTCGTCGATGGGGCTGCGCTTGGCGTCAATCTGCGCCAGGTAGGCATCCAGGTTGATGCTGCGGAAGCCCAGGTCGGCGTCCTCGTCGGCCACGCCACGCTCGGTCATCAGCTTCTCGATGTCCTCGCGGGTCTTGAGGCCGTCCACCAGCTTCTGCTGCAGGGCCAGCTTGCCCAGGTCGCCGGCGTTGGCGGCCACGCCCTCGGGCAGGGTGTCGATGCCCGCGCTCAGCTGCTCCGGGGTGAGCTTGCGGGCCTTGGCCACGTCGCCCAGGTAGCGGTTCCAGATGTCGTTCATCCAGAACAGGTCGGCCTCCTTGGACGCGGGCGAGGCCGCATCCAGGATGTAGGGCTCGGCGGCGGACTTGTACTCGCCAACGCGGAACAGTTGCATGTCCACGCCCAGCTTGTCCTGCAGGCCGGTGCGGTAGTACTGGCGATAGCGGCCGATGCCGGTCAGCATCACCCCACCCATCGGGTCCAGGTAGACCTCGTTGGCCTGCGCGGCCAGCAGGTAATGGCCCTGGTCCATGCTCTCGCTGAAGGCCACGATCTGCTTGCCCGAGGCGCGCAGGTCGGCCAGGGCGGCGGCGACCTCGCGCAGCGAGGCGTAGCCCGAGGGCTGCAGCTTGTCCACGTTCAGCAGCACGCGCTCGATCTTCTTGTCGGCCTTGGCCGCCTGCAGCGCGCGCACCAGGTCGCGCAGCTGCACCTCGCCCCCGCCGTTGTCGCCCAGGGCCTTGGCGATGGCGCGCGAGGCCGCATCGGAGCTGAACTGCTCCACCAGGCGGCCTTCCGGCGCGATCACCAGGGTGGTGCGCTCCTGCAGCGGCTTGATGCCGTTGCCGCGGACCATCGCCACGACCATCAGCACGGCCACCAGGAAGATCAGCCCGAAGAACACCAGGTTGAAGATCAGGCGGCGGGTGAAGTTCATCACATCCCACAGGCCGACGAAGAACGCGGCGAAGAGGTTGCGACGGGGGGGCTGGCTCATGGGACGCACTCCGTGAAAGTGCCGCCAGCTTAAAGCCTGCCACGCAGGCTTTCATGCCCCTGAAGTCATCCTGCCGGAAGTCATTGCCGCGGACCGCTGGCAGGAACCGCCTGCAGCCGCGCCTAGAGCGTGCGCAGCAGGCGCAGGCGGGTGCGGCGCAGACGCAGGCCCAGCAGCACCGCCGCGGCCGTCAGCCCCAGCGTCAGGCCCAGCCACATGCCCTTGGGGCCCCAGCCCAGGCCCAGCCCCAGGCCGGCGCCCAGCGGCATGCCCAGCCCCCAGTAGGACACCGCGGCCAGCCACATGGGCACGCGCGTGTCCTTCAGGCCGCGCAGCGCGCCCGCGGAGAGCACCTGCAGGCCATCGGGGAACTGGAAGGCCGCGGCCATCAGCAGCAGGCCGCCGGCGATGGCCGCCACGGCCGCATCGGCGGTGTACAGCGAGACCACCCAGTCATGGCCGATGAGCAGGCAGCTCGCCGACAGCACCTGCGTGCCCAGCACGATGACGTAGCCGGCCCGCGCCGCGCGGCCGACCCCATGCGCGTCGCGCGCGCCCAGGGCATGGCCCACGCGCACCGTGGTGGCCTCGGCCACGCCCATCGGCACCATGAAGCACAGCGCGGCCACGTTGATGGCGATCTGGTGCGCCGCCGCCGGCACCGAACCCAGCCGCGCGATCAGCAGCGCGGTGACGATGAACAGGCTGCCCTCCATCAGCACGGTCACCCCGATGGGCAGGCCGGTGCGCAGCAGCTGGGCGATCGGCGCGCGCCGGGGCGGATCGAAGCGGGCGAACAGCCCCAGCGGCCTGAAGCGGCGCGAACGCGCCAGGTAGACCGCGTAGGTCAGCGCCTGCAGCCACATCATGCAGGCCGAGGCGATGCCCAGCCCGCCAGCGCCGCGCTCGGGCAGGCCCAGCTTGCCGAAGGCCAGCACGTAGCCCAGCGGGCCCAGCACCAGCAGCCCGCCGAAGCCGATCAGCATGGTCGGCAGGGTCCAGTGCATGCCTTCGCTCAGGTAGCGCATGCAGAAGTACAGCGTCAGCGCCGGCACGCCCCAGCGGATGCCGTGCAGGAAGGCGGTGCCGCCGGGGACGATCTCCGGCGCGATGCCCATCGGCGTCAACGCCAGCGGCGCCAGCGACAGGAAGGCGAACAGCACCGCGCCCAGGCCCAGGGCCAGCCACAGCGCCTGGCGGAACAGCGGGGCGATCTCGTCGCGACGCCTGGCACCGTCCAGTTCGGATACCGAGGCAGTCAGCGAGATCAGCGTGCCGATCGGCACCATCATCGGCAGCCACAGCAGCGCCGTGCCGATGGTGACCGCGGCCAGCGTGGCCGTGCCGTGGTGCCCGGCGATCACGTTGTCGACGAAGCCGACCAGGCCGGTGGAGACGTGGGCCAGCACCAGCGGCAGGGCCAGGCGCCCGGTAGTGCGCAGCTCCTGCCGCGCGCTGTGGGCGGGCGCGGCAGGATCGAGGGAAGCGGACATGACGGAATCTGCAGCGGCAACGGCCGCGCGCGGAATGGGCGCTGGCACCGGACCGAAAGGGGGGGTCATCTTAGTGCCTCTGGCCGACGGCCGGATGACATGCCTGGACGCGGTGCCCTGGCGGAACGACGCCGATGGGCCCGGGATCGCATCTGCGCGAGCATCAGGCGGCTGGTCACGACGCGCGCCCACGCTGCGCACGCAGCGGTCGATCCGGTTAACCTCTGCCCTGCCTTCGGGCCTGGGAACGAGAGGACGCCGCCCGCCGCTCCGCACGCCCAGGACCTCTGCCTTTGGGGAAAGCCGCAGACCATGAGCCACGCCGTGACCGACGCGCATCCGGGCGCCTGCGCCAATTGCGCCACGCCCTTGCAGGGCGCCTTCTGCCACCAGTGCGGCCAGCACGCGCACAACCCGCTGCGCAGCATGACCCATGCCATCGAGGACATCTTCGAATCGTTCTGGCACCTGGACGGCCGCGTGTTCATGACGCTGCGCGACCTGCTGGTGCCGGGGCGGCTGGCGGCGCGGTTCCTGGCCGGGCACCGGGCACCGTACATGCCGCCGCTGCGGCTGTTCGTGATCCTGTCGGTGCTGACCTTCTTCATCGCCCAGTTCGCGATCCACTTCAGCAGCAGCGAGGCGAGCGGTGGGCTGACCCCGGCCCAGGCGCAGGCGGCGCTGGAGCAGGTGGATTCGGCTGGCGACTTCGCCGCCGACACCACGCGCGCGGCGGTGGAGGCGCACCTGCGCGATGAGCTGACCCAGCTGCAGATCGCGCGCAACAGCATGCCCGCCATCGCCCCCCTGCGCGCCGAGCTGGACGTGGCCGAGCGGCTCAGCCATGCGCAGGCCGAGCTGCGCCTGAAGCAGTTGGACCCTCAGTACGCGCCGGGGTCGTTGAAGGTGACGCCCCCGCCCGCCCAGGAACTGGGCGCCATGCAATCCCCCTGGCGCCAGGGAAGCCTCTTCGATCACCAGGGCAAGCCTTGGAATCGGCAGACCAATCCGGTGGTGTTCGACACCATGCCCGCCTTCTTCAATAGCTGGGTCAACCGCAAGCTCGAGGCGGCCCAGCAGAACATGCAGCGCTACGGCGAGGACCCGGACCAGCTCAAGCAGGCCATGGTCGGCACCATTCCGACGGCGCTGTTCATCCTGGTGCCGGTATTCGCGCTGATGCTCAAGGTGCTGTACCTGGGCAGCGGGCGCGGCTATCTGGAACACCTGGTGGTGGCGCTCTACAGCCATGCCTTCCTGTGCCTGGCCTTGCTGGCGATCTTTAGCCTGATGCTGCTGGGCGATGCGGTGACTGCCCGCGCGCCGTGGGCGGCCACCGCGCTCACGGGGCTGCGCGCGCTGGTCTGGCTGTGGATGCCGGGGTATCTCTACATGATGCAGCGGCGGGTCTACGGCGAGGCCTGGTGGCTGACGGCGGCCAAATACGCGGTGCTGGGGCTGGTTTATTTCTTCCTGGTCGGCCTGGCCACGGTGGGCATCACCATCGCCAGCGTGACCGCCGGCTAAGGCCCCCGCACCGCAAGGTGGTGGTGGACAAGCTCCGCGTTGTCCAACCCACGTAGGGTGGATGACGCTCTTTCATCCACCGTCGCGGCGCATGGATCACGTAGGCGCGGGGTCACCAGCCTCACCCGCAGCGAGGCCCGGTGGACAAGCTCCGCGTTGTCCACCCTACGTAGGGTGGATGACGCTCTTTCATCCACCGTCGCGGCGCATGGATCACGTAGGCGCGGGGGCACCAGCCTCACCCGCA
>NZ_SAWZ01000008.1 GCF_004122095.1 Pseudoxanthomonas composti | reverse complement strand
GTGGCCTGCGCGTTCTGGCCGAAGGCCGCGCTGTTCTGACCGGACGCGACCGCGTTGTAGCCCACCGCGGTGGCGCCATCGGCCACGGCGTTGGCACCGGCGCCCAGGGCCGAGGCCCCGGTGCCGATGGCATTGCTGGCCTCGCCCGCGGCCAGGGCATCATCGCCTTCGACATAGGCCCCGGCATCGCTGGCCTCGCTGCCGCTGGCCTGGAAGTACTTGCTGGTGTTGTCGGCCACCTCGGCCACGGCATTGAGCTGGTCCAGGTTCACCGCATCGGTGCCCTCGGTGCCGGCGGCGACATGGATGATCTGCCGGTCGACGGCTTCCACTTCCTGCTGGAGCACGCCGTTGTGGATTCGTGCCGGCGTGCCGACGGACACGGCGTTGTCGCGATCGGCGTAGGAGCCGGCGCCCAGGGCGACCGAATTGCTCACGCCCGAGGCGACCTCGCTGTTGGCGCCCAGCGCGACGCCGCCGACGCTGTCGGGGAAGACCACGCTGTTCCAGCCCATCGCGATGCCCTGGTCGGCGCCGACCGCGGCCAGCCCGCCCAGCGCCACGCTGCCATCGCCCTGCGCCAGCGTGTTCTGACCCACTGCCGTGGCGCGGGGCCCGGTCGCCTTGGACTGCGAACCGACTGCCGTGCTGAACACTTCGGCCGCGCGGGCCTCGCTGCCCACCGCCACGCCGTAATCGCCGCGTGCCGTGCTGGCCTGGCCCAGCGCGGTGGCGCTTTCGCCACTGGCTTCGGACACCGCACCCAGCGCGGTGCTGCCATAGCTGCTGGCGCGCGCGGCCGTGCCGACCGCGGTGCTCTCCTGGCCGCTGGCCTCGGTGGACCAGGTCTCTTCTTCCCAGGTTTCGCCGTTGACCACCGTCATCTGCCCGCCGATGGCGGTGGCGCTCTGCCCGGTGGCCTGGCTGCCGGCGCCGTAGGCGGTGCTCCACTGCGCCTGGGCCAGGCTGTTGTAGCCGCCTGCGGTGGCCAGGTCGGCCATCGCCATGGCGCCACTGCCGTAGGCCGTCGCGCCGTTGCCGATGGCATTGGTCGCCTCGCCCATCGCCGTGCTGTTCTCGCCTTCGGCATAGGCGCCGGCGGCGCTGGCCTCGCTGGCGGTGGCCGCCAGGTAGCGGTTGTTCGCAGTGGCCTGCTGCAGCTGGTCCAGGTTCACCGCATCGGTGCCTTCAGTGCCGGCGGCCACGTTGGTGATCTGGCGCTCGCTGCCGACATCGCCGACCGAGACCGTGTTGTCGCGCGCGGCCAGCGAGCCCTGGCCCAGGGCCACGCTGCCCACGCCTTCTGCGATTGCATCGGCGCCCAGCGCCAGGCTGTCCTCGCCGGTGGCCGAGCTGAAGTTGCCGACCGCGGTGCTGTTGTCGCCCGCGGCCCAGGCAGCGCCGCCGACGGCTGTGGAGAAATCGCCCGAGGCCTCGGTCGGCAACAGGCCGGCGAAGGAGCCGCCCAGGGCCACGGCGTTGTAGCCGGTGGCCAGCGCGCCCTGCCCACTGGCGGTGCTGTAGGCGCCGGAGGCCACCGCATCGGCGCCGACGGCCAGGCTGCTGGAGCCGCTGGCCGTGGCGCTGTTGCCCAGCGCGGTGCTGTTGAAGCCGGACGCGGCGGCGTATCCGCCCACGGCCGTGGCGAAGTTGTTGCCTGCCTGCGCCTGGAAGCCGTTGGCCAGCGCGGTGGTGCCAGTGGCCACCGATTCAGCGCCGATGGCCACCGCGCCGTCGCCATCGGCGGTGGCGAAGTAACCCAAGGCGCTGGCCTCCAGGCCGCTGGCCAGTGCCAGGGCACCGGCGGCGACGCTGCCATCGCCGCTGGCTTCAGCGCCGGCGCCCACGGCCGTGGCGGCCTCGCCAGATGCCAGCGCGCTGCCTTCGACCACGCAGGAATCGGCGCCGGACTGGGTGAAGCACTCGGCGTTGCCGCCCACCGCCACCGACTGGGCGAACGCACCGCCTGCAGTCAGCAGGCCCATGACCAGCGCGGCGCCCAGGGCGGCACGACGGACCGGGTGCGAGAGGGCGGGCTGGCCCTGTGGCGCCAGACGACCGGCGCCAGCGCTGGAGGCCAGCTCCGAAGCCACCACCCACTGGCCGATCGACGCGTTCCAGACCCTGCGATAAATGCGATTCATCCCTTGAAGCTCCTTGGCTGGTCGAAGTTCACATCCCTCGGGCCCTGTGCCCGATTGGGGGATGCCATTCGTCCCGCCTCGCAAGAGGCGGCGCCGGAATCCTTTCGGCGTCCAGCCGGCGGGTTCAGACAACCTGAACCACGACCAACGAATTTGTAACCAAGTGTTAACAGCCAGTGCCAATCCACGTCAAGTTGTTGACGAAAATTGACGGTAGCTGACTCATTTTGCACAACGTTGGTGCAAATTGACGTTTTCGCCGCGGAATGGCGAGACAAAACAAGGCGTTGTGACGGAATCCCGTCACCTTCGTGATTCACATTCACACAGGACTAACAAGCACAAAAAAGCCCGCCAACACTGGGTTGGCGGGCTGTTTGAACCGTCCGTCGGCAAGCGACGGACGCGACGCATTACAGCTGCGTCAGCTGCACCATACCCTCGCGTTGCGGAACATCCGCAGCCACGGCGAGTCCTCCGCCCAGCCAGCCGGCGACCAGCTCAGGTTGATGCTGCGCGGGGTCCGTTCCGGGTGCGGCATGAGGATGGTCACGCGGCCGTCGGAGGTGGTCAGGCCGGTGATGCCCTCGGGCGACCCGTTTGGATTGAGCGGGTAGCGCTCAGCCATGACCCCCTCGCCATCGATGAAGCGCAGCGCCACGCGCGCGGCCGCCTGGTCCACCGCGCTGTCGAACTCGGCACGGCCCTCGCCATGGGCCACCGCCACCGGAATGCGCGAGCCGGCCATGCCGCGCAGGAAGATCGATGGCGATTCCACCACTTCCAGCAGGCTGGTGCGCGCCTCGAACTGCTCGCTGCGATTGCGCAGGAAGCGCGGCCAATGCTCGGCCCCGGGGATGATGTCCTTGAGCTGGCTCAGCATCTGGCAGCCATTGCACACGCCCAGGGCGAAGGTCTCCGGGCGCGCGAAGAACGTGGCGAAGGCCTCGCGCAGCGCCGGGCGCTCCAGGATCGAAGTCGCCCAACCCCGGCCGGCACCCAGCACGTCGCCGTAGCTGAAACCGCCGCATGCGGCCAGGCCAGTGAAGCCGGCCAGGTCCACGCGACCGGCGATCAGGTCGCTCATGTGCACGTCGAAGGCGTCGAAGCCGGCGCGCTCGAAGGCATTGGCCATCTCGATCTGGCCGTTGACGCCCTGCTCGCGCAGGATCGCCACGCGCGGGCGCTTGCCGGTGGCCACGAACGGCGCGGCCACGTCCTCGGCCGGGTCGAAACCCAGCTTGGGCTTCAGGCCCGGCGCGTTGAAGTCTCGCGCGATGGCGCGCTCCTCCTCGGCGCTGTCGGGGTTGTCGCGCAGCTTCTGCATGGCGTGGGTCACCGACCACCAGGCGTCGAACAGCTCGTCCCAGCGCCACTCCACCAGGGTGCGGCCAGCATCGCTGACGCGGATCTTGGGCGAGGTGGTCGGCCTGGCGATGCGCTGGGCGCATTCGGTCAAGGCATGCCGCTCCACCAGGTCGGCAAAAGCGGCGCGATCCTCGCTGGCGATCTGCACCACCGCGCCCAATTCCTCGTTGAACAGGCTGCGGAAGGCGTCATCGCCCCAGGCGTCGAGCACGATGTCCAGGCCCATGCGCGAGGCGAAGGCCATCTCGCACAGCGCGGCGAACGCGCCACCATCGCTGCGGTCGTGATAGGCCAGCAGCAGGCCGGCCTGGCGCGCATCGACGATCAGCTCGAAGAAATTGCGCAGCAGTTCGGGGTCGTCCAGGTCCGGGGTGTCGCCACCGAAGGCAGGCAAGGCCTCCTCGCCGGCATGCACCTGCGCCAGCACCGAACCGCCCAGGCGCTGCTTGCCACCGCCCAGGCCGATCAACCACAGCTCGGTCTCGGCTTCGCGCGACATCACCGGGGTCAGCTGGGTGCGCGCATCGGCCACGGGTGCGAAGGCCGAGATGATCAGCGACACCGGCGAGACCGACTTGTGGAGCCGGGACCGGGGACCGGGGACCGGGGACCCGGGAGGATCAGAAGCAAGGGCGTTGGGATCACCGGACTTTTCCCCGGTCCCCGGTCCCCGGTCCCCGGTCCCGGCGACTTCCCATTGCGCCTGCATGGACAGCGAGTCCTTGCCGACCGGGATGCTCAGCTCCAGGCTGGGGCACAGTTCCATGCCCACCGCGCGCACCGCGTCGAACAGCAGCGCATCCTCGCCCGGGTGGCCGCAAGCGGCCATCCAGTTGGCCGACAGCTTGATCGTGTCCAGCGCCTGCACCGGCGCGGCCGCCAGGTTGGTGATCGCCTCGCCCACGGCCATGCGCGCGGCGGCCGCGGCATCGAGCAGCGCCAGCGGCGTGCGCTCGCCCATGGACATGGCTTCGCCAGCGAAGGTCTCAAAGCCCGCCAGGGTGATCGCACAGTCGGCCAGCGGCAGCTGCCAGGGCCCGACCATCTGCTCGCGCGCGGTCAGGCCGCCGACGCTGCGGTCGCCGATGGTGACCAGGAAATTCTTGGAGGCCACCGTCGGGTGCGCCAGCACGCGCAGGCCGGCCTGGTGCAGGTCCAGCGTGGAGGTGTCCAGCGCCGGCCAGCGCGGGGCCGGCGGATGCGCGGCATCGCGGTGCATCTTCGGCGCCTTGCCGAACAGCACGTCCATCGGCAGGTCGATGGGGTGCGGGGATTGGGCAGAAGCGGAGGTGCCGGCCGACGCAGCAACGTCGTGCCCCATCCCCAATCCCGAATCCCGAATCCCGCCATCCAGCGCGCCATACCCCACGACAAGCCGCTCCTCGGCCGTGGCAACGCCCACCACCGCATAAGGACAGCGCTCGCGCGCGCAGATCGCCTCGAACTCGGCCAGGCGCGCCTGCGGCACGCCCAGCACGTAGCGCTCCTGCGACTCGTTGCACCACAGTTCCAGCGGCGACAGCGAGGGGTCGTCCTTGGGCACCCTGTCCAGGTCGATCACACCGCCCACGCCGGAGTCGTGCAGCAGCTCGGGGATGGCATTGGACAGGCCGCCCGCCCCCACATCGTGGAAGAAGTGGATCGGGTTGTCCGCGCCCATCGCCACGCAGCGGTCGATGACTTCCTGGCAGCGGCGCTCCATTTCCGGGTTGTCGCGCTGGACGCTGGCGAAATCCAGGTCCTCGGCGCTCTCGCCGGAGGCCACCGAGCTGGCGGCGCCGCCGCCCAGGCCGATCAGCATCGCCGGGCCGCCGAGCACGATGACCGCATCGCCCGGCTGCAGCTTGATCTTGTCCACCTGGGTGCGGTCGATGGCGCCCAGGCCGCCGGCCAGCATGATCGGCTTGTCATAGGCGCGGGTCAGGCCGCCCGCGGACGCGTCGCCCTCGGGCAGCTCGAAGCTGCGGAAGTAACCCAGCAGGTTCGGCCGGCCGAATTCGTTGTTGAAGGCAGCACCGCCCAGCGGACCGTCCAGCATGATGTCCAGCGCCGGCGCCATGCGCGGATTGAGCGCGCGCGGCGCCTCCCACGGCTGCGGCAGGGTCGGGATGCGCAGGTGCGAGACCGAGAACCCGGTCAGGCCGGCCTTGGGCTTGCCGCCGCGTCCGGTGGCGCCTTCGTCGCGGATTTCCCCGCCGGCGCCGGTGGCCGCGCCCGGGAACGGCGCGATGGCGGTCGGATGGTTGTGGGTTTCCACCTTGATCTGGAACGCGGTGGGCTGCACGGCCTCCGCGCGGTACTGGCCGCTGGCCGGGTCCGGGCGATAGCGCGCCGCCGGCAGGCCTTCCACCACCGCGGCATTGTCGCTGTACGCGCTGAGCGTGTACTGCGGCGTCTGCTGGTGGGTGTACTTGATCATCTTGAACAGCGAGCGATCCTGCGCCTTGCCGTCGATGCTCCAGCTGGCGTTGAAGATCTTGTGGCGGCAATGCTCGGAGTTGGCCTGCGCGAACATCATCAGCTCGACATCCGACGGATCCCGGCCCAACTCGCCATAACGCTGGCGCAGGTACTCGATCTCATCGCTGGCCAGGGCCAGGCCCAGGCGGGCGTTGGCCTGCTCCAGCTGGTCCAGGGGGATGCGTTCGAGCTGGCCGGCCTGCGGGGTGGAGAACAGCGTGCTGCCCTCCTCGGTTGAGGCCAGCAGCGACTGGGTCATCGGATCGTGCAGCAGCTTGCCGATGGCGCGCTGGGCGTCGGCATCGGCCGGCAAGCCGGCCAGGTCCACGCGCAGGCCGCGCTCGACCCGCTGGATCGGCAGCCCGGCACCGCGCACCAGCTCGGTGGCCTTGCTCGACCAGGGCGAGCGCGTGCCCAGGCGCGGCACCACGTAGCGCGGGACCGCGCCCGGCTCGGCCGGCGCCGGCGCACCATCGGCCTGCAAGATGCGGCACAGCACGGCCTCATTTGGCCGGGCCTGGCCTTCCGGATCGATGAAAAAGACCTGCCAGGTGCCGAGGATGCGCACCGACGGCGCAACGGACTGGAGGCGGGATTCAAGCCGCGCGCGGCGGAACTGCGACAAGGCCTGCTGGCCTTCGAGGACGATCATGTCCGGAACCGTGGGGAGCGAGCCGTGGGAACGGGGCCGGCTATTGTAGCGAAGCCGGCGCATGGCCGGCTTCTTCGGGCGTCACGGGTCGGGAAGCGGCCTACTTCATGCCGCCGGCCGTGGCCGCCGCGCCCAGCTTGTCCAGGGCCGCGCGCATCTGCGCCGGCGGCAGGTAGCCCCCCAGCTGGGTGCCGTCGGCCGCGAACACCGCCGGGGTGCCGGTCACGCCCACGCGCTGGCCCAGGTCGTACTCGCGCGCCACCGGGTTGGTGCAGTCCTTGGCCGCGACCGTGCCGCTGGTCTTGGCATCGGTCAGCGCCTTGCGGCGGTCCGAGGCGCACCACACCGAGATCATGTCCTTGTGGTCCTGGCTGCCCAGGCCCATGCGCGGGAAGGCCAGGTACTCCACGGCGATGCCCTGGCGGTTGTACTCGGCGATCTCGCTGTGCATCTTGCGGCAGTAGCCGCATTCGACATCGGTGAACACACTCAGGGTGTACTTCGGATTCGGCGGTGCGAACACGATGCGCTCGGTGCGCGGCACGCTGGCGATCAGCTGCTTGCGATAGTTGCGCAGCCCACTGCTGGTCTGGCTCAGGTCGCGGCGGTTGGCGATGTCGATCACGCTGCCCTGCAGCATGTACTTGCCGTCGTCGCTGATATACAGCAGCTGCCCGCCGACGATGACTTCGCGGAAGCCGGGCAGCGGGGCCTTGCCGATGTAGTCAGCCTCCAATTGCGGGCCCAGCTGCTTGAGCGCCTTGTCGATGTTGGCATCCACGGTGGCATCGCCGCTGCTGGCGGCCTTGGCCACCGCAGGCTCGGCCGCCTTGCCGGTGGCGCCGCCCGGCGCGGCCGGCTGGGCGCAGGCACTCAGGCTGAGGGAGCCCAGCAGGGCGAAGGCAAGCAAACGGGTCATACGGCGATCCTGGGTGACGGCGCGGCAGCGCAGGCGGGTCGAGATCGCGATTCTCGCACAGGGTGTCTGAAGGTCTGGCGGGGGACGGCGGGCGGTGAGGGGATTGGCGCGTGGCGACGCGTTCTTGATCGCGGCGCATCCTTTCCAACCTGGCGCGCCCGGGCGTTCGGGGCACGCGCGGCATGCCGCGCTCCCACACAATTGCTTTCCCGGTGCCATCCCTGGCGCAACGAATCGGCTCCGGACGACCCGGCCCGGGCATCCGTGCCCATGCGTTCGGCCAATGCGCGGCATGCCGCGCATTGGCCTCACCCCCTAGGGTGGTGTTTGGCGTGGAGCTGCTGCAGCTGCTGGCGCGCCACCAGGGTGTAGATCTGGGTGGTGGACAGCGAGCTGTGGCCGAGCAGCATCTGCAGCGCGCGCAGGTCCGCGCCGCGGTTGAGCAGGTGGGTGGCAAAGCTGTGCCGCAGCCCGTGCGGACTGATGCGCGCCGGGTCGATGCCGGCCACAGCGGCGTAGCGCTTGACCAGCGCCCAGAAGTGCTGGCGCGTCAGCGGTCGACGCGCGGCATCGACGAACAGCGGCACCGCCCCGCCCTCCATGGCTGGCACCGGCTTGCCGGCCACCAGCTGCGGGCGGGCCTGGTCCAGGTAGCGCTGCAGCCAGTGCTGGGATTCCTCGCCCAGCGGCACCAGCCGCTCCTTGCTGCCCTTGCCCATCACCCGCAGCACGCCCTGGCGCAGGTTGACCGCGTTAGCGTGCAGGCCCACCAGTTCGCTCACGCGCAGGCCGGCGGCATACATCAGCTCCAGCATGGCGCGGTCGCGCAGGCCCTCGGCCGTGGCGACCTGCGGCGCTTCCAGCAACGCCTCGATCTGGCTTTCGGCCAGGGCCTTGGGCAGTGCGCGCGGCAGCTTGGGCGGCTGCAGCAGTGCGCTGGGGTCGTCCTGGCGCAGGCGGCGCCGCACCGCCTGGGCATAAAAGGCCCGCAGCGTGGACAGCAGGCGCGCGTTGCTGCGCGGCGAGTAGCCGGACTGCGTGCGCCAGGCCAGGTAATCGAACAGGCCCGCGCGGTCGGCGCAGAGGATGCCGCCATCGCGGCCGTTGCGTTGTCGCGCCAGGCCCTCCAGGTCGCGCCGATAGCTGTCCAGGGTGGCCCGCGCCAGGCCGCCTTCGGCCCAGGCCAGGTCGAGGAAGGCCTCGATCTGGCGCGCGTCGGCTTCAGGGACTTCGGGCAGGTCCATCGCCTGGCGGCGGCGTTGGGCGGGAGAGTGTGCACTCATGCGCCACAGCATAGCCGGCGCGGCGCTGCCGCTATGCTGGCGCGATGCAGACCGCCTCTGAGACCACCCCGCAGCACGCATCGCCCCCCGCTCCCCGCGCCCATCTGGGCTGGCGCCTGCTGGCGCTGTTCTACGACCTGTGGCCGGCGCTGGCGCTGTGGATGCTGCTCTCGCTGCTGTTCACCGTGGCGTTCACCTTCCTCGGCCATCACGCGGCGCGGCAGAACATCGCCCCGTTCAGCGCCTTGCAGTGGCTGCTCTGGGCCTGCTGCTGGCTGGTCACCGGCCTGTACGCCACCTTGAGCTGGCGCCACGGCGGGCAGACCCTGGGCATGCGCCCCTGGCGCATCTTCGTGACCGGGGCCGATCACCAGCGCCCTACCTACGCTGCCCTGTGGCTGCGCTATGCGGCAGGCACGCTGTCGCTGCTGGCTTGCGGCCTCGGTTTCTGGTGGGCCTGGATCGACCGTGACCGCCTGACCGTCCACGACCGCCTCAGCGGCACGCGCGTGCAGCGCCGGCCCAAGCCGGGAAAGGCCTGAGCAATGCCCGCACTCACTCTGACGGACCCATGGCGGCCCCTCGCAGGTTACTTCGACGCGCAGACGACGGAGCACTGGATGCAGATCAACTCTTCGACCTCATTCGAGTCGTCCAGCATCCAGGTAGGGATTCATTCGCTCGTTGCTAGACCTTGGCCCTGCCGCTTGCGATACCTTCAATCAGCGCCAGCCGCATCCTATCCTCGGGCCTGTCACTGGGATTCAGGAGCTCTTCGACACCGAGTTTCTGGCCGTTCCTGAAATCCTGGAACGTATCCACGATCCTGGCCTTATGGGTGTCCACAAACCGCTTGTCTCTCAGAAAGACGGCCACGCAATCGTTCCACTGATCCATGTACTGATTACTGGTGTAGGTCTCTAAAAGCTCCGCATCGATCTTGTTCCATTTCGCCCACGAAATCAGCGCTTTCCCGCTGTCCGGGTAGAATCTCCAGCAGTCCACCGGATACCGGTGGAAGTCACCATTCGACGGCGCATTCAAGTAGAACAGCCCGTCCGGCTTGAGAATCCTCATCACCTCAAGGAAGACCAGCCAGAACATCTCCGAATGTTCCAGGCAGCTGCTGGTCACCACCATGTCGACGGATCCGTCCTCGAAGGGCAGCGAATACGGCGAGTCCAGGACGATGTCCACGCCATCGCCAGTTGCGAAATCCAGCCCGATGTATTCGAACTGCGCAGGGGCGACTTCACGCAGGCTTCCATTGAAGTTTCTCGAGCCTATTTCAACAACCTTCACACCCGGCCTGTTCTTGAACGGCTCTGAGTACGTGTCGAAGAATCGACTGCAGTTTTGCATGGCGGTGGGATGCATACGAACAAGACCTTCACTTCGAGGGACGACACGATCAACAGATTTCACCAGAAAGGCAAGCGCCACCACGCTAGTGTCGACGCACGCAGGATTCAGCACAGCTGCTGCGGCTTCAGCGCGAGCATTCATGCAACGGCGTAGACGCATAGCTTGGCCAGCCTTGACCGAAGGATCTTTCTCTCCCCTGCGTCGGTGGAGGCGCCTATCGGGTTCAGGCGCAGCATTGCTTGCAACGCAGAGCTCATCCAAAAGAGCCTCAACGCGCGCCACCGCTGCGTCCACGCGCTTGCCTAACTAACTGCTGCGACGTTTGAACAGAAAGCCGGAGACGATCAGCAGCAGCACCGGCGGCAGCGCCAAGGCGAGGCGGTAGTCCACCCGGAAGGCCGTGGCCATACGGCCGAACAGCAGCTGCAGCAGCCAGAAGCCCAAGGCGAACAGCAGGCCCAGGAACATGCGCTTGCCCAGGCCGCCGCTGCGCAGGCTGCCGAAGGCGAACGGGATCGCCGCCAGGCACAGCGACAGCACGTTCAACGGATAGAACCAGCGCCCCCAGTAGACCTCTTCGTATTCGCGCGCGTCCAGGCCGTTGCGGGTGCGGTACTCGATGCTGCGCGACAGGTCGCTGGCGGCCATGTAACGCGGCTTGCCCATGCTGGCCGCCAGCGCGTCCGGGTCGAGCTTGGAGGTCCAGCGCTGCTCGGGCACCTTGGCCTGGGTGACCGAACGCTCGCCGAAATCGGTGCGCAGCACGTCCTTCAGCACCCAGTCCTCGCCCTGCTGCTCGGCGGTGGCCGCGTGCGAGATCGCCATCAGGCGCCCGGCTTCATCCAACTGGTACAGGCGCACGTCCTGCAACTGCAGATCGGTCTTGCCGTTGACCACCCGCTCCTCGCCGGAGGCGGCGTTGAGGAAGGTATCGCCCTCGCGCGCCCACAGGCCCGAGTAGCGCGCCTTGGCGACATCGCCATAGCGCACCTTGGCCATGATGGCGTCGGACTGCGACTGGCCCCAGGCGCCGACGGTCTCCATGCCCACCACCATCACGCCGGTCAGCAGCGCCATGGTGATGGCCACCGACAGGCTCAGGCGCCGGCGCGACAGGCCCAGTGCGCGCAGGGCGGTCAACTCCGAGGAGGCCGCCAGCTGGCCCAGGCCCATCAGGGCGCCGATCACCGCCGCGGTCGGGAAGAAGGTGTAGGCGCGGCGCGGCACCGTGTAGAGCACGCGCGCCACCGCATGGCCCAGGGTGTAACCGGCCTTGACGTCCTTCAGCTCGCCCGACAGCGCCTGCATGAGGTCCAGGCCCAGCAACACCGCCCAGGTCAGCAGCACGGTGACCAGCACCACGCGGCCGACATACAGGTCGTGCAGGTTGGGGCGCAGCTTCATGCGGCGGCCTGCTTGGGTCGCGACAGGCGGCCATCACGCAGGTAGAACCACACCCCGGCCGCCAACAGCGGCAGGGTCAGCCACCACAGCCCGAGCATACCGGGAATGCTGCCCTTGGACAGCGCCTGGGTGCCGTTGATCATTAGCAGGGTGGCGACCAGGTAGCCGAGGAATCCGAACATGGTCCGCCCGTAGCGCGCGGTGCGTGGCGAACTGCGCGAGAGCGGCAGCGACAGCAGCGCGAAGGCCAGGGTCAGCATCGCCGGCGCCAGGCGCGCGTGCAGCTGCGCATTGGCCTCTGGACGCGCATCGCCGAACAGCGCCGGGGTCGGCAGCACCTCCGGATCATCGTCCTTGCGCACCTCGGCGCTATCGGGCAGCGCCACGTCATTGCTCTTGTAGCGCATCAGGCGGAAGTCCTTGCCGGTATCCAGCGGTCCCTCGACACGGAAGCCGTCGTTGAGCTGCAGAAAGCGGGAGTTCTCGCCGTTGAAACTCAGACTGCCGGTCTGCGCGGTCACCACGTCCATGCGGCCATCGCGCTGGCGCTGCATGAAGATGCGCGACAGGCCGCGGCCATCGGCGGAGACCCCGCCGACATACACCACCGAGCCGTTGTTCAAGACCGTGAACTGCCCCGGCTCCAGCCCCGCCACCACCAGGCTGCGGTTGGCCGATTCGATCATCGCCTCGCCCGTGCGCAGGGCCAGCGGCCCCAGCCACAGCGAGATCATCGCCACCACCGCCACCACCGGCAGCACCAGCAGCAGCAGCGGGCGCAGCATGCGCTTGGGGCCAACGCCGGCCGCCACCAGTACCGGCATCTCCGAATCGCGGTACAGGCGCGAGAACGCCAGCAGCAGGCCCAGCATCAGCGCCATGGGGATGACCATGGGCAGGTAGCCCACCAGGTTCAGCCCCAGCTGCGACAGCAGCAGTCCGGCCGGCAGCTTGCCCTCGGCCACGCTGCCCAGCACATCCACCAGCACGCCGCCCAGGCTCACCACCAGCAGCACGATCAACGTGGCCAGGAAGCTCTGGGTGAATTCGCCTAGGAGATATCGGTCCAGCTTCGGCATCGAGGGGGCGCTTGCTCTACAATTGCGGGCTTGTTTGCCGGAGTTGAATCGCACATTCCGGCCGTTTCGCGACCCGACCGGCCCGGTGCCACGGCCCGCGATTGTAAGTGACTTGTGCGTGTACTGATCTGGAATCTGCTCAATGGCCCTCGAATTCACCCTGAACCACGACGCCCCCGCCAGCGCGGACTTCGACAGCATCGTGGTCGGCGCCTTCGCCGACGGCAGTCTGTCCGCCTCCGCCACGGCCCTGGACGAAGCCAGCGCCGGCCGCCTGTCCGCGCTGCTCAAGCGCGGCGACGCCAGCGGCAAGGCCGGAAAAATCAGCACGCTGTATGACCTGCCCAACGTGAAGGCGCCGCGAGTGCTGCTGGTGGGACTGGGCGAGCGCGCCAAGTTCTCCGCCGCGGCCTACATCAAGGCAGTGGGCGATGCCGCCCGCGCCCTGAAGGGCACCCCGGCCACCAGCGTCCTGGTGACCCTGGCGGAAGTGGAGGTCAGCGGCCGCGATGCCGCCTGGAACCTGCGCCAGGCCGTGGTCGCCTTCGACCACGCCTGCTACCGCTACAACGCCACCTTCGGCAAAAAGCGTGAAGCGGCCAAGCTGACCAAGGTCGCCTTCAGTGGCCAGGACAGCACCGCGCTTGCCCAGGGCACGGCGATCGCCGAGGGCGTGCTGTTCGCCCGCGAGCTGGGCAACCTGCCGCCCAACATCTGCACCCCGGCCTACATCGGCGAGCAGGCCAGCGCCTTCGCCAAGGAACAGGCCAAGGTCGAGGCCGAAGTCCTGGACGAGACGCAGATGGAGGCCCTGGGCATGGGCTCGCTGCTGGCCGTGGCGCGCGGCTCGGCCAATCGCCCACGCCTGGTGGTGCTCAAGTACAGCGGCGCCAGCGAGTCGGCCCGGCCCTACGTGCTGGTCGGCAAGGGCATCACCTTCGATACCGGCGGCGTCAACCTGAAGACCCAGGGCGGCATCGAGGAGATGAAGTACGACATGTGCGGTGGCGCCACCGTGCTGGGCACCTTCGTGGCCGCGGTGAAGATGGGCCTGCCGATCAACCTGGTGACCATCGTGCCGGCCGTGGAGAACGCCATCGACGGCAACAGCTATCGCCCGTCGGACGTCATCACCAGCATGTCCGGCAAGACCATCGAGGTCGGCAACACCGACGCCGAGGGCCGCCTGATCCTGTGCGATGCGCTGACCTACGCCGAGCGCTTCAACCCCGAGGCGCTGGTGGATGCCGCCACCCTCACCGGCGCCTGCATGGTCGCGCTGGGCAAGTTCGCCACCGGCCTGATGAGCAAGCACGACGACCTGGCCGAGGAGCTGCTGGCCGCCGGCGAGCACGTGCACGACCGCGCCTGGCGCCTGCCCCTGTGGGACGACTACCAGAGCCTGCTGGATTCGTCCTTCGCCGACGTCTACAACATCGGCGGCCGCTGGGGCGGCGCCATCACCGCCGGCTGCTTCCTCTCGCGCTTCACCGAGAACCAGCGCTGGGCGCACCTGGACATCGCCGGCTCGGCCAGCGACGAGGGCAAGCGCGGCATGGCCACCGGCCGCCCGGTGGGCCTGCTGAGCCAGTGGCTGCTGGACCGCGTCGAGAAGTGAGCGAAGAGAAGTGAGGAGTGAGCAAAGCGCGTCCTCCTCACTTCGGAAACCGCGCTGGAAACCGGGGTCCGAGTGCCTTTTTCGCGCGCCGAATGCGGAGAAAGTGCACGCTGACCCCGGTCTCCGGTTTCACTGACTTCTCACTCCTTCCCACTCACTCCTGCTCTCATGCCTCGCGCCGATTTCTACCTGATCGCCAAGCCGCGCTTCCTCACCGAGCCGCTGCGCCTGGTCTGCGAACTGGCCCGCAAGGCCTACGACGCCAACCAGTGGACGCTGATCCTGGCACGCGATGCGGCGCAGGCCGAGGAGCTGGACGAGCTGCTGTGGGCCTTCGACGAAGACGCCTACATCCCGCACCAGATCGCCGGCACCGACGATGAGGACGAGCTCACCCCGGTGCTGATCGCCACCCCGGACTTCGATGCCCCCGCGCGCGCCCTGGTGATCAACCTGCGCGATGACGCCTACCTGGGCGCCTGCGAGCGGGTCCTGGAGGTGGTCCCCGCCGACCCCGCCGCCCGCGAGCCGCTGCGCGAGCGCTGGAAGCAGTACAAGGCGCGGGGGCTGGATGTGAGTAAGTACGATATGTGATGAGGCAAGGAACGAGTGCGGAGGAACGAGGAACGAGTGGAAGCACCGCACTCGCAGAGTTCGCTCCCCTCGTTGCCCCTTCCGCTTTCCCACTCGTTCCTCGTTTCTCGCCCCCCACTCGTTCCTCGTTTCTCTCAACTCGTTCCTAGCCCCTATGTCCCTCGCCTCCAGCTACGATCCCAAATCCTTCGAGTCGCGCCTGTATGCGCACTGGGAACAGCAGGGTTACTTCAAGCCCTCGGGCCAGGGCGAGCCGTATTCGATTCTGTTGCCGCCGCCGAACGTCACCGGCACGCTGCACATGGGCCACGCCTTCCAGCACACGCTGATGGATGCGCTGGTGCGCTACCACCGCATGCGCGGCTACGACACGCTGTGGCAGATGGGCACCGACCATGCCGGCATCGCCACCGAGATGGTGGTCAGCCGCAACCTGGCGCTGGCCGGTGAAGGCCAGACCCGCGATTCGCTGGGCCGGGAGGGTTTCATCGCCAAGGTGTGGGAATGGAAGGCGCAGTCCGGCGACACCATCGAGCGGCAGATGCGCCGCCTGGGCGCCTCGGGCGACTGGTCGCGCAGCAGCTTCACCATGGATCCGCAGCCCTCGGCAGCGGTGACCGAGGTGTTCATCCGCTGGTACGAGCAGGGCCTGATCTATCGCGGCCAGCGCCTGGTCAACTGGGACCCGGTGCTGAAGACGGCCATCTCCGACCTGGAAGTGGAAAACGTCGAGGAAGACGGCTTCCTGTGGTCGATCCGCTATCCGCTGGCCGACGGCGTGACCTACGAACACGTCGAGCACGACGCCGAGGGCAACGAGACCCTGCGCGAGGTGCGCGACTACCTGGTGGTGGCCACCACGCGCCCGGAGACCATGCTGGGCGACACCGCCGCGATGGTGCACCCGGAAGACCCGCGCTACGCCGCGCTGATCGGCAAGTCGGTGGCGCTGCCGCTGAGCGATCGCACGATCCCGGTGATCGCCGACGACTACGTCGACCGCGACTTCGGGACCGGCGTGGTCAAGGTCACGCCCGCGCACGACTTCAACGACTACCAGGTCGGTGTGCGCCACGACCTGCCGATGATCAACCTGTTCACCCCGACCGCCGCGCTCAACGAGTCCGCCCCGGCCAAGTACCGCGGGCTGGACCGCTATGCCGCGCGCCAGGAAGTGCTGGCCGACCTGGAGGCGCTCGGCCTGCTGGTGGAGACCAGGCCGCACAAGCTGCAGGTGCCGCGTGGCGACCGCACCGGCCAGGTGATCGAGCCCTACCTGACCGACCAGTGGTTCGTGAAGATGGACGCGCTGGCCAAGCGCGGGCTGGAGCTGGTGGAATCCGGGCAGGTGAAGTTCGTGCCGCCGAACTGGATCAACACCTATCGCCACTGGATGGAGAACATCCAGGACTGGTGCATCAGCCGCCAGCTGTGGTGGGGCCATCGCATCCCGGCGTGGTTCGATAACACCGGCAACTGCTACGTCGGCCGCGACGAGGCCGAGGCGCGCGCGCGCCACGGCCTGTCCGCGGAGGTCGTGCTGACCCAGGACAGCGACGTGCTGGAAACCTGGTTCTCCTCGCAGCTGTGGCCGTTCTCCACGCTGGGCTGGCCCGACGCACAGGCCATGGCCGAGCGCGGCTTCGACCGCTACCTGCCGTCCTCGGTGCTGGTCACCGGCTTTGACATCATCTTCTTCTGGGTGGCGCGCATGGTCATGGCCACCGACGCCTTCACCGGCAAGGTGCCCTTCCGCGACGTCTACATGACCGGCCTGATCCGCGACGCGCAGGGCCAGAAGATGTCCAAATCCAAGGGCAACGTGCTGGACCCGCTGGACATCATCGATGGCATCGCCCTGGAAGACCTGGTCGGCAAGCGTACCCATGGCCTGATGCAGCCCAAGCTGGCCGAGAAGATCGAGCGCGCCACGCGCAAGGAGTTCCCCGACGGCATCGCCGCCCACGGCGCAGATGCGCTGCGTTTCACCATCGCCGCGCTGGCCACGCACGGCCGCGACATCAAGTTCGACATGTCCCGCGCCGAGGGCTACAAGAACTTCTGCAACAAGCTGTGGAACGCCACCCGCTTCGTGCTGATGAACACCGAAGGGGCCAGCTTCACCGGCGCACCGACACCGGCGACCGATGCGGAGAAGTGGATCCTGGCGCGCCTGGCCGCGGTGACCGCGCAGGCGCAGGCGCAGTTTTCCGAGTACCGCTTCGACCTGCTGTCGCAGGCGCTGTACGAGTTCGCCTGGAACGAGTTCTGCGACTGGTTCGTGGAGCTGGCCAAGCCGGCGCTCAATGGCGAGGACGCGGCCGCAGCGGCGAGCACGCGGCACACCCTGCTGTACGTGCTCGAAGCGCTGCTGCGCCTGCTGCACCCGCTGATCCCCTTCGTGACCGAAGAGTTGTGGCTGCAGGTGGCGCCGCGCCTTGGGATCCAGGCGCCGACGATCTCCCTGCAGCACTACCCGGCCGTGGCCGACTTCGCCGCCGACGGCTACGCCACGGCCGAGGCCGATGTCGAATGGTTCCGCGCCATGGTCTCGGCGCTGCGTCGCGTGCGCAGCGAGCTGGGCGTCTCGCCGGCGCGCCAGGTGCAGCTGCTGCTGCAGGGCGGCCGCGAGCAGGACCACGCACGGGTGACCCGCTTCGAGGCACCGCTGCGCTTCCTGCTCAAGCTGGAGGCGGTGCGCTGGCTGGCCGCCGATGAAGCCTCGCCCGCCGCCGCGGCTGCCGTGGTCGGCGAGCTCAAGCTGCTGGTGCCGCTGGAAGGCCTGGTGGACCTGGACGCCGAGCGCACGCGCCTGGACAAGGAAATCGCCAAGGTCGCGAGCGAGCGCGAGAAGAGCCAAGCCAAGCTGGCCAAGTTCAGCGACAAGGTGCCCCCGGCCGTGGTCGAGCAGGAACGCGCGCGCCTGGCCGACTGGAGCACGCAGCTGGATGCCCTGCAGGCGCAGCGGGGGAAGCTGTAGGAGTGAGTGAAGAAGCGAGGAGTGAGGAGTGAGGAAGGGCGGCGGCTCAGGCTCGGGCGGAGTTCTGCCCTGCTTCCATTCCCCCTCGCTGGATGCGCTGCGGGGAAGCGCTAGGAGTGAGTGGTGAAGCGAGGAGTGAGGAGTGAGGAGTGAGGCCCTACCACTCACTCCTCGCTAAAGCGCCGGCATGCGCGTCACCTCATCGCCTACCAGCTCGATCGCCATGACGATGGCGTCCTCGCGGCCGTCGAAGGACGGGTAATAGCGCGGCCGGCGGCCGATCTCGTTAAAGCCTTCGCTGTGATACAGCGCGATGGCATGCGGGTTGGAGGGACGCACCTCGAGGAACACGCGCTCGGCCTTGCGCTCGCGCGCCAGTTGCACCAGCGCCCGCAGCAGCTGCCGGCCCCAGCCGCGGCCCTGACGCTCCGGCGCTACGCAGACATTGAGCACATGCGCCTCGCCCGCGGCCAGGCTGATCACGCCGTAGCCCACCGGCAACCCGTGTTCGACCAGCAGCCAGGCCGGGTAGCCGGCGGCCAGGCAGTCGCGGAAGATGCCGCGCGTCCAGGGAAATGGATAGGCGCGCAGTTCGATGCCCATGACCGCGTCCAGGTCGGCCTCGCGCATCGGCCGCAGCGTCGGAGTTCCGCGTTCCGGCTCGCTGGGCCGCGCGCTCACGGCTGGGCTTGCCTGCGCAGCGCGCGCAGGCGCGGCCACAGGGCACGCTTGGCGGCCGGGTTACCCCGCAGCTCGGAGGCCGCAGGCCAGGAGGCGATCAGCTCGGCCGCGCCGGGCGCATTGGGATTGCAGCCGGAGGCGCGAATCAGCGCGAAGTGCAGCCGGTCGGGCATGCGCGCGCCCGCACGCCGCGGTGCCGCGGCACGCGGCGCGGCCTCGACAGGCATCGGCGCAGCGGGCGCGGCCGGTGCCCGGCGCACGGGTGCGGCGGGCTCCCGCGCAGGTCGCGCCTGGGCCTGCTCCGGCACCTGCCGCGGTGCGGCTACCGGCTCGGGCAGGGCGCCGTGCACCCACACTGTGTGGCCCAGCGCTTCCAGCCAGCCGTGCTGCTCACTGGACCAGAGCGCGGAGGACTCACTCATGGGCAACCGGCGTCCGCTTGTTGCGGTTGATCAGCCACATCACCGGGCCGGACAGCGCATACAGCACGCCGACCACCAGCAGGGTCCGCGGCAGGTCGATGACCAGGATCGCGATGACCAGCGGGATCAGCCACAGCGCCCAGAACGGGATGCGGTCCGAGCGCGCCCCGCCCTTGCCGCTGCCCTTGAAGCTCCAGAAGCGGATACGGCTGACCATCAGCAGCGCCGAGACCAGGGTCACCGCCAGCGCCACGTACCGCAGCTCCTCCCCGCCCGGGCCGAGGTCGCCATCGGCGAAGGCCCACACGAAGGCCATCATCAGCCCGGCCGCGGCCGGGCTGGCCAGGCCGATGAACCAGCGCTTGTCGACCACCCCGACCTGGGTGTTGAAGCGGGCCAGGCGCAGCGCGGCGCAGGCCAGGTAGAGGAAGGCCATCGCCCAGCCCACGCGCCCCATCACGCTGCTGTCCAGCCGCAGCGAGGCCAGCGACCAGTGGTACATCACCAGCGCCGGGGCCATGCCGAAGCTGACCAGATCGGCCAGCGAGTCGTACTGCACCCCAAACTCGCTGCTGGTCCCGGTCAGGCGCGCCACGCGCCCGTCCACGCCATCCATCAGTCCTGCGACGAACACCGCCATTGCGGCGTGCACGAAGTCACCATTGGCCGCGGAAATGATCGCGTAGAAGCCAGCGAACAGCCCGGCGGTGGTGAACAGGTTGGGCAGCAGGTAGATCGTGCGCGAGCGCGGCGGTGACGGCGGGGTCGGTTCCATCGCGCGAGTTTAGCGTAGCGGCCGCCGGCATTCCCGGCCAGGCGGCGCGCGCCCGCTTGCCAGCCCGCCAGCGGGGTGCTGCAATCGCCTCCTTCACGCCGCCTCGAACCTCGGAGTGCCCATGCGCCGTTTCCAGACCCCGAGCTGCCTGCTCATCCTGGCCCTGGCCGCCCCGCTGGCCTCGGCACAGAGCCTGTACCAGTGGAAGGACGCCAACGGCGTGAGCCACTACTCGGACACCCCGCCAGCCGGCCGCGAGCTGCAGGGCAGCCGGATCGATGCGCGCGACACCCAGCCGCGCGGCAGCGCCGCGCAGGCGGCCAAGGCCGAGCCGGACAGCCCGCAGTGCGCGCAGGCCAAGCTCAACCAGGCCACGCTGCGCAACAGCGCGCCGGTGCGCCAGCTGGGTGCGGACGGCAAACCGGGCAAGGAGCTGAGCGCGGAAGAGCGCGCCGGCCAGCTGGCCCTGGCCGAGGCCGCCGCCAAGGCCTACTGCAAGCCCGCCGCCAGCGCGTCCTGAGTCGTGCGCCTGGCCTGGGCGATCCTCGGCGGGCTGGCCCTGGGCGGCGGCGCGGCCTGGTGGCTGGCCCGGCAGGACGCTCCCGCGCCGGTCCCGGATGCGCACGCAACGCGCGAAGGGCGGATCCAGGTCGAGGACCGCCAGCCGGGGCTGTACCGCTGGCGCGACGAGGACGGCATTTTGCATATCACCGAAACCCCGCCCCGGGGCCGTCCCTATGAGCGGCTCTCGCGCGAGGGCCAGGCCGGCATCCAGGTGCAGGGCCAGCGCGCCGAGTAAGTCCCGCGCGCGTGGCAAACTACCGGTTTTCCCGCCCGGTCTTTGCAGATGCGTCTGTCGCAGTTCCACCTCCGCACCACCAAGGAAACCCCCGCCGATGCCGAGCTGATCAGCCACAAGCTGATGCTGCGCACCGGCATGATCCGCAAGCTCGCCTCGGGCCTGTACACCTGGTCGCCGCTGGGGCTGCGCGTGCTGCGCAAGGTGGAAGCCATCGTGCGCGAGGAGATGAACCAGGCCGGCGCGGTGGAAGTGCTGATGCCCACCATCCAGCCGCGGGAGCTGTGGGAGGAAACCGGGCGCTGGGAGAAGTTCGGCCCGCAGCTGCTCAAGGTGACCGACCGCAAGGAACAGGCCTTCTGCTACTCGCCCACCGCCGAGGAGGTCATCACCGACTTCGCGCGCAACGAGCTGTCCAGCTACAAGCAGCTGCCGGTGAACTTCTACCAGATCAATACCAAGTTCCGCGACGAAATCCGCCCGCGCTTCGGGGTGATGCGCGCGCGCGAGTTCCTGATGAAGGATGCCTATTCCTTCCACCTCAGCGATGAGGACCTGGTCCGCGAATACCGCAACATGCACGCGACCTACACCCGCATCTTCACCCGCCTGGGGCTGGAGTTCCGCGCGGTGCTGGCCGATTCGGGCGCCATCGGCGGCGACGCCTCGCAGGAGTTCCACGTGCTGGCCAAGTCCGGCGAGGATGCCCTGGCCTTTTCCACCGGCTCGGATTACGCGGCCAACGTCGAGGCCGCCATCGCCGCCGACCCCGCCCCGCGCGCGGCGGCCAGCGAAGAACTGCGCCGGATCGAGACACCGACCCAGAAGACCTGCGAAGCAGTCGCAGCGCTGATGGGCATCGCGCTACAGCGCACGGTCAAATCCCTGGCCATCACCACCGCCGATGGGCAGTTCGTGCTGGCGCTGGTGCGCGGGGATCACGAGGTCAACGAGATCAAACTGGGCAAGGTCGCTGGCATGGCCGATTACCGCATGGCCAGCGAGGCGGACATCCTGGCCCACCTCGGCAGCACGCCTGGGTTTCTCGGCCCGCTGGGCGCCAAACAGCCGATTCGTGTCATCGCCGACCGCGATGTCGCGGCCATGGCCGATTTCGTGGTCGGTGCCAACGAGGCGGGTTTCCACCTGGCCGGCGTCAACTGGGGCCGCGATCTGCCCGAGCCGGAGACCATTGCCGATATCCGCAACGTGGTCGAAGGCGAAAAGGCCGCCGACGGTGGCGAGATTCGGCTGGCGCGCGGGATCGAGGTCGGCCATATCTTCCAGCTGGGTCGCAAATATGCCGATGCCATGCAGGCCACGGTGCTGGATGAAACCGGCAAGGCCGCGGTGATGGCCATGGGCTGCTATGGCATCGGCGTGTCGCGCATCGTGGCCGCGGCGATCGAACAGAATCACGACGGCAACGGGATTATCTGGCCGCAGCCGATGGCGCCCTGGTCGGTGGCCGTATGTATGATCAATCCGAAACAGGACGCTGCCGTCAGCCAGGCCGCCGAGCAGCTGGCCCAGCAGTTGCGCCAGGCCGGACACGACGTGGTCCTGGACGACCGCGGCCTGCGCCCGGGCGCGATGTTTGCCGACATCGAACTGATCGGCATCCCGCACCGCGTGGTGGTCTCCGAGCGCGGCCTGTCCGCCGGCACCTTCGAATACCGGGCGCGCACGGCCAGCGAAGCGGAGAATCTCGAACTGGCGGCGCTGCTGGAACGTCTTTCCGGCTGACAGGCGCGCGGCGGAGTTTCACCTCCCGCTTTCACATGAAACGGACAAAATCCACCCCGCCATTACGGCGGGGTTTTTCTTATCCAGTTAAATGCACTAACATCCGCCGCTCGGCCACGGATGGGCGGTGTTTTCCCATCCCTTTCACCGGAGCATTCGATGTCGATTGATTTGAGCGGCCTTTCGGCCAAAGCGCTGGCAAGCCTGATCGCCAAGGCCCAGCAGCAGCAGACCAAGCTGACCACCCGCGCGCCGATCGCCAAGGTGCGCAGCAAGATCGTCAAGTACGCCAAGTCCGAAGGTTATTCGATCGATGAGCTGTTCGGCGCCGGCGAAGCCCCCAAGGCCCCGCGTGGCCGCAAGGCGGCCGCGAAGAAGTCGCCGATGGCCGGTCGCAAGCTGGGTAAGGTCGCCCCGAAGTACCGCAACCCGTCCAATCCCAAGGAAACCTGGACCGGTCGCGGCAAGCAGCCGCGCTGGCTGGCCGCCCACGTGGCCTCGGGCAAGCAGCCGGAAGATTTCCTGATCAAGAAGAAGTAAACCGCGCGATCGCTCGCCAGTATTTACCAAAAACAACGCCGGCATCGCCGGCGTTTTTCTTTGCTTGGATACTCTCGCGATTTGCAGGCGGCAGGGTCAGAGATTCTTGCGCGAGGCCACGACCAGATTGCCGAACATCAGTCCTGCGATCAGCGCCATCAGGATCTTCATCACCACCAGCCCTGCAGACTCATCAGCCGCCCCGCCGGCGCCCTGGACCAGATTCATCAGCCCACGCAGGCTGGCGCTGCCGGGCACCAGCATGATGATGCCCGGCACGCGGATGATCGCCCCGGGCCGATTGGCCACCCGCGCAAACAAATTGCCGCAGGCGGTCATGGTCAATGCCGACAGGAACAGCCCCACCGGCGCGCCCCAGGCCAGCCCGCCGAACCGCGAGATCAGATAGCCCGCCGCGGCGGCGGCCATGACCCAGGGATAATCGCGACGGCCGGCCTTGAACAGCACGGCGAAGGCATAGGCCGCGCAGAGGATGGCGATCCACTCGACCCATTCCGACTGCGGCCGCGCGGCGCGGATGGCCGGCTCGATGCCGACCAGGTCCGCCAGCGTCACCGCGATCATGCTGCCCACGGTCAGCTTGATCACCGTGGCGATCGCACCGGCGAAGCGTGCCGTGCCCGAGACCCACTGCTGGTTGGTCAGCTCGTTGATGGCGTTGGTCAGCGTCATGCCAGGCAGCAGCACCACCAGCGAGGAGATGATCACCGTATTGAGATTGAGCGGGCCGACCAGGCTGGCCACGCCGATGGCCACCAGGCCGGCCACCATGGCGGCGATGGCATCGCCCGCCTCGCGCAGGTTCGGCCGCCCCTCGCTGCGCTGGGTCAGCATGCCGATCAGCAACCCGATGACGCCTGCGGTGCCGATGTCCAGCCAGGGCAGGCGCCACAGCCCGGCCACGCTGGCCGCGGCCAGGCCATAGGCCAGCACCCGAATTACGTGCGAGCGCCGCGAATCCAACCGGTCCAGCGCGCGCAGCGAGGTATGCCCCTGGGCGATGCTCATCTGGCCGGCGGCCACCTGCTCGGCGATGCGGTCGGCCTCGCTGAGCTTGTACAGGTCGGTTTCCCCCGGGGCCAGCCGGATCACCCGCGTGGTGTCGCTGGCGCCGAGGGGCTTGGCCGGGTCGTTGAAGCTGAGGATCAGCCCGGTGGGATTGGACCAGGGCTCGCAGTCCAGGCCGAGCTGGCTGGACAAGGCCAGGATGGCCGCCTCCAGGCGCTGGGCCGTGGTGCCATAGCGATGCAGGCGCGCGGCGATCTCGCACACGAAGGCGATGCGCTGTGCATAGGTGGCCTGAACGGTGGAAGGCAGCATCGGCACAGTGTAGGCGCGCAGGACCATCCCCTACACTGCGCGCCTTTCGCAGGCGACGATGTGGCGCGGCATGCAGGTGGGAATCGGGGAACTCATGGCGCTGGGCAGCGCCGCCACCTGGGCCTTCGGCATCGTGCTGGCGCGCCAGCTCGGTCGCAGCCTGCCGCCGCCGGCACTGAACCTGCTCAAGAACGGGGTGTTCCTGCTGGCCCTGCTGCCGCTCACCCTGTGGCTGCACACCGGTCCCTTGCCACGGTTACCCGTGCGCGAGGTGCTGCTGGTACTGGCCAGCGGCGTGATCGGCATCGCCATCGCCGACACCTTGTACTTCCGCGCGCTCAACGAACTCGGCGCCGGGCGCATGGGCATCGTGGGCAATCTCTACAGCCCGAGCGTGCTGCTGCTGGGCTTCCTGTTCCTGGGCGAGCGTCTTGGCCTGCAGCAATGGCTGGGCTTTGCGCTGGTGCTGGGCGGGGTGGGCCTGATCACCGCCGGCGATGGTGACGGCGCCACGCCGCGACCAGCGCATGCGCTGCGCGGGGTGCTGATCGGCATGGTCGCCGTGGCGCTCATGGCCGGGGCGGTGGTCATGGTCAAGCGCGTGCTGGAGACCCAGCCGCTGCTGTGGGTGAGCACCTTGCGCCTGTCCGGCGCGGTCGGCGGGCTGCTGCTGATGGCGGCCTTGCCGCCGCTGCGCCGCTGGTTCGCCTTCGCCCCGGCGCGCGTGCCCTGGCCGCGGCTGGTGACCGCGGCACTGGCCGGGCAAGGCTTGTCGATGGTGCTGTGGCTGGGTGGCTACAAGTACACCAGCGCCTCGGTGGCGGCCATCCTCAACGAAACCGCCTCGGTGTTCCTGGTGCTGATGGGCGCGCTGTGGCTGGGCGAGCCCCTGAGCCGGCGCACCGTGGCCGGCGTAGCACTGACCTTTGCAGGCATAGCCTGTATGCTCGCCGGGAGCAGCCCATGACGACTGTCCCCTCGCCCCCCAGCTTCCAGATCAGCCCCTCCGACCCGCGCAAGGTTCGGCTCACGGGCCATTGGACGCTGGCCACGGCGTTGGAGGTGGCCGGCCAGCTCAAGCAGCTGCCCGAGGATGCCGACAGCATCGACGCCAGCGCCATCGCGCGGCTGGATTCGGCCGGTGTGCTGCAGCTGCTGCGCTATGCAACGCGCCACGACATCCCCCTGGAAAACCTGAACTTCCGCGAGGATCACCGGGCGTTGGTGTCCACCATCGAGGATGTCGCCGACGACCGCCCCAAGGGCAAGCGCGATTACGGATTCCTCGCCGCCCTGGCCCGCCTGGGCGAGCGGGTGGAGGACGTCGGCCGCGAGATCATGGCGCTGCTGCATTTCACCGGCGAGAACCTGGTCAAGCTGCTGCGCGTGGTGCATGAGCCGCGGCGTCTGCGCGTGACCTCCATGGTCCATCACATGGAGCAGGTCGGCCTGGATGCGATGCCGCTGGTGGCCTTGCTGTCCTATCTGGTGGGCGCGGTGATCGCTTTCCTGGGTTCGACCATCCTGCGCGACTTCGGTGCGGAGATCTTCGTGGTCGAGCTGGTGTCCATCGCCTTCCTGCGCGAGTTCGCCGTGCTGCTGACCGCCATCGTGCTGGCCGGCCGCACCGCCAGCGCCTTCACCGCGCAGATCGGCGCGATGAAGAGCCGCGAGGAGGTCGATGCGATCCGCACGCTGGGGCTGGACCCGATCGACCTGCTGGTCATTCCGCGCCTGCTGGCCCTGCTGGTGATGCTGCCGCTGCTGACCTTCATCGCGATGATGGCCGGCCTGGCTGGCGGCGTGACCGTGGGCGCCTTCGACCTGGATATCCCGCCGCAGATGTACCTGGCACGCATGCAGGACACCTTCGAGCTGCGCCACCTGTTCGTCGGCCTGTCCAAGGCGCCGGTGTTCGCCATGGTGATCGGCCTGATCGGCTGCCTGCAGGGCTTGCGGGTGGAAGGCACGGCGCAGTCGGTGGGCGAGCGCACCACCTCCAGCGTGGTCCAGACCATCGCCCTGGTGATCATCCTTGATGCAATGGCAGCGCTGTGGTTCATGCAGGTGGGCTGGTGAGCGCGCCTGTGGACACCGTGGCGCCCCAGGAAGACGCACCGGTGATCCGCGTCCGCGGGCTGGTCAATCGTTTCGGCGAACAGACCGTGCACGACAACCTGGACCTGGACGTGCGGCGCGGCGAGATCATCGGCATCGTGGGCGGCTCGGGCACCGGCAAGTCGGTGCTGATGCGCACCATCCTGGGCCTGCAGCAGCCGCAGGAAGGCGAGATCGAGGTGCTGGGCATGGACGCGCGCTCGGGGTCGAATGCCGATCGCAAGTACATCCAGCGCAACACCGGCGTGCTGTTCCAGGATGGCGCGCTGTTCTCCTCGCTGAGCGTGGGCGAGAACGTGCAGGTGCCGCTGAAGGAGCACCACGGCGAACTGCCCGAGACCTGGCACTACGAGCTGGCGCTGCTGAAGGTCAAGCTGGCCGGCCTGCCGGCCGATGCCATCAGCAAGCTGCCCTCGCAGCTGTCCGGCGGCATGCGCAAGCGCGCCGGCCTGGCGCGCGCCCTGGCGCTGGACCCGCCGCTGCTGTTCCTGGACGAGCCCACCGCCGGCCTGGACCCGATCGGCGCGGCCGCCTTCGACCGCCTGATCAAGACCCTGCAGGAAGCACTGGGCCTGACGGTCTTCATCATCACCCACGATCTGGACACCCTGTACGCTATCTGCGACCGGGTGGCCGTGCTGGCCGACAAGCAGGTGATCGCGGTGGATACCCTGGCGGCGATCGAACGCAACGAGCACCCCTGGATCCAGGAATACTTCCATGGCCCGCGCGCCCGTGCCGCGCGGCATGAGCGCAACGACGGAGAGCACTGAGCGTGGAAACCCGAGCCAACTACGTGCTGATCGGCGCCTTCACCCTGGTGGTGTCGATCGGCCTGCTGCTGTTCGGCCTGTGGGCCGCCAAATACTCCTCCGAGCGCAGCTGGCAGGAATACCAAGTGGTGTTCCATGAGGCGGTCACCGGCCTGAGCATCGGCAGCCCGGTGCAGTACAACGGCATCGCGGTAGGCTCGATCACCAAGCTGTCGCTGGCGCCGGAAGATCCCAGCCAGGTCATCGCCCGCATCCGCCTGGATTCCAACACTCCGGTCAAGACCGACACCCGCGCCAAGCTGGCCATCACCAGCCTGACCGGCCCGTCCATCATCCAGCTCAGCGGCGGCTCGCCGCAGTCGCAGATGCTGACCAAGGCCGATACCCGCGATGCGCCGGTGATCCAGACCGCGCCCTCGGCGCTGCAGAACATCACCGACACCGCCAACCGCATCGTCGAGCGCCTGGACCAGGTGCTGAGCGACGACAACGTGGCCTCGATCAACGCCACCCTGAAGAACCTGCAGAAGATCAGCGGCGACATCTCCGACCGCGAAGCTGGCGTGCAAGCCCTGCTGGTCTCCGCGCGCGATGCCGCCAACAGCCTCAACAAGACCCTGACCACCGCCGACGGCACGCTCAAGCGCTTCGACGAGAACGTGGTCAAGGAGCTGCCGGCCACACTGGACAAGCTGGATTCGGCCCTGGCCAAGATCGATTCGACCGCCGGCAATGCCGACGCACTGCTTGGCGAGAACCGCCAGGCCATCAACAGCTTCGCCAACGAGGGCCTGGCCCAGCTGGGTCCCACGCTCAACGAGCTACGTGGCCTGATCCGCGACCTGCGCCGCGTCAGCGACCGCCTCGACAGCAATCCCGCGCGCTACCTGCTCGGCCGCGATGCCCCCAAGGAGTTCGAACCGAAATGAAGGCGCCGATCCTCACCCTGACGCTGGCTGCAACCTTGGCGCTGGCTGGATGCTCCTCGCTGGTCGGTGGTGGCGATCGCGAGCCCACCACCATCTACTCGCCCATCGTGCAGGTCACCCCGGATCCGGCCTGGCCGACGATTCCGTGGTCGGTGGTGGTGTCCAAGCCCAGCGCGCCACGCGTGCTGGATAGCTCGCGCATCGCCGTGCGGCCAGTCGAGCACGAACTGCAGGTCTACCACGGCGCGGCCTGGGCGCAGAGCGCCACGGACATGCTGCAGGATGCGGTGGTGCGCACGCTGGAGGATTCGGGCAAGACCGGCGGCACCGGCACCACCGAGTCGGGCATCCGCGGCACCTACAAGCTGGTGCTGGAAGTGCGCCGCTTCGAGGCGGACTACGCCGGCGCCGCGCAGCCGACCGTGCACGTGGTGGTCAACGCCAAGCTGGTGCAGAGCTACGACCAGAGCGTGGCAGCCTCGCGCACCTTCACCTCGGCCCAGCCGGTGGGCAGCACCGAGATCGCCCAGGTCGTGCAGGGCTTCGATCGCGCCCTGACGCAGGTCACCGGCGAGATCGGCGGCTGGACACTGGCCAGCGCACAGGCGCATCCGCCGGCAGAGGCCTCGCGGCCGAAGGCAGCCGCAGTGGGCAAGGCGACGCCCGCGCGTTAGGGCAACTGGAAGCCGAACGCATCTGTGGGAGCGGCTCCCACGGGTCGATCGCTGCGGTGCAGGCCTCCCTTCAGCGCCGCATGACCTGGCGAAAGGTCAGATTGATGCGCTCGCCCACCGGCCTGGCCGTCCGCGGCAGCGCATGCTGCCACTCGAACTGCGAACGGCCGCGCATCACCAGCAGGCTACCCGGCTCCAGCAGGAAGGCCTGCTTGACCGCATGATCGTCCCGTCGCCGCAGGACGAACCGCCGCGTCGCCCCCAGGCTGACCGACGCGATCACCGGCTCGGGTCCAAGCTCGGGCTCATCATCGCTGTGCCAGCCCATGGCATCGCGCCCGTCGCGGTAGCGGTTGGCCAGGACGCTGTTGAACGGTACGCCCAATTCCTGCTGCAGACGCTGACGCATCTCCGCCAGCACCGGCAGCCAGGGGTGCGGGGCGAAATCGGCGCCCGAGTACCGATATGTCGCCTGCGGATCGCCGATCCAGCAGCTCAGGCGCGGCGAATCCACCCACTTGCCGAACATGCGGATGCGGTGGGTTTCCCAGGGGATGTCGGCCATGAGCGCGGCGAACACCGCATCGCCTTGAGCTGGCAGCAGCCATGGATGGACCAAGGCGACGTCCGCCGCCGGGGATGGATTGACCATGGTCCTCACGCTAGCACCTTACACGCGCCCAGGCCTGCCGCATGGGCGAGAACGCATGCTTCGCCCGCTCTCGCATCGTGTCGTTCCATGCGTCCTGAAGGGCCACGGTATCCTGTCGGCCGCGCCATGGCCAACGAGCAAGGGCTTGCACGTTCATGGCGCACTGGACGGCGGCGCTGGCCTTCGTCCTTCTCCCGAACCTGCGAGTACCCGATGAAGTCGTTGACCCAGTCCGTGCAAAGAATGCTCTACATCGCCTTGCGCGCGGGCTTTCGACTCGTCCCCCTCTCCGACAGCGCGCGCGATCGCTGGCGGGTGCGATTCTTGCGCCGTCATGCCGACTGGGCCCCGCCGCCGCCGAAGGGCCGGCGGGGCGCCGCCGCGCCCCGTCGTCCAATGATCCGCAGCGACCTGCCGGCGATCGGATTCAGACCGCATCAGGCGCAACCACCCCTGCCGCCTGGATCGGCCAGGCTGGTGGCCTTCTATCTGCCCCAGTTCCATCCTTTCGAGGAGAACGACCGCTGGTGGGGAAAAGGCTTCACCGAATGGCGCAACGTCACCCGTGCACTGCCGCAGTTCGAAGGTCATGTCCAGCCCCGCTTGCCCGCGGATCTTGGCTTCTACGATCTGCGCCAGATCGAGACCATGCGCGCGCAGGCGACACTGGCCGCTGAGAACGGCATCGGTGCCTTCTGCTTCTATTTCTACTGGTTCGCCGGCAAGACCTTGATGGAGCAGCCCCTGCAGCAGTGGCTGGCCGACGAGGCGATCGCATTGCCCTTCTGCCTGTGCTGGGCCAACGAGAACTGGAGCCGGCGCTGGGATGGCCGCGACCAGGACGTGCTCATCGCACAGCAGCACAGCGCCGAGGACGACCTTGCCTTCATCGCGCACATCGCGCCCTACCTGCGCGACCGCCGCTACCTGCGGGTCGAAGGCCGGCCGATGTTGGTGGTCTACCGTCCGCACCTGATGCCCGATGCGGCCGCCACCGCCGCCCGCTGGCGCCAGTGGTGTCGCGAGCACGATCTCGGTGAGATCCACCTGGCCTATGTCCAGGGATTCGAACGGCCCGATCCGCGCGATATCGGCTTCGATGCCGCGGTCGAGTTCCCCCCCAACATGGCCAGCGCGCCCTCCATCTCGGCGAAGCAACGCCTCATCAATCCCGATTACGCCGGTGCCGTGCTGGACTGGCGCGTGCTTGCCAATGACATGTCACAGCGCCCTCTGCCGGAGTATCGCCTGTATCCGGGCGTCAACCCTGGCTGGGACAACGAGGCGCGGCGCTCCGGAAAAGGTCAGGTGCTGTTGCACGCCTCCCCGCGCGGCTACGGCGACTGGCTTCGCCGCACCATCCACGAGCGCCTGGCGCAGGTGGACAGCGAGCATCGCCTGGTCTTCATCAACGCATGGAACGAGTGGGCCGAAGGTGCCGTGCTGGAGCCTGACCTGCGCCTGGGCCATGCCTGGCTGCAGCAAACCCGGCGCGCACATGCACCCGCAGCGCCGGTCGGCGTGAGCGCGGCGATCGTGCTCCACGCCTGGTATCTCGACGCGCTACCGGAGATCGCCGCACGTTTGTCGAATTGGGAGCCGACCACGCGCCCACGCATCGTCGTCACCACGACGTCTGAACTTTCCGAACGCGTGCGAACGGTCATGCAGGCCCATGCCCTGGACGCCGAAGTCCGCTGCTACGAGAACCATGGGCGCGATGTCCTGCCATTCCTGCATGAGGCCGACCGGCTCTGCGACGAAGGCGTCGAGCTCGTGCTGAAGCTTCATACCAAGCAATCCGTGCATCGCGACGACGGGATGCACTGGGCCAGGGAGCTGCTGGACAGCCTGCTACCGCAGGCGCCGATGCAGTGCATCGCGCGGTTCCGCGATGCGCCAGCACTGGGCATGCTGGCGCCTGCGGGTCATTTGCTGTCTGTGGAACAGTACGTGGGCGACAATGCCGAAAGCCTGGACTTCCTGAGCGCGCGCCTGGGCGTGGAAACCCGCGGCGCACACCTGCACTTTGCGTCGGGCACGATGTTCTGGGCGCGGATGGCGGCGCTGCGCCCGGCGCTGGACGCGCACCTTTCGCCGGAGGACTTCGAGCGCGAACAAGGCCAGATCGATGGCACGCTTGCACACGGGTTGGAGCGCGCCTTTGGCGCCGCCGTCGCGCACGCTGGGTATCGAATCGAGGAGATCGGGCACGCCGTGCGCGAGCCGGGCGCGGACTATCGCTACGCCCGCCCCAGCCAATGACTCAGGCCTTGAAGGCCACGCCGGTCTTCTCCCTTAGCTCATCCACGCTGACCCCCGGCGCGGCCTCCACCAGCATCAGGCCGTCGGGGGTGACGTCGAACACGCCCAGGTCGGTGATGATGCGGTCGACCACGCCCACGCCGGTCAGCGGCAGGTCGCAGGCGGGCAGGATCTTGTGGCTACCGTCCTTGGCCACGTGCTCCATGATCACCACCACGCGCTTGACCCCTGCCACCAGGTCCATGGCCCCGCCCATGCCCTTGACCATCTTGCCGGGCACCATCCAGTTGGCGATGTCGCCCTTGTCGGTCACCTGCATCGCACCGAGGATGGCCAGGTCGATATGGCCACCACGGATCATCGCGAAGGAATCGTGGCTGCCGAAGTAGCTGGCGCCCTTGCGCGCGGTGACGGTCTGCTTGCCGGCATTGATCAGGTCAGGATCGACCTGCGCCTCGGTCGGGAACGGGCCAATGCCGAGCAGGCCGTTCTCCGACTGCAGCCACACGTCCACGCCCTCGGGAATGTGGTTGGCCACCAGGGTCGGCAAGCCGATGCCGAGATTCACGTAGGCGCCGTCGGTCAGTTCCTGGGCAGCACGGGCCGCCATCTGCTCACGGGTCCAGGCCATCACTTGCCTCCTTCGCTGACGGTGCGTTGCTCGATGCGCTTTTCCGGATGGGCGTTGACCACGATGCGGTCCACGTAGATGCCTGGCAGGTGGACCTGGTCCGGGTCCAGATCGCCCACTTCGACCAGTTCCTCCACTTCCGCAACGCAGACTTTGCCGGCCATGGCGCAGGCCGGATTGAAGTTGCGTGCGGTCTTGTTGAAGACCAGATTGCCCGACTTGTCGGCCTTCCAGGCCTTGACCAGGGCGACGTCGGCCACCAGGGCGGTCTCCAGCACGTAATGACGATCGCCGAACTGGCGCGTTTCTTTGCCCTCGGCCACCACCGTGCCGTAGCCGGTGGCGGTGAAGAACGCCGGGATGCCGGCCCCGCCGGCCCGCAGGCGCTCGGCCAGCGTGCCCTGCGGGTTGAACTCCAGCTCCAGTTCGCCGGCCAGGAACTGCCGCTCGAACTCCTTGTTCTCGCCCACATAGGACGAAATCATTTTCCGGATCTGGCGCGTAGCCAGCAGCTGGCCCAGACCGAACCCGTCCACGCCGGCATTGTTGGAGATCACCGTCAGGTCCTTGACCCCGGTATCGCGCAAGGCGGCGATCAAAGCCTCGGGAATGCCGCACAGGCCAAAACCGCCGACCGCCAGTGTCTGGCCATCGGACACCAGGTCCGACAGCGCCGCGGCCGCGTCCTGGTACAGCTTGCCCTTGCGCTCAAGCGTGGGGGAACCGGTGCTCATCGATCTGCGCTCCGCTGTAAGTGAAACCCGCATTCTAGCGAGCCACCCGTCGGCGCCACTTGGACTTTGGTTCAGTCCCCGTGACGCCCAGCGGACATGGGCTTGGCTACACTCGCCTCCCCCCAAACCCGAAAGGACTTTCGCCCAATGCCGCTTCCCGCATTCAAGGCCTACGACATCCGTGGCCGCGTTCCAGACGAACTCGACGAGGACCTGGCCCGCCGCATCGGTATCGCGCTGGCCTCTACGCTGGATGCAGGCCCGGTGGTGCTCGGCCACGACGTGCGCCTGACCAGCGCCGGCCTGCAGGACGCACTCTCGGCCGGCCTGCGCGCGCAGGGCCGCGAGGTGATCGACATCGGCCTGTGCGGCACCGAGGAGGTCTATTTCCAGACCGATTACCTCAAGGCCGCCGGTGGCGTGATGGTCACCGCCAGCCACAACCCGATGGACTACAACGGCATGAAGCTGGTGCGCGAGCAGGCCCGGCCGATCAGCTCGGACACCGGCCTGTTCGACATCCGCGACAAGGCCGATGCCGACAAGGCCCCGGCGACCGAGCCGACCGCCAACGAAGAGCATCGCCCTGACAAGTCGGCGTATATCCAGCACCTGCTCAGCTACATCAAGCCGGACAGCCTGAAGCCGCTGAAAGTGGTGGTGAACGCCGGTAACGGCGGCGCCGGTGCGATCGTGGACCTGCTGGCACCGCATCTGCCCCTGGAATTCATCCGGGTGTTCCACGAGCCGGACGGCAACTTTCCCAACGGCATCCCCAACCCGCTGCTGCCGGAAAACCGCGAGGCGACCGCTACCGCGGTCAAGGAACATGGCGCGGACTTCGGCATCGCCTGGGACGGCGACTTCGACCGCTGCTTCTTCTTCGACGAGACCGGCCGCTTCATCGAGGGCTACTACCTGGTCGGCTTGCTGGCTCAGGCCATCCTCAAGAAGCAGCCAGGCGGCAAGGTCGTGCACGACCCGCGCCTGACCTGGAACACGGTGGAGATGGTCGAGGAAGCCGGCGGCGTGCCGGTCCTGTGCAAGAGCGGCCACGCCTTCATCAAGGAAAAGATGCGTTCGGAGAACGCGGTGTACGGCGGCGAGATGAGCGCCCACCACTACTTCCGCGAGTTCGCCTTCGCCGACTCCGGCATGATCCCGTGGCTGCTGATCGCCGAGCTGGTGTCCACCTCGGGCCGTTCGCTGGGCAGCTGGGTCGAGGACCGCATGGCCAAGTTCCCCTGCAGCGGCGAGATCAACTTCAAGGTGGACGACGCCAAGGCCGCGGTGAAGCGCGTGATGGATCGCTACGCCGACCTGAACCCGGAGCTGGACTACACCGACGGCACCAGCGCCGACTTCGGCACCTGGCGCGTCAACATCCGCAGCTCCAACACGGAACCGCTGTTGCGCCTGAATGTGGAAACGCGTGGGGATGCGGCGCTGCTGCAGGAGAAGACGGAGGAGATCTCGGCGCTGCTGAAGGGCTGAGGAGCGAGGAACGAGTCGAGAGGAACGAGGAACGAGTCAGGTCATTGGCCTCGATTCCTTCCTCGCTCCCCTTCGGCCCTTCGCGATTCAAACGGGACGAGGGACGAATAAGGCGACTTGGCCTTAACTCGTTCCTCGTTCCTCTTCACTCGTTCCTACCTCAATTGTCCCCAAACAAATCCCGCGTATAGACCTTCTCGGCCACGTCATCCAGGGCGCTGGCCATGCGATTGCTGATGATGACGTCCGACTCGCGCTTGAAGGTTTCCAGGTCGTTGACCACGCGCGAGCGGAAGAAGTCCGGCTCGTTCAGCGTGGGCTCGTAGACGATCACTTCCACACCCTTGGCCTTCAGGCGCTTCATCACGCCCTGGATGCTGGAGGCGCGGAAGTTGTCCGAGCCGGCCTTCATGATCAGGCGATAGATGCCCACGACCTTGGGGCTGCGCTTGAGCACGTCGGCGGCGATGAAATCCTTGCGCGTGGTGTTTGAATCCACGATCGCGCGGATGATGTTCTGCGGCACGCTCTGGTAATTTGCCAGCAGCTGCTTGGTGTCCTTGGGCAGGCAGTAGCCGCCATAGCCGAAGGACGGATTGTTGTAGTGGCTGCCGATGCGCGGATCCAGGCAGATGCCCTCGATGATCTGACGGCTGTCCAACCCGTTGGTCACCGCATAGGTGTCCAGCTCGTTGAAGTAGGACACGCGCATGGCCAGGTAAGTGTTGGCGAACAGCTTGATCGCCTCGGCCTCGGTCGGCTCGGTGAACAGCACCGGGATGTCCTGCTTGATCGCGCCTTCCTGCAGCAGCGCGGCGAACTTCTCCGCGCGCGGCGAGCGCTCGCCGACGATGATGCGGGAAGGATGCAGGTTGTCGTACAGGGCCTTGCCCTCGCGCAGGAACTCGGGCGAGAACACGATGTTGTCGGTGCCAAACTGCGCGCGCGCCTTCTCGGTGTAGCCCACCGGCACGGTCGACTTGATGATCATCGTGGCCGACGGATTGATCGCCATCACCTGCTTGATCACCGCCTCGATCGAGCGGGTGTTGAAGTAGTTGGTCTGCGGGTCGTAGTCGGTCGGGGTCGCAATGACCACGAACTCCGCGTCGGCATACGCCTCGTTGGGGTCCAAGGTGGCCTTGAAGTTCAGGCCGCCTTCGGCCAGCGCGGCCTCCAGCTCCTTGTCGACGATGGGCGAGCGCCCTTCGTTGAGCATCCGGACCTTGGCTTCGACAATGTCCAGCGCGACGACTTCATGGTGCCTGGCCAGCAGGACACCGTTGGACAACCCGACGTAGCCGGTACCGGCCACCGCAATCTTCATGGGACGCAACCTCGAGGGGGGATGGGGGAAATAGCCGGCTAACGATACGCCATCGACCTGCAACGCCTTATTGACGGCCGCCGCCCCTTCCCCCGATCGGGTGTTGCCTGTCAGCCCTGTTTGGCCGCCAGTTCCGCGATGACCCGCTCCAGCCCCGCTTCCCAGCTGGGCAGGACGACATCGAAGTCCGATTGCAGGCTGCCGGTGTCCAGGCAGGAGTAAGCCGGGCGCTTGGCCGGGGTGGGATAGTCGGAGGATGGAATCGCGGCGACCCTTGGCGCACACGGCATCAGACCCGCGGCCAGGGCCTTGTCGAAAATGGCCTGGGCAAAGCCGTGCCAGCTGGTCTGGCCCGCCGCGGTGAGGTGCCAGGTGCCCGAGGCATCGCCGCCGCGCTGCAGGACCTGCGCGGTGACATCGGCAATCAGCGCCGCCGGGGTCGGCGTCCCGATCTGATCGGCTACCACGCGCAGCTCATCGCGCTGGCCGCCGGCGCGCAGCATCGTCAGCAGGAAGTTCTTGCCGTGCGAGGCGTACACCCAGGCCGTGCGGAAGATCAGGTACCGGCCGCCCGCGGCGCGGATCGCGTCTTCGCCAGCCAGCTTGCTGGCCCCGTAGACGCCCAACGGCGCGGTCGGGGCATCCACTGCGTAAGGCGCCGTACCCTGGCCATCGAAGACGTAATCGGTGGAGTAATGCACCAGCGTGGCGCCGTGCGCCGCGCACCAACGCGCCAGCACACCCGGCGATTCGGCGTTGGCGCGGAACGCGGCCTCGCGATCCTCCTCGGCCTTGTCCACGGCGGTATAGGCCGCGGCGTTGACCACAGTGGTCGGAGCGATCCGGTCCAGCAACCCCGTCAGGCTGTCTGGCTGATCCAGGTCCGCCACTTCGCAATGCGTGCCGTCTTCCAGCATGCCGCTGCGGGTGGTGCAAACGAGCGCACCCAACGGCGCCAACGCGCGGCGCAACTCATGGCCGACCTGGCCATTGGCGCCCAGCAGCAAGACGGTCATGGCGTGTAGACCGGAAGGCGCTCTTCAGCCACGTCCGCCAGCAAAGGCGCCCTGGCGTCCTTGTCCGACAGCAGCGGCTCGCCGACCGGCCAGTCAATGCCGATGGCGGGGTCGTCCCAGCGCACGCCGGCATCGGCCGCCTTGTCGTAGACATTGGTGCACATGTAGCTGAACACCGCGCGGTCGGACAGCACCGCAAACCCGTGCGCGAATCCTTCCGGAATCCAGAACTGGCGCTTGTTCTCCGCGCTCAGCAGCACGGCGGCCCACTTGCCGAAATGCGGCGAGCCGCGGCGGATGTCCACCGCCACGTCGTAGACCTCGCCTTCCAGCACGCTGACCAGCTTGCCCTGCGGATTGGGCCACTGGTAGTGCAGGCCACGCAGCACGCCCTTGGACGAGGAAGAAACATTGCTCTGCACGAAGCGGTCCGGCAGGCCAAGCTCGCCGTAGCGCTGGGCATTCCAGGTCTCCATGAAGAACCCGCGGTCGTCGCCGAACACTGCCGGCTCGATGAGGGTGGCGCCCGGCAAACTCGTTTCGATGATCTTCAAATCACTTTCCCCCGCACCGCCAGCTCGTGCAGATAGCGGCCATAGCCATTTTTGAGAAGGGGCGCCGCCAGGCGCTCCAGTTGCTCGGCATCGATCCACTTCTGACCGAAGGCAATTTCTTCAGGGCAGCACACTTGCAGGCCCTGGCGATCCTGGATGGTCTGGATGAAGTTGGACGCCTCGTGAAGCGACTGATGCGTGCCGGTATCAAGCCACGCATAGCCGCGCCCGAGCGGCTCAAGATGCAGCTGTCCCGACTCAAGGTAACGGCGATTCAGATCGGTGATCTCCAGCTCGCCGCGCGGCGAGGGCTTCAACGCCGCGGCATGCTCCGGCGCATTGCCGTCGTAGAAGTACAGACCGGTGACCGCGTAGTTGGAGCGCGGCTTGGCCGGCTTTTCCTCGATGTCGATCACCTTGCCCGAGGCATCGAACTCGGCCACGCCATAGCGCTCGGGGTCGTTGACCCAGTAGCCGAACACGGTGGCCCCCTCGGTCCGCGCGTCGGCGCGCTGCAGGGTCTCGGTCAGCCCGTGCCCGTGGAAGATGTTGTCTCCCAGCACCAGGCAACTCGGCTTGCCGTCCACGAAGTCCCGACCGATCAGGTAAGCCTGCGCCAGGCCATCCGGGCTGGGCTGCACCGCGTACTGGATGTCCATGCCCCAGGCCGAGCCATCGCCCAGCAGCTGTTGGAACAGCACCTGCTCGTGCGGCGTATTGATGATCAGCACTTCGCGGATACCCGCCAGCATCAGCACGCTGAGCGGGTAGTAGATCATCGGCTTGTCGTACACCGGCAACAGCTGCTTGCTGACGCCCTTGGTGATCGGATACAGCCGTGTGCCGGAGCCGCCGGCCAGGATGATGCCCTTGCGCTGCGTCATTGCACCCCTCCGATGCGCTCCAGGCGATAGCTGCCATCGAGCACGCCATTGACCCACGCCTGGTTGGCCAGGTACCAGTCCACCGTTTCGGCGATGCCCTGCTCGAAGGTGTGCTTGGGCTCCCAGCCCAGCTGATTCTTCAGCTTGGAGGCATCGATCGCATAGCGACGGTCGTGGCCCGGACGATCGGCGACATGGGTGATCTGGCTGCTGCGCGGCTGGCCATCCTGGCGCGGACGGCGCGCATCCAGCAGTGCGCAGATCGCCTGGACCACCTCGATGTTCTGCTTCTCGGAATTGCCACCGACGTTGTAGGTCTCACCGACCTGCCCCTTGGCCAGCACCGTGCGGATCGCCTCGCAGTGGTCGGAGACGAACAGCCAGTCACGCACCTGCTTGCCATCGCCGTAGACCGGCAGCGGCTCGCCAGCCAGCGCCTTGGCGATCACCAGCGGGATGAGTTTTTCAGGGAAATGGTACGGCCCGTAGTTGTTGGAGCAGTTGGTGGTCAGCACCGGCAGCCCGTAGGTGTGGTGGAACGCGCGCACCAGATGGTCCGAGGCGGCCTTGGACGCCGAGTAGGGCGAGTTGGGCGCATACGGGGTGGTTTCAGTGAATTTGCCGGTCTCGCCCAGGGTGCCGTAGACCTCATCGGTGGACACGTGCAGGAAGCGAAAAGCCGCGCCGCGCTCGGCCGGCAACCCCTTCCAGTAGTCCCGCACCGCTTCCAGCAGGCCCAGCGTGCCGACCACATTGGTCTGGACGAACGCCCCCGGGCCGTCGATAGAACGGTCCACGTGGCTCTCGGCGGCGAAGTTCAGCACCGCGTCCGGCTGGTGCTCAGCCAGCAGCCGGCTTACCAGGGCGCTGTCGCCGATATCCCCGTGCGCGAAGACGTGGTTGGGGTTGCCGTCCAAAGAGGCCAAGGTTTTCAGGTTGCCGGCATAGGTCAGCGCGTCCAGGTTGACCACCTTGACGCCCCGCTCAACCGCCTCCAGGACGAAGTTCCCACCAATGAATCCGGCACCGCCGGTAACCAGCCACGTCTGCGACACGCAATTCTCCGAATAGACGACCAAGTCCCGCTTCGTTGCGGAAGCCCCATAGGATAAACCGCCAGCGACACAAGCCCAGAATGAATCAGCGACTGGCCCGCGCCTCAGTGAAACCATACGCCATCGCATGGTTAGACCACATCCGCTAGAATCCTGCCTCGCCCCGCGCCGTCCCCCAGGGCCGGGCTTGATCGACTTCCTTGAGGTTTGCCCAAGCAATGAAGATTCTCGTCGCCTACAAGCGCGTGGTGGACTACAACGTCCGCATTCAGGTCAAGCCGGACAACTCCGGCGTGGTCACCGAGGGCGTCAAGCTCTCGCCGAATCCGTTCGATGAGATCGCGCTGGAAGAGGCCCTGCGCCTGCGCGACAAGGGCATCGCCACCGAAGTGGTGGTGGCCACCATCGCCCCGGCCGATGCCGCCGCGCACCTGCGCAACGGCCTGGCCATGGGTGCGAACCGCGCCTTGCATGTGGTCGCCGACGCCGCCGTCTCGCCGCTCACCGCCGCGCGAACCCTGCTGAAGCTGGTCGAAAAGGAGCAGCCGGATGTGGTGATCCTGGGCAAGCAGGCCATCGACGATGACGCCAGCCAGACCGGCCAGATGCTGGCCACGCTGTGGGGCCGGCCGCAGGCCACCTTCGCCTCCAAAGTCGAGATCGCCGATGGCAAGGCCACGGTCACGCGCGAGGTTGATGCCGGCCTGGAAACGCTGGAAGTCGATCTGCCGGCGGTGATCACCACCGACCTGCGCCTGAACGAGCCGCGCTTCATCAAGCTGCCGGACATCATGAAGGCCAAGTCCAAGCCGCTGGAGACCATCGCCTTCGCCGACCTCGGCGTGGAAGCCGGCGCGGAGCTGAAGGTGAGCCACTACGCCGCCCCGCCCAAGCGCAGCCGGGGCGTGATGGTCAAGGACGCTGCCGAGCTGGTGGCCGCGCTGAAGCAGAAGGGCTTGCTCTAAAGAGCCCGCCTCGCCTCCCCCGCGCCCTGCGCCACCACTCGTCGCCCGATCGAACTCATGCACTCCCGCCCAGGCGGGAATGAAGGAACAGGAACCTGCACATGTCCAAAGTCCTCGTCATCGCCGAACACCTGGACGGCGTGCTCAACGCCTCCACCGCCAAGACCGTCAGCGCCGCCGCCGCGCTCAAGCCAGAGGCGCTGGACGTCGCCGTGCTGGCCGCCGATCCGGCCGCCGTCGCTGACGCTGCCGCCAAGCTGACGGGCGTCACCAAGGTTGTCACCGTGACCCACGCGGCCAACGAACATGCCATCGGCCAGGTGCTCGCGCCGCAGATCGCGGCCCTGGCGGCCGGCTACACGCACGTGTTCGGCCCCTCGACCACCTTCGGCAAGGACCTAATGCCCTGCGTGGCCGCGCTGCTGGGCGTGGCCCAGGTGTCGGACCTGATCACGGTCGAGGGCGATCACAGCTTCACCCGCCCGATCTATGCCGGCAATGCCATCATCACCGTCCAGGCCGATGCCAGCCAGACCGTGGTTGCCACCGTGCGCACCGCCTCCTGGCCCGAGGCCGCCCAGGGCGGCAACGCACCCATCGAAGCGGCCAGCGTGCAGGTCGACCTGCCCAGCCACACGCGTTTCATCGGCCTGGCGGCCGGCAAGTCCGACCGCCCGGATCTGCAGTCGGCCCGCCGTGTGGTGTCTGGCGGCCGCGGCGTGGGCTCGAAGGAAAACTTCGAGATCATCTACAAGCTGGCCGACAAGCTCGGCGCCGCCGTGGGCGCCTCACGCGCGGCGGTGGATGCCGGCTACGTCCCCAACGAGCTGCAAGTTGGCCAGACCGGCAAGATCATCGCCCCCGAGCTGTACATGGCGATCGGCATCTCCGGCGCCATCCAGCACCTGACCGGCATCAAGGACGCCGGCACCATCGTGGCGATCAACAAGGATCCGGACGCGCCGATCTTCGAGATTGCCGATATCGGGCTGGTGGGCGATCTGTTCGCGCTCCTTCCTGAGTTGGACGCGGCGACCTGACCGGAACATCTCCTTGAACGAACGGCTGGACGGTAGAACCACAAGGAGAGGACAACGCGCACATTGGCAGGCAGCCACCGTCGCAGTGGTCTGCGCCTGTTACATCGCTGCGCTGTGGTGGATCGACCGGGAAAACGGCACATTCCGCCGCCTGCTGGATCAAGGCGGCGTACTGGTCCTCATGCTGCCCCTGGTCCTGGCCAGTTATGTCGTACGTTATGGGCGTTGGCGGTGGCTTTTACGGGGCCGGGGACATCGCCTGCCGTGGTGGCCGGGCTTCCTCGCCTATCTCGCTGGCTTTGCGCTGACCGCGACACCTGGCAAAGCAGGTGAGCTACTGCGTATCCGCTATTTCGAGCGCATGGGCGTCCCGGCGTCCCGGACGATGGCCGTGTTTGTGTTCGAGCGTGCCTGCGACCTGCTGGTCATCCTGCTGCTGTCGCTCTTGGCCGCGCGCGTTTTCCCAACACTGGGCTTGCTCTGCGTGGTGGTGCTTGCCTTCGTCGGTGTGCTGTTCGGCTTTGCAGCTTGGCCAGGATCGGGCCGTTGCTTCGGATGGTCTGCTGCGAGGCTGCCTGAGGGTCCGCTCAGGAAGATGCTGTCGTTCATCAGGAATGCGGTGGAGGATCTGGCGCGCTGTCTGACATGGCGGTCGCTTGCGCTGAGCATGCTCACTGGCGCGTTGGCCTGGGGCCTGACGGCGCTGACGTTCTTCGGCATCAGCAGTGCACTGGGCATCCAGGGCCCGCTCACGGCACTGCTCGGCATCTATCCACTCGCCATGCTGATGGGGGCACTTTCCTTTGTTCCCGGGGGAGTCGGGACGACCGAGCTGGCGATCGTCCTGATGCTCGGCCGGCTTGGCGTGGCAACCCCGGAGGCGCTGGCAGCGGCCATTGGCACGCGACTGGTGACGCTCTGGTTCGCCATCACCGTGGGCGCACTGTCGGCTTTGAACCTCGAGCGCCACCTGATCAGGACCTGAAGGGATGGCGCGACCATCGTATAATCGGCAGCCATACCACGGCTGCCAGGTTACACATGTCGTCAACGTCCACAGGGCCTGCCTTCGGCGCAGCACGCGAACATGGGCCGGCCCTCTGCGTGGATCTGGACGGCACCCTGCTGAACTCGGACATTCTGTACGAGTCGCTGCTTGCGCTACTTGCGCGCAACCCGCTTTACATCTTCCTGCTTCCGATCTGGCTGATGGGTGGCAAGGCCGCTTTAAAGCGCGAACTCGCCGAGCGGGTCACCCTGCCCGCCGACACCCTGCCCTACAACCCGCAGGTCCTGGAGACGCTGCGCACCACTTCGCTGCGTCCGCGTGTCCTGTGTACCGCCTCGGACCAGCTACTGGTGACGCCGATCGCCGCACATCTGGGCTTGTTCGAAGAAGTCATCGCCAGCGACGGCCACAAGAACTTGTCCGGAGCCAACAAGGCGCAGGCCCTGGTGGAGCGCTTCGGCCCGCGCGGATTCGAGTACATGGGCAATGGCGAGGTGGACCTCGCAGTCTGGGAACAGGCATCGGCGGCATGGGTGGTCAATAATGGCCGCGGGCTTGCCCAGCGTGCTGCGCAACGCACCGAGGTTCGCGCCCATTGGCCCGCGCCCGCGCGCGGCAAGGCCTGGCTTAAGGCGTTGCGCCTGCACCAGTGGCTCAAGAACCTGCTGGTGTTCGTTCCGCTGCTGACCGCCCATCGCTTTCTAGATCCCGAGTCCGTCGTCCAATCCTTCATGGCGCTGGTTGCTTTTGGACTGTGCGCCTCCGGCGTCTATGTCCTCAACGATCTGCTGGACCTGACCCCGGACCGCCAGCATCCGCGCAAGCGCAAGCGCCCATTCGCAGCGGGCAAGCTTCCCCTGCTGCATGGCCTTTTCGCCGCACCAATCCTGACGCTCTGCGGCCTTGCGCTCTCCTTGGTCTGCAACGTGCAGTTCACGGCGGTGCTGTTGGCTTACTACGTCATGACGCTCGCCTACTCGCTGCGTCTCAAGCGCATCGTGATGATCGACGTCGTGCTACTGGCCGCGCTGTACACCGTGCGCATCATCGGCGGCGCCCTGGCGATCGAATCGGAGCTGTCCTTTTGGCTGCTGGCGTTTTCGATGTTCATCTTCCTGTCGCTGGCCCTGCTCAAGCGCTACACGGAGCTGCACGCCATGCTCGCCAGCGGCAAGAGCAAGGCGAGCGGCCGCGGCTACTCAGTGGAGGATCTGCCCCTGCTGCAATCGCTCGGCGCTGCGGCCGGCTACATCGCCGTGATGGTGATGGCGCTTTACATCGACAGTCCCCAGAGCGTGGAGCTGTATAGGCACCCAAAGCTGCTGTGGATGATCTGCCCGATTCTGCTCTACTGGGTCAGCCGCGTCTGGGTGGTCGCCCATCGTGGCGACATGCATGACGACCCGATCGTCTTTGCCGCTACCGATCGCGTCAGCCAGATCGTCGTCGTGCTTTGCGGCGCGTTCGCACTGGCGGCGATTTGATGGCAAGGCCCGGCCAGTCGTGGGGCCGCTATCCGCGGGTCGCTCAGACCGTGGTCGGGCTGGTTGACCGCGCCGCGGCCCTTCCCGATTTCACTGGTAGCGCGTTGCCACATGGCAATGGGCGCAGTTATGGCGATAGTTGCCTGAATCCGCAGGGCACGCTGCTGCACGCCCGTGGTCTTGACCGCTTCATCGATTTCGATCGCGCAAGCGGCGTCCTGCGCTGCGAAGCAGGCGTGACCCTGGCCGAGATCATCGATCTTGTCCTCCCCCAAGGCTGGTTTCTGCCTGTCACCCCCGGCACGCGCCATGTCACGGTGGGAGGCGCCATCGCCAATGATGTCCATGGCAAGAATCACCACCGGACCGGCAGTTTCGGCCACCATGTGCGCCAGCTCGAGCTGCTGCGTAGCGACGGCACGCGCCGCACGTGCAAGCCCGATGACGACGCCAAGGGCTGGTTCGGCGCCACGGTCGGTGGCCTGGGGTTGACCGGCCTCATCACCGAGGCCGAGCTCCAGCTCCGTCGCGTTCCTGGCCCTGCACTGGAGGTGGAGAACATCAGGTTCGGATCGCTGGATGAGTTTTTCGCGCTGTCGCGGGCTTCGGTGGACAGCCATGAGTACAGCGTGGCCTGGATCGATTGCCTGTCCAGCGGAAAGTCGCGTGGCCGCGGACACTTCACCCGCGCCGATCACGCAGCCCAGAGCGCGGGGGAGCGCCCGGGTGCGCCAAGCAAGGGCCTGGCGATACCTTTCACGCCGCCGGTGTCGCTGGTGAACAAGCTGACACTTCGCCCCTTCAACGCGCTGTACTACTGGCGCCAGCCGGCAAGGCACAAACGCGTTGCCAGCCACCTCTTGCCTTTCTTCTATCCGCTCGATGGAATCGCCCATTGGAACCGCATGTACGGCCCAGCAGGCTTCCTGCAGTACCAGTGCGCGCTGCCACCGGCGAACGCGTCGGCAGGGGTGGATGCGCTGCTGCAGGAGATCTCACGCAGCGGCAGCGGCTCGTTCCTGGCCGTCCTGAAGGAGTTTGGTGACCGGGCCTCGCCCGGCATGCTCTCCTTTCCCCGCCCGGGGACCACACTGGCCCTGGACTTTCCCAATACCGGACCGGCGGTGTTCCGCCTGCTGGACCGCCTGGACCGCATCGTGGATGAGGCCGGCGGCGCACTCTATCCTGCAAAGGATGCCCGTATGTCCGCGGCGTCGTTTCAGCGCGCCTACCCGAAGTGGAAGACGTTCAACGCCTTCATCGATCCACGTTTTTCCTCCGGCTTCTGGCGCCGGGTTACGGAGTAAGCATGCAACGCGTCCTCATCATCGGTGCCACCTCGGCCATCGCCGAAGCCACGGCACGTCGCTACGCCGAACGCGGCGCGTCGATCCATCTGCTCGGCCGCCAGGCGAGCCGGCTGGAGACCATCGCCGCTGACCTGCGAACACGCGGCGCGACAGCCAGTGTCGGCGTCCTCGATGTCAACGATGGCGCCTCGCACGCGCCCGCACTGGATGGGGCCTGGGCCTCCTTGGATGAGGTCGACATCGTGCTGATCGCGCATGGCACGCTCCCCGATCAGGCGGCCTGCGACGCGTCGGTCGAGCTGGCCTTGCGCGAATTTGCCACCAATGGCACATCCACGATTGCGCTCTGCGCAGCACTGGCGCTGCGTCTGAAGTCGGGCTCCACGCTGGCGGTCATCTCCTCAGTAGCAGGCGATCGCGGCCGTGCCAGCAATTATCTTTATGGCAGCGCCAAGGCCGCCGTCAGCGCCTACTTGAGCGGCTTGGGCCAACGCCTGCGCCCGGCAGGGATCAACGTCCTCACCATCAAGCCGGGCTTCGTGGATACGCCGATGACAGCCGCCTTCAAGAAGGGCGCGCTGTGGGCGAAGCCTGCACAGGTGGCCAAGGGCATCGTGCGCGCCATCGACAAGCGCCAGCCCGTGGCCTACCTGCCATCGTTCTGGTGGGCGATCATGCTGGTCATCAAATCCATTCCCGAATTCGTCTTCCGCAGGATCAAGCTCTGACATGACCGACAAACACGCCAAGATCGTCATCACCGGCGCCGCGGGCCTGGTCGGCCAGAACCTGATCGTCGAACTGGAGCAGCAGGGCTACACCCAGTTGGTGGCGATCGACAAGCATGCGCACAACCTGCAGGTCCTGCGCGAACTGCATTCGGCCGTGCGCGTGGTCGAGGCGGATCTGGCCGAGCCTGGCGACTGGGCGCGCGAATTCGAGGGCGCGGCGTGCGTGGCCCAGTTGCACGCACAGATCACCGGCAAGACCACCGACCTGTTCACCCGCAACAACCTGACCGCGACCGCGCACGTGCTCGATGCCTGCCGCGCGGCGAAGGTGCCGTACCTGGTGCACATCAGCTCCTCGGTGGTGAACTCGGTGGCCAAGGACGACTACACCAACACCAAGCGCGCGCAGGAAGAGATGGTGGTCGCCAGCGGCCTGCGCCACTGCGTGCTGCGCCCGACCCTGATGTTCGGCTGGTTCGACCCCAAGCACCTGGGCTGGCTGTCGCGCTTCATGGCCAAGACGCCGGTGTTCCCGATCCCGGGCGATGGCCGCTTCATGCGCCAGCCGCTGTACGAACGCGACTTCTGCCGCTGCATCGCCAAGTGCATCGAGCGCGAACCCGACGGCGATGTCTACGACATCGTCGGCGACACCCGCGTGGACTACGTCAACATCATCAAGACGATCAAGCGAGTCAAGAAACTGCACACCTTGATCGTGCATATCCCGATCGGCTTCTTCGCCTTCCTGCTGCGTGTGTATTCGCTCTTCAGTTCCAAGCCGCCGTTCACCGCCGACCAGTTGAAGGCGCTGAGCGCCGGCGACGACTTCAAGGGCGTCGATACTGAAGCGGTGTTCGGCGTGCGCCAAACGCCGTTCGAAGACGCGATCCGCGAGAGCTATACCGACCCGCGCTACAGCCACATCGTGCTCAAGCGCTGACCCGTCATACGAGACTTAGAAACTATGAGCACATTCGCGATCGTCGGCAGCGGCCCCATGGGCCTGATGGCCGCCATGGAACTGTTGAAGAAAGGCCACCAGGTCGACGTCTACGAACGCGACGACCGCATCGGCGGCATGTCCGCAGATTTCGATTTCGACGGCCTGCGCATCGAGCGGTACTACCACTTCATCTGCAAGACGGATTTCCCGCTGTTCAAGCTGCTCGAGGATCTGAAGCTGTCCGACCGCCTGCACTGGACGGACACCAAGATGGGGTATTACTACCAGGGCAAGCTGCACAAGTGGGGAACGCCGTTCGCGCTGCTCGGCTTCCCGCACCTGGGGCTGGTCGACAAGATCCGCTACGCCCTGCACGTCATGCACACCAAGGGCATCAGCGACTGGACCGCGCTGGACAAGGAGAACGCGCGCGACTGGATCACCCGCTGGATCGGCCCCAAGGCCTACAAGGTGATGTGGGAGAAGGCGTTCGCGCTGAAGTTCTTCGAATACCAGAACGATCTGTCCGCGTCGTGGATCGGCACCCGCATCAAGCGCGTGGCGCTGTCGCGGCGCAATCTGTTCAACGAAAGCATGGGCTATCTGGAAGGCGGCTCGGCCGTGCTGCTGGAACGCATGGCCGCGGAAGTGACGCGCCTGGGCGGACGCATCCTGCTGTCGGAGCCGATCGAGGAAGTCGCCTCGGCCGACGGCAAGGTCACCGGCATCCGCACCCGCGACGGCCACCATGCCTACGACGGCGTGGTATCGACAGCCCCGATCCAGTACGTGCCCGGCATGGTGCCCGGCCTGCCCAAGACCTTCGCCGACCAGGTCGCCGCGATCGAGAACATCCCGGTCGCCTGCGTGATCCTGAAGCTGTCCAAGCCGGTCAGCGAGAACTTCTGGATGAACATCAGCGACGAGCGGATCGCCATCCCCGGCCTGATCGAGTACAGCAACCTCAACCCTGGCAAGGGTCCGGGCGAGCACATCGTGTATGCGCCCTACTACATGCCCAAGACCCACCCGAAGTGGCAGTGGAGCAACCAGCAACTGATCGACGAGGTCATCAGCTACCTGCCGATGATCAATCCGGACTTCAAGCCGGAGTGGATCCGCGCCACCCATTGCCATCGCTACGAGTATGCGCAGACCATCTGCCCGCCTGGTTTCCAGGACATGCTGCCGCCGATGAAGACGCCGCTGCGCGGTTTCTACATGGCGGATACGGCGTACTACTACCCGGAAGATCGCTCGATCAACGAAAGCATCGACGTCGGCAGGCGCCTGGCCGAGGTCGCGGCGAGCGCATGATCAGCAAGCGGTTCTTCTTCTTCCTGTTGTCCGGCGGCATCGCTGCCGCCGCCAACTTCGGCTCGCGCATCCTCTTCAGCCTCTGGTTTCCGTATGCGGCGGCGATCGTCCTGGCCTATCTGGTCGGCATGACCACGGCCTTCATCCTGATGCGCAAGCTGGCGTTCAAGGAAACCTCCAACACCCAGCGCACGCAGATCGCCTGGTTCGTCGTGGTCAACGCCGTCGCCCTGCTGCAGACCCTGGCGATCAGTCTGTTGCTGGCGAAATGGGTGTTTCCCTGGCTCGGCATCCGCTATCTGGACGAAACGATCGCCCATGCGATCGGCGTCGCCGTGCCTGTGGTCACCAGCTACCTCGGCCACAAGTACCTGTCGTTCAAGAACTGACCCGCTTCCCGCCTCGCCGCCCCTGCACGGGGCGAAAGGCATTCGACCACCGTGCACCACCACGCGAGCAATGGCGCCATGCCCCACGCTTCCCAACCGCCCTCGTCCGGCCCCATGCAACTCGCCCGAAGGCTTCTTCTTCCGTGGTTGGCACTGACGCTCGTTGTAGGAGCGTTCTACCACTGGTCCGGGCTGAACATCCAGACGTTCAGGGCAGAATCCGGCCTGTTCATCGCCTGGGCGTACAGTGGCGATCTGGCCCACTTTGTCGACGCACACATTTATTTGTCCTATAGCGGGCATTACACGCCGCTGTATTTCGCCGCTGAACTGCTGCAGGCAAGACTGTTCAGCACCAACGAGCATCTGTGGTTCTGGCGGCAGATGCTGCTGCTTGGGCTGCTGGGTACCGCACTGGCGTCGCTCACGCGCACGACGCTGGAGGCATTGGGCAATCGTCGCGGTCTTGCGCAGATCGCCGGCTATCTACTCGCCTTGGTGTTGCTGCTGCAGCCGGCGATCGCGGAAATGGTGACCTGGCCATTCATGGCCGCACAGTTCCTCTGCATGACGTGTGCGGCGATAGGGCTGCGCCATCTGATTCGCGCCAGTGCGTTCCAGGACGAGCGCGCCTTGTTCTGGGCGATGGCCTGGAGCTATGCCTCGATGCATTTTCTCGGCGTCGGCTTCGTCGTCAGCATCACCACCCTGTTCAGCTGCTGCGTGCTGATGTGGAGCCAACGGCTCGCGCCCCGTCACTGGCGCACCATCTGCATCTTCGCCGTACTGACGGCGCTGCATGGCGTCATGATGACCCGCGGCGTGCCGACACAGGAACTGGCGATACCGCCGTCGACGCTGGTGAAACGGTTCGGTGCGCTGTACATGGGACTGGTGCACGGTGGACTGCAGTCGCTGTGGGCCAGCGGGCGCTTCCGCTGGCCGGACGTGGAAGCATTCCCGGTCGATGCCGTCTATGGTCTTGCCCTGCTCGCGGCACTACTCGCGACCGCGATCGCCATGGCCCAGCGAAGCCGCACGCAATCGCGGCCGTCCCTGATGCTGGCCAGCATCGTGGTCGGCTTCCCCGCTCTCGCGTTGGCACTGTTCAGTGCGCTCCCCGTGCTGCGGACCAAGGGCACCCTGGATCCGCACAGCCTGGATGGCTACCTGTTCGGCACGCGCTATCTGATCTTCGCCACCTTCTTCGCCTACCTGCCGATCAGCGCACTTGTTGGCATGGTTGCGCGCAAGCTGGGGAAACCGATGCTGGTGCCGCTGCTGATCCTGTCCCTAGGATCGGCGGCCGGCACAGCTGCCTTCATTCGCATCACCATTCCGCAGATCTGGCCTTACTTGCTCACGCCCTCCGATGTGCTGTGGGCCAACGTGGTCAAGGAAGCCGCGACGCAACAGAAGGCGCAGGGCCACGTAAAGGACCGCCCGCTGAGCGAGCTCGACCATGAGTTCAATCCGCCGATGCACATGTTCACGCCGTTGATCGAGCGCGACCTCGGCTGCAGCAAGTGCATCCACATCGAGAGCACCCCCTGACCGCTGTGCCGGGCGCTGCTGCAGCGTCCGGCGCGCAATGCCGCATTTGCTGACGCATCAGCGATCAGCGCGCCGACGGCGCAGACAAAGCAAACCGGCACGCGGCGCCTATGCGCCTTTGAAGCGGGAATAGTGAGCGAGGCCGCGGCTGTGACTGCGGCCGTGCAATGTCACCTGATCGCAGCGACGCCAGTGACAACCGAGCGCACCGCACACCGTGCGGGTGCGCCCATTGCGTAGCAGATCAACGCTGATACAACATCAGATTGAGCACCTTGCTCTCAGGGTTGCCGTTGATCGTCAACGACTCCTTGCCCTGCGCGGGGTAGACCCAGACGACCAGCTTGTCGTCGCCGGACTCGCGTGCCAGTTCGTAGCGCACCACGCCACCGCTTTGCTGCAGCGCAAACTCGGATTCCAACGTGACCGGCAGATAGTCGTTGTCCTTGGAGCCGGCAAGCTCCGCTCTTCCGATAGTGCAGCGCTCGTCCTGACAGAGCTTCAGGGCAATCTTGCCCTGGGCGGCACCACCGCTGTTGCCGATCTGCACCGCCGCCCGCTTGACGTGCAGGGTGGCCGGGGGCGCGAAGGTGCCGGCAAGCACTTGTCGATCGTTCAACGGAATCGCCGCATTGGAGGAGTCGTCCATCGGCACGCGAACGGAGACATCGCCTGCCGCCAGATACTTCTCGCATTCGCTGGCGGGATACTGTCGGCACCCGGCCAGTATCCACAGGACGGAGGCCATGGCCAGCATCGGACGCACGCGCATTTCGTTTCTCCTCGATTTCCGCTTCAGGCCGACGGCAACAGCGCGTCGGCCCTGGCCCACAGCAGGCCAAGATTGATCAACAGCTGAAGGACGACGCACGCCAACGCGATCCGCTTGCCCATCCGGTCCTGCATGAACTTCATCGCGAACACGCACAGCACGATGCCGATGGCCTGCAGGCCATGCACCGCAGGAATCGCCGGCGCGCTGAATACGCCCACCAACAGCGCGCTGGGCAACACCACGAAGGCGAAGAGTTCCTTGGGCCGGCGACTGCCGTAGGTCCATGCGCCTGCATACGCCTGGGCGCTCAGCAACACGCCCATGGCGCCGGTGATCGAGATCAGCATCTCCTGGAAGAGCTGATTGGGCACCAGTGGATAGGTGCCCAGATACAGCGGCAGGAACGTCCGCGCTGCATTGGCGACGCGCACCCAGAGCAGATCGCCCAGGCTCGCCGAACTCAACAGGTTCTGCGCCACCAGGTCCGACGGAATCTGCAGGTACCATCGCGTCCACAGCCACCAGGGCAACACGCAGGCGACCAGGGCCACGCCGTAGGCGATCACGTTACGCACGCACTGCGGCTTGAATCCGTCGCGCAGCAGGATGTACAGCCCGAAGCATCCGGCAAAGACGATCGCGTAGGGATGGGACCAGTACGCCATGCCCGCCAGCACACCGGCGGCGAAGGCGGAACGGCGCGACAGCAATGCGTAGGCACCTAGGATCAGGAAGAAGCCACCCAGGGATTTCGGCCAGGTGAACAGGGTCTGCGCGATGAAGTACGGGCTGCTGACGACCAGCAGCAATCCGGCCAACACATTCGCGCCGCGCAGTCCGGCCCGCATGAGCAGCAGTGCCGCGCCGAGCAGCAACGTGCTGTTCAACACGATGCCGACCGCCAGGAACTGCCGGAATGCTTCGTCGTCGCCCAGGCTTCCGACGTCCGGCCAATCCTGGCCGACATACTTGAACCTGGGCAGCGCGTGGACCTGCTTGGCCGGCGGATCCAGCACGGCACGGAACGGCACGTTCACCAGCGACATCAGAATGGGGCGGTTGGACAGCTCCTGCCCGGGCATGAGCGGTCGCTCGAACGCGAACTGGATGTCCCGCAGCAGGAACTCGCTGGACAGAAACGGCAGGTAGTTGTCCGCCGGGAACGCCCCCATCATCACCTGCACCTTGACGTGCAGATGGTGGTTCTTGATCACGTACGGCCCATCCGTCAACTCGCCGGGAAAGCGGACCGGCATCGACACGATCGCCATGCACGACAACGCCATGCCGATCCATGCGGCGAAACCAAGAACGGTCAGCCGCCAACGCCCGGCCAGCAACTTGCCCAGCACGCCGTGGCGATACCACTGCCAGCAGGAAAGCGCGTACAGCAGCGCGAACCCGATGCAGGCATTGAGCCGGTTGTCGCTGGGAAGGGAGACGACGAAGACGCCAAGCGCGCCATGCCCGACCACGCCCACAGCGACGGAGTACGCCAGCAGTTCCACGCCGTGTAGCCGTCGACCAGCTTCGCTGAGCGACAGCAACCCTGCCCCCACGCCGAGCAACGACAACGCCACCGCGACGCAAAGCGCCAGGCTTCCCCACAACTCCACTGCCACGTTACCGACTCCTCACGTACGCGAACCACGTTTCCCGTTGCCGAGGCTCGGCCATCGGCCAAGCCCCGGCTTCCCCGTCAACGGCCGGCCTGCCACTCCTGTACATGCTGCAGCATCGTCTGCGCGCGGTGCAGATAGGTATGTTCGCGCAGCGTGCGCTGCTGGGCGGCCGCAGCGATCGCCAGGCAGCGGGTACGATCGCCCACCATGGCCTCTATGCACTCGCGGAACTCGCGCACGGAGTTGTAGAGCAGGACCTCGGTGCCGGGCGCATAGTAATCGACGATCTCCAGGCTCTCGACGAAGAACAACTGGGTCGTGCCTGCCATCGCGGCTTCAAACGTGCGCGGGCCCGGCGTGGAGGGGTCCAGCTTGAAGCGGTCGTTGGCGTAATGGTAGTCGCGCCCCATGTTGAGCGTGATCCAGGCGCGCGCATACCGATCCGAGAGTTCGTTGTTGGGCAGGCGCTGGTTGCGGCAGAACGGCAACTCCGACTCCGGCCAGCCGTCGCCCAGTACCACCGCGGCGTGTTCCTGCAACGGCGTTGCCAGATCGCGCAGCAACTTGATCCGGTTGCCGAAGGCCACGCCGCAGAAAAAGATGTTGACGTCCTTGGTCGCCGAGATCGGACGCCAGTGCGCGCGTTCGCTTGCTGCCAGCGGCAGGTGAAACGCGCGCGGGTGGTCGTAGTGCTCGGCGCACCACTTGTCGTTGCTGAAGACAAGATCGGCAACGTCCTTGATCTTGTAGCTGAAATCGAACTCGTAAGGATCGTCGTGCAGCCAGAACACCAGCGTTGCGCCGGTCTGCGCGCAGTAGCGCTTGATGCCGCTGTAATCGGCATCGTCGGGCATGCACGAACCGAAGCACACCACCAACTCCGGCCTGGCCGACCACGCCTTGGTCGCCGCGTGCTCGAGCGGCACGTTCACCACCGATTCGATCCCGCGCAACTGCCAGAAACCTTCGGCCACGTAGCTGCGCAGCACAACGTTGCGATTCTGATTGTCCGGCGAAGCACCGCAGACCAGGACGCGAGAGGGCATGCTCATTTCGCAGCTCCAGAGAGGCGGCGCACGACCTCGGAGGCAAGCCTGCGCGCCGTGTTCACTGCGCCGTTCTTCCTGAAATACCGGTACAGCCGGCGCACTCTTCCCGGCTCTGGCGTCGGCACCAGCTGCGCAACCTCGTTCACCACGACAGTCGCGCCGCGTGGCTGGATTGTCCATTCACGATCCATCAGCAACACACCGATCTCCTTGAGCGTCTGCCCACGCGGTGGTGCCCCGGCGTCAAGCGCGCGCCATGGCGGCAACTGTGCCAACAGGCCGCGATAGAGTCCGCTGAGCCACTGCATATGTTCCTGATGACCGACGCCGAGGCCGGCATGCACGTTCGCACGCACGCGCTCGACTTCCGCGCGGTCGGCAATAAGCCTCCGTACCAGCGAGACGATCGCGCCCGATTCTCCCATTGGTAACTTGAAACCGTTGACGCCATCGACCACTCGCTCGCCCAGAGCGCCCGTGTCCGAGACGATCGGCACCAACCCCGCGCTCCACGCCTCGGACAGGCTGATGCAGTAGGTCTCAGGCCAGATGGAGAAGTGCATCGACATCGAGAAGCCAGCCAGTATCTGCGGCAGGCTGCCCGGGCGATAAGCGCCATGCACCCGCAGATTCGGAATCTTCAGTACGTTGAAGATGTCGCTGTACGGCTCGGAAAGTCGCCCGATCACCGTGAATTCGACATTGTCCGTCCGCAGCTGATTGAAGGCATGGACCAGTTGGTCGCCACCCTTGTTCTTGGTGAAGTTGCCGACGATGGCGATTCGCAATGGCGTATCCGGCAATTCCGGCCGGTGCTGTGGCACCATCGCACGCTCGTCGCCAAGCGGCATCGGCACACCCATGATCCGTAGCTTGTCGCTTCCCTCCAGCAACGGATACATCGTCCTGAACAGCGATGCCACGCCCTCGGTATTGGCATGCAGCGCATCCATCGCCAACAACATGCGTCCGAAAAAGGCTCTGCGCTTGGCCTGACTGCCCGCTCCAAGGCCGTGCGCTGCGTTAAGGCACACATCACAGGTCTCCGCCGGCAGCGCGGGGATGTTGCAGTAGACCCCGCGGTAGTCCAGCAGGTTGAAGCGCGAACAGACCACGTAATAGTCATGCAGGCTCGACACGGCGGGAATTCCGAGCGCCGACGGAATAAAGCCGAGCGATGGCACATGGCCAATCAGATGCTGGAAATGCACCAGGTCGATCTGAAACTTTTCAAGCAACCGGGAGAATACTTGCTCACGTTCGGGGCAGGACAGGAGCGACTCGTCGAGCCCGGCAGCACAGTCGTAGCTCTGAACTACCTGCATTGCTTCGTTGTACACCACGTAGCGCATGCCAACGGGCGTCACCGACCGATCCGGAACATAGAAGAACAGTTCGTACTCGTCCTTAAGTGCTCGGCGCACGGAATCCTGGTACACCTCCACGCCGCCATAGGGTTCTACGCCGAGAACGTTGTGCGACACCATCATCAGGCGCCGGCGCTGCCTGGTCTCGGACAACAGCGACGGCGCGGGCGCTATCGCCAGGGCATCCAGCTCCGTGAACAGGGCCCGCACGCGATTCGCGTACAGGTGCTCCGCCCGGGCGCGAAGCTGCGCCGCGCGCGCAATCACCAAGCGCTCCTGTGGGTAGGCCAAATAATGCTCGAGCTTCTGGATGCATTCCTGCGCGTTCGAGAATCCGACGTACTCCTTTCCCTCGGTGAAGAAATCATCCACCCTGATTTCAGGAATAGAGGTATCCACCAACTGGAAGCCGCCGGCCAAAGCCACCTCAAAGAAGCGCGGTCCGGGTGTATGCGCGATTGGATCGTTCCCAGAAGAGGAGAACGCCCGGTGCAAAGTCAGCACGGAACGGCTGCGATTGGAAAACTTCGCAAACTCCGTATTCGGTGTTCGCCAGTCGTACTCGCTCAGCTCCATGCCGAGCTTTGGGGGGGGGATATAAGGGTTGGCGGGCAAGGCCAGCTTCAAGCGGATCTCGGGAATCCCAGCCTGCAGCTTGGCGAGGAATTCCGCCCTATTAGGCCAAGCGGTGCCCGCGAAGAACAGATCGTAGAGATAATGCCCGTCGTCTACCTCTGGCAGTGCGTGAAAATGGAAATGCTCGTCCGCGGCGAATGGTAGATGCCGCCCTTTGGACCCGTACCCGGCGACGCTACCGACGTCGTTCGTGAACACCAGATCGAACAGATCCGAGTTCTTCACATTGACACTGCGCTCATAAGGATCTTCTGTGACCCAAAGCACGGCGCGACCACATATGTCCGCCAGGCGCTGGACAACCGAGCGATCAAGCTCTTCGCCATCGAAGGCAAGCAAGAGGTTGCATTTCTGCCGTCGCGCTTCCGCGATCGCCGACGCGTAGTCGGCTTTGATCAGGCACTCAACACCAGGGTCTCGTGAGAGCGCCCTGGCGATTGCTAGGCAGATGTAATGGTTGGGATTACTCCGCTTGGTGTCGAGGAGTAAAACGCGCCATGGCTTCATAAGGTTCCGAAGTTTGCAACCCGTGCGCGCGGATCGATTACCGCAATCTTAACATCACTGTGCGCCGGTGAACATTCGCTTCAACGATCGCACCGGCGCCATCAGGCGCCAACTGAAAGAGGCGCGCATTCGTTCCAACGCCATTTCATGCTGCAACTTCTCGGCTTGAATTCGTTGCGCCTCCGCGTCTCGCGCCGCCAGCGCATCCGCGAGCTGCACGAGTTCCGCCTGTAACCGTCCCATCAGAAGCGGGACTTCCGCCACTTTCGCGGAAAGTTCGGCGCTGTGAGCGACCTCGCCTCGGTAAGCGGCAGCTTGCTCATCGAGTCGGGACAGCAAGGCCTCATTTTCCTGTCGCAGCTCGGTGAGATCTGCGGAGATTTCACCCCTCGCACGCTCGCTCTCGTTTAATTGCCCCGCCAACCTACCCTGCTCTCGCGCAAGCGTGCCGATGTCCATCTTCGTAGAAATCAGTTGTCCTACGTGCTCGAACAAACGATTGATCAAGACCGGCGCACCTTCCACATCCGTGAACCTGCAAAGCTGCCGTAGCACTTCGGGCTGGTCCTCGCCCACCAGCACCACACCCAAACCATGGGTGTGGGTGAATTCGAAAGAAGGATAGCGCTGACTGATCTCGGCCCAATAGCGCCATACGCCAAAATCACGCTCTCTGACATTGATGTCATGAAAGAGCACTACGGCGCGCTTAGACAGCTTGGGTGCCCACGTTTCGAAATCATTACGAACTGCCTCGTAGGTGTGCAGGCCATCGATGTGCAGTAGATCGACACCGCCATCCTCGAAGTATCCGACCGCCTCTTCGAAGCGCATCCGCATCAGCCGTGAGAAGTCGGCGTAGTTGCGCTGGTGATAGTCGAGCAGCGCAAGGAACACGTCATCGCCGTAGACCCCGGCATGCTCGTCGCCTTCCCAGGTATCCACTGCATAACACTTTGCCTGCACCGCGCACCCCTGTACCGCTTGGCAAAACGCCAGATAGGAAGCCCCGCGATGCGTCCCAAGCTCCACCAGGACACCGGGCCGCATCTCCTCAACCAACCACCCCGCGAACGGGATATGCCCCAGCCAAGCGCTCTCAGGCGTGTACTGAGGGTGCAGAAACATCGTGTTATTGATAGGAAAGTTGATCACAGTTCTGCTCCTGACACGTCATACCCAGAGGGATGCATACACATCGCGCACCATGCTGATGCACTAGTGAAATTGAGCGATGAAAGCATCGACATCGTCCTTGCATAGCAGATGCTGACAGGCATGAATCTTCTCGATTGGCCATTCCCACCATCGGATGCGTAGAAGGGCTTCGACTTGATGATCGGCAAAACGCTTTCTAACTAGCTTGGCCGGATTTCCGGCAACGATTCCATAAGGCGGGATGTCCCTTGTGACCACGGCACCAGCGCCGACGATGGCGCCGTCGCCGATGTTGACGCCAGACAGCACAAGGGCACCGTGGCCCAGCCAGACATCGTTGCCAATCCGCGTCGGCCCCTTGTTGGCGGGGAGCCCATCGCGCTTGGCCAATGGATCTCCAAAAGCAATGCGCAGGGGGAACGTTGTGACCCAGTCGCTACGATGTTCGCCGCCTCCGAAAATGACCACCGCATCGGCGATCGAGCAGAACGCACCGATGCTGATGGACTCATCTTCTGCCCAGACCTTGAGCGTCGGGTTGCCATAGGTAAAGCGTCCCACGCTGATACGTGGGTCGTCGCTGGTCAGTGGCGCGATCCTGCTTTGGTAAACGTCGCTCATTTTGGTGCCGCGATCTCCATCCGCACCCGTTCGAACGGAATGCCAACAAGTCCGTAGCGCAGGGACGGGGATGACACCTTGATGATCACCGCGTCGTGCAGCCAGTGATGCTGCGTATTGGTCAGCGGATCGCCTTCGGCAACGGAAACAGTCATCGAGTAATCGCCGTTTGGCAACAGTGGCAGATGAAAGACGAACTCCGCTTCCAACAGATTGCCAGCGGCCACGTCCAACGGCGGCTGCACATGGGTGAAGGTGTGCTCGCCGAACAACGATTGACCCAGACTGTCCTTGACGAAAAAGCCCAAGATGGGACTCTTCATTTCGCGGTGCGCCTCGGCAACGACGCGCAACGAGACATGCTCGCCGCCGAAGAAGTAGGGCTTTCCGGGATCATCTAGGTTAGTGAGTGTCACCGAGGCAATACTGGCCGCACCAGACTTCCAGCCGTCCGAGTGGGCGATATTGTCGAACAGCTCAAGCCTGATTTCCTCCACCGGCTTAGCTGCCGGGCGCGACGCGCTGGCCTTGCCCTCCCGCTGGTCGAGCGCCTGCAGCTTTACCTCGTCGCCATAGCTTTCCTGAGCGCAATACTCGATGTAAGCCTGAGTTGTCTCTTGCGCGGAGGCATGCATCCGCATTATCCCCCTGTCCAGCCAAAGGGCCGATTGGCAAAAGCTCAGAACCGAGCCGGTATCATGGCTGACGAAGAGCAGCGTGCCACGCTCGCGAAAGGCGCGCAGAAAGCGCATGCATTTCTGTACGAAGACTGCGTCACCCACCGCCAGCGCCTCATCAACCACCATAATATCGGCGTCCACATGCGCGATCACCGCGAAGGCGAGGCGTACGTACATACCGCTGGAGTAAACCTTGACGGGCTGATCGACGAAGTCTCCGATATCGGCGAACGCAAGGATGCGGTCCAGGCGCGCCTCGATTTCCGCGTGGCTAAGTCCAAGGATCGAAGCGCTCATGAAGACGTTTTCGCGCCCGGTGAACTCAGGATTGAAGCCAGCACCCAGTTCCAGCAATGCGGCCACGCGACCATTGACCTGGATTGAGCCAGACGTGGGCGATAGCGTGCCGCAGATCATCTGCAGGAGGGTGGACTTCCCTGAACCGTTACGACCAATGATGCCCACGGTGTCACCACGGCGCACTTCAAAGGACACATCCCGCAGCGCCCAGAACTCCTTGAAGTACTTGCGCGAGGAAAGACCCAACGAACGCCCGATACGCGGGAAAAGAGCCTGCTTGATGCGATCGTGCGGCTTGTCGTACACCTGGTAGCACTTGGAGGCGCCAGAGACGCGAATGGCTACTTCCGACATGATGAACCCTTGAATTGAATTCGATGCTTCGCTAACGATCAGACGACGTCCGCAAAACCGCGACGCACAAGTTGGAACCAGTAGTAGCCCAGATAGGCCAGGACGAGACTGCCGACTGAGTACTTGAGAAGTCCCATCCAGTCAGGGGGCAGCCCCCACATCAACACGTTCCTGGACTGCTCGATAATGAAAGTCAGCGGATTGAGATAGATCCACTTCCGCATGGCCTCTGGCAGCGCGGTGATGGGATACAGCGCCGGACTCATGAACAGCAGCACAGTCGCCAGGAGACCGGTGATCTGCCCAATGTCGCGGTAGTACACGCCCAACGCAGCGAAGAACCAGGTCACTCCCGCAGCAACCATCGCCAGCGGTGCAATCACCAGCGGGAAGTAAACCACCGTCAACGGCAGGCGATGTAGCAAAAGGAACTGCGCAACGAGGAGTACCGCCAAGGTGATGACCATGTGGAAAAGCGACGACGCCACCGCCGACCACGTCAAGATCTCCAGCGGGAATACGACCTTCTTGACATAGCTTGCGTTCGCGAGCACCAGCATCGGCGCACGACTGATGCACTCGGACAGGAATCCATGGACCATGATGCCGGCAAACAGGATGATCGCGAACTCGGCACGATTCGTTTCTGCAGAGCCGCCCCAACGCGCATTGAATACGTATGAGAACACGAAGGTGTAGACCGCCAACATCAACAGCGGATTGAAGAACGACCACGCCAGGCCAGCGATGGAGCCACGATAACGACCGAGCACCTCGCGCTTGGCGAGTTGATAGATCAACTTGCGGTGTCGCGCGAAGCTGCGCAGCGCCGAGGCCGGCGACAGGAGGTTGCTCATCAGGAACTTCGCCTCTTGGAACGGGTCAGTGGCAGGGCGCGGGCGCAAGCGCCAGCTCGAGATCCAACCGCAAATCCCCCACCTCCTCCACCCCCACGCTCAACCGCACCAGCGCATCGCTGATGCCGAGCTGGGCGCGGCGTTCGACCGGGATCGAGGCATGGGTCATCACTGCGGGGTGGTTGACCAGGCTCTCCACGCCGCCCAGCGATTCGGCCAGGGTAAACAGCTCAGTGCGCTCGCAGAAGCGCTTGGCCGCCTCGAAGCCGCCCTTAAGGACGATGGAAATGATGCCGCCGTAGCCGGGCATCTGGCGCTGGGCCAAGGCATGCTGCGGGTGGGAAGGCAGGCCGGGGTAGATCACCTGCTCCACCGCAGGATGCGTGTCCAGCCACTGCGCCAGCGCCAAGGCGTTGTCGCAGTGGGCGCGCATGCGCAGCGGCAGGGTCTTCAGGCCACGCAAGGCGAGGAAGCTGTCGAACGGGCCCTGCACGCCACCGACCGAGTTCTGCAGGAAGGCCATGCGCTCGGCCAGGTCGGCGTCATCGCCCACCACCGCCATGCCCCCGACCATGTCCGAATGCCCGTTGAGGTACTTGGTGGCCGAGTGCACCACCAGGTCCGCGCCCAGCTCCAGCGGGCGCTGCAGCATCGGCGTGGCGAAGGTGTTATCGACCACCACCAGCAGCCCGCGCTTGCGCGCGACGGCCGCGATCTGGGTGATGTCCACCAGCTTGAGCATGGGGTTGGTCGGCGTCTCGATCCAGACCATGCGGGTCCTGTCGGTGATCGCAGCCTCGAAGGCCGCGACATCGGTCAGATCGACGAAGCTGAAATCCAGCCCCGCGCTGCGCCGGCGCACGCGCTCGAACAGGCGAAAGCTGCCGCCGTAGAGGTCGTCCATGGCGATCACATGATCGCCGCTGTCCAGCAGCTCCAGCACGGTGGAGGTGGCTGCCATGCCCGAGGCGAAGGCGAAGCCACGGGTGCCGCCCTCCAGGGCCGCCACGCAACGCTCGTAGGCGAAACGGGTGGGATTGTGGGTCCGCGAATACTCGAAGCCCTGGTGCTCCCCAGGGCTATGCTGCGCATAAGTCGAGGTCGCGTAGATCGGCGGCATGACCGCGCCGGTCGAAGGATCGGGCGACTGGCCACCGTGGATGGCGAGCGTCGCAAGCGACAGCTTGCGATCGCCGTCCTGGCTCCCGTGCTTGGAATCGGACATGAGGGCTTCCAAAAGTTAGCCGGCGATTCTACCAGTCCAGGGCCCCGGCCTTCAGCGCCGGGGATTCAGCTCACTGAACGCGCCGGCGCAGGTAGTTGAGCAGGTCGATCCGGGTGATCAGGCCCAGGAAGCGGTCTTGGTCGCGGTCCATCACGATCGCCACCTGCCCGCGGTCGAACACCGGCAGCAGGGCCTCGATCGGGGACTTCACATCCAGCCGTTCCAGCTTGCTGACCATCGCGGTGGAGACCGGGTCGCGGAAGCGCGCCTCATCGCCGTAGACATGCAGCAGCACGTCCGATTCGTCGATGATGCCCACCAACTTCTCGCCATCCATGACCGGCAGCTGCGACACGTCATAGAGCTTCATGCGCTGGTAGGCGGTGGTCAGCAGGTCGTTCGGCCCCACCACCACGGTGTCCTTCTGGCTGTAGGGGCGCAGGATGAGGTCGCGCAGGTCGCCGTGCTGCGGGCGCTCCAGGAAGCCGTTGTCCAGCATCCAGTAGTCGTTGTACATCTTGGACAGGTACTTGTTGCCGGTGTCACAGACGAACACCAGCACCTTCTTCGGCGTGGTCTGCTCGCGGCAGTACTTCAGCGCCGCCGCCAGCAGGGTGCCGGTGGAGGAGCCGCCGAGGATGCCCTCCTTGGACAGCAGCTCGCGCGCGGTGTGGAAGCTTTCGGCATCGCTGATGGCATAGGCCTTCTTGACCCGGGAGAAGTCGGAAATCCCCGGCAGGAAGTCCTCGCCGATGCCTTCCACCAGCCAGCTGCCGGACTTCTCGCTCAGCGTGCCCTCGTTGATGTACTCGGCCAGGATCGACCCCACCGGGTCGGCCAGCACCATCTCTACGTTTGGCGCATGCTCGGCAAAGCACGCCGACAGCCCGCTCATGGTGCCCGAGCTGCCGCAGCCGAAGACGATGGCATCCAGCTGCCCGTCCATCTGCCGCAGGATCTCCGGGCCGGTGCCGAACTGGTGCGCGGCCGGGTTGTCGGGGTTGCCGAACTGGTTGATGAAGTAGGCGCCCGGGGTGTCGGCGGCGATCTGCGCGGCCAGGTCCTGGTAATACTCCGGGTGTCCCTTGGCCACGTCCGAGCGGGTCAGCACCACCTCGGCGCCCATGGCCTTGAGGTTGAAGATCTTCTCCCGGCTCATCTTGTCCGGGACCACCAGGATCAGCTTGTAACCCTTCTGCTGGGCCACCAGGGCCAGGCCGATGCCGGTGTTGCCCGCCGTACCCTCCACCAGCGTGTCGCCAGGCTTGATGTCGCCGCGCTTTTCGGCCGCGGTGATCATCGACATGCCGATGCGGTCCTTGATCGACCCGCCCGGGTTGGCGCTCTCCAGCTTCAGGTACAGCTCGCAGGGCCCCGTATCCAGGTGCTGGGCCCGGATGATGGGGGTTTGGCCGATGAGGTCGAGGACGGAAGAGTGGATCGCCATGCGGTCGCGTTCACGCTGTCAGCAGAAAGTGCTGCGAAGTATCGCATCGACGGCGCGCGGGCGTGGCCAGGGGGCTCACACGGGGGCGAAGGTGGAGATGACACGGGCGGCGACCGCGGACGAGGATGCGGCCGCCACCCGTGACAATGAAACACGGGTACCGTCAGTGCGGGGAGGCTTCGTACATGCGCAACAACTTCTGCTTGGCGATGAGCTTCTCTTTCTTCATCTGACCCAGGGTGGCATCGTCGATGGGCAGCACGCCCAGTTCGGCGTCGGTGACCTTCTTGTCCAGCTCCTTGTGGCGCTGGTAGAGCAGCTTGAACTCACGATCGGTGCGGATCAGCGTATCGACTTCTTCCTGTTGACCTTCGAACATCGTGGTGTCCTCCTTTCGCGTCAAATGCAAACGCCCCGGCCGGGCAGGCGCGGGGCGTGGGCTTGGGAGTGGAGCAGGTCACCGGACGCCTCCGGGGCCGCCGCAATGGCTGGCTCGGACGGGTTGGCCACGGGGTCGTGGTCGAATCGCGATGGCGTCATCGGCGAAGCTCCGGTGGGCCAGGCGACGAACGTTGCCACCTGGGGATATGACCCTACTCCCGTCCCTTCGGCCCGACAAGGGCGAAAGCAAGCCATTGATCGGACTGGAATTTCCGTCGCATTTGCCGGCGAAAGCGGAGGTGCGCAAGCCGCCGAGTCCAACGTAACCCATTGATTTTATTCTGAAATCACGACCTCGGCCGCCTTGGCCTTAGTGCCCTTGGGCTGGGCGGCCACAGTCAGCCGCGATTTGGGCACGCCGGCTGCGGCGATGGCATCGCGCAACTGCTCGGCGCGCCGCTTGCCATCGGCATCGCCCTCGCTGAAACCCACGATGCGTGCCTTGGCCTTGGGCGTGGCGTCCAGGTAGGCCGCCAGTGCCGAGGCGGTGGACTTGCCGTCGGCCGTCAGCGCGGTCTTGCCCGACTGGTACAGCGCCGATCCCAGGGTGAACACCTCACCGCGGGTCTCGAACTTGGAGGCCGGCAGCTTGGCACCGGAGACCAGCTCGGCCTCCTGCCGGGCCAACTTGGCGTCGCGCTGGCGCGCTGCGCTGATCTTGGCCGTCTGCTGGCCGGCGGCGCTGCTCAGCGCGGCCTCGGCATCGGTGCGGGCCTGCGCCTCGGCTTCGGCTGCCAGCCGCAGCTGCTCGGCCTCCTCGGCCTGGATCTGGGCCTGCACGCGCAGGCGCTCGCTCTCCTGGCGCGCACGGTCGGCGTCGCGCCGGCTGGCTTCCAGCAGCAACGCGGTGCGGTCCTGGTCCAGGGCATTGGCCTGGCGACGGGCCAGGTCGCCACGGGCCGCGGTTTCGGCGATTTCCACGCGGCGCTGGGCCACGTACAGCGCATTGTCGCGATCGCGACGCTTGGCCTCGGCCGCCACCTGCACCGCGCGCAGGGCCTGCATGCGTTCGTAGGCGGCCATCTCGCGCAGATCCGGGCTGGCGTCCAACGCGCGAATGCGGTCGTTCAGGGCCTGCACTTCAGGCAGATCGGCGGCCAGGGCCTGCAGCCAGGCGAAGGCGAGCAACAGCGGCGCCAGGCGCAGCCAGGGGCGTGTCGTGTTCATCGCTGCGCCTCCATGCCCAACTGCCGGCGCAGCCGTGCGATCTCGTTCTGCTGCTGCAGCAGTTTGGCGTTGGCCACCGCCTCCTCACTGCGCACGCGCGCCAGGTCGGCGTCGGCGGTGGCGCGTTCGGCAAGCCATGGCGCTTCCTTGCGGCCCTTGCGGTCGCCCGCGGCGGCCTGCGCCTGGGCCAGGCCCTGGCGCGCCTGGCCGATCAGGTCGGGTGCGTACTGGTCGGCATCGGCCCGCGACGCGCGGTTGACGGCCTCTTCGGCGCGGCCGAGGAGGACGCCGATGTCCTCGTCCTGGGCCAGGACCGGGCTGGCGGCCAAGGCGAGCATCAACAGTGCGATGGACGCCCTGCGCAGACGTCGCGGGAAGTGTGCGAAGCTAGGATTCATTGGGGAGCCGTGTTTCAAGGGCACGGCCATTGTCGGAAGCCAGCCACGCACTTGCAACGTGCGGGCTTAACAGACGTGGAGCGCAGCGCATGGACATCGGCTATTTCCTCAAGCTGATGACGGAAAAGAAAGCTTCCGACATGTTCTTGACCACCGGGGCGCCGGTCTACATCAAGATCGAAGGCAAGCTGTACCCGCTCGGCAACACCGGCCTGCCGCCGGGCATGGTCAAGAAGATCGCCTATTCATTGATGGATGAGGGCCAGGTGCCGCAGTTCGAGCGCGACCTGGAGCTGAACATGGCCGTGGCCATGCCCGAGGCCGGCCGCTTCCGCGTCAACGTGTTCAAGCAGCGCGGCGAGGTCGGCATGGTCATCCGCGCCATCCGCAGCCAGATCCCGTCCATCGCCGAGCTGAACCTGCCGCAGGTGCTGAAGGACATCATCATGACCCCGCGCGGCCTGGTGCTGCTGGTGGGGTCCACCGGCTCGGGCAAGTCCACCGCCCTGGCCTCGATGATCGACCACCGCAACAGCACCACCACCGGCCATATCCTCACCATCGAAGATCCGATCGAGTACCTGCACAAGCACAAGCAGTCCATCGTCAATCAGCGCGAGGTCGGCCTGGACACGCACGCCTTCCACAACGCGCTGAAGAACGCGATGCGTGAGGCGCCGGACGTGATCCTGATCGGCGAGATCCTGGATGCCACCACCATGGAGGCGGCCATCGCCTTCGCCGAGACCGGCCATCTGTGCCTGGCCACGCTGCACTCGAACAACGCCGACCAGACCATCGAGCGCATCCTCAACTTCTTCCCGGAAACCGCGCACAAGAACGTGCTGATGAACCTGGCGCTCAACCTGCGCGCGGTGGTCTCGCTGCGCCTGGTCAAGGGCAAGGACGGGCGACGCCTGCCGGCGACGGAGGTCCTGGTCAACACGCCGATGATCCGCGACCTGCTGCGCCGCGGCCAGGTGCACGAGGTCAAGCAGGCCATGGAGGAATCGCTGGAGGAAGGCATGGAGAGCTTCGACCAGTGCCTGTTCCGCATGGTCAAGGAAGGCAGGATCGAGCAGGAGGAAGCCCTGCGCGCGGCCGACTCCCGCGACGGGCTGGCGCTGAAGTTCCGCCTGTCCGAAGGCAGCGCCGGCGAGCACGACCCTTACGGCGACATCTACGACACCTCGAGCGCCCGTATCACCCACGGCTTCTCCTGAGCCGGCTGCGCTGCGCGGCCCCTTGCCGCGCAGCCGGAGCGACCGGCCCACCTCAGCCGGCGTGATGCTCCAGGCGCTGGTCGATCGCGCCGAAGATCGACTGGCCTTCCGCATCGAACACCTCGATGCACACCCGGTCGCCGAACTTCATGTACGGCGTGGCCGGCGCGCCATCGCGCAGGGTCTCGATGGTGCGCAGCTCGGCCAGGCAGGACGCACCGCGGGAGACATCGTGGTTGGCCACCGTGCCCGAGCCGATCAAGGTGCCGGCCGACAGCGGCCGGGTCTTGGCCGCGTGGGCCAGCAACTGGGCGAAGGAGAACTGCATGTCCTCGCCAGCCAGCGGCGCGCCGAAGGCCTCGCCGTTGAACTGCACCTGCATCGGGCGGTGCAGGCGCGTCTCGCGCCAGGCCGCGCCCAGCTCGTCCGGTGTCACCAGCACCGGCGACAGCGCCGAGCGCGGCTTGGCCTGGACGAAGCCGAAGCCCTTGGCCAGCTCGTCGGGAATCAGGTTGCGCAGCGACACGTCATTGAGCAGGCCCACCAGCTGGATATGCTGCTCGGCCGCCTCGCTGTCCACGCCCATCGGCACATCGTCGGTGACGATGACGACCTCGGCCTCGAAATCGATGCCGAAGTCCTCGCTGGCCAGGCGGATCGCATCGCGCGGCCCCATGAAGCCGCCGCTGGCGCCCTGGTACATCAGCGGATCGACGTAGAAACTCTCCGGCACCTGCGCGCCGCGCGCGCGGCGCACGCGCTCCACATGTGGCAGGTAAGCGCTGCCGTCCAGGAATTCGTAGGCGCGCGGCAGCGGCGCGGCCAGCGCGCTCCACTCCACATCGAAGGCCCCGTCGGCCTGACCTGCATTGAGGGCGTCGGACAGGCTGTTCAGCCGTGGCGCCGCGTTGTCCCAGTCCTCCAGCGCACGCTGCAAGCTCGGCGCGATGCCGGTGGCACGCACGGCCCGGGACAGGTCCCGCGATACCACGATCAACGTGCCATCGCGGCCGCCTTCCTTCAGTGACCCCAGTTTCATGCGCGCCCCTGCCTTAAAAACGCTGGATTGTAGCCAGCGCCGGGGTGGCGCGCGTGCTCAGGCCTCGCCCTGGAAACCACCTGCGCGGTAGGTCAGCACCAGCGTGTCGCGGTATCCGACATCGTCCAGCGGCTGGATCGGCGTGGACTCGTGGATCATGCGCGCATCGTCCAGCAGCATCAGGCTCCACGGTTCGGTCAGGGTGAAGCGCAGGCCGCGCGGACCATTGGCCTCGAACACGCGGGTCTCCCCGCCCTTGATGCCGTGACGGCCAAGCAGCAGGACGGCGACGTAATCCACACCGTCGCGGTGCGCGCCTTCCGGCGTGGGACGGCCGATGCCGTCGGTGGTGTCAATGCGAAACTGGTGCGCCTCGACGAACCACTCGGGCACGTCCGGCCGCTGCGCACTGCACTGGGCGGCGATGGCCCCCATCAACAGCTGGAACGCCGGCTGCCCCACCACCTGCGGCTGGATCGGCTCGAACCAGCGGTGCATGCCGCCATGCAGGGCGTTGTAGTCCAGCGACTGCCAATGCGCCCGGTGCGGGACCTGGCTGATGCTGTCGGGCGCGACCACGAAGCAGGAATGGCGCCGCTGGCGATAACGGCCGCCGTCCTTCAGGTACGGGTCCAGCACCAGCGCGTCCCAGCTGCCGTCCAGCGCGTGCAGTGCCTGCAGCTCCACGCCCGCCAGGGCCGCCACCGCCTCGGGCGTGAGCGCGGCGAACCCGCCTTCCTTCAACTGCTGCGTCAGCGCACCAGGATCGGTATAGGGGGGGCTGAAGCTGGCGACCATCTCGAGACTCCGCAAGTCCAGATAAACCAAAACCCGCACGCGGCGGGTTTTGGGAACGTCCTGCATCCTGTGCAGACGAGGACCTTTTGTATGGCAGCCCCGGAAGGATTCGAACCTCCGAATGCCTGAGTCAGAGTCAGGTGCCTTACCGCTTGGCGACGGGGCTGTGGAACAGCTGGGCGGCGAAGTATACGGACGCCGCCGCCCAGCGTAAAGCGAATTAACGCTTGGAGAACTGCGTGGCGCGACGTGCCTTGTGCAGGCCGACCTTCTTACGCTCGACTTCGCGGGCGTCGCGGGTCATGAAGCCGGCCTTGCGCAGCTCGGACTTCAGGGTTTCATCGTACTCCACCAGCGCACGGGCGATGCCCAGGCGGATCGCACCGGCCTGGCCGGTGGTGCCGCCGCCAGCGGCGGTGACGTAGATGTCGAAGCTCTCGACGTTGTTGGTCAGCTCCAGCGGCTGGCGCACGATCATGCGCGCGGTCTCACGGCCGAAGAACTCGTCCAGCGGACGGTCGTTGACGGTGATGTTGCCGGTGCCCTTGCGCAGGAACACGCGGGCGGTGGAGGACTTGCGACGGCCGGTGCCGTAGTTCTGAGTGATAGCCATGATTAGATGTCCAGGACCTGCGGCTGCTGCGCGGCGTGCGGATGGTTGGGACCTGCGTAGACCTTGAGCTTGCGATACATCGCACGGCCCAGCGGGCCCTTGGGCAGCATGCCCTTGACGGCGGTCTCGATCACGCGCTCGGGATGACGCTCCAGCGCCTGCGACAGGGACTCGGTCTTCAGGTTACCGATGTAGCCGGTGAAACGGTGGTACATCTTGTCCTGCAGCTTCTTGCCGGTCACGTGGATCTTCTCGGCGTTGATCACCACCAGGTAATCGCCGGTGTCGACGTGCGGGGTGTAGACGGGCTTGTGCTTGCCACGCAGACGGCGGGCGAGCTCGGTGGACAGGCGGCCCAGGGTCTTGCCCTCGGCGTCGACGACGTACCAGTCGCGCTGGACGGTCTCGTTCTTGGCGGTGAAAGTGCTCATGGAGAACTCGTAGTAGGTCGGGCGGATTGCGGCAGACGATTCCGCCGGAACTTTGCCACGCGTTGTGTATTGCAAAAATGCAAGAGGCGGGATTGTACGGACCGCCCCGGGGGTTTGCAAGCTGGCCAGGGCCAGCCTTGGCATGCCCGGCCCTAGGGAGGACACTGTGGCACTCCTGCCCGACGCGTTCAGGTTGCCCATGGCTGTCCGTCCCCTGCACTCCCCGCTCGACCGCCTGCTGGTGGAGACCCAGCGCGCCCTGGAGACGGTGTTCGGCAATCCGCCAGCGCAGCGGGATTACCCGGCGCGGCAGACGCCGGAGGTAATGCTGGACGAGCGCGAGCGCCGCCATTCTGCCGGGCTGATGCGCATCAATCACGTCGGCGAGGTCTGCGCCCAGGGCCTGTACTTCGGCCAGGCCGCGGTGGCCCGCGACGATGGCACCCGCGCGCACCTGCTGGAGGCGGCCCAGGAGGAGACAGACCACCTGGCCTGGTGCGCGCGCCGACTGCGCGAGCTGGACAGCCGCGGCAGCCTGTTCAACCCGCTGTGGTACGCGGGCAGCTATGCCATCGGCCTGATGGCCGGCCTGCGCGGCGACGGCTGGAACCTGGGCTTCGTCGTTGAAACCGAACACCAGGTCGAGGCGCACATCGACGAGCACCTGGACAGCCTGCCCCCCGCCGACCTGCGCAGCCGCGAGGTGTTGCGGGTGATGAAGGCCGACGAGGCCCGCCACGCGCAGAGCGCCGAACATGCCGGCGCGCGCGTGCTGCCGCAGCCGATCCCGGCGGTGATGGCCGCGGCCTCCAAGGTGATGAAGACCGTCGCCTACCGGCTCTGACTGGCGCCCGGCCTCAAGCCGAGGTCAGCTTGAGCCCGATGACGCCGGCCACGATCAAGCCGATGCAGGCCAGCCGGGCCAGCGAGGCGCTCTCATCGAACAACCAGATGCCCAACAGGGCCACGCCCATGGCGCCGATGCCCGTCCAGATGGCGTAGGCCGTTCCCACAGGGATCTGCTTCATCGCCTGGGTCATCAGCCACAGGCTGCAGGCCGCCGCCGCCATGGTGCCCACGCTGGGCCACAGGCGGGTGAAGCCCTGGGTGTACTTCAGGCCCATGGCGAAGCCGATCTCCAGCACGCCCGCCAGCAACAAGTAGATCCACGCCATCGTCGCAACTCCTTTCGATTTTGGACCGCGCAAAAGAAAAGCGGCCCGGTATGCACCGGACCGCCGTCGGTCGTTTGATCGCGCCATCGGCGCGGGCAGGTCGTCCTGCCGGATGTGCGCTCAGCCTGGCACGCCCCCGATGAGGCGCGCCTGACCGGCGCGAGCCTTACTCGACCAGGTTGCGGCCGTGGAAGAGCTCCTCGATCTCGCGCCTGAGCAGCGCCTCGACCCGCATGCGCTCCTTGAAGGAGAGGTTTTTGGCCTTCTCTTCGAACAGGTAGGTGTCCAGGTCGAAATCCTTCACGTGCATCTTGGTGTGGAAGATGTTCTCTTGGTACACGTTGACGTCGATCGACTCATAGCGCGAACGGATGTTCTTGGCCAGGTAGTTCTGGATCGAATTGATCTTGTGATCGATGTAGTGCTTCTTGCCCTTCACATCGCGGGTGAAGCCACGGACGCGGTAGTCCATGATCACGATGTCCGACTCGAACGATTCGATCAGGTAGTTCAGCGCCTTCAGCGGCGAGATCACGCCGCAGGTGGCCACGTCGATGTCGGCGCGGAAAGTCGCGATGCCGGCGTGCGGATGCGTCTCCGGATACGTATGGACGGTGATGTGACTCTTGTCCATGTGCGCGACGACGGCGTCGGAGATGACGTTGCCCGCCTGCTTCTTGTCGATCACCGGCTCCTCGGAAATGAGGATGGTGACCGAGGCCCCCTGCGGGTCGTAATCCTGACGCGCCACGTTGAGGATGTTGGCGCCGATGATCTCCGCCACATCGGTGAGGATCTGGGTCAGGCGATCGGCGTTGTATTCCTCGTCGATGTACTCGATATAGCGCTGCCGTTCTTCTTCGGTCACGGCATAGCAGACGTCGTAGATGTTGAAGCTCAGCGCCTTGGTGAGGTTGTTGAAACCTTGCAGTCGCAGGCGCGGCAGTGGTTTGACCACGGCGAAGGGACCTTATGGGAGGAGCGGGTGAAGGGCGGAATTATGAGGCAATCCGGGTTACGGTGAAATGTCCGTCGCATTCACACGATTGAACCCCCCGACGTGTTCAGCATAAGCTTGGGGATCGACCTTGAAAAACACGCCCATGAACTCAGGCCTCACTGCCATGCCCGTCAGACCCGCGAGCAGTCCGCTGACGCCGGACGCAGCGGTGATCGAGCGATTTCTGGCGCATAGCCATCGCCGACGCTACCCGGCCCGTGCGGACGTGTTCCGCCCTGGCGATCCTGCGGGCACATTGTATTACGTCGTCTCCGGATCAGTGAGCATCATCACAGAAGAGGACGACGACCGCGAGCTGGTGCTGGGCTATTTCGGGCCCGGGACCTACGTGGGCGAGATGGGCCTGTTCATCGAGTCGGACAAGCGCGAGGTCATCCTGCGCACCCGCACCCAGTGCGAGCTGGCCGAGATCAGCTACGAGCGCCTGCACCAGTTGTTCAGCGGACAGCTGTCGGCCGATGCGCCCAAGCTGCTGTACGCCATCGGCGCGCAGCTTTCGCGGCGCCTGCTGGATACCAGCCGCAAGGCCAGCCGCCTGGCGTTCCTGGACGTGACCGACCGCATCGTGCGCACCCTGCATGATCTGGCACAGGAGCCGGAGGCCATGAGTCATCCGCAGGGCACCCAGCTGCGCGTTTCGCGCCAGGAGCTGGCGCGCCTGGTGGGCTGTTCACGCGAAATGGCCGGGCGCGTGCTGAAGAAGCTGCAGGCCGATGGGCTGCTGCATGCCCGCGGCAAGACCGTGGTGCTCTACGGCACCCGCTGAGCCCATGGCCTGACGCGGCAAGGTCCGCTTACGCGTCAGGCTGTTTGTTCAAGCAGCTGTGCCACGAGGCAGTGCGACCCTTGCGGCTGGGTCTGGTATGCCCACCTTGGCCGGTTTGTCGCGGTGGTGGATGGAAAAGCGCCATCCACCCTACCCGTAGGGTGGACAACGCGAAGCTTGTCCACCAATGCGCTCGCGAAGGCTGAGGCTGCCATGCGGGCACCCCCACGTTGGCCGGTTCGCGGCGGTGGTGGATGAAAGAGCGTCATCCACCCTACCTTTACCGTAGGGTGGACAACGCGAAGCTTGTCCACCAAGGCCGGGACTGATACGCCCACTCTGGCCGGTGCGTGGCGACGGTGGATGGAGGAGCGTCATCCACCCTACGGCTGCGTCGCTTGCTGCCGCCGCTTACTCCCGCAGCGGCTGGCCGCCCCGGTCCTTGCAGCCCCAGTTGAGGATGGGCGTGCCGGCCGGCAGGACGCGTTCGAAGAGGGTGATCTTGGAGGCCTTGGGATTGACCACGACCGGCGCGCGCGCGGCCTTGAGCAGGGGCAGGTCGGCCGTGCTGTCCGAATAGGCCACGGCGATCTCGCCGAACCCGGCCTCGCGCAGCATCCGCATCTTCTCCTCGTTGTGGCAATGCCGGCGCGCATACACCGCGCCCAGGCGCGGCCCGGTCACGGTGCCGATGACCGGCACGTCCTGGTGCGCCACGAAGGACAGGATGGCGCGCGCCAGTTCCGGCGGTGCGCCCGTGGCCACCACCACGCGATCGCCCGCGGCCCGATGGCCCGCGAAAATCTCCAGCGCGTGCGGCAGCAGGCGCTCCCGCACCTCGGCGCGGTGCTGGTCCACGTACTGGTCGATCAGGGCATCCAGTTCGCGCCGCCGATGCAGGCCGAAGGTGGCGATCCAGACGTAGCCGGAAATGCCGTGGCGCCGTGTGGGCAGGAAGGCCACCAGCGGCCCCAGCAGCGGCGTGGCCAGAAGCGCGGTGAGATAGCGCGGCCAGGAACGCTTGAGCAGCCAGGCGAACAGATGGCTGCCCGAATCGCCGTCGTAGAGCGTGTGGTCGAAGTCGAACACCACCAACGGCGCATCCGCCGCAGGGGTTGGGTAAGGACCACGCGGCAGGCTCATGCGAAGAACAGCTCGCGCAGGGCCTCGCCCGGTTCCGGCGCGCGCATGAAGGTCTCGCCCACCAGGAAGCCGTGGACCCCGGCCTGGCGCATGGTGGCCACGTCGGCGGCGGTGACGATGCCGCTTTCGGTGATCAGCACGCGATCGCGCGGCACCGCGGACTTCATCTCCAGGGTGGTCTGCAACGAGACCTCGAAGCTGCGCAGGTTGCGGTTGTTGATGCCCAGCAGCGGCGCCGGGACCTGCAGCGCGCGCTCCAGCTCGTCGATGTCGTGCACTTCCACCAGCACGTCCATGCCCAGCTGCAGGGCCAGGTCGGACAGTTCGACCAGCTGGCCATCGTCCAGTGCCGCGACGATCAGCAGGATGCAGTCCGCACCCAGCACCCGGGCCTCGTAGATTTGGTAAGGGTCGACCGTGAAGTCCTTGCGCAGCACCGGCAGCGTGCAGGCCTCGCGGGCCTGCTGCAGGTAGGCATCGCTGCCCTGGAAGAAATCCACGTCGGTCAGCACCGACAGGCAGGACGCGCCGCCGAACTCATAGCTGACGGCGATATCGGCCGGCTGGAAATCGGGCCGGATGATGCCCTTGGAGGGGCTGGCCTTCTTCACTTCCGCGATCACCGCCGCATCGCCCGCGGCGATGCTGGCGCGCAGCGCACTGGCGAACCCGCGCACCGGCGAGGCATCGGCCAGGCGCGCCTTCAGTTCCTCCAGCGGCATCTGCGCCCGCCGCGCGGCGACTTCGTCGGCCTTGCGGGCCAGGATGGTGTTGAGGATGTCGCTCATGGCGGGGTGAGGAACGAGTAGGAAGGAACGAGACACGAGTGGAAACCGAACGGCGCTACCAGGTCATTTTTGCATGTTTACCGGGCGCACAAGGCACAGGATTGCTCGCACGCGCGGGGAGTCACTCGTTTCTCGTTCCTCTCCACTCGTTCCTCAACTACCCGCCAGCTCTCGGGTGAACGCCACATACTGCCGCAGCTTGGCCGCGGCGCTTCCATCGCCAAGGGCCGCGCGAGCGGCCTCAATGCCGGCGGCGATGGATTCGCACACGCCGGCCACGTACAGCGCCGCGCCGGCGTTGAGCGCGACGATGTCGCGCGCCGGGCCGGGCTGGTCGTCGAGCACGCCCAGCAGCATCTGCCGCGATTGCGCCGGATCGTCCACCCGCAGGTTGCGGCTGGCGGACATGGCGATGCCGAAGTCTTCTGGGTGAATCTCGTACTCGCGCACCACCCCGTCGCGCAGCTCGCCGACCATGGTGCCGGCGCCCAGGGAGATCTCGTCCATGCCATCGCGCCCCCAGACCACCAGCGCGCGCTCGGCGCCGAGCTCGTGCAGCACGCGCGCCTGGATGCCGACCAGGTCGGGGTGGAACACGCCCATCAGGATGTTCGGCGAGCCCGCCGGATTGGTCAGCGGCCCGAGGATGTTGAAGATGGTACGCACGCCCATCTCGCGACGCACCGGGGCCACCACCTTCATCGCCGGGTGATGGATCGGCGCGAACATGAAGCCGATGCCGGTGGCCTCGATGGCCGCGGCGACCTGCGCCGGCTGCAGCTCGATCACCGCGCCCAGGGCCTCCAGCGCATCGGCGCTGCCGGACTTGGACGAGACGCTGCGGTTGCCGTGCTTGGCCACCCTGGCCCCGGCCGCGGCGGCCACGAACATGGCGCAGGTGGAGATGTTGAAGGTGTGCGACCCATCGCCGCCGGTGCCGACGATGTCGACCATGTGGGTGCGATCGGCCACCTGCACGCCCTGGGAGAACTCGCGCATCACCATGGCCGCGCCAGCGATCTCGCCCACCGTTTCCTTCTTGACGCGCAGGCCGGTGAGGATGGCCGCGGTCATCAGCGGCGAGACTTCGCCGCGCATGATCTGGCGCATCAGCACGACCATCTCATCGCGGAAGATCTCGCGATGTTCGATCGTGCGCTGCAGGGCCTCCTGGGGGCTGATGGTCATGCGGCGAAGCTCTCGTCTGTAGAAGCGCTCAGCGCTCCAGGAAATTCTTCAGCAGGGCGTGGCCGTGCTGGGTGAGGATGGATTCGGGATGGAACTGCACGCCCTCCACGGGGAATTCCCTGTGGCGCAGGCCCATGATCTCCTCGATGCTGCCGTCGGCGTTCTCGGTCCAGGCGGTGACCTCGAGCGCCTCGGGCAGCGTGGCCTTGTCCACCACCAGCGAGTGGTAGCGCGTGGCCTCGTAGCGATCCGGCAGCCCGGCGAACACGCCAAGGCCCTCGTGCCGGATCGGCGAGGTCTTGCCGTGCATGATGCGGCCGGCGCGGATCACATCCCCGCCGTAAGCCTGGCCGATGCTCTGGTGACCCAGGCACACACCAAGGATCGGCGTGGTTGCACCCAGGCGCTCGATCACCTCCAGCGACACGCCCGCCTCGTTGGGCGTGCACGGCCCAGGCGAGATCACGATGCGCTGTGGCGCCTTGCTGGCGATCTGCTCGACGCTCAACGCGTCGTTGCGCACCACTTCGACCTCGGCGCCGAGCGCCTGCAGGTACTGCACGAGGTTGTAGGTGAAGCTGTCGTAGTTGTCGATCATCAACAGCATGTCAGTGCGTCTCTTGAGTTGCCGATGCTGGCGCGAGCAACACCGCCAGGTCCTTGCAGAATGCTTCCACCGCCGTCTCGCTGGTGGCCCAGGAGGTCACCAGGCGGATGACCTGGTAGCCCTGGCCGTGCGGTTGCCAGCGATGGAACTCGTACTTGTCCTCCAGCTGCTCGACCACTGACGTGGGCAGGATCGGGAACAGCTGGTTGCTGGGCGAATCGAAAGCGAAGGCGATGCCGGCCGCCACAAGTGCTTCACGCAGGCGCCGGGCCTGGGCATCGGCATGGGTGGCCAGGTCGAAGAACAGGCCATCGCGAAACAGCGCCTGGAACTGCGCCCCGATCACCGCACCCTTGGCCAGCATCGCGCCGCGCTGCTTGATGATGAAACGCACGTCGGACTTGAGTGCGTCATGCACGATCACCAGCGCCTCGCCCAGCAGGGCGCCGTTCTTGGTGCCGCCGAGGTAGAAGGCATCGGTCAGCGCGGCCACATCGGCCAGCGACAGGTCGTTGCCGGCCACCGCCAGGGCCGCGGCGATGCGCGCCCCGTCCAGGTAGAGGTATAGCCCGTGCTGCTGGCACAGCGCGCGCAGCGCGGTCAGCTCGGCCTTGCTGTAGACCGTGCCGACCTCGGTGGTGTTGGACACGTACACCAGGCGCGGGCGCACCATGTGCTCGGTGCTGTGCGCATCCAGCACGCCCTGCACCAGCGCCGGGGTGAGCTTGCCGTCCGGCGTGGGCACGGTCAGGACCTTGTGCCCGGTGGCCTCGATGGCGCCGGTCTCGTGGGTGGCGATATGGCCGCTGTCGGCGGCGATCACCGCCTCGTGCGGGCGCAGGAACGCCGCCATCGCCACCAGGTTGGTCTGGGTGCCACCGACCAGGAAATGCACGTCGGCCCCGGCGCAGGCGATCTGTGTGCGGATCATCCCGGCGGCGAGCTCGCTGTGGCGGTCCAGGCCATAGCCGGCGTTCTGCTCGTTGCCGATCTGCGCCAGCGCCTGCAGCAGGCGCGGATGCGCGCCCTCGCTGTAATCGTTGCGGAAACTGAGCTTGGTGTCCTGGGCAGCCACGTCGCCTGCCTGCATCACATTCATCACAGCCCCCTGGCCGCCTGGGCGACCGCGCGGAACAGGGCGCGGCCCTTGTTCATGGTCTCGTCCCACTCCTTTTGCGGATCGGAGTCGTAGACGATGCCGGCGCCGGCCTGGATGTGCAGGCGGCCGTCCTTGATCACCGCGGTGCGGATGGCGATGGCGGTATCGGCATCGCCGTGCCAGCCGATGTAGCCGATGCTGCCGGCATAGACATTGCGCTTGATCGGCTCCAGCTCGCGGATGACTTCCAGCGCGCGGATCTTCGGCGCGCCGCTGACGGTGCCGGCGGGGAAAGTCGCGCGCAGCACATCGGCATAGCTCAGGCCCGGCTGCAGCGTGCCGGTGACTTCGCTGACGATGTGCATGACGTGGCTGTAGCGCTCGATGGCGAAGCGCTCGCCCACCTCCACGGTGCCGGCCTGCGAGACGCGGCCGGCATCGTTGCGGCCCAGGTCGATCAGCATCACGTGCTCGGCCAGTTCCTTGGGGTCTGCCAGCAGCTCTTCCTCCAGCGCCTTGTCCTCCTCCGGCGTGGCGCCACGCGGACGCGTGCCGGCGATGGGCCGCACGGTGACCTTGCCCTTCCCGTCCGCGTCGTGCTGCAGGCGCACCAGGATCTCGGGCGAGGAGCCCACCACCTGCACGTCGCCGACATCGAGGAAGTACATGTAGGGCGAAGGATTGAGCGCACGCAGCGCGCGGTAGACATCCACCGGCCGTGCGGAAAACGGCACGCTCAGGCGCTGGCTGAGCACTACCTGGAAGATGTCGCCGGCGCGGATGTATTCCTTGGATTTCTCCACCGCGCCGATGAAGCCCTCGCGGGTGAAGCCGGAAACGAAATGGCTCTCGTCCAGCACCTCGCCCGCGCTGAGCGGCTTGGGATAGCCGGCGCCGGGCTGGCGCAGTTTGTCGGTCAGCGCGTCCAGGCGCGCCTGCGCCGCATCCCAGGCACCGTCCTGGCGCGGATCGGCATGCACGATCAGGTACAGGCGGCCCTTGAGGCTGTCGAACACGGCGACCTCCTCGGACAGCATCAGCAGGATATCGGGCGTGTCCAGCTCATCGTGCAGGCCGCCAGCGGCCAGGCGCGGTTCGATATAGCCGATGCACTCGAAGCCGAACCAGCCCACCAGCCCGCCGGTAAAGCCCGGCAGGCCCTCCAGCTTGGGCACGGCGTAGGACGCGCGCAGCGCTTCGATCTCGGCGAACGGGTCGGCGACCTGGCGCGATTCGACCAGCGCGCCCTGCTCGCGCACTTCCAGGGTGTGGCCACGGAAGGTCAGCACGCGCCGCGCCGGCAGGCCGATGATGGAATAGCGGCCGAAGCGCTCGCCGCCCTCGACCGATTCGAACAGGTAGGTATGCGGCCCGTCGGCGAGCTTCAGGTAGACCGACAGCGGCGTGTCCAGATCGGACAGCACCTCACGGACGACGGGGACGAGATTGCAGGGGCCTGCGGTATGGCTATCAGCGGCGTGGCGCTGGAACTGCTCGCGGGTGATCAAGACGGGTTTCCTTCGAGGGCTCGGCAACAGGGCGGACGACGGCAACGGGCCACCATCGCCAGGCGCGGCGAGCGGAATCGAAGGAACGCGGGGTCGTCAGCGTGAGCACGGCCGTACTTTACCGCAACTGCGCGTGGCGTCACCTGCCCTTTCCGATGCAACGATCAAGGCGTCCCCAGCAGCGGACAGGCGGCGGGCAGGTGCATGCGCAGGCGCGCGGGCACGCAATCGATCTGGAAGCGGCGCGAGATTTCCGGCTCGCCGTCCAGGTTGAGGGTGATGGGCTGCTCGGCCACGATGCGCACCCAGGGCAGGCGCGCGCGCACGGCCACCGCCTCCAGCGCCGCCTCCTTGCCGGCCGTGATCAGGCGGCCCAGGGTCGGGGCGATCTCGCCGGACAGCTCGGGTACGACGGTCAATTCGAGCAGGCCATCGTCGATCAGCGCGCCGGGGCACAGCGCCTGCCCGCCTCCGGCCTGGCGACCGTTGCCCAGTCCGAGAGCGATGAAAGCGCCCTCCCACTGGAAATCCGGCCCTTCCAGCCGCGCCTGCAGCGGCTCGATGCGGCCCAGCCGCGACAGCCCGGTGATGGTGTAGGCCAGCCCGCCGAGCATGCGCTTGAGCCCCTCGTCGGTCTCCAGGGTGATCTGGGTGCCGAAGCCGCCACTGGCCATGTTGGCGCACCAGTGTGGGCCGTGGTCGGCGGTCACGCGCAGCAGGTCGATGGGCCGCGCCGGGCGCTCGGCGATCAAGGACAGCGCCTCCAGCGAGGTCGCCGGCATGCCGGCCGCGGTGGCGAAGTCGTTGGCCGTGCCTAGCGGCACCAGGCCCAGGCTCGGCAGGGCTTGGGCCGGTTCGGCACGATGGGCCAGGGTGGCGGCCACTTCGCTGAGCGTGCCATCGCCGCCTGCGGCGACCACCGTGTCCACGCCATCGGCGATAGCCTCGGCCACGTAGCGCTCGGCATCGCCCTCCTCCCAGGTCACCCGCACATCCAGCGCCACGCCGCGGCCGCGCAGGCGCTGCACCGCGGCGCGCAACTCGACATCGCTGGCGGATTTTCCGTTGAGGATCAGGCGCCAGCGGGGAGAAGTCATGGTCAGCGGCACTAGGTGGGAAGCGCAGGCTAGCAGCCCGGATGGTCTTCGGCGCGTGTCATCAGGCCGTCATGATCCATCCGGAACATGGGAGGCCATATCAGGGACGACGGGCGGAGGCAGGATCAGCCTCCAATCTTCCGAAGAAGGCCGCATCGGCAACGATGCGGCCTTTGTTTTGCGACCCGATCAGGCCCCGCGCGAGGGCATGCCATGGGCGGCGAAGTCCGCCAGCGCCTGGCCCTGCATGCGGTATACCGTCCACCCCTCCATCGGCCGCGCACCGGCGGCGCGGTAGAAGGCGATGGACGGCGCGTTCCAGTCCAGCACCGACCACTCGAAGCGCCCGCAGCCCTTGGCCACGGCCAGCTGCGCCAGGTGCCGCAACAGGGCCAGTCCGGCGCCGGCACCACGGTGTTCCGGACGCACGAACAGGTCCTCCAGGTACAGCCCGTTGCGCCCGAGCCAGGTGGAATAGTTGAAGAAGTACACCGCAAAGCCCACCGCCTGCCCGTCCAGCTCGCAGATCAAGGCATAGGCAGTGGCTCCCTGGCCGAACAGGCTCTGGCGCAAGTCCTCGACGCTGGCCTCGACCGCATTGGGCTCGCGCTCGTACACGGCCAGCGCCGTGACCAGCTCGTGCAGCAGCGGCGCGTCGTCCGGGTTGGCCGCACGGATGTGCAGGCTCACCGCGCGCCCGCCACGGCCGCGCGCATCTTGCCGATGACCTCGGCGTAGGCCTGGCGGGTGCCGCCGGGCGCGTTGAAGATGGCCGAGCCGGCAACGAAGGCATCGGCACCTGCGGCGGCGGCCTGGGCGATGTTGTCGGCCTTCACGCCGCCGTCGATCTCCAGGTGGATCGGCTTGCCCAGGGCATCGATCTTCTTGCGCACCGCGCGCAGCTTGTCCAGCGCCGAGGGAATGAAGGCCTGCCCGCCGAAGCCGGGGTTGACCGACATCAGCAGCACCAGGTCCAGGTCCTCCAGCACCCAGTCCAGGATGTCCACCGGGGTGGCCGGGTTGAGCACCAGGCCAGCCTTGCAGCCGTGCGACTTGATCAGCTGGATGGTGCGGTGGACGTGGCGGCTGGCTTCGGGATGGAAGCTGATGATGCTGGCGCCGGCCTCGGCGAAGTCCGGGACGATACGGTCCACCGGCTCGACCATCAGGTGCACGTCGATCGGCGCGGTCACCCCGTGCTTGCGCAAGGCCTGGCACACCATCGGCCCGATGGTCAGGTTGGGCACGTAATGGTTGTCCATCACGTCGAAATGCACCCAGTCCGCGCCGGCGGCGATGACGTTGTCGACTTCCTCGCCCAGGCGGGCGAAGTCGGCCGAAAGAATGGACGGGGCGATCAGGCAGTCGGACATCGTGGTGTTTCCGTGGAGGCGACAGGTGTGGGGCGCGATCAGCCGCGGCGCTTGCGCAGCGTCTTGATCCGGTCGTAGGCGCTGTTGAGCTCGCGCGCCTTGCTTTCGGCCTGCTCGCGCAGCTCCGGGGCCGCGTCGTGGTATCGGTCCGGGTGGTACTGGGAGATCAGCTTGCGGTAGGCCTGGTCGACCTCGGCATCGGTCGCATCGCTGGTCAGGTCGAACACCCGGTAGGGATTGTCCTTGGCCAGCTTGAACCAGTCGCGGTCGAAGGCGTGTCCGATCAGCGTGCCGATCAGGGCCCCGAACAGCGGATTGGGGCGAAACAGCAGCGTGCCGGCCACCAGACCCAGGACCTTTCCGTACCAGCGATTCATCAGGACAGCAGCCTTGCGCGCGGAAAGCCGCATTTTAACGTCACACGGGCCTTGCGGGGCCGTACACTACGCGGCCCGCCGCCCGGCGGGCCTGTTGTCGGCACGGGCGTGCGGCGGGGACTTTTTCGCGAGAGCGCGCCTGCGAGCGCGCGTCACCGTTAGGAGTGCCTGTGCCCACCACGTTGTTGCAATCCGACCTGCCCGGCCTGACCCTGCGCCATCGCGGCAAGGTCCGCGATGTGTTCGACCTGCCCCGCGAAGCGCTGCCAGCCGATGCCGGCGACTGCCTGCTCATGGTGGCGACCGATCGCCTCTCCGCCTTCGACGTGGTGCTGCCCGACCCGATTCCCGGCAAGGGCGAGATGCTCTGCCAGATCTCCAATTTCTGGTTCGACAAGACCGCGCACCTGATGCCCAACCACCTCACCGGCATCGAGGTGGCCAGCGTGCTGCCGGCCGGCGTGGACCCGGCGCTGTACGCCAGGCGCGCGGTGGTGACCAAGCGGCTCAAGCCGGTGCCGGTGGAAGCCATCGCCCGCGGCTACCTGATCGGCAGCGGCTGGAAGGATTACCAGCGCACCGGCGCGGTCAGCGGCATCGCCCTGCCCGACGGCCTGCGCCAGGCCGAGAAGCTGGCCGAACCGATCTTCACCCCCTCGACCAAGGCCGCCGTGGGCGACCACGACGAGAACATCGACTTCGACGCCATGGTCCGCACCGTGGGCGCGGACCTGGCCGAGCGCGTGCGCGATGCCACCCTGCGGCTGTACCGCTATGCGGCCGATTTCGCGGCCGAGCGCGGCATCCTGCTGGCCGACACCAAGTTCGAGTTCGGCACCGATGCCGATGGCCGCCTGTATGTGATGGACGAGATGCTCACGCCGGACTCCTCGCGCTACTGGCCGGCGGACGAGTACCAGGTCGGCACCAGCCCGCCGAGCTACGACAAGCAGATCGTGCGCGACTACCTGGAGACGCTGGACTGGGGCAAGACCGCGCCGGGCCCGGTGCTGCCGCCGGAGGTCATCGAGCGCACCCGCGCCCGCTACGCAGAGGCCCTGCACAAGCTGGCCGGCATCTCGCTGGACTGAAAGCCCCCTGGCGCCACGCAGCCGCTGCCTGGCGCGGACCGTGGCAGGCTTCACAACAGGGTTGTCATCGACCCTGTATAAGCTTGCCCGGCAAGGCGCGTCCCCCGACGCCCCCAGGCACGATCAGGAGGATCCGTTGTCAGCCCGCAATCCGTTTCTGCTGTCCCTGGCCCTGGGCCTGGCCCTGGCCGCCTGCAAACCGCAGGGCGAGGCACCCGCCGCCGCCACACCTGCCGCAGGTGCCGAAACCGCCCCGGCCGTGGCCGGCACCGCCCCGACCGGTACCGCCGCTGATGCATCCACAGCGGCCACGTCCTGCCCGGACGCCGACTTCGACGCCTTCCTCAAGCGCTTCAGTGCCGACACCGCCGCCCAGAAGGCCGCCACCGCAGATCCGCTGACCATGGTCAGGATCGATCCGGAAGCCCAGCCCGAACCTGCACCGGTCAGCCGCCAGGTGGCGCTGTCGCAGGTCCAGTGGCCGGTGATGCCGGACCTGGACGCAGCGCGCGCCGACAAGCGCGAGGTCGTGATTTCCGGCCAGGGCGAGCAGCGCGAGGTGCTGGTGCGCACGCCGGACACGGACGACCAGCAGGTCTACACCTTCGCTGCACGGCCCTGCTGGACCCTGACCAAGGTCGACGACCAGGCGCTCTGAATCCAGGCTCAGGCGCCTGCGCCCCTGTCGCCGCATCTGCAAGACGAAAAAGGAGAAGTGCTTGTCCCACCGCCTCCAATTTGGAATCGCCCTCGCCGCGTTCACGCTCGCGGCTTGCGGAAACGCCGCCCCAGACCAGAGTCCCACCCCCGCGCCTGCCTCGGCCGGACCGGCCGCACCGCCTGCGGCGCCCCAGGCGCCGACGGCACCGACCCCTCCCACATCGCAAGAGACCGCTGCAATGGTTGACGTGGATTCGTTCGTGCCGGCCGGCATGAAAGCGCTGGAAACGCTGCGTGGCGACCTGACCGGCGCTGGCCATTCGGACGTGCTGCTGATCTCCTCGCCCCCCTCCAAGGCCGGCGAAAAGCTCGGCCAGGGCGAGCCGCGCGTGGTCTCGGTCCTGGTGCAGGACCAGAACGGTGGCCTGAAAGAGGCGGCCCGCAACAGCAAGATCGTCCCCTGCGCCCGCTGCGGCGGCGTTGCCGGAGACCCGTATGGCTACGCCCGCATCGACAAGGGCACGTTCCTGATCTCGGTCTCCGGCGGCTCGCGCGAGCGCTGGGCCGAGGACTACAGCTTCCGCTACGACCCGGCGCAGCAGAGCTGGCTGCTGGACCGCGTGGTGCGTGAGGTGACCGACACCGAGACCGAGCAGAACAAGAAGACCGAATTGACCAGCAAGGAGTTCGGCACGATCAAGTTCTCCGACTTCGACCCGGCCAGCCTGCCGCAGACCGGCACGCTGTAATCGCCATGAGGATCGAAAGACCACCGAATTAAAGGGAAGTGATGGCTTGTGCGGACAAGGAGGCGTCCGTCCTTCAACGTTGCTGAGAAATGAGGAGCTACACCATGGCAACAGATCGAGAAAATGGCTTGCTGCAGTCGGCCTACGCGGCCGGCATCACCTCGCAGACCGAACTGGCCAACTTCATGGCCCAGGTCGGCCATGAATCGGGCGGGTTGAACCGCCTGGAGGAAAGTTTCAACTACACCCGCGGCGCGTCCCAGATCAGCTCGCTGGTCAGGTCGGCGCTGCGCGAGGGCCCGGAGGCGCTGGAGGCGGCAAGGCTGGAGGCCCTGCGCGGGCAACCGCAGCGCCTGGCCGAGCTGATGTACGGCGGCCGCATGGGTAACGACGAGCCCGGCGATGGCTACCGCTATCGCGGCCGTGGCTATATCCAGCTCACCGGCAAGGACCAGTACCGCGAAGCTGGCCAGGCCCTGGATCTGGATCTGGTCCGGCATCCGGAACTGGCCGCTCGGCCCGAGAACGCCGCGCGCATCGCCACCTGGTACTGGCAGAACAACGTGCCCGAAGCGGCGCGAGACGATGCGCGGCAGGCCGGGGCGGCGATCAACGGCCGTGACCCGCCCAACGGGCTTGCCGACCGCGAGCGGCGCTTCGATCAGTGGGAGCGCGACCTTACCCCGGAGCTGATGCGCACCCTGTCCGAAGGCCGCCTGGGCCAGCCGGTCCCGGCCGCAGCCCGCCAGCAGGAAGCCGCCACGGTCCAGTCCAACTTTCAGCAGACCATGGAACGCATGCTGCCGGGCCAGAATGGTGTGGACCCGCACATCACCGGCCAGTACGGCGAGCGCCGCAGCAACGGCGCGCACGGCGGCACCGACTTCAACTACGAAGGCGGCCAGAGCGGGCGCAACCTGCAGCACCCCACGGTGCATGCGCCGATCTCCGGCACGGTGACCTTCTCCGGTGGCCAGTACGGCACGGTGAAGATCCAGGACGCCCAGGGCAACTCGCACGAGATCCTGCATCTGGATTCGCGCTCGGTGCGCGAGGGCCAGACCATCCAGGCCGGCGACCCCATCGGCACCATGGGCGGCCGCGGCCCGCGCGGCGGGGACCAGTACGCCCAGCACGTGCATTACCAGCTGCGCGATCCCAGCGGCAAGCTGATCAGCCCGCAGACCTGGTGGGACCAGGGCCGCAGCGTGGAGGTCGGCGCGCAGTCCCATGGGCAGGACGATCACCGCGGGCACGGTCACGGCGAGGTGCTGCGTCATGGCGATCGCGGCGAAGGCGTGCGCAGCCTGCAGCAGCAGCTCAACCAGCTGGGCGTGCGCGATGCCGACGGACGCAGGCTGGCCGAGGACGGCAAGTTCGGCGACAACACCCGCGAGGCGGTGCTGGCCTACCAGCAGGCCCACGGCCTGAAGCAGGACGGGATCGTCGGCCGTGCCACCCACGGCAGCCTGGAGCAGCAGTCGCAGGAACGGGCCGCGGCCAGCCGCACCCCGCAGGCGCAGCCGATCCTGCTGGACGACAGCCGGCATCCGAACAATCCGCTCTACGGCGCCATCCGCGGCCAGTTGCCCACGCCGTATTCCAACGACGCGGCCGCCGCGGTCACCGCCCAGGCGATCAAGGCGGGCATCGACAGTCCGGACAAGCTGCAGGGCGTGGTGGTCAAGGACAACACCGCTTTCGTCATCGGCAACACGCCTGGCTTCCGGGCCTCGGTGGACCTGTCCCAGCAGGTGCCGACCGCCCAGCAGAGCAGCATCGATCTGCTAACGGCCGAGCGCGCGGCCCAGCAGCAGGATCCGCAACAGCAGATGGGCGCCCGCGCCCGCTGAAGCCCCACCGCTCGCCCCTGGATCCCAGGGGCGAGCGCTCATGCGCCGCTGGCGCCTGGGCTTCCACCTCAGGATGGTCATCGCCGTGCCCAGCGGCCCGGCCGCGGCGCCCTGCCGGTGCGCTATCCTGCCGGCTTGTCCTGGGAGGGAACATGCCGCCAGACGCCAGCACTTCCGCGCGCCCCATCGACCGATGGTTCGCGCATTACTCGGATGACCATCGCAACGAGGTCAACCAGCTGATCCATCTGTTCGCGGTGCCGGCCATCCTGTGGTCGGTGGTGGCGCTGCTGTGGTGCATCCCGGTGACCGCCAGCTGGTTCCGCAGCGGCTTCTGGGCCGCGCTGGGCATGTTCGCGGCGTGGACCTTCTACAACCGGCTCTCGCGCCCCCTGGGCTACGGCATGGTGGTGGCGTTCTTCACCTTCGGCTGCCTGTGCCGGCTGCTGGAAGCCCGCATCGGGCTGGATGGCCTGCTGAAGCTGGCCATCGGCGTGTTCGTGGTGGCCTGGATCGCCCAGTTCGTCGGCCACAAGCTGGAAGGCCGCAAGCCCAGCTTCTTCACCGACCTGATCTATCTGCTGATCGGCCCGGCCTGGGTGATGGGCAAGTTCTACCGCACGATGGGTTGGCGCTACTGATCGTCATGCGCCGGTGAACACCGCGTCAGGTCAAGCTGAACGTGGCTGCTAGACTCGAAACCCGTGTTTCGTTTGTTGCACCCCGCGCATGATCCCTGTCCTTGAATGCCTGGTGGCATTGCCGTTCGCGCTGTCGGCGATCGTGGCGATGCTGCGCGACGGGCCGAGGACACGCATCGCCTGGATCGCCGCCAGCGCGCCGCTGGCCGGCCTGTTGATCCTGGCCTGGGCCACGCCAGCCATCCTGCGCGGTGAGGTGCTGCAGGTGTCCTATCCCTGGCTGCCGCAGCTGGGCCTGAACCTGACCCTGCGCCTGGATGGCTTCGCCTGGCTGTTCGCCATGCTGGTGCTGGCCATTGGCGCGCTGGTGGTGATGTACGCGCGCTATTACCTGAGCCGGCAGGACAGCGCGGTGCGCTTCCTGTCCTTCCTGCTGCTGTTCATGGGCTCGATGCTGGGGCTGGTGGTGGCCGGCAACCTGCTGCTGCTGAGCATGTTCTGGGAGCTGACCAGCATCAGCTCGTTCCTGCTGATCGGTTTCTGGTCGCAGCAGAAGGAAGCCCGCGAGGGCGCGCGCATGGCGCTGGTCATCACCGGCGGCGGCGGCCTAGCGCTGCTGGGCGGTGTGCTGCTGATCGGGCGCATCGTCGGCAGCTACGAGCTGGAGGTGGTGCTGGCCTCCGGCGCGTTGCTGCGCGCCCACCCCTGGTATCCGTGGGCGCTGATGCTGGTGCTGGGCGGGGTGTTCACCAAAAGCGCGCAGTTCCCGCTGCATTTCTGGCTGCCGCATGCGATGGCCGCGCCCACGCCGGTCTCGGCGTATCTGCACTCGGCGACGATGGTCAAGGCCGGGGTGTTCCTGCTGGCGCGCCTGCATCCGGCACTGGCCGGTTCGGAGCTGTTCTTCTACACGGTCAGCGGCATCGGGGCGATCACGCTGCTGCTGGGGGCCTGGCATGCGATCTTCCAGCACGACCTCAAGGGCGTGCTGGCGTACTCGACGATCTCGCACCTGGGCCTGATCACCATGCTGTTCGGCCTGTCCACGCCGATGGCGGTGGTGGCCGGGGTGTTCCACATCCTCAACCACGCCATCTTCAAGGCGTCGTTGTTCATGGCCGCCGGCATCGTCGACCACGAGGCTGGCACGCGCGACATCCGCAAGCTTGGCGGGCTGCGCAGGCTGATGCCCTTCACCAGCGCGCTGGCGATCATCGCCTCGCTGTCCATGGCCGGTATCCCGTTGCTCAATGGCTTCCTGTCCAAGGAGATGTTCTTCGCCGTGGCGCTGGACGCGCCCGACTCGGAACCAATGCGCATCGTCACCGGCCTGGCCGCGCTGCTGGCCGGCATCCTGGGCGTGGCCTACAGCCTGCGATTCGTCTACGAGACCTTCCTGGGCACGGGGCCGCGCGATCTGGACACCACCCCGCACGAGCCGCCGCGCTGGATGAAGATCCCGGTGGAAATCCTGGTGCTGCTGTGCGTGGCCGTGGGCCTGGCCCCGGCGCTGACCGTGGCGCCGGTGCTCGATACTGGCGCCCGCGCCATCCTGGGCGATGCCATGCCCGCCTACAGCCTGGCGATCTGGCACGGCTTCAACCTGCCGCTGGCGATGAGCGCGCTGGGCGTGGTGTTCGGCGTGGCCCTGTACCGCGTGCTGGACCGCGTGCTGGACCTGCACGCCATCAACAGCCGGCCGACCGGCCGCGATGCGTTCTGGCGCAACCTGGAGCTGCTGTTCGTCTTTGGCAATCGCGTCAGCGAAGCACTGGCCAACAACAGCCTGCAGCGCAGCCTGCTGATGCTGGTGCTGGCCGCGGTGGTGGTGGCCGGCATCCCGGCCTGGAGCGAGGGCCTGCCGCTGTCGCTAACGGGCAACCAGCCGCTGCCGCTGCTGGGGTGGATGGTCTGGCTGGTGATGATGGGCGCGGCGCTGGGGGCCCTGCGGTTGTATCGGCAGCGGCTGCTGGCGGTGATCGTGCTGGGAGCGGCCGGCACCATGCTCAGCCTGACCTTCGTGCTGCTTTCGGCGCCGGACCTGGCCCTGACCCAGCTGCTGGTGGAGATGGTGACGCTGGTGTTGCTGATGCTGGCGATGAACTACCTGCCCGACCGCAGCACGGTCGAGCCCGGCCGGCTGCGCCAGTGGCGCGATGGCGCGATCGCCGTGGCCGCCGGGCTTGGCCTGGCGATCCTGGCCTACGCGGTGATGACCCAGCCGGCCGACACCGTGGCCGGGGAGATCCTGGCGCGCGCCCAGCCCGAGGGCTACGGCCGCAACGTGGTCAACGTGATCCTGGTGGACTTCCGCGGCTTTGACACCTTCGGCGAGATCACCGTGTTCGCCATCGCCGCGCTGGTGGTGCATGCCTGCCTGCGGCGCGCGCGCATGGCGCCGGAAAAGCGCATCGAGGGCGGGCACGTGCAGTTGCCGGTGCCGGCGGATCTGGCGCAGATCCTGTTCCCGCTGACCCTGACGGTGTCGATCTTCCTGTTCCTGCGCGGCCACAACGCCCCCGGCGGCGGCTTCATCGCCGGCCTGGTGCTGGCGGTGCCGCTGCTGATGCAGTACGTCATCCAGGGCGTGGCCTCGGTCGAGTCGCGCTTCGGGTTCGACTACGTGCGCTGCATCGGCGTGGGCCTGGTGGTGGCGGTGGCGAGCGGGCTGGCCTCGCTGCTGTTCGGCGTGCCGTTCCTGACCAGCGGGCACCTGGACCTGCACCTGCCACTGATCGGTCAGGTGCCGCTGGCCAGCGCGATGGGCTTTGATACGGGCGTGTACCTGGTGGTGTTCGGCGGGGCGATGCTGATGCTGTCCATGCTGGGCACCATCAAGGGCTCGCGCCGCAAGGACGCGCAGCGCCACGCGCTGGATCCGGATGCGCGCTCCCCGCAAACAGGGGGACGCGCCTGATGGAACTCGCACTGGCGAGCGCCATCGGCGTGCTGACCGCGTGCGGGGTGTGGCTGATGCTGCGCGCACGCACCTTCGACGTGATCCTGGGCCTGACCTTCCTGTCCTATGGCACCAACCTGCTGATCTTCGCCGGCGGGCGCCTGCGCCCGGGCCAGCCGCCGGTGCTCCGCGAGGGCAAGGCGGCCACGCTGGCGCACTACATCGACCCGCTGCCGCAGGCGCTGGTGCTCACGGCCATCGTGATCGCCTTCGCCATGACCGCGGTCAGCATCGTGCTGGCCATGCGCAGCCGCGCCGACAACCGCAGCGACCATGTCGATGCCTACGCCGCCGCGCCCGAGCCGGACGACGGCGAACAGCGCAAGGACGGGCGATGACCAGCCACCTGCTGCTGTGGCCGATCGTGATCCCGCTGCTGGGCGGGGCGGTGTCGCTGTTCCTCGAGCATCGCCGCTTCAGCTGGGCGGCGCGGCGGGCCACGGCGTGGGCGTTCATGGCGCTGCTGGCCGTGGCGGTGGGCCGGATCATCGGGCAGGCCGACACCGGCACGATCGGCGTTTACCTGCTGGGCGACTGGCCGGCGCGGTTGGGCATTGCGTTGATGGCCGACCGGCTCTCGGGCTGGATGCTCGGCGTCACCCTGCTGCTGGGCGGCGCCTGCCTGCTGCACGCCTGCAGCGGCTGGGACCGGCGCGCGCCGCACTTCCATGCCTTCTTCCAGCTGCAGCTGATGGGGCTCAATGGCGCCTTCCTGACCGGCGACATCTTCAACCTGTTCGTGTTCTTCGAGGTCATGCTCAGCGCCAGCTACGGCCTGCTGATCAGCGGTGGCCGCGGCCTGCGCATGCGCAGCGGCTTTCACTACGTGGCCTTCAACGTGGCCGCTTCGGCGCTGTTCCTGATCGCCCTGGGGCTGATCTACGGCCTGCTGGGGTCGCTCAACATGGCCGAGCTGTCCGTGCGCGTGGGCCAGGTGGCGCCGGCCCAGGCCGGGATGGTCAAGGCGGCCTTCGCGCTGCTGTTGCTGGTGTTCTGCGCCAAGGCGGCGCTGCTGCCGTTGTACCTGTGGCTGCCGGAAACCTATTCGCGGGCGCCGGCGGCGGTGGCCGCGCTGTTTGCGGTGATGACCAAGGTCGGCCTGTACGCGGTGCTGCGGGTGAGCACCCTGCTGCTGGGCGCGCAGGCCGGGGCGCTGGCCGGCTTCGGCCAGCAGGCGCTGCTGTGGGCCGGGGCCGGTACGCTGCTGCTGGGCGCGCTGGGCGTGCTGGGCGCGGCGCGGCTGCGCATCATGATCGGCTACGTGGTGATCTGGTCGGCCGCCACCTTGTTCATCGCCTTCGCGCTGGGGCGCGTGGGGACCATCGGCGCGGGCCTGTACTACCTGGCGCACAGCACCTTCGTGGCGGCCGCCTTGTTCATGGCCGCAGACCTGATCCGGCGGCGACGCGGCCATGCCGAGGACGACAAATCCATCGTCGCCGCCCTGCCCGACCGCGCCCTGCCGGGTGCGATGTTCCTGGTGGCGGCGATCTCCGCGGCCGGCCTGCCGCCGTTGTCCGGGTTCCTGGCCAAGGCTGCACTGCTGTCGGACGTGCCGGTGGCGGACACGCCCCTGGTCTGGAGCGTGGTCTTGCTCAGCAGCCTGCTGGTGATCATCGGCATCAGCCGCGCCGGCGTGCGCCTGTTCTGGCGCCTGCCGGCGCAGGTGGCCCATGTCGAGGAGGACCACGGCCCGGGCGGGCACCTGCCGGTGGCCCGCGCCCGCCCGAACGAGACCTGGGCCACGTTGCTGCTGCTCGGCCTCGGCGTGGGCATGACGCTCTTTGCCGCCCCGCTGATGCAATACACCGATGCCGCCGCGCGGCAGCTGCTGCAGCCCGGCGACTACACCCAGCAGCTGCGCGAGACGGCGCCCGCGATGAGGACGCCATGATGGCCGCCAGCCTGCTCCGCCGCCTCACTCCGTCCTGGCCGCTGAGCGTGAGCGTGGTGGCGTTCTGGATGCTGATGACCGACAGCTTCAGTGTCGGCCAGCTGCTGCTGGGACTGCTGCTGGGCTGGATCGTGCCGCGCTTTGCCGCGCGCCTGGACCGCGAGTACGCGCGCATCGGCTCGCTGCGGCCGGTGCCGCGTATGCTGGCCATCGTCGCCTGGGACATCCTCAAGTCCAACGTCATCGTGGCCGTGCAGGTGCTGGGCCCGGAGAAGAACATCCACCCCGGCTTCGTCTGGGTGCCGCTGGACATCCAGAACATCCACGGCATCGCCGCATTGACCAGCATGATCACCCTGACCCCCGGCACGGTGTCGGCGGCCCTGACCGACGACCGCCGCTACCTGCTGGTGCACATGCTGGACATGAGCAGCGCCGAGGCGGCCATCGCCGAGATCAAGTCGCGTTACGAAAAGCCCCTGATGGAGATCTTTCCATGACCGGACACATGTTCATCGAAACCACCATCGTCTGCTGCATGGTCGCCGTCGGGATTGCCATGCTGCTGTGCCTGTGGCGCCTGCTGCGCGGGCCGACGGTGCCCGACCGCATCCTGGCGCTGGATACGCTTTCGGTCACGGCGGTGGCCGAGCTGATGCTGCTGGGCATGCACCTGGACTCGCCGATCTACTTCGAGGCCGCGCTGGTGATCGCCATGCTCGGTTTCAGCAGCACCGTGGTGCTGTGCAAGTACGTGCTGCGCCGGGACATCGTGGAATGATCGACCTCATCCAGATCGCGCTGTCGCTGCTGCTGATCGTGGGCACCACCTTCGTGCTGCTGGGCGCGGTAGGCATGGTCAAGTTGTCCGAGTTCTTCCGCCGTGTGCACGCGCCGACCAAGGCCAGCACCCTGGGCGTGGGCTGCGTGCTGTTGGCCTCGGTGGGCTACCACCTGTTCCTGGGCCAGGACCCGCAGCCGCGCGAGCTGCTGATCACCGCCTTCCTGTTCATCACCGCCCCGATCAGCGCACACCTGATGAGCAAGGCCGCCCTGGCGCTGATGCGCGACGCGCGCCCGGTGCCGCCGGAGGATACGGAGATTTCGGCGACCGTGGCCAGGCCTAGGGGCGAGGAACGAGTGAATAGGAACGAGGAACGAGTGGAGCGAGGAGTGAGTGGTGGGGCGAGGAGTGAGTGGTGGGGCGAGGAGTGAGGAGTGAGCGAAAGCGGGGTGCTTGCCATGCCGTCACTCGTTCCTCGTTCCTCTCCACTCGTTCCTTTCTGAGAGAAGTGAGCAAAAGCGGGAGCGTGCGCTGCTCTCACTCGTTCCTCGTTCCTCTCCACTCGTTCCTAGCTCGAGGCCAGCTCCAGCGCCAGCCAGCCGCAGAACGCCAGCAGCAGCACCGCGCCTTCGCCGCGGCTGATGCGCAGGTCGCCGCGCAGCATTGGATAGAGCACCACGGCCAGGGCGATGGCCGCGGGCAGTTCCAGGCGCACGAAGGAGGCTGGCAGGGCCAGTGGTGCCACCAGGGCCATGCCGCCGACGATCACGGTGAGGTTGAACACGCTGGAGCCGAGCACGTGGCCCAGCACCATGTCGGCCTGGCCGCGGCGGGCGGCGACGATGGCCGCGGCGGCCTCCGGCAACGCGGTGGCGATGGCCACCGGCAGCAGGCCGGTCATCAGCGGGGTCAGGGCCCAAGCCTGGCCCAGCAGTTGGGCCGCCTGCAGCACGTAGCGCGCGCCGTAGCCCAGCAGGAAGATCGCCAGCACCAGGCGCACCACGTTGAGCCACAGCACCGTGCGGCTGATGGCGGCCTGGGCGATGCGCTCGCGCACCTGTTCGGTTTCCGTCGACGCGCGGCGCCACATCCACAGCATGGTGGCGAAGAAGGCGACCAGCAGCAGGGCGCCGTCGATGGCGCCGATGCGGCCATCCAGCCCCAGCACGGCCAGCAACGCGCTCACGCCGATCAGCGCCAGCAAGAGCGGGGCGAGCAGCCGCGCCTGCACCAGCAGCGGCGCGCACAGCGCAGCCAGGCCCAGGGTCAGGCCGAGGTTGACGATGCTGCTGCCCACCGCATTGCCCAGCGCCAGTTCTGGCACGCCCTGCGACAGCGCGCGCAGGTTGACGGCAAGTTCCGGTAGAGAGGTCGCCACCGCCATCAGCAGCAGCCCGGCACGGAAGGCCGACAGCCCCCAGCGCTGGGCCAGCCCGGACACGCCCTTGACCGCGGTCTCGCCGCCCAGGGCAAGCAACAGCAGGCCCAGCGCCCCCCAACCCAACGCAGCGATCATGTCCACGCCTTTCCCAGCCCCGGTGATGCCGGGACGCTACACCGCGACCGTGGGTTTTGCACGCGCGGACCGCCTGCGCGGCCGGGCGGAGGTCAGGAGCAGCTCTCCACGTAGTCCACCTGCGGCGGCAGACCCACGCGCCAGGTCACCACCTTGCCTTCGGCGTCGGTCTCGAACACCAGCTTGGTCCCGGCCGGTGCCGGTGCCTCCACCGACAGGTACTTGGCGCCTTCCACGTACTTGTGCGGGCTCTCGCTCAGCGCCGGGTATAGGGCCTTGAGCGCGGCCTGGTCCATGCCGACCTTGCCGCCGCCCGGCGCGGCCTGCTTGTCGGTGGTGACGTCGTAGCGCACGAACTTGTCGCCTTCGACCATGAAGGCCACGTCGGCCTTGTCGGTGGCCCACTTGGGCGTCAGCAGCGTGCAACCGCCGGGCTCGCTGGGCGTGCTGCTGTTGAGCTCACCGCCCCAGGCCGCGCGCGCCTGCTCGCCGCTGCTGCCGAGCTTGAGATCGCCGTAGCCGTCGTAGTGGGCCAGCTGCATGCCATCGGCCGGCGGCTGCTCGGCGATCGGCGCGGGTTGGCCAGGCGCGGGCGTTTGCGCGGGCGTTTGCGCGGGCGTGGGCGTGGCCTGCCCAGCGTCGGGCGCGGTGGCAGGCGCCTGCTGCGACGACTCGCGCTGGCACGCCGACAGCGCCAGGGACAGGGCGATCACCGCAGGCAGGAGGGATTTCATGGCGCGCTCCGAAAACAAGGTGGACACAGCCTAGCCGGGTCCAGTGAATCGTGCGCGAATCACACTTTGCATGCATGCCAGGCCAGGTCTTGCCGATGTCATGGCGATTTCATCGGCCAGGGCGATGCTCGCCACGCGCCACCACTCACCACGCCCGTGCTTCTGCGCAAGACCACCCTCGCCCACGCCGCCCTGCAGACCCACCGCGCCGCGCTGGACCTGCGGCAGCGGCGTGCGTTGATCCTGGCCGACGGTCGGCGCGATACGGCTGAGCTGGCGCGGCTGCTGGGCGGCGATGGCGCGCAGCTGATCGCCCAACTCCACGCCTCCGGCTATCTGGAAGCCAGGCCGGGCGCTGTCGCCGAGCGTCCGGTCGTCGGGGAGGCCTCGGTGCTGGCCTCGGCGTCGAAGGCTGCGCCGGACAGCCGTCGCTCCCTCGCCGCAGCGCGGATGTACCTGCTGGGCATGCTGGAGCTGCAACGCAACGCGGCGGGCGCGGCGCTGCGCCAGGGCCTGCAGCTGGCCCAGGACGATGAGGCCATTGTCGCAGCGCTGCAGACCGGCCTGGAGGCCCTGCCGACGATGACCAGCGCCGGCTATGCCGCGCGCGTGCGCGAGCGCACCCTGGAAGTCCTGCCGCAATACTGGCTGGCGCGCCTGGAGCTGACCACGCCGGCCTGACTCAGGCCGGCGGAGAAAAGCGCTTGCCCAGGCCGGCCCAGCATTGTGGATAGTCGCGCTGCCGGTGCGCGGCGGCCAGGGCTTGCGCACTGGGGCACAGCACCGCGCGGGTTTCGAACATGAAGGCCATGGTGTCGGTGATGACATCGGGCCTGGACAGGTCGGCCTGCGAGGCGCGCTCGAAGGTGGCCGCATCCGGGCCGTGCCCGCTCATGCAGTTGTGCAGCGAAGCCCCGCCCGGGGCGAATCCCTCGGCCTTGGCGTCATAGGCGCCATGCACCAGCCCCATGAACTCGCTGGCCACGTTGCGGTGGAACCACGGCGGGCGGAAGGTGTCCTGCGCCACCAGCCAGCGCGGCGGGAAGATCACGAAATCCAGGTTGGCCACGCCCGGCGTGTCGCTGGCCGAGCTGAGCACGGTGAAGATCGACGGATCGGGGTGGTCGAAGCTGATCGAGCCGATGGTGTTGAAGCGGCGCAGGTCGTAGCGGTACGGCGCGGCGTTGCCGTGCCAGGCCACCACGTCCAGCGGCGAGTGGTCGATCGGCGCGCGCCACAGGTGGCCCTGGAACTTGGCGATCAGCTCGAACTCGCCCTCGACATCCTCATAGGCCGCGTGCGGAGTTTCGAAGTCGCGCGCATTGGCCAGGCCATTGGCGCCGATCGGCCCCAGCTCCGGCAGCTGCAGCAGCGCGCCGAAGTTTTCGCAGACATAGCCGCGCGCCTGGCCATCGGGCAGCGCCACGGCAAAGCGCACGCCGCGCGGGATCACCGCGATCTGCTGCGGCTCGACGCTCAGGGCGCCCAGTTCGGTGGCCAGGTGCAGGCGCCCGGCCTGCGGCACGATCAGCAGTTCGGCATCGGCGTTGTAGAAGTAGCGCCCGGCCATGTCGCGGTTGGCGGCGTACATGTGCACGCCCACGCCGCCCAGCGCGGCCGGGCTGCCGTTGCCGGCCATGGTGTAGAGGCCTTCGATGAAATCCACCGGCGCCTGCGGCATCGGCAGCGGCGACCAGCGCAACTGCTCGGGCGAAACCGGTTGTTCGTCGAAGCGGTTGTGGAACTGCGGCTGGGCCCAGCGCGCGAACGCGCCATGCACGGCCGCCGGGCGGATGCGATACAGCCAGCTGCGCCGGTTGTGCCCGCGCGGGGCGGTGAAGGCCGTGCAGGACAACTGCTCGGCGTAGAGGCCATGGGCCACGCGCTGCGGGGAGTTGCGGCCCACCGGCAGGGTGCCGGGGATGGCCTCGGTGGCGAAGCTGTTGCCGAAGCCGGTCTGGTAACTACGGTCGATACCCATGTGATGACTCTTGGCTACAGGCGCGTCCAGGCCACGCCATTGATGGTGGGGTCCCAGTACACCCAGAACGGATCGGTCCCGGCCAGCGGAATGACCACGACATGCGCGCCCTTGCGAGAGGAAAGATGCGCCGCTTCGAGGTCGAACATCAACGCGAAGTCCTTACGAAAAGCTGAGTCCACCGCCACCGCGCGCATGACCCCACGCTCGCCCGGACAAGTTTCTTTCCAGGTGACGGGGGAGCAACCGAAGTCTCGCTTTGCGAACGACTCGGCCTGCGCCTGCTTGCGCCCTGCAATGCTCATCTTGAGCACCACGCGATCGCCAACGACGTCCAAGGACACGTGGTCCGGCCGTCCATCCCCGTCAAGATCGGCCACGACCGAGGCCGACGACGTGTCCGACCCGGGCCGGGCCTGTGCGCTCGAACCCAGCAAGGAAAGTCCGAGCAGGATGCCTGCGGCGGCGTTACAGCACCCCACGCCGCATCTGGTCGCGTTCGATGCTTTCGAACAATGCCTGGAAGTTGCCTTCGCCAAAGCCCTCGTTGCCCTTGCGCTGGATGATCTCGAAGAAGATCGGGCCGATCGCGTTCTGGGTGAAGATCTGCAGCAGCTTGCGCTGGTGGGTCTCGCGGTCGGCATCGATGAGGATCTTGTTCTTCTGCAGGCGCGCCACGTCCTCGCCGTGGTTGGGCACGCGCTGGTCGATGACGTCGAAGTAGGTGTCCGGCGTATCCAGGAAATCCACGCCGGCCGCGCGCATCTTCTCCACCGTGGTGTAGATGTCGTCGGTGAAGCAGGCGATGTGCTGGATGCCCTCACCCTTGTAGGCATCCAGGTATTCGTTGATCTGCGACTTGGGGTCGTTGGACTCGTTGAGCGGGATGCGCACCATGCCGTCCGGCGCGGTCATGGCCTTGGACACCAGGCCGGTCTTGGCGCCCTTGATGTCGAAGTATTTGATCTCGCGGAAGTTGAACAGCCGCTCGTAATAGTCGGCCCACTTGGCCATGTTGCCCGGGTAGAGGTTGTGGGTCAGGTGGTCGATGAAGGTCAGGCCGAAGCCGGCCGGCATGCGCTCCACGCCCGGCAGGAACTCGTAGTCCGGGTCGTGGATGGTGCCCTGCTCGTCATAGCGGTCCACGATGTAAAGCATGCAGCCGCCGATGCCCTTGATCACCGGCGCGGCCACGGCCTTGGTCACCTCACGCTCGCCGATCACCTCGGCGCCGTTCTTCAAGGCCTGCACGCGCGCCCACTCGGCCAGCTTGTTGACGCGGATGGCGAAGCCGCAGGCGCTGGGCCCGTGCTGGGCGGCAAAGTCGGCGGCGAAGGAGTCCGGATCCTCGTTGATCAGGAAGGTGCAGTCGCCCTGGCGATAGGTGCTGATCGGGCGCGTGCGGTGCCGGGCGACCTGGGTGAAGCCGAGCTTGCGGAAGTAGTCGTGCAGCTGCGCGCCCTGCCCGGCGGGGGCGGCGAATTCGACGAACTCGAAGCCGTCGATGCCCATCGGGTTGTCGAAGGTGGTGACCTCCATACCGGCCGGCGGATGTGCGCTCATCACGAAACTCTCCTCTGAGCCGCCACTTTGTCGCATCATGGACGCATTGGGGGCGGCATGGAAACGGGACTTCTGAGGCCGCGTTATAGTTTCCATTGAAACCGACATCAAGCCGCATTGCGACATGAACTCAGCCAACCAGCCCGATAATTCCGCCTCTTCCGCCCAGGTCACGCTGGATCTTGAGCACCTGCTGCCCTACCGGCTCAGCATCCTGGCCTACCGGGTGATCCACAGCATTTCCGGCGAGTACCACCGTCGCCACGGGCTGGCGGTGACCGAGTGGCGCACCATGGCGGTGCTGGGGCGCTTCCCCAGCCTGTCGGCCAGCGAGGTCTGCGAGCACACCGGCATGGACAAGGTCGCCGTCAGCCGCGCGGTGGCGCGCCTGCTGGAGCGCGGGCTGCTGCAGCGCCGGATCCACAGCGACGACCGCCGCCGATCGGTGCTGGCGCTGTCGCCGGCCGGCCTGGCGGTGCACGACGAGATCGCGCCGATGGTGCTGTCCTGCGAGCAGGAGCTGCTCTCGCCCCTGGACCAGGCCGAACGCGAGCAGCTGGACCAGCTGCTGACCAAGCTGGCTGGGCCGGGCATGAACACCATGACCCAGAAGATCGCCGACATGTGCCACGCCGAGAGCCCGCGCCCGGCGGCAGCGCCACCCCGGTTCTGAGGCCAGGCGCGTGGCACGTCCAAAATAAAAACGCGGCCCATGAGGCCGCGTTTTCGTTTGCCGGCAATGGACAGCGCCCGGACGATGCCCGGGCGCCGCGATGGATCACTTCACCCCGTGCATCAGCTTGTTGACCAGCGGCGCGATCAAGAACAGCAGCACGCCGAAGCCGGCCAGGATCCAGAAGCCCATGGTATAGGCATGCTGGGCCGACTCGGGGGTCATGCCGCCTTCGCCGCTGACCAGGCCGGCGAAGATGCCGGACAGGTTGTTGCCGATGCCGGTGGACAGGAACCAGCCGCCCATGCCGAAACCGACCAGACGCACCGGCGCCAGCTTGGTGACCATCGACAGGCCGATCGGCGACAGGCACAGCTCGCCCACCGACTGGATGACGTAGACCATGAACAAGGTCCAGAACGGGATCTTGCCGCTGTCGCTGACCAGGCTGGACAGGGCGAACCACAGCAGCGCAAAGGCGAAACCGTTGAACAGCAGCCCCAGGCCGAACTTGCGCGGGATCGAGGGATTGGCCTTGCCCAGCTTCACCCACAGCCAGGCGACCACGGGAGCCAGGGTGATGATGGCCACCGAGTTGACCGACTGAAACCAGGCGGTCGGGAAGGTCCAGTCGCCAAACTGGCGATTGACGATGTTGTCTGCCAGGAAGGTGAACGAACTGCCTGCCTGTTCGAAGAAGCACCAGAACAGCACGTTGAAGGCGAAGATGATCAGCATGGCGATCACCCGGTCGCGCTGCACCTGTCCTTCGCGGATGCCTTCGGCCAGCAGCAGGATCGACAGGATGACGAACATCACGCCCAGCACCCAGGCCAGCGCGTTGGCGCCCATGGCCAGCAGGAAGTACATCACCGGCACCGACACCACGCAGCCGACCAGGACCAGACCGACCCGGCCCATGCCCTCGCCGCCAGCCGGCGGTGCGCCGATCCCCTGCAATCCCGCGCGACCGATATAGAACCACACCAGGCTGATCAGCATGCCGACGCCCGAGGCGATGAACACCATCTTGTAGGAGGGCATGGCCTCGGTGCCGAAGACCCGCTCGGCCAGGAACTGGGTCAGTACCGGGGCGATCATCGCGCCGATGTTGATGCCCATGTAGAAGATGGTGAAGCCCGAATCGCGGCGCTCGTCCTTCAGGCCGTAGAGCTTGCCGACCATGGTGGAAATGTTCGGCTTGAACAGGCCATTGCCGACGATGATCGTCGCCAGGCCCAGCTGGAACACCTGCGGATTGGGGACGGAGATCAGGAACAGACCGGTCGCCATGACGATGGCGCCGACCAGGATCGAGCGCTGGTAGCCGATCACCCGGTCGGCGACATAGCCGCCGAAGATCGCCGCCGCGTACACCAGCGCCAGGTAGGCGCCGTAGGTGCGGCTGGCATCGGCCTGGCCTGACGCATCGCCGCCATGGAACTGCGCCACGATGTAGAGCACCAGCGCCCAGCGGATGCCGTAAAAGGCGAAGCGCTCCCAGAATTCGGTCATGAACAGCATCCACAAGGGGCGCGGATGGCCCATCAGGTTGCCGAACACGGGCGGATCGCCGGGCGTGACGGGCGGTACGGGTTCGAGGGTCGGCGACTTGGCCTCAAGCGACATGCAGAGTTTCCCCTGTGAAAGCGAATGACGTGGCAGGGGACATGAACGCCCCCGGCGGCGGACCGGGGAGGATCACCGACGGCGGCGCGCGGCGTCAAATCTTCGTAAAATCAAGTGCTTGAAGTGCCGGGACCCGGCACGCCTATTCAGGCAAATGCTGCACTGCGATTCACGCACCTGCCGGCGGCGTGGTCGGCGAACCCAGACCGATGGTGGTGCGCACCTCGAACAGCTCCGGGAAGAAGGTCAGCTCCAGCGCCTGCTTGAGGAAACCCACGCCCGAAGAGCCGCCAGTGCCGCGCTTGAAGCCGATCACCCGCATCACCGTGCGCATGTGGCGGAAGCGCCACAGCTGGAACTGGCTCTCGAAATCCACCAGGTCCTCGCACAGCTCGTACTCGCGCCAGAAGCGGGACGTGTCCTCGTAGATGCGGCCGAACACCGGCACCAGCGCCGGGTCGGACACGTGTGGCTGGGACCAGTCGCGCGCCAGGTGATGCGGCGGGATGGCATGGCCAAAGCGCGAGAGATAGGCCAGGAACACCTCGTACAGGCTGGGAGCGGCCAGGGTCGCGCGCAGGGTGTCCTGCCCGGCCGGGTCGTGCGAGAACACCTTGAGCATCGAGGCGTTCTTGTTGCCCAGCACGAACTCGATCTGCCGGTACTGCAGCGACTGGAAGCCCGAGGACGGGCCCAGGATGTCGCGAAACCCCATGTACTCGGAAGGGGTCAGGGTCTCCAGCACCGACCACTGCTCGGTCAGCTGGCGCAGCACCTGCTTGGCCCGGGCCAGCACCTTGCGCGTCTGCCAGACCTCGTTGCGCCCCAGGTGGCCGATTGCCGCGGCCAGCTCGTGGCTCATCAGCTTCATCCACAGCTCGGACACCTGGTGCTGGACGATGAACAGCATCTCGTCGTGATGCGCCGGCGCGGACAGGGGCTGCTGCGCCTGCAGCAACAGGTCCAGCCGCAGGTAGCCGCCGTAGGTGGTGCGACCGGCCAGGTCGGTATGGATGCCCGCTTCCAGCGGCCGCTGGTTGTCCTGGATGCTCATCGACCTGCTTGGAATGCCCGGAAGGGGCGGCCATGGTACCCGGCGTCACCGGCCTGTCATGGACAAAACCCAGGATCGCGCCACAATCCAGCCAGGCCGCCAGGGGACGCAAGGGGCGGCCATTCCCCCGAAGGAGCGTCATATGAAGCACGGAACGAAGCGCCTGCTGGCGCTTGCAGTGGCGGTGTGCGCCATCCAGGCCGCGCCGGCACAGGTCGTCATCAGCCAGGTCTACGGCGGCGGCGGCAACAGCGGCGCGCCGCTGCGCAGCGATTTCATCGAGCTGCACAACACCTCGGCCCAAGAGGTCAGCCTGGCCGGCTGGACCGTGCAGTACGCCAGCGCCACCGGCACCAGCTGGCAGCGCACCGAACTGAGCGGCAGCATCCCCGCCGGCGGCTACTACCTGGTCAAGCAGGCCGATGGCAGCAATGCGGCCGCGCCCGCCCTGCCCGATCCGGACGCCACCGGCGCCATCGCCATGTCCGGCACCGCCGGCAAGGTCGCGCTGGTGGCCAACGGCGCCGCGCTCAGTGGCGCCTGCCCCACCGGCAATGTGGATTTCGTCGGTTTCGGCAGCACCGCCAGCTGCGCCGAAGGTTCGGCGCCCACGCCCAACCTGAGCAACGCCACCGCCGCCCTGCGCGCCGATGCCGGCTGCACCGACACCAACAACAACGCCGCCGACTTCGCCACCGGCACCCCGGCCCCACGCAACAGCGCCAGCGCAGCCAACATCTGCGGCGCGGCCGGCCAGGCGGTGCTGACCGCGGCCGACATCAGCCAGGACGAGGCCAGCGGCGCGTTCGTCTTCACCTTCACCCTGAACCAGCCGGCCGCGGCTGGTGGCGTCCAGGTCGACTGGACCACCGCCGATGGCACGGCCACCGCCGGCAGCGACTACACCGCCGCGTCGGGTACGCTGCGCATCGCGCAGGGCCAGACCAGTGCCACCGTGTCGGTGCAGGTCATCGACGATGCCGTGACCGAGGCCGATGAGACCTTCTTCCTGCGGCTGTCCAATGCCGCCGGGGCGGTGCTGGGCCGGCAGCAGGTGCAGGCCACCATCGTCAACGACGACGTCAGCCTGACCGCGATCCACGCCATCCAGGGCAACGGCAGCCGCTCGCCGATGGAGGGGGCGCTGGTCTATACGACCGGCATCGTCACCGGGGTCAAGAGCGCCGGCTTCTTCCTGCAGGCGCGCGATGCCGATGCCGACGCAGATCCGGCCACCTCCGAGGGCATCTACGTCTATACCGGCAGCGCCCCGCCGGCCGCCGTGGCGGTGGGCAACGAGGTGCGCGTGAGCGGCACCGTGCTGGAGTACGTGCCCAGCACCGATCCCTACCAGCTGCCGCTGACCGAGATCGGCGGTGCGCCGACGGTGTCGCTGCTGTCTACCGGAAACGCCCTGCCGGCACCGATCGCGCTGACGCCGGACTTCCCCTCGGCCAGCGGCGGGCTGGAGCAGCTCGAGCGCCTGGAAGGCATGCGCGTCACCGCGGCCAGTCTGACCGTGGTCGCGCCCACCGGCGGCAACACCAACGAGACCAGCGCCACCGGCACCAGCAACGGCATCCTGCAGGCGGTGGTCACCGGCGTGGCCCGTCCGTTCCGCGAGCCCGGCATCGAGGCGCCGACCCCGGCCCCGAGCGGCAGCAGCATGCCGCCGATCCCGCAGTGGGACGCCAATCCGGAGCTGTTCACCCTGGACAGCGACAGCCTGGGTGGCGCCGCCTACACGCTGGACCTGTCGGTGGGCGCGGTGATCACCGGCTATACCGGTCCGCTGGACTACGGCTTCCGCCGCTACACCCTGCACCGCGATCCGGCGGTGGCCATCCAGGTCACCCCGGGCCAGCTGCCACAGGCCGCGCGCCTGCCGACCAGCGATGAGTTCACCGTGGCCGGCTACAACTTGGAGCGCTTCTTCGACACCACCAACGACCCGGCCATCGGCGAGCCGGTGCTGACCGCCGCCGCGTTCGAGCGGCGCCTGGCCAAGGCCTCGCTGACCGTGCGCGACTACCTGCACCTGCCCGACATCCTGGCCACGGTGGAGGTGGAGAACCTGTCGGTGCTGCAGACCCTGGCCGCGCGCATCAATGCCGATGCAGTGGCGGCCGGGGCCAGCGACCCGCAGTACGTGGCCTATCTGGAGGAAGGCAACGACGTCGGCGGGATCGACGTGGGCTTCCTGGTCAAGACTGCGGCGGTGACCGGCGCGGTGGCCCGCGTGGAAGTGGGCGCGGTGACCCAGCACGGCAAGGACACCACCTGGGTCCAGCCCGACGGCCAGAGCAGCCTGCTCAACGACCGCCCGCCGCTGGCGCTGGACGCCACGGTGCACTATGCCGATGGCCGCAGCTTCCCCATCACCGTGATCGCCGTGCACCAGCGCTCGCTCAACGGGGCCGAGACCGACGATGCGGCCGGCGAGCGGGTGCGCGCCAAGCGCCAGAAGCAGGCCGAGTACCTGGCCGGGCTGATCCAGCAGATGCAGCAGGCCGACCCGGAGCGTCGCATCGCCGTGCTGGGCGACTTCAACGCGTTCCAGTTCAACGATGGCTACGTCGATGCGATGAACGTGGTCACCGGCACGCCTACCCCGGATGCGCAGACCGTGGTAGCCGGCGATGGCATCGACCTGGTCGATCCGGACCTGGTCAACCTGGGCACGCTGGAGGAGCCGGGCCAGCAGTACTCCTTCGTCTTCGGCGGCAACGCGCAGACCCTGGACCACGTGCTCGGCAACGAGGCGCTGCTGCTGGCGGCCACCTCGTTTGGCCTGGACCACGCGCGCGTCAACGCCGACTTCCCGGAAGTGGCGCGCAACGATGCGACCAGCCCCTCGCGCCTGTCCGACCACGACCCGGTGGTGGCGTACTTCGAGTTCCGCCACCGCGCCGACCTGGCGGTGAGCGCGGCGGCGAGCGTGCAGTCGGTGCGCGCCGGCGCCCCGCTGCAGTACACCGCGCAGCTGACCAACCTGGGACCGGAGGCGGCCGAGTTCCCGGGCGTGGGGTTCGCGCTGAACGCGGCGCTGCCGGACATGGTGGTCACCGCGCCGGCCGGCTGGAGCTGCGATACGGCCCAGGTCGCCAACGGCAACACCTCGGTGGCCTGTACCGCGACCTCGCTGGCGGTGCAGGACAGCGCATCCTTCGCCGTGCGCGCCACCTCGCTGGCCGCACAGGCGGGGGGACAGGCCACGCTGTCGGTGGCCTCCAGCACGCAGAGCTTCGACCCCGACGCCACCAACGACGCGGCGGCCGCCAGCATCGCCGTGCAGGCGGCCAACGTGGCCGACCTGGCCATTGCCCTGTCCGGCGATGCCAGCATCAGCCGGCGTACGTTCTCGGCCGACTACACCGCCACCCTGCGCAACATCGGCAACGTGCGTGCGGCGCGGCCGACGGTGGAGCTCAGCGGCAACACCATGACCCTGCTCACGGCGGTGGTGCCGCCGCTGGGCTGGGTATGCCTGCCGCGTGGCTCGCTGCGCGCCACCAGCTACCGCTGCACGGCCCTGCTGCCGCTGGAGGCCGGCCGCCAGGCGGTGTTCCGCCTGCGGGTGCCGGCGCGTCCGACCCCGGCCTCGGGCGTGATCGAGGTCAAGGCCAGCACCCAGACCGGCTCGTCCGAGGCCGACCTGGGCAACAACACAGCCAGCTTCCAGACCGTGGTCCGCTGAGCCGCGGCCACGCGTGACCTGGGCCCCCGTCGGCGCTGCCGGCGGGGGTTTTTCGTGTCGGTGTCCACGACGGGGATGGCGGGATGCCAGGCGCGTAGGGTGGATGACGCTCTTCCATCCACCGTCGCCGTGACACGGTCAGCGCGCGGGTCGCGGCGCGCCAGCCTGTGCCACCTCGGTCGTCTTGGTGGACAAGCTTCGCGTTGTCCACCCTACGCCGTAGGGTGGATGACGCTTTTTCATCGACTCGCTTTCCCTCACAGGCTCGTAGGGTGGATGACGCTCTTCCATCCACCATCGCCACGGAACGGTCGACGTGCGCATAGCCGCCTGCAAACCTCGGCCGCCGTGGTGGACAAGCTTCGCGTTGTCCACCCTACGCCGTAGGGTGGATGACGCTTCTTCATCCACCGTCGCTTTCCCTCACAGAGGAAGGAACCCGAGCGCGGGGACTGCCTCCAAGGCGATCCCGGCAGCCGTGGCGGCCCTCGAAGCGGAACAGAAGCCCTATTTTCAGTGCGCACTCGCCGGGCACGCGCAAAAACGGATCGCAACCCCGGGCTAAAGCCGGGCCCCCCAGCGCCGATAAAGCAACCGTGAACCTGTCGAGAGCCTCCATGAACTCCCGCGTCCTGATCCATATGACCGCCCCGTTGGTCCTGACCCTCCTGCTCCCCATCGCCGAAGGCTTTGGTTGGCCCGCGCCTGTCCGTTACGCCATCTTGACCACGATGACCTTGAGCTGGCTCGGGTTCGGGGCCTGGGCCGCCTTGCGCTCCGGGGCCGCCAGCCAGCCCAGTGCCGAGCAGGCCCGCATCCTGCGCGAGCAGGACCAGCTGCTCACCGAGCTGCGCAAGTTCCTCGGCAACGAAATCGAGGGCTCCCGCTCGGAAATCGAGCGCGCCCGCGAACTGATCCGCCAGGCCGTGTCCGGCCTGGGCAGCAGCTTCTCGGCGATGAACCAGCGCTCGCGCCAGCAGAGCCAGGCCGTGGCCCGTATCGTCGACCGCACCGGCGACCATGGCGGCAACGGCGTGGACTTCGCCCGCTTCGCCCAGCATGCCAGCCATCGCATGGAGCAGCTGGTGGAGGCGCTGGAGCAGGTCTCCGGCCAGTCCACCGCCACGGTCGGCCAGATCGACCAGATGGCCGAGCACCTGGACGGCATCTTCTCGCTGCTGGAAGACGTCAAGTCCATCGCCGACCAGACCAACCTGCTGGCGCTGAACGCGGCCATCGAAGCGGCCCGCGCTGGCGAGGCCGGCCGCGGCTTCGCGGTGGTGGCCGACGAGGTGCGCAACCTGTCCGAGCGCTCCACCACCTTCAACGAGCAGATCCGCAAGCTGGCCCACAGCTCCAAGGACGCCATCGCCAAGGTCCGCGAGACCGTGTCGAACATGGCCTCCCGCGACCTGGACCGCTCCCGCGAGGCCCGTCACGAGGCGGCGACCATGCTGGACAACGTGGCCGCCATCAACGCCTCCCTGGGCGAAGGCATCCGCGAAATCTCCGAATGCGCCCGCGCCATCGACGGCAGCGTGGCCGAGGCGGTGCGTGCCCTGCAGTTCGAGGACATCACCACCCAGGCGCTGGGCGGCGTGCATACCCATCTGGACCGCCTGACCGCGATCAACCGCGAGGCCAGCTCGCTGCAGGAACTGATGGGTCGCTCCGGCGCGCAGGACGTGGAAGTGCTGCGCACCCTGCAGCACCTGTGCCAGCGCGTGCGCGACATGCGCAGCGAATGGGAGCGTCCGCCGCACAAGCCGGTGGCGCAGGAAACCATGGGCGCCGGCACCGTCGAGTTGTTCTGATCCATGCCGGTCTTGCAGACCGGCCCCCAGGCGCCGTACGGTTCACACCGCAACGGCGCCTTGTCGTTTCGCCCGCCCCCATCCGGCCCAACGTCATGAACGATTTCGCCGCAGATCCGGACGACGCGCTCCGACATGACATCGGTCGGGCCGAGCCGCGCGTCTACGCCACGCGCGCCGAGGCCGCCTCCTTCAGCGACGAGGCCCTGGCCCACCCGGTGGCCCTGCGCGGCCTGGAAACCCTGGCCCTGGACGAACTGGCCCAGCTGCGCGCGGCCAAGCCGCCCCGCAAACCCGCAGCGGCGATCGACCCGGTCGCCTCCTATATCGACTGGGACCTGGCGGTGGATGGGTTGAGCCTGGCGGAGTGATGCCCAGGCCTTTGACCGGGCCGTTCGTCTCACGTCCCGTCCCGCGACCCGAAATCTGCGGCCATCAATGGCGCCGCGCGCCATCCTGATGTGAAGAACCAGGCCGCTGGCCTGCTGCATCAAGGCCTCAAGATGAGGCGCCCCGTCATGTCGGCTACAGCAGGTTTGAGGCCTTGATCGATCAGCGCACACGCTAATGCTGCCATCCGCTGGCGCTGGCGCGGGTGATCCACGTAGAACTGCAGCAATGCGCCTTGCGCGACCGATTCGCGCAACGCATTTGAGGGCGTTCTGACCACCAGCGCCGACGCCGCTGCCAGCTCCGCGGTGAATGGGTGCCACGGCATGTTCGCAAGCGCAGCCGGGCTTTCGAAAGAATAGGCGTGTCGTGGATTGGCAGTGATGAAGCGCTCGGCTGCGGCGATCCCAGCTGCGTCGTAAGCGAAACCATACTCCCTATGCACTGCACCGGAAAACAGATTGGCAGGCACGCAGCTCTCGAATGTGTGCGCAGTGCGCTTGTCGGTGAGCAGCACTTTTACATAGGCGGGCGATGTCGTGGTTCCACGAACGGCCTCCATGAACGCCTCATGCCCTTGCGCAGCGCCAACTGCGGGGAAAGGCGCGGCCAGGAGTGCGGCTACGCCCATGCTCCACCAGCCACTGCGCATCTGCGTTCGCATTGTTCGACCTAGCTCACGGATTGACTTGTTACGAAGCTCGCATCGACAAGCTTCAGCCTGGATCACATCGGACGGCGATGAGACCTGTAGACGGTACAGGAAGATCGGACAGCGCCAAAGACGGCAGACGCGCCAAGGCAGAAAATGCGACGCACAGTGAGCACAGACGGCTGACTGATCGACAACGGCGCTGATGCTTCCAGCCAACAGCAGTCGCCGTCAAAGCCGGCTGACATCCAGCCCACATCGTGATGCGGGGTCGACCCAACGACGAGCGCGCCGACGCAGGTCCTAGACCCGTCCGCTCCGCAGCCACTGCGCCATTTCGCGCGGCGGCAGCGGGCGGGTGTAGTAGTAGCCCTGGACCTCGTCGCAGCCCTGCTCGTGCAGCCAGGCGCAGTGCTCGGGCTGTTCGGCGCCTTCGGCCACCACGCGCATGCCCAAGGCGTGGCCCAGGTGGATGATGGCTTGGGTCACCTCGCTGGTGTTGCGGTCGGTGAGCATGTCGCTGACGAAGCTGCGATCGATCTTCAGGCGCTGCACGGGGAAGCGGTTGAGGTAGCGCAGATTGGAGAAACCGGTGCCGAAGTCGTCGATGGCCAGCAGCACGCCGTGCGCTTCCAGGGTCTGGAAGCAGTTGCGCAGGGCATCGCTTTCCAGGATCAGCACCGACTCGGTCAGCTCCAGCTCCAGGCGCTGGGGTGTCCAACCGGCGCGCTTGCACAGCGCGACCACGCGTTCGGCAAAGCCCGGGTCGCGCAGCTGCACGGCGGAGATGTTGACCGAGATGCGGCTGAAGGACAGGCCGGCCTTCTCCCAGGCCACGGCCTGGCGGCAGGCCTCGGTCAGCACCCAGTCGCCGATGCGCACGATCTCCCCGCAGCTTTCGGCCACCGGGATGAAATCCACCGGACTGCAGTAGCCGATGCCGGGACGATGCCAGCGCAGCAGGGCCTCGATGCCCGGCGGGTGGTCGCCCTTGCTGGCCACGACCGGCTGGTAGACCAGGCTGAATTCCTCCCGCTCCACCGCACCGCGCAGCGCCTGTTCCAGCTCCAGCCGGCGGCGGGTGGTGCGCACCACTTCCTGGGTATGGAACTGATAGGTGTTGCCACCTTTCTCGCGGGCGGCGTAGACCGCCGCGTAGCCGGCGCGCAGCAGCGCGTCGAAGTCCTTCAGCTCCGGGCTGAGCAGGGAGATGCCGATGCTGGCGCCGATCTTGAGCAGGTCGTTGCCCAGCTGCAGCGGCTCGACCAAGGCGGAGATGAGCTGCCCGGCCACGCTGGCGGCCAGCTCCTGCGAGGCTGGGTGCGGCAGCACCACGAGGAACTCGTCCCCGCCCAGGCGGCCCAGCAGATGGCTGGACTGCAGGCAGCGATGCACCCGCCCGGCCGCGGCCTTGAGCAGGATGTCGCCGGCGGCATGGCCGAAGGAATCGTTGATGCCCTTGAAGCCGTTGAGGTCGATCACCAGCAGCGCCAGCGATGCATCGGCATCGAGCGCGGTGGTGATGGCTTCCTCGACCTGGGCCCGCATCAGGAAGCGGTTGGGCAGCCCGGTCAGCAGGTCGTAGTGCGACAGCAGCTCGATGCGCTCGTGGGTCTCGCGCTCGCGGGTGATGTCGCGGAACAGCGCCACGAAACGCGGCGGCATGCCCTCGCGCAGGTCCAGGTCCACCTGGACGTCCACCCAGATGCGCTTGCCGCTGGGCTGGTAGAAGCACATGCCCAGGCGCTCGGCCGGGCCGCCCTCGGTCAGGCGCGCCAGCGCCGCCTCGAAGGCGTCGCGCGAATCGTGCGTGTACAGGGCCAGCGCCTGGTCCAGGCTGGTGGCGCCATCGTCCAGGCCGTGCAGGCGCTGGCATTCCTCGGTCCACTGCACGCGGCGGCTGACCACGTCGATCTCGCAACCACCGATGCCGCCCAGCGCAGAGACCCGGTTGAGCAGTTCGGTGCGCCAGCGGATCAATGCGCCGGTGCGACGCTCCTCGGTCACGTCCTGCACCTTGCCCAGGACGCGGCCGATGCCGCCGATGTCGTCGGGCTCGGCCTTGGCCCAGACCCGCAGGTGCAGGGGCGAGCCATCGGCCCTGACCGCCTCCAGGTCGAAATGGGTGTTCTCGCCGGTGCGCTTCATCCGGCGCCACGCCCGCCGCAGCACGCCGCGCGAGGCCGCGGTCAGCGCCTGCGCCCAGCGCTTGCCAGGGGGCGCCTGCTCGCCGGGCACGCCGGCCATGTCGTGCAGCTCCTCGGACCACCAGCTGGCGTCGCTCTCCGGGTCCCACACCCAGCTGGCCATGCCGGCGATGCGCTGGGTCTCGCGCAACAGGGTGCGCTGCTCGGTCAGGTGCCGCTCCAGCTGCTTCTGCTCGCTGATGTCGGTATGCGTGCCGACCATGCGCAAGGGGCGTCCGTCGGGCGTGCGCGCCACCACCCGGCCGCTGTCGCGCACCCAGTGCCAGCCGCCGTCGTGGCCGCGCACGCGGTGCTCGCAGCGATAGACCTCACTGTCCCCGGACAGGTGGGCGCGCACGCTTTCGCGCACGTGCTCGATGTCGTCTGGATGCACCAGGGAAAGAATATTGTCCAGGCCGCGGCCAATGGGCTCGTCGGCCGGATAGCCGAGCATGGCGCGCCAGTTTTCCGAGCGATACAACGCATTGCTCGGCAGGTCCCAGTCCCACAGCCCGTGACCGGCGCTGTCCAGGGCCACCTGCCAGCGGCTGGCGCCGTCCGGCTCGGGCACGGTCAGGGTGTAGGCCAGCAGTTCGCCATCGCGCCCGACCACCGTGCGCAATACGCCATCCAGGCGCCCGGCCGGGCCCGGCAGGGTGCAAGCGACCTCGTCGGCATCGGGGCGCGTGAGCAGCACGCGCTGGTCGGCCAGCACCGTGGCGTAGGCGCGCACGGCTTCCATCAGCCCCAGGGCATGCGCCACGGCATTGCCGGCCAGCGGTTCGCCGTCCGGATCCAATACCAGCACCGCGCTGGGCAGCGGATGCTGCAGCAGGCTCGCGATGATCCCTCGGTCCAACGTCCGCTCCCTCCCCGCGACAAATGCGGGTCAATACCCAAGCACTAACGGCGCGGGGCGGCGGAAGTTGAGTCGGTAACTACCGTGCCGGCTGTTATCCTGAACGCCATCACATCCCAAGTGCCGCCTGCACATGGAACACCCCCCTGCGGTCAAGGATCTGCCCTCGGCCCACCTCGACGCGGCCCATCGGGCTCGGCAGGTGCGGTCGATGCTGTGGAAGATCCCGGTGCTCTACCTGCTGGCGGGCGTGACCTGGATCGTCTTCAGCGACCGCGCGGTGCAGGCGCTGCTGCACGACCCGGCACTGATCACCCAGGTGCAGACCTTCAAGGGCGCGGCCTACGTGGCGGCCACGGCGGTGCTGCTGTACGTGCTGCTGCGACCGCTGGCCCAGCGCCTGCTGGGCTCGCAGGCGCAGCTGCAGGCCTCGGAGGCCCAGTACCGGCAGATGTTCGAATCCAACCCGAGCCCGCTGCTGTTGTACGACCTGGACAGCCTGCGGATCATCGACACCAACGCGGCCGCGACCCGCTTGCTGGGCTGGTCGCGCGGAGAACTGCAGGGCAAGACCCTGGATCTGCTGGCCGTGCCCGAGGACATGGCCGGCCTGCATGAGCATGTGGCCGCCATCCGCCAGGAGCCGGGCAAGGTCATGGTGTCGCTGGGGCGCTTGCGCACCAGCTCCGGGGCGATCCGCGACGTGGAGATGCACGCCTCGCTGGTGCGCTACGGCGAGCGCAGCGCCCGCCTGGTCATCGCCATGGACCGCACGGCGGAGCTGGAAGCCCAGCGCGCGCGCGAGAACGCGCTGGGGCGGCTGCAGGAAGCGCACCGGATCGCGCGCCTGTGCGGCTGGGAAATCGACCTGAGCAACGGCCGCTGCAACTTCAGTCAGCAATTCCAACAGCTGTTGGGGGGCCCGCGCCTGGACGCGCGCGCCCATTACCGCGACGTGCTGGTCACGGCCGACGCCGACAGCCAGGCCCGATTGGACCGGGTCTTGTCCGAGGCTGCGGCCGGCGACCTGCGCGAGATCGACCTGCTGGTCCCGCTGCGCGCCGGCGATGGCGGCGATGGCGGCGAGCGCCTGGTGCGCCTGCGCGCCCAGGTCGGTCGCGATGCGGACTTGCACCTGCGCCTGCGCGGCACGGCGCAGGACGTGACCGAGGAGGAACAGGCCCGCCGCCTGCTGCGCGAGCGCGAGCAGCAGTTCCGCGAGCTGATGCGCATCCTGCCCGATGCGGTGATGATCCTCTCCGGCGAGCGCGTGTTCTTCTGCAACCCCGCCTGCGCCGCCCAGTTTGGTTACGACAGCGAGGCGCTGATGGGCACCGCGCTGACGGACATGGTGGCCGCCGAGGACCTGGCGCACGTGCGCCGGCTGCTGGCCCAGCCCGACCAGGAGCCCGGCATGCAGGCGGCCCCGCGCATGCAGCGGCGCGACGGCAGCCGCTTCAGCGCCGCCCTGGCGGTCAGCCCGGCGCGCTACGGCGGCCAGGACGCCATGCTGGTAGTGATGCGCGATGTCAGCGAGCCCGAGCGCATCCGCGATGCGCTGGCCACCAGCAACCAGGAACTGCAGGCGGTGGCGCGCCGCTTGTTCACGCTGCAGGAAGAAGAGCGCCGTGCGATCTCGCGCGACCTGCACGACGACATCGGCCAGTCCATCACCGCGATCAAGATGTCCGCCCATGCCGCGCTGGAGGAAGACAGCGATGCGGCCCAGCGCCTGGCCGACCTGGCCGAGATCATCGGCATCGCCGATGCCACGCTGGACAAGCTGCGCAACCTTTCCACCCTGCTGCGTCCGCCGCAGCTGGATGCGCTGGGCCTGGAAGCGGCCCTGCGCGGGCACGCCGGCATGCGTCTGCGCAACAGCGCGATCGGCCTGGAGCTGGACATCGACGCGCTGCCGCGGCGGCCGGCCCCGGAGATCGAGCAGGCCTGCTTCCGCATCGCCCAGGAGGCGCTGACCAACGTACTGCGCCACGCCGCCGCCCAGCGCGTGCACCTGCGCCTGCGCCATGACGCGCCGGCCGAGGAACTGGAGCTGAGCGTGCACGACGATGGTCGCGGCTTCGAGCCCCAGGCCGCGCGCGGGCTGGGGCTGGTGATGATGCGCGAGCGGGCGCAGACCGCCGGTGGCCGCCTGGCCATCGAATCCAGCCCCGGCGGCGGGACGCGTATCCTGCTGCATCTTCCCTACACCGCGCAGACCGCGGAGCTTGCCTGATGTGGCGATTAGTGCCTGACCCCACCCTGTCCACCGACGTCGGCCGCCTCGGTGCGGAAAGCGAGGACCTGCGGGCCATGGTGGAGCGCGCACGCAGCGGGCAGATGCCGCTGATGCTGCTGCACCTGGAGCTGGACCACTTCGAGTCGGTGGGCGAGACCATGGGCCTGGACGTCAGCGGCCAGGCGCTGCTGCAGCTGGCCCAGCGCCTGACCCGCTTCGTCGAGGGCAGGGGCCGGGTGTGGCGGCACAGCGTGGAGCAGTTCATCCTGGCCATCGAGCGCTCGGACATGACCGTGCCGCCCGAGCAGATCGCCGAGGCGCTGTGCGATGAGGTCGAACTGCCGCTGACGGTGCTGCCGTACACGCTGTTCCTCAACGCCAAGGCCGGGGTGAGCCTGTGCCCGGAACACACGCCCGATGCCACCACCCTGCTGGACTTCGCCGAGCTTTCCACCCGGCTGCTGACCAACAGCCCGGACCGCATCCAGTTCTACAGCGGCCAGTCCAGCGACCGCGCGCACAGCGAGAGCGCCATCTCGCGCCAGATCATCGACGCCCTGCCCAACGGCGAGCTGCGCCTGCGCTACCAGCCGGAGGTCAACGCCCGCGACGGGCGCATCATCGGCATGGAAGCGCTGCTGCGCTGGCACTCGCCGGGCCTGGGGCTGATGGTGCCCGAGCGTTTCATGCCCACTGCCGAGCGCCTGGGCGTGGTGGTGCAGATCGGCACCTGGGTACTGGAAACCGCGCTGCGCCAGTGCCGGGCCTGGCGCGACCAGGGTTTCGACGACTTCTTCATGGCGGTCAACGTCTCCACCCTGCAGCTGCTGCGGCCGGAGTTCGTCGACGAGGTGCTGGCGCTGATCCAGTCCATCGGCGTGCCGCCGCAGAGCCTGCTGCTGGAGATCAACGAGAGCGCGCTGACCAACAATGTCTCCTCGATCTTCGACGCCCTGAGCGCGCTGCGCCGGGAGGGCGTGCTGCTGGGGCTGGACAACTTCGGCATGGGCGACTCCAGCCTCAATGCGCTGGTGCGCTACCCGGTCGATACGCTCAAGATCGATCGCAGCTTCATCAAGACCGCCCCGGCCAGCGAGCGCGAGGCGGCTATCGTGCGCGCCATCATCGCCATGGGCCACCAGCTCAACATGCGGGTGATCGCCAACGGCGTGGAGAGCGACGTGCAGCTAGGCTACCTGCGCCGGGGCGATTGCGACATCTTCCAGGGCTATCTGTTCGGCGAGCCGATGCCGGCCGACGCGGCCAGCCTGGCCTTGCGCCGGCGCTACCTGCGCCCGGAACTGTTCGCGGCCAGCAAGCCGGACCGCACGCTGCTGCTGCTGGACGATGAGGAAAACGTGCTGCGGGCGCTGGTGCGGCTGTTCCGGCGCGACGGCTATCGCATCCTGATCGCCGGCAACGTGCGCGATGCCTTCGACCTGCTGGCCACCAACGATGTGCAGGTCATCCTGTCCGACCAGCGCATGAGCGACATGAGCGGCACCGAGTTCCTGGGCCGGGTGAAGATGCTCTACCCCAACACGGTGCGCCTGGTGCTGTCGGGCTACACCGATCTGGCCACGGTGACCGATGCGATCAACCGCGGCGCGATCTATCGCTTCCTGACCAAGCCGTGGAACGACCAGGAGCTGCAGGAACACATCCGCCAGGCCTTCCGCACCTGGGACGAGCAGTACGGCCGCGCCACGCCGTAGCCCTACCCGAGCTGGGCTGGGCTGAGCTGGGCTGCGCCGAGCAAGAATGCCGATCCCCCCCCCTGTGGGAGCGGCTTCAGCCGCGAAGAGGCCTTCCCTGTGAAGCCCCTTCGCGGCTGATGGCCCGATGCCACCTAGAGCCGCTCCCACAGAACCCCGGTGTTGCTGTTGCTGTTGCTGTTGCTGTTGCTGTTGCTGTTGCTGTTGCTGTTGCTGTTGCCGTTGCCGTTGCCGTTGCCGTTGCCGTTGCCGTTGCCGTTGCCGTTGATCTTGCTCTTTGCCTTTGACCTTTGGAGCCGTAAAGCTCGCCGAGCACCGGAGGAAAAAACGGGCGAAGAGGCGCGCCTGTTTGAGCGAAGCGAGTTGAGCGCCGTCCCGTTTTTTCCGAGGAGCGCAGGGGACCGCCGCGTAGCGGCGGCGAGTGTCCGGCGGAAGCGGTTTTGGTGACTTTTGCCGCGACAAAAGTCACTCGCGCTGCAAGCGCGGCTTCTAACGGCGCAGCCGGTCAAGCTCTTGCTCCTGACTTTGCCGTGGCTTCGCTTTCGCCTTTCAAAGGGTTCGGAGCAAGAGCCGAAAGCCAGAGCAAGATCAAAGGCTTTCGCGCCTGATGGCGCGACTTACTTTTGTCTTGGCAAAAGTAAGCAAAACCGTCTTCGCCGGACACACGCCGGGCCTGCGGCCCGGTCCCCTGCGCTCCTCGCAGAATTGGGGACGGCGCTCAACTCGCTTCGCTCAAACAGGCGCGCCTCTTCGCCCCAATTCTGCTCCGGTGCTCGGCGTGCTTTACGGCTCGAAGGTCAAAGGCAAGGAGCAAGATCAAAAGCAACGGCAACGGCAACGGCAAACGCAAACGCAAACGCGAAGACGAGGCGAAGGCGAAGGCGAAGGCGAAGGCGAAGGCGAAGGCGAAGGCGAAGGCAGCATTCTGTGGGAGCAGCTTCAGCCGCGAAGGGACTTCCCGGGAAAGCCCCTTCACGGCTAGAGCCGCTCCCACGGGGCAGTAAGGTGCGCTCGCTGGTTCGGGGTGTGGCGAAGACGGCTTGCGCGCGGCGACCTCAATGCGGCGTGGCGTGCTTGGGCTGGCGGATCGGCAGCACGATGCGGAAGCGCGTGCCCTCGCCCACCTTGCTGTCCACCTCGATGCGCCCCTGGTGCTTGGCCACGATGCCGTAGGAGATCGACAACCCAAGCCCGGTGCCCTTGCCCACCGGCTTGGTGGTGAAGAACGGATCGAAGATGCGCTGCAAGGTCTCCGGCGGGATGCCGCTGCCGTTGTCGGCGAACTCGATCCAGGCCTGATCGCCCTCCACGCCGCTGGACAGGAGGATGGTCCCGCGCTCGCCCACGGCATGGCCGGCGTTGAGCAGGATGTTCATGAACACCTGGTTGAGCTCGGAGGGCAGGCATTCCACCAGCGGCAGGGTGCCGTAGTGCTTCTCCAGCGTGACCTTGTACTTGAGCTCGTTCCAGATGATGTTGAGCGTGGAGTCCAGGTTGGCGTGCAGGTCCACCATCTTCCACGACTCGTCGCGGTCCGAGCGCGAGAAGTCCTTCAGGTCGCGCACGATCTGGGTCACCCGTTCGATGCCCTCGCGCGACTCGGACAGCAGCTGCGGCAGATCCTGGCTGATGAAGTCGATATCCAGGCGCTGGCGCATCTGGTCGATCTCGGGCAGCTCGGCCTTCGGGTCGGGCGAGCGCAGCGCGCGCTCGTAACCATCGATCAGCGCGAACAGGCTGCGCAGGTATTCCTGCAGGCTGCTCAGGTTGGAATGGACATAGCCGATCGGGTTGTTGATCTCGTGCGCCACGCCGGCGGCCAGCTGGCCGATGGAAGCCAGCTTTTCAGATTGCAGCAGGTTCTCCTGCGCGGCGGTCAGGCGCACGTTGAGTTCGGCGTGGCGACGGACCAGGTCCTGGTCGTAGGCGCGGATCAGCCGCAGGTCCTGCAGGATGATCAGGTAGCACCCGCCGTCCTCGGCGGTGTAGTAGGCCTGGGCGGCCAGCAGCCTGGATTCCTGGAAGGACAGGTAGCCGCTCCAGTGGCCGGTCTCGCGCGCCAGCTTGAGCGCATCGCGCGGCAGCAGCTTGTCCATGGACAGACCGTGATCCAGATCGGCCGGATAGCACTCGGCGCACAGGCTGGTCGCGGCCGGGTTGACGAACACCTGGGTGCCATCGGCGCGATACAGCAGCACGCCGTCGCGCAGGCGGGAGGCCAGCGAACGGATGGTGTTCACGGAAGGCAGCGAAAGCGGGAACGAGGCGGAATCCACCGGGGGCATGTCCTGTGCGAGGTCAGCCCAATTCTACGGTCCGGCGGCGCCGCGCGTGCCCAGGCGCTTCAGGCCACCGCCCACTCGCGGGTGAAGTGGGACTGGCTGGTCTGACCGCGCGCATCGTAGGCCGAGGTGCTCTCGGTGCGGCCCAGGTGGCGCAGGGCCCAGTTGACCTCGCGGCGGCGGCGGGCGAGCAGCGCGCCGTTGGCGCGGTTGATCTCCACCAGCTCGGCCAGTCGCCCTTCCCGGTCCTCGGTGATGCCCGATTCCAGCATCTTCAACGCGGCGATCTTCTCCTGGGTGGAGCGCATCAACGCATTGATGTCGTTGTCCAGCAGCGCCTGGCGTTCATCGGCCAGGGCCTGGGCAAGACGGTCGAGATCAGGATTGGCGACGGCGTTCATCATCCACCTAGTTGTTTGTCCAGTTCCAACATGCGGCTGGCGATCGCGTCCGGGTTCACCCGATAGGTGCCGGCGTCGATGGCAGCCTTCACTTCGGCCACGCGGGCCTGGTTGATGGCGGGGGCCGAGGCCAGTTCGCGCTGCAGGGTCTGCAGGCCGGTGGCTTCACCGGTCAAACGCAGACTGTCGCTCTCGGTGGCTTCGACCGGCTTGGCACGCTCGGCGCCGGAAGCGACACGGGCGCTGCTGACAGCGCTGGTGTTGCGGATGGCCGACGGCGTCGCGCCTTCGATCTTCTGGGTCATGACACGAGGTCCTTGGTGGTCTGTACCAAGGGTATCGGCGCTGGCCCGTACGACTTTAGGGCGGGATGACAAAAAAAGTCACATGCTGTCCGCCACTTTTTTGACAGCTTCAACATCAATGACTTAGCGCGAGACCACCACGTTGCCCTGCGCATCCACCGTGCCTTGCACGATCTTGCGGGAGCTCAGGTTCTCCACGCTGACCCGGTCGCGCTGGCCGCCATCGGCCAGGGCGCGCCCGGCCATGCGCACTTCCAGCCCGCCGGCCACGGAGATCAGCGAGACCGTATCGCCGCGCCGTACCAGGCGCTGGGAGACCAGGTCCCCGGCCCCCAGCACGGTGCCGGCCGGCAGCATGCGCCGCACCACCTGGCCCACGGCCTGAGCCGGGTCGGCGATGGCCACGCCGCTGATGCGGCCGGCGTCGCGGGTTTCGGTGGTGAACGCGTCGGGACCGAGGGTTTCACCCGCCGCCACGCCGCGCGTCAGCACCAGCACCTGCTGCATGCGCCGCACCTTGACCGGCACGTACAGGCGCCAGCCCGACGGGCAGCCCACCTCCACGGTGCCGGCCGAACTCTGCGCGGCCTGCAACGGCTGCTCGCAGCGCGGCATGCGCAGGGCCGGGTCCAGCGCGACTTCCCCCATCACGCCAGGCCCCAGCGCCCCCAGCGCCGCGGTCTTGATGCTGTCCACCGGGTGGTATTCCCCAGCCAGTACGGAGGTTATCGGCGACAGCGCCAGCAACATGAGCATCAGGAGGCGGACCATTTTGGCGTTCCACTGGAGGACTGCCGGGGGTGCTGCAAGGGGTGTGCCTGGATGAGGAGTGAGTGGTGGGGCGAGGAGTGAGGAGTGAGTAGGACGAATGCATGACCGAACCTGTTAGCGGCGCCTTGCTTTCGCTCACTCCTCACTCCTCGCTTCATTACTCACTCCTCACTCAAAGATCACTCAGGCCCGGCCTAAAGCCCGACCCGCCCACGCCGATACCCTTCCCATGTCGCACGACCTGCTCAATCGCATCGACCAACGCACCCGGCTGGCGGGACACAACCGCCTGGCCCTGCTGCTGTTCCGTCTCGGCGGGCGCCAGTTGTTTGGCGTCAACGTCTTCAAGGTCCAGGAGGTGCTGCGGCGGCCGGAGCTGTTCCGGCTGCCCGGGCTGCCTGGCCAGTTCGCCGGCGTGGCCGACGTGCGCGGGCGCTCGGTGCCGGTGCTGGACCTGGGCACGGCCATCAGCCACCCCGAGCACGACGGCAACGCGCGCTACCTGGTGGTGACCGAATTCAACCGCTCGGTGCAGGGGTTCCTGGTCAGCGCGGTGGAACGCATCGTCAATATCGGCGTGGAGGACATTCACCCGCCGCCGGACCTGGGGGTCCAGAGCAGTTACCTGACCGCGGTAACCCGCTTCCAGGGCGAGCTGATCCAGGTCATCGACGTGGAAAGCGTGCTGGCTGACATCGCCCAGTCGCGCCTTGAAGCCGTGCTGGACCCGTCCCTGGCCCTGCCGGAGGACGCCCCGCAGCTGCAGGTGCTGGTGGTGGACGACTCCCGCGTGGCCCGCCAGCAGATCCGCAGCGTGCTGGACCAGCTGGGCGTGGGCGCCACCCTGCTGTCCGACGGCCGCCAGGCGCTGGACCACCTCTTGCAGATCCATGCCGCGGGCGAGGATCCGTGTCAGCGCTATGCCATGGTCATTTCCGACATCGAGATGCCGGCCATGGACGGCTACACCCTGACCACCGAAATCCGCCGCCACCCCGGCCTGGCCGGCCTGTACGTGCTGCTGCACACCTCCCTGTCGGGCGTGTTCAACAACGCCATGGTCGAACACGTCGGCGCCAACGCCTTCGTGCCCAAGTACAACCCGGCGGACCTGGCTGAGATCGTCTCGGCCCGGTTGCATGAGGTGGCGGGGCTGATGGCGGCTTGAGGCGAGAAGTGAGTGATGGGGCGAGGAGTGAGGAGTGAGTAAGGGCAAGGGCTGAGGCCGAATTTGCCCGCTCCTAGCCTGTACTCGCTCCTAGCTTTTACTCACTCCTCACTCCTCGCTTCACCACTCGCTCCTCCCCGGGCGCCGGCTTTCCGCCGCCCGCCCGCGGCGCCACGGGACAAGTGAAAGGCAACGCATAAGCAAACGCGCCAGCGTCGCCCCTGCCTGCGCTCACTCCTCACTTCTCGCCCCACCACTCACTCCTCGCGCGCCCCGCCGACTTTCCGCCGCGCCCCGCCCCGCCGCCGCTGGCACGCCGCTTGCCTGTACTCCTGCGAACCTCCCGCTGGAGTCGGCCGATGTCCGATCCTCTCTCGTCTTACATGGGCTTCCACGCCCAGGCCCTTCCGCTGCGCGAGCAGCGGATGAAGCTCATCGCCAGCAATCTGGCCAACGTCGATACCCCCGGGTACCAGGCGCAGGACCTGGATTTCAATGCGGCCCTGAACTCGGCGCTGCGGCAGGCCGAGCGACCGGCCGGTGCAGGCGACGCGCTGGGCGGCCAGATCGGTGGCCCCAACAGCCTGGAATCCTTCCAGCTGGCCCGGCCCTCCAGCCAGCCCAGCCTGGACGGCAATACGGTCGATCCGGATGGCGAGCGCGCCGCCTACGGCCGTGCCGCGCTGGAGTACCGCGCCACGCTGAGCTTCATGGAAGGCAAGGTGCGCACCCTCATGACCGCGATCACGGGGCAATAAGCCATGAGCAATCTGCCCATCTTCGACGTGGCCGGCTCGGCCCTGCAGGCCCAGTCGGTCCGCCTGAGCACCATCGCCTCCAACCTGGCCAACGCCGACGCGGTCGCAGGCACGCCCGAGGCCGCCTACAAGCCGATCGAGCCGATCTTCCAGACCACCCGCCCCAGCCCGGACAAGGTCCTGGCCGGCGTGGAGGTCAAGGAGATCCAGGAAAGCCAGGCCGCCCCGCTCAAGCGCTACGACCCCGGCCACCCGCTGGCCGACCCGGAAGGCTACGTCTACGCCCCGGACGTGGATCCGGTGTCGCAGATGGTGAACATGATTTCCGCCTCCCGGAACTACCAGGCCGGCGTGGAAATCATGAACACGGCCAAGGAACTGGCCCTGTCCACGCTGACCATGGGCCGCTGAGCCGCCCGCCTCCTGTCGCCTCACGTCCCGAGACCCTTTCCATGACCAGCATCACCGATACCTACTCCAACCTGGGCCTGAGCGCCGCGGGCAACACCAGCACCACCAAGAACAAGGCGCTGCAGCAGGCCGACTTCCTGAAGCTGATGACCGAGCAGCTGCAGCACCAGGACCCGCTCAAGCCCATGGACAACACCGAGATGGTGTCGCAGATGGCGCAGCTGTCCACGGTGCAGGGCATTGGCGATCTCAACAAGACGGTCACCTCGCTGTCCGACTCGATGAGCACCGACCAGGTGCTGCGCGGGGCCGGCCTGATCGGGCACGAGGTGCTGGTGCCGTCGGCGACGCTGCCGCTGGGCGCCGAGGGCAGCGCCAGCGGCCTGGTCGCGGCCAAGGCCGCGGGGGTGGTCGACGTGACCATCAGCGACGCCAACGGGCAGCCGGTCAAGAAGATCACCGTGACCGCCGACAAGGCCGGCCAGCTGGATTTCGCCTGGGACGGCACCGACGCCAGCGGCAAGCGCATGCCCGCCGGCAAGTACAGCATCAGCGCCGGGCAGACCGATGCCCAGGGCAACCAGCTTTCCCTGTCCACCTACGTCCAGGCGCCGGTCGAGAGCGCCATCATCGGATCGGACGGCATCTATCTCGATCTGACCGGGCTCGGCACCACGCCGCTGACCAACGTGCTCCGCGTCAGCTAACGCCACGCCCGCCAATCCACAGGAGTCCACCATGGGTTTCAATACTTCGCTGTCCGGCCTGAGAGCGGCCAATACCGACCTCAACGTCACCGCCCACAACATCGCCAACGCCAACACCACCGGCTTCAAGGGCTCGCGCGCCGAGTTCGCCGACCAGTTCACCCTCAGCGGCTACGGCCTGGTGCGCAACGCGGTGGGCTCGGGCGTACGCGTGAGCAACGTGGCCCAGCAGTTCTCGCAGGGCAACATCGACCCGACCGGGCGCAGCCTGGACATGGCCATTTCCGGCTCGGGCTTCTTCAGCCTGTCCAACAACGGGGCGCGCATCTATTCGCGTGCCGGCAATTTCCAGACCGACGCCAACGGCTATGTGGTCAATCCGCAGGGCGACCGCCTGCAGGTGTTCCCGCCGGCGAGCAATGGCGACGGCTTCGCGGTCGGCACCCTGACCGACCTGCAGCTGCTGACCACCGACAGCCCGCCCAAGCCGACCAGCAGCGTCAACCTGACCTTCACCCTGCCCGGCAACGCCAATCCGCCGGCGGTGGGCACCTTCGACCCCAGCGATTCCAACAGCTACAACGCCTCCACCGGCGGCACCACGGTCTACGACTCGCTGGGCGTGGCCCACGTGCAGACCTCGTACTTCGTCAAGACCGCCAACCCCAACGAGTGGACCGTCCACAGCTATGTCGATGGCGTGGCCACCGGCACCCCCAGCACCCTGCAGTTCTCCAGCAGCGGCGCGCTGGTCACCCCGACCGACGGCAAGATCCCGCTGGGCACCTTCACCCCCAGCACCGGCGCCGGCACCCTGTCGCTGACCCTGAACACGTTCGGCTCGACCCAGTACGGCGAAGCCTTCGCCCTGCGCGGCTCGACCCAGGACGGCTACGCCAGCGGCAAGCTGAACTCGATCAGCATCGACGCCACCGGCGTGGTCTATGCGCGCTACTCCAACAACGCCGACAAGCCGCTGGGGCAGATCGCGATCACCAACTTCGTCAACCCGCAGGGCCTGAGCTCGCTGGGCGACAATGCCTGGGCGGAAAGCTCGGCCTCGGGCCTGGCCCGCACCGGCGCGCCCTCGACCTCGGACTTCGGCGCGGTGCAGTCCGGCGCGCTGGAATCCTCCACCGTCGACCTGACCGAGCAGCTGGTCAACATGATCGTGGCCCAGCGCAACTTCCAGGCCAACTCGCAGGTGATCTCCACCCAGGACCAGGTCACCCAGACCATCATCAACATCCGCTGATCCGGCGCGCCCGCCAGCACGCAACGCTTAGGACCGCATCGGGTCCATCGCACCCCGCCGCAAGGCGGGGTTTTTTTGCGCCTCGCCGGTCTCGTGCGAAAACCCCGGCATCTGTGGGGCGGATTTTGTGGGAGGGGCTCAGCCGCGAAGAGGCTTTCCCGGGAAGGCCTCTTCGCGGCTGAAGCCGCTCCCACGGGCAGGTGCTGCTGGCCCTTTCACGCTCTCCACCCATTCGGCACGCCGCTTGCACAGCCTTTGGCATCGGCACGGGCGCCCTGCCCGTCCGTATCGGCGGCCCACAGGGGGCCTGGAGATTCCAGATGGACAGAGCGCTCTACGTTGCCATGACCGGTGCCCGCGCCACGCTGCAGGCGCAGACCAACGTGGCCAACAACATCGCCAATGCCAACACCGCCGGCTTCAAGGCCGCGCTGAGCAACACCGAGGCCTTCCGCGTGCCCGGCGATGGCTACGGCTCGCGCATCGATGCGCTGCACGTGGACCAGGGCTTCGACCGCAGCGCCGGCGCGCAGCAGGTTACCGGCAACCCGCTGGACATCTCCATGCAGGAGAACCGCTGGCTGGCCGTGCAGTCGCCCAATGGCGAGGAGGCCTACACCCGTGGCGGAAATCTGGCGCTGACCCCCAACGGCCAGCTGGTCACCATGACCGGCCATGCGGTCTACGGCGAGAACGGCGACCCGATGGTGATCCCGCCGCACCAGTCCATGGAAATCGGCAACGACGGCACCGTGTCGATCGTGCCGCTGGGCGAGGGCCCGCAGACGCTGGCCATGATCGGCCGGCTGAAGATCGTCGACGCCCCGGCCGAGCGCCTGCAGCGCGGCGCCGATGGGCTGATGCGCAACACCGACCCCAAGCAGGCCTTCACTCAGGCCACCGGCAACGCCATGTCCTCGGGGATGCTGGAGTCCAGCAACGTCGATGCCGCCGGCTCGCTGGTGCAGATGATCGCCCTGCAGCGCTCCTTCGAGATGCAGGTCAAGTTGATCAAGAGCGGCGATGAGAACACCCAGTCGTCCAACACCCTGATGCGCCTGGGCGGCTGATCGCAGCGCCGCTGGCACACCGTTTGCCTTAGTCAAACCAAGCGCCGCCGCCGGCGCACCGCACACTTCGGAGTCATCCCATGCATCAGGCTTTGTGGGTCGCCAAGACCGGACTGGATGCGCAGCAGACGCGCATGACCGTGGTCTCCAACAACCTGGCCAACGTCAACACGACCGGCTTCAAGCGCGATCGTGCCAACTTCGAGGACCTGCTGTACCAGCAGGTGCGCACCCCCGGTGGGTCCACCTCGGCGCAGACGCAGCTGCCCACCGGCCTGCAGCTGGGCACCGGCGTGCGCATCGTGGCCACCTCCAAGAACTTCACCCAGGGCCAGCAGCAGCAGACCGACCGCGCCCTGGACGTGATGGTCAACGGCCGCGGCTTCTTCGAGGTGCAGATGCCCGACGGCACCTCGGCCTTCACCCGCGACGGCAGCTTCGAGATCAACGCCCAGGGCGAGCTGGTCACCAGCAGCGGCTATCCGCTGCAGCCGGGCATCCAGCTGCCAGAAGGCGCGCAGACGATGACCATCGGCACCGACGGCACCGTGTCGGTGACCATCGCCGGCCAGGCCGAAGCGCTGGAAGTGGGCTCGCTCACCCTGACCGACTTCGTCAATCCGGCCGGCCTGCAGGCCAAGGGCGAGAACCTGTTCGTGGAGACCAGCGCCTCGGGCCCGGCGCAGAACGGCACGCCCGGCCTCAACGGCCTGGGCACCGTGGTGCAGGGCGCGCTGGAAGGCAGCAACGTCAACGTGGTGGAGGAGCTGGTGAGCATGATCGAAACCCAGCGCGCCTACGAGATGAACGCCAAGGCCATCTCCACCACCGACAACATGCTCGGCTACCTCAACAACAACATCTAAGCCATCGCGCCGGAACCCACGCCATGAACCGTCTCGCTTTCATCGCAACGCTCCTGACCCTGCCCGTGCTGGGTGGCTGCGTCGCCGCCGGCGACGTGCGCCCCTACCAGCCGATCAGCGTGGTGCAGCCGATGGCCATGCCGGCCCAGGCCACCGCGGGGGCGATCTACGCCGCCGGCCCGGGCATGCAGCTGTACGGCGACAAGAAGGCGCGCGATGTCGGCGACCTGCTGACCATCAACCTGGTCGAGTCCACCAGCGCCACCAGCAGCGCCAACACCAAGACCGCCAAGTCCAACAAGACCGCCATCGCCGCGCCCAGCGTGTTCGGCGCGCCGGTCACCCTGGGCGGCAAGGACATCCTGGGCGCGGACATGAGCGGCGAGCGCAGCTTCACCGGCTCGGGCAACACCGCCCAGAGCAACCGCCTGGCCGGCAGCATCACCGTCACCGTGACCCAGCGCCTGGCCAACGGCAACCTGGTCGTTTCGGGCCAGAAGAACATGCGCCTGAACCAGGGCGATGAGCTGGTGCAGATCCAGGGCATCGTGCGCCCGGTCGACATCAACCCGGACAACACCGTGCCTTCCAGCCGCGTGGGCAACGCCCAGATCGCCTACGGCGGCCGCGGCGCCATCGCCCAGTCCAACTCGATGGGCTGGCTGGCACGGTTCTTCAATACCCGTCTGTATCCGTACTGAGTGGCGACCATGAAACCCTCTTTCCTGCTCCGTTCCCTCACCTTGCTGGCGCTGTCGCTGGGCGCGATCTCCGGCGCCCACGCCGAGCGCATCAAGGACCTGGCCACCGTCGGCGGCGTGCGCAACAACGCGCTGGTGGGCTACGGCCTGGTGGTGGGCCTGGACAACAGCGGCGACCGCACCAGCCAGGCGCCCTTCACCGTGCAGAGCCTGCGCAACATGCTCAACGAGCTGGGCGTGACCGTGCCGGCCAACGTCAACCCGCAGCTGAAGAACGTCGCGGCGGTGGCCATCCACGCCAATCTTCCGGCGTTCGCAAAGCCCGGCCAGGCCATCGACATCACCGTGTCCTCCATCGGCAACGCGATCTCCCTGCGCGGCGGCTCGCTGCTGATGGCGCCGCTGAAGGGCGCCGACGGCCAGGTCTATGCCATCGCCCAGGGCGACCTGATCGTTGGCGGCTTCGGCGCGCAGGGCAAGGACGGTTCGCGTGTGTCGGTCAACATCCCCAGCGTGGGCCGCATTCCCAACGGCGCCACCGTCGAGCGCGCGCTGCCGGACGTGTTCGACAACAGCGGGCAGATCACGCTGAACCTCAACCAGGGCGACTTCACCACCGCCTCGCGCATGGTCAGCGCGCTCAATGCCGCCTTCGGCGCGGGCGCGGCCCAGGCAATGGACGCGGTCACCGTGGCCGTGCGCTCGCCGACCACCCCGGGCGAGCGCATCAACTTCCTGGCCCAGGTCGAGAACCTGGAGCTGACCCCGGGTGCGGCCGCGGCCAAGATCGTGGTCAACTCGCGCACCGGCACGGTGGTGATCGGTTCGCTGGTGCGTGTGCAGCCCGCGGCGGTCACCCATGGCTCGCTGACCGTGTCCATCACCGAGAACACCAACGTCAGCCAGCCCGGCGCCCTGTCCGGCGGCCAGACCGCGCTGACCCAGCAGTCCACCGTGGCCGCCCAGCAGGAAGCCAGCCGCATGTTCAAGTTCCAGGGTGGCACCACGCTGGATGAGATCGTGCGCGCGGTGAACGAGGTCGGCGCCGCCCCCGGCGACGTGATCGCCATCCTGGAAGCGCTCAAGCAAGCCGGTGCGCTGCAGGCGGAACTCGAGGTCATCTGACCATGATCCTGCACTCGCCCGCCCTGTCCCTGTCCAGCAGTGCGCAAAGCACGCCGGCGCAGATCGACAAGGCCGCCAAGCAGCTGGAAGGTCAGTTCGCGCAGATGCTGATCAAGAGCATGCGCGATGCCAGCTTCGGCGACAGCCTGTTCCCGGGTGAGAACCAGACCTTCCGGGACATGCACGACCAGAAGCTGGCCACGGCCATGACCCAGGGCAAGGGCCTGGGCCTGGCTCCGATCATCGCCCGCCAGCTGACCCAGATGCAGGGCGGGGCCAGCGACGCGTCCAAGGGCGGCGATGTCACCCGGCTCGACGGCGCTGGTAGCGAGAAGAAGGCCGGACTGTCGCTGGGTGCGATTGGCGGTGCCGTGTCGCAGGCCGTGTCCGGCGCGATCGGCGGTGCCGCCGCGGCCGTGGGCGGCCTGCCGCTGCAGGCGGCCGAGCGCGCCTTCGACCTGATCGCCGGGCGCATGGACGCCGGTGCGGCCGAGCACAAGCAGGCCGATGCGCTGGGCAGCCAGCTGCAGCCGCAGCTGGACCCGGCCGAGGGCATCGACTGGTCGGCCTCGGCGCCCTCGGTGGACGACGCCGCGCAGATCGGCAATGCCGCGCAGACCGCTTCGAGCTTCGCACCGCGCTCGCCCGAGCATTTCGTGGCCAAGATCTGGGACCACGCCCAGGCCGCCGCGCGCGAGCTTGGCGTGGATGCCAAGGCGCTGGTGGCGCAGGCCGCGCTGGAGACCGGCTGGGGCCGGCGCATGATCGGCTCCAGCGCCGGCAACGCCAACAACCTGTTCGGCATCAAGGCCACCGGCTGGTCGGGCAAGAGCGCCACGGTGGCCACCACCGAGTACTACAACGGGGTCAAGACCACCGAGCAGGCCGCCTTCCGCGCCTACGACTCGCCGGCCGAGAGCTTTGCCGACTACGTGCGGATGATCAAGAACAACCCGCGCTACCAGCAGGCCCTGCAGTCCGGCGGCGACGTGCGCAAGTTCGCCTCGGCCCTGCAGCGCGCCGGCTACGCCACCGATCCCAACTACGCCAGCAAGATCAGCGCGATCGCCAACGGCAAGACCCTGGGCGATGCCCTGGGCGCGATCAGCCAGGTCGCCGCGCGCGCGGTGGACGGCGCCGGTGCGGCCGCAGGCACGGCATTTGCATCGGTCCAGTCGACCGCCAGCCGTCTGCTGCGTTGATGAGGTAAGCCCATGTCCGTCATGTCCACCGGCACCAGTGCACTGATCGCCTTCCAGCGTGCGTTGACCACGGTGGGTCACAACGTGGCGAACGTGAACACGGCGGGCTATAGCCGGCAGACCACCGAGTTCGCCACCGCCAACTCCACCTACAAGGGCTTTGGCTACGTCGGCAACGGCACGCAGATCGCCGACATCCGGCGCGTGGCCGATCAGATGGCCATCACTCGCCTGCTGGACAGCAGCGGCGAGCTGTCGCGACTGAAGGAGCTGTCCACCCTGTCCAGCCGCGTGGATACGCTGTTGTCCGACTCGGCCACCGGCCTCAACGGCACCTGGTCCAACTTCTTCGATTCGGTCAGCGGCCTGTCGTCCAACGCCTCCTCGACTGCGGCACGCGCCGACGTGCTGGGCCAGGCCGGCTCGCTGGCCTCGCGCTTCAAGCAGCTGGATGGCCAGTTGGATGGCCTGGATCTGGAGCTCAACAACAAGCTGGTGGCCGGCGCGGACCAGATCAACCGCCTGGCGTCGCAGATCGCCAAGCTCAACGCCCAGATCGGCACCAACCCGGCCACCTCTTCCTCGGACCTGCTGGACACGCGCGACCGGCTCATCACCGAGCTGGTCGGCTACACCGGCGGCACCGCGATCAGCCAGGACGGCGGCGCGATGAACGTGTTCACCGCCGGTGGCCAGGCGCTGGTGGTCGGGGCCTCGCCCTCCACGATCGTCACCGTCGCCGATGCCTACCAGCCCGAGCGCCTGCAGCTGGCCCTGAAGACCGGCAGCGGCACCGTGCGCCTGGACAAGAACGCCATGGGCGGGCAGATGGGCGGCGTCATCGAGTTCCGCAGCACCGTGCTCGACCCGGCGCTGGCCGAACTGGGGCGCATTGCGACCGGCCTGGCGCAGAGCTTCAACCAGGCCCATGCCGCGGGCGTGGACCTGTATGGGCAGATGGGCACAGACCTGTTCGCCATGTCCGCACCGCGCGTGACCGGCAACAGCGCCAACACCGGCACGGCCACGCTGACCGCCTCGATCGCCGACCTGTCCACGCTGAGCGGGCAGAACGTGGTGCTGAGCTTCGACGGCACGAACTGGTCGGCCAGCAACGCCAGCACCGGCGCGAGCATCCCCATGACCGGCACCGGCAGCGCGGCCGATCCCTACCGGGTCGGCGGCGTGGACGTGACCGTGGGCGCCGGCGCCAATGCCGGGGACAAGTTCCTGCTGCAGCCCACCGCGGGCGTGGCCGGCACGCTGTCGGTGGCCATCAGCGACCCTTCGCGCCTGGCCGCCGCCTCGCCGGTCGGCGCCAGCGCGGACCTGGGCAACCTGGGCTCGGGCAAGCCGGGCAAGATCACCATCACCGATGCGGCCAACCCCAACCTGCGCACGGCCGCATCCATCGAGTTCATCGATGGCACCCAGTACACCGTCGATGGCGCCGGCCCCTACACCTATGTCCCGGGCGGCAGCATCAGCGCCAACGGCTGGTCGATGGTGCTCGATGGCGCGCCGGTGGCCGGCGACAGCTTCAACATCACCGCCACTCCGGCCCGCTCCAGCAACAACGGCAACGCCGCGCTGCTGGCCAACCTGGACGACGCCAAGGCCTTCAACGGCGGCTCGATCACGCTCAACGGCGCCCTCAGTGGCCTGACCACCAGCGTCGGCTCGGCCGCACGCCAGGCCGAGTACTCGGCCGAGGCGCAGAGCGCGCTCAACGATCAGGCGCAGGCCGCCCGCGATTCGATTTCCGGTGTCAACCTGGACGAGGAAGCCGCCAACATGCTCCAGCTGCAACAGGCCTACCAGGCCGCCGCACGCATCATCTCCACCGCGGACAGCATGTTCCAGTCGATCCTGTCGGCGGTGCGCTCATGACCTCGCGCATTTCCACCGGGCAGATGTTCACCCAGTCGCTGAGCACCATGCTCACGCGGCAGAAGGACCTGCAGCACCTGCAACAGCAGCTGGCCACCGGCAAGAAGATCGTCACCGCCGCGGACAATCCGGTCTCGGCCGGCAACGCCGTCACCCTGGACCGCGCCGTGGCCAAGCTGGAGCAGTTCGACCTCAACGGCAACACCGTGCAGAACCGCCTCAACCTGCAGGAATCGGTGCTGACCCAGGTCGGCGACCAGCTGGCGCGCGTCAAGGAACTGACCTTGCAGGCCAACACCGACACGCTGTCCGATACCGACCGCAATGCCATCGCCCTGGAACTGAAAACCATCCAGGAGAGCCTGCTCGGCCTGGCCAACGCGCAGGACGGCGCGGGGCGCTACCTGTTCGGAGGCGCCAGCGATGCCAACGCGCCTTTCTCCAGGTCCAGTGGCACGACCATCTACAACGGCGACCAGACCCAGAAACAGGTGGAAATCGCGCCGGACATGTTCGTGACCGATTCAAAGCCGGGCAGCGAAGTGTTCATCCGCATCCGCACCGGCACCAGCGGCGTGGATGCAGGCGCGGCTGCAGGCAATGCTGGGACGGGCGTGATCGCCGACTACAACCGCAGCAATGCCGGCGGCTGGAATGGCGGAAGCTACAGCGTGGTCTTCACCTCGGCCAATACCTACGAGGTCCGCGACGCCAGCAATGCGGCGGTGTCCACCGGCAGCTACGCCGATGGCGAGACCATCGCGGTACAGGGGCTGGAGATGAAGATCATCGGCGCGCCCGCCACCGGCGACAGCTTCAGCATCGGTCCGGCAGGCACCCGCGACATCTTCTCCACCATCAGCAACCTGGTCTCGACGCTGCAGACCCCGACGGTCACCGCCACCGACAAGGCCGAGCGTCACAACGCATTGCAGTCCGCCCTGCGCGATGTCTCCACCGCTTCGGATCATCTGATCGACGCGCGCGCCGAGGGCGGCGCGCAACTGGCGAACCTGGACAAGGCGGCCAGCATGCGCGAGGCCAACACGGTGACGTTGAAGACCACGCTGTCCTCGCTGCGCGACCTGGACTACGCCGAAGCGATCACCGAATACCAGCTGCAGAGCACGGCGCTGCAGGCCGCGCAGTCGGTCTTCAGCAAGATGCAGAGCATGTCCTTGTTCAGCAAGATTTGAGTGGTCGCCACGCTGATTGGAAACAGCGCAAGGCCACGCATTAAAGCTGCGAATGCGCATGCCGTTATTGGATATGCCTGTCGCAGAAGCAACACCCGGTAGCACAGGTTTTACGTATTAACAAGATGTTTTTGCAAAAAAACCTCAGGAACGGCTAAAGGTTTTCTGCCACAGGCCGTTATTCATATCAGCAGCGGCATCGGTCACCTGAAAGACCTCCCTGCGGAACACCGGCATCACCCTAATCCGCCGGGAACCTCAACTAAGGAGCACCGTCATGGCCCAAGTCATCAATACCAACACGATGTCGCTGAATGCTCAGCGCAATCTCAACACCACCAGCACCAGCCTGGCGACGACGATCCAGCGCCTGTCCTCGGGCCTGCGCATCAACAGCGCCAAGGACGATGCCGCCGGTCTGGCGATCTCCGAGCGCTTCACCACCCAGATCCGCGGCCTGGACGTCGCCTCGCGCAACGCCAACGACGGCATCTCGCTGGCGCAGACCGCTGAAGGCGCGATGGTCGAAATCGGCAACAACCTGCAGCGCGTCCGTGAACTGGCGGTGCAGTCGGCCAACGCCACCAACTCGGCCAGCGACCGCAGCGCGCTGAACTCGGAAGTCAAGCAGCTGGCTTCGGAAATCGACCGCGTCTCCAAGCAGACCAACTTCAACGGCACCAAGCTGCTGGACGGCTCCTTCTCCGGAGCGCTGTTCCAGATCGGCGCCGATTCGGGCCAGACCATCGGCATCAACACCATCGTCAATGCCAGCGCCGCGTCCCTGGGCAAGGCCAGCTTCGCCGCCACCCAGACCGGCTCGGCCGCGCTGGCAGCCGGCACCGCCACCGCCTCGGGCAGCTTCTCCGGCATGGTCGTCAACGGCGCCACCATCGCCTCGGTCTCCGTGGCCATCGGCGACACCGGTAGCGACGTGTCCAAGAAGATCGCCACGGCGATCAACGACCAGCTGGCCGAGACCGGCGTGTATGCCTCGCTCGATGCCTCCGGCGCGCTGAAGCTGGAATCGGTCAAGGGCGGCAAGGATTTCGCCTTCACCGCGGGCAGCGGCACCGGCGCCACCGGCATCACCTTCAGCAATGCCGGCATCGCCGCCAGCGCCACCGCCACGGCCGGTACCACCAGCTACCTGAAGGACCTGGACATCTCCACCTTCCAGGGTGCGCAGAAGGCGCTGAGCATCATCGACAACTCGTTGACCTCGGTGAACTCCTCGCGTGCGGACATGGGTGCGGTGCAGAACCGCTTCACCTCCACCATCGCCAACCTGAGCGCCACCTCGGAGAACCTGTCGGCCTCGCGTAGCCGCATCCGCGATACCGACTACGCCAAGGAGACGGCCGAGCTGACCCGGACGCAGATCCTCCAGCAGGCGGGTACGGCCATGCTGGCCCAGGCCAAGTCCCTGCCCCAGAGCGTGATGAGCCTGTTGCAGTAAGTTGAAGCACCGCCAGTCCAAGGCGTGATCGAAAGCCCCTCCGCAAGGAGGGGCTTTTTTGCTGACCGATCCGCCCGCACGACGAATGGGACCGCCCGCGACGTGCGGCCCGGAACTTGCATGTCATGGCATGCACCAACAAGGCACGCGGTGGACAGCACCTGCCGCGTCCCTCACACCCGTCAAGCCAGGCCCGGCCTGGCCGATAGAACGACAAGCGCCCCGCAGGCGCACGCGCACCGGTCAAGGAGTTTCCCATGGCGTTAGGCAACATCGGCACAGGCATGGACATCAACTCGGTGGTGGCCCAGTTGGTCGCCGCCGAGCGCGCGCCCGCACAGAACCGCATCACCCGCAGTGGCGAGCAGATCAGCACCAAGCTGTCGGCGCTGGGAACGGTCAAGAGCGTGATGACCAACCTGCAGACGGCATTGACCACCTTGACCTCCGCCGCCGACAAGCCGGCGCAGAAGACCAGCGTGGCCGCCGATGCCGGCTTTACCGCCACGGCCAGCACCGATGCAGTCACCGGCAGCTACAGCGTCGAAGTCGTCAATCTGGCGAGCGCCCATAAATTGACGTCCACCGCCGTGGCCGCAGGCACCACCCTGGGCGCGGGCACCATGCAGGTCAAGGCGGGCGACAAGACCTACGATATCGAGATCGCCGAAGGCGCCAGCCTGGCGGACGTGGCCAAGGCCATCAATGCCAAGAGCGGCGGCGCTGGCGTAAGCGCCAGCGTGATCAACGCCGCCGATGGCCAGCACCTGGTCTTCAACGCCACCACGGCCGGACAGGCCGGCGCACTGACCGTCACCACCTCAGGCGGCGACCTGGCGCGATTCGCCTACGACCCGGCCAACAGCAATACCCAGCTGTCACAGACCACGGCCGCAGCCAACGCCAAGGTCAAGATCGACGGGCTGGAAGTCAGCAGCACCAGCAACGAGCTGAGCGACGCCATCCCCGGCATCAATCTGAGCCTGACCAAGGCCAAGCCCGGCGAAACCTTCGCCGTTTCCGTCGCGCGCGACAACGCCACCCTCAAGACCAACCTGCAATCGTTCGTCAGCGCCTACAACGCGGCCGTCAATACCCTGGCCTCCTCTAGCGCCTACAACTCGGCCACTCAGACCGCCTCGTCCCTGACTGGCGATTCCATGGTGCGCTCCATGCAGTCGCAGATGCGCGGCCTGGTGAGCGGCCAGGTCAACGATCTCAAGGCCCTTGGCGTCACCATCGCCAAGGACGGCACGCTCAGCCTGGACAGCGGCAAGCTCGACACCGCCATGAGCAGCACCCCGGAAAAGATGGCCGGGCTCTTCGGCAAGAGCGGCACGATCGGCACCGGCCTGACCAGCATGCTCAAGGGCGTGCTCGACAGCGGCAACGGCAGCCTGACCTCGCGCACCAAGTCCCTCAACTCCCAGCTCGACAGCCTGAACGACCAGCTGTCGGACCTGGATGCGCGCATGGAGAAGGTCAAGGCGCGCTACACCGCGCAGTTCACCGCGATGGAGCAGCTCGCAACGCAGATGCAGACCACAAGTTCGTACCTGACCCAACAGTTCTCGACCAGTTCGTCCTAAAGGGGCCGGGTCGCAGGCCGATACAACAGCACAATCCATCGCTTGACCGTGTCGCGGCCCGAGGGCTCCGGCGGCACATCCCGGAGACTTCCCATGTTCGCAAACAGCCGCAGCTACGCCGATGAGTACCGCCGCACCAGTGTCAACAGCAGCGTGCTCGATGCCGATCCGCACAAGCTGATCGCCCTGTTGCTCGCCGGCGCCAGCGAGCGCATTCGCCGTGCCGAGGCCAGCCTGGCCAACAACAACATGGCGCTCAAGGGCAAGGCGATCGGCGAGGCCTGCTCGATCATTGGGCACCTCAACGGTTCGCTGGACCATGAGGCCGGCGGCGAGATCGCCGCCAACCTCTCGGCACTCTACGACTACCTGGTGCGGCTGCTGACCGAGGCCAACCTGCACAACGACGCCGGCAAGCTGGGCGAGGCCCTGCAGCTGCTGGGCGAGATCGATTCGGCGTGGAACGCCATCCCGCAGGACCAGCGCAACGCCGGAGCGGTGCAATGATCGGCCCTTCACTGCAGATGCTGTACAGCGAACTCGATGCCCTCAGCGGCGCAGTGGAGGAAGGGCGCCATGAGGACGCCCTGCAGCTGATGTCCGACTACGACCGCGACCTGCGCACCTTCATGGACTCGCAGGACAAGGGCGGCACCGCGCTGGATCCCCTGCGCGGCCTGCTGACCCAGCAGAACACCATCCTTGAGCGCATGCGTCAGTGCCGCGACGAGGCCGCCGCGCGCCTGCGCCAGCTGCGCCAGTCCACCGCCGCCGCGCGCGCCTACGGGACCACGGCGTGAGCCAGGCGGCCGACGCCGCCACCTTCGACACCCAGCTGTTCGACCAGACGCTCAGCTGCGATCTGGTCCTGCCCGTCGCCTTCGAGCCCGGCACCGAGCCCGCCGCCGCGGCGCAGGCCGAGTCGCTGCTGCTGTCCCTGGCCCAGGTCGAGGACCTGCGCGGCGAGGACGCGTTGGACGACAAGAAGGAATCCTCCGCCGCCATGCAGCGGGTGGACGCCAAGCTCGACCTGATCCTGGCGCTGCTGGGCCGCCTGGCCCGTCAGTCGATGCGGATGCCGCCGCCCCGCGCGCTGCGCTGGTCCGCGCGTGGCCTGCGCCTGGAGTTGCCTGCCGCTTCCGGCATTGCACCAGGCACGGCCGGCATGGCCGCCCTGCAGGTCTCGGACTGGTTGCCCGACCGCCTGGAGTTGCCGGCCACCGTGCTGGGCGAGGCAGAACTGGCACCGCGGCAGCACGCGCTGTGGCTGGCCTTCCCCTCGCTGACGGCCGGCCTGGAAGAAGCCCTGGACCGCCACCTGTTCCGCCTGCACCGGCGGCAGATCGCCGAATCGCGTAGACGCTGAAAAGGCCGGGACCCGGGACCGGGGACCGGGGACCCGGGAAAGGCCGGAGCAAGATCGAAAGCCGAGGCCGGCACCGCCCTGCCACTGAGTTGGCTCTGCGCTAGCTCTGCGCTGGATCTCCTCTGGCTGCGCTTCGTGCTTTGGCTTTCCCGGGTCCCCGGTCCCCGGTCCCCGGTCCCGGCTCCAGAGCCCCACGTTTCCCAATTCACCCCCGGTCCGTTAAGGTTCCGCCACCGTTTCGCGGAAACCCCAGCGACGTGCGCACCCTGATCGTCGACGACCACACCCTGGTGCGGGCTGGCCTGAGCCGCCTGCTGCAGGGGTTTGCCGATGTCGATGTGGTCGCCGAAGCCAGCACCGCCGATCAGGCCATCGACCTGACCACGCTGCATCGCCCCGAGCTGGTGCTGCTGGATCTGTCCCTGCCCGGCCGCAGCGGCCTGGAGGCCCTGACCGGCATCCTGCAAATCGCCCCGGACACGCGGGTGGTGATGATGTCCATGCACGATGACACTCAGCACGTGCGCGATGCCCTGGACCGCGGCGCGGCCGGCTTCGTGCTCAAGGATGCCGCGCCGATGGAACTGGAACTGGCCCTGCGCACCGCGGCCGCCGGCCAGGTGTTCCTGAGCCCCAAGCTGTCCTCGCGGATGATCCATCCGCTGATCGGGCGCGACAAGCCGACCGGCATCGCCGGCCTGCCGCCGCGCCAGCGCGAGATCCTGCGCCAGATCGGCCGGGGACTCAGCAACAAGGAAATCGCCGCCGACCTGGGCATCAGCGTGAAGACGGTGGAGACGCACCGGGCGCGCATGATGGAAGCCCTGGGCTGCCGGCGTGCCAGCGAACTGATCCTGCTCGCGGTGCGCCACGCGCAGGAGCTGGGCTAACCAGCCGCTGCGGCGGCCGGCGCACGGCCGGCAGAAGTGGGATGTCGGTCGCAGGCGCGGGCGCCCTTCGTCGGCTTCGTGACGGAAATCCGTTGCCGTGTCGGGAAATTCCTTACATATGGTCCGGAATTCCACCACAGCGCTTCGGTACGTCCCGATGTTGGAACCGTCGCGTCACGCGCAGGATGCGCACACCGGCCCACATGCAAGAGGGATACCAGATGAAGGCTTCCAACTCGCTCCAGCTCGGCCAGCAGCTCCGCCTGACCCCGCAGCTGCTCCAGTCCATCCGCCTGCTGCAGCTGGATTCGCTGCAGCTGGAACAGGAGCTGCGCGCGGCGTTGGAACTCAACCCCATGCTGGAGCTGGCCGAAGAAGCCTTGGCCGAGCACGACCAGGATGCCGGCGAGACCGACCTGGTCGATGTCGCCGCCCCGGAAGTGGCGCCGCTGGAAGTGGCCGCCTTCGACGAATTGCCGGAAGGCTCGATGTGGGACGTGCCTGCCGCGCCATGGCACGAAGGCGATGACGACGCCTCGTCGCGCATCGTCGCCGGCGCCTCCTCCGACCCGCAGCTGCGGGTACTGCAGCGCATCGAGCTGGAGCTGCAGGGCAAGGACCTGGAGATCGCCACGTTCTGGCTGGAGCACTGCGACGATGCCGGCTACCTGGACGACGCGCTGGAGGCGCTGACCCTGCGCGCCTGCGCCCACCTGGACGTGCCGGCCACGCGTGCCGAGCGCATCCGCCAGCAGATCCTGCATGGCGACCCGGTCGGCATGGCCGCGGCCAGCCTGCACGAGTGCCTGAGCGCGCAGCTGGCCGCCCTGCCCGGCCGCGTGCCCGGCCGCCTGCTGGCCCAGCGCATCCTCGACACCTGCCTGGACGAGGTCTCCCGGCACGATTACCCGGCCATCGCCCGCAAGCTGGAGGCGGAGGTGGACGACATCCGCCAGGCGGTGCGGGTGATCCTGTCGCTGCAGCCGCGCCCGGGCGAAGCCGACGCGCCGGAGCCGGCGCCCTACGTGCTGCCCGACGTGATCACCTGGTTCGCCGACGGCCAGTGGCGCGTGGCCCTGAACCCGGCCACCGCCCCGCGCATCGGCATCAACAGTGCCTACGAGCGCGCCCTGTCCAGCGCCGGCGACGATGCCGGCAGCGCCAAGCTGCGCGAGATGCTGGCCGAGGCCCGCTGGCTCACCCGCGGCCTGTCCATGCGCTACGACACCCTGATCCGCACCGCGCGGGTGATCATCGAGCGCCAGGCCGCGTTCCTGGAGCGGGGCGACGAGGCCATGGCCCCGCTGACCCTGAAGGAAGTGGCCGACACCATCGGCATGCACGAATCCACCATTTCCCGCATCACCAACGGCAAGTACCTGCAGACCCCGCGCGGCACCTTCGAGCTCAAGCGCTTCTTCGCCGTGCGCCTGGAAGGGGCCAACGTGTCCGGCGCGGCGGTCAAGGCCATGGTGCGCCGCCTGATCGAGTCCGAGCCCCTGGGCAAGCCGCTGGCCGACGAGGCCATCGCCGCGCTGCTGGCGCGACAGGGCGTACACATCGCGCGGCGCACCGTTGCCAAGTATCGTGAGCAGCTGGATATTGCCCCGGCCCCGGTCCGTCGTCGCGACCACGCCGCCCAACTCGCCCGTGCAGGTTAAGGACACAAGGTAATGAGCAAGCTCTCCGTTTTGCTGGTGGATGACCACGACGGCTTCATCAACGCCGTCCTCCGTCATTTCCGCAAGCTGGACTGGATCCACGTGGTCGGGACCGCGGGCAACGGCCTGGAGGCCATCGCCCGCTCCGAAGAGCTGCGCCCGGAAGTGGTCCTGATGGACCTGGCCATGCCCGAAATGGGCGGCCTGCAGGCCACCCGCCTGATCAAGGCCCAGGACGAGCCGCCGTACATCGTCATCGCCAGCCATTTCGACGACGCCGAGCACCGCGAGCACGCCCTGCGCGCCGGCGCGGACAATTTCGTCAGCAAGTTGTCCTATATCCAGGAAGTCCTGCCGATCCTCGAAGGCCTGCAGCATGGGGGTCTGCGGACGGAGGGCGCCACGCAAGGAGAGGCCTCATGAGTGAATCGCGCATCCTGGTGATCGACAGCGATACCGTGCGCGCCGAGCGCGTCAACGGGCTGCTCGAGTTCATGGACGCCAGCCCGTCGTGGGCGGCGGCGGCCGACGAGGTCTCCACCACCCGGCATCGCCCTGGCGACTGGCTGGCGGTGGTGATCGGTCGTGTCGAGGATGCGGCCGCCACCCAGCAGTTCTTCGAATGGCTGGGCGGGGCCTCGCTGCCGCCGCCGATCGCCCTGCTCGAGGGCGACGCCACCGGCTTTGCCCAGCAGTACGGGCTGCACGTGGCCAACATCTCGGCCCTGGAATCGCCGATCAAGCACAGCCAGATGGAGGCCTTCCTGCGCCGGGCCAGCCTCAAGCGCCTGGATGCCGAGCACAAGGCCACCGTCGTGGGCCAGGACACCGGCCCCACCGGCAGCAGCGCGGCGGTGCAGGAGCTGCGGCGGTTGATCGACCAGGTCGCCCCGTTCGATACCACGGTGCTGGTGCTGGGCGAGTCGGGCACCGGCAAGGAAGTGGTCTCGCGCGCCATCCACAACCAGTCCACCCGCCGCGACGGCCCGTTCGTGGCCATCAACTGCGGCGCGATCCCGCCCGAGCTGCTGGAGAGCGAGCTGTTCGGCCACGAAAAGGGCAGCTTCACCGGCGCACTGTCGGCGCGCAAGGGGCGCTTTGAGATGGCCGAGGGCGGCACCCTGCTGCTGGACGAGATCGGCGACATGTCCCTGCCGATGCAGGTCAAGCTGCTGCGCGTGCTGCAGGAACGCAGCTTCGAGCGCGTGGGCGGCAACCAGACCATCCGCTGCAACGTGCGGGTGATCGCCGCGACCCACCGCAACCTGGAGGCGCGGATCGGCGAGGGCCACTTCCGCGAGGACCTGTTCTACCGGCTCAATGTGTTCCCGATCGAGATGCCCGCCCTGCGCGAGCGCCGCGAGGACCTGCCCGAGCTGGTGCGCACGATTGCCACCCAGCTGGGCCGGACCGGCCGCGGCGAGGTCCGCTTCGCCGAAGACGCCCTGCAGGCGCTGTCCACCTATGCCTGGCCGGGCAACGTCCGTGAGCTGACCAACCTGGTCGAGCGCCTGGCCGTGCTGCATCCGGGCGGGCTGGTGCGTGCGGCTGATCTGCCGGCCCGCTATCGCGGCAACATCGTGATCGAGCCCGCCCCGGCCGAACCGGCGCGCTCGGCCGCTGCGGAGGTGGCCGCCTCCGCCCGACCGGAGCCCGAGGCCCCGCGCGAGACACCGCCAGCCAGTGCCGAGGCGGTGGCCGCCACCGAGCTGCCCGAGGACGGCCTGGACCTGCGCGACCACATGGCCCAGATCGAGCTGACGCTGATCAAGGAAGCCCTGGAACGCAGTGGCGGGGTGGTCGCCCACGCCGCCTCGCTGCTCGGCCTGCGCCGCACCACCCTGGTGGAGAAGCTGCGCAAGTACGGCATCGACCGCGACTCGGGCGATATCGCCGCTTGATTCCAGAGACGGCCCGCGCGGTGGCGCTCTTGCAGCACCAAGGCCGGCAGCACAGCCAGCGCCGCAGGTCGCCAGGGTCATAGGCACCCCCCTGGCACGCGACTTGCCTCACAATCCGTGGACGTGCCACCGCACGCGCCATGCCTGACGACTTCTGGGGACCCGATGCCGACGCCGGTGACGCGACCGCTGCTCCCTCCGCTGGAGGAGTTCACCCCGTATCTCCAGGAGGTCTGGGCCAGCGGCATGGTCACCAACGGTGGCCTGATGCATCAGCGCCTGGAAGCCGGCTTGCGCCAGCACCTGGGCGTGGAACATCTGGCCCTGGTGTCCAACGGCACGTTGGGCCTGCTCAATGCGCTGCAATGCCTGCGCATCACCGGCGAGGTCATCACCACGCCGTACTCGTTCGTGGCGACGGCGCACTCCCTGCTCTGGAACGGTATTCGGCCGGTGTTCGTGGACATCGACCCGGCGACGCTGAACATCGACCCCTCCCGGATCGAGGCGGCCATTACCCCGCAGACCACGGCCATCATGCCGGTGCACTGTTACGGCAATGCCTGCAACACCGCCGAGATCCAGCGCATCGCCGACATCTACAACCTGCGCGTGATCTACGATGCCGCCCACGCCTTCGGCGTCCAGGACCAGGGCGGTTCGATCCTGCGCCACGGCGATCTGAGCGTGCTGAGTTTCCACGCCACCAAGGTGTTCAACACGTTCGAAGGCGGCGCCATCATCTGTCCCGACGAAGCCACCTATCAGCGGATCGGCTATCTGAAGAACTTCGGCATCGTCGACGAAACCACGGTGATCGCCCCCGGCATCAACGCCAAGATGAGCGAGGTCAACGCGGCCTTCGGCTTGCTGCAGCTCAACCATATCGAGCAGGCGCTGGCCGAGCGCGCGCGCATCGCCCAAGATTATCGCCAGCGGCTGGCCGGCGTCGCCGGTGTGCGCTGCGTGCCGCCGGGACCGCAGCGCGTGTCCAACAACGCCTATTTTCCGATCCTGGTCGACGCCGATTACCCGCTGACGCGCGATGCGCTGTACCAGCGCCTGCGCGAGCACGATGTCCACGCGCGCCGTTACTTCTATCCGCTGATCAGCGACCTGCCGATGTACCGAGGCCTGCCGTCCGCGGCGCCGAGCAACCTGCCGGTCGCCTGCGAGATCGCGCAGAAGATCATCTGCCTGCCGATTTTCCCGGGGCTGGACCAGGACCAGATGGACGCCATCGTCCAGCTGATCGCCTCGGTCCGCGCCTGACTGCCCTCTCCACACTATCGTTCCGGAACAGAACCACATGAGCCAAGAAGCCTTCATCGAGAACTTCCTGTCCGCCACCGATTTCCAGACTCCGGTGGAAGTCACCATGGATACCGTCCTGCGGGATCTTCCCGAATGGGACTCGCTGGCCGCGCTGGGGGTCATCGTCATGTTCGACGTGGAGTACGGCAAGACCATCACCGGCGAGGACCTGAAGCACTGCGCCACCATCAACGACCTCCACAAGCTGCTGGACTGACGTCGATGGGACTCTCCACCCTGCACCACGTCCGCTTTGCCGGCATGACGAGCTGTGTGCCCAGGCGGATCATCTCCAACCTGATCGACTGCCCGCCCAAGATGCGCTCGGAGCGCGAGCGCCTGGTGCGCAACATCGGCATCGAGTTCCGCCGCATCTGTCCGAGCTGGCAAACGTTCTCCGACCTGGCGCTGGTCGCCGCCGAGAAGCTGCTGGAGGAGCTGCAATGGGACAAGCAGGACATCGATGCGCTGATCGTGCTCACGCAGTCTCCTGACTACCCCATCCCGGCCACGGCGATCATCATGCAGGAGCGGCTCAAGCTTCCGCAGACCGCGATCGCCTTCGACGTGAACCTGGGCTGCTCCAGCTATCCCTTCGGCCTGCATCTGGTCGGCAGCATGATCGCTGCGGGCACCATCAAGAAGGCCCTGGTGCTGGTTGGCGATCGTTCCGCCACGCTGCTGGATCCGTTGTTCTCGGATGCGGGCACGGCCACGGCGCTGGAGTTCGACGAGCATGCCCCGCCCATGCATTTCGATCTGAACAGCGACGGCAGCGGCTATCGGGCCATCATGTTGCCCGTGGGCGGACATCGCGAACCCTACGGCCAGCAGCACATCACCCCGACCCGCGACGAGAACGGCGTCCTGCACTGGCCCGGGGAACTGATCCTTGACGGTCCCGCGGTCCTGAGCTTCTCGACCCAGCGCGTGCCGCCCGCCGTGGAAAGACTGCTGGAATATTCGGGCATTGCCAAAGAAAGCGTCGATTTCTTCGTGTTCCACCAGGCGAACAAGATGATCAACGAAACCATCCGCAAGAAGCTGGGACTTCCTGCGGAGAAGGTGCCCACCACCCTGCACGACTTCGGTAACACCAGCGGCGCGTCGTTGCCGGTCACCATGACCGCGCGCCTGCACGAGACCCTGGCGCAGGGCGGGCACCGCTTGCTGCTGTCCGGTTTCGGCATCGGCCTGTCCTGGGGCACGGCCATTGTGGACATCGAAAACGCCGTCTTCCCCGCACTGCTCGAAGCATGAACGCCGAACGGGATCCCTTTTCGCTGGAAGGCAAGCGCATTCTGGTCACCGGGGCCTCCTCGGGCATCGGTCGGCAGATCGCCATCAGCTGCTCGCAGATGGGCGCGCGAATCATCATGACCGGACGCGATGCGACGCGCCTGCAGGCGACCTACGAGGAATTGGAGGGCCAGGGCCACGCGCAGCTCGCGGCGGACCTGGCCACGCAGGAAGGCATCGATCGCCTGGTCGGTGCCTGCGGCGTCATCGACGGCCTGGCGCATGCGGCCGGCATGTCCAAGCTGGCGCCTTTCCGCATGATCGGCCGCGCGCACCTGGACGAAACCTTCGCGGCGAACACCTACGCCCCGATGCTGCTGACCAGGGCCCTGCTGGCGAAAAAGCAGGTCGCGCAGGGCGGCTCGCTGCTGTTCGTCGCCTCCATCGCCTCGCACATCGGGCCCCTGGCCAGCGGCGCCTACGCCGCCAGCAAGAGCGCACTGCTGGGCATGGTGCGCTCACTGGGCATGGAGGTGGCCAAGCAAGGCATCCGCGCCAACTGCCTGGCGCCGGGCTATGTCCGCACCCCGCTACTGGATGGCCTGCAAGGCAGCGGCGGCAACATGGATCACCTGTTCGAACTGACGCCGCTGGGCATGGGCGAGCCGGAAGACGTGGCCTATGCAGCGGTGTTCTACCTGTCCGATGCCAGCCGCTGGGTCACCCGCAACTACGCCATCCTCGATGGGGGGTTCTCCGCACCCATGGACATCTACGCATGAGCAATCCGGCGCAGCAGGCCTTCTCCCTGGCCGGCAAGACCATCCTGGTGACCGGTGCCTCGTCCGGGATCGGCAGGCAGATCGCCATCGCATGCGCCCGACGCGGCGCGCGTCTGGTGGTGACCGGACGCGATGCGCAGCGCCTGCAGGAGACCTACGACCTGCTTCAGGGCCAGGGACACCTGCAGGTGCAGGCAGACCTGACCCAGGCCGAGGGCCGCGAGCAGCTGGCAAAGTCGGTCACCAGCGTGGACGGCCTGGTACATTGCGCCGGCCGGCAACGGTTGAGCCCGATCCGACAGTTGACCGAGAAGCTCATGGCCGACGTGTACTCGGTCAATTTCCTGGCGCCGGTCATGCTGACCCAGCGGCTGCTGCAGGCCAACGCCATCGCCTCACAGGGTTCCATCGTCTTCATGCTGTCCACTGCCGCGCACATCGGTACGCCTGGCGTGGGGCCCTACTCGGCGATGAAGGCCGCCCTGCTCGGCATCATCCGCTGCCTGTCCATGGAACAGGCGAAGCGCAAGATCCGGGTCAACGGGATTTCCCCTTCGGCCGTGGCTACCCCGATCTGGGATGCAGCCCATCTGGAAGCGCAAAGGAAGCGGCATCCGCTGGGATTGGGCACGCCCGATGACGTGGCCAACGCGGCAGTCTATCTGCTGTCCGATGCCAGCCGCTGGATGACCGGCACCAGCCTGGTCATGGATGGCGGGGCGGTCCTGTGACCTATCCGGTACTTATCGTCGGCGCCGGCGGCTGGGGGCGCGAGGTGCTTGAACAGATGCGCGGTGATGTCGCGCACGGCAAGGAATGGGAAGTCGCCGGATTCCTGGACAGTCGCACCCACATCCTGGACGGGTTCGACGCCGGTGTGCCCATCGTGGGCAATCCCATGACCTATGTGCCGCAGGGCAATGAGGCCTTCGTCTGCGCCCAGGGCGATCCGCAGCAACGCTACAAGCACGTGCAACCTTTGCTAGCCAAAGGCGCCAAGTTCATACCGATCTGCACCGAGGCCCACCTCAGTCGCCGCGTGCGCCTGGGTCGGGGCTGCTTTCTCGGCAATCGCGTCCACGTTGGCCCGGACGTGTCGATCGGCGACTTCGCCAACCTGCTCACCTGGACAGTGATCGGGCACGATGTCCGCATCGGCAATTTCGCGCATGTGGGAGCTCAAGTATTCATGGGTGGCGCGGTGCAGATCGGCGATTTCGCGGTCGTGCACCCGCGTGCCACGCTTCTGCCGGGCGTGCGCGTGGGTGAGCACGCCATCGTTGGTGCCGGCGCCGTGGTCCTGAAGGACGTTCCTGCTGGTGCCACCGTGTTCGGCAATCCGGCCAGGGTCGTGTTCCACAAGAACCTGCAGGAAGGCTGATCCGTCCATGCGCTCCCGGATGCACCCGAAGTACTACCTGTCCCAGGACATCTTCGACCGCGAGCAGCGCAAGCTGTTCCGCAAGCTCTGGCTGTTCGCCGGGCTCAAGGTCCTGTTGCCCGAGCACAACAGCTTCATCACGCGCAGGATCGCCGGCGTTCCCGTGGTCATCCAGAATTTCCATGGCCGCATTCGTGCCTTTGAGAATGTCTGCCTACACCGCAGCGCGTTGATCCAGACAGCTCCCGTCGGCCGTCGTCCCTTGGTATGCGGCTACCACGCCTGGAGCTACGACGAAGATGGGCGGGTCAAGAACATTCCCGATTGCGACGCGCTGTATCGCCTGCAGGGTTGCGAACGCGGAAACCTGGTGCTGCGCGAATTTTCCTTGCGCGCCATCGGCAACGTGCTGTTCATCAACCTCGATCCGGATCCGTTGCCGATCGAAGAGCAGTTTCCCGCAGCGTTCATGACGCTGCTGGAGAGCAGTTCACAGGCCTACGACACCGAAGTCATGACGACCACTTGGCACGGCCGATACAACTGGAAGCTCGCCTACGAGAACCTGCGCGACGCCAACCACCCGCGCTTCGTCCATCCCAAGACCCTGGCCAAGAGCGTGGACTTCATTCCGCAGGTCGACCAGGCGCAGGCGGACGAGTCGATGGACGCGCTGCCGGACGCATCGCCTCACGCTTTTCGGAGCGAGATGCGTCGCTTCAGCTTCGGCGGTGCCGAGGCCCCGATTCCGGATCCCAAGCGCTTCGGCTGGCAGGACAAGGTCGAGCGCTGGGGTACGCAGGATGCTTACTACAACTGGCTGGCCTTCCCCAATCTGCATATCGCCAGCGCCAACGGCGGCTACTCCTTCACCCTGGAGCACCACGTTCCGGTCGCGCCGGATAGGACCGACCTGGAGATCTACTGGGTCAGCGCGCGCAAGAAGCAGGCCTATGGATTTTCCAGTCAGGTCCTGCTGGCGCAGATGCACGGCAGCAAGACGGTGGTAGGTGAGGACGTGGCGGTCATGGAAATGGTGCAGGCCGGCCTGCACGCGGACGCGCCGCTGCCCACCCAGGGCGCCTACGAATCCATGAACCGCCTGGTCGAACGCTGGTACGTCGCGTTGATGGAGACCGAGCATGAAGTCTAGGTGGGTCATTGGCGGAAGCCCTTACCTGGATCTGGCCTTCCACTCCTGGAAACAGGCGCGGCCGGACGAGAAGGTGGTCAGGATCGAAGTGCCACAGGGTCCGGACCACGCATTCGATTTGAGCGTGCTGGCGGGGCTGGACCCCGCCGAAGGCGCCATGTTCGCCGCCTTCGACGAACGCTTCGGCAATCTCAAGCGCATGGAGCTCATGCAGGCGGCAGTCGAGCGCGGATTCAAGCTGGAGCCCTTCATCCATCCCAGCGCCGCCATCGGGGCAGACACGGTCATCGGCCTGAACGCGTTCGTCGGGGCCAATGCCATCGTGGGCCACGCTTGCAGGATCGACTACAACACCGTCGTCCACGCCGGCGCGCACCTGGGTCCGAACTGCCGCATCAAGTCTTCGTGCTGGCTCGAAAACGGCGTGCAGGTCGGCACGGCGGTTGAAATCGGCGGCAACGGCATTGTGCGCACGGGCGCCATCGTGCGTGACGGCGTCAAGGTGGGCCGTAGCTGCGAGCTGGGGTGGCCACGCGTCTACGCCGCAGACGTGCCCGCCAGAACGTACTACGACACCCGTTACGACCAACCCATTCATACCTACGGACAGTGATTCATGCGATCGAGAATCGAACAGCTCAGGCAACGCGTCCTGCGCATCGCCGAGCAGGACCGCCCCGCGGCGGACGATGCATTGGCACGCGTGGCCGCGGTCGTCGATCGCCCTGCGTTTCTGATCGCTCCCCAGTCCTACATCGGCATGGCCCATGGCCCCGGTGTCGCCGCCAGCCTGCGCCGGGTCGTGGCGGCGGTCGACGACCAGAATACCCATCTGGAAAGCATCCACGGCGCCCCGCGCTGGAGCAGCCAGGAGTTCATGGCCAGGGCCGCGCATTACCCCGATGCGGTCGGGATCGATTTTTCCTGTAGTCCACGCGGCCGGGCCTTTGCCGACGGCCTGTGCGCCGCCGCGGGCGTGGAGCAACTGAGCATTGCGCCTGCCGAGGATCCGCTGGTCCCGGGGCTCGAGCAACATCCCGTGTTCCTGCTCCATCCCCGCTCAGGCGTGGGGCCCATGCATGGACCAAGCCTGGTCAACCATGCCGGGAATGTGGTCGCCGCTATCGACGATGGGTACAGCGGCAGCGCCATCCATGGAGCACCGCGCTGGAGCACGCGTCAGTTCATCGAACAGGCCAGCCGCTACCCGGGGGCACTGGCGGTGGATTTCTCGTACAGCCCGGCCGAGGCGGGCATCTCGCGCAAACTCTGCGAACAGGCGGGCGTCCATAGAATCGACGCGGCTCTGGCGACCGCCCATTGCGGACTGGCTTCGGTCTATGAGCCGGCACGCACGTATCGTCAACGCACGCTCCTGCGCCTGGACGAGTTCCTGCGACTCGCTGATCGGCTGGAAGACGACTACAGCGTGTTCACGCTCTACAGCAACCTGTTGTTCCGCCTGACCTACGACCCCAGCCACCTGCTGTCGGCCTGGGCCACGCCTGCCAACGAGTATTTCTCCGCCTTCGCCGACAGCAGCACCTTCCAGCTCGGCCAGCGCGAGCACTTTTGCGATGGCGGCGCCTTCCAGGGACCCATCGTTCGCAAGTTCCTGGACGCCTCCGGTCACCACTACGAAAGCATCACCGCCTTCGAGCCCGATGGCATCAATTTCCAGAAGCTGCAGGACATCGCCGGCGCAGCTGCGCTGCCGCTGCGCAACTTCAAGGCCATCAACAAGGCCCTCTCCAACGAGCATGCGACACTGCGCTTCAAGGAAACCGGCACGGTCTCCAGTCATGTATCGCCCGATGGCGGCATCTCGGTGCCCACCACGCGCCTGGACGACGAGCTGGACAAGCTGACGCTGCTCAAGCTGGACATCGAGGGGTTCGAGGCCAAGGCGCTGGAGGGCGCATCTAGGCTCATCCACGCCCAGCGCCCGCGCATGGCCATCTGCGTTTACCACTATGCGCACGATCTGCTGGATGTGATGGCGCAACTGGACAAGGTGGTGGAGGGCTACCACTTCCGGCTGCGGCAGCATTCTCCTGCCTATTACTACGACCTGGTCCTGTACGCGTCACCTGTCGCCGGAACCGAGCCGCCGCCTTGGGCGCGATGAGCAAGGCGAGCGATGAATCAGGAGAATGATCGAGCGATGACCGACGCAAGCAGGATGTTCCTTTTCAATTCGGCCCTTCCCGAGTCCCCGGGAGTGCAGGAGTTCCTGAAAAGCATGGGCCCCTCCCAGGGCGGCATCCGGGGACAGAACATCGGAAACGGCTACATTTCCTACGCCTTCCTGAAAGCGATGTTCGGACGGCCGCTAAAGGTCGGACACATCGCCAACGCGCTCGAACATGAGCTCACCGATGCGCTAGCCGAGGAAATCAACGCGACGTACTCGCACTTCGTCTTCATGATGAAGGACGACATCCGCGAGGACTTCCGTGCGCTTCCCACCGATCGGGTGTCCGGGTTCCTGGAGAAAATCGAGATCCCGATCGTCCCGATGAGCCTCTGCGCGAACGCGTTCAACGGCTACGACCTCGGTCTGGCCGAACGCCTGAGCCCCGCACAGAAGCGCTATCTGTCCCTGATCTCGGAAAAGTCCAGGTTCGTCGGCGTGCGCGGCGAGTTCTCCGCTGAAATCCTCAACCGCCTGGGTATCAAGAACGTCAAGGTGATCGGCTGTCCAAGCTATTTCGAGAACGGCCCCTCCCGGTCGGTCCATAAGAAGTGCTGGGACCCGGACAAGGTCATCACCACCGCCACGTTCTTCAATGCGGGATTGCCACGCACCTCGCACCTGCTCCAGGACGAGCTGTATTTCATCGATCTGCTCTACCTCGGCAAGGCGTTGCCGCCAACCTCGAACGTGACTGCGCAGCCGTTCAATCTCGATGAGATCCCGACCTCCTTCCAGCTCCTGGCCAGGGCCATGGCCGGACGCCTGGAGTTCTTCTCCGACTACAACCGCTGGGAAGCATTCTTCAAAAGCAGCGACCACTGCCTGACGATCGGGACCCGCCTCCACTCCGGCATCTTCTCGATCAACTGCGGCGTCCCGGCGCTGGTGACCAACCCCGATGCCAGAGCCAGGGAAACCTGCGAGTACCTGCGCATCCCGTACGACCCGTCCCTTCACAGCCGAAGCGACATCGGCAGGGTTTACGAGGAGCTGGACCTGTCCGAGATGAACAATGCCTATTCGGCGCTCTACGAGACATTCGTCGACTTCCTGGACATGGCCGGACTCACTCCGGCCACCGCGCCGGATGATGCACCCTGTTTCGAGTTTCCTCAGCTGGAAAAAATCACGGACCGCTCTGTTGCGGCCGAGCTGCATGAGGCCTACACCGAGCTGGTGGAACATCTGGACCGCGAGGTGGTGGTTCGACGTGAGCATGGCGGGCGCGCGGCACAGCGCCTGGTCGATCAATTCCAGTCGCTGCGACGGCGCTACCCGGGGCTGACACGCAGGGAGTATCTGCAGTACTTCGACCGACTCACCGGGGGCGTCAAATGAGCGCGGCCCTGGTGACCATCGTCATGCCGGTCTACAAGGCGCGCTACTTCGGTGAGGCGCTGGACAGCGTGCTGGCGCAAACGTATCCATCGCTTGAGCTCCTGATCTGCGACGACAGCGATGATGGACGGATCCAGGCCATCATCGAAAGCAGGCGCACCGGCAGCGTGATGCCGATCCGCTATCACCGCAATCCCGATCGGCTGGGCGAGCACCGCAGCACGGCCAAGGCCATCGGCCTGGCACAGGGCAAGTACATCAAGTTCCTTCACGACGACGATGTCCTGGAACCGGATTGCGTTCTGAGACTGGTGGCGGCGATGGAGGACGAGCCCACCGCGGCGATGGCCTCCTCCCGGCGCGTGCGGATCGATGAGGACGGCCACCCGCTGCCGGACATCCTGGCCACCGCGCTGCCGTTCGCCGGGGATATGTTGATCGATGGGCCACAGCTGGTGTCGTTCCTGGCCGAGCACACCATCAACTTCATCGGCGAGCCGAGCTGCGTGCTGTGCCGGCGTGAGGACCTGCTGCCGATCGCCGACGAACTGATGATGCTCAACGGCCGCGTCATCCACTGGGTCGGCGACCTGGCGCTTTACGCCAAGCTGCTGCGACGCGGAAATCTTGCGATGCTCGCCGCGCCCTTGACCCGGTTCCGAGTGTCCAACGATCAATTCAGCCAGGCCGGCCGCGACCAGCCCGGCATCGGCGACCAGGGCCATGCGGATTTCCGACAGGCCATCGGCGACCTCGGCTGGGTTCGGCACGAGGGCGACAATCAGCTGGTCGATGTCGCACCGATGGCCGAGCGCGAGGCCCGCGTCTTCCGCCCGCTGAATCTCATTGCGGCCCTGGCCAGTGCGGCCGGCCTCGGCGGCGTGCCGCCGGACCTGTGGCTGGCGGCCAGGCGACCGGACGCGGCGCAAGCGGAACTGATGCGCCAGCACCTGCTGGCGCACGCCGGGGGGCCACGCATCGCCATCGTCTGCATTGCACGCGATAGCGACGGCGCCCTGGTCGAGAACACGTTGGCCCAGCTGAAGGCACTGCAGCTGCCGCTGCACCTGGAGCTGATCCCGCTGGTGCCGGCGGCCGATGCCCCGCCCGCCGCGCGCATCGACGCGATCAACCGCTGCATCCAGGACGCGGGCGCCGACTGGGTCATGCTGGTGGACGGCGGCAGCGAATTCACCAGCGCCGGGCTGCTGGTGCTGGCCCTGCAGCTCATCGGGCTGCCGGCCAGCTGCAAGGCGGTGTTCGCCGATGAAGTCACCCGCTTCGAGCGCGGCGCCGTCGTCCTGTCGCTGCGCCCGGACTTCAACCTGGACCTGCTGCTGTCCGCATCCTCGCTGTACTCCCGGCATTGGTTGTTCCGTCGCGCGGACCTGCTCGCGCGCGGCGGCTTTTCCCGGGAAGCCGGCGGCGCCTTCGAGCTGGACCAGCAACTGCGACTGGTCGAACAAGAGGGAATGGCCGGCATCCACCATGTCGGCGAGCCGATCGTGGCGGCCGATGCGCGCCTGCTGCCGTCGGCGGATGTGCACAAGGCCCTGCGCCGACACCTGCTCACCCGCGGCTACGACCAGGCGCAGGTCGTCGACGGGGTGGCTGCGGGAGTGCACGAAATCTCCTACGGGCACGCCTGGACGACCTCGGTCAGCGTGCTGATCCTGGTCGATGGACGCCTGGCGGCGGTGCAGCGCTGCCTGGAGACGCTGCTGGCCAACACCAGCTTCGTCAACTACGAGGTCCTGCTGCTGGATCGTGGCAGCGGCGAGCCGGGGCTGGGGCACTGGCTGGACGGCATCGAGCAGATGCAGTCCCAACAGATCCGTGTGCTCCGGCTGCCGCGCGATATCGCCGAGGCGGCGGCCCGCAACCAGGGGGCGCAACAGGCACGGGGTGAATTCCTGCTCTGGCTGTCCGCAGGCGCCGGGATCGTCGACAAGGCCTGGATGCAGCAGTTGCTCAATCATGGCCAGCGCCCTGAAGTCGCCACGGTGGGTGCGAAGCTGCTCGGCGGCGACGGCCGTGTCCGCCAGGCCGGGATGCTGCTCGGACTCGGCGGACCGGCAGGACGCGCATTCGAAGGCAGCGGCCTGAACGACGAGGGATATCTGCAGCGCCTGGCCGCGGATCAGGACTACTCGGCGCTGAGTCACGAATGCCTGCTCATCCGTCGGGCCTTGTTCCTGGAGGCAGGCGGGTTCGACGAAGATCCCGCGATCGCCCGCTGGATGGATGTCGACCTGTGCCTGAAGCTGCGCCAGGCCGGATATCTGAACGTGTTGACCCCGCGGGCGCGGGTCCTGGTGGACGCGCCTGGCAAGGCCGCGGCCACGGCGGAAGAAGAAGACGCGATGTACCGCCGCTGGCTGCCCCTGTTGGCGGGCGACCCGGCCTACCACGTGGGGTTTTCCCTGCACGCACAGGGCGCCTTCAAGCTGGCCGAGCCCGCCCTGGCCTGGCAGCCACTCAAGTGCTGGCGGCCGTTGCCGGTGGTCCTGGCGCAACCGGCCGACCAGTCCGGTTGCGGCCACTACCGGGTGATCCAGCCGCTGGCGGCCATGCGCCAGGCGCTGCTGCTGGACGGGACCACCTTCGCGCCGCATCTATCCGCCTGCGAGGTGGAGCGCTTCGACCCGGACGTGATCGTGCTGCAGCGACAGGTGGGCGAGCAGCGACTGGAAAGCATGCGCCGCATGCAGGCCTTCTCGCGGGCGTTCAAGGTCTATGAGCTGGACGACTACCTGCCCAATCTGCCGCTGAAGAGCATCCACCGCGAGCAGATGCCCAAGGACATCCTGCGCACCATCCGGCGGGGCCTGGGCTACGTGGACCGGTTCGTCGTCTCCACGCCCGCCCTGGCCGAGGCCTTCGCTGGCCTGCACCGCGACATCCGCGTCATCGAGAACCGGCTGCCGACGCATTGGTGGAAGGACCTGGCCGCGCGCGCCCTGCCGGCCGCTGGCCCGCGGCGCCCGCGCATCGGCTGGGCCGGCGCCGCCAGCCATACCGGCGACCTGGAACTGGTCGCCGACGTCGTCAAGGAACTGGCGGGCGAGGTGGACTGGGTGTTCCTGGGCATGTGCCCGGCTTCCATGCGCGGACATATCCGCGAGCTCCATCCAGGGGTGCCGATCGATGACTATCCGGCCAAGCTGGCCTCGCTGGACCTGGACCTGGCCATCGCGCCGGTCGAACAGAACCTGTTCAACGACTGCAAGAGCAATCTGCGCCTGCTCGAGTACGGCGCCTGCGGCTACCCGGTGATCGCCAGCGACGTGCGGTGCTACCAGGGCACCGGCCTGCCCGTCACCCTGGTCAAGAACAGGTTCCGCGACTGGATCGGGGCCATCAGGGACCATCTGGCGGATCGGCAGGCCATGCATGCCGCCGGCGCGGCACTGCGCACGACGGTGCACGAGCGCTGGCTGCTGGAAGGCGCGGCATTGGCTCAGTGGCGGGCGGCCTGGCTGCCGGACTGAGGGATCCGGCGCCGCTGGCGCGGCGGTGTCGACCTGCCCCGGCGCTGCGCGGCTGCGGGTGGCTAGGGCCATCAGTCGCGAAGTGGCTTTGCCGGTAACGCCCCTTCGCGGCTGATGGCCCTAGGCCACCCGGAGCCGCTCCCACAGGGGCCTGGCTGGGCCCGGCCCAGCGCTTGCAGCGCCTGGTGCGCAAGGCGCTGCCGGCAACCCGCCGGCCATTCCGGCACACCACTTGCATGAGCTCTGGCAGTCCCTCGGGCGAAGCCACAGGCCATGACCGATTCCATCTCCTCCGTGTTGTCGCAGATCCGCTCCTACCAGTCGCAGCTGGGCCAGAGCGCGGCGGCCGTGCGCGCGGACAGCCCGCGCAGCGACGCGGTCGGCGGCGTCGGACAGTTCGGTCAGTTCGGTCAGCTGGGCCAGGTCGCCCCGACCGGCGCGCCCAGCTTCAGCGAGACCCTCTCGCGCGCCATCAACGGGGTGAGCAGCGCCCAGGAACGCTCGGGCCAGCTGCAGAAAGCATTCGAACTGGGCGATCCCAACGCGGATCTGGCCAAGGTGATGGTGGCCTCCCAGCAGGCCCAGGTGGCGTTCCGCGCCACCGTCGAAGTCCGTAACCGACTGGTACAGGCGTACCAGGAAGTCCTCAACATGCCGCTGTGATGGAAGGCTGACCGAAGATGGCAATTTCCCTGTCCGATACCGCCATGATCCGCGAGAAAGCCGTCGGCAAGACGGCCGAGGCGATCGATCGCATGAACCAGCTGCAGCTGGGCCGCCGCCTGGGCATGATGCTGCTGCTGGCCGGTGCGGTGGCCATTGGCCTGATGGTGTTCTTCTGGTCGCAGAAGCCGGACATGGTGCAGCTGTACACCGGTGCCGACGACAAGGCCACGGCCGAGGCCACCGAGCTGCTGCGCACCGCCGGCATCCCCTTCGAGGTGGACGCGGCCACCGGCGCCATTTCCGTGCCGGGCGCCAATGTCCACGACGCCCGCCTGAAGCTGGCCGGCGCCGGCGCTGCCGACAGCGGCCGCCTGGGCTTCGAGCTGATGGAGCGCGACCCGGGCTTCGGCGTCAGCCAGTTCATGGAGACCGCCCGCTACCAGCACGCCCTGGAGACCGAGCTGGTGCGCACCATCACCACCATGCGCCAGGTCCGCGACGCTCGCGTGCACCTGGCCATCCCCAAGCCCAGCGCCTTCACCCGCCAGCGCGAGGCGGCCAGCGCCTCGGTCATGCTGGAGCTGCGCTCCGGTGGCGGCCTGGAGCGCGACCAGGTCAACGCGATCGTGCACATGGTCGCCTCCAGCATCCCCGACCTGTCCCCGGAGCGGGTGACCGTGGTCGACCAGAACGGCCACCTGCTGAGCGAGTCGGACAAGGACCCGCAGGCCGAGCTGAGCGCGACCCAGTTCGAGCAGGTGCGCCGCCAGGAAACCGAGTTCAGCGACCGCATCCAGCAGCTGCTGCAGCCGCTGACCGGCGCCAACCGCGTCAACGCCAAGGTCAACGTGGACATGGACTTCTCCACCAGCGAGGAGGCCCGCGAGCTGTTCAACGGCGAGCCGCCCAAGCTGCGCAGCGAGCAGGTCACCTCCTCGTCCAACACCACCGCCGCGGCCGGCCAGGGTCCGGTGCCGCCGGGCGCCACCGCCAACACCCCGCCAACCCCGGGCGCCATCGCCGCCTCCAACGGCCAGAACCCGGCCGATGCCAACCGCAACGGCGCCCCGGCTGCCGGCGAGACCTCCAACAGCGCCAACCGCAACTACGAGCTGGACCGCACCCTGCAGCACACCAGCCAGCCGCCGGGCCGCATCCGCCGCGTGTCCGTGGCGGTGCTGGTGGACCACGTGCCGCGCCCGGGCAAGGATGGCAAGACCACCCTGCAGCCGCTCAACGCCACCGAACTGCAGCGCGTGGAAGACCTGATCAAGCAGGCCGTCGGCTACGACGACAAGCGCGGGGACATGGTGTCGGTGATGAACGCCCAGTTCGTGCGCGAGGACATGCCGCCGGCTGAGAAGCCGGCTTGGTGGGAAGACCCGCGCGTGCGCGATGCCCTGCGCCTGGTGCTGGGCGCCATCGTGGTGCTGGCAGTGCTGTTCGGCGTCGCCCGCCCGGCCATGCGTCAGATTTTTGGCTCGTCGGTCAAGAAACAGGACGCGCAGACGCCCGAGCTTGCGGATGTGACCCTGGTCGACGACGACATGCCGGCGCTGGGCGAAGATACCGCTCGCCTGTCCTCGCCGCAGGCCATCGCCCTGCCCTCCAGTGCCTACGAGGACAAGCTGCGCCTGGCCCGCGACGCGGTGCGCAGCGATTCCCGGCAAGTGGCACAGGTCGTGAAAGGATGGCTGGACGATGAAAGCTGATCCCAACTCCCTGAGCGGCGTCCAGCGCGCCGCCGTCCTGCTCCTCTCCCTGGGCGAGGCCGATGCCGCCGAGGTGCTCAAGCACATGGGCGCCAAGGAAGTGCAGAAGCTCGGCCTGGCCATGGCCACCCTGACCAACGTCTCGCGCGACCAGGTCACCCGGGTGATGGACGAATTCACCAGCGCGCTGGACGGCCAGACCTCGCTGGGCGTGGGCGCGGACGAGTACATCCGCAACATGCTGGTGCAGGCCCTGGGCGCGGAGAAGGCCAACAGCCTGATCGACCGCATCCTGCTGGGCCGCAACACCACCGGCCTGGACACCCTGAAGTGGATGGACCCGCGCGCCATCGCCGACCTGGTGCGCAACGAGCACCCGCAGATCATCGCCATCGTCATGGCGCACCTGGACGCGGATCAGGCCGCGGCCACGCTCAAGCAGCTGCCCGAGCGCGTGCGCGCCGACGTGCTGCTGCGCATCGCCACCCTGGACGGCATTCCGCCCAACGCGCTGAACGAGCTCAACGAGATCATGGAGCGCCAGTTCGCCGGCAACCAGAACGTCAAGTCCTCCAACATCGGCGGCGTCAAGGTGGCGGCCAACATCCTCAACTTCATGGACTCCGGCCAGGACCAGGTCATCCTGGGCGCGGTCTCGCAGGTGGACCAGGAGCTGGGCAACCGCATCGCCGACCTGATGTTCGTGTTCGACGACATCATCGAGCTGGCCGACAAGGACATCCAGCTGGTGCTGCGCGAGGTCACCGGCGAGCGCCTGGGCATCGCCCTGCGCGGTGCCGATGCCAAGGTCAAGGAGAAGATCACCCGCAACATGTCCCAGCGCGCGGCCGAGATCCTGCTGGAGGACATGGAGGCCCGCGGTCCGGTGCGCCTGTCCGACGTGGAAGGGGCGCAGAAGGAAATCCTCACCATCGTGCGCCGCATGTCCGATGAGGGCACCATCGTGCTCGCCAGCGGCGGCGCCGAGGCGCTGGTATGAACGAAGTCCTGCGCTGGAGCGCCCCGTCCCTGGCACCGGTGGTGGAAGCCCCGGTCGAGGTGCATGTCGAGCCGGACATCCCGATGCTGCGCCCGCCGACCCTGGAGGAGATCCAGGCGATCCAGGACGAGGCGCGCCGCGAAGGTTTCGAGGCCGGGCACGCCCAGGGCCAGGCCCAGGGCCAGGCCGAGATCCGGCGCCTGACCGCGCAGATCGAAGGCATCCTGGACAACTTCAGCCGTCCGCTGGCGCGCCTGGAAAGCGAAGTGCTGGCCGCCCTGGGCGAGCTGTCCGTGCGCATCGCCGGCAGCCTGGTCGGCCGCGCCTACCAGGCCGAGCCGGCGCTGCTGGCCGAGCTGGTGGACGAGGCGGTGCAGGCGGTCGGGGTGACCACGCGCGAGGTCGAGGTGCGCCTGCACCCGGACGACATCGCCGCGCTGGCCCCGGTCATGCAGGCCCAGCCGGGCACCCGCCTGGTCCCGGACCTGGCCCTGGCCCGTGGCGACCTGCGCGTGCACGCCGAGACCGTGCGCATCGACGGCACCCTGGAGGCGCGCCTGCGTGGCGCCCTGGAAGCGGTGATCAGCAAGACCGGGGGTGCCGCATGAGCGCCAACCTTGGCCGTGCCGCGGTGGCCGGCGACTGGCTGGATGCGCGCAACCTGCGCCTGGCCTCGCGCCTGTCCAAGCTGGCGCCGGACCCGGCCACCGGCCGCGGCGTCATCCACGAAGGCATCCTGCGCCGCGCCGTCGGCCTGACCCTGGAAGCCACAGGCTGCGAGGCGCCGATGGGCGCCACCTGCAAGGTGGAAGTGGACGGAGGCTGGATCGATGCGGAAATCGTCGGCTTCGCTGGCGAGCGCACCTACCTGATGCCCAGCGCCGAACTGCACGGCCTGCTGCCCAACGCGCGCGTGGTGCCGGTGCGCCGCCGCGGCGGCGTGCAGGTCGGCGAAGGCCTGCTGGGCCGGGTCATCGACAGCGATGGCGTGCCGCTGGACGGCAAGGGCCCGATCCGCGGCGAAGGCAGCGTCAGCATGGCCGGCGTGTCGATCAACCCGCTGGCGCGCGAGCCCATCACCCAGTCGCTGGACGTGGGCGTGCGCGCGATCAACGCCATGCTGCCGATCGGCCGCGGCCAGCGCGTGGGCCTGTTCGCCGGCTCCGGCGTGGGCAAGTCCACCCTGCTGGGCATGATGACCCGCTTCACCTCGGCCGACGTCATCGTCGTGGGGCTGATCGGCGAACGCGGCCGCGAAGTGCGCGATTTCGTCGAGAGCACCCTGGGCGAGGAAGGCCTGCGCCGCGCGGTGGTGGTGGCGGCCCCGGCCGACCGCCCGCCGCTGGCGCGCCTGCATGGCGCCTACCGCGCCACCGCCATCGCCGAGTGGTTCCGCGACCAGGGCCTGAACGTGCTGCTGCTGATGGATTCGCTGACCCGCTTCGCCCAGGCCCAGCGCGAGATCGGCCTGTCCGTGGGCGAGCCGCCGACCACCCGCGGCTATCCGCCCAGCGTGTTCGCCAAGCTGCCGGCGCTGGTGGAACGCGCCGGCAACGGCGCGGCCGGGCGTGGCTCGATCACCGCCTTCTACACCGTGCTGACCGAAGGCGACGACCCGCAGGACCCCATCGCCGATGCGGCCCGCGCGATCCTGGACGGCCACATCCTGCTCTCGCGCCGGGTGGCCGACAGCGGCCTGTACCCGGCCATCGACATCGAATCCTCGGTCAGCCGCGTGGTGCAGGACATCGCCGATGCGCCCTGGCGCGACCGCATCCGCCGCCTCAAGCAGCTGGTGTCGGCCTACAACAGCCACCGCGACCTGATCGCCATCGGCGCCTACCAGCGCGGCGGCAACCCGATGGTCGACGAGGCGATGGCGCGCTGGCCGGAGATCGTCTCCTTCCTCGGCCAGGACATCGCCCAGGCCGCCGACCTGCACCACAGCAAGTCCGCCCTGGACGAGTTGCTGCACCCCACCGCCAAGGACACCGTTGAATGATGCAGTCGCGCCGGATCGATCCCCTGCTGCGCCGCGCGCAGGAGCACGAGGACAACGTGGCCCGCGAGCTGGCCGAGCGGCAGAAGACGCTGTCCATGCACGAGTCGCGGCTGGATGAGCTGCGCCGGTACGCCGACGAGTACGCGCAGACGCAGATGGCCGCGGTCAGCACCGCGCAGCTGGCCAATCGCCGTGCGTTCCTGGAACGGCTGGAAACGGCGGTGACGCAGCAGGCGCGCAATGTCGACGCCAGCCGCGCCAACCTTGAGCTGGAGCGCGGCCGCCTGCTGCTGGCCAGCCGCGACAAGCAGGTGCTGGAACAGCTGGCCGCCAGCTACCGCGCGCAGGAGCGCGTAGTGGAGGACCGCCGCGGCCAGCGTGAGATGGACGATCTTGGCGCGCGCATCGCCCGCAAGCGCGCCGCGGAAGAAGGGGAAAACGCATGAACATCCTGAACTCGCTCGCCACCGGCTTCAACGCCGCCCTGGGCAGCACCAGCGAAGCCAACAACGCCGCGCCGGACGCAGGCTCGGGGGACCGCATGTTCTCCAAGTGGATGGACAACGCCTCCAGCCAGCAGCAGCGGACCGCGCAGACGCAGAAGTCCGCCCAGCAGCCGCCGCGCGAGCGGGTCGGCGAGCGCAAGGGGCGCCAGCCCGATCAGCAGCCCGAGGCGCGCGCACCCAAGGCCACCGAGGGCAATCGCGCCGCGGCCGAGGCCGAGCAGGCCAGCCAGACCGCCAGTGCCGACAAGCCTGCCGATCGCGAGCGCAAGGACGAGCAGGACAGCCCCGCCCAGGACGGCGCCTGGCCGCCGCCGGGCCTGGCCGCCCTGCTGATGCCGGCCCTGCCCCCGACGACCGCGCCAGGCGTTCCGACCGAAGGCGCTCTGCCGCAGGGCGATGCACTCACTGCCAGCCAGGGCACGCCTTCGGCCCTGCCGACGACCCTGGCCGCGCTGATGGCGCAGGCCAGCGCCCCGCAGGCCGCCAGCGGCGACCCCGCCACGGTGGCCGGCGATCCGCAGGCCGCCCTGGCGCTGCCGACCGATGCCGCAGCGACCCAGTCCCCTGCTGGCCAGCCGGCCAATGCCGCCGCGGGCGCGACGCCGGCCGGCGCGTTCGCCCTGAACGCCCTGCCCGTGGCCGCCAAGCCCGAAGCCTTGCCGGCGGACATGGCCGCGATGGTGGCCGCGCTCTCGCCCGATGCCAAGGCCGCCGCCGAGGTCGCCGACGCCGGTGCGGACACCCGCATCGGCGAGGTGCGCGCGGCGATCTCGCTCACCCAGCCGGCGCCCCTGGCCGCGGCCCGCGACGTGGCCGTGGTCGCCCCGCCCAGCGTGGTGCCGAACCTGCAGGGCGAGGCGTTCGCCGATGAGATTGGCACCCACCTGAAGTGGATGGCCGACCAGAAGGTCGGCCACGCCCACCTGCGCGTGTCGCCGGACGACATGGGCACGGTGGACATCCGCCTGAAGCTGGACGGGGACCGCGTCTCGGCCGACTTCAGCGCCGCCCAGGGCGAGGTCCGCCAGGCCCTGGAGCAGAGCCTGCCGCGCCTGCGTGAGCTGCTGGGCCAGCACGGCTTCCAGCTGGCCCACGCCGACGTCGGCCACCGCCAGCAGCCGCGCCAGGACAGCGATGGCACCGCACGCATGGCCGCACCGGGCGGCAGCGTGGACCTGCCCGAGGACGGCGCGATGACGACCGTGTCGGTGCGGAGCCTGCGGGGGCGTGGGTTGTTGGATGCTTACGCCTGATAGCGAGGAACGAGTTTAGGGAAACGAGGAACGGGAAGACGGCGGGTGCCCGCTGTGGCTGGGCATCGACCCGCTGGCGCGCGTTGCGCGCTCACTCGTTCCTCGTTCTTCCACGCCGTGGACCTGTCCGAGGATGGCGCGATGATCGTCTCGGTGGGCGCTCTGTAGGGGCGTGGGTTGCTGGACGCTTACGCTTGAGGGCGAGGAACGAGTCCAGAGAACGAGGAACGAGAGAACGGGCGGGGGCCCGCTGCGGCAGGCATTGACCCGCCGGCGGAAGAGCGCGCGTTGCGCGCTCACTCGTTCCTCGTTCCTCCACACTCGTTCCTCTTTCTAAGTCCTCGTTCCTCCAAACTCGTTCCTCTTTCTCGTTCCTCGTTCCTCTACACTCACTCCTCGCCCCAGGCCGCCAGAATCCCGACGCCATTCCGGCACGCGACTTGCTTATCTCCACGAGCACCCCTTACGGAGATCCCCCAGTGTCCGACAAGAAAGCCCCAGCCAAGGCCGCCGCCGCCGACAAGGGCGAGAAGAAAGGCGGCAAGCTGCCGCTGATCATCGCCATCGTGGCGGTCCTGGCCGCCGGTGGCGCCGGCGCGGGCTGGTATCTCAGCTCCAAGAAGGCCACCGAGGCCGAGCACGCCGCCGCCGAGCCGAAGAAGCCGGCCGTGCCGGCGCCGGCGCTGTACCTGCCGCTGGAGCCGGCCTTCGTGGTCAACCTGTCCGGCGCCAATGGCGGCCCGCAGTACCTGCAGGTCGAAGTCCAGCTGATGACCCGCGACGCGGTACAGCTGGAACACCTCAAGGCCAATGCGCCGGCCATCCGCGCCGACCTGCTGATGCTGTTCGCCCAGCAGAGCGGCACCGACATCGTCGACGTGCCCGGCCGCAAGAAGCTGCAGGCCGCGGCCCTGGCCGAGGTGCAGAAGCTCATGACCGCCGAGACCGGCGAGAAGTGCGCCGAAGGCCTGCTCTTCACCAGCTTCGTGACCCAGTAAGAAGGCCGATCCGATGAGCGACCTGCTCTCACAGGACGAAATCGACGCGCTCTTGCACGGCGTCGATTCCGGCGCGGTGGAAACCGCCGCCCCGGTCGATCCGAGCGTGGCCCAGTCCTACGATTTCGCCAGCCAGGACCGGATTATCCGTGGGCGCATGCCGACCCTGGAGATGGTCAACGAGCGCTTCGTGCGCCTGTGGCGCATCGGCCTGTTCAACCTGCTGCGCCGCTCGGCGGACCTGTCCGTGCGCGGCATCGACCTGCTCAAGTTCGGCGACTACATGCACTCGCTGTACGTGCCGACCAACCTCAACCTGATCAAGCTCAAGCCGCTGCGCGGCACCGGGCTGATCGTGTTCGAGCCCAAGCTGGTCTACACGGTGGTGGACAACTTCTTCGGCGGCGACGGGCGCTACCCGGCCAAGATCGAAGGCCGCGAGTTCACCCCGACCGAGATGCGCGTCATCCAGCTGATGCTCAAGCAGACCTTCAACGACCTGAAGGAAGCCTGGGCGCCGGTGCTGGAGGTGGATTTCGAGTACATCAATTCCGAGGTCAACCCGCACTTCGCCAACATCGTCACCCCGCGCGAGTATGTGGTGGTGTGCCGCTTCCACGTCGAGCTCGACGGCGGTGGCGGCGAGGTCCACGTGACCCTGCCCTATTCGATGCTGGAGCCGATCCGCGAGCTACTCGATGCCGGCATCCAGAGCGACCGCGTGGACCGCGACGAAAGCTGGAACAGCACCCTGCGCGAGCAGCTGCAGCTGTCCGAGGTCACCGTGTCCACCGTCCTGGCGCGCAAGACCATCAACCTGCGCCAGCTGACCCATCTGAAGGTGGGCGACGTGCTGCCCATCGAACTGCCCAAGGACGTGCCGATCTGCGTGGAGGACATCCCACTGTTCACCGGCGAGTTCGGCATTTCCAACGGCTACAACGCCGTCAAGATCACCGCCACCCATCCGCCCGGCACCATCGTCGCCAAAGCGCAGCCCAAGGATCCCACCGCATGAACACCAGTTTCCCCAACGCCGACGCGGCGACCTTCGACGACCTGCACGCCGATGGCCCGCAGGCCGGCAACGACCTCAACCTGGACATGATCCTGGACGTGCCGGTGGCGCTGACCCTGGAAGTCGGCCGCACCCGCATGCCCATCCGCAACCTGCTGCAGCTCAACCAGGGCTCGGTGATCGAGCTGGAGCGCGGCGCTGGCGAGCCGCTGGACGTGTTCGTCAACGGCACCCTGGTCGCCCATGGCGAGGTGGTGGTCATCAACGACCGCTTCGGCGTACGCCTGACCGACGTGGTCAGCCCGGCCGAACGCGTGCGGAGACTGCGCTGATGCTGCTTGCGACGGCCGGCGCCGTCGCCCGCAGCGCGCCGGCCGCCTCCTCCGCCAGCGGTCTGCTAGGCGGGGTGATGGCGCTGCTGCTGGTGCTGGGGCTGATCCTGGGCCTGGCCTGGTTGCTCAAGCGCATGCCGGGCAGCGCCTTCCGCCAGAACGAACAGCTCAAGCTGATCGCCACCCTGCCGCTGGGTACGCGCGAGCGCGCGGTGGTGGTCCAGGTCGGCCAGCAGCAGCTGCTGCTCGGGGTGAGCGCCGGCTCGGTGACCCTGCTGCAGACCCTGCCCGAGCCCTTGCAAGTGCCGCCCTCGCCGCAGCTGGCCGACCTGAAGAAGCTCCCCGATTTCGCCCAGCTGCTGGCGCAGCGCATGCGCAAGGATTCCAGGAAATGAGCGCTCCCCGCACCCGGCTGCTGCCCTGGCCGCTGCTGCTGGCCCTGCTGGCCGTGTTGGTGCTGCCGTTGACGGCGCTGGCGCAGGCCGCGCCCGCGGCGCAGAACCCGGCGCCGATCGCCGAGCCGGCGACCCAGGGCTCGGCCCTGCCGGCACTGCCCAACGTGTCGGTGGGACGCATCGGCAACGACCCGGTCAGCGTGCCGCTGCAGACCCTGCTGCTGATGACCGGCATCACCCTGCTGCCCTCGCTGCTGCTGGTGATGACCGCCTTCACCCGCATCACCATCGTGCTGGCGCTGCTGCGCCAGGCGCTGGGCACGGGGCAGTCGCCCTCCAACCAGGTGATGATCGGCCTGGCGCTGTTCCTGACCGCGATGATCATGATGCCGGTGTGGCAGAAGGCCTGGGACAGCGGCTTTGGCCCCTATCTCAATGGCCAGATCGATTTCCGCACCGCCTGGGACCTGGGCATGTCGCCGCTGCGCGCCTTCATGCTGGCGCAGATCCGCGACACCGACCTGATGACCTTCGCCGGCCTGTCCGGCCACGGCGCCTACAACTCGCCGGCGGAGATCCCCTTCCCGACCCTGGCCGCCTCCTTCGTGACCAGCGAGCTGAAGACCGCCTTCGAGATCGGCTTTCTGATCTACATCCCGTTCGTGATCATCGACCTGGTCGTGGCCAGCGTGCTGATGTCCATGGGCATGATGATGCTCTCGCCGATGCTGATCTCGGCCCCGTTCAAGATCCTGCTGTTCGTGCTGGTCGATGGCTGGGTGCTGACGGTGGGCACGCTGGCGGCGAGCTTTAACAGCATCTAGGAACGAGAAACGAGGAACGAGGAACGAGTGACAAAGCGCAAGCGTCTGCTCTCTCTCGTTCCTCGTTCCTCTCCACTCGTTCCTCCCCCAATCGCTCGTTCCTCGCCTTCAATCACTCGTTCCTCGTTCCTCTCCACTCGTTCCTAGACCCATGACTCCCGAACTCGCCCTCACCGAACTGCGCGGCGGTCTGATCGCTGCGATGTGGATCGCCGGCCCGCTGTTGCTGAGCGTGCTGGTGGTCGGCGTGGTGGTCGGCGTGGTGCAGGCGGCCACCCAGCTCAATGAGCCGACCATCGGCTTCATCGCCAAGGCGGTCACGCTGACCGCGGCGCTGTTCGCGCTGGGCAGCTTCCTGCTGGGTTACCTGACCGAGTTCACCATCGACCTGTTCCATCGGATCCCGCATCTGATCGGATGAGCGCCGCCTTCGCCGCCGCAGGGTCGCGCTGATGGATGCCGCCACCGCGATGGTGATCGACGGCAACCGCGCCTTCGCCATGATCGGCGCGGTGCTGTGGATCATGCTGCGCACCGGGGCGATGCTGATGGCCATGCCCTTGATCGGCACCCGCGCGGTGCCGGCGCGGGTGCGCGTGCTGCTGGCCGGCACCCTGGCCGTGGCGCTGGCGCCGATCCTGCCGCCGCTGCCGGCCTGGGGCGGCTTCGATGCGGTGGCGGTGCTGTCGATCCTGCGCGAGATCGCGCTGGGGGTGGCCATGGGCTTCCTGCTGCGGCTGGTGTTCGAGGCCGGCGCCCTGGCCGGCGAGTGGGTCTCCCAGGGCATGGGCCTGTCCTTCGCGCAGATGGCCGACCCGCTGCGCGGGGTCAGCTCGGGCGTGGTCGGGCAGTGGTTCTACCTGGCCTTCGGCCTGATGTTCTTCGCCAGCGATGGCCACCTGGCGATGATTTCGCTGCTGGTGCGCAGCTACCAGGCCCTGCCGATCGGCGTGGCCCTGCCCGATGTCAACGCCATGCTGGCCGTGGCCCCGGATTTCCTGCCGGCGGTGCTGCGCGGCGGCCTGTCGCTGGCGCTGCCGCTCATGATCGCGATGCTGGCCACCAACCTGGCCTTCGGCATCCTGGCCAAGGCGGCCCCGCAGCTGAACCCGGTGCAGCTGGGCCTGCCGGTGGCGCTGCTGATGGGGCTGGCGCTGCTGGCGGTGCTGATGGGCGATCTGAGCGCGCCGGTCCTGCGCCAGTTCGAGGCGAGCTTTGAGGCCATCGAGCGCCTGAGCAGTCCGTAATCCGAAATCCGGTCAAGTCCAGCGACCCTTGCGCCGATACACATGGCGCCCCCTGCTGCCGGCTCGGCCCCGGCGCCCAAGGAATCCATGTCACGCGCCAGCGGCCATCCGTTCAGCACGCCCGACGCCCTGCCCGCCCGTGATGGCGCGGCGGTGCGTTGGCGCTGGCTATGGCCGCTGGCGCTGGCCTGCCTGGGCTTGCCCTTCGTGGATGTCCTGGGCGCCAGCCCCGGCCGGGCCCACCATGCCGTCACCTCGCTGGCGCACCTGCAATGGGGCCTGATCCTGGCCGTGGCGATGCTGGCGCCCACGCCGGTCTACCTGCGCACGCTGTTTCCGCTGTGCTACCTCGGCTGGGTGCTGCGTGCCGGGTGGGAAAGCGCGGGCAGCATGCAGGCCATGCTGGGGCATGGGACCACCATGCTTCCGGTCTACATGGTGATGTACGCAGGGACGGTGCTGTGCGCTCGGCTGATGGGGTGGCCGCGCGCGGGCTCTCACCGCCACTTCCGGCAGCGCGACCTGCCGGCCTTCGTGCTGGTGGCGCTGCTGCTGTACCCGGCCGGTTGGGCGCTGGCCTTCGCGCTGAGCCTGAGCGCCTCCGGCGCGGACACGCAGGAGGTCCTGGACCGCGCGTCCTACCTGTTCCAGTCGCGCTACTACGGCGTGGTGCTGCTGACGCTGCCCATCGTGCTGCTGGTCACCGGCTGGCGCTCGCCTGCGGCCACCACCGCGCGGATCCCCAACGTGGAACGGGCAATCATCGGCCTGTTCACCCTGCTGTTCCTGTGGCTGCTGCATATCCCGCAGGAGCACCAGGACCTGGCCACCCGCATCCTGGACCATCGCTACTTGGTGGTTACGCTGATGGTGTGGCTGTCCTTGCGCCTGTCCTGGCGCTGCTGCGTGCCGCTGCTGGCGCTGGTGTCCACGGTCCTGCTGGTGTGCATCGGGCAGTCCAACCTGGCCCATCCCGCGTTCGCCGCGCAGCGCACGGCGCTGCTGGGCACCGAGCTGGCCGCCATCCAGCAGGTCTGCGTGCTGGTGCTGCTGATCGGCAGCAATGGCCGGCTGGCGCTGCGCCGGGCCGCCGATGCGGCGCTGGTCGATGGCCTGACCGGGGTGCCCAACATCAGCGCGCTGCGCCGCGACCTGGCCCGGCGCGAAACGGTGCCGGAAGAACTGGGGCTGCTCAGCATCGAGCATGTGGACACGCTGATGGCCTCCTTCGGGCTGCCGGCACAGGAGGCGCTGACCACCGCCCTGCATGCGCAGCTGCAGGCCTCGCTGGATGCCTACATCATGGGGCCAGGGCGCTTCATCCTGGTGCCGCGCGCCAGACAGCCGGTGTCCTGGAACGAGGTGCTGCAGGGGCTGGAGCGCTTCGAGTTCCGCTATGCCGACACCCGCCTGCGCATGGAACCGCACCTGGGCGTGGCCACCCTAGCCGGCCGGGGCGATGCGGCGCTGGACGCGGCGCTGCATGCGGCCTTTCGCGCCAAGCGCATGGCCCGCCAGCGCGCCGAGACCTCGCCGGTGTTCGCCGACACCCTGGAAAGCGGCGATGCCGGTCGCCTGGCCTTCCAGACCCACTCGCTGGCGCTGTCGCTGCTGCGCCAGAACGCGGTGGAACTGCACGTGCAGCCGATCCGCCGCATCGGCCAGGACCAGGCCGAGATGGCCGAGGTGCTATGCCGCCTGCGTGGCCCGGACGGGCTGCTGATGCCGGCCGACTACATGGAAGAGCTGGAAGCCAGTCGCGGCGTGGTCGAGCTGGACCGGGCGGTGATCGAGAGCGTGCTGGGCTGGATGCAGGCCCATCCGGACAACGGCGGCTACCAGCGCTTGGCGATCAACCTGACCGGCCGCAGCCTGGTGTCCGAGCACTTCCGCAACTGGCTGCTGCACAAGCTGGACCTGTTCCCCGGGGCGCCGGGGCGGCTGTGCTTTGAGATCACCGAACGGGCGATCGAGGGTGGCATCGTCCGCGCCATGCCCCTGCTGCAGTCGCTGCACCAGCGCGGCTGCCTGATCGCGCTGGACGATTTCGGCACCGGCATGCAGAGTTTCGACCGCCTGCAGCAGCTTCCGATCGACCTGGTCAAGATCGACGGTGCCTTCGTGCGCAACATCGTCAGCAACGTGCGCGACCGCGAGCTGGTCCGCGCCATGGTGACCATCGCCAATGCCTACCAGGCCCAGACCGTGGCCGAGTACGTGGAGGACGCCGAAATCCTGCGCCTGCTGCACAGCCTGGGCGTGGACTGGGCCCAGGGCTACCACATCGCCCGCCCGGCACCGCTGCCGCAGATGGACGGCAGCCCGGCGCCCTGATCGCTGGCACGGCGCTTGCACGATGGCGGCATCCCCCGCCGTGCGTGATGTCCGATGTCCGAAGACGACCAGGAACGTACAGAACAGCCTAGTGAAAAGCGCCTGCGCGAGGCCCGTGAACAGGGCAACGTGCCGCGATCGCGCGAGCTGTCCACCGCGGCGGTGTTCACCGGCGGGGTGATCGCGGTGATGTCCGCCGGCGGCGGCATCGGCCGCAGCGCGCGCGACTGGTTCAAGCAGGCGCTGTCCCCGCCCCGCAGCCTGCTGGAGACCCCGCAGGAGCTGCTGCCCTACTTCGGCCATCAGATCCTGCAGCTGCTGCTGACGATGTGGCCGATCGTGCTGGTGGCCCTGGCGACGGCCGTGGTCGCGCCGATGGCCATGGGCAGCGTGCAGTTCAACACCAAGTCGCTGACGCCCAAGTTCGACCGCATGAACCCGGCCGCCGGGCTCAAGCGCATGTGGGGCAGCGAGAGCGTGGCCGAGCTGGTCAAGTCGGTGCTGCGCCTGCTGTTCGTCGGCACCGCCGCCGGCCTGACCCTGTGGTCGGGCACCAAGCTGCTGCGCTCGCTGGTGGGCATGCCGCTGGAGATGGCCATGAGCCAGGGCGTGGGCCTGGCCCTGAAGATGCTGTTCGCCACCTGCGGCGCGCTGGCGCTGCTGGCGGCCATCGATGCGCCGTACCAGAAGTGGAACTGGAAGCGGAAGCTGATGATGAGCCGCGAGGAGCTCAAGCGCGAGATGAAGGAAAGCGAGGGCAGCCCGGAGGTGAAGGGCAAGATCCGCCAGATGCAGCACCAGATGTCCCAGCGCCGGATGATGGAGGCCGTGCCCACTGCCGACGTGGTGGTGGTCAACCCCACCCACTACGCCGTCGCACTCAAGTACGAGAACGGCAAGGCCGGCGCGCCCATCGTGGTGGCCAAGGGCGTGGACGAGACCGCCTTCCGCATCCGCGAGGTGGCCGAGCAGCACAAGGTCGCCATCCTCTCGGCCCCGCCGCTGGCACGCGCCTTGTATAGGGAAAGCGATCTAGGCAAGGAAATTCCCGTGAGACTCTACGCCGCCGTGGCCCAGGTGCTGTCCTACGTCTACCAGCTGCGCAACTGGCGCACCGCGGGCGGCCGTTACCCCGCCCAGCCGGCAGTGGAGGTGCAGGAATTCGCCGACGGCCGCCCCAACGGCGCGACTGACGGGGCCGGCCTGTGAGCGCCGTGGCCCCGGGCGGCAACGGCGGCACCATGGGCCGGTTCGTCGACCTGATGCGCAGTGGCCTGGGCGCCCCGCTGGTGGTCATGGGCATGCTGGGCATGGTGGTGGTGCCGCTGCCGCCGTTCGTGCTGGATGCGCTGTTCTCCTTCAACATCGCCATCTCGCTGATGGTGCTGCTGGCCGTGGTCTACGTGCAGCGGCCGCTGGAGTTCTCGATCTTCCCGATCGTGCTGCTGATGACCACCATGCTGCGCCTGGCGCTGAACGTGGCCTCCACCCGCGTGATCCTGATGCACGGCCAGGGCGGCCACGACGCGGCCGGCAAGGTCATCGCCGCCTTCGGCGAGTTCGTGATCGGCGGCAACTACGCGGTGGGCATCGTGGTGTTCGCGATCCTGACCATCATCAACTTCGTGGTCATCACCAAGGGCGCCGGGCGCATCTCGGAGGTGACCGCGCGCTTCATCCTGGACGCGATGCCCGGCAAGCAGATGGCCATCGACGCCGATCTCAACGCCGGCCTGCTGACCCGCGAGGAAGCCAAGGCCCGCCGCGAGGAAGTGCGCGAGGAAGCCGACTTCTACGGCGCGATGGACGGTGCCAACAAGTTCATTCGCGGCGATGCCATCGCCGGCATCCTGATCCTGTTCATCAACCTGATCGGCGGCCTGGCCGTGGGCGTGCTGCAGCACGGCATGCCGGTGGCCGACGCAGCCGCGACCTACACCCTGCTGTCCATCGGCGACGGCCTGGTGGCGCAGCTGCCCGCGCTGCTGGTGTCCTCGGCCGTGGCCCTGCTGGTAACCCGCGCCTCGCGCAAGCAGGACATGGGCAAGGCCATGGGCGGCCAGGTGTTCGGCCAGTACCGCTCGGTGGCCATCGCCGCCGGCATCCTGGGCACGGTCGGCCTAGTGCCGGGCATGCCCAATGTCGCTTTTCTGACGCTGGGCGCGGGCCTGGGCTACATGGCCTGGCGCCTGTACAAGAAGGAGCAGGCGAGCAAGGACGCGGCGGCCTCCGCGCCCGACCCGGCCTCCGCGCCGACCCCGGCGGCCAATCCCAATGCCGAGCTCGGCTGGGACGAGCTGCGCCCGGTCGATCCGCTGGGCCTGGAAGTGGGCTACCGCCTGATCCCGCTGGTGGACAAGGCCCAGGGCGGCGAGCTGATGGCGCGCATCAAGGGCGTACGCCGCAAGCTGACCCAGGACATCGGCTTCCTGATCCCCCCGGTGCATATCCGCGACAACCTGGAGCTGTCGGCCACGGCCTACCGCCTGCTGGTGCACGGCGTGCCGGTGGCCACCGCCGAGGTCTACCCGGACCGCGAACTGGCCCTGGACCCGGGCGGCGCGCTGGGCCAGCTGGACGGCGTGCCCGGCAAGGACCCGGCCTTCGGCCTGGATGCGGTGTGGATCCTGCCGCACCAGCGCGCCCAGGCCGAGTCCATGGGCTACACCGTGGTCGACCCGTCCACCGTGATCGCCACCCATCTCTCCCACCTGGTGCGCAGCCACGCCCCGGAGCTGCTGGGCCACGAGGAAGTGCAGCAGCTGCTGGCCACCCTGGCCAAGAGCGCGCCCAAGCTGGTGGAAGACCTGACCCCCAAGTCGCTGCCGCTGTCGGTGGTGGTGCGGGTGCTGCAGAACCTGCTGATCGAGCGCATCCCGGTGCGCCAGCTGCGCCGCATCGTCGAGGCCATGGTCGAGCACGCCCCGCACAGCCAGGACCCGGGCAACCTGACCGCGGTGGTCCGCAATGCCCTGGGCCGGTTCATCGTCCAGGAAATCGCGGGCAACGCCGCGGAACTTCCGGTCTACACGCTGGCACCGCAGCTGGAGCGGGTGCTCAACGACTCGGCCCAGGGCGGCGCCGCCGCACTGGAGCCGGGCCTGGCCGAGCGCCTGCAGCAATCCCTGGCCGACTGCGCCGGCCGCCAGGAAGCCAAGGCCGAGCCGGCCGTGGTGCTGGTCCCGGGCAACGTGCGCGCCGCCCTGGCCCGCCTGATCCGCCACAGCGTGCCCTCGCTGTCGGTGCTGTCCTATACGGAGGTGCCGGAGGACAAGCGGCTGAAGCTCATTGGCACGATTAGCTAAGAGCGAGGAACGAGAAACGAGAAACGAGGAACGAGTGAGAGCGGCCGCCGTTGCTCCTCCACTCGTTTCTCGTTCCTCCGCACTCGTTTCTGGCTTTTTCATCACTCGTTCCTCGTTTCTCGTTCCTCGTTTCTCACTGTCCAAAAATCCGGCGCCCAAATCGGCACGCCACATGCATAGGTACGGAAGCGGGACGGAAAGCCGACAGGCGACCGCCCCGACCCGACTTCCCAGACCGAACTTTCCCCGCGGCACCGGCCGCAGGAGCCCTGCATGAAGATCAAACGCTTTACCGCTCCCGACATGCGCACCGCGCTGCGCATGGTCCGTGAAGAACACGGCGCCGATGCGGTGATCCTCTCCAACCGCCGTACCGACGAGGGCGTGGAGATCGTGGCGGCCAGCAACTACGACGAGGGCATGGTCCAGCAGCAGCTGGAAGCGGCCGCGCGTCGGGAAGCCGAGTTCGCCGCCGCCACCGCCGAGAAGGTGGCCCAGGAGCAGCGTCTGATGGCCGAGCGCGAGGCCGCCCACGCCGCCCGCCAGCAGGCCCTGGCCCAGGCCCGCGCCGAGTCGCCGCGCCCGCAGGCGCCGGCCGGCTTCGATGCCGATGCCCTGGTCGCCGCTGCCGCCGCCAAGGCGCGCCCGCAGGCCTCCACCAGCGGCGATTTCGCCAAGGCGCTGCTGGCCGCGGTCAGCCCGCGCCACGCCGGCGATGCCCTGCGCGATGCCATGTCCGGCCTGCGCGCGCCGGCCGCGGCCGCGGCCACCCCCTCCTTCGCCCAGCTGCCCGATGACGCGGCCAGCTTCACCCCGGCCGCGCTGATGGCCGCCGCCGAGCCCACCCCTGCCCCGGCCGTGCCGGCGCAGGCGGCGATGCCCCACGACGGTTCGCAGGCGCCGCTGCCGCAGGCCGCCGCCGTGCCGGCGCCAGCCGCTCCCCACCTGAGCCTGGTGCCGACGCCGGAGGTCCCGCAGTCCGACGCCCAGCTGATGCAGATGCGCGATGAGCTGGCGCAGATGCGCTCGATGATCGAACGCGAGATGTCGCGCCTGACCGATGAGCGCCTGCGCGGCTCGCCGGTGCGCGGCACGGCCATGGAGCTGATGGAAGACTACGGATTCGATGCCGGCATCACCCGCGACGTGGTGCTGCAGATCCCGGCCGACACCGACCCGGCCCGTGGCCGCGGCATGATGCTGGGCCTGATCTCGCGGCGCCTGCCGGTGTGCCCGATCGACCCGCTGGAAGAAGGCGGCGTGATCGCCCTGGTCGGCCCCACCGGCGCCGGCAAGACCACCACCATCGCCAAGCTGGCCGCCCGCTACGCGGCCGAGCACGGCGCCCGCAACGTCGCCCTGGTGACCACCGACGTGGCCCGCATCGGCGGCCGCGAGCAGCTGCACAGCTACGGCCGCCAGCTCGGCGTGGCCGTGCACGAGGCCGACAGCCACGCCTCGCTGATCACCCTGCTGCAGCGCCTGTCCGACTACAAGCTGGTGCTGGTGGATACCGCCGGCCTGGGCCAGCGCGACCGCGCCCTGGCCAGCCAGCTGAACTGGCTGCGCGCCGCAAAACAGGTACGGACCTTGCTTGTCCTTCCTGCGAACTCGCACTTCTCCGACCTGGACGAAGTGGTACGCCGTTTCCAGACCGCAGCGCCGCAGGGGGTGGTGCTGACCAAGCTGGACGAAACCGGCCGACTGGGCAGCGCCCTGTCGGTGGTGGTCGACCACGGTTTGCCGCTGACCTGGGTCACCGATGGACAACAGGTCCCGCAAGACCTGCATCGGGCAAATGCCGCCAGTTTGGCGCTGCGCCTTGAAGATCTGCGCCGCGCTGCCGATAAGCCCAATATCCCGGAGCACGACCATGCCGTTGCATGAGTACACGACAGTGACCAGCGTTCCCCCGCCGCCAATGAATTCCGTCCGCTCCATCGCCGTCACCGGCGGCAAGGGGGGCGTGGGCAAGACCAACCTGTCGGTCAACCTGTCCGTGGCCCTGGCCGACCTGGGCAAGCGCACCCTGCTGCTGGACGCCGACCTGGGGCTGGCCAACGTGGACGTACTGCTGGGCCTGGCGCCCAAGTACACCCTGGCCGACCTGGTGGCCGGCCGCTGCGAGCTGGAAGAGCTGCTGATCGAGGGCCCCGGCGGCCTGCTGATCGTGCCGGCCGCCTCCGGCCGCCGCCACATGGCCGAGCTGCAGCAGGCCGAGCACGTGGGCCTGGTCAATGTGTTCAACGACCTGCAGCGCGACCTGGACACCCTGGTGGTGGACACCGCCGCCGGCATCACCGACAGCGTGCTGACCTTCTGCCAGGCCTCGCAGGACACCATCGTGGTGGTCTGCGACGAGCCGGCCTCCATCACCGATGCCTACGCCCTGATCAAGGTCCTCTCGCGCGAGCGCGGCGTGGACCGCATCCAGATCGTGGCCAACATGGTGCGCGATGCCAACGAAGGCCGCCGCCTCTACGACAAGATCTCGCGCGTGTGCGAGCGCTTCCTGGGCGATGTCTCGCTGAACTACCTGGGCGCGGTGCCGCAGTGCGAATGGCTGCGCATGGCCGTGCAGCGCCAGCAGGCCGTCGTTCGTGCCTACCCCGCCAGTCCCTCGGCGCGCGCCATCACCGACATCGCCCGCCGCGCCTCGCGCTGGCAGGCCCCGGTGGAACCGCGCGGCACCGTGGAATTCTTCGTCGACCGCATGATCCAGCAGAGGGCGATGGCATGAACATGGCCACTGCCGAATACCGCGCGGTGCAGCGCACCGTCGCCACCGACTACGTCACCAAGCACGCCGACCTGGTGCGCCGCATCGCCCACCACCTGGCGGCCAAGCTGCCGGCCAGCGTGGAGGTCGACGACCTGATCCAGGCCGGCATGATCGGCCTGCTGGAAGCCTCGCGCAGCTACGACGCCGAGCAGGGCGCCTCGTTCGAGACCTACGCCTCGATCCGCATCCGCGGCTCGATGATCGACGAGATCCGTCGTGGCGACTGGGTGCCGCGCTCGGTGCACCGCCGCGCCCGTGACGCCGCGGCCGCGACCCGCGCGATCGAACAGGAAACCGGCCGTGCCGCGTCCTCGCAGGACGTCGCCGCGCGCCTGGAGATGCCGCTGCCCGACTACATGCGCCTGATGGAAGACGCCTCGCGCGGCCAGGTGCTGAGCCTGGAGTCGCGCATCGAGGACCACGGCGATGTCGATGTGGCGCCCGATGCCGGCCTGAACCCGCAGCAGATGCTGGAGCGCGGCCAGTTCGGTCGCGCCCTGGGCGGGGCCATCGGTGAGCTGCCCGAGCGCGAGCAGATGGTGCTGTCGCTGTACTACGAACAGGAATTGAACCTGAAGGAGATCGGCGCGGTGCTGGGCGTGAGCGAGTCGCGCGTCTGCCAGATCCACGGCCAGGCCGTGGTCCGCCTGCGCGGCAAGCTCAACATGTTCGACACCCACGATGCCGGACTGGAAGACGAGTAAGCCGCCGCGGCCGCCGCCTTTCGCGATCCGTTCCAAGAACCCGATGAAGACCTGCTGGAGCCCGAAGTGAACAAGAACATGCGCATCCTGATCGTCGACGATTTCTCGACGATGCGCCGCATCGTCAAGAACCTGCTCAACGACCTGGGCTTCACCAACACGGCCGAAGCCGACGATGGCCACACCGCGCTGGCGGCGCTGAACACGCAGCCGTTCGACTTCGTGGTGACCGACTGGAACATGCCGGGCATGACCGGCATCGACCTGCTGCGTGCCATCCGCGCCGACGACAAGCTCAAGACCCTGCCGGTGCTGATGGTCACGGCCGAAGCCAAGCGCGAGCAGATCATCGAGGCCGCGCAGAACGGCGTGAACGGCTACATCATCAAGCCGTTCACCGCGCAGACCCTGGAAGAGAAGCTGGGCAAGATCTTCGAACGGCTGGCGGCCACCGCATGAGCGCCCTGTCCGCTCCCGAGCGCGCCGCGCTGATCGACCGGCTGCAACAGGCCCTGGTCGCGTTGGAAGCGGGCGATGAAACGACCTGGCGTTCGCACGTGGACGCCCTGGCGGCCGCGCGCACCCAGCCGCTGGTCAAGGGCCTGAGCCGCCTGGCGCGCGAACTGGCCCAGGCCCTGGGCGAGCTGCCGCCGGCCGACCACCCCGGCGCCAACGAACTGGACGATGCCTGCGCGCGCCTGGACCATGTGGTCACCACCACCGAGCAGGCCACCCACCGCACCCTGGACCTGATCGAGCAGTCGCGCGCGATCAGCGAACAGCTGCGCACCGGGCTGGACGCGCCGCACCAGCTGGAGCTGCTGGCCACCCTGCGCCTGAACCTGCAGGAGATGGCGCTGGCGCAGAGCTATCAGGACATCACCGGCCAGACCGTGCGCCGCGTGGCCGGCATCGTGCGCCGCGTGCACGAGGGCTTTGCCGCACTCGGCCTGCCGCCGCAGCAGCGCGGCGTCACCCCCGACAACCACCTGGCCGGCCCCGCGCTGGCGGGTATCGACCGGCATGGCGTCTCGCAGAACGACGCCGACGCCCTGCTTTCCGACCTGGGTCTGTAAACCGACATGAGCGCGGTCTCTTCCGATATTGCAGCGGACTTCATCGTCGAGGCCCAGGAAATCCTGGACCGCCTGGGCGAGCAGCTGGTGGCGCTGGAACAGTCGCCGGAGGACCGCGACCAGCTGAACGCGGTGTTCCGCGGCTTCCACACCCTCAAGGGCGGCGCCGGCTTTTTGGGCGTGACCGCGATGGTCAACCTGTGCCATGCCGCCGAGGAGACCCTGGGCACCGTGCGTGCCGGTCAGGGCCAACTGACCTCGGCCCACTTCGACGCGGCCCAGCGCTCGCTGGACTGGCTGCAGGGCATGCTCGACGCGCTGTCCAACGGCACCGAACCGCCGCATGCGCCGCCGGAGCTGATTGCCCAGTTCGCGCTGGAATCGCCGGGACCGGGGACCGGGGACCGGGGACCCGGGAAGGCAACGGCAGCGCCGGCGGCTGCGGCCAGTGGCGACATCAGCGACGACGAGTTCGAGAACCTGCTGGACAGCCTGCACGGCGCCGCTGCGCCCGGCAGCAAGCCCTTGCAGCCGGGACCCGGGAAAGCAACGGCAAAGGCAGCGGCTCCCGCTTCTGCCCCGGTCCCCGGTCCCCGGTCCCCGGTCCCGGCTGCCAAGGCCGCCGAGGTGGAAACCACCGTGCGCGTGGACACGCGCCGGCTGGACGACATCGTCAACCTGATCGGCGAGCTGGTGCTGGCGCGTAACCGCCTGAAGACCCTGCGCACCCGCATCCGCGACGAGGAACTGGAGCGCGCCGTGGGCGTGCTGGACGTGGCCACCGCGCGCCTGCAGTCGGCGGTCATGCGCACGCGCATGCAGCCGGTGGGCAAGGTGTTCTCGCGCTTTCCCAAGGTGGCGCGCGATGTGGCGCGCTCGCTGCAGAAGGAAGTCGAACTGGAGCTGGTGGGCGCCGAGACCGAGCTGGACCGCAACCTGGTCGAGGCCCTGGCCGATCCGCTGGTGCACCTGGTGCGCAACGGCATCGACCACGGCATCGAGGCACCGGGCCTGCGCGAGGCTTCCGGCAAGCCGCGCTCGGGCCGGCTGCGCCTGGCCGCGCGCCAGGAAGGCGATTATGTGGCCATCGAAGTGCAGGACGACGGCGCCGGCATCGACCCCGAGCGCCTGCGCGCCAAGGCGCGCGAGAAGGGCCTGATCGATGCCGAGGCCGCCGCCCGCCTGAGCGCGGACGAATGCCTCAACCTGATCTTCCTGCCCGGCTTTTCCACCAAGGCCGAGGTCACCGACATCTCCGGCCGTGGCGTGGGCATGGACGTGGTGCAATCGCGCATTCGTGAGCTGGGCGGCCAGATCCAGATCCAGTCCGAACTCGGACGCGGCAGCCGCTTTTTGATCCGCGTGCCGCTGACCCTGGCGATCCTGCCGACCCTGCTGGTGCAGGCCGGCGAGGCGGTCTACGCCTTGCCGCTGGCGCGCGTGCAGGAAGTGATGCACGCGCCGGAAAAGACCCTGAAGTGGTTCGACGGCCGCCCGGTGCTGGACCGCCGCTCGCACACCCTGCCGTTGCTGGACCTGCGCGGCTGGCTGGGCCTGCAGGTGCCGCCGGAGACGCTGTTCACCATCGTGCTGCTGCAGATGGGCGACTCGCGCTTCGGCCTGATCGTGGACCAGGTGCGCGGCCGCGAGGAAGTGGTGATCAAGCCCCTGCCGCGCGCCCTGCGCGGCCTGCCCGGCTACGCCGGCGCCACCCTGATCGGCGACGGTCGCCTGGCGATGATCCTGGATGTGGACGGGCTGCGGGAGAGCATGGCCTGAAGGCGAGGAACGAGTGGAGAGGAACGAGGAACAAGTGAGAGCGCTCCTCGGTCGCGTCACTGGCTCCTTGTTCCTTCGTCGCTCTCCCTTTTGGCGTGACCGTCTGGCCAGAAACGAGTGGAGAGGAACGAGGACGAGTGAGAGCGCCCCTCGGTCGCGTCACTGGCTCCTGGTTCCTTTGTCGCTCTCCGTTTTGGCGTGACAGTCTGGCCAGGAACGAGTGAAGAGGAACGAGGAACGAGTGGGAGCGCCGCGGTCCGCGCCACTCGTTTCTCGTTTCTCGTTTCTCGTTTCTCGTTTCCTCGTTCCTCGTTCCTCGTTCGTCCTGCGCAAAGCGACCCCTGAGATCGCGGGCGAGCCAATCCATTCGCTCCGCCCCACTCGTTCCTCGTTCCTCTCCACTCGTTCCTCGCCTTCTGGCCCAAGCCTTGCATCACCCCCAGGGCCCGCCCCGTTCAAGTCCGCCGTGACCCGGCCGATACCGACCCCATGGACATCCTCAGCCTCCTCGGAATCCTGCTCGCGCTGGCCGCTCTGGTCGGCGGCAGCATTCTCAAGGGCGCGGGCATCGGATCGCTGTGGTCCTCGGCCGCCTTCGTCATCGTCATCGTCGGCACCATCGCCGCGATCTTCGTGCATACCCCGCCGTCGGTGTTCAAGCGCGCGCTCAATATCCTGATCTGGGTGGTCAAGCCGCCGCCGAGCGACCGCCAGGTGGTGGCCTCGCGGATCGTGGAGTGGTCCAACACCGCCCGACGCCAGGGTCTGCTGGGCCTGGAAGTGCACGTCAACGAACAGCACGACCCGTTCCTGAAGAAGGGCCTGCAGATGCTGGTGGACGGCGTGGAGCCCGAGTCGATCCGGCGCATGCTGGAGATCGACCTGGAAGGCCAGGAGCACCACGACCTGGCCGCGGCCAAGGTCTTCGAGGGCATGGGCATCTACGCGCCGACCCTGGGCATCATCGGCGCGGTGTTCGGCCTGATCGCGGTGATGAAGAACCTGGGCGATCCGTCCAAGCTCGGCCACGGCATCGCCGCGGCATTCACCGCCACCATCTACGGCATCGCCTCGGCCAACCTGTTCTTCCTGCCGATGGCGGCCAAGCTCAAGGCGGTCATCGCCTCGCGCACCGGCGAGCGCGAGATGGTCGTCGAAGGGCTGATCGCGATCGCTCAGGGCGAGAACCCGCGCAACATCGAGGCCAAGCTGGCCGGCTTCCTGCACTGAGATGGGAGCCTACGGCATGGCGCGCAGACGCAAGCACGAAGATCACGTCAACCACGAGGCCTGGGCCATTCCCTATGCCGACCTGATGACGCTGCTGCTGGCCTTCTTCGTGGTCATGTATGCCATTTCCTCGGTCAACGAGGGCAAGTACCGCGTGGTCGCCGATTCCTTGACGGCGGCCTTCGGCGGCGCCCCGCGCACCATCAACCCGGTGCAGGTCGGCAACTCGCAGGTGCAGGGCTCCAACTTCGACCGGCCCACGCCGATCAAGACTGGCATCCGCAACGGCTCCTCGGCCCCGGCCCTGGTCACCGACCCGACCCTGCTGGCCTCGCGCCTGCGCATGGGCTCGCCGATGCAGGTCAGCGATCCGCAGATGGTGCAGCAGGCGCAGCAGCAGCTCGGCGGCATCGCCGGCCGCCTGACCGATGCGCTGTCCTCGCTGGTGGCCAGGCAGCTGGTCAACGTACGCCAGGGCGATCTGTGGCTGGAAGTGGAGATCAACAGCGACATCCTGTTCCCGGCCGGCTCGGCCACGCTGGATCGCGGCGCGCAGGACGTGCTGTCCAAGCTGGCCACGGTGCTGGCCGACACACCCAACCCGGTGCGGGTGGAAGGCTATACCGACAACCAGCCGATCCACACCGTGCAGTTCCCCTCCAACTGGGAGCTGTCGGCCACCCGCGCGGCCAGCGTGGTGCATCTGTTCATGAGCAACGGCATCACCCCGGATCGTCTGGCGGTGGTGGGCTATGGAGAATTCCGCGCCCGTGCCGACAACAACACTGAGGAAGGGCGCAACCGCAACCGGCGGGTGGTCCTGATCATCCTGGCCGCGCCCGATGGCGCGCCGGCCCCCATTACCGGGCCCGCACCGACCGCCACCGCGGCGGCAGGCGCGGTGTCCAACGTCTCGCGAGGAGTCAACTGATGCGTATCTGGGCAATCGCCAACCAGAAGGGCGGCGTGGGCAAGACCACCACCACCCTGTCGCTGGGCCGGACGCTGGCCGAGCGCGGACAGAAGGTGCTGCTGATCGACCTGGACCCGCATGCCTCGCTCACGCGCGCCTTCGGCGTGCCGTCCGAGCCGCAGCCGCAGGGCGTGGCCGATCTGTTCGCCACCCCGCCGCTGGAGCTGGCCGAAGTGGCCCGCCACAGCGAAGTCCCCAACCTGGACTACGTCTGCGCGCAGACCGCGTTGGCCACTCTGGAGCGCCGCAGCGCCAACCAGCCGGGCCTGGGCCTGGCTTTGTCGCAGGCCCTGCAGCGCCACGGCCAGACCCATGACGCCATCCTGCTGGACTGCCCGCCCACCCTGGGCCTGCTGATGATCAATGCGCTTGCCGCCTGCGACCGCGTGATCGTGCCCACCCAGACCGAGCCGCTGGCGCTGTACGGCCTGGCCGGCATGTGCCGCACCGCCGAGATGGTCGAGCGCTCGCGCAAGCGTCCGCTGCCGGTGTCGGTGCTGCCGACCATGTTCGACCGCCGCACCCGCGCCAGCAACGAGACCTTCCAGCAGATGCAGGAGGAGTACCAGGGCAAGGTCTGGAACCAGCCGATCCCGGTCGATACCCGCCTGAGCAATGCCGACCAGCTGGTGGCTGCGCACCCCGGCGTGCTGCCCGGCCGGGCGATGAGCGCCTACCGCCACGCGCTGGACTGGATCCTGGCTGCCGAAGGCCAGGTGCTGGAACCGGCGCCGGGCGAGGCCGCCATCGACGCCGCGGCCGACGTGGAGGAAACCGCGTGAACGCCGTGGTGATCGACGAATACATGGATGCGCTGCTGGGCGGCTCGCCGGTCGTCGAGGCACCGCGCGCCGTCGCCGCGCCCGTGGCCGTGGCGGCACCAGCGGCCGACGCCCCGGCGCGCGCGGCCAAGCCGGCCCGGCCCAGGAAGCCCAAGCCGCGCGCCGTGATTTCCCCGGCCCTGGCCACCGCCGTGGCCGCGCCGGAAAGCTTCGTGGAAGCGGAGCCGGTGCCGGCCCCGGCTGCAGCGCAGGCGCCGGTGGCGACCACGCCGCAGGCCCCGGCACCGTCGCCCGCGGCGGTCGCCATCGTGGCCACGCCGCTGCCCGCGGACATGATCACCGACGACGAATTCGAATCCCTGCTGGACACCCTGCACGGCGCCGCCGCGCCGGGCGCGGGCGCGTTGCCGGCCGTCGCCCAGGCCAGTTCTGCGCCTGCGCCTGCGCCGAGCATCGTGGCCACGCCGCTGCCTGCGGACATGATCACCGACGACGAGTTCGAGTCGCTGCTGGACACCCTGCACGGTGCCGCCGCACCGGGCGCAGGCGTGCTGCCGGCCGTGGCCCAGGCCAGCCCCGCGCCGGCACCTGCCGCGGCGCCGGGCATCGTGGTCGCGCCGGTGCCGGCGGACATGATCACCGACGACGAATTCGAATCCCTGCTGGATACCTTGCATGGCGCCGCCGCGCCGGGCGCCGTCGCCCTGCCGGCCGTCGCCGAGGTCGCAGCGCCCGCACCGGTCGCACCGGCCCCGGTGGCCCGCGCGGTGCCGACCCCGGCCGCGGTGCCCGCGCGCCCGGCCGCGCGTGCGCCTTCCACCGCGCCGCAGCCCTGGCATCCTTCGCTGTCCACCACGCCCGAACCCAAGCAGCACGCGCCCACCGAGCAGAGCAGCCGCTGGCTGCACCTGCGCTGCAGCGGCCAGCACTACGCGGTGGAGCTGCTCAAGGTGCAGGAAGTGATGGTGCCCGTGCCGCTGCTGCCCATGCGCGGCACCGGCCGCGCCATGCTGGGCGTGATGAACCTGCGTGGCCTGGTGGTGCCGGTGATCGACCTGGGCATCCGTCTGGGGCTGACCTCGATCACCCACGAGCCGGCCACCCGCATCGTCGTGCTGGAACAACAGGGCGACACGCTGGGACTGATGGTCTCGGCGGTGGATGACGTCATCACCCTGCGCGAAGGCCAGATCGAACCGCCCGAGCACGCCCGCATCGGCCGCTCGGGCGATCCGATGTTCCTGGGCGTGAGCCGCCAGCGCAACGCCAGCGGCCCGGTGATCCTGCTCGACGCCTGCGCGCTGCTGGAACGGCCGAGCTGACAAGCGGGTCGTGGCAGAACGGACGACACCGGCGCGCGGTGGACAAGCTTCGCGTTGTCCGCCCGACGTAGGGTGGATGACGCTCTTCTCATCCACCATCGCCGCGAAACGAACGACCGGGGCGCCTGGCCCGTGCTTGACCGGCACCGACGCCTTGGTGGACAAGCTGCGCGTTGTCCACCCTACGCCCGCCGTGAGACCTCGTGGGGTGGATGACGCTCTTCTCATCCACCATCGCCGCGAAACGAGCGACCGCGGTGCGTGGCTCATGCTTGACCGGCACCGACGCCCTTGGTGGACAAGCTGCGCGTTGTCCACCCTACGTCTGCCGTGAGACCTCGTAGGGTGGATGACGCTCTTCTCATCCACCATCGCCGCGAAACGAACGACCGGGCGCTGGGCCCATGCTCGTCCGGCACCGGCGCCTTGGTGGACAAGCTGCGCGTTGTCCACCCTACGCTGGTGTGATCGCCGCGGTGTCACGTGCCCAACACGATCGTCATTTGCCCCTAAAGATCGTCCCACCATCGCCGTTATTGGGTTTGACCCCTCGTTTGCGGACGTGAGATGAGCATCCTGACACTGGGCGAAGACCTCGGCATCGAGGCCAGCGCCGAACTCAAGCAGATCTTGTCCCCTCATCTGGAACAGGCCACGGCCCTGTCCCTGGATGGCGGCGAGGTCGCGCGCGTGCACACCGCATCAATGCAGGTGCTGTGCGCCTTTGTGCGCAGTCGCCGCGAGGCGGGATACGCCACCGATTTCTCGGCCTGCAGCGACACCCTGCGCAATGCCGCCCGCACCCTGGGCCTTGCGCAGACGCTGGGGCTTTCCTCCCCTGACCACGACAAACAAGCTGCAACGGAGAACGCCGCATGAGCGCACGCATCCTGGTAGTGGACGATTCGGCGTCGATGCGCCAGATGGTCTCCTTCGCCCTCACCTCCGCCGGCTTCGCCGTCGAAGAAGCCGAAGACGGTCAGGTCGCGCTCAGCCGCGCCCAGGGCCAGCGCTTCAACGCGGTGGTCACCGACGTCAACATGCCCAACATGGACGGCATCTCGCTGATCCGTGCGCTGCGTGGCCTGCCGGACTACAAGTTCACCCCGATGCTGATGCTGACCACCGAGTCGGCCGCGGACAAGAAGGCCGAAGGCAAGGCCGCCGGCGCCACCGGCTGGCTGGTCAAGCCCTTCAATCCGGACCAGCTGATCGCCACGGTGCAGAAAGTCATTTCCTGACCGCCGCACCCAGGCCCTTCGCCCGACCTGAGCCGCCCACCACCCGCTTCGGATACGCAACGCCATGAGCATGGACCTGCAACGCTTCCACGCCACCTTCTTCGAAGAGAGCCGCGAAGGGCTCGATGCAATGGAGAGCGGCCTGCTGTCGATGGAAGGCGGCAACCATGACCCGGAACTGATCAACTCGGTGTTCCGCGCGGCGCATTCGATCAAGGGCGGCGCGGCCACCTTCGGCTTCGACGCCGTGGCGGCGATGACCCATCTGCTGGAAACGCTGCTGGACGAGATCCGTGCCGGCAAGCGTCCGCTGGAAGCCACCGCCATCGACGCCATGCTCGGCTCGGTGGATACCTTGCGCGCCCTGCTGGGCGAATGCGAGACCGGCAAGCCGGCCGATCCGGCCGCGGTCGAGGCGGTCAAGGCGCGCTTGAACGCCGTGCTCTCCGGCGCCGCTGCGCCGGCCGCCGGCGCGGCCAAGAAAACCGAAGACGTGCCGGAGGCCTGGCAGATCGCCTTCACTCCGGCGCCGTCGCTGTTCATGAGCGGCAACGACCCGCTGCGCGTCCTGCGCGAGCTGGAAGCCCTGGCCCCCATCGAGGTGCAGGCCAAGCTGGAGAAACTGCCGCCGTTCGCGCAGCTGGACCCGCTGCAGGCCTGCATCGCCTGGGACCTGGGCCTGCTGGGCAAGGTGCCGCGTTCGGCGGTGACCGACGTGTTCTCCTGGATCGAGGACGAGTGCGAACTGGACATCCAGCCGCGCGCCCTGGTCAAGGCCGAAGCTGCCGCCCCCGCCGCCCAGGCCGCCGCGCCCGCCGCCGCCGACAAGCCGGCGCTGGCCGCCGTGCCCGGCACCGGCACCCCGGCCGCGCATGCCGAAGCGGCCGAGTCCATCCGCGTCAGCGTGGACAAGGTCGATGCGCTGATCAATCTGGTCGGCGAACTGGTCATCACCCAGGCCATGCTCAAGCAGGTCTCCGGCGGCCTGGACCCGACTCACGCCGAGCGCCTGCTGGCCGGCCTGGAACAGCTGGAGCGCAACACCCGCGACCTGCAGGAAGCGGTGATCGGCGTGCGCATGCTGCCGGTGGATGCCGTGTTCCGCCGCTTCCCGCGCCTGGTGCGCGACCTGTCCACCCGCCTGGGCAAGCAGGTCCGTCTGCGCACCATCGGCGAGGGCACCGAGCTGGACAAGGGCCTGATCGAGAAGATCGCCGACCCGCTGGTGCACCTGGTGCGCAACTCCATCGACCATGGCCTGGAATCGCCGGAAGCGCGTCGCGCCGCGGGCAAGGACGAGACCGGCACCATCACCCTGGCCGCGTCCCACCAGGGCGGCCACATCGTCATCGAAGTCAGCGACGACGGCGCCGGCCTCAACCGCAACCGCATCCTGGCCAAGGCCGCCGAGCGCGGGATCCAGGTGCCGGACAACCCGAGCGATGCGCAGGTCTGGGACCTGATCTTCGCCCCGGGCTTCTCCACCGCCGAGGCGGTGACCGACCTGTCAGGCCGCGGCGTGGGCATGGACGTGGTCCGTCGCAACATCCAGGCCCTGGGCGGCGAAGTGCAGCTGGAAAGCGCCTCGGGCAACGGCACGCGCGTGCTGATCCGCCTGCCGCTGACCCTGGCGATCCTGGACGGCATGACCATCTCCATCGGCGAGGAAGTGCTGATCCTGCCGCTGAGCCATGTGCTGGAAGCCCTCCAGCCCAAGGATGCCGAGATCGGCACCGTCGGCGTGGACGGGCGCGTGCTGCGCGTGCGCGGCGAGTACCTGCCGATCCTCTCCCTGGCCAGCCATTACGGCTATACCCCGCGCGAAGGCGGCGAGCCGCTGATCGTGGTGGTGGAAGGCGATGGCCAGAAGATCGCCCTGGAAGTGGACGAACTGCTCGGACAGCAGCAGGTCGTGGTCAAGAACATCGAACGCAACTACCGCCGTGTGGCCGGCATCTCCGGTGCCACCATCCTCGGCGATGGCCGCGTCGCCCTCATCGTGGACATCGGCAGCCTGGTGCGCAGCCAGCGCATGCCGATCGCGGCCTGATCGGACTCACCGCCCAGGCCTCGTGACGCCGCACGCAGATGCGGCGCCGGCTTTCATTTCACCGCCCGTCCGCCCCGGCCCCGGCCACCTCCAGACCCCACACGCTGTACTGGATCCGCCGTAACCCGGTTCCCGCTTCAAACGGCCGCCTTCGGCCTTAGCGAATTGGATCCACATGAACTGGTTCACCCATCTCAAGATTTCCCGGAAGCTGGCCCTGGCTTTCACCGTGGTCGTGGCGATGACCGTCGGCCTTGGCATCTTCACCATCGCCCGCGTCAACCAGTCCAGGGATGAGCTCACTCGCCTGAGCACGTTCTGGGTGCCGGCGGTCGAGGCCCTGGGCGAGCTGCGCTCGGACCTGGGCGAACTGCGCACCTACGAGCTGGCCCAGATCGCCCGCCACGAAGATCCCGAGGCGGTGGCCGACTACGTCGCCCGCATGGACAAGATGCGCGGCGAAATCCAGGACGACCTGACCGCGTACGAGAAGACCATCTCCGGCGAAAAGGAAGCCGGCATGTTCGCTGGCGTCAAGAAAGTACTGACCGGCTACCTGGACGCCAACCAGCGCCTGAGCCAGGCCGTGCAAGGCGGCGACGTGGCCGGTGCGCAGAAGATCTCCGATGAGGAGTCGCGCCCGCTGCGGCGCGACCTGTTCGCCCAGGTCATCGCGCTGGCCAATTTCAACAGCGACAACATGGACGCGGAAATCCTCGAGTCCGACGCGCGCCTGGCCGCGACCCGCACCACCACCGTGGCCATCATCTTCGTGCTGACCTTGCTGGCGGTGGGTCTGTCCTTCGCCATCAGCCGTTCGGTCACCCGCCCCATCGGCCAGGCCCTGGCGGCCATCCGCGGCGTGTCCAACGGCGACCTGTCGGTCCGCACCGACTACGAAAGCCGCGACGAGGCCGGGCAGATGCTGGTCTCCCTGCGGCAGATGGTGCAGACCCTGGAGCGCTATTCGACCGAAACCAAGGTCATGGTGAGAAAGCACGAAGCCGAGGACATCTCGCACCGCATGCCGGAGGATTTCCCCGGCGTGTATGGCGAGATGGCCAAGGGCGTGAACACCATGATGTTCGAGCACCTGGACGCCATCGTCGAAGCGGTCGCCATCCTCAACGAGTACGCCGTGGGCGACCTGCGCCGCGATGCGCGCCGCCTGCCGGGCTCGCGCGCCGTGCTGCATGAGTCGATGGACGCGGCCAAGGCCAGCCTGCTGGCGATCAACACCGAGATCAAGCGCCTGGCCGCCTCGGCCGCCGACGGCGATTTCACCGCCCGCGGCGACGAGGCCGCCTTCCAGCACGACTTTGGCGTGATGGTGTCCGACCTCAACCGCCTGATGGCCACGGCCGACCACAGCCTGGAGGCGGTCTCGGCATTGCTGCGCGCCATCGCCGACGGCGACCTGACTCAGCGCATGGAAGGCGACTTCCATGGTGTGTTTGCCGCCATGCGCGATGATGCCAATGCCACGGTGGCACAGCTGACCGACATCGTCGGCCGCATCCAGCACGCCTCCGGCGCGATCAATGTCGCCGCGTCCGAGATCGTCTCGGGCAACGACGACCTCTCGCGCCGTACCGAGCAACAAGCCGCCAACCTGGAAGAGACCGCCGCCTCGATGGAAGAGCTGACCTCCACGGTCAAGCAGAACGCCGAGCACGCGCGACAGGCCAACCAGCTGGCCGTGGGCGCCGCGCAGGTCGCCGCCAGCGGCGGCAGCGTGGTCGGCCAGGTCGTGGTGACCATGGGCGAGATCGAGGCCTCCTCGCGCAAGATCGCCGACATCATCAGCGTCATCGACGGCATCGCCTTCCAGACCAACATCCTGGCGCTCAATGCCGCCGTGGAAGCCGCGCGCGCTGGCGAACAGGGCCGTGGTTTCGCGGTGGTGGCCAGCGAGGTGCGCACCCTGGCCCAGCGCAGCGCCAATGCCGCCAAGGAGATCAAGGGCCTGATCGAGGACTCGGTGTCCAAGGTATCCGACGGCTCGGCCTTGGCCGGCCAGGCCGGCAAGACCATGGAAGAGCTGGTCACCTCGGTACAGCGGGTCACCGACATCATGGGCGAGATCTCCGCGGCCTCGCAGGAACAGGCTTCGGGCATCGAGCAGGTCAATCAGACCGTGGTGCAGATGGACGAGACCACCCAGCAGAACGCCGCGCTGGTGGAAGAAGCCTCGGCCGCGGCGCGGGCGATGGAGGAGCAGGCCAGCCACCTGGCCAGCGCCATCGCCGCGTTCAGGCTCGACCAGGCGGTGGCGGCCGCGCCCGTGCCGACGCCGTCCGCGGCCCGGCCTGCCGCCGTGCCCGTGCGCAAGCCCGTGCCCGCACGCAAGCCCGCCGCGCCGCGTCGGGCCGCGACGGCCACCGCCAGCGCGACGGCACACGAAGCGGAGTGGGCCGAGTTCTAAGCCCGGCCCCGCATCCACGTTCCACCGCCAACGCCCGCCTCGCGCGGGCGTTGGCGCGTCAGGGCACCAGGCCCAAGCGGCGGGCCGCGCCTGGAACAGCGCCACGCTGGCCATGTCCGCAGGGCTTCGCTTGCGCCCATGGCGCAGCCCGGCCTGGGCGATGTGACCGGGCCTCACCGCCCTCCCCGCCTCCGACGCCGCGCGGCCGGATCGCACGCACGCGCTCGGGCGCCACTACGCCGGGACGTCTACCGCACCTCACGCATGTGCAAAGCGGCGGCTATCAAGCGTGGCCCATCCTCCAGTGGTCCTGCTCCTTGCCGCAACGACAGTCCCAGGCATGCGTCACGGCCCTGCTGAGCGGCGCGCGTTCGCCGGGCAGGCCCTGCGGTGACCGCAGCTGCTTCTTCCCGGCACGTCGGACCTAAAGAATCTAAAAGCGTTGTCGTTATTACAAATGCACAGACCGCGTATTCAGCGTCTTGCGCGGCCGATACACCTGGGGAGGTGGTGGCCGGTGGTTTGGGAAGGGGGCTTCGACGGTCACCCGTCGAACGTCGGAAGTGGCTGTTGCCGTAAAGGGGAAACAATCTGCTGTCGAGTCAGCTCGAACACGCCTTCCTGCATGGCGGGTTCGCTGCGCACTGCGTGGCATCCCACGCGGTGGACGTCAGGGGTCGTTTCTCCCACATGCCGGAGCACGTGAGGGGCTCCTCCATTCGACAAAGGGGATTTCAAATGACTTCATTCTTGCAACGCTACAACGTCGGCCGCCGTCTCGGCGGGGCGTTTGGCCTTTTGATCGTGCTTGCCGGTCTGCTGATCGCCGCCGGCCTGATTTCCATCTCGCAGGCACGCGGCGAGCTGGACCGCATCGTCCAGGTCAGCGCTGAGAAGCTGCGCATCGCCAACAGCATGCTGGACGACAACACCAACATCCTGGTCGCCGTCGGCACCCTGGCCATGGTCGCCAGCGACGAGCTCAACCGCGAGGCCCTCGCCGAGATCAAGCGGCGCCGCGAGCACTACGACAAGATGCGGGACCAGCTTGAGGAGTTCCCTGTCACGGACGAGCGGATCCGCAAGCTTCGCGCAGACATCGATTCCCTGCGCGTGAGCGCCGCCAAGCTCAACAACGAAGTGATCGCGCTGGCGGCCGACAACCGCAATGACGACGCCCAGATCCTGTTGAACGAGAAGGCACGGCCGGCCACCGCCCGCTGGCAGGCCAAGATTCGCGAGAACGCCGAGATTTCCGAGGCGCAAATGCAGGAGGCTTATGCCACGGCCAATCAGGCCATGGCCAACGGCAGCCGCATGCTGGTCGGGGGCGGAATCGCCGTGCTGGTGGTCAGCGCCCTGCTGGCCTGGACCATCACCCGCAGCCTGACCGGGCCGCTGGACCGCGCCACCCGCGCTGCCGAGGCCATCGCCGATGGCCGCCTGGATAGCGACGTGTCCACCGATGCGCGCGACGAGCCGGGTCGCCTGCTGGTGGCCATGGGCCTGATGCAGCGCCAACTGCGGCGCTTCTCCAGCGAAACGTCGCGGATGATCGAACTGCACGCGGACAAGGACATGAGCCACCGCATGCCCGAGGACTTTCCCGGCGTCTACGGCGAGCTGGCGCAGGGCGTGAACACGATGATGTTCGAGCATCTGGACGCCATCGGCGATGCCATCGGCGTGCTGCAGGAGTACGCCAGCGGCGACCTGCGTCGTGATGCGCGCCGCCTGCCCGGCAGCCGCGCCACCCTGCATGAATCGATGGACGCGGCCAAGGCCAGCCTGCTGGCGATCAACACCGAGATCAAGCGCCTGGCCGCCTCGGCCGCCGACGGCGACTTCACCGCACGCGGCGACGAGGCCGCCTTCCAGCACGACTTCCGGGTGATGGTCTCGGACCTCAACCGCCTGATGGCCACCGCCGATAGCAGCCTGGGCGCCGTCTCCTCGCTGCTGCGTGCGATTGCCGCGGGCGACCTGACCCAGCGCATGGAAGGCGACTTCCACGGCGTGTTCGCCGCCATGCGCGACGATGCCAATGCCACCGTGGCGCAGCTGACCGACATCGTCGGGCGCATCCAGCACGCCTCCGGCGCGATCAACCTGGCGGCTTCAGAGATCGTCTCGGGCAACGACGACCTGTCGCGTCGCACCGAGCAGCAGGCCGCCAACCTGGAGGAGACCGCCGCCTCGATGGAAGAGCTGACCTCCACGGTCAGGCAGAATGCCGAACACGCGCGCCAGGCCAACCAGCTGGCTGTCGGCGCGGCTCAAGTGGCCGCCAGTGGCGGCGCGGTCGTCGGCCAGGTCGTGGAGACCATGGGCGAGATCGAGGCTTCCTCGCGCAAGATCGCCGACATCATCAGCGTCATCGACGGCATCGCCTTCCAGACCAACATCCTGGCGCTCAATGCCGCGGTGGAGGCCGCACGCGCCGGCGAACAAGGCCGTGGCTTTGCGGTGGTCGCCAGCGAGGTGCGCACCCTGGCCCAGCGCTCGGCCAACGCCGCCAAGGAAATCAAGGGCCTGATCGAGGACTCGGTGTCCAAGGTATCCGACGGCTCGGCCTTGGCCGGCCAGGCCGGCAAGACCATGGAAGAGCTGGTGAGCTCGGTGCAGCGGGTCACCGACATCATGGGCGAGATCTCCGCGGCCTCGCAGGAACAGGCCGCAGGCATCGAGCAGGTCAACCAGACCGTGGTGCAGATGGACGAGACCACCCAGCAGAACGCCGCCCTGGTGGAAGAAGCCTCGGCCGCGGCGCGGGCGATGGAGGAGCAGGCCGAGCACCTGGGCCAGGCCATTGCCGCCTTCAAGCTGGAGCAATCCTCGGCGGTCGTGCCGACGCAGCAGCCGCGCACCGGCAAGCCTGTCGCCACGGCCACCGCCACGCGCAAGGCGCCGGCCCACAAGGCAACCTCGCCGCGCAGCGCGGCGGTGGCCACGGCCGGGGCGGGCGAGGCCGAGTGGGGCGAGTTCTGAGCCTTGCCGCTCCCGGGAGCACCCGCCAACGCCCGTCTCGTGCGCGCGGTGGCGGGTCCTTTCCGTCCCTGCCCTAATGAATTCGCCAAAGCGCGACTCGCTTCGCATAAATGAACTCAAGTTCAGGAGCCTTGCAGCCGATTCCGATTGGGTCTGACCCGCACTGCGCTCTGTGGTGTGCGTTCCAGTCCTCTCTGCCAAGGAATCCAAACCATGAAGACCCTGCTCACCACCGTCGCGGCCGCCCTGCTCACCCTGACCACCGCCCCGCTGCTGGCCGAGGACATGATCCCGGCCGAGAACGCCACCCGCTTCGTCGGTAAGGACGGCATGGTCTGCGGCACCGTGGAGAAGGCCCGCTACGCCGAAGGCAGCGAAGGCCAGCCGACCTTCCTGTACATGGGCGGCAAGTTCCCGCGCCACACCTTCTCGGCCCGCATCGACGGCGCCGACCGCGGCAAGTTCCCGGTCGCCCCGGAGAGCCTGGAAGGCAAGGCCGTGTGCGTGATCGGCAAGATCGCCCGCGACAACGCCCGCGCCGAAATCGTGCTGAGCTCGCCGAGCAACCTCAAGCTGGCCACCATCAAGTAATCCACGCCGCCCTCGTGCGGCCGTGCGCCGCGATCCACTGTTCCGCGGCGCACATTGCCTGTGCCAAGGACGGAGTCATCACGCATGCAATGGATTCATAACCAGAAACTGATGCCGAAGCTTATGCTGACCTTCGGCATCGTCCTCGCCCTGATGCTCGTCCAGGGCATCGTGGCGTTCTCCGGACTGCACAAGCTGCGTGCCTCGGCCGACCAGCTGGCCGGCAACAGCATGGCCAGCGTGCGCCAGGCCGGCGAGCTGCGCGCCATGATGGGCGAGATGCGCAACTCCAGCTATCAGCAGCTCATCCGCGCCAGCGACACGGTCAAGCAGAACGCCAAGCAGCGCGTGGCCAAGCTGGAAGCGGCGATCGCCGAGAACATCGCCAACCACGACAAGGTGCTGGAGACCGAACAGCAGCACAAGCTGTTCAAGGCCTTCTCCGCCGACTGGGCCAAGGCCCTGGCCTCCTACAAGAGCGTGGAGGAGATGGTCGAGCTGGAACTGCCGGACGACGCCATCGACACGTTCGTGGGCGAGACCCGCGACCTGCACTACAAGGCCTCCGATTCGCTGGCGGCACTGATTGCGGAGGACGACAAGGTCGCCCAGGCGGCCAAGGACGAAGCGGCCACCGCCTACAACGCCTCCTTTACCCTGACCTTGGCCACGCTGGTCCTGGGTATCACCGGCGGCCTGATCCTGGCCTTCGTGTTCGCCCGTCGCCTGGTGTCCAACATGCGCGGCGCGGTCAAGGTCGCCAACGACGTGGCCGGCGGCGACCTCAACGGCCAGATCGAGGTCAAGGGCCAGGACGAGGTCGGCGATTTGATGCGTGCGCTCAAGCGCATGCAGGGCGACCTGAAGGAGCGCATCGAGCGCGATGCGGCCATCGCCAACGAGAACCTGCGCGTGCGCACGGCGCTAGAAGCCTCGACCACCGGCATGTTCATCACCGATGCCGAGCACACCATCGTCTACACCAATCCCGCCCTGCGCTCCATGCTGGACGCCTACGCCGAGCAGATCGTGGCCAGCATCCCGCACATCGATGCGCAGGCACCGCTGGTGGGCCAGTCCGCGGGCGTGCTGGAGCACGACGGCAAGCTCGATACCGCCTTCACCGCCCAGATCGAGCGCGATGGCACCGCCGTTCGCGAGATGAACTACGGCGGCGCGGTCTTCGCCCAGAACGTCTCGGCCATCCGCAACGCCGACGGCAGCCAGATCGTGGGCACCGTGTACGAGTGGCGCGACCGCACCGTCGAGGCGGCGGTGGAAGAGGAAGTGGCCAAGATCGTCCGCGGCGCCGCCCATGGCGACCTGTCCCAGCGCGTGAGCACCGAGGGCAAGCAGGGCTTCTACCTGCAGCTGGCCGAGCAGCTCAACGACCTGCTGCAGGCCAACGCCGCCAGCGTGGGCGAAGTGTCCAAGGTGCTGACCGCCCTGTCCGACGGCGACCTGACCCAGCGCATGGAAGGAGACTTCCACGGCGTGTTCGCCGCCATGCGCGACGATGCCAACGCCACGGTGGCCCAGCTGACCGACATCGTCTCGCGCATACAGCAGGCTTCCGGCGCAATCAACACGGCCTCGGCCGAGATCGCCGCGGGCAACGACGACCTCTCGCGCCGTACCGAGCAGCAGGCGGCCAACCTGGAAGAGACCGCCGCCTCGATGGAAGAGCTGACCTCCACGGTCAAGCAGAACGCCGAGCACGCCCGCCAGGCCAACCAGCTGGCCATCGGCGCGGCCGGCGTGGCCTCCCAGGGCGGCGTGGTGGTCGAGCAGGTCGTCACCACGATGGGCGCGATCGAACAGGCCTCCAGGAAGATCGCCGACATCATCAGCGTCATCGACGGCATCGCCTTCCAGACCAACATCCTGGCGCTCAACGCCGCGGTGGAAGCCGCGCGCGCTGGCGAGCAGGGCCGCGGCTTTGCGGTGGTGGCCTCGGAAGTGCGCTCGCTGGCCCAGCGCTCGGCCAACGCCGCCAAGGAGATCAAGGGGCTGATCGAGGACTCGGTGTCCAAGGTCAACACCGGCTCGGCCCTGGCCAACCAGGCCGGTCGGACGATGGAGGAGATCGTCGGCTCGGTGCAGCGGGTGACCGACATCATGGGCGAGATCTCGGCGGCCTCGCAGGAGCAGGCTTCGGGCATCGACCAGGTCAACCAGACCGTGGTGCAGATGGACGAGACCACCCAGCAGAACGCCGCCCTGGTGGAAGAAGCCTCGGCCGCGGCGCGCGCCATGCAGGAACAGGCCGGCCAGCTGTCCCAGGTCATCGCCGTGTTCAAGGTGGAAGCCGCCGCGGCAGCCTCGGCGCCCGCTCCGGTCAAGCCGGCGGCCACGCCCAAGGCACGCGTGGCCAGCAAGCCCGGTGCCCGCCCGGCCGCGCCGCGCGCGCGCCAGGCGGCAGCGGTCACCACGCCGAACGAGGCGGAGTGGGCCGAGTTCTGACGGCCCCACCCACTCTGGATGACCAGGAAGCCCGGCCCCGTGCCGGGCTTTTTCGTTTGCCGGGCTGTCACATAAGTAATGCGAGCTATCGCTCAACTCTGGAACGTGCGCGCCGTTATTGCCTGGACAGGCGCCCAGGACGTTCCCGGGAGACCACGCACGGGCGGAGCCCACTGCGCAGGCGCAGGACGCATCCAACACGGCACGTCTTTTTGAGGAAGGGCAAGATGAGTCAACTGGCCGTTCGTTTGCAGAATCTCTCCATGCGTCGCAAGTTCGCGGCGCTGATCGCCCTGATGGCGCTGGGCATCGTCTTGTTGTGCGCATTCGCCGCGCGCGAGAACTACCAGGAGCAGCTCAAGGCGGAGAAGGCCACGCTGCAGCAGCGGGCCCAGATCGCCTTGTCGTTGGTGGATCAGTACCAGAGCCGGGCCGCCAAGGGCGAGCTGAGCGTGGAGGAGGCCAAGTCGCGCGCGCTGGTGGCGCTGGCGGCCCTGCACGGCCCGAACGGTTCGGGCTATGTGTGGGTCAACGACACCGAGCCGCGCATGGTCATGAACCCGTACACGCCCAAGCTCAACGGCCAGCCCCTGGCGGACATCAAGACGACCGATGGCCAGTACCTGTTCCGGGAGCTGACGGCCGCGGCCAAGGCCGGCGGCGGCTTCGTCGAGTATCCCTGGCCCAAGCCGGGCCAGACCGATCCGGTGCGCAAGCTGTCCTACGCCGGGCTCAACAGCGAGTGGGGCTGGGTCGTGGGAACCGGCGAGTACCTGGATCACATCGCCGCCGCCACCCGCGAGTTCACCATCGTCATGGTCATCAGCGGCCTGGTGATGCTGGCGGTGCTGATCGGCGCCGGCAGCTACACCGCCAACTCCATCTCGCGCAGGCTCAACGGCGCACTGGGCGCGGTCAACCGGGTCTCGGTCGGCGACCTGTCGACCCGGCTCAACACCGACGGCAAGGACGAGATCGGCCGCCTGCTGGCGGGCATCGACCAGATGCAGGGGCGCGTGCGTACCGTGATCGAGGCGCAGAACGAGATGGCGCACCAGCACGAAGCCGGCGCCATCAGCTATCGCATTCCCGCCGACGCCTTCCCGGGCGAGTTCGGCACCATGGTCCAGGGCACCAATGGGCTGGTCGCCAGCCACATCGCGGTGAAGCTGCGCCTGGTCCAGGTCATGGCCCGCTACGCGGTGGGCGACTTGTCCGAGGACATGGACCGCCTGCCGGGCGAGAAGGCCGTGCTGACCGAGACCATGGATACGGTCAAGCGCAACCTGCTGGCGATCAACACCGAGATCAAGCGCCTGGCCGCCTCGGCCGCCGACGGCGACTTCACCGCGCGTGGCGACGAGGCCGCCTTCCAGCACGACTTCCGCGTGATGGTGTCCGACCTCAACCGCCTGATGGCCACCGCCGACCACAGCCTGGAGGCGGTCTCGGCGCTGCTGCGCGCCATCGCCGACGGCGATCTGACACATCGCATGCAAGGCGACTTCCACGGCGTGTTCGCCGCCATGCGCGATGACGCCAATGCCACCGTGGCCCAGCTGACCGACATCGTCGGCCGCATCCAGCACGCTTCCGGCGCGATCAATGTCGCCTCTTCGGAGATCGTCTCGGGCAATGACGACCTGTCGCGTCGCACCGAGCAGCAGGCCGCCAGCCTGGAAGAGACCGCCGCTTCGATGGAGGAGCTGACCTCCACGGTCAAGCAGAACGCCGACAACGCCCGCCAGGCCAACCAGTTGGCCGTGGGCGCGGCCCAGGTCGCCGCCAGCGGCGGCAGCGTGGTCGGCCAGGTGGTCGCCACGATGAGCCAGATCGAAGCGTCCTCGCGCAAGATCGCCGACATCATCAGCGTCATCGACGGCATCGCCTTCCAGACCAACATCCTGGCGCTCAATGCCGCCGTGGAAGCCGCGCGCGCCGGCGAACAGGGCCGCGGCTTTGCAGTGGTGGCTTCGGAAGTGCGTTCGCTGGCCCAGCGCAGCGCCAACGCCGCCAAGGAGATCAAGGGGCTGATCGAGGACTCGGTGTCCAAGGTATCCGACGGCTCGGCCTTGGCCGGCCAGGCCGGCAAGACCATGGAAGAGCTGGTGAGCTCGGTGCAGCGGGTCACCGACATCATGGGCGAGATCTCCGCGGCCTCGCAGGAACAGGCCGCAGGCATCGAGCAGGTCAACCAGACCGTGGTGCAGATGGACGAGACCACCCAGCAGAACGCCGCCCTGGTGGAAGAAGCCTCGGCCGCAGCGCGGGCGATGGAGGAGCAGGCCAGCCATCTGGCCAGCGCCATCGCTGCGTTCAAGCTCGACAAGGCCGTGGCGGGCGCGCCCGTGCGGCAGCCGACCGCCGCCAAGCCCGTAGCCGCCCCACCAGCGCGTACGGCCGCGCCCGCGCCTGCGCGCAGGCCTGCAGCCCCCCGGCGTGCCGCAGCGGACAGCGTTGGCGCCAGCGCAAACGAAGCGGAGTGGACCGAGTTCTGAGCCTCGGCCTGCCTGCGCGCGCCATCGCCAACGCCCGCCCCGTGCGGGCGTTGGCGCATCTGCCACTTGAGCGCCACAGGCCTGGGCGTGCCCCGCTGCGCCGTGATCGACGCCTTTCCCAGGCACGCCCCGGCAGCCGTGCGCGGGGCTGGATGCCCGCCCTGCTGGCCGCCCGCACCTCAGTCAAGAACCACCCCCAACCAGCCGATACGGCTACTGGAAGGGCCGTGCCGCGGCTCCAAGCTACCCCGCGGCCCGCGTCCAATGAATCCTCACCGGAAGCTGCCATGAAGACCGACGTCCTCGCCAGTTGCCTGATGCTGCTTGCCTTCGCCGACCTGGCCCATGCGCAGGACGAGCCCATCGCCACCGATCGTCCGGACTTCGTCGAGTCCAGCCTCACCGTTGGCGAGCGCCGCCTGCAGGTGGAAACCAGCGTGGCCTGGGAGCGCGATGGCGATGCCGACGCCTATACCACGCCGACCTTGTTCCGCTATGGCCTCGGCCAGGCCTGGGAACTGCGCCTGGAGACCGACGGCTGGCAGAGCATCGACGCCCCGCGCGGCGGCGGCATTTCCGGCGTGTCGGACATGTCCCTTGGCCTGAAGTACCACGTGGCCAGCGAGCTCGGTGGTGCGTCGCTGGCCTGGCTGCTGCACGTGGACCTGCCCAGCGGCGCGCGCGAGGTGCGTGGCGACGGCGCGCGTCCGTCACTGCGCCTGGTGGCCGAGTGGGAGCTCAGCGACAGTGTGTCCCTCGGGATGATGCCGGGCGTGATCTACGACCAGGGCGATGACGGTCGCCGCTACAGCGCCGGCATCTTCGGCGTGGTGGTCGGCAAGGCCTGGAGCGATCGCAGCCGCTCATTCGTGGAACTGGCACTGCCGCAGATCGCCCATGCCGACGATGGCGGCACCGTCGCCCTGCTCGACATCGGCGCGGCCTGGCTGCTCAGCCAGGACGTGCAGCTGGACGTGGTGTACAGCCGCGGCCTCAACGACCGTTCGCCGGACCACGCGCTGGGCGCCGGTCTGTCCATCCGTTTCTGAGAGGAGCATCGCTAATGAAGCTCATGCATATGCTTGCCATCCTGCTGCTGGTCGCGGTGCTCGCCCTGCTCGCGCTGGGCGGGGTCGGCTACGGCGCGCAGCAGGCGCTGCTCGATGCGGTCTCCAGGCAGGTCGTCTCCTCCGACGCGCTGCGCAACCACATGCAGGCCGACATGATGCACGACGCCCTGCGCGGCGACGTGACCACCGCGCTGCTGGCGGCCGCGCGCCAGGACACCGACGGCGTCGAGGCCGCGCAGGCCTCGCTGGCCGAACACGCGGGCCAGTTCCGCGCCGCGCTGGACGAAAATCGCAAGCTGCCGCTGGACCAGGATCTGCGTACGCGGCTCGATGCGGTGGCGCCCGAGCTGCAGCGCTACATCGCCGCTGCCGACGCAGTGGTGGCGCTGGCGGCGACCCAGTCCGACAGCAGCGCGGCCTATGCCGACTTCACCGCACAGTTCGGTCGGCTGGAAACCGAGATGGGGGCCATCAGCGACCGCATTCTGGCCTTGAGCGCGCAGAGTCGCACCGCAGCCCAGGCGCAGAGCCGACGTGCCACCTGGCAGCAGGCCGGCGCGGTGCTGTTGGCGGTCCTGTGCCTGGCCGGCGCCGCCGCCTGGATCCTGCGCTCGATCGCACAGCTGCTCGGTGGCGAACCGCAGGTGGCGATGGACGCGGCCCGGCACATCGCCGAGGGCCGTCTGGACCAGCCCATCCCGGTGGCGGCCAGGCACGGGCGCAGCCTGATGGCCGCCCTGGCGCGGATGCAGCTGGAGCTGCGCCAGCGCCTGGAGCGCGAGCGCGGCATCGCCAACGACAACCTGCGCGTGCGCACGGCGCTGGACGATGTCACCACCAACGTGATGATCGCCGATGCCGAGCGCAACATCGTCTTCGTCAATCGCCCGCTGCAGCAGATGCTGAGCAGGGTCGAGGCCGAGCTGCGCCGCGACCTGCCGCAGTTCAGCGCGCAGGACCTGCTGGGCAAGAGCATCGACATCTTCCACAAGCGACCCGAGCACCAGGCCAGGATGCTGGCCGAGCTGCGCACCACCCACCGCGCGCAGATCACCGTGGGCGGGCGCATCATGCGCCTGATCATCAGCCC
>NZ_SAWZ01000007.1 GCF_004122095.1 Pseudoxanthomonas composti | reverse complement strand
CACCCGATCCCATCCCGAACTCGGAAGTGAAACGCAGCTGCGCCGATGGTAGTGTGGCTCAAGCCATGCGAGAGTAGGTCATCGCCAGGGTCTTTTTCCCGCAAACCCCCAGCCAAAAGCTGGGGGTTTGTCTTTGCGCGAAACAAAAGTGGCACAGCGTTAGTGTGCCCCCTCCCGACAAGGGAAGGGCGGGAGATTGGCTAAAGCCGGCTCTTTGATCGTCGGTGGGAACCACCAGGAGCTTCGAGCTGAAGCGGCCTAAAGATTCACCGCCCGCGAGCAGGCGATAAAGAAAGGCCTTGTTCGGGTGTGCCGAAATTCACACAGGCGCCTCGAGCCACGGGAGCATCCCAGGAAGCGGCGCTAGGTGGTCTCGGGCCATCTGCCGCGCAGAGGCTTTGTCGTGAAAGCCCTTCGCGGCTGATGGCCCTAGGCCACCTCGAGCCGCTCCCATAGCTGCGGATGCACGCCTCTGCAGACGATCAGCGTGTCAAAGCGAAGCATGGGGCTGACGTTAGCCTGTCGCAGGTGATCGTGGTCGTCGTCGCTCTATTCCTCAAAGTGAGTCGAATGCGCGTGGAGCCAGGACCGTACAGGCCTCTTGTGGGAGCGCTTTAGCCGCGAAGAGGCTTTACCAATGAAGCGTCTTTGCAGCTGATGGCCACCGGGCTACCTCTAGCTTCTCCGATGGGGCTGGCTGGGCGAGGCGTGCGCACTCAGCCCGAAGAGCGGATGGATTGCGTTACTGACTCATCGCGAACTTCAGGCGCTTGGTGCATCACGACCGGGAGGATGCGGGGCTCGTCTGCGTTCGATCCACCAGCTCAGGCCGGCGCACAGGACGAAGCCCAGCCACCACGGCCATCGTGTGCCGGGCTGTGGGGCTGGGCTGGAGAGGCGCGACGTGGTGCCAGCGTCCAGCAGTTGCAGCGTCGAGCTGCGCGTGGCGTTGCGATGCGTGTCGGGTAGGTCGGCATGCGAAACGGGCACGACATTCTCGGACTGGAAGGCCGGGATCAAAGCCCTGATCCGGCGCGCACGCAGCGGGGAATTGGGCCGCTGGCGCTCAGCGCGAAGTGCTCGGGCGCGGTGTAGCCCGGACCTGTGCCGGTGAGGCGCTCAAGCGCCGCAGAGCGCGAACGGTTGGGGAGGCCAGTGCCGCCCCGGGGCGGCCGGCAGCTGCCGGGCCGACCGACCTTGCCCCGTGCCGCGTTCCCGCCTGCGCTAGCCACCTACCACCAGCCGCCTGTTTCCTGCCGCCGGCCCGCCGCCGGGTCATACCGGACCCTGGCCACGGCCACGGCCACGACCACGACCACGACCACGGCCACGGCCACGACCACGACCACGACCACGGCCACGGCCACGGCCACGGCCACGGCCACGGCCACGGCCACGGCGCCGCGGCCCGGCTGGGGTAGGCATCCCAGTTGGGGGAGGCAAGTTAACTTCTGGTGAGTCGCGCCGATATCAGCTGGGTCTCCCCTGTGTCGTGCTTGCGCCATGCTCATCATCGTTGGCTTTGTCGTTGTTGTCGGCTGCGTCCTCGGCGGCTTCGTGCTGTCGCATGGCGAGATCGCTGCGCTGTGGCAGCCCTATGAGGTGCTGATCATCGCCGGCTCGGCGTTCGGCGCCTTCCTTGCCGCCAACTCCGGCAAGGTGGTCAAGCGTGCGATGAAGTCCATCCCGCAGCTGCTCAAGGGGGCCAAGTACAAGAAGCAGGACTACATCGACATCCTGTCGATGGTCTACGACGTGCTGATGAAGGCGCGCAAGGAAGGCATGATCGGCATCGAAAAGGATGTCGAGAATCCCGATGCCAGCCCGGTGTTCTCCAAGTACCCCAAGCTGATGGCCGACCATCACCTGATGGAGTTCACCACCGACTGCCTGCGCCTGATGGTCAGCGGCAACCTCGAGCCGCACGAGCTGGAAGCGCTGCTGGAGATCGAGGTGGAAACCCATCACCAGGAAGCCGCCGAACCGGCCCATGCCGTGCAGGTGCTGGCCGACTCGCTGCCGGGTTTCGGCATCGTCGCGGCCGTGCTCGGCATCGTGATCACCATGGCCTCGATCGGCGGCGACACCGCGATCATTGGCCACCACGTCGCCGCCGCGCTGGTGGGCACCTTCCTCGGCATCCTGCTGGGCTATGGCTTCATCGGCCCGCTGGCTTCGGCCATGCACCACGCCGCGCATGAGGAAGGCAAGGCGTTCGAGATCATCAAGATGGCGCTGGTGTCGAGTCTTCGTGGCTATCCGCCTTCGACCGCGGTGGAGTTCGCGCGCAAGCTGCTGTTCTCCGACGTGCGTCCGGCGTTCGCCGACCTGGAAGCCCACCTGCGCGGCAGCCGCTGATCCGTCATGAGCGACAAGAAGCCCCCCATCATCGTCAAGCGCGTCAAGAAGGTGGCCGGTGGCCACCACGGTGGCGCGTGGAAAGTGGCCTACGCCGACTTCGTCACCGCGATGATGGCGTTCTTCCTGGTCATGTGGCTGGTCGGCACCGGTACCAAGCAGGAAAAGGCCGCCATCGCCGAATACTTCAAGAATCCCAGCGCCTTCAATGGCAAGGCGCAGAACCCCGGCATGAGCTCGCTGGGCCCTGGCGGCGCTGCGGACAAGATGATCCCGACCTCCAATGCCATGGCGATCCCGGGTGGCGTCGGTCCCGATGCCGGGCAGAAGAAGAGCGAGGCCGAGGAGAAGGCCGATGCCGAAGCGCGCGACAAGCGTCAGTTGACTGCGCTGAAGCAGGAGCTGGAGGCGGCGATCGAGAAGAGCCTGGCGCTGGCGCCGTTCAAGGACCAGCTGCTGATCGATCTGACGCCTGAGGGCCTGCGCATCCAGATCGTGGACAAGCTCAATCGCCCGATGTTCGACCTGGGCGGGGTGACGCTGAAGGACTACGCCACCGAGATCCTCAAGGAGCTGGGCGCGGTGATGGCCGGCGAGGATCACCGCATCGCCATCAGCGGTCATACCGACGAGACGCCGTTCCATGCCCAGGACGGTTATGGCAACTGGGAGCTGTCCAGCGAGCGCGCCAATGCGGCGCGGCGGGCGTTGATCAAGGGCGGGCTGGAAGAAGCCAAGATCACCCGGGTGGTGGGCCTTGCGGCTTCTGTGCCGTTCGACAAGACCGACCCGCGCAGTCCGGTGAATCGACGCATCAGTATCGTGGTGCTGAACAAGCAGGCGCTGGACCAGGCGGCCAAAACGGACACGCCGATCGCCGCGACCAGCCAGGGCGCCGAAACAGAAGCATCCACCCAGACCGAGGGCGCTGCCAGCGCCCCGGTTCCGGCGTCCGGCCCGTCCCCGGCGGCTGCCGCCGTTGCAGCCCCGGCGTCGCCAGCGCCAGCGGCGTCTTGAAAAGCGTCCACCGACCCCTTACATCGCTTTCGTTAGCATCGGTCCGGTCAGAAATCGCGCCTTCGGGCTGTTCTGAAATCAGCTAAAAGCTGAATGAAATCGGCACCTGTGTTCTGCTAGCGCAACACTGGGGAACTTTCCAGGTGGTTAGCAGTCCAACCTTTCGACTGCTAGGATGGACCACATGAACCAGATCTCTGCTTCCACAGCCTTGGTTGCCAACAACCTCCCCGTACCCAGCGCGCTGGGTTCGCTGGATGCCTACATCGGCGCGGTGCACCAGATTCCGGTGCTGTCGGTCGATGATGAGCAGCAGCTGGCGCGTCGTTTCCGCGACGAGGACGATCTTGATGCCGCACGCGAGCTGGTGCACTCGCACCTGCGTTTCGTGGTGCACGTGGCGCGTGGGTACAACGGTTATGGGCTGCAGCTGGGCGACCTGATCCAGGAAGGCAATATCGGCCTGATGAAGGCGGTCAAGCGCTTCGACCCGGACATGGGCGTGCGTCTGGTGAGCTTTGCCGTGCACTGGATCCGTGCGGAAATGCACGAGTTCATCCTGAAGAACTGGCGCATCGTGAAGGTCGCCACGACCAAGGCGCAGCGCAAGTTGTTCTTCAACCTGCGCAAGTCCAAGACCCGCCTGGGTTGGATGAACGCGGCCGAGGTCAGCGCCGTGGCCAAGGACCTGAATGTGTCCGAGCGTGAGGTGCTGGAGATGGAGTCGCGCCTGTCCGGTCGTGATGTCGGCTTCGATGCGCCCAGCGACGAGGACGAGGACCATGCACCGCCTTCGCCGGCCGCGTATCTGCGCGCGAACGAGGAAGATCCCTCGCAGGCGTACGAGCGCGCGGACAGCGAGGACAACCAGTTGGAGCTGCTGCGCGAAGGCCTGGCGACGCTGGACCAGCGCTCGCGCGACATCATCCGTCGTCGTTGGCTGGACTCGGAGAGCAAGATCACGTTGCAGGAGCTGGCCGACGAATACGGCGTTTCTGCCGAGCGCATCCGCCAGATCGAGGCCAACGCGCTGAAGAAGATGAAGGCGCTGTTCGCTGCTTGATTCACGCGTAGCGCAAGATTGAAAAGCCCCGCTTCGGCGGGGCTTTTTTGTGGAACGAGGTGGAGGTGATGCCGCACTTCAACGCTCATTGCGGCAATTGCAGCGGGCAGCGAGGCCCGGTGATGGCCGGGCATGTACCCGCGAGGCACGCGCTTCCAAATCGCGTCGCCCCTTGGCCATACGCCGTGCCTGGGTCGGTGGTGATCTCTGTGTCCGTGAGCGTGACCGCAGTACGCAGCGCCAATCGCGCCTGCGGCGCGATGCGTGCTGCAGGCGAGCAGCCGGTCAGCGCGTGTCCCCGCCGGGCTTTCGCTCGTCATGGGCGTCGCCGAAGATGATGCGTGCGGCGCGCTGGTAGCTGATGTAGGCCATGGCCCAGTTCACCAGCACCACGAAGCGGTTGCGGAAGCCGATCAGGAAGTAAACGTGTGCGGCCAGCCAGAACCACCAGGCCAGCGGGCCGGAGAACTTCAGCTTGCCCAGGTGCACGATGGCGGCCATGCGACCGATCGTGGCCAGGTTGCCGAAGTCCTGGTAGCGGAAGGGCGTGGTCGGCTTGCCCGCCAGGCGCGCCTTGATCGCGCGGGCGATGTGTTTGCCCATCTGCTTGGCGGCGGGCGCGACGCCCGGCACCGGCTTGCCGTCCTGCTGTACCGAGGCCAGGTCGCCGCCGACGAAGATCTCCGGATGCCCTGGCACGCTCAGATCGGGCTGCACCAGCACACGACCAGCACGGTCCAGCGGCACGCCAAGCGCGCGCGCCAGCGGCGAAGCCGCCACACCCGCGGCCCACACCACGGTCTTGGCCGCGATGAAGTGCTCGCCCAGCCGGTAGCCCTCGGCGTTGATGTCGCTCACCGGGGTGCCAGTCACTACTTCCACGCCCAGCTTCTCCAGCTGCGCGCGGGCCTTGTCGGTCAGGTCCTGCGGGAAGGAGGGCAGCACGCGCGGACCGGCTTCGATCAGGCGCACGCGCGCCTTGCGCGGATCGATGTGGCGGAACTCGTCCTTCAAGGTATGCCGGGCAATCTCGGCCAGCGTGCCGGCCAATTCCACTCCCGTGGGGCCGGCGCCGACGATGGCGAAGTTCAGCCAGGCATCGCGCTTGGCCGGGTCGGTCTCCATCTCGGCGCGTTCGAAGGCCAGCAGCATCTTGCGGCGCAGGCGCACCGCATCGTCCAGGGTCTTCAGGCCCGGGGCGAACGGTGCCCAGTGGTCGTTGCCGAAGTAGGCGTGGGTGGCGCCGGCGGCCAGGAGCAGGGTGTCGTAGCGCACGCGGGTGCCATCGCCCAGCTCCACTTCCCGCTGCTGCGGGTGCAGGTCGGTCACCTCGGCCAGGCGCACTTCCACGTTGTGCTGCGCGTCCAGGATGTGTCGCAAGGGTGCGGCGATATCCGGTGCCGACAGCCCGGCGGTGGCGACCTGGTACAGCAGTGGCTGGAACAGGTGATGGTTGCGGCGGTCGATCAGGGTGATGCGGACGGATGGATCGTCGAGGGCGCGCGTGGCCCACAGGCCGGCGAAACCGCCGCCGACGACCACGATGTGGTGCGGTTGGCTTGTCATGAGGATCTACTGGGATGGGGAAAGCCTTGGCCGGCCGATGTCGGTCGCGCGACTGCGCGGTCCATCACATCGGCGTCTGAGGAATCTGGTGCTGCGCGCGGCGAGGAATGGGCGACGGGCGCGGGCATGGGCGCGCGGGCCTGCGGCAGACGGGGCACCGGAAACGACATGGCGGAAATGTTCGCATGCCTGACGCGGACCTCGCAGGCATTGTCCGATACTTGGTGCCGTGATCTCGTCAATGGAGGGCGGACATGACAGAAGCCGATACACGCATCGCATTGCTGATCGACGCAGACAACGCGCCGGCGTCCAAGATCGACCTGGTGCTGGCCGAGGTGGCGCGCTACGGCGTGGCCAATGTGCGCCGCGCCTATGGTGACTGGAAAAACCCGCATCTGCGGGGCTGGGAACAGGTGCTGCACGAATACGCCATCCGGCCGATGCAGCAGTTCGCCTACAGCAGCGGCAAGAATGCTTCGGACATGGCCATGGTCATCGATGCGATGGACCTGCTGTACGCGGGCAAGCTGGATGGCTTTGCCATCGTCTCCAGCGATGCGGACTTCACGCCGCTGATCATGCGGCTGCTGACCGAGGGCGTGAAGGTGTACGGCTTCGGCGAGAAGAAGACGCCCTCGCCGTTCGTCAACGCTTGTTCGCGCTTCACCTACCTGGAGGCGCTGGGCCAGCAGCCGGACGCCGAGAACCCGGCCGAGCACGGCAGCACCGCCGCGCAACCGAGGAAGCCCAGCGCCGAGTTGCGCCAGGACACGCGGCTGGTGCAGATGCTGCGCAGCGCGGTGGAGGCGGCTGAAGGCGAGGAGGGCTGGGCGCACCTGGGCGCGGTGGGCAGCCAGATCGCCAACCAGGCCTCGTTCGATTCGCGCAACTACGGCTACGGCAAGCTCAGCGATCTGATCGCGGCCATCGGGCTGTTCGAGGTGAAGAAGGACGGCAAGACCCTGTACGTGCGGCGTCTGCAGAACAAGCCGGCGGCCAAGCAGGCCGCAGCCAAGCAGGCCAAGGCCAGGTCCAAGCCGGCCGCGACTCAGTAGAGGTCGATCGGGTCCACGTCCAGCGACCAGCGCACGCGCCGGGCCTCCTGGCGCTCGTACAGGGCGGGCAGGACCGCATCCAGGGCGGCGTGCAGCTCGCGGCGCTGGCTGGCCGATACGATCAGCTGCATGCGCTGGTAACCGGCGCGGCGCGGCATGGGCGCCGGGACCGGGCCGCTGATCTCCAGCGACCCGCCGCTGGCCTCCTCCAGGGCGCGGCGCGCCAGCTGCAGGAAGGCTTGCGGCGGGTCGCTGTGCTTGGCCTCGGCGCGCAGCAGGGCCAGGTGGGCGAAAGGCGGGAAGCCGGCGGCCTGGCGCTGCACCAGCTCGGCATCGGCGAAGGCGCGATAGCCGCCGTGGACCAGGGTCTCCAGCAGGGGGTGGCCAGGATGGTGGGTTTGCAGCCACACCTGCCCGGGACGTTGCGCGCGCCCGGCGCGGCCGGCGACCTGCACCAGCAGCTGGGCCAGCTTCTCGCTGGCGCGGAAATCGCTGGAGAACAGTCCCTCATCCACGCCGACCACCACCACCAGCGTCAGCCGCGGCAGGTCGTGGCCCTTGGCCAGGATCTGCGTGCCGACCAGCACCCCGGGGCCATCGGCCAGCTGGGCCAGCAGTTTTTCCAGGCCATCCTTGCGTGCGGTGGTGCTGCGGTCGATCCGTAGCACCGGCACCGTGGCGTAGCGCTGCAGCAGCATTTCCTCCAGGCGCTCGGTGCCCACGCCCTGCGGCTGCAGGGCCAGGCCGCCGCAGTCCGGGCAGGCCAGCGGCGCGGACTGGCGCTGCCCGCAGTGGTGGCACTGCAGGCGCTTGCCAGCCGCATGCACAGTCATCGGCGAGCTGTGCAGGGGTGTGCTGCAGCGGCGGCAGTGCGCGCTCCAGCCGCAGTCGTGGCACAGCAGCACCGGCGCATAGCCGCGGCGGTTCTTGAACACCAGCACCTGGCCGCCCTGACCCAGGTGGCGGTCGATGGCGGCCAGGGTCTCCGGCGACAGGCCCGCTTCCAGGGGGCGCTTGCGGACATCCACCACGCGCACCTCCGGCGCCTGCGCGGTGCCGGCGCGCTGGCGTAAACGCAGATGGCCGTAACGGCCTGCGTGGACGTTGTGCAGGGTCTCCAGCGAGGGCGTCGCGCTGCCCAGGATCACCGGCACGTCCAGCGCCTTGCCGCGCACCAGGGCGAAGTCGCGGGCGTGGTAGCGGATGCCATCCTGCTGCTTGTAACTGCCGTCGTGCTCCTCATCGATCACGATCAGACCGGCCCGCGGCAACGGCGCGAACACCGCCGAACGGGTGCCCACCACCACCTGCGCCTGGCCGCGCCAGCAGGCGGCCCAGGTCTGCGCACGCTCGGTGTCGGACAGGCCCGAGTGCAGCGCGTGCACCGGCACGCCCAGGCGGCGGCGGAACCGCGCCAGCGTCTGCGGGGTCAGGCCGATCTCCGGGACCAGCACCAGCGCCTGCTTGCCGGCGGCGATGCAGTCGGCGATGGCCTCCAGGTAGACCTCGGTCTTGCCGCTGCCGGTGACGCCCTCCAGCAGGATCGGACGGAAGCCCGCGCCGGCGCGCAGGGCCGCCACGGCCTCCTGTTGCTCCGGATTGAGTGTCAGGGTCAACGCCGGCACCGGCGCGGCGGTCGCCGCGTCCCGCAGGACGCGTATCGCGAACCCGCGCTTGGCCAGATTGCGTGCGGCCTCGCGCCAGCCTTCCAGGCGGTCGTCCAGCAGCGCCTCGGCCATCGTGCCGGCCTGGAGCAGCTCAGCCAGGCGCTGGGGGCGGGTGCCGGTGCGCAGGCTGGCCGCGCTGGTGTGGCCGGCTTCGGTCAGCTGCCAGGCCCAGGGGCGGGTTTCTGCCAGCGGTTCGCCCTGCCGCAGCGGCACCGGCAAGGCAGTGGCCAGCACCTCCCCCAGCGGAGCATGGGTATAGCGGGCCAGCCACTGCAGCGACTGCCACAGCTCGCCGGCCAGCAGCGGGGCCGGGTCCAGCAGTTCCAGCGCCTGCTTCAGTGCGTCGGCGTCCTGGGCTTCGCCTTCGCCGACAATTAACCCGACCAGCTCGCGACTGCCGAAGGACACCCGGACCCGTCGCCCGGATAGTTCTCCCTCAACTTTGAGACTCTCTGGCGGCAGGTAATCGAACACGCGCGGCAGGGGGACCGGCAGAGCGACGCGCAGGGTGGTGACCGGGGGCATCGGGACAGTCTAGCGGGCCAGTTCACCGAGCTGCAGGTCATGTGAAGTTGCAGCATGGAGCTGGCCCGGCGGTGATGAATGGCCCGCAACTGCCCGTCACGATTGGGAATTCCCCCTTATCCACACCGCCTGTGGATAAGCCTGTGCATCGTGGCTTGGCTCCACGCCGAAATGGCCGTTCACACTGGCCTGAGGTTAATTTGGCGAAAAAAACACCAGGCGCACTTTATCCTTTTGGATCATGTGCTTAGGTGTGAAACCAAGTTGAAACATGGCGTCCCGGGGCGCGTGGGCCGTCCCTTATGAAGATTGGATGACCGCTGTGCACAACGTCTTTGGGCGTAAGCCATTGACCTGCCGTGGGCTGACCGCTTTTGGGACGACATGACGTGAAGGCCGGCAGGCCTGCCCGGCAGGCGGGGTCGCTATCATGTGCGCCAAGTCCGGTTTGAAGCACTGATGTCCGCCACGCCCAGTTCCGCTGCACCCGCCGCCGTGTCGGCCTTCCTCAAGGGCGTGGAACGACGTGGCCTGGTCCTGGCCGAGCTGCAGTCCGGCAGCGCGGCCTTGGCCGAGAAGGCGCTGATCGCCGCCCTGCGTGCCTTCCGCACCCAGGCCGCGACGCTGCCGATGGCCGCCTGGCCCGACCGGTTCTGGCGCCTGCTGGCGGCCATGCCGCAGTTGCGCCAGCCGGGCGATCAGGTCCCCAAGGTGCCTGGGTTCCAGGCCCTGCACGATGCCAGCGGGCCGCGCCTGGCGCTGCTGCTGCGCCTGGTGGCCGGGTTGGAGGAAGACGCCGCCGCCGCGGCCATGTCCACCACGCTGCAGGGCTATCGCATCGCGCTGTCCGAGGGCTGCCCACGCGATGCCGAGGGCGAGCCCGACGCCGAGGGCTGGCGGGCGCTGGCCGAGGCGATTCAGCAGCGCCTGCGCAATCTGGAGCCGGCGACGCTGCAACGGTTGGAGCAGCTGCGCGAGCTGGCCATCGTCGGCCGTGAACCGGCGCCTGCGGTGGCTCCCTCCGCGAAGCCCGCCGCCACTCCCGCCAGGTCCAAGGCCGAACGGCCCGCCGGTGGCCGCCGGCTGCACTGGAGCTGGATCGCGGCGCTGTTGTTGCTGTTCGGCGCGGCGGCGATCGTGGCCGGCTACTACCTGCGCAGCGATGCGCCGGCACGACCGCGCAACGCGCCGGAAGCCGGAGCCGATGGGATTTCCCTGATTCCGCAGGACGGGCCCACGCCGGCCGAGCCGCTGGGCGATGCGCCGGCGCCGCAACCCGGGCCGCCGACACCGAGCGATGCGCGGCTGCTCGCCGATGCCCAGGGCCGCGCGCTGGCCGAGCGTGCCGATCTGCTGGCCTGGTATGCGGCTGGCGCGGTCGATGCCCGGCCGCCGCAGGACCAGGCGCCCGAAGACACTGCACCCGAAACCGAGGACGACCGCAGCGATGCAGCGCTCTAGCGTCCTGACCGCCGCTGGGCTGTTGCTGGCCGGCGTGGCTGGCATGGTGATCTGGAAGATTCTGCCGGGCCCTGATGCCGCTCCCGGCACGGGAACGCAGGCCGCGACGGCGGCCGCGTCCGCGGGAGCGAGTGAAGTGGCGGGCATCCCCACCGATGATGGCCCGGCCCCGGTGATCGCGGAAGCGACGGTGCAGGCATGGCAGTCGCTTTCGCCCGGCCGACGTGCGGAGGCCCGTGCGCGCTACGCCGCGCTATCGGCGCTCAGCGACAGCGAGCGCAAGCAGTTGGCCGAGGCCGCCGCGCGGTTCGATGCACTGCCCGCCGCCGAGCGCGAGCGGCTGCAGGCGACCTTCGACGCGCAGGACCGGCTGGTTCGCCATGGCTGGCGGCTGGGGCCGGCACTGGGAGCTGACTACGCAGGCCTGCATCCGCTGCTGGCCTTCGTGCCCGAGGTGCAGCACGACGCGCTGTTGCAGGCGATCAGGTCGATGGCCCCTGCCGAGCGGGCATCACTGGCGGTGTTGATCCAACGCACGCCACCACAGGACCGCCAGGCCCTGCGCGATGCCCTGCTGGCCGAGCCAGCCGCAGCGCGGGGACAATGGCTGGCTGCAAGGCTGCAGCAGTAAGTCGGGCACTCCGGCACCGGGGCGGCACGTTATCGGATCACCCCGATGCCAGGAACCTGGCGATAGGCGCGTTCGTCGCGTCAGTGCGTCTGGGGCGCCGGTGAGGGCTGGGCATCGAACCGACGCGCATAGCCACGCTCCTCGGTGATCCGTTCCACTTCGTCTTCCGGCACGTCCGGCGCGCCGTAGACCGCATAGGCCACGCTGCCGTCCTCGCGTTCGCCGACCAGATGCAGGCGATACCGCGCATGGCCGCTGCCGCCGTTCTCCGGGTAATGCACCGGGGGGCGCTCGCCGTCCATGTCCATCTCGCTGTTGTCCACGACGCCGCCGACGAAGATTGCTCGCAACATATCGATGCCTCTGCAGGTGGGTGGTTGGCGTCCCCATCCTGTCCAGCCTCATGTTGTCCCGCCATGAAGCCTTCGTTGAGGCTTGGTTGTGCGGCACCGATTGACGAGGCGTCCGATCTACTTCAGCAGCGGGCCCAGCTGCGTCCACACATGGTCGCGCAGCTTGGGCTGGGCCGCGGCCACCGGGTGCAGGTTGTCGTCCTGGAAATTGGCGCGGTCGCTGGCGATGGGCTCCAGCAGGAACGGCAGGAAGGCGGTCTTGTGGGTCTGGGCCAGGGTCTTGAACATGGCCTGGAAGCCCTGGGTGTAGTCGCGCCCAAAGTTCGGCGGGATCTGCATGCCGATCAGCAGCACGCGCGCGCCAGCGCCTTGCGCGGTGGTGATCATCTTGTCCAGGTTGGCACGCGACTGCGCCAGCGGCAGCCCGCGCAGGCCGTCGTTGGCGCCGAGCTCGATGACGATCACGTCAGGTGCGTGGCGCTTGAGCTCGGCGGCCACGCGCGAGGCGCCGCCGGCGGTGGTCTCGCCACTGATGCTGGCGTTCACCACCCGCCAGCCCGGCTTCTGTTGCTGCACGCGCTGCGCGGTCAGCGCCACCCAGCCCTGCGGGGCCGACAGGCCGTAAGCGGCCGAGAGCGAGTCGCCCATCACCAGGACGGTCCTGGCCTTGGCCGCGGCCTGCTGGGCCATCAGCGAAGGTGAAGCCATCAGCAACACCGCCAGCAGGACAGGACCGACGGCACATTGCACCCGACGGCGCCAGACTGCATAACCTGATGTCATCCCACGTCTCCGATGCGATCGAAGGAACATGATGTCCCAGCCGACCCCGCTGCACGATGAAACCTCCGCCATCGCATCCGCCGCCGGCGGCACGGCCAGCAGCATGGCCCTGGACGTGCAGCACCTGCGCAAGCAGGTCGAGCTGCCGGGCGGTCCGCTGACGATCCTGCACGACATCAGCTTCCGGATCGCCCCGGGCGATACGGTGGCCATCGTGGGTGCCTCCGGCTCGGGCAAGAGCACGCTGCTGTCGCTGCTGGCCGGCCTGGATACGGCCAGCGGCGGGTGCGTGCTGCTGGCCGGGCAGGACCTGTCCACGCTGGACGAGGACGGCCGCGCCCGGGTGCGCGGCGAAGCGGTGGGCTTCGTGTTCCAGAGCTTCCAGTTGCTGCCTTCGCTGACCGCCCTGGAGAACGTGATGCTGCCGCTGGAGCTGCGCGGCGATGCCGATCCGGAGACGCCGGCGCGGCAGATCCTGGAGCAGGTCGGCCTGGGCGGGCGGCTGGGTCACTATCCACGGCAGCTCTCCGGCGGTGAGCAGCAGCGCGTGGCCCTGGCCCGCGCCTTCGTCACCGGGCCGCGGGTGCTGTTCGCCGACGAGCCCACCGGCAATCTGGACCAGCACACCGGCGCGGCCATCATCGAGCTGTTGTTCGACCTCAATGCCAGCCGCGGCACCACCCTGGTGCTGGTCACGCACGACGAAGGCCTGGCCGCGCGCTGCGGGCACAGCCTGCGCCTGGATGCCGGCAAGCTGGTGGGCGCATGAGAAGCCTGTCGCTGGCCTGGCGCCAGCTGCGGCGCGACCTGGCCGCTGGTGAGATCCGCATCCTGCTGGCCGCGCTGGTGCTGGCGGTGGTGGCGGTCACCGCAGTGGGCTTCGTCACCGATCGCGCCGAGCGCGCGCTGGCCATCGAGGCCAACCGCCTGTTGGGCGGCGATGCGGTGGTGCGCAGCGATACCGCGCTCAAGGGTGAGCTGCTGCAGGCCGCGCAGGCACCGGGCCTGAAGCGCACCCAGACCACCGAACTGGACACGATGATCCGCGTCGGCAAGGGCGAGGATGCCTCGCTGCGGCTGGGCGACCTGCGCGGGCTGGGCGAGGGCTTCCCGCTGCGCGGCGCGTTCCGGGTGGTCGATGCGCAGCAGCCGCAGGAGCACGACGCACGTGGTATCCCCGCGCGCGGGACGCTGTGGATGACCCAGGCCGGGGCCGACACGCTCGACGCCAGGCTGGGCGACACCGTGAGCATCGGCGATGCCGACTTCCGCCTGGCCGCCCTGGTGGTGCAGGAACCGGATGCGGCGATGGATTACTTCAATGTCGCCCCGCGGGTGTTCCTCAACGAGGCGGACCTGCCGGCTACCGGTCTGATCCAGTTCGGCAGCCGCATCCGCTATCGGCTGGTGATCGCCGGCGAAGCCGGCGCGGTGGAGCGCTTCGTCGAGCGCGCACGTCCGGCCCTGGGCCGCGGACAGCGCCTGGAGACGGTGCAGGACGCGCGGCCGGAAATCCGCTCGGCGCTGGACCGCGCAGGACGCTTCCTTGGCCTGGCCGCGTTGGTGTCGGTGGTGTTGGCCGCGGTGGCCGTGGCCATGGCCGCGCGCCGCCACAGCGAGCGGCACCTGTCCGGCGTGGCGGTGATGCGTTGCCTGGGCGCGCAGCAGCGCACCCTGGTGGCGGTGTACGTGGGCGAGCTGATGTTGTTGGGGCTGCTGGCCTGCACGCTGGGCGTGGCGATCGCTTTCGGCCTGCAGTGGGGCATCGGCAGCTGGCTGGCGCGCACGCTGGGCGTGTCCATCCCCGCCGCCAGCCTCGTCCCGGCGGTGCAGGGCTATGCCACCGGCCTGGTGGTGCTGCTGGCCTTCGGTGCGCCCCCGGTACTGGCCCTGCGCCGGGTCCCGGCCCTGCGCGTGCTGCGGCGCGACCTGGATGCGACCGAGCCCAGCGCCTGGCTGGTGGCCATTGCCGCACTGGCCGGGTTGGGCGCGTTGCTGTGGTGGAAGGCCGGCTCGGCCGCGCTCGGCGGGGCCATGCTGATCGGCATCGTCGGCACCCTGGCGGTGCTGGCGCTGCTGTCCTGGCTGATGATCCTGGCCGTGCGCCGGCTGCGCGCGCGCCTGCGCGGCAGCCTGCGCTATGGGCTGGCCAATGTCAGTCGCCGCGCCAGCACCAGCATCGCGCAGATCTCCGCACTGGGCCTGGGCCTGATGGCGCTGCTGTTGCTGACCTTCGTGCGCACCGATCTGCTGGACCGCTGGCAGCTGGCCTTGCAGGCCGATGCGCCCAACCGCTTCATCATCAACGTGCAGGACGATCAGACCCAGCCGGTGCACGATTTCCTGCGCGCGCAGGACCTGGGTGAGCCGGTGCTGTTCCCGATGGTGCGCGCGCGCCTGACCCAGGTGAACGGCAAGGCCGTGCGCGCGGAGGATTACGAAGAGGGCCAGACCCGGCGCCGGGCCGACCGTGAGTTCAACCTCTCCACCATGGACGCCTTGCGCGATGACAATCAGGTCACCGCCGGCAGGTTCTGGGGCAGCGGCAAACCGGCGGCGACCGAGTTTTCGGTGGAAGAGGGCTTTGCCAAGGACCTGGGCTGGAAGATCGGCGACACGGTGACCTTCGACGTGGCCGGCCAGCCCTTGCCCGGGCGTGTGACCAGCCTGCGCAAGGTGGACTGGGAGAGCTTCCGCCCGAACTTCTTCGTGCTGGTCTCGCCTGGCGCGCTGCAGGGCTATTCGGCCAGCTGGATCACTGCGGTCAGCGTGCCGCCCAGCAAGCCGCGCTTCACCGCCCAGCTGGTGCAGGCCTTTCCCAATCTGTCGGTGATCGACGTCGATGCGGTGCTCAAGCAGGTGCGCAGCACCGCCGACCAGGTCTCCACGGTGGTGCAGGTGGTGTTCTGGTTCTCGCTGGCCGCCGGCCTGCTGGTGCTGATGGCGGCGGTCAGTGCCAGTCAGGACGAGCGCCTGCTGGAAGGCGGGGTGATGCGGGTGCTGGGCGGCAGCCGACGCCAGCTGCGCATGGCGCAGGCCTCGGAATTCGCCGCCATCGGCCTGCTGTCCGGCCTGGTGGCCGCGGTGGCCGCCTCGGTGCTTTCCGGCGTCATTGCCACGCGGGTCTTCGACCTGCCCTGGACGTTCAACTGGAAGCTGGCGCTGGTCGGCGGCGGCCTGGGCATGTTGGCGGCCCTGGTGGCCGGCATGGCGGCCACGCGCCGGGTGCTGGATGCGCCGCCGTCGGTGACCCTGCGCGAACTGCAGTGACCAGGCCCTGGGCAGGGGCGGCATCCTCGGGTGTTCCGCGCTTGCTTGAATCGCATAAACCCCGCTCCGGCGGGGTTTTTCGTTGTGGATGCCGCAGGCCGGGCAGGGTAGGCGATGTTGCGTTGCACGATGCGCGATTGCCCGAGTTGTGATGAATTTAAATCGTTACAAATCGGGGAATCCGACGAATCCGTGCCTCGCGCGCTGCGTCGGATGCCGCTGTCCACTGCACACACCGGATGGATGTTTCGATGATGCGATCGCTCCTGCTCCCCCTGGCTGCCACCGTTCTGGTCGGTGGCACGCTGTCCGCCCACGACGCGCACGCCGCTGCCGCTTCGCTGGCCAGCGAGGTCAACACCTTCATCGGCAGCAAGGATGACGGCAACACCTTCCCCGGTGCTTCGGCGCCTTTCGGCCTGATCCAGGTCAGCCCCATCGGCTCGCACTACTCGGGCTGGCGCTACGACGACCCCAAGATCCGCGGCTTCGGACACTCCTTCATTTCCGGCGCCGGTTGCTGGGAGCAGGGCGGGCAGGTGTCGGTGCTGCCGGTGACCGGCAAGATCGGCCCCGGCGCGGACTTCGACACCGGCGACCCGAAGCGCTTCGACCATCGTAGCTATGCCTCGGCCTATACCCACGACGGCGAAGTCGGCCAGGCCGGCTATTACCGCGTAAAGCTGACCGATTACGGCGGCATCCAGGCCGAAGCCACCGCGCAGACCCGCGCGGCGGCCGAGCGCTACACCTTCGCGCCGGGCACCAGCGAGGGCCAGGTGCTGGTCAACGTGGCCCAGGCCAACGAGCGCCACGGAGTGATCGGCAGCAGCGTGGAGATCGTTGGCGACCGCGTGGTGGAAGGCCGTGTCACCACCCAGAGCTTCTGCGGTGGCCACGAGTACACCACCTGGTTCCGCCTGGAGTTCGACCAGCCCTTCACCGCGCACGGCGTGTGGGGCGAGGAAGGCGGCGTGCCCAATGGCCGCCACAGCATGCAGGGCCACACCAAGCCCAACGGCGCATGGCTGACCTTCGCGCTGAACAAGCAGCGCGAGGTGACCGTGGTCTCGGCGATCTCGCACGTGGATATCGAAGGCGCCCGCGCCAACCTGCGCGCCGATGGCATGCAGGGCGGCAAGCTGCTGGGCTTCGATGCCATGCGCAAGCTTGCGCAGGCCGACTGGAACAAGGAGCTGAAGGACGTCCAGGTGCAGGGCGCCGGCAAGGACGACCGCGCCGTGTTCTACACCGCGCTGTACCACGCGCTGCTGCAGCCCATGACCGGCAGTGACGTCGATGGCCGCTACCGCGGCTACGACGACAAGATCCATACCGCCGATGGCTGGACCTACTACGAGTACTTCTCGCTGTGGGATACCTACCGCTCGCAGAACCAGCTGCTGGCGCTGCTGCGCCCCAAGGAAGCGGCGGACATCGCGCGCACGATGCTGGCCATCCGCGAGCAGGGTGGCTGGCTGCCGCGCTGGGGCTATGCCAACTACGAGACCAACATCATGACCGGCGACCCGGCCACCCCGTTCCTGGTGGACCTGTGGCGGTTCGGCGCGCTGAAGGGGCGTGAGTCCGAGGCCTATGCGGCGCTGCGCGAGAACGCCTTCAGCATGCCCAAGCTGGATTCGCGCATGGGCGGGCGTTCGGGCAATGCGCGCTACCTCAAGGATGGCTTCGTCCAGTACGACCTGACCTTCCCGTCCAAGGGCATGGACGTGGATCCGCACCACGGCGGCTCGGCCACGCTGGAATACGCCCTGGCCGACTGCTCGCTGGCGCAGATGGCCGGCGCGCTGGGTCATGCCGAGGATGCGGCGACCCTGCGCACCCGTGGCCGCAACTGGCACAAGATCTGGGACCCGGACGTGAAGGACGAGGAGGCAGGTTTCACCGGCTTCCCGCGTGCGCGCACCGACGATGGCCAGTGGTACGTGCCCAACAACGACCACTACAGCCCGCGCTCGCAGCACGGCTTCCACGAAGGCACGGCCTGGCAGTACCAGTGGCTGGCGCAGCAGGACGTGCCGGGGTTGGTGGAAGCCATGCACGGCCGCGACCAGGCCGCACGTCGCCTGGACATGTTCTTCGCCTATGACGCCCTGGTGGCCGATCCGGCGCACGCCGCGCGCAAGGAGTGGGTGGTCGGCCCGTACAGCTACTACAACCAGTACCGCTACAACCCCAACAACGAACCGGACCTGCACGCGCCCTGGATGTACACGCTGATCGGCCAGCCGTGGAAGACCGCCACGGTGCTCAACGCCGCGCAGACCCTGTTCACCAATGCGCCCAACGGCGTCACCGGCAACGACGACCTGGGCACCATGTCGGCCTGGTATCTGTTCAGCGCGATGGGCCTGTATCCGGCGGTGCCGGGCACCGGTCAGTTCCTGCTGCACGCGCCGCGTTTCGCACGGGTGGACATCGCCCTGGCCAACGGCAAGCGCCTGCGCATCGAGGCGCCCGGCGCCGGCGATGGCCAGCCGCGCTTCGTCGACGGTGTGCACGTGGACGGCAAGTCGCACGCGCAGGTCTGGCTGGATTGGGAGCAGCTGCAGCAGGGCGGCACGTTGCGCTTCGACCTGACCAGCACCGCACCGGAGCAGGGCTGGGGCACGCGCGCGCAGGATCTGCCGGCCGGCGCCTGCGCCGTGGACGGGGCGCGCCTGGACTGGGCCGCCCGATGAGCACGGGGCTGGCCTGGATCAGGAGCGCCTGATGCGCGGCGCGGCGGCACGCTGCTGCACCTTCCTCGCGCTGCTCGTGTGCAGCGCGGCGTCCCTGGCCGCGCCGCAGCTGCGTGCGCTGCACGAGGGCTGGCGCTTTCGCCTGCTGCCCGACGATGCGCAGGCGGCCGAGCATCGCCAGGCCACGCAATGGCATGCGGCGCAGGTGCCGGGCACGGTGCACACCGACCTGCTGGCCAATGCGCTGATCCCCGACCCCTATGTCGGGGCGGCCGAGGCCGGCCTGCAGTGGATCGGGCTGGGCGCCTGGGAATACGAGACCCGCTTCGACCTGGATGCGGACACGCTGGCCAAGGCGCATGCCGAGCTGGTGTTCGAAGGCCTGGACACGTTCGCCGAGGTCACGCTCAACGGCAAGCCGCTGCTGCAGGCCGACAACAGCCACCGCACCTGGCGCGTGCCGGTACAAGGCCGTCTGAAGGCCAAGGACAACGCCCTGCGCGTGGTGTTCCGCTCGCCGATCCGCACCTTGCTGCCCAAGGTGCAGGCCATGCCGCACAAGATCGCCGGCAACTATCCCTCGCCTTACGGCGACGAACCGGCCGATGCCATGGTCGGCAACTTCGTGCGCAAGCCGGGCTATCACTTCGGTTGGGATTGGGGCCCGCGTTACGTCACCGCCGGCATCTGGCGGGCGGTGCGGCTGGAGACCTGGAGTGGGCCGCGCCTGCGCGATATCGTGGTCAACACGCGCGCGCTGGACGCGAATGCCGCGCAGCTGGAGGTGGACCTGGAGGTTGAGCGCGACGCCAACCAGGCGCTGCAGGTTGCGCTGGAGATATTGGACCCGGACGGCAAGCGTGTGCATACCGCCACGCAGACCCTCTCAGCCCCGGGCACGGGCGAGATCAGTCTGCCGGTGCGCATCCAGTCGCCCCGCCGTTGGTGGCCGGCCGGGCACGGCGAGCAGGCACGCTACACAGTGCGCGCGCGGGTCGCCGGTGACGAGGGCACCGACACGCTTGAGCGCCGCATCGGCCTGCGCACCGTGGCCTTGCAGCGCGAGTCAGACGCCAAAGGCGGACAGGGCTTTGCCTTCGTGGTCAACGGCAAGCCGATTTTCGCCAAGGGCGCCAACGTCATTCCCTTCGACGCGTTTCCTTCGCGCGTGACCCGCGAGCGCCTGCGGCGCGACCTGCAGGCCGCGCGCGATGCCAACATGAACATGGTGCGCAACTGGGGCGGCGGCTACTACGAGGACGAGGCGTTCTTCGACCTGACCGATGAGCTGGGCCTGATGGTCTGGCAGGACTTCATGTTCGGCGGTGGCATGCAGCCGGGCTACGACCCGGCCTTCCGCGCCAACGTGGTGGCCGAGGCGCGCGACAACATCCGTCGGCTGCGCCATCACCCCAGCATCGTGCTGTGGTGCGGCAACAACGAAGAAGAAACCGCATGGAAGGACTGGGGCCACGGCAGCAAGCTCGAGGCGGCCGATCCGGCATTCGCCAAGACGGTGTGGGACGGTTACGTGGCGCTGTTCGGCCAGGACCTGCGCAAGGTGGTGGCCGATGAGGCGCTGGGCGTGCCGTACTGGGCCAGTTCGCCCAGCAATGACCTGGACACCAAGGCCAACGATTCCACACGCGGCGACAAGCACTACTGGGAAGTCTGGGGCAACCCGGCGCTGCCGGCGGAGGCCTACCTGCTGCAGACGCCGCGCTTCATGTCCGAGTACGGACTGCAGGCCTGGCCCTCGCTGCGCACGGTGGACGAGTTCGCCACGCCCGAGGAGCAGCGCATCGACGGGCCGGTCATCCGCGCCCACCAGAAGTTCATGGCCGGCGAGGGCAACACGCGCCTGCTGCACTACATCGAGCGCGAGTACGGCACGCCGCGCGACTTCGCCGATTTCGTCTACCTGAGCCAGGTGATGCAGGCCGACGGCATCGAGCTGGCGGCGCTGCACCACCGCGCTTCGCGGCCGTACACGATGGGCTCGCTGTACTGGCAGCTTAACGATGTCTGGCAGGGCGCTTCGTGGTCCAGCGTGGACTACCGTGGCCGCTGGAAGGCGCTGCATTTCCATGCGCGGCGCTTCTTCGCCGATCTGGCGGTGGCGGCGCTGCGCAGCGAGGGCGTGACCCGGCTGACCCTGCTGTCCGACCGCGATACCGCACTGCCGCTGCAATGGCGGCTGCGGGTGATGGATGTCGATGGACGCGTGCTGCGCGAGCAGCGGCATGAGGTCCAGCTTGCGGCGCAATCGGCCATGCAGGTCGCGCAGTTCAGCGATGCACAACTGCTCAAGGGCGCCGACCCGCGGCGCACGCTGGCGGTGTTCGAGCTGATGGACGGCCAGCAGTCGCTGGCGCGGCGCGTGGTCTACTTCGATGCGGCCAAGCAATTGCAGCTGCCGGCGACATCGATCGCCTCGACCATCGCGGCCGATGGCGAGGGTTTCGTGCTGACCCTGCGCAGCGCCAAGTTCGCGCGCGCGGTGTGGATCGACTTCGGTGCGCTGGACGTGGTGCCGGAGGACAATGCCTTCGACCTGCTTGCCGGTGAGCAGCGCGTGCTGCGGCTGCGCGGCAGCGCCAGCTTGCAGGACCTCAAGCAGGCCTTGCGCGTGCAGTCGCTGGCCGATGCGGGGCAGCGCGGGACGAGGTAAGTGCACCACGAACAGCTGGACTCCAGCCGAGCGGGTGAGCCCATGCCACCTGGCCTTGTGGGAGCGGCTCTGGGTGACCTAGGGCCATCAGCCGCCGAAGGGGCCTTCCCGTGAAAGCCCCTTCGCGGCTGAAGCCGCTCCCACAGGATGCGAGCTGTTCGAGGTTCAACAAGCTGAGCGCTGGCAAGTGCGCGGTGCGTTAGAGCGCATGCTGTACTTCGCGTGCGCGAGTCTGTCGATCAAGACGCCGGTTTCCGCCATCGCGGTAGCCGCTTTCGCCATTCGTCATATTGTCAGACATTAAGGGTCGCGCTATACAGGCCATCTGTCGCGCTTCGTATGCAAGGTCACGCGTCTGTCGTCGCACCTTCCGTCGTTTCGGGGCAGTCCAATCAGCCCAATGCGAGTGCGCCTGCCGTGGCCGTCTCGCCCTCAGAAGGATTCGGGACCATGACGCTCAAGGCCAACGCCCTTTCGTTCGCACTCGCCGCTTCACTGCTCGCGCTTGCACCGCATGCCTGGTCGCAGGACGTTGCCGGTGCAAAGCAGGGCCATGTTTACACTAGCGACCTGATCACCCGCTGGGGCAAGGCGGTGACGCCAGACAACGCCTGGCGCAGCTATCCGCGCCCGCAGATGCAGCGCGCGCAGTGGCAGAACCTCAATGGGCAGTGGGACTACGCCATCCGGCCCAAGACGCAAGGCCAGCCCGACAGCATGGATGGCAAGATCCTGGTGCCGTTCGCGGCAGAGTCCAGGCTCTCGGGCGTGGCCCGCGCGGTCACGCCGAACGATCGCCTGTGGTATCGCCGCACCTTCACCATCCCCGCCGAGTGGGCGGGCCAGCGCGTGCTGCTGAATTTCGGCGCGGTGGATTACGAGGCCCACGTGCTGGTCAACGGCGGCGTGGTGGGCTCCCACCGGGGCGGCTCGGACACCTTCTTCTTCGACATCACCGACTACCTGAAGTCAGGCGAGAACGAGGTCGTCGTGCAGGTCACCGACCCGACCTCCGATGGCCCGCAGCCGCGTGGCAAGCAGCAGCTCAATCCGCGCAGCATCTGGTACACGCCCGTTAGCGGTATCTGGCAGACCGTGTGGCTGGAGCCGGTCCCGAAGCTGCACATCGAGAACGTCAACGTCACCCCGGACATCGATGCCGGCATGCTGGACGTGGAGGTCGCGCTCAACCGCAGCGCCGACGATGACGACGCCGTGCGCATCACCGCCAGGGCTGGCGGCAAGGTCGTGTCCACCAAGCTGATCCGCGCCAATCGCCGCACGCGCCTGCCAGTGCCAGATGCCAGGCTGTGGACGCCGGACAACCCGTTCCTCTACGACCTGGATGTCGAGCTGGTGAAGGTGGCCAAGCCGTTCGACCAGGCCAATGCCTCGCAGCACCGCCCCAATGGCGAGCGCGACGATTCACTGATCACCGAGATCGAAGCGCAGACCTATGCCAAGGCCCAGGTGCAGGGTAAGCCGGTCGATACCGTGCGAAGCTACTTCGCCATGCGCAAGAGCTCGCTGGGCAAGGGGCGGATTCCCGGCCAGCCGGTGCTGCTGCTCAACAACCAGCCGGTCTTCCAGAACGGCACGCTGGACCAGGGCTGGTGGCCCGATGGCCTGCTGACCCCGCCGTCGGAGGAGGCGATGGCCTTCGAGATCGACTTCCTCAAGAAGTCCGGCTTCAACATGCTGCGCAAGCACATCAAGGTCGAGCCGGCCCAGTATTACCACCTGGCCGACAAGATGGGCATCATGATCTGGCAGGACATGCCCTCGGGCGAAGAGGACAACAGCCTGGACCAGTTCGTGCGGATGAAGTCCAACGACGAGGTGCTGTTCCCCACGCGCGTGTCCGACGAGTTCGAATACGAGCTGCTGCGCATGATCAGCGACCTGCGCAACCATCCCTCCATCGTCACCTGGGTGGTCAACAACGAAGGTTGGGGGCAGTACGCTTCCACGCGCCTGGCCAAGGCGGTCAAGGAGCTGGACCCGAGCCGCACTGTCAACAAGGTCAGCGGCTGGCTGGATACCGGCGACGCGGGCTCGGACATGTTCGACATCCACACCTACGAGGACGTCCCGCATGTGCCGACGCGGCAGACCCATCGCGCCATCGTCATGGGTGAGTTCGGCGGCATCGGCCTGCCGGTCGAAGGACACCTGTGGTTCCCTGCCAATCGCAACTGGGGCTACCAGACCGCCAAGGACAAGGACGACTACCTGGCCCGCTACCAGCGCAAGTACACCGAGGTCATCCGCCAGGCGCGCGAGGTCGGGCTGAGTGCGGCGGTGTACACGCAGACCACCGACGTGGAAGGGGAGATCAACGGCCTGCTGACCTATGACCGTGAGGTCAGCAAGATCCCCGCCGCGGCGTTCTACAAGGTGCATGCGCCGCTGTTCGATCACGGCGAGAAGGCCGACGCCAAGAAGCGCGGCAAGTGAGCGCGCCGCGGCCCGCTCCGTTATCAGGAGCGGGCCGCAGCGATGGATGAAAGCGAAGGTCTCAGCGCACGCGGTATAGCACCGCGGCGCCAGGCTTGGGCTCGAAGGCCGGCACCGTCCGCTGCGTGAGCGCCTTGCCATCGGCGTCCCACACCAGCGTCTCGGGCGGAAACTCGTCCTTGCGTGTCATCGCATCGATCTTCTGCACGATCACGCTGGCACCCGCCTTGACCTCGGGATTCCACTGGAACACGCCGTACCGGCCATAGAAGGCCGCCGGCGCCGAGGCATCCAGGCGTCGGTCCGGACACATCGTCAGCCCGCGCTCCAGCATCACGCGCAGCGCCCCCACCGGCACGGCCTTGACGGTGGCATTGGTGCGCTCGGCGCTGTGGCCCGGGCAGACATTGGCCGCGCGCGTGATCATCGCCTCGGCGACCTCGCGATCCGATTGCGCCAGCGCAGGTGCGGCCACGGCAAGCAGCGACAACAGCCCGGCGGATGAGATCCAGTTCATTGCAGCGTCCTTGATGGGTATGGCGCCAAGCGTAGCAACGCGCTGCTGCATCCCACGTGGATGCCCCGAGGAGAACGCGCGGGTCCTTGTTAAAAAATGAACGCGCGCAACCTGTCCTTGCTGTCAGCGAACACGGAGACCTGCACAATAAATCACCGCGCCGGTACCCCACGGTTCACGTTCGCAGTGGCCTGCGCAATGTCGTGTCCGGTTTAATGAGGACACGATTGCAGGCGTCTTCGCGCGATTGTTTGCCCGGCACGGCTGCGTGGTGCCAGGCGACCCTGCACGGCCGAACAGGGATTGGACATGGATCATCTGATTGCAGTCATCAGCGCGAGCTGCGCGCTGTTCTCGCTGGGCGCACTCTGCCTGGCATACCGCGCGTTCTCCGCGGTCACGCGCCTGGAGCGCAAGTTCGACCACTTCGACGGCAATGCCCGACTGGTGTGGGACACCGCGCTCTGGCAGCACGCACGCACCGAAGCCCTGCTCAAGGGCGAGGAGCCGCCGCGGCATCCCAGCGATACGCGGACGGGGTGATCGGACAACTCAGCAGCGATCATGGAGTCGGCCGAGCAATGCTCGGCGTTGAGTCATGTTTCGCCTGACGATTAAGCGGAGCCGCGCTGGCTCGTCAATGTCCAGCGCATGGAGTCCTTGCCAGCCGCTTGATACTTGGTGAGCCGATGCGCGTCGTTAGGGACGCTCCCTGTAGCATCTACATACTCTCAGGCCGACGGGCCTGCGGACCACATCGCTTGAGGGTTGTGCATGGATCAAGGCTTCGTATGGACACCAGGCGTGGGGATAGACCAGGTCGCGCTCGCTCGCCTGCGGCTTCATTTCAGAAAGCCGCAGCAGCCCATGGGCGAGGCCTGGTTCATGAGCGAGCAGCGCAAGATGTTTCCCGAGCTTCAGGGCGAGCTCGGCAACATGAGCATTTGGGACCTACAGATTGCCCTGGGCGAGATTGCGAGCGGCACCAGCTCATTCGGACCCTTTGAGGAGTGGAGGGAGTGGTACCACTATCTGCTGGCACAACTCGTCCCCCGCGGTCACGACGCATTTGTGTATTCACTCGTCGAACTGCTCATCACCTGCTTCATGACGCAGTATCCGAACGGCATCCATCGGCAACCGTATCCCGGGTTTGGAGAGGACGTACTTGCGACGCTGGGACGCTGCGTCATGGAGCCGCAGTGCTGGAGTGCGGATCAGATCGTGGTCGGCACGTTCCTTCATCGTTCGAACAACAATCCGGCGCGGACGTGGCGCTGGTATGACGCCAGTGGGGATCTGAGCGCGTCGCTTTTCCTATGTATCAAGTATCTGCCTGCGCCTGCAGTGACGACATGGTTCCGCTCTGTTCTTGAAATTTCATCGCCCCACTGGCGCGCCCAGCTCATCGCCTGGCTGGTCGGCGCGAATGAGCTGCTGACAGGAGCCAAGACGTGGCCTTCTGAGCTAAAAACGGAGGCATACCCGAATGTCGGCTGGGAGTGGTCCCACTGTCTTGGGCCGGGACTGGCGATAGCTGACGATTCGGGCAGTCCTGTACTGACGATGTGGCTGCCCGAAGATGCCTGCCGTCGCGTAGTGGATGAGGTGCGCAACTACTTTACCGACGACACCTTCTTGCTCTGGCTCGAGTCAATCTCCAGCGTGGACTATCTGGAGGAGGAACTCGAGCAGATACCAGTATCGTTTGAGCGCCTGTATCTCAAGAAGGATGGCGGCGGATAACGCTGGAACCCTTCGTCCGTGGGTGCAATGGGGAAAGGGCGAACCAGAGTTGTCGGCCCACCACGATCGGCGGCGCAACATGACAAACGAAAAAAGGCCCGACTCGACTGGAAGTTCCAGGACGTCGGACCCTTGCTGGCTTCCTGCGGCGTCCAACGCTTTGCGCGTTGGTGGCTATGGGTGGACTCGAACCACCGACCCCAGCATTATGAGTGCTGTGCTCTAACCGGCTGAGCTACATAGCCGCAGGAACCGCGTATTTTTCATGTCCGGGGTGGGGCTGTCAATCCATTTCTTTGGAGTTGAGGCGCCCCGCCGGGCGTGGCACATTCGTCCCCAGTAGATTTAGGGAGTCCGCATCATGATCGATCCGGACGGCTTTCGACCCAATGTCGGCATCATCCTGATGCGGCCGGATGGGCGGGTGTTCTGGGCCAGGCGCGTGCGTCGGGACGGTTGGCAGTTCCCGCAGGGCGGGATGAACAGCGACGAGACGCCGCTGGAGGCCATGTACCGCGAGCTGCGCGAGGAGACCGGGCTGCTGCCCGACCACGTCGACGTGCTGGGCGCCACGCCCGGCTGGCTGCGCTATCGCCTGCCGCAGCGGGCGGTGCGGCGCAACGAGCGCCAAGTCTGCATCGGCCAGAAGCAGGTCTGGTTCCTGCTGCAGATGCTGGGCGAGGAAAGCGACCTGCGCCTGGACCTGACCGAGACCCCGGAGTTCGACCACTGGCGCTGGGTGGACTTCTGGTACCCGGTTGACCACGTGGTCATGTTCAAGCGCGGCGTGTACGCCCGCGCGCTGCGCCACCTGGCGCCGCTGGCGCGCGGGGTCGCTGGGGCGCAGGCGGTGCCCCAGGCCGGTCTGCTGCGCACTGGGGAATCCCACGCGCGGGGCCGGGCGCGACATCGGTCACGTCCCCGCAATCCGGCTGAACAACGTCCCGCCGGGGACAATTGACAATCATTCTCAGTGGCGTTTGAATGGGCACGCGCCGGTTTGGCGCGTCCGCCGTGGTAACGCCGTGTACGTCTGCATCTGCAATGGGGTCACCGACCATCAGATCCGCCAGGCCGCCGAAGAGGGCTGCCGGACCACGTCCGAGCTGACGATGCGGACCGGCTGCGGCGCGACTTGTGGCAGCTGCCTGGAGATGGCCGGCGACATTCTGGCCAGTGTGCATGCCTTCCCGCTGGCGGTGCTGCCAGGACCGTTGGCCGAGGCGGCCTGAGCGGAGCTGCTGGTCGCTCGGCGCTGCCGCGCCCCACATTCCCGCCTGGCGTTTTGAAGCCGCAGTCCATCACGGCGCTTTCTGAGGCTTACGGTTGGGGATGCACGCACGCCAGCACAAGCGTGCAATCAGGATGATCACGATTCGCGTTCCTTTGCCTGCCTAGCGGGCTCGGTAAGCTGCGCGCTTTCCCCTGCGCCGGAGCGCTGACATGAAAGGCGACGCCAAGGTCATCGAGTACCTCAACAAGGTGCTCTATATCGAACTGACGGCCATCAACCAGTTCTTCCTGCACGCCAAGATGTTCAAGAACTGGGGCCTGCACGAGCTGTACGAGCATGCGTACAAGGCCTCCATCCGCGAGATGAAGTACGCCGACAAGCTGGCCGACCGCATCCTGTTCCTGGAAGGCCTGCCGAACTTCCAGGCGCTGGGCAAGCTGCGCGTGGGCGAGAACCCGCGCGAGATGCTGACCTGCGACCTGGCCCTGCAGATGGATGCGCTGCCGCTGCTGCGCGAGGCAGTCACGTACTGCGAAAGCACCAACGACTTCGTCAGCCGCCAGCTGCTGGTGGATTTCCTCGAAGGCGAGGAAGAGCACGTGGATTGGCTGGAGACCCAGCTTGACCTGATCGAGCGCATTGGCGAGCCGAATTACCTGCTCAGCAAGATCGAGGACTAAGCCGCCCGGCACCGCACGGCTCGGAATCGCGTCGCCACCCTTCGTAGGGTGGATGACGCTATTTTCATCCACCACCGCCGCCAGACGAGAGTCAGGGTCTGAATGCAGCTGCTGCTGCCGGCCATCGTGGTGGGGGCAACTCCAGGTGGCCTTGAGGCCATCAGCCTCGGGGCGGGCTTTGCCGGGAAGTCCCCTTCGCGGCTGAAGCCGTTCCCACAACTTCGCCTGGCGCAGCCGCGCAGGCTTCGGCAGGAACAGGGGTCCAGGAATCGGGGGCAGAGTGCAGTCGCCGGTCTTCGCGGCTGGGGCATCTCCCACACCTGCGTCTCGCCCGCGGCGCTAGCCTCAGCCGCCGACCCGGTTGAGGTAGGCCTGCAGCGCCAGGCGCGCGCGGGCGAACTCGGCGATCACCAGGGCCACGGCCACCGCGGGGCGCTCCAGGTGGCCGTTGCGGCTGCCCAGCTCGATCCGCTGGGCAGCGGCCGACAGGGTCATCGCCCCCAGGTTGGCGGCCGAGGACTTCAGCGTATGCGCCGGCATGCGCAGGGCCGCCAGGTCCGAGGCGGCCGCGGCCGCTTCCAGTGCGGCGATCAGCTTCGGCGTGTCTTCCAGGAACAGCCCGACGATCTTGGCCGTTTCCTTGCCCACCACCTCGAACAGTTCATCCAGCACCGAAGTGTCCAGCACCGGGGTCTGGATCACCGAGCTGCGCGGCGCTGCCGCCAGCGAGGGTGCCGCCACCGGCACCGATGCAGCAGGCAAGGCAGGCGACGATGTGGGGCTGTCGCCGGCTGGCTGCGCGGGCGACGTATGCGGTGGCGCGGAAGCGGCCGACGGCATGGACGGGTCCGGCGGCGCGATGGCGTGGGCTTGGTCAGGCGTGCCCTGGGCCTCCCCGGCCTGCATCCAGCGACCGATGCAGGCCTGCAGCTGCTCGCGGGACACCGGTTTGGACAGGTAGTCGTCCATGCCCGCGTCCAGGCAGCGCTGGCGGTCGCCGGCCATGGCGTTGGCGGTCATCGCCACGATCGGTAGGCGCGGCAGCTGCGGAAGCTCGGCTTCGCGCTGGCGCCAGCGGCGCGTGGCGCTGTAGCCGTCCAGCACCGGCATCTGGCAGTCCATCAACACCAGACCATAGCGCTTGGCGCTCATCTTCTCGATGGCCAGTGCGCCATTTTCGGCATGGTCGCAGCTGTGGCCGAGCACGCGCAGCATGGTCTCGGCCACCGCCCGGTTGATCGGGTTGTCCTCCACCAGCAGGATCGGACCGTGCGCCGCCTTGGCCTGCGCGGGCAGCGGCGGTGCAGCAGCGTGTGGCTGCGCGGGCGACGGTGGTCCAGCCTCGCCGGGCTGCGCGGGTGGCTCGCCGATGGGAAGCTCGGGCGCCACCGACGTGGCGGCCTCATCCTCCACGGCCGTGGTCGGGAATTCCTGCTGGGTGAGGATGGCGCGCAGGGCGCTGTTGGGCGACAGGCGCGGAATCTGCGCGGCATCGGCTCGCAGGTCCTCGGGCACCGGTTGGTCGCCGTAGAGCCAGACCAGGCTCACCTGGCTGCGGCCCAGGCCGCGCTGCAGGGCGCGGGCGCTGTCGCCCAGGCGCGGCAGGTCGGCCAGGACCCAGCCGATGTGCTCGCCGCCGGGGCCGCGCAGCCGTTCCAGCGCTTCCTGCGGCGATTCCACGCAGGCCAGGCCGAAGCCCCAGCCCGGCAGCAGCGCGCGCAGGCGCTGGCAGAGCTGCACATCGGGGCTGACCACCAGGACGTGGGCGTTGAGCCGGTTTGCATGGGTCCCTTGCAGGTCGCCGATGACCTTGAGCAGGGGAATCTCGAACCAAAAGGTCGAGCCGCGCCCTGGCTGCGACACCACTCCGATGCGGCCGCCGGCCAGCTCCACGATGCGCTTGCAGATGGCCAGGCCCAGGCCGGTGCCGCCGTACAGGCGGGTGGTGGAGGCATCGGCCTGGCTGAAGGCACGGAACAGCCGCTCCTGCGCTTCGGCGGGGATGCCGATGCCGGTATCGCGCACGTCGAAACGCAGCAGGTGCTGCTGCTGGGTCTCGCCCAGCCGGCGCAGGGCCAGGGTGACCGAGCCGCGTTCGGTGAACTTGATGGCGTTGCCGATCAGGTTGGTCAGCACCTGCCGCAGCCGCACCGGATCGCCACGCACCGACAGGCGCACGGCCGGGTCCAACTGCAGCTGCAGGCGCAGGTTGCGCGACTCGGCCGGGCGCTGCATCAGCTGGATGACCCCGTCCAGCACCTCGCGCAGGTTGAAGGTGGTGGTCTCCAGCTCGAGCTTGTCGGCCTCCAGCTTGGAGTAGTCCAAGATGTCGTCGACGATGCGCAGCAACTGTTGCGAGGAGGCCATGGCCGTGGCCAGCATGTCGCGCTGGTCCTTGCCCAGCGGCGCATTGCCCAGCAGCTCCAGCATCGGCACGATGCCGTTGAGCGGGGTGCGGATCTCGTGGCTCATGGTGGCCAGGAACTCGCCCTTGGCCAGCACCGCCGACTCGGCCGCCTGCTTGGCCTGGGTGAGTTGGGCTTCCAGCAGGCTGTGGCGGCCCAGGTCCTTGCGCAGGGTGTCGCGCTCGGACTCGGCCATCGAGGCGCGCACCTGCAGGGTCTCGGCCTGTTCGCGCAGGGCCCGGGCCCGCAGGGACGACAGCACCGCCAGGACCACCGCGCACGCGCACAGGGGCATGGCCACCAGCACCCATGGGCCCGGCACGCGCAGCACCCCCAGCACCAGTGCGACCAGCGCCAGCGCGCCCATCAGCGCACTCAAGCCGGCCAGCCGTCCCCCCCACGGCGACACGCTCATCCTCTACCGCTCCGTTACAGCACCGCGTTGTGGAAATCGAAGCCCAGCTCGCTGCCGACGCCCTGCACCAGGTTGCCCTGGATGAAATCGATGCCGCCCATCCACATGGCGGCGGCGGCCTGCGGGTCTTCGATCTGCTGCGCGATGACCTGCAGGCCCTGCTTGTGCGCCAGCTCGATGATGCCGCTGAGCTGGGCGTTGAGCTGGGCATCGCTGTGGGCGCCCGCGTAGCGGCTGGACACGCGCAGATAGCCCAGCGGCAGCTGCGAGAGCAGCGCCTCGGATTCCAGGCCCGGCTCGAACTGGCTCAGGCAGAACTGCACGCCCACGCCCATCAGCTTCTCGCAGAAGCTGCGCAGGGCCACGGTGTGGATCAGCGCATCGCCCAGGCGCAGGTCGATGACCAGGCACTTGCCTTCCAGCCCGCGCTGGGCCAGCTGCTCGCTGACCCAGGTGGCGGCGTCCGGCCGGGTCAGGGTGCGCGGGGACTGCGACACGAACATGCGCAGCTGCTTGTCGCGATTGTTGGCGATCAGGTCCAAGGCCTTGGCGACCACGCCGCGGTCCAGGTCGACGATCTGCCCGCTGGTCTCGGCCACCGGCACGGCCTTGGCCGCCGGCAGCACGCTGCCATCGGGCTGGCGCAGGCGCATGAGGGCCTGATACTGGGCCAGGTCGCCACCGGCCACCGAGACGATGGGCTGGAAGGCCAGCTCCAGGGTGGCTTCGGCCAGCGCCTGGCGGGCCTGCTCTTCCACCGGCGCAGGTGGAACGTACACGGCCACGCTGTCGGCCTGGTGGCGCGCGGCCAGGGCCGAGCGCTCGACCGCCTCCAGCGCCGCGCTGGTCTCGCCGAAGGCCTGCGGCAGGTGCGCAAAGCCCACCGCCGAGCGCAGGTGCAGGGTCTCGCCGCGCACCGACATGCCATGGGCGGCCAGCTGCTGCTGCAGCTTGCGGGCGAAGTCGCGCAGCGCGGTCTCTTCCATGCCGCGCGCCAGCACCAGGAAGCTGTTGTCGTTCATGCGCGAGACCGGGTGCGGGGCTGCAACCTCGCCAAGGTGCCGCGCCGCGCCGAGCATGAGCTGCTCGAAGCTGGCATAGCCATAGCGCTCGCGCAGGCCCAGCGAGCCGCCGATCTCCACGAAGAACAGGCCGCCCACGGCCTTTTCCTCCAGCGCCGACCCCAACTGTTGCAGCAGGTGCGCACGGGTGGCCAGGCCGGTCTCCGGATGGGTCGCGGCCGGCGCCGCCGCCGCCGTGGCCGGTGCGCGCTTGCGCGCACGCTGGATGCGGTTGGCGACCGCGGCGATCAGGTGGCGCGGGCGGATCGGCTTGCTGAGAAAGTCGTCGGCGCCGCTTTCCAGCACCTCGTACTGGCGCTCCGGGTCGGGGTCGCCGGTGAGGAACACGATGGGCAGGTGCAGATACTCGGGCTGTTCGCGGATCACCACGGTCAGGCCCATGCCGTCCTTGCCGGGCATGTGCAGGTCCATCAGCACCAGGTCCGGCTGGAAGCTGCGCAGGGTGTCGATGACCTTGTCCGCGTCCAGCTCCACCTCGGCCTGCATGCCGGCCCCGTGCAGCACACTCTGGGCGAACAGGGCCTGGCCGCGATCGTCCTCGACGATCAGCACGCGAAAAGGAGGCTCAGTCTCGCCGCCGCCCGCACGGCCGCCAGCGCCTGCCGGTGTCCCGGCGCCCGGCGCGTCGCCGGCCGTGCCATCGCCCTGTCCATCGGCTTCGGACTCGGCCATCGCGCGCGCTGGCGCGTCATCCAGGGCGGGCTCGCCCCAGCGTTTCCAGTAGCCCGGCGGCGGGACTTCCATGCGCGGGCGGGAACGGGCGGGGTCGAACGACGTAGGGATCTGGGACATGCGTCAGTGTTTCACCAAGACTTCGTCATTATGCGGTTTTCGGCGTTAAGGGGGCTGCGTGCTGCGTGCATTAGCGGCCGCCGCTGGCCTGCGAGGCAGTGGCACCTGGGCGCATCAGTCGCCGCATGCCGCGGAGCACGCTGCGCCAGACCAGCCAGATGGCGATTGCGCCGAGCAGGCTCACACCCACCACCAGGACCAGCGCCAGCACCGGGTGCGAGAAGGCCAGCGCCAGGCCGCCCAGGGTCAGGGCGTCTTCGGTCGCCGAGGCGGCGATGTTGCTGACCGGCTCGGGCGAGGTATTGATGAGTGCGCGCGAGCCGGCCTTGAGCACATGGCTGGTCAGCGCCACACCGGCGCCAGCGGCCAGCGCCCCGGCGCCCAGTTCGCCATCGGGCGAAAGCGTGGCCGCGGCCAGGAACGCGCCTGCGGGCACGCGCGCCAGGGTTTGCACCAGGTCCCACAGCGAATCCACCCCGGGGATCTTGTCGGCCAGGCCTTCGGCCAGGGCCAGCGCGGCCGAGGTGCCCAGCACCCAGGGCGAGGTGGTGACGGCCAGGGCCGGGGGCAGGTCCAGCCAGCCCAGCGCGCCGGCCACGCCCACCCCGAACACGGTCAGGTAGACGCGGATGCCGGCCATCCATGCCAACAGGATCCCAATAACAAAGAGGTGGGCTTCGGTCATGGCGCGGATTCCCCTACACTGCGGTGGCCGTGGGGACGGCAAATGGGGACGTCCCCTCCAGTAGAGTCGAGTATAGGCCGCGCGCCGACGCCCGCCGTGGTGGCGCCTGTGGCCGTCGAATCCCTGATCGGATCATGCCTGCCAAGACGCCCTCCCGCTATCGCATCGTGCCTGCCACGCCCGCCGCCTCGCGCTGGCGCCGGCGCCTGTTGTGGGGCGGGGCCTGGCTGGCCTCGTTGGCGGTGGTGGCGGTGATCGCCGTGAGCGTTGCCGGGCCCGGTGCCGGATCGTCGGGCCTGCAGGCGCTGAGCAGCCGCCGGGCCCTGAACGAGGCGCAGCGCCAGATCCGCACGCTGACCCAGCGGCAGGCGACGCTGACGCGGTCGGACAGCATCAGCCGCGAGGCCAATCGCGACCTGCAGAGCACCCTGGCCGAGCGCGACCAGGAAATCGCCGACCTGCGCGCGGATGTGGACTTTTACGAGCGCCTGGTCGGGCCGACCGACCAGCGCAAGGGGCTGACCGTGTTCTCCTCGCAGTTCGTCGACCAGGGCCCGGCCGGCTGGGACTACCAGATCGTCCTCACCCAGACCCTCAACCGCGGCGCCATCAGCGAAGGGCAGATGCGCCTGGCGGTGGAAGGCCTGCGCGACGGCAAGCTGACCACGCTGGACTGGAACGCCCTGCATGGGCAGGCCGCGGCGCCGGCGCAGACGTATTCGTTCCGCTATTTTCAGCAGCTGGAAGGGCGCGTGATGCTGCCCGCCGGCTTCACGCCGCAGCGTGTCAAGGTGTCCTTGCGTGGCCAGGATGTCGCCATCGAGCGCGACCTGGACTGGAAGGTCGCCGGCACCTGAGGCGCCTACGCACCGGCTTCCGCAGCTGCCCGGGGGTGCGCGCACAGCTCCGGTGCGCCGGCAGGTTCGGGCCATTTCCCTAATTTTGTTTCCCCGGAGAGTTCCCATGTTGAAGAAGAAGCCCGCCACCTACCGAGAAGGCCAGGCCATTGACACGCTGATCGGTCCGCAGGTCGTGCTGCAGGGCGATCTGATGTTCAGCGGTGGGCTGTACGTGGAAGGGCGCATCCGCGGCCGCGTGGTGGCCGAGCCGGGCCAACCGGCGGTGCTGACCCTGGCCGAGCAGGGCTGCATCGAGGGCGAGGTCGAAGCGCCGGTGGTGATCATCAACGGCCAGCTGCGGGGCGATGTGCATGCCGCCGAGCGGGTGGAGCTGGCCGCGCAGGCCCGGGTGGTGGGCAACATCCACTATCGCGTGGTGGAAATGAGCGCCGGCGCGGTGCTGACCGGGCGCCTGGTGCATGCCGACGCCCAGCCGGCGGCGGTGGCCGAGACCGGACCGGCGGCCGAACCGGCTGTGGCTGAACCGGTGGCGATGGTGGCCAACGCCTGAGACCGGGCGTTCAGAGCCGTCTCAAATGGCCGGGCGTAAGCTCCGGCCATGTCCAAGCCGACGTCTTCCCCACAGCTGCAGCCGGTGTCCCCGCGGGCGCGGCTGGTCGCCTACGCGGTGGCCTTGCTGATGCTGCTTGCCCTGGGCTTCGGCGCCTGGGGCGTGTGGACCATCGTGCAGGTGCGGGCCGCGGACATTCCCAGCCCCGCGCAGTGGCGGGCCCAGCAGGCGCGGCTGGCGGAACTGGAGCAGCGCGTGGCCACGCTGTCGCGCTCGGACCAGATCTCGCGCGAGGCCAACCAGGACCTGCAGAACGGACTGGCCGAGCGCGATGAGGAAATCGCCGGGCTGCGCACGGATGTGGCGTTCTACGAGCGATTCGTCGGCGCCACGGCGCAGCGCCATGGACTGACCGTGCACGAGCTGCGGCTGCAGCCGCAGGCCGGCAATGCCTGGCACTTCACCGCCACCCTGACCCAGAACGTGAACCGCGGCGCGGTCAGCCGCGGCAGCCTGCGCCTGAGCGTGGAGGGCACGCGCAACGGCAAGCTGGAGACCCTGGACTGGAGCGCGCTGCGCCAGCAGGCCGGGGCCGAGGGCGTGGCGTATTCGTTCAAGTACTTCCAGCAGGTGGAAGGGGATCTGTTCCTGCCGCAGGGCTTCCAGCCGGTGCGGGTGGTGGCGCGCCTGGACGCCGCGGGCGGCACCGGCGTCGAGCGTGGTTTCACCTGGACCGAGGCGGCCGCGCCGGGCGGGACGGGAGGGGCCTGATGCTGGGAAGCTGCATCTCCGTCTCTGGCTTGAACCGCCCCGCTTCTGGCCCCATCCTGCACGCATGAGCACGTTCGTCTCCCTGCCTACCGCCGCCCCGGCGCCGGACTACCAGTCGCTGGACCGCCCGCTCAACTTCACGCATGCGGCCGCGGCCAAGGTGCGCGAGCTGATCGCCGAGGAAGGCAACGCCGAGTTGGCCTTGCGCGTGTACATCGAGGGCGGTGGCTGCTCGGGGTTCCAGTACGGGTTCGAGTTCGACGAGAACCGCGCCGAGGATGACCTGGCGGTGCAGACCGACGAGGTCACCCTGCTGGTGGATCCGCTGAGCCTGCAATACCTGATGGGCGCCGAGGTGGACTACACCGAGAGCCTGACCGGGGCGCAGTTCGTCATCCGCAACCCCAATGCCAAGACCACCTGCGGCTGCGGCAGCAGCTTCAGTGTCTGAGCCGATGCCGGCGCGCCCCGGCGGGCTGCCGGAGGTGATGCCGCCGGCCCTGTCCGGCTACGCCTTTGCCAGCGCGCCGCTGGATCGCGCCGATGCGCTGCGCGACGATGCCCAGGCGTTGGCGCGGCTGTGGCCTGATGCGCAACTGCTGGTGCTGGACGCCGAGGGCATGGCCCTGGCCGACCGGAATGGCCAGCGGCCTGGCTTCACCGGCCGCGATGTGGGCGCCTCCGCGCTGGCCAATGCCTTGCTGCTGGGCGTGCGCGATGGCCAGGCCTGGTTTTCCGTCGAGGCCGACGCGGTGCAGGTGAGCGCGCCGCAGCGCGTGGACCTGCGCCAGGCCGCGGCGACCTGGCACGAGAACGAGTCTGCCGCTTTCGCGCATGCGCGGGCGATGCAGCACTGGCGCACGCGCACCCAGCATTGCGGGCGCTGCGGCGGGCGCGTGGCGTTCCGCCGCGCCGGCTATGTCGCCAGCTGCAGCCAGTGCGGCACCGAGCACTATCCGCGCGTGGACCCGGCGGTCATCGTGGCCGTCACCGACGGGCAGCGCCTGCTGCTGGGGCGCCAGGCCAGCTGGCCGGAAGGGCGCTATTCGGTGATCGCCGGCTTTGTCGAACCGGGCGAGTCGCTCGAACAGACGGTGGTGCGCGAGGTCCACGAGGAAACCCAGGTGCGGGTGCGCAGCTGCCGCTACCTGGGCGGCCAGCCCTGGCCGTTTCCGGGCGCCTTGATGCTGGGATTCGAGGCCGAGGCCGAGCCGGACACGCCCAAAGTGGATGGCGAACTGGAAGACGCGCGCTGGTTCACGGTCGATGAGATCGCCGCCGCGCGCAGCCCACAGCGCGAGCACGGCGGCCTGCGCCTGTCCCCGTCCATTTCCATTGCCCGTGCCCTGATCGAGCACTGGTACCAGCGCATGACCGCCTGATCGGCCCGGCGACGCCATGCCGTTTGCGGGTAGGACGCGCGGGTAGGGCGCGCAGTTAGAATTGGCCGCCGGAGGTCCGCACATGTCGCTCACCCTGTTGGCCGTGGTCACCGCGCTGGTGCTGGGACATCTGGCGCATGCGCCGCTGGAACGCCTGCGGCGCTTTGGCTGGTATGCGCGCTGGCTGCGGGGGCTGGATGTGCAGGCCGGTCGCAGCGCCTTCTGGCGCGGGCGGCACGGGGTGCTGTTGGCGGTCGCGGTGCCGGTGCTGTTGGTGGCGCTGCTGGCCTGGCTGCTTCGCGGCTGGCTGCTGGGCGTGCCAGGGGCGCTTTTCGCCATCGCGGTGCTGGTGTATGCCTGGGGCCCGCGCGATCTGGATGTGGATGTCGAGGCGGTCCTGGAGGCCGATGACACCGCCACCCGGCAAGCGGCCGTGGCGCGGCTGTGGCCCGAGGCCAGCGTGCCGCTTAGTGATGGTCCCGCGCTGGTGGGCGCGGTGTTCCGCAGCGCGCTGCAGCGCTGGTTCGGGGTGATGTTCTGGTTCCTGCTGCTGGGCCCTGCCGGCGCCCTGCTGTATCGGCTGCTGGCCGTGTCCGCGCACGGGGTGGAAGGCGCATCGATGCCGGGCGGACATCGTGCCGGCGCAGCCTGGTGGTGCGCCGTGCTGGACTGGCCGGTGGCCATGCTGATGGGCTGGACCCTGGCGCTGGTGGGCAACTTCGATGCCGTGGTCGGCGCCTGGCGCGGCACCGGCAGCCAGGGACACGGGCTGCAGGCGACGTTCCTGGATGCTGCCGCCCGGGCCAGCGTGCGCAGCGAGCTGGAAGCCGAAGCCGAGGACTACACCGACGAGGGCCTGGTGCCGGCGATCAGTGAGCTGCCCGAGCTACGCGATGCCATGAGCCTGGTCTGGCGCATCCTGCTGCTGTGGCTGGCGGTCCTGGCCCTGTTCGTCATCGCGGGGTGGGTGAGCTAACTGCGAGGCACTGCCTCGCAGTTAGCGAACGCCCGGCCATGGATGGCCGGGCCGGGCTTTCCGGAGCCGAGAAGGCTTCGCCATGGAGGGCGACGATGCAGTTGCGACCGAGGAAGTGTTGCACTGCCTCGCAGTTAGCGAACGCCCGGCCATGGATGGCCGGGCCGGGCTTTCCGGAGCCGCCAAGGCCGCGCCAGGGATGGCAGCGATGAAGGAACCGAGCCGGCGGCACTGCCGCGCGCGTCAGCGAACGCCCGGCCATGGATGGCCGGGCCGGGCTTTCCGGAGCCGAGAAGGCTTCGCCATGGAGGGCGACGATGCAGCTGCGACCGAGGAAGTGTTGCACTGCCTCGCAGTTAGCGAACGCCCGGCCAGGGCTAACCCTCAGCCCGGCGCCAACCAGGTGAACGGCACCCAGGGCAGGTTGCGGGCGATCCAGTAGGCGGGCAGGGCGATCAGCCAGAACTTCGGCGCGCTCATCACCTGGACCACCGGCGCGAACCAGCGTGCGCGCCAGCCCAGCTTCCAGGCCAGCAGGCCGGGGGCGAGCGCCAGCACGGTCATCATCCCCGGGTTCATCGAAAAGGCCGTGGCCAGATCCAAATGCACCAGCGCGTGCGCGGCGCGGGTCATGCCGCAGCCGGGGCAGTTCAGCCCGGTCAGGGCCTTGAAGATGCAGCCGGGGAACGGGCTGTCGGCGGCGTTGGGATCGAAACGGTAGAGCAGGCAGGCGCCAGCGACGGCGGCGGTGGCCGCCGCGCCGGCCAGCAGCCAATGGTGGCTGCGGAGTTGCTGCATTACTGCATGTTCTGGAACTGCTGCATGGTTTCCATATAGGAGGCCATGCCGCCGGTGGCGAACATGATGATGTTGATGATCAGGCCGAGGCCGGCCAGTGCCGTGGTGACGATGCACCAGGTCTTGGCCTGGGCCGAGGCGCGCTTGGCGCCATCGAAGTCGCCCTGGCCCAGCAGCGAGTTGACCTTGCTGGAGAAGACGATAGCGACGATGCCGGTGATGAGCGCCGGGCAGCACAGGCAGAAGCCGATGACCGTGGAGATGATCGACCAGGCCAGGTGGTTGGGCACGCTACCGGGGGCGATCGGCGCCGACGGCGGGGTGTAGGGCGGCGGCGTGGCGCCGGGCGGCGGTGGGATGGTGCTCATGTGGAACTCCCCATGGGTGGTGGTGACGTCATGTCGCGGGCGAGTCTAGTGGATTGTGGTGTCCGCTGTGCAGTCGGCCCGCTTCAGGCCGCATCCCCGCGCAGGCCGCGGACCGCCGCTTCCAGCGCTTGCGCGCTGCTGTCCGCCGGCAGGGGCGCACCGGCCGCGACCTCGATGTGCGCCCGGAAACGCCGCGGCATGCGCATGCGGCGCAGGCGCGAATCGCGGTGCGACCACATGCTCGACCACATGCCCCGCAGCGCCATGGGCACCACCGGCACCGGGCGGCGCTCCAGGATCTTCTCCACGCCGGACTTGAAGGCGGCGATCTGCCCATCCTTGGTCAGGGCGCCTTCCGGGAAGATGCCCACCACATCGCCGTTGGCCAGCGCCGCGTCGATCTCCTCGAAGGCCTTGCGCATCAGCTCGGGGTCCTCGCGCGCACCGGCGATCGGGATCGCCTTGGCGTTGCGGAAGATCCAGCGCATCACCGGGATGTTGAAGATCTTGTAGTACATGACAAAGCGCACTGGCCGCGGGATGGCGGCCGAGAGGATCAGCGCATCCATGTAGCTGACGTGGTTGCACACGATCAGCGCCGGGCCTTCCTCGGGGATGTGCTGCTCCACGCCATGCAGGCGCAGCCGGTACAGCGCGCGCACCATCACCCAGCTCATGAAGCGCATCAGGAACTCGGGGACGATGCTGAAGATCCAGATCGCCACCAGCGCGTTGGCGATGGTCAGGGCCAGGAACACCTGCGGAATGGTCCAGCCCAGGAAGCGCTGCACGGCGATGCCCAGCACCGCGGCCACCACGATGAACAACGAGTTCTGGATGTTGACGCCGGCGATGACGCGGGAGAGTTCACTGCGCGGCGTGCGGCTCTGGATCAGCGCGAACAGCGGCACCACGAAGAAGCCGGTGAACATGCCGATGCCGACCAGGTCGATGCAGATGCGCCAGCTGCCGGGCGCCTGCAGGAACTGCGCCACGGCCAGCCCGGTCTGCGGCGCCGCGCCGGGGCGGGCGAAGTACAGGTCCAGCATGAAGGCGCTGATGCCGAAGGCGCCCAGCGGCACCAGGCCGATCTCCACCGTGCGTCCGGACAATTTTTCGCACAGCAGCGAGCCGGTCCCGGTGCCGATGGAGAACAGCGCCAGCGCGAAGATGTACAGCGAGGGCTGCCCGCCCAGGTTGACCTCGGCGTAGGTCGGCAGCTGCGCGGTCAGCACAGTGCCGACGAACCAGAACCAGGACACGCCCAGGATGGCGTTGCGCACCGCCAGCTGCTTGCGCGCCAGGCGCATGATCGCCAGCGACTCGGGCAGGGGGTTCCAGTTGATCGGCAGCTCCGGTGCGCCGGCATCCACGCGCGGGATCAGCCGTGAGACCAGGTTGCCGATGACCGCCAGGGCGATCACCGCCGTGGCCGCGGTGACCGGCCCGTGCGTGCCGGCCAGCTGGAAGATCAGCCCGCCGAAGATCATGCCAACCAGGATCGACAGCGAGGTCCCCATCTCCACCAGCCCATTGCCGCCGGTGAGCTCCTCGGGCTTGAGCACCGAAGGCAGGATCGAATACTTCACCGGGCCGAACAGCGTGGACTGCAGGCCGGTGCAGAACAGCGCGATGAGCAGCACGAGCATGTTCTGGGTCAGGAAGCCCACCGCCGCCAGCGACATGATCGCGATTTCCATCGTCGTGGTGATCACGATCAGCCGCTGTTTTTCCAGCTTCTCGGCGATCTGCCCGGCGATGGCCGAAAACAGGAAGTAGGGCAGGATGAACAGCGCCGGGGCCAGGTTGGTGTAGAGCGTGCGCTGGGCCGGGTCGATGCCCATCCAGAACAACAGGCCGATGATGGCCTGGCGGTAGACGTTGTCGTTGAGCGCGCCGAAGCACTGGACCGCGAAGAATGGCAGGAAGCGGCGCTGCCCGAGCAGCGCGAACTGGTTGTGGCCCGAGGACATGCGCGGTTCCGTGCGAAAGCTGCGCGCAGCCTAGGGCTGGCCTCGATGGCACGCAAGGGCGGTGGCCTCGGCGGGCGCCTGCGCTTGTGTGGGAGCCGATTCATCGGCGAAGGGCATTACCGGTAAAGCTGCTGCGCGGCTGAAGCCGCTCCCACGAGGATGCATGGTGCTCAGTACCGCTGCTGCCATCGCAGAGCGCAGCTTTCTGTGTGGGAGCCGATTCATCGGCGAAGGGGCGTTACCGGGAAGGCTTCTTCGCGGCTGAAGCCGCTCCCACGAGGCTGCATGGTGCTCAGTACCGCTGCTGCCATCGGGCAGCGCAGTCTCCATGTGTTGGAGCCGATTCATCAGCGAAGAGGCTTTCCCCCGGGACTGCATCGCGGCGGATGGCCCGAGGCCACCGGGAGCCGCTGCCGGGGAGATCGCGATGCCTAGCCGACCGATGGCGCAGCGCGATCCCCGCGCGCATCGGGCTCGGCGCCGGTGCCGGTGGTAACCGCATCGGCGGCCGCACGCAGGCGCGGCAGCAGACGCAGGGCCAGGGACAGCTGCGTGCGCAGCAGGCGGCGCTTCTCGTCGATGTCCGCGGGCATCTGTTCCAGTACATCGGCCAGCGCGTCGTCCTCGGCGGCCGTGCCGGCCGCGGCGGTCCGGGCGTTCAGCGCCTGGGTGATGGCCTGCAGGCCCTGGCGCAGGCGCTGCCCGGCCGCGGCGATGAGCGCGTCGTCGGCATGCTCGGACAGTTGCGCGCGGTGCGCGCCCAGCGCGGACAGGTAGCTGAGCAAGGTGTTGGACAGGGCCAGGAAGCGGAAACCGGCGTCCAGGTTGCGGCGCTTGTAGCCTGGCTCACGCACCATGTTGGACAGCGCGGCCGACAGGGCGGCATCGGCGTTGTGCATGTCGCGGCGGGCCACGCGGTAGCCCAGATCGTCGCGCCCGCTTTCGCGGTAGTGCGCCAGCACCTCATCCAGGTAGCGCGCGCAGGCATCGAGCACGTTGGCCATCACCAGGTGCAGGCGACGGCCCTGCCATTCGGGCAGGATCAGAAAGGCGGCCGCCGCGGCGATGGCGCAGCCGATCAGCGTGTCGAGCAGGCGCGGCCACAGCAGCAGGAAGCCGTCGCCGAGCAGGTTGAAGCACAGCAGCGCCATCACCGTGATCGCCGCGGTGGCGATCATGTAGCGGTCGGTGCGGGTGACGAAGAACAGCAGCGCCGCGGCGAAGGCCAGCAGCAGCTGCAGTTCGGTGGCCGGGAACAGCTGCATGAACGCCCAGGTGAAACCCACGCCCACCAGCGTGCCAGCGATGCGCTGTGCCAGCCGCAGCCGGGTGGCGCCGTAGTTGGGTCGGCAGGTGAAGGCGATGGTCAGCAGGATCCAGTAGCCATGGTCGGCATGCAGCGAGACCATCACCGCGTAGCCGACCACCAGGGCGATGGCCATGCGCAGGCCATGGCGGAACAGCACCGATTTCAGACTGAACTGCTGGCCGATGCGCACGGCCATTTCGCGCAGCGAGTGCGGCGAGGAGTCGCGCAGGCGGGTGTCGATGTTGTCCAGGGTGCTGTCCGACTCGGCCGCCTCGGACAGGCGCCGCTCGATCGATTGCAGGTTCACGCCCAGCAGCTCCAGCGAACCCAGCAGGCGGTTCCAGCCCGGGTTGTCCTGCGCGCGCAGGAACGCCAACGACTCGCGCAGGTCGGCCGTGGCCTGCCGGCTTTGCTCGCCGTACTGGAAGGGCGTGCGCAGGCGGATGGCTTCGCCCAGCGCCGCGCAGGCCTTGCCCTGCAGGGCCAGCAGGCGCTGGCAGCGGTACAGCACGTCGCTGTGGAAGAAGGCGTCGGTCAGCTCGTGATAGGGGTAGTGCGAGGAGCTGGCGCGCTCATGGAAGTCCTGCGCCATGTAGTACAGCCGGAAGTACAGGCCCGACTGCACGCCGGGGCGGCCGGAGCGGCCAAAGCGCGAGAGGATCGCCGCCTTGGCCGCATTGAGCGCCTCCACCACCCGCGCGTTCTGCTGGGCCAGCTTGAGCCGGCGCGGATGCTCGTCGATCTGGCGGACGGGCTCGAACAGGTCGGCCTTGTACTTCAGGAACAGGCCGAGCTCGAGGAACAGGCGCGCCAGGCGCTCGCGCACCGGGCGATTGGCGAACAGCGCCGTCCATAGGATCGAAAGCAGGCTGTACCAGCCCGCGCCCACCAGCAGCAGGGCGGTGGCATGCCAGGACGGCTCGGCGCTGTCGGCCGGGTGATGGTCCAGCCCCAGCATCGCGTAGATGGCCAGGGACACGGTGGCCATGGCGATGGAGGCATAGCGCTCGCCCAGGGCGCCGATCAGCCAGATGGAGAAGGTGGCCACCGCCATCACCGGCACGAACACCGCCGGATAGGGGAACAGCCACTGCACCACCACCGCGGCGATGCAGAAGCACAGCATCGACAGCAGCACGGCCTTGGTCCGGCCCAGCCAGTTGTCGTCGGTCTCGGCGATGGCCGCGGCGATCGTGCCCAGGAACAGCGGCGGCAATGCCAGCAGCTGGCCCTGCTGCCAGCACACGCCCATCGCCACGGCCAGGGCGATGAACACCCGCAGGCCATAGCTGGCCTTCTCGTGTGCCCAGAGCTGGTTCAGGCGGGAATCGAAGCGGGCCATGTGTGCGGGATCTTCCAGAGGCGGCCATTATCGGGGCCGCCGCGGAAGGGCGTGAAGGCGGGTCTGGCGCATGGCGGCCATGCGCAATGGCGATGGCAAGGCCTGGGGTGCCGTAACCGCGCCATAACCGGCCCGGAACTGACGATGTCACCACCGCCCACGACAGTGGGCAGCCCCGTGCCATTGCGGATCGTTCGATGTCCCTCGAGGTGTCCCACCTGACCAAGCGCTACGGCGGCCGCGCGGTGGTCCACGACGTGAGTTTCCGGGTGGACGATGGCGAGCTGGTCGCCCTGCTGGGTCCGTCCGGGAGCGGCAAGAGCACGATCCTGCGGGTCATCGCCGGGCTGGCCGGTGCCGAGAGCGGACGGGTGCGGGTGGACGAGCAGGACGTCACCGCGCTGCCGCCGCGGGCCCGCGACCTGGGGTTCGTGTTCCAGAACTACGCGCTGTTCGAGCATCTGACGGTGGCCGACAACGTCGAGTTCGCCCTGCGCGTGCGCAAGGTCGACCGCGCCACCCGCCAGCGCCGCCGCGACGAGCTGCTGGAGCTGGTCGGCCTGGGCGGCAGTGCCCGCAAGTATCCGGGCCAGCTCTCCGGCGGTCAGCGTCAGCGCACCGCCCTGGCGCGCGCGCTGGCACACCAGCCGCGCCTGCTGCTGCTGGACGAGCCCTTCGGCGCGCTGGACGCGCGCATCCGGCAGGACCTGCGCCAGGGCCTGCGCGAGGTGCTCAAGCGCATCGGCACCACCGCGGTGTTCGTGACCCACGACCAGGAGGAAGCCTTCTCCGTGGCCGACCGCATCATGGTGCTGCACCGCGGCCGCCTGCTGGAGCAGGGCCGGCCGCAGCAGCTGTACCGCGCCCCGCAGACCGAGTTCGTGGCCAGCTTCGTCGGCCGCGCCAACCTGTTGCCGGGCGAGCTGACCCCGGCAGGCGTGCGGGTGCGCCTGGAAGGCGACCCGGCCGCGGCCAATGCCATCCCGCAGCGGGTCAAGGTGTTGCTGCGCCCGGAGGAAATCTGGCTGGACGAGCCGGACCGCGATCCGGAATCGGCCCCCGGGCATTTCGTGCGCGAGGCGCTGGTCAAGCGCGCCGAGTACCTGGGCGCCAGCGAGCGCGTCTACCTGGAGCTGGACGCCATCCACGCCCAGCAGCCGGAGGTGGGCGGGCGCCGCTATCACCTCGAAGCGCTGCGCTCGATCGAGGAAGCGCGCCTGCTGCCGCTGCAGCCGGGCGACCGCGTCTCGGTGTCCGCGCGCGCGCTGCACGCGGTGTCCCAGCCCAACCTGCGGGTGCTGGTGCTGGCCGAGGGCGACCGAGAAGGCCGCGCGCTGACCACCTCGCTGCTGCGCTGGGGCGAGCGCAGCCATGCCTTGATCACCCTGCTGGGCGGCGCGGTGCGCGATGGCCAGCTGCGGCAGCCGCTGGAGCAGTTCCGCCAGTCCTTCGCCGGCGACCTGAAACTGGTGGACAACCAGTCCATGGACCTGGACCTGTGGCAGGCCGTGCGCGCGCACCTGGACGGGGAGCGCTACGACCTGGTGGTGTTCCCCGGCAGCCTGGGCCAGGACCCGCGCCTGCTGGAGCTGCTGGCCGAACGCGACCTGCGCCACGTGCTGCTGGCCGGCAGCGAGGGCGATCCCCTGCAGGAAGGCGGGCATTGGTCGATGCTGCTGCGCGCCTTCGCCAGCGGCCAGCCCGACCTGGAGCTGCCGGCCGAGATCGCCGAGGAACTGGGCGCGCGCGCGGAGGTGCGCGACCTGGACGGTCGCCTGCCGCTGCAGCCGCACCAGCCGCCGCAGCGCTGGCGCGATGCGCTGACCCTGCGCCGCATTCCTTTCACCACCGTCGGCGCCGCCACCCCGGTGCCGGTCGACCCCGATGCGCAGGTGCGTCCGCACCTGGATGCCACCGCCGCGCTGACCGTGCTGGACCTCGGTCCGCGCGCGGGGCTGGGGCCGCGCCAGCAGACCTGGCTCAAGGCCCTGGCCGGGCGCTGGACCTGGCTGATCGTGCAGCCGGACGAAGCCGACCTGGGCCTTGCGCCCACCAGCAGCGCCCTGCATGGGCGCGCCGCCCCGCCACCTGCCGCCGCAGCGGCCCTTGCCGACAGGAATGCCCCATGACCGCTTTGAAGATCCGCCGCGCGCCGGCCCCTGCGCAGGCCCTGCTCACGCCTCGCCCGTGGCGTCGCCTTAGCGCCATCGCGCTGGGCGCCGGCCTGACCGCCCTGTTGGCCGCCTGCGGCGGCGGCAAGCCCGCCTCGGGAGAGGCCGGCAAGTCCGATGCCGCGGCCGCCGGCAAGACCACCCTGCTCAACGTCAGCTACGACCCCACGCGCGAGTTCTACGCCGACTTCAACAAGGCTTTCGCCGGACACTACCAAGCCGAGCACGGCAGCGCGCCGACGGTGCGCATGTCCCACGGCGGCTCGGGTAAGCAGGCGCGTTCGGTGATCGACGGGCTGGAAGCGGATGTGGTGACCCTGGCGCTGGCCTCGGACGTGGATGCGCTGGTCGAGCATGGCCTGATCGATGCCGGCTGGCAGTCCAAGCTGCCGGACAACAGCGCGCCTTACACCTCCACCGTGGTGTTCGTGGTGCGCCGTGGCAACCCCAAGAACATCCATGACTGGACCGACCTGGGCCGCGATGGCGTGGCGGTGGTCACCCCGAACCCGAAGACCTCCGGTGGCGCGCGCTGGAACTACCTGGCCGCCTGGGGCTCGGTGCTCAAGCGGGGCGGCAGCCAGGCCGATGCGCAGGCCTACATGACCAAGCTGTTCAAGTCGGTGCCGGTGCTGGATACCGGTGCGCGTGGTGCCACCACCACCTTCGTCCAGCGCGGCATCGGCGATGTGCTGCTGGCCTGGGAGAACGAGGCACTGCTGGTGCTGCAGGAGTTCGGCAGCGACAAGTACGAGATCGTGCGCCCGACCACCAGCGTGCTGGCCGAGCCGACCGTGGCGGTGGTGGACAAGGTCGCCAAGCAGCACGGCACGCAGGCGCTGGCGCGGGAGTACCTGGAGTACCTCTACACGCCCGAGGGCCAGGAACTGGCAGCCAAGCATCACTTCCGCCCGCGCAACGCCGAAATCCTGGCCAAGCACGAGAGTGAGTTTCCCAAGCTGGAGCTATTCACGGTCGACGAGCTGTTCGGCGGCTGGAAACAGGCCCAGGCCGAGCATTTCGCCGAGGGTGGCCAGTTCGACAAGATCTTCGCCCAGCGCGCGCAATGAGTGCCCTCGGAGCTGTCGACTACGTCATTCCCGCCTGTGCGGAAATGACGGGACAACCGGCATCCCGTGCCTGCACACGCGCCATTGCCTGAAACGGACACCTTGAACAGCATCGCCGCCACCGACCTCGCCGCAGCCAGCGCCGGCGCCCCGCGCGCCCATCGTGTGCATCCCGGCTTCCGGCTCACCCTTGGGCTCACCATCACCTGGTTGAGCCTGATCGTGGTGCTGCCCATCGCCGCGGCCCTGGTCAAGGTCGCCGGCCTCTCCTGGGAAGACGTGTGGCGCATCGCCAGCAGCGAGCGCGCGCTGGCCGCCTACAAGCTCAGCTTCGGGCTGTCGCTGGGCGCGGCGCTGATCAACCTGGTGTTCGGCACCCTGACCGCGTGGGTGATGGTGCGTTATCGATTCCCGGGCAGGCGCATCCTCGATGCGATGATCGACCTGCCGTTCGCCCTGCCCACCGCCGTGGCCGGTATCGCGCTGGCCACGCTGTACGCGCCCAGCGGCTGGCTGGGCGCGCCGCTGGCCGCGCTGGGCCTGGATGTGGCGTTCAAGCCGGTCGGGATTCTGGTGGCGCTGGTGTTCGTCGGCCTGCCCTTCGTGGTGCGCACGGTGCAGCCGGCGCTGCAGGACTTGGATCCGGCCCTGGAAGAGGCCGCCGCCACGCTCGGCGCCAGCCGCGCCCAGGTGGTGCGCTGGGTGGTGATCCGCCAGCTGCTGCCGGCCGCGCTGACCGGCTTCACCCTGTCCTTCTCGCGCGCGATCGGCGAGTACGGTTCGGTGATCTTCATCGCCGGCAACATCCCCATGGTGTCGGAGATCGCGCCACTGCTGATCGTGGTGCACCTGGAGCAGTACGACTACGCCGGGGCCACGGTGCTGGCCGTGGCGATGCTGGTGATCTCCTTCGTGATGCTGCTGCTGATCAACCTGGCCCAGCGTTGGAGCGGCCATCGCCCCGGGGGCGCGCACTGACATGGGCGGCTACGACGACACGCCCGCGCTCAACGACCCGCCGTGGCTGCGTCGCAGCCTGATCGGGCTGGTGGTGCTGTTCCTGCTGGTGTTCCTGGGCCTGCCGCTGGTGCTGGTGTTCCGCCAGGCCCTGGCCGGTGGCTGGGACACCTTCGTGGCCGCCCTCACCAGCGAGGATGCGCGCGCGGCGATCCGCCTGACCTTGATCGTGGCGGCCATCGCCGTCCCGCTGAACGTGGTGTTCGGCGTGGTCGCCGGCTGGGCGCTGTCGCGCTTCACCTTTCGCGGCAAGTCGCTGCTGGTGACGCTGATCGACCTGCCGTTCTCGGTCTCGCCGGTGGTGGCTGGCCTGCTGCTGGTGCTGTTGTTCGGCACCCAGGGCTGGTTCGCGCCGCTGCTGGCCACGACCGGCTGGAAGGTGGTGTTCGCCGTGCCGGGCATCGTGCTGGCCACGCTGTTCGTGACCTTTCCGTTCGTGGCGCGCGAGCTGATCGCCTTCATGCAGGAGCAGAACACCGACCCGGAGCTGGCCGCCTTCACCCTGGGCGCCGGTGGCTGGGCCACGTTCTGGCACGTGACCCTGCCCTCGATCCGCTGGAGCCTGCTGTACGGCGTGCTGCTGTGCAATGCGCGGGCGATGGGCGAGTTCGGCGCGGTGTCGGTGGTGTCCGGCCACATCCGCGGGCTGACCAATACCATGCCGCTGCACGTGGAGGTCCTGTACAACGAGTACGACTTCACCGCGGCCTTCGCCGTGTCCTCGCTGCTGGCCCTGCTGGGGCTGGTGACGCTGCTGGCCAAGACCGGGATCGAACACGTGCAGGACCGCCGTCGTCCGCGCAAATAGAAGAACCACGGCCCAGGAACCCCCGCATGCCCCGCACACGCAAACTCTCCCGCCTGCTGGTCCTGAGCCACGTCAGCCTGGCCGTGCTGCTGTGCGCGCTGCTGCTGGCCACCGGCGCCGGCACGCTGCGCTCGGTGCTGCGCGAGCGCGCCCAGGCGCAGGTGACCCAGGCCGGCGCCGATGCGCTGGCCCGCCTGGAGGATTTCCGTCGCGACATCGCCGTGGTCGCCGTGCTGCTGTCAGAGCGCCCGACGCTGCGCAACTACCTGCAGCGCGGACAGGCGCGCGCGGCGGCCGACTTCCTGGAGACCTTCCGCCAGACCGGGCGGGTGGACTACCTGCTGGCCATGCGCGAGGACGGGGTGTTCGCCCAGGTCGGGCAGGCACCGCCGCAGACCGATCGCAGCGGCCTGGTGGTGGACGGCAAGGGCGTGTACTGGCTGGTGCAGGTCCAGCCGATCGCCCGCATGGAACAGAGCCGGGTGGTCGCCGCCAGGCGCCTGGGGCCACAGGAGCTGGCCGGCCATGGCAGTCGCGGCGATCGCGTCAGCCTGCTGGGCGAGGGCTTTGCCTCGACGGCGGCCGACACCGACGATGCGCGCGCGCTGCTGGCGTCCTACCAGCACGTGAAAAGCACCGGCATCGGCGAAACCCTGCCGCCGGACAGCCGCGGCGACGTGGCGCGGCTGGACCCCATTCGCGGCCCTCAGGGCGATATCGAAGCGCTGCTGATGGTCAGCCTGTCGCGCGAGGCGGTGGCACGCGACGGCGTGCGCTGGCTGACCGCTTTCGCCATCGGCAGCCTGGTGCTGGCCATCATCGCGGCCAGCGTGGCGTTCTGGCTGGCGCGGCGCATCGCCCGACCGTTCGGGCAGGTGGCGCGGGCGGCCGAACGCCTGGGCGTGGGCGACCTGGAAAGCCCGGTGGTGGTGCCCGAGACCGACCTGGTCGAGCCGGTGGCCCTGGCCCGCAGCCTGGATTCGATGCGCCTGCAGCTGCGCGCGGCCACCGAGCGCGAACGCGCCCACCGCCAGGAGCTGGATGCCATCCTCGATGGCGTGGAGGACGGCATCATTGCCGTCGATGCCGACCGCCGCATCCAGTACGCCAACCGCCAGTTCCTGGCCCTGGTCGGTCGCGACGAGGCCGATGTCATCGGCCAGCCCTACGAATCGGTGCTCACCCCCGAGCCGAACGAACACCGCCCCGGCCAGGCCGCCGACCCGGTGGGCGATGCGCGCCGACACGGCCTGGCGCAGGCTTCGGGCCGCTACTTGCTGCGCGGGCGCCTGCGCAATCTGGTGATCCGCTCCAGCGCGCCGCCGGGCGGACGCCAGGTGGCCATCGTGCGCGAGGAGACCAGCGCCGAGGCTGCACGTGCGATGCGCGACTCGATCCTGGCCAACCTGTCCCATGAGTTCCAGACGCCGCTGGCCGCGCAGATCGCCTCGGTGGAGATGCTGCGCGAGCACGTGCACGCCGGCGGCGATGCGACCTCGATCAAACTGGTGGATTCGCAGTACCGCGGCGCCCTGCGGCTGTCGCAGCTGGTGGACAACCTGCTGGACAGCGTGCGCCTGGAAAGCGGCGAAATGCGCCTGCGCCGCGAGGTGGTGGACCTGCCGGCGCTGGTGCGCGATGCGGTGGACCTGATGCGCCCCTTGACCGATCAGCGCGACCAGCATGTGATGGCGTCCCTGCCGCACAGCGAGCGGCGCCTGATCGGCGATGCCCAGCGGCTTTCGCAGGTGGCCATCAATTTGCTTGCCAACGCCAACAAATTCGCGCCGGACCAGAGCACCATCTGGATCGAACTGGTCTGGGGCGAGGAAACCGTGTCGCTGTGGGTCGAGGACGAAGGCCAGGGCCTGCCGCCGCTGCGGCACCGCGCCGATCTGTTTGCCCCGTTCCGCCGCTCGCCCGACCAGGAGCCGTCCCAGCGCGGCACCGGCCTGGGCCTGGCCATCGTGCGCGCGCTGGTGGAGCAGCATGGCGGTGAGGTGGTGCTGGCCGAGCCGCGGCACCGTCGCGGCGCGCGCTTCGGCGTGGTGCTGCCGCTGGAGCCGGCCTGATGCGCATCCTGATCGTCGATGACGATGTCGAACTGGTCGGACTGCTGCAGTTCGCGCTCAGTGGCGCCGGCTACGAGGTGGTCACCGCCTTCGACGGCGAGCACGCGCTGACCCAGTTCGAGAAGCACGCCCCGGAGCTGGTGGTGCTGGACGTCAACCTGCCGCGGCGCGATGGGTTCTCCGTGCTCGAAGCCTTGCGCCACCACAGCGAAGTGCCGGTGATGATGCTGACCGTGCGCGCCTCGGAGGAGGATGAGGTGCGCGGCCTGGACCTGGGCGCGGACGACTACCTGCGCAAGCCCTTCAGCCCGCGCGCCCTGCTGGCGCGGGTACGCGCGCTGCTGCGTCGGGGCAGCGATGGCGAAGGGGAGGTGCCCTTGCTCAGCAGCGGCACGCTCACCGTGGATGCCGAGCGCAGCGAGATGCGCATCGGCAGCGGCCAGGTCGCGCGGCTGTCCACCCTGGAGCTGCGCTTGCTGCGCCTGCTGATGAACCATCGCGGACGCCCGGTCGATCCCGAACGCATCATCGGCTTCGTCTGGTCCGACCGCGACAGCGCCGACCGCGATGCACTCAAGCAGCTGGTGCACCGCCTGCGCCACAAGCTGGCGCGCATCGGCGGCGGCACCGACTGGATCGAACACGTGCCCAACGCCGGCTACGCATTGGCCAACGAACGCGCCGGCTGAGGTCGCGTCTCAGCCCAGTCACGCGGTATCGCTGCGGACCTCGAAAGCATCCTGTGGGAGCGACTTCAGTCGCGAAGGGGCTTTACCCGTAGAGCCCTTCGCGGCTAAAGCCGCTCCCACAGGGCGATGTGCACTCGGCCCGGTTGCAGCGAAGACAGCATGCTTGAGCTGCCCCGAGGCAGGGTTAGCGCCTCAGCCCTGCTCGCGCGCAATCGCCCGCCAGCCGATGTCGCTGCGGTGGAAGGCGTTGTCCCAGCTGATCCTGGCCACGCCGGCATAGGCATTGGCCTGCGCATCGGACACGCGCTCGCCCAGCGCGGCCACGCACAGCACGCGGCCGCCGGCGCTGACCACCTCGCCGGCCGCGTTCAACGCCGTGCCGGCATGGAAGACCTTGGCGGTCTCAGGCACCGCGTCCAGCCCGCGGATGACCTCGCCGGTGACCGGCGTTTCCGGGTATGGCCTGGCGGCGATCACCACGCCCAGGCTGGGGCGCGGGTCCCACTGCGCCTGCGCAGTGTCCAGCTTGCCGTCGATGGCCGCTTCCACAAGCTCCACCAGGTCCGACTGCAGGCGCAGCATCACCGGCTGGGTCTCCGGATCGCCGAAACGCACGTTGAACTCGATCACCTTCGGCGCGCCGCTGGCATCGATCATCAGCCCGGCATAGAGGAAGCCGGTGAACGGAACGCCATCGTCGATCATGCCCTGCACGGTCGGGTTGACCACCTCGCGCATCACACGGTCATGGACTTCCTGCGTCACCACCGGCGCCGGCGAGTACGCGCCCATGCCGCCGGTATTGGGGCCAGTGTCGCCATCGCCCACGCGCTTGTGATCCTGGCTGGTGGCCATCGGCAGCGCGGTACGGCCATCGACCATGGAGATGAAGCTGGCCTCCTCGCCGTCGAGGAACTCCTCGATCACCACGCGCGCGCCGGCATCGCCGAAGGCATTGCCCGAGAGCATGTCGCGCACGGCCGCTTCGGCTTCCTCCAGCGTCATCGCCACGATCACGCCCTTGCCCGCAGCCAGGCCGTCGGCCTTGATCACGATCGGCGCGCCTTTCTCGCGCACGTAGGCCAGCGCGGCATCGACCTCGGTGTGCACTTCGTAGAACGCGGTCGGGATGCCGTGGCGCTTGAGGAACTCCTTGGCGAAGGCCTTGCTGCCTTCCAGCTGCGCCGCCGCGGCGGTCGGCCCGAAGATGCGCAGGCCGGCGGCGCGGAAGGCATCGACCACACCGGCCACCAGCGGCACCTCCGGCCCGACCACGGTCAGGGCCACGCCTTCGTCCTGGGCCAGCTTAAGCAAACCATCGATGTCGGTGACCTTGACCGCCACGTTGCGGCAGCCGCTTTCCGTGGCCGTACCGGCATTGCCTGGCGCGACCAGCACCTCGCTCACGCGCGGGGATTGGGCCAGCTTCCAGGCCAGGGCATGTTCGCGGCCGCCTGCGCCGATGACCAGAACTTTCATCGCGATCTCTCCGAAGGTGGAGCCCCCTGAGTCAGGGGGCGATTCGCGCCAACGGCGCGAATGGGGGTGTGGAAGCGCAAGGCCGGGGCCCGAAGTTTGCGAAGCGAACTTTGGGATTGATGCCGGCGCCAGCCGGTATCAATGCCGGAAATGCCGCACGCCGGTAAACACCATCGCAATGCCGTGCTCGTCGGCCGCGGCGATCACCTCGGCATCGCGCATCGAACCGCCCGGCTGGATCACCGCGCTGATGCCGGCCTCTGCCGCCGCATCCAGGCCGTCGCGGAACGGGAAGAACGCATCGGAGGCCATCACCGAGCCGGGCACCACCAGCCCGGCATCGCTGGCCTTGATGCCGGCGATGCGCGCCGAGTACACACGGCTCATCTGCCCGGCGCCGACACCGATGGTACGGCTGTCCTTGGCATAGACGATCGCGTTGGACTTGACGAACTTGGCCACCTTCCACGCGAACAGCAGGTCGGAGAACTGCGCGTCGGTCGGCGCAATCTTGGTCACCACCTTCAGTTCCTCGCGCGTGACCACGCGGTCATCGGCGGTCTGCATCAGCATCCCCGAACCGATGCGCTTGGTGTCGATGAAACCCTTGGAGGCCGGCGCCAGCGGAATGCGCAGCACGCGCACGTTGGCCTTCCTGGTGGCGTACTCCAGCGCGGCCGGCTCGTAGTCCGGGGCGATCAGCACCTCGACGAACTGCCGGTCCAGGATGGTCTTGGCGGTGGCCGCATCCAGGGTGCGATTGAAGGCCAGGATGCCGCCGAAGGCGCTGGTCGGGTCGGTGACGTAGGCCTGCTCGTAGGCATCGCCGACGTTGGCGGCGACCGCCACGCCACACGGGTTGGCGTGCTTGACGATGACGCAGGCCGGCGCTTCGAACTGGCGGACGCACTCCCAGGCCGCGTCCGAGTCGGCGATGTTGTTGTAGCTCAGCTCCTTGCCCTGCAGCTGCTCGAAGGTGGCCAGCGAGCCCGGCGCCGGATACAGGTCGCGGTAGAACGCGGCCTGCTGGTGCGGGTTCTCGCCATAGCGCAGGTCCATCACCTTGACGAAGCTGCCATTGGCCTGGCCGGCGAAGGCGCTGCGCACCGGGACCTCGCCGCTGGTGTCGGTCACTGCCGAGAGGTAGTTGCTGATCGCCGCGTCGTATTGCGCCACGCGGTTGAAGGCGGCCACCGACAGCGCGAAGCGCTTGGCGGCCGAGAGCTGGCCCTCGTTGGCGTCCAGTTCGGCCAGCAGCCCGGCGTACTGGTCCGGCGAGGTGGCCACGGCCACGCGCGCGAAGTTCTTGGCCGCGCTGCGCAGCATCGCCGGGCCGCCGATGTCGATGTTCTCCACCGCCTCGGCCAGCGTGCAGTCGGCCTTGGCGGTGACCGCCTCGAACGGATACAGGTTCAGCACCAGCAGGTCGATCGCGGCAATGCCATGCTCGGCCATCACCGCATCATCGATCCCCGCACGGCCCAGCAAGCCGCCATGCACCAGCGGGTGCAAGGTCTTGACGCGGCCGTCCATCATTTCCGGAAAACCGGTGAGCTCGGCCACGTCCTTCACCGGCAGGCCGGCCTCGCGGATCGCCTTGGCGGTGCCGCCGGTGGACAGCAGTTCGACGTTGCGGGCGGCCAGGGCCTTGGCCAGGTCGATCAGGCCGGTCTTGTCGGAAACGGACAGCAGCGCCCGGCGCACGGGCAGGAAATCAGCGGACATGGGGATCGTGGGATGGTCAAACGGGCCGCATAGTGTAAAGCCCGCGACCTTGGCGCCGGCCGGATCCACGGGTGCGGAATGCGACAGCCACCTCAAGCGGCCGTCGTTGCGGTCGTTACCATCCTGCTGAGCCTCTCGCGCACGGCGTGCGAGGGGCCCAACAGGGGGAACATCACATGCACCAAGCCAAACCGCGCCTGAGATCGTCCACACCCGTCGGCGATGAACGCGACGCGGCCGCCGAGCGGCTTGCGGCCCAGGCCATCGACGCGGCCACCGCGCCCAATGCCTCCAGCCTGCCTGCGCCAGGGGTCATGCTGGCCTGGCTGCACCTGTCGATCCCGGTGCGCACCATGAGCAGCCTGGTGCTGCTGCTGGCCACGGGGGCACTGCTGATGCCGCTGGTGTCCGGCGGCACGACGATGGCCTCGCCCGTGGCCTGGCCGCTGCTGCTGTGCGCCGGCCTGGGCGTGGTGCAGCTCTATGCGGCGCTGCGCGTGCAGTTCAGCGCCGATCTTGCCGGCGCGCTGCTGCAGGACCCCGAGCCGGACGAGGCCGCCGAAACCGTCGATGCCATGCTCAGCCAGCTGGGCGTGACCGCGCGTCCCCCGGCGCCGCCGACCATGGCCTCGCGCTGGCCGATGCTGCGCCGCTGGCTGCGCGTGCAGATGGGCACGGCCACCGTGCAGCTTGCCGTGCTGATGTTCGCGCTCTGGCAGGCGGTGCAGCTGGCGGTGTGAATCGCCGCATGTGTCGTGCAGCGGCTGGCGATGTCGCCAGTGAGGTGGATCGCGCGCGCATCGCAACGATGCGCCGCCAGCGGGGCCTTCAGGTCAGCCCGTAGTCCTTGAGCTTCTTGCGCAGGGTAGCGCGGTGGATGCCCAGCAGCGCCGCGGCGCGGCTCTGGTTGCCTTCGCAGTGGTTCAGCACTTCCACGAACAGCGGGATTTCCATCTCGCGCAGCACGATCTCGTACACATCGTCCGCATCGCAACCGTTGAGGTCGCGCAGGTAGCGGCGCACGGCGTTGGCGACGTGTTCGCGAAGCGGCGACTTGGGCGTGCCACGACTGCTGTCCTGGCGGGTGCTGGCGGCGTTCAACGTGTTCCCCTGGGAATCGAGACGGAGTTCCGTAGGCCGCCAGCGCGCGGGCGCGGGGCTGACGGGGAGGGGAGTCTAGCGCGTGCGCTGCCGGCCTGCATCCGCCAGGCGGGTGAGGGCGGTCAGCGGAACTCGAAGGCAAACGCCACGCTGGGCGCCTCAGGCTCGCCCAGCAGGGCGGTGGCCTGCACGCTCTGGCCGGGGGCGACCAATGCGTTGGGATCGCCGCTGGACAGGTAGTCGGCCGGGCGCAGCACGCGCGCGCCGAGCACGCGGCCATCGGCATCGGACAGGCTCACGCGCAGGTTCGGCAAGGGCTGCGGCCAGACCGCATCGTTGCGGAAGGTCGCCTGCACCTGCAGCACGCCGTCACGTCCGGCCACGGCGCGCACATCGCGGCCGAGCATGCGGAAGGCCGCCAGCTCGCGCCAGGGCGCCACGGTGCATCCAGTCAGACTGCACAGGCGGCTCACCCACGGCCGCCATTGCGCCTGTGCGGCCAGCGCATCGCGTTGCACGTAGATCAGCTGCAGGCCGAGCAGGACGATCAGGCAGGCCGCGGCGGCCCATTGCCAGATCGGCACGCCGGTGCGCGTTGTCTCATGTCCATGGTCGAGGAAGCTGGGCACCGGACTGCCATCGGCGCGCTCGCCGCTGCGGTGGACGCCGGTCTCGGGCGCGCGCGTCTCGGCGTGGGCGGCACCTGCCAGGCTTGGGTCTTCCATTCCTTCAGAGACATCGACCGCCTCGGAGGTCGTCGATGAAGCGCCGTCATCGGCCAGCTCGATCACGGCCGTGTCCGGGGCTTCGGTGTCGGTGCTCGCCTGGCGCGTCGTCTTCGGTTCGATCACAGGTGCCGCTGTCCTTGCCGCCTCGGGCACAGTGATGTCCGCGCCGTTATCGGCCGCAAGGTCGTGTTCTTGAGTCGGTCGTGCGGCGGCCGCGACGGACTCGGCGTTCGGATGTACGTCGGTGTCCGGTTGCGCCGACGCCGCCTCCGCGCGCAGCAGCCGCGCCAGGCTCGGCCCGACATCGGCCGGCAGTGCGTCCCCGCAGTACGGGCACAGCTGCGGCATGCCGCCGTCGGGCAGCAGCTGCAGTTGCGCATGACAGTGGGGGCAGCGCGACGGTGCGGACATGGCGCTATTCAACCATGCTGGGCGTCGGGCGCAGGGTCAGACGCGGCGACGTCCATCGATGCGCATCCAGTCGCCATCCTGTTCGGCGCGCAATTCCTCGAACCATTCGGCATAGCGCTGCAGCAGCTCCTGCTCCTGGCCGTGGAGGATGCCCGATAGCGCAATGCATCCACCCGGGGCAACCCGGCTGGCCAGCGTCGGTGCCAGTGCGTCCAGCGCCGTGGCCAGGATATTGGCCACCACCACCGGATACGTGGTGACCGGCTCGTCCTGCGGCAGGAACACCTGCAGCTGGCCATCGACCGCATTGCGCTGGGCGTTGTCGGCCGTGGCCGTCAGCGCCTGCGGGTCGTTGTCCACGCCGATGGCCTGGGCTGCGCCGAGCTTGAGCGCGGCCAACGCAAGGATGCCCGAGCCGCAACCGAAATCGAGCACGCGCGCTCCGCCCAGCATGCCGGCGTCGGCCAGTCCGTCCAGCCAGCGCAGGCAGAGCGCGGTGGTCGGGTGCGTGCCCGAGCCGAAGGCCAGGCCCGGGTCCAGGCGCACGACCGCGGCATCGTCGGTCTGCGCCGCCTCCGGAACCTGCTGATTCCACGGCACGATGAAGGTGCGGCGGCCGAACTGCATCGGCTGGAACTGGTCGATCCAGGCGCGTTCCCAGTCCTGGTCCTCGACGGTGCGGAAGCTGGCGCTGCTCCAGTCCAGCTCCGGGTCGAAGGCTTCCACCGCCGCCAGCAGCAGCAGCGGCTCGGCGTCGTGCGGGAACAGTGCGGTCAGCACCAGCGCCTCCCACAGCGGGGTCTCGCCCACGCCCGGCTCCAGGATCGCCTGCTCGTTGCTGGTGTCCGCGTCGGCATCCAGCAGCGTCACCGACAGCGCGCCCACATCCTCCAGCGCGTTTTCGTAGCGGGGCTGGGCGGCTTCGGAGCAGCGCAGGGTCAGTTCCAGGTAGGGCATGTCGGGTGGACGAATCGTCTGGGATGGCCGCGCATGCTAGACCATCGCGGCCGCAAGACCCCAGCGCGCCTGTACAGGCTTGGGCCCGACCGCTGCGGTAGACTGCGCGCCGGCCGGTGGCGTCAGCTGTCACGCGTGCCAAGTGCCGCCACCCACCGAGCCGCCGCGCGCGATGCCCTCAGCTGTCACCCGAAAGACCTGGATGCTGGCGATCGCCACCTTGGTGGGGGTAGGCGCGGTGACGTGGCTGGCTGGCGATGAGCGACCCGTGCCTCGCCAGGCGGCCGCGCCGTCGGCCGCGCCGGCGCTGGCGGAGGCGCGGATGGAAGCCGTGCGTCGCTGGGAAGTGAGCCCCGAGGACCGTCAGCGGGTCGGTGCCGCGCTGCCCAACGACCTGCGCGATGCCTTCGAGCACGTCGACGACCTCTACCACTATCGCCAGCGCCTGCAGGCCTCGGCCGAGCAGGGCGACGTGCAATCGGCCTGGATGGCCAGCCGCATCGACGACTATTGCGCCGGCTTCGCCCAGGATCCGCAGGCCTACGAGGCCGACACCCGCATGATCGCCAGCCTCGGCCAGGGCGCCTCGGCGCAGATGGCCGCCGCGCGGGCCCATGTGGGCACCCGCTGCGCCGGTTTCGCCGGGCAAGGCCAGGTGCCCCAGACCGCCACCCTCCTGCTGCAACGGCGCGCCGCCGCGCAGGGCGGCAACCTGGCCGCCGAGGCCGCCCTGCTGGCAATGGGCCAGCCGCTGCAGGCCTCGGCCGCCTATCGCCGCGACCTGGTCCAGCGCGTGCGCGAGTCGCGCGACCCGGAAGCCTATCTGGCGCTGTCCCCGGCGATGGGCGCCATGGCCACCGGCCAGGATGCCTATCGCGGCGCGGTCTCCGGCAGCCAGTTCACCGAGCTGGCCTGGCAGATGGCGGCCTGCCGCCTGGGCCTGGACTGTGGCCCGGACAGCGCGCTGATGACCAGCTACTGCGCCAACGGCGGCATCTGCTCGCAGGACCGCACCCAGGATTTCCCGACATTCGTGATGGACGCCGCCGTCCCTCGGCAGGGCGCCGACACGATCAACAACATGGTCAACAGCCTCGTGCAGGGCGCACGAAGCGAAGGAGAAGGCACGTGAGCGTGAATTATCGAAGGATGCTGCGGGGTGCCCGCTTCTGGTTCTGGGTCGTGCTGTTCGTGGCCTACGGTGCCGGCGCGGTCGGGATCGTCATCCTCGACACCATGGAAGGCCGCTTCCGCGACCTGCCCAAGGTGCAGCTGACTTCGGTCAAGTCCGATCCGGACGTGCGCCGCGCCAGCGCCTCGGAGATGGCGGCCATCCACCGCGCCCAGAGCGGGATGCCCTTCTCCACGCTGCAGCCCGGCAGCACCTTCCAGGTGGTCTGGCCCGACGGCTCCACCGAGACGGTGATGGTAGTCAGCCCGGCCTCGACCCTCGGCACCGAACCAGTGCAGGGCACGCAGCAGGGGGCGACTGAGGGCCAGGAGTGAGTGAAGAGGAGTGAGGAGTGAGCAAGAGCGGAGCTGTCGACCCTCTCCACTAGGCTCGCGCCTCAGGCGGATGGCAAAGCCCACCGGCCGCACGCTTTTTCGCCTTTACTCACTCCTCACTCCTCTCCGCTCACTCCTTAGCTGTCAGCCCAAGGCGATCGGCTTGTTCTTCCGCTCGGCCAGGCGCTTTTCCAGATAGTGGATGTTCTGGCCGCCGGCCTGGAAACCCTTGTCGCGCATGATGCGCTGCTGCAGCGGGATATTGGTCTTGATGCCGTCCACCACCATCTCGCTCAGCGCCACGCGCATGCGGGCGATGGCCGTGTCGCGGTCCGGGGCGTGCACGATCAGCTTGCCGATCATCGAGTCGTAGTTCGGCGGGACGCGGTAGCCCTCGTAGATATGGGTGTCCACGCGCACGCCAGGCCCGCCCGGGGCGTGGAAGTGCTGGATCAGGCCCGGGTTGGGCATGAAGGTTTCCGGGTCCTCGGCATTGATGCGGCACTCGATGGCGTGGCCGCGCAGCACGATGTCTTCCTGCTTGATCGACAGCGGACGCCCGGCGGCAATCTTCAGCTGCTCTGTCACCAGGTCGATGCCGGTCACCATCTCCGTCACCGGATGTTCCACCTGGATGCGGGTGTTCATCTCGATGAAGTAGAAGCGGCCGTCCTCATAGAGGAACTCGAAAGTGCCCGCGCCGCGGTAGCCGATGCGGATGCAGGCCTCCACGCAGACCTTGCCGATTTCCGCGCGCTGGGCCTCGCTGATGCCCGGCGCCGGCGCTTCCTCCACGACCTTCTGGTGGCGGCGCTGCATCGAGCAGTCGCGCTCGCCCAGGTGAATGGCGTTGCCCTGGCCGTCGGCCAGCACCTGGATCTCCACGTGGCGCGGATTCTCCAGGAACTTCTCCATGTAGACCTCGCCGTTGCCGAAGGCCGCCTTGGCCTCGGACTTGGTGGTCTCGATGGAGGTCTTCAGCGCGGCCTCGGCATGCACCACGCGCATCCCGCGGCCACCGCCGCCACCGGCGGCCTTGATGATGACCGGGTAGCCAATCTCACGGGCGATCTTGGTGTTGGCTACGATGTCCTCGCCCAGCGGGCCGCCCGAGCCGGGCACGCAGGGCACGCCGGCGGCCTTCATCGCGCGGATGGCCTCGACCTTGTCGCCCATCATGCGGATGGTGTCGGCCTTGGGGCCGATGAAGACGAAACCCGATTCCTCCACGCGCTCGGCGAAGTCGGCGTTCTCCGACAGGAAGCCGTAGCCCGGATGGATGGCCTGGGCATCGGTGACCTCGGCCGCGGCGATCAGCCGCGGGATGTTGAGGTAGCTCTCGGCCGAGGGGCCCGGGCCGATGCAGACCGACTCATCGGCCATGGCCACGTGCTTGAGGTTGCGATCGACCGTGGAGTGCACGGCCACGGTGCGGATGCCCAGCGCATGGCAGGCCCGCAGGATGCGCAGCGCGATTTCGCCGCGATTGGCGATGACGATTTTATCGAGCATGGGGAATGGGTTCCGAAGCAGGTGTTCTTCTTCGGGACCAGGGACCGGGGACCAGGGACCCGGGAAAGGCAAAAGCCTTCAAGCGCTTGCGCCAGGCTGCTGCTCTTCCCGGGTCCCCGGTCCCCGGTCCCCGGTCCCGGCCTCTCAGCCGATCACAAACAGCGGCTGGTCGAATTCCACCGGCTGCCCGCTCTCGCCCAGGATGGCGACGATGGTGCCGGACTGGTCGGCCTCGATCGGGTTGAACATCTTCATCGCCTCGATGATCGCCAGGGTGTCGCCGGCCTTGACCTGCTGGCCCACGGTGACGAAGGCCGGCTTTTCCGGGGCGGGCGAGGCGTAGAAGGTGCCGACCATCGGCGAGCGCAGCACATGCCCGTCGGGCAGGCTGCTGGCCGGCTTGGCGCTGCCGCCGGTCGAGGCTTCGGTGGGCGAGCTCATCGGCATGGCGGCCGGGCGGGCCTCGGCGGCCGGGGCGGCGGCATAGACCGGGGCAGGCGCCGCGGCGGGGGCGTAACCGCCCTTCGGGGTGCGTGCCAGGCGGACGGACTCCTCGCCTTCCTTGATCTCGATTTCGGCGAGATTGGACTCTTCCAGCAGGTCGATGAGTTTCTTGATCTTGCGCAGATCCATGGTGGCCTCGTGTGGAACGTGATTCGGGAAAGGGGGGCGTCCAGGCGGACGCGGAATTTCGGCGGACGGGTCAGCCCCGCGGGCTGACGGTCAGGCTGCAGGCGGGGCACGGCGCCGGCACGCAGCACGGTGCAAGGGCATGGACAGCCATTGAAAACAGAGGGCGAAGGGACACGCGTGCGGCCTCACATCTCGTCGCGAAGGCGGGGAGTGTGGGCGAACCTGTCAATGCTGTCCAGTTCGCCGACGTTCACGGTGATTTAATCGTTCGTTTGAATTTCCGCCCCGCGGGTCCAAGCTTCCAGCTCGCCTGGGCGGAACGGCCCGAGCTTGCGCTTGAGGATGCGCCCGTCGGCGCCGATCAGCACGCTGTAGGGCAGCACGCCCTGGCCGTTGCCCAGGCGCACGCTGGCATCGTCGGCAGCGGGCAGCTGGTGCACGATGGGGTAGTGCACCGGCACTCGCGTCAGAAATGCGCGCACCGCTTCGGGGGTGTCCAGGGCCAGGCCGATCACTTGCACCCCGCGCGCGCCCTGGCTGCGGGCGAAGGCGTCCAGGGCCGGCATTTCTTCCACGCAGGGGCCGCACCAGCTGGCCCAGGCGTTGATCAGCAGCGGGCGTCCGCGATAGCGCGCGGCCAGATCCACCGGCTGTCCATCCAGCCCCGGCAGCGTCAGCGGCGGCATCGGCGCGCCGATATCAGCCACCGCGACCGTTGCATCGGCCGCGGTGGCAGGAGCGGGCGCCTGCGTCCGATCCAGGCGCGGCCCGGACCAGTACACCCCGGCCGCGGCGCCGGCGACGGCCGCCGCCAACGCCACCAGCAGCACGGCCCGGTGGGAAGGCATCAGGGCGTGCCTGCCTGGGTCAGGGCCGCGTCCACGATGGCCTGGGTCAGCACCGTCGGCAGCACCCTGCCTTCACCGCCGCCGCGCGGGAACACCACGTACAGCGGCACGCCCACAGCCTTGTGCTGTTCCAGGAACGCGGTGATCTCCGGATCGACCGTGGTCCAGTCGCCGGTCATCAACACCGCATCGTGCGCCTTGAGCGAGGCGCGGAAGGCGTCGGTGTCCAGCACGGCCTTTTCGTTGGCCTTGCAGGTCACGCACCAGTCGGCGGTCATGTCGACCAGGACGATGCGGCCCTGCGCCCGCAGCTCGGCCAGCGCCTTGGGCGAATAGGTCACCTTGCCCTCGGCGGCCGTGGTTGCGCGCGCGGCCGGCGGCGGTTGCCGCGCGATCCAGCCCAGCGGCAGCAGCGAGGCCAGCAGCACCAGCGCCACCAGGGCGCGCTGCAGCGGCGCCCTGCGCAGCTGCAGGCGCTGCATCCACCACAGCGCCAGCGCCAGGACCACCGCACCGGCCAGCGCCGCACCCAGCGCATCCACGCCGCGCTGCTGGCCCAGCACCCAGAGCAGCCAGGCCGCGGTCAGGTACATCGGGAACGCCAGCGCCTGCTTCAGCGTGTCCATCCACGCGCCCGGACGCGGCAGTCGGTTGGCCAGGGCCGGAACGAAGCCCATCAGCAGGAACGGCAGCGCCAGGCCCAGGCCCAGCGTCAGGAACACCAGCAGCGCCACCGGCACCGGCGCGGTGAAGGCATAGGCCAGCGCGGTGACCATGTACGGCGCCGTGCACGGGCTGGCGATCACCACCGCCAGCACGCCGGTGAAGAAGTCGCCGCTGGCGCCATGGCGGCTGGTCAGGCCATGGCCGACGCCCGCCAGTCCATACCCCAGGCCGAACACCCCGGAAAGATTCAATCCGACGCCGAACATCACGTAGGCCAGCAGTGCCACCACCCACGGCTGCTGCAGATGGAACCCCCAGCCCAGCGCCTGCCCGGCCCCACGCAGGGCCACCACCACGCCGCCCAGTACCAGGAAGCCCAGCAGGACGCCGGCGGTGTAGGCCAGGGCACGGCGACGCGCGCTGCCCTCGTCATTGCCGCTGGCCAGCGTCAGCGCCTTGAGCGAAAGCACCGGCAGCACGCAGGGCATGAGATTCAGCACCAGCCCGCCGGCCAGCGCCAGCAGCAGCGCCAGGCCGAGCGAGATGTCCTCGGAGGCGGCCTTGGCGAGCACCTCTTCCGGCGGACGCGTGCGCGGCACCTCGGCGGGGGCGGCCTGCCCGCCTGCGGAGGTCGACGTCGCGGCTTCGGTCTGCGGCGCTTGCGGGCGCGCCCCGGCGGTGATGGCGCCGGCGGGAATGGACACCGCCAGCTCGCGCTGCATCGGGGAATAGCAGATGCCGTCCTTCAGGCAACCCTGGAAGCCCACCACCAGCGTCGCCTCGCGCGCGGCGGTCTCGCTGCGGGCCAGCGGCACCGGGATCTCGACCTGGTTGAAATAGACCTGCACCTGGCCGAAGTGCTCATCGCGATGGGCAGTGCCGGCGGGCGGTCGCGGCGACAGCAGGGTGATGCCGGCGGCGTTCTTGAGCGCCAGGGTGATCTTGTCGCGGTAGACGTAGTAGCCCGGCGCCGGGGTGAAGCGCAGCAGCAGCTGCTGGCCGTCCACCGCGATCGCATCGACCTGGAAGGCGCGCTCGGCCGGCAGTGCGGCCGCGTCCATGCCGGCGATGCCGCCCTGGCCGGGGACGGACAGCACCGGATTGGCCCCGGGCAGGCCACGCAGCAGGCTGCTGGCCGGTGCGGCGCCGGTGGCGACGCCTGCCGGCAGTTCAACCGTCAGCGTGCGCTGCTGCGGCGGGTAGCAGATGCCGGCGTCCGCACAGCCCTGATACTTGACCTTCAGGGCGACCTGGCGCGCGCCGGCGGCGGCCTGGCCGGCCAACTGCGCCGTCAGCTGGTCGCGGTAGGTTTCCACCGCGCCGAAGAATTCGTCCTGGTGCTTGTCGCCATCGGGCAGCGCCAGCGCGCCGGCGGTGAACTCCCGCGAGGCGCTGGCGACCGAGATCCGGTGCCGATAGAGGTAGTAACCCGGCGCGATCTTCCATCGCAGGGTGATCTGCTCGCTGGACGTCGCCTCGGCGGTGAGCGCGAAGGCCTGGTCCACCGGCAGCAGGTCCGACTCGCTGATCGCCCAGGCCGGCCGCGCGAGCGCGCCAAGGCCAAGGACGAGCAGGTACAACAGGGGGCGGAGCAGGGGCATGGAGCGGCTCGGGCGGCGAAGATGATGCCGGCACCCGGTTGAGTGCGGCAAGCCTCGATTATGGCAGGCCGCTCGCTGGCTGCCCTGCGTCCTCGACCCTTTCCCCAGTCGCGCTTCAGCGCGGGCCCGGACGCTTGGGGCTGCGGCCGGTGCGCTGTGAGGCCAGGGTTTCCAGCACCTCCAGCAGCGCCATGCGCGGGCGCAGTGGCGCATCTCGAAAGGCCTGCAGCAGGCGGAATTCGATCGGATCCTCCACCAGCATCGCCTCGGCCGTGGCGATCGCATCCAGCTGGGCATCGCGCGACAGCGCCATCTCGCCGCGCCCGGTGGCCAGCCACTCGAAATGCGTACTGGTGGCCAGCGCCACTTCCCGGAGATGGGCCACGCTGGGGCTCTTGCCGTGCGGGGCCTCCCAATGGCTCACCGCGCTGCGCTGGACACCGACCGCCTGGGCAAGTTGACTCTGCGAATAGCCGGCCATCCGCCGGGCCATCCTGATCCGTTCTGCTGAGGTCATTCACCCATTCCAAAGGCATTGCATGAAACATGAACAACGATAGCGGACCGAACCAACAAGGTGGGGCGTACGGATACCTTTGTTCACCTAGTGAGCAAAAATAGGCATCGATTGTCCGCTTCCAGTCGCCAGGCCGCACGCGAACCCTAGAAGATGCAAGAATTTCTGGAATGGGCGCCACCGTTAGTAGCGGGCGCTGGGCACGTCTCTGGCCCGTCATTGGGTTTCATCTGCTGTGTCCCATTGGTATCAATAGCGCCATCGGCAGGACGCCGTGATACAGGACGTCAGCGGGGGGAGTGGCGCAAGTCAAGGCGGGACGACGACGATTAACCAACTCCAAGAGAGCGCGCATGCCCTGTATGCGCGCTCTCTTCTTTTTTGGGCGCCTGCCAGGGGTGCGACCCAGGTGAGAGGTCGCCCACCAGCGCGCTTCATTTTCAGCCTCTGCAGAGCGCCGGGCAGGCAGGGCCAGAGCCCTGTGGAAGCGGCCCGAGGTGGCCTCGGGCCATCAGCCGCGAAGAAACTTTCCCGGGAACGCCCCTTCGCGGCTAAAACCGCCCACAGGATGCTTTTTGGATTTTTGGATCCTCTTGAGGAAGGCAGGATTTCCTGACCGATGAAGAGCGGCCAGTGACCCGAGAGACGCCGCTGCTCTGGAGCGACGTCGCGTCAAGCTCCCTGCCGGGTCCATACCAGGCAGTAGGGCCAAAAAAATCCTGGCCGAGCCCTTGAACCGCGGAACGCGGGCCACATCTGACTGGCATCCCGTTGTCCGGGTGTGCTGCCGCCATGGCTGGCACTCGCCCAGGGCGAGTGCTAACATCGCCGGCCCTTTCCTAGTCCAATCAATCACTTAAGAGGATTGACATGAGCAACATCAAGCCGCTGTTCGACCGCGTGGTCATCAAGCGTATGGAAGAAGAAAAGCTGTCCGCGGGCGGCATCGTCATTCCCGACTCGGCCACCGAGAAGCCGATCAAGGGTGAAGTCATCGCCGTGGGCGCTGGCAAGGCGCTGGACAACGGCAGCGTGCGCGCCCCGCAGGTCAAGGTCGGCGACAAGGTCCTGTTCGGCAAGTACAGCGGCACGGAAGTGAAGCTGGACGGCACCGACTACCTGGTGGTGAAGGAAGAGGACATCTTCGCGACCCTGGGCTGAGCCCGTCGCGTTGGTTCGGCTTTCTCCCATCCAAACATCCAAGAACAATTGAGGTAATTCGCAATGGCTGCCAAGGACATTCGTTTCGGTGAAGACGCCCGCTCGCGCATGGTGCGCGGCGTGAACGTGCTCGCCAATGCCGTCAAGGCCACCCTGGGCCCGAAGGGCCGCAACGTCGTGCTGGAGAAGAGCTACGGCGCCCCGACGATCACCAAGGACGGCGTGTCCGTCGCCAAGGAGATCGAGCTGGCCGACAAGTTCGAGAACATGGGCGCGCAGATGGTCAAGGAAGTCGCTTCCAAGACCTCCGACAACGCCGGTGACGGCACCACCACCGCCACCGTGCTGGCCCAGGCCTTCATCCGCGAAGGCATGAAGGCCGTGGCCGCCGGCATGAACCCGATGGACCTCAAGCGCGGCATCGACAAGGCCGTGACCGCCGCGGTGGCCGAGCTGAAGAACATCTCCAAGCCCACCGCCGACGACAAGGCCATTGCCCAGGTCGGCACGATCTCGGCCAACTCCGACGAGTCCATCGGCAACATCATTGCCGAGGCCATGAAGAAGGTCGGCAAGGAAGGCGTGATCACCGTCGAGGAGGGCTCGGGCCTGGAGAACGAGCTGGACGTGGTCGAGGGCATGCAGTTCGACCGTGGCTACCTGTCCCCGTACTTCATCAACAACCAGCAGAGCCAGTCGGCCGACCTGGACGACCCGTTCATCCTGCTGCACGACAAGAAGATCTCCAACGTCCGTGACCTGCTGCCCGTGCTGGAAGGCGTGGCCAAGGCCGGCAAGCCGCTGCTGATCGTGGCCGAGGAAGTCGAAGGCGAAGCGCTGGCGACCCTGGTGGTCAACACCATCCGCGGCATCGTCAAGGTCGTGGCCGTCAAGGCCCCGGGCTTCGGCGACCGTCGCAAGGCGATGCTGGAAGACATGGCCGTGCTGACCGGCGGCACCGTGATCTCCGAGGAAGTGGGCCTGTCGCTGGAGAAGGCCACGATCAAGGACCTGGGCCGCGCCAAGAAGGTGCAGGTCTCCAAGGAGAACACCACCATCATCGACGGCGCTGGCGACACCGGCGGCATCGAGTCGCGCATCAAGCAGATCAAGGCGCAGATCGAGGAGACCTCCTCGGACTACGACCGCGAGAAGCTGCAGGAGCGCGTGGCCAAGCTGGCTGGCGGCGTGGCCGTGATCAAGGTCGGTGCCTCCACCGAGATCGAGATGAAGGAAAAGAAGGCGCGCGTGGAAGACGCCCTGCACGCCACCCGCGCTGCAGTGGAAGAAGGCGTTGTCCCCGGCGGCGGCGTGGCGCTGATCCGCGCCAAGGCCAACCTGGGCGAGATCAAGGGCATCAACGAAGACCAGAACCACGGCATCCAGATCGCCCTGCGCGCGATGGAAGCCCCGCTGCGCGAGATCGTCACCAACGCCGGTGAAGAGCCCTCCGTCATCGTCAACAAGGTCAAGGACGGTTCGGGCAACTTCGGCTACAACGCTGCCAACGGCGAGTTCGGCGACATGGTCGAGTTCGGCATCCTGGACCCGACCAAGGTGACCCGCACCGCGCTGCAGAACGCCGCGTCCATCGCCGGCCTGATGATCACCACCGAAGCCATGGTGGCCGAGTCGCCGAAGAAGGAAGAGCCGGCGATGCCGGCCGGCGGCGGCATGGGTGGCATGGGCGGCATGGACTTCTAAGTCCGCCGCAGCCTCACCGCTGCTGTTGCACGAAGAAGACCCCGCCGCGAGGCGGGGTCTTTCGTTATGCGCCAAACGCGCCAGTCGAGTTCGCGTTCGCGGTCTCAGCGTGGGGCCAGGAACTGGCGCATGCGCTCGAGTTCCTCGTCCAACGCTGCGCCAAAGCCCGCCTCCGCTGGCGCCGCTCCGCACGCATAGCCGGTCGTGGTCTCCAGGCGGCCCTGCCGCCAGCTCAGGTTCGCCCAGCCGATCACCTGCCCGCGCCAGAGCATGGGCAAGGCGTAGTAGCCGAACTGACGCCGCGCTGCCGGGGTGTAGGCCTCGAACTTGTAGCTCCAGCCCCAGAACAGGGTGAAGCGGCGCCGGTCCCACACCACGGGGTCGAAGGGCGCCAGCAGGCGTAGCCGGTCGTCGAGGCGGTGGCGGCGCGCGCGTGGGTTCTCCTCCGGCGGCCAGTACCAGTCGGTGCCGTCGATGCGCACGTGCGCCAGGCGCTGGCGCGCCAGCGACAAGGCCTGGCGCAGTTCGTTGATCAGGTGCGGGGCGCCGCCGCCGAGCAGGCGCGCCAGGTAGCCCAGGCTGGCGCTGGGCAGCGGCGCGTAGGTGCGCACCACCAGGTCGATCAGCGCCGCCGCGCGTTCGGCTCGGGCGGCCGGCGCATCGTCGCTGGGCGCATGCGTGACCGCCTCGTAGACCCGCGTGCCGCTGTCACGCCGCTTGATCCGCAGCAGTCCGCGGTAGTGCAGGCCATCGAGCAGCTGGGTGGTGGCGTTGCTCGATCCGCCCCAGTAGTTGCGCACGCGTCCGTGGGCGAAGTGCTGCTCGACCTGGCGTGGATGCGCCGGGCCATGCGCGCGCACGAAGGCCAGGATGTCCTCGGCCTGCCTGCGCGTGCGCGCATCCCAGGTCTTGCTGGCTTGGCGTGGATGCAGCAGCGCCAGCTGCGCGCGCGGCAGGAAGCCGTAGTTCACCAGGAAGTCCTCTTCCACCTGCAGGCGCGCGTAGCGTCGTTCCAGGTCGCCGGCGCGATAGTCCTTGACCCGATGGCGCAGGATCAGGTCCTGCGCGCGCGCCGGGGCACGGATCGGGTCGGCCTGCACGAAGCCCAGCCGCGCGATCGCACCGGCCAGCGTGGTCGGGGTGAACAGGCTGCGCGCCACCGCGTAGCGGCGCAGGTCTTCCAGGCGGGGCGGGGCGGACATGGCCGGCATTGAAGCATGGGCGACGGATCGGCCTGCCTGCCACGCGCACTGGGTTGCCGATGAAACATTCGCTTTGACGCAAAAGCCGTGTTATCAATGCTGCCCATGAACGCCCACCGCGCCCGCTATTACTTTTGGTTTCCGAAGCCACAGGCGGAGGAAGGAGCGCGTTCACCCTGAAGAAACCCTTCAGACGCATCCCGAAAAGCCGCCAGCGAACCTGGCGGCTTTTTTGTTGCCTGCCCGAAGCACACCTCACCCGATCCATCCGCACCAGCCCCACGCCCCGCACAAGAGAGCCAACGCCATGCCCGCCCATACCGACGACCTGCGCATCCGCAAGATCGAGCCGCTGACCAAGCCCGCCGAGCTGATCGCGGAATTCCCCTGCGACGATGCCGTGGCCGGCACCGTGGCCGAGGCGCGCGCGGCCATGCACGAGATCCTGCACGGCCGCGACGACCGCCTGGCCGTGGTGATCGGGCCGTGCTCGATCCACGACACCACCGCGGCGATGGACTACGCCAGCCGCCTGCGCCCGCTGCGCGATGCCCTCGGCGGCGAGCTGGAAATCATCATGCGCGTCTACTTCGAGAAGCCGCGCACCACCATTGGCTGGAAGGGCCTGATCAACGACCCGCGGCTGGACGGCAGTTTCCGCATCAACGAGGGCCTGGCCACGGCGCGCACCCTGCTGCGCGACATCAACGCGCTGGGCCTGCCGGCCGGCTGCGAGTACCTGGACACGATCTCCCCGCAGTACATCTCCGACCTGGTGGCCTGGGGCGCGATCGGCGCGCGCACCACCGAGAGCCAGATCCATCGCGAAATGGCCAGCGGCCTGTCCTGCCCGGTGGGTTTCAAGAACGGCACCAGCGGCGATGTGAAGATCGCGGTCGATGCCGTCGGCGCGGCCTCGCACCCGCACCATTTCCTGGCGGTGACCAAAGAGGGCCAGTCGGCCATCGCCGCCACCACCGGCAATCCGGACTGCCATGTGATCCTGCGCGGCGGCAAGGTGCCCAACTTCGATGCGGCCAGCGTGCAGGCGGCCAGCGAGGTGCTGGTCAAGAACGGCCTGGTGCCGCGGCTGATGGTGGACGCCAGCCACGCCAACAGCAGCAAGAAGCCGGAGAACCAGCCGGCGGTGATCGAGGACATCGCCCGCCAGCTGGAGGGCGGCGAGCAGCGCATCGTCGGGGTGATGGTGGAAAGCCACCTGGTCGCCGGTCGCCAGGACCTGGTGGAAGGCCAGCCGCTGACCTACGGCCAGAGCATCACCGATGGTTGCATCGGCTGGGAGGCCTCGGTAGCGGTGCTCGAGCGCCTGGCCCAGGCCGTGCGTCGGCGGCGTGAGCGCCAGGTGTCCGCGGCCGCTTGACGCGTCGGCCGACCTGCGCAGGGTCATGCACGGCCCGCACGCGCAGCGTGCGGCATGCTGGCCGGCATGACCCGACCCCCCGCAGCGGACGCGCCCTCTTCTTCGCCGAACGATCGCCGGCCCTGGCGCGCGCGCCTGCCGCGCTGGGCCCGGCGGCTGGCGCTGGGATTGCTGGCGTTGTACGCGCTGTACCTGCTCGCCGGCAACGTGTTCCTCAATTCGCCGCTGGGCGCCAAGGCGGTCAACCGTCAGCCGCAGAAGTTCCACATGCAGTGGCAGCGTGGCCTGACCTGGTGGCCGGGCCGGGTGGTGCTGTGGGAGGTCGTGGTCGGCGGGCAGGTGCGGCGTAACCAGTGGCAGGCCCAGGGCGCGCGCGTGTCCGGGCATATCGGCCTGTTGCCCCTGCTGCAGCGGCGCCTGCGCGTCACGGACGTGGACGCTGAAGCGGTGCGGGCGCAGGTGACTCAGGTCGAGCATGAGATCCCGCCGCCGACCTATCGTCCGGGCGGCTGGAGGCTGGAGTTCCCCTCGATCCACAGCGACAGCGTGCTGGGCGGCAGCTGGGGCGATCTGCGCGTGGCCGGGCGCGGCAGCGCACAGGTCGGCTTCACCAAGCAGCTGCGCGGCGGGCCGATGCAGCTGCTGCCCTCGCAGGCCGATCTGCATGGCGCGCAGGTCGTGCTGAAGGGCCTGGAGTTGCTGCACGCGGCCAACCTCAAGGCGGGCTTTTCGATCGAGCCCCATCGCAGCACGCAGGCCAAGGGTGCCGAGAAGCTGGACCTGACCCGCATCAGCCTGTCGGTGGACGGCAGCACCGCCGGCCTGGCCCTGCGCCAGCAGGAGGACGGCCGGGTGCAGGTGCGGCTCGAGCCCGGCGCCGGACGTGCGCACGGGCAGCTCGCCTTCGCCGAAGGCGCCCTGCGTCCTGGAGGCGCGCTGCAGTGGCAGATGCCGGTGCGCATCATCGACATGCAGGGGCGGGAGCACCGCAACACGCTCGATGCCCAGCTCAGCGTGGACCAGGACCTGCATCTGCGGGCCAGGCTGCCCGCGCAGACCGATGGCGTGCTGTCGGCCGATGTCGATGTCAGCCTGGCCGGGCGCCAGGTCATCGTGCCGGCGGTGCGCCTGCTGGTGCCGCGCCTGTCCGGCCGGGTGGCCGGGCGCTGGCAGTTCTCCAGCCTGCGTTGGCTGACGCGGTTGTTCGTCGATGCGCCGTGGCTGTCGCTGCGCGGTGCCGGCGAGGTCGAGGGCGACCTGCGCCTGGACCACGGCGTGCTGATGCCCGGCAGCCGCATGGCGGCCCCGCGCGTGGAAGCGGTGGCCGAACTGATCGGCAGCCGCGTGGAGGGCGCGGCCAGCGCCGAGGCGGTGTTGAAGGAGGTCAAGGGCGTGGCGCGCTCGCACCTGGAGGTGCGCATGCAGCGCTTTGCAATCGCGCCGTTGGATGCGCCCAAGTCGCGCTTCGTCGAGGGCAATGACCTGCAGCTGAGCCTGGACGGGCCGGCGGACCTGGTGCGCATGCGCGAGGATGCGCAGGCGCGTGCGCGCTTCCGCAACGCGCGGGTGCCGGACCTGCGCGCCTACAACCGCTACCTCCCCAACGCGCACCTGCGTTTCGAAGGCGGGCGCGGCGTGCTTTCCGGGGATCTGCAGCTGGATGCGGCCGGGCGCATCGGCCGCGGTCGCGTGGACCTGCGCGGCGAGGCGGCGCGGGTGCGCGCGGCAGGCATCGCCCTGACCGGCGATGTGGACTTGGCCCTGAAGCTGCAGCGCGCCGACCTCAAGCGCAATCGCCTGGACATGGCCGGCAGTCGCCTGGGCCTGCGCAATGTCAGCTTCCAGGACGGGCAGGGCAGCCGCAGCGGCTGGTGGGCGCAGCTGGACCTGGCCAAGGCCTCCCTGGGCTGGAACCAGCGCCTGGACGTGCAGGGCAGCGCGCAGGCGCGGATGAAAAACGTGGCTTTCGTGCTGGACCTGTTCTCCCAGCAGAAGGACTACCCCAAATGGATCTTCAACCTGATCGATGCCGGCCAGGCGCAGGTCACCACCCAGGTCGACTGGCAGGGGCAGACCCTGCTGTTACGCGATATCCGTGCGCGCAACGAACGCTTCGAACTGGACGGGCAGTTCCGCATGCAGGGACAGCGGCAGTATGGGGACCTGTATGCGTCCTGGGGGGTGCTGGGCATGGCCGTGGAGCTGCGCGACGCGCAGCGCAAGTTCCACGTGCTGGGGGCGCGGCGCTGGTACGACGCCCAGCCGCGGCTGCGACCGTAACGGCCATATTCGCTTTTGGAATGAAATACATGCCGTTTTTATTGCGCTGCAGCGTGCATCGCCCGAAAAAGGGGCGCACAGTGGCCCCGCATCCCGACGTGGGGGAGGGAGCAGGCCCGGAACTGGCGCAAGCCATTTCGGGCTTTTTTATTGTCCGGCCGACGCGGGGAGTAGAATGACCGACATGGCCGAGACCACCTCCCGCAGCATTCCGCTCCAAGTCGTCAACGCACCTGTGCCCGCTTCGCTGGAAGCCGGCGCCAAGCAGGTCGCCGCCGCCAAGATCGCGCGCTCGCCAGTGCAGTTCGCCGATGCCCCGGTCCTGCGCAAACCCTCGTGGATTCGCGTGCGCATTCCCTCGGGCAACGCCGTGGCCAACCTCAAGGCCAAGCTGCGCGAGAACCGCCTGGTCACGGTGTGCGAGGAAGCCAGCTGTCCGAACATCCACGAATGCTTCGGCCATGGCACGGCGACCTTCATGATTCTTGGCGAGGTCTGCACGCGCCGCTGCTCGTTCTGCGATGTCGCCCATGGCCGGCCCAAGCCGCCCGATGCCAACGAGCCGGTCAGCCTGGGCAACACCGTGGCGGACATGGGGCTGAAGTACGTGGTGGTCACCAGCGTGGATCGCGACGACCTGCGCGATGGCGGCGCCCAGCATTTCACCGATTGCATCGCCGCGATCCGCGAGCGCTCGCCCAACACGCGCATCGAGATCCTGACCCCGGACTTCCGCGGCAAGGGCCGCATGGACCGCGCGCTGGAGATCCTGGCGACCAATCCGCCGGATGTGTTCAACCACAACATCGAGACCGTGCCGGACCTGTACCCCAACGTGCGTCCGGGCGCGGACTACCAGTGGTCGCTGACCCTGCTGCAGAAGTTCAAGGCCCAGCACCCGGGCATCCCGACCAAGTCCGGCATCATGCTGGGCCTGGGCGAGACCTTCGAGCAGATCCAGGCCACCATGCGCGACCTGCGCGCGCACGACGTGGACATGATCACCATCGGCCAGTACCTGCAGCCCAGCGCGCACCACCACCCGGTGCTGCGCTACTGGACGCCGGAGGACTACAAGGCGCTGGAGGTCTACGGCTACGAGCTGGGCTTCACCCACGTCGCCTCCGGCCCGATGGTGCGCTCGTCGTATCACGCCGACCAGCAGGCGGCCGGGGCCGGCGTCGCGGCCTGAGGGAAGCGGGCACCCCTGCTGCCCGCCAACTCGAGCCAGCGCACATTGCACCTGTGGGAGCGGCTCAAGGTCGCCTAGGGCCATTAGCCGCGAAGGGGCATTCCCAGGAAGGCCCCTTTGCGGCTAAAGCCTCATTCCACAGGATGCTTTTCAGTCATCCGCAACTCTCTTGACCTGTCGGTAGGCCGGGCTGCACGCCAGCCGCCGTGGGATCGCATCGGGATCGCGGCGGCGTACCGGCGCCCGTTCACAATTCAATACAAACCCGGCGATAGTCTGGCCACGGGGAGCAACACGCAGCGTGCAACTTCCGGCACTGTTACGTGGTCTGTCTCCTTCGCAGTCTGACCCCACCGGCCTGGTGCCTGAGTAGCCGAATGAAAGTCAAAGCCCCTGTTGTCCTGTTGCTTGCCGCCGCCCTGGCCACGCCGCTGGCGTTGATGGCCCGTTCCGACAACAAGGCAGCCGCGCTGCCCACCGGTCCGACCGCCGACCAGTCCACCGCCGGCAAGCTGGTCTACGGCGTGCTATCCGACAGCCGCTATGCCTACCGCCCCAAGAAGCTGGACGATGCCCTGTCTCAGGACATCTTCCGCCGCTATCTCAAGGCGCTGGACAACAACAAGCAGTTCTTCACCAGCGAAGACATCGCCAAGTTCGAGCCGCTGAAGACGCAGATGGACGATGCGATCATCAGCGGCACGCTGACCCCGGCCTACGACATCTTCGCCGTCTACCGCCAGCGCGTGCAGCAGCGGGTGGACTATGCCCGCGGCCTGCTCAAGCAGAACTTCGACTTCACCGCCGAGGACCGCTGGGACTACGACCGCGAGGACCTGCCCTGGGCCAGCGCTTCGGACCTGGACGCGATCTGGAAGAAGTCGGTCAAGAACGACTGGCTGCGCCTGAAGCTGGCCGGCAAGCAGCCCGATGACATCCGCAAGACGCTGGACAAGCGCTACGCCACCCTGCTGCGCAGCGCCAACGAGCTGGAAAGCGAGGATGTGTTCCAGATCTTCCTCAACGCCTACACCAACTCGATCGATCCCCACACCGATTACTTCACCCCGCGCACGGCCGAGAACTTCAACCAGCAGATGTCGCTGTCGCTGGAAGGCATTGGTGCAGTGCTGCAGCGGCAGGAAGACTACGTGGCCATCCGCGAAGTGGTCCCCGGCGGTCCTGCGGATCTGTCCGGCAAGATCAAGCCGGGCGCGCGCATCATCGGCGTGGGCCAGGGTGCCTCGGGCGAGATGACCGACGTGATCGGCTGGCGCACCGATGACGTGGTCGAGCAGATCCGCGGCAAGAAGGGCACCCAGGTGCGCCTGGAATACCTGCCGGCCTCCGGTGGCGTCGATGGCCCCAGCGCGCAGGTCACCATCACCCGCGACCGGGTCAAGCTGGAAGAGCAGGCCGCCAAGTCCGAGACCATCACCCTGCCGGCGCAGGGCGGCCAGCCCGAGCGCAAGGTCGGGGTCATCAAGCTGCCGGCCTTCTACCAGGATTTCGAAGGCCGTCGCCGCAACCCCAACGACTTCACCTCGGCCACGCGCGATGTCTCGCGCCTGTTGAAGAAGTTCGAGTCGGAGAAGGTCGATGGCGTGGTGATGGACCTGCGCAACAACGGCGGCGGTTCGCTGGACGAGGCGGTGGAGTTGACCGGCCTGTTCATCGACCAGGGGCCGGTGGTGCAGGTGCGCGAATCCGGCGGCCGCGTCAGCGTCAGTGCCGACCGCACCGCTGGCACGGCCTACGACGGCCCGCTGGCGGTGTTGATCAACCGCGGGTCGGCCTCGGCCTCGGAGATCTTCGCCGGCGCCATCCAGGACTACGGTCGTGGCCTGGTGATCGGCGAGACCAGCTTCGGCAAGGGCACGGTGCAGAACCTGCTCGACCTGGACCGCTGGCCGGCCAATGAGACCAAGCGCTTCGGCCAGCTCAAGCTGACCATCGCGCAGTTCTTCCGTGTCTCAGGCAGCAGCACCCAGCACAAGGGCGTGGTGCCGGATATCGCCTTCCCGGCGAGCCTGGACGCCACCGAGTACGGCGAGAACACCTACGACAACGCCTTGCCGTGGACCAAGATCGCCGAGGTCCCGCACATGCAGTACGGCAACTTCGCCCCGCTGCTGCCGCAGCTGCAGAAGCGCCACAACGCGCGTGCGCAGACGGACAAGGAATTCCAGTGGTGGTACCAGGACGTCAACGAGGTCCGCACCGAGGCTGCCAAGAAGTACATCTCGCTCAACGAGGGCGAGCGCCGCGCCGAGCGTGAGCGCCAGGAAACCAAGCGCAAGCAGCGCCAGGAAGAGCGCAGGGCCCTGGGCCTGCCGCTGGACCCGCTGGCCGACAGCCTGGCCGACGATGGCCTGGGCGCCTCCGAGCGCGACATCGTCAAGGATGCCGAGCGCGAGAAGCTGGCCGAGGATCGCCCCGATCCGCTGCTGCGCGAGTCCGCCGCGATCCTGGCCGACGCGGTGGCGGTGCTGGGCGAGGACCGCAAGCTCTCGGCGCAGGTGCTGCCGGCGTCGAGCTCGGCGGCGCATTGGACGGATTGAGGCGAGGCGTGATCGGAGAGGAGTGAGGAGTGAGCGAAGGCAAGGGCGGTCTCCTGCTTTCGTCGCGACTTCAGCACGCTTTTCGATCAATTCGCCGGCGCCCTTCCCGCAGTTCGCTCGCGGCTGCCTGGGCAGCAGCGAGACGCAGGCGGGACCAGTAGGAGCGGCTTCGGCTGCGAAGGGGCAGTCCCGCTCCATCTGACTTCCTCGGGCAAGCCCTTCGCGGCTGAAGCCGCTCCCACAAGGCGGCTCCCACCAATGCCGATGGCAGTGGGGCGCTGTAGGCGAGCGCAGGGAAAGCTCAGTTCCAGCGCTCACTCCTCACTCCTCTCCACTCACTCCTAGCTCTTACGCGTGCGCCCAACGTCCATCATCGGGAAAGCCATTCGCGGCTGAAGTCGCTCCCACAGGGCTGCTCCCACCGAAGCCGATAGCAGCACGGCGCTTTGGGTAATGCGCAGGGAAAACTCAGTTCCAACGCTCACTCCTCACTCTTCTCCACTCACTCCTAGCTCTTACGCGTGCGCCCAGCATCCCTCATCAGCAAAGCCCTTCGCTGCTGAAGCCACTCCCACAGGGCTGCTTCCACCGAAGCCGATAGCAGCACGGCGCTTCAGGTAATGCGCAGGGAAAACTCAGTTCCAGCCCTCACTCCTCACTCCTCTCCACTCACTCCTAGCCCTTACACTGGCGCGCCCAGCGTCCCCCCCGAGGCACCCATGAGCACCCCTGTCTCCGCACCGGCCAAGGCTGCGCCGGGCGGGTGGGCCATCGCCCTGGCGTTGGCGCTGGTGTACGTGGTGTGGGGCTCGACCTACCTGGGGATCCATTTCGCCTTGCAGGGCGGCCTGCCGCCGCTGCTGGGCGTATCCGGCGCGCGCTTCGTGGTCGCCGGCGTGCTGTTCTTCGCTGTCCTGCGCCTGCGTGGCGAAGCGGCGCCGACCTGGCCGCAGTGGCGCACGCTCATCGTGATGGGCGGGCTGCTGCTGGGACTGGGCAATGGCATGGTGGTGCTGGCCGAGGGCAGCGGCGTGTCCTCCGGCCTGGCCGCGGTGGCGGTGGCCTCGGTGCCGCTGTGGATGGGCCTGTTCGGCCTGATGCGTGGCCATCGTCCGACGCGCGCCGAGTGGATCGGGATCGCCATCGGCTTCATCGGCGTGGTCTGGCTCAATGCCGGTGGCACCCTGGCCGCCTTGGGCGCTGGACTGGTGTACTTGCTGATCGCGCCGGTGGCCTGGGCCTACGGGTCGATCTGGTCGCGCGGGCGCGATCTGCCATCGCCATTCATGACCGCGGCCGGGCAGATGATCTGCGGCGGCGTGCTGCTCTGCCTGGCCGGGCTGCTGCATGGCGATCGCATCCACGCCCTGCCGCAGGGCACCGGACTGGCGGCCTGGCTGTACCTGATGCTGTTCGGATCCATCGTGGCCTTCACCGCCTATGTCTGGCTGCTGCAGCACGTGCGTCCGGCGCTGGCCGGAAGCTACGCCTACGTCAATCCGGTGATCGCCGTGGCGCTGGGCACGTGGTTGGCGCAGGAGCGTTTCAGCGCGCAGGAGTTCGGTGCGATGGCCTTGATCGTGGCCGGCGTGCTGGTGATCTACCTGGCCAAGGTGAGGCGCCGGCCATGAGCGGCACGCTGGACCGGCGTGGTGTGGCCGCGGCCGCCGCGGCCTTCGTCATCTGGGGCCTGTTCCCGCTGTACTGGTACCTGCTGCGCAGTGTGCCGTCGATGCAGATCATCGCCCACCGCATCGTCTGGAGCGCGGTGATCGTGGTCGGCCTGCTGCTGGTCACGCGCGGGCTGCGGTGGTGGCACGCGGTGCGCGCGATCCCGCGCGCGCTGCCGCTGCTGGCGGTGAGCAGCGTGCTGATCGCCTTCAACTGGGGCCTGTACATCTGGGCGGTCACCCACGGCTATGTCGTGGAGGCCAGCCTGGGTTATTTCATCAATCCGCTGGTCAGCGTGCTGCTGGGCGTGGTGGTGCTGGGCGAGCGCTTGCGCCGCCTACAGTGGGGCGGGGTGGCGTTGGCCGCACTGGGCGTGGCCTGGCTGACCTGGCATGCCGGGGCGCCGCCGCTGATCGCGCTGGGGTTGGCGGTGTCCTTCGCCTTGTACGGGCTGGTGCGCAAGCTGGTTGCGGTCGAGGCGATGTCCGGCCTGGCGGTGGAGAGCCTGTACCTGCTGGTGCCGGCGGTGGCCTACCTGTGGCATTGCGAGCTGCAGGGGGATGGCGGCTTCCTCGGCGGCTGGGGCTGGCGCATCGATCTGTTGCTGGTGCTGGGCGGGGCGATGACCGCCGTGCCGCTGGTGTGGTTCGCCTATGGCGTGCGGCGCGTGCCGCTGACGCTGATCGGGCTGCTGCAGTACATCGCGCCGACCCTGCAACTGCTGGCCGGCGTGCTGGTCATGGGCGAGCCGTTCGACCACGCGCGCCTGCTTGGCTTTGGGCTGATCTGGGCGGGCCTGGCGGTGTTCATGGGGCAAGGCTTGCTGCGCTGCAGGCAGGGTCCGGTGGGCATTGCCGGCTCGACAGCGCCGGTACGCGAGCGATGACACAGTGCGTCGATGACGACTGACACACACACCCAGACGATGGCGCAGGTGCATCGCCGCGTCATGCAGGCCGCGCGCGAGGCGGTGCGAGGAGGCGATGCGGCGACGCTGGTCATGGTGGTCCAGACCGAAGGCTCCACCTATGCACGGCGCGGGGCGATGGCGCTGTTCGGCGCCAGCGGTGAGCAGGTCGGCTGGCTGAGCGGTGGTTGCCTGGAGCCGGAGATCGCCCAACGCGCGCAGGCGGCAGCCCAGGCCGGGCACGTGGACTGGATGGACATCGACACGCGCGATGACGAGGACCTGCTGTCCGGCTCTGCCGTGGGCTGCCGCGGGCGCCTGCACCTGATGCTGTTGCCGCTGGCCCAGGTGCCGGGCTGGGACGCGGCGGTGGATGCCTGGTGGCAGGGACAGGCCTTGCCGATCGCGCTGGAGCTGATCGGCGATGGCGGCAGCGTGGCGCTCGTCGCTGGCGATCAGCGCTGGACGCTGCCCTGCACCGGGCTTGCCAGCGCGGCGCAGGTGGCCTTCACCCTGGCGCCGCCGCCGCAGGTTGCTGTGTTCGGCGGCGGGCCGGAGACGCCGTTCCTGCTGCCCCTGCTGCGCGACGCCGGCTGGATCACCAGCCTGGTCGAGCGGCGTGCGCGCTGGCTGCCGCAGCCGCCCGCGCCGCACGCGGCCGACCGCCTGCAGGAGCAGGCGCCAGCGGCGGTGGTGGCGGGCTGGCGTGACGGCGCGCCCGACGCGGTGCTGGTGATGCACCACAACTTCGAGCTGGATCGAGAAACCCTGGAGCTCCTGGCCGATACCGCGGTGCCCTTCATCGGCTTGCTGGGCCCGTCGCGGCGGCGCGAGGACCTGTTCAAGCTGCTGCCGGCTGCCGCGCGCGAGGCGCTGGCCCCACGCCTGCGCTCGCCGGTGGGCCTGGACCTGGGCGGGCAGGGCGCCGAGGCGATCTCCTTGAGCATTGCCGCGCAGCTGCAGGCCTGGCGTCACGGACGCGCCGGATGAGCGAGCACGTGGCCGTGGTGCTGGCCGCGGGCGGCAGCCGCCGGCTTGGACGGCCCAAGCAACTGCTGCAACGCGATGGCCAGGCGCTGGTGCAGCGTGCGCTAGGCCTGGCGCGGTCCACGCAGCCGCGGCGCACGCTGCTGGTGCTGGGCGCGCAGGCCGAGGCGATCGCGGGCTGCCTGGATCTGCAGGGGATCGAGCGCGTGGACAACCCGCACTGGGCCTCGGGGCTGTCCAGCAGCGTGCGGCGCGCGCGTGAGGCGCTGGGTTCGAGCTCGCTGGAGAGCGAAGTGGGATCGGTGCTGTTCCTGGTCTGCGACCAGCCGGCGCTGGAAACGACCCATCTGCAGGCCCTGTTGACCGCCGCCCGCGCGACGGCGCGCGGTTGCGCCGCCACCGTCCACGGCGCGCGACTGGGCGTCCCGGCGGTCATCCCCTGGCGCGAGCTTGCCGACGCGCCCCTGCAGGGGGATGCGGGCTTGCGCGGGCTGCTCAATGGCGAAGACGCTGCCAGCATCGCGCGCGTACCTGCGCCGGCGCTGGCGCTCGATCTGGATACGCCCGAGGACGTGCGCGCGGCCATCGCGCGTGGTTGGCTGGATCCGGACCAGGCCGGCTGAGATCAGCGCGAGGCCAGCGCCGAGGCGGCCGGCGCGGGCCCCACCGGCAACGGCGCAGGGCAGTGGCCGGGGTCGCCGCTGCGGGCCAGCCAGTCATCGACGGTGGCCCCCAGGCGATCCAGCCGCATCGGCAGACTCAGGTGAGTCTCGCCAGGCACTTCCAAGTAATGCGTGCGCGACGAGGCCTGGGCCAGCAGCCGTCCGTGCGCCACCGGGATGTGCTGGTCGGCCTGGCCGTGCAGCACCAGCACGCAGCTGGGCGTGTCGTGCAGGGCCTGACGCACGTCGACCTTGTCCAGGTCCAGCGCGAGCCGCGCATCGGCCGCGGCGATCACCGCATCGAGGTCCTGACGCGCGTAGACCAGGCGGGCGTAGAGCGTCATCGCGGTGGCCTTGAGCGTGTCCGGGCGGCTGCTGAGCATGTGCGGGACCATGTCGCGGATGCCACGCCCGGCGTTGGCGAAGGATTCCATCACCACCACGCCCTGCACCTCGGGGCCGAGCCGCTCGGCGGCGAAGCTGGCCGTGGCCGCCCCATAGGACACCCCGAACAGGTACAGCGGTCCGCTGACTTCGCCCTGCGCGCGCAGGGTGCGCACGACCCTGGCCACGTCCTGCGCCTCGCGGGTGCCATAGCCGGCCGGGCCGTGGCCGGAGCGCCCATGGTTGCGCAGGTCCAGGCTGATGGTGCGATAACCGGCCTGGGCCAGCTGCAGCGCCCAGGGCATGAGCGAATCGCCATCCATCATCCAGCCGTGCAGCAGCACCACCGTGCCGCGCGGGGCCACCGGCTCGGTGGGTCGCTGGAAGTGCACGTCGAAGGCCACCTGCTGCAGCGCAGAGCCCTGCGGGTTGCCGGCGTAGCGATAGTCCAGCTGGTAGTTACCCGGATCCAGGGCGCGCCAGAACAGCTGCACGCCGTCGGCGCCCTCGGCCATGCCGCTGCGGGTCGGCAGCCGCGCCAGCAGCGCTTCCACTCGCGCGTGCTCCAGCAATGGCGATGCGCCGCCCGGCGCGATCAGGCGTTCGCTCAGCGAGGTCGAGGTGGGAGGAATGCAGGCCGCCAGCCACAGGCAACAGACGGCGGCCAGCGCGAACAGGCGCAGCATGGGCGTGACACACAAAGATGGCCGCGCAGCGTAGCGGCCGCCTTCGGCGCGGCGCTATCTCGTTTCCATGACAGAACGATGACGATTCAGCCGCCGCAAGACTGGCGGTGCTCCTGGGAAGAAGCAGCCTCGCGCATGAGCGCGGCTCCCACGGAAGGCCGCGCCCATGCCGCACTGCGCCTGCCTCACACCTCGCGCAGCGCCACGGTGATCGGCAGCCTGGCCGCACGCAGGGCGGGGAACAGTCCGCCGACCAGGCCGATGCCCAGTGCCCACTTCAGCCCGTTCCACAGCAGCTCCGGGGTGACCTTGAACTGGAACACCACTTGGCTGAAGTTGGACCCCAGCGTGGAGACGCTGTGGTTGTTGAACAGCAGCCAGGCCACCAGCCCGCCGAGCAGGCCGCCCAGCAGCGCCAGCAGCATGGTTTCCAGCATCACCGCAGTCACCACCGGCAGGCCGCGAAAGCCAATGGCGCGCATGGTGGCGATTTCCCTGGCGCGCGTGGCCACCGCCGCATACATGGTGTTGAGCGCGCCGAACACCGCGCCCACCGCCATGATCGCGCCGATCACCGTGCCCAGCGCATTGATGAGCGTGCTCAGCTGGCCCGACTGCTTGGCGTAGTAGGCGCGGGTGGTCTCCACGTCCAGTTTCAGCCGCGGATCGCCGGCCATGGCGGCCTTGAACTGCTCGAAGCCGGCCGTGCCCTCGGTCTTGACCGTAATCGACTGGTAGGAGCTGCGGTTGTAGGTGGAGGCCAGCGTCTCCGCATCGGTCCACAGCTCCGAGTCGTGGGCGTCGCCGGACTTGAACTTGCCCACCACGGTCCACTGCTGGTTGCCCAGGGTGATCGGCTTGCCGACCTCCAGGCCGCGGAACTGCGATTGCGCCCCGGCCCCGACCACGATCTCGCGCAGGCCCGCGCCGAAACGGCGGCCTTCGACGAGCTTCACCGAAGGATGCACCGCCCAGCCCAGTTCGCCCACGCCGCGGATCTGCGCGTTGGTGTCGGTGCCGTCGCCGCGCGCGGGCAGGTTGACCACCTGCGACAGCTCCGGCGAGATCAGGGGCCGGCCTTCGGCGTTCTTGGCGATGCCGGGCAGGCTGCCGATCAGGGGCACCTGGTCGCGCATGACCACCGAGTTGGTCTCGGCCTGCGAGCCGCCGCGCAGGACGATCGCGCTGCTGGTGTCGCCGGTGCTGCTGAGCGTGGCCTTGAAGCCCTCGCCCATGGCCAGCATCGCCACCAGCACGCCGACCACGCCGGCGATGCCGACCACGATCACCGAGGAGGCGCCCCAACGCTGCGGCAGGCTGGCCACGCCGATGCGGGTGGCGGCCAGCGCCAGCCGCCCGCTGCGGGTCAGGCCCAGCCACAGCGCCAGCAGCGCAGCGATGCCCAGCACGAGGTACCACGGCAGCAGCGTCCACAGCACCAATGCCAGCAGCAGCATGAGCACGATCGAGAAGTTGATGAGTTTCTGTTTCATGGCGTGTCCCTCAGCGGCCGGCCAGTGCGTCGACGATCTTCAGCCGCTGCGCGCGCAACGCCGGCAGCAGTCCCACCACGATGCCGATCAGCAGCATCAGCCCCACCCCGACCAGCCAGGTCTGCGCAGGCGCGCCGCCGGGCACGATGCCGTTGGTCATCCTGGAGATGCCCGGCATGATGGCCGAGGCCAGGCCCATGCCGATCAGCCCGCCCAGCACGATCAGCAGCATCGATTCGACCATCACCAAGGTCAGCACCGTGCTGTCCTTGAAGCCCAGGGTCTTGAGCGTGGCCAGCTCCGGGATGCGCTCGCGCACGGCCTGGGCCATGGTGTTGCCGGTGAGCAGCAGCAGGGTGAAGAACACCGCACCCATGATGGAGGTGACGATCAGGCCGATATCGGCGAGCTGCTTGGCGAAGGACTGGTTGAACGCCATCTCCGTCTGGCTCTTGGTCTCATGGTCCGAGTTGGCCGAGATCGCATCGATGGCCTGCGCCACGCGCGAGGCCTGGTCGGGGTTGGCCAGCTGCACCGTGTACCAGCTCACCCGGTTCTTGATGTAGTCGTTGGCCTCGTCGAAGTACTTCCAGTGCATCACCAGCTGCTGCTCCTCACTGACCGTGCCGCGGTCCTTCACCCGAAAGATGCCCGTCAGCTGCAGCGGCCAGTCGTTGCTGCCCCCGCGCGGAAAGATGGTGGCCTGCAGCGGGATGGTGTCGCCGATCTTCCAGCCATATTTGTTGGCCAGCGCCTCGCCGACGATGGCCCCGGTCTGGTTCTCCTGAAACGCCTTCAGCTGTTCGGCCGGCACCTGGTAGTTGGTATAGACGTCGAAGTAGTTGGGCGCGACGGAGAAGTTGGGGAAGAAGTTTTTCGGGTCCTGGTAGATGCCGCCGAACCACATCGCGTAGGTGACGTTGCGCACCCCCGGCACCGCTTCGATCTGCGTGCGCAGCGATACCGGCAGGGTCTGCGTGATGGACAGGCGCGAGGACACGATCAAGCGGTTGGCGCCATCGACGCTGCCGCCGGAGCTGAAGGCCACGCGGACCGAATCGAGCATGCCGAACAGCAGGAACGCGGCCACCACCGACAGCAGGGTCAGCAGGGTGCGGGTCTTGCTGCGGAACAGCTGGGCCCAGATCAGGGAGAAGTATTTCATGGGACACCCTTGGTTCGAGGAACGAGTGCAGAGGAACGAGGAACGAGAGAGATGAACGCGTCTCGGATGGAGGGCCCGCCCTTACTCGTTCCTCGTTTCTCGTTCCTCGTTTCTCACCTCGACCTCAGTCGCCAGCTCGCCCTTGTCCAGATGCACCGTATGCGTGGCGTACTCGGCAGCCTTGGGGTCATGGGTGACCATGATGATGGTCTTGCCGTGCTCGCGATTGAGCTGTTGCAGCAGGCCCAGGACTTCCTCGGCCGATTGGCGGTCCAGGTCGCCGGTCGGTTCATCGCAGATCAGAAAGGTCGGGTCCGAGACGATGGCGCGGGCGATGGCTACGCGCTGCTGCTGGCCGCCGGAGAGCTCGTTGGGGCGGTGGTCGCGCCGTTCGGCCAGGCCCACCAGGGTCAGGGCGATCTGCGCGTTGCGCTTGCGGTTGGCCGCGTCCAGGTGGGTCAGCAGCAGCGGCAGCTCCACATTCTTCTGCGCGGTGAGCATGGGCATCAGGTTGTAGAACTGGAACACGAAGCCCACGTGCTGGCTGCGCCAGGTGGAGAGCTGGCCGCTGCTGTAGCGGTCGATGCGCTGGCCTTCGATCTCGATCTCGCCCGAGCTCGGCGTGTCCAGCCCGCCGATCAGGTTGAGCAAGGTGGTCTTGCCCGATCCGGAAGGCCCCATCAACGCGACGAAGTCGCCACGCTCGATGTCCAGGTCGATGCCGTGCAGGACCTGCACCTGCTCCGGTCCACGCTGGTAGGTCTTGGTGAGGTTGCGGAGGCTGACGAGTGCGGTCATGGGCTTGTCCGTTTGGAGCGAGGAGTGAGTGGGTGAAGCGAGGAGTGAGTGGGTGAAGCGAGGAGTGAGGAGTAAGCGGAGGCCAGGAGTGAGTAATGAAGCGAGGAGTGAGGAGTGAGGGAGAGCTGGAGCGCTAGGAGCGAAGGCTGCTGGAGGGGAGGGCTGGAGAAAGAGCGTTGGAGATCAGTCGCGAAGCAGGGGGCGCCGGAGAGCGTGGCGCCGCCGATAGCGGAGCGCCGGCTGCCCTTGCTCACTCCTCACTCCTCGTCCCATCACTCACTCCTTGCTTTCGCTCACTCCTCACTCCTCGCTCCACCCACTCACTCCTTGTCTTCAACCACGCGCGCGCCTTCCCTCAACGCCGCCGGCGGCTCCAGCACCACCGTCTCGCCGGGCTGCAGGCCGCTCAAGACCTGACGCTCCTGCGAGAGGGTGATGCCGGGCTGGATGGCGCGCTGCTGCACGGTGTTGTCATCGCCCACCACGAAGGCCACCGGCTTGCCGTCGCGCTCGACGATCGCCGCGGTCGGCACGCGCACGCCCTTGGGCTTTTCCGCCTGCTCGGGGGCGGCCTTCTCCAGGAAGCTCACGCGCACGCCCATGTCCGGCACGATGCGTACGTCCTTCTGCAGGATGGCGATGCGCACCTTCACCGTGGCCTTGCCGCGGTCGGCGGCCGGGATGATGGCGATGACCTCGGCCGGGATCTTCCAGTCCGGGTAGGCGTTGAGCGTGGCTTCCACCGGCATCTTCGGCTGCACGCGGCCGATGTAGGACTCGCCCACGTCCACCTCGATCTCCAGCGAATCCATGTCCACGATGGTGCCGATGCCGGTGCGGGTGAAGCCGCCGCCGGCCGACAGCGGCGAGACGATCTCGCCCGGCTGGGCCGCCTTGGCGGTGATCACGCCGGCAAATGGCGCGCGCACCACGGTGAAGTCCTTGCCGATGTTGGAAATCGCCAGCTGGTCGCGCGCGACCTTGACGTTGCGCTGGGCGGTTAGCAGCTGCGCCTTGAGCGAATCGCGCGCGGCCACGGCCTGGTCGTATTGCGTGCGCGAAATCAGCCGCTGCTGCACCAGGTCTTCCAGGCGGCCGGCCTCGTTGCGCGCCTGCACCAGCTGGGCGGCCACGGTGTCCACCTGGCTCTGCGCCGAGGACAGCTGCGACTGCGCCAGGTTGCGCTCGGCGTCGGCGTTGATCGGGTCCAGCCGCGCCAGCACCTGGCCGGCCTCCACCCGCTGGCCTTCCTCGATCATCACCTCCTCCACCCGGCCGGTGATCTGCGCCGACACCGTGGCAGTGCGCCGCGCCACCACGTAGCCGGTGGCATCCAGCACCGAGGCGCTGGCGCTGTTGCCGGCCATGGCCACCACGGGCGCGGTGCGCACCTGCAGCGGGCGCTCGCGGCCCAGCACCAGCCAGGCGGCGGCGGCCAGCGCCAGCAGCAGGACGATCCCCAGCGCGATCCACAGCCCCTTGCGCGATGGCGGGGGCGGCGGCGCCTTGCGGTCGATGCGGAGTTCCTTGAGCAGTTCGGCGGAAGCGTTCATAGATCCATCAATGACATCGTTGAAGCACGGAATGTGACCGCGACCGTGCAGCCGATCCAGCTGCCGGAAGTCACCACTTTGCGGTCGGGGCCGGAGTGGGCGAAGTCTGCGACCGCCACGGGCACGGCGGCCAGTGACAGCTGTCACCCCAAATGCCTGATCGCCGGTACTGCCGCGGCCCGTCCCCTAGGCGCAGCCTAACCGCACCCTCCGGTAACGGTTGCTACATCCATGAAACACGACACGTCCGATCTGCAATCCGACCTGCCGGCCCAGCTGGCCGACGTGCACAAGCGCTACGGCGCGCACCACGCGCTGGCCGGCGTGGACCTGCAGCTGGCCCCGGGCCGGGTGCTGGCCCTGCTGGGGCCGAACGGGGCGGGCAAGAGCACCGCGGTCTCGCTATTGCTGGGCCTGCAGCGGGCCGATGCCGGCACGGTGTCGCTGTTCGGCCACGACCCGGCCAGCCGCCAGGCGCGCCAGCAGGCAGGGGTGATGCTGCAGCAGGCCGAGCTGCCCGAAACGCTCACCGTGGCCGAGCTGCTGCTGCTCACGCGCGGCTACTACGCCCAGCCGCTGAGCGTGGCCGAATGCGCGCGCATCGCCGGGTTGGAAGACCTGCTGCCGCGACGCTACGGCCAGCTCTCCGGCGGCCAGCAGCGGCGCGTGCAGTTCGCCCTGGCCATCTGCGGGCGTCCGCGGGTGCTGTTCCTGGACGAGCCCACCACCGGGCTGGACATCCAGGCGCGCCAGCAGCTGTGGCAGGCCATTGCCGAGCGCGCCGCCGCCGGCTGCGCGGTGCTGCTGACCACGCACTATCTGGAAGAGGCCGAGGCCCTGGCCGATGAGGTCGCCGTGCTGCAGGCCGGGCAGGTGATCGCCCGTGGCAGCGTGGAGCAGATCCGCGCACGGGTGTCGCTGCGGCGCATCCGCATCGCCACGCAGCTGTCGGCCGCATGCGTGCGGGCCTGGCCGGGCGTGCGCGCGGTCCACGCCCAGCCGGGAAAGCTGGAGATCCACGCCGAGACGGCCGAAGCCATCGTCGCGCGCCTGCTGGCGCAGGACCCGCAGGCAAGCGAGCTGCAGGTCCAGCGCGCCGGGCTGGCCGATGCCTTCCTGCAGCTCACCCGCACAACCGATACCAACGAGGAGTACGCCGCATGAGCCGCACGACGTTTCCAGCCCTGCCATCCCCCTCCCTGGCCGGCATCTACCTGCGCGAGGCGCGCTACGAATGGCTGCGGCTGCTGCGCACGCCGGCGTTCTCGCTGCCCACGCTGCTGTTCCCGGTGATGTTCTATCTGATGTTCGGCGTGCTGCTCAATCGCGGCAACGCGCAGGCGTCCACCTACCTGATGGCCAGCTACACCGTGTTCGGGGTGATGGGGCCGGGCCTGTTCGGGTTCGGCGTCAGCCTGGCGATGGACCGCGAGCGCGGCCTGCTCACGCTCAAGCGCGCGCTGCCGGTGCCGACCATGGCCCCGCTGCTGGCCAAGCTGGTCATGGCCATGGGCTTTGCCCTGTGCATCGGGGTGTTGCTGCTGCTGGTCGGCAGCACCCTGGGCGGCGCGGTACTGACCGCCTCGCAGCTGGCGCGCCTGCTGCTGGTGGCGGTGCTGGGCACGCTGCCGTTCTGCGCGCTGGGGCTGCTGATCGGCAGCCTGGTGAAAGGCTCGGCCGCACCGGCCGTGGTCAACCTGGTCTACCTGCCAATGGCATTGCTGTCGGGCCTGTGGCTGCCGCTGACGATGCTGCCGGCCCTCATCGGCAAGCTGGCCCCGCTGTGGCCGGCCTGGCACCTGGGCCAGCTGGCGCTGAAGGTCGTGGGCATGGACGCCGGCGGCAGCGCCTGGCTGCACATCGGCGTGTTGGCCGTCTTCACCGTGGCCTGCCTGCTGCTGGCCCAGCGCCGCCTGCAGCGCGCATGAGCGTCACCCTTTCGATGGGACGCTGCGACCGGGCGCCCGGTCGATGGCATGATCCAGCACCCGAGAGGAAGCCGACGCCATGAGCCTGCGCTTGCCCAGATGGTTCCAGCCCGCGGCCGACTCCATCGCCGCCAACCACATGCGCCAGGGCAAGTCGCCCTGGTCCGACGCCTTCCACGTGCTGTGGTCCTCGTGGGTGTTCATCTCGCCGATCTTCTCGCCCAGGGGCTGGGACCGCACCTGGCTCATCGGCACGCTGGTCTCCTATCCGGTGTTCCTGCTGCTGTACGCGCGCGTGCTGCTGTGCCCGGCGCGCCGCCGCACGCTGTACGCATTGGCGCTGATGGGCCTGTGCGCGGCGCTGCTGCCCTGGTACCCCGCCGGTCTGAACTACTTCGTGTTCGGCTGCGTGATGCTGCGTCCCTCGCGCCGGCAGCGCATGTGGCATTACATGGGCACGCTGCTGGCGCTGAGCCTGGCGCTGGTGGCCTGGTCGCTGTGGCTGGGCTACCCGTGGCAGATGACCATCTGGATGCCGTTCACCGTGCTCTCGCTGGGCGGCATGATCGGCATGCAGGAGCTGGATCAGCAGAAGGACGCGGTGCTGCGCCTGAGCCAGGACGAGGTGCGCCGGCTGGCCAGCGTGGCCGAGCGCGAGCGCATCGGCCGCGACCTGCACGACCTGCTCGGCCACACCTTGTCGCTGGTGGCCCTGAAGTCCGACCTGGCCGCGCGCCTGGCCCAGCGCGATGCGGCGGCTGCGCGCAGCGAAATGGAAGACGTCAGCCGTGTGGCGCGCGAGGCCCTGGCGCAGGTGCGCCGCGCGGTCAGCGGCATCCGCTCGGCCGAGCTGGCCGCAGAGCTGGCCTCGGCCAAGCTGCTGCTGGAAGCCGACGGCGTGGCCTTCGACTACCGCATCGACTGCGCGCTGCTGCCCGGGCCGGTGGAGACGGTGTTCGCCCTGGTGCTGCGTGAGGCCGCCACCAATGTGCAGCGCCATGCGCACGCGCGGCGGGTGGAAGTGACCGTCGGCAGCGAGGGACGTCACTGGGTGCTGCGCGTGCACGACAACGGCCGCGGCGGCGACCTGGTCCCCGGCACCGGCATGAGCAGCATGCGCGAGCGCGTCCAGGCGCTGTCGGGCACCTTGCAGCTGGACAGCACGCGCGGCGCCGGCACCACCGTCATCGCCCGCGTCCCGCAGGCGCAGCCCGTGGAACCCGCACGTCAGGCGTCTGTTGCGCCGTTGGAGGCGCCGGTGGGTTGAGGCGTTGAGGCGAGGAGTGAGCGGAGAGGAGTGAGGAGTAAGCGAAGGCGAGGAGTGAGCGGAGAGGAGTGAGGAGTGAGCGAAGGCGAGGAGTGAGCGGAGAGGAGTGAGGAGTGAGCGAAGGCGAGGAGTGAGCGGAGAGGAGTGAGGAGTGAGCGGAAGCGAGGAGTGAGTAGGAAAGAGTGAGGAGTGAGCTTCAGATCGGTAGCTCCATCGCGAGCCGAGCCAGCAGAGACCCGCCATGCTCCTTGTGGGAGCGGCTTCAGCCGCGAGGGGCCTTACCGGGAGAGCCTCTTCGCGGCTGACGCCGCTTCCACAGGGACAATCTCTGCTCATTGAGCATGACAGTCTCGCCGCCTCGGCTTTCGGCTCGCCTCTCGCCTCTCGCCTCTCGCCTCTCGCCTCTCGCTTTTACTCACTCCTCACTCCTCTCCGCTCACTCCTCGCCCTTAAAATCGCCCCATGCCCGCCCCGAGCCCCGCCCCCATCCGCGTCCTGCTGGCCGAAGACCAGGCCATGGTCCGCGGGGCGCTGGCCGCGCTGCTCAACCTGGAAGAGGACATCGAGGTGGTGGCCGCCGCGGCCGACGGCGAGAGCGCCTGGCGCGAGTTGCAGCGCCTGCAGCCGCACATCCTGGTCACCGACATCGAGATGCCCGGCCTGTCCGGCCTGGAGCTGGCCCAGCGCGTGCAGCGCCACGGCCTGGATACGCGCGTGGTCATCGTCACCACCTTCGCCCGTCCCGGCTTCCTGCGGCGCGCGCTGGACGCCGGGGTGTCCGGCTACCTGCTCAAGGATGCGCCGCCGGAGCACCTGGTGCAGGCGCTGCGCACCGTGCAGCGCGGCGGTCGCGCCATCGCGCCGGAGCTGGCCCTGGAAGCCTGGTCCGAGGCCGACCCGCTCAACGAGCGCGAACGCCAGGTACTGCGCCTGGCGGGCGAAGGCCTCAGCGCAGGCGAGATCGCCACGCGCCTGCATCTGAGCCACGGCACCGTGCGCAACTACCTGTCCGAGGCCATCGGCAAGCTGGGCGTGGGCAACCGCATCGAGGCCCACCGCCTGGCGCGGCAGAAGGGCTGGCTCTGACAGCATTGTCATGCGCAAGCAGGGGCGGGCGCGGCGGAAGGTGACGGCTGTCCCAGGGATGGCGACCGATTCCGCTAACATGCGCCGTCCTTCAGCCAGCCTGTCGCCATGCCCGCCCGCCGCCTTATCAACCGGATCGGTCCGTTCCTGGCCATGGTGATCTTCGTGGGCATCAGCGTCGGCGTGCTGGAAGGCACGCGCCGCTTCAGCAACGATGCGGCCTGGGTCTCGCACACCCATGAAGTCATCGCCCGGGTGGACGAGATCGAGGCGCGCCTGCGCGATGCCGAGGCCGCCCAGCGGGGCTACCTGCTGACGCGCCGCGTGGAGTATCTGGCCGACTACCGCGCCGGCCGCGCGCAACTGCCGGACCTGTTCGAGCGGCTGCAGGAGCTGGTGGCCGACAACACTCCGCAGGAACAGCGCGTGGCCGCGCTGCGCGGCCTGGTCGATCAACGCGTGGAGCAGATGGAGCACGTGCTGTCCATCTTCGAGGACCGGGGCAGGGACGCGGCCGTGGCCGCCATCGGCGGGCAGATCCACGCCACCTCCGAGGCGATCCGTCGCCAGACCCGGTCCATGACCAATACCGAGCGCAAGCTGCTGGTCGAGCGCGCGGCCTACCGCGACCGCAGCGCGCTGATGCTCAAGGGGCTGGCCATTGCCGGCATTCCCTTCGGCATCGGCATCGTCGCGATGGTGTACTGGCTGATGCGCCGTGAGATCCGCGCGCGCGACCGCGCCGACCTGGGAACCCGCACGGCCAACGAGCGCCTGAGCGCCTCGGTGCAGGCGCTGGAGCACCGCACCTCCGAGCTGCGCCAGCTCAGTCTCTCCGCCGGCATGCTGCAGAGCTGCATCAACGCCGAGGAGGCCATGCGCCTGACCGCGCAGCTGCTGTCGCAGCTGCTGCCCAACACCGATGGCACCATCTACCGCATCCGCGCCTCGGAGGATTACGCCGAGGCGGTGATGCACTGGGGCGAACACGCCAAGGCCAACGCTTCGATGCTGACGCTGGACGCGTGCTGGGCCCTGCGTCGCGGCCAGCCGCACCTGGTAGGCACCACCGAGACCGCATCGCGTTGCGCGCACGTGCATGCCGCGCCCGACCAGCCGCTGGCCACCGCCTGCATTCCGCTGGCCGCGCAGGGCGTGCAGCTGGGCTTCGTGCATGTGACCGGGACCGACGATGCCTTCCTGGAGCGCCTGCACATCCTGGAAGCGGCGTCCGAGCAGCTGGCCATGTCGCTGATCAACCTGCGCCTGCAGGAGCGCCTGCGCTTGCAGTCCATCCGCGAGCCGCTGACCGGCCTGTTCAATCGCCGCTACCTGGAAGAGTCGCTCTCGCGCGAGCTGGCCCGCTGCGCGCGCCGCGGCTTCCCGCTGACGCTGATGATGCTGGACCTGGACCACTTCAAGCGCTTCAACGACACCCATGGCCATCCCGGCGGCGATGCGCTGCTGGCCGCCTTCGGCCAGCTGCTGGCCAAGATGTCGCGCCCGGAGGACATCGCCTGCCGCTACGGCGGCGAGGAGTTCACCCTGATCCTGCCCGAGGTCCCCGAGCCCATCGCGGTGGAGCGCGCCAACGCCATCCGCGCGGCGGTGCAGGCCATGCAGGTCCAGCACCTGGGCAAGGAGCTGCCGCCGGTGACGGTGTCGATTGGCATTGCGGTGTATCCGCAGTGCGGCGCGGAACCGGAACTGCTGCTGCGGCGTGCCGACGAGGCCCTGTACCGGGCCAAGTCGGCCGGCCGCAACCAGGCGGCGATGGCCGCGCCGGACCCGGCGCTGCTGGTGCCCGACAGCCGCTGACGCCCCTGGCGCGGGTGTGACGCGCCAGGGGCGCCGGTGCGGCACAGGCGCCAGTCGCTTGTGCTAGCGCCCGTAGCGCGCCTTCAACAGCGCATAGGCCGAACGCAGCCCCAGCGCTTCGCCACCGGCCGGGCGCCCCGGACGGTCGTTGTCGTTCCACGCATAGGTGTCCAGGTGCGCCCAGCGGATGCCGGCCGGGACGAAGCGCTCCAGGTACAGCGCCGCGGTGACCGCCCCGGCCATGCGCGAGCCGGCGTTGGCCAGGTCGGCGATATGGCTGGTCAGGTAGCGCAGGTACGGGCGCCACAGCGGCAGGCGCCACACCGGGTCGCGCGTGGTCTCGCCGGCCTGCAGCCACTGCTGGGCCAGCCCGTCGTCGTTGCAGAACAGCGCCGGCAGGTCCGGGCCCAAGGCCACCCGTGCCGCGCCGGTCAGGGTGGCGAAGTCCAGCAGCAGTTCCGGCTGCTGCTCGCCGGCATAGGCCAGCGCATCGCACAGGATCAGGCGGCCCTCCGCATCGGTGTTGTCGATCTCCACCGTCACCCCCGAGCGCGTGCGGATGACCTCGCCGGGGCGGAAGGCATCGGGCCCCACGGCGTTTTCCACCGCCGGGATCAGCAGCGTCATCCGCACCGGCAGCTGCCGGGCCATGATCAAGCCGGCCAGCGCCAGCGCGTGCGCCGCCCCGCCCATGTCCTTCTTCATGTTGCGCATGCCGTCGGCCGGCTTCAGGTCCAGGCCACCGGTGTCGAAGCACACGCCCTTGCCCACCACCGCCACCGGCGCGTGCGCGCTTTCGCCCCACCGCAGCACGATCAGCCGCGGCGCCCGGTGCGAGGCGCGGCCCACCGCGTGGATAGTGGGGAAGTTCTGTTCGATCAGCGCATCGCCGGTGATCACCTCGAGCTGCGCGCCGTGGGCCTGGGCCAGTTCGCGCGCGGCGGCCTCCAGCTGCTCCGGGCCCATGTGCTCGGTCGGCGTGTTGACCCAGTCGCGCACGCGCTGCACCGCGGTCAGCACATCGGCGGTCTCGACATCGGCGGCCGCAAGCTGCAGCTGCGCCGGCTCGCGCAGGCGCGCCTTGTAGCGGTCGAAGCGATAGCTGCCCAGGCCCCAGCCCAGTTGCAGGGCCGCCTGCGCCTCGGCGCCCAGCGGCAGGGCCGGCGACCACACGCCAGTGGGCAGCGCCATCGGGGCGTGGCCATAGCTGTGCGGGTCCAGGGGGTCGCCGATACCGACCACCGCGCCGGCCACGCCGCGCTCGCCGGGCAGCAGCAGCACGCTGCCAGCCGAGGCGTTGAAAGCCTGCGATTCTGCCCAGCGCTGGATGGCCTCGGGCTGCCCGGCCTTCCAGGCGGCGAACTGGCTGCGCTCCACCAGATGCAGCGGCAGCGCGTTGGGCGAGGGGGCGTGTTCCTGGGGGGATGCGCTCATGCGGCGGCAGGCTCCGGGGTATGCGCGTCCAGCCAGTCGGCCAGCGCGGTCAGGGTGGTGAACTCCAGGTCGGGACGCGGCAACTCGGCCGGCCAGGTCGCGGCGTCGCGATTGAGCCAGCCGCCGCGCAGGCCCGCTTCCATCGCGCCCACCACGTCCATGTGGATGTGATCGCCCACGTGCAGCACCGTCTCCGGCGCGCAGCCCAGGCGCTCGCAGGCGGCCAGGAAGATGCTGGGCTCGGGCTTGGCCGCGCCATGCTCGCGCGCGCCCAGCTGGAAGCGGAAGTGATCGCCCAGCCCGCAGCGGACCACATCGGCATTGCCATTGCTCAGCGCCGCCAGCGGCACCCGCGCGGCGATGCGCGCCAGGGCGTCCAGGCTGTCGGGATAGCACTCGACCTGGTTGCGGATCTCGTAGAAGACCTCGAAGGCCGGGTCCGTCAGCGCCGGGTCGGCCCCGCTCTCGACCAGCGCATGGCGCAGGGTCATGCGGCGCAGCTCGCTCAGGTCGTGCACCAGGTGCGGATGCTCGGCATGCATGCGCTCACGCAGCACGCGCATGGCCTGGATGGGGAACATCTGCGCCGTGGCCGGGCTGTGTTCCAGCAACCAGGCATGCAGCCGTTGTTCAATGCGGGCGCCAATGGGCGCGAAGGGCCAGACCGTGTCGTCCAGGTCCAGCGTGACAGCGCGGATGCAGAGAGTCATCCGTGGATTCTACTGAAGCGAGCAGTGACTGGAGATGAGCGGGTTACGGCGAGGAGTGAGTAAAGGCTAGGAGTGAGCGCAGAGGAGTGAGGAGTGAGGAAAAGCGAAGGGCATAGCAGCTGGCAGGGCGGGTGAAGAGCAGGGATTCCTGTGGGAGCGGCTTCAGCCGCGAAGGGGCTTTCCCCTCTGCAAGCACATCGGTAAAAGCCCCTTCGCGGCTGGAGCCGCTCACACAAAAAAAGACGGCAGGCGCCGCCTTTACTCACTCCTCACTCCTCTGCGCTCACTCCTCACTTCACTCCATCAACCGCGCCCACCCCTCCAGTCCCTCCACGCGGGCCAGCACCAGCTTGATGCACACCAGCAGCGGCACGGCCAGCAGCAGGCCGATCATGCCCCACAGCCAGCCGAACACCATCAGCGCCAGGATCAGCACCAGCGGCGAGAGCCGCATCTGCCGGCCCAGCACGATCGGGGTGATGATCTGACCCTCCAGCGTGTGCAGGCCCAGGTACAGGATGGCCGGCAGCAGCGACATCCACACATCGTCGAAGGTCACCATGCCGACGATGGCCATCATCACCATGCCGATCATCGGCCCCACATACGGCGCGAAGTTCAGCAGCGCCACCAGCGTGCCCCACAGCAGCGCATCGGCGATGGGGAACTTCAGCACCATCATCAACCCGGCGAACACCAGCCCGACCAGCGCATTGATGATGCTGATGGTCAACACATAGCGCGACACCGCCCGCTCGATCGAGATCAGGATGTCCACGGTGAACTTCTTCTTCTGCCGCCCAGGCAGCAGCGCGATCGCATGCCGCTGCATGTTCTCGCCATAGACCATGAAGAAGAACGTCAGCAGCACCACCGCCAGCACCGAGGCCACCACCTTGGGCGTGGTGGTCAGGGTGCGGTAGGGGTCGTCCTGCACCGTGCGGGTGACCTCGCGCCGCCGGCTGCTGTCGCCGCCTGCGGCGCGCGCAAAGTTTTCCGCCATCTCGTTGGCGTCGTGCACCGGCTTGGTCAGCGAGCGCAGCTTGGGCGCCAGCTGGCGCAGCTCGCGCGGGGCCGACTTGAACCAGGCCGAGGCCGGCTCCACCAGCTGGCTGCCCAGCACCGTGGTGCCACCGACGAACAGGCACATCACCGCCACCGCGCCCAAAAAGCGCGGCATGTAGATGCGCTGCAGCCCGCGGATCAGCGGATTGCCCACCAGCGCCAGGAATACCGCCAGCAGCACCGGCAGCACGATGGCCTGCGCGGCCCACAGGGTGTAGCCCACCGCCAGCGTGGCCAGCACCACCAAGGACACCGGCGCACGTGGCCGCGGCAACGGTGGCTGCGCGCGCGGGTCGGAGGGCAGGGCGTCGGCGGGCGCGCCGACGGTGGGCGCGCTGTCGGGGGGCGTGATCATGGGATCAGTCTAGAACGTGCCACGCGCAGGCGGCAGGTGGCGCGTTCAACGCTCGGAGACGTCCGTGGCCGCCTCGGCCGGGCGCGGCGCACGCACGGCCCAGCGCTCGGTTTCCTCGGCGTCGGTGACAGCGGCGTAGCCGGTCGTCGGTTGCGGGTCGGGCGCTTGGGTCTTCGCCGCGCTGGCCGCCTGGCGGGTCGCGTGGGCGGCGTGCTGCGTGCTGGCGGCCGCATCGTCGGCGCTTTCGGCCGCATCATCGGCCTTGTCCGCCGCGGTGTCGGCGCGGCTGGCCGCCACCGCCGCCTGCAGCGAGGAAAACAACCCGGAGGCGGTACTGGCCAGCTGCAGCCAGCGCGTCGGGTTGAGCCCGCCAATGGCGCGCACCGGCTCGGCGCGTCCGGTCAGAAAGCCCGCCGCCAGGCCGGCAATCACGATACGCCAGGGAGTCCAGCCGCTGCGCCAGCTATCGACGAAAAGGCCGGCGTGCTCGCGGACCTGGGCCCGGCGACCCTCGACCAGCTCCTCGGCGCGGGCCACGCGACGTTGCAACTGATTGAACTTCATGGCGCGCGCTCCGTCGGTTGCGTGGGCACTGCTGTGGGCGCTGAGGCCGTCGGCGCTTTCTCGTCTTCTTCCTCTTCATCGTCGCCCCCGATCCCCAGCTTGCGCAGCTGGCGGCGGGTGGCATCGAGCCGGGTGAATTCGAAGTAACGCAACACCTGCCACATCGCCAGGCCTGTGATGACCACGCTGACCAGCGAGGCCACGGCCATGGACGACAGCCAGCTCAGCCCCAAGCGCTGCAACAGGGCGATGAACGCGCCCATCAACAGCAGCCAAGACGAGGCGCCAAAGGTCACCGCCACGGCCAGCCACGCACAGGCCCGCGCGATGGACGCACGGGCCAGTGCGAAGTCGGCCGCGAACAGGCTGCGCAGCGCACGGCCGGTATCGACCGCAGCGCCAAAGCCGTCACGGCCGGCCTTGCCGAACTGCTTGAGGCTGTCTTCCAGCGAAGGCGCGTCGGGACGCGCGCTGCCTTCGCCGGGATCCTGCGTTGGATCGGTCACGCGAACGGCCGCGACTTAGTTGTCGCTGCCGCGCGCCAGCTTGGCGATGATCCAGCCGGTGGCGAAGGCCACGCCGAAGGATGCCAGCGGACGCTCGCGGATCAAGTCGGCGGCGCTTTCGATCAGGTCGCGGCCCTTGTCCATCAGCGCATCGACCTGCTCGCGTGCGGCTTCACCACCGGCTTCGGCCGCGGCGATGCCCGACAGGGCGCCATCGGCCAGCTCGGACTTCACACCGGCCTTGCCCAGCTTGAACTCATCGCCAGCGGCGGCGCTGACATTTCGGATGGCATCGCCTGCGGCGCTGGCGGCATTCTTCAGATGCGCGCCGGTTTCGCTCAGGCTGGACTTCATGTTGTCGGAAGCGGTCGGGCTCATTGCGGGTCTCCTGTCATCGGGGCGAGGGATTCGAGCCTACTCCACCCGCGCATGAACACCCTGTGGACGCGGCGTGGCAGCGGCAATGCCGCGCGCATCACGCCTTTAGCGCATCAGCAGCCGTCCGGTGTCGCCGTTACGGAACACTTGGAACACCAGCTGCTGCGGCGCCTTGCCGAAGCTGGAGCGGAACGCCGGCAGATCGCCGAACTCGCCGTTGCTGCCGGCAATCAGCACATCGCCCGGGCGCAGGCCGTTGATGTACGCGCGCGATCCTGCCTTGACCTCGGCCACCAGCACCCCGCCGCGCAGCTGCGCGCGGGTGCCCTCGTCCAGTTCGCGGAAGGTCGCGCCGGTCAGGCGCGGGTCCAGCGTGCCGCCATCGACGCTGCGCGCCTGTTCCTTCAGCGTGGCCGCCAGCGTCAGCGGCTTGCCCTCGCGGCGCAGCTCCAGCGACACCCGCGCGCCCACGCCCTGCAGGCCTTCGAAGTTATGCAGCGCCGCGGCATTGTCCACGCGCTGGCCGTTTGCGCTGAGCACCACATCGCCGCTCTGCACGCCCGCCGCCTCGGCCGCGGACTTGGGATACACGCGGGTCACCAGCGCACCGCGCGGCTGCTCCAGGCCCAGGGCCTTGGCCAAGCGCTCATCCACGTCCTGCGTCTCGATGCCCAGCGTGCCGCGGCGCACCTCACCCACGCTGACCAGCTGGTCCTTGATGTTGGCCGCCAGGTTGATCGGGATGGCGAACCCCAAGCCGATGTTGCCCGCCATCGAGCCGGAAGGGTTGAAGCTGGCGGTATTGATGCCCACCAGCTGCCCCTGCAGGTTGAGCAAAGGGCCACCGGAGTTGCCCGGGTTGATCGAGGCATCGGTCTGGATGAAGTTCTGGAAGCCGGCCACGGGGATGCCGCTGCGGCCCACCGCCGAGACGATGCCCGAGGTCACCGTCTGTCCCAGGCCGTAGGGGTTGCCCACCGCCACCACGAAGTCGCCGACTTTCAGGCTGTCGCTATCGGCCAGCGGGATGGCGGTGAGCTTGTCGGCCTTGATGCGGATCACCGCCACGTCGGTGTCCGGGTCCGAGCCGATGAACTCGGCCTCCACCGTGCGGCCATCGCTGAGCGAGACCGACACGCCATCGGCGTTTTCCACCACGTGGTGGTTGGTCAGCACGTAGCCGTTCTTGGCATCGATGATCACGCCCGAGCCCAGCGCACGTTCCACGCGCTCGCGCGGCATGTCCGGGATGCCGAAGATCCGGCGCAGCACCGGGTCGTTGCCGAAGGGCCCTAGCGGGCTGGCCACGCGCACGGTGTGGCGGCTATACACGCTGACCACCGCCGGGGTGACCTGTTGCAGCATCGGCGCCAGCGACGGCACCGGCGATCCGTTGACCGCGGCCGGCAGCGCGGCGGCGGCCAGCGGCACGGCGGCGGCCGGCTCGTTGGCCTGCGCCGGCTGGTCGAAGACATCGCGCAGGCCGACGGCGGCAGAGCCGCCAAAGCCGGCGGCAAGGGTCAGGGCAAGCAAGGTGGGCAATGGGCGCATGGCGGCTGATTCGTCGAGCGGATTGGGAGGGGAGGACACCCGCCGGCTGCGCGGGCGCGAACCTGAACGAGTGTGGGCATCGCCCGTTAAACACGCAATGAAAGGCCGCACCCGCAGGCGCGCCGGAATGCTGCGCCACGACAAGCGATTTTCCGATTGACACCCCGGAAGGGCGGGCGTAGTTTTCGGGGCTTGCCCCTACATATCGTGTGGGGGTGGTAGGCCAGGCCCTACCAATTGGGTTATCCGCATCCAGGGCTTGCGTCGGGGATCGCCGCATGAGGCATCGGAACATCAACGGGTTTCATGGCGCGCGCTGCGCATTGGCGAGCGGTGCGCCCAGCGCGCTGCCAGTGCCGCCCGCGCCCCGCGACGGCCCCTGACCCGACCCAGCGCCCGCGCCGCCACGGCCACCACAGAACAAGAACCAGTAACCGGGAGAAGCAGACAACATGAGCACGGTGCGCCTTGAGGCGGTCAAGAAGGAACAGCCGGCCCGCGTCATTCCGATGCAGCCGGCGTCCCAGGACATCTGGGACAAGAAGTACCGCCTGAAGACCAAGGCCGGCGTGCCGCTGGATGCCGACATCGACGGCACCTACCAGCGCGTGGCCCGCGCCCTGGCCGATGCCGAGCCCAGCGCCGACAAGCAGGCCTACTGGTACGAGCGTTTCCTGTGGGCGCTGCGCCGCGGGGCCATCCCCGCCGGCCGCATTACCTCCAACGCCGGCGCGCAGGAACACAAGCCCGCCACCAGCACCATCAACTGCACCGTCTCGGGCACGATCACCGACTCCATGGACGGCATCCTGGAGAAAGTCCACGAGGCAGGACTGACCCTGAAGGCCGGCTGCGGCATCGGCTACGAGTTCTCCACGCTGCGGCCCAAGGGCGCCTTCGTCGCCGGCGCCGGCGCGTATACCTCCGGGCCGATGTCCTTCATGGATATCTTCGACAAGATGTGCTTCACCGTGTCTTCGGCCGGTGGCCGCCGCGGCGCGCAGATGGGCACCTTCGATGTCTCCCACCCCGACGTGAAGGATTTCATCCGCGCCAAGCGCGAGGACGGCCGCCTGCGCCAGTTCAACCTGTCGCTGCTGATCACCGACGGCTTCATGCAGGCCGTGGAGAACGACACCGACTGGCCGCTGACCTTTCCGGTCAACCGCAAGGAAGAGGCCGAGGTGGACCTGGCCAACGCCGAGCAGATCGTCTGGCGCGACTGGCCCGCGCAGGAAAACTACATCGTGCGCGACGACGGCCTGGTGGCCTGCAAGGTGTACGGGCAGATCCGCGCCCGCCACCTGTGGGACATGATCATGGTCTCCACTTACGACTACGCCGAGCCGGGCTTCATCCTGATCGACAAGGTCAACGAGATGAACAACAACTGGTGGTGCGAGAACATCCGCGCGACCAACCCTTGCGGCGAGCAGCCATTGCCGCCCTACGGCGCCTGCCTGCTGGGCTCGGTCAACCTGACCAACTTCGTGCGCGATGCCTTCACCGACCAGGCGCGCTTCGACTGGGAGGAATACAAGGAAGTCGTGCGCGTGTTCACCCGCATGCTGGACAACGTGGTGGAGGTCAACGGCCTGCCGCTGCAGCAGCAGCGCAACGAAATCCTGCGCAAGCGCCGCCACGGCATGGGCTTCCTCGGCCTGGGCAGCACCCTGACCATGCTGAAGATGAAGTACGGCAGCAGCGAGTCCTGCGAATTCACCGAGTCCATCGCCCGCGAGATGGCCGTGGCCGGCTGGGAAACCGGCCTGGCCCTGGCCAAGGAGAAAGGCCCGGCGCCGATCATGTCCGAGGCCTTCGAGGTCACCGCCGCCATGCTGCGCCAGCGCCCGGAAATGGCCAATGACGGCTGGAAGGTCGGCCAGATGATCGAAGGCCGCGTGCTGCACGCCAAGTACAGCCGCTACATGCAGCGCATCGCCTCGGTGGCGCCGGAGCTGGTAGACGAGCTGGCCGACATCGGCAGCCGCTTCACCCACCACAGCTCCATCGCCCCCACCGGCACCATCAGCCTGTCGCTGGCCAACAACGCCTCCAACGGCATCGAGCCGTCCTTTGCGCACCACTACAGCCGCAACATCATCCGCGAGGGCAAGAAATCCAAGGAGAAGGTGGACGTGTTCTCCTTCGAGCTGCTGGCCTACCGCGAGCTGATCAACGCAAAGGCCATGCCCTTCTCCGAGGAAGCCGAGGCCAGGCTGCCCGAGTACTTCATCGCCGCCGACGACATCCACCCCAAGGAACACGTGGATGTGCAGGCCGCCGCGCAGAAGTGGGTGGACAGCTCCATCTCCAAGACCGCCAACGTCCCCACCGACTACCCCTACGAGCAGTTCAAGGACATCTACCGCTACGCCTACCAGCAGGGCCTGAAGGGCTGCACCACCTTCCGCTTCAACCCGGCCGCCTTCCAGGGCGTGCTGGTGAAGGAAGCGGACCTGGAGAACACCACCTACCGCTTCGAGCTGGAGGACGGCACCTTCGTGGAGGTCAAGGGCAACGAGCAGATCGAGTACGACGGCGAGATGCACACCGCCGCCAACCTGTTCGACGCGCTCAAGGAAGGCTATTACGGCAAGTTCTAAGGCCGCGGTGGGCTGCCGCGGCGGGACCAGCGCTGCCGCGCAATCGCCGGCAGCCGGCTCGGCCAAGCCAGCCCCGCCCCGCGCCTGGATCACCGGCTTTACCCTTCTGCCGCTCAAGGAAGAAGGTGCACCGCTTCTCCTCCTCCCGCCCGCAAAAGAAGGTCATCGCGTTCCCTTCTCCCGCCCGCGGGAGAAGGTGCCCGCAGGGCGGATGAGGGCCGCTGCACCCGCCTAAACCGCCCACCCCGTTTCACCGCGTTTTCGCTAGCATCCCCGCCGTAACCCACACGCCCGTCAGGAGGGCAACATGAGCAATGGAAATGGTGTGACCGCAACGCTCTCCGATGCCGCCGGGAGCGTCAAGGAAACCGCATCGGAGATCGGCGAGGCCATCGTCGTGACCACGACCAACGTGCTGGATTCGGCCAAGGCCCGCGTGGCCAAGGTCCGCAAGACGGTGAGCAAGCGCGTGGCCGCGGCCAAGAAGGCCGTGACCAAGACCACCAGCAAGGCCACCAAGGCGGTGAGCGCCTCGGTCAACACCGCCAAGCAGAAGCTGGCCAGCGCCAGTGCCGGCGCCAAGGCCGAAGCCGCCGCGCTCAAGCGCGCCGGCGCCGGCAAGAAGGCCGCGGCCAAGAAGACCGCCAAGAAGGCCCCCGCCAAGCAGCCGGCCAAGAAGGCAGCCAAAACCTCTGTGGCCACCAAGTCCCCGGTGGTGAAGAAGGCCGCCAAGAAGGTCGTGGTCAAGAAGGCCACCAGCAGCAGGCCGGTGACGAAGAAGGCCGCGGCCAAGAAGTCCGTCGCCAAGAAGGTCGTGGCAAAGAAAGCGGTGGCCAAGAAGGCCATCGCCAAGAAGGCCCCGGCCAAGAAAGTGGGCAAGGTCGCCAAGAAGGCCGTGGCTCGCAAGGCCCCCGCCAAGAAGGCGGCCAAGAAGTAATCAACACGCCTGCGCTGCCGCGTGCAGCGCAGGCCGGCCGGGCGCCGCCTGCGGCGCGCCGGTGCCAGACCCGACAACAGCACGACACGACAGGAACCCCAGGCCATGGCCGTCAAGATCGACAAGAAAATCAAGGGCTACAGCGTCCTGACCCCCGAAGACAAGGCGCGCGAAGCCGCGCCGCCGGTCCAGGGCGAGTCGATCAGCCGCGACGCCGCCGAGGCCGAACTTCCCGTGGCCGATGTCATCCACATGCACGAGCGCATCGAGCGCCCGGAAGTGCTGATCGGCAGCACCTACAAGGTCAAATCCCCGCTGGTGGAGCACGCCATCTACGTGACCATCAACGACATCGTGCTCAACGCCGGCACCGAGCACGAGCACCGCCGCCCCTTCGAGATCTTCATCAACTCCAAGTCCATGGAGCACTTCCAGTGGATCGTGGCGTTGACCCGCATTCTTTCCGCCGTGTTCCGCAAGGGCGGCGACGTCACCTTCATCGTCGATGAGATGAAGGCCGTGTTCGATCCCAAGGGCGGCTACTTCAAGGCCGGCGGCGTCTACATGCCCTCGCTGGTGGCCGAGCTGGGCAGCATCGTGGAAGAACACCTCAAGACCATCGGCCTGCTGCACGACCCCGAGCTGAGCGCCCACCAGCGCGCCATGATCGCCGACAAGCGCAAGCAGTACGAAGAACGCTCAAAAAAAAACACTGATGTAAGCCCCGCCGCAGACCTCCCTTCTCCCGCCAAAGCGGGAGAAGGTGCCCGCAGGGCGGATGAGGTCAGCAAGACCCCCACCACCAGCACCGCCGACCACGCCGAGGACATCGAAGTCACCGGCGACGGCGCCAGCTTCCCGCCCAGCGCCACCATGTGCCATAAGTGCAGCACTAAGGCCCTCGTCATCATGGACGGGTGCGCTACGTGCTTGAACTGTGGCTATTCGAAGTGCGGTTGAGCTAGTTAGCTACAACTAATTCAGGGGTCGGGAGTTCAGCGCTGAACCTTCCCCCTCTTTTCGTGATCACCGATACTCGTTCGCCACGCCGCATGCCGGCGCCCACGTGAAGCCGAGTACGCCATGATCTCAGTCGAAGCCCTGAAGGAGTTCTTCTCCGATATCCGGCAGAAGAATGCCGATGCCGGCGCGGCTTGGAGTATCGACGATGTCTGCCGCTGGTCGTTCTTCTTCGTCGACGAGGATGACCAGAAGCTGACCCCGGTGGCAAAGCACATGGAGTCGCTGGGCTACACGACTATCGACGTCACCGAGCCGGAGGATGACGAGGACCCGTTCTTCTACTTGCAGGTGGACAAGGTCGAGAGGCACACGCCCGAATCGCTGCAGGAGAGAGTGCAGGAGTTGTACGCCATCGCTGTGCAGTTCGGCATCGCTGACTACGACGGCATGAATGTGGTTGCCGCCTAAGCAGCGGCAAAGGCTCACCTGAGCCCAGTAACAAGTTCATTCTAAAGCAGGCGATGGAGGTGATTGCTCCGATGTAGTCGGGATAAGTAAACCTGACCCCGTTACTCTGTCTCTGCGGTCTCTAGCCCCCGGACTGCCCGTCCCCCTATCAGGGCGCGCGTTCACTTCATGGTGAATGGAGAGTCGACGATAGCGGAGTACACGTACGGCGATGCCCGCGCAGAGTCAGCAGCGGCCGGCGCAAATCTAGTCGCCGAATCCTCTACTTCTGGCGGATCAACCTGCAGGTAGGAGATCATCCCTAGTTGCTGCCTAATGGGGAATTTAGGCAAAGAACGCCAGAATTGAGCCTCCCGCTTCGCTTTTGTTGCCAAGCAGCCAATCGGATCTCAATATTGGCGGCCACAGGGGCGCAGCATAGCGCCGGAAGGATCGGTGGCCACCGAGGTTATGCTGCCAAGAGTCATGGTTTTCCAAGGAGGATAGGGGTGCCGTTAGTTGAAGAGATTGATCTGACTGGTCAGCTTGAGTTTCCAGAGACGCTGATCGGGATGGTGGTTGCACAACCCTACACGGAGTTGACTCAGAACGAGCCTTTCCGTTGCCTGCCCGAAAGAGTGGATGATCAGCTGCGCGCTATCTCGCGCACATTAGACATCTCCCTTGCGCGCCCTCACGGCCAGGAAAAAACTCACTTCACCGTCTTCCCCGAGTACTCCATCCCAGGTCTGAGAGGGGTGGCTCTTGTCGACGACTATCTGGCCAGTGACGAATGGCCAACTGGTACCGTTGTCATTGGCGGAGTAGATGGTCTTATAAAGGACGACTACGTCTCTTTGTTGGAGGCTGGGGCTACTGCCGTTCATTCCTCAAACCAAGCAGGTGAACTCCAGCCAGGAGAGTGGGTCAATTGTTGTGTAACGTGGATAAAGCTATCAAGTGGCGTAGTTAAAAAATGGGTTCAACCCAAAATCACTCCGTCGTACTTAGAGGCCGTTCTCAGCACACAAGCGATGTATCGCGGCAAGTCGGTCTTTATGTTCAAAGCTCATCTGCGAGATCGTAGAACGGCCCGCTTTTTCACGCTGGTCTGTTTTGACTGGGTCGGGTCCGTGGGTGGCAAGGTCATATGGAACGCTATCGCGGAGGAAATGGAGGAGGACGCCCAGAGGCGGCATGCGGATAGCAACTCTGTCTCTTGGACTTTTGTCATACAGCATAATGATAAGCCAAACCATACAGCCTTCCTTGAGCAGATAAAGGCCTACTTTAATCAGACGCTTCACCCGCGCTTGGTCAGAAATCAGGCATGCCTGGTTATGGTAAATAGGGCGGGAAGAAAAGATCCTGGTCGCTCCAGCGAGTACGCCGGCGCTGCCGTCATTAACTCAAGCCTGGCGGGCTTCTTTAAACAAAAGTGCCCTGCTACCTTCTCCAGCGGCGGATCAAACTATCGACCCAACAACCAGCTTGAGACTTTGTCTGATTGCTTTTTTCGTGAAGCAGGTGCTTGTATCCATTCATTTGCTCAGCGGAACGCGGCCTCTGTAGTAGGTGGTGCAGTGTCGAAGGCTGTCAGTCCTGTGGAACAAGCATTCGTTCATGCTTTCGATGATGCTTTCGATCCGCGCCGTCCAGGAAGCCCCGTGCCTTGCTCCTTGAAACGCTTCCATGACGAGCTTGACCAGGTGCGTACTCTGGCGGAGGCGCATCCTAATGCGAGCTTGGCCCACAATGCTAAGGCCTCACTCGATCATCTAGTGACGAGTTTTCGCCAGCTTGAAGCCACGCGCCTGGAGAACATCGTTCGGCTGTTAAGTCCTCAGCTTAAGGCAAGAAAGAACGCAGAGGAGTGGGGTGGCGAAATCGCATCAGCTCTAACAATGCTCTCCCACGCGCTCTCGGTTACTGGTGTGGCCGACGCAGCACAGACCTTTACCGACCCCGGCTTCCACGCTTCTCCCAGACTGGGGTCCACTGATGTCAATGTGATCGCCGTGCGAGCCACGACCCACGAAGAGGCGGTTAAACACGTTCGTGATGAGCTGCCCCGAAGCAGAATACCGATCACCGTAATCTCGCGAGATGAGGACAACACTGAGTGGATTCCTGAGTTCGGAAACTTTATGGCTAGATCAGACGCACCTTATAGTCGCGAAAATTCCATAACTAATCCAGAAGCGGCTCTGAGATTTGTTGGATACCACTCGGTACTTGCGGCATATCTGCGGGCCAAGACGCCGGCTGAGCTTAATCAGGAGCTAAGCGATGCACTCTTCAAGTGATAATCGGGTGAGGGACGTTGTCAAAAATAGGTTGAAAGAGTCAGTTCCTTCTGCGAACTTGGAAGTCGAAAGTTTCGAAGAGCAGACACTGCTGCTGATGACATCCGAACCCACCCTCGCAGGCTTTGGTTTCGGAAGCAAGAAGGAAGACTATCGCCTAGCATACGAAGCCTTCAAACGGTTGTATGCCGCCCGCCGTCCTAAGTGGGCAGGCTTGGATGTCTCGTTCTCTTTCTGCTATCCGCCGAAGAGTATCTCCGACGATGCATTTGCGCCGAGCGTGGAGACGGATGTCTTTTTCTGCCGGAAGTTCGCGCTGGAGCTGTCTGAGGCGGACACCTCCGCATTGAGCCGACTCCCCTTCCTGCCCCTAATTGCTGTCGAGGAGGGCGGGGCACGCCCTCCATCCGCTCAGACACTCCTTCGGAGAAGTGGGGTGAGTTCAGATCTGGCGCGCGCACTGGTAGTCCCCGGAAATAGGAGTGCGCAAAGAATCGTAGAGGATCGACTAGGTGCGGAAATTGACGAGATTGACAGCTCGGCTCTGACCGACGAGTTCCGAATCGTCGAGCAAAGCACCGAAGAATTTATCAGCCTCCTCTCGATCAAGATAACAAACTTTCGTGCATATAGAGAGCCTGTCACGTTCGAGTTCGGTGAAAGCGTCACTGTGCTTTATGGGCCTAACGGATTTGGTAAAACATCAATATTTGACGCATTGGACTTCGTCGCCACAGGCGGCATCGGACGTTTGAAGATCGAGCACAATAGCGCCGGCCTGCAAAAGGCTGCAAAGCACCTTGATAGTGGCGAGAACCCGGCTGAAGTGGAGCTCAGGTTTCGGAGAGGAACTGGCGAGCATACGTTGATTCGTACACTGGCGAGGCCTAGCGTCGCAACGTTGGATGGGCGGGATAACACGAGCCGGAAGGAAGTTTTAACGCTGCTCACGGGCAGTGAGGAGTCGCCGATGGCAGATCGCGTTGACAATCTAGTGAGCTTATTTCGTGCCACCCATGCCTTCAATCAGGAATCGTCTGAGCTGACCCAAGGGTTTGCTCAATCTTGCCAGCTGTCATCAGACCTAGTGTCTAGAATGCTGGCCTTCGATGACTATGTTCGCGCCATCAAGAAGGTTGAGGAAGTTACACGAACTCTCGATCAGCGTATTAGGGGCGCAACCCGGGAAGTCGAGAAGTGTCAGCAAAGGCTTGGCAGCCTGACTGATGATATCCAAAGAGTGGAAGGACTTACCGAGTTCGATGGCGATCCTGAGCACCTGACGAGCGAGCTCGCTAGAGTTGCTGAAGAGATTAATAGGCTGAATCCGCATGCTGACACTGCCAACTATGCCTCGGATGCAGACCCCAGGTCGCTGAGGTCAGACGCCGATGGGCTGATTAGATCGCTAGAGATCCGTATCAGCAGATTGAATGAGGCATCGTCGCTTATGGGAAGGCGCGAGTTGGCTAGAGCCAACCTCAATTCATTGCTTGAGAGGGCGCGCGAGCTTGATGCGGCGCAAGCTGATCTTACTGAAAAGAAGAGGCAATCTGAGATTCGATATAATCAGGCTGCAGCAACGGCGCAATCAGTCCGAGGTGAAGAATCTCGCCTCCGAGAACGCATCGATAACCTTAGGAGCTTCGCTCAAAGGGCGGCTTTTCGGGCATCTGATTTGAGCAGGCTCGAGTCGCTTGGCGAAGAAGCAACTAGCGTCAAGACCCAGGTAGATGAAATCTTAGCCCGTAAGGCCGACAGATCAGAGCATGAAAGGAAGTTGCGCGATTACGAATCAGCCCTGGCAAAATCGATAATAGCTTTGCGCGCGAGGCTCTCTGAAATCAATGGCCTTCGAGATTCACTGCAGGGCTATGAACTCCTGAAGCAGAGAATTTCCGAGCTATCAGAGCTTGAGAGGGCGGTAAGCGTTGAGGGAATGGCTATAGTTAATCAGATTGACTCCAATGCGACTGCGCTTGATCTCGCGAGGCAAGATCAAGCCACTGCGCAGGCTAAATTGGACGCCATTGAGCGTGATCGGTCTGAGGTTTCAACGCTTCTCGAGGCGCTTAGGAGTCACATTAAGGATGAAAAATGTCTGTTGTGCGGTGTTAAGCACTCGAGTGCCGAAGAGCTTAGGCAGCGGGTGAATGCGACCCTTGAGGATGATGACGGCATCCAAGCTTTTAATGATGAGCTGAATCTTTGCCGAGGCAAGGTAGAGGCGCTGATGCGAGAAGATGCATTGGCCAAGGCGAGGCAGTCGGTTCTAAGAGCAAGGCTTGCTGAGGCTCGCTCGGAGAAGCTATACACTGAAGCACAACTAGCCGAGATTCGCGCAAAGTTCTCCGATGCGGGAGTTGGCGATTCGCTAAGCGAAATCGAAAAGGTTGCTACTGATGTTGGAGTCCGAGTTGAGGCGGAGATCCAGCGACATGCTGTTGCCGTATTTGATACCCAGAATTTCCAGAGAGACGCTGAGCTTCTCGAGGCTGAGTTCAAATCAGCGATGCGGGAGCTTAAGCGCGTTAACACTGAGCTGGCCGTGGCACGGGCTGCAGATCGTAATTTTAATTCCATTGCAGAGGCTGTGGAGATTGCCTCTAATACCACGCAAATAGAAGTCGAGGGCTTGATAGCTGAGGATCTAGTGAGGCTTTCCGCCGCAACACTGGAAGCCGAACGGGTTGCGGGCGAATTAGTAAAAATCAAGAATGATCGAGACGATGCCGATACAGGGTTGGCTGAGTTGCAGAAAGCCTTGGGCCGCGCTTCAAGCGACACAGCGCTGTTTCGCAGTCAACTTAGTTCCATTGAGGCCGAGATCCTTTCCGCTGACTTGAGACTCGACTCACCGTATGAAGAGATCTCACAGGAGATTGATAGAGTAGTAACCGCCATTGCATCGCTTCAAAAAGCGAGAGATAGGGTTGCTGTTCTCGAGCGCGCCATGGAGTCTTTGGCGACCTCTGCGGTACTAGAGAGTGCTCAAAATGAAAGAAGACGCGTAGTTGATATGCTTGAGAGTCTGGATCTCGACATTCGTCGCTCCGAAGAGCTGCGAGCCTACTTCTCTGAACTTGCACGAATGTTGGAGAACAGGCGCAACCATGCAACTCGAGAGTTCACTGATCAGTACGGGCCAAGAACCGCGGTCATCCAGCGTAGGCTGAGACCTGTTTATGGTTTTGGCGATATATCGGTTACAAGTAGGAACGGCGCGATCACGGTTGAAGTCATGAGGAATGGGGAGCGTCATAAGCCTACTGAATACTTCAGCCAATCCCAAGTTCAAACACTTTTGCTCGGTCTGTTCTTGACTGCGGCAGGCTCTCAGAGTTGGTCAGCGTGCGCATCGATCCTCATGGACGACCCGGTATCTCACTTTGACGACTTGAACACTTACGCGTTGGTAGACCTGTTGGCAGGGCTGGCCAGCAGTGCCACTGATGCAAGGCAGTTCATCATCTCCACTTGCGATGAGAAGCTCATGCAAATTTCCCAGCACAAATTTCAACATCTTGGAGAGAAGTCGCGAATCTATAGATTCCAATCCCTTGGCAAGAGCGGCCCACAGGTAAGCGAAATCGGAAAATTTGATAGCTCAGCTCGATTGAGTTCGTAGTAGGGGGCGCAGGCGTGGGCATCAGTTTGCGCAACCAGCAAGAAACCTGGTAAGGCTAACGAAGCGAGGTGGCGTTTAGAGTGCAGTTCCAACGGGATCTAGACACACGTTGGTCGATTTCGTAGTGAGCTTTCTTGACGGTTGACACCGCTACTTGGCGGTAGCAATCTCTACCTCACGGAGCCTAGAAACTCCTCAGAGAGCGGTATCCACCTCCGACAAACCGGTGGGTTTTTTGTGCCTGCATGTTTGCAGGGACAACCGACGTGATGCCTGCGTCGGGAGGGCGGCTAATACAACACCCGCAAGGGGAATACGCCCGCCGGCTCTCTGCGGTTTCTAGCCTCCCGACTTCCCGTCCGCCGATCACGGCGGGCGGTCACTTCATGGTGAAAGGAGAGGCGACGATGGCGGAGTACACGTTCGGCAATCAAGACGGCGAGGGCTACTTCCTGCCCGCGGAGAGTCAGCAGCGGCTGACGCAGATCAGACACCACATTCACTTCCTGGCGGGGCTGGCCACGCAGCACAGGGCCGGTGAGACCGAGGAAGCGGCCCCCATGCTGGACGAGACTGACCTGACGTTCTGCTTGAAGCAGCTGACCGGCCAGCTGGATCTGGTAATTAAGGCGGCGTCTCCGTTGGAGAGCTCACACGCAAACCAGGCGCCGCGCGACTCGCTGGAAGCGGGCGGCGAAGGAGACGGCGAGGCGACCAGCGGCTTCGACAGCGCAGGTGACGCGTCAGCGCGTGCATATGCCATGCGAGCCAATGACCAGCGCCTTACCCTTGGCCTCACCCTGGACCAGTTCGACAAGCTCCACCAGCTGATCGCCAGCATCAAGGCCTTCGGTGATGCGGTCTACGCCGACGCGGCCACCGATTTCGCGGCGGGCACAGTCTCTACGCTCGGCCACACCATCTTCAACCACGCCTTGGAGGCGAATGACCTTCTGGCAGAGATCGAGGCCCAGGCGCTGACGCACGGCCCGGCGCGCCACTCGGTCAAGGAAGCGCACGCTGTGTATGGTGCGCAGCCGTTGTTCCCAGTCGCACGCCCTGAGTCCGTCACGCTGTCGCGGCGAATGCCGCAGTCGGGGTTTGATGGACCAGCGTTGCACTGAGGCTGGTTGGTGTCTGCGAAAAAGCGGGGCACCTGTCGCCGTTTTCGTCTGCCTGCGGCGGCAGGGGCAAGCCTGGTGAAATCAGTGGCGACGGCCCTGCGACCTGGCGGGCTTGTTCAAGAGCAGACATCTTGCAGCAAGCCCGCTGGGATCATCGAGATCCGATGCTCCGTCAGAAGTATCGGCGCCTGAGACGAAGTGCGACATTGACCAGCACGATCAGCACCGGGACCTCGATCAGCGGGCCGATGACCGCCGCAAAGGCCACCGGCGAGCCGATGCCGAAGGCGGCCACGGCCACAGCAATGGCGAGTTCGAAGTTGTTGCCCGCGGCGGTGAAGGCAATGGAGGTCGTGCGCGGATAGTCCCTGGCGATCAGCCTGCCCATGAAGAAGCTCACGCCAAACTGGATCAGGAAGTAGAGCGTCAGTGGCACTGCGATCCGCAGGACGTCATAGGGGAGCCTGACCACGTCGCCCCCTTTCATCGCGAACATCACCACGATCGTAAACAGCAGCGCGATCAACGTGACCGGGCCGATCGCGGGAAGGAATCGGCGCTCGAACCAGTCGATGCCCCGCACCCTGGTCAGCACGGCCCGCACCAGGTATCCGGCGGCGAACGGGATGCCCAGGTAGACCAGGACGGCCTCGGCCACCGGCCAGAATCCAACGTTGAGCAGCACCCCCTGCAGGCCCAGCGCGGTGGGCAGCACCGAGAGGAAGAACCAGGCGTAGATGCTGAAGAAGGCAATCTGGAAGATCGAGTTGAACGCGACCAGCCCGGCACCGTAGTGACTGTCCCCCCGTGCCAGCTGATTCCAGACCAGCACCATCGCGATGCAGCGGGCCAGGCCGATCAGGATGAGCCCGGTCATGTAACCGGGCTGGTCGCGCAGGAAGATCACCGCCAACGCGAACATCAGCAACGGTCCGACAAGCCAGTTCTGCAGCAGCGACAGGGCAAGCACGCGCTTGTCCTTGAACACCACGCCCAGCTGCGCGTAGTCCACCCTGGCCAGCGGTGGAAACATCATCAGGATCAGGCCCACGGCGATCGGGATGTTGGTCGTGCCGACGCTGAGGGCGTCGATGCGATGCTGCAGCCCCGGCCATGCGACACCCAGCCCGACACCCAGGGCCATGGCGAGAAAGATCCAGACCGTCAGGTAGCGGTCCAGGAACGAGAGCCGCCGCGTCGGCTCGGTGGCGCCGGGCCGCATCAGCAGCGCCCCGTTGCCTGGCACGACTGATCCCCCGCGCAGCAGTTTTCGGTCAGGTAATCGAGCAGGCCGTTCATGCTGTCGAAGTTGGCCCGGTAACAGATGGCGCGACCGCGCTGCTCCGCAGTGACCAGGCCGGCCGCGGCCAATTCCTTTAGGTGGAACGACAGCGTGGCGCCCGGCAAGGCGAGGGCCTGCCCGATTTCGCCAGCCAGCTTCCCGCCGTGACCCGCCTGGACCAGCAGGCGGAAGATCGACAGCCGTGTCCCGTGCCCCAGTGCGGCAAGCGCCCGAGTTGCAGTGCTATGTTCCATATATCTAGAATAGTGGAAACGAAGGATGGGAACAATGCCATGCTCGATCTCCCCAACGTTCGCCCGGAGGCGCTGCACGCCCCATCGCGTACATGTCTGGACGTGGCCAATCCAAGCACCCACAAGCCACGCATCCTGCTGCTCTACGGCTCGCTACGTCCGCAGTCCTACAGCCGCAAGCTCGCGTTGGAAGCACAACGCCTGTTGGAGCACTTTGGCGCCGAGACGAGGTTGTACGACCCGCACACGCTGCCGATGCTGGATTCCGTTCCGGCCGATCACCCCAAGGTGCGTGAGCTGCGAGAGGCCTCGCTATGGTCCGAGGGCCAGGTCTGGATCAGCCCCGAACGACACGGCACGATGACCGCCGTGCTGAAGAACCAGATCGACTGGCTGCCGTTGGAGGAGGGCGGCATGCGCCCCACCCAGGGCCGCACGCTGGCGGTGATGCAGGTCAGCGGCGGCTCGCAGTCATTCAACGTGGTCAATGCGTTGCGTGTGCTGGGGCGCTGGATGCGAATGGTCACCATCCCGAACCAGTCGTCAGTGCCCAAGGCGTGGCAGGAATTCGACGAGCAGGGCCGGATGAAGCCTTCTGCCTACTACGACCGGGTCGTGGATGTCATGGAGGAACTGGTGAAGTTCACCTTGCTGGTCCGGGACCGCAGCGACTATCTGGTGGATCGCTACAGCGAGCGCAAGGGCGACGCTGCCGCGGCCGCACTGGCAGCGGCATCCGGCGCCTCGGCACCCCCCATGGCCGCAGGAGCAACCCGATGAAAGCGACGATCTACCACAACCCCGAGTGCGGGACTTCCAGGAACGCGCTTGCCCTCATCAGGCATGCTGGCGTCGATCCAGTCGTCATCGATTACCTCACCGAAACACCGACGAGAACGCGGCTGATCGAGCTCATCCAGCGCGCGGGACTCACGGTCAGGGCTGCCATCCGCCAGAAGGGCACGCCCCACGCCGAACTCGGGCTGGACGACCCGGCTATCAGCGACGATCAGTTGCTGGACGCGATGTTGGCGCACCCCGTCCTGATCAACAGGCCCTTCGTGGAGACCGAACTCGGCGTGCGGCTGGCGCGGCCGTCCGAAACCGTCCTGGATATCCTGCCGGCGACCTCGGTCCCCTTCGCAAAGGAGGATGGCGAGGTCGTGATCGACGCGCAAGGCAACAGGCCAACCACCCCCTGACCCTGTCCAGATCGCACCAGAGGCAAGCCATGAGAAGCTTCAAGCCGGTCACGCCCAATGCAGAGGTCTTGTCTTTGCTCACCGGTGCGGGGCTGCCCACGAGCGACCTGAAAGACAGCGCGCCCAGGCGCTTCTGTGGGCTTTACCAGGATGATGTGCTCATTGGCGCGGTGGGTGTCGAACTGCACCTTCCCGCGGGCCTGCTGCGCTCGTTGGTGGTTGCTCCAAGTCACCGCGGCCTTGGTGCAGGCGCTGCACTGTTGGATCGGGCAGAACGCCTGGCTGCCGATGCAGGCGTGCGCGACCTGTTCCTACTGACCACTAACAGTGCGCCATTGTTCGAACGTCATGGATATCGCCACGTCGCACGCGCCGAAGCCCCACCGTCCATCAGTCAGTCCCAGCAGTTCTCGGGCATTTGCCCTGAAACTGCGGCCTTCATGGTCAAACGCCTCGAGTAGTTGGACCGCGGCAGGGGCCCATCTTGCCCACCATCATCGACAGGACTCCCCCTTGTCAGTCACCATCGTCTCGGCCGGCCCGCCTCACGCCCCGTCCATCGCCGCCATCTACAACCACTACATCACCAACACCTGCATCACCTTCGAGCTGGACCCCGTCACACCGGCGGAGATGGAAAAAAGGATCGCAGATGTGCAGGGCATCGGATTGCCGTGGCTGGTGGCGCTCGAGGGTGAGGAGGTGCTTGGATATGCGTACGCCACGCAATGGCGTGCACGCAAGGCCTATCGGAGCTCGGTCGAAACCACGATCTACATGGCCGCGGAGCACTGTGGGCGGGGCCATGGCAGAACCTTGTACACCGCGCTTCTGGGCACGCTATTGGTGCTTGATGTGCATGCGGTCATCGGCGGCGTGGCGCTGCCCAACGAGGGCAGTGTGCGCCTGCATGAAGCGCTGGCCTTCAAGAAGGTCGCTCACTTCGAGCAGGTGGGCCACAAGCTGGGGCGTTGGGTGGATGTGGCTTACTGGCAACGCCTGCTGCGCAGCGACGCTGCTGCACTCAATGGGGAAGTTGGCAGCCAAGGGGCATAAACCAGGCGAGCCGGGGGCAGCGTGAGCGGGCGGGCATGAGTAAGTAGTCCCGAAGCGGGCGGCAGTTGTGACGCAGAGCCAAATCCCCTCTAATGGCGGCTCATTCGCTCAAGATTCGTAGAAGATGAACGTCGATCGAGGGCGTCGCTGGTCATGAAGCTCAACTCGCCCCCGGTGGACCGCCCGCGGTCTCCGCTACTGGTCGGCTTCGATATGCCTGGCGCGCAGGCGATGCCGGGTGCCGGGGTGAACCAGGTGCTGAGCGCGACGCTGGATAGCGTGCCGTCGGCGATCTGGCTGGAGACGCTGCAGTCCCTGGTCGAGCGCTTCAAGGCGGACAACAACGTCGAGGACGTCAGGGTCGTGGGCAGGACGCTCAACGTGATCGGCCCGCGCAGGGAGCTGAGGACGCTGACGGACGCGGTCAAGCGCCTGGTGGAGACGGTTGCCGATCAGGTGGTCCGGAATCGCGTGAACTCCCGTGCCCCGGTCGCAGCTGCACCGGTTGCGCCGTTGTCCAGGTGGGTGGACGAGGAGCTGCTGTCCGCGGTGCCGCGTGTGAAGGACATCCTGCAGTGGCTCCATGACGCCTCCACGATGCGTTTCACCGCGGTGGCGCGTGTCACGGACTGGTCCTGGACCGCGTTGGCCTTCCACGACTCGCTGGGCTTCGGGATGTTGCCGATGCAGCAGCTGGTGCTGGAAGACACGATCTGCAACGAGATCCGTCAGCATCGGCAATCCGTCATCTTCGGCCATGCCAGCGCCGATGCTGTGTACAGCACGCATCGCGTGCCCGGCCTCTACGGGTTTGAGAGTTACCTCTCGATTCCCATCATCACCCCGGAGGGCGCCTTCTTCGGCACCCTGTGCGCGTTGGACAGGGAGCCCAAGGTGTTCAGCGCCGACTTCATCCTGCAGGTGGAGTCCGAAGCGCGCTGGATCGGCACCCAGGTCGGCGGCTTGCTGGGCAAGCCTGATCAGCGATAACGGCAGGCGCACCGCGCTTGAAGCGACGTTCTGCGCGGCCAGGCGCATGTTGAAACCGTGAGTGCGGCATTCCGCTCAGGTCGCCAGACGGCTGCGTGACTGCCGACGCATCGCCTGCGGCGCCACGCCAAATCCCCGCAGGTAAGCCTCACGCAGATGGCGCCGGTCACGGAACCCGGTCTCACGGGCAATGACGTCCAGCGGCAGTCGCCCCTGTTCGACCATGACGCGGGCCGCTTCGAGCCGTAAGGCTTCGATGGCTTTCGCCGGCGACTGCCCGGTCTCTGCGGTGAAGATCCGGCTGAACTGCCGCGTGCTCAGGTTGATCTGCTCGGCCAGATGCTCCACCCCCAGCGCGTCGCTCAGGTGGCGCTTGGCATAGTCCAGCGCCTGCTGGATGCGGTCGCTGCGTGGGGCCAGCTCCAGCAACTCCGAATGCTGGGTCTGGCCACCGGCGCGTCGATGGTGCATGACCAGCCGGTGCGCGACCGAGCGGGCCACTTCCGGCCCCAGATCCTTCTCGACCGTGCCCGGCGCCATGTCGATTGCGGCGGTCATGCCGGCCGATGTCCAGTAAGGACCATCCAGGATAAAAATCCGGTCCGCCTCCACCTGGATGTCTGGGTGACGCTGCTGCATGCGCTCGCCGTGGGTGGATACGGACCTGATCTACAAAAGCAGCGGTCCGCGGGCGATGCCGCTTGACGACTTCCTCGCGGAGACCTTGGAAAAGCTGTCCACTGCGACCACCGAAGCCCTGGTGGATCGTATCGCGGCGGTACGTGCCAACCCTGGGCCGAACGAGCACGCCATGGTGCATCAGTTCAATCTGTCACTGGTGGACAACCCCATACCGGTGGCCTGAAGCCCGAGGCTTTTGGCGCCTGTGACGGGTGAGGGGTGCACCCCGGTCAACGCTTCAGTGTGCAGTGAACGTCTTTTACGCGCACCCGCCTTCGGCCGGTCGGCTCATCCAGGCTTGCAAGTCTGCTTCGTGCCAGGAGCGGACGACGCCCCAGCCCGCGAGTTGTCATGTTTCACGTCCGCAAACAGCCTAACTTTGGGAAATGCCCGGGCTAGTCAGCAGGACCAAGCCCTATGCTGCCATGTCGTCGAAAAGCGGACTCCCGTCTGCTATCAAGAGGGGCGGCGAGCGATGTGAATCGCGTTCTATCTGTTGAATACATGCTTGACTGCGCCTGACACAAGCCAGATGGCGACAGCCACGCTATAGAAGAGCGTGCCACCGGTGACTGCCAGTCCAAACGATGACCCCGTAAGCGAGGTATATACAAGGTGTGATCTTCCGACGCTTTCTGAAGCCAAGCTGAGAAAAAGGACCGGCGACAAGAAAACCGGAAGGAAGATTGCAAGCCCGAGCATCAAGTAGATCATCCGGGTCCACAGCGGCCCCGGCTTTGGGCGGAAGCTCGACAGTGATGACCTTGTCAGATAGATGGCTAAGGGCGTGATGCTGCAGTAGGCAAACGCACAAAAGATCCAGGCGCGAATGACTCCATGAGGAGTCAGTGCCGAAAAATGAGCGGAAGCACCAGATCTCGCGATGGCCTCGGCTGCAAGAGACAGAAGAAAGCTCGAGGCAATGATGACTAAGTAGGACCTCACGTCTTCTATTGCTTTCTGCTTCTGACTTGAATTGCTTTTAGCGGTCATTCTTGCCATGTCTTTCCTTGATGTGGCGGGCAATTCGCGCCATCGCGCCATCGCGCGATGGTGGCAGAAGCGGAAGGCTGGTGCCACCAGTGCGATGTGCCGAATCTGCACACGGCAGGTCTCGAAGAGCTGAGCCCATCGATGCCAGGAAAAATCGGAATCTAAAAAAACCGGGGTCAGAGTACAGTTTCTACAAAAAATCGGGGTCTGAGTACGGCTTCTACCGTAAAGCGAAGCGCCGAGTAGATGCGCTTCGACTTCAGTGCCGTGAGTCGGGCTGGCAGCGCGAGTGCCGTCCTATACTCGTTGCCTCCAAGACCATGTACGGAAGAGTTGATCATGACCGATCGCACGCGCCGGGATCTCATCGCTGCCGCGACCGCGTTGGCGACCAGCGTGACTGCAACCGGCGCTTACGCAGCCGTGCCCACACGCAAGGCCGCCTTCCCGCCCATCGTGCATCACGTGTTCTTCTGGCTGAAGCGTCCGGACTCCAAGGAGGACCTGGACAAGCTGCTCGCCGGTTTGCGCACCTTGGCCGGCATCGACAGCGTGCGAGGCATCCACATCGGCGTGCCGGCGCAGACCGAGCAGCGCGGCGTCGTGGATGGCAGCTACAGCGCCTCGGAGCTCCTGTTCTTCGACGATGTGGCGGGACAGAACGCCTATCAGGTCCATCCCATCCACAAGCAGTTCGTCGCCGATTGCGAACACTTATGGCAACGGGTGGTGGTGTATGACGTCAAGGGTGTCGTGCCGTAGCGTGCTTGCGACCATGGCGGAGACGGATTCGTACTGGAAGCGCGGCGTCGAAACCGCACGCTGCACTGGGTTCGTTGGTGAGGCGCACAGTCCTGTCCAAGATTTTCAGCGCGCAAGCTAAAGAAGATCTGGCTTTGTATCGCGATGGGCGCCTCGACGGGGATGGAGGGCAGGGTGGATCGACACGCAAGGCGCACCTGCCCTTTCGTTGCCGAGGCGAGCTAGAGCTGGGCGATGGCACTGAACCGTGATCCCTTTCTGATCAGTCCCACGCGTTGAGCGCCCCACGTAGCCGCTCGTGGATATGAGCGACTTCGGTCACCGAGCGCAGAGCGATGCCAGAAGTCGATCCACCTGACCGGTGTAAGAGCGAGCCGTCATCGCCCAGCTGATAGACCGACAGCACCGACGCACTTGGCGGAGTCGAAGGCCTCTTGCCGGACTCGACCGTAAGCTGTTGATACCAGTTCTTGGAAAGGATCAACAGGTAGGTTGCGCCTTGGACGACAGTGGGCTCCGACGTCACCCTCAGACGCGTCCCGTCAGGGTTGGTGCCGGAGCGCAGCGGGACACTGATCTGGCTCCCGCTCGAAGAGGTGCCCTTGATGCGTTCCAGCACTTCGAAGCGCAGCTCCGACAGAAAGCCGTCTTGCCTGGGCGATTGCGGACTTGCAGGGACTGCGCGGGCGACAACTACGGTGTCGGCGAGCAGGACCAGCTCCTGCGCCGTCGGTGAGCCGGAAAAGACATGGCGAGCGGCTTTCACCAGATCGATCCCCGCCTTTTCGGCATGTGCGACATCCGACGCGTCGAACCCCAGCGCGGCCAGATTGATTGCCGTCTCAGCGGTGATGGCCTGAGGCGATGAATCGCTGTCAGTCGTAATCCGGGGCGGCCCCTGCTGGGGAACGGCCAGATCGAAGGGCCTAGGACCGGGCCTTGCGCGGCGAAGGCTCGCATAGTGTCTGGCCCTCCCACGAAGTTCCAGCGCTTTGAGACGCTGCTGTTGTTGATGGATGCGTTGCGCCGCGGCGCGCTGGGATACGTCAGTTGCGCGAGCCTGGCACTTGCCGATGTCGGGCTGGCTCACCGCGAGCACGCAGGCGACGAGAAGAAGCGCCCTCATGTTCCATCTTCCTTGAAAGCAGGTCTCGCGGCAGGTTATGGCGCTGAGCCGGTGCCGTCTGGGATCGCCGTCGAATGAATGCGCGTGACCCGGCCTGTTGCCAGGTGAGCGGCAGGAAACGGGGAAGACGCATCAATTCAACGACAGGTGCGCGCTTTGCCGACGTCCGTCCGTGCCGAGCCCCCGCCCCCTCGGGGCCATCCGCGCGAGCCGGTGCGCTTCACACTCTCTTTATTGACAGCATATTGGCAACTAGGCAGCCTGTTGCGCATGGACAACGAGACCAACCCCGTCCGTGAACTCGCACTGGCGATCTTCGCTGCCAATGGCAGGTTGATCGCGGCCGGCAATGCACTGGTCGCGCCCTTGGGGCTGACCAGTGCGTGGTGGCAGGTCCTGGCCGCGCTGCACTACTCCCCCGTGCCGCTGCCGGCGGCCTCGATCGCGCGCAACATGGGGCTGACGCGCCAGGCAGTGCAGCGCATCGTCGATCTGCTCGCCGAGCGCGGGATGGTGGAGTTTCAGGACAATCCGCACCATCGCCGCGCCAAGCTCATCGTCCTGACCCGCTCAGGCGGCCGGGCCCTGGCCGCCGCAGAGCAGGCCGTCGCCCAGCTCGATGCGGACATCGCCAAGCGCATCGGGCCCAAGCGGCTGAAGGACGCGCGCGCAACCCTGGAGCAGATGAGCGCCATGGTCACCCAGTGGCTGGACCATGCCTCTGCTTCCTCTGCGCACGACCCTGACGACTAGAAGGAGGCAACACATGATCCTGGTATCGGGTGCGACCGGTGGCATCGGCGGCGAGCTTTGCCGCCTGCTTGGCCAGGCCCAGGTTCCGTTTCGGGCGATGTGCCGCAAGCAGGCGCAGCTCGAGGACTTCCGCAAGCGCGGAATGGACGCGGTGCTGGGCGATTTCGACCGTCCAGAGACACTGCCGGCTGCAATGGCCGGCTGCGAGACGATGTTCCTGATCACCCCGCCTACGCCGGAGCAGTTCAAGCAGGAAACCGCGGCCATCGACGCCGCCAAGCGCGCCGGCATCGGCCGCATCGTGAAGGTGTCCGCGTCCGACGGCAACGTGCGCTCGCCCGTGCCCTGGGCCCGGGCGCACGCGCGTATCGATCACCATCTGCGCGCGGCGGGCATCGACTGGACGCTCTTGAAGCCCACCGCCTTCATGCAGAACTTCCTGTGGTTCAAGAAGCCGATTGCCAAGGGATATCTGCCGCAGGTGACGGGCACGGGCTCTGTCTCCTGGGTCGACACGCGCGACATCGCGCGCGTGGGCGCCACCGTCCTGACCGAACGCGGCCATGTGGGCGCGACCTATTTCCTGACCGGCCCGGAGACCCTGGACATGAAGGATGCGGCCGGATACCTGTCGGAAGAAGTCGGGCACAAGGTGAGGTATCTGGATCTGCCCACGCCGCTGTTCTACGCCCTCCTGCGCGTGACCGGCAACGCGCGGTGGATGGCCAAGGGCCTGGTGGTGCAGTTCGACGATGTGGTGGCGGGCCACCACGACATCGATCCGACCTTCGAGATCGAGCGCCTGACCGGCAAGCCGCCGCATCGCTTCGTCGACTTCGTGCGCGACCACCGGGCGCAGTTCACCGCGTCGGGCTCTTGATCGGGCAAGCAAAAACCGGGGTCAGAGTGCAGTTCCCGCGCCTGCGCTCCGGTGAAACTGCACTCTGACCCCGGTTTTGGCCGGCCACCACGACATCGATCCGACCTTCGAGATCGAGCGCCTGACCGGCAAGCCGCCGCATCGCTTCGTCGACTTCGTGCGCGACCACAGGGCGCAGTTCACCGCGTCGGGCTCCTGATCGGGCAAGAAAAAGCCGGGGTCAGAGTGCAGTTCTCGCGCCTGCGCTCCGCTGAAACCGCACTCTGACCCCGGTTTTGGTCCCGGTTACGCAGCGTCGTGCAGGGAGCAGCCAAGCCGTGGTGATGATCGGCAAGCTAGCGCTTGCACATCTTGATCTTTTCGTCCCGAGCAGGCTCCTTCTCGCCTGGCGCGATCCAGATCGGACATAGATTCCAGTCCTCGCGCTCCAGTTGCTTTGCACGCTGTAGTGCTAACGCGGTGTCGATCTCAGGAAGTTCGCTCTTGAGATTGCTCAGGAGCCACGTGGGTTCGACCGAGAAATAGGGGATAGAGAAGTTTGTAACGATCCAATCATCCGGGGACTTCCCCAGCGTGATGTACTGGATGTTCCACCTGTACAGATCTGTGTTGGCCGTATTCTCGGATGCCGGGGTCATGCTCAGAAAAATCCGCTTCAGGCGCCGTCTGTCCAGCGGGACGCCTTCTTTGCTCCCGTCTGGCGCGTGCAGGAACAGAAGCTTCTGCTCGGGAAAGTACTCCAGGCGATATCCAGCGAATTCCACTTTCTTGCGACTGACGAACTGCGTGGTCTGATACGCCGAGTACAACGCGTACGCGGCGGACAGCCCGGCGAAGGTTGCAATCGCAATAACGAATCTTTTCATCTCGAAACTGGGCCTGGGCCTGTGATCGGCATTGCGTGGGTCGGCGCCGCCATGCTCTCGTTCACCACGCGGGGCAAGTGAACCACGCCTTGCAAGGCGATGCCAGCGCCATCCGTGCCAGCCGGCGCATCGGGCGTTCCGACTGGAAGTTGCGCGACATACATTCGACCAGGGCGATGCGAGCGGGGCTGTGCGCTGACGACGGACAGACATTTTCTCGCCACCAAGTGAGCTCGGACGCGACGTGTCGGCTTCGCACGCCTTCAACGGCAAAGCTGGAAGGATTCTGCGCCCGACAGTGACGCGCGGCGGAGCGATACAAGCCGCTGCGGCGGTCAGCGCACGCGCAGGAGAAGCCGAAGATGCAGCCCTTCACCATTTCCATCCCCCCAGAACGTCTGGCGAAGATCACCGCCAAGGTTGCCAGCTACGACTGGGACCAGCTCCCGGACACGGGCGGGTGGCATTCGGGCGTGGGCAAGGCCGATCTGCGTCGGTTGATGGACTACTGGCTCGAGCGCTTCGATTGGCAGAAGTTGGAGCGGCGGCTCAACGCCAACCCACACTTCATGACGGATGTCGCAGGCGAGCATCTGCACTTCATCCATGTGCGCGGCGATGGCTCAAAGCCGCCCTTGATGCTGTTGCACGGCTGGCCTGGCTCCTTCCTGGAGTTCGAGGCGCTGATCGCGCCGCTTGCGGCGGACGGGCACGATGTCGTGGTGCCGTCGCTGCCGGGCTTTGCCTTCTCGAGTCCGATCACAGGCATCATCGGGCCGCGCCGTGCCGGCGAGCTGCTGCATGGACTGATGGGGCAGCTGTTCGGCGGTGCCCCCTACATCGTGCAGGGTGGCGACTGGGGTGCGCACATCGCCAGCTGGATGGCACATGATCGCCCCGACGCGCTGCTCGGCTTCCATATCAACATGGTCGAGATCCTCGCCGAGGATACTGAGCCCACCTCGCCTCAGGACAAAGCGCTCATCGAGCGGCGCAACGCGATCCTCGAGCTGGAGTCGGGCTACAGCCACCAGCAGCGGACCCGACCGCAGACGCTGGGCGCGGCGCTGGCCGACAGCCCGGTGGGCGCGGCTGCCTGGATCCTGGAGAAGTTTGGGAAGTGGGCGGACCTGCCCAAGCGCGGGGACGGCAGCCCGGATCTGTGGGCGAAATTCGACGAGGAGACGCTGCTGGCGAACATCCTGCTGTATCTGGCGCCGCCGGCCATCGTGACATCGACCTGGATCTATCAGGGGCAGCTGGAAGAGGGCTCGAACCGATTCCCCGCAGGCACCCGGGTCGACACGCCCATGGGGATCGCCGCATTTCCCGATCCGGTGTTCCTGCCAACACCGCGCTCGCTCGCAGAACAGACCTACAACGTGGTCCATTACTCCGAGATGCCAGCGGGCGGCCACTTCGCCGCGCTGGAGCAGCCTGAGCTCATGCTGGCGGATCTGCGGAAGTTTATCGCCTGCGTCGCCTGAGCGGGTTGGCCGTTTCCGCGTTTACTTACGCAAGGCGCGGTGATATCAGTATCCCAAGACGGGGCGGCCATGGGCGCGGGGGGCGGGAGCCGCGACAAGGAAGAGGCGCGCTGCGTGAACCGACGGATCAGGACACTTGAGCAGGAAGCGACGCAATGGCTGACGACCACGGACAGGCGATTTCACTCGGCATCCTGATATGCGTGCTGGGGTTCTTCGTGCTCACGGTTGTGCTGGTGCGGCGGGCCAATCAGCGGGAGCGAGTGCGCGCGGCGCTTCCAACGACGCCCATGGCGCGCGTGCCTGTGGACATGCACTGGCATTCGGATGCCAGCATGCCGATCCCCGACTGGGAGTCCATTGCCGAGGGGGAGCCGGCGGATACGCAGGGCGATGCCCTGCACGTCTACTGGACTTCTGCCGCGCACCAGTGGCTGCAGGCCTTGAACCAGCGGCTGGGCGAGCATTACACGGTCACCGAGTCGGCCGACTTCCTGCTGCTGTCCAACCTGGAGGCGCGGCCGGCGACGGTGGTGCTGCAGACCTGCCAGCGCATGCGGGCCAGAATCCGGCGCAGCCTCGGCGCGCTGGCGGTGGAACAGGGCTTCGGCAAGCACGTGCTGATCGTGTTTGCCGATGACGACGACTATTACAGCTATGTGTCCAACTACCACCCCGAAGGCGGCGAGTATGCGATGTCGTCGGGAATGTTCATCCGGGCCGGCTACGGGCACTTCGTGATGCCGCTGGTGGTCATGGACGCGATGGAGCCGGTGATCGCGCATGAACTAACGCACTGCCTGTTGCAGCATCTGCCGATCCCAGCCTGGTTGAACGAGGGCCTGGCGGTGAGCACCGAGCACACCATGTTCCCGCAGCTGGCCCTGCCGGCTTCGCAGAAGTATTTTCCGCATGAGATCGTGGCCCGGCATGCGGCGTACTGGAATGCGGACAGCATCCAGACCTTCTGGTCGGGTAAGTCGTTCCTGGCCACCGACGATGGCAACCAACTTTCTTATGACCTGGCCAAGAAGATCACGGCGCTGGCCGCCCGGGATGAGCCGGCGTTCCGGGCCTTCGTCGCCGAAGCCAGCATGGAGGACGCGGGCGTGGCCGCCGCGCGGCATCTGGGCTATCCGCTGGAGCGGCTGCTCGAAGCCGTGCTGGGCGAGGGCGACTGGTCGCCCAAGCCGGAGCGCTGGAACCTGGGCGTCGAGCGCGGGCAGTTCTGATCCACTTCTCAAGCAAGGAATGCTTTGCATGCCATCACGCACTGTCGTCTCATCGTTTGTCGCAGTGACGCTAGGACTCGCGCTGGTCGCCACCGCCCAAGTGCTGGCCCAGTCGTCTCCGGACGCCATGTTTCAAGCGCGGCGCACCTACCAACCAGCGCCGCGTGTCAGCGACTTGTCCAGCGTGGAGAAGCAGCAGTTGAGCGCAAGGCTCAGTGCCGCAACGGTTAGGCACTCGGCCTCGATCATGGGGCTGCTGGAAAGGCACGGCTTCACGGGCCTCCAGGCGAGCATCAGCCCACAGGACGACAAGCTCATCCTGGGCCTGGCAGGAGGGACCGGCGCCGCCGACTCGCTGCCGACGGAAGTGCAGGATGCGCTCGATGGCGTGGCGCGGTTGCTGCTGAGCGATTTCGACGATGTGGTCCATCTCGCCGGCTACGTCGTCATGTTCAACGGGATGGGCAATCAGTAGGTCAGCGCGGCAATGGTTGATCGCGAAGATCGTGCTGCAGTGGTCGATGTCGTCTGCTCAGTCGATGGGTCTCTGTCCAGCAAAGAGGGGTAATGCCTGATCTGTCGGTAGGTCCGAGCGAACGCGTCGCTCCCTTTAGGAGCGAGCTGGCCCGACCAGTTGCCCGTCTTTCAAGTAAACAGCGGTCGGGCGCTCCGACTTCAGTTGCGGTCACTATCGGAAGCGAGAGATGAAAGCCTCTTTGTCCATAATCGGGGTGTCGTTAATGCTACTGGCGCTGCTGTGGCCAGCGCTCGCGGGCTTCCTGCCGCTTTCATATGATGGGATCGCGGGCGAGCATGTGCACTTCAGGCTGGTCCCGGCGCAAGACGAGCCCGAGTACTTGCGCTGGTCGTTCGCAGTGCTGGGACTGGTGTTCGGCATGCTTGGGATCAAGACGCGCAGCACTGGCAAGTAGTTCCATTACTGGTCAGAGCCAAAGTGCGATTTGTCCAAGAAGCTGCCTTCTGCCGATCTGAAGCGGCAGAATTTCAGAGCTGATATTTGCCGAGATCAGGGAGAAGGCGAGAGCACATCGTGGCTGAAGCCGCTCCCATGGCGCGATATGGCAGTCGAGGTCCGCGGCTGGGCGATCGCTGTTGCCGATTCGCATCGAGCTCCGACTGCGGCACTTGATCCATGTTGTTGGTTGTTCACTCGTTGGGCCGGGGGCTGCGATTGCCCACGTGTCGTCGAGTGCGAGTTGTGGCTGCGCTGCTGAGAGCAGGCAAGCGAAGTGGGCGGAGGCTTTGGCCCTCCGCCCATTCTGCGTACTTGCGTCTTGGACGACGCTTCGACTTCACTCCTGGACGCGCGACCGTGAGGCCACGCCTCTAGCCGTTATCGTCGGCCCGCTCGCTTCAAGCCTGGGCAGCGTCAGCTCGACCAGCTCGGCCGTCCAGTCTTCCGCCTGGGCCCGGCATAGCTCGCCCAGGTAGGCGCTGCCGTGGGCGGGGCCCGCGGCCGGTCCGGCTTCGGCCTCGGCCAGGCTGTGACGCCAGGCTGCGAGCAACGATGCCGGATCCGGGTGGGTCGTCGCCAACGCGCGAAGCACCAGGCCTTGCACGTGCAGCTGCGCCTGCAGGCTGCACACGGCCTCTTCCACGCTCCTGTCCACGGGCGCGCTCCGGCCAGGTCAGGAGTTCAGCGTAGCGCCGACCTGGATGCGCCGGGGCGTGGACTCGGGGCGCTTGGGGATGCTGATGGTCAGCACGCCGTTGTGGCCGGAGGCGGTGATGCCATCCGGATCGGCGCTGTCGGGCAGCGCGAAGCGGCGGTGGAAGACCCCATGGCGACGCTCAACGCGCGAGTAGCGTTCGCTTTCGTCCACCTTTTCCACGCGGCGCTCGCCCTTGATGGTCAGCAGGCCCTTGTCCATCTGGACTTCGATGTCCTTCGGATCCACGCCGGGGATGTCGGCGAACAGCAGGAAGCGGTCAGCCTCTTCCTTGATGTCCACGCGCGGGACCCACTGACTGGTGACGACCGAGGATTCATCGGTCGAGCTCTGCAACAGACTCCCCTCGAACAGCCGGTCGATGATCTGCTTGACCGGATCCTTCGTCGAACCCTGGGCGGGCCACTGGGGATAACGAACCATCTCATTCATGGCAAGGTCTCCAATTGGCAAGGGACGGCCATTCCGTCCGGGCCTGTCAGTAGGTCCGCCTTTGTGGTTTTCAAGACGCTCTGCAGTGCTCCTGGCGACCGTTCAAAAACGGCTCAGCAACCTCAATGCGGAGTTCGGCGCCTGTCTGCCCCGGCATGGGTTACGTAGGCGCTGGGCGGGGTGCGGATATGGAAGCCAATGTCGATTGATCGGGGCTACCGCAGACGCCGCATCTGGCGGTCGGGCCATCTTTGGGGACGCGGAAGCACGCACGTGGACGGCTTTCCCACATGTCCGCGGCGCCTGAGGCTGGCATGCCGCCGAGCGCGGGTTGACGGTTACACGGCAGTGGTGGATGGAAGAGCGCCATCCACCCTACGGTAGGGTGGACAACGCGGAGCTTGTCCACCGAGGCGCCCGTTGTGGCAAGGCAGAGTAGCGTCGCCGGACGCGGCTATGCGCTTGGAAGGCTGGGGTGTCACGCCTGCGTTTCCGTTGGCGGCGGTGGTGGATGGAAGAGCGCCATCCACCCTACGGTAGGGTGGACAACGTGAAGCTTGTCCACCAAGGCGGCCCGTTGTGGCGAGGGCACAAGGTGGGCGTGCATGCGTGGGGCTTGGTGTTTGGAAGGCTGGGGTGTCACGCCTGGGTTGTTCGGTTGGCGGCGGTGGTGGATGGAAGAGCGCCATCCACCCTACGGTAGGGTGGACAACGCGAAGCTTGTCCACCGAGGCGGCCGCTGCGGCAAGACCAGGAAAAAGCCGCGCGCGAGCCAGAGGCTGCTCACTCGATCAACCGTGCTGCACGGGATCCGATGCTGGTGAGTCGGCATCGGATCTTCATGGTCATCCGGGGGCAACGTTAGGTCTGTGGGATGGAATCGGCCCCCGCGCGTTGGCGCCGTCGGCGCTGGCCGACGTCCGCTCGCGCGCCCGGTGAGCGGGCCGATTCGCCCCGCTAGGGCTCGAGGGCGATCACCATCCCGCCATCGTGCTCCAGCCGGGAAAGATAGCGGCCGGCATCCAGCAGCTGATAAGGGAAGTACAGCCCCGGCGCGGTCGGGGGCTCGCCATCCAAACCGGTCAGGCGTTCGATCAGCAGGGCGATGCTCATCCCGGTCAGCTCGGCGGCGCCGCCGGGATGCATGACCGCGTGACGGGTACGGATGGCATTCCCCGCATGATCCTGCCCGGCGAGCTCGATGACGATCTCGGTGGAGAACGCACCTCCCGCGCGCCGGCTCGAACTGACGCCCATGGCGAGGTCGAACTGCACATCTTCCGCGCCGGTGGCCGCGGCCAGGCCGACCACGTCGATCGAGGAAAAGCCCGTGGCCTCCACCTCGCTCCCGTCGATGGCCTGAAACACGCGCTTGGCCTCATCGCCCTCGCGCCAGAAGAAAGCGCCATCCCGGCGGCTGAGCGCCTGCGGCATCAGCTTGTTCAGATGCTCGAAATCGGCCGCGACCGCGGGGCCGCCGGCATCCTGCTCATCCACCAGTGCACCGATGCGGATGCTGTCCACCCGCGCGAAGGCCTTTGCCAGTTCCAGCGTGGGCACCGTGGTGGCCCCGACCAGCCACTCGTAGCCGAGCACCACCGGGGCCGCGCCAGGCCGGTGCATGACCGCGGCGATCTCCGGTGCAATCTCAAACACGCCGGAGGAGATGCTCAGGTGGGCGATGCCGCGCGCCTGGGCAAAACGCAGGCCGGCCAGCGAATGATCCATATACAGCACCACCACGGCGCTGACCGGGCGCTCACCCAGTCCCAGGTCGGGCGCTTTCAGGTCCAGCGCGACACCTTCGGCCCCGCCCATCTCCGCGGCGGCCTTGCGGGCCTTGCCCAGGTCGCGTCCGCCGATCAGAAACGGAACGTCCGGATGAATCTTGCGCATCGCGCGCACGGTCTGGTGCCCGATCGCACCAGAACCACCCATCAGCAGGACGGGATTCGAGTTCATGTCGCCTCCTCCAAACATAGTCAACCTACGATTGGTAGGTAAGCTAGCAGCTGCGCGCCAGAAAAGCTACCATTCGTAGCTTGAGTGGTTTGGAGATTCCCGCTTGCCGTCCAGACGTCCGCCCCCGCCGCCCCCGACCCCGCGCCGGCTATCCAAGGACGAGCGGTACCGGCAACTGTTGCGCACTGCCCAGGCCGTGGTGCGCGAGGAAGACGCGGACAAGCTGACGCTGGCCTACCTGGCCGAGCGCGCGGGCGTTTCCAAGCCGGTGGTCTACGACCACTTCCCGACCCGCTCGGCCTTGTTGATCGCGCTCTACCGCTGGATCGACACCGAGCGCGTGAACGCGTTCCGCGAGGCGATGTCATCCACCACGCGCAGCCTTGAGGAAACGGCGCAGCTGCTGGCGCACGCTTACATCGAGTGCGCGGCGGACAACACCGGCGAGTTCCATGCCGTCGGTGCGGCGCTCGCCGGCAGCCAGGAGAAGGCGGCGGTGTTCCAGGAGCTGCTGGACCAGTGCGTGGAGATGTTCGTGGCCATCCTGGCGCCATTCGTGGGCCGGCCAACCCAGGCGCTGCGCCGCCGCTGCGTGGGCCTGGTGGGCGCGGGCGAGGCGCTTGCCGGTGCGGCGGTCCGGGGGCGCTGGAGTCGGGCCGAGGCCACCGCGACGTTCGCGGCGATGATCCTGGGCGTGGCCAAGGTCGAAGCCTGAGCGCAACAGGGGCAGGGGAGTCCGGTTGCTCCAGGGGCGCGTCCGCTACCCCTGCGGCATTGCGGCGTGACGCGCGGTGCTGCGCGGCGGGGCGCTATTCAAGCGCCTGCCCGCGCCGGTGCGCCCGCCGCCGGGCTAGACTGCGCCACGTTCAACCGGGGAGTTCCACCGTGCTCAAGCCTTTCAGCATCGCATTGCTGGCCGTCGCGCTGGCCGCATCCACCGCGCAGGCGGCCGAGCCGAAGCTGCCGGCGCAGCAGGCAAGCCTGCTGTCCAGCGTTTCCGCCGACAGCATGCGCAGGGATCTGTCCTTCCTGGCCTCCGACGCGCTGGAAGGGCGCGGGACGCCTTCGCGCGGGCTGGATATCGCGGCCGAGTACATCGCTTCGCAGTTCCGCGCCGCCGGGCTGGAGCCCCTGGGCGATGACGGCTATTTACAGACCGCGGACTGGCGCAAGATCGCCCCGGAGAAGGAGCGCGCCCAGTACGCCGATGCGCCCGCCCCGCTGACCGTGCGCAACGTGGTGGGCGTGCTGCGCGGCTCTGACCCGCAGCTCAGCAAGACCTACGTGCTGGTCACCGCGCACTACGACCACCTGGGCATCAAGAAGGGCGAGGGCGAGGACCCCATCTTCAATGGCGCCAACGACGACGGCAGCGGCACGGTCTCGGTGATCGAGCTGGCCCGCGCGTTCGCCGCGCAAAAGACCCGGCCCAAGCGCAGCATCGTGTTCATGACCGTGTTCGGTGAGGAGCACGGCCTGGTGGGCTCGCGCTACTACGGCGCGCATCCGCTGGTGCCGGTGGCCGACACCGTGGCCAACATCAACCTGGAGCAGGTCGGCCGCACCGACGACAGCGAGGGGCCTCAGGTTTTGGCGGCCGCCATCACCGGCGCGGATTATTCGGAGGTGGGCGATGTGCTGCGCAAAGCCGGCCAGGCCACCGGCATCGGCATGACCAAGCACCCGGTCAACAGCGACCGCTACTTCGCCTTCAGCGACAACCAGGCCCTGGCCGACCTGGGCGTGCCGGCCCACACCATCAGCGTGGCGTACGCGTTCCCCGACTACCACGGCGCGGCCGACACCTGGGACAAGATTGACTACGCCAACATGGCCGCCATCGACCGCACCGTGGCGCTGGCGGTGTCGATGATCGCCAACGACCCCAAGGCACCGCGCTGGAACAGCGGCAACCCCAAGGCGGCCAAGTACGTGGAAGCGGCGGCGAAGTTGCAGGAAGGCAAAGGGTCGAACTAAGGCGCAGCCGAGCCCGGGCCTGTGCTTGAGGTGATCTGTCGAGATCATGGATCGCCTGGAGCATAAGGGTCGCTGCGCTTGGCCAAGGACGACCCTCGGTAATGTGGCGGCAATTTTTTTTGGGGAGCGGCTTCAGCCGCGAAGAGGCCTTCCCGGTAGAGCCCCTTCGCGGCTGATGGCCCTAGGCCACCCGGAGCCGCTCCCACAAAGGCCGCTCTCACACGAGCCGCTTCCACCAGATCCACTGCTGCGCGAGCGCGATGGGCGTGGTTTGCCGCACGTGCGCGCCCTCATTCCGGCAAACGCAGCGCCTGGCGGTCGGCGGTGGCGGCGGCCAGTTCGGCGCGGGCCGAGGCGATGCGGGCCTGGGCGTCGATCAGACGCACCCGGGCATCGTTGGCGGTTTCCTCGCGCTGGTTGACCAGGAAGAAGTCGCCCGAGCCCAGTTCGAAGCGCCGACGTTCGGCCGCGGCCAGGCGCTCGGCCAGGCTGTACTCCTCTTCGGCGATGGTGGCCAGGCGCTCGCTGGCGCCGACGCTGATCACCAGCGATTCGACTTCCACCGCGATCTGGTCGCGCAGGTAGCGGCTGCGCTGGTCCAGGGCTTCCAGTTCGGCGCGTGCCTGCGCCAGGCGGCCCTTCACCGCGCGGTTCTGCAGCGGCACGCTGAAGCGGAAGCCGATGGAGGCATCCAGCGGCGAGCGACTGGGGCCACCCTCGCCCACCGGCCCCAGGTCCTTGCTCACTTCCATGCGCAGGTCCAGGCGCGGGGCCAGGTCGTTGCGGGCCAGCATCAGCTGCGCGGTGGCCTGGTCGATCTTGGCCAGCAGGGCGCGGTAGTCCGGGCGTTCCACTGGCGCGGCGATGCGGGTCACGCCGGCGAGGCTGTGAAGGGCGTCGGTGGTGGCCGGCAGGCGCTCGGCCGAGACCGTCACCGGGGCGCCATCGGCATCGCGCAGGTACAGCGACAAGGTGTTGGCGGCGCGGGCGAATTCCTGCTCGGCGCTGACCACCAGGGCGCGGCGCTTGACCAGGTTCTGATCGTTCTCGGTCAGCAGGATGGACGGGCGCGCACCCAGCTGCACCAGCCGGCCCAGGGCCGCGCGGCGCTGCTCGGACAGCTGCAACAGTTCGCGGTAGGCGCGCAGCTTCAGGCCGGCGGCGACCCAGGACTGGTAGGCCAGGGTGGCGCGGCGCTGCACGCCCACGGCGACCATCTGCGCCTCGTAGCGGGCGATATCGATGTCCATGCTGGCGACGTTGCGCTTGGTGCGGCGCTCGTCGATCACCCGATCGCGCAGCAACGAGAACAGCGCGCCGACCTTCACCTCGCCGGCGCGGTCGGTGTAGGACTGGTCCTCGTAGATCGGGAAGCGGCCATCGGAGATGCGATAGCCGCCATAGACGTAGCCGCCGTTGTTGGTCAGCGGCTGGGTGGCGCGGCTCTCCACGTAGTCGCCGTCGTAGTAGCCCTCCACGCGCGAACGGCCATCGACGTTGAAGACCATGTCGAAGGCGCCATCGGCCGACAGCCCCTTGCCTTCGGCCTGGCGCACCTTAGCCAACGCCTCGACGATCTGCGGGGCCGAGTCGGCTGAGGCGCGCAGGACTTCGTCCAGGGTCAGCGGCGCGGCCTGCGGATCGGCCTGAACGGCCGGGGGCGACATTGCGGGCGAGACCTGGGCCAGTAGCGGCAGCGGCGCGCCCAGGGCCAGCAGCAGGGCCAGGCGCAGGCTCATTTCTCGCCGCTCCCTTCGTCCTTGTCGTCCTTGGCCGCCTTGCCGCCCTTGTCGCTCTTGCCGGACTCGCTGGCAGGGGCATACGGCGAGCGCCCGAACTCCAGCGGAAAGCCGTTCAACTGGCGCCACAGCTCATAGCCGACCAGCACGGTCTCGCCCTGGATCCAGCCGCGGACCTTGGCGCCGGGGCGGGCGAAATCCAGCCCGGGCCAGGCCGGCTTGCCGGGCATGGGCTCGACCAGCACCCGGAATAGGCCGCTGGGCAGCGCGTTGGGGTCGACCATGCGCACCCGGCCATCGAACATGCCCTGGGCGACGGAGGGCCAGCCGCTGAACTGGATGGCCGGCCAGCCTTCGAACTCCAGCCGCACCGGCCGGCCAGGCCGGACCAGCGGCACGTCGCGGCCGGCGATGTACAGCTCCACGGTGCGCTCGACCTGCTCCGGGGCGATCACCGCCAGCACCGTGCCGGCCGAGACCAGGGCGCTGTCGCTGGTGGCATTGAGCTGCTGCACGCGGCCATCGCGCGGGGCGCGCACGGTCTGCGCCGACTGCCGGCGCAACTGGATATCGATGCGCGTCAGCTTGGCCTGCGCCTCGGTCAGCTTGGCATCGGCATCGGCCACCTTGATCTGGGTCAGCTCGTAGTCACGGCGGCCGGCCAGGCCTTCCAGCATCAGCTGGCGGGTGCGCTCCACGTCGATGGCGGCCACGCTGCGGGCCTGCTGGATGGCGGCGATGCCGGCCACGGTCAGGGCGCGCTCGCTGGCCAGACGCTCCAGCAGCTCGGGGTCCAGGTCGGCCACGCGCGCGATCGGGTCGCCGCGCGAGACCCGCTGGCCATCGTGCACGTACCAGTGTTCCACCCGGCCCTGGACCAGCGAGGTGACCTGCTGCTGGCGGTCGCCCGGATCGGTGGCCACCACCTGCCCGCCGCCATGGGCGGTCTGCACCCAGGGCACGAAGGCCAGGATGGCGATGGTCAGCAGCACCACCAGCACCAGGATCCAGCCCACGGCCGAGGCCGTGCTGGGCACGCGCATGGCCGCCAGCGTCTTGAAGTAGCGCGATTGATCAGCCGCGTTCGGCATGGCCGGTCTCCTGCTGCTGCGTGGCGGCGACCAGGGCCGCGCGGTGGGGCAGGCGCTCCTGCCGGGTGGGGGTGATGAACATCCACCCGTCAAGGCTGATGTCCTCGGGGCGACCGGTGCACAGCAAGGTGGTGGTGCCGGCCTCTTTCAGCTGCCCCAGCACGTCGACCAGGCGCGCGGTCGGCAGCAGGTCGTAGATCTGCGCCAGCATCAGCACGCGCGGGCGCACCAGCAGGGCGTTGGCCAGCTTCAGGGCCATCACCTCGTTGATGGCCAGGGGCGCGCCGGAGGTGGCCAGGCGCGTGTCCAGCCCTTGCGGCAGCGAGGCCAGGCGACCGCGCAAGCCGACGCGGGTCAGCGCGTCGAGCATGGCGCTGGAGCTGACCTCGGGCGAGGCCATACCCAGGTATTCGCGAATGGTCATCTCGCCGATGGTCGGGCGGTTGAGCACGATGACCTGCGAGCGCAGCAGGGGCATGTCGAAGGCGGCCATGTCCGCACCGCCCACCATCACCAGCCCGCGGTCGGGCACCACGTGGCGCTTGAGCAGCATCGCCAGCGGCTGCTCGGCGCCATCGGCGGTGCAGACCACCAGCTGCTCGCCGGGGGCGAGTTCGAAATCGAAACGCGCCTGTTCCACCACCACGCTGTCCAGGCGCAGGGCGCTGTTCTCCGGTGCGCAGCCCGGGGCGGTGATCACGCGCTCCTGCGGGATCGCGTACAGCAGCGAAAGCTCCTCGGCGCTGGCGACCAGGTCGTACAGCGTGTCCAGGTACCAGCCCAGCCGCGAGATGCCGTAGAACACCGCACTGAGGATCAGCTCGGCCGCCACCAGCTGGCCGATGGAGAGCTCGTTGCGCAGGATCAGGTTGCCGCCCAGCGCCAGCAGCGCGGCGCTGGCCAGGGCGTAGAGCAGCAGGAAGCCGATGGTCTGCTTGAAGGTGTAGCGGAAGTAGCGCTGGTGCTTGTCCACGTAGGCCGCGGTGACCGTCTCGGAGCGGCGCATCGCAAAGCTGAAATAGCGGCTGGATTTGTAGAAGCCGTTGGAGCCGCCGATGCTTTCCAGCCAGCGGGCCGCATCGTGCTTGGCATGGCTCAGCGCGACCGCGGCGCGGATCGAGCCGCGCGACCAGATCGCCCAGATGCCCAGGATCACCAGCATCAGCAGCGCGTTGAAGGCCAGGAAGAAGGGGTGGTAGAAGCTGGTCACGGCCAGCCCGACCGCCGACTGCAGCAAGATGGTGAAGGCGCCGATCACCAGGCTGGGCACCGCCTTCTGCACCACCACCAGGTCGAAGAAGCGGTTGAACAGGTCGGTACGGCCCTGGTCGGAGAAGAACGGGTTCTGCGCGTTGACCACGCGGGTGGTCATGTCCGCCACCACGCGCGCGAACAGGCGCCGTTCGAACAGCGCCATCACCCAGAAGCGCATGGCGCTCAGGCCGGCCACCAGCAGCAGCAGGCCCAGCAGCAGGCCTGACAGGGTCCACAGCGGCGCGGGCAGGGCGGTGTTGGCGACGCTGTTGATCAGCAGCTGCACCGAGATCGGCGTGGCCAGCGAGAGCAGGCTGATGGCCACGCCGTAGACCATCACCAGGCGCAGGTAAGGCGTGTCCGGGCCGATGATTTCCTTCAGCCAGCCCAGGGCCTCCTTCCATCCGATCCGCTCTTGCGCCATCTCAAGCATCCCAGTGTGCAGTGCAGCAAATTGTGCCTGCGTGGCGGATCGGCGCAAGACATGCGCCCTTATGTTTTTGATTACATTTTCCTATGCTGCCACGTCCTTCAGCAGGCGGGCGATCAGCTTGAAGGCCGGCGCCCGCCCGGCGCCCTGGCGCCACAGCAGGCCGATATCGCGGTAGTAGCGGGCACCCTTGACCGGTCGCACCACCACGTCGTCGCCCTCGCGCACCTCCTGCCTGACATACAGGTCAGGAAGCAGCGCCAGCCCCATGCCCATGCCGGCCATCTGGCGGATGGCGTCCAGGCTGGTGCCTTCGTAATCGCGCAGCACGGTGGCGCCGACCTCGTGGGAGATGGCCGCGATCTGCTCGGCCAGCCGGTACTCGGGCATCAGCGTGAGCAGCTGCGCCCCGCGCAGGTCCGCCGGTGTGATGACCTGCTTGCTGCGCAGGGGGTGATCGGCGGCCATGGCCACGTGCAGGGGCTCGCGGAACAGCCGCTCGCTGTGGAAGCTGCGCCCCTGCACCGGCAGCTGCGCCAGCACCACGTCGTGCACGCCGCTGGCCAGGCCCGAGGCCAGCACCGGGGGCAGGCCTTCGCGCACGTGCACGCGCAGGGCGGGATGTTCGCGGTGCAGGCGCGCCACCAGGCCGGGCATCAGGTAGGCGCCCAGGGTGGGCGAGACGCCCAGGCGGATGGTGCCGGTGAGGGTGTCGCCGGCGCCGTGGCGGACTTCTTCCAGGTCGGCCACGTCCAGCAGGATGCGGCGGGCCCGTTCCAGCAATTCACGGCCCAGCGGCGTGGGGATGGCCGGGCCGCCGCGTTCGAACAGCGGGGCTTCCAGGATCTGCTCCAGGGCGCGGATCTGCTGGGACAGCGAGGGCTGGGACACGCCCATGCGTTCGGCCGCGCGGGTGAAGCTGCCGGACTCGGCCAGCGCGACGAAGTAGCTCAGCTGGCGCAGCGTGGTTCTGGGGCGGGGCATGGGGCGGACTCCGGCAGCGACGGGCGGACGCGCTCCCGCTGCGGATGCGGCAGGCCGGACAGGACGGCGCCGACGATGCGCTCATGCGCGACGGGAACGCGCGCGACGGGGACGCGCGATGAAAGACAGCAGGATACAGGGGCGTGGCGGCGGTCCGGGTCGCGCGCCCTGGTCGCAACGCTCAGAATAGGGCGCCGGATGCGGGCCTTACCCGCCGCGCCGGCTTCCAGAACGCCAGAAGGATCCACCGCATGTCCCTGCATCCCGATTTCCCCGTGGTCGAAGGCCGCCACCAGCTCACCCCGGACTGGGCCATCACCCTGGCCGCGCCGTTCAACCGTCGCATCGAGGATGGCGACCTGGTGCTGTGGCGCCCGGGCCTGACGGTGTGGATGACCATCTGGCTCAACGATGAGAACGCCAGCATCGAATCGCGCGTGGAGGACCTGAAACAGCACATGTCCCCGGAAGCGACGGACATCGAGCAGCATGCACAGGGCCAGACCGTGTACTACGCCTATCGCTTGGCCGAGGAGCCGGACGAGGATACCGATGACGGGCGCCTGCCCGGCTACTACGGCTATGCCTTCGCGGCCGGCAGCCATGTGCAGATGGCCGTGTACTTCGACGAGGAAGCCGAGGCCGAGGCCGCCCGCGCGCTGCATCGCAGCCTGGAGTACGCGGGCCAGGAGTGAGCGGAGGCAGTTGAGGAGTGAGCGGAGAGAAGTGAGGAGTGAGCGAAGGCGGCGACCTGCTCCCAGAGCATCGCGGCTCGTTTCTTTCTGCTGCTCTCTTTCCACTGCTCCTTGCGATTGTCGCCTGCGCGCTGCCCGCTCATTCCTCACCATCTCTACCGACTCTGCGCTTTTGCTCACTCCTCACTCCTCGCCCTACCCCTCACTCCTCAAATTCCACGCCCCACCCCTCACTCCTCAGCGTCACGCCCCAACGCGTTACTCTTCCACGCCCCGCATCACCGCCCTCCGCCATGCCCGCTCCACGCCCTCGCTTCACTTACCGCCTCGCCTTGCGTCCCGTGGACGAGCAGATGTCCTCGGCCGAGCTGGCCGCCGCGGTGCAGCGCGTGCTGTTGTCGCTGGGCGACAGCCGGCATGGCGTGTCCATCGTCAAGATCCAGCGCCCACCGAAGCAGGACGGCACTGGGTTGTACGTGGAAGCCACCGCGTCCGGCCCGGAGGGCTGGTATCTGGATGCGGACGATGAGCTGCTGAGCCAGGGCCTGCGCGCTGAGCTGTTGCCCTGAGTCCGCCACCGCGCGGCGTCGGCATGCGCAATCTCAATGCCGGCGGTGGTCCTCACTCGGCTGGCCGCGGTGTGTAGCCCCGCCCCTGCATGCGTTCGGGGTGGAACACCAGATTGTCCACGTCGTCGAAATTGAAGCGCGTGGTCATCGCCTTCCAGATGGCCCTGGCCGATGGTGCGCTCAGCGCGTTGGCGCTGACGGCATCGGCGGTACCCACAGGGAAACTGATCGTGATCCACTGCGGTTTGGCACTGCGCGTGGCCGCGTAGACCTCCGGAGCGATCGTGTAGACCGGCCAGCGCGCCCCCTTGTGCCCGGGGCCGAACGGATCGTAGTCGGCATCGCCGGTGCCGCTGAACACGTCGAGGCCGAACTGCGGGGCGTTGAGAGAAGCCGGCGCGTCGAGGCTGCCGCGATACTTTGCACGGGTACGCGCAATGACGCCCAGCTGCGCCTGCAGCTGCGCATCGGTGTTGTCGCCCTTTTCATGCGCGCGCCGACAGCCGGCTTCTGCCACGTCCAGGGCTTGCCCGCGGGTGAGCGGGGTCACGGGGATACGGTCGACGCCCAGCATCACGTGCACGTAGGCCCCGGCGACATAGGTCAGGCGTCCGCCGGCGATGCGCTGGACTTCGGCCCTGGCCGCGTTGAACCGGGCCGCGTCCGCGTCGACGGGATTGCCGGCGGTGTCGACCGCCATGGTCACGTAGAGCGCGGTGGGCGTGTCGAACCACCCCAGTCCTTCCATGCCGGGAATGGTGTTGGCGGCGATGCTGATGTCCTGGGACGCGGCCGGCTGGGCACGCTTGAGCCTGGACAGGCTGTGGCTGGCATCGGCGTAGGCGGGTGTCCAGTAGCGCAGGCTGGTGGTCCAGCTGACCGGCATGTAGAAGCGGGGGTTGGCCTTCTCCGGGTAGATCGAGAACCAGGGCTCGACCACCGCGCCCACCGGCTCGGGATAGCTCGCGCGGATCCAGTCGGCGAATCGCCGCATCATCTCCAGCCGCGCAGGCGTGAAGTTGGGATTGCCTTTGGCCTGCGCCGCATTGGGCGTATTGCCCTTGGGCGGCAGCTGGGACGCGTAGCCGGTGACACGGCTGCGCAGCTCCATCAAGCCAGGGTTGGCGTCCTGTGCCAGGACGGGCGCAGCCAAGAGCAGCAGGGCAAGCGAGCGCGTGCGTTTCATCGGACGGGACACCATGACGGGAAAGACGCCTGACGATCACGATGAAACGCGGCCACAGGGGACATGGCGGTGGCTGGTTCTTCGGAATCCCCTCCGCGCGTGACGGCGCAGGTTCCATGGCTCGGCCTTGCAAGCGACCGCCCGAGGAGCGCCGCGAATCGACACAGGTGGAAGCAGTGCGCGATCTGGTGGCGCGCCTCATCGCCAGCGTGCGATGGCGACGGTTGAGGGTGGCATGCCGCCAGGGTCGCGTTGCCTGTTGCCGAGCGATGTCTGATGCATGGTGATGGTGGATGGAAGAGCGGCATCCACCCTCGTAGGGTGGACAACGCGAAGCTTGTCCACCGCGGCGTCGGCGTGGGTTAGGCGCAGATGCCGCTACGGCGACGTGTCTGATGCATGGCGATGGTGGATGGAGGAGCGTCATCCACCCTACGTCGGGTGGACAACGCGAAGCTTGTCCACCGCGTCGCCGGCGTGGGTTAGGCGCAGATGCCGCTATGGCGACGTGTCTGATGCATGGCGATGGTGGATGGAGGAGCGTCATCCACCCTACGTCGGGTGGACAACGCGAAGCTTGTCCACCGCGTCGTCGGCGTGGGTTAGGCGCAGATGCCGTGATGGCGACGTGTCTGATGCATGGCGATGGTGGATGGAAAAGCGTCATCCACCCTACGTGGGTGGACGATGTGGAGCTTGTCCACCGTGGCGCGGGCAACGGGAGGCGCTGCCGCCGTGCGGGAGCGGGTGTGTCATGACAGGCAACTGCCGTCGACAGCCTGATGCCTTAAGCTTCGCGTCGGGTCGTTCAAGGAAGATGCACGATGAATCTGGTCAAAGTCGGTTTTCTGGGGTTGCTCGCCGCGGTGGCTTTGCTGGCTGCAAGGGCCTACCTCAAGGAGGCCGAGCCGAGGGTGCTGGCGTCCGCTTCATTGCCACGCACGGGTCAGGCAGGTGGCGCGCGCGGATTCGTGCAGATGCCTTTGCCGGATGGACTTCCCGGCGACAGGGTGGTGATCTTCGCGCCGGCCGACTGTCCCTCCGCCGCAGCTCAGCGTGCCGACGCGCTCGCACGTCATCTGGACAAGGCCGGCATTCCCTACCAGCACTCCCAGGAAGCCAGCTTCAGCCATCTCGCCTCCCGGGAGGAAGCCGATCGTGTCGCGGCGGTCATGCAGGGGGGAATCCCGGTGGTCTTCGTCCGGTCGCGAGCGCGCGCCAATCCTGCGGTCGAGGAGGTCGTTGCCGAGTACCGTGCCGGTGGCATGCGATAAGCACGGCATGTGTCGGCGTTGCCCGGCGTGCATCATCGTCTGTAAATGAAAAGGCCGCCCAGTGGGCGGCCTTTCCTTACGCGCGTGTGTCGGATCAGGCGGCGCGCTTCATCGCCAGCTTGCGGTCGCGCATGATGCCGTGGGTCTGCACCACGTCCGGCATCAGGGTCTCGATGGCGCGTCGGGCTTCGGGCGTAGTGTCGGCATCGGCCACGGTCTCGCGGAACGCCTTCAGCAGGCGGTCCTCGGACTCCTCCAGCTCGGCGACATAGCCGTATTGGGTGTCACCCAGGGCGGCGCGCGTCTTGCCGTAGAACTCCTGCAGGGAGCCGACCAAGGTGCCGTGCTGGGCCGGCTCCTTGCCATTGGCGGCCACCACGCGGCTGAGCTGGTCGACGATGTTCTGCTTGGTCGCGGCGATCTTGTTGAACAACTGCGCCAGTTCCGCGTCCTTCACCTTGGGCGCGGCGTCGGTGTAGAAATCCTGGCCGTCGCGGGCGATCTGGATCAGGTCGTTCAGGCTGTGGGCCGTCTTGCTGGCAGTGCTCATGCGTGCGTCCTCCGGTTGTCTTGGGGAATGTGGGGTCTGCATCGACCCTGCGCATAGGCTGCAAGCTGCAGGCTCACAAGCTCGTGAGCGCGTACCTTGCCCGGGGCACACATGGGCTTAGCATTCGCTGCATCCACGCATTTGCTCAAAGGTGGTCATGCCGCTGCATGAGGCAATTGCTGCGGGGCCGCTTGTGCTTTGCGGGCCAGGACCGTTGGATAGGGCCAACCGCGTGCACGAGACACGCATGGAAGCTTGAGATGACCGAGTTGTGGCAACAGAACCTAGCGCTGGTGTTGTTCCTGCCGTGGTACGCCATCCTGCTGTGGATGTTCTGGATCACCCCGCGTGCGGCGCGCGGGCGGCCGGGTAAGCGCGGCTTCGATGTGGCAGCGATTGTGGTGGCCGTACTGGCTTCCGGGATGGCCATGCGCTGGGGGTTCGCCCTGGGGGCCGATCAGGCTGGGGCGATGTGGCGCCAGATCCTGGCCACGGCGCTGGCCTATGGTGCGTTCCTGGCGGTCATGGCGGTGGCTTGGGGCGTGCGCGCGCGCTGGCTGCGTGCGGGCGAGGAGTGAGCGAAGAGGAGTGAGCGGGCAAGCGGGACCGGCGCGATGCAGACCAAGCGAAGCTCCCACGCGCTCTTGGCTTGTTTGCATCGGGCGTGGATAGGCTAGAGCGCCACCAGCGATCACTTCATCAGCGCTTCCAGTGCCGCGGTATCCAGGTAGGCCACAGCACGGATGATTTTTCCTTGTGCCAGTGTCAGCTGCCAGGCGTAGTGGTTTCGGTACGGCCTGCCATCCAGCGCGGTGGCCTGACCTTCCCAGAAGACCACGACTTCATCGCCCTGGGCCACGATCTGCCGCAGCGTTGGCGTGATGGGCGTGCGCAGCTTGCGCGTGATCGGCGCGACGGCCTCCTGCAGGAACGCCTGCCGGCCACGATAGGTGCCCGACACGCTGCTCACGCCGGCCACGGTCCACACCACGTCGGCGTCCAGCAGATCGAACACACTGCCCTGGCCAGCGCGCCACTGCTCGAACGCGGTGCTGACCACGGCGGCGTTGCGCGCAGGGCTGTCTTGCGCCTGGGCCAGGGCGGCGCTGGGAAGGCCGAGCATCAATGTCGCGATCAACAGGCAACGTGCGGCCAGGAAAGGCGTGCGCATCGTGAAGCTCCATAACGAAGAACGATGCGGTCGATGATGCCGCGCCCTGCCGTCAGCGCCTTGGCCGTTCCTGCCCGATGCTTGCCCATTGCTGCCAGGCGCGGGAACGGCCAGGACGCCGCCCCGCGCGCTGCGGGTGCTGGCGGGCCACGACGGCCCGCCGTGGTGCTCAGTCCTTGAGCTCGTCCGGCACCTTGCCGCCGTTCTCGGCCAGCTTCTTCATCACGGCCTTGTGCAGGGCGATGTTCTGCTCGGCGCTGCCGTGCGCGCCGGCCTGCACGCCCAGCTCGGTGGCCAGTTCCTTGCGCGCATCCAGGCTGGAATCCAGGTCCAGCAGCTTGAGCAGATCCACGATGGAATGCTGCCAGTCGCTCTTGCCGCCCTTCTGTGCGGCCAGTTCGGTCAGCACGGCCGCCACATCCACTGGCTCGGCTGCCGCCGGCGTGGGCGAGGGCGGGGCGGGCGGGGCGACATCGGCGGTCTGCGCGCTGCCGTCGATGAAGATCGGCGCGGGTTTGGCCGGCGCGGCCGGCGCGGCCGGTGTGGCCGGTGTGGCGGCCTTGGCATGGCCAAAGATCTTGTCCACGATGCTGGAGAAGAGGCCCATTGCGATGTCTCCTGGATAAGGGTGGAGCGCAGAGGCTATCGGCGCCCGTGCTCAGGCCGCATGAAACCGGCGCGTCGTGCGTGTTACGGCGCCAGCGGGATCGGGGTGAAGGTGGCCTGGGTGAGCACTGGCGATTGCCACTCGTCCTTGCCGCCATGGCCGGCGTACCAGCTGCTGCCATCGCGCTTGATCAGGTAGACGCGGTGGCCCAGCGAGTAAACCAGGGCGATATCGCGCACGGTCAGGCGCTTGGGCTGCTTGACGTAGCCGGTCTTCTGGCCCAGGCCCAGGGTGCCCCAGTCGGTGTTGCCCCAGCCCATCGCGCTGCCGTCCTCGAACAAGGCGATGGCATTGCACACGGACAACTGCACCGCCTTGGGCGCGCGCACGCCGGCCACGGGCAGCGGCCTGGCGGAGAAGCGCTCAGGCGGATCGTCCTGCAGCCCATCGCCGAGCATGTAGCAGCGACGGCTGCCCCAGGCCAGCAGCGTGCCGTCGCGGCGGACGGCCATCGAGACATTGGCACCGGCGGCGACCGTGGTCACGTCGCTGAGCCCCTCGACCGGCGCCGGCAGGTCCAGCGGCGGCTCCTGCACCGGCTGTCGGCCCAGCTCGCCGTAGCGATTGACCCCCCAGGACAGCACCGTGCCGTCCCGGCGCAGGGCCAGGGTGTGCGAGGCGCCCATGGCGACCTGGGTGATGTCGGTGGCCCCGGGCACGCGCACCGGCGTCAGCGCGGGCGGGCTGGCCTCGCCCCAGCGCTTGTTCGCCAGGCCGTCGCCGATCTTGCCGCCACCGCGCTGGCCCCAGGCGCGCAGGCTGCCGTCTTCAAGCAGGGCGATGGCAGTGCTTTCCCGAGCGTAGAGGTGGCGCACTGGCGGCAGCGGCACCTGGACGACCGTGACCCCCGCGGAGGGCACGGGGCGGCCACCGCCCAGGCCCACCTGCGCGCCCCAGGCCAGCACGCGGCCGTCCTCGGTCAGCGCATAGCCGTTGGTGCCGCCGCCGGCGATCTCGCGGATGCGGGCCGGCAGCGGAATCAGCGTCGGCCGCGCCTCCCGGCTGCTGCCATGACGCTGCGGATTGGGCCCCAGCTGGCCCTCGTTGAATTCGCCCCAGGCCACCACGGTGCCGTCCTCGCGCAGGGCCAGCATGTTGGCGCCGGAGCCGCTGAGTTGAATGATGCGCGGCTCGGCCGCGCAGGTCGGCAACGGGCGCAATAGCAGCAGGGCGGACAGCAGCAGGGATGCGATCATGGCAGCGCGCATGACGGACTCCGGCAGGCAGGACCTGTCAGATCACGCAAAACCGCCCGCGCAGGGGACATGCCGGTCAGTAGGGCGGCTTGCGCTTGTCACGCTGCGTGCGCGCCGCTTCGGTCCACCAGGCCAGGTCGTCGGCGAAGCGGGCAAAGCTCTTCTCCAGCGACTTGCCGGCCTCCTCGATGGGCTGGCCCTGGGCGTCCAGGGTCTTGCCGATGGGGCCCACGGTCACGGTGCTGGAGATCACCACCATGCCCATCTCCGAGAGCGTGCCGTACCAGGCGAAGCTGGCGCGGGCCCCGGACAGGCGGCCGGCCGAATAGCTCACGATGCCGGCAGGCCGCCAGAACCACTCTTCCAGGAAATGGTCGGTGAGGTTCTTCAGGCCGGGCTGCAGCCCCCAGTTGTACTCGCCGGTGACGAAGACGAAGCCGTCGGCAGTGCGGATCTTTTCGGCCAGCGTCTCCATCGCCTCCGGCGCCTGGCCCTTGGGATATTCCTTGTACATGCGGTCCAGCATCGGCAGGTCCACCGCCTTGGCGTCGATCAGCTCGGCCTGCGCGCCGCGCGCGTTGAGCGTGCGCACCGCGTACTCGGCCAGGCGGATGCCCATGCGGTCGCTGCGATAGGAGCCGTAGAACACGAGGATGCGGTCGGACATGGGGCGGCCTGCGGCTGGGAGAGTGGCCCATCATCGCAGCCTGCTGCGCAAGGTTTCGTTGACGGGCTGCGCCGGTGACGCAGGCCAGCTGCCTGCGCCTTGGCGATGCGTCCGGATCTAATGCGCCGGTCGTGCCACGGCGTACATCTCCCAGGCGATCTGCTTGACCAGGGCATCCTCGTCATCGCCCTGCCGGCCCAGGTCGAAGTGGGTGCGGCCTTCCAGGAAGCGCACCTGGCTCCTGGCGTGCAGGCCATCGAGCACCGCCTTGAGCTTGTGGGCCGGACCGTCCAGGTAGAACGTATCGGCGGTGCCGACGATGACGTGGATCTTGCCCTCCAGGTCCGGCGCCAGCTGCGGCCATTGCGCGGCCAGGCGTGCGGCGATGTCGTAGTGCGCCGTCCAGTAAGCGGCGACCTTGGGGTCGACCCGGCCGGTGTCGCGGTCGAACAGCGGCATCGCCGCGCCATCGGGCCCGCGCGGCGAGAACACCCATTCGTAGGAGGACAGCTGCCCGCCGTAAGGCCCCAGCACGCGCTCGATCTTGATCAGGTCCTCGGCCGTGGCCACGACCTTGCCCGCCTCGCGCGCCATTGGCGCGGCGCTGCCGTCGGACAGGCGATACATGTTGGCATCGGGCGCGTACAGGTCCACGCCGGTGAAGTCGTGGAAATCGGTGGGATCGGGCGAGGTCGACCAGGTGCCGCCGAACAGCTTGGGATAGCGCGTCTGCAGCCACAGCGTGGCCCAGCCGCCGGAGGAGTGCCCGGTGAGCAGGCGCCCCGAGGCCTTGCCGTCCATGCGGTACTGCCGTTCCAGCGCCGGGATGAGTTCCTCGGTCAGCGCCGTGCCCCAGGGACCGTTGTTGACCGAGTCGACGAACTCGTGGGTGCCGCTGGGCAGGGCCTCTTCCAGGAACACCCAGATCATCGGCGGCGTCTGCCGGCGCGCCATGGCGTCCCAGGTGGTCAGGATGCTGTCGGCGAAGGCGTCGTAGTTGCCGGTGAAGCCATGGGTCACGTAGACGGTGGGGTAGCGTGTGGCGGCCTTGGGGTCGTAGCCGGGCGGCACCAGGACGCGTGCGCGCAGGGCGATGTCGCGGCCCCAGAACGCGCTGAGCGCCGGGCTGATCATCGAGGCATCGAAGCTGTGCGCCTTGGCCTGCGGCAGCGCTGGCAAGGCCGCCTCGGGCACGCGCGGCGACAGCGCCCACGGGTCGGAGGTCTGCGGCACGGTGTGCGCCAGCGACAGCGCCGGCAGCGCCCTGCCTTGTTTTAGCGGCACCGGCGCGACCGCGCTGACCAGGTCGCCGCCGCTGCGGCCGGTGTAGTTGTAGCTGTGATCCACGTCCAGCACGGCCTGCACCAGGTAGTCGCCGTCGGCCAGGGTGGAAAACGGCGCGGGGAAGGCGATCTGGTCCAGGTCCATGTCCACGCTGGCGCCGCCTTCCAGATGCGGCACCTCCTGCGCAGCGATGAACACCGAATGCGGCGCGGACGGGTTGCCGTCCACCGCCGTGACCTGCCCGTCCCTGGACGCGGCGCGCGCCGATGCGGGGTCGGTGGCGAACACCAGCAGCCTGCCGGAGGTCGGCGCGGCACCGGCTGGCAGGCTGACCCGGACGAAGCGATGCGGTGCGGGCGTATCCGCGCCGGCGTTGTGGGCCTGCGCGCCCGGCGCGCAGGCACCAAAGGCCAGCGCCAGTGCGCTGGCGATTGCAAGACGGTGCAGCATCGAGCCTCCCCCTGAGGATTGATTGACGCGATCTTCCAGCTGGCGCGCTGCCGGCGCGCCGGATGACAGCTTGCGCCACAGCACGCCGTGACGCCAGCGGACTTTGGTGTGGGCCCCAAGCCAGCCTCGGGCTCGAACGCGTTCTCTTCGCCAGGATCTGGCCGGGTGCACCTTGCCGTGTGGGAGCGGCTTCATGTGGCCTTAGGCCATCAGCCGCGGAGCGGCTTTTGCCGGTAAAGCTTCTTCGCCGATGAATCGGCTCCCACGATGGCAGAGGTGCTCTAGGCGAAAAACCATGCGCTTCCCGACCTTCGTGGACAGTTGTAGGAGTGGCTCTAGGTGGCCTCGGGCCATCAGCCGCGAAGGGGGTTTATCGACGGGGCCTCTTCGCCGATGAGTCGGCTCTCACAAAATCGGGATGCTGCGGGCGAAAGTCCGCTCGTGTCCGACTTTTGTGCGCGGCTGTGGGAGCGGATCCAGGTGGCCTCGGGCCATCAGTCGCGAAGGAGGCGTCCGCGCTCAAGCCCCTTCGCGGCTCGACGCTGCTCTGGCGGGATGCTTCCAGGCTTGCGCGAGATTCCTATGCGTCGGTGACCGCAATCTTCGACCCCATCGTGGAAGCTTGTGGCGCCGGCGAGCGCTCGGCGCCTGCCGTGGCGGTCGCCTCCCGCAAGGCTCGGGCGCTGGCGCCTGTTAGCATGCGTGGCTGCGGCCAGCGCGCTTTTTCCGCACATCACCGACATGACCCAGACCTTCTTCGGTTCCTTGCGCCTGTGGCTGGGCATCGAACGCAGCACCACGCGCGCCAGCGACAAGTGGCTCTCCGGCCTGGGCGCGGCGTTGGGCATCGTGGCGGTGTACCACCTGACCACCTGGGTGTTTCCCCAGGGCTTTGACGGCACCGCTAGCGGGCTGGTGATGGTCGCCTCCATGGGTGCCAGCGCGGTGCTGTTGTTCGCGGTGCCCTTGGGGGCGTTGTCCCAGCCCTGGCCGGTGATCGGCGGGCACCTGCTGTCGGCCATCGTCGGCGTCAGCGTGCAGAAACTGCTGCCGGGGCATGTGCTGGCGCCGGCCCTGGCCGTGGGCGCGGCGGTGGCGGTCATGGCCTTCGCGCGCTGCATCCACCCGCCCGGCGGGGCGACGGCGCTATCGGCGGTGATCGGCGGCCAGCAGGTCCACGCGCTGGGCTACCACTACCTGCTGATGCCGGTGCTGGTGAACGTGGTGGCCATCCTGGCCATGGCGGTGCTGTTCAACGGGCTGTTCCGCTGGCGTCGCTACCCGGCGCATCTGCACCGCCTGTCCCACCCGGCGCAGCCGGTGACGCCGGCGCAGCGACAGTTCGACCTGACCCAGGAGGACTTCCACGCGGCGATGGAGCGGCTCAACGCCTATGTGGACATCACCGAGGAGCAGATGACCGAGCTGCTGGAGCTGGCCAAGCAGCACGCCGAGCGGGTGGTGGTACATCCCCGACAGGTCGTGGTGGGACGTTGCTACAGCAACGGCCGCCTGGGCCGTGCCTGGGCCGTGCGCGAGGTGGTGTCGGTCCCCGCGCAGGATGCGGCGCAGGCGATGCTGTCCTATCGGGTGCTTGCCGGAGAGGGAGCCGGCCAACAGGGGCAATGCACGCTGGAAGCCTTCCGGCAGTGGGCGCGCTTTGAGGTGGTGGCCCAGCGCAACGGGCGCTGGACCAAGGCCGAGACCGGCCAGGCCTGAACCGCCGGCGGCTTTGCATCGGTTGCGGGCGGCCTGCGGGCGGTGTGGCGCGGCCTGTTGCGGCGCACGCTGGCAGCGGTGGGCATCCGGCTTACCCTGCCTCACCTCTCCACAAGGATCTCGCCCGATGCGCGCACGCCGCCTGCTCGCCACCCTCGCGCTGCTGTGCGCCGCGTCCGCCGTGCAGGCGCAGCAGGGGGGCTTCCTGCGCACGCAGGGCACGCAGATCGTGGACGAGTCGGGCAGGCCGGTGATCCTGCGCGGGGTCGGCCTGGGCGGCTGGATGCTGCAGGAAGGCTACATGCTGGAGTTGCCCAGGTTCGGCACCCAGCAGGTGATCCGCCGCAACATCGCCAAGCTGATCGGGCAGGACAAGGCCGAAGCCTTCTACCAGGCCTGGCGCGACAACCACACCACCAAGGCCGACCTCGACGCGATGGGCGCCTGGGGTTTCAACTCCGTGCGCCTGCCTATGCACTACGCGCTGTACACCCTGCCGGTGGACCAGGAGCCGGTGAAAGGCCAGCAGACCTGGCTGGAAGAGGGCTTCCGCCGCACCGACCAGCTGCTGGCCTGGGCCAAGGCCAACGGGATGTACCTGATCCTGGACCTGCATGCCGCACCGGGCGGGCAGGGCAACGACATCAACATTTCCGACCGCGACCCCGGCAAGCCGTCCCTGTGGGAGGACCCGGCGCACCAGGACAAGATGGTGGCCCTGTGGCGGGAGCTTGCCCTGCGCTACAAGGACGAGCCGGCCATCGCCGCCTACGACATCATCAACGAGCCCAATTGGGGTTTTGCCAGCCGGCAGGACCGCAGTGGCTGCAAGGAGACCGGCAACCAGCCGCTGCGCGAGCTGCTCAAGCGCACCACCGCGGCCATCCGCGAGGTGGATACGCGCCATATCGTGGTGATCGAGGGCAACTGCTGGGGCAACAACTACAAGGGCGTGCTGGATGCCGGGTTGTGGGACGACAACCTGGTGCTGAGCTTCCACAAGTACTGGAACGCGCCGGACCGCGCCAGCATCGCCGAGCTGCTGGCGCTGCGCGACCAGCACCAGGTGCCGCTGTGGCTGGGCGAGACCGGCGAGAACTCCAACGACTGGTTCACCCGCACCGTGGCGCTGGCCGAAGGCGAGGGCATCGGCTGGGCCTGGTGGCCGCTGAAGAAGATCCGCTACAACAATCCGCTGCAGGTCCAGCCCAATGCCGGTTACCTGCAACTGCTGGACTACTGGAACGGCAAGGGCCACAAGCCCAGCGCCGCCCAGGCCGAGCAGGCGCTGATGACCCTGGCCACGCGCGACGTGCGGTTCGAGCACAACCTGCAGCACCCGGACGTGGTCGATGCGCTGCTGCGCGCGCCGCATTCGGACCGCGCGGTGCCGTTCAAGCCGCATGCGATCGGGCCTGGCGGCGGGCGGATTGCCGCGGTCGACTTCGACATGGGGCCCGATGGCGTGGCCTATCACGACCGCACGCCGGCCAACGAGTCCACCAGGGCCGATGGGCTGGTGTGGAACCCGGCCATAGCCTATCGCAACGATGGCGTGGACCTGGGACCGGATGGCCAGGGCGGGCTCCAGGTGGCCGGCCTGGAGCAGGGCGAGTGGTTGCGTTACAGCTTCAGCGTGGAGCAGGCGGGCACGTATCGGCTGAGGCTGGTCTCGCCCGGGGCGGGCGAGGCGTCGGTGGTGCTCAATGGCGATGCGTTGCCGGGATCGGCCGATGGGACCTTCCAGGGGCTAGCGCTGCTGCAGGGCCGCAATACGCTGATCGTGCGTGCGCAGGGTCGGCCCTTCGACCTGCAGGCGCTGGAGTTCAGCGCGATGCGGGCTGATTGAGGCGGGCTGGTTAAGGCAAGGCCGAGTACCGCGCTTGTGGGAGCGGCGCTGTGTGGCCTGGGTCATCAGCCGCGAAGGGCTTTGCCGGGAAAGCTCCTTCGGCTCCCACAAAAGCCAAGTTGTGCATCGCGGGGGTGTGGAAGCGGCTCTGCGTGGCCTAGGGCCATCAGCCGCGAAGGGGCTTTACCGGGAAAGCTTCTTCGCCGATGAATCGGCTCCCACAAGGGCTGCCAGCCAGGACGGGCGTGATCGTGAAAAGCTTGCCGCGGCTGTCGATCTTCCGTTCCCCCGTTCGTCCTGATGCTGAAAGTCCCCCGGGCATGTTGCCTCCACCTGACAGGAGTTCACCGATGATTCCCAAGAACACGATCTGCCTCTGGTACGACGGCACCGCGCTGGACGCGGCCACCTTCTACGCGTCGGTTTTTCCGGACAGCCGGGTCAAGGCCGTCCACCGCGCCCCGGGCGACTACCCCTCAGGCAAAGAAGGCGATGTGCTGACGGTGGAGTTCGACGTGCTCGGCATTCCCTGCCTGGGCCTCAATGGCGGGCCGATGTTCAAGCACAGCGAGGCGTTCTCCTTTCAGGTCGCCACCGACGACCAGGCCGAGACCGACCGGCTGTGGAGCGCCCTCGTCGACAACGGCGGCCAGGAAAGCGACTGCGGCTGGTGCAAGGACCGCTGGGGCCTGTCCTGGCAGATCACCCCACGGGCGCTCAGTGAAGGCATCGCCGATCCGGACCCGGCCGTGGCCAAGCGCGTATTCGAGGCGATGATGACCATGCGCAAGATCGACGTGGCGGCCATCGAGGCAGCGCGCCGGGGTTGAGCGATCCGGCGCGGCCGCTGTGCGCTGCCACGCCGGCCTTTGCGGGAATCCGGTGGGCGGCGGAGAATGATCGGCCTTCCATTGCCCTCGTCCCGGGCGATGGCGCCCTCATCCCGCCTCGGATCCTGCCTTGCTGCCCACCCCTCAGGCGATCTCGCCACGCGCCATCCGCCTGACCAGCCACGTGCTGATGGCCGCAGGCCTGCTGCTGGTCCTGTGGCTGCGGCTGTTGCCGGTGCTGCTGTCGGCGCTGCTGGTCTACGAACTGGTGCTGGTGGTCAGCCCGTTGCTGCGCGCGCGCTTGTCCAACGCACGCGCCCGCGCGCTGGTGGTGGCGTTGATCTCGGCGCTGGTGGTCGGCCTGCTGGTGGCCATCGCGCTGGGCGCGCTGGGGCTGATGCAGCAGGACCTGGGCGTGTCGCTCTCGGGTTGGCAGGAGCAGGTGATGTCGCTGATCGCCAAGGCGCGCCAGCAGTTGCCGCAGTCTTGGGTGGCGTTCCTGCCGGCCACCGTGGATGAGCTGCGCCTGGTGCTGGTGGAACAGCTGCACAAGCACGCCGCCGCGCTGCAGATCGCCGGGCGCGAGACCCTGCGGGTGCTGCTGCAGATCCTGATCGGCCTGGTGCTGGGCTCGATCGTGTCGCTGACCCAGGCCAGCCGCAGCCAGCACGAGGGCCCGCTCAGCCAGTCACTGCTGGTGCGCTGCAAGCGCCTGGCCAGCTCCTTCCACGACATCGTCTTCGCCCAGTTCCGCATCTCGCTGCTCAACACGCTGTGCACCGCCTTCCTGCTGCTGATCGTGATGCCGCTGTGCGGGGTGACCCTGCCCTTCACCAAGTCGCTGATCGTGCTGACCTTCCTGGCCGGGCTGATGCCGGTCATCGGCAACCTGATCTCCAACACCGCCATCACCATCGCCGCGCTGTCGATCTCGCCGCTGGTGGGCGTGGCCTCACTTGCCTACCTGATCGTGATCCACAAGCTGGAGTATTTCCTCAACGCGCGCATCGTCGGCTCCAAGATCCGCGCCAGCGTGTGGGAGCTGCTGATCGCCATGCTGGTGATGGAAGCGGCTTTCGGCATTCCCGGGGTGATCGCCGCGCCGGTGTACTACGCCTATCTCAAGTGCGAGCTGCGCGGCGAGAACCTGATCTGACGCGGGCGTGTGCCCTGCGGGGCGCACGCTGGCTCAGCGGCGATTCACCGCGTGGTTTGGCACGATGGCGACCCATCCCAAGGGGCGCGACGATGAAGGCCTGGTTGTTCCTGCTCTCGGCCATCGGTCTGGAAGTGATCGGCACCACGGCGCTGAAGGCCAGCGATTCGTTCTCGCGCCTGTGGCCCAGCGTGCTGACCGTGCTCTGCTACGGCGCGGCGTTCTACTGCCTGTCCATCACCCTGCGCACGATGCCCACCGGCGTGGCCTACGCGCTGTGGTCGGGCATCGGCATCGTGCTGATCACCGCGGTGTCCTGGCTGCTGTTCGGGCAGGAGCTGGACGCGCCGGCGCTGATCGGCATGGCGCTGATCGTGGCCGGTGTGGTGGTGATGAACCTGTTCTCCACGACCACCGCGCACTGAGCGTGGGCGCGCGCAGGGTCAGGTTTCCAGGGCGAGGCTCGGCACGATGTTCGGCAGGATCTTCTCGATCTTCGGCGCGCCTTCCTCACCGGGCCGCTTCATGCCGTAGGCGTTGACCGGCTGCGAGCGGTTCACCCAGAGCGTGTAGTACAGATGATCGGCGCGCGGATCGTCGGAATTGGGATGCAGCAGGATGGTCAGGCCCAGGCTGTTGAGTTGCAGCCACGGCACGATCACCGGCAACAGGTCGTTGGTGAAGCCGAAGTAGAACGAGGGCGTGACGTGGGGGCCACGCGGTTCCAGGTTCCAGTTGCCCAGCTCCACCGGGAAGCGCTGGATCACCCATTGCCGCAGGCGGTCTGCCTTCAGGTAGGTGTCCTCGTCGAAGTACACGTGCGCGTGGTAGCTGTAGATATCGGTGTACGGGCGTGGCGCGGCGGGCAGGCCGTCTGCGCCGTCGCGGGGGCGTACGCTGGCAGGGCGCGTGCCAGGCTCCAGGGCGGTGGCATCGCCCCAGGGGCTGTGGCCGGTGTCGCGCGGCGGCACGATGGCGCGAAAGCCCGGGTCGCCCAGTTTTGCGGCGGTGGCCGCAGGCGCAGCCGCGGCGGGCGCGGCGCCACCGGCAAGGCCGAGTGCGCCGGCCGCCAGGCCGGCATTGACGATCAGTCGGCGACGCGTGGGCGAGAGCAGGTCGGCCCAGGCCTGGTCTTCTTCGCTGTTGCGCAGCACCTGGCCGTGGTGGTCGACCAGCGTCGGCGCGGCGGGCAGGTCGAGGCCCGGCGTGTGGAGTGGGTGCTCGTGTTCTTGTTCGTGCTCGTGCTCGTGCTGGCTCATGGTGTGCGCTCGATGGGGTGTAAGAGGCCACAGCGCCGCCGCGGCTCCCATGGCTCGACGGCGTGGAGGCTGGCTGGTCCTTCGTGGTCCCCGCCATCGACGCTATTCAAGTGCCGACAGCACCGCAAAGGACGATTGCGAATGTCGTTATGCGCGAACCGCCGCTATCCTGCACGCCTCGCGACAGGGAGGCGAAACATGAAGATCGCGGCTTGGGTGCTGGCGGGTGTGTTGTTGGTCTCGGCCGGGCTGTACGGGGCCTGGCGCGCCGGCACGACGGTGGGCGAGAAGATGCATCGCCAGCGCGCGGCTCAGGCGAGCTCGCCTTCGGCGCGCGCAGGCACGCCGGCCGACGCGGCGGCGCTGCTGGCTCCGTACGAGCAGGCCCTGTCGCAGACCACGCGCCCGGTGATGCACGTGCGCCTGCAGGCCCTGGACACCGACGATGCCCTGGTCAGCAAGGTCGGCGGCCAAGTGTGGTGGCCGCGGGCGCAGGCGCTGCCGGTGGATGAGCACGGGCGGCCGCTGACGCTGCTGGCGCAGGTCAACTTCGCCGAGCTGCCCGAGCCCTTGCCCGGCTATCCGGACCAGGGCCTGCTGCAGTTCTTCATCGCCACCGAGGACGACTTCTACGGCGCCCGCCTGGACTCGATGGACAGCCGGCGCGCGCAACGCAACTTCCGCGTGGTGTACTGGCCCGACCTGGGCCTGCCCGCGCGGACGCTGCCGGCGGTGCAGGGCGATCAGCTGCCGATGGATCCTAGCCGACCGCAACGCATGCACTTTGTCGCCGGCGCCGAGCGGATGAGCGTGGCGGACCATCGCTTCGACCAGCACACCGGCCAGGACCTGGACGGGCTGACCGAGGCTTATGCCGCAGCCCACGGGATCGATGCCGACAGCCTGTTCCAGGCGGTGCTGGACCTGCACGATGGCGGCGGCCACAAGCTCGGTGGCTACCCCAGCTTCACCCAGGAAGACCCGCGCCGCGATGGCGACGACGAGCTGCTGCTGCAGCTGGATTCGGACGATGTGCTGATGTGGGGCGACTCGGGCGTGGCCAACTTCTTCATCCGCCCGGCGGACCTGGCCAGGCGCGACTTCAGCCGCGTGGCCTACAACTGGGACTGCTACTGACGGGCACGACCTGGTGGATCACCTCTTCTCGACCTGGCCGGCGCCATGCTGACACCCGGCCGCGCCGGTCTGCGCGGTCGCCCCCACCTGTCCCCACCCGGAGTCCATCGTGATCGTCGAGGTCCGCCCGCGCCTGCTGAACGTGCTGCACCATGTGTGGAAACCCCTGGCGGCGTTGTTCATCTGGGACTGCGTGGTCACGATCATGTATTACGTGTTGCCGTTCACCGCGCCGGCCCTGCCTTCGGCGCTGCTTGGCTCGGCGCTGGCATTGTTCCTGGGCTTTCGCGCGAACTCGGCCTACCAGCGCTGGTGGGAGGGGCGCATGCTCTGGGGCCTGATGATCAACGCCTCGCGCAACGTGGTGCGGGTCTCCGGCGACATGCTCACCGACCCGCGCGCCGATGCGCTCAAGCGCGCCGTGGCGCTGCGGCAGATCGCCTACGTCAACGCCGTGCGCTGCCAGCTGCGGCGGCTGCCGATCGACAGCTCGGTGACCCGCCACCTGGCCGAAGGCGACCAGGACCCGGCGCTGAAGAACAACAACGTCGCCAATGGCCTGCTCAACGGCACCGGCCGCCAGATCGCAGGCGCCGTGGGCGCCGGCTGGATGGACACGATCCAGCAGACCACCGCCGAGCGCGTGCTGATCGATATCGCCAATGCCCAGGGCGGCATGGAGCGGTTGAAGAACACCCCGCTTCCCGCGCAGTACCGCTTCTATCCCAATCTGTTCACCCGCCTGTTCTGCCTGCTGCTGCCGATCGGGCTGGTCGAATCGCTGCAATACGCCACCCCCATTGGCTCGACCGTGGCCGGCTTCATGTTCCTGGCGGTGCTGCGGATCGGCGATGAGCTGGTGGACCCGTTCTCCACCGACGTGCACGGCCTGCCGCTGGACGCGATGTGCCGCACCATCGAGATCGACGCGCTCGATGCCATCGGCGAGCCCGCGCCCGAGCCGGCCAAGCCGGTCGATGGCGTGCTGTGGTAAAGCCGGTGCCCTACCACGCTTGCCTGGGTCAGGCGCGCTGATCAGGCCGCCGGGCGCAGGCGCAGGGTCAGGCCCTTGAGGAAATTGCGCAGCAGTTGGTCGCCGCAGGGCCGGTAGTTCTTGTGCTCGGGCAGGCGGAACAGCGCCGACAGCTCCGGCTTGGACACGGGAAACCCGGCCGCCTCGAAGATGGCGTGCATGTCCACGTCCTTGAGCTGAAAGGCCACGCGCAGCTTCTTCAGGATCAGGTTGTTGGTCACGCGCGCTTCCACCGGGCGCGGTGGCGCCGACTCGTCGCGCCCCCGGCAATACACGATCAAGCCATCCAGGAAATGCGCCAGCAGGGCGTCAGAACACGGCGCGTAGCCTTCCTCGTCCTCCTTCTTCAGCGCGGCCTGCACCTCGGCGCGGTCGACGACGAACCCGGGGTCGGCCAGCTGCGCGATCTCGATGATCTTCGGCTCGCTCAGGTCCAGCATGTAGCGCACGCTGCGCAGGACGGTGTTGTGCATCATGGCAATCACTTCCGCGGGCGCATGGCCCGATTGAACAGACAGTCGCGCAGTTTACCGGTCCGCCGGTGCCGCATCCGTGGCCGCTCTTCCATGCGACCGGCCGGGCAGGCACGCAGCCGCGGTGGCACGCCTGCCATGGCATCATCCGTCTCCCCCATCCAATCTGGCATCGCTGCGTGCGCAAGTGCGTGGTGCGAGGGGAGAAGTCTCGATGCTGCAACGTTTCGGTCCATGGTGCTGCGCGGTGATCGCGCTGGTGTCGCTGCTACCGCAGGCGCAGGCGCAGGCCGCCCGCCCGGCGCATGTGCGCGTGGTGCAGCAGGGCGAGGGCTATCAACTACAGGTCGATGGCGCGCCGTTCCTGGTCAAGGGCGCCGGGATGGGCTCGGGCGGGCAGGCCGCGCTGGTGGCCGCAGGCGGCAATGCCTTCCGCACCTGGGACAGCGACGATGTGGCCAAGACCACGGCGATGCTCGACCAGGCCCAGGCCAACGGCCTGAAGGTGTCGCTGGGGCTGGTGGTCGCGCGCGAGCGCCACGGCTTCGACTACGGCGATGCCCAGGCCGTGGCTGGCCAGCGCGAGCGGTTGCGCAAACAGGTCATGGCCTACAAGGACCATCCTGCGCTGCTGACCTGGCTGGTGGGCAACGAGCTGAACCTGGAGTCCACCGACCTGCGCGTGTGGGACGCGGTGGGCGAGCTGGCGCGCATGATCCATCGGCTGGATCCGCATCATCCGGTGATGACCACGCTGGCCGGCTTCGACAAGCCATTGATCGAGGCGATCAAGACGCGTGCCCCGGCGCTGGACCTGATCGGCATCCAGCTCTACGGCGATATCGATGCGCTGCACGACAAGCTGGAAAGCAGCGGTTGGCGCGGCCCGTACATTGTCACCGAGTGGGGCCCGACCGGGCACTGGGAAAGCCCGACCACGGCCTGGGGCGCGGCCATCGAGGACGATGCCTCGCGCAAGGCGCAGCTGCTGGCCCAGCGCTATGCGCGCGACATCGCCAGCGATACGCGCCAGGGGCTGGGCTCGTACGTGTTCCTGTGGGGCAACAAGCAGGAGCGCACGCCGACCTGGTATGGCCTGTTCCTGGCCGATGGCAGTGCCACGCCCAGCGTCGATGCGATGCAGCGGGCCTGGACCGGGCACTGGCCGGCCAACCGCAGCCCGTCGATCACCCCCATCGTGCTGGAGGGGCGCCAGGCCATCGACAGCGTGACGCTGCGCCCGGGCCAGCCGGTCACCGCGGCCGTGCAGACCCAGGACCCGGACGGCGATGCGCTTGAGGTGCGCTGGCAGATCCGCGAGGAGAGCACCGCCACCAGCGTCGGCGGCGACCCCGAGCAGGTGCCCACGGTGATGCCGACCTCCTTCCGGGCCGTGGAGATCGGGAAGGCGTACTTCGCCGCCCCGGCGCGCGCCGGCCATTACCGGTTGTTCGTGGAAGTGCGCGACGGCAAGGGCCATGCCGCCTACGCCAACTTCCCGTTCCGCGTGCAGGAGGACGTGCGCTAGAAGCGCACCTCGATCGCTTCGACGTTCTGCTGGGACGGGCCGTGGTAGACCGCCTCGATGTTGTTGCCATCCGGGTCCAGCACGAAGGCGCCGTAATACCCCGGATGATACCCGCGTTCGCCCGGCGCGCCGTTGTCGCGGCCGCCGTGGGCCAGCGCGGCGGCATGGAAAGCCTCGACCATGCCGCGGTCACGGGCCTGGAACGCCAGGTGGTGGCGGCCGGTGAGCTCACCCAATGCGGCGGCGCTGCTGGCGGTGGAAACGAACAGCTCATCGGCCCAGAAATAGTCCTCTCCACTGCCGGCCAGCGGGATGCCCAGCACCGCCAGGACGGCGGTGTAGAACCTGCGGCTGGCCTCCAGGTCGCGCACGACCAGTTGCAGGTGGTCGATCAGGCGGCCGCGGTAGATGCGATCGGTCTCCAAGGCGTGCTCCTCAAGGGGTGGGTCGTCAGGCGCTTTGTACCCTGGCCGGGTTGCGGTCCTGTGAGTCGTGTCGAGGCCGGGCAGCAAGCGCACTAGGACCGGCCGCTCGCCGGCCGCGGCGCGATGAGGACGGTGGGCGTTACCGGGGCCATCGTCGATGCCACCGAGGGGCCGACAGCAACGTTCACGTCGGAGGGGCCGCGTTGCTGCGCTGCGGCGCGTGACTATCGGTCACGTCGAGCATCCTGCGCGCTCGACCGTCAAGTTCGCCGATCGCGCCGCCATCGGCCAGCAAACAAAGCCGGAAAACCTGTGCAATGATCGGCCCCCACGGATGGGGGATGAGACATGCTGGAAGCCGTCGGAATCTTGATGCTGGTTGGGGTCCTGGCCCTGTATGGCCATCAGGCGCTGGTGCGCACGCGCCGTGAGGATCAGCGCGCCTTCGCCAGCCTGGTGTTCGACACCGCCAGGGGGCTGGTCACGGGCCAGTCGCTGAAAGTCGTGCATCGTGCGGTGCGCTTGCCGCAGTCGGTGCAAGGGCTGCCGGGCGTGCCGGCCTCTGGTGCGAGCTACTGGTTCTGCGTCGGCCCTGGGCCCAGCTATTACCTGGCCGTTCCCCTGCGCGTGCGGGGCGCAGGCTTCGATGGCCCGTTGGAGTGGGTGGTCCGCCCGCTGACCGCCGAGCGGATGCGCGCGGCACTGTCGGCCAGGCCGGCGGCCCTGCGCCGGGCCTTTCCACACGCGGTCCTGTCCGAATGACGGTGGCGCCTTGTCGCTGAGCCATCGCCGAGGGCGGCGCTGCCCCGCGCGTTGGCCCATGCCCGCCGCATGGCCCGCGCAGGCGGGGCCTGGCTGGTGAGTACGCGCGCGATGCTGCATCTGCTGCTGCATGCGGCCGTGCCGGCGCTGCTGGCGGGGCTGTTCTGGCGCGGCCGCTTCCTGCAGGCCTGGGCCTGGATGCTGGCGGGTTGGCTGATCGACCTGGACCACCTGCTGGCCGATCCTGTCTATGCACCGGACCGCTGCAGCATCGGCTTCCACCCGCTGCACACGACGCCGGCCATCGTGGTCTATGGCGCGCTGACTGTTCCGTCGCGCACACGCCTGCTCGGCATCGGGCTGCTGGTGCATATCGCCCTGGACGCGCTGGACTGCTGGTGGATGCACCACGCCTGAGCATGGTGCCGGTGGCGCGCAGCGGGCGCTACATCGCGGCGCGTGCCGAGCGCCCCGCGTCTGGCGGGGCAGGACGCGGGGCGCCGATGCTCAGCGTGCAGGTGACGGCAGCAGGAAGCGCGCGAGCACCGGGAAATGATCGGACGGATAGCGGGCGCCGCGGTGCATGTCGATGGTCTGCACCGACTGCAGCTGCAGGTTGCGGTACAGCACCCAGTCGATACGGTAGTCGGGCTTGCCGGTGAAGTTGTGGAAGGTGCGCTCCGGCCCGCTGCGCTGGGCGGTGGACAGCCAGGCATCGGAGAGCGTTTCGGTCAGCACCTTGTGCACGCCGCTGTCGGGCTTGGCGTTGAAATCGCCGGTCAGCACGAACGGCTCGTTGGCCGGCAGCGAGGCCATGCGTTGCAGGATCAGCTTCGCACCGCGCTCGCGCGCGTCCTCGTCCTGCTCGCGATAGGGCAGATGCGTGTTGTACAGCGTGAAGCGCGCGCCGTCGGCGATGCGCTCGAACCGCGCCCAGGTCACCATGCGCGGCATGAGGTTGTTCCAGCTGATGCTGCCGGGCACCTCGGGCGTGTCGGACAGCCAGAAGTTGCCCGAATCCAGCACGCGCAGACGATCGGGCCGGTAGAACACGCCCATATGCTCGTCGCTGTCATCGCCCCGACGGCCGGTGCCGAACCAGGTGTACTGCGGCAGCGCGGCGATGATGTCATTGGCCTGGCGCTTGACCAGCTCCTGGGTGCCGATCACGTCCGGATCCTGCTCGCGCAACATGTCGAACAGCACCTGTCGGCGGTTCTCCCAGCGATCGTCGTTGGTGTCGGCCGGCGTGCGCACGTTGAAGGACATCACTTTCAGCGTCTGCGCCTTGGCCGGCGTCGCCGCCAGGGCGTTGCCCGCGATCGTCGAAAGCATCAGCAGCGCGACCACGCGCAGCGCGCGATGCAGGGCGGGAAGGAAGGTGCTGCGTTGCGGCATGAGGCGACTCCTACACGGACAAGAGCGGCATTGTCCCCTTTTTGTCCGACATTCGCGTGAGCGCGTTGCCAGCGCTGCACACCGAGCCAAGCACGTTTGCACTGTGGGAGCGGCTCCAGCCGCGAAGGGGCTTTATCGGGAAAGCCTCTTCACGGCTGATGCCGCTCCCACAGGGACATTCGTCTGGGCTTCATCGTGGCAAGGACGTTCGTCAAGCGCAGGATCAAGATCGCTGGGAGCGCTTCAGGCGCGCCGCTCGTTTCTCGTTCCTCCGCACTCGTTCCTCACCCCACGGCCGCCCCTCAACTCCAGTCCGCGTGAAAACTCCCCTCCGCATCGACGCGCTCGAAGGTATGCGCGCCGAACAGGTCGCGCTGGGCCTGCAGCAGGTTGGCCGGCAGGCGTTCGCTGCGATAGCTGTCGTAGTAGGCGATGGCCGAGGAGAAGGTCGGCACCGGGATGCCGGCCTGGATCGCCGTGCTCACCACCTCGCGCAGCGCGCTCTGGTATTCGGCGGCGATGTCGCGGAAGTAGGGGTCCAGCAGCAGGTTGGCCAGCCCCGCATCGTGCTGGTAGGCCTGGGTGATCTTCTCCAGGAAGCGCGCGCGAATGATGCAGCCGGCGCGGAAGATCTTGGCGATCTCGCCGTAGCGCAGGTCCCAGTGATATTCGTCCGAGGCCGCGCGCATCTGCGCGAAGCCCTGCGCGTAGGACACCAGCTTGCTGAGATACAGCGCGCGCCGGACCGACTCGATGAAGGCCGCACGGTCGCCCTGGAACGGCTTGGCCGCCGGGCCGGTCAGCACCTTGGCCGCGGCCACGCGTTCGGACTTGAGCGCGGAAATCACCCGCGCGAACACCGCCTCGGTGATCAGCGGCAGCGGCGCGCCCAGGTCCAGCGCGCTCTGGCTGGTCCACTTGCCGGTGCCCTTCTGCGCGGCACGGTCCAGCACCATGTCCACCAGCGACTGTCCGGTCTTGTCATCGCGCTTGCGAAAGATCTGCGCGGTGATCTCGATCAGGTAGCTGTCCAGCTCGCCCTGGTTCCAGTCGGTGTAGACCTCGGCCAGCTCCTCGTTGGACAGGCCCAGCACCGACTGCAGCACGGCGTAGCTCTCGGCGATCAGCTGCATGTCGCCGTATTCGATGCCGTTGTGGACCATCTTGACGTAGTGGCCGGCGCCGTCGGGACCGATATAGGTCACGCACGGCTCGCCGTCAGGCGCGCGCGCGGCGATCTCGGTCAGGATGGGGGCAACCAGCTCGTAGGCGTCCCGGGGGCCGCCGGGCATGATCGAAGGGCCTTTGAGCGCGCCTTCCTCGCCGCCGGACACGCCGGTGCCGATGAAGTGCAGGCCGGCCGCGGCCAGTTCCTCGTTGCGCTTGCGCGTGTCCTGGAAGAACGTGTTGCCGCCATCGATCAACACATCGCCCGGGGCCAGCAAGGGCTTGAGCGAGGCGATGACCGAGTCGGTGGCCGCGCCGGCCTTGACCATCATCAGGATGCGCCGCGGCGACTGCAGGGAATCGACGAATTCCTCCAGCGTCGCCGTCGGCACCAGGCCGGCGTCGGGATGCGCGGCCATGACCTCGTCGGTCAGGTCCTGGGTGCGGTTGTAGATGGAGACCGAGTGGCCGCGGCTGGCGATGTTCAAGGCCAGGTTACGGCCCATGACGCCCATGCCGTAGACGCCGATGGGTTGCTTCTGCATGTGTTGCGCTCCGCGCCGGCGATGTGCCGGCCCTGTCAGGGGCGCGATGATAATCCTGGCGCGTGCAATGCGGCGTTAGGGCAGGGGCACTGGGACGCGATGGAGCGTTGCGGCCCGCGTCCGGGCCCGGCCGGATTCAATGCAGCCAGAGCTTTTCCAGGCTCTTGAAGCCCCATTGCGCGGGCGATTCGATGTTGACGATGCGGTCCTGGCAGCCGGGCGTGGCCAGGTCGATGTCGTGGATCAGGATCTGGATGCGCGAGCGCGCCGAGTAGAAAGCGCGCACCCGCGGCATCAGCAGCGAGCCCGGCGCCTGCTCGACCACCACGGCCAGCTTGTCCGAGGCCAGCCGCACCAGCGAGCCGACCGGATAGATGCCCAGGCTCTTGACGAAGGCCTGCAGCAGCAGGGGATCAAAGTGGCCCTTCCACGAGACCATGTGGCGCAGGGATTCGGCCGGATCCCAGCCCGACTTGTAGGGGCGGTCGGAGGTCACCGCGTCGTAGACGTCGCAGATCGCGCCCATGCGCGCCATCAGGCTGATGTCATCGCCCACCAGCTTGTGCGGGTAGCCGCTGCCGTCGATCTTCTCGTGGTGGTGCAGGGCGATCTGCAGCACCGCCGGGTTGTCCATGCCGGCGGCCATCAGCAGCTGCATGCCGTCGTTGGGGTGGCGGCGCATGACGTCGAACTCGCCATCGGTCAGGCGCCCGGGCTTGTTGAGGATCTCCAGCGGCGTCATCGCCTTGCCCATGTCGTGCAGCAGGCCGCCCATGGCGGCTTCCAGCACCTGCTCGTCGGACAGGCCCTGCTGCCGCGCCAGCGCACTCATCAAGGCGGCCACGGCCATCGAATGCAGGTAGGTGTAATCGTCGGCGGTCTTCAGCCGTGCCACGCTGATCAGAGCGTTGGGATGCCGCATGACCGAGGCGTTGATCTGTTCGACCAGCGGCATGGCGCGCTCCGGGTCCACGGTGCGCCCCAGTCGCACATCGCGGAACATTGCTTCCACCGTCTCGCGGCCGTCCAGGCAGATGCGGCGGGCGCGCTGCACCTCGGCGGCCAGGCTGCTGGCGGCGGTGGAGGGGGCCTTGCCCGGCGCCGGGGCGCGTCCGGTCTGGCCTTCGTCACTCTCATCGATCCCGGCCTCGCCCGCCTGGTCCTGGGCGGTGTCCAGGGCCGCATCGGTCGCGGTGTCGCGCTTGGTTTCAGGCTCGGGCGGCTCGGCCTGTTCAGCACCGAGGTCCTGCGCCACGTCCAGGCCGCGCGAGGTATCGATCACCACCTGCTCCACCGCGCTGCGCTGCAGGCACAGCACGTCCTCGGCCGAGGCCAGGAACGAGGCGCGCCAGAACGGATGCTTCACCCACGCGCCCAGGAGCTTGTGGATGTACATGCCGGGCTGTAGCTGGGCCGAATCGATGGTACGGAGCATGACAGCCTGAGCGCGCCTCCCCGGCGATGGATGGTGACGGCCGAGACGGTGCCGCCATGGTCGTATCGGCCTGAATCGGCAGTGCTGAAGGGCCGTCACGAAAAAGTCATCAAGGCCTCAACTCGCCCAGGCCCGCGCCGATAAGGCGTACAGCCGCCGACTTGGCGCCCGAATTGGAAGATCCCGCATGCATCCGCTCATCCTGCTGCGTCGGCGCGTTGCCGACCTGTCCCTTGTCCGCAAGTTCATCCTGTTGTGTTCCCTGCTGACAGTGGGGGTGATCCTGCTGGCCGTGGCCGCGGCTCGCCTGCAGTACCTGGATCTGGTCGATGCGCGCAAGAACAGCGTCAAGACCCAGGTCGAGATGGGCATGAGCGTGGTGGAGTACTACGCCGGCAAGGCCAAGACCGGGGAGCTGGATGAGGCCCAGGCACAGGAAGCGGCCAAGAACGCGCTGGCGCAGATGCGCACCAACGGCGGCACCGACTACTTCTTCGTCATGGACCCGGCGATGAAGCTGGTGCTGCATCCGACCCGCAAGCCGGGCACGGACATGAGCCAGTACAAGGACGAGCACGGTGTCTTCGTCTACAAGTCGCTGGCAGCCGCCGCTGCCGACGGCACGGGCTTTGTGAACTACTCCGCGCCCAAGCCGGGCCAGGAAGGCCAGGTCCCCAAGATCAGCTTCGCCCAGCAGTTCCCGGCCTGGAAGTGGACGCTGGCCATGGGCGTGTACGCCGATGACATCCAGACCCAGGCGATGGGCTTCACCAAGACCCTGACGGTGATCGGTGCCGGCCTGGTGTTGCTGGTGATCGGGCTGTGCTGGCTGATCGCCATGGCCATCGGTCGTCCGCTGAGCGCGGCCACCCGCACCGCCGAGGCCATCGCCGCCGGCGATTTCCACAACGAGATCAAGGTCGAATCCCGCGATGAGACCGGCCGCCTGATGGCCAGCATGCAGCAGATGCAGGAACAGCTGCAGCGCTTCAACAACGAGATGCAGCGCCTGATCCAGCTGCAGGCCGGCCAGGACATCACCCACCGCATGCCGGAGGACTTCCCCGGCGACTACGGCACCATGGCCCGTGGCGTGAACACCGCGCTGTTCGAGCACCTGGATGCGATCGGCGAGGCGATGCAGGTCATGGACGCCTACGGCCATGGCGACCTGCGCCCGGACATGCGCCGCCTGCCGGGCCAGCGTGCCGCCCTACACGAGGCGCTGGATGCGGTGAAGCACAACCTGTCGGCGGTCAACGGCGACATCGCGCGCCTGGCCGATGCGGCTGCGCGCGGCGATTTCTCCGCCCGCGGCGAGGAGGCGCGCTACCAGCACGCCTTCCTGGACATGGTCAGCGCGTTGAACCGACTGATGCAGCAGGCCGAGGGCGGCCTGTCCGACGTCGGCCGCATCATGGGCGCCATCGCCGACGGCGACCTGTCCCAGCGCGTGGCCACGCACTACGAGGGCGCCTTCGGCCAGCTGGCCGACGCCGCCAACCGCACCGCCGAGCAGCTCACCGACATCGTGCGCGGCATCCAGCGCTCGGCCGAGTCGATCAACACCGCCGCCGGCGAGATCGCCCTGGGCAACGCCGACCTGTCGGTGCGCACCGAGCAGCAGGCCGCCAGCCTGGAGGAAACCGCCGCCTCGATGGAGGAGCTGACCTCCACGGTCAAGCAGAACGCCGACAACGCCCGCCAGGCCAACCAGCTGGCGCTGGGCGCCGGCCAGGTCGCCGAGGCCGGCGGCAAGGTGGTGGACGAAGTGGTCAGCACCATGGCCGCCATCACCACCTCCTCGGCGCGGATCGCCGACATTATCGGCGTGATCGATGGCATCGCCTTCCAGACCAACATCCTGGCGCTCAACGCCGCGGTGGAAGCCGCGCGCGCCGGCGAACAGGGCCGCGGCTTTGCGGTGGTGGCCTCGGAAGTGCGCTCGCTGGCCCAGCGCAGCGCCAGCGCCGCCAAGGAGATCAAGGAACTGATCGAGGACTCCAGCGAGAAGATCAACCTGGGCGCCTCGCTGGTCACCCGCGCCGGCAGCACCATGGCCGAGGTGGTGACCTCGGTGCGTCGGGTTACCGACATCATGGGCGAGATCACCAGCGCCAGCACCGAGCAGAGCTCGGGCATCGAGCAGGTCAGCAAGACCGTGATGCAGCTGGACGATGTCACCCAGCAGAATGCGGCCCTGGTGGAAGAAGCCACCGCCGCGGCCAAGAGCCTGGAAGACCAGGCCGCCGATCTCACCCAGGCGGTGGCGGTGTTCCAGCTGGAGGAGCAGGCGCTGCGCGCGGCGGCTGCACGTCCGGCGACCGCGCCCGTGGCCGCCGTGGCCACGCGCCCGGCGCCGGTGGCGGGCGCAGCCAAGCGCAAGCCGGCCGCGCCGGCGCGCCGCCCGGCCACCACGGCCAAGGCCCCGGTGGCGAAAGCGAGTGCCGACGAGGCGGAGTGGGCCGAGTTCTAAGCCCGCACGCCACTGCGGTCATCGCGACAGAAAAAGGGGCCGTGATGGCCCCTTTTTTTGTTCGTATCGCAGCGCTGGACGTTGGCCGTGGTCAGGTCCCGCGCGACCTTGCCACTGGCATCGGCGCTCAGCGCTTGCTCGCCAGCACGCCGTCCAGCGCGGGCTGCGCCTTGAAGCCAGCCTTCTCCAGGCGCTTGACCACCTCGCGCGGCACGTCGCGGCCACTGGTGAGTCGATTCGGACTGCCGGTGTAGTGGAACAGCTTGCCGCCCCGCTTGAGCACCCGCGCCAGCTGCGCGTAGAAGTCCTGCGAGTACAGCTCGCCCGCGATGCCGAAGCGCGGCGGATCGTGCAGGATCGCATCGAACCCAGCCTCGGGCAGGGTGGCAATGGACTGGGACACATCGCCGTGGGTGAGCTGCAGGCGGCCGGCGGCCTGCGCCGAGGCCGGATCCGGCGACCACGGGTTGAGCGTGCGCAGCCACAGCACGCTGTCGTTCTTCTCGAAGGACTGGATGCGCGCCACGCCTGCGTCCAGGCAGCAGGCGGCGAAATAGCCCAGCCCGCCGCAGGTATCCAGCACCGTCTTGCCGCGCGGCTCAATCAGCGCGACCTTGCGGCGCGCATCGTCCAGCGGCGATTCCTTCGAGGTCGGCAGCATCTTGATGCCGTCGATCTCGAAGGTCGGCACGTTCCACTCGGTGGGCACCAGCTTGATCAGCGACCCGGCAAAGCGCGAGACCGCGACGAAGTCCTCGCCATCGAAGTGGTACAGCGTGCGCTCGCGGGTCTTGCCCGGGTACGGGTAGCGCACCCCGTGCCATTCCCAGACATCGGCATGCAGCAGGGCGGTGCCGACCGAACGCTCCAGGTCCAGCGAGCCGGTCCATTCGGGCAGGCCGGCATCGCGGGTGGCGGTCAATGCGCCAGCGGTGGCGTGGGTCAGCAGGGGAGCGGTGGCGTGCGACAAGGTTCGGGCTTGCGCCGATTGCAAGCGGAGCGGGGAGGGGCCCGCATGCTACCCGACCGCCTGCCGGCATGCCTCGGCTGCCCTCGACGCGTGCTCAGCGCCTGGGCGCCACCGGCCGGCGAGGTTCCGGAAGGCCGATCGCTCTTGGACCTGTCGCTCGGGTTGGCGAACCCGCAAGGGCGCTGCGGGTGGCGCTCCGTGTCCGTGTCCGAGCGCGCGTGGGCGTTGAGACGGAGATCGAGAGCGTGAAGCTGACCTCGCCGACCAGGAGTGTGGCGTCCGGGAACGACCAGCCGGGCCTGGTGCCGAGTGCATCGCAGCGCGAACGAGCGCCACGTCCCAGTTCAGGGCAAGCGTTCCGATTGCGCCTCAAGTTGCCCAGACGCCAGCCGATGGGCTCGATAGTCACCACAGCCGCACCGAGCCGCCCATGTCCCGCACCGCCATCGTCCTGCTGATCTGTTCCGTCCTCGGCGCTGCGAGCGTGGCACTGGCGCGCGCGGACCTTGAACAGGATCGCCCGCTGAAGACGCACGCCGCCTCGGTCGAGGCAGCGCCGACGGCCTGAGGCGGCCCTCGGGGTCTCGAATCACCTCAAATTTGTCCTGTGGTAGCGGCCTGCCGTGGGAGCAGTCTTCTGTGGTAGCGGCTCGAGGTGGCCTAGGGCCATCAGCCGCGGACAGGCTTTCCCTTTGCAGCCCGGACTGAGGGGCGAACCTCTTCGCGGCTGATGGCCCTAGGCCACCTCGAGCCGCTCCCGCAAGACAGTGCGCTTGGCTCGAGTCGTCTGTCATCCTTCGAGAAGGTGTCCTCGAGTAGCCCATCATGCGCGGTCCAAGACCGCGCCGCTTGAAGCGGTTGTTCCCCTGTGTGGGATTCCCACGGCGAAATGGCCGGTCGCCGTCCCTGTCAAGGGTTCACAAGCCGCGCTACGGCTGGGATCCTGGGCCACGCACACTCGCGTGAACCTTCACGCATCGTCCTGCGGATGCCGCTGGCGCCACGCCGCCAGCTTGTCGCGGTAGGCCGCCATCTCTTCCGCGTACAGGTCGTACACGCACGGATCGCAGCCGCTGTCGCAGCAATCGCCGGGCAACGGCGCTTCCGGTGCGATCGGCATGGGGTCTTGGTCATCGCGCATGCCTGGATTATCCGCCGGACTCAGGTCCGCCTCCAGCCCGGCACCGGCTGCGTGCCAACTTCACCGGGTGTGCTCCCATCCATGACATGAGGAGACACGATGCATTGGCTGACCAGTTACGAACTGCTGGGGAACCGCCTGCTGGCCTGGGCCACCGCCGCGGGCATCACCTTGCTGGCGCTGCTGGCCCTGGCCGCGATCAAGGCGGTGCTGGTCAACCGGCTCGGCGCCGTGGCCAGGCAGGGCTCCACCGCCGACAGAGTCTTCGACTCGCTGGCCTACATGCTGGGCGGCACGCGCCTGTGGCTGCTGTTCTTCCAGGCGCTCAACTTCGGCCTGCAGACCGCGCTGGACCTGCCTGATCGCGCCTACAGCATCGCCGGCAACATCGCCGCGGTGGCCCTGTTCGTGCAGGTCGGCATCTGGGGCACGCGCCAGGTGCGGTTCTGGGTGGACAGCTCGCGCACGCGCGCGGCGCAGGACACCAATCTAGGCGCCACCACCAGCCTGGGCGCGATCAACTTCATCGCCATGACGGTGCTGTGGTCGCTGGTGCTGCTGGTCATTCTGCAGAACCTGGGCGTGGACATCACCGCGCTGGTGGCCGGCCTGGGCGTGGGCGGCATCGCCGTGGCGCTGGCGGTGCAGAACATCCTGGGCGATCTGTTCGCCTCGCTGTCCATCGTGATCGACAAGCCGTTCGTGGTGGGCGACTTCGTGGTGATCGACGAGTTCGCCGGCACCATCGAGCACGTCGGCCTGAAGACCACGCGCATCCGCAGCCTGTCCGGCGAGCAGCTGGTGTTCTCCAACAGCGACATGCTGTCCACGCGCGTGCGCAACTACAAGCGCATGGATACGCGGCGGATCGTGTTCGAGTTCGGTGTGCCGCACCACACCCCGATCGAGCAGCTGGAGGCCATCCCCAGGCTGGTCCGCGAGATCGTCGAAGGCATCGACACGGCGCGCTTCGACCGCTCGCACTTCAAGGGCTTCAGCCCCTCTGCCTTCGACTTCGAGACCGTCTACATCATGCAGACGCCGGACTTCAACGCGTACATGGACGTGCAGCAGGTCATCAACCTGGGCCTGGTCAAGCGATTCGCCGAACGTGGGATCCGCTTTGCCTATCCCACGCGCACGCTGGACGTGCCCGCGCCGGTGCAGGTGGCCATGGCCGGGCCTGCGGCGCAGTGAGCCACAAGCGCGCGCTGAGTCCTGCCGGCCCGGACGGGACACCTTGATGTACGCATGTTGTCCTGCATCAGGTCATCGCCAGGCCTGACGCAGGACAACATGCGGTCGCGCGCCGGGAACATGACAGGTTGCCCGGATTCGCCTGCCGCCTGCCATGCCACGATGCCGCGCCCGTGATCGCCCATGCTGCTGTGGTGTATCGCCTGGGCATTGGCTCTTCCCATCACGCGGAACCATCGAGGTAGACCCGCCAAGGAGACGTACATGAAGCGCATGGTGTTGTGGATGACGACGGTCTTGGCCGTCCTGGTGCTGATGGTCCCGCGCGCAGGCGCGCAGACCGGCAGCGATTACGCCCACGGTGGCGCGGTGGCCGGCAGTACCGCCACGGTCTGGTTCGCGCCCTCGCAAGGCACGACCACCTGGGTCGACATCCACTACCGGCTCAACGGGGGCGACCAGCAGAACCTGCGCATGCAGTGGAACGCCGGCAGCGGCCGCTACGAGACCACCATCGCGCCGGTCGGCAGCGGCCAGCAGATCGGCTACAGCTTCACCTACAACAAGGGCGTCGCCGCCTACGACAGCGCCACCCACACCTACACCGTCGGCAGCGGGGGCGGTGGCTTGCCGCCAGGCAACGGCGGCGGCGAGGGCGGCGCCTGGGACGGCCGCACCACCTTCAACATCGTCAACCAGACCGGCGGCCGCTGGGCCGACGCGCAGGTGTACTGGGCCATCATCGGCCGCGACTGGAACACCGGGCAGTTCGTGCACGTGGACGCCAACGGCAACCTGGTGCCCATGTCGGTGGCCGACAACGGCGCGCTGGTGAAGAACGGCCAGGGCTACACCAACTACTTCCACACGCTGAGCCAGAAGCGCTCTGTCACCATTCCGCCGATCGACTCGGCGCGGGTGCTGATGTCGGTGGGCTCGCCGATGTACATCAAGGTGCTGCTCGACGGCAACGGCAACATCGGCTATGCCGGGGCCAATATCGAGAACCCCACCGATCCGAACATCGATGTGTACTTCGACTTCGGCGAGATGGCGATCCTGCCGCCGGGACACGACAACCCGGGCATCTTCGTCAACACCACCCGCGTGGACCATTTCGGTTTTCCGCTGCGGCTGCGCGTGCAGGGCCTGGGTGGCTTCGACCAGAGCGTGGGCGAGCCGCTGACCGAGTCGCGGGCACAGCTGTTCACCGCCTTCCAGCAGCAGGTGCCGAGCCAGTTCACCCACCTGGCGCAGAACCCCTATGCGCCCTATCGCATCGTGGCGCCATCGCACGCCACCTTCATCGCCGGCCAGCCCAATGGCGACTACCTGCAGGGCTACATCGATGCGGTGTGGGCCAGGTTCCGCAACGAAGACCTGGTGTTCACGCTGGACAACCTGGGGACCTTCCGCGGCCGCGTGCAGGGCGATCGCTTCGTCTTCACCGGCGGCAACCAGAACGGGACCTATTACATCAACGGCAAGCCCACCACCTCCGAGGTGTTCCTCGGCGCGGGCCTGCTCAACGATGCGCGCGAGGCCAGCAACGTGGATATCCAGCTGCAGCTGCAGGCCCAGCTGTGCGCCGCATTGAACCGCCACGTCGCCGAGACCCCGGCCCTGTGGTACGACCAGCCTTCGCACTACCCGGCGGGGCAGGCGGCCAACTGGTACGCCAAGTTCTGGCACGACCACAGCATCGGCGCGCTGGCCTACGGGTTCGCCTACGACGACGTCGGCGATTTCAGTCCTTCGATTCACACCGACGCGCCGACCACGGTGACCTTCACCATCGGCTGGTAAGCGTCACCAACGCCGGTCCTGGCCTGGCGCGGCGGTTCCAAGGCGGTGGTGGGCCGGGCGGCACGATGACGCTTCGTGCCGCCCGCATGCGGCCAGGTCGGGGACTTGGCACAATGTGCGCTTCTTCCAGGTCCGCGCGTTCCCGTCGCGGGCCGTTCCCGCCAGGCCCCCATGTCCCCGCTGCAATCCGAACTGGCGCAATGGCGCCACCGACCCGTGCGCGAGCTGCTCGCCGGCGCGGTGGCCACCTTCGCGCTCATCCCGGAGGTGATCGCCTTCTCCTTCGTGGCCGGCGTGGACCCGCAGGTGGGCCTGTACGCCTCGTTCGTGATCTCGCTGGTGATCGCCTTCACCGGCGGGCGCCCGGCGATGATCTCGGCCGCGGCCGGGTCGGTGGCGCTGGTGGTGGCGCCATTGATGGCCAGCCATGGTTTGCCCTATCTGCTGGCCGCCGGCGTGCTGGCCGGGGCGATTCAGATCGTGTTCGGCCTGCTGCGGCTGGGCGTGCTGATGCGTTTTGTCAGCGCCTCGGTGCGCACGGGCTTCGTCAACGCGTTGGCCATCCTGATCTTCAGCGCGCAGCTGCCGCAGCTGGCCGGCGCGGGCGTGGCGACCTATGCGATGTTGGCGCTGGGCCTGGCGATCATCTATGGACTGCCGCGCCTGCCATGGCCGGGCGTGTCGGCCATTCCCTCGCCATTGATCTGCATCGTGCTGCTCACCGTCATCGCCGGCGCGATGGACTTGCCGCTGAAGACCGTCGGCGAGCTCGGCCAGCTGCCGGATCGGCTGCCGTACTGGCATGGCCTGGGTGTGCCGCTGGACTGGGAGACGCTGCGCATCATCGCCGGACCTGCGCTGGCGATCGCGCTGGTGGGCCTGCTGGAATCGCTGATGACCGCGCGGGTGGTCGATGAACTGACCGACAGCCCCAGCAGCAAGAGCCGCGAATGCGCTGGCCTGGGCCTGGCCAACATGGCGGCCGGCCTGTTCGGTGGCATCGCCGGCTGCGGCATGATCGGCCAGACCGTGGGCAACGTGCGCTACGGTGGCCGCGGCCGCCTGTCCACGCTGTTCGCCGGGGTTTTCCTGCTGATCCTGATGGTGCTGCTCAAGCCCTGGGTGTCCAAGGTGCCGGTGGTCGCGCTGGTGGCGATCATGGTGATGGTCTCGGTGTCCACCTTCGACTGGGGCTCGCTGCGCAAGCTGGCAGCGCACCCCAAGCTGTCCAGCCTGGTGATGCTGTCCACGGTCGCCGCGACCCTGGTCTCGCACGATCTGTCCATCGGCGTGGGCCTGGGCGTGTTGCTGAGCGCGCTGTTCTTCGCCTGGAAGGCGGCCTCGGCGGTCCGGGTGGTGCACGCGGTGGAGACCGGGCCGGATGGCGCGCCGCTGCACCGCTACACCGTGGCCGGGCCGGTGTTCTTCGCCTCGGCCGATGCCTTCCTCGATGCCTTCGACCCGCGCCAGGCCCAGGGCGCGGCCGTGGTGCTGGACGTGGGCGGCGCGCGCTTCTGGGACATCACCGCGCTGGCGGCCCTGGACAAGCTGCGGGCGCGTTTCGAGCACCATGGTTGCAGCTTGCAGCTCATTGGCCTGCAGCAACGCGCGCTGCTGGACGATGGCGCCGATGAAGTCGCCGGGTGATCCACCGGCGCCAGCGGCGCTGACCAGTTCGTCGTAAGCCGGCGTTCTCGATGACCGCTGCAGGGCACGGCCACCGCGGAGTGCATCCCAGCATTCGTGTGGACCGCCGGCCACGCCCGCGCGCGACGTGGCGCGCCGCACAACCGGCTGGCGCGATGCGCTGCGTATGATCGTGCCGGCCACGCCGGTGCAACGCCGCGGCGCGTGCGCCAACGGATCCCGTTGCCGCCGCAGCGATGCCCTGCGCATCGGGGACCTTCGCTGCCTGCCGCCGGAATCCGCCGCGCGGCATGGGTGCAGGTCACATGCGCATGGCGCGCGCCGTGCATGATGCTGCCATTCCAAGAGAACGGACGATGCCATGAAGCCCCAAGCCCTGCGCGCGCCCCTGTACGGACTCTGCGCCAGCCTGTTGCTGGCCGCCTGCGCGGGCGCGCCCCGCGCGGTGCCGAGGCCCGCACCGGCGGGCAGCCCGCCAGCGCCGCGCCTTGCCGCCACGCCGGCACCGGTCACGCCGGACCTGCTGTACCCGGCGCTGTTCCGCGCGGTGCAGGAAGGGGAGGTCTTCAGCGACCAGAAGCATTTCGTCGACATGACCGTGCGCGGCGAGCCTGCGCAGGTGGAAGCACGCTACCTGGCCGAGCGCGGAAGGCCCGGCTTCGATCTCAAAGCCTTCCTCGCCCAGCACTTCGACGAGGACCCACCGCTGCAGGTGCCGGTACTGCGCCAGGACACCGGCCTGCGCGCGCACATCGACGCGCTGTGGCCGGTGCTGACCCGCAGCTTCAAGACCGTGCCGCCACACAGCAGCGCGCTGGCGCTGCCGCAGCCGACGGTGGTGCCGGGCGGGCGCTTCCGCGAGGTGTACTACTGGGATTCGTACTTCACCATGCTGGGCCTGGCCGAAAGCGGGCGCGGCGCGCTGGCGCGGCAGATGCTGGACAACTTCGCCTACCAGATCGACACCTACGGCCATGTGCCCAATGGCACCCGCAGCTACTACCTGAGCCGCTCGCAGCCGCCGTTCTTCGCCTTCATGGTCAGCGATGCGGCCACCCGCGAGGGCAAGGACGTGCATGGCCGCTATCTGCCGCAGCTGCAGGCCGAGTACGCCTACTGGATGCGCGGCAGCGAAGGCCTGGCGCCGGGCAGCGCCTCGGCGCGGGTGGTGAGGCTGGCCGATGGCAGCGTGCTCAATCGCTATTGGGACGATCGCGACACCCCGCGCCAGGAAGCCTGGGTGCACGACATCCGCACTGCGGCCGAAGTGCGGCAGACGCGCCCGGCCGGCGAGGTCTATCGCGACCTGCGCGCGGCGGCCGAGTCGGGGTGGGATTTCTCCAGCCGCTGGTTCGACGACCCGCAGCGGCTGTCCAGCATCCACACCACGCAGATCGTGCCGGTGGATCTGAACAGCCTGATGTATCACCTGGAGCGCACGCTCGCCGCGGCTTGCGCAGAGCAGCCCAAGGCCTGCACCACCGATTACGCCGCGCGCGCCAGGCAGCGGCAGGCCGCGATCGAGCGGCATCTGTGGAATCCCAAGGGCTATTACGCCGACTACGATCTGCGTACCCAGGCGCCGCGTGAGCAGGTGACGGCGGCCATGCTGTTCCCACTGTTCGCAGGCCTTGCTTCGCCTGCGCATGCGCAGGCCACCGCGCAGGTCGCGCAGGCCCAGCTGCTGGCGCAGGGCGGGCTGGTCACCACGCCCGTGCGTAGCGGGCAGCAGTGGGACGCGCCCAATGGCTGGGCGCCGTTGCAGTGGGTGGCGGTCGATGGCCTGCGCCGCTACCAGCAGCACGCCCTGGCCGAGAAGATCGGCCGCCGCTTCCTGACGCGCGTGCAGGGCGTGTTCGATGCCGAGCACAAGCTCACCGAGAAATACGACGTGCTGGCCACCGGCCAGGGCGCAGGCGGCGGCGAGTACCCCAACCAGGACGGCTTCGGCTGGACCAACGGGGTGACGCTGCGCCTGCTGGACCTGTATCCGCCGCGCTGAAGCGCAGCGAACGAGGGCACCGGCCTGGCGACTGATCTTCAGGGCGAGCGCTGCGGGAGGTCGATCAGGGGCCGCCCATCGCCATTTTCGGTCCCTGCTCCTGCTGCTGGTGTTGCTTCTGCGTCTGTTCCAGCGCCTGCTGGCGCAGCTGATCCTGCTTGAGGGTTTCGGCCTGCTGGAGGTTCTGCTGGGCCGGTTCCTGGGCGGCCTGGCGCCCATCGACATGCGCGTGAAACATCGGCGCGACGCCGATGCCGTGCGGGGCGTAGACCGCAAAGACGTTGTGCGCGCCATCCTTGCCGAGCCCTCCGGATACCTGATCCACGCGCTTGACCAGCGGGTCGTCCAGCTGCTGCCGGTAGAGCGAGGCGGCGACGTTCCGGCTTTCCTCCTCGTTCCAGTTGCCCGTGCCACTCACCCACGTATGGATCCGCTGATAGGTCGCGTGGTCCGGGTGCGTCGGGTCGTCGGCCAGCACCCGGCCTGGGGCGGCCTTTTCCGGCGCTGACGACTGCGCTTGCGCGTCGGCCCTGGCCGGCGCGGTCACCGAGACCGCGGCCAGCGTGGGGAGGTGTTCCATGGTGGTCTGCCTCAGCTCCGCCTTGGCCTGGCGCAGTTCCTCGGAGCTGGTGGTGGCGACCTGCCGAACCACCCCGTCCGGCCCTGCCTGCAGGTGCGCGATGGGGCTGTCGTAGCCGTAGTGGCCGTGCTCGTCCCGTTGCAGCTGCTGCATCGTCGGCCCGGTGAGGCCGGCGGCATCCCGCGTGCGCTGTGTGGCCAGTTGCACCGCCTGCAGGTTGCCCTCCTGGGCGTTCAGATCGATGCCGGCGGCGCGGTAGCGGTGCAGCAGCTCGCTGTGCTCCTGCTGGGCGGCCGTGGGCGCGGGCCGGGCCCGCAGGGCCGCCAACGTCTGTTGGTCGCGCTCCAGCACCGGCTGACGCAGCTGGTGCGTCAGTTCCAACTCGATGGCCAGGTTGCCGGTGGCCTGGCCGTCCGGCCCGGACCATTGGTGATCCGGGCCGCGCCGGTAGGCCTGGCCATCGTGACCCTGCACCTGGTCGGGCTGGGCCCTGGCCTGTTCCACCGCCGCCGGCACGCCCACGCCGTAGTCCTGGCCGCGTTGGGCGGCGTGATGCTCCAGATAGGCCTGGGCCACCGCTTCGCGGCCATTGGCGATGTTGGACGCAATGCGCCCCAGGGCCTCCTGGTCGAGCCGGCGGGCCTGTTCCGGGCTGGCGGTCTGGGCCTCGTAGGTACCGCGATCATTGGCGCCGGACACGCCGGTCTTGACCTGGCGCTCCCAGGTCTCGGTTTCCGGGTTGCGACGCCAGGGCTGGTTGTCCAGCCCGGTCTGATCGCTGGGCTTGGCCGGCAGGTTGAACGGATCCTGCGGCGCCGGCACCTTGCCGAGGGCGAACTCGACGGCCCTGGCATTGGCCATGGCGCCCAGTTCCTGCGACTTGGCGTAGCTGGCGCCCACCGCTGCCTGGGTGGGCTGATCGCCGGCGCGGTCGAACGTGGCCTGGCGTTCCCAATCCCGTCCGTTGAACCGCCACGCCACGCCGTCCTTGTCGGTCTGGTGGAAGATCTCGCGGTTTTCCTTGAGGTCCACCGCCTTGTCGAAGGCCTTGCTCATCAGCAGTGCATCGCCGGCCACGATCGCCGCCGGCACGAAGCCCGAAGCGCCGGCCGCGCCGACGGCATAGGTGGCCGTGGCCCCACCGATCCAGCCACCGGCGTTGCGGGCCAGGGCATGGCTCAGTTCGGACTGCGCCGCCGTGCTATTGCCCTGTTCCATCAGCTCCGCGGCGCGGCGGGCGGTCTGCGCGCCGTCGTACACACTCGCGCCCACGCCCAGGGCCACGCCGGCCCCGCCCGCGAAGCGCTGGGCGAGACTTGCCAGCTTCTGCTCGGCGGGCAGCGGGCCGATGCCCGCAGCTTCCGCCTTGGCGATCCGCTCGACATTGGCGATGAACGACGCGCCTGGCTGTTCGGGAATCGGGCCAAGGCGCGAGGGGACCGAGGGACCAAGGGCGATGCGGTCGCCGAATTGCTGGGGATGGTGAGGCAAGGCGTCCTGCATCGTCACCTGCCCGGCGTTGGCGGGCGCTTGTGGTGCCAGGCGCGTGTTGGCGCCCTCGGGCGTTGCGCGATCGACCTTGCGGTCCAGCAGGTAGATCGCCATGCCCTCGTGCGAGTTGTGCACCCGGTTCAGCCGCGGATCGTGCGGCTCGTACACCTTCTCGAACATCGGTGCGTCAGGCCGCTGGGCGTTGAGGTAATCGCTCATCAGGTTGAAGCTGCGACGCGACAGGCCATCGCGCAGGTAGCCGCCACCGATGTTCGAGTGCGCCCCGGCAACCATCACATTGAGGAAGCGTCCGTCCTCGGACACGCCCAGCGGCAGGATGCGCTCGGATACGAACTTTATCCGCCGCTCGTCCAGCGCGGTGATCTGGAAGCCGGAGACCACCGAAGGCGCCAGCCGGCGGTCGTACAGCTGCTGCACGCCCGTGGACACCGGATCGAACAGGCCCACGGCCTGCGGCGTCATGCCGGGTGCGGCGATATGGCGGGTGTAGAAAATGCGTCCCTCCGCATCGTACGTACGGCTAGTCGGATCGATGATGCCCCGTTGATCTAGCAGGTTGCTGAAGATGGCGCACTGGGTGGCGCCACGGCTGAAACCGACGGAGCACACGCGGATATTGACGTGGGGGTCGGCGCGTGACCACTCCTCTGCCTTATCGGCGAGCCTCCAATACATCTCCTCCATGCGTGCTTCATGCGTAAGGCCCAGCGCACCGTCCAGGCCCCGGGCGAGGACCTGATCTTGCGTGCCGACGCCGGCGACGTAATGCGAGGCGATCTGGGGGTCGCTGGCTTGTAATGCTCTGACCTGCTTTCGCAAAGCGTCCACATTGGTCGCATGCAGCGGGTCCTTGTCGGCATCGTTTCCGGTTCCGTCGAAGAAGGCATAGAAGAGCTTCTCGTGCGGGTTGGACGCACCAACCAGATGCGGCACAGAGAACTTGGACAGCTGATCACTGGCGTCCCGAAAGGTCTGAAGCCGCGCTTCGTCAGCAACGAACGAGGTGACATCATCGTCCATCGCAACCACATGATGTGGGACTTTGTCGTCCATATCGGCGCTCCTTGCCAATCAGTAGGTATGAGTCCAGACCTCAATCAGGTCGCGTCGACCCATGCTGCGTGGATTGCCTGGGATCTGAGGCGTCCTGGTCGCAACGAGGGCCCGGGTATAGATCGTGATGGTGCGATCGTTGATTTCCATCAGCACATCGATCGGGACCGGCTCGATCGCATTCGCCGCCAGCCAGCCTTCGGGGATCTCCTCTTTCGGCACGTTGTGACGCACCAGCCGGTCCTTAAACAGGGCGCCGATGTCAACCTGGGCATGATGCTCAGTACCATCCTGTGAGATCCAATCGACCTGAGCGGGGGGAGGGAAGCCGGTTCCCACCCCATAACTTGCCCGCCAACTATCCTTCCAGTCAGGTCGAAGTGGCGCTCCCGCGGGCTCGTACTCGTGCAGCGAGTGTTGGTGACGATCGTAGATAACGCTACACCGTACGACGTTGAAGCACACCGCATCGAAGCTGTGCGTTCCGAACTTCAGTGGCCACGGGTCTTTCGATCCAAAGTTCAAGCCAAACATGCCGGTCTCCTTCCGTGAGCGAACAGGTCAGATGCTAGGGCCGTCGAGCGTCGCTTGCCACCGCAGCCGCGCCTCGTTGGCGAAGGACGAAGCCAATCAGCGTCCTTCGCGGTGAGCTTGGAGTCATGGCCAAGTCCAGGGCGCGCTGGTTGACGCGTGCCCGATGATCCTCGTCAAGCCAGGTCGACCGCGGCGACGGCCGGACAAGCCACTGACAGGAAGAGCCACGATACCGCGGCTGATTCCATGTCTCTCCAGAAGTCAGCGAACCGGCAGAGGCTCGAGGTGATGTCCGTCGGCCACCGGCCAGGGCGCGGACGGCGGCGAGCCCGAGTCAAAACGGCTTAGGGCTGACCAGGCGGGTGACGCTGCCTGCCGGACCTGTACCCCAAGGTCCGACCGCCCGCATCCTTGCCCTGATCCCGGCCGCCCGTTGCGGGCAGGCTGCACGCATACTGTGCGCCGTTGCATCGCGCCACTTTCGCGCGCGGTGCGTGGATGGGCGGGGTGGCCGTGTTCAAGGGTGTGCTGCTGGGCTTTGCGTGTTACGCCGCCTATGCGATCAGCGATGCGTTCGTGAAGCTGCTGGAGGGCACCCTGCCCTCGTATGAGGTGGTGTTCTTCGGTGCGCTGTTGATGCTGGTAGCGCTGCCGTTCCTGAAGAAGCCAGAGGACCGCTGGCGCGAGGTGGTCATGGCGAAAAAGCCCGCGATCTGGCTGCTGCGCGCCTTCTGCGGCGCCACCGGCAACCTCACCTCGGTGATCTCCTTCACCCACTTGCCCATGGCCGAGGCCTTTGCGCTGATCTTCCTGATGCCGATCTTCGTGACGGTCCTGTCGGTGCTGTTGTTGCGCGAGGAAGTGCACTGGCGGCGCTGGACAGCGGTGGTGGTGGGCTTCATCGGCGTGCTGGTGGTGCTGCGCCCAGGCTTCCGGCAACTCAGCGAGGGCCACGTGGCGGCGATCGTCTGTGGGCTGACCGGCGCGGTGTCGGTGATCAGCCTGCGCATGGCCGGCCCGGAGGAGAAGCGCATCACCCTGTATGGCGCCGGCGTGCTGGGGCCGCTGCTGATGGGCGGCATCCTGATGCTGCCGCACTTCGTGTGGCCGACCCTGGCGCAGTGGGGCCTGATCGCCGGCTACGGCCTGCTGGCCGGCGCGGCGGCGATCTTCATGATGTATGCCACGCGGGCCGCACCAGTCAGTGCGGTGGCGCCCACCCAGTACAGCCAGATGCTGTGGGCCATCGCCTTTGGCTACTGGCTGTTCCACGACCGGCTGGACTGGCCGATGGCGGTGGGCATCGCGCTGATCCTGGGCTCGGGCATGGTGACCTTCATCCGCTGGGGCAAGGTCACCAGCTGGCGGCGCAAGACGCCGATCGTCTGATCGGCGCAGGCCTGGCGGCGATGCGGTGGCCGGCGCTTATCTGGCCACCACGCTGCTGCCGTTGGGCACCACGTAGCAGGCGGCGGCCTTGGTGCAGGCTTCGGCGTTGATCTCGGCGATCTGGCGGGCCAGGTACTGCTCGGGTGAAAGATTCATCGCGTTGCGATAGGCGTTGTCGGCATCGGCCATGGCCTTCTGCTCCTTGGCCCGCTGCAGCTCGGCATTGGTCGCTTCCACCAGCGTCTTGACGCGCTGCTGCTGGGCCGCAGTGAGGTTCATCTGCTGCAGCACGTCCGGGTTGGGCTTGGCCCGGCCCAGGGTGATGTTCATGATCTCCACGTCCAGCCCCTGATCCTTGACCACCTTGCGGATGGCCTCGGTCACCGCGTCGTCGATCCGCTGGGCGGTGGCCACGTCGCTCATCATGCTGGTCATGTCGAAGCGCTTGACCTGGTCGCGCACGATGGCCGCATACTGGCTGCGGATGTTGTTCTTGAACCAGTCGGCGCCAAACTTGCGCAGCAGGTTGGGCGCGTTGGTGACGCGGTACTGGATGGTGGTCTCGAAGTCCAGCAGGATGTTGTCCGAGGACGAGAAATCGTCGAAGGACACCGCAAGCACCTGCGGGCTGACGTCGACCATGATGGCGTCGGTGGTGAGCCAGGTATAGGCCAGCCCGGGCTTGACCGTTTCATCGCGAATGCCGCCCTCGCCGAACAGGCGCGGACGATCGATCAGCACCGCCTCCTGGCCAGGATCGACCTTGACCACGGTACAGCCGCCCATGCCGGTCAGGCAGGCCAGTGCCAATGCAATACGCTTCATGTTGTCCCCTTGTCTACGCAATCTCCCAGCGGCGGTCGGCAACGCTGGACTCAACCGCATCATAGGCGCGGCGGCAGGGCGCAGGGAACGGGTGGCGACGGGGCAGTGGATCTTCGCGCGCAGCCCATCGCACATCGGTCGCCAGGACGGCCCAGGTGAGGATTCGAATCCGGCGGCGCTGGCGATACGCCTGCACGGGTCTCGAGCAGTCTTCTGACAGGCGCGGGCGGCCGCTTCCGGTTTTCCTGCAAGCGCGTGCGGGGAAGGATGAAAGCCAATCCAGTTGGGATCGTCCAATGCGCACCACCACGACTGCCTTCGCCCCCCTTCTGCTGTCCCTGGCGCTGCTGGCGCCGGTGCCGCCGCTGCATGCCGGCACCGCGCCGCCGCTGATGCTGGCGACCGCTGCCCCACCGGAAGTCGAGGTGTCGCGCTATCTGGTCAGCGAAAAACTCGACGGCGTGCGTGGCTACTGGGACGGAACGTCCATGTGGACGCGCGGCGGTGCGCGGGTGGCGCTGCCGGCCGGTTTCACCCGCGGTTGGCCCTCCGTGCCGATGGACGGCGAGTTATGGCTGGGACGCGGGCGCTTCGATGAAGTCAGCGCGCTCGTGCGCAGCAGCCCGGCGCACGCGCGGGCATGGCAGCCGCTGCGTTTCATGGCGTTCGATCTTCCCGCCGAGCCAGCGCCTTTCTCACAGCGTGCGGCGTTACTGGAGCGAGCGATCCACGCGGCCGGCAACTCGCATCTGCTGCTGGTAAGGCAGGAGCGCTTGTCCAGTGCGGCGGCGCTGCAGGCGCACCTGCGCGCGGTGGTGCGTGGCGGCGGTGAGGGGTTGATGCTGCATCGACGCGACGCGCTCTACAACGCGGGCCGCAGCGAGGCGCTGCTTAAGTACAAGCTGTTCGAGGATGCCGAGGCGCGCGTGGTCGGGCATGTGCCTGGCCAGGGACGGCTGGTGGGGACACTGGGCGCCCTGGTGGTGGCCTTGCCCGATGGACGACGCATGCGTCTGGGCAGCGGCTTCACCGATGCCCAGCGTGCCGCACCACCACCCATAGGCAGCTGGGTGAGCTTTCGCTACAGCGGCACCACCTCCACCGGGCTTCCGCGCTTTGCGCGCTTCCTGCGCGTGCGCGAGGAACTTCCACCTGTGGAAGTACGCAGCGAGCGCTAAGTACTGCATGTGCCGGCGTGCTTCATCGCGTCGTGAATCGACTTACGCTCGCGTGGGGGTTTCGTCTCATCTGGAATCAATCATGCGCGTGCTTGATGAAAATTTCGCCATGTTCGCGACGACGTATGTCGAGCCTTGTTGGATCGTGATACACAGCTTGATAGGGGAATTTCAAGGGAGCGCCGCGCCGCGCCTGTCCGAAGACGGGCCGGCGATGGCCTCGCTTTGCCTGGAGTTTCCCTGTCTGCAGAACCGCTTCATCCAACCCCCACCCACGACATCCGTCGAATCCAAACTGGAGAGATTTGGAAGTGAATGCCGCATCCTTGAAGAGAACGGCGCTGGCCACCGCGCTGTTGCTGGCCAGCAGCCCCTTGTTCGCGCAGTCCACCACCGGCTCGATCTTCGGCACCGTTGCCGAAGGGCAGGGCACCACGGTGTCGGTGGCCAACGACAGTGGCTTCAGCCGCGAGATCCAGGTCGAGGGACGCGGCCGCTACTCCATCGCCAACCTGCCGCTGGGCACCTATACCGTCACCATCAAGCGCCAGGGGCAGGTGGTCGACACGCGCGGCAATATCGGCATCACCGTCGGCGCCGGCACCGAGGTGTCCTTCGCCGGGCCCAACGTGGAGACGCTGGACGCGGTCGCCGTCACCGGCACGCGCATGGCGGGCATCGACGTGGCCAGCACCGATACGCGCACCGTCATCACCTCCCAGGAGCTGGACATCCTGCCGCTGGGTCGCACCGCCGAGGCCATCGCCCTGCTCGCGCCGGGCGTGGTCAACAACAGCGGCAGTTTCATCGGCACCGGCGGCAATGGCGGCTCGCTGCCGAGCTTCGGCGGCTCGGCCGCCTCGGAAAACGCCTACTACCTCAACGGCTTCAATACCACGATCCCTACCGCAACCTGGGCGGCCTGACCCTGCCTTACGGCGCCATCGACCAGCAGGAGATCTTCACCGGGGGCTATGGCGCGCAGTTCGGCCGTTCCAACGGCGGCGTCATCAACCAGGTCGGCAAGCGCGGCACCAATGCCTGGAAGTTCGGCGGCGCCTTCATCTATGAGCCGCAGTCGCTGCGCGCGCGGCAGAAGGACCTGCATTACTCCAACCCGGGCGTGATCCCCAGCCCGGTGGCCGGCTCGCTGTATCGGCCCAACAGCGAGAACGAGATGGATCGCCTGGTCTACAGCGCCTACGTCGGCGGCCCGATCGTCAAGGACCGGCTGTTCTTCTTCCTGGCCGGCGAGCTGGGCAAGACCGATGGCCAGCGCCTCAATACGGTGGAGGACACCGCCGCGCCCTACGTGTCCTACAGCTACGACAGCCCGCGCTACTACGCCAAGCTGGATTGGTACATCACCGACGACCACCTGCTGGAGTTCACCGGGGCCGAGGACAAGTACGAGGCCAGCGGCAACATCTACAACTACGATTTCAATGCGCGCCAGGTCGGGGCCTACCGCGGGCCGGATAACGACATCGAGACCGGACATACGCTGCGCAGCCTGCGCTACACCGGCTATCTGACCGACAGCCTCACGGTGACGGCGCTGTACGGCGAGCAGGAATCTCCCAACTACAACCAGAACCCGGGCTACAACCCGGACCTGCCCTTCATCTCCGGCCTGGCCAACCAGAGCCCGGCCTACACCGGCGGCCGTCCGATCGGCAATGCGCAGACGGTGTCCTCGGTGGTCGATCCGGATCGTCGCTACGAGAAGGACAACCTGCGGCTCAACCTCAACTGGGTCATTGGCGATCACAGCATCGACGTGGGCGTGGACAACCAGGAACTGCGGGCCTTCAACCAGGGCTCGCGCACCTCCGGGCCGGGCTTTGCCTGGGCCTACGGCTACACCGCCAACCCCGACCCCAACGCACTGCTGAGCGGCGCCACGCGCCAGGACGGCACGCCGGGCGGCGTGCCGAGCCCGCGTGGCTATCCTTTCGGCGCTGGCGGCTACTACGCCATCCGCACCCAGGCCTACGCGCTGAGCTCCTACAAGGCCGAGCAGGACGCCTGGTACATCGAGGACCGCTGGCAGGTCACCGACAACCTGCTGTTGAACCTGGGCCTGCGCAACGACAAGTTCACCAACTACAACGACCGCAACCAGCCGGTGTACGACGTGGACAACCAGTGGTCCCCGCGCCTGGGCTTCTCCTGGGACGTGCACGGCGATTCCACCCTGAAGTTCTTCGGCAACCTGGGCCGCTACTACCTGGGCCTGCCGCTGGCGCCAGGCGGCCTGGCCAACTCCAGCCTCAACACCAGCACCTACTTCACCTACAGCGGCATCAACGCCGATGGCACGCCGGTCACCGCCGCGCAGCTGGCGCCACCGGTGTCGGCCAACGAGAACTTCGGCAACCCGCGCGACTACCGCACCATCTCGCCCAAGAACATGGAAGGCGAACACCAGGATGAGCTGATCCTGGGCTTCAACAAGCAGCTGGCCAGCGGCTGGCTGGTGGGCGTGCGTGGCGTGCACCGCGACCTGAAGGCCGCCATCGACGACACCAAGGCCAATATCCCCGCGATCCTGGCGGCGGCGCGCCAGGCCGGCTTTGCCATCAGCCCCAACAGCTCGGCCAGCCTGCTGTTGAACGCCGGCGACACCAACACCTTCCGCCTGCTGGGCACCGATGGGCAGATCCACGAGCTCACCCTGACCAACGCGCAGATGGGCTTCCCCCAGCTCAAGCGCAAGTACTCGGCGCTGGAGTTCACCCTGGAGCGGCCCTCCGACGGCACATGGTTCACCCGCCTGAACTATGTCTGGTCGCACAGCCGCGGCACCACCGAGGGGCAGATGCGCTCGGACCTGTACCGCGGCAACGGCGAGAGCATCGGCGTCAACCAGGGCCAGAACTACACCGCCACCACCCAGACCTGGGATCACCCGGCGCTGATGGAGTTCTACAACGGCGACCAGTCCAACGACCGCCGGCACGCGCTCAAGGGCTATGGCTACTACCAGCTCACCTCCGAACTGGGGGTGTCGGGCAACTTCAGTCTGGTCTCGGGCACGCCCCGGCAGGTGCTGGGCTACTACTGCGGCGACAACTACCCGCTGGCCAGCTCGACTTACATCTACAACCCCGGGCAGAACCCGGACCCGGTCGGCTATGGCGGGTCCTATCACTGCTACCAGGGCGAGCCGGCCCTGCCGGGCAAGTCCGGGCGCCTGCCGTGGACGCGCCAGTTCGACCTGGGCGTGGTCTACAAGCCGGCCTTTGCCGACGGCAAGCTGGGCATCACGGTGAACGTGTTCAATGTCACCAACGAGCAGGCCGCGACCTATCTCAACGCGCGTTCTGAGTTGAGCCCGGGCTCGGCCCACCCGCTGTTCGGTGCGCCGATGTTCTACCAGGAGCCGCGCAGCGCGCGCCTGACGGTGAGCTACGACTGGTAAGCGGGACTGCCGAGCCCATCGCACCGTCCCGCATGGGCCGGTGCGATGGGCTGTCGCGCCAGGGTCGACAGGCCCTGGCGATTTTCTGGCCAGTGGCTAAGCCACCAGCACGAGCTTGCCGATCATGCTGCCGGCTTCCAGCAGGGCGTGCGCCTGCTTGAGCGTGCCGGCGTTGAGGCCGTCGATGCGGCGGGTCAGGGTGTGCTGCAGGTCGCCCTTGCCCACCAGCTCGGACACACGCTTGAGCAGGGCGTGCTGACGCTCGAGGGTGCGGGTGTTGTGCACCGGGCGGGTGTACATGAACTCCCAGTGGATCGAGATCGACTTGGACTTGAACGGGCCGATGTCGAAGCCGACCGGGTCGTCGATCAGCGCCAGCTGGCCTTCGGCGCGCAGCACCTCCACGATCTGCGGCACGTAGCTGGCGCTGGCATTGAGCCCGGCCACGTGGGTGACGTCCTCGATGCCGAGCGCGGCCAGCTGCGGTGCCCAGGGCTGACTGTGATCGATGACGTGATGCGCACCGTGGGCCAGCACCCAGTCGCGGGTCTCCGGCCGCGAGGCGGTGCCGACGATGGTCAGGCCGGTCAGCCGCCGCGCCAGCTGGGTCAGGATGGAGCCCACGCCACCGGCCGCGCCGGTGACCAGCAGCACGTTGTGTTCGACCGGGTCGGCCTGGTGCGCCTTGAGGCGGTCGAACAACAGTTCCCAGGCGGTGATGGCCGTCAGCGGCAGCGAGGCCGCCTCGGCGAAGTCCAGCGAGGCCGGCATCGGACCGACGATGCGCTCGTCCACCGCCTGCAGTTCGGCATTGCTGCCGGGACGGTTGATGTCCCCGGCATACCAGACCCGGTCGCCAGGCTTGAAGCGCACCGCACGCGGGCCCACCGCCTTGACGACGCCGGCCGCATCCCAGCCCAACACGCGCGCCTGACCTTCGGGCACCGCGCCGCCGCGACGGACCTTGGTGTCCACCGGATTGACCGACACTGCCCGCACCTCGACCAGCAGGTCGTGCTCGCGCAGCTCCGGGGTAGGCAGCTCCAGGTCCAGCAAGGCCTCGGGGTGGTCGATGGGGTGGTTCTGGCGGAAACCGACGGCTTTCATGCGCAGTGCCTCATGCAGGGTTGATGGCGGCCATGGTGACTTACCTGGTACCGACGAAAAATGGGCTATAAGGGCTAACACTTTCCGCGATTCGAAGAAAATGATCCGGCTCGACGACGTCCAGATCTTCGTGCAGACCGTGGACGCCGGCAGCTTCTCCGAGGCGGCGCGGCAGTTGAGCATCGCCCCGGGCCTGGCCAGCAGCGCGGTGCAGCGGCTGGAGAAGGCGCTGGCGGTGCGCCTGTTCGTGCGCTCCACCCGCAGCATGCAGCTGTCCGAGGACGGCGAGCGCTACCTGCCGCACGCGCGCGCCCTGCTGGTGGCGCTGGCCCAGGGCGAGCAGGCCCTGGCCCACGGCCGTGGCGCGCTGTCCGGGCCGCTGCGGCTCTCGGCGCCATCGGACTTCGGCCGCAATCTGCTGCTGCCGTGGCTGGATGCGTTCCAGCACGCGCATCCGGAGCTGTCGCTGCAGCTGCGCATCAGCGACCGCGCCGCCGATTTGCTGCGGCAACCGCTGGATGCGGCCATCCGCTACGGCGCGCTGTCCGATTCGGCCCTGGTCGCGCTGCCGCTGGCGCCAGGCAACCGCCGCACCCTGTGCGCGGCACCGGCCTACCTGGCACGTCATGGCACGCCCTCCAGCGTGGAGGAGCTGCGGCGGCACAACTGCCTGCGCTTCGTCTGGGGCGAGCAGGTGCATGAGCGCTGGCGCTTCACCCTGCCCGGCGGCGAGCGCACGGTGACGGTCTCCGGCGACCGCGTCAGCGACGATGCCGATGTGGTCCGTCGCTGGGCCATCGCCGGCGAGGGCCTGGTCTACAAGTCGCGGCTGGATGTGATCGAGGACCTGGCTGCAGGCCGGCTGGTCGAAGTCTTCCCCGGCGAGCACTGCGAGCCGGCCCCGCTGCACCTGGTGTGCGCCCACCGCAGCCAGCTGACCCCGGCGCTGACGCGGCTGCGCGAGTTCCTGCAGGCGCGCTGCGACGCCTTGCTGGCGACGCGGCCTTAGTGCGGCTGCCGATGCCGGGACAACTGGTGATCGTCTGCGCTGAGGGAGCGTCTCGAAGTGTTCAGGCCCATCAGCCGCGATGGCGCGCCCAGCCGCGCCGTTATGCCGCCGATGCCCCGGGGCCGCGTTAGTCGCTCTCATGGAAGAAGTCGGGATGGTTCGAGGTGCCCCGAAAGCCACGCGCAACCACGATGCGACCAGCGCGGCCGGCATGCTCGCGGCGCAGGCAGACAACGCATGCTGATGACGCGCGCTAAATTTCCCGGTCCTGCTCGTCCGCCGGCCACCGGCGCTGGATGCGCGAGGGGCAGGCGCCAAACTGCGCCCTGCGCTGCTGGTGGAAGGCCAGGAAGTCCGCTGCCGGCATGGCCTTGGCGAACAGCCAGCCCTGGGCGAAATCCACCCCACGCGCGCGCAGGTAGTCGGCCTGCGCCTGGGTTTCCACGCCCTCGGCGATCAGCAGCAGGCCCAGGGCGCGGGCCATGCTGATGATGTGGTCGGTCACCGAGCTGGTGGCGCTGTCCAGGCCGATGGTCTCCACGAAACTCTTGTCGATCTTCAGCGCATCCAGTGGTAGCGACTGCAGGTACTGCAGGCTGGAGTAGCCGGTGCCGAAGTCGTCGATGGCCAGCGAATGCCCGGCCGCGCGCGCCTGGCCGATGGTGGTGCGCGCGGCCTCCACGTCGATGAAGCCACGCTCGGTGGCTTCCAGCAGCAGCTGGCCCGCTTGCAGCTCCTTGCCTTCCAGCTTGCGCGCGATGACGCGCACCGCGCGCCCGGTGCGGATGTCGTCGGCGCACAGGTTGATCGCCACGTGCATCGTCGCATCGGCTGCCAGCGTGGGGCCCAGTTCGTCCAGGACGCTGTCGATGACCTGGTCGGTGATCGGCTTGATCAGCCCGCTGTCCTCGGCCAGAGGGATGAACAGGTCCGGCCGCACCAGCGAGCCATCCGGGCGGCGCCAGCGCACCAGCGCCTCGGCGCCGACGCAGGCGCCGGTGGGCAGGTGGATGACCGGCTGGTAGTGCACGACGAACTCGCGCTTGCCCACGGCGATGGCCAGCTCGCCGCGCGGCGACAACCGCCGTCGCGACACCCAGACGATGCCGCCGATCATGATCAGCGTCAGCAGCAGCGCAAACGGCAGCAGCAACAGCTGCTCGCGCCGCAGGTGCTGCAGGGTCTGCGTGCGCGGCTCGGTCGCCACGGCGACCCAGTCGCCCGCGCGGGCGACGGCGTAGAAGCTGTCCTCCTCGCGCCCGGCACCGTCCCGCGCCAGCACGCGCGCCAGCAGGTCAGGGTCCGGGGCGTGGCGCTGGGCCATGATCTGGCCGTCGCGGGTAGCCACCGTCAGCGACAGGCTGGGGTCCACCAAGACGTCCACCAGTCGCGCCGGATCCACCAGGGCGTTGTGGGCGCCGGCCTGCATGGCGATCATCACGTTGCCGGTGCTGACGATGGGCCGCACGTGCAGGTTGAGCCTGACACCCTCGCGGGTGGTGAAGTGCGCACGCGGCTGGCGCACCTCGCCTTCCACCACGCCCCAGGACGTGCACTTCAGGCGGCGCTGCTGGAAGTAGCCCAGCTCCTCCACCGAGATGTTGCTCAGGGTCAGTGCACGCATCCGCGCGATGTGGTCCTGCGAGCACGCGGCCAACCCGGCGGCATCGCTCTGGTGCAGGGTCTGGACGACTTCCTGATAGACCAGCTGGGTTCGTGCCAGGGTCGATCCGGCGATCTCGGACAGGCGGTCCTGTTCCTCGCGCACCGAAAGCTGCCAGGCGCCGTAGAACAGCGCCGCAAGCGGCAAGGCGATCGCCAGCCCGATCATCACCGTGGCAAAGAAAATGACGCGTGTGCGAGCCAACGGGGGCATTCCTGCGATGCGTATCGAATTTATAACAAGCCGCCGCGGCCCACGCTGGGAGGCGCGTCATGCTTGTGAATGTCCCGTGAAAGATTGTGGCCAGGTCGGTCCGGCTAAGCTGGCGCCCTTTCTCGATGAGGTTGGACATGAGGCATTGGCGCGGGTGGGCACGGGCGTGCGCGGTGTGGATGGGCCTGGCCGCGCTGACGGGGGTGCAGGCGCAGACAGCTGCCCCCGTGCCAGACCGGCGCATCGCGGTGACCATCGACGATCTGCCCTGGCAACGCATCGACAAGACCCCGCCCGACCAGTTGGGAGATTGGCATCGGCAACTCATGCAACAGCTCAGGCAGGCGGGCGTGCCGGTGACCGGCTTCGTCAACGAGGGCAAGTTGCAGGGCGCCGCCGCGGGCCAGGCGCTGCCGGCGACCCAAGGCACAGTGCCGCCCGAGCGGGTGGCGATGCTGCGCGACTGGCTGGAGGCCGGGTTCGACCTGGGCAACCATACCTGGGGCCACGTCGGGCTGAGCCAGACCCCGCTGGCCGAGTACCAGCAGCAGATCCTGCGTGGCGAACACGTGTTGCGTCCGCTGCTGGCCGAATATGGCAGGACGCCGCGCTGGTTCCGTCACCCCTACCTGCAGGCCGGCACCACGCCGGAGCTGCGCGCGCAGCTACGCGATTTCCTGTCCGCGCACGGCTATGCCATCGCGCCGGTCACGGTGGACAACGGCGAATGGGTCTGGGCCTTCGCCTATGCGCGCGTGCTGGAGTCGCAGCCGCCAGGGCCGGAACGGCAGGCCACCCTGCTGCGGCTGCGCAAGGGCTATGTGCCCTACATGCTCAACAAGCTGGACTACTTCGAGCAGCAGTCGATCAAGCTGCTGGGCCGCAATGTCGCCCAGACCTGGCTGCTGCACGCCAACGAACTCAATGCCGTCAGCTACGCCGACCTGGTGGCGGCCACGCGGCGACGCGGCTATCGCTTCATCACCCTGGACCAGGCGATGCAGGACCCGGCCTACCGGCGGCCCGATGGCTATACCGGCCGCTACGGCGTGAGCTGGCTGCACCGCTGGGCCATGGCCGAACACCGGCCCAAGGATTTCTACGCCGGTGAGCCGGTGGTGCCACGTTGGGTGATGGACCTGGCCGGGGTGGAGAGCGAATGACGCGACAGGCGGGTCCGCCGCGCCCCACGCCGTGCCTGGATGAGCGGCGCGCACTTGCCCCGCGCCGCGCGGTTCAGGGCTGCGGCGGAGCCTGAGTTTCGGGCACAGGTGCAGGCGGTGCTGGTGTCGCCGATGGCGCAGCCGGGCAGCGCGGTACGCCGCCACCGACCACGCATTGCACGCAGCAGCGGCCCGTCGACGGCACCGGCGCCTGCGGAAGCACCGGATCGCCATCATTGTGTTCCGGCGGGGTCGGCGTCGACTCCGGAGCTGAGGACGTGCCTTGCAGCCGGGCCAACTCCGCGGCCGGTTTCAGCTTCAGCAGCACCGCCCAGTCCTGCCGGTTGAAGTTGCATGCGGCCTCGTTGTCGGGCGTGCACGGCGCACCGCCGCTGTTGCGCTGGAGCAGCCCCCAGAACGCGCCTTTGCGGTTGAGCGGCAGCAACCGCATCGTCACCGCCTGCTGCACGTTGCCGCCAACCAGATACGCGGTGCTGTCGCCGCCTGGATTGGCCGCCACCACGATGTCGCAGTGCATGCTCAGGCCATCGCGCCCCTTGGCGATGCGCTGCAGGCCGGTAAAGCCCAGCGCATCGCCACTGCCGCGCACATGGCAGAGCAGGTCGCCCTGGGCCGGTGTGGCCAGGGCAGGATCCACCGGCAGGAACGGGCTGCGCTCGGGCGCGCGAAAGGCATCGCGCACATAGTCCATGTGGCTGGCCGACAGCCGGAAGCCGGGCACGCCTGCCCGTTGCATCGTCCAGGACACGAAGGCCGCCGACCAGGCGTAGTCCACCACGAAGCTGCGGCAGCGCGGCGCCATCGCAGGATCCAGCGGCGCGGCCAGGCAGCTGTCGGTATCGCCCACGCCAAGTCGCGACAGCAGTCCGGTCTCGCGCCAGTACAGCGCCACCCGCTGCCACGCCGGGGTGGCTTGGTCCTCCAGCAGCGTGTCCTCCGCTTCCATGACCTGCGCCCGGGCCAGGCGGCCCTGGCGGTCGATGAAGGGCCGGTACCAGAGCAGATGCTCGTTGCAGGCCACGGCGGCGATGCGCGTGGCGGGATCGGGCGCGGCGGTCTGCGTGCGCAGCTGCGGGCAGACATCGCCTGCGTGCGCTGGCAGCGCGAGCGATCCGAGCATGGTCAGCAGGCTGGCCAACAGCAGGCGCATCGTCATTCCCTGGCGGCGTCGGTGGGGATGTCCATCATCCATGACGCGCCGCATGGCGGCGTGCACAGGCGGCGAGCAGCCGGCAAGCTTGCTCCGCGCCATCCCGGCACCAGCTGCTGGCGCCTGTCGCCACCGGCGCCGGGCCGGCTTGCGCAGGCGCTGACGGCAGGTTCAGTCCCGTGCATCCAGCCTGTCGCGCCTGGGGCGCCGCACCCGTAGTCACAGGAGGCATCGATGGACAAGCAGTACGTGCTGGCGATCGACCAGGGCACCACCAGCTCGCGCGCGATCCTGTTCGACCGGGCAGGGGGCATCAAGGGCGTCGCCCAGCGTGAGTTCACCCAGATCTTTCCGCAGCCGGGCTGGGTGGAGCATAACCCGCGCGAGATCCTGTCCACGGTGCTGACTACCATGACCGACGTGCTGACCCAGGCCGAAGTGGATGCCGCGCAGGTCGCCGCCATCGGCATCACCAACCAGCGCGAGACCACGGTGGTGTGGGACCGCCACACCGGCCAGGCGGTATACAACGCCATCGTCTGGCAGTCGCGGCAGTCGCTGGGCGTGTGCAAGGCGCTGATCGAGGCCGGGCACGATGCGCTGTTCCGCGCCAGGTCCGGATTGCTGATCGATGCCTATTTCGCCGGCACCAAGCTCAAGTGGATCCTGGACAACGTCGAAGGCGCGCGCGCCAGGGCAGAGCGCGGCGACCTGCTGTTCGGCACCATCGACAGCTGGCTGATCTGGAACCTGTCCGAGGACAAGGCCCACGTCACCGACCAGACCAACGCCGGGCGCACCCTGATGTACGACATCCACGCGCTGCGCTGGGACCAGGAGTTGCTCGACATCCTTGGCGTGCCCAGCTCGATGCTGCCCAAGGTGTGTTCCTCCAGCGAGGTCTACGCGCACACGGCCGGGCGCCATTTCTTCGGGCAGAAGGTGCCCATCGCCGGCATCGCCGGCGACCAGCAGGCGGCGCTGTTCGGCCAGGCCTGCTATGCGCCCGGCATGGCCAAGAACACCTACGGCACCGGCTGCTTCGTCCTGATGAACACCGGCGAGCAGGCGGTGACCTCGCGCAACGGCCTGCTGACCACGATCGCCTGGGGCCTCGATGGCAAGGTGGAGTACGCGCTGGAGGGCAGCATCTTCGTTGCCGGCTCGGCCGTGCAGTGGCTGCGCGATGGCCTGCGCATGTTCGGCAAGGCCAGCGACACCCAGGCCTATGCCGAGCGCGTGCCCGACACCGACGGGGTGTACATGGTGCCGGCCTTCGTCGGGCTAGGCGCGCCGTACTGGGACAGCGAGGTGCGCGGTGCGTTCTTCGGCCTGACCCGCGGCACCCGCAAGGAGCATTTCATCCGCGCCACGCTGGAATCCATGGCCTACCAGACCCGCGATGTGCTGGCGGCGATGGAAGCCGATGCCGGCCTGACGCTGCGCGAATTGCGTGTGGACGGCGGCGCGATCGGCAACGACTTCCTGGCCCAGTTCCAGGCCGACATCCTCGATGTACCGGTGGTGCGCCCGCAGGTCTCCGAGACCACCGCGCTGGGCGCGGCCTACCTGGCCGGACTGGCCATGGGCTTCTGGGAAAGTCGCGAGGAGATCGCCAGGCAGTGGGCGGTGGATGCGCGCTTCGAACCTGGCATGCCGGAAGCGGACCGCCAGCGCCGCTACCGAGGCTGGCAGAAGGCGGTCAAGGCCACCATGGCCTTCAAGGACGATTGACCTCCGCGCGCCTTGACCCGGCCTTGCCAAGGCCGGAATCACACTGTGGCCGGCGAGCACGCCATGGCGGCGTGTGGCGCGCAGGCATGCGCGCCGCGCCGGGCCATACAGACCTCAAGGAGATGGACGCATGATCAAGACGATGCACGCACCGATGCTGGCCGTGGGCCTGATGCTGCTGAGCCCGCTGGCGCAGGCCGAAGTGGTCAACCTCACCAACAGCGCAGAGGGCGCCACCAAGGACGCGGCCGTCAGCGAGGCCCGCAAGAAGCTGCAGGACGCCTGCACCGACCGCAAGGGCAAGCCGGACCCGGCGTCGTTCGAGGTCGTGTTCGAGCGGACCAGCACCAACCCCGACGTCCCCAAGCCGCACTACGTGGACGCCAAGCTCAAGTGCGACCTGCCCTGACGCGCACCAAGCCCCGGTAGACAACCGCGCGTCATCCTCCCGTAGGGTGGATGACGCTCTTACATCCACCATCGCCGCAAATCGAACAAAGCGGATATGTGGAGGGACCTGCGCAAGCGGAGGATCCGCACGCGAACGGCGCCTGCGTGCTCTCGCGACGCCTGCCTTGATGGACAAGCCTCGCGTTGTCCACCCTACGCGGGCCTCTGGCCCTTTGGTGAGAGCGGCTTCAGCCGCGAAGGGGCGCTCCCGAGCAAGCCCCTTCGCCGATGAATCGGGTCCCACATGAAGAAGCAGGCCGTAGGGTGGATGACGCTCTTCCATCCACCATCGCAGCGAATCGAACAAAGCGGATGTGTGGAGGCGTGCGACCCGCGCAAGCGCAGGATCCGCACGCGCACGGCGCCTGCATGATCTCGCCGAGCCTGCCTTGGTGGACAAGCTTCGCCTTGTCCACCCTACGCTGGTCTTTGGCGCTTCCGTGGGAGCGGCTTCAGCCGCGAAGGGGCGCCCCCGAGCAAGACCCTTCGCCGATGAATCGGCTCCACATCAAGAAGCAGGCCGTAGGGTGGATGACGCTCCTCCATCCACCATCGCCGCGAATCGAACAAAGCGGATATGTGACCACGCCAACGGAAGAGTCGCGCCCGCGGCGCCTGCGTGATCTGGCGGCACCTGCCTCGGTGGACAAGCTTCGCGTTGTCCACCCTACCGGGGCCTCGGACCCTGTTGTGGGAGTGGCTTCAGCCGCGAAGGGGCTTTCCCAAGCAAGCCCCGCCGCCGCTGAATTGGCTCCCACATGAAGGCGCAGTCGCCGGGAATAGAGTCTGGTCCAGACGACGCAACCCATCGTTGACAGCAGCGCCTGGTGCGAGCGCTGGCTGCTGCAAGCACGCGCTCACCATTGCGCGGTCAGGCTGCGAAACGGCCGCGGCACGCTGATGCCGCGCGCATCGAAGTCGCGCATCGGCTTGCCATCGACGATGACCGAAGTCGGCCGCGTGCGACTGGGCCAGAGCACCTTGAGCGCGGCGTCCGCGCGCAGGCCCTTGCCCAGGGTGATGGTCAGTCGCTGGTCCTGCTGCCGCGCCTGCATCGCCAGCGTGCCATAGGCGGTCGGCAGCCCATCGATCTTCAGGCCGGGCCCTGCGACCCAGGAGGGCGGCGTGCCGGGCAGCAGCGACAGCGCATCGTCGCCTTCGGACATCAGCATCCCGAACACGCTGCGCGCGTACTCGGCGCCGATCCAGGTGTGCGGCATGTCGCCCAGGTAGATCGCATGGCGCTTGTCCGAGTAGATCACCTCGGCCAGTTCCTGCCAGGCGCGCGGGCGACGGTCGCCGGCCACGTGCTGCAGCATGAACTCCGCATCGGCCGGACGATCCAGGTGCACGTAGGTCAGCACGTTGCGCATCTCGTAGGGCGTGTAGGCATACAGCGCGCCAGGCGTGTCGCGCTTGCGCACCTCGGCCAGGTAGCGGTCGAAGGTGTTGGCCAGCGCTTGGGGCGGCAGCACGCCCTGCGCGCCGGTGGGGTCCAGCGCGATGGAGAGGCTGGTCGGGTCGCTGCCGCCCTGGTCGGCGTCGGAAGGAAGGGTGTCGATGCCCTTCCACTGCATGGTGGTGCGGATCGAGGCGGCCAGCGAATCGCGCAGCAGCGCGTACTGCTCGCGCGCCCAGCGCGCGGTGGCCGCATCGCCCCACTGCTCGGCCAGCCATGCGCCATCGTGCCAGCCGCGCAGGGCCCAAAAATTGTCCCAGTAGCTATGCGTGGGCACCGAGTAGCCCTCATGGCTGATCGACGGGGCGATCAGCCCGGCAAAGCGCTCCGGCATGGGGCGATCGGCCTGGTAGCCGGGCACCAGCGTGCGTTCGCGCAGGGTTTGCAGGAACTTCAGCGCGCGGTTCACCTGCGGCTGGTATTCGCGCACGCTGCGCGCCCCGCCATCCAGGCGTGCGACCTCGGCCACCAGCCACAGGTACTGGCCCTGAGCGTCGTACTCCAGGTCCGAGCCGAAGCCGGTGTTGACGCTGCCATCGTCGTTGAGGATCGGCGAGACCAGGCCGTCCTCGTGCACGGCGTGGTCGCTGTACCAGTGCAGGTAGTCGCGCGCGGTGCCGGCCATGCCCATGCGCAGCAGCACCGCCGCGGTGGCCGACCCATCGCGGATGAAGGAGCGGTTGTAGTTGCGCGGGCCCGGCTGCATGGCCGGGCCGCTCTGGTTGAGCAGCATGTAGGCCGCCTGCGCGCGCAGCATGTCCACCAGCGAGGCGTCGGGCAGGGACAGGCCGATCCGGCCCAGTCGCTGTTCCCACTGCGCGGCCAGCGCATCGGCCAGCGCATCGAAGCGCGCGCCGGCCCGGTTGCCTTCGCCCAGCAGCGCCTGCACGTCCAGCGTCGGGGCGGGCGGCCAGCGCGCGGCCTCCACGGTGGCCGCGTCGATCACCTCGTTGCCCAGCGCGAAGGCCAGCACGATGTCGCGCTGCGCGCCCGGCGCCAGCGCGATGCGATAGCCCAGCAGGCCGGCGGCCAGGCCTTGCGGGTCGCTGGCCTGCTGCGCCTGCGGCGCGCTGCCGTCCGCGGCGAAGCGGGTGATCTCGTGCTCGCCATGCGCACCGAAGGCAGCCACGCCGTGCAGCTCGGGCGCGGCGGCGCTCTGGAACAGCAGCCGGCCGTTCACGCGGACGCCGCGGCCCTGGTCGATGGCGATCTCCCGGATCGGCGAGAGCCCGCCGTTCTGCCACGGCGGGCTGACCTGCAGCGGTCGGGTCAGCAGCGACAGCGTGCCTTCGACCGGCGTGCCGCCGGTATTGCGCAGGCGATGGCGCACCAGTACCACCGGCGCGCCAGCCTTCGCTGCATCGGCATGTTCGATGGCGATCGCGCTGCTGGTCAGCTCCAGCCCGGGCTGCGGCGACCATTGCAGCTCCGGCATCGGCATCCAGCCGGCGCGCAGGCGATGGACGATGGACGTGTCCACGTTGGCCGCCGCGGCCTTGCCGCTGGCGTCGCGCCACACCGGCTGCACCAGCGGTGCGCCCTTGAAGGCCTCTAGGTTGCCGTATTCGTCGAATACCGCCTTTTGCCGGCCCGCCGGGATGCCGACCATCGTCCAGTACACCTGCTGCATGTGCAGCGAGGAAGGAAACAACGCCGCATGCCGGCCGGTGGCCGCCAGCTGGTAGCGCTTCATCGGCGTCATGACCGCCTGGGGGCCCAGCACGCGCAGTCGCGTGACGCTGGGCGGCTTGCCATCGGCCGCGTGGGTCAGCAGGCGCAGGGCGGTGACGGTGCGTGGCGCATCGCCGGCCAGGTAGGAGGCCGCGCCGAAGGACTGCGGTTCCTGCGCCAACGGCGTCCACTGCCCAGAGGCATCGCGCCCCTCCACTTGCGCGCTGCCTGGCGCCTGGCCCCAGCTGACCTGCAGGCCGGCCACGTCCTGCGGCTGCGGGAAATCCACCTGCAGGCCCTGGCCGTGGCCGAGCTTGCCGAGCAGGCGTGCCGGGCCTGGGCTCCACAGCGCCGCCGCCTCGCCCTTATCCGCCAGGCCGACGATGCGTGGCGCCTGCCCGGCGGCCAGCGGCTGGAACTCGAAAATGCCCACGCCCCAGTCGGCCGTGCGCGTCGGCGCGGCCAGCCGCAGGAAGCGGGTGCGCACCGCGGGGAACAGCACGTACTCGGTCTTTCCTGGGCTGTCCTGGGTGGTGTAGATGGTGCGCCAGGCCTGGCCGTCGTCGGAGGCCTGCAGCAGATAGTGGTTGGCGTGGCTGACGTCCCAGGCGATGCGTACCCCGCCGATGTCGGCCGGTGCGCCGATATCCAGCTGCAGCCAGTGCCCGGGCGAGAACGGCCCGCCCCAGCGCGTGGCCGGATCGCCATCGAAGGCATGAGCCGAGGCCAGGGCCGGGGCCTCGGTGGCCGAGCTGCTGGCCTTCCACTGGCTGCGCGGCGGCAGCGAATCGCCCGCGGCCTGCGCAGCCTGCGCCAGCATCAGCCACCCCAGCGCTGTCGCGCAGACGCCCCGCATGCCCATGATGCCCCCTTGTTCGCCCGTGTGGACCTGATGTTAGGAGCGCTCACAGAGCCCAGCGAGCTGCGTTGCAGCAGCTGGGCTTGCCGCAACGTGCGTATTCACGCGTGCAAATGACGCGATCTCGGCCAAATGCTCGAGGTATACGGAACGGAATGGCGGTTATTCAAAATTGCCATTTGCTTCACTGCAGCATGAGGGGGACACTCACTCCGTCGCCTCCCTCCCGGCGACACAAAGGCCCCGCGATCCCTCCCTCGCGGGGCCTTTCTCTTTGTGGCGGCAATGGAACGTCAGCGGGCCTGCGCGCCCAGCCGCGACATCAGGATCCCCGCACGGATCGCCTGCCGGTCCAGGCTGCCCAGGTCCGCGGTTTCCCCGGGTGCGTGACTGCCCGCACCGGCGATGCCCAGCCCCACCAGCCCATCGACGTCGGCCGCCACGAAGGCGATATCGCCGGCGCCGCGCTTGAGCGGGTCCAGCTCGGCCATCGGCGCCAGGCCCAGGTCCTGGTTCACCGCGTTGAGCTGGGCCAGCAGGGCGCGGTTGCCCGCCGTCGGCGGCATCGCCGGGTAGCTCTCATCGAAGCCGATGCTGGCCTCGGTCAGCGGCAGGTGGCGCGCGACGATGGCCTGCATCTTGCGGCGCACGCGCTCGGTCTGGTCCTGGCTCAGGGTGCGAAAGTCGCCCTTGGCCACGGCCACGGAAGGGATGATGTTGCTCTTGCCATCGGCGCTCAGGCGCACCCCATCGGCATCGAGCTCCGCGCGCTGGCCGCCGCCGATGAGTCCGACATTGAAGGTGAGGTTGGGCTCGGGCAGCTCCTGCCGGAAGGCGGTGAGGATGCGCGAGAGCTCGAAGATCGCCCCGTCGCCGGCGCTGGAAGAGAAGATCCCGGAGCTGTGCCCGGACTTGCCGGTGGTCTTCAGCGTCCAGCTGTTGCTGGAGCGGCGGGCGATGGAGCCCATGTCCTGGCCGTCCTCCTGCGCCAGGTTCTCGAAATCCAGTGCGACGTCCGCGCGCTTACCGGCGGCCACCAGGTCGGCGCGCGCCAGGTCCTGCGGGTCGCCGACATCCTCTTCATCGCCGGTCAGCACCACCTCGATGTTGGCCGCCGCGAGCGTGCCGGCCGCCTGCATCGCGCGCAGGGCACCGAGCATGACCACCACGCCGCCTTTGTCGTCGCCCACGCCCGGGCCGGTGGCGGTCTGGCCCTTGGCCGAATAGGTCTGGAACGGCGCATCGGCCTCGAACACCGTGTCCAGGTGACCGATCAGCAACAGCCGCTTGCCGCCGGGTCTGCCGGTGTGGGTGGCGATCAGGTGGCCGGCGCGCTGAGTTGCGGGCATCGGCTTCCATTGCACCTTGAACCCCAGCGCCTCCAACTCCGGCCGCAGCAGCTGCGCCACCTTGGCCACGCCCTCCAGGTTCATCGAGCCGCTGTTCTGGTTCACCAGCGTTTCCAGCAGCGCCACCGAGCGGCCGTGCTCGGCTTTGACGGTGCTGGCGATCTTCTGCTCGGGGGCAGACAAGGCCGCCTGCGCGGTCATGGGCAGCAGCGGGGCGAGCAGCAGGGCACGGGCACAGGCGTGGCGAAGCATCGTGGCGTCCATCGGCGGGGAAGGGCGAGCATAGCCGCAGCGCATTGCCCAGGCAGGCCGCACCGCCGCGGGACATGACGCCCATGTCATTCACCGCGCCTGGCCACGGCGCAGGCCACAGTGCGGCCATGCTGCCGCGTCTGCTCCTGCTGTTGTTGTGCGCGATGCTGCCCGCGCCGCTGCTGGCGCAGGCCGCGGCGGGCGCGGAGCTGCCGCACGTGCTGGACGACGCGCGTGCCCTTGCGCCCTTGCGCGCGGTGCTCGTCGCCCGCCACGGCAGGCTGCTGGGCGCGCAGGCCTACCACGGCGCATCGCTGGACCGCGCCACCAACATCAAGTCCGCGTCCAAGACCGTGGTCTCGGCCCTGGTCGGCATTGCCATCGACAAGGGCGTGCTGACCGGCGTGGACCAGCGCATCGCGCCGCTGCTGCAAGGCGAGCTGCCGACCGATCCCGATCCGCGCTTGGCCAAGGTGACCGTCGGTCACCTGTTGAGCATGCAGGCCGGGCTGCAGCCGACCTCCGGCGCGAACTACGGGCGCTGGGTCGCCGGCCGCAACTGGGTCCGCGGTGCGCTGGCCCAGCCCTTCGTCGATGAGCCCGGCGGCGGAATGCTGTACTCCACCGGCTCCACGCACCTGCTGTCGGCCATCCTCACCCGCCGCACCGGGCGCAGCACCCTGCAGTTGGCCCGCGACTGGCTGGGCCAGCAGCCCGGCTTTGCCATCAGCGCCTGGGGCCGCGATCCGCAGGGGATCTATTTCGGCGGCAACCAGATGTCGATGACGCCGCGTGCCCTGCTGGCCTTCGGCGAGCTGTATCGCAATGGCGGCAAGACGGCCGACGGCACGGTGGTCGTTTCCGCGCACTGGGTGCGACAGTCGTGGACGCCACGGACGCGCTCGATCTACACCGGCGATGGCTACGCCTATGGCTGGTTCCTGCGCCGGATCGCCGGACAGGACGTGGTCTTCGCCTGGGGCTTTGGGGGGCAGATGCTGTACGTGGTGCCGGCGCTGGGACTGACCGTGGCGATGACCTCGGATGAGCACACGCCTTCGCGTACCGGCCACCTGGGCGATCTGCACGCGCTGATGGGGCGGATCATCGACAGCCAGTCGCCCGGTGCGCCGGTGCGGACCGCGCGGTAAGGGCACCGCTCACAACCCGTCCGGCACATGCGGGTCGCATGCGCGTCGCCTCGCGGAGTTGTTTCTGTGGGAGCCGCTCCCACAAAGGGCCATTCCCACAGAATGCTTCCAGCGCAATTGAGCTTTGCCGTCGGGCGTCGCGCACCGCCACGCGCCCTCAGCGGCGCCGCCCGTACCAGAAGTCCAGGTGCCGCCGCGAGGTCAGCATGCGCCGGCGCATCAGCGCGAAGCGCAGCATCAGCCGCAGGTGCTCCCAAGGCGTGAACATCTGCAGCTTGCGCGCGGAGGTGCGCACCGCCTCGCGCAGGATCACGAACCGCCCGATGCGCGCCAATGCGCGGCTCATGGCCACGTCCTCGCCCGCGTAGTAGCGCTGGTTGAAGCCGCCGGCCGCGTCGAAGGCCGCGCGCGTGCAGAACAGGAAGCAACCCGGGGCGATGCCGGTGAAGCGGAACAGCCAGCCGAAGCACCACTCGCCCAGCCGCACATGCCAGGCGCCGGCCTCGGGCATGGTCACGCGCGCGCCGCCGCCAACCGCGCCACCTTCGAGCGCAGCCACGGCCGCGGCCAGCACCGGCGCATCCACGCTGGTGTCGGCATCCACGAACAGCAGCGCCTGGCCGCGGGCGGCCTGCGCCCCGGCATTGCGGGTCGCGGCGATCTGGCGATGTTCCACCCGCAGCACCTGCGCGCCATGGACGCGGGCCACCTCCGCGGTGCCATCCTCGGAGGCGTCATCGACCACGATCACTTCCCAGTCCAGCGCCAGCGCTCCGGCGGCCTGGCGCAGGGCCATCAGCGTCGCCGGCAACTGGGCGGCCTCGTTATGGGCGGGGATGATGACCGAGAGCATCGGGTGGCCCGTGCGGAAGAGGAGAACTTGGAAACTGTGTCGCGAATGTCACCGTGCGGACATCCGCAGACAGTTTCCTGGTGCTAGTGTGAAGTTCGCGAGGTCCCCCATGAGCCACCCTGTCGAAGGTCCCTTCGTCATCCGCGTGCTGGTCGGCCAGAGCCCCTACGGCTCCAACCGCTGGAACGCGGCCGCGCGCCTGCATCATGGCGATGAGGCGCAGGCGGTGGAAACCGTGGCCCTGGAGGACAACTACCGCACCGAGGCCGAGGCCCGGGCCGCTGCCACCGAGGCCGGTCGCGCGCTGGCCCGGCGCCTGCCGGGCGACCACAGCTATCGCAAGAAGCTGCTCGAGGCCGACGCCTGAGCCTCAGTCCGGCACTGTCGCCGCCGGCGTGTCCGCCGGTGCGGTCAAGGCCGCGCCGGCGGAGGCCATGATCACCGCGCCGATGGCCAGCCACTGCAGCAGGCTCAGCACCTCCTGCAGGAAGATCAGCCCGGCCAAGGCGCCGACCGCCGGTTCCAGGCTCATCATCATGCCGAAGGTGCTGGCCGGCATGCGCGGCAGCGCCATCATTTCCAGGGTGTAGGGCAGGGCCATGGACAGGGCGGCCACGCCCAGCGCGGCCGGCAGCAGCGCCGGGTCCAGCAGCTTGCCGCCGGCATCGGCCACGCCCCAGGGCACCACCACGCAGGCGGCGATCACCGCGCCCAGGGCCACCGACTGGGTGCCGTGCTCGGCGCCGACCTTGCCGCCGAAGACGATGTACAGCGCCCAGCACGCCCCGGCGGCCAGCGCGAAGGCCGCGCCCAGCGGATCAACCCCCTGCTGGCTCTCCGACCACGGCACCAACAGCAGCAGGCCCACCACCGCCAATACGATCCACAGGAAGTCGCGCGGTCGCCGCGAGCCCAGCACCGCCAGCGTCAGCGGGCCGGTGAACTCAAGGGCCACGGCGATGCCGATCGGCACCGTCGCCAGGGCCTGGTAGAACAGGCCGTTCATCGTGCCCAGCGACAGGCCGTAGCCCAGCAGCGAGCGCCAGGGCAGGCCGCGCAACGGGGTCCGCCATGGGCGGAACACGATCAACAGCATCGCCGTGCCCAGGGCCAGGCGCAGCGCAGCGGCGCCGGCGGCCCCCACGGCGGGAAACAGGGATTTGGCGATGCTGGCGCCAACCTGGACCGACACGATGGCCAGCAGGACCAGCAGCACCGGGACCAGGCGAGACGCGCGCGGAAGGGAAGCGGCCTGCATGGCAGCGGGAGTCACCGTCGTGGGGCCGATCAGGATACCCCGCCAGCCCACGGAAAACGGGCGCCGAAGCGCCCGTGTGAAGTGATCGAGCCGTGGCCCGGCGCAGCCGGGCGTCGGCTTCAGTGCGCGGTGCCGCCCGAAGGCTTGGTCGCCGCACGACTGCCGCCGCCGATGGTGTCGCTGGGGACATGCGGCGGCGTCTGCTTGGTGGCGGTATCGGCACGGCCCGACGCACTGGCCGAGGCCACGGACGAAGGCGACTGGACCTCCGATGCGGTCGGGATGGCGCTGGAGACGGTGGAGCGCGCCGTGAAGGCACTGGCCTCCTGCGTGTCCTGCGCCTGCACGCGCACCTGATTCTCGACGTCGGTCACCCCCCGGCAGCGCTCGGCCAGGTCCTCGGCAAGGTGCTTCATCCAGCGGTGCGGCACGGTGCCGGTCATCAGCACCACGCCCTGGTTGACCTGCACGGCGATATCGCGCGCATCGATGGCATCGCTTTCGTAGAGGCGCTCGTTGATCTCCTCGGCGATGCGCTCATCGCTGCGTTGGTAGTCGCGCGGGCCCATGCCCCGGTACCCGTAGGCATGCGGGGCCGGACCCTGGCGCCCGGGGCCACCGCGACGGCCGCGTTCGATTCCCTGCTCGCGGTCCCAGTCCGGGGTCGAGCCCCCGGTCCAGGCGGCGCGCGCATGGCGTCCACGGCGAGCGGCGCCGGCGCCCTCGCGTCCTGTGCCGATCGGATCTTCCACGCTATCGACTCCCTCGCCGCGCGCGGCACGGCCGGCATCGCGGTAGGCGCGTGCCAGAAAGTCTTCTTCCTCATCCACTTCGGACTTCCTGGACTGGACGCGCTGGTCGAAGACCCGCTGCTGCATTTCCTCGGCCCGCTGCAGGAACCAGTCGCGTGCCGCGCCCATGTAGCGGGCGCCGGCATCGAAGGCCTCGCGGGCGTTGGCCTTGAAGTCCTCGGTGATCTCATCGGCCGTGCTGTGTCGCTGATAGCGGTTGCGCATGCTGTCCTCCGTGTCTGGGACCGCCCCGCACCTGCTGGTGGGGGCTTTGGCAGCAAGTCTGGCGCGTCCCTGCGATAGCGGTCTGCGAAACCGTAGCGCCCGCGTGTTGACGCGGGCTTAGCGTTTGCGTCGACGCTGGGCGCGACGCCTTGCCCATTGCTTCGGGCGCGGCGTCGCCCCGGGCATGGTCAGCCCAACGCGGGGAACAGTTTGGCCAGCTGGGCGATTGCGTCGTAGGTCAGCTGCGCGTTGGGGGCGGTGCTGTCGTCGCCGAAATCGTGCTCGCCCTGGGCCTGCACCAGGATGCCGTCGCGTCGTGGCACCACGCTGAGGTTGTGGCCGCGCCAGTACAGGCCGTAGTTCACCTCCGGCTGCGGGATCAGCCGCGCCGTCTGCCCGCGTACCGGCACGATGCTGTCATCGCCCAGCAGGGCGCGCGCGCCGTAACCGGTGCAGTTGAGGATGATCTTCTCGCGCAGGTCGGCGAATTGGCGCGGGCTCTCGAAGTGCCGCGTGTGGACCTCGCCGCCGAGCTGCAGGTACTCGTCCATCAACATCCGCGAATAGCTGGAGATGTTGAACACCATGTTGGTGGTGCGCTTGGCATAGGGCACCGGGAAGGGATGGGCGCTCTGTGCGATGGGCTGCGAGCGGTGGTGCAGCTCCGGCGTCAGCCGGCTCTCCAGCACCGGGTACTCCGGCTCGCCGGATTCGGCGCCGGGCATGGGCTGGTCGAACGGGACGTCCGACAGCACGTACTGGTCGCGCCACTCGATCGGGTCGCCCGGCAGGCCGAGCATGGTCTGGTAGCGGCGGTGGGAAATGCGCGCCATGTCGGCCCAGCGTCGTTCGAACTCGGGCGTGGCGTGCTCGGCGCTGCAGATGCGCGACTCCGGCGTCCACGCGCCGGTGGCCAGGAAGGAGCGCACGTCGGGCATGCGCTCGGCCGCGTAGATGCGCACGCGGTAGCCGGCGCGCTGGGCCACCAGCGCCGTGGTCAGGCCGATGGCGCCACAGCCGATGATCGCCAGTTCGCGCTCGTCCATGTCCTGGATCAGCCGCAGCGCGTGCTCGGCCGTGCCCCAGGACAGCGACCAGCCGCTGCCGCCGTGGCCGTAGTTGTGCACCACGGTCTTGCGGCCGATCTGCTCGCGCTCGGTCCGCGGGCCCTGCGCGCGGAACGGGCGGGTGCACACGCTGATGGCCACGATGCGGTCGCTCGCCGCCTTGATCGGCACCAGCGGGGGCGTGGGTGCGAAGGCCTGTCCGCCGAGTGCCGGCGCGGTGCTGGCGGGAACCGCCGCGGGCGTGGCGGCGCGCGCCGCCGATGCGGCCAGCAGGGAAGGCGAGGACAGGGCAGCGGCGGCGATGCCGGCCCGGCCCAGGAATTGGCGACGGTGCATGCGGACTCGTTGGCGTGAGTGGAGCCCGGAGCATACCGGGCCTGCCGCGCGCGCCCGCGCGGCGGGCGAGTAGGGGACACCGCGCTGGGTCGGAGCGCGGTGCCATCGGGCCAATGGTGTTGCTAGGGAAGTGCTGGTGAAGTCGTCAATGAAGTTGCTGCTGATGCTGTGGGAGCGGCTCCAGGT
>NZ_SAWZ01000006.1 GCF_004122095.1 Pseudoxanthomonas composti | reverse complement strand
GTCTTCTGCACCGGACGGATACCGACGATCTCGATTTCCTCGCCGACCTTGATCACGCCGCGCTCGATACGACCGGTCACCACGGTGCCGCGGCCCGAGATCGAGAACACGTCTTCCACCGGCATCAGGAACGACTTGTCGATGTCGCGCTCCGGCTCCGGGATCCAGGTGTCCAGCGCCTCGACCAGCTTCAGGATCGCCGGCACGCCGATCTCGCTCTGGTCGCCTTCCAGCGCCAGGCGGGCCGAACCGGAAATGATCGGGGTGTCATCGCCCGGGAAGTCGTACTTGCTCAGCAGCTCGCGCACTTCCATCTCGACCAGCTCGAGCAGCTCGGCGTCGTCGACCATGTCGGCCTTGTTCAGGAACACCACGATGTACGGCACGCCGACCTGGCGCGAGAGCAGGATGTGCTCGCGGGTCTGCGGCATCGGGCCGTCGGCGGCCGAGCACACCAGGATCGCGCCGTCCATCTGCGCCGCACCGGTGATCATGTTCTTGACGTAGTCGGCGTGACCCGGGCAATCCACGTGCGCGTAGTGGCGAATCGTCGATTCGTATTCCACGTGCGCGGTGGAGATCGTGATGCCGCGCGCCTTCTCTTCCGGAGCGGCGTCGATCGCGTCATAAGCCTTGAACTCGCCACCGAAACGCTCGGCACCGACCTTGGTCAGTGCGGCGGTCAGCGTGGTCTTGCCATGGTCGACGTGACCGATGGTGCCCACATTCACGTGCGGCTTGGTGCGCTCGAACTTACCCTTTGCCATGGCTGCCTATTCTCGATTCTTGGAAGAGTGGAACGTCTTGCTATGAATGGTGCTCACGAAAGGAATCGAACCTTCGACCTCCTCCTTACCAAGGAGGTGCTCTACCGACTGAGCTACGTGAGCGGAAACTCTGAATTTTGAAGGTTTTCCAAGCAACTGTCCAATTGGAGCGGGAGACGGGAATCGAACCCGCACCATCAGCTTGGAAGGCTGAGGTTCTACCGTTGAACTACTCCCGCACCCGGAAGCTTGCCGCTTGGAAACACACCACCTCAAAACTGGTGGAGGGAGGTGGATTCGAACCACCGAAGGCGTAAGCCAGCAGATTTACAGTCTGCCCCCGTTGGCCGCTTGGGTATCCCTCCAGCTGTACAACTTGGCCACTGCCCCGACCTGAATTCAGCCGGGGTGAAACAGCCCGTTATTCTGGTCGCGACATGCGGGGTTGTCAACGATTTTTGACATCCCGCATGCACTTTCTTCTGAGGCCGGATCAGACGTTGAAACGGAAATGCAGGATGTCGCCTTCCTGCACCTTGTATTCCTTGCCCTCAAGACGCAGTCGACCTGCCTCCTTGCAGCCGGCCTCGCCCTTGTACTTGATGAAATCGTCGTAGCCGATGGTCTCGGCGCGGATGAAGCCTTTCTCGAAATCGGTATGGATCACCGCCGCGGCCTTGGGTGCGGTGGCGCCAGCCTTGACCGTCCATGCGCGCACTTCCTGCACACCGGCGGTGAAATAGGTCTGCAGGCCCAGCAGTTGGTAGGCCGCGCGGATCACGCGGTTCAAGCCCGGCTCTTCCAGCCCCAGATCGGCCAGGAAGGCATCGCGATCGGCATCGTCCAGCTGCGACAGCTCTTCCTCGATGGCTGCCGACACCGGCACCACCTGCGCGCCTTCCTGCGCGGCGCGGGCGCGCACGGCCTCCAGGTGCGGGTTGTTCTCGAAGCCATCCTCCAGCACGTTGGCGATGTACATCACCGGCTTGAGCGTGAGCAGGAACAGATCGCGCACCAGCGCCTTCTCTTCCTCGTCCAGGCCGGCGGCACGGCCAGGCTTGCCATCGTCCAGCGCCTTGCGCAGCTTCTCCAGCACCGGCTTGCGCGCGGCCGCGTCCTTGTCGCCACCCTTGGCCGAACGCTCGGCGCGGTTGAGCGCCTTTTCCACGCTGTCCAGATCCGCCAGCGCCAGTTCGGTATCGATGGTCTCGATATCGGCGATCGGGTCGACCTTGTTGTTCACGTGGATGATGTCGCCATGCTCGAAGCAACGCACGACATGGGTGATCGCGTCGACCTCGCGGATATGCGCGAGGAACTTGTTGCCCAGGCCTTCGCCACTGGCCGCGCCTGCGACCAGGCCGGCGATGTCGACGAACTCCACCGCGGTCGGCACGACCTTCTGCGGCTTGACGATTTCAGCCAGCGCGCCCAGGCGCGGATCCGGCACCGGCACCACGCCCACGTTGGGCTCGATGGTGCAGAACGGAAAGTTCGCCGCGGCGATGCCCGCCTTGGTCAGCGCGTTGAAGAGGGTGGACTTGCCGACATTCGGCAGGCCCACGATGCCGCATTTGATACCCATGGTTCGATTCCGGGATTTGGGATTCGGGATTGGAGATTCGCCGTGGCACGCGGCCGCAAATCCCCAATCCCCAATCACGAATCCCTGCTCGTGTGCAGGCGCTTCATGGCTTCGTTGAAATCCCCCGCCACCGCCAGCGGCAGCACGTCCAGCGCCTCATCAATCGCACGGCCGATGGAGATTTCTTCATCCGCTGTCGGTCGACCCAGCACCCACGGCGTCACCTTGTCCTTGTGGCCCGGGTGGCCGATGCCGATGCGCAGGCGATGGAAGCGGGCGTGTCCCAGCAGCTTGATGGTGTCGCGCAGGCCGTTCTGTCCGCCATGGCCGCCGTCGAACTTCAGCCGCGCCGTGCCCACCGGAAGGTCCAGCTCATCGTGCGCCAGCAGCGCCTGCTCCGGCTCGATCTTCCAGAACCGCAGCGCGGCGGTGACCGACTTGCCGCTCAGGTTCATGTAGGTCGCCGGCTTCAACAGCCAGACCGACTCAGCGCCAATCTGCGCCCGCGCCACCTCACCGAACAACTTGCCTTCCACCGACCATCGCGCCCCCTGCTGCATCGCCAGGGTGTCGACAAAACGGAACCCGGCATTGTGCCGGGTCCGTAGATGTTCGGGTCCGGGATTGCCCAGCCCGACGATGAGACGCAAGCCTGCCATCGCAGTGCAATCGCATCCATGGCGGAAGCCCGAAGGGGCCTCCGCCACGGCGCACGATTACTCTTCGTCCTTGGACGCCTTGGTGGCCGGCACTTCGGCCGAGGCCTCGCCTTCGGCTTCCGGCTCGGCTTCCACGCGACCGTGCTTGGCGGTCACTACGGCCACGTCGTGCTCCTTGCCCAGCTTCAGCTCCGGGATTTCCACGCCCTTGGGCAGCTTCAGCTGCGAGAGGTGGATCACGTCGCCGACGGCCAGCTCGGCCAGGTCGATCTCGATGAATTCCGGCAGGTCGCCCGGCAGGCACTCGACGACGACTTCGTTCAGCTCGTGGGTCACGACCACGTCGGCGGCCTTGCCGGCCGGCGAGCTGTCCTGGTTGAGGAAGTGCAGCGGCACGGCGGTGCGGATGGCTTCCTTGTCGTTCACGCGCTGGAAGTCCAGGTGCATGATCTGCTGCTTGAACGGATGGCGCTGCATGTCACGCAGCAGCACCTTCTGCACGTCGCCATTGAGGCTCAGCGAGAGGATCGAGGAGTAGAACCAGTCGTGCTGGCTGGCGAGCCAGACGTCGTTGTGGCTCAGGGTGATGCTGACCGGCTTGAGGTCGCCACCGTAGACGATGGCGGGCACGTTGCCGGCGTGACGCAGGCGGCGGCTCGCACCCTTCCCCTCGTCTTCGCGGCGCTGCACCTGGATTTCGTGTGTCGTTGCCATGATGTTCACTTCTTTGTTGATGAACCGCCTCGCGGCGGTGATGCGACTGCCCCGCGACCAGGGAAGCCGTTGGAATGCCGGGATTGGGCATTCGGGATTGGTGATTGATTCGAAGCAGGTACCGCTTCAGCCAATCACCCAATCCCCAATCACCAATCCCGGCCCTTTGTCAGTCCACGTACAGCGAGCTGACCGATTCGCCGAAGGCCACGCGACGGATGGTCTCGGCCAGCAGCTCGGCCACCGACAGCTGGCGGATCTTGCTGCAGGCCTGCGCGGCTGGCGACAGCGGGATGGTGTCGGTGACCACCAGCTCGTCCAGCACCGAGCGGTTGAGGTTGTCCACGGCCGGGCCGGACAGCACCGGGTGGGTGCAGTAGGCCGCGACCTTGAGCGCGCCGCGCTCCTTCAGCGCAGCCGCGGCGGCGCACAGGGTGCCGGCGGTATCGACGATGTCGTCCACCAGCACGCAGGACTTGCCTTCCACGTCGCCGATGATGTTCATCACCGTGGAGACGTTGGCGCGCGGACGGCGCTTGTCGATGATCGCCAGGTCCGCATCGTCCAGGCGCTTGGCCACTGCGCGGGCGCGCACCACGCCGCCTACGTCGGGCGAGACCACGACCATGTTCTCGGTGCCGTAGGCGCGCCAGATGTCGGCCAGCAGCAGCGGCGAGGCGTAGACGTTGTCCACCGGGCAGTCGAAGAAGCCCTGGATCTGGTCGGCGTGCAGGTCCACCGTCAGCACGCGGTCGGTGTCCACCGCCGAGAACATCTTGGCCGCGACCTTGGCGGTGATCGGCACGCGCGAGGAGCGCATGCGGCGGTCCTGGCGCGAGTAGCCGAAGTACGGCACCACCGCGGTGACGCTGGAAGCCGAGGCGCGCTTGAGCGCGTCCACCAGCACCAGCAGCTCCATGAGGTTCTCGGCCGAAGGCGCGCAGGTCGGCTGCACGACGAAGACTTCCTGCTGGCGCACGCTCTCCTGGATTTCCACCTGCACCTCGCCATCGGAGAAGTGCGACACCATCGCCTTGCCCTGGCGCACGCCGAGCTGGCGGCAGATGCTGGCGGTCAGCGGCTTGTTCGCATTGCCCGAAAAGATGAGCAGATTGCGGTCGTCTTGCATGTCGGCGGGGTCCGGGCGTTGGCGGGGCGCGTCGACTCGGGCCGGCGCATTGGCGGAAGGACGAACGTGGAATACGAAAGGCAGATTGGCTGGGGCGGTAGGATTCGAACCTACGAAATGCCGGGATCAAAACCCGGTGCCTTAGGCCTCTTGGCGACGCCCCAGCAGACTGCGATCCATCAGGTTGTTGCTTGCGCCAACGCCGCGCGCAGGGGCGATACCTCCGCACCCGCCACGACCCAGGCCTGCCACTGCGCCGGGAGTCGTTCGAGCGCCGCCTGGGCGGACGCGCGATCGGCAAATTCGACGAAGCAGCCACTCCCCGTTCCGGTCAGTCGCGGCGCACCCACTTCGGAGAGCGCCTGGAAGACGGCCTCCACCGCAGGTTCGCGGCGACGCACCAGCGGCTCGAAGCAGTTGCCGAGCCGTTGTCCGGAAAGGAAGTCCGATATTTTCGCGGGCGCGGCATCCCGCGTCAAATCCGGTGCACGAAAGAGCTCGGCGGTGGGCACATGGACCCCCGGGCTGACCAGCAGGTACCACGCTGGCGGCAGCACCATCGGCTGCAACCGTTCTCCCACCCCTTCGGCCCAGGCGTTGTCGCCATGCACGAAGACCGGCACGTCCGCCCCGAGCGCCAAGCCCAGCCTTGCCAGGGCCTGCACACCCAGGGACAGCCCGCACAGCCGGTCCAGGGCGCACAGCACGGTGGCGGCATCGGAAGATCCGCCACCAAAACCGCCGCCGGCCGGGATTCGCTTTTCGATGCGGATGTCCGCACCTTTGAATGCATTCGAAGAAGAAGCCAGCAACTTGGCCGCACGAACCGCCAGGTCATCGGCTTCGGCCACGCCCTCGACCGAAGCACCCACGCGCCGGACGACCCCGTCGCGACGCGGACGCAGGTGGACGGTGTCGCCCCACTCCAGGATGCGAAACACGCTCTGCAGCTCGTGGTAGCCATCGGGACGGCGCCCGGTGATCTCCAGGAACAGGTTCAGCTTGGCCGGCGCGGGCCAGGCCGACCAGCCGTCGGCATCGACAGGCACGGGCATCTCAGGGTAGCCATTGCCAGTCGTCGACCAGCAGGCGCACGGTGGCATCGCCCCGAACCGACTCGATGCGCGCCGGCAGCGCCTGGCCGGTGACCGCATCCTGCCGCCAGGCCGGGTAATCGATGCGCCAGCCGCCCTGCTCGATCCGCTGTGGCAGGCCGTCGGCGCCGTACTGGATGTCGGCCTGGCCAAGGTCCGGCGCAGCCACGCCCTGCACCCAGTCGGCCAGTGCACGCACCGGGATGTCCCACTGCGTGGCCTCCTGCAGCAGCACCTCGGCATCGGGCCCGCTGCGCGGACCACCCTCCAGTCCGTCCAGGCGCCCCGCCCCATCGGGCTCGACGGTGAGCTGCCAACTCTGGCGCGTCACCGGCGCGCTCAGGGACATCACATCGCCCCCCTGGCGATCATGGCGCCAATCGATCCGCCCACTGCCGCCCTTGCCGGCCTTCTGGATCGCCACGCGCCCGCCGAAGGACCACGGACCGGCGTTGCGCAGGACTTCCGCCCGGGCGCGCTGGGCCACGGCGGCCGCCTGCGCCGCCTGGCCTTCCAGCGCGGGCGCGGGCTCGCGCGCCTGGCGCGTGGCGCAACCGGCCGACAGTCCCAGCAGCGCCAGCGCTGCCCACCGCATCCAGGTCCTCATGCGCCGGTCTTTTCCAGGGCGCGCTGCAGCGCGCGGCTATCGGGGTCCAGCTTGCGCGCCTCCTCGAAGTAGCGCCGCGCCTCCTCGCGCCGACCCTGCTCCCAGAGCACCTGGCCCAGATGGGCGGCGATCTCGGGGTCCTTCATCAGGGTGAAGGCACGGCGCAACTGCGCCAGCGCCTCCTCGACCTTGCCCAGGCGATAGAGCACCCAGCCATAGCTGTCGATGATGGCCCCCTCGTCCGGCGATGCGGCGCGAGCGCGGTCGATCAGCTGCAGTGCTTCCTGATAGCGCGTGGTGCGGTCGGCCAGGGTGTACCCCAGCGCGTTGAGCACCGCCGTGTTGTCCGGCTCGGTCACCAGGATGCGGCGCAGGTCGGCTTCGGCACGATCGATCTGGTCGCGCTTCTCCCAGGCCAGGCCACGGGCATACAGCAGCGCGCTGTCGTCCGGATAGGCGGCCAGGCCGCGGGCTAGGGCATCGATCTCGCCGGCCTCGTCCTCGTCCTTCTGCCGCAGCTCGGCCTCCAGCAGGTAGGCGTTGCGGCGGGCATCGTCGTCCAGCGAGGCGTCGCCCTGCATCTTGCGCGCCTGCTCGTAGGCCTCGGACTTGCGGTCCAGCTCATGCAGGGCATAGGCCGCGCGCAGGCGCGCCTCGGTCCGGGCCTCGCCCTGCGAAATCTTGGTGTACCACTCCAGCGCCTCGGCTGGGCGCTTGAGGTATTGCGCGATCTGCCCCAGCAGCAGGTCGCGGCCCGCATCGGCTTCGCCCGAGGCGCCGCGCAACTCATCGTACAGGGCGGTCAGGGCGAAATTGTCCTCGGCCTTGGCCAGCAGCGAGGCCCGCAAGGCCCAGGTGCGCTCGTCCTGCGGCCCCTGCGCCATGGCACCGGCGGCGGCGACGGGGTCGCCCAGGGCATCGAACTCCTGCGCGAGCAGCACCCGCAGCTGCGGATCCTGGGCGGCGGCCGGGGTCAGGGTGGACAGCACCTGCTTGGCCTGGGCCGCCTGGCCGGACCGACGCAGCTGGGTGGCATGCAGCAGGGCCACGCGTGGATCGGCCGGGAACCGGCGCACGACCTCGGCGATCACGCGCTCGGACAGCGCCGGCCGGTCAAGGGATTGCGCCAGCCCGCCAAGGGCCAGCCAGAACGGCAACTGGTTGGGCAGGTGCCCGCCGGCGATCAGGCGCTCGGTGACCTTGGCCGACGTGTCCGGGTTGCGGCCACCGGCGCCCAGCGCACTGATGGCGTAGCGCCAGGCCTGCGGGGTTTCCGCGCGCAGCAGGGCCTTGAGCTCGCGCAACGCCACGCGGGTATTGCCGCCGCGCACCGCCAGGGTGGCCTCGGCGGCCTGCATGGCCAGCGAGGTCGGCGCGCGCTTGCGCCACAGGTCCAGGGACTGGCGGGCGCGCTGGTCGTCTTCCGCCAACAGGGCGATCCGGGTGGACAGCTCGGCCAGGCCGATATCGTCGCTGTCCTGCGCGGCCTGCAGGTACCACTGCGAGGCCTCCTCCAGGCGCCCGGCCTGCAGGGCGAACTCGCCGGCCATCACCGGGGCCAGGACATCCCCGGTCTCCGAGGTCTCCGATCTTGGCGCCTGCGCCCGGCTGGTCCCCGCCGCGGACAGGATCAGCAGCAGGCAAACGATAAAACGCATCATTGCGGGCATTGGCGGGGGACGGACCGTAAAATGGCGGGCTATGGAACGCCAGCAGCTTAACGCAAGCGCCTGAATCATGACGTTGTGGGTACTCGGCCTGAACCACCAGACCGCGCCGGTCGACCTGCGCGAACGGGTGGCTTTTGCCGGCGAAAGCCTGCCCACGGCGCTGGACGCCATGCGCGCCCTGCCGGGCGTGCAGGAAGCGGCCCTGCTGTCCACCTGCAACCGCACCGAGCTGTACGCGGTGGCCGATGACGCCCAGGTGCTGGCCGACTGGCTGGAGTCGCACGGCCAGGGCGTGCAGGGCTACCTGTACCGGCACCAGGACGGCGAAGCGGTGCGGCACCTGTTCCGCGTGGCCACCGGCCTGGACTCGATGGTGCTGGGCGAGCCGCAGATCCTGGGTCAGGTCAAGGACGCCTGGTCGCAGGCGCGCGGCCAGGGCACGCTGGGCCAGCGGCTGGACCGGCTGTTCCAGCAGACCTTCGCGGTGGCCAAGCGCGCGCGCACCGACACCCTGGTAGGCGCCAATCCGGTGTCGGTGGCCTCCACCGCCGTGCGCCTGGCGCAGAACGCCTTCGCCCGCCTGAGCGAGTCGACCGTCCTGCTGGTCGGCGCCGGCGAGACCATCGAGCTGACCGCCAGGCACCTGAGCGAGGGCAAGGTACGCCGCCTGCTGATCGCCAACCGCACCCTGGCCCATGCCCAGGAGCTGGCCTCGCGCCATGGCGGGACCGCACTGCCGCTGTCGGCGATCGAGCGTCACCTGGCCGAGGCCGACGTAGTGTTTTCCGCCACCGCCGCGCGTGAGCCGGTGATCTATCGCAGCCAGGTGGCCGCCGCCCTGCAGCAGCGCAAGCACCGGCCGATGATGCTGTTCGACCTGGCGGTGCCGCGCGACATCGAGGCCAGCGTGGCCGAGCTGGCCGATGCCTATCTGTATTCGGTGGACGACCTGGAGCGGGCGGTCGAGGAGAACCGGCGCGGACGCCGCGAGGCCGCCGAGGCGGCCGAGGCCATCATCGACCTGCAGGTGGCCCGCTATCTGGAAACCCTGCACGCCAGCCGGCACCACGAGCCGCTCAAGCGCCTGCGCGCCCTGGGCGATGCCACCCGCGAGGAGATCCTGGCCAAGGCCCGCCAGCAGCTGGGCAATGGCCGCGACCCGGACGAAGTGCTTCAGTTCCTGGCCAACACCCTGACCAATCGCCTGCTGCATCCGCCGACCGCCGCCCTGCGCGAGGCGGCCCTGCGCGGCGATGCCGACCTGGCCCGCGCCGCCGACCGCCTGTTCCCGGCCAAGCCTGGCTACCACCACCCTATTCCCCCGCCTGATGACCCCGAACCTTCGCCGTAAGCTCGAAGCGCTGGCCGAGCGCCGCGAAGAACTCGAACGCCTGCTCGCCGACCCGCACGTGGTCGGCGACAACGAGCGCTTCCGCAACCTCTCGCGCGAGTTCGCCCAACTGGAGCCGGTGGCCACCGCGCTGGCCGCCGAGGCGCAGGCGCGCGCCGACCTGTCCGCCGCCCAGGCCATGCGCGAGGATCCGGAACTGCGCGAGCTGGCCGAGGAGGAAATCGCGACAGCCCAGGCCGAACTGGCCCGGCTGGAGGATGCGCTGGCGCTGCTGCTGGTGCCCAAGGACCCGCGCGACGACGGCAACCTGTTCCTGGAGGTCCGCGCCGGCACCGGCGGCGATGAGGCGGCGATCTTCGCCGGCGACCTGTTCCGCATGTACGCACGCTATGCCGAGCGCCAGGGCTGGAAGGTCGAGGTGGAATCGGATTCGCCAGGCGAGCACGGTGGCTACAAGGAGGTGGTGGCGCGCGTGGTCGGCAGGGGCGCCTACTCGCGGCTGAAGTTCGAGTCCGGTACCCACCGCGTGCAGCGGGTGCCGGCCACCGAATCGCAGGGCCGCATCCACACCTCGGCCGCGACCGTGGCGATCATTCCCGAGGCCGACGAGGTCGAGGAGATCGCGATCAACCCGGCCGACCTGAAGGTGGACACCTTCCGGTCTTCCGGCGCCGGTGGCCAGCACGTCAACAAGACCGACTCGGCCATCCGCATCACCCACCTGCCCACCGGCGTGGTGGTGGAGTGCCAGACCGAGCGCAGCCAGCACGCCAACCGCGACAAGGCGATGAAGCGCCTGAAGGCCCAGCTGCTGGAGGCCGAGCGCAGCAAGCAGGCCGCGGCCGAGGCGCAGACGCGCAAGCTGCAGGTCGGCAGCGGCGACCGCAGCCAGCGCATCCGCACCTACAACTTCCCGCAGGGCCGCATCACCGACCACCGCATCGAAGGCCTGACGCTCTATGACCTGCCCAACATCATCGAGGGCGGCATGGACGAGCTGATCGGGCGGCTGATGCACGAGCACCAGGTCGACGAGCTGGCGCGGTTGTCGGACGGCCCATGACGCCGGACGCGTCGCGGTGAGCGCGGCAGCCGCACAGCAGCGGCTGGAGCAGGTCCGCCAGCGGCTGCGCCAGCAACCGCAGGATTTCATCGCCTGGGTGATGCTGTCCGAGGCGGAGATGGACACGGGCAACCCGCGTGCCGGCGAAGCCGCCGCCCTGCGCGCGTTGTCGCTGCGCCCCGACCATCCCGAGGCGCTGGCGCGGCTGGGACGTGCGCGCTGGATGCTGGGCCGCATCGCCGAGGCCAGCGCCAGCCTGCGCCTGGCCTGCCAGCAGCAGCCGCAGCATCCCGGCTTCTGGCTGTGGCTGGGACACGTGCTGGAAGACGCGCACGATGCCGAAGGCGCGGCTGAGGCGTATCGGCGCTCGCACGCCCTGATGCCGCAGGAGGCACAGATTGCCGCGCACCGGCTCAACTGGCAGCGCAAGCTCTGCGATTGGGAGGGTGTGGATGCGCTGTCGCGGCAGGTCCGCGACGCGGTCCGGCAGCAACAGGCCATGGTCGAGCCGTTCGCCTTCCTCAGCGAAGAGGCTTCGGCGGCCGAACAGCTGCAATGCGCCAGGACGCGCGCCCAGGCGGTGGCGGCCAGCGTGACCCCGCTGCCGGCGGCGCGGGTGCGCGATCACGGCGCGCTGCGGGTGGGCTTGATGTCCAACGGCTTCGGCGCGCACCCCACGGGCCTGCTGATCGTGGCGCTGCTGGAAGCCCTGGCGCAGCAGGGCGCGCTGTCCCTGCATTTGTTCGCGCTGAACGCCGAGGACGGCAGCCCGATCGGACAACGCCTGCGGCGCGCGGCGCAGTGGCACGACCTTTCCGCGCAATCCCACCTCACGGCCGCGCAGGCGATCCGCGCTGCCGGAATCGATGTGCTGTACGACCTGCGCGGCTGGGGCGGCGGTGGACGGCCGGAAATCCTGGCCCAGCGTCCCGCGCCGGTGCAGGTGAACTGGCTGGCGTATCCGGGGACTTCCGGCGCCCCCTGGATCGATCACGTGCTGGCCGATGCCTTCGTGCTGCCGCCGGCGCTGGAAGCGGGCTTCAGCGAACAGGTCCTGCGCCTGCCGCGCGCCTTCCAGCCCTCGGACACACGCCGCCTGGTCGGCCAGCCGCCCTCGCGTGCGGCCTTGGGGCTGCCGGAGACCGGGGTGGTGTTCTGCTGCTTCAACAACAGCTACAAGCTCAACCCGCGCAGCATCGATCGCAGCCTGGCCGTGCTGGCCGGCGTGCCGGGCAGCGTGCTGTGGCTGCTGTCCGGACCGGGCCAGGCCGATGCGCGATTACGCCGTCATGCCGTGGCCAAAGGCATCGCCGAAGACCGCCTGGTGTTCATCGACAAGCAGCCCCACGCCCACTATCTGGCGCTGTATCGCCATGCCGACCTGTTCCTGGACACCTCGCCGTACAACGCGCACACCACCGCGTCCGATGCGCTGTGGGCCGGGTGCCCGGTGCTGAGCTGCCCGGGGGAGACCTACGCCTCGCGCGTGGCGGGCAGCCTCAACCATCACCTCGGGCTGGACGCGCTCAACCTGCCCGACGATGCGGCCTTCGTGGCCAGCGCGATCGCCCTGGCCAGCCAGCCGCACGCACTGGCCGAGCTCCGCGAGCGCCTGGCACGCGCCCGGCAGGACGCCTCGCTGTTCGACATGGTCGGCTTCGCCGACGATTTCGCCCGGGCCACCGCTGAAATGGCGCGGCAGCGCGGCTGGGCCGGCGCCTGACTTGCTAGCGCCAGCCCGCCTGGCGCGCGGCCTGCTCGTCCTGTGCGTCCAGGGCATCTCCGGCGATGCTGGCATCCACCGCATCCAGTACCACCGCTGGCAGCGGCGTGGCGGCCTGACGCAGTTCGCCGGAGGACGCCTGGGCCTGGCTGGCCAGCACCGGCAGCGACCAGCCCTGCCCGTCGCGGCAGGCCAGGCCCGCGGTGCTGGCCGCATCCACACGGAAGGTGCGGCAGTACTGGCCGGCCTGGTTGCGGAAGCTCAAGGCGATACGCACTTTGCCCGAGGTTTCCGAAGCCAGTTGACGATCCAGCGCCTGGGCCAGGGCGCCACTGGCGCGCAAGCCATCGGCGCCCTGCTCCCAGTCCGCCCCGCCTTGCGCGTCTCGCAGCATCGGCAGGGCGATCACCGCCAGTACGATGCCCGCCGCCAAGGCGCCCAGGTGCGACCACACCACGCGCGCGCGCTTGCGCGGCCGCAGGGCGACGACGTTGCCCGGTGTTGCCGCTTCCCCGCTGGCAGCTGTGTCTGGCTCGGGCGCGGGCGCCGCATGCCCCAGCACCAGCTGCATCAAGGCGTCGGGGATGGGCGCCTCGGCAGCGGCGGCATGCGAGGTCCGCAGCCGCGCGTCCTGCCGCTGCTGCCGGGCGATGCTTGCGGCCAGCTGCGGGTCTCGCGCCTTGGCCGCTTCGACCTGCGCCACGCCTTCGGCGTCCAGTTCGCCGTCCAGGTAAGCCATCAAGGTGGCGTCGTCGATGTTCATTGCACTTCTCCAGATTCGTCGCCCAGCAGGGCCTGCAACGCTTCGCGCCCGCGCGCCAGCCGGCTGGTGAGGGTGCCGACCGGGATCTCCAGCGCCTGCGCGGCCTCCCGGTAGGCCAGGCCTTCCACCAGCACCAGCGCGATGGCACTGCGCTGTTCTTCCGGCAGCCGCGCCATCGCCGCCTCCACCGACAGCCGCACCGCATGCGACTCGACGCTGGCCACGCCCACCTGTTCGCCCAGCTCCGCATCGGCGAACAGTGCCTGCCCCCGACGGCGCGCGCGCACCTCGTCGATCCAGGCATTGCGCACGATGCGGTACAGCCAGGGATCCAGCGGCTGGTCCGGATCCCACTGCGCGGCACGGGCCAGCGCGCGCTCGGCGGCGACCTGCAGCAGGTCGTCGGCGTCGTGCGGCGTGCCCGCCAGATTGCACGCGTAGCGCCGCAACTTGGGTAGCCGCTCGCACAGCGCCTGACGGAACGAAGGAGTCACCGCATCGTGCTTCATGAGTGGTATACGTTCGGGAAGCGAGATTGCTTCCATGGCGCGCGTGACTTTTTTTACATCGACACGACGGACCCGGAGCGTGGCGATGCTAGCGCAGGCGCTCGCGCTTGCGGCATGGCTTGGGCTGGCCCCGGCGGCCTCTGCCCAGCTGCAGCCGCTGCAGCAGGCCACCGCACCGTTGACCCAGGGCGTGTCGCGCGCGGTCGATCCGCTGCTGGACCGGACCACCGCTTCGCTCGATCGTGCCCTGAGCCAGGCCCGCCAGTTGCAGCAGCGGCAGCTGTTGCGTCGTCACCGAGACGTGCTGGACACCGACAGCTACGACAACCTGGTCGTGCGTGGCCAGGTCTTGGCCCTGGCGCCCACGGCGGAAGGACTGGCGCGCGCGCGCGCCGCAGGCTTCACCGACCAGGCTCCACGCCGACTGGAATCGCTGGGCCTGGAAATCGTGCCGCTGCGCGCGCCGGCCGGCCAGTCCACGCGGCAGGCGATCCAGACGCTGCGCAAGCTCGATCCGGCAGGCAGCTACGACTACGACCATCTCTATTCCGGCAGCGGTGGCTTGACCACAGGCAGTGTGGGCAGCGGTACGTCCGGCACCGCGGCTTCGGGTTCGCCCTGGCGCGTGGGGCTGATCGACAGCGGCGTGGATGCCGCGCATCCGGCGCTACGCGGTGCGCAGCTGCAGCGCTGGGGCTGCGATGGGCAATTGCATCCGGATGTCCATGGCACGGCGGTGGCCTCGCTGCTGGTCGGCGATGGCAGGCAGGCGCAGCCAGGCGTGCAGTTGTTCGCCGCGGACGTCTACTGCGGCGCGCCCACCGGCGGCAATGCGCTAGGCGTGGCACAGGGGCTAGCCTGGCTGGCCCAGCAGCAGGTGCGGGTGGTCAACCTCAGCCTGGTCGGGCCGGACAACGCGGTGCTCAAGCGCGCAGTGGCCGCGGCCATCGCGCGCGGCATGGTGCTGGTGGCCGCCGTGGGCAACGATGGGCCGGCCGCCGCGCCCTTGTTTCCTTCGGCCTATCCGCAGGTGATCGGCGTGACTGCGGTTGATCCGCGCGATCGCGTCCTGCCCGAGGCCGGACGCGGCGAGCAGGTCGATCTGGCCGCAGTCGGCGCACAGCTGCAGGCGGCCACACCCGGTGGCAAGTTCCAACGGGTACGTGGCACCTCCTTCGCCGCCCCGCGCGTTGCGGCACTGGCCGCGCAACTGCTGGCGGCGCAGCCCAATGCCGACGCCGACGCACTGCTCGGCGCCCTGGCCGCGCAGGCCCGCGACCTGGGCAAACCCGGCCCCGACCCGGTGTACGGCCGCGGCCTGGTGCCTGGCCTTGAAGATGAACGGGCGGCAACATCTTCTGGCGGCATGGAAGAAGCGCGGAGCCAGGTTCGTAGTGCTCCTTGAAGGCAGCGGATTGTCCGCGCCAATGAGGAGATCACCATGCGTCACAACACTCTGACCTGGGCCACTGCCGCCGTCATCGCCCTCGCCTCCACCGCAGCATCGGCCCAGGTCCTGGGCGGCCTGGGTGGCCAGGTCGGCGGCGCAGTCGGCGGTGCCGGCAACCTGGGTGGCCAGATCGGCGGCGTCGGCCCGTCCGTGGGCGGTATCGGTTCGACCATCGACAACACCCGCGGCATGGCCGGCGAGCGCCTGAACCAGACCCGCAGCCGCGCCGAGCGCGCCGCGCAGCGCGCCCGCAGCCAGGCCACGGACACCGCAGCTTCGGTGCGTGGACAGGCCGATTCGAGCGCACGCCAGGCGCAGACGCTGGGCCAGGCAGCCACGACCGCCGCGTCGGTGACCGGCAATGCCAGCGGCACCGGCAACGCCGCCGGCAATGCCTCCAACGGCGATCTGAGCGGTGCGTTGAGCGGCGCCGGCGACGCCGCCGGGTCGGCCAGCCTGGACACGACCGGCGTGACCAGCGCGGGCCGCGAAGTGACCAGCCAGACCGCCGAGTCGGCCCGCGCCGGGGCTGGCCAGGCCGCCCAGGGCGCCCGCAACACCGCCGGTCGCGTGCGCGATGGCGTGCAGACGGCCTCCACGCGCGCCCGTGGCGGTGTCCAGTCCGCGGTGGAGGGCGCCAGCAGCGCCGCCTCGCAGGCCGGCGATCGCGCCGCCGTCGACGGCAGTGCGCAGGGCTCGGGCCAGGCCAATGGCCAGGGCGCCCTGAGCGGAGTGGTCGAGGACAGCGCCGCCAGCGGCAATGCCAGCGGCAACGCGAACGGCAATGCCAGCGGCAGCGCCTCGCGCAACGGGGTCAATGCCTCGGTCGGCGGCTCGGCCAATGGCGCTGCCAGCGGCTCGGCCAGCACCAACGGCAATCCCCAGCCGTAAGCTTCAACGATGCCAGACACGCCGGTGCCCACACGGGCACCGGCGTGTTGTCGTCTGGAACGGGCTGTTCAACGCGTTGAAGCCCCGGCAGCCGGGACGTAGGCTGGGCCGATGACATCACACGACACCCTGATTCCCCTGCGCCTGTGCGTCCTGACCGTCTCGGACAGCCGCACCCTGGCCAACGACGCCTCCGGCGATTACCTGATCCAGGCCGCCACCGGGGCCGGACACCAGCTGCACGACCGCGCGATCGTGAAGGACGACATCTACCGGATGCGCGCCATCGTCTCGGCCTGGATCGCCGACGAGGAGGTGGACGGCATCCTGGTTACCGGCGGTACCGGCTTCACCGGTCGCGATGCCACGCCCGAGGCGCTGCTGCCGCTGCTGGACAAGCAGATGCCCGGCTTCGGCGAGCTGTTCCGCGCGATCAGCGTGGAGGAGATCGGCACGTCCTCGCTGCAGTCGCGGGCCTTCGCCGGGCTGGCCAACCAGACCTTCGTGTTCTGCCTGCCGGGCTCGACCTCGGCCTGCCGCACGGCCTGGGAGAAGATCATCTCGGCCCAGCTCGATGCGCGGACCCGCCCCTGCAACCTGGCCACGCTGCGACCACGCCTGCGCGAGTAGGAACACTTCCTGCTGCCCAGGACGCGCCGGCGCGAATCTGTGGGCTGTCGCACATGGGACATGGGATACTGGCAGCGGGCAGGCACGTCGGTGTCGGCCTTGTCCCACGTACACCGTGCCCCCCGCATGCCACCCGGCGCCAGCGCTTCCGACCCGCCTCCGTCCAACCCTCGCGTTCGCGTGATCACGCGCGACAACGGCGCCGGGCTGCTGCGCGATCTGGAGCTGGTGATCGCCCGCCTGCGCGAGCACGGGCGGCAGCCCGAATCGGTGCGCTACCGTGGCAGCAAGCTGGTCAACCGGCTGCGCGAGACGCGCCTGCAGGCCGACTGCCGCTGGCGCGGGCCAGTCGGCACCCAGGTCTTCCTCGAGCGCATCTATCCGCGCTGCCTGCCGCTGGCCGAGCGCAACGTGCTCATCCCCAACCCGGAATGGCTGCATCCGCACTGGCGCCCGCTGTTGGGGCGGTTCGATGCCATCCTGTGCAAGACGCGCCAGGCCGAGCGCATCTTCGATGGCCTGGGCCTGCGTACCCGCTACATCGGCTTCACCGGCGATGACCGCATGGATGCCTCGGTGCCGCGCCAGGACGGGTTCCTGCACGTGGTCGGGCGCAGCACCGCCAAGGGCACCGACGCGGTGCTCGATGCCTGGCGCCGCAATCCGCACTGGCCCATCCTGACCGTGCTGCGCTGGCGGCCGCCGCCGGCCTGGGTCAGGCAGGTCCGCAACATCGACTACCGCAGCGCGCGCGTCTCCAATGCCGCGTTGCGGGTCCTGCAGAACCGGCACCGCTTCCACCTGTGTCCGTCCGAGGCCGAAGGCTTCGGCCATTCCCTGATCGAAGCCATGAGCGTGGGCGCGGTGGTGCTGGCCACCGATGGCGAGCCGATGAACGAGCTGGTGGACAGCAGCCGCGGCATCCTGATCGCCCCGCAGGACGCGCGCCCGATGGCACTCGGCACCCGCTATACGGTGAGCGTGGAGGCGATCGAGATGGCCGTTGAACGCGCACTTGCGCTGCCGCTGGCCCAGCAGCTCGCCCTGGGGCAAGCGGCCCGGGCGTTCTTCCTCGACAACGACCGTGCCTTCGGCGAGCGTCTGTCCCAGGCCATCGGCCCGATGCCCGAGCCTGCCGAGCAGGCAGCGCTGGTCAATCTGGAAAACGCCAGTTCCTGAGCGCTACGCGGCCGGCATGCCAATGCCGGCCTTGCGCCGCGGCGTGCACGCCTAGGCCGGCTGCTTGCCTGCGGCGGGCGCCGCCGTGATCGCCTCACGGATCTGCGCCGGCGTCACCGGACCCAGGAAACGCTTGGCAACCCGGCCGTCCGGTGCGATCAGGTAGGTCATCGGCAGTCCGCGCGGGGTCTCGAAGTCCGCTGGCGGGTTGTAGACGTCCACCTTGGCCAGCGGATAGTCCACCGGATTCTTGTCCACGAAGGCCTTCAGGTCCGCGTCCTCGATGTCGTCGTAGGCCAGGCCGATGATGCGCACCGTGTCCTTGTCGGACTTGGCCATGGCCGACAGCTCGGGCATTTCCTTCAGACAGGGCTTGCACCAGGTCGCCCAGAAGTTCACCACCACCCAGTGCCCCCGCTGCTGGGCCAGCTCGTAAGGCTGGCCATCGACCGTGGTGACTTGCAGGGTCGGAAACTCCTTGGTGGTCGCGGCAGGCTCCTGCGCCGGCGGCGTGGGCTGGGCCCGGGCAGAGGCGGCGGCAGGCGCGGCATCTTGCTTGGCAGGTGCGTCTGCGGCCGCCGGCGCGGCGACCTGCGGCTTGTCGCAGGCGGACAGGGTCAGCGCCGTCAACACGGCCAGGGACAACACGAGAGGCTTCATGGGGAGGACAACTCCGCGGGGGAAGGATAGATCTCGGCGACCTTGTGCTTGAGCAGGTCGCGCATCGGCATGCGCAGGCGATTGAGTGCGTCGCGCACGGAGGTGCCCAGCGCATCGTCCTGGAACGGCAGATGCGCCTCGGACACCGGCACGCGCAGCTGCGCGGCCTCGTAGAGTTCGGACAAGGTCACCGTGTCCAGATCGCGCGCCAGGATCCACTCGCCGTTCTCATCGCAGCGCACCAGCTTGATCCGGCACAGCGCGGCCAGGAACTCCTGCACCAGGGCGTCGGTCAGCATCGGCTCCAGCTTGAGCAAGCGATCGTCGCTGAGCCCTTCGCCACGCGCACGCGCCTGGTGGAAACGCCCGACCATGCGCAGCAGGCCGTACAGCTCGAAACCCACCGGCAGCCGCATCGATGCCGGCTGGTAGCGGAACGCCGCGCTGGTCGCCGCGGTCGATGCGCCGATCAGGATCGCCACCCAGCACAGATAGATCCACAGCATCAGGATCGGCACCACCGCCAGCGGGCCGTACAGCGTCTGATAGCTATTGAAGTTACCTAGGTACAGGCCCAGGGCCCACTTGACCACTTCCAGCAGCAGCGTGGCGATCAGGGCGCCGGCGAAGGCATAGCGCAGCTTGATCGGCCGGTGCGGCACCACCCGGTAGATCGCGGTGATGGCGAACAGCTCGATCACCACCGGCGCCACGGTCAGCACGGTGTTGGCCAGCACGCGGCCCTGCTCGGTCTCGAACAGCGGCAGCGCGAAGAACCGGGCCGAGATCGCCAGGGAGGCCGCCGCCAGCAGCGCGCCCAGCGTCAGCACCGTCCAGTACACCAGGAAGCGCACCAGCCGCGGACGCGACTCGGGCACGCGCCAGATCTGGTTGAAGGTCGCCTCGATGCTGTTGAGGGTGATCAGCAGCGAGAACACCAGCGCCACCACGCCGGCCGCGGTGAGCTGCGCGCGGTTGGAGGACAGCTGCAGCAGGTATTGCCTGGCCGAGGCCGCCGCGCTGGGGACGAAGTTGGAGAACACGTACTCGCCCAGCTTCTGGCTCCATTCCTCGTAGCCGGGAAAGGCGGACAGCACGCCGAACACCACCATGGTCAGCGGCACCAGCGCGAAGATCGTGGTGTAGGCCAGCGCCGCGGCGGCCTGGAACAGGCGGTCGTCGAGAAAGCGCTTGACCAGGAAGCGGGCGAAGCTGCCGACCCGCGCGCGATCGCGCAGGCGCTCGTTCCATCGCTTCAATGCATCCGCAGGTTTCATCGGCGCAAGGGTAACGGATGCGCTGTCGAGGGGGACATGGCGTCCGCCAGGGCCGATACTAGGCGTCGCGCTCTTAAGGACACACCTTTCCGATGACCGAGATCCTGGTGCTCTACTACAGCCGCGGCGGTTCGGTGGCCAAGCTCGCACGCCAGATCGCGCGCGGCATCGAGGAAGTCCCCGGCATGTCCGCCCGCCTGCGCACCGTTGCGCCGGTGGCCCCGGTCACCGCGCAGGCACAGCCGCCGGTGCCCGAGGACGGGGCACCCTACGTGGACAAGCAGGACCTGGTGGACTGCGCCGGCCTGGCGCTGGGCAGCCCGACCCGGTTCGGCAACATGGCCGCGCCGATGAAGTACTTCATCGACACCCTGGGCGCGGAATGGGCCAGTGGCGCGCTGGTCGGCAAGCCGGCCGCCGTATTCACTTCCACTGCCACCCAGCATGGCGGCCAGGAATCGACCCTGCTGTCCATGCAGGTGCCGCTGCTACACCACGGCTGCCTGCTGCTGGGCATTCCGTACACCGAGCCCTTGCTCAGCAGCACGCGCACGGGCGGTACGCCCTATGGCGCCAGTCATGTCGCGGGCGGCGATGACGATGCCACCTTGAGCGAGGAAGAAGCGATGCTGGCCCGGGCCCTGGGCCGGCGCCTGGCCGATACCGCACGCCGCCTGCAGGCGGCCTGAGCCATGACCCTGGCCAAAGGGTTGCTGGCGCTGGCCCTGGCGGGGCTGGCGGTGCTGTTCGCGGTCTGGTTCCACGGCGACCGCCACTGGCTGGCCACGCAACTGATCTTCACCCTGCCCGCTCTGCTGCTGTTGCTCGGCGTGCTGGCGCGGCGTCGCACCGCCGGGTTCTGGTCCGGGGTGATCGCGCTGGCCTGGTTCAGCCACGGCGTCATGGTGGCCTGGAGCCGCCCGGCCGAAGCGACGCAGGCGTGGCTGGAGATCCTGCTGGCCCTGCTGGTGATCGGCGCCTCCAGCCTGCCCGGCCTGCGCAAGCGTTTCAGCAAGAAGCGCGCGCGGACGCAGTAAAATCCTCGCCCCTATTCGAAGCGGTCCCGCGGAGCGTGTGATGGAAGAGCTGCTGATCGTCACCACCGGTGGCACCATCGACAAGATCTATTTCGACGACAAGTCCGATTACCAGATCGGCGACCCGCAGATCGGCCAGATCCTCAAGGAACTGGGCGTGACCTTCCGCTTCACCGTGATCCCGATCATCCGCAAGGATTCGCTGCACATCACCGATGAGGACCGCGAGCTGATCCGCGCCACGGTGGCCGCGCAGCCGGTGCGCCATGTGCTGATCACCCACGGCACCGACAGCATGGTGCAGACCGGCAAGGTGCTGAAGACCATCGCCGACAAGACCATCGTGATGACCGGCGCGCTCAACCCGGCGCGGTTCCGCGGTTCGGATGCCGAGTTCAACATCGGTTGCGCGGTCGGCGCGGTGCAGTCGCTGCCGGCGGGCGTCTACATCGCCATGAACGGCCGCATCTGGGACCCTGAGCAGGTGCGCAAGAACGTGGCGGCCAATCGCTTCGAGGCGGCCTGAGCGCGCTCAAGAGGCGCTTGCCTCGAATCGATGCGCAGCGGCGCCGACGGCTCCGCTTCGGGAAGGCGGCGGTTTGCCGTTGCTGGCGTTCGCTTCCTTGGCTTGCGGCGACGGTGGATGAAAAGAGCGTCATCCACCCCACGTAGGGTGGACAACGCGAAGCTTGTCCACCACGCGCGATGCGGCTGGACCATCGAAAAGCCTTGCGAAGACGACTTGCTGTGGGCTTGAGCCGCCGTACCGGCCAGCAGGCAGGCCTGCGTCGGGCATGGCTGGCTTGCGGCTACGCCCCGTCATCTGCTGCTCCGCGACGGTGGATGGAAGAGCGTCATCCACCCTACGGCGGGTGAGCAACGCAATTTGTCCGCCACGCCCGATGCGGCTGGACCGCGGAAACGTAGGGTGGACAACGCGAAGCTTGTCCACCGAGGCGCCCGCTGCGGCTGGTCACGATTCGCGCTGCTTGGTGAGGTCGGCTTTTGCCGACGTTGTATCTCCTAAGCGATCAACGCACTCGCGTTCGGCGCAAAAAGAGAACCCCCGGATCAACCGGGGGTTCTGGTTACCAGCGCTGCTCGCTCAGTAAGTAGCCCGCAGGGTCACGCCCGAGAAGCTGCTGTAGGCCTTGACCCGCACGTACCAGGTGTCCGCGGCCGGCGAGTTGAAGGTGCAGGTTTCGCTGTTGCCGCTGCGGTACGGCCGGCAGTTGTAGGTCGAATCGGTCGGCGCCGCGCCGCGCCGCACGTACAGGTCGGCATCGCCCGTCCCGCCGCTGATGGCCACGGTCAGGGTGCTGCGACCAGCGGGCACCGTGATGGTGTACTGCAGCGAGTTGCCGGTCGTGGCCGATAGCCCGGTGACCGGCGTGCCGCTGGTCAGGGTGTTGCCGCTGGGCGGGTTGGGATTGGTGCTGCCGCCACCGGTGACCGCGTCCACCGCCGCCTTGGCGTTGACGATGCCAGCGCCAATGGGCTGCGAGGGCGTGCTCGGGAAAGCGCGCGCGGTCGACTTCAGGGTGGATTCGACCTGCGCCGGGGTTAGCGGCGAGGAGGCCACCGACTGCATCAGGGCGACCACGCCGGCCACGTGCGGGGTGGCCATCGAGGTGCCGCTGTAGGAGGCGTAGCTGGCGTTGCCCGGCGTGGTGGTACCGCTGTTGAGCGTGGACAGGATGCTGGAGCCCGGCGCGGCGATGTCCACCCCGGAGCCATAGTTGGAGAAGCTCGAGCGCGCGCCGGTATTGGTGGTGGAACCCACCGCGATCACGTTGTTGCAGTTGGCCGGCGAGGCATTGGCCACATTGGTGTTGTCGTTGCCGGCGGCGATGACGAGGGTGGAGCCGCGGCCGACCGCGCTGTTGATGGCGTTCTGGGTGGTGGTGCCGCAGGCGCCGGAGCCGCCCAGGCTGAGGTTGATCACCTCGGCCGGCGTGCTGGTGTTGGGCACGCCACTGACGGTGCCGCCGGAGGCCCAGATGATGGCGTCGGCGATATCCGAGTCGTAACCGCCGCAGGTGCCCAGCACGCGCACCGGCATCACCTTGGCGCCGTAGGCCACGCCGGCCACGCCGACGCTGTTGTTGGTGACCGCGGCCACGGTGCCGGCCACGTGCGTGCCATGCCAGCTGGAGTTCTGCGCGCCGTGGGAATAGCCGCACTGGTTGGCCGTGACCCAGTCGCCGGGATCGGCCGGGTTGGAGTCGCGGCCATTGCCATCGTTGGACACGGAGGTGTCGGCGATGAAGTCGTAGCCGGCGATGACGTTGGCGTTGAGGTCCGGATGGCTGGTGATGCCGGTATCCAGTACCGCCACCACCACGCCGGTGCCGCTGGTCACGTCCCAGGCCTCGTTGGCGCGGATGCCGCCGTTGCCGCCCTGATAGCTCCACTGCTCGCTGTAGCGCGGATCGTTGGGCGTGGCGTAGGCGCGGTTGAGCTTGTCCACCTCGACATATTCGACCTCCGGGTCCGCAGCGATCTGGCGCATCAGCGCCTCCGCTTCCACCCGGTCCAGCTTGCGCGCGCTGCGCACCACATCCGAGCCCACCGCGGTGCGGCGCAGGTACTGGATATCCAGGGCGGACTTGCCCGAGACCTTCGGCACGGCCGATGCCGCGGACTTCAGCTTGGGCGACAACGCGGCCGCGTCCAGCTGGGCGGCCGACCCTTCGCGGTACTTCACGATGAAGCGGTCGAACCCTTGCTGATCGGTGGCCTGCAATCCGGACAGGTTGAGCCGCTCTGCGGCCATCGCGGCCGGAGCCGTCATGATCGAGACGAACACCGCGGCAGCCGCGGCCAACGCATGCTTGCGCATGCGGCCTTGCGTGACTTCGGACATCGAACTTCCCTCTCAATGGAATGGAGCGGTCACCCGCATTCCTGCGGGCATCTCCGGCCACACGCCTTGGCTTCTGTTGTGATTCGAGCTGACGGCGTCCGACCGGCGTTTTGACCCGGGACAATCCGGGTCTGACTCGAACCTAAACGAGGGAAATCGCGTGAAACAAGACGTTTCACCGAAAATGGTTGCATCTGCGCTTCGGGATGTCCGATTCGGGACGCCGATCAAGTCCCAAACGGACCTGGAAACGGACATTCAGGGACATGGGCGGCGTGTTTTCACACCGCAGCAAAGAAAGTGCGCTCAGAGCATCCCGGTTTCCAGGCGCGCGGCCTCGGACATCATGTTGCGGTTCCACGGCGGGTCGAACACCAGCTCCACGTCCGCCTCGGCGATGGTGGGGATCATTTCCAGCTTGCTGCGCACGTCGTCCACCAGGATCTCCCCCATCCCGCAGCCCGGCGCGGTCAGCGTCATCCGCACATCCACACGACGGCGCCCATCGTCGAGATGCCCCAGGTTGGCCTCGTAGATGAGGCCAAGATCGACGATGTTGAACGGAATTTCCGGATCGAAGCAGGTCCGCAGCTGGTCCCACATCATGCGTTCGACCTGTTCGTCGCCCGCGTCGGCCGGCAGGCTCAAGGGCTCGACCGGCTCCTTGCCGATGGCGTCGGCGTCCTTGCCGGCGATGCGCATCAGGTTGCCTTCCACGAACACCGTGTAGCTGCCGCCCAGGGCCTGGGTGATGTAGCCGTAGGTGCCGGCGGGCAAGGTCACCGATTCCCCGGAGGGGACCATGATGGCGTCGCAGTCGCGTTCGAACTGGACGGGTTCGCTGCTTCGGGAATACATGCGGGACAGGTGGGGACGCACGGTCGATCGTGCAAGCGCGCCATTCTAGCCGAGCGCCCCGCTGCGCCGGCCCGCATGGCATGGACAGAGCATTCCGGCCGCGCCCGTTATGCTGGGCGCATCGTCTGGAGCTCCAATGTCCTTCACACCCTCGTTGAGCGGCGGCCGCACTTGGCTGGCGCTGCTGCTGACCTTCCTTGCCTGCGGTCTGCTGTCCCTGCTGTGGTCCGTCCTGGCCTTGCAAACCAATCGTCAGTGCAGCTGGATGGCGCTGGCGGTGGCGCTGGATTCGGTGGTTTGTCTGCGTCTGTTCGGGATGGCGCCGGGGCTGGCCCGCGGCCTGATCGCGCTGCTGGCGACCGCGCTGGGCATCGCGTTGGCCTACTGGAATATCGTCTCGCTGCACCTGGGCTCGATCTTCGGCCTGGGCCCGGTGGAAGCGTCCACCAAGCTGGGCCTGGACCTGGCCATGACCCTGCTCGGGCTGGCCACCGGTCCTACGGACTACGCCTTGGTACTGATCGCCTTGGTCGGCGCGTTCTTGGCTGGTCGCTGAACATCGATCAGCGCCGGTCAACCAGGCATTTTCGCGGACGTTCACTCTGGCAATCCTCCCTGCCGGACATAAGCTGTGCTGGTGAGTGCAGACATCGCCGCCCCCCTCGATCGCGTCACGGAAACGCCGCCAGTCTCGCTGGAGGCCTTCCTGGCCGGCATTGGCCCGCGCGCCTTCCGGTTCGCTGAGTCCGGCCTGCGCAGTCGCGATGACGCGCTGGATGCGGTGCAGGACAGCATGATGCGGATGCTCGGCTACGCCGAGCGGCCGGCGCACGAATGGACGCCGCTGTTCTGGAGCATCCTGCGCCGGCGCATCATCGACCTGCAGCGGCGTAGTAGCTTCCGCCTGCGGTGGCTGCTGCCCAGCAGCGAACGCAGCCAGGACAGCCTGATCGACTGGGCCGATACCAGCGCCGGCCCGTCCGATCGCCAGGAGCAGCGCGAAGCCTACGGCCTGATGGTGCAGGCCTTGCGCGCGCTTCCGGCCCGCCAGCGCGAAGCCTTCACCCTGCGCGTGCTGGAGGAACTGGATGTCAGCCAGACCGCCCAGGTCATGGGCTGCTCGGAAGGTTCGGTCAAGACCCATCTCTCGCGCGCCCGTGAGGCGCTGCAGAAGCAACTCGAGGATTTCCGATGAACACCCCGTCTTCTTTCGACGTGCGCGCCCGGCAATTGCATGCCGCGGCGAGCGCGCAGCTTTCGCCACAGACGCTGACGCACCTGCGCGCGGCGCGTCATGCCGCCGCCCAGGGCCAGCCAGCCTCGGGCCCGGCAAGACCGGCGCCGCGCTGGCTGGCCGCCAGCGCGTTCTCCCTGGCCCTGCTGGCCGTGGTGGGCGTGGGCCTGCTGCGGCAAACCACGCCGGCCCCGTCCAGCCCGTCGCAAGTGGCGGCGCAGACGGCCGACGGCGACGGACTGCCGTCGGACCTGGATGCAGTGGCCGAGGATCCTTACGCGGAGTTGGACACCAATCCCGACCTGTTCGTCTGGCTGGGTTCTGACAGCCAGCCGCTTGCCATGGAGTGAAGCAGATGAAGTCCTTGTCCTGTCTCGTGTTCGCCGCCGCGCTGGCGCTGGCCGCGCCGCTGGCGGCGAAGGATCCGCCACGGCCCGATACCGACCCGCCGCCGCGCTGGGAACAGCTGACCGAGGCGCAGCGCCAGGCGCTGATCGCGGGCGTGCGCGAGCACTGGAACAATGAGCCGGACAAGCGCGCGCGCATGCTGGAGCGCGCCGAGCGCTGGCAGCGCATGACGCCGCAGCAGCGGGAACAGGCGCGAAAGGGCATGGAGCGCTACGAGAAGATGAGCCCGGCCGAACGCGAGCAGGCGCGCGCGGTCTTCGAGCGCACCCGCGACATGGACCGGGAGGCGCGCCACCGTTTCCGCGACCAGTGGCGCGACATGACACCCGAGCAGCGCCAGGCCTGGATCCAGGCCCATCCGCCGGTGAGGCAGGACGCCCCTCCCCCTCCCCACGATCATCCGCACTGATCGTCCGGCAGTCGGCCGAGCGACCGAAAACCGATGCGTCGCCATCGCGTGCAGGAACATCGCGGTCACGGGCGTTGCCGACCGGCAGCACCGGCCAAGGGCATCAGACCTCGGCAGAGCCCCGCTGCACGCCGGTGTCCAGGCGGTCGATCACGCCCTGCATGGCCGCGTCGAAGGCGTCCTGCTCGTGATGCTTGCGCAGGCGCCCCATGCGCACCATCACCGCCAGCTCCTCCGGCGAGGCGACGCAGAAGCGCACGCCGCGACGGTTGACGAACAGCAGGCGCGAAGAAATCGGGCTGACCCAGGACAGCTTGCCGGCCTGCACGCGGTTGTCCTTGTCGATGAAATCCAGCCAGGTGCCCACGGGCAGCTTGCGGAAGTGCTCGGCGTCGGTGGCGTCGAAATCCAGCGTGTCGGTGCCGCCCACCAGCGCGATCGGCGCCGCCTCCGGCTCGACCGGGCGCGGCAGGCTCACGGTGGGCAGCTCCGGCAGCGCCTTTTCCAGGTCAGGACGTGAGGCGGCCACCGCCTGCAGGGTCTCGCGCAGCGCATTGATGGCGGCGTTGGCCTGGTCGCCGGTCACCCCGACACTGGCGAACACCCGCACCAGGCCGGCACGCTCGGCTTCCAGCCAGGCCACGTTGGCCTGCTGCGCCTGCGCCTGGTCCACCGCCGCCAGCACGCCATCGGCCAGGTGTAGGGCATCGGCCAGGGCCGCGCCGTCGTCGCTTTCGCGCAGCACCGCCATGGTCACGTGGTGCGCCCACGGCTGGCGCAGGAAATCTTCGATGGCCTGGGGCACCTGGCGTCCCTGCAGACGCTGGTCCAGCTCGGCGTTGGTGCGGGTGCGGGCCGCTTCCAGCCGTTCCTGGCCGCGCTGGATTTCCGCGGCGCGGCGCTCGGCCACCTCGATGCGGCGCTTGTGCTGGGACAGGAAATCGCGGAACTCTTCCTCCAGCGTCAGGAACACCGCCAGATTCTCGTTGAACTCGGCGACCAGCCGATCGATGACTTCCTCGACCTTGGTCATCAAGGTGCGCTCGGCCGCGCTTTCGCCGGTGTTGCCCTCGCAGGCCTCGGCCAGCACGTTGAGCAGGCGCCGGGCCGGGTGGGTCTTCTGCACGAACATCCGGCGGTCCAGCAGCGCCACCTTGACGAACGGCACCACCAGGCGCCCGATCAGCTCGCGCGGCCGGCCGTCGAGTTCGCGCTCGTCCAGCATCACATCGAACAGCATGCCGACCAGGTCGATGGCGTCCTCGTCCATCGGCGACAGGCGCGCCTGGCCCGGGTCCACGCCCAGCTGGCTGGCGCCGCTGAGGACTTCGCTCTTGAGCCGCTGGGACAGCGACTCGCCGGTATCGCCGATGGCCGCGCGCAGGGTGGCGCTGGGCGAGGCCTGCAGCACCGACAGCACCGACATCATCTCGCGCTGGGACAGCGGACGCTCTCCGCCGCCGACCGACTCGCCATAGCCTGCGCCCTGCCCTTGCCCCGCATCGTGCGGGTTGGCCTCGCGGTGCTGGCGCGTCTCCTGCAGGAAGTGGTGCAGCGCTTCGAGCAGCACGCCCGCATCGGCGTCGTTGCCGACGAAGTGCCCATCCGGGCCCTGCCCACCCATGGCCCGGCGCATGCCGGCCATGCGCTGAGTGAAGCGCGCCGCCCAGCCCGGTGCACTGGGCTCTTCCGGCACGGTGCCGAAGAAGTCCTCGCCCGTGGCCGGCGCCGGCGACGGCACAGGAGATTCCATCGTCCTGCGGCGGGCCCCGGCGGCGGGCGCCACCTGCGGCAGGACGTTGAGCTGGACCAGCCGCTCGTCCAGCGCTTCGTAGATGCGGCCGATGACCGGCGCCAGCTCGCGCTCGCACAGCTTGATCACGACCAGGCGCACTTCCAGGCTCAGGTCGCTGCTGGAGAACGCCTCGTGGACGGCCAGGCCGATGTGCTCGGGCCCGACCGGGTTGGTGTCGTTGTCCAGCTCCAGCCCGCCCGCCAGGTGGCCCAGGCGACGGTCCAGCCGCACCAGGACCAGCTTGCACTCGCGGCTGATCACGCTGGCCAGGTTGCGCGCGGCCAGGCGCGACTCGAGCTCCTGATCCGAAACCAAGCTCAGGCCGCTGGTCTGCGGATCGATCAGGACGCTTTCGGCCGACAGCGGGGTGCGGTCTTCCAGGGACTTCCAGCAGCGGTCCAGGTGCGAGCGAAACCGGGCCACGATCTCATCGCGGCGGCGGCGCAGCTCGCGCATGCCATCGAGGAAGGCCGCCTGCGAAGGCCCGGCGCGCTCGGCCCGGTCGAACAAGGCATCATCGAAACGACCCAACGCCGTGGAGAACGCCTGCACCAGCGGTGGAACAGCGCCGTCGAACGCCTGCTGCAGCAGCCGCGTGCCGTGTTCCGGCCGGTTGGAGACATCGACACTGAACGGCATAAGGGCTTCCCCGCCGGGGCTGGCCGGCGCATTCGAGTAGGGAGCATGGGGGACACGCAGAGACGGTGCAATCGTAGGCACACGGTCACGTTCACATCCGTGATGACGGTCGTTATTCCGACACGCCGCCGCGCTTACGAAACGTTCGCGCCGCCTTGCCGAATCAGTGCGCGAGCTGCTCGATGGCGCCGGCCATGGCGCTGTAGAACGCGTCTTCCTCGCGGTGCAGGCGCAGTCGCTCCAGCTGGGCCATGACCGCCAGTTCCTCGGCCGAGGCCACGCACAGCCGGCTGCCGAGTTTGTCCACGAACATCAGCCGCGCCGAGATCGGGCTGACCCAGTTCAACTTGCCGGCCCGGACACGGCCATTGCGGTCCACGAAGTCCAGCCAGGTGCCCATCGGCAGGGCGCGGAAGAAATCGGCGGTGATCAGGTCGATCTGGTCCGCTTCGACGGGGGCATCGAGCGCCTCGGCGACCAGCTCGTCCACCGGCGCAGCGCTGGGAAACGCCTCTGCCGTGCCTGCCGCCAGGCGCTCGGCCCCTGCTGCTGCGGGCGCGACCGGATACAGCGACTGCTGCAGCGATTGCAGCGCCTTGCCCAAGGCGACCGGGTCCAGCCCCTGCTGGGCCAGCATCCGCTCCAGCCAGGGCATCCAGTCCGCCAGCCACGGCGTGTCCGGACCGTGCAGCTGGTCGTGGCGCACCGCCGCGACCAGCTGCTCCAGCGCACTCAGGCCCTGGGCCAGGTCCTGGCCTGCGGCTTCGCCGCGCAACCGGATGGCCGCGATGTAGGGCACCCAGTAGCCGCGCAGGAAGCCGACCAGCCCCGGCGGCGCGGCCAGCTCGGCCAGCCGGGCCTGCAGCTGCGTCTCGGCAAAAGCGCGGGCCTCGTCGCGGCGCTCCTGTGCGCGGTGCAGCTCGGTGGCCCGGCGCTCGGCGATCTGCACCTTGCGCAGGTAGGCGCCGTAGTACTCGCCGAAGCGCTTGAGGATGGGCGTGAAGGCCTGCACGTCCTCGCTGAAGTCGCGCAGGATCGAGACAATGGCCACCTCGATCTCCTCCAGCAGGGCGCGTTCTGCATCGCCCTCGCCGATGCAGCGCTCGCTGGCGTCGGCCAGCAGGTTAAGCAGGCGCCGCGCCGGGTGCTGGTCGCTCAGGAACAGCTCCCGATCCACCAGCGCCACCTTGATGTAGGGCGCGGGCAGCAACAGCATCAGCTCGCGCGCACGGCCCTGCAGGTGGCTCTCGGCCAGCATGACCTCCAGCAGCATGCACACCAGGTCGATGGTGTCCTCGCCCTGGTTGCCCAGGCGGATGCCAGTCGGGTCGATGCCCAGGCGCCCGGCGCCGGCCAGGATTTCCCACTTGAGCCGCTGCGACAGCCGCGCGGCACGGCTGGGAAATGGGGCCAGCGATTCGTTGGGCATGGACTGCATCAGCGACAGCACCGACAGCAGTTCGCGCTGGGACAGCGCGCGCTTGCCATCGCTGGGCTCGGGCTGGGTCTCGCCAGCCAGGCGGGCGCGCTGCAGCAGCGCATGCAGCGCCGGCGGCAGGGGTTCGGCCTCGCCTCCGACGTGTTCGCTCAGCGCTGCGCGCGCGCGCTTGGCCGCGGCGGCCGGGTCGTTTTCCCACTGCACGAAGAAACGCGCGATCCAGTCCTCGGTCTGGCCCTGCTCGGCGTCCGGGTCGAGCGCGGTGCTGGGGATCCAGCGGCGTACCCCGCCGCGCGGACGCGGGCCGGCGCTTTCCTGCAGCAGCGCGGCCAGGCCGGTCTGGATCTGCGAATAGAGCGAGCCGGTGCGGGTATGCAGCTCGGTCTCGCACAGCTTGACGATCAGCTTGCGCGCCGCCGGGGTCAGGGTGCAGGCCGACAGGCTTTCATATACGGCCACGCCGATGTGGTGCGGACCGAAGGGCAGCGTGTCCTCGGTCAGGCGCAGGCCGCCGGACAGCAGCCCGAGATAGCGGCTGAGCCGCATCAGCTCGGGCTTCCAGCGCGCGGCCAGGTCGTCGGCCAGCGAACGCACCGCCAGGCGCACTTCCAGCTCGTGGTTGGACACCAGGCTCAGGTGCTCGGCATCGCCGTCGGCCAGCTTGTGCTCGACCGAGACCGGCCGTCCGGCCTCCAGCATCTGCCAGGTATTGGCCAGGTGGGCGCGGAACCGGGCCAGCATGGCCTCGCGCCGGCGCCGGACCTCGCGCACCGCATCGATCAGGTCCAGCGAGTCGGCCCCGGCATCGCCCGCGGCGGAGAGCAGTTGGCCGGGCAGGCCGGTCAGGATGGCCTCGTAGGCATCGGCCAGCGGAACGAGGGCCAGCTGCCGCAACTGTTGCAACAGCGCGACATTCTTGCCCACCAGTCCATCGCGAGCCTGCGGATCCAGCATCCGGTCGTGCATTCCTTTGGGCGCGGGGAACGACGAAAGCGTGCCGGATGCCCCGCCTGCATCCGTCACGACACGATCCATCCACAGGATCACAGGACAATGATAGCGGCCGCCGCCGTGAAAACTTTCGTAAGCCCGCTAAACTGACCACCATGCCTACGCCCACCACGCCGGATCTGCTGCGCGCACTGGACGAACGCCGTTCGGTGCCCTCCAAACAACTTGGCGAGCCCGCCCCGTCCGATGAGGTGCTGCTGCAGATGCTGCGCAGCGCCAGCCGGGTCCCGGACCACGGCAAGCTGGCCCCGTTCCGCTTCATCCGCATCCAGGGCGATGCGCGGCGCCAGCTGGGCGACATCCTGGCCGCGCGCACCGAGGAACTGGACCCGGAGGCCGGCACCGTCGCCATCGAGAAGGACCGCAACCGCTTCAACAGCGCGCCACTGGTGATCGTGGTGGTGGCCAGCCTGATCCCCGAGCACAAGGTGCCCGAGGATGAGCAGTGGATGACCGCCGGCAGCGTGTGCTTCGCCCTGCTGGTGGCCGCCCAGGCTTTCGGCTTCGGCGCACAGTGGCTGACCGGCTGGGCCGCCTACGACGGCCTGGTGGCGCAGCGCCTGGGCCTGGCCGAAACCGAACGCGTCGCCGGCTTCATCCATATCGGCACGCCCAAGCTCGCCGCCCCCGAGCGCGAGCGCCCGGACCCGGCCAGGCTACTGAGCGACTGGACCCCGGCATGAGCGTCGCGCCGCTTGCGGCGCCGGTCCATCTGGTCGACGCCAGCCTCTACATCTTCCGCGCCTGGCACTCGGTACCCGACGAGTTCCACGACGCCGAAGGCTGGCCGACCAACGCCGTGCACGGTTTCGCCCGTTTCCTGCTGGAACTGCTGGAGCGCGAGCGCCCGCGGCATATCGCCGTGGGTTTCGACGAAGCGCTGGATACCGGCTTCCGTCACCAGCTGTACCCGGCCTACAAGGCCAACCGCGAGCCGGCCCCGGAAGCGCTGCGTCGCCAGTTCTCGCACTGTAAGGCGCTGTGCGCGGCGCTGGGCCTGACCGTGCTGTCGCACGCGGATTTCGAGGCCGACGACCTGATCGGCAGCGCCCTGCGTGCCAGCCGCGACTTCGGCCTGCGCGGCATCATCATTTCCGCCGACAAGGACCTGTCCCAACTGCTGCGCCCAGGCGATGAGCAGTGGGATTTCGCGCGCGGGCAGCGCTGGGGCCTGGCGGGCGTGAAGGCCAAGCATGGGGTGGAGGCGCACCAGATGGCCGACTACCTGGCGCTGTGCGGCGATGCGGTGGACAACATCCCCGGGGTGACCGGGATCGGCTGCAAGACCGCGGCGATCCTGCTGTCGCACTTCGGCGACCTGGACACCCTGCTGGCCCGCGCCGACGAGGTGGCCTTCCTGCGCATGCGTGGCGCGGCCACCGTCTCGCTGCGCCTGCGCGAGCAGCGCGAGCACGCGCTGCTGTGGCGCCAGCTGACCACCATCGCCACCGACGCCCCGCTGGACGGGGTGGCCCCGTTCCTGCGCAACCCTGCCGATGGCCAGATGCTGGCCTCGCTGTCCGAAGCCCTGCGCCTGGGCCCGATGACCCGCCGCCGCCTGCGCGCGGCGGCCGGCCTGGACGAGCCCGAATTCACGACGCCGTCGCCTGCGGACACCACGATGGATGCCCCTTTCATTCCTTCCGGACTGACATGAACAGCAAAGACGCCACGCCCGAGATCATCTACGAAGGCAAGTACCTGCGCATGGTCCACCGCGGCAACTGGGAGTACGTGGAGCGCACCCACGCCCAGGGGCTGGCGGCGATCATCGTGGCGGTCACGCCCGAGGACAAGGTGGTCTTCGTCGAACAGCTGCGTGTACCGCTGCAGGCGCCGACCATCGAGATGCCGGCCGGCCTGGTGGGCGATATCGACGCGGGCGAATCCATCGAACTGTCGGCCATCCGCGAGCTGGAAGAGGAAACCGGCTGGACCGCCGCGCATGCCGAGGTGCTGATGATCGGCCCGACCTCATCGGGCATGAGCAACGAGAAGGTCGCCTTCGTGCGCGCCACCGGCCTGACCAAGGTCGGCCAAGGCGGCGGCGATGGCGATGAGAACATCACCGTGCACGAGATTCCGCGCCCGCAGGCGGCGGCCTGGCTGGTCCGGAAGATGGGTGAAGGCTATGCGCTGGACGCCAAGCTCTGGGCCGGGCTGTGGATGATCGAACACGAGCTGGACGGCACGCCGCGTGGCTGATGCCCAGGCGGTGCAGACGTTGCTCGGTCCGCAGGACCCGGCGACGTTCTCGGTGCTCAATGCCGCGGGCCGCTCGCCCTACGTCCTGATCGCCGATCACGCCGGCCAGGTCGTGCCGCGGCGCCTGCACGACCTGGGCCTGCCGCAGGCCGAGCTGGACCGCCACATCGGTTGGGACATCGGCATCGCCGGGGTCACCCGGCACCTGTCGGCGCTGCTGGATGCGCAGGCGGTCCTGCAGACCTATTCGCGCCTGGTGATCGACTGCAACCGGCCACTGGCCTCGCCCACGCTGATCCCACAAGTCAGCGACTTCACCGAGATTCCTGGCAATGCCGGCCTGGACGCTGCGCAGCGTCAGCAGCGGATCGACGAGATCCATGCGCCTTATCACGCCCACATCCGACAGGTCCTGGATGCGCGCGCCGGACAGGGCCTGCCGACCCTGCTGGTGATGATGCACAGCTTCACGCCGGCGATGGCCGGGGCGCAGCGTCCCTGGCACGCCGGCGTGCTGTACCACCGCGACACGCGCCTGGCGCACGCGCTGCTCAGCGCGCTGGGCGCGGAAGGCGACCTGGTCGTGGGCGACAACCAGCCCTATGCGGTGAGCGACAGCAGCGACTATGCGGTGCCCGTGCATGGCGAGGGCCGCGGCCTGCCGCATGTGGAGCTGGAGATCCGCCAGGACCTGATCGCCGACGACGCCGGGCAGCAGGCGTGGGCACAGCGGCTGGCGCGCATCTTCACCGCCATCGCCGCCGACTTCGTCCCGGGCTGAGCCTGGGGCTTAGGTTTGGCTGCCGTCGCGATGGGGCGGCGCCGCTGGCGCTGCCGTTTCAGCGACGAGCCTTACCCGGCCTGCCCCCTCTCTTCGGCATCCGAGCGCGATGCCTCGCGAACAAACAGGCTTCATCGACCGATCCGCAAGCGCCGGCGGCTTGGCGCCGCCGGGCTTTCAGGGTGCGGCTGACGCCGCTCAGGCGAAGGCGTCGGTGGCGCGCACCAGTGCGTCGATGTTCTCCGCCTCGAAGGCCGAGTGCCCCGAGGCCGGGGTGATTTCCAGCTTGGCCGTGGGCCAGGCCTGGTGCAGATCCCAGGCGTTCTGCACCGGGCAGACCACGTCGTAGCGCCCGTGCACGATGACCCCGGGGATGTGGGCGATCCGGTGGGCGTCGCGCAACAGCTGGTCGTCGACCTCGAAGAAGCCGCCATTGACGAAGTAGTGGTTCTCGATGCGCGCGAAGGCCAGGGCGAACTGCGCATCCTCGTGGCCGGCCACGAAGTCCTGGTCCACGTGCAGGAAGCTGGTGGCGCCTTCCCACACGCTCCAGGCGCGCGCCGCCTCCAGGCGGGTGGCTTCGTCCTCGCTGGTCAAGCGGCGATGGAAGGCGGAGATCAGGTCATGGCGTTCTTCCTGCGGGATGGCCTTGAGGTAGTGCGCCCAGGCCTCCGGGAACAGGCGGCTGGCGCCTTCCTGGTAGAACCACTCCAGCTCCCAGCGACGCAGCATGAAGATGCCGCGCAGCACCAGCTCGGTCACGCGCTGGGGATGGGTCTGCGCGTAGGCCAGGGCCAGGGTCGATCCCCAGCTGCCGCCGAACACCTGCCAGGTCTCGATGCCCAGGTGCACGCGCAGCGCTTCGATATCGGCCACCAGGTCCCAGGTGGTGTTGTCCACCAGGTCCGCGTGCGGCGTAGAGCGCCCGGAGCCGCGCTGGTCGAACAACACGATGCGGTACTTGGATGGGTCGTGGAACTGGCGCATCTTGGCGCTGCAGCCGCCGCCGGGACCGCCATGCAGCATGACCACCGGCTTGCCGTCCGGATTGCCGCACTGCTCGTAGTACAGCGTGTGGCGGTCATCGACCGGCAGCCTGCCGGTGTCGAACGGTTCGATGGCGGGATACAGCGTGCGCATGGGCCAAGCCTTTCAGACGACGGAAAAGCGGAAAGTCTAGCCGAGCCGGGCCTTGCGCCCCTGCCCTACGCGGGCAGGCGGCCGAGCGTGACGCGGTCGCGCTCCTCCAGATCCTGCACGGTCTGCACCTCGGCCAACCCGTGCTGGCGCATCAGTGCGTGCACGGCTTCGCCCTGGTCCCAGCCATGTTCCAGCAGCAGCCAGCCGCCGGGCAGCAACCGCGCCGGCGCGCCGGCGACCAGCACGCGGATGTCGTCCAATCCATCGGCTCCCGAGGCCAGCGCGGTGGCCGGCTCGAAGCGCAGGTCGCCCTGCTGCAGATGGGCATCCTGGCTGCCGATGTAAGGCGGGTTGCTGGCGATCAGCGCGAAGCGCCGGCCGCCCAGCGGCGCGAACCAGCTGCCCTGCGCGAACTCCACATTGGTCAGCGCATGCGCCTGCGCGTTGGCTCGCGCCACCTCCAGCGCCTGGGCACTGGCATCGGTGGCCAGCACCCGGGCCTGCGGGCGCTCGCTGGCGATGGCCAGGGCGATGGCGCCGCTGCCGGTGCCCAGGTCGGCCACATCCAGCGGGCGGTCCGGCGGCAGGCGCTCCAGCGCCAGCTCCACCAGGCGCTCGGTCTCGGCGCGGGGGATCAGGGTGGCTGGCGTCACCTTCAGGTCCAGGGTCCAGAAGCCGCGCCTGCCGAGGATGTAGGCCAGCGGCTCGCCGGCAATCCGTCGCTGCAGCAGCGCTGCGAACGTCTCCTGCACGGCCGCCGGGGCAGGATCGGCGCCATGCGCGAACAGCCAGGCACGCTCGCGCCCCAGCGCATGCAGAAGCAGGGCTTCGGCCTCGAAGCGCGGGTCGGGCGTGGGCAGGGCGGTGGCGCCTTGGCGTAGCAGTGCATCCAGGCGCGGGGGTTCTTGCGTATCCATGGGCGCATGTTAGCCGCTGGCTTGCGGCGACCCGTCTTTCCCTACCGGAGCCTGGCTTGAACCGATTCCTCTGCTTCTTTCGCCTGGGCCTGACCGGCGCTGCGGCCCTGCTGCTGGCCGGCTGCCAGACCATCGTCTTCGGCATCGCCAACCGCGGGGTTGCACATCCGGATGCGACCGCCGTGTACGACAGCGCGCGCGGCCTTTCGCTGGACATCTACAAACCCGCCGCACCCAGTGCACGCGCGCCGGTCGTGGTGTTCTTCTATGGCGGCAGCTGGCAGCGCGGCAGCCGGGCGCAGTATCGCTTCGTCGGCCGGCGCCTGACCGAAACCGGCGCGGTGGTCATGGTGGCCGATTACCGCCTGGCGCCCGCCACGCCCTTCCCCGGCTTCATGCACGATGGCGCCCGAGCCGTGGCCTGGGCACGGCAGCATGCGACCGACTACGGTGGCGACCCGGCGCGGGTGTTCGTGGCCGGGCACTCGGCCGGTGCCCAGATTGCCGCGTTGCTGGGCACCGATGCGCGCTACCTGGAAGCGCAGGGCCTGAAGCCGGCGCAGCTGGCCGGGGTGATCGGCCTGTCCGGCCCCTACGACTTCACCATTCAGGGCGATCGGGCCCTGGAGGGGGTGTTCGGGCCGGCCTGGCAGTGGCCGAAGGCGATGGCCGCAGGCTTCGTCGATGGCGATGAACCGCCCTTCCTGCTGGCCATCGGCAGCGACGACAAGATCGTCTCCCCTGGCCAGACCTTCGAACTGGCGCGCAAGCTCAAGGCCCGCGGCGTGCCGGTGCAGACCCTGACGCTGCCAGGCGGCAGCCACTTCACGCCGCTGGTGGAGCTGTACGCGCCCAAGCGCGGGCCGCAATTGCTTCAGGCCATCGACGATTTCGTCCGCGCGCCGTGATCTGGGTGAAACACCCACGGAACTAGGATGTGTCAGCCGGATTTTGATAGTCAACGGCTATTACATCGATCCCACCAATCGATTTGAGCGATGGATGGCAGATCCGTAGGATAGCCCTCAGTCGCTTCACCCCCATCCACCAAAGAGGAAACCCGATGCCCGTCATCAACACCGAAATCCTTCCGTTCCAGGCCAGCGCCTACAAGAATGGTGAGTTCATCGAGGTCAGCGACGCCGACCTGAAGGGCAAGTGGTCCGTGGTCGTGTTCTACCCGGCCGACTTCACCTTCGTCTGCCCGACCGAACTGGAAGACCTGGCCGACCATTACGAAGAGTTCCAGAAGCTGGGCGTTGAGGTCTACTCGGTCTCCACCGACACCCACTTCTCGCACAAGGCCTGGCACGACACCTCGGCGGCGATCGGCAAGATCAAGTACGCCATGATCGGTGACCCGACCCATCAGATCTCCAAGAACTTCGACGTGCTGCGCCCGGCGGGTCTGGCCGACCGCGGCACCTTCATCATCGACCCGCAGGGCGTGATCCAGTCGGTGGAAATCACCGCCGAGGGCATCGGCCGCGAAGCCGGCGACACCCTGCGCAAGGTCAAGGCCGCCCTGTACGTGGCCTCCCACCCGGGCGAGGTCTGCCCGGCCAAGTGGAAGGAAGGCGCCAAGACCCTGGCACCGTCGCTGGACCTGGTCGGCAAGATCTAAGTTTCTGGCCTGACCGCCTTCCCCGCCCTGCGCGGGGAAGGCACCGGCGGCAAACCGCAGTTCGTGTCCTTGTCCCGCATGCCGGCGCGGCTTGCGGTTTGCCTCCCCCCTTTCCCTCTGCCCGACCGGGCAGGCCCTTCTGTTTCCGTCATTTGGAGCACGCCAATGTTGGACGACACCCTCAAGACCCAGCTCCAGGCCTACCTGGAGCGCCTGACCCGACCCATCGAGCTGGTCGCCTCGCTGGACGACAGCCCGACCTCCGAGGAGATGAAGACGCTGCTGGGGCAGATCGTCATGCTCTCGGACAAGATCACCCTGGTCGAGCGCCGCCAGGGGGACAGCCGCGCGCCGTCCTTCGCGATCAATTCGCCGGGCCACGACATCCACCTGCGCTTTGCCGGCCTGCCGATGGGCCACGAGTTCACCTCGCTGGTGCTGGCCCTGCTGCAGGTCGGCGGCTATCCGTCCAAGGCGGCGGTGGAGACCATCGAGCAGATCCAGAACCTTGAGGGCGAGTACAAGTTCGAGACGTACTTCTCGCAGAGCTGCCAGAACTGCCCGGACGTGGTGCAGGCGCTGAATTTGATGGCGGTGCTGAACCCGAAGATCCAGCACGTGGCCATCGATGGCGCCGTGTTCCCGGCCGAGGTCGAGGAGCGCCAGGTGATGTCGGTGCCGACCGTGTACCTCAACGGCGAGACCTTCGGCCAGGGCCGCATGAACCTGGAAGAGATCGTCAGCCGTCTGGATGCCGGTGCGGCCAAGCGCGATGCCAAGAAGATCGCCGCCAAGGATCCCTTCGAGGTGCTGATCGTCGGGGGTGGCCCGGCCGGTGCGGCCGCCGCGGTCTATGCCGCGCGCAAGGGCATCCGCACGGGCGTGGCGGCCGAGCGCTTCGGCGGCCAGGTGCTGGACACGATGGCCATCGAGAACTTCATCTCCGTGCAGGAGACCGAGGGCCCGAAGATGGCCGCCGCGCTGGAAGCCCACGTGCGCCAGTACGAGGTGGACATCATGAACCTGCAGCGCGCCGAGAAGCTGATCCCGGCCGGTGCCGATGGCCTGATCGAAGTGCAGCTGGCCAACGGCGCCTCGCTCAAGGGCAGGACGGTCATCCTGTCCACCGGCGCGCGCTGGCGGCAGATGAACGTGCCCGGCGAGAACGAGTACAAGAACAAGGGCGTGGCCTACTGCCCGCACTGCGATGGCCCGCTGTTCAAGGGCAAGCGCGTGGCGGTGATCGGCGGCGGCAACTCCGGCGTGGAGGCGGCCATCGACCTGGCCGGCATCGTCAAGCACGTCACGCTGGTGGAGTTCGACCACAAGCTGCGTGCCGATGAGGTGCTGCAGCGCAAGCTGCGCAGCCTGCCCAACGTGACCATCGTGCTGTCGGCGCTGAGCACCGAGGTGCACGGCGACGGCAACAAGGTGACCGGCCTGTCCTACACCGACCGCACCAACGACGAGCAGCATCGGCTGGAGCTGGAAGGCATCTTCGTGCAGATCGGCCTGCTGCCCAACACCGAGTGGCTGAAGGACACCGTGGCGCTGTCCCCGCGCGGGGAGATCATCGTCGACGAGCGTGGCGCCACCAACATCCCCGGCGTGTTCGCGGCGGGCGATGCCACCACCGTGCCCTACAAGCAGATCGTCATCGCCATGGGTGAGGGCTCCAAGGCCGCGCTGAGCGCCTTCGACCACCTCATCCGCCACAGCGCACCCGCGCAGACCGAGACCGCCAAGGCAGCCTGACTGGAGGGGAATACAGGGCTCCCCAGCCTCGGCCACCGATTGGAGGTCTCACGCCCGCCGGAGTTTTCCGGCGGGTTTTTTTGTGCCGTAAGTTGAGGCGTTGGCGTTGGCGTGGGCGCGTCGTCTCGGATCGGGATAGGACGCGGTGCGGCCACGTCGTTCGGTTCGCGGCGATGGTGGGTGAAGAGGCGTCATCCACACACGGCGCTCGGTGGGCACGTCGGCACGGTCCTGGGCTTGGCGGCGATGGTGGATGAAGAAGCGTCATCCACCCTACTGACCCGCCGTCAGGAGGTCCGTCCCTTTGCCGGGGAGAATTTATCGATTGACGGCCACGGGCTTGTAGCCTTGAATGATCGACCACATCAATGAGCTTGGCAGGCGTTCGAAAAGACATGCGCTGGACCGCCGAAACGATGTGGCGGCGCAGTCGCCAGGCGTGGCGCGAGCGACCAAACCCCGCGCGAGCCCAGTTCAACGGCACTTCGATCCTGGCCCATCCCCGGAACCGCCATGAATCTACGCGACCTCAAATACCTGGTGGCCCTGGCCGACCACAAGCACTTCGGCAAGGCCGCCGCCGCCAGCTTCGTCAGCCAGCCCACGCTGTCCACCCAGATCAAGAAGCTGGAGGACGAGCTGGGCGTGTCGCTGGTGGAGCGCGCCCCGCGCAAGGTGATGCTGACGCCCGCCGGACGCGATGCCGCCGACCGCGCGCGCCGCATCGTGGCCGAGGTGGACCAGATGAAGGAAGCCGCCCGCCGCAGCCAGGACCCGGAGGCCGGCACGGTGCGCCTGGGCATCTTCCCCACCCTGGGCCCTTACCTGCTTCCGCACGTGGTGCCGCTGATCCGCGCGCGCTTTCCGGAGCTGGAACTGCTGCTGGTCGAGGAGAAGAGCGATGAGCTGCTCAACCGCCTGCGCGAGGGCCGCCTGGATGCCGGCCTGCTGGCGCTGCCCGTGCACGACGACCAGTTGCATGCCGAGTTCCTGTTCGAGGAACCCTTCCTGCTGGCCGTACCCGACCGGCATCCACTGGCCCGGCGCGATGCGCTGACGCTGGAGGAACTCTCCGAGCACAAGCTCTTGCTGCTGGAAGACGGCCACTGCCTGCGCGAGCAGGCGCTGGAAGTCTGCCGCCTGTCCGGGGCCAACGAAAAATCCGAGTTCCGCGCCACCAGCCTGGAAACGCTGCGGCAGATGGTCGCGGCCAATGTCGGCATCACCCTGTTGCCGAGCCTGGCGGTCAAGCCGCCGGTGGCGCGCTCGGACAGCATCCACCTGCTGGGTTTCAGCGACTCGGCGCCGAGCCGGCAGATCGCCATGGTCTGGCGCCGCAGCTCGGCCATGACCGGTTTCCTGTCCAGCCTGGCCGAGGTCTTCCGGCAGCTGCCGCCGGACCTGTTTTCCACCACGGACACACCGATGCAACGCGCCGTGGTGTCCAATGCCGCACGACGTTCATCCCCCGCATCATCTTCTGCACGGAACAAACGCTCATGACCGCTCCTTCCAAACTCCAGCAACTGCGCGACCTGTCCGTGGTCGTGGCCGACACCGGCGATTTCGACGCGATCAAGCGGCTCAAGCCCGTCGATTGCACCACCAATCCGACCCTGGTGAAGAAGGCGCTGGACCTGCCCGTCTATGCCGACCTGATCGATGAGCAGATCGAGTGGGCCAAGGGCCAGGGCAAAGTCAACGACACGCTGGTGGCCGAGGTGGTCGATCGCCTGACCGTGGCCGTGGGCGTCAAGCTCGCCGGGCTGATCCCCGGGCGCGTGTCCACCGAGGTCGATGCCGACCTGGCGCACGACGTGGAGGCCACCGTGGCCAAGGCGCGCAAGTTCATCGCCATGTACGCCGAGCATGGGGTGGACAAGAGCAAGGTGCTGATCAAGGTCGCCTCGACCTGGGAAGGCATCGAGGCCTGCCGCCAGCTGCAGGCCGAAGGCATCGACTGCAACTGCACGCTGATCTTCAACCCCACCCAGGCCCTGGCCTGCGCCGAGGCCAATGCCTTCCTGATCTCGCCGTTCGTGGGCCGCATCCTGGACTGGTACAAGGCCAATGGCCAGGCGCCGGCGAACATCGATGAGGACCAGGGCGTGAAGTTCGTGCGCGGGGTCTACGACACCTTCAAGCGTCGCGACATCAAGACCGTGGTGATGGGCGCCTCGTTCCGCTCCACCGAACAGATCGAGGCGCTGGCCGGCTGCGACCGGCTGACCATCTCGCCGGATCTGCTGGAAAAGCTGGATGCCGACCACGGCGAGCTGCCGCGCAAGCTCTCGCCCAGCCAGCCCGATGGCGCGCCGGTTACGCCGATCACCGCCGAGCAGTTCGCCGCCGACCTGGCTGCCGATCCGATGGCCACCGAGAAGCTGGCGACCGGCATCGACGCCTTCGACAAGGATCTGCAGGCACTGCGCAAGACCATCGCGGATCGACTGGCGGGCTGAGCCTGCTTCAAGACTCTAGCGCGGCGCTCGTATCGCGAGCGCTGGCGCGGCCTGAAGGACCGCGAAAGCGCTTGTGAGAGCGGCTTTGGCCGCGAAGGGGCTTTGCCGGGAAAGCCTCTTCGCGGCTGAAGCCGCTCCCACAAAAAGCCGCCCCACTGAAGCCGCTCCACAAGGTTCGCTTCTACCTTGCGGGTTGCACTGCTCGGTCGGTGGGCTATGCGCGGCGCTAGGTCATCTGCTGGCCGATCTCACGCGCCATGGCGTTGAGCGGCAGGATCTTCTCCACACCGCCGCGCTTGATCGCCTCCTTGGGCATGCCGAACACCACGCTGCTCTGCTCGTCCTGGGCCACGGTGTGCGCGCCGGCCTGGCGCATTTCCAGCAGGCCCACTGCGCCGTCATCGCCCATGCCGGTCATGATGATGCCCAGCGCGTTGCCGCCGGCGGCACGCGCGGCCGAGCGGAACAGCACGTCCACCGAGGGCCGGTGACGGTTTACCGGTGGCCCGTCCAGGACCTCGACGAAGTACTGCGCGCCGCTGCGACGCAGCAGCATGTGCTTGCCGCCTGGCGCGATCAGCGCGCGTCCGGGGACCACGCGATCGTTGTTGGCCGCCTCCTTGACCGAGATCTGGCACAGGGTGTCCAGGCGCGCGGCGAAGGCGGCGGTGAACTTCTCCGGCATGTGCTGGACGATGACGATGCCCGGGCAGACGCGCGGCAGCGCGGTCAGCACTTCTTCCAGCGCCTGGGTGCCGCCGGTGGAGGTGCCGATGGCCACCACCCGCTCGGTGGTCTGCGAGAGCGGCCGGTTGCCTTGGGCGGGCAGGATGACGTCCGCGTTGTGCTTGGTCTCGGCCTTTACCGCCGGTGCGGCCGGGCGCGCGGACAGGCGCTTGAGGTTGGCGCGCGCGGCGCTCTTGACCGTGGCGATCATCTCCTCGGCCGAATCTGTGAGGAACTGCTTGAGCCCGAGCTTGGGCTTGGTGACCACTGCCACCGCGCCGGCGGCCAGCGCATCCATGGTCACCCGCGCGCCCTTCTCGGTGAGCGTGGAGCAGATCACCACCGGGGTCGGGCGCTCGCTCATGATCTTGCGCAGGAAGGTGATGCCATCCATCTTGGGCATCTCCACATCCAGCACGATCACGTCCGGCCACTGCTGGCGCATCTTGTCCATCGCCAGCAGCGGATCGGCGGCAGCGGCAATGACCTCGATGCCCGGCGCGTCGTCCAGCACGGCCACCAGCACCTGGCGCACCACCGCCGAGTCGTCGATGACCATGGCCTTGACCGTATTCATGCCCAGCTTGCTCCCGGCACGTCGGCCTTCATGGTTTGCGGTACACCGACGGCGCGATCTGCACCACGTCGTTGCTGATTTCGTTGAGGCTCTCGGAGTGACCGATGCACAGGAGGCCGCCGCGCTTGAGCGCGCCCAGCACCCGGCCCACCACTTCGCGCTTGGTCTGCCCGTTGAAGTAGATCATCACGTTGCGCAGGAAGATCACGTCGAACTGGCCCAGGCTGGGCAGCGGCGCGTTGAGGTTGGCATGCAGGAAGCTCACCCGGTCGCGGATGCGGCGATCGATCAGCATGGTGCCTTCGTAGTCGCCGCGGCCGCGCAGGCAATAGCGCTTGAGCATGTCCTGCGGCATCTGCTCCAGGCGCAGCAGCGGGTAGTGCCCGGTGCGGGCCTTGGCCAGCACGCGGGTACTGATGTCGGTGCCGACCACCTCGAAGGGACGGCCCTGCAGGGTGTTGTCCAGCACCATGGCCATGCTGTAGGCCTCCTCGCCGCTGGAGCTGGCCGCGCTCCAGCTTCGGAACGGGGTGCCGCCACTGTGCGCGGCTGCGGCGTTGCGCAGCACCTCGAAGTGCCGGGGCTCGCGGAAGAAGTAGGTCTCGTTGGTGGTCAGCAGGTCGATCGCGGTCTGCACCTCGGCACCGCCCTCGCGGCTTTCCAGCAGCTGCAGGTACTGGCCATAGGTCTGCAGCGAGTTCGCCCGCAGGCGCTTGCCCAGGCGTCCGCACAGCATGGCCTTCTTGGCCGGGGTGATGGTGATGCCGGCCGCGTCGAAGATGAAACGCTGGAAGCGGCCGAATTCCTGCTCGGTGATGGTGTTCTGGCTGGTCATGGTGTGGTGCGGTCAATGAGAAGGGGCGTTGGCGCCACCGGGCAACGGGCCGTGTTCCTGCAGCTGGCGCTGGTGTTCCAGCAGCCAGGCGTGCAGTGCGCCGCCGGCCAGCGGGCGCGACAGCAGGTAGCCCTGGGCGACATCGCAGCCCAGTTCCTGCAGCAGGGTCCAGTCCTCCACCGTCTCGATGCCTTCGGCCACCGAGCGCAGTTCCAGGCGCTGGGCCAGGTCCAGCGCCGACTCCAGCACGGTGCGCAGGTTGCGGCTGCGGTGCGCGCCATGGACGAAGCTGCGGTCGATCTTCAGTTCGGTGAACGGGATGCGGGTCAGCTGCTGCAGCGAGGAAAAGCCGGTGCCGTAGTCGTCCAGGGACAGGCCGAAGCCCTGCAGGCGCAGGCGCGCCAGCATGCCCAGCGCGCTGCCGGACACCAGCGAGCTTTCGGTGATCTCCAACACCACCTCCGACGGCGACAGGTCGTGCCGGCGCACCAGTCCCAGGAGTTCGTCCAGCAGATCCGCGTTCTGCAGCATGCTCGGCGACAGGTTCAGCGCCAGGGTCAGGGCGAACCCGGCCCGCTTCCAGGCCGCCAGCCGCGCCATCGCCTGGTCGGCCACGCCAGCGGTCAGCGCGTGGATCAACCCCTCGCGTTCGGCCACGGCGATGAAGCGGTCGGGTGCGATCGGCCCGAGGCTCGGGTGACGCCAGCGCGCCAGCGCCTCCACGCCCCCCACCCGCCCGCTGCGCATGTCCACCTTGGGCTGGTAGGCGACCTCGATCTGGCCGCGCTGCACGGCTTCGCGCAGCATCTGCGCCATGGTCGACTCGCCCGGGGCCTCGGCTGTCTCCGGCGCCCGCGCATGCGGTACCGGTGCCGGCACTGCGTGCGCGCGCAGCACGGCCTCGAACTGTGCGGCGCGCAAGGGCTTTTCCAGACCCGCCAGCACCTGCAGCCCGTTGTTGCGACCGACCTGCAGCACCGAGTCGATCAGCCCGGGGCCCCGCTGGGATGCCACCACGATAGGCACGCGCACGCCACAGCGGGCCAGCGCATCGAGCAACTGCACGCCGTCCATGCCGGGCATTTCCAGATCCACGATCATCAGCCCCAGCGGCGGGTCCTGGGCCGCCCGTGCCAGCGCGGCGTGGCCATCGGCCGCGCCTTCCACCGCCGCCGCGCCCATGGCCAGGCACAGGGCCAGCGCATGCTCGCGCTGGACCTGGCTGTCATCGACCACCAGGACCGTGCCGAAACGGTGCAGAGCGGAGGTTTGAGGGGCTGTGGGCATGATGAATCCGTTGCGACGCGGTGACGCGCAAAGCCGCCTCAGGCGGCGATGCTCTCTTCCAGACGATGATCCAGCGCGGCCATGCTGGCGAACTCCTGGGGCGCCAGCACCGCATCGGCGGCCAGCAGGATGACGAAACGCTCGCCCACCTTGCCCATGCCGTGGATGAAGTCGCGGCGAATCCCGGTGCCGAAGGCCGGCGGCGGGGCGATGTCGGCGGTGGCGATCTCCAGCACTTCGCTGACCGCATCCACCAGCAGGCCCAGCACCTGGCGCTCATCGCCACTGGCCACCTCGATGATGACGATGCAGGTGCGCTTGCTGACCTCGCTGGGCGCACGGCCGAAGCGCTGCTGCAGGTCCACCACCGGCACCACCGCACCGCGCAGGTTGATCACCCCGCGCAGGGCCGGCGGCATCATCGGCACGTCGGTCGGCGTGCGGTATTCGATGATCTCCTTGATGCCCAGGATGCCGACGCCGAACATCTCCTTGCCCAGCAGGAAGGTCAGGAACTGGTCCGTCGGCAGATCGCTGGCGTCGGACGATTGGGGGGAAGCGGAAGCAGTCATGGCCGGGCCTCAGAAGGTTTCGAAGTGGGCTTCGTCGAGCGACTCGCCCAGCACCACATGGCCGCCGGCCACGCGCGCGTACGGCTTGTGCGCGGCCTGCGCACCGCCGCGGCCGCGGACGCTGCTGCCCGGGCGCCGCGCCGCCGGCCTGGCGGTCGGATCGGCATTCACGCGGAAGAAGCTCATCAGCTGCTGCAGTTGCTCGGCCTGGGCGCTCATCTCCTCGGCAGTGGCGGCCAGCTCCTCGGAGTTGGACGCGGCCTGCTGGGTGGTCTGGTTGAGCTGGCCGACCGCGGCATTGATCTGGCCCACGCCGGAGGTCTGTTCCTCGGACGCGGCAGTGATCTCCTGCACCAGGTCGGAGGTGCGCTTGATCGAGGGCACCATCTCATCCAGCAGCTTGCCGGCATTCTCGGCCAGTTCCACGCTGGAGCTGGCGACATCGCCGATCTCCTGGGCGGCGACCTGGCTGCGTTCGGCCAGCTTGCGCACTTCCGCCGCCACCACCGCAAAGCCCTTGCCGTGCTCGCCGGCGCGCGCCGCTTCGATCGCCGCGTTCAGCGCCAGCAGGTTGGTCTGGTAGGCGATGTCGTCGATGATGCCGATCTTCTGCGCGATCTGCTTCATCGCCTGCACGGTGGCACGCACCGACTCGCCGCCATCCAGCGCCTGGTTGGAGGCCTTGGTGGCCATGCCGTCGGTGATCTTGGAGTTCTCGGTGTTCTGCGAAATGGAGGCGGTCATCTGCTCCAGCGAAGCACTGGTTTCCTCCACGCCTGCGGCCTGCTCGCTGGCGGCCTGGCTCAAGGCCTGGGCGGTGGCGCTGACTTCCTCCGAAGCGCTGGCCAGTGCCTCGGCGCTGCCGTTGACCTCGCCGACCACCTTGGACAGGCGCGCGATGGTGTCGTTGACGTAGTTCTTCATCTCCGCGTAGGCGCCGTCGTAGTGCTTGTCTATGCTGCGCGTCAGGTCGCCTTCGGCCAGGCCGCCCATCACCCGCACCACGTCCTGGATGCTGTCGCCGGTGGTGGTGGCCAGCTCGTTCAGGCCCTGGCCCATCTCATGCTGGAAGCCGGACAGGCCATCCAGCGCGACGCGCTCGGAGAAGTCGCCACGGTTGGCCGCCTGCACCACGCGGCGCTGGCCGTCGATCACCAGCTTCAGGCGCTCGACCATGGTGCGCATGGCATACAGCGCGCTGTCGTTGTCGTTGCCGCGCACCGCCACCTGCAGGTTCAGGTCGCCCTGGGCCACCTTGTTGGCGATCTCGGCCACGTAGGCCGGCTCGCCGCCGAGCAGACGGCTCAGAATGCGCACGATCACCACCGAGATGACCACGCCGAACACCACGCAGACGCCGATCACCGCGAAGATCCAGGCGCGGGTGCTCGCGTACAGGGCATCGCCCTGGGCGCTCGCATCCTGGCCGCCCTTCACATTCAGCTCGACCAACTTGTTCAGCAACGCCGACGCCTGCTCGTACACCGCCTGCTGCTCGCCGTTGAGAAGCGCCATCGCATCGTTGGTCTTGAGCGCGCTCGAAAGCGCTATCGCACGATCATGCAGGGACAGGTAGCTGTCGTACTTCTTCTGGAAATCCTGATACATGGCGCGCTCTTCCGGCGACGAGATCAGGTTGACGTAGTGATCCCGATTGTCACCGTAGTCGGCCAGGATCCGCTGCATGACCTGTTCGAAGCGCGCCATGTCCTGCGGATCCTCGCTGATGACGTGCTGCAGCTCGGCCACCCGCAGGTCCGAGGCATTGGTATTCATCTGTTGGATGTAGCGGATGCTGGGCATCCAATTCTCCGCCAGGTCGGTGGAGGACTGATTGACCTGGGCCAGCTTGACGCTGGCGAAGATTCCCATGCCCAGCATCATCAGCAGCACCAGGCCGAAGCCGATGCCGATGCGCGTACCGATCTTCATGCGCTTGAACATTGTGTGTCTCGTATGTGGAGTTGCAGAGGTGGAGGTCAGAACGTTTCGAAGTGCATCTCATCCGGCGCCGTCGCCAGGGCCAGACCGGTGTCGATCACCCCGGGTCTGCGTGGGGGCGCGCTTCGGCGAAACTGAGCGGGTACCGTCGTCGAACGCCGAGGCGCCTGAATCTGATTGATGCGGAAAAAGCTCATCAGCTGCTGCAACTGCTCGGCCTGGCCGCTCATTTCCTCGGCGGTGGCGGCCAGTTCCTCGGAGTTGGCCGCGGCCTGCTGGGTGGTCTGGTTGAGCTGGCCGACGGCGGTGTTGATCTGGCCCACGCCCGAGGCCTGCTCCTCGGAGGCGGCGGCGATCTCCTGCACAAGGTCGGAGGTCCGGCGGATGGAGGGCACCATCTGGTCGAGCAGCTTGCCGGCGTTCTCGGCCAGCTCGACGCTGGACTCGGCCACCTGGCCGATCTCCTGGGCGGCGACCTGGCTGCGCTCGGCCAGCTTGCGCACTTCCGCGGCCACCACCGCAAAGCCCTTGCCGTGCTCGCCGGCGCGCGCCGCTTCGATCGCCGCGTTCAGCGCCAGCAGGTTGGTCTGGTAGGCGATGTCGTCGATGATGCCGATCTTCTGCGCGATCTGCTTCATCGCCGTCACCGTCGAGCGCACCGCATCGCCACCTTCGGCAGCCTCGCGCGCGGCCTTGGCGGCCATGCCATCGGTGACCCGGGCGTTCTCGGTGTTCTGCGAGATCGAGGCGGTCATCTGCTCCAGCGAAGCGCTGGTCTCCTCCACGCCCGCGGCCTGCTCGCTGGCCGCCTGGCTCAGCGACTGGGCGGTGGCGCTGACCTGCTCGGAGGCGCTGGACAGGGCGTCGGCACTGGTGCTGACCTCACCGACCACCTGCGCCAGGCGCGCCACGGTGGCGTTGATGCTCTCGCACAGCTCCTTCAACTGGCCCTGGCACTGCGTATCGGCCAACCGGGTCAGGTCGCCGCCCTCGATCGCCTTGAGCACCGCGCGGGCCTCGTTGAGCGGGCCGATCACCGCGTCCAGGGTCAGGTTGATGCCGTCGACGATGCGCCTGAAGTCGCCATGGTGCTGGCTGGCATCGGCGCGCACGCCCAGGCGGCCGGCCGCCGCCGCCTCGGCCAGCAGGCTGGTATCGCGGATCAGCGCACGCAGGTTGGAGCGCACCTGCTCGATGGTGTCGTTGATGAAGGCCTTCTTGCCCGGGAAGCGCTCCAGCGGCGCCTCGAAGTTGCCGCGGCCGAACTCGGCCACGCAGGCCATGGCCTGCTTCTTGACCGCGATGTGGCCGGCGACCATGCGGTTGATGCCCTCGGCCATGCTGCGGTAGTCGCCCTCGAAGCGCTGGCTGTCGATGACCACGTCGATGTCGCCGGCATCGTGCTGGGCGGACATGTGGTTCATCTGTGCGATCAGGCCCTGCAGGTTGCCACGCACCTGCTCGATGGTGTCGTTGATGAAGGCCTTCTTGCCCGGGAAGTTCTCCAGCGGCGCGTCGAAGTTGCCGCGGCCGAACTGGGCGATGCAGGCCATGGCCTTCTTCTTGGTGGCGATGTGCTCTCCCACCATGCGGTTCACGCCCTCGGCGATGACCTTGAACTCACCCTCGAAGCGGTGGCTCTCGATCACCACGTCGATGTCGCCGGCATCGTGCTCGCGCGACATGCGCACGATCTCGTCGTTGACGCGGCGCACGCTGGTCTGCACCTGGCGCAGCGCCAGCAGCACCTCGCAGGCCTGGTCGTTGGAGATGGTCGGCATCACCACCTCGAAGTCGCCCTTGGCAAAGCGCGCCAGGCTGGTGGTGGCGATCCGCAGCGAGCGGGTGATGGCATGGACGATGTAGGCCAGCACTGCGGCGGCGAGCACCGTGGCGGCCAGGCTCACGGCCAGGGTCTGCCCGGCCGGCAGGCCGAGCGCGTACCCGCAGGTGGCGGCGGCCAAGGGCAGCGCCACGGCGATGGCCGCGCCGAGCCACAGCTTGGAGGACAGCGAAAGGGAGTTGGACATACCGATGTACCTGTACGGATGGTCATGAGCCCCGCCGACGGGCGGGGACCGGGATGGTGAGGAACGACTGGAAACTGCTCCAGGCGTGGGGCCCGGCTTGCACAGCGATAGAACAATGCGGGACCGGTGCGTCCCGCCGGCGGCTCAGGCCGCCAGCGATTCGACGCCGGGTTGCAACTGGCTCAGCAGCGAGGGCACGTCCAGGATCAGCGCGACACCGCCGCTGCCGAGGATGCTGGAACCGCTGATGCCCTTGACCTGGGCAAAGACCTTGGAAAGCGGCTTGATCACGGTCTGCCACTCGCCCAGCAGCGTGTCCACCACCAGGCCGAAGCGTTGCGAGCCCTGGCGGATCACCACGATGCTCTCGCGCGCCGGCGGCGCACCGGCGATGGCGAACAGCGAGCGCAGGCGCACGTAGGGCAGCACGTTGCCACGCAGGTCGATGTATTCGCCCTGGTAGTTGTGCGCGAACTCCACGCATTCCTCGACCACGTCCAGCGGCAGCACGAACACCGACTTGCCCACCCCGACCTGGAAGCCATTGATGATGGCCAGGGTCAGCGGCAACCGCACCGAGATGGTGGTGCCGACGTCCTGCTGGCTGCTGATGTCCACGCTGCCGCGCAGCGCGGTGATGTTGCGCTTGACCACGTCCATGCCCACGCCGCGGCCGGACAGGTTGGTGACCTTCTCGGCGGTGGAGAAGCCCGGCTCGAAGATCAGCGCGAACACTTCGCGGTCCGAGAGCTGGCGGCCCGGCTCGATCAGGCCACGTTCCAGCGCCTTGGCCAGGATGCGATCGCGATTGAGACCGCCACCGTCGTCGCTGATCTGGATGACGATGCTGCCCGAGTCGTGGAAGGCGTTGAGCCGCACCGTGCCGCGCACCGGCTTGCCGCGCTCCAGGCGCACCTGGGCCGGCTCGATGCCGTGATCCATGGCGTTGCGTACCAGGTGGGTCAACGGGTCGGCGATCTTCTCCACCACCGACTTGTCCAGCTCGGTGTCCTCGCCGTTGACCACCAGGGCGATATCCTTGCCCAGCTCACGGGCAACATCGTGGACCACGCGGTGGAAGCGGCTGAAGGTGCCGCCGATCTTGACCATGCGCAGCTGCAGCGCGCTTTCGCGCACTTCTTCCACCAGGCCAGCCAGGATCGAGGTGGATTCGAGCAACTGCGCATCGCCGGTGCGTTGGGCGTTGGCGCCGGTGCTGGCCACGGCGATGATCAGTTCGCCGACCAGGTCGATCATGCGGTCGAGCTTGTCGGCATCGACGCGGATCGAGCCGCCTTCGCCGCGCGCGCCCGCGGCTGCCGCCTTGGCGCCGCCGGCGCTGGCCGGTGCCGCCGCCGCGTTGGAAGCCGCAGCGACGCCGGGGGCCGGCTCGATGACCGCGGCCACCGTGGCGGCTGCGGTCTCGAAGCCAGCGAAGTCCTCGGCGCTGGCCTGGCTGGCGGGCTCGGCCACCAGCAGCGGCAGGTCCAGGTTGGCCGCATCGCCGTTGGGGTCCACCGCCACGATCTGCAGGTCGCAGTCGTCGCGGACGAACTCGAAGATGTCCTCGATCGCCGCCTGCTGCGCGTCGCTGCGCAGCAGGATGTCAAAGCCCAGGTAGCAGGCCTCCGGGTCCAGGTCAGGCAGCGCCGGCACGCGGTCGTGATGGGTGCGCACCGCCTCCAGGCTGCCCAGGCTGCGCAGGCAGCGGATCAGGTGCAGCGGCGAGTTGCCAAAGCGCAGCGCGTCGGTGAACAGCTGCAGGCCAATGCGCCAGTAGCCGGTATGCGCCGGTGCTGCCGGTGCTGCCGGCACTGATGCGGCTGCGACCGGCCCGGCGGCAGGTTGCAGATAGGTCTGCAGGCGCGCCAGCAGCGGCTCGCCCTCGGTCGCCAGGGTGGCTTCGTCGGCCTGGGCGCCGGCGGCGGCTTCCACCAGCGCGCGGATGTGGTCGCAGCAGGCCAGCATCAGCTGGATCAGGTCCGAGTCCAGCGCCACGGCCTGCTCGCGTACCAGGTCCAGCACGCTTTCCACCACGTGGGTGAAGCCCACCAGCTGTGCCAGGTCGAACAGGCCGCCGGAGCCCTTGATGGTGTGGGCCGCGCGGAAGATCGCGTTGACCGCATCGGGGCCGGCTTCGCCGCGCTCGGCTTCCAGCAGGTTGCGCTCCATGTCCTCCAGCAGGTCGCGGCTTTCGGCGATGAAGGTTTGCAGTAATTGGGCCAGGTTCATGTCGCGCTGCCGTCAGTGAAGCGTGGTGCCGCCGACGCGCTCGAAAGCGTCGCCCAGGCCAAGCAGGTCCAGCGTGTCGCCGACCGCGGTGCTGCAGCCATCCAACTGGAATGGCCGTCCCAGTGCGCGCAGTGCCGCTTGCGTCGCCAGCAGCAGCTGCACGCCGGTGGCATCGATCTCGGTCACCTCCTGCAGCTGCAGGCGTAGGCCGCCGGCATGCTCCAGCGCCGGCAACAGCAGCGGCTTGAGTTCTGCGGCGCGACGAATGGTCATGTCGCCGTCTAGGCTGAGCAGCAGCGGGTCCTGGACATCGGGGGAGGTGGTGGGCATGACGGGCTCCGGCGGGAGTGGGCGGGTCAGCCGACGTCACGCCGGAGGGGCGTGGCGGGGCGGTTGCAGTAGGGTTATCGGCGCCGGCGGGAAATACTTAGGGCGTGTGAAGATTTTTTTTACGAAGCTGTCAAGGGGAAAAAGACGTGCCCAAGATTGCGGTGGTGATGGTCGACGGGGTGGCCGACTGGGAAATCGGGGTGGTCCTCCCGGCAGCGCGCGGATGGTTCGGCGATGAGGTGGTCACCGCCAGCATCGACGGCAGGCCCCTGCATTCGATGGGCGGGCTGGCCATCGCGCCGGCATTTGCCCTGTCGGATCTGGCGCCGCTGGACGCGGACCTGTGACTCCTGCCCGGGGGCGAGCGCTGGCAGGCCGGCGAGATTCCCGGCTTGAGCGGACTGCTCGCCGCCCGGCTCGAAGCGTCCCGCCCGGTTGCCGCCATCTGCGGTGCCACCCTGGCCCTGGCCTTTGCCGGGCTGCTGGACCGGCGCCCGCACACCAGCAACGGACTGGCCTTCCTGCAGGATCACGCGGCCACGTACGCCGGCCAGGCCCACTACCGCCAGGACAAGGTGGTGTCGGCCGATGGCCTGATCACCGCCCCTGGCACCAGCCCGGTGGGCTTTGCCTGTGCCTGCCTGGACCTGCTGCATCCGGAGCAGGCCGATAGGGTCGCGCAGCTGCGCGCCATGTTCGCCGGGGAGTTCGCGCCCTAGTCCGCAACGCCCGGGGCGGGACGATCCCCGCATAAGGACATGCCCAAAGGTCATTGGCCTGGAATGCGTCGCTTGCCTAGCGTTCGTGCTCCTTGAGGACTCTGCAGGAACAGCACCATGACGCCATCGCGACCCCAGCCCCGCCCGGCGCTTGGCCGGCGCGCATTCCTCGCCGGGGCCGGGGCCGGCCTGGCATCGCTGCTGCTGCCGCGCCCGGCGCTGGCCGGCACGGCTGCGGCGATCCGCCTGCCACAGCTGGATGCGCTGGAGATCAAGGTGGTCACCGACGGCCTGTCCTACGCGCTGGCCAAGAGCGGCCCGGAGGGCGATGTGGAGGTGATCCGGCCCGGGCACTTCCTGTCGGATACCGCACCGCCGGACAAGGCTCTGATCGGCGAGTTCGGCCTGTCGCTGCATGCGCACTCGCGCCTGGGCACGGAGACACGGCGCGTGCTGATCGACTTCGGCTACACGCCGGAGGCCATCAACAACAATCTGGCGCTGCTGGGCATCGATGTCGCCCAGCTCGACGCACTGGTGCTCAGCCACGGGCATTACGACCATTTCGGCGGATTGGCGGGCTTCCTGGACACGCATCGCGGCGCGCTCAAGCCTGGCATCGCCTTCCACCTGGGCGATGAGGAAGCCTTCTGCGCGCGGCGCTACACCAGCAACGGCAAGGACTACGGCGTCATCGACCGGGCCTCGCTCAAGGCGTCCAACATCCGCGTGGTGTCCTCGGATGATGCGGCGCTGGTGGCCGGCCACGCGCTCAATACCGGCCACATCCCGCAGGCCGGTTTCGAGAAGGTGCTCTCACCGACCGGGTTCAAGGCGGGGTTGGACGCGCATGGCAACGGTTGCCCGGTCGATGCGCTGCCCGAAGACCGCCGCAGCGCCAACGGCACGCCGGACGATTTCCATCACGAGATCGCCACCGCCTACCACGTGCGCGGCAAGGGGCTGGTGGTGCTGACCTCCTGCGGCCATCGTGGCGTGGTCAATTCGGTCAAGCAGGCGCGTGCGGCCTCTGGCATCGACAAGGTGCATGCGGTGATCGGCGGCTTCCATCTGGCCCCGCACAACGAGGCCTATGTCGGCCAGACGCTCGATGGCCTGCTGGCGCTGGACGTGGCCCACATCGTGCCGCTGCACTGCAGTGGCGAGCCGTTCTTTGATCTGGCCAGGGCCAGGGCGCCGGAGCGCCTGATCAGGGCCTATGTGGGCACGAGCCTGAAGTTTTCTGCATGAGGGGCAGGAACGAGTGGAGAGGAACGAGGAACGAGTGAGACGTCCACCGGCGCTGACCGCTCTCTCTCGTTCCTCGTTCCTCGTTCCTCGTTCCTCGTTTCTCGCTCCTGCCATCGATCGACCGCGCGCGGGCAGGCCACCGGCATGGCGCTCAGCGCCCACCCGCCCCCGCGCTCAGCCCCTCAAGTCCCCAGCCCGACCGGACAGCTCACGCCGGTGCCGCCCAGGCCGCAATAGCCATTGGGATTCTTGGCCAGGTACTGCTGGTGATAGTCCTCGGCGAAATAGAACGGCGGCGCCGGGTACACGATCTCGGTGGTGATCTCGCCATAGCCGGCCTCGCGCAGGCGCTGCTGGTAGGCATCGCGGCTGGCCAGCGCCGCGGCGTGCTGCTCGGGGGTGTGGCAGTAGATCGCCGAGCGGTACTCGGTGCCACGATCATTGCCCTGCCGCATGCCCTGGGTGGGGTCGTGGTTTTCCCAGAAGGTGCGCAGGACATCCTCGCGCGAGACCTGCGCCGGGTCGAACACCACCTGCACTACCTCGGCGTGGCCGGTCATGCCGGTGCAGCTTTCCTCGTAGGTCGGGTTGCGGGTATAGCCGCCCTGGTAACCGACCGCGGTGGTGTACACCCCGGGCAGCTGCCAGAACTTGCGCTCGGCGCCCCAGAAGCAGCCCATGCCCACGCCGATGACCTCCATGCCCGGGAAGTCCCCGCGCAGCGGATGGCCGTTGACGAAGTGGACGTTGTGCAGCGGCAGCGGCGTGGAGCGGCCGGGCAGCGCGTCCTCCGGCTGCACCATGCGCTGCTTGAACGCGCCAATGCCCAGCTTGTTGACCAGTGATTCCAGCATGGGGAGTTCCTCGCTCAAACGGGCAACAGGCCCGGGTCGGGTGCATCGCCCGAGATGGGGTCGGCGGCGGCCTCTGGCAAGCCCGACGGCAGCAGCTCCGCCGCTCTCAGCGCCTCAAGGGCCAGCGGCAGGGCCGAGTCCGGCACGCAGACCCGCAGCACCCCGAACAGCGGCAGCTCCCCGCCCGCCCCCAGCAGTTGTTCGCCAAACACGAAGGCCGGGATCTGCGCATCCTCCAGCGCATGGCGCGCCAGGTGGGCATCGAACAGATTGATGGCGCGGTAGGCGACCTGCATGCGCTGTCCTTCGGGCGAGGGGGCTGCCGGCGAGCATACGCCGGGCCTGTGGGCCGCCCCGTGGAGAGCGGCGAGGCGCTGTGGGCGCGGCTTCAGCCGCGAAGGGCTCTACCGGTAAATCTCTTCGCGGCTGAAGCCGCTCCCACACCTACTCCTCCCCCGCCGCTCCGCCCGCAGTCCCTCGCACGGCGATCTCCCATCCCAACGCCGGCCGGGGACACAGGGCCATCGGCTAAACTTGCCGATTCCCCGAGAACGCCCCGCGCCCGTCCCCATGTCCGATACGCCCGCCCTGCCCGCCGACGCCGCACCGGAAAAACGCGACTTCATCCGCCAGATCGTGCGTGAGGACCTGGCCCAGGGCCGGCACCAGGCCATCCGGACCCGCTTCCCGCCCGAGCCCAACGGCTACCTGCACATCGGCCACGCCAAGGCGATCTGCCTGGACTTCGGAGTCGCGGCCGAGTTCGGTGGGGTGTGCAACCTGCGCCTGGACGACACCAACCCGGCCAAGGAAGACCCCGAGTTCGTCACCGCCATCCAGGACGACGTGCGCTGGCTGGGCTTCGAATGGGCCAACCTGCGCCACGCCTCGGACTACTTCGAGGTGCTGTACCTGGCCGCCGAAAAGCTGGTCAAGCAGGGCGATGCCTTCGTCTGCGACCTGTCGGCCGAGGAAGTGCGCGAGTACCGCGGCACCCTGACCGAACCGGGCCGCAACTCCCCGTATCGCGATCGCAGCCCGGAGCAAAACCTGGACCTGCTGCGCCGCATGCGCGCCGGCGAGTTTCCGGACGGCGCCCGCACCCTGCGCGCCAAGATCGACATGGCCAGCGGCAACATCAACCTGCGCGACCCGGCGCTGTACCGCATCAAGCACGTCGAGCACCAGAACACCGGCAACGCCTGGCCGATCTACCCGATGTACGACTTCGCCCACTCCCTGAGCGATGCGGTGGAAGGCATCACCCATTCGCTGTGCACGCTGGAGTTCGAGGACCATCGCCCGCTGTACGACTGGTGCGTGGACAAGGTCGACCTGGTCGGCCATCCGGAACTGCTGCAGCCGCTGCTGGACAAGGGCCTGCCGCGCGAGGCGGCCAAGCCGCGGCAGATCGAGTTCTCGCGCCTGAACATCAACTTCACGGTGATGAGCAAGCGCAAGCTGACCCAGCTGGTGACCGAGGGCCTGGTGGAAGGCTGGGACGACCCGCGCATGTACACCCTGCAGGGCCTGCGTCGGCGCGGCTACACGCCGGCCAGCCTGCGCCTGCTGGTGGACCGCGTCGGCATCTCCAAGCAGAACTCGGTGATCGATTTCTCGGTGCTGGAAGGCTGCCTGCGCGACGACCTGGACGCCAGCGCCCCGCGCCGCATGGCCGTGATCGACCCGCTCAAGCTGGTGCTGACCAACCTGCCCGAGGACCACACCGAGTCGCTGACCTTCTCCAACCATCCCAAGGACGAGGCGCAGGGCACGCGCCAGGTGCCGTTCTCGCGCGAGCTGTGGATCGAGCGGGAGGATTTCGCCGAAGTCCCGCCCAAGGGCTGGAAGCGCCTGGTGCCCGGGGGCGAGGTGCGCCTGCGCGGGGCCGGCATCATCAAGTGCGATGAAGTCATCAAGGATGCCGACGGCCAGATCATCGAGCTGCGCGGCACCCTGGACCCGGAGTCGCGCCCCGGCATGGAGGGAGCCAATCGCAAGATCAAGGGCACGATCCATTGGGTCGATGCCAAGGCCGGCGTCGCCGCGGAGATTCGCCTGTTCGACCGCCTGTTCTCGGTGGCCAAGCCCGATGACGAAAGCCAGGGCAAGACCTACCGCGACTACCTCAATCCGGACTCCAAGCGCGTGGTCGCAGGCTTCGTCGAGCCAGCCGCGGCGCAGGCCGCGCCGGAGACCGCGTTCCAGTTCGAGCGCACCGGTTACTTCGTGGCCGACCGCCGCGACCACACCCCGGGCAAGCCGGTGTTCAACCGCAGCGTGACCCTGCGCGACACCTGGGCCGCGCAGGCCTGAGGCGGGCGGGCCCGCGCTGCGGGACCGCCAGTGCCTGACGCGCGCGTTGTCGCCCGCCAGCGCTCGCGCGCGATGAACACCCGCAGGACGGCCCAGCCGCTAGGATCGCGTCTGATCTCCCCAGCACCGAGGAGGAACCCCGTATGCGCCCGCTGCTGATGGCCTGCTTGTCCGCCTGTCTGATCGCCCTGAGTGCCTGCGCGGCGCCTGCGGCCGCCCCCGAGCCGGCGGCCGCGCCCGCCGCGCCCACCTCCACTGTGGTCAAGGTGGATCGCAGCTGCCGCAGCGATGCCGACTGCACGGTGAAGGACGTGGGCAACTGCTGCGGCATGGCGCCTGCCTGCGTCAACGTCGACAGCCCCACCGACCCGCAGGGCGTGGCGGCCCAATGCCGCGCCAGTGGCCGCATGAGCATCTGCGGCTTCCGGCAGATCACCAGCTGCCAGTGCGTGGCCGGCCAGTGCGCCGACAGCGGCGCCGCCCCCGATGCCCTGCGGCGTCCCGCCACATCTCCCTGACCAGAACACGAGCCGTCCTCCGACATGCTGTACGCCCAAGTCCACCTCACCCTGCCCGCGTGGGTCCACGATGTCGTCGATTCCTCGCGCGTGTATGCCAGCGACGAGGACAAGGTCGCCCTGGCCATCGCCCTGTCGGCGATGAATGTGGACCACGCCACGGGCGGCCCCTTCGGCGCTGCGGTGTTCGGCCCGGACCACCGCGTGATCGCGGTGGGCGTGAACCGCGTGGTGCCGCACGCCACCTCGCTGGCCCACGCCGAAAACATGGCCTACATGCTGGCCCAGCAGCGCCTGCAGTCGCCGCGCCTGAACGCGGTGCTGGCGCCGATCACCCTGGCCACCTCATCCCAGCCCTGCTGCCAGTGCTACGGCGCGACCATCTGGGCCGGCATCGACCGCCTGCTGATCGGCGCCAGCGCGCAGGACGTAGAGGCGCTGACCAGCTTCGACGAAGGCCCGCTGCCGACCGACTGGGTGGGCGAACTGCATCGCCGCAACATCGAGGTCCTGCAGGGACTGCGGGCCGACGATGCCCGCGCCGTGCTGCGACGTTACGGCGAATCCGCCGGCGCGCATTACTGAGAGCTCAGCTGCGATGAATGCCACGTTGAACGGCCTGCTGTGCTACTGCCGCCAGGGGTTCGAGCCCGAGCTCGCCGCCGAGCTGTCCGAGCGCGCCGCATCGGCCGGTCTGGCCGGCTACGCGCGCACCCAGCGCAACGATGGCTATGTGCTGTTCGTCTGCGAGGAGGCCGCCGCGCTGGATGCCGCCCTGCCCTGGCGCGAACTGATCTTCGCCAGGCAGAAGCTGCGCCTGATCGAGGAACTGCGCGCGCTGGACCCAAGCGATCGCATCACCCCGATGCTGGCCGCACTGCCCCGCGATGCGCGCTACGGCGAGCTATGGGTGGAGCACCCTGACAGCGATGCGGCCAAACCGCTGGCCGGCCTGGCGCGCAGCTTCGGCAACGCCCTGCGCCCGGCCCTGCGCAAGGCCGGCCTGCTCAGCGCCAAGGAAGACACGCGGCTGCCGCGCCTGCACGTCGTATTCGTCGACGGCGACCACGCCTTTCTGGCCCAGAGCGCGCCAGCCGATGCCTCGCCCTGGCCGCTGGGCATTCCGCGCCTGAAGTTGCTGCCGGACGCGCCCTCGCGCTCGGCGCTGAAACTGGAAGAAGCCATCCTGACCCTGATGACCCCGGCGCAGCGCGAGCAACACCTGCGCGCCGGCATGACCGCCGCCGACCTGGGCGCGGCGCCGGGGGGCTGGACCTGGGTACTGACCCGCCAGCACCTGCATGTCACCAGCGTGGACAACGGCCCGCTGCGCCAGCATGTGCTGGACACCGGCCTGGTGCAGCACCTGCGCGCCGACGGCTTTCGCTGGCAGCCGGCACAGGCGCTGGACTGGATGGTCTGCGACATGGTCGAGCAGCCGCGCCGTGTGGCCGAGCGCATGGCCACCTGGTTCCGCGAGGGCTGGTGCCGCCAGGCCATCTTCAACCTCAAGCTGCCGATGAAGAAGCGCTGGGACGAGACCCGGCTGTGCCTGGAGCTGTTCGCCGAACAGGCCGGCAAGCCGCTGCAGGTCACCGCCAAGCAGCTGTATCACGACCGCGAAGAGATCACCGTGCTGGCCACCCCGCGCCAGCGCGGCTGAGCCGCGCGCGCCGACCGGATTCGGCGCAGCAAATGCGGCGGAACCTGCTGCGCTGACCTACGTCCGGCGCCCTGCACGACGCCCCGACCGGGGTGCCGACTGCGGGAGCACGCATCCGATCCGCTGCTGCTTCCAGAGGCGCTACAGCACGATCCGCCGCCCACCCTCGGCGGCCGAGCGAAAGATCGCATCCATGATCCGCAGGTCGCGCGCGCCCTCCTCACCGGGCACGCGCAGCGGCATGCCGCGCAGGATGGCCAGCGCATCGTTGTCCATCTGCAGCGCCTGCTGATGCTCGACCACCGCCTCCAGCCTGCGCCCATCGCTGCGCTGCCCGCGCACGCCGCTGTAGCTCTGGAACGGCGCAAGTTCATACCAGCCATCGGCGCAGGTGGCGCGCAGCTGGTTCATGCTGCGGCCGAAGCTGGTGGCGCAGGTGGCCCGCACCTCGTCGGGAAACTCCAGGGTGAAGTCCATGTGCTCCTCGACCTGGTCGAAGATCTCCGCCCGGTCCACGCGGCTCCGCGCGCTCACCGCCAGCGGCTCGGTCCCAACCGTGTAGCGCGCGGCGTTGAGCGGATAGGTACCCATGTCGTACATCGGTCCGCCGCCGAAGGCGCGCGCCAGGCGCCAGTTGCGCGGCTGCAGATCGCCGGCGTCGTAGCCGGCGTACCCGGCCTCGGCCCGCACCTGGCGCAACCGCCCGAACGGCTTGGCGGTGGCATAGCCGATCAGCGTGCGCGTGTTGGGCTCGTGCTGCATGCGATAGCCGATGGCCAGGGCGACCTTGTTGCGGCGGCAGGCCTGGATCATCTGCTGGCACTCGTCGGCGTTCATCGCCATCGGCTTTTCGCACCACACGTGCTTGCCGGCATTGGCCGCGCGCACGGCCAGGGTCTTGTGCAGGTGCGGTGGGGTGATGATGTAGACCACGTCGATGGCCGGGTTGTCGGCGATGCGGTCGAAGCTGTCGTAGCTGTAGACGTTGGCATCGGGAATGCCGTACCGCTGCTGCCAGCGCGGAACCTTGGCCGGCGTGCCGGTGACGATCCCAGCCAGCCGGCAATGCCGGGTGCGCGCCAGCCCCGGCGCGATCAGGCCCTCGGCGTAGCCGCCCAGCCCGACGATGGCCACGCCGAGCTTGCGTTCGGCGGCCTTGCTGTTGGCCTGCCACGGCAGGGTCCACAGCGCGGTCGCACCGCCCAGGCCGGCCAGCAGGCGGCGTCGCGTGGTCGAGATCGTCACGGGCTTGTCCCCTGCGCGGTAGGAAGCCTAAGAGCCTGGCAGCGGCGGTGTCAGCATCCGGTGCATGCCCGTTAACGCCGTTTCGAATCTGCGCACTGCATCCAGGCGCGTCTCATGCCGCGCGCCGACGCCGTGGCATGCTGGCCTTCGTCAAAGGAGAGCGCCATGCAGCCCATCGAACTCAAGGATCCCGCCGCCTTCGGCAACGAATTCCTGCGCCTGACGCTGCTGCAGGGGTTCCAGTCGCTGACCAAGCGCGACCTGGAGCTGCTGATCTTCGTGCTGCTGGAACGCGACGGCGCGCTTTCGCGCAGCGACAGCAACGCCCTGGTGGCGCTCAAGCTGCGGGTCACCCCCGCCAAGGTCAAGGGCCTGCGTCGCGACGGCTACGCCCGCTGGCGCGCCCTGGTGCCGGAGGAAAACGAAGCGGCGCTGCAGCGCATCGTCGCCACGGTCTTGACCGAGGACAACCTGCGCTCGGGGGCAAAGCACGTGAGCGAGCGCAGCCGCAAGGAAGGCTTCCTCGCCGTTCGCGTCGAGCACCCCGACGATGCGCAGCAGTTCGAGCAGGCCATCCTCGATGTCGGCGCCCTGCCCGTCTACGAGCGCAACCGCGAGGTGGTGGCGGTGCGCTTTGACACCCTGCTCAAGATCGCCGAGCGCTGGGGCTACCTGCAGCCAGATCCGGAAGCGGTGACCCGCGAACTGAAGAAGCTCACTCCCACCGCGGATGAAGTGGCCGACCTGCTGAAGAAGGACATCGCCAAACTGCGCTGGGAAGACGCCCGCAACGCGCTCAACAGCCTCGGCGCCAAGGCCATCGCCAGCACCGCCGAGGGCGGCCTGAAGGGACTGCTGAAGATCGTGTTCCCGTTCCTACCCTGAAGCCAGGAGTGAGTGGAGAGGAGTGAGAAGTGAGTGGAAGCAAGGAGTGAGTGGAGAGGAGTGAGGAGTGAGTGGAAGCAAGGAGTGAGTGGAGAGGAGTGAGGAGTGAGTAAAGGCCAAGGCAAAGACGGCGGCTCACTTGCCATCCCCGCAGCCCGCTGCGAGTGGAAGTCAGTCCAAGCGCAGAAGCCTGTGCTGTTGCCCTTACTCACTCCTCACTCCGCTTCGCTCACTCCTTGCTTCCGGCCGCGCGCGACCACAGCAGGCGCGTCAGCGGCGGCAGCTTGCCGGCCAGGCCCAGCAGCTTGCCGCGGGCCAGGGTGGTGTGGAGTTCGTCGTTGGAGAACAGGGTGTTGAGGCCGTCGAAGGTGTAGGCCGCGGCGGTGTTCTCGCTGCTGCGCACGCGCGCCCAGCGTGCCAGGCGATGGGGCGTGGCCCAGTCGGCGCCGCGCGCCTGCGCCTGGCGCACCTGCGCCAGCCAGGCCGAGACATCGCGCAAACCCAGGTTCACCCCCTGCCCGGCCAGCGGGTGCACCACGTGGGCGGCATCGCCCATCAGCATCACCCGGCCGGCTACGTACTGGGTGGCCAGTTGCCGGCGCAGCGGGAACAGCGCGCGCTCCGAATCCAGGCTCACCTTGCCCAGTCGTCCCTCGAAGGCCCGGCCCAGGGCCTGCTCGAAGGCTTCCGGCGGCTGGGTCAGCCGCAGCTGCGCCTCCTCCTGCGGCAGCGACCAGACGATGGAACTGCGCCCCTGCGTGGCCGGCAGGAAGGCCACCGGCCCGCCCGGCAGGAAGCGCTGCCAGGCCGTGTCCTGGTGCGGCAGCTCGGTGCGCACGTAGGCCACCAGCCCGGACTGGCCGTAGTCGTGCGTCTGCACGTCCAGCCCCGCCAGCCGGCGCAGCGTGGACTGCGCGCCGTCGGCCGCCACCACCAGCCGGGCATCCAGCCGCTGGCCGCCCTGCAAGCGCAGGCGCACGCCCGCCTCGTCCTGCTCCAGGCCTTCCACCTCGGCCGGCGCATGCAGCTGCACGCCCGCCTGCGGCAGGGCCGCCCACAGGCGATCGACCAGCAGCCCGTGCTCGACGATCCATCCCAGCTGCGGACGGCCCAGCCTGTCCGCATCGAACACCAGCTCGCCGCCGCCGGCGGCGTCCCACACCCGCATGGCCCGGTACGGCTGCGCCCGCGCGCTGCGCACGGCGTCCCAGACCCCCAGCGACTGCAGCAGCGCGGCGTTGTCGGGGGCGAAGGCGTAGACGCGCAGGTCGGCCTGTTCAGGCGTCCAGCGCGTCGGCGCCCGGCCCTCGACCAGGGCCACCTGCAGCCCCAGCCGTGCCAGCCCCAGCGCGCAGGCCGCGCCGACCACGCCGCCGCCGACCACCACCACCTCCTGCCCCGCGCGCCGGCTCATGCGGCCTCCTCGCGGCACAGCGCCGGCACATGGCCGCGAAAGCCCATGCCGCCGCCGGCCAGCATCGCCTGCACCCAGCTGGCCTGCCCGGCCACCAGCAGCCCCAGGCTGCGCAGCGGCGCCATCAGCGGCACGTCGCTGGAGGTCAACCGCGCCAGGCCGTCGGAGAAGGCCAGCGTGCGCCGACGGTCCTCGCCGCGGCGCTGCAGATAGGTTTCCAGCAACGTGGCGTTGCCGGGGTCGTCGCTGGCCTGGATCAACTCGGCCAGCGTCAGCGCATCGCGCAGCCCCAGGTTGAAGCCCTGGGCCCCCACCGGGTGCAGGGTCTGCGCGGCGTTGCCCATCAGCACCGCGCGCGGGGCGGTCAGGCGCTCGGCCACGCGCTGGCGGATGGCGTAGGCGCTGCGCTCGCCGCTCTCGAAAAACCGCCCCACGCGCCAGCCGAAGGCGTCCTGGATGCGCGCGCACCACTGCGCCGGGGTCAGCGCCGCCACCGCATCGGCCTGGGCGCTGGGCACGGCATGGATCACCCCGTAGTGGCGGTCCCCACGCGGCAGCACCGCGGTCGGCCCGTCGCGGGTCAGCCGCTCGTAGGCGGTCCCGTCGGGGGCGCGCTCGGCGCGCATGCGCGCCACGCACAGGGTCTGTCCGTAGTCGTACTCCTGCGCGCCAATGCCCAGCGCGTCGCGGACCTGGCTGGCGCTGCCATCGGCGCCGACCAGCAGGCGCGCGGACAGCGCTTGGGTCCCGTCGGGGCCGCTGATGCGGATCCGCCGGGACCCATCGTCCAGCCCGGCCAGGGCCTCGAAGCGCGCGGGACGGTAGCGGGTGATGCCGCCCGCCAGGGCCAGGCTGCGCTCCAGCGCCTGGCCGAAATCGCTGGCCACCACGACCTGGCCGAAGGCCTGGCGCCCATAGTCGGCCGCCTCCAGCACGATCCGCCCGAAATCCCCGCGGCGGCTGACATGGATGCGGGCGATCGCCCCGGTCGGGGCCTGCAGCTGCTGCATCACCCCCAGCGCGGTAAGCGCATTGACCGTGGCCGCCGCAAAGCTGAGGTTGCGCTGGTCGAACACCGGCGGCATGCCCTGCCCGCCCGCCGCTTCCACCAGCCCCACGTCCCGCCCGGCCCTGTCCAGGGCGATGGCCAGGCTGGCGCCCACCAGGCCGCCGCCCACGATCACCACATCGTGCTGTTTGCTCATGTGACCAATGATAAGCGCGCCACGGCAGGCACTCCGCTAGAATCGAACGCTGTGACGTCCGCTGCCGCCCCCATGAATTCCAACGCCCTGCGCACCACCGCCCTGATCCTGCTCGCCCTGCTGATGGCCGCCACCCGGCTCAACCTGCCGATGACCGCCACCCATCTGGGGCCGGTACCGGATGCGTCGTGGGCAGCGTTCTTCATCGGCGGCTTCTACCTGCGCGGCTGGGGCAGGTGGGCCTTCCCGCTGCTGATGGCGCTGGCCGTGGGCGTGGACTATGTCGTCATCAGCGGCCAGGGCATGAGCTTCTGGCAGCACTATTGCGTCTCGGCCGCCTACTGGTTCCTGGTGCCGGCCTACCTGGCGCTGTGGATGGGCGGCTCGCTGACGCGCCGCGTCTACCGGCAGGCCGATGGCCGCGCGCTGGCCGTGCTGGCCGCCGCGCTGGTGGCCTCGGTGACGCTGTGCCACCTGCTCAGCCAGGGCAGCTTCTACTGGATCAGCGAGGTCGTCGCCCAGCCCACCCTGGCCGGCTGGTGGAAGAACTTCAGCGACTGGTACCTGCCGTACCTGCGCACCACGGCGATCTACGTGGGCCTGGCGATCATCGTCCACGTCGGCGTCGAGCAGACCTGGCGCCTGACCCATCCGCGCAAGGCCACGCGCTGAGCGCGGCCGCCTGCTGAGACAACGGTCGACGCGTGGGCCACCGCCTTTCCAGGATCTATACGCGCACGGGCGATGACGGCAGCACCGGCCTGGGCGACGGCAGCCGCACCGGCAAGGATTCGGCCCGCGTGTCCGCCTACGGCACCGTCGATGAAGCCAATGCCTGCATCGGCCTGGTGTTGGCCGCGCCCAGCGTGCCGGAAGACATCCGCGCCCTGCTCACCACTGTGCAGCACCAGCTGTTCGACCTGGGCGGGGAGTTGTGCATCCCTGGCCATGCCGCCATCCAGGCCGCCGACGTGCAGGCGCTGGAACGGCACCTGGACCACCACAACGACGCCTTGCCGCCGCTGAAGGATTTCATCCTGCCCGCCGGCGGCGAGGCCTCGGCGCGCTGCCACGTGGCACGCACCGTGGTGCGCCGCGCCGAACGCGAGACCGTGGCCCTGTCCAGGCTGGAGCCCGTGCGCGCGGAAGCCATCGGCTACCTCAACCGGCTCTCGGACCTGCTGTTCGTGCTGTCGCGCGTGCTGGCCCGCGCCGAGGGCCAGGGCGAAGTGCTGTGGAACCACCAGCGGCGGCACGGCTGAGATGCTCGTCCTCACCCACCCGGCCTGCCTGGCCCACGACCCCGGCCCGGAGCATCCCGAGCGCAGCGCGCGCCTGCAGGCGGTGCTGGAGGTGCTGCGCCGCGACCACGCCGACGCGGACTGGCGGGAAGCGCCGCTGGCCAAGCTGGGCGACCTGCGCCGGGTCCACACCCCGGAGCTGATCGAGGCGGTGATGGAGGCGGACTTTTCCGGCTACCGCATGCTCGACCCGGACACGGTGATGAGCCCTGCCTCGCGCGCGGCGGCCCTGCGCGCGGCCGGCGCCGCCATCGCGGCGGTGGATGCGGTCATGGACGGCAACGACCCGGTGGCCTTCTGCGCCGTGCGCCCGCCGGGCCACCACGCCACCGGCGCGGCGGCCATGGGCTTCTGCCTGCTCAACAACGTGGCCATCGCCGCGGCCCATGCGCTGGACCGTCATGGCCTGGAGCGAGTGGCCATCGTCGACTTCGACGTCCACCACGGCAACGGCACCCAGGCGATCTTCTACGAAGAGCCGCGTGTGGCTTACTTCAGCACCCACGAGTCGGGCCTGTATCCCTACGGCGGGGCGCCCTCCGAGCGCGGCGTGGGCAACATTCACAACGTGCTGCTGCCGCCGGGCAGCGATGGCTTCCGCTTCCGCAATGTCTGGGAAGACCTGCTGCCGGAACTGGAGGCCTTCCGCCCGCAGCTGCTGCTGGTCTCGGCCGGCTTCGACGCCGACCTGCGCGACCCGCTGGCCAACCTGATGCTCGATGCCGAGGACTTCGGCTGGCTCACCGCCCAGCTGCGCCAGCTGGCGCGCCGCCACGCCAGCGGTCGCCTGGTCTCCCTGCTGGAAGGCGGCTACGACCTGGACGCCCTGCGCGATGGCGTGGCCGCGCATACCGCGCAACTGCGCTGAGGGCGGCCCTCGCCCCGGTCCGGACTGCCGACCCGCGCCGCCCACGCCGCCGTGACGCCCGATGCGGGACCCTACCGGCCGGGCTGGGCCGGATGAACCCCACCTCTCGCCAACCTGACACCTTCATTGCCGCCTCGCTCCCGATACGGCAATCTAGCCGCCGTTTTTCGACCTGACGGACCACCGCCCGCGTGCGACGAGCTCTTCGCCTGCTGCCCATCCCCCTCGGCATTGCCCTGGCCCTGCCAGCCATTGCACAGCAGACCGGCAGCAAACCCGAGAGCTGGGGACTGTGCCGTGTCCAGGACGCCATTCCCGCCTTCGATACAGGAAACGGCCAGCCCGCGCCTGCGGCCGCCAATGCCGAGGCCGCGCGTCAGGCGCGCGAGCAGGCGCCGACCGAGATCGAGGGCGACACCCTGGACGGCGGGGAAACCCAGGCCCAGTACAAGGGTGATGTCCGCCTGGTGCGCGGGGACCAGTTCCTCAACGCCGACAGCCTGGACTTCAACCAGGATGACCAGAGCTATGTGGCCGACGGCCATGTCCGCTACCAGGACAGCGGCATCCGCCTGATCGCCGCGCGCGCCGAAGGCAACCAGGGCACGGACACCCACCGCATCGAGAACGTCCAGTACCAGCTGGTCAACCGCCGCGGCAATGGTGGGGCGGACTTCATCGAGATGGCCGGCGCCGACGGCGCCCTGCACGGCTCGACCTACACCACCTGCGACCCGGACGACCGCCACTGGGCCATGCGCGCCCGGCGCATCGACTTCAACACCGACGACGGCTGGGGCGTGGCCCACGGCGCGACCATCCGCGTCGGCAAGCGCGAACTGCCGGTGTTCTATTTCCCGTGGGCCAAGTTCCCCATCGACGACCACCGCCAGACCGGCCTGCTGTATCCGGCCATCGCCAACAACGGGCGCAATGGCTTCGATTACCGGCAGCCGATCTACCTGAACCTGGCGCCGAACTACGACGCCACGCTGGAACCGCGGATCATGACCCGGCGCGGCATCCAGCTGGGCGGCGAGTTCCGCTATCTGTACGAGCGCGGCCGCGGCGAGGTCAGCGGCAGCTGGATCCCCTCCGACGACCTGGTCGCGCGTCGCCGTCAGGATTACGAGAACGGCGAGGAAATCCGCTACAACGACCCGCTGAAGGAGAAGAACCGCGGCTCGCTGCGCTTCGACGGCTCGCACAACGTCAGCAGCCAGTGGCAGGCGCGCGCCGGCCTGATCTGGATCAGCGACGAGCGCTACCTGGAAGACAACGGCAATTCGGCCTACGGCATGGCCCAGTCCATCCTGCAGAGCCAGATCGGCCTGTACGGCCAGGGCGCTTACTGGGATGCCGGCGTCATGGCCGACCGCCAGCAGCTGGCCGACTACACGCTGACCGACGGAGTGCTGCCCTACAACCGCGTGCCGCGCCTGTACTTCAATTGGGAACAGCCCTTCGGCCACACCCTGACCCTGGGCGCCAAGACCGAGCTGGTGAACTTCCAGCACGAGGACCCCAGCCGGGGCAGCGGCAGTCGCCTGGACCTCAAGCCCTACGTGTCCATGCCCTTCAGTGGCGCGTCCTGGTACGTCACCCCGACCCTGGCCTATCGCTACACCGCCTACCAGCTCAGCGACCGCCTGGCGCAGAGCCTGGCCGGCCAGGACCAGACCCCGAACAAGGACCCGACCCGCAGCCTGCCCATCGCCACCCTGGATGCCGGCCTGTTCTTCGAGCGCGACACTGAGATCGACGACAAGCCCTACCTGCAGACGCTGGAGCCGCGCCTGTTCTACCTGAATGCGCCGTACCGCAACCAGGACGACCTGCCGCTGTTCGATACCCGCGCCTTCACCTACAGCTGGGGCCAGCTGTTCCGCGACAACCGCTACTCCGGTCCGGACCGCCAGTCCGATGCCAACCAGCTGACCATGGCGCTGAGCAGCCGCCTGCTGCGCCAGTCCGACGGCAAGGAAAAGCTCTCGGTCAGCCTGGGCCAGATCCTGTACTTCGATGACTCGCGGGTCACCCTGTGCAACCAGAGCACCGGCTACTGCGAGCGCGAAGTGGAACAGGGCAAGTCGGCCTGGGTGGCCGATGCCAACTATGCCCCGACCGACCGCTGGACCATCGGCGCCTCCTACCAGTGGGACCCCAAGTACCGCCGCGCGGACCTGGCCAGCATCCGTGGGCGCTACCTGTTCCGCGACGATGGCGTGGTCAACATCTCCTACCGCTATCGCCGCGAGTTGCTGGAGCAGGCGGACCTGTCCTTCCTGTACCCCATCAATCCCAGCTGGAGCGTGGTGGGGCGCTACTACTACTCGATCCTGGACCAGAAGCCGCTGGAGACCATCGCCGGTGTGCAGTGGGACAGCTGCTGCATGGCCGTGCGCCTGCTCGCCCGCCGCTTCGTGCGTAACCGCGAGGGCGATCTGAACAACGCCATCCAGTTCGAATTCGTGTTCAAGGGCCTGGGCTCGGCCGGCCAGAACACGGACCAGACCTTGCGCCGTGCTATTCTCGGCTACTACCGCGACGACCTGTATCTGGTGCCGCCGAGCAACGCCGCGACGGGCTCGCAGACCGACAATTCCGGCCCGGATTCGATCCTATGAAGACCATGTCCCCACGTTCGATGTTCAAGGGCTCGCTGCTGGCCGGCCTGATCGCCACCGCGCTGGCCGCCGCGCCTGCCTTCGCCCAGGACGCCGCCGCGGCCCGGCCGCTGGACGGCATCGCCGCCATCGTCGATGAGGACGTGATCCTCACCAGCGAGCTCGACCGCGCCGTGGCCAACGTCAAGGCCCAGTACGCCAACCAGCCGGGCCAGCTGCCGCCCGAGGACGTCCTGCGTCGCCAGGTCGCCGAGCGCCTGGTGCTGGTCAAGCTGCAGGTCGCTCGCGCCAACGGCAGCGGCATCCGCGTGGGCGACCAGGAAGTCAACGCCGCCATCGCCAACATCGCCCAGCAGAACAACACCACGGTCGATGGCCTGCGCCAGCGCCTGGCCGCCGACGGCCTGGATTTCGACGGCTTCCGCGAATCCATCCGCGATGAGATCACCGTCCAGCGCCTGCGCCAGAGCTATGCGCAGAGCCGCGTGCAGGTCAGCGAGAGTGAAGTGGACGCGGCCATGGCCGCTCAGGCCAACAACGGCACCCAGTACCACCTGGCGCACATCCTGGTCGGCCTGCCCGACGGCGCCAATGCCGAGCAGATCGCCACCGGCCAGAAGAAGATCGAAGGCGTCAAGGGCCTGATCGACCGCAACGAGATGGACTTCTCCGCCGCGGCCGTGCGCTACTCGGACAGCCCCAATGCGCTGGAAGGCGGCGACCTGGGCTGGCGCAGCCAGGACGAGATCCCGCAGGCCTTCGCCGAGATGCTCAAGAACATGCAGCCCGGCCAGGTGGTCGGCCCGATCCGCGGCCCGTCCGGCTTCCAGCTGCTGAAGCTGGTGGAGACCCGCGACGCCTCGCAGGCCGCGGCCAATACCCAGAAAGTGACCGAGTACCAGGCCCGCCACATCCTGGTGCGCATCACCCCGGTGCAGGACGCCGACGCGGCCAAGGCCAAGATCGACACGCTGCGCGCGCGCGTGGCCGGCGGCGCCAAGTTCGACGAGGTGGCCAAGGAGTCCTCCGAGGATGCCAACTCCAAGAGCGAAGGCGGCGAGCTGGGCTGGTTCCCGGCTGACGCCTACGGCCCGGATTTCGCCAAGGCTGTGACCAGCGTCGGCGACGGCGAGGTCAGCGCGCCCTTCCGCACCGAGGCCGGCTGGCACATCCTGCAGCGCGAAGGCAGCCGCGAGACCGACGTGACCGACCAGAACCGTCGCGCTCAGGTCCGCGACACCATCGGCCGCCGCAAGCTGGAAGACGAGTACAACCGCTTCCTGCAGGAAATGCGCGGCGAAGCCTATGTCGACATCCGCACCGCAGCCGCCCCTGCCACCGGCAGCTGAGCGGCCCCACCTGGCACTGGTGCCGGGTGAGCCCGGCGGTGTCGGCCCCGAGTTCTGCATCCGGTTGGCGCAGCAGCGCCGGCCAGATTGCCGTGTCACCGTCTACGCCGACCCGGACACGCTGGCCGCGGCCGCGCGCCTGCTGGGCCTGCCCCTGCGGATCCTGGCCCAGCACCAGGCCGATGCGGCCTGGCAGGCCGGCGATGTGGTCCTGCACCCGGTGCGCAACGCCGCGCCCGCGCGCTTCGGCATCGCCGACCCGGCCAACGCCCAAGCGGTGATCGGCGCCCTGAGCGAGGCCTCCGATGGCTGCCTGGCGGGCCGCTACGACGGCATCGTCACCGGGCCGGTGCACAAGGCCGCGGTCAACGCCGGTGGCATCGCCTATTCGGGCACGACCGAACTGCTGGCCGGCCGCGCCGGTTGCGACGTGGTCATGATGCTGGCCAACGAGATCGTGCGCGTGGCGCTGGTCACCACCCACCTGCCGCTACGCGCGGTCGCCGACGCCATCACCCCGCAGCGCCTGCGCCAGCGCCTGCAGATCACCCACGCCGCCCTGCGCCGCGACTTCGGCATCGCCGAGCCGGTGATCGCCGTGCTCGGCCTCAACCCGCATGCCGGCGAAGCCGGGCACCTGGGCATGGAAGAGATCGAGGTGATCGAACCGGTCATGGCCGAGCTCAACGCCCAGGGCATGCGCCTGGTGGGCCCGTTGCCGGCCGATACCGCGTTCCTGCCGGACAAGCTGCGCCGCTTCGATGCGGTGATGGCGATGTACCACGACCAGGGGTTGCCGGTGCTCAAGTACAGCGGCTTCGAGCAGGCCGTGAACCTGACACTGGGCATGCCCTATCCGCGGGTGGCCGTGGACCATGGCACCGCCCTGGATCTGGCCGGCAGCGGCCGCGCCAATCCTTCCAGCTTCATGGCCGCCGTCGCCACCTGCGCCCGGCTCGCCCAGCACCGCAAGGCTTCCCGATGACCCGCTCCAACGCCGGCGACGGCACCGCGTTTTCCGCCCCGGCCAAGAAGGCGCTGGGCCAGCACTTTCTGGCCGAGCAGCTGTACATCGACAAGATCGTCGGCTCGGTCGACCCCAGGCCCGGCGACCGCCTGGTGGAGATCGGCCCGGGCCAGGGCGCCATCACCCTGCCCTTGCTGCGCCGCCATGGCGAGTTGACCGCCATCGAGTTCGACCGCGACCTGATCGAACCGCTGACCCATGCCGCGCGCGAGATCGGAACGCTGCACATCGTCCATTCGGACGTGCTCAAGGTGGACCTGACCGAGCTGGCCGGTGGGGGCCAGATCCGCCTGGTCGGCAACCTGCCCTACAACCTGTCCTCGCCGATCCTGTTCCATGCGCTGGACCATGCCGGCGCAATCCGCGACATGCACTTCATGCTGCAGAAGGAGGTCGTGGACCGCATGGCCGCCGGCCCCGGCAGCAAGGTCTACGGCCGCCTGAGCGTGATGCTGCAGGCCTACTGCCAGGTCACCGCGCTGTTCAATGTGCCGCCGGGCGCGTTCCGCCCGCCGCCGAAGGTGGACTCGGCCGTGGTGCGCATGGTGCCGCGCGAGGCGGCCACGCTCGGCATCGACAACCCCCGGCGCCTGTCCGAGGTGGTGCGCGCGGCCTTCGGCCAGCGCCGCAAGACCTTGCGCAACGCGCTGTCCACGGTCTGCGACAGCAGCGCGATCGAAGCGGCCGGCCTGCGCCCGGATGCGCGCGCCGAGCAGATCGAGGTCGCCGATTTCATCCGACTGGCGAATAGCCTAAGAAACGAGTGAATAGGAACGAGGAACGAGTGCCTGATCTCGATTCCGATCTTCCCACTCGTTTCTCGTTCCTCACCACTCGTTCCTCGCTTCTCGCCGCCCGCCTCACGCCCGCTTGTTAAACTGGCCGGCATGAAGACCGACTATGCCATCGACGTCGACGTCGCGACCCGCTTCCTGGATGAGCGTTCCATTCCCCAGGAAAGTCGCTACGCCTTCGCCTATACCATCAACATTCGCAACACCGGGCAGGTGCCCGCGCGCCTGATTTCGCGCCACTGGATCATCACCGATGCCAACGGCAAGGTGGAGGAAGTCAGCGGCGAAGGCGTGGTGGGCGAACAACCGCGCCTGCGTCCTGGCGAAGTGTTCCAGTACACCTCCGGCACCGTGCTGGAAACCGAGTACGGCGTGATGCGCGGCAGCTACGACATGCTGGCCGACGACGGGACGCAGTTCTCGGCGACCATCGCGCCGTTCACGCTGTCCATTCCCCGAACCCTGCACTGAGGTCGCCCCCATGAGTATCTGGGCCATCGGGGACCTGCAAGGGTGCTACGACGTCACGCAGCGGCTGCTGGAAAAGATCCGCTTCGATCCGGCGCGCGACCAGCTGTGGTTCTGCGGCGACCTGGTCAATCGCGGTGGACAATCGCTGGAGACCCTGCGGCTGGTGCATTCGCTGCGCGCGCAGAGCGTGGTCGTCCTGGGCAATCACGACCTGTCCCTGCTCGCCGTTGGCGCGCGCTCGGAAGAAGAGCAGCGCAAGGTCAATCCCGACCTCCAGCGCGTGGTGCTGGCGCAGGACCGCGACGTCCTGCTGGACTGGCTGCGCAAGCAGAAGCTCGTGCACGTGGACCGCACGCTGGGCTGGATGATGCTGCACGCCGGCCTGGCGCCGAAGTGGACCGTGCCACTGGCCGAGCGCTACGCGCGCGAGGTCGAGCAACAGCTGCATGGCGACAACTACCGCCGCCTGCTGCGCAACATGTACGGCGACAAGCCGCACTGGTCCACCGGCCTTGCCGGCTACGACCGCTGGCGCGCGATCATCAACGTGTTCACGCGCATGCGCTACTGCACCCCGCGGGGTCGCCTGGCGATCGAGGAGAAAGGCGCGCCCGGCACCCAGGCCCAGGGCCTGTACCCGTGGTACGAAGTCCCGGGCCGGGCCGAGCGCGAACTCAAGATCGCCTGCGGGCATTGGTCCACCCTGGGACTGATGCTCGGCCACGGCGTGCACATGCTGGACACCGGCGCGGTGTGGGGCGGCAAGCTCAGCGCCCTGCAGCTGGACAGCGAAGACCTGCGCCTGGTGCAGGTGCCCGGGCGCGAAGTACCCGCGGGCGGCAAACACGACTGAGCAGGCCGCCGGCGCGATGCGCCGGCGCTCAGCGCATCGGCAGGAAGCGCGTCACCTTCCGGTGCAGCAGCGCGATCAGGTCCGGGTCCATGTAGGCGTAGTCGTCCGGGATATCCAGGCAGACCACGCGCGCGGCCCCCAGGTGCGCGCCGAATCGCGCCGACAGCCGCCGGCGATGCACCGGCTCCATGACGAAGATCAGCTGCGCCCAGCGCAGCAGCTCGGGCGTGACCGGCTGGCCGGCCTCGTGGCCGAGCCCGGCCGATGCGGTTTCCACGCCGGGCCAGTCGGCGAAGACCTGCTCGGCCGTCGGACTGCGCAGGCGGTTCTGGGTGCAGACGAACAGGACCTTCAGCATCCCTGCCCTCCTCGATGCGCGCGGCGGCCGATCAACCGGCGCGCACGTAGTCCACGAAGTCGAAGGCGAAGGCGTGACGCGCATCGGCCGGGTGCGCACTGCGCGCCGATTCCTTCCACTGCCGCGCATCGAAATCGGGGAAGGAGGCATCGGCCGCTTCCACCGCCGTGTGCACCAGGGTCAGCAGCAGCGCATCGGCCCGCGCCAGCGTCAGCGCGTAGACCTCGCCACCACCGATCACGCACAGTTCCTGCGCGCCCTGCTCCTGCGCCCGGGCGATCGCCGCATCGACCGAATCGACCGCCACCATGTCCGCGAACGGCACCTGCCCGCTGCGCGTCAGCACCAGGTTCAGGCGCCCGGGCAACGCGCGCCCTAGCGATTGGGCAGTCTTGCGCCCCATCAGCACCGGCTTGCCCAGGGTCAGCGCCTTGAAGCGCTTGAGGTCGTCGGGCAGCCGCCAGGGCAGGTCGTTGTCGCGGCCGATGGCGCGGTTGCGGTCCATCGCGGCGATGAGGGTGATGGAGAGCCGGGACCGGTTCTCCGTCATACCGCCACCGGCGCCTTGATCGCCGGATGCGGGTCGTAGCCGTGGATCTGGATGTCGTCGAAGGTGAAGCCGAACAGGTCGGTCACCTCAGGATTGAGCTCCAGCCTGGGAAGCGGCCGCGGCGTGCGGGTGAGTTGCTCGCGCGCCTGCTCGTAGTGGTTGGAGTACAGGTGCGCATCGCCCAGGGTGTGCACGAAATCGCCCACGCCCAGCCCCGTTGCCTGGGCCACCATATGGGTCAGCAAGGCGTAGCTGGCGATGTTGAACGGCACGCCCAGGAAGATGTCGCCGCTGCGCTGGTACAGCTGGCAGCTGAGCTTGCCCTCGACCACGTAGAACTGGAACAAGCTGTGGCAGGGCATCAGCGCCATCTTGGGCAGCTCGGCCACGTTCCAGGCGCTGATCACCAGGCGCCGCGAATCGGGATTGCGCTTGATCTCCTCCACCAGCCACTGCATCTGGTCGAAGGTCTTGCCGTCGGCGCCTTCCCAGCTGCGCCACTGCTTGCCGTAAACCGGGCCCAGCTCGCCCTGCGCATCGGCCCACTCGTCCCAGATGCTGACCTTGTTGTCCTTCAGGTAGGCGATGTTGGTCTCGCCGCGCAGGAACCACAGCAGCTCGTGGATGATCGAGCGCAGGTGCAGCTTCTTGGTGGTGACCAGGGGGAAGCCTTCGTTCAGATCGAAGCGCATCTGCCAGCCGAACACGCTGCGCGTGCCGGTGCCGGTGCGGTCGGACTTTTCCGTGCCCTGTTCCAGCACATGTCGCAACAGGTCGAGGTACTGGCGCATCAGGCGGTCTCGGGCAGCGGGGAGGGATGGAGCGTGGGCGCACGGCGCGAGAGCCACAGCAGGAACACGCCCAGCAGGACCAGCGGCACGCTGAGCAGCTGGCCTTCGGTCAGCCAGCCCCAGGCCAGGTAACCGACCTGGGCGTCGGGCACGCGCACGAATTCGACCAGGATGCGGAACACGCCATAGAGGATGGCGAACCAGCCGGACACCGCGTAGCGCGGGCGCGGCTTGCGCGAGAACCACCACAGCACGCAGAACATCGTCAGCCCTTCGAGGAAGGCCTGATACAGCTGCGAGGGGTGGCGTGCGAACACGTCCAGCGCGCCGGAGGCGTACTGCGCCTGGATCTGCTCCGGGGTGAGCTGGAGTCTGGTGATGTTGGGATCGGTGCTGGGGAAGATCACGCCCCAGCCGGCCTGGGTGTACTTGCCCCAGAGCTCGGCGCCGATGAAGTTGCCCAGCCGTCCCAGGCCCAGGCCCGGCGGCACCAGCGGGGCGACGAAATCCACCGTGTCGAAGAAATGCAGCTTGTGCTTGCGCGTCCACAGGCCCGCGGCGATCAGCACGCCCAGCAGACCGCCATGGAAGCTCATGCCGCCTTCCCACACGCGCAGGATCATCAGCGGGTTGGCCAGCAGGTCGCCAAAGGAATAGAACAGCACGTAGCCGATGCGCCCCCCCAGCACCACGCCGAGCATGCCGTAGAACAGCAGGTCGGAGAAATGATCCACCGTCACCCCCGGCAGGCGCCCCTGCAGGATGCGGCGGCGACCCAGCCACCAGGCCAGCGCGAACGCCAGGGCGTAGGCGATCCCGTACCAGTGCACCTTGAGCGGCCCGAGGGACAGGGCGATGGGATCGATCTGGTGCAGGTACGTCATCGAGAAGGGCAGCCGGAGAAACGAGCCCTATTTTGCCGCAGGCCGCGCCCCACCGCATGGCGGGGAGGCGCCTGCGCATCGGCCGTGGCGGCCGACGCGCGCTGGTGTCCTCAGGGCGCCAGGCGTGCGCGCTTGGCGATCAGGGCGGCCTGCTGGTGGAACAGCCGCAGGCTGGCCACCTGCAGGGCCATGGTGGCCTGCTCGGCCAGGTGCTCGTTGCTGCCATCCAGATAGGCTTCCACCAGGCCGCGGTCGCGCTTGCAGGCTTCCAGCAGCTGATGGGCGCTGGAGGCCTGGCAGGCCCGGCTGACCTCATCCAGGAACACCTCGCGCTCCTTGATGGCCCCATGCAGGGCCATGACCGCCTGCACCAGGGAAAAGGCGCCCAGCGCCCAGGCCATGTCTCCCAGCGCGGGCGCCAGGGTGACCAGGGCGAACCCGGCGAAGCCGACCGCGCGCAGGCGCGAGGAGCGCGCATTCTCGCTGGGCAGGGTCCACTGGTACTGGCAGATGCATTCAAAGGCGCACAGCACCGCTGCCAGCGCCGCCAGGACGTTGGCGCCCGCGGCCACCAGCCCCACCCCGGCCACCACGGCCGTGGCCATCAGCCGACCATCGGGCTTGAGCGCGCGGCGATACAGCGAGGGCAGATGGTCGAGCGTCTGGCGGAGCATGTCGTGCATGACGGAACCTGGCGGCAATGTGCGGAAGCGACTTCCGGAAGATCGTCGGCTGGGCGGGAAACTTGAGCCCGCCCAGCCGCTGGCACAGGGATTCACGCTTTTTCCGATGGACGGTCCGGCGTGAAGCCTGCGTGAGGATCAAAGCCCAAAGCGCGGCCCAACACAACCGCCAAAGCCTGAACGCCTTGGCGATCAAGGCGTTAGAGAACCGCGACGGCCCAATGGCGCCCTGTTCAGTCCAGCAGATGCGGCAGGTCGGACAGCTCGTTGTCGCGTGCGCCACCGGGCGGGAAGTGCTGGGCGATCAGGTCCGAGGCCGCCTCCACCCCGGCGATGGCGGCGTGCTGGGCGCTGCCCTGCTGCATCAGCGCCTCGATGCGGGCACACACCGCCTGCCACTGCGCGGGCGTCACCTTCCCCGCAAAACCACGGTCGGCCACGATCTCGATGTGGTGGTCGGCCAGCAGCAGGTAGATCAGCACCCCGTTGTTGTGCTCGGTGTCCCAGGTGCGCAGGCGCGCGAAGGCTTCCTCGGCGAACACGCGCGGCGGCACCCCGCGCCAGACCGCGCCCGCCGGCAGGGCGGCATCCACCGCGAACATGACCTGGCCGACGTGGCGCTGCTCGCCCGCGGCGATGGCATCGGCGATGCGGTGCAGGCAGTCCTCGGAGAACAGCCGGCTGGCCGACGGCGCGAACAGGTGACGCAGCAGGCGCGACATCACCAGCTCCCCGAGGCGCCACCGCCTCCGGAAGAACCACCGCCGCCGCCCCAGCCGCCACCGCCGCCGAAGCCCCCGCCCCCGCCGAAGCCGCCACCACCCCAACCGCCCCCGAAGCCGCCACCGCCGCCCCATCCCCCCCAGCCACCATGACTGGCGAAACGGCGGCCGGAACTGGACACCAGGCCGATCAGCAGGCCCAGCACGCCGGCCACGCCGCTGGCCAGCCACAGCGAGGAGAACAAGAAGGCGGCCGCAGCCGCGCCGCCGCCGGCCAGCAGGCTGCGCAGGGGACGCGGCGCGCGCGAGAACACCGCACGCACCAGGTTGGCGGCAAACAAGCCGGCGATGAGCGCGAAGATCCAGCCCCCACCCGCCCGCCGCCGCTGTTCGGCACGGACATCGTGGGTGCTGATCGGGGTCGGCAGGGTCTCGCCATCGATCAGCTTGACCAGGGTCGCGCTGGCCTCCTGGATGCCGCCGGCGAAGTCGCCCTGGCGAAACCGCGGCACCAGGTACTCCTGGATCACGCGGTTGGCGATGGCATCGGGGATGGCGCCTTCCAGGCCGTAACCGGGCTGGATCCGCACGCGACGATCGTCCTTGGCCACCACCAGCAGCACGCCATCATCCACGCCCTTGCGTCCCAGCTTCCACTGGTCGAACACGCGCTGGGTGTACTGCTCGATGGTTTCCGGCTGCGTGCTGGGGATCATCAGCACCTGCAGCTGGCTGCCCTTGCGCTGCTGCAGGGCCCGGGCCTGCTGTTCCAGTTGCTGCCTCTGCGCGGCGTCCAGGGTGCCGGTGGTGTCCACCACCGGCGAATCCAGCGCCGGGATCGCCGCCTCCTGCTGCGCCCCCGCCGGCAGCCACGCCAGCCACAGACACAGGGCCAGCCACAGACGCGGCACGAAACGGATCATCGCGGTGGTCCGTCAGCCGCCCGGCTGCGGCTGGGCCGGTGCCTGCTGCTGCGGCGAGGCCGGCGGCGGGGCGCTGAAATCCACCTGCGGCGCTTCGGAGATCTGGGCTTCGTTGGCCACGGTGAAGTTGGGCTTCTCCTTGGCCCCGGTCACCTTGGCGGTCAGCACCTGTGGGAACTGGCGGATGTAGGTGTTGTAGTCCTGCACCTGCTGGATGTAGCGGCCGCGGGCCACGGTGATGCGGTTCTCGGTGCCCTCCAGCTGCGCCTGCAGGTCGCGGAAGGACTGGTCGGACTTGAGGTTGGGATAGTTCTCGCTGACCACCAGCAGGCGCGACAGCGCGCTGGACAGCTGGCCCTGGGCCTGGGAGAACTGCTGCAGCGAGGCGGCATCGTCGGCGTTGACCTGGATCTGGCCCACGCGGGCGCGGGCATTGGTGACCTCGGTCAGCACCTGGCGTTCCTGCTGGGCATAGCCCTGCACGGTCTTGACCAGGTTGGGGATCAGGTCGGCGCGGCGCTTGTACTGGTTCAACACCTCCGACCAGCTGGCCTTCACCGCTTCGTCCTTCTGCTGGATGGTGTTGTAGCCACAGCTGGACAGCACAGCGACCAGACACATCAACAACACGGCACGGGCGAACAGGCGCATGTCACACACTCCAGTTGACGGCGGCCGAGGCCGCCGGAAAGCTTTGGGGATGGGGTCACGTCACGCTTGGTGGAGCCAAGGTGCCCGTTTTACCACTGTCCAGCACCAGGGACGTCATGGGCCGCGGCGCGGCGGCGCATCAGCAGGTTCAGCACCTCCACCAGCACCGAGAACCCCATGGCCGCGTAGATGTAGGGCTTGGGCACGTGCACGTCCAGGCCATCGAGCACCAGCACCACGCCGATCATCAGGATGAAGGCCAGCGCCAGCATCTTCACGGTCGGGTTGCGGTCGATGAACTCTCCCAGCGGATTGGCCGCCAGCAGCATCACCGCCACCGACAGCAGGATCGCCGCGATCATCACCGGGATCTGCTGGGCCATGCCCACCGCGGTGATCACCGAATCCAGCGAGAACACGATATCGATGATGGCGATCTGCAGGATCACCAGCCCGAACACGCCGCTGGTCTTGCTGGTGGTGGGGTCCTCGTCCTCGCCGCCGGTGATCATCTCCTTGATCTCCATGCTGCCCTTGATCAGCAGGAACAGGCCGCCGACCACCAGCACCAGGTCGCGGATGGAGATGCCCATGCCGCCCACGGTGAACAGGTCGTTCTGCATGCGCGCCAGGAACGCCAGCGACACCAGCAGCGCGATGCGCGTCAGGCAGGCCACGGCGATGCCGAAGCGGCGCGCGGTCGGGCGCTGGGCCTCGGGCAACTTGCTGACCGCGATCGAGATGAACACCAGGTTGTCGATGCCGAGCACGATTTCCAGGGCGCTCAGGGTGATCAGGGTCAGCCAGACATTGGGGTCGGCCAGGAACTCGAAACTCATGGAGGGGGGTCCTAGGAACGAAGGGGAACGCAGCGAACGCGGGCAGTGTCGGTCATGCGCGCGATGACAGTGTCAGAACAACCGAGGCAGCAGAATCAGCGCCCAGCACAGCAGCACATTGAACATCACCAGCAGCACGGCGGCCGATCCCATGTCCTTGGCGCGACCGGCCAGCACATGGTGTTCCGGGCCGTAGCGCTCGATCACCGTCTCGATGGCCGAATTGAGCAATTCCACGCAAAGCACCAGCAGCAGGCTGCCGACCAGCAGCGCCCGCTCGACCCCATCGGCACCAAGCCAGGCGCCCAGCGGGGCCAGGATCACGAACAGCACCACTTCCAGGCGAAAGGACGACTCGTGCAACCACGCCGCCTGCAGCCCCTGCAGCGACCACTGCGTGGCCTTGAGCATGCGCGCCGGGCCGCGCGGCCTGTGGCCGAAGGAGTCGGCCATGGTCAGGACTGTCCTGGACGTGGTCGTCCCGCGGCGGGGGCGTGCGTGAGGGCCATGAGACGATGGATCGGGAAAGAGGGGCACGATTTTGCCACAGCCGCCCTCCACCCCGGGGCCGGCGCCCGCGCCACGGACCGCTTTGGCACCACACCGCAACAAGGGAGACATCGCATGAACCGTCCATCCACCGCCCTGATCGCCGCGCTGCTCGCGCTGACCCTGGGAGCCTGCCAGACGATGCGCCCGCAGGCCTCGCCGGCCGCCAGCGCGCCAAGCGCCTCGGCGCAGTCCGCCGCCCCGACCGTCGGCAAGGAGGGGCAAGTCTCCAATGCCGCCTGGGAACAGGACATGCGCGACTTCGCCGCCAGGGATGCGGCCAATCCGCCGCCGCGCGATGCGGTGCTGTTCATCGGCAGCTCCTCCATCCGCATGTGGGAGACGCTGGCGCAGGATTTCCCCGGCACGCCGGTCATCAACCGTGGCTTTGGCGGCTCGGAAGTGCGCGACAGCACCTGGTACGCCGACCGCATCGTCACGCCGTACAAGCCACGCCAGATCGTGTTCTACGCCGGCGACAACGACCTCAACAGCGGCCGTAGCCCGCAGCAGGTGGCGGCCGATGTCCAGGCCTTCATCGCCCGCGTCCGCCGCGACCTGCCCGGCGTGCCGGTGGTCTATCTGTCGATCAAGCCCAGCCCCTCGCGCGCGAACCTGCTGCCGCAGATCCGCCAGGCCAATGCGCTGATCCAGCAGCGCACGGCGCAGATGCGCGACGTGCGCTACGTGGACGTATTCACCCCGATGCTGGGGCCGGATGGCCAGCCGCGCCCGGCGCTGTTCCGCGAGGACATGCTGCACATGACCGCCGACGGCTACGCGCTGTGGACCAAGGCGCTGGCGCCCTACATCGCGCCGTAATGCCCCCCCCTGACCTGGATGGCGCTGCCGCGCCGTCCTTCAACGCCTGGAGCCACGCCATGCCCGTCCCGTACAAGCCGCAGGGCTATCACGCGGTCACCCCGTACCTGATCGTCGACGGCGCCGATGCCGCGCTGGCCTTCTACCGCGAGGCCTTCGATGCCGAGGAGATCTTCCGCCTGCCGATGGGCCACAAAGTCGGCCATGCCGAATTCCGCATCGGCGATAGCTTCATCATGCTCTCCGACGAATGGCCGGAGCTGGACCAGACCGGGCCGCACGCGCGCGGTGGCACCACCGTGTCGCTGATGGTGTACGTGCCCGACGTGGATGCGGCGGTGGACCAGGCCGCCAACGCCGGCGCCAGCATCGAGCGCGAGCCCCAGGACCAGCCCTGGGGCGACCGAACCGGCACGGTGATCGATCCCTTCGGCCACCGCTGGACCCTGGCCACGCATCTGGAGGACGTGCCGGTGGAGGAGATCCGGCGGCGCCTGGCTTTGGGCGAGGAGTGAGCGGTGGGGCGAGGAGTGAGGAGTGAGCGAAGGCGAGGAGTGGTGGAAGCTGCGCTTCTCGGAGTCATCCGCGCGAACAACTTTGCAGGAAGTGCAGCTTCCGCTCACTCCTCACTCCCCGCCTTACCCCCTCACTCCTCGCTTTCACCTACTCACTTCCCAGCCCCTCAGGGCTGAAAGCGGATCACCGCGCTCGTCCCCTGCCCCAGCGCGCTGGTCAGCTCGACCTTCCAGCCGAAGCGGGCGCACAGGCGCGAGACGATGGACAGGCCCAGGCCGGTGCCGTGCGGGCGCGACTCGTCGGCGCGGTAGAACGGTTCGAACGCGCGCGACATGACGTCTTCGGTCATGCCGATGCCGGTGTCGCGCACCGTGACCCGATCGGTGTCGACGATGACATCGATGCGCCCCTCATCGGTATAGGCGCAGGCGTTGCGCAGCAGGTTGCTGATCACCACGTGCATCACCCGCGAGGAGGCGTACAGCCGCGGCCGGGCATTGCAGGTGACCTCCAGGTCGATGGGCTTGCCGATCAGCATGTCGCGTGCGCTTTCGGCCTCGTCCAGCACCACCTCGGCCAGGTCGAAGGTGTCGCGCTGCGGCTCCACGTCGCTGTCGCGCGCCAGGATCAGGAAGGCATCGATCACCGCCTCCATTTCGCGTCCGGCGCGCTGGATGCGGTGCAGCGAGCGCACCACGCGCGGCGTGGACGCCTCGGCCAGGGCCAGATCGCTGGCCACGCGGATCACGGTCAAGGGCGTGCGCAGCTCGTGGCTGGCATCGCGGGTGAAATCGCGTTCGCGCTCGATCTGGGTCGAGACCCGCTGCGCCAGGTCGTGCAGGGTGATGGCCAGCGTCTTGATCTCGCCCTGCACATCGCCTGGCAGCCGCTCGGCCGACAGCGCCGCCGCATCCGGCCGGCGCGGGTCCCACTGCGCCACCTGCTGGGCCAGCCAGTTGACCGGCGACAGCACGCGCTTGGACAGCTTGTAGGTCAGCCAGCACACCAGGTAGATCACCGCCAGGGTCAGCACGATGGGCACCGTGCCGAACCAGAACGCCAGCTGGTCCACCTGCGAGCGCAAGGACACCAGGTACAGGCGACCGAGCCGGCGCTCGTCCACCAGCACCATCAGGCCATCGCCGTGCAGTTCGTGGAAACCCGGCGAGAGGTCGCGCAAATCCTCGGGCAGCGCCAGTGGCGAGTCGCCCTTGAGCAGCAGGTAACCGCGCAGGTTGCGGGTATTGGGCGGCGGCTGCACGCCGGAAGCGCCGTACAGCTCCCAATAGTGCTCGGCCTCTTCCTTGAGCATCGCGTTGACCAGGCTGTGCTTGACCACCGCCGAGATCAGGAAGATCGCCGCGCAGATGGCAATACTCACCAGCCCCGCCTGGATCAGGAAGGTGATGCGGATCTTGCGCTTGAGCCCGTGTGTCATGTCAGCCCAATCCCGGCGCGCGGCCGGGTCGCGTCACCATGCCGCTCAGGAGATGTCCGCGATGCGGTAACCGGCGCTCTGCACGGTATGCAACAACTGCTTGTCGAACGGCTTGTCGATGACCTTGCGCAGGTTGTAGAGATGGCTGCGCAGGGTGTCCGAATCGGGCAGGCCATTGCCCCAGATCTCCCGTTCGATTTCCTGGCGGGTCACCACGCGGGGCGACTCGCGCATCAGGATGGTCAGCAGGCGCAGCCCGATCGGCGAGAGCATCAGCTCGGTGCCACCACGGGTAACCCGCATGCTCACCGGGTCCAGCACCAGGTCGGCCACCTTGAGCACTTCCGAGCCGACCTGGCGGCGCTCGCGGCGGATCAGCGCGCGCAGGCGCGCTTCCAGCTCCTGGATGGCGAAAGGCTTGGTCAGGTAGTCGTCGGCGCCGGTGCCCAGGCCGTTGAGCTTGTCGTCCAGGGTGTCGCGCGCGGTCAGCATCAGCACCGGGGTGGACTTGCGCGCCTCGCTGCGCAGGCGGCGGCAGACTTCCAGCCCGTCCATGCGCGGCAGCATCAGGTCCAGGATCAGCACGTCGTAGCTGTTCTCGGTGGCCAGGCGATAGCCATCGAGTCCGTCGGAGGCGTAGTCGACTTCGAAGCCCTTGCTTTCCAGATATTCCCCGATCATCTCGGAAATGTTGCGGTTGTCTTCGACAACCAGCACCAGGCCCGAGGTTTCCTGCACATGTCGCATTACCGTCTCCGGAGGACTTCAGCTTTGTGAAGCTAAGGGGTTCGAAGTGGAAGACACGTGAAGAACACCGCGCCGATGCCCACCGCTCAGCGCCGGCTTGCTACCGTGCGCCACCCTCCTCCTGATTCAGCCGCCATGCTCGACCGCATCCTGCCCATCGCCCTGCTGCTGGGCTCCAACATCTTCATGACCTTCGCCTGGTACGGGCATCTCAAGCACAAGAGCGCGCCGCTGTTCGTGGCCATCCTGGCCAGCTGGGGCATCGCCTTCTTCGAGTACATGCTGCAGGTGCCGGCCAACCGCATGGGCAGTGCGGTGTACTCGGTGGTGCAGCTTAAGACCATCCAGGAAATCCTGACCCTGGTGATCTTCGCCGGCTTCTCCACCTGGTACCTGGGGCAGCCGCTGAAGTGGAACCACTACGCGGCCTTCGCGCTGATCGTCGGCGCGGCCTTCTTGATGTTCTACGACCCTGGCGCGAAGTGATCAGAAACGAGTGAAGAGGAACGAGGAACGAGTGGGCAACGCCGCTATCCACGGGAAGCCCGCACTCGTTTCTCGTTTCTCGTTTCTCGTTACTGGTTTCTCGTTCCTCACCCGGCGTCAGCCAGGGCGCGGCCCGCACATGATGACCGCCATGCCCGCCAGGCACAGGCATGCGCCCAGGACATCCCAGCGCGTGGGCCGGACGCCGTCCACCAGCCACAGCCAGCCCAGGGCCACGGCGATGTAGACGCCACCGTAGGCGGCGTAGACGCGCCCGGAAGCGGTGGGGTGCAGGGTCAGCAGCCAGGCGAACAGCGCCAGGCTCGCCGCCGCCGCCGGCAGCAGCCAGGCCGATCCGTCCTGCCGCAACCAGCGCCAGGGCAGATAGCAGCCCAGGATCTCGGCAAGCGCGGTCAGCAGGAACAGGCCCAGGACCTTCATCGTCACCGCGCCCTCAGGCGGCTCCGTCGCGCTCGGCCTGCTTGACCCGCTGCCAGCAACGCTCCTGCTCTTCCAGCGACAGGTCGGCCAGCGGCTGCCCCTGGCCAGCGGCCAGCACTTCCATTGCGCGGAAACGACGCTCGAACTTCAGGTTGGCCCGGCGCAGCGCGGTCCCGACATCCACCCCGGACTTGCGCGCCAGGTTGGCCGCCACGAACAGCACGTCGCCGATCTCGTCCTCCAGCCGCTGCTGCCGGTCCGGGCCGGGCGGGAGCGCCAGTTCGGCCTGGACCTCGTCGGCCTCCTCGCGCAGCTTGTCCAGCACGGGAAGCGGGCCTGGCCAGTCGAAGCCGACGCGCGCGGCACGCTTCTGCAGTTTCAGTGCACGCTGCCATTCGGGCAGCCCACGGGCGATACCGGCCAGGGCCGAGGTGTCGGTCTGTCCCTTGTCCGCACGTTCGCGGGCCTTGATCGCATCCCAGTTGGCGCCGACCTGCGCGGCATCGGCCCCGGCCAGGTCGCCGAAGACATGCGGATGCCGACGCTCCATCTTGTCGCAGATCGACTCCACCACCTCGCCGAAGGCGAATGCGCCCTGCTCGGCCGCCATCTGCGCATGGAACACCACCTGCAGCAGCAGGTCGCCCAGCTCGTCCTTCAGGTCGTGCAGGTCGTTGCGGTCGATGGCATCGGCGACCTCGTAGGCCTCTTCCACCGTGTACGGGGCGATGGAGGCGAAGTCCTGCTGCAGGTCCCAGGGGCAACCGCCCTGGGGGTCGCGCAGCCTGGCCATGATCCGCAGCAGGCGGTCGATCTGTTGTGCGGGGGCACTCATGCGGATGTCCTTTGATACCGGCCTGCGGGGCGGCGACTCACTCCTGCGCGGCCACCTCGGGCACCCAGCTGCGCCAGGGCAGCGTGGCATCGCCCAGGGCCATGAAATCGCCATTGAGCAGGGTCTCGCGGCGGTTGTAGCGGAAGGCGCGGCCATCGGGCGCAAGCAGCACGCCGCCGGCCGCTTCCAGGATGCACTGCCCCGCCGCGGTGTCCCACTCGCAGGTCGGGCCGAACCGCGGGTAGACGTCCAGCAGGCCTTCGGCGATGCGGCAGAACTTCAGCGAGGAACCCAGGGCCACGGTCTGCGCATCGCCGATGCGGGCGAGCAGCGCGTCGGTGCGCGGGTCGCGATGCGAACGGCTGGCCGCGACCTTCAAGGTAGCGCTGGCCGGGCGGCGCACGCGGATCAGGCGGTCGGTCTCGCCTTCGCGCAGGAACGCGTCGCGCCCTTCCTGCGCGTGCCAGACCTGGCCGGTGACCGGGGCCAGGATCACCCCGAACACCGGCCGGTGGTCCTCGATCAGGGCGATGTTGACGGTGAACTCGCCGTTGCGTTTGACGAACTCGCGGGTGCCATCGAGCGGATCGACCAGCCAGTAGGTCGGCCAATCCTGGCGCACCGACCAGGGCACATGCGCCCCTTCTTCGGACAGCAGCGGCAAGCCGGGGGTGAGCCGGTGCAGGCCTTCGGCGATCACGCGATGGGCGGCCAGGTCGGCCTGGGTCAGCGGGCTGTGGTCGGCCTTGTGCTCGACTTCGAAGCCACGCTCGTAGACCTGAAGGATGGCGGACGCGGCCTCGCGCGCGATGGCGATGACGGCCTCGTGGATATCGGGGGTAATGCGGGTCAAGCGTTCTTCAACCATTCTCGTGCAATGAACAACGCCGCAAGCGACCGTCCTTCGGAGAAATCCTCGCGCAGCATCAATTCATGCAGCGCATCCAGCTTCCACGGCACGACTTCCATGTCCTCGGGCTCATCGCCCGGCAGTTTTCCCGGGTACAGGTCGCGCGCGACGACCAACCAGGACTGGTGGTTCATGTAGGTCGGGGCCAGGGTCATCTGCCGCAGCGCATCCAGCCTGCGCGCGCCATAGCCTGCCTCTTCCTTCAGTTCCCGGTCGGCCGCTTCCAGCGGGGTCTCGCCCGCATCGATGCGCCCCTTCACCAGCCCCAGCTCGTAACGGTGCATGCCGGCCGCGTACTCGCGCACCAGCAGCACCGTCTGATCGTCCAGCATCGGCACCACGACCACCGCGCCATGTCCGCGCGCCAGCATGCGCTCGAACTGGCGGCGTTCGCCGTTGGAAAACTCCAGGTCCAGCTGCTCGGCCTTGTAGAAGCCTGCCGGCTTCTCGGTCACGCCATGGATGGTCGGCAGGCGGCGACTCATGCGCAGGTTCCAGCGTCGCGCGGGAGGCTTGCCGATATCATGGAGGGATGCGAACGGACGATCATGTGGGCGCAATCCTAGCAGGTCGGCGTGACCGACCCGATGACCTGGGCGTGCCACCGCGGCGACCCGTCCTGGCCTTTGCCGCAGGCCCCCGCCCACCGTTGGCCTGGAGCCCGAACACATGCGCCTGACCCGCTGCTTCGTCGACCTGCCCCTGCAGCCTGGCGCCGAGATCTTGCTACCAGACGATGTGGCCGGCCATCTGGTGCGGGTCCTGCGCCTGCGTGAGGGCGAGGCCTGCGTGCTGTTCAACGGCGATGGCCTGGACGTGCCGGCAACCCTGACGCGCGCGGACAAGCGCGAGGTGCGCGTCGTGCTGGGCACGCCAGTGCCGGTTGCGCGCGAATCGCCGCTGCGCATCGGCCTGATCCAGGGCATCGCCCGCGGCGAGAAGATGGACCTGATCCTGCAGAAGGCCACCGAGCTGGGCGTGGCCCAGGTGCATCCGGTCAATGCCGACCGCACAGAGGTGCGCCTGGAAGGCGAGCGCCTGGCCAAGCGCGAGGCGCACTGGCGCAGCGTGATGGTCTCGGCCTGCGAGCAGAGCGGTCGTGCGCAGGTCCCGGCGCTGGCGTCGGTGGCCACGCTGGCCACCGTGTCCGCGCAGCTGCCCATCGAGGGCCTGCGGCTGATGCTGGACCCGGAAGGCGCGGAAACCTTGACCTCGCTTAAGCCCGCACCGGGCGCGCCGGTGCTGGTGGCGATCGGTCCGGAAGGCGGGTGGTCCGAGCGCGATCGCAGCCAGCTGCGTGAGCTGGGCTTCCGCGGACTGCGCCTGGGGCCGCGCATCCTGCGTACCGAAACGGCTGGACTGGCCGCCATCGCGGCGCTGCAGGCCTTGTACGGCGACCTCTGACGTCGCGTGCGCCTTAAGAGAATCTGGTTCAACCCCTCCAAGCAAATCGTGGGCGCGGCTTGAGCGGCGAAGGGGCTTGCGCGAGAGACCGCTTCGCGGCTACTGGCCAAGGCCACACAGAACCGCTCACCTAGGAGGCGCCGGCTGGCTCGATTCGGGCGTGGCGAAACCGGGCCGTCCGGGACCGGCTCAACGCCAGTTGGCCAGTTCCTCGGCGCTGATCTTGCCGTCGCCGTTGGCATCGACCAGGCGGAATTCGCTGTGCAGGGCGTGGGTGTCCGGCACTTCGTCCAGCGTCAGCACGCCATCGCCGTTGCGGTCCAGGTCGGCGATGGTCACCTTGTAGTCCGAGGCGTTGGCCAGCTGGCGGTTCTGGCCCCAGGTCAGGTTGACCGGGCCTTGTGGACCGTCGATCAGCTGGGTCCCGCCGTTCTGGCGGTCGCGCAGCTCGCTGGTGGCCACCTGCGCCAGCGCGGGCATCGACACCAGGCCGAGCATGGCGATGAGGATCCGGACGTTCATGGCTTACCTCCTCGGTCAAAGCGCGGACTTTAAGCCGGCCCGGATGACCTGCCCGTGCACGCCGCGCCCCATCCCCCGCGCCGCAGCATCTTGACACGTGCAGGGCGCAACTCCACTGTAAGCCCACCAGGGGAATCGCATAAGGACATCACGCCCGCAGCCGCGGGACGCGTGGGCCAGGCCCAGCACAGGCGCAAGATGCGCCACGTCGTTCGCGCAGGCCCAGCGGCCTTGCGCCCGCACTCGATGACCAGCCGACACCTGCGATGGGTGGATGGGGACACGTCCCATCCGTCGCACAGCGGCCGGTCCATGATCTTTCATCAGGGGGAACACCATGAAGTCCGTCATCCGCGCGCTTCCGCTCTGCCTGGCCGTCGTGGCCGTGCAGGCGCACGCTCAGTCCGTCTCACCGTCCTGGAACGCCTACCGCAAGCAGCAGGCGCAGAGCGCCGCACAGCCTGTGCCGCAGCAGCAGGCGCAGTCGCAGTCGCAGTCGCAGAGCGAGCAAGCGTCCACGCCCGTGGCTGCCCCACCGGCCACCCGGCTTGTTACCTCCCAGCCCGCATCCGCGCAGCCGGCACTGGAACCCACGCCTCGTGCGCGAGGCGATGCGCCGCGCAGCGCGTTCTTCGTCGGCGTGCAGAAAGGTCATGGCTGGATCTACGACGACAAAAAGCAGGAGCTCACTGCCGCCAGTGCCGGCTTCCGTTGGCAGGCCGGCCCGGTGACGCAGGTCGGCATCGAGGCCGCCTACGGAAAGCTGAAAAAGGAGGAGACATCCACGACTGAGTGGGATCCGTTCTGGCAGCAAAACTTCACGTACACCGAGGTCTATCCCCAGGCGCGTTACTTCACGCTTGGTGCGAGCGCGCGCTTCAACTTCGGCAGCAACAGCCCGATCTTCGGCATCGCGCGCCTGGGTTACTTCAGATCGAAAATCGACAGCTTCGGCGACAATGACCAGAGGGTTGTGGTCGGTGCCTACGCCGGCCTGGGGCTGGGCGTGGACATCACGCGACACTTCAACGTCCAGCTGATCTATAACAGCTACGTCTACTCCGACGACGACTACTACGATTACTACGGCGACGATTACACGATCAATCGCGCCGACACCGCCACGCTTGGGCTCGAAGTGCGCTTCTGACCGCGCATGAAAAAGGCGTGCGGTGATCCGCACGCCTCTGCTTCTACATCGGGGCGCGTCTGCTCACGCGCCCAGCGAGAGCGCCTCGTCGATCAGGGTTTCCAGGCGCTCCAGGTCCGGCAGCAGCGCCGACTCCTCGCCCAGCAGCACGCGCATGTGCACGCCCAGGGGCAGCGACTCCTCGGTGGCGTCGGCCAGCAGGCCATCGCGCGGCACGGTCACCAGCCGCGGGAAGGACGGCGTCAGCAGCGCGAAGTACGGCAGCTGCGGATTGCCACCCAGGGCCTTGAGCACCAGCAGCTTGACGTTGCCGCCCACCGGGTCGGCGCCGATGCCGGCCAGGCGCGCGAAGGACAGCACCGGCACCGACAGGCCCTGCCAGGCGATCTGACCAACCAGCCACTCCGGCGCATCGGCGAGCGGGGTGATCGGCACGCGCGACATCATCTCGGCCACCGTGGTGTTGGGCAGCAGCAGCCGCTCGCCGGCGGTCTGCACCAGCACGCCACGCAGTTCGTCGTTGGAAAGCATCATGGCGTCACCCTTCAGCTGTAGAGATGGCCGAACAGCTCGGCGGCGAGATCTTCGGGCGTGGCCACGTTGCCGCCCAGGGACAGCAGCTCGCGCGAGGCGGCCGGGTCGTAGCAGCCTTGCGGCGACTGTCCGCCGACGAAGGCGCCACGACGGGCCAGCAACAGCGCCGGCTCCACGTGCGCGACTTCGGCGCCGCTCAGCAGCAGCACCGCGCTGTCGGCCGCCGGCAGGGCCGACAGCAGCGCGCCGATCTCAGGCGCGCCCTCGGTGAAGGTCAGTGCGCCGTCGGCGCCGACCTGGACGCCCACCTCGTCGGGCAATACGTAGACATGCCCGGCGGCCGCGCGCTGGCCGGCGACGGTCAGCAGCACCGGCATTTCGGAGATGCGTGCGATCTGGCGGACCAGATTGTCGTAGCGCCCGCCATCCAGGCGCAGGCGGATCAGTACCGGGCGCGGGGTGCCCGAGGGCAGGCCGCTCAGCACCCGCCGCACTGCGTCGGGACCGCCGATGCCGGCCAGCAGTACCACGGCGCCCTTGGCCACCGGGCCGGCATGCGTGCCGTCCAGCGCCTCGAGTTCCAGGGTCAGCCCACTGCTGCGCGGGACCGGCGGCGGTGCGGACTCGGCGGTCGTTGCGGGCGCGGAAGCGGCCGCGTCCGCCGCCGGATCCAGCGGCGGCAGCGGCGGCGGGCCGACGCGTGGCGGCAGCGGGCTGGGCGCGGGCGCGTCCGCTTCCGGCAGGGGGGCATCGAACCGATCCACCAACGCCAGTTCGGGCCGCTCGATCGGCTTCCAGTTGTCCAGGTCGATGGTGAAGGCTTCGGCCGGCTGCTCCTGGGCCTGCTCGTCCTCCAACTGCAGTCCGATCGGCGGTGCCTCGGCGGGCGCGGCCGAGGCAGGCGCAGGATCCGGCTCGGCCGCGGCGGGCGCATCCTCGACCAGGCTCAGCCTGGAGAAGTCCGGGCGCTCCGCACCGGCGGTGGGCGCGGCGGCATCGGTGATTTGCGTGGTGGCGAGATCGCTCTCCGGCGGCAGGTCCGCATGCGGCGCTGCCGGCGTGGTCGACAGGCCGGGCCAGCGCTGCGGATCGTCCGCCTCGCGCCCAGGCGGCAGCACGTCGGCGTGGCCGAACAGCTTGGCCGACAGGTGCCGCGCCCAGCGCTGGGCATCCCAGCCTTCGCGCTGCAGGGCCAGCTCGGCGTCGTCGAAGATCACGTTGAGGGCCGGATCGTGCAGCACGTCATCCAGGCGGAACACGCTGTCCTCCACCGCCGGCTCCAGGGCCACCAGTACCGCCTCGGGCTGGGCCGCGCGCAGGGTATGGGCATCCAGGGCATTGGGATCGGCCACCAGCACGGTCTGCGCACCGGAGGCGCGCAGGGCCTGGCTCAGCTGGTCGCGTGCCCGCCCTTCCCGGGCCAGCAGCGCCACGCGCGGTCGGGTCATGGCGGGCTCACTCGCGGACACGGGCCATCCCCAACAGGTCGTACACGTTTCGCATCAGATCCAGCTCTTGGTAGGGCTTGCCCATGTAGCGCTGCACGCCGATCTCGAACGCGCGCTGGCGATGCTTGTCGCCACTGCGCGAGGTGATCATCACGATTGGCACGCCGGCGAAACGGGCATCGGCCTTCATGGCCGTGGCCAGCTCGTAGCCATCCATGCGCGGCATTTCGATATCCAGCAGCATCAGGTCCGGGACGCGGTCTTCCAGTCGCTCCAGCGCCTCCACGCCGTCGCGCGCGGTGACCACCTCGAAGTTGTGGCGCTCCAGCACGCGGCCGGTGACCTTGCGCATGGTCAGCGAGTCGTCCACCACCATCACCAGCGGGACGTGGCGCTGCTCGGCCACCGCCGCCTGCGGCGTGGCGCCCGCGGGGCGCGCGATGAAGCGACGCACCAGCGGGGCCGCGTCCAGGATCACCACCACGCTGCCATCGCCGGTGATGGTGGCGCCGTAGATGCCCGGGATCGAGGACACCTGCGGGCCCACCGGCTTGACCACGATTTCGCGGTTGCCCAGCACCGCATCCACCGCCACTGCCGCGCGCAGGTCGCCCGAGCGCACCAGCAGCAGCGGGATCTGCTCCTGCCCTTCGGCCAGCGAGGGGTTGTGGGCCACCAGCGTGCCCAGGTCGTACAGGCTGTATTCCTCGCCTGCGTAGACGTAGCTGGCGCCGTCCTTGGTGAAACGGTCGCGGGTGATGCGGCCGATGCCGCTGACCGCCGCCACCGGCACCGCAAAACGGGTCTCGCCGACCTGCACGAACACCGCGCGGGTCACCGCCAAAGTCTGCGGCAGGCGCAGGGTGAAGGTGGTGCCCTTGCCGGAGGTCGAATCGATATCCAGCGTGCCACCCAGCGCGCGCACCTCGTTGTGCACCACGTCCATGCCCACGCCACGGCCGGCCAACTGGCTGACCGTTTCGGAGGTGGAGAAGCCGGGCTCCAGGATCATGCGCTCCAGGTCCACGCGCGAGATCTCCGAGCCGGCCGCCAGCAGGCCGCGCTGCTCGGCCCGGGCGCGGATGGCGTCCAGGTTCAGGCCGGCGCCGTCGTCGCTGACGCGCAACACCATTTCCGAGCCTTCGCGGTCCAGCGCGATGGTGACCAGGCCTTCCTCGGCCTTGCCCGCCTCGCGACGCGCCTGCGGCGCTTCCAGGCCGTGAGCCAGGGCGTTGCGCAGCAGGTGTTCCAGCGGCGCGGTCATGCGCTCGAGCACGTTGCGGTCCAGTTCGCCATGCGTGCCCTGCAGCTGCAGGCGCACCTGCTTGCCGGTGTCGTTGGCGGCCTGGCGCAAGGTCCGGCGCAGGCGCGGCACGATGCCTTCGAACGGCACCATGCGGGCCTGCATCAGGCCGTCCTGCAGTTCCGAGCTGACGCGCGACTGCTGTTGCAGCAGGCTGTCGTACTGGCGGGCCAGATCGTCCAGCACGCCCTGCAGGCCGCTGAGGTCGGCGGCCGATTCGCCCAGCGCGCGGCTGAGCTGCTGCAGGGTGGAGAAGCGGTCCAGCTCCAGCGGATCGAAGGTGGGATCGCGCTGATCCTGCTCGCGCTGGTAGCGCGCCACGATCTGCGCCTCGGTCTCCAGGTCCAGGCGTCGCAGCTGGTCGTGCAGACGCACGTTGGTGCGGTCCAGTTCGGCCATGGCGCCACGGAAGGCCCCGAGCTGCTGCTCCAGGCGCGCCCGGTAGATCGCCACTTCGCCGGCGTTGTTGACCAGGCGGTCGAGCAGGTCCGCGCGCACGCGCACCTGCTCGCTGCCGCTCTGCAGCTGCACTTCCTCGTCCTGGAAGGCCGAGGCATCCACCGGCGCGGACAGCGGCGCAAGCTCCGGCCTGGCGGCCGCGACCGGCGCGACCGGTGCTTCGGCCTGCCGCGCCGGTGCTTCAGCCTGAGGCGTCGGCAACGCGGCGTCCTCCGCGGCGGCCTCCTGCACCGAGGTGGGCGGCGCCTGCTCGGTCGGCGCCGGTGCGGGCACCGACGCGGGCGCTTGGGCCGGCTGGGATGCGGGTGCATCGATTGGCGCCGGACTGCGGCCTTCGGCCATCGCGTCGAACGCAGCGATCAAGGCCTGCGGGTGACCGACCGCCCGGTACCCAGCCGCGCCGGTGAGCAGGCGGTGCAGTCCGTCGAAGCCCTGCTCCAGCAGTTGCACGCCGCCGCGGTCCAGCTGCAGGCGGTTGGCCGCGACCTTCTCCAGCAGCGATTCGATGGCATGGCCCAGATCGCCGATGGCGTTGATGCCGGCCATGCGCGCACCGCCCTTGAGCGTGTGCAGGTCGCGCTGCAGCGCGGCCACCAGCGCGTGGTCGTCCGGGGCCTGGCGCAGCTGCGCCAGCACGCCGTCGGAGTGATCCAGCAGGTCGCGGCCTTCCTCGACGAAGATGTCGACCAGGTCGCGGTCCAGCTCGTCCAGCGGCAGCGGCTCGCCGATCAGCGCATCGATGCTCTCGGCCGCGGCCGTGGCCTCCACGCCTGCCTGGACCGGTGCGTCGGTCGCCTGCGGCGCATCGACGGCGGCGCTGCCGTCGTCTCCACCCAGCAGCGCCTCGACCGTGGCTGCTTCCTCCTGCGCATCCTGCGCGGAGACGACGAAGGCCTCCTCCGGCTGCGTCGGCGCGATGTCCGGGGCGTGCGCATCGTCGGTCGCCACGGTCAGCGCATCGGCGTCGGGGTCCGGCAGCAGCGCGATGGATTCGATCACATCCGCCGGCGGCTCGGTCCAGGTGAAGTCCTCGGCAGGAGACGGCTCCTGCGCCTGAAGCGCCGGTTCCGGGTCCTGCGCGCTCGCGTCGGACCAGGCCTCGGCAGGCGCATTCTCCGGATCCGGCGCAGCGTCGGACTCGACCGGCGCCTGCTCGGCCAGGACCGCGTCCAGCTCTTCGCCCTGGACGGCCGATTCGGCCTCTTCCAGGCTGATGCCGGCGGCGGGGTCCTGGGGGGTGTCGTAATCGAGCGCGCCGAGCGAGGCCGGCGCGTCGTCGGCCAGGACCGTGCCATCGGCGAAATCGAACTCGACCGGGTCGGCGACCGGCTGGCTTACCTCGAACACGGCCGGTCCCAGCTCGGACTCCAGCGATGGCGTGGCTTCTTCCTCGGACGAGGTTTCGGCGATGGCGATGGCGGGGGCCTGTGGCTCGGTCACGGCCTCGACGGCAGCGTCCTGGGCGATGGTCCAGCGATCGGCTGGCAGTTCATTGGCAGGCTCTTCCTCGGCCGACACACCCTCGACAAGGATGTCCTCGGCAGGCGCATCCTCGGCCGGCACTTCCTCGACAAGGATGTCCTCGGCTGGCGCGTCTGCGGCAGCGGCGGGCGCCGGTTCCAGCGCCTCGGGCAGGGCATCGGCAGGTACCAGCGCCACGGCGCCCGTGATCGGGGTCATCTCCGCCGCCGGGCGACCGCTGTAGGTCGCGTCCAGCTCGAAGCCGCGGAAATGGCGATCGGCGTCCGCTTCGACCGCCTCGGCCGGCGGAATCGCCGCGGATTCATCCTGCTCGGCGGCATCCAGCGCCGCCTCGTCGTGCAGTGTGGTGTCCTGGGACCCCTCATCGTCCTGCGCGAACGCGGGCGCGTCCTCTTCCAGGCTGAGGGCCTCGTCCAGTACTGGAACCTGCTCGATCGGCTCCACGTCCTGGACCGCAGCGCGTTCCTGATCCTCGTCGAACGCGGGCGTTGCCAGCGGCGCGCCTGCGTCATCGGCGCCCGTGGCCTGGTCCTGCGGCGCCTGGTTGCCCGGCAGATGCGCCGGATCCAGGTAGGCCGACAGGTCCATGTCCTGCAGCGTGCCATCGAGCACCGGCGGGGCGATCTCGTCCTGCGCCGCTTCCTGCGACGACTCGGCCGGCAGGTCCGGCACCGTCAGCACGGTCGGCTTGGCCTGCGGCAGGGTGTCGCGCAGCGCCACCAGGCGCGCATTGAGGGCTTCAAAGCGCGGGATGCGCGGCGCGTCGGCGTGCAGGGCGGCGATGGCCTGGCGGATCGCAGTGGCGGCCTCGTCGATGGCCTGCACCGCCTCGGCCGTGACCGGCGCATTGGTCGGCAGGGCGCGCTTGAGGAACTGTTCGGCTGGTCCGGTGACCTCGGTGATGCCAGGCACGTCGGCCATGGCGAAGGCGCCGTTCATGGTGTGGAAGGCGCGCAGCAGCGGCTCGTTCACGCGCGCGTTGCCGGCGCCGGTGGCGGCCATGGCCAGCCACGCATCCACGGTCTTCAGGTGCGCCTGCACCTCCGCTTCCAGGATCTCGCGCAGCACGCTGTCCACCGAGGCGGGAATGCCGTCCAGGTCGGTAGGTGGCAGCGGCGGCGGCACCTGCGCTTCAGCGACCGCCTCGGCCTGATCCAGCGACGCACGTGGGGTGTACCAGGCTTCCTCGCCTTCGGCCAGGCGATCGGCCACCGCTTCCAGGCCATGCAGATCGGCGGTGACCGCGCCGGTGCCGCGCAGTGCGGCTTCCAGCTGCGGCAGCACCAGGGTCGAGCGCTCCAGCAGGTCCAGGACCGCCGGCGAAGGCGGACGCGTGCCGTCGAGCACGCGGTTGAGCATGTTCTCGACCTTCCAGGCGAACTCGCCCAGCACGCGGGCGCCGACCAGCCGGCCGCTGCCCTTCAGCGTGTGGAAGGTGCGGCGGATCGGACGCATGCGCTCCAGGTCGTACAGGTCCTCGCGCCAGTGCGGGACCAGGGCGGCGATGCTGCCGACCTCTTCGGCCAGCTCCTCCAGGAACACATCGCGGATCTCATCGTCGATGTCGCCCGCGGAGGTGTCAAAGCCGGCTTCGATGGCCGGGCCATCGCCCACCGGTGAGGGGGGCTGGGATGAAGCCGTCGCCTGCGGCGCATCTTCCACCTGCGCGTCCAGCGCGACCGGCGGCAGTGGCTCGGCCGTGGGCGAGTGCTCCGTAGTGGGCGCTTCGTGCGCCAGGGCTTCTTGAAAATCCAGGGGCGGCGGGTCGCCAGCGCCATCGGCCTGGAGGGTGTCCTCGGGCTCCCACGCCAGTGGCGCGGGGCTGGGTGCGTCCTCCTCGATCTCCAGCGTCCACTCGGACGTGTCCACGGCGATGTCCAGCGGCTCATCGCTGGCAGATGCGTCCACCTCCACGCCGTGGGCGCCATCGTCCAGCTCCAGCGGCGCCAGCTCCAGGCGCTCGCCGGGTGCGTCCTCTTCCAGCGTCCAGGGCGCGATGCGAGCCGACTCGGCCTCGGGTCGCGCGACCTGGTCATCGGCCAGGTGCGCGCTTTCGTCCAGCTCCAGCGGCGCCAGGGTCAGACGTTCGCCGCTTTCGGGCGCGGCCTCGAAACGCTCGATCTGCAGCGCCGGGTCCGCCGGCGCGGCGATCGCATCCTCGGCCGGCCATTCGAATACCGGCGGTTCGCCAGCCGCGTTCTCGCGGGTGCCGGGTTCGGCTGCCGCGGCCGGGTCGGCCTGCGGCAAGGCGGGGACAGCCGGCTCCACGTTCTGGACGGGCGCATCGGCAACGGCCCCTGCGGACGAATAGCGCAGGTTCTCCAGGCTGGCGCGCGCCACGTCCAGGATTTCCTCGCGGTTCGGTCGCCGGTCGCGCAGCGCTTCCAGGTAGTACTCCAGGCTGGCCATGGCATCGGCCAGCGTGTCCAGCTGCTGCCCGCCGGGCACGCGCCGGTTGCCGACCAGCTCGACCTCCACGTAACGGCGCACGCCGTCGACGTGGGCGGCCGCTGGCGCCAGGTCCAGGATGCGCAGGCTGCCGGACACCTCGCCCAGCAGGCGCGGCACGTCGGACAGCTGCTCGTGGTTCCAGTTGGTCTCGATGAAGGCCACGAACGCTTCGCGCGCGGCGGCGAAATTGCGGATCGCCTCCTGCGCGACGATCTCGATCGTGCGCATGGCTTCGCTGGAGTGCGCCTCGTCCGAGGCGTCGCCCGGGGCTGCACCCAGGCCGGCGACCTGGTCATCCAGCGAGGCATCCACGTAGAGCAGCGCGCCGGCGATGTCCAGCAGCACGCCCTCATCGTTGGAACGACGCCCGGCGATCAGGTCCGACAGCGCATCGCGCTGCTCGACCACCACGCCGCGGGCCGCGTCCAGCCCCATCATGCCCAGCGTCTCGCCCACGCTGGTCAGGTGCTGGACCTGGGATTCCAGCGCGGCGACATCGCCGCCGGTGCGCAGGTGCAGATCCAGCGCATCCTTGATGCGCAGCAGTTCTTCCTTGACCGCGCCGCCGACGGTGTCGAGCAGGGCGCGGTTGCGCCCGGTCAGGCTGCTGCGGGCGTGTTCGATCTCGGCCGGCGTCGGCTCGGCCGCTTCCAGGCCGAAGGTGCTGCGCAAATCGTCCAGTGCGGGGTGCTGGGCGTCGCTATTGGCCACCTGGTAAAGCAGTTCGCGCGTGGGCTCCTGGCCGGGCGTGGAACTGAGCAACTTGTCTTCCTGCGCCTGGCGCAGCGAGCGCACCACGCTGGCAAAGCCCTGGCGGACCGCCGGGCTGGCCTGCAGCGCCCCGTCGCGCAGCGCTTCGGCCACGCTGCTGGCCACCCACAGCATGCGTCGGGACGACTCGTCCTTCATCAGTGCGAGCATGTCGCGCGTGGCGTCGGCCAGTTCGGCCGCGTTGTCCGGCGCGGCCGCTTCCGGCCAGGCCTGCAGGGCGCGCGCCAGGCGCTCCTGCGCCGCTTCCAGGCGGCTGGCGCGGCTGCTGACCGGCAGCGGTTCGGCCGTTCCGGCGGTCGGCGGCAGCGGACGGTCCAGGTCCGGCGCGAACAGCACGCCTTCGCTGAGGCCGGCCTCGCCCCGCGCGGCGCGGATCTCGTTGAGCAGCGGCAGCAGCACGATCGGGATGTCGCGGTGCCCGCTCTGCAGGCGCTCCAGGTAATCCGGCAGCAACACCGTGCCGCGCATCAGCACCGCGCAGGCCTCGTCGATGTCCTGGGCGCGCCCTTCCTGCAGGGCCAGCGCCAGCGCTTCCAGTTCCTCGGCCACCAGCGCCGGGGCGTGCAGCTCGACCATGCGCAGCGTGCCCTGCACCTGGTGCAGGTGCGCGCCGCATTGCTGCATGTGCTGCAGATGGGTGGGCTGCTCGGCGAACAGTTCGATCTCTTCCCGCGCCTGGCGCAGGGTGGCATCCAGCTCAGGCTTTACCCAGCCCAGCACGGCATGGCTCATGGCATCACGCAACGCACTCATCGCAGCCTCCTGGTACGGACTGCCGCATCCGGCGGCATCCATCGGCGCTCGTTCGATCCACAGTTCATCCGCATGGACCGTCTCAACCCGGCAACTTGAAGTCGGCCACCGAACGGCGCAGATCCGAGGCCAGCTGGGTCAGGTGACCGATGGACTCGGCCGTCTGCCCCGCGCCCTGCGAGGTCTGCGACGCGATGCGGCGGATCACCTCCATGGTGCGGGTGATGTCGGCAGCGGCGTCGGACTGCTGCTGGGCAGCGCCGGAAATGTTCTTGATCAGCTCGTTGAGATCGCTGGACACGCGTTCGATCTCGCCCAGCGCGGTGCCGGCGTCCTCGGCCAGGCGCGCCCCGGAGACCACCTCGGCGGTGGTCTGCTCCATGGAGTTGACCGCCTCGTTGGTGTCGGCCTGGATGGCCTGGACCAGCGATTCGATGCGACGGGTGGCGCTGGAGGTGCGCTCGGCCAGGCGCTGCACTTCGTCGGCGACCACGGCGAAACCGCGGCCGGCCTCACCGGCCGAGGACGCCTGCACGGCGGCGTTGAGCGCCAGAATATTCGTCTGCTCGGAAATGTCGTTGATCAGCTCCACCACCGAGCCGATCTCCTGGGAGGACTCGCCCAGGCGCTTGATGCGCTTGGAGGTCTCCTGGATCTGGTCGCGGATCTGGTCCATGCCGCGGATGGTCTCGCGCACCACGCCCGCGCCCTCGGCCGCGATCTGCACCGAACGCTGGGCCACGCCGGCCGATTCGGCCGAGTTGCGCGAGACCTGTTCGATCGAGCCGGCGATGTCGCTGATGCGCTCGGACGCCGAGCCGATCTCGCTGGCCTGGTGATTGGCCGCCTCGGACAGCTGCAGCGCAGTGGCCTGGGTCTCCTGGGTGGAGGCCGCCACCTGCACCGAGGTGTCGTTGATGGTGGTCACCAGGTTGCGCAGCTCGTCCACGGCGTAGTTGATCGCGTCGGCGATCGCGCCGGTCATGTCCTCGGTCACCGTGGCCTTGACCGTCAGGTCGCCTTCGCCCAGCGAACTGATTTCATCCAGCAACCGCATGATCGCCTGCTGGTTGCGGCTGTTGTATTCCACCTGGGTCTGGTAGCGGATCTCCTGCTCGCGCTTGCGCGACACGTACAAGCTGCGCAGCAGGCCGATGATGGAGATCAGCAGCAGCGCGCCGGAACCGACGGAGATCCAGAAGTTGGGGAACAGGCGCGTATCGCGCGCCGAACCGAACGCCGAGAAGGCTTCGAACAGGCGCTTGCTCTGCTCCAGCATGCCGTTGGAGCCCTGCGCCAGCGCGGTGGAGGCCACCTGCGCGCCGAACAGGTTGCGCGCACTGCCCAGCATGGCGTCCAGGTCGCGCTTCATCGCCGTCCAGGTCGCGTTGGACTGCTCCAGCGCGGCCAGGGCCGCGCCGTTGCGCACCGGCACGATGCCCAATTCCTCGTTGCCCTCGCGCAGCGCGCCCATCACCTGGGCGAACAGCATCGAATCGCGGGCCAGGGCATCGCCGGCCATGCTCGCCCCGCTGCCGCCGGCGCGCACCTCGGTCACGCTGCGGGCCATGCGCCCGGCGACCACGACCTGCTGCAGGGCGTTGTAGATCTGCGAGGCCGGCGCGCCGCTGGAGGACATGGCGCGCACCACTTCATTGAGCTGGGCCTGCAGCTGCGGCACCTGCCCGGAAAAGCGGTTGGCGTTGCCCGACAGCGCCAGCACCGCCGGCTCGGCGGCGATCAGCTGGTCGGCATTCTTGGACAGCGGCGCCCAGGTCTGGGCCAGGGCCTGCAGCGGGCCGGTCACCGCGCGCTCCTGGCCGAACCGGGACTGCAGGTCGGCGATGGTCGCGTCGATGCGCTTCTCGGTGTCCTTGAAGGCGGCGTAGGCGTCGGCGCTGCCGGCCACCGCGTCGCGGCCCTGGTTGGCCAGCTGCTGGGACAGCACCTGCAGGTCGGCCGCACCGGTGCTGGCCCCGGACAGGCGGCTGCCCTCGTAGGTGGCCACGCCGGTGTTGGCGCCGAACAGGATCACCGACAGTCCCAGCAGGATCAGCCAGAAGGCGCTTCCGCGGCCGGAGGGCCGGGCATTCGGAGAACTCGCAGCAGTACTCATCCTTACAACCCCTGAAGTCAAAACCCGAAAAACCGCCCAACCCCGGGGCGGATAAAACGACGCCGGTCGCCCTTAGTGGGCGGCCTGGCGGAATTCCGGCGTGCGCGCCAGCAGCGACAGCGCGAACACGCCCCAGGCCTCGTCCTCGGCCTTGAAGGCGCGCCCCACGAAGTGGCTGTAGCGCCCCTCGGCCAGGCTGCCGGCCTCCACTTCCTGCGCGGTGCCGAAGCTGCGCTGGCCGTAGAGCTCATCGATGGTCAGGGCCACGTCGCCGCCGGCCTGACGCATCACCAGCACGCGCTGGCCTTCGTGCAGCACCGTGCGCTCGCCCTCGAGGAACTGCTTGAGGTCGATGACGGGAAACAGATTTCCGCGCAGGTTGCCGATGCCCAGCATCCACGGCTGCGCGCCCGGCACCGGGGTGATCGGCGGCATCGGCACGATTTCCACCACCTCGTCGAAGGCAGACACCAGCCGGCGCTTGCCGACGCGGTAACCCACGCCCCGCCATTGGTCCGGGGCGGTCTCGGCGATGGGGAGCACGACCGCGTGCGCCAGGCTGCGGCGCTCGTATTCGGCCAGGATGTCGAACGGCGTACGGATCATGACGGGGCCCCTTGGCGCACGCGCTGCGGCGTGCGCACCCGATATTGCGTTGGTGTCTGCGCGAACACCCGCATCGCCTCAGTGGCCGACGTGGGTGCGGATGGCGTCCAGCAGTTCTTCGCGCGTGAACGGCTTGGTGAGGTACTGCTCGGAACCGACGATGCGACCGCGCGCCTTGTCGAACAGCCCGTCCTTGGACGAGAGCATGATCACCGGCGTGCGCTTGAAGACCTGGTTGTTCTTGATCAACGCGCAGGTCTGATAGCCGTCCAGGCGCGGCATCATGATGTCCACGAAGATGATCTGCGGCTGCTGGTCGGCGATCTTGGCCAGCGCCTCGAACCCGTCCGTCGCGGTCACGACCTCGCAGCCCTCGCGCTTGAGCAGGGTCTCGGCCGTGCGCCGGATGGTCTTTGAATCGTCGATCACCATCACCCGAAGACCGTTCAAATCCCCGGCCGGGCTTGCAATGTCCGTCATGTCACTTCATCCCCTAGCGCGCAGCGCTTCTTCCCGGCGCTGCTGCGAAGTTGCCTATATCCCATCGCCCGCCCGGACGTGTCAAGCCGCCAGCGCGGACGGGCGCCGCGGAAGGACCTTAATGCGAACTGGGTCGCAGTGCGCGCCTGCTACCATCGCCGCTCCCACCGCACAGACCCCCAGCGCATGTCGTACGACGTCGTCGTCGTGATGGACCCGATCGGCTCCATCAAGATCGCCAAGGACACCACCTTCGCCATGCTGCTGGAAGCGCAGCGACGCGGGCACCGCCTGCGCTACGTGACCCCCGGCGGCCTGTCCATCCGCGAGGGCCGCGCCATGGCCCAGGTCGCCGACCTGACGGTGCAGGACGTCAAGCCCGGCCACGGGGACAGCTGGTTCACCCTGGGCCAGCCGCAGGCGATGGATTTCGGCCCCGGCCAGGTGGTGCTGATGCGCAAGGACCCGCCGGTGGACGCCGAGTACATCTACGACACCCAGGTGCTGGCGCTGGCGCAGCAGGCCGGCGCCCTGGTCGTCAACGACCCGCAGGGCCTGCGCGACTACAACGAGAAGCTGGCCGCGCTGCTGTTCCCGCAGTGCTGCCCGCCGACCCTGGTCAGTCGCGATGCCAAGGCCCTGAAGGCCTTCGTGGCCGAGCACGGCCAGGCCGTGCTCAAGCCGCTGGACGGCATGGGCGGGCGCTCGATCTTCCGCTCGGCCACCGGCGACCCCAACCTCAACGTGATCCTGGAAACCCTGACCGACGGCGGCCGCAAGCTGACCCTGGCGCAGAAGTTCATCCCGGACATCACCGCCGGCGACAAGCGCGTGCTGCTGGTGGACGGCGAGCCGGTGGACTATTGCCTGGCACGCATTCCCCAGGGCGATGAGTTCCGCGGCAACCTGGCCGCGGGCGGGCGTGGCGAAGGCCGCCCGATCAGCGAGCGCGACCGCTGGATCGCCCAGCAGGTCGGCCCGCTGATGAAGGAGAAGGGCATGTTGTTCGTCGGCCTGGATGTGATCGGCGACTTCCTGACAGAGGTCAACGTCACCAGCCCGACCTGTGTGCGGGAGCTGGACGCGCAGTTCGGCCTGAACATCGCCGGGCTGCTGTTCGACGTCATCGACCGCAAGTTCGCCGCCCAGGCATGAGCCCGCCGGCGGCCTCGCTGCGCACGCCAGGCGCCGGGGAGCACCAGCGCCTGAGCATCGCGCTGGCGGTGTCGCTGGTGCTGCACGGCCTGCTGATCCTGGGCGTGGGCTTCACCCTCAAGGGCGCCGCGCCGATGGTGCCGACCCTGGATGTGATCCTCAGCCAGACGCGCACGCCGCTGACCCCGAAGCAAGCCGATTTCCTGGCCGCGGCCAACCAGCAGGGCGGCGGCGAGCAGGACCAGACCCGGCGTCCGCGCGAAGCGCAGGCCGGCTTCGTGCCCAAGGCCGACCCGGGCATGGCTCCGCTGCCGCTGCAGGCGCAGACGCCCGCGCAGGCCCCGCCCCCGCAGGAGCGGGTGGTGACCAGCCGCGACCAACTGGACGCGCTCGCCCAGGCCCAGCCCCGCCCGCTGCAGGAAGACCCGCTGCCCGAGCCCAGCGCGGAGAAGATCGAACACGACGCGGAGATGGCCCGCCTGGCCGCCGAGGTGCACCTGCGCTCGGAGCTGTACGCCAAGCGGCCCAAGCGCAAGTTCGTCTCCGCCAGCACCCGCGAATACGTCTACGCCAACTACCTGCACGCCTGGGTGGAACGCGCCGAGCGCGTGGGCAACCTCAACTACCCGGACGAGGCGCGCCGGCAGCGGCTGTCCGGGCAGGTAGTGATCAGCGTGGCCGTGCGCCGCGATGGCAGCGTCGAGCAGAGCCGCATCATCCGCTCCAGCGGCATCCCGCTGCTGGACTCGACCGCCCTGCGCATCGTGCGCCTGGCCGCACCTTTCCCGCCGCTGCCCCAGACCTCCGAGCAGGTGGACATCCTGCACGTCACCCGCACCTGGGTGTTCCTGCCCGGCGGTGAAGTGCGCGACGAATAGCGCGCCGCGTCGGCTCCCGCGCTGTGCGGTCAGCCTGCGTGCGCCACGTTGACGACCGCCTCGATCCGGTGGCCGTCCGGATCCACCAGAAAGGCCGCGTAGTAGTCCGGGCCATAGTCGGGCCGACAGCCGGGCGAGCCGTTGTCGGTGCCGCCCACGCGCAGCGCATCGGCGTGGAACGCATCCACGGCCGGCCGCGAGGGAGCGGCAAACGCCAGGTGGAAACCTGGGCCGGAAGGTGCCGGGTCCGGCTCGAGATTCAACAGCAGCCAGTCCTGCCCCTCGACCAGACCGTAGCCGATCGAGGCCTCACCGCTGAACACCCGGCGGTATCCCAATGCGCCCAGCGCCGCATCGTAGAAGGCGCCGGACACCGTCAGGTCGCGAACCCCCAGGGAGACGTGGTGCAGCAGCGTCACGCCCTAAGCGCCCTTGGCCGCGCGCGCGGCCTGTTGCTCGACCAGGGTCAGGGCCACGTTGTTGCGCAGGTAGGCCGGCTCGATGGTTTCCGGGGCCGGGCGCGCGCCCTGCGCGTAGGCGGCGGCCGCCAGGCGGGCCAGATCGCCCGCATGCGGAAGCGCGGCCGCGTCCAGGCGCGCGGGCGGCCAGTCCAGATGCCGGGCCAGGGCGCCATCCTGGGCCGCAAAGCCGGTGCCGACTCCGTGCCAGTCCGCAACCGCCAGCGCAGGCAGGGCCACCGCCTCCGGGGCGCACACGCGCTCGGCGTCCAGCGCGCTCCAGCCCTGGCCCGCGCGCTGGAAAGCGGCCGCGTAGACCTCGCCCATGCGCGCATCGATCGCCGCCAGCACCTGGGTGGCCTCGGTCGGGGCGCGACAGGCCAGCACCTCCAGCGTGGACACGCCGATCAGCGGCCGATCCAGCGCCAGGGCCACGCCCTGGGCCAGCGCGATGGCCAGGCGCACGCCGGTGAAGGCGCCAGGCCCGCGGCCGACGGCAATGGCATCCAGCTGCGCGCGCGCCAGGCCGGCCTCGGCCAGCAGCGCGTCGGCCCACGGCAGCGCGAGCTCGGCATGCCGACGCGGGGCGATGTCATGGCGCTCGCGCACCTGCCCATCCAGATACACGGCGACCGAGCAGGCCTCGGTGGAGGTTTCAAAAGCGAGCAGTTTCATAGGCATCCAGTAGCGGGTCGGGTGCGACGGCATCGGCCTGGGGTTCGACCCCGAAGAAGCGCTGCACGTCCTGCACCTGGCGGGTGCGGGCAAACGGCGGTAGCGAGTCCAGGAACAGCCGGCCGTAGGATTTGCCGGTCAGGCGCGGGTCGCACAACACCAGCACGCCGCGATCGGTCTCGCTGCGGATCAGCCGGCCCACGCCCTGCTTGAGCGCGATCACCGCCTGCGGCAGCTGTTCGTCGCGGAAAGGGTTGCCGCCGCTGCGGCGGATCGCCTCCAGGCGCGCCTCGAACACCGGGTCGTCCGGCGCGGCGAAGGGCAGCTTGTCGATGACCACCACGCTCAGCGCATCGCCGGCCACATCCACGCCCTCGCGGAACGAGGCCGAGCCCAGCAGCACGCCGTTGCCGGACTCGCGGAAGCGCTGCAGCAGCGTGGCGCGCGGCGCCTCGCCCTGCACGAACAGCGGCCAGGGCGCATCGCGCAGGGTCTCGGCGGCCTCGCGCAGGGCGCGGTGCGAGGCGAACAGCAGGAAGGCGCGGCCCTGTGAGGCCTGCAGCACCGGGTAGATCGCGGCGATCAGGGCGGTGCCGAAGCCCCGCGCGTTCGGGTCCGGCAGGCCGGTGGGCAGATAGCACAGCGCCTGCCGTGGCCAGTCGAAGGGGCTGGGCTGCAGCAGGATCTGCGGGTCGTCCAGGCCCAGGCGCTGGGCGATGTGGTCAAAGCCCTGGCCGACGGCCAGGGTGGCCGAAGTGAACACCCAGGCCGCCTGCGATTTCTGCCGGTGCTCGCGCAGCGGGCCGGATACATCCATCGGCGTGCGCTGGCAGCGGAAGCCGCGCGGGGTCAGCTCGTACCAGACCACGTCGGTGTCCGGCGGGGCCGGGGTCGGCTCGGCGTCGAAATCCGGCAGTGGTTGATCCTCGCCCAGCCAGCGCAGCAGGCGCGCGCTGAACTCGGTCAGGCGCGCGGCGCAGGCGTCCATGCCCACCGAAGCATCGGCCAGGCTCGCCAGCGGCTCGGCCAGGCCGGCCATTGCCGCGATGAGGGTCTCAAAGCCATGCCGCACCGGCGCCTGCGCCAGGGCGCGGTCCTGGGTGCCGCGCGCGGGCAGGCCCTCCATCGCCGCGCGCAGGTCGCGCAGGGCCTGCTCCAGCTCGCTGGCCGGGCCCTGCAGCGTCGCCTGGCCGCCGGCGATGTGGCGGGCCTCTTCCATCACATCGCGCGCAAGCTCCTGCAGCGGGCGCATGCCGAAACCCTCGCCGAAGAAGTTGGCGGCCAGCTCGGGCAACTGGTGGGCCTCGTCGATCACGAAGGCTTGCGCCCCGGGCAGGATCTCGCCGAAGCCTTCCTGCTTCAGGGCCAGGTCGGCCAGCAGCAGATGGTGGTTGACCACCACCACGTCGGCCGCCTGCGCCCGTTGCCGGGCCTGCACCACGAAGCATTCGGCCCAGAACGGGCACTCGTTGCCCAGGCAGTTATCCACGGTGGAGGTCACCCGCGGCAGCAGCGGCGAATCCTCCTGCAGGAAGGACAGCTCGGCCATGTCGCCGTACTGCGTGCGCCCGCCCCAGGCCACGATGCGCTGGAACTGGCCGGCCTGCTCGCGCGTGGTGAACTGCGGCTCGCCGCGGGCCTGCTCCAGGCGGTAGCGGCACAGGTAGTTGGCGCGCCCCTTGAGCAGGGCCGAGGAATGTCCCACGCCCAGGGCCTTGCGCACGCGCGGCAGGTCGCGGTGATACAGCTGGTCCTGCAGCGCGCGGGTGCCGGTGGAGATGATGGTCTTCAGGCCCGACAGCAGCGCCGGCACCAGATAGGCGAAGGTCTTGCCGGTGCCGGTGCCTGCCTCGGCCAGCAGCACTTCGCGCGACTCCAGGCAATCTGCGACCGCCTCGGCCAGGTGCTGCTGCGCCGCGCGCGGGACAAAGGCATCGAGCTGGTCGGCCAGCGCCCCACCCTCGCTCAGGGCTTGTCGGCTGGCGTAGGCGAGGCGGGACATGGGGGCATTGTAAGAGCGAGGAACGAGTTAAGAGGAACGAGGAACGAGTAAAAGCGGAGTTCACTGCTTTCCACTCGTTCCTTGTTCCTCATCCCCAACAGCGATTCAAACCCGCCATCGTGTCGCTTTGGATCTGAGGAGGCGTTGACCCGTCGGCCAGCGCCCAGCTCCCGCTAAGGGCTCGTCGGCTGGCATAGACGAAGTGGGATACGTGCCACTTTAAGAGCGAGGAAAGAGTTTGGAGGAACGAGGAACGAGTGAAAGTGGGGTTCACTGCTTTCCACTCGTTCCTTGTTCCTCATCCCCAACAGCGATTCAAACCCGCCATCGTGTCGCTTTGGATCTGAGGAGGCGTTGACCCGTCGGCCAGCGCCCAGCTCCCGCTAAGGGCTCGTCGGCTGGCATAGACGAAGTGGGATACGTGCCACTTTAAGAGCGAGGAAAGAGTTTGGAGGAACGAGGAAAGAGTGAAAGCGGGGTTCATCGCTTTCACTCGTTCCTCATCACTCGTTCCTCGTTCCTGCCCCTTAGTACCGATTCAACCCCGCCACCGTGCAGCTTTGGATCTGCGTCTGCGCCGAGGCGGCGTTGGCCTCGTCGCCACGGGCCAGGCGGGCCTGCCAGATGGTGGCCCAGTGGCGGCGGCACAGCGGGCCGGTCTTGGAGCCGAGCTGGATCGCCTTGTGCGCGAAGGCCTCGGCCTGGGCGTCATCGGCCAGCAGCAGCGCGACCTCGGCGCGTTCCTGCAGCACGGCCGGGTCTTCCGGCGTGATCTCCAGGGCCTGGTCCAGCACCTGCGCGGCGGCCTTGGCGTCGTTCTTGGCCAGCGCGTTCGCTGCCGTCTCGCGCAGGTCTTCGACCTGAGGGTCACGCAGCGGCTGCACGTTGAGCTCGCGCTCATCGCTGCCCTGCCCGGCCGCTTTCACCGCCTCCAGGCGCGCCTGCGGGCTGACCTGCGGCTTGGCCGGCGCAGGCGGCTGCGGCGGCGCGGTGACGCAGGCCGACAACGCCAGGGTGAACGCCAGCGCGGTCAGGGTCAGGCGGGTATGACGCATTACGGTGTCTCCTGTGCGGATCCGGCAGCACTCTGCTCGGTGTCGTCCTTCTTCGGCGGCAGGCCGAACCAGCTGCGCCAGCCACCACCACTGTCCTCTTGCGCCGGCGGTTCGGCGACGCAGGCGCTGTAGGCCGGGGCGTAGCCGGCCACGAACGGAAACTGCCGGGCGCCGGCGCAGGTGGCGTCGGTGGCGTTGTCGCCCACCACCCACTGCCAGTCCATGCCCTTGTCCGACACTTTCAACGGCGCGCTGGGAAGTCGCGTGAAGATGCCCGACCACACCCGCATCGCGCCGGTGGCGCCGTACAGGCCGGTCTGCTCGTTCTGGTCGTTGCCCATCCACACCACGGCCAGGTGATCGCCGGTGAAACCGGCGAACCAGCTGTCGCGACCATCGTTGCTGGTGCCGGTCTTGCCCGCCGGCGACAGCCGGCCCAGCCCGCTGCTGAGCAGCGAGCGTGCGGTGCCCTCGGTGACCACGCGCTGCATGGCCACGCTGACCAGATGCGCGGCCACCGAATCGCCCTCCTGCGCATCGGCCGGCGCGGTGTCGTAACGCTTGAGCACCTTACCCTGCGGATCGATCACGCCGCGCACGGCATGCAGCGGCTGGATCTCGCCGCCAGAGGCAAGGAACTGGTACAGCTGGGCCATCGCGTACGGGCTCTGGTCGGTCGAACCCAGGATCAGCGCCGGGTTGGGATCGGCCTGGATGCCGGCCAGCACCTTGATCAACTGGGCGATGCGCTTGGGATCGACCTGCATGCCCACGCGCACGGTGGCCTGGTTGTAGGAATGGGCCAGCGCATCGATCAGTCGCACGGTGCCGTGGCTGCGGTTGTCCGAGTTGCCCGGGCTCCAGCGCTTGCCACGGCCAAGCTGCACGGTCACCGGCGAATCGTCGACCCAGGTGGCCAGCGAATTCTTGTCAGGCTGGGCCAACGCCAACAGGTAGACGAAGGGCTTGAGCAACGAGCCGACCGGACGCGCCGCTTCCACCGCGCGGTTGAAGCCCTGCGCCGAGACGTTGCGGTCGCCGACCACCGCCAGCACGTCGCCGTTGTGCACGTCGGTCAGCACCAGCCCGGCCTGCAGCGGCGGGCGCCGCTTGTTCTCCAGCGCCTTGATCGTGCGCGTGACCGCGCCTTCGGCATAGGCCTGCGCCGAGGGCGACATGCCGGTCATCACGCTCAGGCCTGCGCCCTGCAGCGCGCTTTCCGGGTAGTCGCGCGCCAGCTGGCGGCGGACCAGGTCCACATAGGCCGGGAAGCGGTTAGCGGCCACCAGCCCGGGCTCGCGCGGCACCCCCAGCGGGGCGGCCAGGGCGCGCTTGAACTCGGCCGCATCGATCAGCCCGGCCTCGTGCATGCGCCGCAGCGCCAGGTTGCGTCGGTCCAGCGCGCGCTCGGGCCAGCGCCGCGGGTCGTAGTACGAAGGCCCCTTGACGATGCCGATCAGCAAGGCGATCTGCTCGGTGGTCAGGCTGTTGAGATCGCGCCCGAACCAGAACTCGGAGGCCGCGGCGATGCCGTGAATAGCCTGGTTGCCGCGCTGGCCCCAGAACACCTGGTTGAAATACGCCTCCAGGATGGTGCGCTTGTCGTAGCGCGCCTCCAGGATCAACGCGTAGAGGATCTCGTTGAACTTGCGGGCCGGGGTCTGTTCCTTGCCGATGCCCAGCAGCCCGCTGCGCGCCAGCTGCTGGGTCAGCGTGCTGGCGCCCTGCTTGACCTTGCCGCCGCTGCTGACGAACTCCCACAGGGCGCGCGCCATGCCGGCCGGATCGATGCCGATGTGGCTGCCGAAATCCTGGTCTTCCACCGACTGCAGGCCGGTCACCAGCAGCTCGGGCACGTCTTCCAGGCGCACCAGCCGGCGTTCTTCCTGCTTCTGGCCGTAGAGCGTGGCGATCCGCGCCGGGTCCAGGCGCGCCTGCTTGAGCGGCCGGTTACGGACCAGGTCGCGCACCGCCACCACACGCCCGCCGGACAGGCTGACCTGGATGCGCGAGGGCGCGATGACCCCACCTACGTCGGTGAAGCCACGGCTGGAGATGAGATAGCGACTGCCTTCGCGGTGATACGTGCCCGGCAGGGTGGCGTGCTCGTCCTCGCGGTAGGACGCCGCATCCAGCTCGGTCTTGAGCGTGGCCGCGTCCATCGCCACGTCCGGCGCCAGGTCCAGGGGACGGGCATAGACCCGGGTCGGCAGCTGCCAGCGCAACGCCCCGAAGCGCTCGCCCACCTCATGGTTGAGGTAGGCCACGTAGGGAATCATGAACCCCAGCCCCAAACCCACCAGGGCCAGCGCTGCCGTGATCAGTCGCGAACGCCAGCTGCGCGAGGCGCTTTGCGCGTCGTTGTCATCGTCGTCTTCGTCGAACGTGTCGTCGTCGTAGTCTTTTCGGGGCACGGGGAATGAGACAATGGATGGATAAACAAAAGGTTAGCGCACACCGGTCCGGCAAACCCGTCCCGGCGTCGCACCGATCAGCTGGAGTTGGGATTTAGCGCATGCAGATGTGGACGTGGATCGAGGAGTTCCGGGTGCGGTTGCGCGGCCTGCAATCTGCATGGCGGAGCGCCCGCACCAGCCTGCGCACCCGCGGCCTGGCCCCGACCCTGCGCCGGATCCACCTGCGCCTGCGCCAACGGCTCAGCCGCCGCCCGCCCCAGCGCCAGCTGTTCGCACTGGCGCCTGTGGCCTTCGCGCCGTTCGCCGTGCCCCGCTCGGCGCATCCGGTAGCCAGCGTGATCATCCCGGTCTACGGCCAGGTGGACATGACGGTGGACTGCCTGCGCGCGCTGGCCGCCCATCCTCCAAAGGCGCCGATCGAGATCATCGTGGTCGACGATGGCTCCAAGGATCAGACCGCGCAGTACATGCCGCGCATCGACGGCCTGCGCTACCACCTGCGCGCGCAGAACGGCGGGTTCATCGCGGCCTGCAACGATGGCGCATCCCTGGCCACCGGGCAGTTCCTGGTCTTCCTCAACAACGACACGATCCCGCAGCCGGGCTGGCTGGACGCCCTGCTCGACACGTTCACCGCCTTCCCCGATACCGGGCTGGTCGGCGCGCAGCTGATCTATCCGGACGGCCGCCTGCAGGAGGCCGGGGGCGTGGTGTTCTCCGATGCAAGCGCATGGAACTACGGCAAGTTCGCATCGCCGGAGGACCCGCGCTTCAGCTACATGCGCGAGGCGGACTACTGCTCGGGCGCGGCGATCGCCATTGGCCGGCAGCTGTTCGAGACGCTTGGCCGATTCGATACGCGCTATGCGCCGGCGTACTACGAGGACACCGACCTGGCCTTTGCCGTGCGCCAGGCCGGGCTCAAGGTCCGCTACCAGCCGGCCTCGCGCGTGGTCCATCGCGAAGGCGTCACCTCCGGCACCGACACCGGCGCGGGAGTGAAGGCCTACCAGGTCCGCAATGCGGGCATCTTCGCCGAGAAATGGCGCCAGGCGCTGAGCCATCAGCTCCCCAACAGCGTGGAGCCCTCGCCGCGGACGCTGCACCGCGACCGCAAGCAGGTGTTGATCGTCGACACGCAAACGCCCTGCCCGGATCGGGATTCCGGATCGCTAAGGCTGGTCAACCTGATGCGGGTGCTGCAGGAAGAAGGCGCGCACGTGTGCTTCGCACCACTGGACCTGGCCTATGTCGCAGGCTACACCGAGGCCTTGCAGGCCTCAGGTGTGGAGGTATGGCATGCGCCCTGGGTCGCAGGATTTTCCGACTTGCTCAAGCGGCAGGGCACGCGCTTTGACAGCATCGTGCTGTGCCGCCATGCCACTGCCAACGCGCTGCTGCCGCTGGCCAGGCGCCATGCCCCGCAGGCCAAGCTCGTCTTCGATACGGTGGACCTGCACTACCTGCGCGAACTGCGGGGCGCGCGGATGCGCCAGGACCCAGCCCTGGAACGCCAGGCGCTGGCCACGCGCAAGGTCGAACTTGCAGCCATGCACGCGGCCGACCTGACCCTGGTGGTAAGCCCGATGGAACAGGAGGAGCTCTCGCGCCAGGCGCCCGGCGTGCCGGTCCAGGTGCTGTCCAACCTGCACCGGATCACCCAGCAGCAGGTGCCGTTCTCCGATCGCCACGGCCTGCTGTTCGTCGGCGGTTTCCACCACCCGCCCAATGTCGATGCGATGGCCTGGTTCATCGACGCGGTCCTGCCGCTGGTTCACGCGCGCGAACCGGGCATCACCCTGGACGTGGTCGGCATGGATCCGCCCGAGGAGCTCAAGCGCGCCGGGCAACGGGCGGGGGTGCGCATCCACGGCCACGTCCCCGACCTGGAGCCGCTGCTGGGACGTGCGCGCGTGTCCATCGCCCCGCTGCGGTTCGGTGCGGGCGTCAAGGGCAAGGTCAACCAGGCCATGGCCCACGGCCTGCCGGTGGTGGCCACGACCACGGCTGTGGAAGGCATGCATCTGCAACACGAGACCGACGTGCTCATCGCCGACGATGCGCAGTCCTTCGCCGATGCGGTCCTGCGGCTGCACGCCGATCCCGATACCTGGCAGCGCCTTGCACATCACGGGCTGGACAACGTACGCCAGCATTTCTCGCTGGACGCCGCGCGCGCGGTGGTGCGCCAGGCCTTGCTGCAGCGCGGTTGAGTCAGGCGCGCCGGCGGCGCGTCACGCGAACACCGGCGCAAACCGGCGCGGCTGCACGCCGAGCCGCTCGATCAGCCGTGTGTTGTCGGCGATGAGATCGGCGTCCAGGCGCGACACCGGCCCGCGCAGGGCCGGCTTGAGCCGGGTCAGCGCCTGCATCACCAGCTGCGGCACGAACACCGGCAGCGTGGCCACCGGCAGGCTGGCACGCACGCGCTCGAACATCTGCTGGTACGGCAGGCGTTCGCCGCCACCGATCGGCACCACCAGGTTGTCGGCACGCCCGTCCAGGGCGGCGACCACGGCCTGGGCGATGTCATCGGCATGCACCGGCTGGCGCAGGCCCTGGGCCATGGGGATCGGAAACAGGCGGGTGCGCATCGCGCGCCGCGCGATCGGCGTCAGGCTCTTGTCCAGGCCGGCACCGTAAATCAGCGTCGGCCGCAGCAGGGTCCAGGCGATGCCCAGGCGCTCGCAGGCCTGGCGGATGTCGGCCTCGGCAGTCTGCAGCCGCGCCACCAGCGCGCGTTCGGCCGCATCCTGAGAATCGGCCTTGCTCTCCACGCTCATCGAACCGGTGGCGATCAGGCGCGCGAACGGCAGCTGCGACTGCGTGCGCAGCCAGCGGCCCAGCCCGTCCAATGGCCCGAAGCTCACCAGGGTGCGGCACTCTGACAGCGGCGCCAGCGGCAGACCTTCGGCCAGATCGGCCTGCAGCCAGCGCTCATTGGGCAATGCATCGGCCGCAGGCCGGCGACTGATCGCGGCCACCGCGATACCGCGCTGCGCCAGCCGTGGTCGCAGGAAAAAGCCGATCTGGCTGGTGGCTCCGGTCAGGACGAGCGACATGCGAAAGAGGCGCCAAGCGAGGACGGGCCATGATAGCGGCGTGCCCTGCGCGTCCGCCGCCCGCTACGGCGCCACCTGTGCGCTGCGTACGCGCGCGTCGAAGTCGGCCAGACCGGCGGCAGCCGGGTCCAGTCCGCGCGCCTCGCCGACCGCGCGCAGGGCGAAGGGCACATCGCCCGCGCCCAGGCGCTCGGTGCCCACCGCGATCCAGCGCGCGGCCAGGCGGCGGCGGCCATCGCGCACCCGCTGATCGCCGCGCGCCAAGGCCTGCCAGGCGTCCAGGCAGCCGCGGGCGCGGCCGATGCGATTGGCGCTGAGCTCGTTTTCGAAGCAGCGCTGCACTTCCGGGACCAGGCTTGCGGCCGCCTGACGCACGCGCGGGTCGTCCGGCGCGATCGCCTGCGCGGCGCGCAGGTGGTCGTAGGCGCTGTCGCCCGGGGGTTCGATCCACTGGCCCTTGCCGGCGGCCTGCTGCATCTGCGCCAGATGGTCGATCACGCGCTGCTGCTGGCCCAGCGGCGTGCCGCCGGTCCGACCCAAACGCGCCATCGAATCGCGCGACTGGCTCAGCGACGCCTCGACCTGGCGCACGGCCGCCGAGTCCGGGGCGATGGCCTTGGCCTGCGCCAGTTCCTGCTCGGCATCGGCGAACTGGAAGTCGCCGGCGGCGCGGCGCGCGCGCAGGGCATGGGCTTCTGCCACCCGTTGCAGCGCCGAGCGCGTGAGCGCCTCGTCCGGCCGGTAGCGCAGCACCTGCTGGTAGGTGGTGGCGGCATTGTTCAGATCCCCGGCGGTCAGCAAGGTGTCCGCGCGTGCACGCAAGGCATCCACCGCACGCTCCCACTCGGCCTGAGCCTGCGGCAGGTCGGCGTGGCCAGGGTCGAAGCGACGCACGCGCGCCAACGCCGTGGTCGCCAGGTCCAGGTCGCCGGCCTGCAGCTTGGCGCGCACCCGTGCCAGGACGCCCGCCAGCAGATCCTCGCGGGCCTCCAGCGCCTCGGTGTTGTCCGGCTGCAGCGACAGCACCCGCTGATACAGGGTCAGCGCGGCCTCCTCGTTGCCGCTGCGCCGGCCGGCCTCGCGGGTTTGCCGGGCCTTGGCCAGGATCGCCTCGATGCCCGTGCCGCGGGCTTCCTTCTGCCGCAGCTCCCGGTCCACCGCGTCGGACTCAGCCTTGGGCACCTGCAGCGCCACGGCCAGCTCCAGGCGCTGGCGCGCCAGCACCACGTCGTTGCCGGCCATGGCCTGGCGGGCCTGCTGCAGCGCCGCCAGGCCGGTACGCATCAGCCCGTCACGCGCCTCGCTGCGGTCGCTGTCCAGGGCCAGGGCCGCCTCGAACTTCTGTCGGGCGCCACTGCCGTCGGGGGCATCGAGCATGCCCTGGGCCAGCGCCGCATCGCCCTGCGCCAGCAGGGACTGCAGGCGCGTGCCGGGCCAGCCGTGTCCGAGCAGTGCCGCCCCGCCGGCCACGACCGCGATCACCGCCAGCAGTCCCAGGAAGACCGGCCAACCATTGCGGTTGCGCGGCGGCCGGGGTGGGCGCGGGGGCGCGGCCATCGGCGCACGCACCGGGTCGGGCTCGCCGCCGAGATGCGGCTCGATGCGTTGCATGGGGTCCGGCGGGCGGCGTGTGCTCACGGGGGGCAGCTTAGAGGCTCAGCCTGAACGGCGCGCATGCTCCACCCCCGGCAGAGCGTCGAGCTTGCCCAGCAGGTTGGAGAGCTGGCCGTAGTCGGACACCTTCAGTCGCAGGCGCAGGCGCACCCGGCCCAGCCGCTGCGCGGTGTCGCTCTGGATCGACAGCACGTGCGCATCCTCCTGCGCGATGAGGTTGGTGATGTCCTTGAGCAACCACTTGCGGTCCACCGCGTCGATATGGGCATCGACCTCGTAGCCGCCACCGGCCACGCCCCACTCCACCGGCAGCACCCGCGGCGGATGCTGTGCGGCCAGGCGTCGGAAGGCGGCGCAATCGCTGCGGTGCACGCTCACCCCGCGGGTCTGGGTCAGGTAGCCGGAGATCGGTTCGCCCGCCACCGGCTGGCAGCACCTGGCCATCTGCACCAGCAGGTTGCCCACCCCCTGCACGGTAAAGCGCGAGGCTTGCGCGGGCGCGGCGCCGTGTCGCGGCGGGCGCGGGGCGGCCACTGCATTGGCCGATGGCTCCGGCGCGGCCGCGGCGCGCTGTTCCTCGGCCAGTGCACGCGAGACCTGGTTCGGCCCGGTGTCGCCCAGCGCGATCTGGATGTACAGCTCCTCCAGCGACTCGGCGCGGAATTTCTTCAGCACCCCGGCCATGTCGGCGTTGAGCAGGCCCAGCCGGCGCAGTTCCCGGTCCAGCAGCTCCTTGCCGGCCTGCACGTTGCGGGCGCGGTCCAGCTTGTGGAACCAACCGCGCACCTTGTCGCGCGAGCGCCCGCTGGCCAGGAAGCCGTTGGCCGGCAGCAGCCAGTCGCGCCGCGGCTCGGCCTCCTTGCCGGTCAGGATCTCCACCCGGTCGCCGCTGCGCAGTTGGTACCCCAGCGGCACGATGCGGCCATTGACCTTGGCCCCGCGCGTGCGGTGCCCGACCATGGTGTGCACGTGGTAGGCGAAATCCAGCACCGTGCCGCCGCGCGGCAGGTCGATGACCTCGCCCTTGGGCGTCAGCGTGTAGATGCGTTCCTCGGCCAGTTCCGAACTGAGCCCGCCGGACAGGCTCTCGCCTTCGGCGGTGTGCTCCAGCAGCTGGCGCATCCAGGCGATCTTGCGGTCGAAGGCCGCATCACCGCCGCCTTCCTTGTAGCGCCAGTGCGCGGCCACGCCGAGCTCGGCCTGGGCATGCATCTCGTGGGTGCGGATCTGCACTTCCAGCGTGCGACCTTCCGGGCCGATCACCGCCGTGTGCAGCGATCGATAGTCGTTGGCCTTGGGCCGGGCGATGTAGTCGTCGAACTCGCTGGGGATCGGCGGCCACAGCGCGTGGACCACGCCCAGCGCGGCATAGCAGGCGGCGACATCCTTGACTGCCACCCGCACCGCGCGCAGGTCGTAGAGCTCCTGGATCGGCACCTGCTTGCGCTGCATCTTTCGCCAGATGCTGTAGATGTGCTTGGGCCGCCCGCTGATCTCCGCGGCGATGCCGTGGCCGGCCAGCGCATCGCGCAGCTGGGCCTTGACCGCCTCGATGTACTGCTCGCGACCGGTGCGCTTGTCGTCCAGCTGCTTGGCGATGGCGCGATAGGTCTCCGGCTCCAGGTAGCGGAAGGACAGATCCTCCAGCTCCCACTTGAGCTGCCAGATGCCCAGCCGGTTGGCCAGCGGCCCGTGGATGTCGCGGGTGAGCCTGGCCAGGGCCACGCGCTGCTCCGGCGGATACAGCTCGGCCGCGCGCAGCCTGGCCAGCTGCCGCGCCAGCAAGATCGGCACCACCCGCAGGTCCTGCACGATGGCCAGCAGCAGCCTGCGCAGGCCTTCAGTGTTGCGCGCGTTGCCCTGCTCGGCGTGCAGCGCCCACACCTGGGCGGCGGCGTTCTGCCCATCCAGCAGCGCCGCCACCTGCGGATGCGCCGCCATGCGCGGCTTGTCCATCACCGACTGCAGCGCCGGCAAGGCGAACAGCAGCGCCGCGGCGGCCACCTCGCCATCGGCCGACAGGCCGCGCAAGGTGTCCAGCGTGCCGGCCACCACGCGCAGCGGGTCCGGCGCACCGCTCAGCACATCGCCCTGGGCCATGCGCTCGCCCATGGCCGCGTGCAGGTCGGCCGGCAGGCCGCCCTGTCGGGCCAGTTCGAGCAATGCGAGAGGTGAATCGATCGACGTCATGGAAAGCGTTGGGGGACGGGAGGCGGCATTGGCGACGCCCTCACCGAATACACTAACGGCCTCAGCACGAAGGAAACAGCCCATGTCGTCTCTGCGCAGCGCGCTCGTGATCGCCCTGTTCGCCCTTCCACTGCACGCCTGGGCCCAGGCCGGCGGCGGGACCGACCTCAAGCAGCAGATGAGCGCGACTGAGTTCAAGGCCGCCGGCCTCGAGCGGCTCAGCGCCGCCGAGTTGGCGGCGCTCAATGCCTGGCTGGATACACGGGGCTCAGCGCCGGCGCCTGCTGGCGCCGCGGCCACGGTGGCGCCCACGCCAGCCCTTGGCACCGCGGCGGCGGCGACCGCTGGCGATGCCGATGCGCTTGAACGCGCCCGCGAGGAAGGCCGCCAGGAAGTCATCCAGAAGAACCGCGGCTTCTTCGACTTCGGCAGCACCGAGCCAATCGAGTCCACCCTGGTCGGCGAGTTCCGCGGCTTCGGCAAGGGTCGTCGCTTCGTGCTGGCCAACGGCCAGGAATGGGAACAGACCGACACAGCCAGCCTGGCCGGCGTGCGCCGCAGCGAGCCGGAGGTCTCGATCAAGCCCGGTGTGCTCGGCAGCGTCTGGTACATGCGCATCGACGGCTACAACACCTCGGCCAAGGTCAAGCGCGTCAAGTAGCCGCGAGCGGCCTGGCGCGGGCCGGGCGTCGCTGGCAACGGGCCCCGCCGCCCCAACGACGGAGGCGCCGGGCCAACGCCTCATGCTTGGCCTCGGCGGGCAAACTTCGCGTTGTCCACTCGACGTCGTAGGGTGGATGACGCTCCTTCATCCACCATCGGGCGGCCCAGAGGGTGGTCGGGCGTGGCCGGCATCGGGTCCTGCCTCCCCCACGCCAAAAGGACCGGGCCGACCCTTCATGCGCGATCTAGGTGGACAAGCTTCGCGTTGTCCACCCTACGCCGTTTCGCGGTGTCCACTCCACTCCACGCGGCGGGTGGACGACGCGCTTGCATCCACGCTCGGGCGGCCAACGGCGGGCGTGGGCCCGCGCCGGTCAACGTAGCGCCGCCACCCGCTGGGCAAGCTTTTTCGGCGAGATGCCGCCGCGTGCGCCCAGCTCCTGGGCGAACAGCGACACACGCAGCTCTTCCAAGTCCCAGCGCAGCGCCTGCCAGGCCTGCTGATCGCGCTTGCCCAACAGGGCTGCCTCCTCCAGCGCCTCGATGAAGGGGGTCAGCTCCAGCATGCGTTGCTGGTCGCGCGCCGGATCGCGCTTGGCCCGCTCGGCGCGTAGCTTCATCGCCTTGAGATAGCGCGGAAACTGGGCCAGCGCCTCGGCCGGCGTTTCCCGCAGGAACCCCGGATGCACCAGCGCGGCCAGCTGCGCCTCCAGGTCGTCCAGGTTGCCGCGCGCCCAACCCATCAACGGGGCTTCCAGCTCGGGCTTGAGTTCGGCCACCGCGCCCAGGATGGCCTCTGCCAGCTTCAGCCGCTCCATCGCTTCGCTGAACAGCGCCTTGCCGGCGCTGTCGCGTCGCTGGGCGAAGCTGCCCGGGTCGCGGATCTGCTCCAGCCCGTCGGCCAGCACCGCATTCAACGCCGCATCGACGATGTCGCCACGCAGCCGCTCCTGCGATTCCAGCGCCGCGTACAGCAGCCCGGTCTTGGGCGAGACCGGCAGCTGCTTGCGCGCCTGCTTGACCTTGTCGGCCAGGGCGATCTCCAGCAGCCGACGCACGCCACGTGGATGCGAAGCCTGGGCCTGGTTGCGGTCGGCGAAGATGCGCAGGGCCGCCACATCGCCGGTATCCACCAGCGCCGGATACGCCGGCACCCCGGCCTCGCCAGGCACCTGCAGCGGGATCGCCACGGCGGGAAAGGCGTGCAGGCCCTCGGCCGCCATGTCGCGGCCGGCGCGCGCGGCGAATGCGTGGCCGGCACGCTCGCCGAAACGCGCGCGCAGCGCGTCCAGGTCGCGCGACTCGGCCAGCGGCTGGCCGCGGTCGTCGTGCAGGCGCAGGTTCATGCGCAGGTGCGGCTCCAGCGCCTGCTCGTCGAACTCCAGGGCCGACAGCTGGGTGCCGGTGGTCCTGGACAGGAAGCGCGCCAGCTCCCCGCGCAGGTCGTCGGCCGAGGGCGCGTTGAACGCCTCGTAGAAGGCCTGTCCGAAATCCGGGGCCGGCACGTAGTTGCGCCGCAAGGCCTTGGGCAGGCTGCGGATCAGGCCGGCGGCCTTCTCGGCGACGAAGCCCGGCGCCAGCCACGACAGCCGTGCCGGATCCAGCGCATTGAGCAGATGCAGCGGCACGTCCAGGGTCACGCCATCGTCAGGCGCGCCCGGCTCGAACCGGTAGTGCAGCGCCAGCCGCGCATCGCCCATCGGGAAGTACTTGGGATAGCGGTCTTCCTCGCTGCCCTCGCCCGGCAGCAGGTCACTCAGCGACCAGCGCAAGCCGCGCCGCTTGTCCTCCGGCAGCGCTTTCCACCAGGCATCCAGGCCGGCGGCCGAATGGATGTCCGAGGGAATGCGGTCCAGGTACCAGCGCGCCTGCCAGTCCTCGTCGGCGACGATGCCCGCGCGGCGCAGCTTGGCTTCTTCCTCGTGCGCGGCTGCCAGCACCTTCTGGTTGTCGGCCACGAAGGTGGCCCGGGTGTTGATCTCGCCCGGCACCAGGCCCTGGCGCACGAACAGCTCATGCGCCTCGGCCGGAGCGATGCGGCCGTAGTGCACGGGCTTCTTCGGCGCCAGCACCAGGCCGAACAGGCTGATCTGTTCCGAGGCCAGCACCTGCCCCTGCGCGCGCGACCAGTGCGGATCGAAATGCCTGCGCAGCAGCAGGTGCGGCAGCTCGGCAATCACCCAGTCCGGCTCGATGGACGCGTTGGTCAGGCCCCAGACCTTCTGGGTATCCAGCAGGGTGGCAGCGAGGAGCCAGGCGGGCGGTTTCCTGGCCAGCGCCGAGCCCGGGAACGGCAGGAAGCGCCGCTGGCGCGGGCCGAGGAAATCGCCCTTCTCGGTGCGATGACCGACCTGCGTGGGCAAGCCCACCAGGATGGCGCGGTGCAGCGACTGATAGGCCTGGGCGCGGACGCGCTCCGGAAAACCGGGAGGAAAACCGGGGTCAGAGTCGACTTTTCTCTCCTTGCCGCCGGTACTCGCAGCATCTCCGGGAAAAGTCGACTCTGACCCCGGTTTTCCTGCCGACTTCCCTTCGCGCGCCAGGCGCGCGGCCCGGTGCAGTTCACCGCGCGGAGGCCGCTGCGGCTTGGCTTCGCCCGGTGCCGCGCCCTGCGGCGATCCGGCCAACAGTGGCAGCAGCGAAGCGGCGGCTTCTTCCTGCGCCCAGCCCAGTTCCTCGCACAGCACCTGCAGCTGGCGATGCAGCTCGCGCCATTCGCGCATGCGCAGGAAGCCCAGGAAATGCTGTTCGCACCAGCCACGCAGCTTGGATTGGGTCAGGTCCTCATGTGCCTGCCGATAGCCTTCCCACAGCCGCAGGATGCCGACGAACTCCGAGCGCGCATCGGCGAACCTGGCGTGGGCATTGTCGGCCGCTTCGCGCGCCTCCGGCGGGCGCTCGCGCGGGTCCTGGATACCCAGGAAGGCGGCGATCACCAGCATCGGGCGCAGGCAGCCGGCCTTGTGCGCGGCCACCAGCATGCGCGCCAGCTTCACGTCCACCGGCAGGCGCGCCATCTGGCGTCCCACCTCGGTGAGCTTGCGCTGGCCGTGGTCCGGCTCGCTGACCGCGCCCAGTTCCACCAGCTGCTGCCAGCCATCGGCCACGGCGCGCTCGTCCGGCGGCTCCAGGAACGGGAAGTCCTCGATGCGCCCCAGCCCCAGCTGCAGCATGCGCAGGATCACCCCGGCCAGCGACGAGCGCCGGATCTCCGGATCGGTGAATTCCGGACGCGACTGGAAGTCGCTCTCGGCATACAGCCGGTAGCAGATGCCCTCGGCGATGCGCCCGCAGCGCCCCTTGCGCTGGTTGGCGCTGGCCTGCGAGACCGGTTCGATATGCAGGCGGTCCAGCTTCTGCCTGGGCGAATAGCGCTTGACCCGCGCATAACCCGGATCGACCACGTAGCGTATCCGAGGGACGGTCAGCGAGGTTTCTGCGACATTGGTGGCCAGCACCAGCCGGCGCTTGCTGCCCGGGTTGAACACCGCGTCCTGGTCCTTGGCCGACAGGCGCGCGTACAGCGGCAGCACTTCGGTCTCGCGGTACTTGCGCCGCTCCAGCGCCTGGTGGGCATCGCGAATCTCGCGCTCGCCCGGGAAGAACAGCAGCACGTCCCCACGCGGGTCGGCGCGGGTGATCTCGTCCACCGCCGCGACGATGGCTTCGTTGATGCTGAGGCCGGGATTGGGGGTGCGGGATTCGGGATTGGCAGAAGCACGAGCAGCCGAGCGCTGGCGACCATCGGCCGTTTCCAATCCCGAATCCCCACTCCCCACTTCCGGCTCATCCAAAGGCCGATAACGCACCTCCACCGGAAAAGTGCGCCCTTCCACGCTGATCACCGGCGCGCCATCGAAGTGCTGGGCGAACCTTGCGGTATCGATGGTGGCCGAGGTCACGATGACCTTCAGTTCCGGCCGCTTGGGCAGCAATTGCTTGAGATAGCCGAGCAGGAAGTCGATGTTCAGGCTGCGCTCGTGCGCCTCGTCGACGATGATGGTGTCGTAACGCGAGAGCCAACGGTCGCTGGCGATTTCCGCCAGCAGGATGCCGTCGGTCATGAACTTGATGCAGGTCTGCTCGCCGACGTTGTCGGAAAAGCGCACCTGGTAGCCCACGGCCTGGCCGATCGGAGTGTGCAGTTCCTCGGCTACGCGCCGGGCCACCGCACGCGCGGCGATGCGCCGGGGCTGGGTGCAGCCGATCATGCCGGCCACTCCGCGCCCAGCCGCCAGGCATAGCTTGGGCAGCTGGGTGGTCTTGCCCGAACCGGTCTCGCCAGCGATCACCACCACCTGGTGCTGGCGGATCAACGCGACGATGCGCTCGCCCTCGCGCGCGATCGGCAGCGCCTGGTCCAGGGTTACCGCCGGGATCTGCGCCGCCCTGGCCTCGCGCGCGGCCAGCGAGGCCGCCAGCGACTGCGCGAACCGCGCCTGCAAGTCGGCATCGTCAGGCTTGCCGCGCCAGCGCGACCACAGGCCGTGCAGCCGCCCCTGATCGCGGGTCAGGGCCTGGCCGATTGCCCGACGGGCGGCCGTCAGCTCAGCGTTCGATGGTTCGATAGAGGACATGGATCGTTCTGCGTGAATCTTTCGATGACACAAGCTGCACTAGGCTGGTTATTGTGACGCATCCCCTCCAGGAGCCCGACATGGCCAAGACCAAGACCCCCTCCAAGAAGCCCGAGAAGGCCACCCCGCTGGCGCAGACCGCGCCGAGCGCGCCCAACATCGATATCGGGATCTCCCCGGGCGATCGCAAGAAGATTGCCGATGGCCTGTCGCACTTCCTGGCCGATGCCTACACGCTGTACCTGAAGACCCACAACTTCCATTGGAACGTCACCGGCGCGATGTTCAACTCGCTGCACGTGATGTTCGAGACCCAGTACACCGAGCAATGGGGCGCCCTGGACGAGGTGGCCGAGCGCATCCGCGCCCTGGGCTTCAATGCGCCGGGCTCCTATCGCGAGTTCTCCAGCCTGACCTCCATCAAGGAGGAGCCCGGCCTGACCGACAGCGCCGACTGGCGCGAGATGGTGCGCCAGCTGGTGGTGGGCAACGAGGCGGTGTGCCGCACCGCGCGGCAGGTGCTGGACACGGCCGACGAGGCCGACGACGCCCCGACCGAGGACCTGATGACCCAGCGCCTGCAGACGCACGAGAAGTACGCCTGGATGTTGCGGTCGCTGCTGCAGTAAGCGGACGCCGTTGCCTGCGATGCAGGCACGCCTCCCAGCATTCGCTACGCAAATGCTGGGCCCCGCCTCGCATCTCCAATCCCCGCGCCTATCGGCGCGCCCCCTTACTAAGGGGGCTCCTGGTCTGAAACATCGTGCCTGCGACACAACACCCGGCTTCGGCTGGGTGTTGTTGTTTGGGGGTGTTTCCCACGGGGATGCGGGGTTGATCCCTACTTGGGTTGAGACGGCCAGCGGCTATCCTGTGCACATGCAGCAACGCGCCGTCGAACTCCTCCAACGCGTCTTCGGACATGCCGGTTTCCGCGGCGAACAGGCCGCCATCGTCGAGCACGTGGCCGGCGGCGGCGATGCCCTTGTGCTCATGCCCACCGGCGGCGGCAAGTCGCTGTGCTACCAGGTCCCGGCGCTGCTGCGCCAGGGCACGGCCATCGTCATCTCGCCCCTGATCGCCTTGATGCAGGACCAGGTCGAGGCCCTGCGCCAGCTGGGCGTGCGCGCCGAGTTCCTCAATTCCTCGCTGGAGGCCGCCGAGGCCGAGCGCGTGCAGCGGGCCCTGCAGGACGGCGAGCTGGACCTGCTGTACGTGGCCCCCGAGCGCCTGCTGACCCCGCGTTTCCTGGCGCTGCTGGACCGGGCCGAGATCTCGCTGTTCGCCATCGACGAGGCCCACTGCGTCTCGCAATGGGGCCACGATTTCCGCCCCGAATACCGGCAGCTGACGATCCTGCACGAGCGCTGGCCGCAGATCCCGCGCATTGCCCTGACCGCCACGGCCGATCCGCCGACCCAGCGCGAGATCGCCGAGCGACTGCAGCTGGAGGATGCGCGGTGGTTCGTCAGCTCCTTCGACCGCCCCAACATCCGCTACACCGTGGTGCAGAAGGACAACGCCCGCCGGCAGCTGGTGGATTTCCTGGATGCGCACCGCAGTCAAGCCGGCATCGTCTATTGCATGTCGCGGCGCAAGGTCGAGGAGACGGCCCAGTTCCTGAGCGAACGCGGCTACAACGCCCTGCCCTATCACGCCGGCCTGGACGCGTCGGTGCGCGCGGACAACCAGCGTCGCTTCCTGCGCGAGGACGGCATCGTCATGTGCGCCACCATCGCCTTCGGCATGGGCATCGACAAGCCGGACGTGCGCTTCGTGGCGCACATGGACCTGCCCAAGTCGCTGGAGGGCTACTACCAGGAAACCGGCCGCGCCGGCCGCGATGGCGAGCCGGCCCAGGCCTGGCTCTGCTACGGCCTGGGCGATGTGGTGCTGCTCAAGCAGATGATCGAGCAGTCCGACTCCGGCGAAGAACGCAAGCGCCTTGAGCACCGCAAGCTGGACCAATTGCTGGGCTACTGCGAAACCATGCAATGCCGGCGCCAGGTACTGCTGGCTGGCTTCGGCGAGGTCTACGCCACGGCCTGCGGCAATTGCGACAACTGCCTGCATCCGGTCACCGGCTGGGACGCCACCGTCGCCGCGCAGAAGGCGCTGAGCTGCGTGTACCGCAGCGGGCAGCGCTACGGCGTCACCCACCTGATCGACGTGCTGCGCGGCGGGGAGACCGAGCGCGTCAAGCAGCTGGGCCATGACCACCTGTCCACCTATGGCGTGGGCAAGGACCTGGATGCCAAGACCTGGCGCAGCGTGTTTCGTCAGCTGGTGGCCGGCGGGCTGCTGCAGGTCGATGGCGATGGCTACGGCAGCCTGCACCTCACCCCCGCCAGCCGCGCGGTGCTGACCGGCGGGCAGAAGCTGATGCTGCGCCGCGAACAGCCCACGACCCGCCGCGAGCGCGACGCGCCGGGCAGCATCGTCGTCGCCCCGCAGGACATGGGCCTGTTCCAGGCCCTGCGCGAGCTGCGCGGGCGCCTGGCCAAGGAACAGAACGTGCCGGCCTACGTGATTTTCCACGACAGCACCCTACGCACCATCGCCGAACAGCGCCCGCAGGACCTGCGCAGCCTGGGGCGGCTGGGCGGCATCGGCGGCAGCAAGCTCGAGCGCTACGGCGAGGCGGTGATCGACGTGGTCCAGCAAGCCGGCTGACGGAAAGTTCACGCGCGCCGCCATGCGCTGGCGCACACTGGCACCGACATATGCAGCGGCGATTCAAATGCCGGTTGCTAGCGTTGTCGCCTTGCCCGTGCCGCCCGGAGTCCACATGAAAGCCCTGCTGGTGATTCCCTTCCTGCTGCTTGCCGGCACTGCCTGGGCGCAGGACACGGCGCGCGAACTGGATCTGACGCTGCCCAAGGAGAACACCCCGTCTCCTTTCACCGCCGATCCGCCGGGAACCTATTACGGCGACAAATCCGGCCCCCGCCTGCCCGACCCGGGCGCGCGCGAGGACGGCATCGATCCGGACAAGGCGCAGATCCACGGCAGCTTCACCACCGGTATCGGCTACAGCTCGCGTGGCGGCAACAGCAACTTCAACGCCGCCAACCTCAATATCACCAAGGCCTACGGCGAGAACAAGGACAAGAAGGTCGGCGTCAGCATCAGCGTCAGCCAGTACGACGGCCCCGGCTACTTCGGTCCTGGTCCTTATGGCTCGCCATACGGCTACCCCGCCCCGCCGCCGTTCGGCTGGTAACCCTCAGGCCTCTCGCGATGAAGGACACGCGGTGGGCTAACGCCGCGGTCCAGCCGGTACAGACGACCGAAAGATCAGTCGGGTCGTGAACGAAAACTCAGCTGCCCCTGTGCATCCACGCCCACCACCGCCTCCAGACGGCGGCGCAGCTGTTCGTCCACCAGCTCCACCTCTCTCAAAGCACGCGTGACTACCTGGCTACTGAGCAACAGCCCCGTCGGTCCATATACCTGCAGTACACCGACGATCCCATCGATGGCGTGATCCACCGCATAGGTCGTCTCGATGGTGCAGTCGCCGACTTTGCGCTTCACAGCCGTTCCCAGGATCCACATCGCTCGCGGATAGCTTCCGGTGAAGTCCTGTGAGGACCCGTGAAATCAACGGGACATGCGCGCGCCGATGCTCTGTGTCCGGGTCAAGCCCGGAAACCGGGTGGCGATGGTGGGCCGTGATGGATTCGAACCATCGACCAAAAGATTAAAAGTCTTCTGCTCTACCGACTGAGCTAACGGCCCGGTTGCGTCACCGGCCGGCGTTGCGCCGGGCCGGCATTCTAGCGCAATGCGCGCCAGGCTTCACGTGTAGCGGGTGGGGTCGGCCACGCCGGCATCGATGAAGCCGGCCCTGCGCAGCGTGCATGCGTCGCAGTGTCCGCAGGCGCGCCCCTGCGCGTCGGCGCTGTAGCACGACACGGTCTCGGCGAAATCCACGCCCAGGCGGACGCCTTGGCGCACGATGTCGGCCTTGCTGAGGAACTGCAGCGGCGCATGCACGCGCAGCCCGGCGCCTTCCACGCCAGCCTTGGTCGCCAGGTTGGCCAGCGCCTGGAAGGCGGCAATGAATTCGGGGCGGCAGTCGGGATAGCCGGAGTAATCCACGGCATTGACGCCGCAGAAGATGTCGGCCGCGCCCAGCACCTCGGCCCAGCCCAGCGCCACGGACAGCATGACCGTGTTGCGTGCGGGCACGTAGGTCACGGGGATGCCCGCCCCTCCGGATTCGGGCACGTCGATGTCATCGGTCAGCGCCGAGCCGCCGATGCTGCGCAGGTCGACGTTGACCGTCTTGTGCGCGGCCGCGTGCTGGGTCTGCGCCACGCGCGCGGCGGCGTCCAGTTCGGAGGTATGGCGCTGGCCGTAGCTGACGCTCAGCGCGTACGGCGTGAAACCCTGCTCGCGGGCCATGGCCAGGACGACGGCCGAATCCATGCCGCCGGAGACGAGGACAACTGCTTTCTTCATGGTGTGACTCTTCTTGCCGGCGGGACAGGCCGGGGACTGCATAGCGTAGCGGCGTGGCGCGGTTTCGGCGGGGCTATCGGCCCGGCTCGTCGTTCCACAGCAGCTTGTGCAACTGCATCTGGAAGCGCACCGGCAGGCGGTCGGCGACGATCCAGTCGGCCAGCTCGCGCGGGGTGACCTCGCTCTTGCTCGGCGAGAACAGCACCATGCAGCGCTGGTGCAGGGCCTCGCGCAGGACGAGTTCGCGCGCCCATTCGTAGTCGGCCCGGCTGCACAGCACGAACTTGACCTGGTCGCGCGCGGTCAGCAACGGCAGGTTCTCCCAGCGGTTGCGGTGCTCCTCGGCCGAACCCGGGGTCTTGATGTCCAGCACCCGCGACACCCGCGGGTCCACCGCGCCGATGTCCAGCGCGCCGGACGTCTCCAGCGACACATCCAGCCCGGCATCGCACAGGCGCTGCAACAGGCCGATGCAGCGCTTCTGCGCCAGTGGCTCGCCGCCGGTGACGCACACATGCCGCACGCCGTGGCGGGCGACCTCTGCCAGGATGTCCTCGATCTCCCACCAGGTGCCGCCGTGGAAGGCGTAGGCGGTATCGCAGTACTGGCAGCGCAGCGGGCAGCCGGTCAGGCGCACGAACACGGTGGGCCAGCCGGCCGCGTCGGCCTCTCCCTGCAGGGACAGGAAGATCTCGGTGATCTTCAGGCGGTCCAGGGGGGACTGGACGATCTCGCTGGGGATGGCGGCGGCGTTCATCGGTTCTGGAAAATGACAGGCCACCGCGGCGGCGACGCTGCAGTGGCTTGGGGGTCTTGCGTCGATTGTCGCACCGGCGCGCGGCGCGCCTGGTGGCGTGATGCTTAGCGCAGCTGGCCGAGCTGGATCGAGCGCAGGCGGTCGTTGGCGGTACGCGCCACGTCGCTGTTGGGATACTTGCCGATCACGTCCTTCAAGGTGCCCTCGGCCTGCTGCACCTGGCCAAGGCCGTACTGCGCCAGGCCGAGCTTCAACATCGCGCCCGGGGCCTTGTCGTGTGTCGGGTACTGACCGAGCAGGCCGCGGAACTGCTGGGCGGCCATCTCGTAGTTCTGGGTCACGTAGTAGCTCTCACCCAGCCAGTACATGGCGTTGGGCGCGTAGACGCCACTGGGATACAACTCAAGGAAACTGGTGAACAGGTTCGCCGCATCGGCGTACTTGCCGCCCTTCAGCGCATCGAAGGCCACGTTGTAGGCAGTACGCTCGTCGGCGGCCTGGGCCATGACACCCGGGTCCCCATGCACGGCAGGGGCGCGCTCGGGCGCGGTCGCGCCGGCCGGCGGCGGGTTCGACGCTGAAGGCGGTGCGATCGGCGGGGTGTTCCCTGCCGGCGCGGCAGGTGCGCCGGCAGCCCCACCCTCAAGACGTCCGATCCGGCCGTCGAGGTCCAGGTACTGGTCACGCGCACGCTGCTTGAGTTGTTCGTTCTCGTTCTGCAACTGCTCGATCGTGCCGCGCAGCGAGGTGACCTCGTTGCGGAGCTGATCCAGCTGGTTGAGCAGCACGGTATTGCCCTGATTGGCCTGCGCCTGCGACTCCAGCGCCGCGACGCGATCGGCCAGACTCTGGCGTTGCGCCAAAGCCGGCGCGGCGACCCCCAGGGTCGCCGCGACGGTCAGGATGAGACCTTTCAAACGCATGGCGCTCATCATCAACGCCGATTACTTGGCGGTGTAGACGATTTCCACGCGACGGTTCTGGGCCCAGCAGTCCTCGTTGGACTCGGTGCAGACCGGACGCTCTTCGCCGTAGGACACCACGGTCAGCTGGCTGGCCGAACCACCGCTGGCCTGCAGGGCCGAGGAAACGGCGTTGCCGCGACGCTCGCCCAGGCCGACGTTGTACTCGCGCGAACCGCGCTCGTCAGCGTTGCCTTCCAGGGTGATGCGCGAGGACGGACGGTCGCGCAGGTACTTGGCGTGGCAGGACATGATGGCCTGGAACTCCGGCTTCAGGGCGTCCTGGTCCAGATCGAAGTAGACCACGCGCTGGCGCAGGCAGGCATCGGTGTCCAGATCGCTCGGGCCGTACAGGCCGGAGGTCGGGGCCGGAGCCGGGGCAGCCGGCGGCGGGGTGGTTTCAGCAGGTGCGGTTTCCTTGACCTGCTTCTTGCAGCCGGCCAGCACGGCCACAGAAAGAAGCGACAACATGACGACGCGGGTGGTGGTGTTCATGAGATTTCCTGAAAGAAAAGACTCGGTGCGGTGTATGAATCAAACAGCAGCGGGATTTTAACCCTTAATTAAGCTTAGGGAGTAGTGCTCGCGGGGGTCTGGGTCCGATAGGGGGACCAGGCCGGCTCCCGAACGTCGCCGTCGGCCAGCACCAGGCGCTGGCGCACCCGCGCATCGGCGGAGACGGCATACAGCACGCCACGACGGCCTTCGCGTGCGGCGTAGAGGATCATGCTGGCATTGGGCGCGAAGCTGGGCGACTCATCCAAAGAGCCCGGCGAGAGCGTGCTCCAGCGCGGCGAACCCAGGCTGCTGTCCATCATTGCAATCCGGTAAGTGTTGCCGCTGCCCTGGGCGACGGCGATCTTCTTGTCGTCGTAGGAGACGGTGGCCGTGGCGTTGTAGCTGCCCTGGAAGGTCACACGGCTGGCGCTGCCGCCGGTAGCCGGCGCCTTGTAGATCTGCGGGCGGCCACCGCGGTCGGAGGTGAAATAGATGGAGGAACCGTCAGCGCTCCAGGTCGGCTCGGTATCGATGCCGTACTGATTGGTGATCTGGGTCAGCGCCTTGCTGCCCAGGTCCATCACGTAGATCTCCGGGTTGCCGCTGCGCGAAAGCGTCAGCGCCAGCTTGCGGCCATCGGGCGAGAACGCCGGGGCGCCATTGATGCCGCGGAAGCTGGCCACGTGCTCGCGTCCACCGGTGGCGATGTCCTGGATGTAGATCGAGGAGTTGCCGCTCTCGAAGCTCACGTAGGCCAGCTTGCGGCCATCCGGGCTCCACGAAGGCGACAGCAGCGGCTCGGCCGAGCGCACCACGGTCTGTGGGTTGAAGCCGTCGGAGTCGGCCACCATCAGCGCGTAGCGGGCGCTGTTGCCCAGACCGGTCTGGGTCACATAGGCGATGCGCGTCCAGAACGCGCCGCGGATGCCGGTGATCTTCTCGTAGATGGCGTCGGCCATCTGGTGGGCGACATCGCGCATGGCGCTGGAACGCGCGGTCATGGCCAGGCCCAGCATGCGCTCGCCCTTGGCCACGTCGTAGAGCTCGTACTCCACGCGATAGGCGCCGGCACCGCCGTCGAGCACACGGCCGACCACGATGTAGTCCTGCTTCAGCGCACGCCAGGTCGGAAACTGGATCTCACTGCCCCGCACCGGCTTTTCGACGATGGCCGACTCGGCCAGGGTGCGGAAGGTACCGGAGCGGTCCAGGTCCGCGCGCACCACCTGCGCCACATCGGTGGTCGGGGCCGTGCCCGAGCCCTGGTACGGCATCGGCACCACGGTGATCGGCGTGGCCGAGGCGCTGCCGCCGACAATGTCGATTTCCAGTCCCTGTTGCTGGGCCGAGGCGAGGAGGGGAAGCAGGAGGGCAACGAGAGATGCCAGCCAGATCGGCAGTTTCTTCATGGGTCTGGTGCGCGGATTCAAGGGTGCGGAAGGGATAACAAGGCAAGGATGAACACTTTCGCAATCGTGAACGAAAAGCGACGTGAACTACCGATCCCTGGCCTCGAAGTTGAAGTTGAGCTGGCGCGTGAAGACCGTCTCGAACCCGCGATAAGGCAGCGGCTGGGCGGCGAGGACGGCGCGCTCCAGCGAATCCTGGCCCGCCTGGTCCATCGGGCAGCCCGGCTGGACTTCGGCCTTGATCACCTCCCCGCCCGGCAGCTGGGTGATGCTCACCCGGCACCGGGTCCCCAGCGCCACCGAATCCGGACGGCGCCACTGCTGTAGCACCGCCTGCTGGATCGCCGCGGCGTACTTGGCGCGCAGGCTGTCGTCGGTGCCGTTCTGGCCGGTCTGCGGTGCGGCGGTGGCTGCCTGTGCGCTGCTGGCCGCGGCCTGCTGGCTGGCGGTGCGCGCGCGCGCGTCGGTGAGCTGGCGCAGTTTCTGCTCGGCCAGGTCGGCCTCGCGCGCGGCCTGCGCGCGCGCCTTGCGGATTTCGGCCAGCTTCTTCTGGCGGTCGTCCTCTTCCTGCTGCTTGGCCAGGCGTTGCACGCGCTCGGCCTCTTCCTGGCGCTTGCGCTCGGTCAGGTCGATCTGCTCCTGGCGACGTTTCTCTTCCTGTTCCTTCTCGGCCTTTTCCTGGGCGATGGCCAGGCGGCTGGCCGCCTCCTGCGCCTCGGTGTCCGGGTCGGGGATACGCTCCTGCGCCACCTGCTGCTGCGGCACCGGCGAATCCTGCGGACGCGGCTCGGGCAGGGGCTGCGGCGGCGGCACGGTTTCTTCCTCGGCCACCTGGGTGACCGGCTGCGGATCGGGCTCGGGCTTGGGCGGCACCTTGGAGGCTTCCTGCACCGCGCGCTGCACCGCGCGCGCATCGGCGGCGGACATCTCCAGGGACGCTTCCACCGCGGGCGAGCCGGCCGCGGCCTCGGCCTGTTCGCTGTCCCAATGGAACCAGGAGGACAGGATGATGATCAGCAGCAGCAGGACATGCACGCCGATGGCCAGGCCCACGGCCGGGCCCAGCCTGTCGCGCGGATCGCGGTCGCCGTAGCGGGAGACGTCAGCGTGCATTGCCACCGGGCTTGCTCATCAGGCCGACCTTGGTCACGCCAGCACCGGCGACCAGGTCGGTGGCTTCCACCACGCGCTGGTAGCTGGTCTCGCCCGAGGCGCCCAGGAACACCGGCACGTCCTTGTTCTGCTCGACGAAAGCCTTCAGGCGCGCCTGCAGCTCTTCCTTGGAGTACTCCTGGATTTCCGCATCCTTGAGCTTGAGGAAGAAGCGCCCGTCCTGGTCGACGGTGACGATGATGGGATCGGCCTTGCTTTCCACCGAGCGCGCGTTGGATTTGGGCAGGTCCACGTTCACCGCCAGCGTCAGCATCGGCGCGGTCACCATGAAGATGATCAGCAGCACCAGCATGACGTCGATGTACGGCACGACGTTGATTTCGGACTTGAGCTTGCGGCGCTTGCGAAGGCGCGAGATGGCACCGGCCATGGGTGTCTTTCCTTATTCCTCGCCGCCCTGGCGCTGGAGGATGGAGCTGAACTCCTCGGCGAAGGTTTCGTAGCGCACCGAGATGCGCTCCACGCGGGTGGTGAAGCGGTTGTAGGCCCACACTGCCGGGATCGCCACGAACAGGCCGATGGCGGTGGCGAACAGGGCTTCGGAAATGCCCGGCGCGACCGCGGCGATGCCCGCCTGCTCGCCGCTGTTGAGCATGTCGTGCATGGTGACCATGATGCCGAACACGGTGCCGACCAGGCCCACGTAGGGGGCGGTCGAGCCGATGTTGGCCAGCAGCTCCAGGTTGCGCTCCAGCTGGTCCACTTCACGCGCGTAGGTGGCGCGCATCGCGCGCTGGGCGCCTTCCAGCTGCACGCGCGGGTCGACCCGGCGCTTGTCGCGCAGGCGGGTGAACTCGCGGAAGCCGGCTTCGAAGATCGCCTCCAGGCCGGTCACCACGCGGTTGCGGTCGGTGGCCGCCGAATACAGCTTGTTGAGGTCCGCGCCGGACCAGAAGCGGCTCTCGAACTCGTCGGCGTCGCGGTTGGCGCGCTTGAACACGCCGGCCTTGCGGAAAATGATCACCCAGCTGACCAGCGAGCCGACCAGCAGCAGCAACACGATGATCTTGACCGGCAGGCTGGCCTTGAGCAGCAGCTCCAGGTAGTTGATGCTGGTCTGCGCGGTGGCGGCGGTCGCCTGCTGTGCAGCATTGACCGTCTCCTCGGGCAGGGCTTGCACTACGGTGTCCTGCAGGGCCAGGAGCATTCCAATCATCCGTCGTTACCTCGGTGCTTCGTGTCAGGGTGTGGAGGGGATTTCGAGCGATTTGAAGGTGTCGTACAGCGCGTCGGACAAGGCCACCGGGCGGAACGCGGCGCTCAGCGAGGCCACCCGCACCTGCGCCTTGAGCAGTGTCTCCTCGCCCCGGGTGACGGCCTGGTCGAAGATCACGCTGGCCCGCCGGCACTGGCGCACCTGCACCGACACCTGCAGCAGGTCGTCCAGGCGCGCCGGGCGCAGGAAGTCCAGCTGCATGGCGCGCACGGCGAACACCAGGTCCTGCTCCAGCCGCAGCGTTTCCTGGCTATACCCCAATGCACGGACCCACTCGCTACGCGCGCGCTCCAGGAACGCCACGTACTGCGCGTGGTAGACCACCCCGCCAGCATCGGTATCTTCCCAATAGACGCGTGTCGGCCAACTGAACATGGCATCAACCGGCATCTTCGACATCCTCGAACAGGTCTGGACTGCCAGCGCGCGGCTTCAGGCCCAGGTGACGGTAGGCGCGCTGGGTGGCCATGCGGCCGCGTGCGGTGCGGATCAGGAAGCCTTGCTGGATCAGGTAGGGCTCGATCACGTCCTCCAGGGTGCCACGCTCCTCGCTGAGCGCGGCGGCCAGCGATTCCACGCCCACCGGGCCGCCGTCGAAGCTGTCGACGATGACCCGCAGCATGCGCCGGTCCAGCTCGTCGAAGCCCTCCGGATCGACCTTGAGCATGCGCATGGCCGCATCGGCCACCTCGCGGTCGATGCGGCCACCGGCCTTGACCTGGGCGAAGTCGCGCACCCGGCGCAGCAGGCGGTTGGCGATGCGCGGCGTGCCGCGCGAGCGCCTGGCGATCTCCGCCGCGCCGGCCGGCTCGCATTCCATGGCCAGGATCTTGGCCGAGCGCTGCACGATGCGGGTCAACTCCTCCGGCGAGTAGAACTCCAGCCGCTGGACGATGCCGAAGCGGTCGCGCAGCGGCGCGGTCAGCAGGCCGGCGCGGGTGGTGGCGCCGATCAGGGTGAACGGCGGCAGGTCGAGCTTGATCGAGCGGGCCGCCGGGCCCTCGCCGATCATGATGTCGATCTGGAAGTCCTCCATCGCCGGATACAGCACTTCTTCCACGACCGGCGAGAGGCGATGGATCTCGTCGATGAACAACACATCGTGCGGCTGCAGGTTGGTCAGCAGCGCGGCCAGGTCCCCGGCCTTTTCGATCACTGGGCCCGAAGTCACCCGCAGATTGACCCCCAGCTCGTTGGCGATGACATGGCTCAGCGTGGTCTTGCCCAGGCCGGGCGGCCCGAAGATCAGCACGTGGTCCAGCGACTCGCCGCGGCCCTTGGCCGCCTGGATGTAGATCTCCATCTGCTCACGCACCGGCTGCTGGCCGAGATAGTCGGCCAGTCGCTGCGGGCGGATGCTGGCATCCACCGCGTCGTCCTCACGGGTGGCGGCAGCGGCGATGAGGCGGTCCTGGGTCATGCGGCTATGGTAAGGCGAGGAGTGAGTGGAGAGGAGTGAGGAGTGAGCAAGAGCGAAGGCATGCTTCCCCTCACTCCTCACTCCTCTCCACTCACTCCTCGCCCTCAGATCTCCACCTGCGCCCCCAGCTCCACCAGCCGGTTACCGGGGATGCGGAAGAAGCCGGTCGCCGGGGCGGCGTTGCGGTGCATGGCAGCGAAGAGCTTGTCGCGCCAGATCGGCATGCCGCGGTGGGCGCTGGCCACGATGGTCTCGCGGCTGGCGAAGAAGGTGGTGTCCATCGGGTCGAAGTACGGCCCGCCCTTGTCGCAGGAACGCATCAACGCCAGCGGCACGTCGGGGGTTTCCATGAAGCCGAACTTGACGATGACGCGGTAGAACTCGTCGCCGATCTCCTCGATCTTCAGGCGTTTGTCGGCAGGCGCGTACGGCAGCGGCAGCGTGTCCACGGTCAGGAACACGTTGCGCTCGTGCAGCACCTTGTTGTGCTTGAGGTTGTGCAGCAGCGCGTGCGGCACCATGCCGGTCTGGGCGGTCAGGAACACCGCCGTGCCGGGCACGCGCACCGGCGGGGCCAGCATCAGCCCGGGCAGGAAGCTGTCCAGGCCGATGCCGTCCTTGCGGATCTCCGTGCCCAGCAACTCGCGGCCGCGGCGCCAGGTGCGCAGCAGGGTGAACACCACCACACCCAGGGCCAGCGGGAACCAGGCGCCATCGAAGAACTTGGCGCCATTGGCAATCACGAAGCCCAGGTCGACGATGAAGAACAGCACGCACAGCGGCAGTACCCAGGTGCGCCACTTGGGCCACAGCGCACGCGCCACCAGCGCCAGCAGCAGGGTGTCGATCAGCATCGTCGCCGACACCGAGATGCCATAGGCCGTGGCCAACCGTGTCGAGCTGCCGAAGGCCAGCACCACCGCCAGCACGGCCAGCATCAGCATCCAGTTCACCCCCGGCACATAGATCTGGCCGATGGTGTCGTGCGAGGTGTGCTTGACCGTCATGCGCGGGATATAGCCCAGCTGCATGGCCTGGCGGGCCACCGAGTAGGCACCGGTGATCACCGCCTGCGAGGCGATCACCGCGGCCATGGTGGCCAGGATGATCATCGGGTACAGCGCCCACTCCGGCACGGCTTCATAGAAGGGGTTGCGCACCGCGGCCGGGTTCTCCAGCACTAGCGCGCCCTGCCCCAGGTAATTCAGCATCAGGCACGGCAGCACCATGATGTACCAGCCATAGCGGATCGGCCGGGCGCCGAAATGGCCCATGTCCGCATACAGCGCCTCGCCGCCGGTCACGGCCAGCACCACCGCGCCCAGGATCAGCACCGAGTGCCAGCCATGGGTCACGAAGAAGTTGAAGCCCCACACCGGGTTGAAGGCCTTGAGCACCTCCGGGTCGCGCAGGATGTTCCAGACGCCGATGGCGCCCAGCGAGAGGAACCACAGGATGCAGATCGGGCCAAAGGCCTTGCCGATCTTCTCGGTGCCGAAGCGCTGTGCGGCGAACACCAGCACCAGGATGGCCACGGTGATCGGCACGATCCAGCTGTGCAGCGCCGGTGCAGCCACCTCCAGGCCCTCCACCGCGCCCAGCACGGAGATGGCCGGGGTGATCACGCCATCGCCGAAGAACAGCGAGGCGCCGAAGATGCCGAGGATGCCCACCACGTAGGCCGACTGCCCGCCCTTGGGCAGGGTGCGCTGGGCCAGGGTCATCAGGGCCATGATGCCGCCCTCGCCGTCGTTGTCCGCCCGCATGATGATGGTGACGTACTTCAAGGTCACGACCACCACCAGCGCCCAGAACACCAGCGAGAGGATGCCCAGGATGGTGTCGTGGTTGCCGACCAGGCCGAAGTGCGGCGAGAAGGCTTCCTTCAACGTGTACAGCGGGCTGGTGCCGATGTCGCCGAAGACCACGCCAATGGCGCCGACGACCAGCCCGGGCAGGCCTTTGTTGCCTTGCCCGTGGTGCGCGGCCGCAGTGGCGCTGGAGGCCTGGGTGGAGGAATCTGCCATGGGGAGCGCTAGCCTACTGCGGACGGGGTGACGGAAAAGAACCGAAAATTCACGCAGCTCAGCGCAGGGCCGACTGCAGCGCCTTGCGGATGATCATGGCGGCATCGTCGCCGGCGGCCGCGGCCTTCTGTGCCATGCGCAAGGCCTCGGCCGGCTTGTAGCCCAGCTGTTGCAGGGCGATGACCGCCTCGGACTGCGGATCGTCCGGAATCGTGGTCAGGGTCGCGCCTGCGCCGCCCAGGTCGGCGGCCTTGTCGCGCAGCTCCAGGACCATGCGCTCGGCGGTCTTCTTGCCGATGCCGGGGATGCGGGTCAGCGCGGTGACATCGCCGGCCTGCACCAGGCGGGCGAACTCGTCCACGCTGACCCCCGACAGGATCGCCAGGGCGATCTTGGCGCCGATGCCGGTGACCTTCTGCACGTCGCGGAACAGCCGCCGCTCGCTCTCGCGCAGGAAGCCGTACAGCGAAACGCTGTCCTCCTTCTGCGCGTAGTGGGTGAACAAGGTGACCTCGCGGCCCAGCTCGGGCAGGTCGTAGATCGTGCTCATCGGCGCTTCCAGCTCGTAGCCGACCCCGCCGTTGACCTCGATCATCAGCCACGGCGGTGCCTTGGCGACCAGGACACCTCGCAGGCGGCCGATCACGCGAGGGCTCCGGTAGAGCCGGGACCGGGGACCGGGGACCAGGGACCCGGGAAAGCGGCGCCTTCTGCACCGGGTTTCCGCGCGCGGGCATCTGCTTTTCCCCGGTCCCCGGTCCCCGGTCCCCGGTCCCGGCCTTCCACGCTGTTCATCATTTCCTTCCCCAAGCCTGGCGCACGTCCACGCCCAGGCGGTTGGCGGTGGCACGGACATGCGCATGGGTGATGGCCACGGCCAGGGCATCGGCCGCATCGGCCTGCAACTTGATACTCAGGCCCAACATCGCCCCGACCATGTGCTGGACCTGGGCCTTGTCCGCCCCGCCCCGCCCGACCACGGCCAGCTTGATCTCGCTGGCGGCGTACTCGCTGACCGGCAGGTCGCGCAGGACCACCCCGGCCAGGGCGGCGCCGCGCGCCTGTCCCAGCTTCAAGGCCGAATCGGCGTTGCGGGACATGAAGACGCGCTCGATCGCCACCTCCTGCGGCTGCCACTGCTCGATCACCTCGCCCAGCCCGATCAGCAGGCGACGCAGGCGCGCGGCGAAGTCGCCCTCGCCCAGCAGCCGCAGCGGCGCATGGAACACATGGGTGGTGCGCCCGCTGGCATCGACGTCGACGATGCCGACCCCGGTGCGTTGCGAGCCCGGGTCGATGCCAAGGATCCTGGTCACGTCAGGCTGTTACGCGTAAGCGTCCTGGCCCAGATCCGCGTTGGAGTACACGTTCTGCACATCGTCCAGGTCTTCCAGCATGCCCAGCAGCTTGGTGACCTGCGGAGCGGTCTCGGCGTCCACGGCGATATCGTTGTCGGCGCGGAAGGTAATCTCGGCATAGCCAGGCTCGAAGCCGGCGGCGGTGAGCGCCTGCTTGACCGCTTCGAAGGCCTCCGGGGCGGTGATCACATCGATGGCGCCGTCCTCCGGATACACCACCACATCGTCCGCACCCGCCTCGATGGCCGCCTCGGTCAGCGCGTCCTCGTCGGCGCCGCCGGCAAAGCTGAGCACGCCGAGCTTCTTGAACATGAAGGCCACCGAGCCCTCGGTGCCCATGTTGCCGCCGCACTTGCTGAAGGCATGGCGCACGTCGGCCACGGTGCGCACGCGGTTGTCGGTCAGGCAGTCCACGATCACCGCCACGCCGCCGGGCGCGTAGCCCTCGTAGCGGACGTTCTCGTACTCCACGCCCTCCAGCTCGCCGGTGGCCTTCTTGATCGCGCGCTCCATGACGTCCTTGGTCATGTTGGCCGACAGGCCCTTGTCCATGGCCGTGCGCAGCGCCGGATTATTGGCCGGGTCGCCGCCCCCGCTGCGCGCCGCCACGCTGATCTCGCGGATGATCTTGGTGAACACCTTGCCGCGCTTGGCGTCGGTGGCGTTCTTGCGGGCTTCGATCGACGGGCCTCTCCCCATTGCGGACTTCCAGCTGGTGCATGTGGCGAAGCGGCAATTTTACCCCGATTGCCGGGCGCTGGCGGTCATTGGGACCGAAGGGGCTCAAAGCGCCCCTGTCGCAGGAAGCAGGCCGCCTGGCGGGCGGCCGGGGCCGAGAACACCAGGCCGGTGTGGCTGGCCGGCACCAGGCAGTGGTCGGCCAGCCCATCCAGGCGGGTCTCGGCCAGGGCCACGGTGCCGTCCGAATCGCGCCCCAGCCCGCCGATCAGGCGGCCGATGCCGTGCGGAATGCTGCCGGCGACCATGCCGACCTCGGTCGCGCCCTGCCACGGCTCGCAGCCCCGGTGCAGCAGGCTGCCGCTGCGCCCGAGCACCAGCCCGGCCGCGCGCCAGCGACGCAGCCCGCGCGCGGTCGCGCTGCCGCACAGCGGCGAGCCCAGGCAGACCAGGCGCGGTACCGGCAGGCCTGGGTGCCGACGCAGGGCTTCCAGCGCCACCAATCCGCCCAGGCTGTGCCCGACCAGATGGGTGGGCGGCCCGTCCGCCAGGCGCTGCGAAAGCGCTTCGACCGCCGCCTCGGGGCCGCCGAGGATGCTGGCATAGCCGAACACCGACACCTGAAACCCTTCAGCCCGCAGTTTCCACGCCAGCGGCAGCAGCCAGGCGCGCGCATTCCAGATGCCGTGGAGAAGCAGCACGCGGTCGCAGGGCGCCGGCGCTGCGTCCATCAGGCAGCAGGCGCCGTCGCGGGGATCATCCGGCGGGCCGGCGCAGGATGAATTCCAGGTCGCGGGTCTTGCCGACCGGGAACTCGTAGGTGCCGACCTGGGTGAAGCCGTGGCGCGCATAAAAGCGCTGGGCGCCGAAGTTCTCCGACCACACGCCGATCCACAGGGTGCGCGGGCCATCGCGCAAGAGCCAGGCCATGGTGGCGTCGAACAGGCGCGAGCCGCGTCCGCCGTTCTGATGCGTGGCCAGCAAATACAGCCGCTTCAGCTCGCCATCGCCAGGGGCGAGATCGTCATGCGGCAGGCCGCAGGGGCCGGCGGCGGAATGACCGATGGCCACGCCGTCCTCTTCGGCCAGGAACACCGCGTAATCCGGATGCGACAGGATCACCCGCTGCTTGTCCACCGCGTAGGCATCTTCGAGGAACTCGGCCAGATCCTCCGGCGGATACAGATGCCCGAAGGTCTCGGTAAAGGTGCGACAGGCCAGCGCCGACAGCGTGGCCGCATCCTCGACCGTAGCGCGGCGGATGGTCAGAACCGGCGTCAAGGCGCTCACTCCTTGCCGTGCGGCTCGTGGGCTTCTTCGTCCTCGTCCTCTTCTTCCTCTTCTTCGTAGTCCTCGTCGTCTTCGTAATCCTCGACGCCGAAGTCTTCGCCATCCCAGCGGCCCTCGCCATCGACCACGAAGGTCAGCGCCATGGTCGCCGGGCTATTGCCCACGCGCACCAGCCAGCCGCCGAACACGCGGGCGCGCTGGGTCACCAGGCCAGGCTCGGCGCCTTCGTTGCCCAGGCTTTCCCACTCGAGCGAAAACGGAACGTCGGTCATTTCTTGGTTGTCCTGTTGTTGGGTGCTAGGAACGAGTGGAGAGGAACGAGGAACGAGTGAAGAACTGCGCCATGGCTGGATTTGGCGGATGCATTTCCACTCGTTCCTCGTTCCTCATCCCTCGTTCCTCTTCTCGCGCACCTGGATATGCACTTCGGCCAGCTGCGCATCCGGGATCGGCGAGGGCGCGTCGGTCATCAGACACTGCGCGCCGGTGGTCTTGGGGAAGGGAATGACATCGCGAATGGACTCGGTGCCGGCCATCAGCGCGGCAATGCGGTCGATACCGAAGGCAATGCCGCCGTGCGGCGGCGCGCCGTAGTTGAGCGCGTCCAGCAGGAAGCCGAACTTGGCGCGCGCTTCCTCTGCGCCAATGCCCAGCAGTTCGAACACCGCGCTCTGCATTTCCGGGCGATGGATACGGATCGAACCACCGCCGATCTCGTTGCCGTTGAGCACCATGTCATAGCCGCGCGAGACCGCGGTCTTGGCGTGCGCGCGCAGGTCGTCGATCGAATCCACGGCCGGCGCGGTGAAGGGGTGATGCAGGGCGACGTAGCGCTGCTCCTCATCGTCCCATTCAAACATCGGGAAGTCGGTGACCCACAGCGGCGCCCAGCCCTCCTTGACCAGGCCGAAGTCCTTGCCGGCCTTCAGCCGCACCGCACCCATGAAGTCGCTGACCTTGTTGTAGGCCCCGGCACCGAAGAACACCAGGTCGCCGTTGCCGGCGCCGACGTGCGCGATCAGCGCGGCGAACGCGTCCTGCGCAAAGAACTTGGCGATCGGCGAGGTGACCTCGCCGGTTTCGGCGATCTTGATGTAGGCCAGGCCCTTGCTGCCGTACTTGGCCGCGTGCGCGGCGTACTCGTCGATCTGCTTGCGCGACAGCGTGGCCCCGCCGGGGATGCGCAAGGCGGCCACGCGGCCATCGGCATCGTTGGCCGGGCCGGTGAACACGGAAAACTCGCTGTCCTTGACCAGCTCGGCCACGTCCACCAGCTCCAGGTCGATGCGCAGGTCCGGCTTGTCCGAGCCGTAGCGACGCATCGCCTCGGCCCAGGTCATGCGCGGGAACTGCGCGGCCAGGTCGACATCGACCACTTCCTTGAAGATCGCGCGGATCATCTCCTCGACGAAATCCTGCACGTCGCGCTCGCGCACGAAGGCGAACTCCATGTCCAGCTGGGTGAACTCCAGCTGGCGGTCGGCGCGCAGGGCCTCGTCGCGGAAGCAGCGCGCGATCTGGTAATAGCGGTCGAAGCCGGCCACCATCAGGATCTGCTTGAACAGCTGCGGGCTCTGCGGCAGGGCATAGAACTCGCCCGGATGCATGCGCGCCGGCACCAGGAAGTCGCGCGCGCCTTCCGGGGTGGCCTTGGTCAGGATGGGGGTCTCGATGTCCTGAAAGCCGCGCGCATCCAGATGGCGGCGCAGGGCCTGCACCAGCTTGATGCGGGTGCGCTGCATGCGCTGCATCTCCGGGCGGCGCAGATCCAGGTAGCGGTACTTCAGGCGGGTTTCCTCGCCCGGGTTCTCATGGGCATGGAACGGCAGCGGCGCGGCCTTGTTGAGCACGGTGATGGCGTTGGCGATCACCTCGACCTTGCCGGTCTTGAGCTTGTCGTTGACGGCATGGCGCGCGCGCACCACGCCCTGGACCTGCAGCACGTCCTCATAGCCCAGCGAGGCGGCGGTCTTGAACACCTCGGCGTTGTCCAGCTCGACGGTGACCTGCACGATGCCCTCGTGGTCGCGCAGGTCGATGAAGCACACGCCGCCCTGGTTGCGGGCCACGTCGGTCCAGCCGGCCAGGGTGACGGTTTGGCCGATCAGGGTCTCATCGACCAGGCCGCAGAAGTGGGTACGCATGAACTTGGAACTCCGGAAAGACACCGGCGCCGAGCGAGCCGGAAAGCCGGTCATTTTGGGGTGCCCGGGCGGCGGCGGCAAATCCCGCCCTTGGCTCACCGGGCTTTCAGGCCCGGCGTGGATATAGTCCGCGCACCAACCAACCGGTGGAGGGGTGCCATGTTGCGACTGCTGTGCGTGTGTGTGCTGGCGTGCTGGGCCGTGTGGCTGGCGCCGCCGGCGCGGGCCCAGGGCCCGACCGTGACCTGCGAAAGCAAGGACGCGCGCTATCGGGAATGCCCGGCCGGATTCCGCCGGGCCGAGCTGGTGCAGTCCCTGTCCAAGAGCCCCTGCATCGAGGGCCGCACCTGGGGCAGTCGCAACGGTGCGGTCTGGGTGGACCGCGGCTGCCGCGGCCGCTTCGCCGAAGCCAGCGGCGGCTGGGGCGGAGGGGGTGGCGGTGGCGGCGCGGTGATTCGCTGCGAGAGCACCGACCGCCGCTATCGCGAATGCCCGGCCGACTTCCGCGGCCGCGCCGAGCTGAGCCGGCAGCTGTCGGGCACGCGCTGCGAGGAAGGCCGCACCTGGGGCCAGCGCCGTGGCGCGATCTGGGTCGACGGCGGCTGCCGCGGCGAGTTCCGCCAGGGCCGCGGTGGCGGCTGGGGCCCGGGCCGCCCCGACGATGGCTGGGGACCGGGCGGTCCTGGCCGTCCCGGCGACGGCCCGGCGCAGGCGGTGACCTGTTCCAGCAACGACAACCGCCAGCAGGTCTGCGCCTGGGAGCCGCGCTGGGGCCGCCCAGTGCTGGTCAGGCAACTGTCTAAGACCCCCTGCCGCGAGGGCAGCAACTGGGGTTACCGGCGCGGCCAGCTGTGGGTCAGTGGTGGCTGCCGAGCCACCTTCTCCAGCCGCTGACGGCCGCGGCAGGCGCCGGGCCGCGGGCGGGGACAGCCCCGCCCGGGCCGGCGCCGATCAATCGGCCTTGGTCGCAGCGCCCGAGGGCGCCGCCGTCGCCGGCTTGCTGTCGGTCTTGGCGGCGCCACCAGCGTCGCCCGAGGGAGCCTTCGGCGCCCCGCTGCTGCCTTCGGTCAGGTTGCGCTTCTTGTCGCCGTCCTTCTTGAAGTCCGTTTCGTACCAGCCGCCGCCGGCCAGGCGGAACGAGGGCGCGGTGACCTGCCGGCGGATCGCCGCCGCGCCGCAGGACGGGCAGGTCTGCGGGTCGGGATCGGACAGTTTCTGGAGGCGGTCGAAGGTGTGACCGCACTGGTCGCACTGGAAGGCATAGATCGGCATGGCGAGCAGCAAGGATGACGCGGGAGGGCGGCAGTATCGGGCCTAAGCCGCGGCTTTCAAGCCCGGCGACGCCCGCCATCGCCACGATGGGTCTTCACCCGCCCTCCCGTGCGCGCAGGCCACGATGGTGCAACGCACCGTATCGGCGTGGGAATTGGCATGAAATTGACGGCGTTTGACGACATTTGCCGCCGTTACGCTCGCAATCCATCTTGTGCCGCCTGGACCAGACCCCGGGTTTTCGTTAGAATCGAGTTATGACCGAGTCCCCCTCCCGTTCGAGGTGGTCGGCGTGCTGAGGCTGACCACCCTGCTGTTCGGCGTGGCGTTGCTCCTGACGGGCAGCGGGCTTCTGGGTACCTTGCTGGCGGTCCGCGGCGCGCAAGCCGGCTTCGACGACCGCACCCTTGGACTGGTGATGTCCGGCTACTTCGCCGGGTTCTTCTTCGGCACCTTCATCGGGCCGCCGATGATCGGCCGCATCGGCCATATCCGCGCCTTCGCCTTTTTCGCCGCACTGGCCGCCATCGCGGTGCTGCTGCATCCGGTCTGGGTCAACGCCTGGGCCTGGGGCCTGCTGCGCCTGATCACCGGCGCGGCGCTGGTGGGCCTGTACACCACCATCGAGAGCTGGCTCAACGCCGAACCCAACGCGCAGACCCGGGCGAAGGTGTTCTCGGTCTACATGATGGTGAACCTGTCGGCGCTGGCCTTGGGCCAGGTGCTGCTGGGCTGGGGCGGCATGGCCATGGCCACCTTGTTCTCGCTGACCGCGATCCTGATCTGCGCCTCGGTGATGCCGGTCTCTGCCACCCCGCTGCTGCAGCCGGAGGTGCCGCCGCTGACCCGCTTCAGCCTGCGCCGGCTCTACGCGCTGGCCCCGGCCGCCACGGTCGGCGCGGCGCTATCCGGGCTGGCCATGGGCGGGTTCTGGGGCCTCTCGCCGGTCTACGCCGGGCGCATCGGGCTGGACACGCAAGGCGTGGCCTTGTTCATGCTTTCGGCCATCGCTGGCGGCGCCCTGCTGCAGGTGCCGATCGGGCGCATCAGCAACGGCCGCGATCGCCGCGCGGCGCTGGCGGCCACTGCCCTGGTCGCCGCGCTGGTGGCCTTGGCCATGTTGTTGCCGGCGGTGCAGGCCGACCACCGGCTGCTGTTCGGCCTGTTCTTCCTGTTCGGCGGGCTGAGCTTTTCGCTGTATCCCTTCGCCGTGGCGCACATGCTGGATTACCTGCCGCGCGAGCATCTGCTCTCGGGCTGCTCCAGCCTGCTGCTGGTCAACGGGGTGGGCTCGGCCATCGGCCCGGCGCTGGCCGGCGGGGCGATGCAGCGCTTCGGCGCGCAGGCGCTGCCGGTCTACTTCGCGGTCATGCTGCTGGCGCTGACCTGCTACCTGGGCGCACGCCTGCGCTTCCCGCGCCACCGCATCTTCGCCACGCCGTTCCGGCCGATGCTGCGCACCACCCCGTCCGCGCTGGAGCTGATCCCGGAGACCGAACCTGCCCCGGCGCACTCCCCTTCCACTCACCACAAGGAACCCCATTGACCCCGCAGAAACCACACAACGCTCCCTCATCCTCCGCCTCCAACGAGGCCAAGCTCATCCTCGCCACCGATCTGGATGGCACCTTCCTGGCGGGCTCGCCGGAAGACCGCTTCAAGCTCTATCGCCTGATCGACCAGCACCCGGAGATCCAGCTGATCTTCATCACCGGCCGCGGCCTGGAAGCGGTGATGCCGCTGCTCAACGACCCCTCGGTGCCGCGCCCGGACTATGTGGTCTGCGACGTGGGCGCCACCGTGGTCGATGGGCGCACGCTGCAGTCGCTGCACCCGCTGCAATCCAGGATCGATGCCCGCTGGCCGGGCGACTACGTGGTGGCACAGGCGTTGCGTGAGTTCCCGCAGCTGGTGCGCCAGGACGTGCCCCAGGCCCGACGCTGCTCCTACTATTGCGACCCGCAGACGCTGGCACCGATCCGCTCGCAGATCGAGAAGACCGCCCAGGACCTGGGCTGCGCCGTGCTGTATTCGGGCGAGCGCTACCTGGACGTGCTGCCGCCGGACACGGACAAGGGCCGCACGCTGGCGGCGCTGGCCAAGCACCTGAAACTGCCGCGCGAGCGCATCCTGGTCGCTGGCGACACCCTCAATGATCTGTCCATGTACGCGGCCGGCTTCCGCGGCGTGTGCGTGGGCGATTCGGAGCCCGCGCTGATCGAGGCCACCGGCTCGCTGGCGCAGGTCTACCACGCCAAGGCGCCAGGCTGCGGCGGCATCCTTGAGGCCATCGACCATTTCGACCTGCTGGGCGACAGCGGCCTGCCGGCCACGCCCGCCCCGCGCAAGGGCGGGGCCGAACTGCTGATGGTCTACCACCGCCTGCCCTACGAGGAGTTCTTCGAGGGCGGCAAGGTGGTGCGGCGCCAGCCCAAGTCGCCCAACGGCATCATTCCTTCGCTGCTGGGTTTCTTCGAGGGCGGGCAGAAGGGCTCGTGGGTGGCTTGGAGCATCGACGACCCCAAGCGCGGGCCGTTCGAGACCCACACGCCAGTCGATGCAGAGAAGTACCCGACGCTCACCGCCGCGCGCGTGCCGCTGACCAAGACCGAGGTCGACATCTTCTACAAGCGCTTCAGCAAGGAAGCGTTCTGGCCGATGCTGCACGTGTTCTGGGAACGGGCCAAGTTCCGCGAGGACGACTGGCAGGTGTTCCTGAAGGTCAACCGCAAGTTCGCCGAGGCCACCGCTGCCGAAGCCGCCGACGGGGCCACGGTGTGGGTGCACGACTACAACCTGTGGATGGTGCCGGCCTACCTGCGCGAGATGCGCCCGGACCTGAAGATCGCCTTCTTCCACCACACCTACTTCCCCTCGGCCGATGTGTTCAACGTGGTGCCCTGGCGCCGGGAGATCATCGGCAGCCTGCTGTCCTGCGACTACGTGGGCTTCCACATTCCACGCCAGGTGGAAAATTTCGTGGACGTGGTGCGCGGGGTGGCGCCGGTGGAGCGCGTGCGCACCGAGAGCTGCGCGCCCCGCTTCCTCACCTATGGCTGCGCGGTGGGGCTGGACACCATGACCACGCGCCTGCGCGTGGGCCACCGTGAGGTCGCCCTGGGCGCGCACCCGGTGGGCACGGACATGCGCCGCATCAAGGCCACGCTGGGCAAGGCCGACGTGCGCAACAACATCTTCAAGCTGCGCCGCGAGATCGGCGCGCGCAAGCTGGTGCTGTCGGTCGAACGCCTGGACTACACCAAGGGCACCCTGGCCAAGCTGGAGGCCTTCGAACGCCTGCTGGAAACGCATGCCGAGCACCACGGCAAGGTCACCCTGCTGATGATCTGCGTGCCGGCGGCCAAGGAAATGACGGTCTACCGCCAGCTGCAGAACCAGATCGAACAGGCCGTGGGGCGCATCAACGGCCGCTTCGCGCGCATGGACTGGACGCCGGTGCGGTTCTTCGCCCAGGCCTTTCCCTTCGATGAGGTGGTGGCGCACTACGCGGCGGCGCAGGTGATGTGGATCACCCCGCTGCGCGATGGCCTGAACCTGGTCGGCAAGGAGTTCGTGGCCACCCAGGGCATCGAGGGCGGCGACGGGGTGCTGGTGCTGAGCGAGTTCGCAGGTGCCGCCGCCGAGCTCAAGGGCGCGGTGCTGACCAATCCGCACGACACCAACGATCTGTCCAACGGACTGCACCAGGCGCTGACCATGCCCGATGCGGAGATCGCCGGCCGCATGCGTCAGCTGGTGGAGATCGTGGAGTACTACGACGTGGACCGCTGGGGCAAGGATTTCCTCGAAGCGGTGGGGCAGGCCGGCGCGCGCCCTGCCGGGCGCAGGAAGTCCGTGGCCGCGCGCCCGGCGCCCCGCCGTGCCAGCGAGAACAGCCCCGCCTGAGGCAGAGCTAGGCCCGTTCCGGATCGTTCCGAACGGGCCTGGGCCCCTGGCGCACAAACGCCCGAACGGCGCCATCCGCAGCGTCGCGGCGGCGACGAAAGTGTGACAATGGGCGCCTGCTGCGCTGTCCCTGCGACGCCCACCCCACGAGCGCCAGATGTCCAACTCCCCCTATGTGTCTGGTTTCGACATGCCTGGCGCCGCGCTTGGCCCTGAGCTGGAAACGGTGCTGGTCGCCTTGCTGGACCGGGTGCCGGATGCGGCCTGGCAACAGGCGCTGCTGAGCCAGTCCAAGCGGTTCGTGGCGGCGCAGGGAATCACCCAGCTGCGCCTGATCGGCACCCACCTGCACCTGGTCGGGCCGGCGGCACGGCTGCGGCTTGCCGCCGCGGCGGTGCAGAAGCTGGTGGCCGATGTGTCACGCGCCGCCCTGCTGGCGCGCCTGCAACAGCGCGGCACCGCGCAAGCGCCAGCGCCTGCCGAGATCGAACGGGCCCTGGCCGCGCACGCGCAGGCCGACGTGCGCAACGACGAGGTTCGCGCCGTCGCACGCGTGCCGCAGCTGCAGGACCTGCTGGCGAAGGTCTGCAGCGTCACCGGCATGCGCTTTGCCGCCGTGGCGCGCGTGGCCGAACACCGCTGGACCACCTGCGCGGTGAACGACCTGCTGGATTTCGGCCTGCAGCCGGGCCAGGACCTGATCCTGGAGACCACGATCTGCCGCGAGCTGCGGCCCGGGCAGACCACCGCCTTCGGCCAGGCCAGCGCGCATCCGCTTTATGCCCGACATCACACACCGAAGATCTACGGCTTCGAGAGCCATATCTCGGTGCCGCTGATGCTCGGCGATGGACGGCTGTTCGGCTCGCTGTGCGCGCTGGACCCCAAGCCGGTGCCGATGGACGAGGCGGTGATCGCGCAGGTCCAGGCGGTGGCGGCGGCGATCTCCTCGCACCTGGTGCTGGAGACGGCGCCGGCGCCGCAGGTGGCGGACTAGCCCGCCGCGCTGCCCTGGCCTGCGCGGCGTCGCGCTCAGGCGCTGCCGACGGCCTCGGCCACCGCAGCACCGACGTTGGCGATGACCGCATCGCGTGCGGCCGCATCCTGCGGGCTGCCGGTGAGGAAACAGCTGACCACCAGCGGCGCGGCATCGCGCGGCCAGAGGATGCCGACATCGTTGCTGGTGCCGTTGCGGCCATCGGGCGTTCCGCTGCTGCTGCCGGTCTTGCTGCCGACGGTCCAGCCCGGGGGCAGCCCAGCCCGCAGGCGCGCGGCGTTGGTCTTGCAGCCGCGCAGCCAGGCCTGCATCCGCGCACGGCTGGCGGCGCTGAGCGTGTCGCCCAGGGCCACGCGCTGGAGCGTGTCGGTCATGGCCTCGGGCGTGCTGGTGTCGCGCGCATCGCCGGGGATGCAGGTGTTGAGCATCGGCTCGATGCGGTCCGAGCGCGTCTGGGCGTCGCCGATGCCGCGCAGATAGGCGCTCAGGCCGGCCGGGCCGCCGACCAGCGCGAACAGTAGGTTGGCCGCGGCGTTATCGCTCTGCGTCATCGCCGCCTCGCACAGCGTCAGCACGTCCACGCCCTGCCCGCCGATGTGTTGTTCGCTGTAGGGCGAATACGGCAGCAGGTCCTTTCGCGCGATGACGATGCGCTGTTCGGCCCTGAGGGTGCCGGCGTCGATGCGCGCCAGCACCGCCGTGGCCAGCGGGAACTTGACCGTGCTGCACATCGGGAAGCGCTCGGTCTGACGCCAGCCGGCGCGTTGTCCGCTGGCGGTGTCCAGCACGCTCACGCCCAGCCGCCCCTGGCTCTGCGCTTCGATCCGCCTCAGGGCCTTGCGCAGGCCTGCCTGGTCCAGCCGGCCATGCGTTGCCGGCAGTGCCGCCCAGCTGCCGCCGCTGCCGAGCGCGGCCAGCGTCAGCCCGGCCAGTCGCATGAAGTCACGTCGTTTCATCGCGTCTCCTCAAGATTGTTGGCGATCCGGATCGATCGGCTTGGCCGACCGATGGTGATTCAAGGCTTGGCCTGTTCGGCACGCAGCTGTGCCTGCAGCGCGCGCTCGGCGGCATCGGCGTAGGCCACGCACGAGGTGGGACGCGGCTGCGGATGGGCGGCATCGGCATAGTCCCAGCCGCTGTTGTCCGCGTGCGGGGTCAGCAACAGGTCGCAGGGCAAGGCGCGCACCGTGGCGAAGCTGGCGCGGTAGGCCGACAGCAGCTTGGGCACGCGCGGGTTGTGCTGAAGCCGATAGCCGGGCGCGCTGAGGCTGTCCACGTAAGCCATGCGCAGGGCCTGGCCCTGGTGCGTGTCGGTCCAGGTCCAGCTCATGCTGCCCGGGGTGTGCCCCGGGGTGAAATGCACGGTGAAATCGATGCCGCCCAGTTGCACCGTTTCACCGTCCTGCACCAGACGATCCACGGCCACTGGAGGGAACAGGATGCTGTCGCCGAAGTGCAGGTCATCGCTGCCGCCCCGCTGCAGCAGCACCGCCGACTCGGCGTTGCTGACCAGGCGCGCGCCGGTGAGGCGGCGCAGCTCGGCCAGGGGCCCGGCGTGATCGGCATGGGCATGGCTGTGCAGGATCAGGCGCAGGTCCTGCGGACGCACGCCCAGGCGCGCCATGTTGTCCAGCAGCAGGCGCGCGCTCTGCTGCATGCCGCCATCGATCAGCACCGCGCCATCGTCGGTCTTGACCAGCAGCGCGGTCAGGCTGCGCGTACCGATCTGCCAGACATGGTCGCTGATCCGCACCGGCGGCACCGGGGTCAGCCATTCGGGATCGACCGTGTAGGCCTCCAGCTGCAGCAGGGGCTGGGCCGCGCAAGCCGGGACCCTCGTGCCGGCGGAGATGGCGGTGGCCACCAGCATCGTCATCCACATTCCCATCCGGCTTGCCGGCATGCGCTTTCCTTATCGAATGATTGGTGCCCCACATCCTCCCAGGGCTCCACGGCCGCCACCACCGCGAAGATTTGATCCGAGGCATGAGAAGAACTTATGGTTCGGCATGCTCCGGACCCAGCTCCCGCTCAATGCCCTGCGTGCCTTCGAGGCCGCCGCGCGCCACCAGAACCTGACCCGCGCCGCCCTGGAGCTGCACGTCAGCCAGGCCGCGCTGAGTCACCAGATCCGCCAGCTGGAAGAGCGCCTGGGCCTGACGCTGCTCCAACGCCTGCCGCGCGGCGTGGCCCTGACCGAGGAAGGCGCGGCCCTGGCGCCGGAGCTGAGCGCGGCCTTCGACCGCATCAGCGCGGCGCTGGACCGCGTGGAAGGCGGGCGCTTCCGCGAGGCGCTGACCGTGGGCGTGGTGGGCACATTTGCCACCGGCTTCCTGCTGCCGCGGCTGCAGGACTTCGCGCTGGCACACCCGGGCATCGATCTGCGCGTGCAGACCCACAACAATCGCATCGAGCAGGCCGGCGACGGCCTGGAGCTGGCCATCCGCTTCGGCGATGGCCAATGGGCCGGGCTGGAAGCCACCGAGCTGGCCGCCGCCCCGCTTTCGCCCGCCTGCGCGCCAGCCCTGGCCGCGCGCCTGCAGCATCCGCGCGACCTGATGGGCGCGGTGCTGCTGCGCTCGTTCCGGCAGGACGAATGGCGCCGCTGGTCGGCGGCGGCCGGGATTCCCCCGCTGGAGGCGCGCGGGCATGTGTTCGATTCCTCGCTGGCTTTGGCCGATGCGACTGCGGCGGGTGTCGGGGTGGCACTGCTGCCCTTGGCGATGTTCGAGCGCGACCTGGCCAGCGGACGCCTGTTGCGCCCATTCGCCGCACAGGTCGATGTCGGCCGTTACTGGCTGACGCGGCTGCGTTCGCGGGCCGAGACTCAGGCGATGCGTGCGTTTCGGCTGTGGCTGGTGGCGCGGTGCGCTGGTGAGTGACCAGGGCGCTCAAGGTGCGATCGGACAAGCAGCTTTTTCAGACCATCGCCCAAGTGCGGCTTCAGTCGCGCGGCTGTAAGCGCAGCCTGTGGAGCAAGCTGTGAAGACAGTTGTGGCAGTAAGTGTGGGAGCGGCTTCAGCCGCGAATGGGCTTTCCCGATTGATCAGACCTGGTCGGGCAAGCCCCTTCGCGGCTGAAGCCGCTCCCACAAAAGCTGCTCCTGTGAATAGCCGCTCCTGCGAACAGGTTCGACCCCGCTAGCCATTAGGCCACGCATTTCAGCGCGCCGCCGTCCGGGCGCAGGCCGCGCGCCTCAGGCGCTTTCCAGCAGCTCCATCCAGGTCTGCTCGGCATTGGCCAGCTGCTCGGCGGTGGCCTGGCGGTCGCGGGTGATGCTGGCCATGCGCGCCTTGTCGCTGTAGTGCTTGGGATCGGCGAGCTGGCGGTCCAGCTCGGCCAGCGCCGCGGTCAGCTCCTCCACGCGCTTTTCCGCGGCCGCCAGCTTGTGCGGGTTGGCCGGCTTCCTGGCCGCAGCAGGCTTGCTGGGCGTGGGCGGGGCCAGCGGCTTGGTCGGCGGCGGCGGGGTGGGCGCGGCCTGGGCCATCTTCTGCTTGGTGCCCTGCGCGTTGGGGCGCGTGCGCAGCCAGGCGGCGTATTCGTCCAGGTCGCCGGCGAAGGGCTCGACCACGCCGTCGGCCACGCGCCAGAAGGTGTCGCAGACCAGGCCGATCAGGTGGCGGTCATGGCTGACCATGACGATGGCGCCCTCGAAGATGCTCAGCGCCTCGGCCAGCGCCTCGCGCATCTCCAGGTCAAGGTGGTTGGTCGGCTCGTCCAGCAGCAGCACATTGGGCTGCTGCCAGGCGATCAGCGCCAGCGCCAGGCGCGCGCGCTCGCCGCCGGAAAAGCCATCGACCACCTCGAAGGCGCGGTCGCCCGGGAAGTTCCACTTGCCCAGGAAATCGCGGAAGGACTGCGTGGAGGCATCCGGGGAAATCTCGCGGAAGTGGTCGATGGGCGACTGGCCCTCGTGCAGCGATTCGACGGTGTGCTGGGCGAAGTAGCCGATGCACAGGTCCGGGTGCGCGCTGCGCTCGCCGCGCACCGGCGCCAGCTCGCCGACCAGGGTCTTGACCAGGGTGGACTTGCCCGCGCCGTTGGGCCCCAGCAGGCCGATGCGGTCGCCCGCCTCCAGGCCGAAGCCGACCTCGTGCAGGATCACCGCGTCCTCGCCGTAGCCGGCCTCGACGTGGTTGAGGCGGATCAGCGAGTACGGCAGGCGCGCCGGTGCGGCGAACTCGATGCGGAACTCGCGCTCGGCGCGCACCGCCTCGGTACCGGCCATCTTGGCCAGGCGCTTGATGCGGCTCTGCGCCTGGCTGGCCTTGCTGGCCTGGGCCTTGAAGCGGTCGATGAAGCTCTGCAGGTGCGCGCGCTCGGCCTCGGCCTTCTCGTGCTGGATCTGCTGCTGGCGCAGGTGTTCGGTGCGCTGGCGCTCGAAATCGGTGTAGCCGCCCACGTACAGCTTGGCGCCGCCGCCGTGCAGGTGCAGGGTGTGGGTGGCCACGTTGTCCAGGAACTCGCGGTCGTGGCTGATCAGCAGCAGCGTGCCCGGGTACTTCAGCAGCCACTGCTCCAGCCAGAACACCGCGTCCAGATCCAGGTGGTTGGTGGGTTCGTCCAGCAGCAGCAGGTCGCTGGGCATCATCAGCGCGCGCGCCAGGTTCAGGCGCACGCGCCAGCCGCCGGAGAAGTCCTTGACCGCGCGCTGATGGGTATCGGCCGGGAATCCCAGCCCATGCAGCAGCTTGCCGGCGCGCGCCTGGGCGTCGTAGCCGCCCACTTCCTCCATGCGGATGTGCACGGCGGCCACCGCTTCCCAGTCCTCGGCGGCGATGGCGTCGGCCTCGGCCTTGAGCACGGCGGCCACCTCGGTGTCCCCGCCCAGCACGAAGTCCAGCGCCGCATCCGGCAGGGCCGGAGTTTCCTGCGCCACGCTGGCCGTGCGCACCTTGCCGGGCAGCTCGACATCGCCCTTGTCCGCTTCCAGCTCGCCCTTGACCGCGGCGAACAGGCTGGACTTGCCGGTTCCATTGCGGCCAACCACGCCCACGCGGTACCCCGCGTGCATGGTCAGGTCGACGTTGGACAACAGCAGGCGTTCGCCGCGACGGAGGGCGAAATTGCGCAGGGAGATCACGAAGGCGTTCCGGTGGGGGGCCGCGGCAGCGGCAGGACAAGTCGCGCAGTTTAGCAACCCGGCCCCGGACCATGCCGGGAACCGCCAAGGGCCAGTCCGCGCGCGCATGGCTGGAACACGCCATTGCGCCGGTCGGCTCATGGCGATTGCGCCGGCCGAAACAGCCAAACGTCATGACGCAAAGTCATGACTTGCCGCGTGCTTTAACGAATACTTAGCGAACGCCCGCTCAAGCATTCCCCTGCATTGATGGCCTGCGCCGGGCGTGGCGCAGGTCCTTGGAGTCCAGACGTCATGATCCGCCAGCAGTCCGCGCTCGCCCTTGCGATCGTTCTTGCCCTGTCCAGCAGCGCCGCCTCGGCCCAGGACACTCCCTCGGCCGCCCCCCAGGCCAACACCCTGGACACGGTGATCGTCACCGGCACCCACGTCTCGGACCGCACCGTGGCCGAGTCGCAGTCGCCGATCGACATCATCACCCCGGAGGCCCTGCAGGCCACCGGCACCTCCGAGCTGGCCACCGCGCTCTCGCGCGCCCTGCCCTCGCTGAACTTCCCGCGCCCGGCGCTGACCGACGGCACCAGCGGCGTGCGCCCGGCGCAGCTGCGAGGCCTGTCGCCGGACCAGGTGCTGGTGCTGGTGAACGGCAAGCGCCGACACACCTCGGCCCAGGTCAACGTCAACGGCAGCATCGGCCGTGGCTCCTCCGCGGTGGACATCAACGCCATTCCGATCGCCTCGATCGAGCGCGTGGAGGTGCTGCGCGACGGCGCCTCGGCGCAGTACGGCTCGGACGCCATCGCCGGCGTGATCAACATCGTGCTCAAGGGCAGCGGCCGCGGCGGCGCCCTGGGCGGCAGCCTGGCGGTGGATTACGGCCAGTACTCGGCCGGCGATGGCGCCAAGACCCAGATGTCCGGCGACACCAGCCTGCAGTTCGCCGATGGCCGCGGCCAGCTTAGCGTGGCCGGCCAGATCAGCCAGCAGGACGAAACCAATCGTGCTGGCCCCTACCAGGGCACCGCGCCGAACACCGGCAACTTCCCGTCCATCGGCCAGACCACCTTCGTGGTCGGCGACCCGGAGGTGGACGCCACGGCGGTGTCGGCCAACGGCAGCTTCCAGTTCAACGATGCCCTCAGCGGCTATGCCACGGCGATCGCCAGCAACCGCGACATCACCTCCTTCGCCTTCTACCGCTCGCGCGCGCACAACGGCCAGGCCGCGCTGCTGGCGCAGGTCTATCCGGATGGCTACGTGCCGGAGATCAACCAGTATTCGAAGGACCGTTCGCTGGTGGCCGGCCTGCGCGGCTCCACCGAGGGTGGCTTTGCCTGGGATGTGAGCTACAACTACGGCTACAACCGCATCGACTTCCACACCCGCAACAGCATCAACTACAGCCTGGGGCTGGACAGCCCGTCCAACTTCTACGACGGCGCGCTGGAGTACACCCAGAACATCGTCAATGCGGACTTCACCCAATCGCTGGACTGGGGCCTGGCCTACCCGGCCACGCTGTCCTTCGGTGCCGAGTACCGTGAGGAGAAGTGGAACCAGTCGCCGGGCGAGCCCAGCGCCTACACCGGCACCACGGGCGGCGCGCAGGGGTTCGCCGGCTTCACCCCGGCCAATGCGGTGCACGCCGATCGCCACAACTACGCGGTCTATGCCGGCATCGAAGCGGACTTCACCGACAAGTTTTCCGCCGGCATCACCGGCCGTTACGAGGACTATTCGGACTTCGGCGACAAGGCCTCGGGCAAGCTGTCGGCGCGCTATGCCTTCACCGACGCGGTCGCCGTGCGCGCCACGGTGGCCAACGGGTTCCGCGCGCCTTCGCTGGCCCAGCAGAGCTACCAGGCGGTGACCAGCGCCTTCATCAATGGCGCGTTCTTCGAGTCGGGCACCTTCCCGGTCGGCAGCGGTGTCGCCCAGGCGCTGGGGGCCACGCCGCTGGAGGCCGAGACCTCGCTGTCCTACAGCCTGGGCCTGGTGCTGCAGCCGGTGGATCGCCTGTACGTCACCCTGGATGCGTACCAGATCAAGATCGACGACCGCATCCTGCTCTCGTCCAACCTCAACGACGCGGCCGTGCTGTCGACCCTGCAGCAGCTGGGCTACACCAACGTCACCAGCGTGCGCTACTTCGCCAACTCGGCCGACACCCGCACCCGCGGCGTGGATCTGGTGGCGACCTACACGCTGCCGTTCGCGGCCAGCTCGCTGGACCTTACCGCCAGCTATGGCTACGCCAAGACCGAGATCACCGATGCGGTATCCCAGCCTGCCGCCCTGGCTGCCATCGGCTCGACCCAGACCATCCTGGGGCGCGATGAGATCGGTCGCCTGGAGGACAGTTTCCCCAAGGACAAGGCCATCCTGAGCGCGACCTGGAAGCTGCAGCACTGGGACTTCAACCTGGCCGCCACGCGCTACGGCGACTTCACCGTGCGCAACGCCGCCAGCGCCTCGCGCGACCAGACCTACGATGCCAAGTGGATCGTCGATGCCTCGGCCAGCTTCAAGCCCAGCGAGAACTGGACCCTGTCACTGGGCGCGGACAACCTGCTGGACGAGTACCCGGACCGGACCGAGAACCTGACCAACTCCACTTTCGGCATGCTGCCCTACAGCAATTACTCGCCGTTCGGCTTCAATGGCGCCTACGTGTACGGACGCATCCGCTACACCTGGTAACACCAGGAATCGACGAGAGGCCCCGGATTTCCGGGGCTTTTTCGTTTTGAACCCGGCACCAGCGCAGGTGGACGGCTGGTTTCATGCGCAACGACGCATAACGAAAATTTGACCTTTGCACGCGCGCTGTGTCATTGGTGAGGCGTGCACGCAGCATTGGCCATGGAGTGCCACCTGAGTCGTTCATGGCGTGATGCGGCGGGCACATCACCCATCTGGAGCCGTACCGCATGACACGACGCATGACCCCCCTGGCGATCTCGGTCGCCATTGCGCTTTCTTGCAGTTCCTTCGCCACTCTTGCCCAATCCGATACACCACGCACGCTGGACAACGTGATCGTCACCGGGACGCGCGTGGCCGACCGCACCGTGGCCGAATCGCAATCGCCGATCGACATCATCTCCCCCGAAGCGCTGTCGTCTACCGGCACCACTGAGCTTGCCACCGCGCTGGCGCGCGCCGTGCCTTCGCTCAACTTCCCCCGCCCTGCGATCACCGATGGCACCGATGCGGTGCGTCCGGCACAGCTGCGCGGGCTGTCGCCGGACCAGACGCTCGTGCTGGTCAACGGCAAGCGCTACCACACCAGTGCGCTGGTCAACCTCAACGGCAGCCAGGGCCGCGGCTCGGCCCCGGCCGACCTCAACACCATTCCCATCGCCGCCATCGAACGGGTGGAAGTGCTGCGAGATGGCGCCGCGGCGCAGTACGGTTCCGATGCCATCGCCGGCGTGATCAACATCGTGCTCAAGGGCAGTGGCCAGGGCGGCAGCCTGAGCGTGCGCGGCGGCCAGTACAGCGCCGGCGACGGCGAGCAGTACCAGGTCTCCGGCGATGCCGGCGTGGCCCTGGGCGAAGCGGGCCAGGTGCATTTCGCCGCCCAGGCCGGCCACCAGAACCAGACCGACCGCGCCAAGCCCTACCAGGGCGTGGTGGAACAGCGCTATGGCGATCCGGAGGTGGAACAGGGCGCGTTTTCCTACAACGGCGAACTCAGCCCCACCGACTACCTGACGTTCTACTCCTACGGCATGGCGAGCAAGCGCAAGGTGCTGTCCAACGGCTACTTCCGCTGGTCCGGCGACAACCGCAACCGCCCGGAAATCTATCCGGACGGCTTCCTGCCGCAGATCTACAACGAGAGCGAGGACCGCAGCTGGGTGGGCGGGCTGAAGACTTCCACCGAGGGCGGCCTCAACATCGACCTGAGCGCCAACTACGGCAGCAACAAGCTCAGCTTCGACGTGCGCAATTCGCTCAACAACTCCATGGGGCTGGCCTCGCCGACCGAGTTCTACGCCGGTGCGCTGGAGCTGAGCCAGTACGTGCTCAACGCCGACTTCAACAAGCAGCTGGACTGGGGCCTGGCGTACCCGGTCACCCTGGCCTTCGGGGCGGAGTGGCGCGGCGAGGACTACGAGCAATCCCCGGGTGAGCCGGCGTCCTATCTCAATGGCGGAGTGCCCTCTGCCAATGGCTCGCTGCTGCCGGGCGCGCAGGTGTTCGCCGGCTTCAAGCCGTCCGACTCGGGCAAGTTCGACCGCAACAGCCACGCGTTCTACGTGAACCTTGAGGCCGATCTCACCGACAAGTTCTCTGCCGGCGTGGCCGGGCGCTACGAGAAGTACAGCGACTTCGGCGACACCAGCAACGGCAAGCTGTCGCTGCGCTATGCCTTCACCGACAAGGTGGCGCTGCGTGCCACCGCCTCCACCGGCTTCCGTGCGCCGTCGCTGCCGCAGCAGTTCTTCCAGTCGGTGGCCACCAACTTCATCGGCGGCGTGCCGTATGAGATCGGCACCTTCCGCACCGACAATCCGGCGGCCATCGCCCTGGGCGCCGAGCCGTTGAAGGCCGAGGAATCGACCAACTACGGCCTGGGCCTGGTGCTGCAGCCGGTGGATGGGCTGTATGTCACGCTCGATGCGTACCAGATCGAGATCAAGGACCGCGTGGTGCTGTCGGAAAACCTGACCTCCACGCCGGTGCGCAACTACCTGCAGGCCAACGGCTTCCCGGGCATCGGAGGCGGCCGCTACTTCACCAACGCGGTGGACACCACCACGCGCGGCGTGGACCTGGTGGGCACCTACCGCTGGGCACTGGCCGGCAGCAACCTGGACCTGAGCGCCGGCTACAACTACAACGAGACCGACATCGACAAGGTCGCCGGCAACCCGGCCGCGCTGGCCGCGATCGACCCGGCCGCCGTGCGCATCGGCCAGGCCGAGCTGAGCCGCATCAAGGAAGGCGCGCCCAACGACAAGTTCTACCTCAGCGCGCTGTGGAGCCCGGGCGATTGGCAGTTCAGTGCCACCACCACCCGGTGGGGCGAGTTCGTGGTCTACAACTCGCCGACCACCGTGCCGGTGGAGCAGACCTTCGATGCGAAGTGGACGCTGGACCTGGCCGCCACCTACAACCTGGGCCGGTGGAGCTTCACCGTCGGTGGCGACAACGTGACCAACGAGTATCCGGACCAGTCGCTGGCCGGCCAGGGCACGCGCACCTACCTGCCGTATGCGACCAACTCGCCGTTCGGGTTCAACGGCGCGTACATGTACGCGAACGTGGGTTTCAAGTGGTAGGCCAGCGCTGACGATGCCCGCCACAGCACCCCGGGCAGTCCCCGGGGTGCTGCCACGCCCGGGTTGTCCGTGTCACGGTGGCGGTGGATGGAAAAGCGCCACCGCACGTAGGGTGGACAACGCGAAGCTTGTCCACCGAGTCCCACCCTGCGGCGTGCCGATCCGTCGCCATGCCCATGTCGTCACCACCGCGGCGATGGTGGATGGAAGAGCGTCATCCACCCTACGGAGGGTGGACCACGCAAAGCTTGTCCATCGGGGCGGCCGTTGGATTGCGGCGCGCCGGTTCGGTCACTGCCAAAGCGGCGCGCGCCGCTCTTAGACTGGGGGCATGCCAGAGATGCCGGATCCGTCGCTGACCTCCGCCGACCACGCCGAGTTTCGCGGCGTGGCAGGCCATTCGGGCGCGGAACTGTATCGCGCGCACATCGTGCAGCATGCCTTCGAGCCGCACACCCACCAGGCCTATGGGCTGGGCATCATCGAAGCCGGTGTCGAACGCTTCCGCTACCGTGGCGCCGATCACCTGGCCACGCCGCAGTCCATCGTGACGATGCATCCGGACGTGCCGCACACCGGGCGCTCGGAAACCACCGGCGGCTGGCGCTACCGCATGCTGTATCTGGATCCGGCCCTGGTCGGCGCGCTCAGCGGTGAGCCGCACTGGTGGTTCGCAGACGTGGTGGCCTCGGGCCATCCCGCCCTGGCCCAGCACCTTGTGCGGCTGCACGTCCAGCTCTGGCGATGCGTCGATGCCCTGCAGGCCGATGGGCTGTTGCTGGAGTTCATCGCAGGCCTGCGTCCGCTGGCGCGTACGGCCCCGGGCGAGCTGCGCGACGGGGCCGCCGCGCGCCTTGAACCGGTGATCGCCTGCATGCACGACTTGCTGCACGAGCCGCTCGTGCTGGCCGACCTGGCGGCCGTGGCCGGGCTGAGCCCGTTCCATTTCCTGCGCAAGTTCAAGGCGCAATACCACCTCACACCCCACCAGATGCTGATGGCCCTGCGGTTGGCCAAGGCCAAGCAGTTGCTGGCGCGCGGCATGCGACCGGCAGAAGTGGCCGCGGCCACCGGGCTGACCGACCAGGCACACCTGACCCGTGCCTTCGCGCGCCGATATGGCACCACCCCGGCGCGCTACCAGCGGCAGGTGCGCTGAGCCCCCTCGCCCCTCACGCGAGCGCAAGCTGGTACAAGACGGCCGCCGCACCCTGGCGCCACTCTGCAGGCCGGCACGACGGCATCCGATTGCAGGGGAAGGACGTACCGATGGGCGCAGGTGTACTACTGGCCTTGATGGCCGGGTTGATGTGGGGCTTGGTCTTCGTGGGGCCGCTGCTGCTGCCCGAGTATCCCCCCGTGCTGCACACCCTGGGCCGCTACCTGGCCTTCGGCATGATCACGCTGCCACTGGCCTGGTGGGACCGCGCCGAGCTGCGAAAGCTCACGCGCGCCGATTGGACCGAGGCGCTCAAGCTCTCGATGGTGGGCAATTTCCTGTACTACCTGTTCCTCGCCAGCGCGATCCAACGCGCCGGTGCGCCCCTGCCGACCATGATCATCGGCACGTTGCCGGCAGTCATCGCCATTGCCGCCAACCTGCGTAATCCGGCGCGCGATGGACATCTGCCCTGGCACCGCCTGGGCCCGGCCCTGGTGGTGATCCTAGCCGGCATCGCCTGCGTCAATGAAGCCGAAATGGCAGCGCTTCCCCCGGCCGGGGCCGCGCAGCGGAGCGGCCACTTCTGGGGCGCGGCCCTGGCCCTCGGCGCTGTTGCCTGCTGGACCTGGTATCCCCTGCGCAACGGCGACTGGATGCGCGCCAACCCGAACCGCAAGGCCCGCGCCTGGGCCACGGCCCAGGGCCTGGCGACCCTGCCGCTGGCGCTGTTGGGCTACGCGGCCTATCTGGCCTGGCGATTGGCGTGGGCGCAGGAGGTGGCACCGTTGGGCCCACGGCCCTGGGCCTTCCTGGGCCTGATGGCGACCATCGGGCTGCTGTCTTCCTGGGTCGGAACCCTGTGCTGGAACGCGGCCAGCCAGCGCCTGCCCACTGCATTGGCGGGCCAGCTGATCGTGTTCGAGACGCTGGCTGCGTTGCTCTACGCCTTCCTGTTGCGAGGCGTCTGGCCAGGTGGCGTCACCCTGCTCGGGATCGCGTTCCTGGTCGCCGGGGTGCTGGTTGCCGTGCGTATCCGCCCCGAGCCGCATGCCTAGCAGCCGGGTGCGGCGGGCATGGTCGACGCGCGTGGCATCGTCCCGCCTGGGCATGCGCACGCGCCTGACAAGGCGCGCGGTTCGATCGGCGTATGGTGGGGGCGTCGCCTGTCGGTTCGGTCAGAATCGATAGACTGCATAAACCGTTCGGTCATTTTCGATTTGCCTGGCCTGTTCATGCTGGGCGAAACTTGAGCAAGGACCGCGCGCAACACGAGGACGCCATGCATCACGACACCAGCCTGATCGACATCATCGCCGTGGGCCTGGCCCTGGCGTTCGTGCTGGGCGCGCTCGCCAACAAGCTCAAGTTCTCGCCGCTGGTGGGCTATCTGGTGGCCGGCGTGCTGGTCGGGCCGTTCACGCCGGGCTTCGTGGCCGACCAGCATCTGGCGATGCAGCTGTCCGAGCTGGGCGTGATGCTGCTGATGTTCGGCGTGGGCCTGCATTTCTCGCTGGACGACCTGATGGAGGTCAAGGCCATCGCCGTGCCCGGCGCGATCGTGCAGATCGCCGTGGCCACACTGCTGGGCTGGGGGCTGGCCTGGTACATGGGCTGGACGCCGCTGGAGGGCTTCGTGTTCGGCCTGGCGCTGTCGGTGGCCAGCACCGTGGTGCTGCTGCGGGCGATGGAAGACCGGCGCATGCTGGACACCAGCAAGGGCCGCATCGCGGTGGGCTGGCTGATCGTGGAAGACCTGGTGATGGTGCTGGCGCTGGTGCTGCTGCCGGCCCTGGCCGGTGCGCTGGGCCAGGGCGATGCCGCCACCGCGACCACCGGCGAATCCACCGGCGTGATCATCGCCAAGGCCATCGGCTTCACCCTGCTGCAGGTCGTGGCCTTTGTGGCGGTGATGCTGATCGTCGGCCGCCGCGTCATCCCCTGGGTGCTGGAGAAGGTCGCCGCCACCGGCTCGCGCGAGCTGTTCACCCTGTCGGTGCTGGCCATTGCCCTGGGCGTGGCCTTCGGTTCGGCCAAGCTCTTCGGCGTGAGCTTCGCGCTGGGCGCCTTCTTCGCCGGCATGCTGCTCAACGAGTCCGAGCTCAGCCACAAGGCGGCCAACGATTCGCTGCCACTGCGCGATGCCTTCGCGGTGCTGTTCTTCGTCTCGGTCGGCATGTTGTTCGACCCCAGCATCGTCATGAAGTATCCCCTGCACGTGCTGGCGACTTTCCTGATCATCGTGGTGGGCAAGTCGCTGGCGGCCTTCGCCATCGTGCGCGCCTTCGGCCATCCGCGCGACACCGCGCTGACCATCTCGGCCAGCCTGGCGCAGATCGGCGAGTTCTCCTTCATCCTGGCCGGCCTGGGCTGGCAGCTGAAGATCCTGCCGCAGGTCGGCCACGACATGATCCTGGCCGGGGCTTTGCTGTCCATTGTCGCCAACCCGTTCCTGTTCGCATGGCTTGACCGACGCACGCGCGCGGCCGAGGCCGAACAGGCCAAGCCGGTGGAAGAGCCGCTGCCCGGCCCGCCGCTCATCGCCAACGACCATGCCATCGTTATCGGCTATGGCCGCGTCGGCAGCGCCTTGGCCCAGGTGCTCAAGGACCGCGGCATCCCGGTGGTGATCATCGACGACAACAAGGAACACGTGGAGCGCGCGCATGCGGCCGGCATCTCCGGCATCCGCGGCAGCGCGGCGGCCGATGCGGTGCTGGCCGAGGCGCAGCCGGGCAAGGCCAAGATCGCCGTGCTGGCCATCCCGCAGCCGCTGGAAGCCGGCGAAGCCATCGCCAAGCTGCGCGCGCTCAACCCCGAGCTCACCGTGCTGGCCCGCGCGCACAGCGATGCCGAGGTCAAGCATCTGCTGGAGCACGGCGCCGATGGCGCGGTGCTGGCCGAGCGCGAACTGGCCTTTTCGCTGGCCGAGATGGTCATGGCCACCCCGCCCTATCGCGCCCTGCGCCCCGGCGCGCCGCCACCGCCGACCGTGGACACGCCGGCGATGCGCTGAGGATCGGGGCGACCGCCCCGGCGTTGATGGTGAGGGACGGTGGTCCGAGGCAAGCTTTCGGTTGGCTTTCCGCATGGCCTGCCGTCGCAGGCGTCCTGGTGGACAAGCTTCGCGTTGTCCTACGTAGGGTGGATGGCGCTGTTCCATCCACCATCGCCGCGAATCAAACACCATGGCGCTGCGGCGTGTCGGGCACCGTCGCAGCCGACGCATCGGTGGACAAGCTTCGCGTTGTCCACCCTACGTAGGGTGGATGGCGCTGTTCCATCCACCACTCGCCGCGAATCAAACACCATGGCGCTGCGGCGTGTCGGGCACTCCCGCCGCGGACGCATCGGTGGACAAGCTTCGCGTTGTCCACCCTACGTAGGGTGGATGGCGCTGTTCCATCCACCATCGACGCAAGTCAAAGGCAATGGCGCGGAGGCGTCTTGCGGCCAGCCGCGCGTATGTTCGCCGTGGCGCGCGGCCACCGCGCGAACCGCACACGCCCGTGCAGGGCGTCGCGTTTCGGGTCAGGCCAATGGCACCAGGATGTCGGTCCGCAGCAGCGCTTCGGGGACCTGTTCGGGGTCGTCCAGGTAGCGGTACAGCACCGGCGCCTCGCGCAGTTGCTCGCCACTGCCGGGCAACCAGCCGGCCAGCAGCTGGTCGGTGCTGTCCTCCAGCCCCAGGAAACTGCCGGTGTGACGCAGGCAGGCATGGCGCCCGCCGGGCCAGGTCTGTCGCTGCATCGGTGGGGGCGGGTCCAGCCCGGCCACCGCGATCGCGCTGGTGAAGGCCAGCGCGGCGCGCGGCACCTCGCGCAGGTCGTCCCAGGCGATGCCATACAGCGCTTCGATCCGCTCGACGGCCCCGCGCTCGGCGGCCACGCCGAACAGCTCGGTGTACACAGTATCCAGCGTGTCGTACTGGCCGAGCGTGCGCAGCGCGATCACCTCGAACGGCTCCAGGCTGACGACGCTGACCTGCAGGGCCACGGCCGCGTCAACGGCGGTGCCTGCGGGCTGGCGCAGGCGCGCCAGGGCCGCCAGCCGCGCCGATCCGTCCGCGCGCAGGCCGCTGGCGGTCTGTCCCAGCCAGTCGCGCAGCACCCGCGCCAAGGCCTGGGAACTCCCGAAGCCGGCCTGCATCGCTACCTCGGTCACGCTGCGTGCCGGATCGCCAAGCAGATGCAGCGCACGCGACAGTCGCAGGCGACTCACGCTGCGCCCCAGGCTCTCCCCGGTCAGCGCCCGATAGATGCGATGGAAGTGGTACGGCGAGAAGTGGCTCAGCGCCGCCAGCGTGTGCAGGTCCGGTGGTTCGGCACCGGACTCGATGGCCTGCTGGACGTGCGCCAGGACGTGGTCGATGCGCTGCTGGTAGTCGTTCTGCGATCCGGGCTTCATGGCGGCGTCCTGGCGCGGGTGGGTGCCGACAGCATCGCGACCGGAAGTCCCGGCCGCGTGCCCGATCTTGCGCGATTCGCGCGTCCCTTGCGCGACCGGCATCAACCCTTGGCGAACACCAACTGCCCGCCTTCGGCATCGACCTTGACCATGTCGCCGCTGGCGAAGGCGCCGGACAGGATCCGGGACGCCAGCGGATTCTCCAGCTGCTGCTGGATTGCACGCTTGAGCGGACGCGCGCCGTAGACCGGGTCGAAGCCGACATTGCCCAGCAGGTCGAACGCCGCATCGGCCACTTCCAGCGCGATGCCGCGCTCGCGCAGGCGCGATTCCAGCCCGCGCAGCTGGATCCTGGCGATCTGCCGGATCTGCGCCTTGTCCAGCGGGTGAAAGACGACGATGTCATCCAGCCGGTTGACGAATTCCGGACGGAAGTGCGCCTGCACCACGCCCATTACCGAGGACTTCATCTGCAGGTAGGCCTCCGGCGAGTCGTCCCCGCTCATCTCCTGGATCAGCTGGCTGCCCAGGTTGGAGGTCATGACGATGACGGTGTTGCGGAAGTCCACCGTGCGGCCCTGGCCATCGGTCAGGCGGCCATCGTCCAGCACCTGCAGCAGGATGTTGAAGACATCGCCGTGGGCTTTTTCAACCTCATCCAGCAGGATCAGCGAGTACGGGCGACGGCGCACCGCCTCGGTCAGGTAACCACCCTCCTCGTAGCCGACATAGCCCGGGGGCGCGCCGATCAGGCGCGCGACCGAATGCTTCTCCATGAACTCACTCATGTCGATGCGGATCATCGCGTCGCTGGAATCGAACAGGAACTCGGCCAGCGCCTTGCACAGCTCGGTCTTGCCCACGCCGGTGGGGCCCAGGAACAGGAACGAGCCGCCCGGACGATTCGGGTCCGCCAGGCCGGCGCGCGAGCGGCGCACCGCATCGGACACCACCTTGATCGCCTCCTCCTGCCCGACCACGCGCGTGTGCAGCTGCTGCTCCATCTGCAGCAGCTTCTCGCGTTCGCCTTCCAGCATCTTGTTGACGGGAATGCCGGTCCAGCGCGAGACCACTTCGGCGATCTCTTCGGCCGTCACGCGGTCCTGTACCAGGCGGAAGTCCTGCTGCTCAGCGGCCTGCGCGGCGGCCAGCTGCTTTTCCAGCTGCGGCAGCTGGCCGTACTGGATCTCGCTCATGCGCGCATAGTCCTGGCGACGCTGCGCGCCTTCCAGCTCCACCCGCGCCGCCTCGATCTGCTCCTTGATCCTGGTCGCGCCCTGCAGCGCGGCCTTCTCGGACTTCCAGATTTCGTTGAGGTCGGAGAACTCGCGTTCCAGGGTGGCGATGTCGGCCTCCAGGTCGGCCAGGCGCTTGGCCGACTCGGCATCCTTCTCTTTCTTCAGCATCTCGCGCTGGATCTTGAGCTGGATCAGGCGCCGCTCCTTGCGGTCCAGCTCCTCCGGCTTGGAGTCGATCTCCATGCGGATGCGCGAGGCCGCCTCGTCCATGAGGTCGATGGCCTTGTCCGGCAGCTGGCGGTCAGCGATGTAGCGGTTGGACAGGGTGGCGGCCGCGACGATGGCCGGGTCGGTGATCTCCACGCCGTGATGCACGGCATAGCGCTCCTTCAGGCCGCGCAGGATGGCGATGGTGTCCTCCACCGAGGGCTCGCCGACATAGACCTTCTGGAAGCGACGCTCCAGCGCGGCGTCCTTCTCCACGTACTTGCGGTACTCATCCAGCGTGGTGGCGCCGATGCAGTGCAGCTCGCCGCGCGCCAGCGCCGGCTTGAGCATGTTGCCGGCGTCCATGGCGCCATCGGCCTTGCCGGCGCCGACCATGGTGTGCAGCTCGTCGATGAACAGGATGATCTGACCCTCGCTCTTGGCCAGGTCGTTGAGCACGCCCTTCAGGCGCTCCTCGAACTCGCCGCGGAACTTGGCGCCGGCGATCAACGCGCCCATGTCCAGCGACAGCACGCGCTTGTTCTTGAGGTTCTCCGGCACCTCGCCATTGACGATGCGCTGGGCCAGGCCTTCGACGATGGCGGTCTTGCCCACGCCGGGTTCGCCGATCAGCACCGGGTTGTTCTTGGTGCGACGCTGCAGCACCTGCACGGTGCGGCGCACCTCCTCGTCGCGGCCAATCACCGGGTCCAGCTTGCCGCTCTCGGCGCGCGCGGTCAGGTCGATGGTGTACTTCTCCAGCGCCTGGCGCTGGTCCTCGGCGTTCTCGCTCTGCACGCTCTGGCCACCGCGCAGCTTGTCGATGGCGGCCTCGATCTTCTTCTTGTCGCCCCCGGCCGCACGCAGCGCCACGCCCAGCGGGCCGCTGTCGTCGGCCGCGGCCAGCACGAACCACTCGCTGGCGATGAAGGCATCGCCATGCTGCTGGGCCAGCTTGTCGGTGACGTTGAGCAGGCGGTTGAGGTCGTTGCCCACCGACAGGTTGCCGGCCTGGCCGGTGACCTTGGGCAGGGCCTCCAGCGACTCGCCCAGGCGCTCGCGCAGCACCGGCACGTTGACGCCGGACTGCTGCAGCAAGGGCTTGGTGGAACCGCCGGACTGGTCCATCAGGGCGACCAGCAGGTGCACCGGCTCGATCATGTTGTGGTCGCGGCCCACGGCCAGCGATTGCGCATCCGCCAGGGCTTGCTGGAAGCGCGAGGTGAGCTTGTCCATCCGCATGGAGAGGTCCTCGAAGTGGTGGCCGGCGTGGCCGGCAATGTCGATCAGATGGCGTTCAAGCCGCGTGTTTCAAGAGCCCCTGAGATGGGGGTTCAGGCCGCGAACGCCTGCCCTCGGGCCGGGCGGCGCCCGCCCTGCACACCGGGGCCCCACGGCATAATCGCCTCATGCCCGCCGCCTCGCCCTGGTTCGTGTACCTGCTGGAATGCCGCAACGGCAGCTACTACTGCGGCATCACCAACGACCTGCAGGCCCGCTTCGAGGCGCACGTGGCTGGCAGGGGCGCGCGCTACACGCGGGCCAATCCGCCGCTGCGGGTAGTGGGCAGCCGCGCCTTCGCCGATCGCGCGGCCGCCTCACGCGCAGAATGGCAGCTCAAGCAGCTGCCGCGGGCGTCCAAGCTGCCGTGGCTGCTGGCGCCGGAACCGGGCCACGCAGGTGCTCCGCCGAGCCAGGCCGATCCTCCAGCGCCGCGCCCGGACGGGCCAGGCCTTGCCTCTCGCCCAGCTGGGCGCGGGCCTACTGCTTCAGGCCGGCCACGACCTCGGGCACGCTGAGCCCCAGCTCCAGCTGCAGGCGCACGTACTCGCGCTCCTTGCGGGAGAGCTTGCGGCCGATCTCGATCCGTACGTCCTCGGCCTGCAGGATGCGCAGGATCCGCGGCATCGCCGAGCCGATCGCATCCGGGCCGTAGCCGGCCTGGCGCAGGGCGTCTTGCAGGAGGGCTTGAAGATCCATGGTGCGTCCAATCGGTAGCGGGCGCGGCATTTTGCACCAGCCGGCGCCGGTGCAACGCCTGAGCGCCGCTCAGCCCACGCCCACCGATCTGCCATTTGAGCGATGGATCAAACGCTCAAGCATCCCCCGCCGCGCGCCTGACCAGCGCGTGGATGTAGGCCAGCTTTTCCTTGACCGCCGCGGTGATCACGAAGGGATACAGGTCGGGCAGGCCCATCGCGCGGTTGATGCTGTTGACCGCGTAGGTCAGGGGCAACCAAGCGTCGATGATGCGGTGGATGTCCTCCACGCAATGGGGATCGAAATCGATCTGCGCCTCCATCGCGCCCCCGGCCAGGTCCGGCGCTACCCGCAGGCCGAACGCGCCGGCCATCTCCAGGGTGTCGACCATGTGGAAATAGTGCGCCCAGGTCTCGGCCCAGTCCTCCCACGGATGCATGGTGGCGTAGGCACTGACGTGGCAGCGCTGCCAGTCCTGCGGCGCGCCGTGGTCGTAGTACGCCTGCAGCGCCTGCGCATAATCGCGGCGCTCGTCGCCGAACAGCGCACGGCAGCGCGTGAGTTCCTCCTGGCCGGCATCGCGCACCAGCCGGGCCCAGTAGTAGTGCCCGACCTCGTGGCGGAAATGGCCCAGCAGGGTGCGGTACGGCTCGCCCAGGCGGATGCGCGTGCTTTCGCGCTTGGCATCGTCGGCTTCGTCCAGCGACAGGGTGATCAACCCCTTGTCGTGGCCGGTCATCACCTTCGGCCCATGCGGCGGCTCGGCCAGGAAATCGAACACCAGCGCTTCGGCGCCCGGGGTGCCCGGCGGCGGTGCAGGCAGGCGCAAGCGCAGGATGGTGTAGAACAGCCGCTTCTTGGCCACCTCGATGCGGCGCCAGGCGTCCAGGTGCGGGCCGTAGCTCAGGTCTGGAATCGTGCGGTTATGCCGACAGGCCCGGCACAGGCTGCCGGTGTCTGCGTGATCGAGCAGCCAGTTGCAGGCATCGTGCTCGGCATTGGCGCACAGCTTCAAGCGACGGGTGCCCTCGCGCAGGTCGATCAGCCGCTGATCGTCCACCACGGCCACCGCCACCATCCGCGCCTGGCCCGGGTCGAACCCCAGCCGTGCGCTGCAACGCAGGCAACGCGAATTCTCGAAATAGATCACCTGGCCGCAGGCGTCGCACGTGAACAGCTTCATGGCGTGCCGTCAGCCCGATGCCTGTTCGCGCCCGACCCAGACCTGCAGGGTCAGCGAATCCAGCGGGCTGTAGTTCATCAGGAAGGCGACATCGGCCGCGTCGCGACCATGGCCGATCACGATGCGTCCGCCTCTGGGCTGGTCCTGCGTCGCATCGAAGGCGTACCAGGCATCGCCCACGTAGGCCTCGAACCAGGCATGCAGATCCATCGGCTTCAAGCCATGCAGCCACCCGACCACCATGCGCGCCGGGATATCCAGGGTGCGGCACAGGGCGATGCCGACATGGGCGAAGTCGCGACAAATGCCGGCACGCTGGGCCAGCGTATCCATGGCGTCGCTGTGGGTGTCGCTGGCGCCGGGCTGGTATGTGATGTTCTGGCGGATCCAGGTCGCGATCGCCTCCACCTGCGCGTACCCGGGCGGCGCGTCGTGGACGATGGCCAAGGCCTGCGTCTGCAGGGCCGGCCGGTCGGAGGGGCAGTAGCGGCTCGGCAGGGTGAACTGCAGCGCCTCGGCGAGCAGGCTGCACGGCGGAATCAGGCCGGCGGAGTAGTCGACCGGCAGCGCCTCGGGCACTTCGGCCACGCATTCCACGCGCACGCGGGTGCTGCCCGGGGGCACGGTGAAGCGCTGGCAGCCGTTGCCGAAGGAATCGCGGTACTCAGTGAAGCCAAACTGGGCCGGGAAGCCCGGCGCTCCGTTCACCCACCAATCGCATGGGTGCTCGCGCGGCTGCAACATGGTCACGACCGGACAAGGCGTACTGGCTTCCAGCAGCAACTCACAGCCAGCACGCACTTTCATGGACGCGATCTCTTCAAGGTCGGGGATAGTGTGTCGGCGCCAGCGTGCACCAGGCGTCGAGACGCGATGCCGCGCACCATCATGACTCCTGCAGGACGTACCCGCATCACATCGCCCTTTCGGTCTCCAGCCTAGCGTTTGCTTTTTCGTTGCGGGAGAGGGCCATGCACTACCAGCTCTATTACTGGACCGGGCTGCAGGGACGCGGCGAATTCGTGCGCCTGGCCCTGGAAGACGCCGGCGCCGATTACACCGACGTCGCCCGGGAACAGGGCGATGAGGTGATGCAGTCCTTTCTCGAGGGCCAGCAGGCAGGTGCGCGACCCTTCGCGCCGCCCTTCCTCAAGGCGGGCCGGCTGGTGATTGCGCAGGTGGCCAACATCCTGCATTACCTCGGGCCGCCGCTGGCCCTGGTGCCCGAGAGCGAATCGCGCCGCTGGCAGGCCCTGCAGCTGCAGATGACCCTCACCGATCTGGTGGCGGAAGTGCACGACACCCATCACCCGGTGGCCAGCGCGCTGTACTACGAAGACCAGCAGGCCGAAGCCAAGCGCCGTGCCGAGGACCTGCGCGCCAACCGGCTGCCCAAGTTCCTGGGCTACTTCGAACAGGTGATCGAACAGGCCGGCGGGCGCCACCCGCTGCGCGAACACAGCTACGTGGATCTGTCGCTGTTCCAGGTCATGACCGGCCTGGAGTACATGTTCCCCAAGCGCATGCGCACGCTCTCCAAGGACCTGCCGTTGCTCCAGGGCCTGAAGGAGCGCGTCGCCCAACGCCCCAACATCGCGGCCTATCTGGCCTCCGAGCGCCGCGTCGCCTTCAACACCAACGGTATCTTCCGGCACTACCCGGAGCTAGACGCTGCCTGATCGGGCGGCTAGCGCGTCAACGCCGCACGCAGGTCGCGGAGCTGCGCCATCACCTGCTGTTGCTGCTGCGGCCCAAGACGCACCAGCGCCTTCTGCCCAATGGACAAGCCTTCCAGCCGCGGGTCGACGAAGCGGTACTGCCCCTGCGCATCGCGCTGCACCTCGGGTGCGGCCGGCGCCTGTGGCGCCTGCAACAGGTGGTCCAGCACCTTCACCAGCCGATCGTTGAAGTAGCCGTTCGGATAGCCCAGTTCCACATAGGCCTGCTGGAACAGTGGATAGAAGCGTCGATAGGCCGCGACCAGGGTGTCGGCATTGGCGCTGGTGAAGGCGGCCACGTACGGCGCATAGCGGTCCGCATTGGCCGCGGCGATCCGGCTGTGCCCGTCGGTCTCCTCGACGGCGAAGCTGCCGGGGATCGGCTGCAAGGCCAGCGCGCGGCGAGTGATGCTGGGCTTGGTGAGGTTATCGACCATCACCACGATGCGCTGGATGAGATGATCGCGCAGCACGATGGCCAGCGCATCGCCCTGCCCCACCACGCCCGCCAGCGCATCCCAGGCCACCGCATCGCTGTCGGCCAGCGCCGGCAATGCCGGGTCGGCCGCGTCCTGATCCACCGGGTGTGCGATCGCCGGTGCGGGTTGGGCGGCTTGTGGCGGCGGCGTTTCAGGCGGGGTTTGAGGACTCGCCGATCTCGCGGGCAAGGCCCCGGATGGCGCCTGGCCCTGGGGCCACTGATCCTTGAACAGGAACCAGCCGGCGCCGGCGACCACCACGATCACCAGCAGCCAAGGCCAACGCGCTGTCTTTGCCTGCATCTGCCTCATCCTTTTCGATCTGGAACAAGAAGGTCCGACAACGGCGATCCGCGCAGGTTCCCCGCGCGAGGGCAATGGTTGCAAATGATCGCTTTTTCAGCGGAAAAACCCGCATAAAAGCGCGGCTTCCTGGTTAAAACATTGGCAGCGACGTGTAGCATTCCCGCCACCATGACCAAGCCGCTCAAGCCCGCCGATTACCTGAAGAAGATCCTCACCGCGCGCGTCTACGACGTGGCGGTGGAGTCGCCGCTGGAACCGGCGCGCACATTGAGCAAGCGCCTGCACAACAAGGTGCTGCTCAAGCGCGAGGACCAGCAGCCGGTCTTCAGCTTCAAGCTGCGCGGTGCCTACAACAAGATGGCGCACCTGAGCCAGGAACAGCTCAGGCGCGGGGTGATCTGCGCCTCGGCCGGCAACCACGCGCAGGGTGTGGCCCTTGGCGCGCACAAGCTGGGCACGCGCGCGGTCATCGTCATGCCGGTCACCACGCCACAGCTGAAGATCGATGCGGTCAAGGCTCTGGGCGGTCAGGTGGTGCTGCACGGCGAGAGCTATTCCGATGCTTACGAGCACGCCGTGGCGCTGGAGCAGCAGCAGGGCCTGACCTTCGTGCATCCCTTCGACGATCCTGACGTGATCGCCGGGCAAGGCACGATCGCCATGGAGATGCTGCGCCAGCACCAGGGGCCGCTGGATGCGGTGTTCGTCGCCATCGGCGGTGGCGGGCTGATCTCCGGCGTGGCCAACTACATCAAGGCCGTGCGCCCGGAGGTCAAGGTGATCGGCGTGCAGATGGCCGACTCCGACGCCATGGTGCGCTCCATCGCCGCGCGCAAGCGCGTGGCGCTGAGCGATGTGGGCCTGTTCGCCGATGGCACCGCGGTCAAGCTGGTGGGCCAGGAGACCTTTCGCATCGCCCGCGGGCTGGTGGATGACTTCATCATCGTCGATACCGACGCGGTGTGCGCGGCGATCAAGGATGTCTTCGTCGATACCCGCAGCATCGTCGAGCCCTCCGGAGCGATGGCGGTGGCGGCGATCAAGCAATACGTGGCCACGCACAAGACCAAGGGCGCCACCTATGCGGCGATCCTGTGCGGGGCGAACATGAACTTCGACCGCCTGCGTTTCGTGGCCGAGCGGGCAGAGGTCGGCGAGGAGCGCGAGGCCCTGTTCGCTGTCACCATTCCCGAAGAGCGCGGCAGTTTCCGTCGCTTCTGCGAGCTGGTCGGCAACCTGCCCGGCGGCACCCGCAACGTCACCGAGTTCAACTACCGCATCAGCGACGCGCACCAGGCGCATGTCTTCGTCGGCCTGACCACCCATGGCAAGGGCGAGTCGGCCAGGATTACCGCCAACTTCATCCGCCAGGGCTTCGCCACGCTGGACCTGACCCACGACGAGCTGGCCAAGGAGCACGTGCGCCACATGGTCGGCGGGCATTCGGCCCTGGCCCAGGACGAGCGCCTGCTGCGCTTCGTGTTTCCCGAGCGGCCCGGCGCGCTGCTCAAGTTCCTCAACCTGATGCGCCCGACCTGGAACATCAGCCTGTTCCACTACCGCAACCAGGGCGCCGATTACGGCCGCACCCTGGTCGGCCTGCAGGTGCCCAGGCAGGACGACAAGGCCTTCCGGCAGTTCCTGGACACGCTGGGCTACCCCTACGTGGAAGAGACCGACAACCCGGTGTATCGCCTGTTCCTGCAGAAGTAGGGATCGACGGTCGCCTGAGGCCTACGACGACGGCGACCCGGGTCATCGCCGAGTGCGCCCCTTCCGGGCGCGAACCGGCGATACTGCGCGCACCGCCACCGACGCGTTCTGCCATGCGCCTGCTGGTCATCGAAGACAATCGCGACCTGGTCTCCAACCTCTTCGGCTACTTCGAAGCGCGGGGTCACACGCTGGATGCCGCGCCCGATGGCGCCACTGGCCTGCACCTGGCCGTGACGCAGCAATACGACGCACTGATCCTGGACTGGATGCTGCCGCGCCTGGATGGGCCCTCGGTGTTGAAGGCGCTGCGCGAACATCGTCCGGACCTGCCGGTGATCATGCTGACCGCCCGCGACGACCTGCCCGACAAGATCGCCGGCTTTCGTGCCGGCGCGGACGATTACCTCACCAAGCCCTTCGCCCTGCAGGAGCTGGAGGTGAGATTGGACGCGCTGATCCTGCGCGCCAGCGGCCGCGGCCATCGCAAGGTGCTGGAGATCCAGGACCTGCGCCTGGACCTGTCCACCCTGGAGGCCACGCGCGCCGGCAAGCCCCTGCACCTCTACCCGGCCTGCCGCAAGCTGCTGGAGATCCTGATGCGCGCAAGCCCGGCCACCGTCACCCGCGAAAGGCTCGAACAGGCGCTCTGGGGCGACCATCCCCCGGACGGCGACATGCTGCGCTCGCATATCTACGAGCTGCGACGCAGCGTGGACGGACCGTTCGAGACCAAGCTGATCCATACGCTGCCGCGGGTGGGGTATCGGCTGGCGGCGCTGGCTGCGGGGACTGTCGCCGATGACTAACGCCTGCGCGGCCGCCGTTTCGCTGGATGTGTAGCCGATACGGACCCGCTTTCAGCCCCGTCTCTGACCCAAGTCGCTGCACATTGCTAGGCTGCTGTACTCATCTCTAGCCATCAGGATCTGGCTGCCTCATGAAGCTCGGCGCATTTCCGGTTGCTGTCCTCATTGCCTTCGCTGCGGGTCCAGCTTCGGTGCAGGCATGTACTTTCGACCAGAAAGGCGTCGCCTCCGAGCTGGAACGCATCGCACGCCGCAATCCCGGCTATCGGGCGTTACCGGGGGAATCCGCGGTCGAATGGAAGACACCAACCTACAAGGTCAGGCTCTCTTTGGGCGGATGCGAGGACCTTGGAGCCGAGGTTCGTGTCGTCCGCACCAGCGCCTCCGTACCCTTGACGACCGAGCAGCTGATCGCGGCTGTCGCACGTTATCGATCTGCTGATCGTGCATCCGCCGTCCGAGCTGCACTGGCATCGGGAAAGCTCGTGCGGAGCGTGGACGGCACAACGACTTATCTCGAAGCTTCCGAGTTTGCCTCCCCTGCTTTTCCGCTCGGCTTCACCATCGAGCAAGGACCTGATGAGATCGCGTTGTCCTGGCAGGAGCTATGAACATCGTTGCGCTCGGTGGTCTCCCGAACCGACATTCACTATGCCTAGGAAGCGCTCGGCGGTCGGTGCCTGACTGAGGGTAAGCCTGCAAATAACCTCGCGACCGACGAAAGCCGAAGCAGACAAGACGAGTGAAAAGGCCGGGCAATGCCCGGCCTTGTTATCGCCTCAAGCTGGCAGGGCCATCAGCCCTTGACCACGCCCTGCGCCACCTCGACCACGTGCTCGACGGTGAAACCAAAGTACGGGAACAGCTTCTCGGCCGGGGCCGATTCGCCGAAGCGGGTCATGCCGACCACCGCACCGTCCAGGCCGACATACTTGAGCCAGAAGTCGCTGGTCGCCGCTTCCACCGCCACGCGCGCGCGCAGCGCCTTGGGCAGCACTGACTCACGGTAGGCCTCGTCCTGGCGGTCGAACACGTCGGTGCAGGGCATGGACACCAGACGCGTCGGAATGCCCGCGGCCTGCAGTTTCAGGCGCGCTTCCGAGGCCAGGCCGACTTCCGAGCCGGTGGCGATCAGGATCAGCTGCGGCGCGCCGCCCTCGGCCTCGATCAGCACGTAGCCGCCACGGTAGATGTTGGCCACCTGCTCGGCGGTGCGGGCCTGGTGCTTGAGGTTCTGGCGGCTGAAGATCAGGCAGCTCGGGCCATCCTGGCGCGTGATCGCCGCCTTCCACGAGGCCGCAGATTCCACCGCATCGCAGGGGCGCCACACGTCGTTGTGCGGGATGTAGCGCAGCGAGGCCAGGTGCTCGACCGGCTGGTGGGTCGGGCCGTCCTCGCCCAGGCCAATGGAGTCGTGGGTATACACGTGGATGGCGTGCGCGCCCATCAGCGCGCTCATGCGCACCGCGTTGCGGGCGTAGTCGCTGAACACCAGGAAGGTGGCATCGAACGGAATGAAGCCGCCATGGCGCGCCAGACCGTTGCTGATGGCGGTCATGCCGAACTCGCGCACGCCGTAGTAGACGTAGTTGGCGTCCGGGTCGTGGCCGACGGCGGTCTTGCTGCTCTTCCAGGTGGTGAGGTTGGAATGGGCCAGGTCGGCCGAGCCGCCGATGATTTCCGGCAGCAGCGGGGCGAACACCTCGATGGTGTTCTGCGAGGCCTTGCGCGAGGCGATCTCCAGGCCCTCGGCCTGCAGCTTGGCGACGTAGGCATCGGCAGCGGCCTCGAAGCCTTCGGGCAATTCGGCATGCGAGCGGCGGCTCAGCTCGGCCGCTTCCTTCGGATACTGCTTGGCGTACTTGTCGAACAGCTGTTCCCACTCGGCCTGGCGCAAGGTGCCGGCGCCGTTGGCGCGCCAGCCCTCGTAGATCTCCTGCGGAATCTCGAACGGACCGTAGTTCCACTCCAGCTCCTTGCGCGTGGCTTCCAGCTCTTCCTTGCCCAGCGCGGCGCCGTGGCTGGATTCCTTGCCGGCCTTGTTCGGCGAACCGAAGCCGATGACGGTCCTGCAGCAGATCAGCGTCGGCTTGTCGCTGGACTTCAGCGCGGTCTCGATGGCGGTCTTGATCTCCACCGCGTCGTGGCCGTTGACGTTGCGGATCACCTGCCAGCCGTAGGCCTCGAAGCGCGCCGGGGTGTCGTCGGTGAACCAGCCGGTGGTGGTGCCGTCGATGGAAATCCGGTTGTCGTCCCAGAACGCGACCAGCTTGCCCAGGCCCAGCGTGCCGGCCAGGGAGGCGGCCTCGTGGGAGATGCCTTCCATCATGCAGCCATCGCCCATGAAGACCCAGGTGCGGTGGTCCACGACCTCGAACTCAGGACGGTTGTAGCGCTGCGCCAGCAGCTTCTCGGCCAGCGCGAAACCCACCGAGTTGGCAAAACCCTGGCCCAGCGGACCGGTGGTGGTTTCAACGCCCGGGGTGAGATGGCTCTCCGGGTGGCCGGCGGTCTTGGAGTGCAGCTGACGGAACTGCTTCAGCTCCTCGATCGGCAGGTCGTAGCCGGACAGGTGCAGCAGCGCGTACTGCAGCATCGAGCCATGGCCGTTGGACAACACGAAACGGTCGCGGTTGAACCAACCCGGGTTGTTCGGGTTGTGGCTGAGGAAATCGTTCCACAGCACTTCGGCGATATCGGCCATGCCCATCGGCATGCCTGGGTGACCGGAGTTGGCGGCCTGCACCGCATCGGCGGCGAGGAAGCGGATGGCGTTGGCGAGCTGACGGCGGGTAGGCGTAGACATGGGATCGGCAGGTAGCGGAAAGGTGCCCGGCGTGCACCGGGACGCCTATTGTCCCACCCTGCCCTGCCGCTGTCGCCCCGCGGCGTTCACGCCTGCGGGAAACTTCAACCCAATCAGGTACCTAGCGCATCCGGATCGGGCGCATCGTGCTCGCCCTTGGACACCAGCGTGGCCAGCACCAGGTCGCCGGTGGTGTTGAGCGTGGTGCGGCACATGTCCAGGAAGCGGTCCACGCCCAGGATGATGCCGATGCCTTCCGGCGGCACGCCGACCATGCCGCAGATCAGCGCCACCACCGGCAGCGAGCCCCCGGGCACGCCGGCGGTGCCGACGCCGCCGAGGATGCACACGAACATCACCGTCAGCTGCTGCAACAGGTCCAGCTCCACGCCGAAGAACTGCGCCAGGAACAGCACCGTCACGCCTTCGAACAACGCCGTGCCGTTCTGGTTGGCGGTGGCGCCGATGGTCAGCACGAAGCGCGAGACCTTGTTGGGCAGCTTGAGCTTTTCCTCGGCCACGCGCAGCGAGGTCGGCAGCGTGGCATTGCTGGAAGAGGTGGAGAAGGACATCACCATCACCTCCTGCACGCCCTTGAACCAGGCCAGCGGCGAGTAGCCGGCGAACTTCACCGCCGCCGAATACACCACGAACATGTGGATGCCCAGCGCCAGCACGACCACGCCCACATAGGCACCCAGCTTGGCCAGCAGGTCCCAGCCGAACAGCGCGGCCAGGTTGAACATGAAGCAGAACACCGCATACGGCGCCAGGCGGATCACCAGCCCGATCAGGGTCATGGAAATCTCGAACAGGCCCTCGACCGCGCGCTTGAACACGTCGGTCTTCTCGCTCTGGGTCAGCACCACGCCCACCCCGACCATCAGCGCGAAGAACATCACGCCGAGGATCTCGTTCTCGGCCGCCGCGCCCACCACGTTGTCCGGCACCATCGACAGCAGCAGGCCAAGCCCGCTGGGCGATTCGGCCTGCGCGTTGCGGCTGACGATGGCCTGCGCGCGGTCGGCACTGGCCGCCAGCATCTGCTGGGCCACGCCCTGGTCCATGCCGCCCCCGGGCTTGAGCACGTTGACCAGGACCAGGCCGATCACCACGGCGATCGTGGACACCAGCACGGTGTAGCCCAGGGTCTTCCAGCCGATGCGGCCCAGCGCGCGCACGTCGCCCATCTCCGACACGCCCACCACCAGCGCCGAGAACAGCAGCGGCAGCACCAGCATGAAGATCAGGCGCAGGAACAGCGAGCCGGCCGGCTGTGTGAGGTTGTTGGTGACCCACACCACCCCAGGCGCCTCGGCCCCGACCGTGCCGTGGACGATGAGTCCCAGGATCAGGCCGGCGGCAAAGCCGATGGCCATTTTCCAGTGCAGCGGCATTTTCTTGGACGGGGACGAGGTTTCGGGCTGGCTCATGCGGCGCTTCCAATACAGTCAGTCGCCGAGCTTAACCGTTACACCCCAGCGGGCGAAGCGCCCCCCACCCCTGCTGCGGGTAGGCCGCCCTCAGCGGTGTGGGTACAGCGGCTCCAGCGCCGGGGCCTCGACGGTCGCCGGCTGTCGCCACTGCGGGCCACCGGAGAAGGCCTGGCGCAGGCGCTGGCGCGCCTGGGTGCCATCGCCATCGGCCCAGCGCGCGCGCCGCAGCGCGTCCAGCGCCTGCTGTTGCTCCGGCACGACCAGGGCAGCGCCCACCGCATCGAGATCGCGCAGCGGCGTCGGCGCCATGCCGCGCAAGGTCTCTGCGACCTCGTCCAGGGTGCCGGTGTCCAGCGCGCGTCGCAGATCGGCCTGGGTTCGCGTGGGTCGGTACGCCCCCTGCCGCCCCGCCGGTGCGGGCGCAATCGCTCCCGTCGCGCCCGCGCCTCGACGCCGCGCCAGCAACAGCGCCAGGGTCAGCAGCCACAGCAGGCAGAACGCCAGCGCCAGCCAGAACCACAGGCCACCGGCTGCCAGCCCCGCCATCGACGGAATCGCCGCGTCGGTGGCGCTGGATGGGGCCGTCTCGGGCGCCGTCACGGGCTGCTCGGCCACCGGTGCAGGCAGCGTGCGGTTGGCAAAGCCCCCCGAGCCGGCCGCGACCTGCAGCGTCAGCGCCGGCAGCACCGCCTCGGCCGCGCGTCCCTCGCCCACGTTCCACCAGGCCAGGGCGGTGCGCGGCACGGTGAGCTTGCCGGCGCCCTCGGGCACCAGCGAGAAACGCCGGGTGACCGTCAGCTGCGGCTGGCCATCGACGAAGCGCTCGGTGGTTTCGGCCGGCTCGGGAAATACCTGCGCACCGGGCACGCTGGGCACCGGCAGGTCCGGCAGCTGCGCGGCGGTGGCGCCGACGGCCACGGCCTCAATGGTGAAGGTGGCGGCCTCGCCGGCGCGACCGCTGGAGGGGGCAGCGCTGTAGCGCATGCGCAGGCTGCGCAGCGGCAGCCAGGGCTGCGGCGCGTCGGCCGGCTGCGGCTGCACCTGCAGCACCTGCGGCGTGCCGCTGGCCTGCAGGCTGCGCGGGCCATCGCCGAACAGGTCGTTCATCCAGTTGCGCACGTCTTGGCCGCGGAAGCGCGCCGGGGGCAGGGTCAGGGTGCCGCTACGGTCCGGCACCAGCAGGTAGTGACGCTCCACCACCGAATACTGGCGCCCGCCCACCTCACGGGTGTAGCTGGTGTCCTCGCCCACGGTCTGCAGCGCACCGGCCTGAGGGGCAGGCTGCTCCAGCCGGCCGGTGGCCATGGGCGGATAGAACAACCGCACCGTCACGCCCACCGACTGCTGCACGTAGGGCGTGGCGTCGTCGACCTCGGTTTCGATGAAGGCCGGCGACTGCCCCGGCACGGCGGCCGCGGCCTGGCGCACGGCCAGGGACAAGGGCGAGGTGCGCTCGCCGCCGACCTGCAATGCGGGGATCACCAGCGCCCCGGCGCGCGTGGGCGAAAGCGTCACCGCAAACAGGTTGCGGCGGCTGACGCTGCCGTTGGACATCTGCATCTGCTGGCTGCTGGAAGTCTGGCCCAGCTCGAAATCGCCCTGCAGCGCCGAGAAATCCGGCTCGGCACCGCGCTGATCGGTCTCCACGTTGAGCACCACCGGCTCGCCCACGGTGGCCTGCGGGCGGTCCAGCCAGGCGCGCGTGAGCGCATGGGCGTCGGCGACGGTGCACACCAGCGCCAGCAGCATGAGTGCCCGCGGGCGCAGTCGCCAGAACCGTCGATGGCTTGCAGGCATGTTCAACGTCCCCCTTGTTGCCGGCGCTGGTATTCGCGTTCGAACTTGGCCCGCAGCAGGCCTCCCGGATCGTCCGGCACGCGCCGCAGCCAGGCCTCCACGGCCTGACGTTGTTCGCGCTGCTGAGACGTTTCGGCGGCCATGGCCTGCTCACGGCGCTGCTGGTCCGCCTTGTCCTGTCCGTCCTTGCCCTGCTGTGCCATCGCCTGTTGCATCCGCTGCTTCTGCGCCTCGTCGGCAGCCTTCTGGGCTTCGGCGTCGGACGCGGCCGGCGGCGGATCCTGCGATGGCTTGTCCTGCTCGCCCTGCGTCTGGCCCTGCGGTGGTGACTGGCCATATTGCGGCGGGCCGGACTGTCCCTGCTGCTTGTCGCCGGGATCGGCTTGACCCTGCCGCGAGGCGTCCTTGCTGTTGCCCTGGCCGCGCTTGTCCTGCTGGCCGGACTGCTGGCGCTTGCGCGCGGCCTCGACGGCGGCGCGGTTGGCGATGGCGTCCTCCATCCCCGGCGACTGACGCAAGGCACGGTCGTAGGCGGCGATGGCCTCGTCGTAGCGGCCCTGCTTGGCCAGCGCGTTGCCGAGGTTGTACTGCGCCTGAGCCCCGGACTGCGCCTTGAAGACCTGCTCGGCCGCGGCGAAATCGCCGCCACGGTAGGCCTTGGCGCCGTCGCTCAGCTGCTCGTGCTGGCGCTGGTCGGCGCGCTGCCACCAGTCGATGCCGGCGGCCTGCGCGGGCCGGATCGGCAGCACCAGGCAGAGCACCAGCACCGACAGCGCACCCGCGCCGCGGCGGAATACCAGCAGCGCCAGCAGCATCACCGCAGGCAGCGCCCAATAGCCCTGGTCCTCCCAGTCGCGGGTGCCGTCCTGATCCACCGAGCCCGCATCGGCCTGACCGGGGTCCAGCACGCCCAGCGCGCGCAGGTCCGTCGTCTCGCGGGTGAGCGTGGCGTAGCGCCCACCACCGTTGGACGCCAAGCGCTGCAGGCTGCCTGCATCCAGGGCCGCCCGCTCGAAACGTCCGGTGCCGTCGCGGAAGGTCGCGCCGGCCGCCGTCCCCAGCCCGAGCGCGGAAACCTGGAACCCGAGTTCCCTGGCGCGGCTTGCGGCCATCTGCGCGGCGCCATCGGCCTCATCGCTCATCAACAGGATCTGTCCATGCGTGAAGCCGGCCTGTTGCAGCAGCTCCGCACCGCGCTCGATGGCCAGGTCCGCGCGCTGTCCCGACACCGGCACGATGGCCGGCGACAGCGCATCCAGGAACAAGGCGACATTGGCCGAGTCCGGGGTCAGCGGCGCCACGGTGAAGGCATCGCCGGCGTACACCAGCAGCGCCACCTGCCCGCCCTGGCGCTCGCGCAGCAGCGTGGCCAGCTTGGCGCGCGCCTGCAGCAGACGCGAAGGCGGCAGATCGCTGGCCAGCACACGGTCGGACAGGTCCAGCGCCACCACCAGCGGCGCGCGCGTCTGCCATGTGGGCTGGGCCACCTTGCGCCAGCTCGGCCCGGCCAGCGCCAACACGGCCAGGCCGTATCCCAGCAGCAGGGCCAACACCCCCCAGCCTGTGCCACGCCCGCGCCCCACCAGCAGATGCGGCAGCAGGTGCGGATCGACCAGCCCGCGCCAGACATCGGCGCGACGGCGGCGACGCCACCACAGCCAGGCCAGCACCGGCATGCCCAGCAGCAGCCACAGGGCCTGTGGGCGCAGCAGATGCGGCAGCAGATCCGCGCTCATCCGGCCTCCCCGCCCGCGCTGGACCGACGCGGTTCGCCCGCGCCCGGATGCAGGGCCCGCGCGGCCAGGCGCTGCAAGACGCGACGCGGCCACAGCAGGGACAGCAACGCAACGCACAACGCGGCCAGCAGCGGGTCGGCATAGCGCTCGATGCGCGGGCGCACGGCCTGGCCGGCCTGCTCCACCGGCTCGATGCGGTCCAGCTCGCTGTAGATGCCGGCCAGCTCGGCGGTATCGCGGGCGCGGAAGAAACGTCCGCCGGTCTTCTCCGCGATTGCCCGCAGGGTCTTCTCGTCGATGGCGTCCTCGTTGCCGGCGCTGGGGAGCTTGAGGCCGAACAAGGACAGCGTGCCGCCCTCGCTGCCAAAGGCGACCGTATGCACCCGCACGTGCTCGGCGGCGGCCAGCTCGGCGGCCTTGGCCGGGGTCAGCAGGCCGGCCGTGTTGACCCCGTCGGTCAGCAGGATCAGCACGCGTTGTCCTTCGCGCTGCTGGCGCAGCCGCTTCACCGCAAGGCCGATGGCATCGCCAATGGCGGTCTCCTGCCCGGCCAGGCCGCTGACGGTGTCGGCCAATTGCTCGCGCACGCTCTCGCGGTCCTGCGTCAGCGGCGACAGCGCATAGGCGCGCTGCCCGAACACCAGCAGGCCGACGCGGTCGCCCTCGCGGCGGTCCAGGAAGTCGGCCAGCACCGCCTTGGCGGCGGTGAGGCGATCGACCACGCGCGAGCCCAGCTGCATGTCGGCCTCACGCATGCTGCCGGACAGGTCCAGCGCCAGCATCAGGTTGCGCCCACTCTGCGGGGGCACCACCGCCTCGCCCAGTTCCTGCGGACGCGCCAGCGCGACACACAGCAACCACCAGGCCAGCACCGCCAGCCACGGCATTCGCCAGGCAGCGGCACGGCCGCCTTGCGCCAGGCCGGGCAATGCATCGGCGAAAGGCACCTTCAGGGCGGCGGTGGCGGCACGTCGCGGCGGTAACAGCCATGCCGCCAGCCAGGGCAGCGGCAACAGCGCGAACGCCCATGGCCAGGCGAACCCGGCAAAACTCGGCCACCATTGGCTGATCAGCGTGGTCACTTGCGCCCCGCCATCAATTGCAGGAAGCGCGCGCGTGCCACGGGCAGCAGCTGGGCCACCGCCTGCGGATCCACCGAACGGGCGAACGCCCCTTCCAATAGCAGGCGCCCGGGGCCCTGCGTGAACTGTGTGCCCTTGCGGCCGTCAAGCCAGCGCAGCCAGGCCTGTCCGCTCAGGCGATCGGCCTGCGGGTCGAGCCGGCGCGCGGCCCGGCGCAGCAGCGAGGACACCGCGGCCACCTGCTCGGCGGGCGTGGGCTGCGCCGCGGCTTCATCGAACAGGCGGCGCCAGCTTGCCTGCCGGCGCTGGCGCCGCACGCCGAGCGCGCAGCTCCACAGCAGCACGGCGACCACTACGCCGATCACGATCCACCAGCCCGGCGCAGGCGGCCACAGGCCAGGCGCGGCCGGGACGTGGACGTCGCGCAGGACCAGCGTGTCGGCCGCAGGACTCATGCCGCGCGCACCGGGGCCCGCCCCAACACCGACAGGCATTGCTCGACTGGCGCATCCGTCGCCAGGGCCATCGTGGCGATGCCACGCCGCGGCAGGTGCTCAAGCGCTTGCGCCACCGGCGCTGCAAACCGTGCGCGCCACTGCTGGCGTGGACCGGCGCTGTCCAGATCGACGTCCACCGCCGCGCGCCCGTTCCAGAACGGCAAACTGGACCTGGGCGGCTGCTGTTCCAGTGCATCGGTCAACAGCACCAGCCCGACCTGGTGATAGGCAGCCAGCGCGTCCCAGCGCGCCTGGCTGACCTGGTCGAGACTGCCCGCATCGGCCAGGACCAGCAGACGCCCGCCGGGCCGCAACATGCGGAACGCCCGATCCATCGCCAGCCCGAGGCCAGTGTCGTCAGAAGGCGGCCCGGAATACCAGCGGCGCAAGGCATCCAGCACCCGCAATGCGCCGCGCGCGCCCTGTGCCGGCGGCACCGGCGCCTCGGCGGCGCTGCCGCGCAAGGCCGCGACCCGGTCTCCCTCGGCCACCGCCGCCCAGGCCATGACTGCGGCCGCGCGCGCGGCCTGCACCGACTTGAAGCGCGCCCGGGTGCCGAAGTACACGTGCGGCGAGGTATCGGCCACCAGCAGGGTCAGCCGCTCGCGCTCGGCCTGGAAGAGCTTGGTATGCGTGCGGCCACTGCGCGCGGTCAGCCGCCAGTCGATATGCCGGGCATCATCGCCGGTCACGTATTCGCGCGACTCGGCGTACTCCATGCCGCGCCCGCGCAGGGTCGAGGGGGCCGGCCCACTCATGCCGACGCGGCCGACCTTGGCCGTGGCGCGACGCTGCGCGAGGCCGCGCAGGGCCACCAGGTCGGCGAGATCGGGGACGATGCCGGGGCTGGGGACGATGCCGGGACCGGGGACCGGGGACCCGGGACCCGGGAAGCCAGCGGCATGTAGACGGGCTTCCGCGCTGGACGCACGCCGAGAAGGGCTGACTCTGTTGCCCTCCGCTCGCGGAGCTTCCCCGGGTCCCCGGTCCCCGGTCCCTGGTCCCGGCTTCACGGCAGCGGCACCCGCTCCAGGAGCGCCTTGACCAGCCGATCGCCGTCCCAGCCCTCGGCGGTTGCCTCGTAACTGGGCAGCACGCGGTGACGCAGGACATCCGGGGCCACGGCCTGCACGTCCTCGGGCGTCACGTAGTCGCGTCCGGCCAGCCACGCCCGGGCGCGGGCGCAGCGTTCCAGTGCGATCGAGCCGCGCGGGCTGGCGCCCCAGGCGATGCGCCGGGCCAGCTCGGCGTCGTAGCGCCCGGCATCGCGCGAAGCCAGCACCAGCTCGATCAGGTAACGCTCCAGGCTGGGCGAGACGTGCACGTCCAGCACCGACTGCCGAGCGGCCAGGACATCCTCGATCGGCATGCGCGCTGCGGGGGCGGCCTCGACCTGTAGCGCGCTACGTGCGCGCTCGCGCGCCAGCCGCAGGATCTCGGCCTCCGCGTCCGCCTGCGGGTAACCGATGCGCACATGCATCAAGAACCGGTCCAGCTGCGCCTCGGGCAGCGGGAAGGTGCCTTCCTGCTCGATCGGGTTCTGCGTGGCCATCACCAGGAACAGCGCCGGCAATGGATAGGTGTGCCGGCCCACCGTCACCTGGCGCTCGCCCATGGCTTCCAGCAGCGCCGATTGCACCTTGGCGGGGGCGCGATTGATTTCATCGGCCAGCAGGATGGGGTGGAAGATCGGCCCGGCCTGGAATTCGAAGCGACCATCCTGCGGGCGCCAGACCTCGGTCCCGGTCAAATCGGCGGGGAGCAGGTCAGGAGTGAACTGCACACGCGCGAAATCGGCCTGCAGACGCGAGGCCAGGGCCCGGATCGCCGTGGTCTTGGCAAGGCCAGGAGCCCCCTCCACCAGCAGATGGCCATCGGCCAACAGGGCGATCAACAGACGCTCGATCAGGGCTTCCTGTCCGACGATGGCCTCACCCAGGCCCTGCCTCAAGGCCTGGATATCGGCATGCAACCGCGCCACTTCGGGCGGCTGCGTCTCCAACGATGCGGTCATGGGGGATCCGATGGTGAACTCGCCCCGATTCTGACCGATCCCGGCTGAATTGGTTCAGACAGCAATTCACCATTGCTTCAAATGCAAACAGGCCACCCGGAGGTGGCCTGTTGCATGACAGCCCCAGCCGACGACTCAGCGCTTGGGCACGGCCATCACCTTGGGGGTGACGAAGATCAGCAGTTCGGCCTTGTTCTTCTGGCGACCACGCTGCTTGAACAGATTGCCCAGGAACGGAATGTCGCCCAGGAACGGAACCTTGGCCACGCTCTCGCGGTCGGTGAACTCGTACACGCCACCGATCACGACGGTCTGGCCGTCGTCGACCAGCACGGCGGTATTGATCTCGCGCTTGGCCAGGATCGGCACCGAGCCATAGCCGGCCAGGGTGATGTACTCCTGCACCTCATCCTTCTTGACGTTGAGGTTGAGGAACACGCGACCGTCGTCGGTGATGGTCGGGGTGACCTTCAGCTCCAGCAGCGCTTCCTTGAACTGCACGTTCGGCGTGGCGGCGGCACCGCCTGTGCCGCCAGTGATGGTGACGTAACCGATCTCCTGGCCCTGGCGGATGAACGCCTCGCGCTGGTTGGAGGTGATCAGGCGGGGGTTGGACAGGACCTCGCCGCGCCCCTCTTCCTGCATCGCGGACAGTTCCAGATCGATCGCGAAATTGGCGCCCAGCAAGGTGTAGGCCAGCGAGCCGGGTGTCGCATCGGTGTAAGTGCCCGCAGCCAGATCCACGTTGAGGCCGCCTGGGATGGTGACTTCGGCATCGTTGATGATGGACTGGTTACCGGCCAAGGTGCCGCTGATCGCTCCGGTGTTGTTCCCGAGGCGACGCCCCTGCAGGCCGAACCGGGCGCCTAGATCGCGTGCAAAGGTGTCAGTGGCTACAACGACGCGCCCTTCGATCAACACCTGATCGACTGGCTTGTCGATCACGTTGATCAGCTCGCGCATCTGCGCGACCTTCTTGGGGATATCGCTGATCATCAGCGTGTTGGTGCGCTCATCGGCCACCAGGCGCCCCCTGGGTGACAGAAACCCGCTGTCGTTCTGCGCAGTACCACCCGCGCCGCCACCACCACCGCCCCCCGCGCCACCGATCCCCTTGGCCTCCGTCAGCGCCTTGTAGATGGCCGAAGCGCTGTGATAGTTGATCTGCACGTAATCGGTGATCGTGTCCTCGCGGTTCTCGATGGCTATACGCGCGTCTTCCTTGTCCTGCTCGTACTTGGCCAGCTCGGACTGCGGGGCGACCCAGATCACCGCGCCGTCGCGGCGCTTGTCCAGGCCCTTGGCGCGCAGCACGATCTCCAGCGCCTGATCCCAGGGCACGTTGACCAGGCGCAGGGTCACATTGCCCTGCACGGTGTCCGAGGCGACGATGTTGAGGTTGGATTCCTCGGCGATCAGCTGCAGGACGGTGCGCACCGGCACGTCCTGGAAGTTGAAGGTCACCGGGCGACCGCCATAGGTCTTGGCACCGGCGGCTGCCGTAGAGGAGGCCGGTCTGGCCTGTGCCGCGCCGGTCGCCGCCTTGGCGCTGCGTGGCGCGATTTCGACGACGTACTCGTTGCCGGTCTGGTATGCCAGCGATTCGAACTCGCCCTTGGTCTCCAGCACGAACTGCGTGCCGCGCCCCAGCGCGTGCGCATCCACGCGCTGGACCGGGGTGGCGAAATCCACCACGTTGAGCGGGCGCTGCAGGTTGGCCGGCAACGAGGCATTGCCCACGTCCACGATCACCTGATTGCCGTTGTTCTTCAGGTCAGGCACGGCGCCCTGGCCATCGAACTGCAGCACAAGGCGGCCCGCGCCATCGGTGCCGCGCTTGAAATCGACCTTGGACACCTGGACGGTCGAGACAACCGCAGCCTTGTCCCCGGCCGCGGGCGAAGCCATCGCGCTGCCCATGGACACGGCGATCGCCAGTCCCAGCAGGCAGGCGCGGACGTAGTTCTGCCGCATGGCAGGGTGCGAAGCGCGCACTTTGAAAACACTCATCGTGTATCCCCTAATCATTGTTCATTCAGCGCGATCGCCGCGGGCCGTTCCAACCAGCCACCCGCACCGTCCGGAACCAGCTCCACCAGCTCGATGCGGTCCTGGCTGATGCCAGTGATGCGACCGTCGCTCTGCCCCACATACGCCCCCACCCTCACCCGGTAGGTCACCTTGTCCGGCGCCATGACCAGCGCGACCAAGCCTGCGCCGCTGCCGATCGTGCCCACCATGTCCAGGCTGTCCAGCGGATACTGCTCCAGCGTTTCCTTGCGCCGGTTCGGGTCGGGCCGCAGGCCGCCGGCATCGCTCACCGCCCAGGCGTCGCTGAAGGGATCGCGCAAGCCCTGCGCCGAGTACTCGAACGTCTCGAACTGCTGCATCACCGGCAACGGCTCCAGCGGCGGTGCCGGACGCGCCCGCACATCGTTGACCCACTTTTCCAGATTCGGTGCATCGCCCGGCGTGCTGGTGATGCTGCGCCCGCAACCGGCCAGCGCCAGCATGGCGACAGCGGCCACCATGGCCCGAGAAACAACAAGCATGAAACGTGCCATCACTGCCCCCCCGCCGTGGCCGCCTTGGCCGCCTCAGCCGCCTTCTTCTCCTGCTCCGCGGTTTCTTCTTCGTCCAGGTAGCGGTAGGTCCGCACCGTGCCGGACAGCTCCAGGGCGCCGCTGCTGATGCCGTTGGCACCCGGCTTGGGCTGCAGGGAAATGTCGTGCATGGTCAGGATGACCACGCGCGGCAGCGAGGCCACGCCGCTGACAAAGGCGCCGAACTGGTGGTAACTGCCCACCATACGCAGGGCGATCGGCTTCTCGGCGTAGAACTCCTTGGGCGACTCTGGTCCGGGCTGGAACAGCTCGTTGGACAGGCCGCTGGACAGCGCGGTCTGCGAGATGTCCACGATCAGGTCCGGCATTTCGGTTTTGCTGGGCAGCTGGCGCAGCATCTGCTGGAGCACCTGCTCCATCTGCTTCAACTGCTGGCGCAGCGGCTCCAGGTTGGCGGCGCGGCCGGCCTTGGTCTCGAAATCCGCGCGCAGCTGGGATTCCTGACTTTCCAGGCCCTCCAGTTCCTCCTTGCGGCCGCTGATCATCAGGAACCAGGCCAGCAGCAGGATCAGCACGCCCACCAGCACGCAGAAGCCGATTTTGGCGTTCTGCGGCCAGCCGCCGATGTTGTTGAAGTCCAGCTCGTTGAGTTTGACTTTCTTGCTCATGACGCCGGGGTCCCCTGGGGCGCGGGCTGTGCAGCCGGTGGCGACGGCGCGGCGGGGGCCGCCGCAGGAGGATTAGCGGCCGGCGCGGCGCCATCTACAGGCGTTGCCTCGGGCGAAGACGCACCTGGCTCGGCCAGCTGCACGGTCAGGGTGAACGCGTACGGCAAGGCGCGCGAGGTCGGCACGACCGGCTTGGGGGCGCCGGCGGCATCATCGGCCTGCTTGGCCTCGATGATGGACAGGTCCGGTTTGCTCATCCAGCCCGAGCCTTCCAGGTTGCGCATGTAGGTGCTGACGCGGGCATTGGACTGGGAGCGTCCCTGCAGGGTCAGGATGTTGCCGTCCTGCTTGATGCTGGTCAGGATCACGCCGTCGGGAATCGTGCGCACCAGCGAATCGAACAGATGGACCATCTGCGAGCGGTTGGCCTGCAGCTCCTCGATCACCTTCTTGCGGGCCAGCAGCCGATCGCGCTGCTTGTCCAGCTCATCGATCTGGGTGATCTGCGCCTCGACCTCCTGGATCTGGCCCTGCAAAAAGGTGTTGCGCTCCTGCTGTCCGTCGATCTGGGCGCCGTAATACATGTAAATCAGCACCGACAGGCCCACAGCGATGGCGGCGGCCACGCCGAGCATCCCGTAGAACTCTTTCTGGCGCTGGGCGCGGCGTTCCGCGCGCCAGGGCAGAAGATTGATCTTTGCCATCAGTCGAAGCTCCTCAGGGCCAGCCCGGTGGCGATCATCAGCGCCGGCGCATCCTGGGCCAGCGCCTGCGCCTGCACCTTCGGGCCCAGGGTCATCTGCGCCAGCGGATTGGCCACGATGGTCGGCACGCCCAGCTGCTCCTCGACCATCTCCGGCAGGCCGACCAGGGCCGCGCAACCACCGGCCAGCACGATCTGGTCGACGCGATTGAACTCGCTGCCGGCGTAGAAGAACTGCAGCAGGCGGCTGATCTGCTGGACCGTGGCCTCCTTGAACGGCTCCAGGACCTCGATCTCGTAGCTCTCCGGCAGCCCGCCCTGGCGCTTGGCCAGACCGGCCTCCTCGTAGGTCAGGCCATAGCGGCGCATGACCTCGTCGGTCAGCTGCTTGCCGCCGAAGACCTGCTCGCGGCTGTAGAGGCTGCGGCCCGAGCGCAGGACGTTGAGCGTGGTCATCGTCGCGCCGATGTCCACCAGCGCCACCACGCCATCGTGCGGAACCGGCAGGTCGGCCGCGATCAGCGCAAAGGCGTTCTCCACGGCGAAGGCTTCCACGTCCATGACCTTGGCGGTCAGGCCGCCAAGCTCAAGGGCGGACTGGCGGACCTCGACGTTCTCCGAACGCGAGGCGGCCAGCAGCACCTGGACCATCTCCGGGTTGTTCGGCATGGGGCCGAGCACCTCGAAGTCCAGGTTCACTTCCTCGATCGGATAGGGGATGTAGTTGACCGCTTCCAGCTCGATCTGGGCTTCCAGGTCGGACTCGTCCAGCTCGGCCGGCATCGGGATCGTCTTGGTGATCACCGCCGACCCCGCCACGGCGGCGGCGGCGTTCTTCACCTTGGTGCCGGCGCGGGTCACGGCCCGGCGGATAGCCTCGCCCACCGCCTCGACCTCGACGATGTTCTTCTCGACCACGGCGTTGGGCGGCAGCGGCTCGACCGCGTAGTGCTCCACGCGGAAGCGGTTGCCCGCACGCGAGAGCTGAAGCAGCTTGACGGCTGTCGAGCTGATGTCGACGCCGATCAGCGTCGCCTGAGCTTTAGGTAAGAACCCCACGGCATCTCCCCTTCCGATGGGCGGAACACCCCAACGTCCCCGATGTGGAGCCGCCCAAAAATTTAACGTTCATTTTACATACGTGACCCGTCTCACGCGGCGTGATCGAGTCGTCACTTTCCGCGAAAGATTTCCCCCAAGCCACTGTTTCGGCGACAGAAAACACCCCTCAAGGCGGTTGCATCTATACTCCTGCGCCAGAATTTGTGCAATCGGAATTTGAACTGGATGCCACTTTTCCGCCGTCTTCTGCGCTGGGCGATCGTCCTTGGCCTGGCCCTCGCGGTCGTGGCCGCCGTTGGCTTGGGCGTCCTGTACCGCTCGGTTTCGGCCAAGCTGCCCGACATCAGCTCCCTGCGCAACATCGAGATGCAGGAGCCGCTCTACGTGTACTCCAGCGACGGCCGCCTGATCGGCCTGTTCGGTGAGACCCGGCGCTATCCGGTCAATATTGCCGCGGTGCCGCAACAGGTGAAGGAGGCCTTCGTCTCGGCCGAGGACGCCAGCTTCTACAAGCACAACGGCATCGACCCCACCGGCATCAGCCGTGCGGTCTGGCAGACCCTGACCAAGGAAGGCCGCGTGGCCGGCGGCAGCACCATCACCCAGCAGGTGGCGCGCCAATTCTTCCTGAGTTCGGAATACAGCTATACCCGCAAGCTGGCCGAGATGATGCTGGCGCTGCGCATCGAGAAGATGCTGTCCAAGGACGAGATCCTGGAGCTGTATCTCAACAAGAGCTTCTTCGGCAATCGCTCCTACGGGATCGCGGCCGCCGCCGAGTACTACTACGGCAAGCCGCTCAAGGAGCTGAGCCTGCTGGAGACGGCGACCCTGGTCAGCACGGTCAAGTTTCCCTCCAGCGGCAATCCCATCAGCAATCCCGAGCGCAACAAGCAGCGCAGCGGCTATGTCATCGACCGCATGGTGGAGGAAGGCTACCTGTCGGCGCAGGCCGGGGCGGCCGCCAAGTCCGAGCAGATGCATGCCACGCCGCACGAGCGCCCGGTGGAGGTCTATGCGCCCTACGTGGCGGAAATGGTGCGCCAGGAAATGATCGCCCGCTTCGGTGGCGACGTGCTGACCAAGGGCTACCACGTCACCACCACCGTCGATGGGCAGATGCAGGCCGCGGCCGACAAGGCCGTGCGCGATGGCCTGAGCCTGTACGACCGCCGCCACGGATGGCGCGGGGCCGAGGACCATTTCGAGATCGGCACCGAGACCGATCCGCAGGCCATCGCCAAGTTCCTGCGCGGCAAGGTCGCCCAGGGCGGCCTGATCCCGACGGTCATGCTCAAGGCCGAATCCGATGGCGGGGCCACGGTCATCGCTGCCGATGGACGCAGCATCGTGCTGCCGGCCTCGGCCAGCAAATGGGTCGGGCGGCCGCCGGCCAAGCTTTTCCAGCCCGGCGATCTGGTCCGGCTGAGCGTCAACGACAAGGACGCCTACGAGGTCGACCAGCTGCCGCGCGCGCAGTCGGCGCTGGTCTCGCTGGACGCCAGTACCGGTGCGATCAAGGCGATCATCGGCGGCTACAGCTTCGCGGCCAATAAGTTCAACCGCGCCACCCAGGCGCGTCGCCAGCCGGGCTCGAGCTTCAAGCCCTTCCTGTACTCGGCCGCGTTCGACCGCGGCTTCAACCCGGCCTCGATCGTGCTGGATGCGCCGGTGGTGTTCCGCGACCGCCGCGGCCACATGTGGCGCCCGCAGAACGACGGCGGCGGCTTCGCCGGCCCGATGCGTCTGCGCGAAGCCTTGGTGAAGTCCAAGAACCTGGTCTCGGTGCGCCTGTTGGACAGCATTGGCGTGGACTACGCGCGCAAGTACATCAGCCAGTTCGGCTTCAATGAATCCGAGCTGCCGCCCAACCTGTCCATGTCTCTGGGCACCGCCTCGCTGACGCCGCTGTCCGTGGCGCGCGGCTATGCAACCTTCGTCAACGGCGGCTCGCTGGTGACGCCCTGGTTCATCGACGAGGTCAAGGACCGCCAGGGCAATGTGATCTACAAGGAAAAGCCGGCCACGGCCTGCCGCAGCTGCATCGGCACCTCCGGACAGGGCGGCCCCGTGAACAACGTGGTCGATGGCTTCAACTTCGGCCCGGCGCAGGCCGCGCAGGCAGCCGCGCAGCCCAAGCCCGAGGAACAGGCCAAGGCCGCCGAGGCGCCGCCGGCCGATGTGCTCAACGCACCGCGCGCGATCGACCCGCGCACCGCCTATCAGCTGGTGTCGATGATGCGCGACGTGGTCCAGCGCGGCACCGGCACGGCGGCCAAGGTGCTGGGCCGGGAGGATGTGGGCGGCAAGACCGGCTCGACCAACGACCATCGCGATGCCTGGTTCTCCGGCTTCGGCGGCAACACCGTCACCACCGTCTGGGTCGGCCGCGATGACTTCCGCTCCCTCGGCTATCGCGAGTACGGCGGCAAGGCCGCCCTGCCGATCTGGATCGACTACATGCGCGTGGCACTGAAGGACCAGCCGATCGCGGCCAACGATCCGCCTGAAGGCATGGTGCAGGCCACGCTCAACGGCGCCACCGAGTGGGTCAAGGTCGAGGACCTGGACAAGCTGCAGAGCGAGGACCTGTACGGACCTGAGGATTCGGCCGGCAACGAGGCGGCGTTCGATATCTTTTAAGGCAGGAGTGAGGAGTGAGAAGTGAGAAGTGAGAAGTGAGTAAGGGCAAGAGCGAAACCCAGAGGCCCGCCGCAATCCGACTGCGCTCTAGCGCTTTTGCTCACTCCTCACTCCTCTCCACTCACTCCTCGCCTTCGCTCACTCCTCACTCCTCTTCACTCACCCCTCGTATAAAGTCCTGGGCGACTCTCGCGGAGGTCTGCCATGCACCACGCCCGTCAGCACGCCGAGACCAGGACCCGCGAGCGCCGACGACGCCTGGCGCATGAGGCCGCCCGGCTTATCGCCGAAGGCGGGTTCCGCGACTACCACCAGGCCAAGCTCAAGGCGGCCGCGCGGTTGGGGATCCACGACGATGCCTCGCTGCCGCGCAACCGTGAGATCGAGGACGCGCTGCGCGAGTACCAGCGGCTGTTCGACCGCGACCAGCAACCCGCCGCGCTGCGGGCACGTCGCGAAGGCGCGCTGCAGGCCATGAAGTTTTTCGCGGTGTTCGAGCCGCGCCTGGTGGGGCCGGTCCTGGAGGGTACGGCCGATCACAGCAGCCCGGTGCAATTGCACCTGCACTGCGACGATGCCGATGAGCTCACCCGATTCCTGGAGCAGCACGGGATCCCGGCGGTGCCGCGCACCCGGCGGCTGCGGCGCGATCGCCACCTGACCCAGGAGTACCCAGGCTGGTCGTTCGTGGCCGAGGAAGTGGCGTTCGAACTGACTGTCCTGCCGTTTGACCTGCTGCGGCAGGCCCCGCTGGCGGCGGTGGACGAAAAGCCCATGCGTCGCGCCTCTAGCTCCCAGCTCCAGCAGCTCCTGCTGGAAGACGACCTGGACCTGTTCGCCGCCCTATGAGCTAGCGCCATTCAAGGTCGTGAAGCGCTGTTTCGATGCCATTTATTTCATTAATGTAATATACGCATCTGAAATAAAGGCGCATAACCGTGAGTCGATTCCAAGCCACTGAAGCGCTGCTCGCGGCCATGGCCAGGCAGCACCCGCAGTTTCCGCCGCAGGCCAGCGCGATCGTGCGCATGGTCAAGCTGCTCCACAAGCTGACCCAAGACCAGGGCAACGAGCTGCTGCGCCGCTATGGGCTGACCTATCCCGAGTACAACGCGCTGATGATGCTCAGCGCCAGCAGCGATGGCGTGCTCAGCCCCTCGCAGCTGGGCGATGCCATCGCCGAGAAGTCGGCCAACATCACCCGGCTGACCACGCAACTGGTGGACAAGCAGCTGATCGAGCGCGCGCCCAGCGCGCAGGACCGGCGGATGTGGCGGCTGCGGCTCACCCCCAAGGGCCAGGCGCTGATCGCCAGCTTTATGCCGGAGATCAGCGCACAGCTGGCCGGCTATGCCAGCGCGCTGGATGCGGGCGAGCAGGCGCAGCTGCTGTCCCTGCTCAAGCGCCTGCTGGCCGGCGTGGAACAGTCCGCCTGATGTCCGTCCCGGCCGCCACTTCGCCAGCGCCCAGCCGCGCGCAAGCCGCCTGGGCGCTGGTGCGCGAGAGCCTGCGCGGGGAAGGCAGCGCCTGGCTGTTCGTGTTCAAGGTGCTGCTGTCGGTCTACCTGGCCGGCATGATCGCCATGCGGCTGGGGCTGGCCTCGCCATCCACGGCGATGATTACCGTGTTCGTGGTGATGCACCGCCAAAGCGGCATGGTGCTGGCCAAGGCCTTCTACCGCGCGCTCGGTACCGGCGTGGGCAGCATCGCCGCGGTGACCATGGTGGCGCTGTTCCCGCAGCAGCCGCTGCCCTTCCTGCTGGTGCTCTCGCTGTGGGTGGGGCTGTGCGCCGGCGGCGCGCTGATGTTCCGCAACTTCCGCTCCTACGGCTTCGTCCTGTCCGGGTACACGGTGGCGATCATCGCGCTGCCGGCGATCAACACACCGACGCTGCTGTTCGACCTGGCCGTGGCGCGCGTGACCGAGGTGATGCTGGGCCTGCTGGTCAGCACGGCGGTATTCGACGTGGTGTTCCCGGTGCGCCTGCGCGCCAGCCTGCGCACGGCGGCCACGGCGCTGCTCGATGGCTTCCTGGACTTCGTCCGCGACGGCACCCGCGGCGCATTGCCACGCAAGGCCATGGAGCAGGCGCACCTGCGCTTTGTGCGCCAGAGCATGGCGCTGGAGGACCTGCGTGCCTCGGTGGTGTTCGAGGACCCGGAAGCGCGCGTGCGCAGCCGGCGCATGCGCCTGCTCAACCAGCGCTTCATGGCCAGCTCCACGCGCTTCCAGTCGCTGCATCACCTGATCAATCGCCTGCTGCGCGAGCGCCAGGACGACGCCGTGGCCCAGGCGCTGATCCAGCTGTATGCGCCTTTGGGACAGGCCCTGGCCCAGCGCGCGGCTGGGCAGTTCGAGGGCATGACCCGGCACCTGGATCGCGTGCTGGAGCAACTGCCGGCGCGTGGCGCGGCCTTGCGCGCCAGCCTGCCGAGCGAGCGTTGGGAGGATTTCGACAGTGGCGCCTCGCTGCTGCAGCGCTTCATCGAGGAACTGCGCGACCTCTGCCATACCGCGGCCGCCATGCAGCAGCCGGGCATCGGCGGCAAGCTGGCGCGCGCGGACGAGCGAGTGAGTTTCCGCTACGCCACCGACCGCGCCGCCGTGGCGGTGACCGTGTTGCGCAGCTTCCTGGTCTCCCTGGGGCTGGGCCTGGCCTGGCTGCAGAGCGGCTGGGTCAGCGGTGCCGGCGCCATGGCCAACGTGATCGCCTTCACCGCCATCCTCGCGGCCATCCCCAACCCCGCGGTGACGGCGGCCCAGATCACCAAGGGCTTTGCGCTCGGCGCCCTGCAGGCCTTCGTCTGCGTGGCCCTGGTAATGCCGCAGTTGAACGGCTACCTGATGCTGGTGGCCGGCACCCTGCCCTTCCTGATGGTGCCGGTGTACCTGTCCACCCGGCCGCCGCTGTTCGGGCTCAGCCTGGGCATGTGCCTGGGCACGCTGGTGCCGATGAGCCTCGGGCTGTCGCCGAGCTTCGATATCGCCAGCTTCCTCAACAACGCCGTGGCCTTCGTGATCGGCGCCATCCTGGCGCTGCTGGCCTTCCAGCTGATCCCATCGGTGATCGGCACGCGCTGGCAACGCCAACGCCTGCAGCGCGAGCTGCGCCGCCAGGTGACCCTGGCCGCCAAGGCGCCGCTGGAGGGGCTGGCGCCGCGCTTCGAGAGTGTCAGCCGCGACCTGTTCCTGCAGGTCATCAATCACACCGAACCCAACAGCGACGAATCGCGCCTGCTGCTGGCCTGGGCGCTGTCGGTGCACGAGACCGGGCGCACCCTGATCGAACTGCGCCACGACAGCGTGGATGCGGCGCTGCCACCGACGCTGGAGGCGCACATCGATGCGGCCGCTGCGGCCATTGCGCGACTCTACGAGGCGCCCTCCCCGGCCGAGCATGCCCGCGCGCTTTCGCACCTGGACGCGGCGCTGGCGCTGACCGGCGGCGACGGTGCGGTGCCGAGCACGCTGCAACCGGTGCGCCAGCACCTGCACCTGCTGCGAAGCGCCCTGCGCGATGCCGACTCGGTGCTGGCCATGACCGACTCAGACCTGCCCTCCCCGCCCGGAGCCCTTGACCATGCTGCCCGCTGAAATCTCCCTCGGTGGCGTCTACGTGCCCGGCCTGCTGGTGCTGGCCGCCGGCCTGTTCGTGCTGTTCTGGCTGCTCGACGGCCTGGCCGGCCGGCTCGGCCTGTACCGCTACGCCTGGCACCCGCCGCTTTTCCGCCTTGGCCTGTACGTCTGCGTGTTCGGACTGATGGGCCTGGCCCTGTTGAACTGAGAATCGCCATGAAGACCCAATCCCTGATCCGCGCCAGCCTGACTGTCGTGGTCGTGCTGGCCGCCGCGCTCATCGCCCATGCGCTGTGGCGCCATTCCATGTATTCGCCCTGGACACGCGATGGCCGGGTGCGTGCGGAGATCGTCCGCGTCGCCCCGGATGTGTCCGGACTGGTCGGCGCGGTGGAGGTGCGCGACAACCAGCAGGTGAAGGCGGGCGATGTGCTGTTCCGCATCGACGCGCGCCGTTTCGAGCTGGCCGTGGCGCAGGCGCAGGCCGACCTGTCCGCCGCGCAGGCCGCGGCGCGCGCGGCCGGCGCCAGCATCTCCGCGGCCAACGCCGGCACCGCGGCCAGCGAGGCGGATTACCAGAAGTACGCGTCGCAGTCCGAGCGCCGGCAGCGCGCGGCCGCGGTGATCTCGGCCGAAGCCCGCGCCGATGCGGTGGCCACCGCGCGCGCCGCGCAGGCGGCCGTGCGCCAGGCCCAGGCCAATCGCAGCGCGGCCACGGCCTCGCAGGCGCAGGCGCTGGCCGCCGTCGAGCAGGCCCAGGCCGCGCTCGACCTGGCCCGGCTCAACCTGGAGCGCGCCACCGTGCGCGCCACCGCCGCCGGCTACATCACCAATCTGGATGTCCGCGTGGGCGACTACGCCAGCGCCGGCGCCGCGCGCATGGCCCTGGTGCGCAACGACAGCCTGTGGATCTACGGCTACTTCGAGGAAACCAAGTTGCCGATGATCCACCCCGGCGATGCCGCCGACATCCGCCTGATGAGCGGCGGCCGGGTCCTGCGTGGGACCGTGGAAGGCATCGCCCACGGCATCACCGATGCCGACAACCCCACCAGCAGCCAGGACCTGCTGGCCGACGTCAGCCCCACCTTCAACTGGATCCGCTTGGCCCAGCGCGTCCCGGTGCGCGTGCGCATCGATCCGGCCAGCGTGCCGGCCGATACGGTGCTGGCCGCGGGCATGACCGCCTCGATCACCGTGCATCCACGCAAGCGCGGTTGATCTGCTGCAGCGCCAGACGCGAACGCCCCGCTGAGCGGGGCGTTCGTGTTCGAGCAGGCGCCAGGTCCGCGCCTGCGCTCAGCGCTCGATCTTGAACGTCCCGAACGGCTTGAGCTGCTCGGCCACCTGCGCCGCATCGCCCACCACCACCACGCTCTGCTGGGCCGGGTCCCAGTAACGCTTGGCCACCTGCTGCAGGGTGGCCGCATCGACCTGGCGGATCTTGGGCACGTACTGGCCCAGGAATTCCGCCGGCAGTCCCACCGCCCAGTTGCGCGCCAGGCTCAGGGCCACCGATCCCTGCAACTGGTTGGTGATCAGATAACCGCCAGCGACATAGCGCTTGACCGCATCCAGTTCCTTCGCCGGCACCGGCTCCTGCCCCAGCCGCTGGAACTCGTGGAAGAACTCCTTGAGCGAGGCGCCGGTGACCTCGTTGCGCACATCGGCCTGGGCGATGACGTTGCCGCCTTCGCGCGCGGCGGCCAGTCCCGCGCCGGCGCCATAGGTGTAGCCCTTTTCCTCGCGCAGGTTCTGGTTGAGGCGGCTGCTGATGCCGCTGCCGAGCACGGTGCTGGCCAGCTGCATCGGCACGTAGTCGACATCTGTAGCGGCAATGGCCGGGCGACCGATGCGGAAGGTGGATTGCACACTGCCATCGCGCTGCAGCACCACGCGCGTGGGCGCCACGTCGGACAGCGCCTTCGGCGTGGCGGCCACGGCCTTGCCCTCGGCTTTCCAGTCGCCGAAGGCACGTTCGGCCTCGGCAAAGGCCTGGGCCGGCGTCACCCGCCCGGTGATCACCAGCAGCGCACGCTTGGGCTGGAAGCGCGCCTGGTGGGCAGCTTCCAGCGCGCCATGGGTCAGGGCCGGGATGGTGGATTCGGCCAGTTGCGTACGCGCGTATGGGTGCTCGCCATAGACCGCCTTGAGCAGCGCGCGCGAAGCCCGGAACGAGGGCTGCGACTCGGAGGCCTTCAGCTGCTGGGCGGCGTTGGCCTGCGCCAGGCGCACCTCGTTTTCCGGAAAGGTCGGCTGGCGGGCGACTTCGGCCAGCAACTGCAGCATCGGCGTGCCGTGCGAGGCCAGCGCATGGGCGCTGAGGAACACCGCATCGTTGCTGGCCGTGGCCGACAGGCCGCCGCCCATGCCCTGCGCCAGCTCGGCAATCTGGCGGGCATCGTGCTGCCCGGTGCCCTCGGTCAGCAGGCCGGCGAACAGGCTGGCAAAGCCCGGCGCATTGGCCGGGTCGGCGGCCAGGCCGGCTTCGCGCAGCGCCAGCACGTAGTCCACGCGCGGAACGCCCTGGCGCGGCACGACCCAGACCTCCAGGCCGTTGGCGAGGGTCTTCTTCTCGATCGCCGGGACCGGCAGCGGTTTGTCGGCGCCGTAGGCCGGCAGCGCGGCCGGCAAGGCGGCCTTTTCGGCGGCGTGCAGGCCGGGGCTCAAGGCCAGGGCAAGGGCCAGCGACAAGGGAATGATGCGCATCATGCTCATGGCGTGCTCCTTCAGGGCTGGGTCTTGGCGGCGGGCGCGGTGGATGGCTGCAACATGGCCGCCGGCTTGCGGTCGATGACCGTGCGGTTGGCCTGGGTCAGGTAGGTCTTGGCCACGCGCTGCACGTCGGCGGCGGTGACCTGCTCGATCCAGCCCGGGATCTGGTTGGCGACCTTGGCATCGCCCCACAGCGTCTGCAGCTTGGCCAGCGTATCGGCGCGGTCCAGGAACATCTCCATGCCGTCGTACCACTCGGCCAGCAGCTGGGTCTTGACCCGCGCCAGGGTCGGCGCGTCCACGCCCTCGCTGGCGATCCTGGCCACTTCTTCGTCGATGCCCTTGAGCACCGCCTCGGCGCTGCTATCGGGCTTGTACAGCGCGAACACGGTGAACAAGGTCGGGCCGTCGTATTCCCAGGCGCTGGTCAAACCATAGAGGCTGTCCACGTTCAGCGCCAACTCGCGGCCCTTGACCAGCCCCTGGTACAGCCGCGAGGCATCGCCGCCGGCCAGCAGCGCGCCCAGCACCGCCATCGGCGCCTGGTCCTTGCTGCCGCGGTCGGGCATCTTCCAGGCCGCGGCGATCGCCGGCACCTGCGCCAGCGCATCGGACTGCACGACGCGCTTCTCGGCGGTGTTCAGGCCCTCGCGGTAATCGGGCTTGGCCGGCGTCTCGCGCGCGGGGATCGCGCCGAAGTACTTCTGCGCCAGGGCGAAACCCTGCTCCGGGGTGACGTCGCCGGCGATGGCCAGCACCGCGTTGTTGGGGCCGTAGTAATCGCGATGGAAGGCGCGCACGTCCTCCAGGCTGGCGTTCTCCAGGTCCTGGAAGCTGCCGTAGCCGTCGTGGTTGTTCTCCCATTTCTGGAAGGCCTGCTGGCCGATGTCGATCCACATGAAGCCGCCATAGGGCTGGTTCTTCACGTTGTTGCGGATCTCCTCCTTCACCACGTCCTGCTGGTTCTTCAGCGTGGTCGGGTTGAAGTCCAGAGTCTTCATGCGGTCCGCTTCCAGCCACAGCATCGGCTCCAGCGCCGATCTGGGCGCGGTCTCGATGTAGTTGGTGAAGTCCGCGCGCGTGGAACCGTTGTTGCGGCCGCCGCCGCCGGTGATGACGCTGTCGAACACGCCCTTCTTCGACTCCGGCGTGCCCTGGAACATCAGGTGCTCGAACAGGTGCGCGAAGCCGGTGCGGTTGCGCGGCTCCAGCCGCATGCCCACGTGGTAGACCACGCTGATGCCGACCACCGGTGCGCTGTGGTCTTCGGAGACCACCACGGTCAGTCCGTTGGATAGCTGCTTGGTCGCCACCGGGAGTTCCCAGCGGTCCGGTGTTGCGGCCGTGGCGGACACGGCAAGGCTCAGCCCGGCGGCCAGCACGGCCAGTCGGAACACACGCATGGCAAGACTCCCTTCCCCATCGATAGGTGCGGCGACGATAGCGCGGCTGATGGCCTGTCCGGTATCCGTCGATGGTCATGCCCGCAAGCCGCCCGCGGGGCGTCAAACGCGAACGCCCCGCGCGAGGCGGGGCGTCCAGGACTGCGCAGGCGCGAAGGCTCAGGCCTTGGCGTAGTCGCGCTTGGGCGAGCCGGTGTAGATCTGGCGCGGACGGCCGATGCGGGCGTCCGGGTCGACCTGCTGTTCCAGCCAATGCGACACCCAGCCCGGGGTGCGACCGATGGCGAACAGCACCGTGAACATCTCGGTCGGGATCTTCAGCGCCTTGTAGATGATGCCGCTGTAGAAATCCACGTTCGGATACAGCTTGCGCTCGACGAAGTAGTCGTCCTTCAGCGCGAACTCTTCCAGCTTCATCGCCACATCCAGCAGCGGGTCGTTCACGCCCAGCTCGCCGAGCACCTTGTGGGTCATCTCGCGGATGATCTTGGCGCGCGGGTCGAAGTTCTTGTAGACGCGGTGGCCGAAGCCCATCAGGCGGAACGGGTCGTTCTTGTCCTTGGCGCGTTCGACGGCCTTGGCCACGTTCTTGGCATCGCCGATCTCGGCCAGCTGCTTGAGCACGGCCTCGTTGGCGCCGCCATGGGCCGGACCCCACAGCGCGGTGATGCCGGCGGCGACCGAGGCGTAGGGGTTGGCACCGGTGGAGCCGACCAGGCGCACGGTGGAGGTGGAGGCGTTCTGCTCGTGATCGGCGTGCAGGATGAACAGCAGATCCATCGCCTTGGCGATCACCGGGCTCAGCTCGAGTTCCTCGCTGGGCACTTCGAACATCATGTGCAGGAAGCGCTCAGTGTAGCCCAGGCTGTTGCGCGGGTAGCGGATCGGGTGGCCGATCGAATAGCGATAGGCGGCAGCGGCCAGCGTGGGCATCTTGGCGATCAGGCGGATCGCGGCCAGGCGGCGCTGCTCGGGGTCCTGCAGGTCCAGGGTGTCATGGTAGAACGCCGACATCGAGGCCACCGAGGCGGCCAGCATGGCCATCGGGTGCGCGTCGTGGCGGAAGCCCTGCAGGAAGGCCTTGAGCGACTCGTGCATCATCGTGTGATGCGTCACCTCGTCCTCGAACTTGGCCAGCTCGGCGGCGCTGGGCAGCTCGCCGTTCATCAGCAGGTAGGAGACTTCGGTGAAGCTGGACTTCTCGGCCAGCTGGTCGATCGGGTAGCCGCGATACAGCAGCACGCCCTGGTCGCCATCGATGTAGGTGATGGCCGACTTGCAGCTGGCGGTGGCGCCGAAGCCCGGGTCGTAGGTGAAGAGACCGGTTTCCTTGGTCAGCTTGGAAATGTCGACACAGTCGTTGCCAAGCGTCGGTTTCAAGACAGGCAGGGCGACGGCTTTGTCGCCGGCGTTCAGCGTGACCTTGTCAAGTTCGGACACAGTGCGCTCCTTACGTGGGGTGCTTCTCCCGGAGCGATCCGGGATTGCGTTGTGGGACATCCGCGGCGATTGCCGAAGAATCCCCAAATTATCGCACAGCCACCCAAATCCGACCCCTGGCTGCTGCAACGCACCAGACCAAAGGATGAGACCCTGCGCGCCTGGGCAGGACCTGTCCGGGGTGTCATCGCGCCCCTTCACCACGCGCAAATGAAAACGGCCGCTTGCGCGGCCGTTTCATGCAAACGTTACTGCGGCAGGGCCGCTTACTTCTGGTAACGCTTCTGGAACTTGTCGATGCGGCCGCCGGTGTCCACGACCTTGTGCTTGCCCGTGTAGAACGGGTGCGAGGCCGAGGAGATTTCCACCTTCAGCAGCGGGTATTCGTTGCCGTCTTCCCACTTGATCGTTTCCTTGCTGGCAAGGGTCGAGCGGGTCAGGATCTTGAAATCGGAGGTGACATCGTGGAAGACGACGTCGCGGTACTGGGGGTGGATGTCGGCCTTCATGAGGGAACCATTAGTGACAGGCAGGTGAGCCGCGCATTATAACGGCCCTACCCCGGCCGGCGCAAGCCACCTACGCCTACCCGGCTCAGGCCGCCAATGCCGCCCGCACCCGCGCCTCGAACCTTGCCTGATCGTAACGCAGCAGGATCCGCGCATTGTCGGGCGCCCCGGTCTGCCGGTTCCAGTCGGTCACGGTCGCGCCGCGGGTCAGGGTGCCGGCCAGCTCCACGCCCAGCGGGCGCTCGGCGATCTCCAGGGCCCCTTCCGGGTCCAGGGCGAAGGCCATGGCCAGCGAGTCGGCGCTGTGCCAATGGTCGCCACGCCGGTCCTCGGACCACAGCCGGGTGTTGCGGGAGATGGCCTCGTAGAAGCGGGCGCGCTCGCTGGCGGCCTGGAGCCACTGCTCCACTTCCCGATGCAGGAAGCCGTGGGCAAGCGTGGCCTCCCAGTCGGCCAGGTCGAACTTCGGAAAGGCGCGCAGCACCAGGTGCGCGGCCTCAGGGTCGAAGGCCACGTTGAACTCCGCTGCCGGGGTGATGTTGCCGTGCGCGCTCACCGCGCCGGCCATCACCACCAGGCGCTTGATGCGGGTGGGCAGCGTGGGGTCCAGCTTGAGCGCCAGGGCGACATTGGTCAGCGGGCCCAGGGTCACCAGCACCAGCTCGCCGGCGTACTGGTGCGAGAGCCGCAGCAGCGCCAGGGCGGCATGTTCGTCCTGGACCTGGGTGCGGGCTTCGGGGAATCCGACATCGCCGAAGCCATCCTGCCCGTGGACCTCGGCCGCATCCGGCGAGGGATGCAGCAGCGGTTCGGCGCAGCCGGCGAACACCGGGATGTCCGGACGGCCGGCCACTTCGCACAGCTTGAGCGCATTGCGCACGGTGTAGCGCAGCCCGACGTTGCCGGCGGCGATGGTCAGCCCCACCACCTCGTGCTGCGGGCAATGCAGGGCCATCAGCAGCGCCAGGGCGTCATCCACGCCGGGATCGGTATCGATGAGAAGCGGGATCTTGTCGGTCATGCCCGGCGGGCCTTGATGGAACGGCCGCCGAGTCTGCCATAGGCAGGAACGAGAGATGAGGAACGAGGAACGAGTAAGGCCCCGGCAGTCATGGCGCCCAGCTCCTCTCGTTCCTCGTTCCTCTCCACTCGTTTCTTGCCTTCAAGCATTCGCATACCGGTCCGCGCTGCCGATCCAGCGGGCGATCACCTGGTCGGCGCGCTCGGGGGCCTCGCGCAGCAGGCGCTCGGCCAGGGCGTGGACCTGGGGCAACAGGCCGGCATCGCGGGCCAGGTCGGCCACGCGGAAGCTGGCCAGGCCGGTCTGGCGCGTGCCCAGCAATTCGCCCGGTCCGCGCAGCGACAGGTCCTTTTCGGCGATGACGAAGCCATCGTTGGTCTCGCGCAGGGTCGCCAGCCGCTGCTTGGCCATCATCGACAGCGGCGGCTGGTACAGCAGCACGCAGGTGGAAGCGGCCGCGCCGCGCCCCACCCGCCCGCGCAACTGGTGCAGCTGCGACAGGCCCAGGCGCTCGGCGTTCTCGATGATCATCAGCGAGGCATTGGGCACGTCGACCCCGACCTCGATCACTGTGGTCGCCACCAGCAGGCCGACCTGTCCGTCCTTGAAGGCCTGCATCGTCGCCTGCTTCTCGGCGGCCTTCATTCGCCCGTGCACCAGGGCCACGCGCGTGTCCGGCAGGGCCGCGGCCAGCGCCTCGTAGGTGCTCTGCGCGGCCTGGGCGATGACCTCGTCGCTGTCGTCGATCAGGGTGCAGACCCAGTACGCCTGCCGGCCTTCGGCGCAGGCCGCGCGGATGCGCTCGATCAGCTCGGGACGCCGCTCGCCACTGAGCGCCACGGTCTGCACCGGCGTGCGGCCCGGCGGCAGCTCGTCGATCGCCGATACGTCCAGATCGGCATAGGCGGCCATGGCCAGGGTGCGCGGGATCGGCGTGGCGGTCATCACCAGCTGGTGCGGCATCCACTGCCCGCCCCGGCCCTTGTCGCGCAGGGCCAGGCGCTGGTGCACGCCGAAGCGATGCTGTTCGTCGACGATCGCCAGCCCCAGGTCCTGGAAGCGCACCTGCTCCTGCATCAGCGCATGCGTGCCCACCACGACCTGGGCCTGGCCGTTGGCGATGGCCTCCAGCGCACGGGCCCGCGCCTTGCCGGTGACCTTGCCGGCTAGCCACGCCACCTCCACGCCCAGTGGCGCCAGCCAATGACGGAGGTTGCGGTAATGCTGCTCGGCCAGCAGCTCGGTCGGTGCGGCCAGCGCGGCCTGCTTGCCGCTGCCCACGGCCAGCATCGCCGCCATCGCCGCGACCACGGTCTTGCCGCTGCCGACATCGCCCTGCACCAGCCGCAGCATGGGCTCGCCGCTGCACAGGTCGCGCTGGATTTCCTCGAAGACGCGCTGCTGGGCGCCGGTCAGCTTGAACGGCAGTTGCTCGGTCAGGCGCGCGGCCAGGGCGCGCCCGGCCTCCAGCCGGTGCGCGCGATGCCGACGGATCACCAGGCGCTGCCGTTGCAGGCTGAGGTGATGCGCCAGCAGTTCCTCAAGCGCCAGGCGCTGCTGGGCCGGATGGCGCCCTGCCGCCAGGCCGGCCAGGTCCGCCCCTGGCGCTGGGGTATGCATGGTCAGCAGCGCCTCACGCAGCGACGGCAGGCCCAGGTCGCTGAGCCAGTCCGGCGGCAGCAGCTCCAGCGCGTGCGCTTCGGGCAACTGGGCCAGGGCCTGCAGCACGAACTTGCGCAGGCTGGCCGGGCCGACGCCCTCCACGGCTGGATAGATGGGATCCAGCGCCTCCTGTAGCGCCTCCTCCTCGCCCTCCAGCAGCCGATAGCTGGGGTGGACCATCTCCAGCCCCTGCTGGCCGGCGCGCGCGGTGCCGTAGGCCCGCACCCGCGCCCCGATGGCGAACTGCGCGACCTGCGCGGCGCGGAAATGGAAAAAGCGCAGGGTCAGGGTCACCGGCGAGCCATCGCCCAGCGCCACGCGCAGCAGCGGGCGATAGCGGAAGCCGCGCTCGACCGCTTCCACGCGCCCTTCGACCTGGGCGGTCTGCCCGGGTTGCAGGGCGAACAGCGGGGTCAGGCTGGTGCGGTCCTCGTAACGCAGCGGCAGGTGCAGCCACAGGTCCTGGAAGGTCACCAGGCCCCGGGCAGCGAGTTTCTCGGCCACGCGCGGGCCCACGCCGGCCAGGCGGCCGGCGATGGGTTGCTGAAACACGGGAGCGTTGCCGGATGGTGCGAGCGCCATGGCAGTCAGCGTGCGCGCCGCGGCCGCCGCGCGCCAGCGGCGCAACGGCCATCGCTGCGTCGGAAAAACACCCCGCGCGCCCGCGCGATGCGGATCAGTCGACCATCACCGCGTCGACCTCGAACAGCGCGCCCTTGGGCAGGGCCGAGACCTCGATGGTCGAACGGGCCGGGAACGGCGCGGAGAAATAGCGCTGCATCACCTCGTTGACCTTGGCGAACTGCCCCAGGTCGGTCAGGTACAGGCCCAGGCGGACCATCTTGTCCAGCGAGCCGCCTGCGGCTTCGGCCACGGCCTTGAGGTTGTCGAAGGCGCGCACGGCCTGGGCCTCGATGTCGCCTTCCACCAGATTGCCGGTGGCCGGGTCCAGCGGAATCTGGCCGGAGAAATACACGGTGTTGCCGGCACGCACGGCCTGCGAGTACGGGCCGATGGCGGCCGGCGCGGTGTCGGTCTGGATGATCTGGCGGGTCATGTGCGATCCATGGGTCGAAGGGAAGCGGCCAATTGTAGGCGCTCGCCTTCCCGCGGGCAGGCCCTACTGCCGGCGAACCGCCAGCACCGAACTGACCCGGCGCAGGCGACGCATCACCTCGGCCAGGTGCGTGCGGTCGCGGACCTGGATGGAAAAGCGCATGACCGCCGCGTTGATGTCGCGCTCCAGGTACTCCACGCGCTCGATGTTGGACTGGCTCTGCGCGATCGCCGCGGCCACCTGCGCCAGCACGCCGGTACGGTTTTCCACGTCGATGAGCAGCGCCGCGTCGTAGTCGCCGGTGACCTGGCTGTCCCAGTCGATCGGGATCCAGCGGTCGGGCGACTTGCGGAACTCGGCCACGTTGGGACAGTCCAGGCGGTGCACCACCACGCCCTTGCCGGCGGTGTGGAAGCCCATGATGTCGTCGCCCGGGATCGGCAGGCAGCAGTTGGCGAAGCTGATCACCCCGCGCTCGTGCCCAGTGATCAGGATCTTCTCGTGCGAATGCTTGGAGGCCGCGCCGCTGCGCAGCTCGGCGAAGGCCATCAGCGCCTTGGCCGCCTGCGCCGGCATCCAGTTGCCCAGGGCCACATCGGCCAGCAGGGCTTCCAGGCGCGGATACTTGTGCTCGATCAGGAACGCTTCCAGGCGCTGCGTCGGCAGGCGCTCCAGCGAGCTGTTGAGGTCCTCCAGCGCGCGGTCGAGCATGCGGTGGCCCAGCTGCACAGCGTCCTCGTGCTCCAGCTGCTTGAGCTGGTGGCGGATGGCGGTGCGCGCCTTGCTGGTGACCACGAACTCCAGCCATTGCGGCTTGGGCATGGCCGACTTGGCGGTGATGATCTCCAGCGTCTGCCCGCTGGTGAGCTTGGTGCGCAGCGGCGAGAGCTTGCGGTCCACACGCGAGGCCACGGCCTGGTTGCCCACGTCGGTATGCACCGCATAGGCGAAATCCAACGCGGTGGAATTGCGCGGCAGCGACAGGATCTTGCCCTTGGGCGTGAACACGTAGACCTCGTCCGGGAACAGGTCGACCTTGACGTTGTCCAGGAACTCCAGCGAGGAGCCGGCCGAGCGCTGGTTCTCGATCAGCTCGCTGATCCAGGTCTGCGCGCGGCTCTGCGCGCTGTTGGGCGAGTCGCTGCCGAACTTGTAGGTCCAGTGCGCGGCGATGCCGCGCTCGGCCACCAGGTCCATCTCCTCGGTGCGGATCTGCACCTCGATCGGCGAACCATACGGGCCGAACAGCACCGTGTGCAGCGACTGATAGCCATTGGCCTTGGGGATGGCCACGAAGTCGCGGAAGCGTCCGTCCAGCGGCTTGTACTGCGAGTGCGCCGTGCCCAGCGCCAGGTAACAGGCCGGCACCGACTCGACCACCACGCGGAAGCCGAACACGTCCATCACCTGGTCGAAGCTTTTCCCCTCCGAGCGCATCTTGGTGTAGATGCTCCACGGCGTCTTGACCCGGCTGACCAGGCGGTGGGCGATGCCGTCGCGGGTGAGCTTCTGCGAGATCTGCGCCTCGATCTGCGCCATCGACTCGCGGCGCATCACCGGCTGGCTGCGGATGTGCTTCTGGATGATGGCGTGGCGCCAGGGATACATCGCGCGGAAGGACAGGTCCTGCAGCTCGGACTTGACCAGGCTCATGCCCAGGCGCTGGGCGATGGGCGCATAGATGTCCAGCGTCTCGCGGGCAATGCGGCCGCGCGCCTCGGCGCTCTGTGCGCCCAGCGTGCGCATGTTGTGCAGGCGGTCGGCCAGCTTGATCATGATCACGCGCAGGTCGCGCGACATGGCCAGCAGCATCTTGCGGAATGACTCGGCCGCCGCCTCCTTGCGGTCGCGGAACTTCAGCTTGTCCAGCTTGGTCACGCCATCGACCAGCTCGGCCACCGGCTCGCCGAACTCGGCGGCGATCTCCGCGCGCGTCAGCGGCGTGTCCTCGATGGTGTCGTGCAGGATCGCCGCGATCAGCGTCTCGGCGTCCATCTTCAGGTCCGCCAGCACCCCCGCCACGGCCACCGGGTGGGTGATGTAGGGCTCACCGGACTTGCGCGTCTGCCCGCGATGCGCCGCGGCGCCCACTTCCCAGGCGCGGCGCAGCAACGGCAGCTGCTCCGGCGGCAGGTAGGCCGCATTGGCTTCGAACTGCAGCACGTAGTCGGGCGCGATCGAATCGGCCGAGGGCGCGGCATGCAGGACATTGGCGGACGAAGCGGATGTCATTGCCAAAGCCTACTGCCGCCACCTGCGCGCGGCAATGCGCCGGTGTACGGTCGGTGCAAACGCAGACAGCCCGCGAGGTCGCGGGCTGTCTACAGGTGCATCCTTGTGGCCGTGCACGCACGCCGATCCACGGCGGCGCGACGCGGCGGGGACGATCGATGGATCAGTCGTCGCCCTTGGACATGTCCTCGTCGGCCACCACTTCGGCCGCGGCCCACTCCAGGGCTTCGCGCTCGGCGCGCTCGCGCTCGGCCTTCTCGACCTGGTCGATCAGCGCGTTGTCGATCTTGCGGGCGGCGATTTCGCGCAGCGCCAGCACGGTCGGCTTGTCGTCGTCCTCGCTGTTGTCGATGGTCGGCTGCACGCCGTTGGCCAGCTGGCGGGCGCGCTTGGAGGCCATGATGACCAGCTCAAAGCGGTTGTCGACGACTTCCAGGCAATCTTCTACGGTGATGCGGGCCATGTGGGCTCCTGACGGCCAGCCACCGCGGGCCGGGTGCGGCCGCGTGACGGGCGAAAATGGGACCGGCAATTCTAGGCCCAGGCGGGACGCTTTGCAATCCACCCTTTACGAATCAAACGGTTAAGCTTGATTGGCGCCGAATCTGGCATCCGGATGGCCACCGAACCGCCGGCTGCGCTACCCGCGCTACTCCACCAGCAAGGCGGTGATCAGACGGCTGTGGCGGGCCACCTGGCGCTCCTTGCGCAGGCGGCTGGCGGTGAAGATGGCGCACATCTCGTCCACCGCGGTGTCGAAGACCTCGTTGACGATGACGTAGTCGAACTCGCCGTAGTGCGACATCTCCTCGCGTGCGGCGGCCAGGCGCTGGGCGATGACCGCGTCGCTGTCCTGGCCACGATGGCGCATGCGCTGCTCCAGCGCATCGCGCGAGGGCGGCAGGATGAACACGCTGACCGCATCGGGCACCTTGGCGCGCACCTGGCGCGCGCCCTGCCAGTCGATTTCCAGCAGCACGTCCTGGCCGGCCGCCAGCTGCGGCTCCACCGACTGCCGGGCGCTGCCCTTCCAGTCGCCGTGCACGAGCGCGTGCTCGAAGAAATCGCCCGCCTCGATCATGCGCTGGAACTCCTCGGCGCTGACGAAGTGGTAGTGCTGGGCGTGGCGTTCGCCCGGCCGCGCGGCGCGCGAGGTGAAGGAGATGGACAGGCTGATCTGCGGATCGCGCGCCAGCACGGCGTTGACGATGCTGCTTTTGCCGGCGCCCGACGGGGCCGCCACGATGTACAGGGTGCCGCGCATGGCGATGGCCTTTGCTGCCGCGCGGGGACGCGGCGGTCTTGAGAAGGCGCGCAAGTCTAGCAAATACCCCGGGCCCGGCAGCGGCACGCATTACCAGGCCGGTGGAAGCCGGGCGCTAAGGAGCCGCCGGCAGGATCGTCCCAGGGCGGGCCCGCATGGCGCCGTCCAGGCAGGCGCGGGCGCCCGCCTGCGGCTAAACTGCGCCCGCGCATGACTTCCGATCCCGCTGCCGCCCCTTTGCGCACGTTGCTCCTGGAGGACGATCCGGTCCTGCGCGAGCGCATCCTGGTCCCCGGCCTGCGTCGCTTCGGCTTCGCCGTCGACGGCTGCGGCACCGGCGCGGAACTGCAACAACGGCTCGAACGCGAGGGCGCCGAGATCGTGGTGCTGGACGTGGGCCTGCCCGATACCGACGGCTTCACCCTGGCCGGCACGCTGCGCCAGCGGTACCCGGAGATCGGCATCGTCATGCTGACCAGCCTGGGCCAGACCGAGGATCGCATCCGCGGGCTGACCGGCGGCGCCGATGCCTACCTGGCAAAGCCCGTGGAACTGGATCTGCTGGCCGCCACCCTGCACAGCCTGGCCCGACGCGTGAGCGGGCGCCGGCCCGCGCCCCCGACGCGCGCGCGCTGGCAGCTGAGCGAGGACGGCTGGTGCCTGCTGTCCCCGTCCGGCGCCGCCGCGGCGCTGACCGGCAGCGAACGCCGCCTGTGCCAGCGCCTGCTGGAGCAGCCCGGCCTGCTGGTGGCGCGCGAGGCGCTGATCGCGGCGCTGACCGAGCGCGTGTACGACTTCGATGCGCACCGCCTGGATTCGATGGTGCACCGCCTGCGCAGCAAGGTGCAGCGCCGCTGCGGCGAGCCCCTGCCGCTGTCCGCCGTGCACGGCCAGGGCTACATCTTCGATCCGGCCGCCTAGGGTGCAGCGCGCACCGCGTCGCGGCGCCCAGGCAGGGACCAGGCGCTAAGCCGGGGCCGTCTTGGCGTGCGGCAGCACGATGCGAAAGCGCGTGCCCTGCCCCTGCGTGCTGTGCACCTGGATGCGCCCGCCGGCGCGCACCACCAGGTCGCGCACCACCGCCAGGCCCAGGCCGGTGCCGCGGTCGGCCGGCTTGGTGCTGTAGAACGGTTCGAACGCCTGCGCGGCCACCTCGGCCGGCATGCCATGGCCGTCGTCGGCGATCTCGATGACCACACCCTGCTCCGTCGTGGAGACGTCGATGTCGAAGTGGCCGCGCTCGGCGATGGCATCGCGGCTGTTGGAGGCCAGGTTGAGCAGCATCAGGTCGAACTGGCTGCGCTCGAAACGGATCGGCGCCGGCGCGGCCGGCAGCGTGCAACGCAGCACGATCCGCGCCTCCAGCAGCTGCCGCAGCATCGGCTGCAAGGCCTCCACCGCAGCGGCCGCGTCGAAACGCTCGACATGCTCGGCCTCGCGCCGGCTGAAACGCAGCAGCCGCCGCACGATGGTCATGCCGCGCTCGGCCGAGGCCTCCACCTCGGCCAGGCTGTCCTCCAGCTGCGCGATGCGCTCGCCGTCGCTGCCGGTGTCGTCGTCATGGCGCGTGGCGGCAAAGCCGGACATCACCGCCAGGATGTTGTTGAAGTCGTGGGCCAGGCCGCTGGCCATGCGCTCGGTGATCTCGCGCTTCTGCGCGTGGATCAGCTGGGTCTGCGCGCGTTCGCGCTCCTGCATTTCCTGCTGCAGGCGCTGACCGCGGGCGTTGGATTCTCGCAGGCTCTCGCGCAGCGCCTGGGTGGTGCGGTCCAGCAGCAGCGCCACCAGCAGATAACTGAACAACACCGGCACCACGTTGAACAGCGAGCGCGCATCGGCCGGCAGCAGCGCGCTGTCGCGGACCACGCCGACGCACAGCGTCAGCAACAGGCCGACCAGCGTCATCCACAGCGCGCGGCGCCCCAGCACCAGGCCAGCCAGGATCAGCGCCAGCATCTGCGCCAGCTGATCCGGCAGCTGCCGCTGGAAGCCGTGGATGGCGGCGTTGACCAGCAGCGAGCCGAGCATGGCCCCGAGCAGCAGCTGCACGCCGCCGCGCAAGGCGCCACGGCGCACGCGCACGAAACCGATCGCCGCGCTCACCCCGATCAGCAGGCTCATGCTCAAGGAGATCACCAACCCGGGCTGCAGCGGCTGCGCGCGCAGCTGCGGCCACGCCAGCACCAGTGCGACCACCAGCGTGGCGGGGATGGTCACCGCCAGGAACAGCAGCAACAGCTGGATCACGCGCGCGTTGCGTCGATCCACCTCGTCCACCAGCGGCGCGCGGCCCAGCCAGTCCCAGAACGCCTTCATGCCGCCGTGCCGAACCCGTTCAGTGAGAATCCGGTGATGATCCTGCGAGAACTTGCGGGTGACAAGGCGATGACGGCGCCCCTAAGTTCACATGACAGAGCGCGCCCGGGGACGACGGCGCGGTGTCCAGACCACTGCCGACCGAGGCGGAGGCGCAGCTGCGCCGCCGACGTCGCCTTCTGCCTTGTCCATTCCCAGCCAGAGATCGCCATGAACGACTGCACTTCCCTGCGCGGCGTCGCCGCCCGTCATCCGCATCCCCGTCGCTACAGCGCCCTGGCCCTGGCCTGCGCGTTGTGCCTGGCAGCGCCGGCCATGGCGCAGACGCCGCGCGCGACCACCGCCATGCCTGCCGGCGGCGCCTCGCAGACTGCGGCCAGCGACGCCACGGCCGGCCCCAGCGCGACAGCCTACGACCCCAGCGTCTACTTCCAGGCCACCGGCAGCGCCGAGAGCGAGGCCGGGGCCTATGCCGACGGCGAAGAAGCGCTGGCCGCCGGCGAAGCGGCCTCGGCGGTCGGCACCGGCACCATCGCCCTGGGTGCCGGTGCAGTCAGCTATGCCAGTCACGCCCTGGCAGCAGGCCACAACAGCCTGGCCACCGAAATCTCCACCACCGCCGTGGGCGGCATGCTCGACCTGGATTTTTCCTACCAGTCCAACGGCGTGGTGATCCTGCAGCAGACCTCGGCCACGGGCGCGGCCGCGACCGCGCTGGGTGCCGGCGCGCAGGCCAGCGGCCAGTACAACGTGGCCGCCGGTGCCGGGGCGATCGCCAGCGACCGCTCCAGCGTCGCGGTGGGCGGCATCGTCGATGTGGGCATCGAGGGCTTCGGCGTTGAGGGGGTGCAGTTGCAGGCCACCCAGGCCACCGGCCCGCTGTCCACCGCGCTGGGCGGCGGGGCTCTGGCCACCGCCTACAGCTCGACCGCGGTCGGCGCCCTGGCCGAGGCCAGCGCCAACCGCACCGTCGCCGTGGGCGCCACCGCGGTGGCCAATCAGTACGCCGCCGTGGCAGTGGGCGCGCAGAGCCAGGCCATCGCCGAGTGGGCCACCGCCTTCGGCAATGGCGCACGCGCCTGGGGCCTCCACAGCGTGGCCATCGGTCCCAGCGCGTTCGCGCAGAGCGACGACGCCACCGCGGTCGGCCCGGCCGCGCTCGCCCTGGGCGTCGGCGCCACCGCGCTCGGCAACGGCGCCTGGGCCGGCGGCACCCGCAGCCTGGCCCTGGGCGGGGGAATGGTGTGGAACGGAGAATTCTTCCGCGACATCCCCGTGCTGTTCTACGACAGCATTGCCGTGGGCACCGGCGCGGACGTGTTTGGCGACCGCTCCATCGCGATCGGCCCCGGCGCCCGCGTCGGCAACTCGCAGTTCGTCAACGACCAGACGACCATCACCAACAACAGCGTGGCGCTGGGCGCTGGCTCGATCACCGAGCGCGACAACACCGTGTCCATCGGCGCGGTCGGCAGTGAGCGCCAGCTCACCAACCTGGCCGCCGGTACCCTGGACACCGATGCGGTGAACCTGGGACAGATGCGCAAGGTGGCCGCGGCGTTCGGCGCCGGCAGCATGATCGACGCCAACGGCAACCTGGTCGGCGGCCGCTATCTGGTGCAGGGCACGCAGTACACCGACCTGGGCTCGGCGATGGGCGCCATCGATACCGCGCTGACCGGCTTCGGCAGCCGGCTGGAGGCCATCGGCGGCTCCGGCGGCATCAGTGTCGGCGGCGGCGGTGCCGCACCCAGCGCGCCGAGCATTGGGGCAGGCACCAATGCGGTGGCCGTGGGCTCAGGTGCCACCGCCAATGGCGAGAACGGACTGGCCCTGGGCGCCGAGTCGCTGGCCTACGGACCCAACGACACCGCCGTGGGCGCCAACGCGCGCGTCAACGCCGATGGCAGCACCGCCGTGGGTGCCAACGCCCGTGTTGCGGCGGTGGCGACCAATGCGGTGGCGGTGGGCGAAAGCGCCAGCGCGATGGCGGCCTCGTCCACCGCGCTGGGCCAGGGCGCCTCGGCCAGCGCCGGCAATGCGGTGGCGTTGGGCCAGGGCGCGGTCGCCGACCGTGCCAACACCGTGTCGGTGGGAAGCACCGGCAACGAGCGCCAGATCGCCAATGTTGCCGCCGGCAGCGCCGGTACCGATGCGGCCAACGTGTCGCAGATGCGCGCGGGCGACAGCGCCACGCTGAGCAGCGCCAATGCCTACACCAATACCCGCATCACCGCGCTGGACGACAGCTTCAGCCAGTTGCGCGCCGAGACCGAGCGCCGTTTCGACGGCATGGAGCAGCGCATGGACCGGCTGGGCGCGATGAGCGCGGCGATGCTGAACATGGCGATCAACGCCGCCGGCACGCAGAGCCCGCGCGGACGCATCTCGGTCGGCGCCGGCGTCCAGGGCGGCGAGCAGGCGGTATCGATCGGCTACGGCCGCAAGTTGGGGCCGCGCACCTCCTTCAGCCTGGGCGGCGCCTTCAGTGGCGGCGAGTCCTCGGCCGGCGTCGGCTTCGGCGTGGACCTGTGATGCATCGCGGCGGTGCACGCGCCGCCGCGTTTCCTCCTTTTGACTTCTCTCTCCAGGATACGAAGATGAGCTCTTCCAACACCCTCGCCGCCGCCCTGGCCGCCGTGCTGTTCGCCGGCAGCGCGCAGGCCGCCTCTCCCTCCATCGCCCAGGGCGACGTGCGCGGCCCCGTACCGCAAGCGGCCACCACCGCCGAGCTGGGCCAGCGCTTCATCGTCAAGACCCGCGCCACCGGCACGCAGGCGCGCAGCCAGCTGAGCACGACGCTGAGCAGCGCCGTGGCGCGCAGCGGCATGCAGCGGGCCAGGGCGGCCAGCGCCAACGCGCCGGCGCGCAGCGCAGTTAGCGCCAAGGTACTGCGCGACATGGCGGTGCCGGGCTGGCACGTCGTGCAGACCTCACGCCGTCTCAGCGACAGCGAGCGCGCGATCTTCGTCGACGAACTCAAGGCCGATCCGTCGGTGGAGTCGGTGCAGGTCGATCGCCTGTACCAGCGCCTGGACGAGGCCAGCGTGCGCGGGCCCGCGTTCGCCGCCGCCGCTGCTTCCACCACGCCCAACGACCCGGCTTACGCCCGGCTGCAGTGGAACTTCCACAACCCGGTCGGCGGGGTGAGCGCCGAGCAGGGCTGGAGCCGCTCCACCGGCCAGGGCGTGGTGGTGGCGGTGATCGACACCGGCGTGGTCAAGGACAACCCCGACCTTGCGGCCAACGTGCTGCCGGGCTACGACATGATCACCGACCGCCGGGTGTCGCGCCGCGACAGCGACGGCCGTGCGCCGGGCGGCTACGACCTGGGCGACTGGGTGGAAGCGGACTACTGCACTGCGCTGGGCGCACCCGGTAACGCGCCTGAACCCAGCTCATGGCATGGCAGCCACGTCGCCGGCACCATCGCCCAGGTCACCAACAACAACCTGGCCACCGCTGGCCTGGCCTACGAGGCCAAGGTCCTGCCGGTGCGCGTGCTTGGATCCTGCGGCGGCTTCGGCAGCGACATCGCCGACGGCATGCTGTGGGCTGCGGGCCTGCCGGTGGCCGGCCTGCCGACCAATCCGAACCCGGCCGAGGTGATCAACATGAGCCTGGGCAGCGGCGGCCCGGACACCTGCCCGCAGATGTACCAGGACGCCATCGACCAGATCAACGCCAAGGGCAGCATCATCGTGGTGGCCGCCGGCAACTCCAACGCCAACGCCGGCACCTACACCATGTCCTCGTGCAACGGCGTCATCAGCGTGGGCGCCTCGCGCATCAATGGTGGTCGCGCCAGCTACTCCAACTACGGCAGCCGTGTGGACATCGCCGCGCCGGGCGGTGGCGGCGACATCGACGGCAACCCCGGCGGCTACATCTTCCAGGTCGTCAACGCCAGCGCCACCGCGCCCACCGGCGAGTGGCAGATCGGCGGGCTGGCCGGCACCTCGATGGCCTCGCCCCACGTCGCCGCGGCCGTGGCGATGGTGCAGAGCGTGGCCACCACCCCGTTCACTTGGAGCGGCATGCGTGAGCTGCTGCGCAGCAGCGCGCGGCCGTTCCCGGTGGCGATCCCCAGCACCACGCCGATCGGCGCGGGCATCCTGGATGTGGACATGCTGCTGCAGATGGCGACCACCCCGCCGTGCGCGCCAACGGACAGCAGCTGCGTGCCGCCGACCAAGACACTGACCAACAAGGTGGAGATGCGCGGCCTGGGCAGCCAGGGCGGCGATGCGCTGTACAGCTTCCAGGCCGCGGCCGGCAAGCCGGTCAGCTTCATGACCTTCGGCGGCACTGGCAACGTGGCGATGTACGTGGCGGCAGGCCGTGTGCCGACCAGCAGCAGCTACGACGTTCGCTCCAGCCGTGCCGGCAGCACCACGCAGACGGTGCGCGTGACGCCTTCCGGCACCACGACCTACTACGTGCGGCTGAGCGGTAGTTACAGCGGCCTGACCGTGGTCGCGCGGCAGTAACCGACTGCGCGGCGCGGTCGCCACCGTTGCCGCGCAGGTAGGCGCGAAGAGGCCGTCAGCCGCCGATGGCGACAGCCGCAGCAGGCTGCCTCAGTGGAGAATGAATCGAGCGTGCACAAGGCGAGCGCTCTGCTGACGCGCTGGACCGCGTTGTTCCGGGGTCCGGCGCCAGCGGGAAATCGCATGCCGCGCCTGCGCCACGGCGTGCTGCGTCGCAATGCTCGTCGCGCCCGTCCCTGCCAGCCTGCTCGATCGCAATCAGGGCAAAAAACGCCGGAATCGGCGGAGATCCGCGCGTTTCGCGCACATGACAGTGCAAGGCCTCGCAGCGCGGACCGCGTGCGCGACGCGCTGAAGTTGACACATTTGTAATGTCGTCCCTACCGTGCCGCGCATCGCATGCGCGAGGCCATTGCCGGCCGCGAGAAGCAAGGGGGCAAGCATCGCTGCGCGTGGGTGTCCGTGCTGTTCTTGAACGACGTGGAACCACATCTCCTGGGAGGAGAACCATGCAACGCATCTGGTTGACGCGCTATGCGCTGTCGGCGGCGATCGCCGCCAGCCTCAATGTCACCGCCTTCGCACAGGAAGCCGCAACCGCTCCAGCACAGAACCAGGCGAGCAGTGCGTCGGCGTCCAAGGACAACGCCACCACGCTGGACACGGTGGTGGTCTCGGGCACCGCCCAGGCCGGCGGCGTGAAGAAGCTGGAAGCCAGCTTCAACATCGTCACGGCCAATGCCGAGCAGATCAAGCAGGCCAATCCCAGAAGCACGGCCGATCTGCTGAAGATCTCGCCGGGCATGTGGCCCGAAACCAGCGGTGGCCAGACCGGCGCCAACATCGAGATCGCCGGCTTCCCCGGCGGCGGCGATGCGCCCTACTTCTCCACGCTGCTGATGGGCTCGCCGCTGTACGGCATGCCGACGCTGTCGTTCTTCGAGACCACCTCAATGTTCCGCCTGGACGATACGATCGAGGCCGTTGAGATCCTGCAGGGCGGCCCGTCGGTGGTGTTCGCCGATGGGCAGATGGGCGCGTCGGCCAACTTCTTCCTCAAGACCGGCACCGACGTGCCGTCAGGCAGCGTCGGGCTGACCTACGGCGACGAGGGGCTGTGGCGGCTGGATGGCTTTGCCGGCTTCAAACTGGCCGAGGGCTGGTATGGCAGCGTGGGCGGCTTCTGGCGCGAATCCGACGGCGTGCGCGACCCGCAGTTCAAGGCCGACAAGGGCGGCCAGCTGACCGCCACGCTGTCGCACGAGACCGACGCGGGCAAGTTCACCCTGTACAGCCGCTACCTCAACGACAAGAACCAGTTCATCACCCCGATCCCGCTGATCCAGCGCGGCACCGACAGCTTCAGCGCCTATCCGGGCTTCGACCCGCTCAAGGACACGTACTACAGCAAGGCCATGCAGCGCGTGTACCTGCCCAGCTATCCCAACGGCGGCACCAATGCCGACCTGGCCGATGGGCGTGGCGCCAAGATGCTCTTCCTGGGCGGCAACTTCGACTATCAGCTGGAGAACGGCTGGGCGATCAGCGATCGCTTCCTGTTCGATGAAGGCGACATGGACACCAATGCGCTGTTCTCGGGCAACAACCCGGCCAGTCTGGCGGACATGCTCTACAACCCGGACACGCCCGGAGGCTTCGAGCTGCCGGCCGGTTCGGCCACCGCCACCTACACCACCGGTGGCGCGGTGCCGCTGGACCAGAGCGTGATCCAGCAGGGCTGGTGGTACATCCACAAGCAACTGAAGAGCTTCAACAACGACTTCCGCCTGAGCCGCGAACTGTTCGAGGGCAACACGCTGACGGTCGGCCTGTACTACGCGCACTACTCGATGTCCGACAAGTGGTCGCTGGGCAACCAGATGCTCATGACCAACACGCCCAACGCCACGCCGATCGCGGTCACCTACGTCGATGGCGGGCAGACCTACTACCGCACCGACGGCCAGGGCTTCGCCGATTTCAGCGGCTACCACATCGTCCAACGCGGCAGCGCCACCAACAAGGCGATCTACCTGTCCGACTCGTGGCGGGTGGGCAACTGGCTGCTGGACCTGTCGGGGCGTCTTGAGAACCAGGACGCCGAGAGCGATGTGTGCAACATGACCAACCAAGATCTGGACGGCAATCCGCTCACGCTGTACGACAACGCCGTGCCGGTGTGCGACGGCACCTACGCGCACAACAAGTACGACAAGACCCATCCCTCGTGGACGGCCGGCGCCAACTACAGCTTCAACGAGCACACCTCGGCCTACGGACGCGTCAACACCGGCGGCCACTTCCTGGACTTCGACAACGGCATCCGCGGCACCACCAACGACAACTTCCCGCCGCTGCAGAAGATCCGCAACTACGAAGTCGGCTTCAAGTACCAGTCGCCGCTGGTGTACGTGGATCTGAGCGCCTACCACCGCGTCTTCACCGGTCTGCAGTACCAGCCGACCGATGGGCTGGGCACGCCGTTGGGCAGCCCGCAGATCTATGGCTCCAAGTCCAATGGCGTGAACCTGATGGGCGCGCTGACCCCGGTGGAGAACCTGCGACTGCAGGTGGTGGCCAATTACCTGGACGGCGAGTACACCGATTACGACGCCTGCTTCCGCTACACCAACATCAACGGCGTGGAAGATTGTGCTCCGATCGAGGGCAAGCAGCTGCAGCGTCAGCCGAAGTTCCGCGGCATGTTCACGCCCAGCTACCGCTTCGTGACCGCCTGGGGCGACATCCTGCCGTACGTCACCTACACCTATGTCGGCGATCACACCCAGGACCAGTCGGGCCTGCAGCAGCTGGGCTCGTACCACACGGTGGACTTCGGCGTGACCAGCAACATCGGCGATCACTGGCAGCTGAACCTGCGCGGCACCAACATGACCAACGAGCTGGGGCTGACCGAGTCGAACTCGCGCATCTTCGGCAATGCGGCCAGCGCCGGCGGCGTGCTGCTGGCCCGTCCGCTGGAAGGCCGCGAGGTCAACTTCCAGGCCAAGTACCTGTGGTGAATCGCGGGCGCGGCTGCTCATGACGCGACAGGCGACACGCACGACGACGCCCGGGCAGGTCCCGGGCGTCGTCGTTGATGACCCAGGACAAGGAACGATCGGATGAACCAGATCCCACCCCCGACCGGTGCGCGCCTGCCGGCCGCGCTCGGCCGCTCCCTGCGCCGCCTCGCCCTCGCCGCGCTGCTGGCCACGCTCGTGCCTGCCACGGCCGGCGCGCAGGCGCTGCAGTTCCGTATCGACGAAGGCGCCACCACCAACGCCTTCTACCAGGACGGTCCCGTGGCGGCGCACGTGCTGGCCACCAGCGGCACGCGGCCGCGCCTGCTGGTCGCGTTCCCGGCCGGCAACAGCGGCGTGGCGGTGTGGTTCGCGCAGACCGCCGCGCCCGTGCAGTGGACGCTGAAGTCAGTGCGGGCGCAGACACCGAGCGACGACAAGGCGATGCACGGCATCGTGGCCGAACTCGAACTGCGCGGCGGTCCGCTGACGGTGGACAAGGCGGCGCTGGGCAGCATCCGCGTGCTGCGCGATGTGCAGCTGGGCCAGCCCATGCCGGCGCAGGTGGTGACCGAGGCGAAGGTCGAGGCGCAGCGCATCGGATGGGCGCGGCGCCGGCTCGATGGCGCACCCGGTTATCGCATCGCGCTGGAGGTTACCCAGGGCCGCCTCATATCGCAGGCGGGCACGATCACGCTGGCGCCCGAGCGCCCTGACGGCAGCGTCCGCCTGCGCCTGCTCGCCGCGACCGGCGAGGCACCGTTGACGCCACTCAGCGCTGGACAGCTGCTCAACGAGAAGGCCGCGTCCGATGCACGCATGCGCAGCGCGCTGCAGTTCCTGAGCTATCGCGAGAAGTTCCTCGCCGGCTCATGGCGTTTCGATACCTACTTCGGCCGCGACACCCTGATGTCCACGCGCCTGCTGATGCCGGTACTGCAGCCCGAGGCGGTGGAGGCCGGCCTGGGCGCGGTGCTGGCGCGCCTGTCGCCGCGGGGCAAAGTCGCGCATGAGGAGGACATCGGCGAGTTCGCCATCCTGCGCCACCTGGCCAGCGACGGCGCGCGCTCGGATGCGCCGGTCTACGACTACGGCATGATCGACGGCGACTACATGCTGGCGCCGGTGATGGCGGCCTGGCTGGTCGAGGACACGCGCGGCCAGGCCCGCGCACGTGCGTTCCTGGCCGCCCGCAACGACCTGCAGCGCAGCAGCAACGGCCAGGCGCTGCTGCGCAACCTGCTGCACGTCGCGCGCAGCAGCGAGGCCTTCGCCGCGGCGCCGACCTTCGACCACCTGCTGGCGCTCAAGCCCGGGCGCATGACCGGCCAGTGGCGCGACAGCGAAGAAGGCCTGGGCCGCGGCCGCTACCCCTTCGACGTCAACGTGGTCTGGATGCCGGCTGCCCTGCGCGCGATCGGCGCCTTCGTCGACAGCGGCCTGCTGGACGATGTCGCCAGCGATGCGCAGCGCCAGACCCTGCGTGCGGCGGCCGCACGCGCCGACGCATGGGAGCGCCAGGCACGCGCGCTGTTCGAAGTGCGCCTGGATTCGGCCAACGCGGGTGCCGCGCTGCGCGACTATGCGCAACAGCTCGGCGTGCCGGTGGCGCCTGCCCTGGACTCGCTCGCCGGCGATGGGCTGACTTTTCCGGCCCTTTCGCTGGACGCGGGCGGGCGCGCGGTGCCGGTGCTGCATTCGGACGCGGGCTTCGACCTGCTGTTCGGCCGCCCGGATCCGGACACGCTGGCACGCGAGGTGGCCGCGGTGATGCGACCCTTCCCCGCCGGGCTGGTCACCGAGGTGGGCATGGTGGTCGCCAACCCGGTCTTCGCCGATCGCGCCACCTGGGGCCGCCTCGGTCCGCAGGCCTACCACGGCACCGTGGTCTGGGCCTGGCAGCAGGCGGTGATGCTGGCCGGCCTGCGCCGCCAACTGGCACGCGGCGACCTGCCCGCGCCCGTGCGAACGCAACTCGAACAGGCGCAGACGCGGCTGCTGGGCCTGGTCAAGGCCGCCGGCCAGGTGCGCACCTCCGAGCTCTGGTCCTGGCGCTGGGCGCAGGGCCGCTATCGCATCGAACCGTTCGGCGCGCAGGGCGCGCACGAGGACGAATCCAACGCCGCGCAACTATGGAGCACGGTGTTCCTGGCCGACCCCGCCACGCACGAGTGAGCGGGTCGCGCGGCAGCCATTCCGCTCAGCCTTGCTGAGCCTGGCCATGAACAACCTCTTTGAGAAGACCCATCGGGTGGCATGACACCCGATGAGACCCTACTCCAGGTTCTGCACCTGCTCGCGGATCTGATCGATCAGCACCTTCAGCTCGACGGCGATGTTGGTGGTGCGCACGTCCACCGACTTGGAGCCCAGGGTATTGGCTTCGCGGTTGAACTCCTGCAGCAGGAAATCCAGGCGGCGTCCGACCGGGTCCTTCTGCCTGAGCACGCGGCGGATCTCCTTGACGTGGCTGTCCAGGCGGTCGAGTTCCTCGTCCACGTCCAGTTTCTGCAGCCACAGCACCAGTTCCTGCTCCACGCGGCCGGGGTCGGCCGGCTGGGACAGCTCGGCCAGGCGCGCCTGCAGCTTCTGCCGCTGGCCGGCGCGGATCTGTGGAATCAGCTCGCGCGCCTGCGCCGCCAGGGCCACGACCGCGTCCACGCGCTCGACGATGGCCTGGGCCAGCTTTTCGCCCTCGCGCTCGCGCGCGGCGAGGAAATCGTCCAGCACCGCTTCCATCAGCTCCAGGGCCTCGGCCTGCAGGGTGGCCGGGTCGATCGCGCGGTTGCGCAGCACGCCGGGGAACTGCAGCAGCTCGGTCAGGCTGGTGCGCAGGCCGGGGAAGCTGACGGCCAGCGAGGCATTGGCCTGCGCCAGGGACAGCACGCGCTCCTGGTCCAGGTGCAGCCCGCCCTCGCCTTCGGCCGCGCGCAGGCGCAGCACCAGGTCCAGCTTGCCGCGCGAGACCCGGGCCGCCACGCGCTCGCGCAGGGCCGGTTCCAGTGCCCGCAACTCCTCCGGCAGGCGCAGCCCCAGCTCCAGGAAGCGATGGTTGACCGCGCGCAGCTCAGCGCCCAGCGTGGCCCCCTCGAAACTGCGTTCTGCGGTGGCGAAGGCGGTCATGCTGCGAATCATGCGAAGTCCGTGGCGGGCCGGGAAAAAGGACGCGAATGGTACCCTAGCGCGCCTCGCCGCCCGGGCACGCCCCGCCGCGCCGGCCCATCCCAAGCTCTGGACCTCCCTGCATGACCTTCGCCCGCCCCAGTGGTCGCACCGCCGACCAGCTCCGCCCCGTTTCCATCCAGCGCGGTTTCACCCGCCATGCCGAGGGCTCGGTGCTGATCAGCTTCGGCGAGACCCGGGTGCTGTGCACGGCCAGCGTGGACAACAAGGTGCCGGGCTTCCTGCGCGGCAAGGGCGAGGGCTGGGTGACCGCCGAGTACGGCATGCTGCCGCGCGCGACCCATACCCGCAGCGATCGCGAGGCCTCGCGCGGCAAGCAGGGTGGCCGCACGCTGGAGATCCAGCGCCTGATCGGCCGCAGCCTGCGCGCCTGCGTGGACCGCGGCGCCCTGGGCGAGCGCACCATCACCCTGGACTGCGACGTGCTGCAGGCCGACGGCGGCACCCGCACCGCGGCCATCACCGGCGCCTACGTGGCCCTGGTGGATGCGGTCAACGGACTGAAGGCGCGCCGCGAGATCAAGCGCGACCCGATCTTCGGCGCGATCGCCGCGGTGTCGGTGGGCATCTACAAGGGCGTGCCGGTGCTGGACCTGGACTATGCCGAGGACAGCGACTGCGACACTGACATGAACGTGGTGATGAACGACGGCGGCGGCTTCATCGAGGTGCAGGGCACGGCCGAGGGCCATGCGTTCCGGCGCGAGGAAATGAATGCCCTGCTGCAGCTGGCCGAGGCCGGCATCGCCCAGCTGGTGCAGGCCCAGCGCGACGCGCTGGCTGGCTGAGCCGACATGGCCACGCGCTTCCTGGCACTGGTGACCGTGGTGGTGGACGACTACGACACGGCGATCGCCCATTATGTGGACGATCTTGGCTTCACCCTGCTGGAGGACACGCCGCTGGGCGCCGACAAGCGCTGGGTGCGGGTGGCGCCTTCGGCCGGGGCGCAGACCGCCTTGCTGCTGGCCCGCGCCAGCGATGCGGCGCAGCAGGCACGCATCGGCGACCAGACCGGCGGCCGGGTCGGCTTCTTCCTGTACACCGACGACCTGGCGCGCGACCACGCGGCGATGGGCGCGCGCGGCGTGCGCTTCCAGGAAGCCCCGCGCAGCGAGCCCTACGGCAAGGTCGTCGTGTTCGCCGACCGCTACGGCAACCTGTGGGACCTGCTGGAGCCGGCGGCATGAGCATCGGCAAGCGCTGGGTACTGGCCACCTCCAACGCCGGCAAGCTGTCCGAACTGAACGACCTGCTGGGCGACAGCGGCATCGGCCTGGTCACGCAAGGGTCGCTGGGCGTGATCGATGCCGAGGAAACCGGGCTGACCTTCGTGGAGAACGCCCTGATCAAGGCGCGCCATGCCGCCGCGGCGACTGGCCTGCCGGCGCTGGCCGACGATTCGGGCATTTGCGTGGATGCGCTCGATGGCGCCCCCGGCCTGTACTCGGCGCGCTATGCCGGCACGCATGGCGATGCGCAGGCCAACATCGACAAGCTGCTGGAGGCCTTGCGCGATGTGCCGGACGCGCAGCGCAGCGCGCGCTTCTACTGCGTGCTGGTGCTGCTGCGCCACGCCAACGATCCGCAGCCGCTGATCGCCGAGGGCGTGTGGGAAGGCCGCATCCTGCACGCACGCCAGGGCCAGGGCGGGTTCGGCTACGACCCGGTGTTCCTGGACCTGGCGCGCGGCCAGTCCGCCGCCGAGCTGCCGGCCGCGCTGAAGAACCGCATCAGCCACCGCGGCCAGGCGCTGGCGACCCTGCAGGCGCGCCTGGCCGCTTTGGCCGGCAGGCCGTGAGCCAAGCGCATCGCGCTTTGACCCCGATGTCTTCCATGGCTCCCTCTTCCAGCACTGACGGCCCCGGCGCGGGGCTTCCCGCATCGGCCGAGCCGCCGCGGGAGGAGCAGCATGCCGGGCAGCCGCAGCTGATCCCGCCGCCGCTGTCGCTGTATGTGCACCTGCCCTGGTGCGTGCGCAAATGCCCGTACTGCGATTTCAACTCGCACCAGGGCAAGGGCGCGCTGCCCTTCGAGGCCTATGTCGATGCCCTGATCCGCGACCTGGACCTGGACCTGCCGCTGGTCTGGGGCCGTGGCATCCACAGCGTGTTCTTCGGTGGCGGCACGCCCAGCCTGTTCCCGCCCGAGGCCATCGAGCGCTTCCTGCAGGCGGCCAGCGCGCGGCTGCGCTTCGCGCCGGGCTGCGAGATCACCCTGGAGACCAACCCGGGCACGGCCGAGCACGGGCGCTTCGACCAGTACCTGCGCGCCGGGGTGAACCGGCTCAGCTTCGGCATCCAGAGCTTCGATGACGGCTGCCTGCAGCGGCTGGGCCGCATCCATGACAGCGCCCAGGCGGCGGCCGCGGTGAAGCTGGCGCAGGACGCCGGCTTTGACAACATCAACCTGGACCTGATGTATGCCCTGCCCGGGCAGGACCTGGAGATGGCGCTGAACGACCTGGAGCGCGCCTTCGCGCTGGATCCGGCCCATGTCTCGCACTACCAGCTGACCCTGGAGCCCAACACGGTGTTCTTCGCGCGGCCGCCGGCCGGCATTCCCGAAGAGGACGACGCCTGGGACATCCAGGAAGCCTGCCAGGCCGCGCTGGCGCAGGCCGGCTACGCGCATTACGAGGTCAGCGCCTACGCGCGCCCGGACCGCCAGTGCGCGCACAACCTCAACTACTGGCGCTACGGCGACTACCTGGGCATCGGTGCCGGCGCGCACGGCAAGATCACCCTGGGCGCCGAACAGACCATCCTGCGCCGCTGGAAGCACAAGCATCCGGTCACCTACCTGCAAACCGCCGGCACCGCGGCCGCCATCGGCGGCGATGACCGCATCGCCCCCAAGCGCAGGCCGTTCGAGTACATGCTCAACCTGCTGCGCCTGCGCGAGGGGTTTGCGCTGCGGGATTTCAGCGCCCGCACCGGCCTTGCGCCCGAATTCATCGCACCGGCGCTGCAGCAGGCCTTGGCGCGCGGTTGGCTGGAGCAGCAGGACGGGCGCATCGTGCCCACCGAGCTGGGCCGGCGCTTCACCAACGATGTGGTGGAGTTGTTCCTTGGCAGCTGACGGCCGGTCCGCGCCGCGGTTTTCGTCCTTTGTTCCGAGGGACGTGCTACAAGGCGCTTCGGAGAAAACAACCAGATGTTCTCAGCGATGACCGCCAGGACGCCCGTGTCGCCTGTGTCCAAGGACACCCTCGCCTCGGCGGCCCTGCCGCCCCGGGTCCATCGCATCCTCGATGCGCTGCTGTCGGAGATCACCATTTCGCTGACCGAGCGGATGGACGTCCTGCTGACCGACCTGGAACAGCAGCTGTTCCGCCTGGCCGAGCGCTCGCGCAACAACGACGTGCAGTCCGACCACCTGGCCAACCTGCATGGCCTGCGCCAGCACCGCGCCGACCTGCTGCCGCTGTTCATGGCAGAACTGGAAGGCGATATCGCCCGGATTCGCGCGCGGCAGCGCAGCAATGAGCCGGCCGACGCGCCGCAGATCGAATTCAATGCGCTGACCCTGGTGGCCACCGAAGCGATGGACCAGGACGTGGTGCTGCGCGACATCGCGCGCCGCCACGAGTACCGCAACCAGGAAGCGCTGTTCACGCTGGGCCAGCGCTTCGGCGTGCTGGCCGCGCGGCCCGCGCTGGACGTGGAAGAAGTGCCGCTGGGCCCGCAATCGCTGTGCGAGGCCCTGCGCAAGGCGGTGACCTCCCTGCCGGTGGACCTGGAAACCAAGTTGCTCCTGTTCCGCACCTTCGACCAGAAGGCGCTGGCCGACTACGAGGGCTGGCTGGCCAACGTCAATGCGCGGCTGGCCGAGCACGGCGTGTTGCCGGGCCTGGTGTTCGACCCGACCCATGCGCGGCCGCGCGGCACCCCAGCCCCGCGCCCACGGCCGGAGGATGCCTCCGCCAAGCGCGCGCCGGCGCCGCCGGCGCCCGGCCAGCCACCGGCCACGCCAGGCGCGCCACCTCGGCCTCCGGCCGCTGCCAGCCTGCCCGACTTCGGGACGCTGCAGCGGCTGCTGTCGGGCCGCCGCCAAGCTGTGGCCGCAGGCAGTGGCCCGACCCTGGCACGCATCGGTGGCGCACCGCCGGCGGCCATGCAGGCGCCCGGCCAGGCCGGATCGACCGACACCCCTGCGCCCGGCCTGCGGCGCCCGGTGCCGATGGCCACGCCGGACGTGCTGGGCAGCCTGTCGCATCTGCAGGCCGCGCCTGTCGCGCCGCGACAGGGCCAGCGCAGGCGCAGCATGCTCGACATCCGCGACGCGGTGCTGACGCAGATGCGCCTGCTGCACGGCCCGGAAGCGGCGCTGGCCCCGGCCGAGTCGGACACCTTCGAGCTGCTGGACCTGTTCTACAACCAGATCGAGCGCGAGGTGAAGACCGACGCGCCGGCGGTGGACCTGCTGACCCAGCTGCAGGTGCCGGTGGCGCGCGCGGCGGTGCAGGACCGCGAGTTCTTCACCCACTCCCAGCACCCTGCCCGAGAGCTGTTGAACACCGTCGCCGAGTCCGGCGCACGCTGGCTGGGCGAGGAAGAAGTGGACCCGCAGCTGCTGCAGAAGCTGCAGCAGGCCGTGTCCGCCGTGCTGGCCCAGTACCAGGGCGATAACGCCGTCTTCGCCAAGGCTAACGAGGAGGTGCAGGAGCACTTCCGCCTGGCCGCCCGTCGCGCCGAGGTGGCCGAGCGCCGCCACGTGGAAGCCGCGCGCGGCCGCGACCGCATGGAGGTGGCCAAGCAGCAGGCCGCCGATACCATCGCCGAGGCCTTCGTGGCCGAACCGCCGCAGAAGTTCGTGCAGGCCCTGCTCAAGCAGGCCTGGGCCGACGTGCTGACCCTGACCCTGCTGCGCCAGGGCGAGGAGTCGCAGGGCTGGCAGGACGCGCGCGCCCTGACCCACCGCATCGCCCAGACCCTGGCCCGCCACGACGCCCTGCCCGACCGTGAGCTGGGGCAGCAGATCGAGGACGCCCTGACCCGCGTGGGCTACCACGATGACGAGGCCGCGGCGATCGCGCGCCGCTTGTCCTGCAACGCCGAGGACGAGGTCGGCTCCCGCACCGAGCTGGCCGCCCGCCTGAAGGCGCGCACCCAGCTCGGCGGCGGCGCCCCTGCCCCGCGCAAGCGCGCGCGGGCGCCGCGCAGCGAGGCCGAGGAGGCCTGCTACGGCCAGCTGCGCACCACGCCGTTCGGCACCTGGTTCGAGTTCGTGGTGAACCAGCAGGGCGATGCGCAGCGCAAGCGCCTGTCCTGGTTCAGCCCGCTCACCGACAACGCCTTGTTCGTGAACCAGCGCGGCCAGAAGGTCGGCGAATACGTGCTGGACGAGCTGGCCAGGCTGATGGCGATCCAGCAGGTGCGGGTACTGCCCGAACAGCGCGAGACCCTCATCGACCGCGCCTGGCGCGCCACGGTCGGCGCCCTGCGGTCCCTGGCCGGAGCCACGCCATGATCCACGACCTGCGCCGTGCCCCGCGCCAGCCGGTGCGCGAGACCATGACCGTCACCGACGCCATGACCGATGTGCCGATGGGGCAGGTGGGCAACCTGTCCGAGACCGGCATGCTGCTGATCGCGCACGTGCCGGTGGGCGAGAACGTGCTGTACCAGCTGCAGTTCCCGGTGAGCGGCATCCACGGCAGCGAGACCATCGATGTCGGCGCCCAGGTGCTATGGCACGGCATGGCCAACACGCCCGGGCGGGTGTGGGCGGGCCTGCGTTTCCTGACGGTGTCCGAGGCGCACCTGCAGGCGCTTCGGGCCTGGATCGCGCGCGCGGCGACCCAGCCGCGCTGAGCGTTGGCGCTGCGCGCATCGGCCCGATGCGGCAAAATCGCGGACTTTCCGCAGTGAGCCGCCACCATGTCCGTGACCGATCCCGCCCCGCTCTACGCCGATCATCTGCGCGTGCTCATGCAGCGCGCCGGAACCGCGCTGGAGCGTGGCGGATTGGATCACCTGGTCATCCCCAGCGGCACCCAGCACGCCAAGCTGTTCGACGACCAGGCCTATCCGTTCTTCGTCAATCCGCAGTTCAAGGCGTGGCTGCCGCTGCTGCGCGTGCCGCATAGCTGGATCGTCTACACGCCCGGGCAGCGGCCCAAGCTGATCTTCCTGCAGCCCTTCGACTACTGGCACGCCGTGCCCGATGCGCCCAGCGGCTGGTGGGTGGCGCACTTCGACATCCACATCATCCGCACGCCCGACCAGGCCCTGCCGCTGCTGCCCGGCGATGCCGCACGCTGCGCGATCCTGGGCGAGCCGCAGAGCACGCTGGGCGCCTTTGCGCCCAACAACCCCGAAGCGGTCGTGCAGTACCTGGAATACCACCGCAGCTACAAGACGCCCTACGAGGTTGCGCTGATGCGCCAGGCGCAGCAGCTGGCCGTGCGTGGCCACCGCGCCGCCGAGGCGGCCTTCCGCGCCGGCGCCAGCGAGTTCGCCATCCACATGGCCTACTGCGCCGCGGTCGGCCAGGACGCCAACGACCTGCCCTACGGCAACATCATCGCCCTCAACGAGCACTGCGCGGTGCTGCACTACACCGAGCTGGGCCGCACCGCGCCTGCGCCATCGCGCAGCTTCCTCATCGACGCCGGCGCCGATGCCGGCGGCTATGCGGCCGACATCACCCGCACCTACGCGACCGACACCGGCAGCGAGTTCCAGGCGCTGATCGATGCGGTGGACCAGGCGCAACAGGGCATGTGCCGGGCCGTGCGCGCCGGCACCGACTACCGCCAGCTGCACATCGACGCGCACCTGACCCTGGCCGGCATCCTGCGCGATTTCGATGTCCTGAAGGTCTCGCCGGAAGCGGCCCTGGCCAGCGGCGTCAGCGCTGCCTTCTTCCCGCACGGGCTGGGCCATCCGATCGGCCTGCAGGTGCACGACGTGGCCGGCTTCGCCGCCTCGGACCACGGCGGCCGCATCGAGCGCCCGCAGGGCCATCCCTACCTGCGCATGACCCGCGTGCTGGAGCCGGGCATGGTGGTGACGATCGAGCCGGGGCTGTACTTCGTGGACATGCTGCTGGAGGAACTGCGCGGCAATGGCCACGCCGACGCGGTGAACTGGTCGCGCGTGGACGCCTTCCGTCCCTACGGCGGCATCCGCATCGAGGACGAGGTGCTGTGCACCGAAGGCGAGGCCGACAACCTCACCAGGCCGGTATTCGCGGCGGCCTGAGCCGGACGCGTAAGTCGCACCATCACGATTTCCCTGTGGGAGCGGCTCTAGGTGGCCTCGGGCCATCAGCCGCTCCCACAGATGCTTTTGTGGGGCGACGATCTCTTCAGGCCACGCGCGCGGCCATGACGGCCTCGATTTCCTCGGCGCTGCGGGCCAGGGCGGCGGTCAGCACCTCGTGGCCGTTGGCGGTGATCACCACATTGTCCTCGGTGCGAATCCCGATGCCACGCCATTTCGCCGCCACCGAGGTGTCGTCCGGGGCGATGTAGAGCCCGGGTTCGATGGTGAACACCATGCCCGGCTCCAGCAGGCGCGACTGCCCATCGATGCGGTAATCGCCCACATCGTGCGTATCCAGGCCCAGCCAGTGGCCGGTCTTGTGCCGGTAGAAGCGCTTGTAACTCGCTTCGGCCAGGTTCTCTTCCAACGTGCCGCTCAGCAGGCCCAGCTGCAGCAGGCCCTCGGTCAGGGTCTCCACCGCGGCCTGGTGGCCGGCCTCGTAGGGCACGCCCGGCCGCGCCTGGGCCATGGCCGCCTGCTGCGCCTGGGTGACCAGGTCGTGCAGGGCCCGCTGTTCCGGGGTGAAGCGGCCGTTGACCGGGAAGGTGCGGGTGATGTCGCTGGCGTAGCCGCGGTACTCGGCCCCTGCATCGATCAGCACCAGCTCGCCATCGCGCGCGGCGGCGTTGTTGGCCACGTAGTGCAGCACGCAGCCGTTGGCACCGGCGCCGACGATGCTGCCGTAGGCCGGCCAGGCGTCGCTGGCGCGGAACACGCATTCGATCACCGCCTGCAGCTGGTACTCGTGCACGCCGGCATGGGCCCCGTGCATGGCCGCAAGATGCGCCTGCACGCTGATGTCGGCCGCGCGCTGCATCAGCCGCAGCTCGTCCTTGGACTTGAACAGCCGCTGCTCGTGCAGCAGGTGTCCCAGCTCCAGGAACTCGTGGGGCGGCTGCGCGCCATGGCGCACCTGCGCGCGCACCTGGTTGACCCAGCTGATCAGCGTGCGGTCGAACTCCGGCTCGCGCCCGAAGTGGTAATACACGCGCGAGCGGCCTTCCAGCAGCCCGGGCAGGATCTCGTCCATATCCTCGATCGGATAGGCATCGTCCATGCCGTAGCGCTCCACCGCGCCTTCCTGGCCGGCACGCGGACCATCCCAGCTTTCGCGCTCGGGATCGCGCGGGCGGCAGAACAGCACCACCTCGCCATGGCGGCGGCCGGGGATCAGCGCCAGCACCGCCTCGGGCTCGGGGAAGCCGGTCAGGTACCAGAAGTCCGAATCCTGCCGGTAGGGGTAATGGGTATCGAGGCTGCGCACTCGCTCGGGGGCGGCCGGCAGGATGAGGATCGCGTCCTCGCCGGCCATCTGCATGAGCTGCTTGCGGCGGCGCGCGAACTCGGCCGCAGTGATCCCGGAGGCTGCCTTCATCAGTTCAGGCGCTGGCGGTGGCGGGTGGCCAGCACGCAGTCGCTGTGCAGCAGCAGGGCGGCCACGCGCACGAATTCCTCGATCTCGGCCAGCGCGTCCTGGTCTTCCTCCTCCTCGCCGGTTTCCGGCGCGGCCTGCGCCAGGCGCGCCAGGTCGCCCAACGCCTCCTGGCCTTCCTCGGACAGCGGCGGCTTGGCCCCGGCGGCCAGGCCGAAGCCGCCAAGGAAGCCGCGGCACCAGTCGAACAGCGCGGCGGCGCGCTCGGTCGTGCCCTGGTCGGACGGGGGCAGCAGCAGCTCGAAGCCGAAGCTGCGGTCCTCCAGCTGCTGGGCGCTGGTCTCCTGCAGCGTTTCCAGCACGCTGCCGGCGGGTACCGGCGCCAGGGCATCGTCGGCCAGCACCTTGGACGGCCACTGCGCGCTGGCCTGGCCACCCCCGGCCAGCCAACCGCACAAACCGCCGTGCAGCTCGCTCGCACTGGCGCCCAGCGACAGCCGCTGCGCCGCCTGTTCCACTTCCTGCACGCTCGGCAGTCCGGTCATTGCATCTCTCGCTTCTGTTTCTGCATGCGCATTGCGGAAGTTTAACAAGAACCCCCTGATTCAAGGCTTGTTACCGGTTCCAGCGCTGCCTACACTCGATGGGTCATCCGGCGCCTCTTCCGATCTCCGCGGACGCAATGCTTCCAGCGCCTTTCCTGGCTACAAGCCTCATCCAGACCGGCCGCCTGCCGTGGCTGCTCCTATCGTTGCTGATCCTGATCTTCTCCCTGGTCATCGGCATCCACTCGTACCTGCGCACCCGCCGCGAGCAGTCGGCGTCCTCGGTCATCCCTGAGCTGCCGCAGGATCGCCGCGACGAATACCTCAAGCAGGCGCTGTGGGCCTCCGGCGAACACTTCTGGGATTACGACCTGGTGCATCGCCGCTTGCATCGCATGCACGCCGGCGAGCGTCCACGCAGCGGCGCGATCACGGTCCTGGAAGACGAACAGGACCTGCCCCCCATCCACGAGCAGGACCTGCCGCTGGTGATGGAACGCCTGCGCGCGCACCTGCAGGGCGACACGCCGGTCTTCGCCTCGGAACATCGCATGCGGCTGGGCCAGGACCCGACCTGGGTCTGGATCCGCGCACGCGGCCGGGTGGTGGAGCACGGCGCCGACGGCAGCCCGGTGCGCCTGGCCGGGGTGGCGCGCGATGTCACCAACAGCCGCCGCGCCGCCTACGAGCACCGCATCGCCAGCGAGGTGATGCGCAGCATGGGCGAGGCGGTGGCGGTGCTGGACTGGGAGTTCAACTTCGTCACGGTCAACCCGTCCTTCACTCGCATCACCGGCTACAGCGAGGCCGAGGTGCGCGGGCAACCGGTCACCGTCATCGGCAGCCCGCAGAACGCCGAGGACCTGCGCGCGCGGATCCAGCTGCCCCTGACCCGCGACGGACGCTGGTCGGGCGATGTCTGGAACGCGCGCAAGGACGGCGACGAGGTGCTGTGCCGGATCGACGCCAACGAGGTTCTGGACGCCGATGGCGAGCGCCACCTCTACGTGCTGATCTTCAACGACATCACCGACCAGAAGCGCGCCGAACAGGAGCTGCGCTACCTGGCCAACTACGACACCCTCACCGGCCTGCCCAACCGCGCCCTGCTGTCCGAGCGGCTGTCGCGGGCGGTGGTGCGCGCGCGCCGCGAGGGCGGGCGGGTGGCGGTGCTGTTCGTGGACCTGGACCGTTTCAAGGACATCAACGACTCGCTGGGCCATGCCACCGGCGACCGCATCCTGCGCGCGGCGGCCGCCCGCGTGCAGCAGGCCGTGGGCGCCCAGCACACCGTGGCCCGCCTCAGTGGCGATGAGTTCACTGTCATCGTCGAAGGCATCGCCTCGCATCAGCAGGCCGAAGCGGTGGGGGCGCGGGTGATCGAGGCCTTCCACGCCCCGCTGGCCTTCGGCGAGCGGCTGGAGATGGCGGTCTCGCCGTCCATCGGCATCAGCCTGTATCCCGACCATGCGCAGGTGCCCTCGGACCTGCTCAAGCATGCCGATACGGCCATGTACCAGGCCAAGGCCGCCGGTCGTCACACCTACCAGCTGTACTCGGTGGCGATGGACGAGAAGACCAAGCACCGCGCGATCCTGGCCAGCGGCCTGCGGCGGGCGCTGGAGCGCGAGGAGCTGTATCTGGTCTACCAGCCGCGCATGGGCCTGGCCTCCCAGCAGATCGTCGGCGCCGAGGCCCTGCTGCGCTGGGAGAGCCGCGAGTTCGGCAGCGTGGCGCCCAGCGAGTTCATCCCGCTGGCCGAGGAGACCGGGCTGATCCTGGAGATCGGCACCTGGACCCTGCGCCAGGCCTGCCAGACCCTGGTGGACTGGCATGCGCAGGGCCGCAGCGACCTGTCGGTCTCGGTCAATGTCTCGGCCCTGCAGCTGCAGCGCGGCGACCTGAGCCGGGTGCTGGAGACGGTGATCGCCGAGACCGGCGTGGACCCGCGCCGGCTGGAGCTGGAGCTGACCGAATCGACCATCATGGCCAATCCGGCCAAGAACGCCGACACCCTGCGCGCCTGCCGCCAGCTCGGCGTGGCCCTGGCCATCGACGACTTCGGCACGGGCTACTCCTCCCTGTCCTACCTCAAGCGGCTGCCGCTGACGACGCTGAAGATCGACCAGGAGTTCGTCCGCGACCTGACCCACAACGCCGACGACCAGGCGCTGACCCAGATCATCATCAACATGAGCCGCTCGCTGGGCCTGAACGTGGTGGCCGAGGGCGTGGAACATGCCGGCCAGCTGGCGTTGCTGCAGGCCAACGGCTGCGATGAGGTCCAGGGCCACTACATCTCCCGCGCCCTGCCCGGGCCGGAGTGCCTGGCCTTCATCCTGGAGTATTCCCCCGGCACCGGGCACGGCGCGCTTCCCTTGACGCCGCCTGCGCGCACGCTATCGTGAGCCCCATGTCCTCCGACGACACCCTCGAACAGCTCCGTGCCCTGGCCTCGCGCGTGCATGAGCTGGCCGACCGCTGCCAGCGCCTGGGCGAGGAGAACCGCAGCCTGCGCCAGCAGCAGGAACAGCTGATGAGCGAGCGCTCGCAGCTGATCGCCAAGAACGATGCGGTGCGCTCGCGCGTGGAAGCGATGATCACGCGCCTGCGCTCCCTGGAGCAGCACACGTGAACAACGAAGCGGTCAACGTCCACATCCTCGACCGCGAGTACACCATCGGGGTCGAGCCCGGCGAGCGCGGCAGCCTGATGGCCGCCGCCAAGCTGCTGGACACGCGCATGCGCGAGGTGCGCGGCAGCAACAAAATGACCGCCGTGGACCGCATCGCCGTGCTGGCCGCGCTCAACCTGGCCCACGAGCTGCAGCAGATGCGCGATGAGCAGCACCAGCGCCAGCGCGAGTTCACGCGCATCATCGACGACCTGCAGCATCGCCTGGACCAGTTGCCCGACGGCACTGCGCGCTAGGCGCAAAAAAACCGCCTGCCATCACACGATGTCGATACAACGCAGCGCGCGCTGAACCGGACCGACGAACGGGGTGTGCAAGCGGGGGCACGGGGCTATACTGCGCCTGCATCCTCTGCTGTGTGCGACAGCGTCAAAACATTCGCCTTGTCCCTTAATAACGACACCGGGGCAGCGACGGAAGCCGGGAGCGCAAGTCCGCCTTGTAGCGGGAAGCCCGATGGCGCTAGAGCTGTCCCACTTGGACCTCGGGTTCAAGGTCGTTTCGAAGCATCGCCATTGGCGGAGGATGTATTGAATCTTCTAGAATGCCGCGCCCTGCACCAGGACGCGGCATTCTTTTTTCCATGACCGAAAGCGATGCCCTGCCTGCCCTGCGCCGCACGCTGCGCGAGCGGCGCCGCGCCCTGCCGGCCGCGCAGCGCATCGCGGGTGCCGAGGCGCTTGCGGCCAGGCTGCTGGCCCTGCCCTTCCTGCCCGATCGCGGCTATGTCGCCGGCTATTGGGCGACCGACGGCGAGATCGGCCTGCATGCCTTCCAGCTCAAGCTGCCGCCGGGCCTGGTGTACTGCCTGCCGGTGCTGTACGGCGAGGAACTGCGCTTTGCGCCCTGGCGCCCGGGCGATGCGCTGGTGACCAACCGCTTCGGCATCCCCGAGCCCGACCTGGCGCCGTCCTCGGCGCTGGAGCCTGCGCAGATGGCGCTGGTGGTGATGCCGCTGGTGGGATTCGACGAGGCCGGCCACCGGCTCGGCATGGGCGGTGGCTGGTACGACCGCAGCTTCGCCGCGCGCGCCCACGCCCCCGCCCCGCCCTGGCTGGTGGGCGCGGCCTTCGAAGCCCAGCGCGTCGCCCTGCCCCCGCCCCGGCCGTGGGACGTGCGTCCCGATGCGATCTGCACCGAATCGGCCACCCTCATCCCGGAGTCCCGATGACCGCGCGCAAACGCTACTGGCTGATGAAGTCCGAGCCGGACGATTTTTCCATCGACGATCTCAAGCGCGTGGGCACCGAGCCCTGGACCGGGGTGCGCAACTACCAGGCCCGCAACTTCATGAAGGCCATGCAGGTCGGCGACGGCGTGCTGTTCTACCACTCCAATGCCGAGGTCCCGGGCATTTACGGCATCGCCGAAGTGGCCTGCACCGCCTATCCGGACCCCAGCCAGTTCGACAGGAAGTCCAAGTACTTCGACGAGAAATCCAACCCCGAGCAACCGCGCTGGGAGCTGGTGGACGTCAAGTACGTACGCCACCTCAAGCACGGCATCAGCCTGAACCAGATCCGCGAGCATGCCGAGCAGCTGGGCGAGGACTTCGCCCTGATTCGCAAGGGCACGCGGCTGTCGGTGCTGCCGGTGAGCGCGGCGCAGTGGAAGCTGCTGCTGTCGCTGGAAGGCAGAAACGAGTGAGGAGGAACGAGGAACGAGTGACCACTCGCCTCCGCTCCTCCGCTCAGCTCGCGCCTGCCTTCCACTCGTTTCTCGTTCCTCTCCACTCGTTCCTCAAAACCCCATGACCGAAGCAAAGCGCCTGGCTGGCGAAAAAGCCATCGACTACGTCCAGGACGGCATGATCGTCGGGGTGGGAACGGGTTCGACCGTGGCCTACTTCATCGATGCGCTGGGGGCGATCAAGGATCGCATCAAGGGCGCGGTGTCCAGCTCCGAGCAGAGCACGCAGCGCCTGAAGGCGCATGGTATCGAGGTGCTGGACCTGAATCACACCGGGACCCTGTCGCTGTACGTGGACGGGGCCGACGAGTGCGATGCCAACAAGTGCCTGATCAAGGGCGGCGGGGCGGCGCTGACGCGCGAGAAGATCATCGCCCAGGCCAGCCAGCAGTTCGTCTGCATCATCGACCCGGCCAAGCAGGTCAACACGCTGGGCAAGTTCCCGCTGCCGGTGGAGGTCGTTCCGATGGCGCGCAGCCTGGTCGCCCGCGAAATCCTGGCCATGACCGGCGGCCAGCCTGTCTGGCGCGATGGCGTGGTCACCGACAACGGCAACGTGGTGCTGGACATCCACAACCTCACCATCAGCGATCCGGTGGCGATGGAAAAGGCGATCAACCAGATCCCGGGCGTGGTCTGCGTGGGCCTGTTCGCCCAGCGCCGCGCCGATGTGGTGATCGTCGGCGGCCAGCCGCCGCAGGTGCTGTAGGAGCCTGTCCACGGACTGTCGACCGTGCGGGTGGCAAGCGCGGGCCGGTGCAAGCTTGTGTGGGAGCGGCTTCAGCCGCGAAGAGGCCTTATCGGTTAAGCCTCATCGCGGCTGAAGCCGCTCCCCCAAGTCGCTCCCGCAGCTGCGAGCGCAGGGAGACCAGGCTCAAAGCCGCTCGTGACGGCCATCCCGCAGATCGGGCTAGCGGCCCGGCTCTGCCAGCAGGTCGATCAACTCACGCACCACCTTCCGGCGCTCGGCCGGCAAGGCCAGGTAGGCGTCGATGGCATGCTGGTCGCGCGCATTGGTCGTCCAGCCCAGGCGCTCCTCGGCCACCCGCCCGGCGCGCCGGGTCTCGCCATACAGCTGACCCGCTTCCAGCTTCAGGGCCTTGGCCAGGGCGCGCACGTTCTGCGGCTTGGGCATGGCCTTGCCACGGATCCAGTTGTGCACGGCTTGCGGCGTGACCGCCTCGCCGCCGTAGGAGGACACCAGATCGGCCAGCTCCTTGCTGCCCTCGCCCAGTCCGGCATCGCGCAAGGCCTTGCGCAATCGTTCCCCGAACTCGGCCTGCTCTTTCTTCATGCCGCCACGGTAGGGCGGGCGGTCGTCACGACTGTCAATTAATGCTTTATCCTTTCATCAATCAATGATTGATGGAGCCTGGATGGCGCGCTCGCTGCTGGAAGAACTGCCCAGGATCGTCAGCGAGGGACGACAGGCGGCCGAGCGCATCCTGGAAGGGCTGGAGCGCCGCCACCGCGTGCGCCTGCAGACCCGGGAATGGGTGCTGCCCGCCAGGGATGCCGCCGCGGCTGACTGGATCGCCCAGGTGCAGCGCCAGGACGCCCTGCAGGCGGCCGCCACCGGCACGCAGGGGTGGTGCAACCGCCTGATCTACGGCGACAACCTGCTGGCGATGGCGGCCCTGCTGGCCGGCGATGCCGACACGCCTTCGCTGCGGGGCGCGGTGGACCTGATCTACATCGATCCGCCGTTCGACTCCAAGGCCGATTACCGCACCCGCATCACCCTGCCCGGTGTCGAGCTGGAACAGCGCCCGACGGTGATCGAGCAGTTCGCCTACTCGGACACCTGGTCCGATGGCACCGCCTCCTACCTGCGGATGATCGTGCCGCGGCTGGTGCTGATGCGCGAGCTGCTGGCGGACACCGGCTCGATCTACGTGCACCTGGATGGCCACGTCAGCCACTACGTGAAGATCGCGCTGGACGAGGTCCTGGGCAAGCCGCAGTTCCGCAACGAGATCGCCTACTGCTACAGCGGCGGCGGCGTGCCGCGCCAGGAGATGCCGCGCAAGCACGACACGATCTTCTGGTACTCCAAGGGCGCCCACTGGACCTTCAACACCCAGTACCGCCCCTATTCGGAAGGCACCCTGCAAAGGGGGCGCACCGCGGTCAAGGGCGCCGATGCCCAGCTTCGAACCGAAGGCACGCCCATCAACGACTGGTGGCCCGACGTGAAGAAGATCACCAGCCCCACCGACCCGGAGAAGCTCTACTACGACACGCAGAAGTCCGAGGACCTGCTGCGCCGGATCATCGAGATGGCGACCAATCCCGGCGATCTCGTGCTGGACCTGTTTGGCGGCAGCGGCACCACCGCGGCCGTGGCCGAAAAGCTGGGCCGCCGCTGGATCACCTCGGACCTGGGCAAGCCGGCCTGCATGATCATGCGCAAGCGCCTGATCGACCAGGGCGCCAGGCCCTTCCTCTACCAGGCCATCGGCGACTACCAGGTCGAGGCCGCCAAGTCCCACCTGGGCCGCAGCTTCCGCATCGGCGACCTGTCGGAGATCGTGCTGTCCCTGTACGGCGCGCAGCCGCTTCCGGCCGAGGAAAATCCGCTGCGTAACCTGGGCCAGATCGGCTTCGGTGGCCGCAAGACCCTGGTGCTGGCCGACTCGCCGAACAAGCTGACCGGTGATGCCACGCTGCGCAGGGCGATCGCCCAGCGCGACCACCTGATGGGCGGCTGGGATCGGGTGGTGGTGCTGGGCTGGAACTTCGAGCCATCCATTGGCCAGAGCCTGGCGGCGCTGAAGGACCCGAACCTGGAAGTGCTGGTGATTCCGCCGGACCTGCTGGACCGCCTGCGCAAGAAGGGCGGCATCGAGAAGCTGCGCGGCCAGGTGCGCTTTTCCAGCCTGCAGTACCTCACCCTCAAGCCAAGCCAACGCGCGCCCACCGCCCATGGCGAGCGGCTGACTGTGACGCTGGACAACTACGTGCTGCTCTCGCCCGAGGCGATCAACCTGGACGAAGACCATCGCCTGCGCCTGCACAAGGTGCTGGCCGCCGAGCCGCTGGCGATGATCGAGTACTGGGCGGTGGATCCGGACTACGACGGCCAGGTGTTCCGCTCGGTCTGGCAGGACTATCGCGGCAACACCGACAGCGACGGCGACCCGCTGCGCGTGATCGCCCAGGCCCGCTTCGACGTGCCGGCGCGCAGCGGCGCGCGCCGGGTCTGCGTGCGCGCGGTGGATGTGTTCGGCTTCGAGTCGGAAGTGGTGCAGGACGTGCCGGAGCCGACGGCATGAGTTCGAACCCCGAGGGCCTGCTTCCGTTGGCCGGCGCGCTGACCGCCCGCACCAATCAACTCTCACTGGGCCTGGACAGCGTCGATGCCGAGCTGCTGGAGCTGGTCACGCCGACCACCGCGGTCCTGCTCCGCTGGTGGTTTTCGCACGAGGCGATCAGCAGCCGCACGTTCAACTTCCACGCGGGCCAGCGCCAGGCCATCCTCAACACCATCGTCGCCCACGAGGTGCTGGATGCACACAGTTTGGCCGACCTCTACGACAAGGCCTGCCCCGAGGCACTGCTGGAAGACCGCTGCGCGCTGCTGACCGAGCTCAACCAGCCCAGGCACGCCCACCCCAAGTACTGCCTGAAGATGGCTACCGGCACCGGCAAGACCTGGGTGCTGCAGGCGCTGATGGCGTGGCAGATGCTCAACCGCACCGCGGCGCTGGAAGAAGGCCGGCAGGATCCACGCTTTACCCGCCACTTCCTGGTAGTCGCCCCGGGCCTGATCGTCTACGAGCGCCTCCTCGATGCCTTCCTGGGCAAGCTGCGCGCGGACGGCAGCCGCGATTTTTCCAGCTCCGACGTGGCCGCCCATGCCGAGCTGTTCGTCCCGCCGGCCTGGCGCGAGCGCTTTGCCCAGTTCGTGCGGGGCAACGTCTGCACCAAGACAGAGATCGGCCTGAAGGCCACCGGCAACGGCCTGATCGCCATCACCAACTGGCACCTGCTGTCCGAGGCCGGCGAGCAGGCGCTGGCGCAGGATGAGGACGACCAGACTGCCACCGGCGGCATGCGCGCCGAGGCGCATATGGTCGCCAACGCGGCGCTGCCGTTGGCGCCGGGCCGCACGACGGGCAACAGCCTGGACGTGCTGGACCGACGCTGGACCCGCGGCAACGTCCTGTCGTTCCTGTCCGGGCTGTCCGAGTTGATGGTCTTCAACGACGAGGCCCATCACATCCACGCGCTCAAGCGCGAGGGCGAAGCGGACGAGGTGGAATGGCAGAAGAGCCTCAGTCGCATCGCCCAGGGCAAGGGGCGCGGCTTCGTGCAGGTCGACTTCTCGGCCACGCCCTACAACGAGCGCGGCGGCGGCAAGGACAAGGTGTGGTTCCCGCACATCGTGGTGGATTTCGACCTGCGCAAGGCCATGCGTGCCGGCCTGGTGAAGTCGCTGGTGCTGGACAAGCGCAAGGAACTGGGCGCCCTGCCGCTGGAGTTCAAGGCCGAACGCGACGAGACCGGCCAGCCGGTCCTGGCCGAAGGGCAGCGGGTGATGCTGCGTGCCGGCCTGCAGAAGCTGCGCAAGCTCGAAGCCGAGTTCGCCACGCTCGACCCGCTGCGCCGCCCCAAGATGCTGGTGGTCTGCGAGGACACCGCCGTCAGCCCGCTTGTCGTCGCCTTCCTGCAGGACGAAGGCCTGCACGCGCAGGACGTGCTGAGCGTGGATTCGGGCAGGAAGGCCGAGCTGGGCGAAAAGGACTGGGCGCCGCTGCGGCAGCGCCTGTTCGAGCTGGACCGGCACGCCCAGCCACGGGTGATCGTCAGCGTGCTGATGCTGCGCGAGGGCTTCGACGTCAACAACATCTGCGTGATCGTGCCGCTGCGCTCCAGCCAGGCGCAGATCCTGCTGGAGCAGACCGTCGGGCGTGGACTGCGCCTGATGTGGCGCGAGCCCGAGTTCGCCGACCTCAAGCGCGAGAACCGCGAGCGTATCGACCGCGGCCAGGAGCCGGGCAACCTGATCGACGTGCTGTCCATCGTCGAGCATCCGGCCTTCGAGCGCTTCTACGACGACCTGCTGGCCGACGGCCTTGCAGGGACGCTCACCGATCCGGACGGCGCCAGCAGCATCGGCGACCTGCTGCAGGCCGGCCTGCGCCAGGACCACGCCCGCTACGATTTCGCCCTGCCCTTCATCCTGCGCGATGCCGAGGAGACGGTGGAGCACGCGCCGATCCCGGTGCAGGCGCTGGCCCCGTTCACGCAGATGGGGCGCGCGCAGCTGGAAGCGCTGCTGGGCAAGGGCGAGACCTTCGTGTCCCAGGACCTGCAGAGCAGCACCCTGTTCGGCGATTACCGCGTGGACGGGATGCCGATGCAGGTCGGCGGCTACAACGAGTTGCTCTCGCGCCTGACCCGGCGCATCGGCCAGGCGCTGAGCCACCCGCTTCCCGGCGGCAACCGCATCGCCGAGCGCATGCCCACGCCTTATCTGCAGGTCGGCACGGTCGCCCTGGCCGGCGCGCTGGACGACTACATCCGCGAGCGCCTGTTCGGCGAGCCTTTCGAGCCCTTCGCGCACGAAGGCTGGCGGCTGTTGCTGCTGCAGCCGGTGATCGATCACATCGTCAAGGTGTTCGGCCTGGCCTTGGTGCGTGCCGAGCAACGCGGTCTGGTCGGCGAAGTCGAGGTACGCCATCGCCGCCTGTCCGAGGTCGAACGCATCCCGGTGCGCGCAAGCGCGTCGATGGAAGTCGGCAAATGCATCTACACCCACCAGGGCTGGCCCTCGCGCAGCGGCGGACTGGAACGGGCCTTCATCGAGTGGGCGCAGCGCGATGCCAGCGTGCTGGCCTTCTGCAAGATCAGCGAGCACCGTCACGATTTCGCCCGCCTGCGCTATGTGCGCGAAGACGGCCTGCCCGGCTTCTACATCCCGGACTTCTTCGTGCGCACCGCCGAGACGATTTATCTGGTCGAAACCAAGGCGCAGGGACAGCTGGGCCATCCCAACGTGCAGCGCAAGCTCAGGGCGGCCGTGGCCTGGTGCGAGCGGATCAACGCACTGGCCCCGGCCGCGCGCGATGACCGGCAATGGGCGTATGCGCTGGTGGGCGAGTCGGTGTTCTGGGACTGGAAGCACAAGCACGCCGGCATGGACGCGCTGCTGTCGTTCTCGCAAGTCCGGCAGACGCTGGACACCGCCGCACAGGCAAGCCTGCCGCTGGACTGAGCGCGCGCGCGACGGTGGCCCCACCCTTGACGCCCATGGCCGGGGCTGCGACAAAGCACGCACACTCGCCGAGCGTTGTTGCATGCCGCTGTCGCGTTTCGCATCGATCATCCTGCTGTTGTGCCTGGGCGCCTGCGCCCGCGGCGGCCACTGGGTGGAGCTGGCCGGCCACCGCTACCAGGTGGAGATCGCCGACGAGGAGGGCGAACGCGCGCGTGGGCTGATGTTCCGCGATGCGATGGACGCCGACCACGGCATGTTGTTCATCCACCCGACCCAGCAGCCGCTGGCGTACTGGATGAAGAACACCCACCTCCCGCTGGACATCCTGTACTTCGACCGCGACCTCAAGCTCATCGCCCAGCGCCGCAACGTGCCGCCCTGTTCGGCCGGCGATGCCTGCCCCTCCTACCCCAGCCGGGCGCCGGCGCAATACGTGCTGGAACTGAACGCCGGCAAGGCGGCGGAGATCGGCGTCCAGGACGGCGCGGTGCTGCTGCTGTCGCCTGACATCCAACGGGCCAAATAACGGACGAGCGGTCTTGATGTTTCGCCCGCGCTGCCGAATATAGAAGGCATGGGGGAACATCTGACATTGCCGGACTGGAACGCGCTGTCATCGCATGGCGATGAGACCTTGCCGCTGCTGGGCACGGCGCTGTTGATCGCACGCGACGAGTATCCGCAGCTGGACGCGGATCTCTACGACACGCTGGTGCAGAGCCACGCCGAGCATCTGCGGCACGAGGTGGACAGCATCACGCCCTGGCCGCTGAAGATGGCGGCGATCAACCGCCACCTGTTCGAGGAGCTCGGTTACAGCGGCAACCACGACGAGTACTACGACCCGCGCAACAGCTATCTCAACGAGGTCTTCGAACGACGGCTGGGCAATCCGATCTCGCTGGCGCTGGTGCAGATCGAGGTGGCCCATCGCCTGGGCGTGCCGCTGGACGGGGTCTCCTTCCCGGGCCACTTCCTGGTGCGGCTACCGGTGGACGATGGCCTGCTGGTGATGGATCCGTTCAACGGCGGTCGCCCGCTGGGCGCCGACGAACTGCGCGAACGCGCCCGCCCGCACCTGGGCGGGGATGTGCCCGACGACAACGCCCTGCTGCAGATCCTGGACCCGGCATCCAACCGCGCCATCCTGGTGCGCATGCTGCGCAACCTGCATGGTGTCTATGCCGAACGCGGGGAATGGGACCGCGCCGCGCGTAGCGCCGACCGGGTCCTGAAGCTGATCCCGGACCAGCCCGAGGCCACGCGCGACCGCGGCCTGGCGTACCTCAAGCTGGACTACCACAAGGGCGCGCGCGCAGACCTGTCGCGCTACCTACACCTGTCGCCGAGCGCCAACGATGCCCACGCCATGCGTGAACGCCTGATCGAGCTGGGCATGTCGCGCGGGCGCACGCACTGACCCGGCCAGGCCTTCAGGCCGAGCCGGCGGTCGATTACTGGGGCAGGTCCGGGGCCACCATCGCCAGGGTCTTCTCCAGCGCGCCACGCCCGGCTTCGACCAGCGCGCAGCCGGCCTTCACCATGGCCATGCGCCGCTGGGTATCGGCCAGCAGGCGCTCCAGCAGGGTGATCAGCTCCTGGGCATCGGCGCAGATGTCCAGCGCCCCGGCCTCCTGCAGCCGCCGCGCGATCTCGGTGAAGTTGTGCAGGTGCGGGCCGGTCACCGTGGCCGTGCCCACCGCCGCCGGCTCCAGCAGGTTGTGCCCGCCGATGGCCTGCAGGCTGCCGCCGACGAAGGCCACGTCGGCGCAGCCGTAGAAGGCCATCAGCTCGCCCAGCGTGTCCAGCACGAAGACGTCATCGCCCGCGGCAGGCCAGGTATCGGCACGGCGGCTGCCGACGTGGAAGCCGGCCTCGCGCGCCAGCTCGGCCGCGCGCCCGAAGCGCTCGGGATGGCGCGGCGCCCACAGCAGCAGCAGGTCCGGCCAGCGTCGACGCAGGGCGCGGTGGGCCTCGATCACCGCGGCTTCTTCGTCCTCGTGGGTGCTGGCGGCGATCCACACCGGGCGCTCGGGCTGGTGGGCGTGGAAGGCCGCGCGAATGGCCTGGGTCTTGTCCGGTACGGCGATGTCGAACTTCAGGTTGCCGGTGTCCACCACCTGCTCGCGACAGGCACCGAGTTGGATGAAGCGCTCGCCATCATCGTGCGACTGCGCGCCGACCTTGCGCACCACCCCGAGCACGCGGCGGATCAGCGCCGACATCACCCGATAGCCCTTGAGCGAACGCGCCGACAGGCGCGCGTTGAGGATGTACACCGGCACGCCGGCATCGCGGCAGCCGAACAGCAGGTTGGGCCACAGCTCGGTCTCCATCACCAGGCCCACCGCCGGCCGGTGCTGGTGCAGGAAACGCCGCACCGCGCCGGGGATGTCGTAGGGCACGTAGACGTGCTCGACCGCCTCGCCCCACAGCGCGCGCACGCGCTCGGACCCGGTGGGGGTGATGGTGGTGACCAGCAGCTTCAGGTGCGGGTGGCGCTTGCGCAGGGCGTTGACCACCGGCGCGGCGGCATTGACCTCGCCCACCGAGACCGCGTGCACCCACACGTCCACCGGGCGCGGGCGGCCCTCGTAGGAGGCATAGCGCTCGTTCCAGCGCTGGAAGTACTCGCGCGAGCGGAAGCCGCGCCAGATCAGGTGGTACAGCGTCACCGGCAGCAGCGCGTACAGCAGTGCCGAATACAGGCCGCGCAGCAGGCGCTCGGTGAAGTCCTTCCTCATCGGCGGAAGGATACCCGGCCCGGTCGCGGCGCAGGAGGCGCCCGCTACAATGGCCAGCATGGCTGAAGCACGACCGGACCCCTCCCCGCGCGACCCAGGACCTGCGCCGCTGGCGCCCAGCCAATGGGGGGTGTGGCTGGGCGTGGGCGCGGCCGCACTGGCCGCGCGCCTGCCCTGGCGCCTGCAGCGCTGGCTGGGCGCGGGCGTGGGGCGTCTGCTGGCGGTCCTGCTGCCCAGCCGCTACAAGGTGGCCGCGCGCAACCTGGAGCTGTGTTTCCCCGAGATGAGCCCGCTGCAGCGCCAGGCCCTGCTGCGCGAGAACTTCCGCGCCTTCGGCATCGGCCTGTTCGAGTTCGCCCGCGCCTGGTGGGGCTCGGTGGAGCCCATGCGCAAGGGCCTGAAGGTCGAGGGCCTGGAACACCTGGAAGCAGCGCTGAAGCCGGGCAAGGGCGTGATCGTCATCTCCGGCCACTTCACCACGCTGGAGATCTCCGCCCGGCTGATGTGCGACTACGCGCCGCTGGCCGGCATGTACCGGCCGCACGACACCGGCGCGATGGAGTGGGCGGTCAAGCGCGGGCGCCTGCGCTATGCCCAGGCGATGTTCACCCGCGACGAGCTGCGCCCGGCGCTCAAGCACCTCAAGCAGGGCGGCCTGCTGTGGTTCGCGCCGGACCAGGACACCCGTCGCGGCGAGAGCGTATTCGTGCCCTTCTTCGGGCATCCGGCCTACAGCCTGACTTCCACCCACCAGCTGGCGCGGCTGTCGGGCGCGGCGGTGATCGCCTTCGCCCACGAGCGACGCGCCGATGGCGGCTACACGCTGCGGCTGTCGCCGCCCTTCGCCGATTTCCCGTCCAAGGACGCCACCGCCGATACCGCGCGGGTGATCGGGGCGATCGAGGCCATGGTGCGCGCGGTGCCTTCGCAGTACCTGTGGCTGCACCGGCGCTTCAAGCGCCAGCCCGACGGCCAGGGCGCGCTGTACGAGTGAGCGCGGCGGCGGGCGATGCCCGGCGAAGCATTGCGAGTTGGGTGTTCCTGCAACGTAGGGTGGACAACGCGAAGCTTGTCCACCACGGACCAGGCGATGCATCGCTCAAGCGTGAGTCGCTGCGCCCAACGCCCAGCTCGTCCAGGCGCACGCGGGCGGACGCGCTCGATGCGATCTCGCTGCATCTCGTGATGGTGGATGGTGGAGCGTCATCCACCCTACTCGGGGCATTGAGATTTGGGTGTTCCTGCAAACGTAGGGTGGACAACGCGAAGCTTGTCCACCTGCATCAGGCGACGCATCGCCCTCTTCAGGCGATCGTCCATGCTGCATGGCGGCGCTTGCCGAGCGCGCCCGCGCCAACTGGTGGATGGTGGATGGTGGGGCGTCATCCACCCTACCTCGGGCTTTTGGCGGCGCCTGTTCCGCATGTCCACGGACCAGCCTACGGCGGCCGCGCCAGGAGCTCAACGATAGAACGGCTCGGTCTCGGCTGGCGGGCGTGTCTTGAAGCGCCGATGGACCCACAGGTACTGCTCCGGGTGCTGGCGCACGAAGGCCTCCAGCTCGGCCATGTAGCGCGCCGCATCGGCGCTGGCATCGCCGCTGGGCCAGCCGTCCCAGGTGGCGGTCAGGCGGATGTGGTAGCCGCCATCGTCGCGGCGATGGAAGAAGATCGGGATCACCATCGCGTTGCCGCGACGCGCCAGCTCCGGCGTGGTGGTCAGGGTCGCGGCGGGGATGCCGAAGAACGGCACGAAGGCATGCTGGTAGTTGAAGTTCTGGTCGGCCAGGTAGGCCACCACCGCGCCACGATTGAGCGCGCGCAGCAGCCCGCGCACGTCCTTCTTGGCGATGACCCCGGCAAAGACGCGGTGGCGGGCGGCATCGACCATCGCTTCGATGCAGCGGTTGTTGTAGCGGCGCGCCATGACCTCCAGCGGGTGTTGCAGGTGGAGGGACAGCAGGCGGGCGGCCAGTTCGGTCTGCACGTAATGCCCGCCCAGCAGCAGCACGCCCCGACCCTGCGCCAGCGCCGCCTGCAGGTGCTCGCCACCCTCCAGCGTGGACAGCCCGCGCAGGCGGCGCATGGGCGCGTACCAGGCGCGCAGCAACTCCAGCGCCCCGGTCACGGTGGCCTGCAGGTTGCGCGCGAGCAGGCGCTTGCGCGCCGCGGTGTCCAGCTCCGGGAAGCACGCCTGCAGGTTGCGCGCGGCCACCCGGCGCCGACGCCCCAGCCAAGGCCAGGCCAGCCAGGTCAGCGCCGCGCCCAGCGCCAGCAGCATCGGCTGCGGCAGCCGGGCGATGAGCTGGCCCAGCCATACCACCGGCACCAGCAGCGGGCAATGCGGCTCAGCCCTGGCCATCGCCCGTGCCGAGCAGGCTGCCCACGTACAGCGCCGCCAGCAGCAGCGTCACCCCGCCCCAGAATGTGGAATAGAACGCCAGGTGGGTGTTGAGCGGGAACACGGTCACCGCCAGCGCCAGCATCGCCGGCCGCGCCTGCGCGCGCGCTGCCGGCTCGGCGTAGCGCCAGGCGCGGATCGCCAGGGCGGCGCCCGCGCACCACAGCAGCAGCCCGAGCACGCCGGTCTCGCTGAGGATCTCCAGCACCAGCTGATGCGCGTGCAAGGCCGGGCCCTGGCCCCAGGCCGGCGCGCTTTGCGGGGCCGGATCGCAGGCCGGGAAGGCCTCGCGGAAGCCGCGCACGCCGATGCCATTGATCGGCGAACTGGCCACCATGCAGCCAGCCGCCTGCCAGATGCGCGCGCGCCCGGACAGCGCATTGTCCACCCCGGCCTCATCGCCCGACATCGCCGCGGCGGTGCGCTGCAGACGCTGCTGCAGCTGCGGCGACAGCGCCGCGGCGCCGGCGGCGGCGAACACGCCGAGCAAGGCGATCAACGCCAGGCGCCGCACGCCCAGCAGCTGCCAGCCGGTGACCGCCGCCACCAGGGCGAAGGTGATCCAACCGGCACGAGCCCCTCCCATCAGCACCACCAGCCCGACCGCGGCCGTGGCCAGCAGCCAGCCGGCAACACCGAAGCGGCGCGCAGCGGCAATCAGCAGGAACGGCGACATGCTGGCCATCACCAGGCCGAGCTTGGCATTGCACGGACCCAGCACGCCGCTGAGCCGGTCGCCCGCGGCGATGTCCTCCATCGCGCACATGCCGTGGCCACTGAACTGCCACTTGAGCTGGTCCAGCGACCAGAACAGCGGGCTGATGCCGGTGGCGATCTGCACCAGCGCATCCAGAGTCCAGGCCGCGACGATGATCGCCAGGCCATCGAAGGTGCGCTGACGGCCCGTGGGCGTGGCCACCGCCGCGGCGACCAGCCACAGGAACGGCAGGTAGCGCAGGTCCGCAGCCGACTCGCCCAGCGCCCGGCCCACGTCCACCGCGCCGGGCGCGGACAGCAGCTCCGGCGCCCAGTACGCGGCGAACAGCGCGCTGCTCAGGGCCCAGGCCGGGCCGCTGAGCAGCCGCCCCTGCCCACGCATGCGCACCACCAGCACGCGCCCCAGACCGGCCAGCGCGCCCAGCGCCAGCACGGCCTCGGCATAGCCCGGCATCGGCCACAGCGCGACGAAGGCCAGCACGAAGGCCGGCGCCCAGCGCCAGCCGGTGACCGGCAGCGCAGCCGTGCGCGAGGACAAGGACGCCTCAGCGGCGCTCATCGGCAAGTTCCTGATAGAGGGACAAGGTGGCGTCCTGCATGGCCTGCAGGGTGAAGGGCATCGTACCCGGCGCCGGCGCGGCCGCGGTGAGCAGCTGGCGCGTGGCGGCCAGCAGGGCGGCGCGGTCGAAGGCCGGCACGGCGCCGGCCGGTTGCAGCTCGGCCAGCAGTTCCCCCACCCCGCCATGGGCCCAGCCCACGACATGGCGCCCGCAGGACAAGGCCTCGATCACCGTGCGGCCGAAGGATTCGGGCTTGCGTGAGAGCTGCAGGACCAGATCGCTGGCGGCGTAGGCCTGGGCCATGTCCGCAGTGGCCGGGCTGCAGACCATGGCCTGGGCCACCCCGAGCGCCTGCGCCTGCTGCTGCAGTTCGGCCAGGTAGGCCTCGCGCCCGGGCTGGACGATGCCGGGCATCCACAGCCGCGCCGGCACCTCCTGCCCGCGCAGATCGGCCAGCAGCTGGATGGCATCGGCATGGCCCTTGAGCCGGGTGCCGCGCCCGGGCAGCAGCAGCAGCGGACCGTCGCTAGCCAGTCCGGGATGACGCGCGGCGACCGCGCTACGTGCTGCCGCATCCGGCCAGGGGCGGTACGGGAAGCTCGCCGGGTCCAGCCCGCGGGGGATCACCCGCAGGCGCGCCTGTGGCACCTTCGGATAGTGCGTGGCGACGAAGGCGCGCACGGTCTCGGACACGCAGATCACCCGCTCGCCGCTGGCCATCACCGCGCTGTAGCGGCCGGGCGTGTTGAGGCCGTGCACGGTGGTGACCCAGCGCGGCCGCGTCGCGGCGGGCAGCCGGGCCAGGGCCAGTCGACCGATCCAGGCCGGCAGCCGCGAGCGCGCATGCACGATGTCAGCGCCGACCTCGCGCAGCAGCCGCGCCAGGGCGCCGATCCGCAGCAGGGTCATCGGCGACTTGCGGCCGATGTCCAGTTGGACGTGGCGCGCGCCGGCGCGCTCCAGCTGCGGCACCAGCCGGCCACCGGCGGAGACCACGACCGCGGTATGGCCGGCCTGGACCAGCGCCTGGGCGATTTCAAGGGTGGAGCGCTCCACGCCGCCGGATTCCAGGGCCGGCAACAGCTGGACGATGGTCAGGGGGCGCATCGGCAGCGGCGCGGGACGCGCCGGCGATCAGTCCTGCAGCACGAAGTGCGAGCCGCAGTACGGGCACTGGGCCTCGTGGTTGGGCTCGCTCTCGATCGGCAGGTACACGCGCGGATGCGAGTTCCACAGCGCCATCGACGGCAGCGGGCAGCTCAGCGGCAGGTCGGCGCGCTGGACGGTGTAGCGCTTCTCGGCATTGGCGGGCGCGGCGGTCTGGCTCATGGCGTGGGCGGTCGTAGGCGTGAAGGCGGCGAGTTTAGCAGCGGTGGGCAAATATCAACGAGAAGGTCCTCACCAGCCAAGCGAAGGATTGCGGCGTTGGGCCTTTCAGCTTCAGGAGGGCAGCTGTCCAGTCGCCCGTGGCCGCAGCGCGTCGGGTGGACAACGCGAAGCTTGTCCACCAAGTCGCTCGCGGCGGCTGGGTCGCCCAAAAACCCTACCAGGCTGTTCCGCGGTTCACTTGAGCAGCCGTGCCAGCCATCAGGCAGACCCGCGGCGGAGATTGGCAGATCGCCGCGCCCACTTCATCCGGTCCAGGGCGATGGTGGATGAAAAAAGCGTCATCCACCCTACGGCGCTGTGCTGAGGGCGCGCCATCTCGATGGCGAGGACAGCGATGGAAAAGGGCCGGCACCGCACGCAGGCGGGGCCGGCCCTCGACGAGACACATCTGCCGCGCCGCACGCGTGCCGATTGGCCACGCGGCGGCGGGTGTATCGCTGGCTTACTTGGCCGCTTCGGCAGCGCCTTCCGCCGCCGGAATCGTGCCTTCGGTGGTGATGCGGACCTTGACCTCGTCGCTGACGTTCGGGGCGTAGGCGCCCACGCCGAAGTCGCTGCGCTTGAGCGTGGTGGTGGCATCGAAACCGATCGCCGGCACCTTCTTCATCGGGTGGTCGCCACCGTTGTTCAGCGTGACATCCAGGGTGACCGGCTTGGTCTGGTCCTTGATGGTCAGATCGCCAGTGACGGTCAGCTTGTTGGTGCCGGCCGACTCGACCTTGGTGCTCTTGAAGGTGGCGGTGGGGAACTTGGCCGCGTCGAAGAAGTCGGCGCTCTTGAGGTGCTCATCGAACTTGGCGGTGAAGCTGTTCAGGCCGCTCAGCGGCAGGGTCACCTCGACGCTGGACTTGGTCACGTCGGCCGCGTCGTACACCAGCTTGCCCTCGACATTGCCGAAGTGCGCGCTGGGATTGGAGAAGCCGAAGTGGCTCCACTGGGCCAGCACGTCGGTGTGCGACGGATCCAGCACGTAGGTGCCGGAGGCGGCCTGGACCGCGGTGGCGGCCGGGGCGGCCTCGGTGGCGGGCGCTTCGGCGGCCGGTGCGGCGGCGGCCGGGGTCTCGGCGGCAGCGGCCGGCTGGGTCTCTTCGGCCGGCTTGGAGCAGGCGGCAATGGCCAGGGTCAGCGCCAGCGGAAGCAGCAGTTTCTGGGTGGTACGCATGGAAGGCGACTCCGTGTAGTGGTTGGGTGGGACAGCGGACAGCAACAGCTGCGTGAAGCGCTTACTCGATCCGCGCCGCTTCCTCGAAGCTCAGGCGCGGCAGACGGGGGAACAGGCCTTGCGGATCGCCATAGCCCAGGTTGACCAGGAAGTTGGACTTGACCGAGGTGCCGGCGAAGAACGCCGCATCCACCTTGGCCGCGTCGAAGCCGGACATCGGCCCGGCATCCAGCCCCAGCGCGCGCGCGGCCAGGATCAGGTAGGCACCCTGAAGCGAACCATTGCGCAGGGCCGGCTCGGCGCGGGATTCCTGCGGGCCCTCGAACCAGGCCTTGGCGTCGGTGTGCGGGAACAGCTTGGGCAGCTGCTCGTGGAAATCCAGGTCGAAGCCGACGATCACCGTCACCGGCGCGGACATGGTCTTGTCCACGTTGTTCTCCGACAGGGCCGGCTTGAGCTTGGCCTTGGCCTGCGGCGAGGTCACGAACACGAAGCGCGCCGGGGTGCCGTTGGCGGCCGTCGGGCCCCATTTGAGCAGGTCGTAGAGCGCATGCAGCTGCGCGGGCTCGACCGGCTTGGGCAGGAAGGCGTTGTGCGTGCGCGCGGTGCGGAACAGCTGGTCCAGCGCAACATCATCCAAGGGTGCGGACATCCAGATTCCATGAGCGAAGCGGCGGCAACTACCCGCCGCGGAAGGCGCAGTGTAGTGTTGCGCCCATCATGGAGCACGCCGACAGCCCGGAACGGATTGTTTTGATCCGTGAAACAACCGGGCCGCGTCTGCCAACCTGGCTGCTGGACGACGGCCACGCCGGCAACCTGCGCCAGGCCCAGGCCCTGGCCCATGCCCTGGGCATCGCGCCGCAGCATCACTGGACCCTGCAGCGCCGCGCACCCTGGTGCTGGGCCGCCCCGCGCCTGCTGCCCGCATCGACCCAGGCCTTTGGCGCCGCGTTCGCGCAGGCGCTGCAGCGGCCACCGGCGTTGGCCATCGGCTGTGGCCGCCAGGCCGCCCTGGCCACGCGGCTGCTGCGCCGCCGCGGCGCGCGCGTGGCGCAGATCCTGGACCCCAGGGTGGATCCCCGGCATTGGGATGTGGTCATCGCGCCCGAGCACGATGGCCTGCGCGGGGAGAACGTGATCTCCCTGATCGGCAGCCTGCATCCGGTCGACGCTTCCTGGCTGGCCAACGGCCGCGCCGCCTTCCCGCACCTGCAACAGCTGCCCGGGCCGCGCACGGCGTTGCTGATCGGCGGCCCCAGCGCGCACTTCGCCATGGATACCCAGGCCTTGGCTCACTGGCTGGACGCGCTGGTGGCATCGGTGGCGCGGCAAGGCGGCAGCCTGATGGTCACCACTTCGCGCCGCACCCCAGGTGGGGTCGGCGCACTGCTCGCCGAGAGGCTGCGCGCGGTGCCGCATGCACGGTGGGACGGTGCCGACGCCAACCCCTACGCCGGCTTCCTGGGCTGGGCCGAGCGCATCGTCTGCACGCCGGACTCGGTGAACATGCTCTCCGAGGCCTGCGCGACCGAGGTGCCGGTGGAGGTGTTCGCACCGGAGCGGGTCGGCGGCCGCCCGGCACAGTTCCTGGAGCAGCTGATGGCGCTGAGTCGCATCCGCCGTTTCGCACCGGAACAACCCGCATGGCCGGTCACGCCACTGCGCGAAACGGCGCGGGTGGCGGCGCTGGTGCACCAGCGCCTGGGCCTGCCGACGCTGGCCTGAGGCCGGCAGGCCACTTGCTCAGCCGGCTTGCGGGGAGAAGTGCAACCCCTGCTGGCGCGCAACCTCGCCGATGCCGTCACGCGCCTGCTCGATGGCGGCGTTGCGCGTGGCCACCCGTGGCCGGCGATCCAGCGTGCAGGCCAGGCCCTCCTGCAGCAGCACCGCGTGCGCGGCACCCAGGCACGCGGCGGCCTCGGTGCTCACCAGCGACTGTGCCTGTGCGGTCGCGATCAGCGCTTCGGTGTTGGTGCTCTCCAGCAGCGCCGGGTGCTGGTCGGCGTGGGCCAGCACCATCCACTGCAGCAGGAATTCCAGGTCCACCAGGCCGCCGGCGCCCTGCTTGAGGTCGAAGCGCGCCGCATCGCTGCGGTCCAGTTCGGCGCGCATGCGTGCGCGCATCTGCACCACGTCCTGGCGCAGCGTGTCGGCCTGGCGCGGCGTGGCCAGCACCTGCGCGCGCAGCGCCTGGAACTGCGCGCACAGGCCAGCATCGCCTGCGATCGCGCGTGCGCGCACCAGTGCCTGGTGCTCCCAGGTCCAGGCGCGCTTGGCCTGGTAGTCGCGGTAGCTGGCAAGCGAGGACACCAGCGCGCCCTGGCTGCCTTCCGGACGCAGCCGCACATCGATGTCGTACAGGCGGCCGGCCGCGGTCACCGTGCCCAGCAAGGCCATGACCTTCTGCGCCAGCCGCGGGTACCAGCGCTCGGCCTCCAGCGCACGCGCGCCGTCGGAAGCCGCACCGGCGGGTGCGTCGAACAGGAACACCAGGTCCAGGTCCGAGCCGAAGCCCAGCTCCAGGCCGCCCAGGCTGCCGTAGCCGATGATGGCAAAGCCCCCCTTGCGCATGCGGCCATGCGCGCGCTCCAGGTCGCGCTGGGCCAGGGCCAGCACCACCTTGACCACCTCATCGGCCAGCCAGGCCAGCTGGCGCGCGCTGTCCTCGGCAGGCTGCCGCGCGTCCAGCGTGGCCAGGGCGATGCGGAAGCTCAGCGCCAGCCGCGTCTCGTTGAGCTGGCGCAGGGCGATTTCCGGGTCGTCCTCTCCCAGCGCCGCTTGGCAGGCGCGCGCCATGTCCGCCTGGGTCGGCATGGGCCCTGCGATGCGCGCATCCAGCAGCTCATCCAGCAGCAGCGGATACTGCGTCAGGCGCTCGGCCAGCCAGGCGCTGCGCGAAACCACATCCACCAGCCGCGCCAGCGCGCTGGGCGCTTCATCCAGCAAGGCCAGGTAACTGGCACGGCGCAGCACCGATTTGAGCAGGGCCAACGCGCGCCGGGCGGCCGCATCGGGCTGCGCCGAATCCACCGCCGCGTGCAGCAACGCCGGCAGGACCCGGTCCAGGCGCGCGCGTGCGGCATCGGACAGATCGCGCACGCCCTGCGAGCGGGCGAAATCGCGCAGCAGCCCGTGCATGCCCTGGGCATCGTCGAATCCGGAGGCCTGCGGCGGCGCGGCGTCGCCACCTTCGGCCAGCTGCATCCAGTAGGCCACCAGCGCATCGGCCGGCGGCGCTTCCTCACGCTGGGCCAGCAGCTGCACGAACTCGTCGTTGACCACCTGCTTGTGCGCGTCCAGCGCGCGCTGCAGCGCCTCCCAGTCCGGGTAATCCAGGCCCTGGGCCATGCGTGACCGCAGCTGCGCATCGGGCGGCGGCGCATGCACCTGGGCATCGGCCATCATCTGCAGGCGGTTCTCCAGCTTGCGCAGGAAGCCATAGGCCTGGGCCAGGGCCTGCGCATCCTCGTCCTGGATCAGCCGCGCCTGGGCCAGCTTACGCAGCGCCGGCAGCAGGCGTCGTTCGCGCAGCGCCGCCTCGCGCCCGCCGTGCACCAGCTGCAGGGCCTGGGCCAGGAATTCGATCTCGCGGATGCCGCCGCTGCCGCGCTTGATGTCCTCGGACAGCTCGCGCCGCGCCACCTCCGCGGCGATGGCCGCCTTCATGCTGCGCAGGCCGTCGAGCGCGGTGAAATCCAGGTAGCGCCGATACACGAATGGCCGCAGGCTCTCCAGCCACGCCTCGCCGGCGGCGATGTCGCCGGCCACCGCACGCGCCTTCAGCCAGGCGTAGCGCTCCCAGTCGCGGCCCTCGCGCTGGAAGTAGTGATCCATGGCGGCGAAGGACAGCGCCACGCGCCCGGCGCTGCCGAACGGGCGCAGGCGCAGGTCCACGCGGTGGCAGAAGCCATCGGCGGTGACCGCATCCAGCAACACCGCCAGGCGCTGGCCCAGCCGCGCGAAGTAATCCTCGGCCGCCAGCGCACGCGCGCCATCGGACTGCCCCGATTGCGGATAGGCGTACACCAGGTCGATGTCCGAGGAAAAATTCAGCTCGCCACCGCCCAGCTTGCCCAGGCCGAACACCACCAGCCGCTGCACGCTGCCATCGCCGGCGCGCACCACGCCGTGGCGTTGGGCGAAGGTCTCTTCCAGCGCCGCAAGGCCCAGGCGCAGACAGGTCTCGGCCAGGGCCGTGGTTCCGGCGAGGATCTCCTCCACCGGCGCCTGCTCGATGACATCGCGCCAGATCAGGCGGGTGGATTCGGCCGTACGGTAGCGACGCAGCTTGGCCTGCCAGGCTTCGAAGGCCTCACCGTCCTGCAGGGTCGGAGCAGGCCATGGCGCCGAGGCATCGCTCAGCAGGGCCGGCAACAGCGCGGGCTGGCGCACACAGGTGTCGATGGCGAAATCGCTGGCCAGTGCCAGGCGTTCGATGCGCTGGCGCGCCGGCGTCGAATCCAGCATGGCCTGCGATGAAGGAAGCGCCGCGGCAAGTCGCTGCAGTGCACGCGCGCCGGGATCTGAGGGACTATGCATGGGCGCCAAGTGTGCACGAGCCATGCAAGGGTGAGGTCAAGCCGCCGGGCGTGCGCGCAAGCTGCGTACCGCCGTTGCGTTGCCGCCAGCACGACCGCGCTGCGCAAGGACACTAGCGCCGGCGCCTGTGCGCCAGAGCCGGGGCCACGCCGCTGGCCTGTACGTCAGCGCTTGCGACGGCGCCAACGCATGAGGGCGCTCACGATCCACACCAGCAGTCCCATGGTCACCACGATCGGCAGCAGGGCCGCCACGGCGCTGATCATGAAGGCCGCACTGCCGCTGAGGGTTTCGCCGAAGTTCGCCCACGCCTGCCCGATCTGGCTGCGTCCACGCTGGCTGGCGGACGTTTCCAGTTGCACGGTGACACGTTGCGTATCGATGCGGCGCCGCTGCTGCGCCGCGTCGCGCTCGGCCTGCTCCATCGCAGCTTCGATCTCGGCCAGACGCTTGGACACCGCCAACAGGTCGGCCACCTTCATGTCGCTGCGCTGCTGGTAAGCGGTGAGCTGCGCGTGCTCGCGTTGCAGCCGCGCTTGCGTGAGCCGGGTATCGGCCACCTGCTGGGCGAGGTCTTCGGCATGGCTTTCGCGCTCGGCCACCTCGCCATCCTGGCCTGCCAGGGCGATGAAGGGTTCCACGCCCTTGGGCGCCAGGCGGACCTGGATCTTCGCCGAGGCTCGCTCCCCACCCTGCCGCGACAGCTTAAGAACGGCGCAGTCGCCAAACCTGCCGCGCTGGCAGGCCTGCTGCAGCGCATCGATGCGCGCGGACAACTTGGCCTGGTCCAGCTCGACCGTGGCGGTGTGCTCGTAGGCCAGATAGGTGCCGGCCGGCGCGGCCAAGGGAGGGGCGGCAGCGGCGAAGCCGTCGGCGGCCGCGGTTTCCGCCGATTGCTTGCTGCATGCGGCAAGCGCGATCAGGACACCGAGCAGGACGCTGCCGCGCTGGGCGAATACACCGGCACGGCACACAGCGAATGTCCTCACGCGCAGCTCCTTTGTCGTGGTGGGTCCACCTCGGGGCGAGACGGGCCGGTGGGGCCGCCGCAGCGGGCCGCCGCCATCTTCCATGATCCTGTCAGGCGTGGATATCCCCGCCATGACACGGGTTACGGGAAGCTAAAGCAATCCCGAATGCATCGCGTGGGAGCCGCTTCGGTGCGAGAGCGGCTTCAGCCGCGAAGCGGCCTTTCCCGGTAAATCCCCTTCGCGGCTGAAGCCGCTCCCACAGGTCTTTCGCGCGGCTTGATCGTGGCGAAGTGCGGTGAATCGAAGGCGCTTACGCCAGCGCCAGCGCCCCGTCCGAAGTCGACAACGCCAGGCCGAACTGCGTGGCGATCTTCTCCAGCAGCACGGCCTTGACCGTGTCCATGGACGCAGGACCGCCCAGGTCGCTCAGCGCGACCGTGCGCAGGCCCTCGTAGCCGCAGGGGTTGATGCGGTGGAAGGGCTCCAGGTCCATGGCGATATTGAAACTCAGGCCGTGGAAGGTGCAGCCGCGGCGCACGCGGATGCCCAGCGCGCCGATCTTGGCGCCGGCCACGTACACGCCAGGGGCGCCGTCCTTGCGCTCGGCCTGGATGTTCCACTCGGCGCAGGTGTCGATGATGGCCTGCTCGATGTGGCACACGTAGTCGCGCACGCCGATCTGCAGGCGCTTGAGGTCCAGCAACGGATACAGCACCAGCTGGCCGGGGCCGTGATAGGTCACCTGGCCGCCGCGGTCCACCTGCAGGACGGGGATCTCCCCCGGTGCCAGCACATGCTCGGGCTTGCCGGCCTGGCCCAGGGTGAACACCGGGTCGTGCTCGACCAGCCACAGCTCATCGACGGTCTCGGCCTGGCGCGCATCAGTGAAGCGCTGCATCGCCCGCCACACCGGCTCGTAGGGCTGGCGCCCCAGGTCGCGCACCCGGGCCGGCAGCACGGCGCGGCCGCCGGTGGCATCGGCGACGGCGGTGGCGATGGCGCAGCTCTCGCCGCTTACAGCGTCCATTTCACTTCGGGGTGCCCGCGCAGGACTTCATGGGCGGCGTCGTACTGCTGGCGGTTCTCGGCCTTGAAGGCGATGCGCACGGACACGTACTTGCGGTTGGTGGAGTGCTTCCAGCTGATGCGCTCTTCCAGGACCTCCACGCCCGCGCCGGTCAGCAGCGCGGGCAGCAGGCTTTCCAGGTCGCGTCCGGCCGTGCCCATGGCGCTGAGCTCGAAGACGCCGGGAAACTGGAAGCCGTGTTCGGGGTTGTCGGATTTGATTTCCATGGCCGCCATTATCGGGGCGGGGGCGGCCGAACCCAAGCGCGCCCGGGGCGGATGCGAAAACGCCGGCAGATGCCGGCGTTTTCTGGGGGATTGGCTGCGCTGGGCGCTTACTCGGCTTCCCACCACATCCAGAAGGCATCCCACAGGCGGCGGAAGAAGCCACCCTCTTCCACCGCGTTGATCGCCACCAGCGGCGCCTGCGCCACCACCTTGCCGTCCAGGGTGACCTTCACCGTGCCGATGGCCTGGCCCTTGGTGATCGGCGCCACCAGCTGCTTGGGCACGTCCATGGTCGGCTTGAGCTGGTCGTACTTGCCGCGCGGCACGCTCACCAGCATCGGCTGGGCCACGCCCAGCTGCACTTCGCGGGTGGCGCCCTTCCAGACCTTCTGCTGGGCGATGACCTTGCCCGGCTCGTAGAGGCTGTGGGTCTCGAAGAAGCGGAAGCCCCAGTTGAGCAGGGCCAGGCTGTCATCGGCGCGCTGCTTCTCCGAGGTGGAGCCCATGACCACGGCGATCAGGCGCTGGTCGCCGCGCTTGGCCGAGCTCATCAGGCAGTAGCCGGCGCCGGAATGGTGGCCGGTCTTGATGCCGTCCACCGCCTGGTCGCGCCACAGCAGCAGGTTGCGGTTGGGCTGGGTGATGCCGTTGACCGTGAACTCGCGGATCTTGTTGTACGCGTAGGTCTCCGGGTAGTCGCGCACGAAGGCGCGGCCCAGCAGCGCCAGGTCGTGCGCGGTGGAGTAGTGCTCCGGCGCGGACAGGCCATGGGCGTTGGCGAAGTGCGAGCCCTTCATGCCGATGCGCTGGGCGTAGCTGTTCATCAGCGAGGCGAAGGCCTCCTGGCTGCCGGCCACGTGCTCGGCCAGGGCGATGGCCGCGTCGTTGCCCGACTGCACCGCCATGCCTTTTTCCATGTCTTCCAGGCGCGCGGTCTTGTTGACCGGGAAACCGCTGTAGCTGCCGTCGGTACCGGCACCGCCCTCGCGCCAGGCGCGCTCGCTCATCATGACCTGGTCGTCGGCCTTGACCTTGCCGTTCTTCTGCTCGGCGGCGATCACGTAGGAGGTCATCACCTTGGTGATGCTGGCCGGTTCCACGCGCTGGTCGTAGTTCTCGCCCGCCAGGACCTGGCCGGTGGCGTAGTCCAGCAGCACCCAGGCCGTCCCCACCGGCTTGGGCGGCGGCGGAACTTCGATGGCGGGCGCAGCCGGGGCATCGGCCGCCGGCGCGGGGGCCGGGGTCTGGGCCACGGCCAGACCGAACGCGGCGGTGGCCAGCGCGGCAAGGGCAAAGCGGAACTTCATGGGAATCGGACTCCTGCGGGACCGGGCGTCGGGGAAAGGGAGACGGAAAGTTTAGAGCCTTAGGCGAGAAACGCCGAGCGAGAAACGAGTGAGGAGGAACGAGGAACGAGAGAAGGACGCATCACGCCGCCTGCTTTACTCGTTCCTCGTTCCTCTCCACTCGTTCCTGTCTCAGTCCCTGACCGCCTTGGGCGCGCCGAAGCCCAGGCCGGCGATCCGGCTGGAGAGCATCTGCGCGGCGGTCGCGTCGGCGGCGGCCACGCGCAGCCGCCACAGCGTGCGGCCGTTGCTGCTGGTGTCGCTCAGGCTGGCGCCGTCGATGCCTGCCGCGGCCAGTTGCGCCAGCGCGCGGTCGGCGTTGGCGCGGCTGGAGAAGCTGGCCACCTGCAGCAGCACCGCGGCCGGACCAGTGGCGCCGACCGCAGCGCCGGTCAGCGCCGCCTGCGCCGCACGGCGCTCCTGCGTGGATGCTTCCGGGCGCGGTGCGGGGGCGGCCCTGGTCGGGGCCGCGGAGGCGACCTCGCGCGCCACCGGCGTGCCTGGCTTGCCGGTGGCCACGTGCACGCCACGGGACTTCATCCACGCCTCGAACTGCTCCGGGCTGGGCTTGCGTTCGGTGTCCGGGATGACGTGGTAGCGCCAGGGCTGGTCGGGTGTGGACCCGCCTGCCGCCACGCTCGTGCCGGCAGCGGCGGCGCCTGCCGCCGCGACGGTGGCCGTGGCGGGTTTGGGCTCGGCCGGCAAAGTGCTGACCAGCTCGTCGATGGCACTGGCCTTGGCCGGTGCCGGCTTGCCGGTGGCGATGCGCGTGGGCACGCCGGTGGCGATGGTGGTCGGCACCGCGCGCGGCGGGGTCTTGCGGTCGGCCAGGATGCGCTCGGCGGTCTTCGGGGTCAGCGCGCGCACTTCCACCCGGCCGGTGCCGCGCTGGACGATGCCCAGCTTGACCGCCGCCGCGTAGCTCAGGTCGATCACCCGGCCATCGTGGAACGGGCCGCGGTCGTTGACCCGCACCACCACCGACTGGTCGTTGTCCAGGTTGGTCACCAACGCGAAGCTGGGCAGCGGCAAGGTCTTGTGGGCCGCGGTGAACTGGTACATGTCGTAGACCTCATGGTTGGAGGTCTTGCGGCCATGGAACTTGTTGCCGTAGTACGAGGCGGTACCGCGCTCGGCGTAGCCGTCCACGCGGTCCATCACCACGTATTCCTTGCCCAGCACGTTGTAGGGCGAGCGGTTGCCGTAGGCGCTGGGGGATTCGGCCGTCACCCGCGGCTCGGCGATGCAGTCCACGTCCGGCACGTCGGTGGGCGTGGTGTCGCGCACGCCGGGCTTGTACAGCCCGCCGGCGGTGTAGTCACCGCGCGTGCTCGGGTCTTCCACCGCCGCGATGTACTTGCCGTAGCAGTTGCCGTCGCTGCCGGCCTGGGCCGCACTCACCGGACTGCCCTTGCGCGGCGGTGCACCGGCCTTCTTCGGCGCCGTGCCGCAGGCGGCCAGCAGCAGGACCAGCGGCAGCGCAGCCCACCACCTCATGCCGGCGGCAGCTCGCGGCCGGCGATGGCTTCGGACAACTGGAAGACGGCCATGGCGTACATCTTGGAGTTGTTGTAGCGGGTGATGGCGTAGTAGTTGCGGAAGCCCAGCCAGTACTGCGGGCCATCGCTGGCGGCCAGGGTCACCGGCGTGGCGGTGAGGCCGGCCGGCACCGGGGCCTTGGGCGTGTAGCCGCGCGCGGCCAGGTCGGACATGGTCCAGGTCGGGGTCCAGTCGTCGGGATTGAACGCCTCGCGCCCGGGCGCCAGCGTGGCCATCACCGCCACCGGGCCGCCGCGCTCCCAGCCGTAGGCCCCACCCTTCTTGACGAAGTAATTGGCCACCGAGGAGAAGATGTCGTCGAAGTCGGTCATCAGGTTGATGCGGCCGTCGCCATCGCCATCCACGCCGAACTGGCGATACGAGGACGGCATGAACTGCCCCATGCCCATCGCCCCGGCGTAGCTGCCGGTCTGGCTGAGCAGGTCGATGCCCTGCTCCTTGCCCAGCGCGAACAGCTGGGCCAGCTCGTCGCGGAAGAACTGCTCGCGCTTGTGCTCGTACAGCGCGCGGTCCGGGTTGCCGCTGCGCGGGTAGCGGAAGGCCAGCGTGTACAGCGCATCCAACACACGGTGCTTGCCGGTATAGCCGCCGTAGCTGGTTTCCACGCCAAGGATGGAGACGATGATCTCGGCCGGCACACCGGTGCGCTCCTGCACCCGCATCAGCTCGGCGCGGTGGGTCTCCAGGAAGGCCTTGCCGCCGTTGATGCGGGCCGCGGTGATGAAGCGCGGGCGGTACTCGCTCCAGCCGATGGTGCGTTCGGCCGGCTTGGACATCAGCGCGACCACGTCATCGCGGAAGTTGGCCTGCGACAACACCGCCTCGATGCTGGCCGGATCCAGCGCGAAGCGGGCAGCGGTGTCGCGGATGAAATTGGCGCGGGCGACCTCGAAGGGCACAGGCGTCAGGTCGATCGAGGCATCGGGCTTGACCGCTTCGACCGAGGTCTCGGCCGGGGCCGGCGTCGGCCCGGACGGGGTCCTGGGCGGCGGCGCGGAGCGGGCCTGTGGCGGCGGGGTCGGAGACTTCGGCTGGGTCGCACAAGCGACCAAACCAAGCGTAAGCAGGCAGGCAAGAACGCGTCGGGTCATCGGCGCGAAGGTTAGCACAGGGGTTGCGCCTCACTCCCCCTCTGCGACATGAATGGCAAGAACGACATGCGCGGGGAAGTTGAGGGTTTGCGTTAAGTGCGAGGAACGAGTGGAGAGGAACGAGAAACGAGTGAAAGCAACAGCTGTGCCCTCTGGCCTTTCGCTTGTCGTTCGGCAAAGGAACGGGGAACGAGTAAAGCGGCGGCGTTGCCCTCTCGTTCCTCGTTCCTCCCCACTCGTTCCTCGCTCCTAGTACCCATGCACCGGCCGGTGCCCGCGCACGGCCATTACCAGGCCCATGCCGGCCAGCAGGGACACCGCCGAGGTGCCGCCGTAGCTGATCAGAGGCATGGGCACGCCCACCACCGGCAGCAGGCCGGAGATCATGCCGCCGTTGACCAGCACGTAGACGAAGAAGGCCAGCCCCAGCGAGCCGGCCAGCACCCGCGAGTAGGTGTCGCGCGCCTCGATGGCGATCCACAGGCAGCGCCCGATCACCACCAGGTACAGGGCCAACACGGTGGCCACGCCGATCCAGCCGAATTCCTCGCTGAGCACGGAGAAGGCGAAATCGGTGGTCTGCTCGGGAATGAAGTTCAGGTGCGACTGGCTACCCTCGCCCCAGCCCTTGCCCGACCAGCCGCCGGAACCGATCGCGATCTTGGACTGGATGATGTTCCAGCCCGCGCCCAGGGCATCGGCCTCCGGGTCCAGGAACATCATGATGCGGTCCTTCTGGTAGGGCCGCAGCAGGAAGAACCAGGCGATCGGCGCGGCCGAGGCCACGCCGGCCACCGCCACGCCCACCCACCACCACGGCAGGCCGGCCAGCAGCAGCGCGAAGGCGCCGGAGGCGGCGATCAGCACGCCGGTGCCGAAATCCGGCTGCAGCATGATCAGCGAGGTGGGCAGGCCGATGATCAGCGCCGCCACCAGGGTGGTGTTGATCCGCGGCGGCAGCGGGATGCGGTGCAGGTACCAGGCCACCATCATCGGCAGGCTGATCTTCAGCAGCTCGGCCGGCTGCAGGTAGAACACCTTCAGGTCCAGCCATTGCCGCCCGTATTTGCCGGTGCCGACCATGAACACCGCCAGCAGCGGCAGCATCGACAAGGCATAGGTCATCGGCGTCCAGGCGCGCAGCCGCAGCGGCGAGATCCGCGACAGGCCCCACATCGCCGCCAGGCCCACGGCGAAACGCGCGCCCTGGGCGATCACCAGGCCATCGCCACCGGCGCTCTTGAGCACCGCCAGGCCGATCAGCATCAGCCCGCCCAGGGCCAGGCACAGCACCCAGTCCAGCGTCCGCAGGAAACGGCCGGCCAGCTCGGCCAACCAGCGCAGGATGTCCCTCACGGCCGCACCGGCTGCGGCGGGCGTCCCACCGAGATCGCCGCGGGCACCACCGCCGGTTCCGGCGCGGGCGCAGGCGGGGCCGGGGCCGGTGTGGCGGGCGCAGCCGGCTTGGGCGCAGCCGCCAGCCCGACCGAAACGACCGTGTCGTCGGGCACCGCGTCCATGCCCTCGGGCATTTTGCCCAGCAGGTACGCGTCCAACAGCTTGCGGGCGATCGGGCCGGCGGTGCTGCCGCCGTAGCCGCCGCCTTCCACCGCCACGGCCAGGGCGATCACCGGCGCCTCCACCGGGGCGAAGCCGGTGAACAGCGAGCGGTGGCGCAGGTGCATGGGCAGGCTGCGCGGATCCACCGCGGCCACGCCCTTGCGGCTGACCACCTGGGCCGTGCCGGTCTTGCCGGCGATGCTGTAGGGCGCGCCCCGGGCCATCGAGCCGCCGGTGCCGCCTGGCAGCATGGTCGCCATCATGCCTTCGCGCACGGCCTGCAGGTGCGCCGGGTTGGGGCTGATCGGGGTGCCTTCGGGCTGCGGCAGCGGGCTCCAGTCGGCATCGAAGTTGGTGCGTTCGGCCACCGCCAGGTGCGGCCGGCGCAGCTGGCCATCGGCGATCCCGCCGACCCCGCGCACCAACTGAAGCGGCGTGACCTTCCAGTCGCCCTGGCCGATGGCGATGTTGACCGTATCGCCTGGATACCAGCGCTCCTTGCGGCTGCTCATCTTGTAGGCCGGCGACGGCACGATGCCGCCGATCTCCCCGACCAGGTCGATCCCGGTCGGCTTGCCCAGCCCGTACCGCTGCATGTAGTCGTCGACCTGGTTGATGCCCATGTCCAGGGCGAGCTTGTAGTAGTAGGTGTTGACCGACTCGGCGATGGATTTGCGCAGGTCGGTCCAGCCGTGGCCACCGCGGTGCGAGTCGCCCCAGCCGCGGCTGACGCCGGGCAGGTAGAACATGCCGGTGGACAGCACCCGGTCCTCGGGCCGGCGGGTGCCGCTGTCCAGCCCGGCCAGGCCCATCAGCGGCTTGATCGTGGACCCAGGCGCCACCCCGCCCAGCACCAGGCGGTTGAACTGCGGCCGCGAGGGGTTGTCGTTGAGTGCCTTGAAGTCGGCGTGGGAGATGCCGTTGACGAACAGGTTGGGGTCGTAGGACGGCAGGCTGACCATGGCCAGGATCTCGCCCGTGCGCGGGTCCATGGCCACCGCGGCGCCCTCGTAATCGCCGAAGGCGGCCACCATCGCCCGCTGCAGGTCCACGTCCAGGGACAGCTTCAGGTCGGCGCCGGCCTTAGCCGGCACCCGGCCGATGGTCCGGATCGCCCGCCCCTGCACGTTGGTCTCGACCTGTTCGTAGCCGACCTTGCCGCGCAGGACGTTCTCGTAATACCGCTCCAGGCCGCTCTTGCCCGAATGGGTGATGGCGGCATTGATGTCTCCGGCCTGCAGGTCGGCCTCATCGACGCGGCCGACGTAGCCGATGACATGGGCGAACAGGTCACCATAGGGGTAATACCGGTTCAGGTACGGCACCACGTCCACGCCGGGGAAGCGCCAGCGGTTGACCGCGAACTGCGCCGTCTCGGTCTCGTTGAGCCGCGCCTTCAGGGTGATGGGGCGGAAGCCGCGGGTCGCCTTGCGCTCCTTGCGGAAGTGCTCGATGTCCTCCGGCGACAGCGCGATCACCTGGCCCAGCTGGCCCAGCATGGTGTCGATGTCCTTGACCTTCTCCGGCAGCACGTCCAGGCGGAAGGCCAGCACGTTCTCGGCCAGCACCCGCCCCTTGCGGTCGTAGATGGTGCCGCGCGCGGGCACCACCGGACGCGGCTTGATGCGATTGGCGTCAGAGCGGGTGATGTACTCGTCGTGGTCGACCACCTGCAGCTTGAAGTACCACGCGCCCAGCCCGATCAGGCACAGCGCTACCACCACGAAGCCCAGCACCGCGCGGCGGCGGAACTGCTCGGCTTCGGCATGGGGATTCTTGACGGCGCGGCGAGGTCTCATGGCGTGTCAGCGACGGCGTCCGTGGTGCATGCCGTCGATCAGCAGGAACAGCGGTGGCCATAGCAGCATGCCCACCAGCGGCGCCCACCAGTAGGACCAGGGCAGCAGCGGCCGGCCGAGTGCGGCGTGGATAGCCATGTCGATGATGCGATCGTTCAGCAGCAACCCGCCCAGCGCCAGCGCCTGCTGGGACAGCGGGAAAAACCGCAGGCGCGCCCGGAACCGCTGCAGGATGAAGGCCATGACGGTCAGGCGCAACGCCTGCTCGCCCAGCACGCCGCCCATCACCAGGTCCGCCACCACGCCAATGGCGAACACCGTGCCCAGGCCGACCGAATCGGGCAGCTCGATCACCCAGTACGTCATGACCAGCGCCAGCCAGAACGGGCGCAGCGGCTGCACCACTTCCGGCAGCGGCACCACGGCCAGCAGCAGGGCCAGCAGGATGCTCACCGGCATCGCCCAGCGGTTGCGGGGACGGCTCACAGGTCCGGCTCCGCGTCGGCCGGCTCGGGCGGCTTGACCGGCGGCTTGATCCCGGCCGGGGTGGGCGCCTGCACCGGCGGCGGCGGGGCCTGCAGCTCGGTGCCGATCACCACCGGCACCGGGCCAGTCTCGGCCGGAGTGACCGGCAGCGGCGCGGCGGCCTGCCCCGAGCGCAGCAGCAGCACGCTGCGGCCGCGATCAAGCTGGGCGGCGGGCTTGAGCTCGCCGATCAGGAAGGCGCGGCTGTCGTCCTGGTGCAGCTCCACCACCTTGCCCACCGGAAAACCGGCCGGAAAGCGCCCGCCCATGCCGGAGGTGACGACCTCATCGCCCTCCTGGATATCGCTGTTGAGCGGGATGTTGACCAGCTGCAGCTGGTCGCTGCGGCCGTTGCCGTAGGCCACCAGCCGCACGCCGTTGCGCGCCAGCATCACCGGCACGGCATGGTCCGGGTCGGTGATCAGCAGGGCGATGGAAAAGCCCGGCATCACCTCGGTGATCTGTCCCAGCAGGCCGCCGGCGTCGATCACCGGCTGGCCGACCTGCACACCCTGGCGGCTGCCGGCATCCAGCACCAGGCGCTGGCGGGTCGGGTCCAGATCCACGTTCAGGATCGGCGCCAGTTGCACATCCAGGCCACGGCTGCGGGCCACGCCCAGCAGCGCGCGCAGCTGGGCGTTGTCGCTGATGGCCGTCTGCAGGCGCGTCAGGCGCGCGTTGGCGATCAGCAGCTCATTGCGCAGCCGGTCGTTCTCCTCGGTCAGGCGCACGCGGGTCAGCGCATCGTCCTGCACCGTGGTGCTCAGCCGGCCCGGCAGGCCGGCGACCCACCACAGCGGCTGCACCAGGGTGCCGACCTGGGTGCGCACCGCGTGCATCCAGCCGCCGCGGTGGTCCAGGAAGATCAGGCCCAGGCCCAGCGCCAGATAGGCCAGCAGCTTGAGCGTGCTGGCCACTTCCCCTGGACGGTTGGTGACGGGAGGTCCGGCGTAGACAGGCACGGGGGAGCGGGAGCTAGGAGTGAGTGGAGAGGAGTGAGGAGTGAGTGGGCGGCAGCGGCAAGCGAGGAAAACAAGGGGCGAAGCGCTGGCGCAGGCTCTCGCTCACTCCTCACTCCTCTGCGCTCACTCCTGCCTCAGCCTCATTCCGGTGCGAAGAACTCATTGCCATGCATGTCCACCAGCTCCAGCGCGCGGCCGCCACCGCGGGCCACGCAGGTCAGCGGGTCCTCGGCCACCTGCACGTGCAGGCCGGTCTCCTCGGAGATCAAGCGGTCCAGCTCGCGCAGCAGGGCGCCGCCGCCGGTCAGCACGATGCCGCGCTCGGCCACGTCCGCGCACAGCTCCGGCGGGGTCTGCTCCAGGGCCAGCTTGACCGCCGAGACGATGCCCGACAGCGGCTCGTGCAGCGCCTCGAGCACCTCGTTGGAGTTGATCTTGATCATCTTGGGCACGCCCTCGGCCAGGTTACGGCCGGAGATTTCCATCTCCTCCACTTCCGCCGGCGGATAGGCGCAGCCGATTTCCAGCTTGATGCGCTCGGCGGTGGCCTCGCCGATCAGCATGCCGTGGTTGCGGCGCACGTAGTTGGTGATGGACTCATCGAAGCGGTCGCCACCCACGCGCACGGACTGGGAGTAGACGATGCCGTTCAGCGAGATGACGGCCACCTCGGTGGTGCCGCCGCCGATATCGATGACCATCGAGCCGCGCGCCTCGGTCACCGGCAGGCCGGCGCCGATCGCCGCGGCCATGGGCTCCTCGATCAGGTAGACATCGCGCGCGCCGGCCTCTTCGGCCGATTCCTTGATCGCGCGGCGCTCCACCTGGGTGCTGCCGGCCGGCACGCAGACCAGCACGCGCGGGCTGGGGCGCAGGAAGCGCGACTTGTGCACCTTCTTGATGAAGTACTTGAGCATTGCCTCGGTGTAGGTGAAATCGGCGATGACGCCGTCCTTCATCGGGCGAATGGTGGTGATGTGGCCCGGGGTGCGGCCCAGCATCTGCTTGGCTTCGGCGCCGACGGCGGCCACCGAGCGCGCCCCGCCGATGGCGCGGTCCTGGCGCACGGCCACCACCGACGGCTCGTTCAGCACGATGCCCTGTCCACGCACGTAGATGAGGGTGTTGGCCGTGCCCAGATCGATGGACAGGTCGTTGGAGAACATGCCGCGAAGCTTCTTGAACATCGGGGGATTGGGTCCTGGAAGAGACGGTGCCCGCAGCGCCAGACTGGCGAAAAAATGGGCAGAAATCGAGGTCGGCTAGCCTAGCAACACCCCCCTGCTCGCACAAGGAAAATCCCGGGCCCGCGGCCGTTTCGCGCCGCCGGCGGCCGTGCGCGTGCGCGACCGGCGACTGGCCCTGTCCAGCGTCAGCCGGTAACCTTCGCACCCTGGCCGGGGCTTTCCGGTCCGCCCACGGCCGGACCGCGGGCGTTTTCGCCTCCCCATCAAGGTTCGCCGATGTCCGCTCTGATCTGTGGTTCCCTTGCCTACGACACCATCATGGTGTTCCCGGACCAGTTCAAGAACCACATCCTGCCGGACAAGGTGCACATCCTGAACGTGTCCTTCCTGGTGCCGCGCATGCGCCGCGAGTTCGGCGGCTGCGCGGGCAATATCGCGTACAACCTGCACCTGCTGGGCGGCCAGCCGATCCCGATGGGCACGGTGGGCCAGGATTTCGGCCCGTACCGCGAGCATTTCGAGACCCTGGGGATCGACCTGTCGCGGGTGAAGGTGATCGACGAGCTGTTCACCCCGCAGGCCTTCATCACCACCGATCACGACAACAACCAGATCACCGCCTTCCACCCCGGCGCGATGATGCGCAGCTACGAGAACCACGTGAAGGACGTGCCCGGCGTGACCATCGGCCTGGTGGGTCCGGACGGGCGCGAGGGTATGATCCAGAACGCGATCGAGTTCAAGGAGATGGGCACGCCCTTCATCTTCGACCCGGGCCAGGCCATGCCGCTGTTCAACGGCCAGGAGCTGCGCGAGTTCATCGAGCAGGCCGACTACGTGGTGGTCAACGACTACGAGTCCAACCTGCTGCAGGAACGCACCGGCTGGAACGAGCAGGAGATCGTCTCGCGCGTGCAGGCCTACATCACCACCCAGGGCCCCAAGGGCGCGCTGGTGCACACGCCGGACAAGACCTTCGACATCCCGCCGGCGCACGAGCGTCGGGTGGTCGACCCCACCGGCTGCGGCGACGCCTTCCGCGCCGGCCTGATCTTCGGCATCGAGCGCGGCTGCGACTGGCTGACCATCGGCCGCATGGGCAACCTGATGGGCGCGCTGAAGGTCGAGCACCCCGGTACCCAGAACCAGCGCTTCGACTTCGACGAGTTCAACGACCAGTTCAAGCAGCAGTTCGGCTACGCGCTGTAGCGCGTGCGCCGCCTGGGGCGGCGAGGAACGAGCGCAGAGGAACGAGTACAGAGGAACGAGCGGAGAGGAACGAGGAACGAGTGCGCTCAAGCTAACTCGTCACGCATCCGCCCGCCTTCACTCGTTCCTCGTTCCTCTCAACTCGTTCCTCGCTCTACCCGCTCTAGCAATGCATCGCAATCAACCACATGCACATCGGCCAGGTCAGGCCAAAGGTTCCCCGGCCCGACCAGCACCGTGAGCGCGCCGGCCGCGCGGCCGCACTGCAGGTCGTGCGCGTGATCGCCTACCATGACCAGTTGCTCGGGCGCGACCTGCCAGCGCGCGGCCAGCTGTAGCAACCCATCCGGGCGCGGCTTGGGCGGTGCGCTCTCGCGGCCCAGCACGTCTTCGGCCGGAAACACCTCGCCCAGGCCGATGCAATCCAGCGTCAGCGTGGCCAGTTCCCGCGCATTGCGGGTCAGGATGGCGATGCGGTCCCCGCGCGCATGCAGCACGCGAACCAGTGCGCACGCACCGGGCGCGGCCACGGCGCGGCAGGCCAGCTCGCGCTCATGCGCCATCAGCCAGGCGTGCTTGGGCGCGGCCTCCGCCGCCGGCAGCGCCGCCAAGTGGCCCAGGATGTCCTCCTGCGGCGCAATGCCCAGCGCGCGGCGGATCAGCGCGAAATCGTGCACCGCCACGGTCAGCGTGCCGTCCATGTCGAAGACCCAGTGGCGGCGTTCGGGCAGCCCGGCGCCGGCCTGCAGCAGGTTCAATCCCAACCCGGCATCTGGTTGCCGTCCAGGCCGCCGACTTCGTAGACGGCCGTGCGCGTGCCGCCGGCCTTGACCGGGAACTCGATCTCGAAGGTCTTGGCCTTGCGCAGCGCCTTCCACAGGGCGTTTTCGTTGCGGATGAACATGGCGATGGCCTCGTCGGTGTTCGGGCGATAGCCGGGATAGGTCTTGTCCACGCCGTCGATCTTCACCTTGAGCGTGCAGCCGCCGCTGCAGCGGAAGTCGCCGGACTGCAGCACCAGGTAGGCGCTGCGTTTCCACTCCGGGTGGTCGCGGAAGATCAGCTGCACCGGCTTCTTGCCCGTGCCGTCCACGTCCACGCCGTCCTTGCTGTTGATCATGGCCGAACGCTGGATGCCCTTGCCGGCCTGGGCCTGGGCGTAGTTCCACAGCGCGGCCAGGCGGCGCTGCTCCTGCTCGGCCTGCGCCCGCTGCTGGATCTCCTCGAAGCTGGCCTTGATGCCCTCCGCGGCCGGGGTGCCCGGATACTGATCCAGCAGCGCGGTGCCGTGGATGCGGGCCATGTTCCAGTTCTGCGCGGTGCGCGCCTTCTCGTACTCGGCGGCCAGCTTGGCCGCCTCCGCCTCCTGCTTGGCGGTCTGCGCGGCGGCGGCGGCTTTTTGCTCGGCTTCGCGGTCCCCGCAACCGGCCAATACCAGGGCACACAGCCCAGCCAACAGCAGTTTCTTCATCGCCAGCATCTCCAGCAGCGCGGTCGGCCCGCGTCGATCGAATGGGGCCCTACTCTACCTGCGCCAGTGGCCGGCCCGTAAACGCGCACGGCCTTCTCCCGAAGAAGAAGGCCGCGCGGGGGAACACGCGTGTTCCGAACCGGTCAGGGCTTGGCGGGCGCCGCCTGCGGCTGGGCCCGGGCGGCCTTGTCCAGCACGTCCTGGATGGACTGCGCGGTGATCGGGTGCGAGGCCGGCTTGGCCCGGGCGAACACCTGCTGGGCAAAGGCCAGGCCTTCGGGCGTCTTCACCAGCTCGGCGTAGATCGGCATGATCAGCTTGCGCCGGCCGACGCGCTCGATGAATGCACCGGCCGCTTCCTGCGCATCGGTATAGCCGCTGCGGATGGTCAGTGGATACCAGCGCATGGCGATCTCGCCATTGGCCGTGCCGGTGAAGTGGTAGGCCTCATCCAGCGCCTTGAGCTGCTCCACGCCGAGCTTCTCGCCCAGGCCTTCGATGAAATGCACCCACTGCTGGGTCACCCATTCGTCGGTGGCCTGCTTGGCCGGCAGGGTGCCACTGCCCAGCCAGGCGATGCGTGCGGTATCCACCAGCGCGAAGCCGCGCGACTGCGCCTTGGTGGCGAAGGCCGGGATGCCCGGCTGGTTGAGCCAGGCGTCCAGCTCCGCCGCGGTGACGGCGTTGGGATTCTTCGGCAGCAGCTTGTCCTTCAGATAGGCCACGAACTGGTCGGTGTTCGCGCTCTTGAAGGCATGGTCGTCGAACCAGCCGCGCAGGAAGGGATCGAACACGTCGCGGCCGAAACGCTGCTCCAGGAACTGCAGGAACCAGGCGCCCTTGACGTAGGCCACGCTGCTCAGCGCCTGATCCGGGTCGCGCTCGGTCAGCGGCGGCAGCGCCAGCGCCTGGTCGGCCGGGCTCATGTCCTTGACCTCGGCCAGCAGGTCGGTCTGGTCGATCTGGCGCTCCATCTCGGCCAGCTCCACGCCGTACAAGGCCTCGGTGATGCGGCCCTGCACGTAGGTGGTGAAGCCTTCGTTGAGCCAGATGTCCTTCCAGCTGGCGTTGGTGACCAGGTTGCCCGACCAGCTGTGCGCCAGTTCGTGGGACACCAGCGACACCAGCGACTTGTCGCCGACGATGACCGTCGGCGTGGCGAAGGTCATCGTCGGGTTTTCCATGCCGCCGAAGGGGAAGGACGGCGGCAGCACCAGGATGTCGTAGCGGCCCCAGCGGTAGGGCCCATACAGGCCCTCGGCGGTGGCGATCATCTTCTCGGTGTCCTCGAACTCCTTGGTGGCCTTCTCCGACATGGCAGGCTCGGCCCACACGCCAGCGCGGGCGGAGATCGGCTTGAACACCAGGTCGCCGGCGGCGATGGCCAGCAGGTAGGAGGGGATGGGGTGCTCCATCCTGAAGCTGTAGTCGCCATCGCGCGCGGCCTTGGGGTCGCTGTTGGCGCTCATCAGCACCATCACGTCGGTCGGCGTGGTCACGTGCGCGCTGTAGGTGAAGCGCACCGAGGGGGTGTCCTGCAGTGGCACCCAGCTGCGCGCATGGATGGCCTGGGACTGGCTGAACATGAAGGGCAGCTTCTTGCCCTCGGTCATGGACGGGTCCAGCCACTGCAGGCCCGAGGCGGTCGGCGCGGTGTGGTAGCGGATGCTCAGCTTGGACGGCTGGGTCGGCGTCTCGATGGTCAGCTTGCTGCCGAACACCTTGTCCGCGGGCGCCAGCGCGTACTTCAGCGGGGTCTGGCCGCCCTTGCCGTCATCGGCCGAGACTTGCTCGATGGTCAGATCGCGCGTGTCCAGGACCAGCGCCTTGGCCGCCTTGTCGGTCCAGTCCAGGGTGTAGGTGGCGCTGCCGTCGATCTGCTTCTTGTCGAAGTCCAGCTTCAGGTCCAGCGCCAGGTCGGTGATGCGCACCTGTCCGGGCTGGGCGTAGGAACTTTCATCCTGGCTGCGGTCGGTGGTCACGGCGGCGGCACGCTTGGCGGTGGTGGGCTCGGGTTGGGCGGCAGGCTCGGCATCCTTGGAGCAGGCGGCCATCAGCAGGCAGGCGCAGGACAGCAACAGCGGGGCAAAACGCATTGGATCGATCCGTTGGCACGGGGGAGCGGGCAGTTTACCGCGCCTGCCTGTCCGGGCCGGTCCCGCCGGCCTTGACCGGTCCCGGAGTGCGAGGTGGATGCAAGCGCGTCATCCAGCCTCCGTAGGGTGGACAACGCGAAGCTTGTCCACCCGGGCGCAGGCGGGGCCAAGCCGGAGTCGCC
>NZ_SAWZ01000005.1 GCF_004122095.1 Pseudoxanthomonas composti | reverse complement strand
CGTGGCCAGGTGCTGGCCAAGCCGGGTTCGATCAAGCCGCACACCGATTTCGAAGCCGAAGTCTATGTGCTGTCCAAGGACGAGGGTGGCCGTCACACCCCGTTCTTCAAGGGCTACCGTCCGCAGTTCTACTTCCGCACCACCGACATCACCGGTGCGATCGAGCTGCCGGAAGGCACCGAGATGGTGATGCCGGGCGACAACGTGAAGATGGTGGTCACGCTGATCAACCCGGTGGCGATGGACGAAGGCCTGCGCTTCGCGATCCGCGAAGGCGGCCGCACCGTCGGCGCCGGCGTCGTCGCCAAGATCATCAAGTAAGATCAGAAGGCCCCGGTTTCGGCCGGGGCCTGATGCTGTATCTGCCGGTCCCCCCTGGGAGGTTGACCGGCCAACCGCGAAAAGAGGTGCAGGAAGCGCCTCGTGTTCGCCAGACAGGAAAGTCGCGTGTGAACCGACCGCAGGCAGATGCCTGCGGATTGTGGCGTCCGGTTGTTGACGGACGCCGTAACGCGTTCTATACTTTTCCGTCTTGGCAGGCCGGCTTACCGGCCTGCCTCGTTTTTCAGGAAGAACCCCAGGGCCTGCGGGCCTGTTCCGGTGAGGTCTTGCCGGGGCAGGGGAGTCCACAGTGCACTGGAATTAATCGGGGCAAGGCATCCCAGAGGCCGCGCCCGTCGCTCTTTAACGAAGGAAACCCGTCATGGCGGACCAAAAGATCCGTATCCGGCTGAAAGCTTACGATCATCGCCTGATCGACCGCTCGGCCAGCGAGATCGTTGAAACGGCCAAGCGGACAGGCGCGCAAGTGCGCGGCCCGATCCCGCTGCCGACCAAGATCGAGCGCTACACCATTCTCGTTTCGCCGCACGCCGACAAGGACGCGCGCGACCAGTACGAGACCCGCACCCACAAGCGCGTGCTGGATATCGTCGACCCCAACGACAAGACCGTTGACGCGCTGATGAAGCTCGAGCTGGCGGCTGGCGTTGACGTCCAGATCAAGCTGACCTAAAGGCACCGACCATGACTGCGAAGAAATATTCGTTGGGCATCGTCGGCCGCAAGGCTGGCATGACCCGGGTTTTCACCGAGGACGGCAAGTCCATTCCGGTGACGCTGATCGAAGCGACCCCGAACCGTATCACCCAGATCAAGACCACCGAAGCCGACGGCTACACCGCCGTGCAGGTCGCCGTGGGCACCCGTCGCGCCTCGCTGATCACCAAGCCGGTCGCCGGTCACCTGGCCAAGGCCAAGGTCGAAGCCGGTCGTGGCCTGTGGGAGCTGCGCGTGGAAGCCGACAAGATCGGTGACTACGCCATCGGCGGCGAGATCAAGGCCGACATCTTCGAGGTGGGCCAGAAGGTCGACGTCCAGGGCGTGACCAAGGGCAAGGGCTTCCAGGGCACGATCAAGCGCTGGAACTTCACCATGGGTGACGCCACCCACGGTAACTCGCTGTCGCACCGCTCGCCTGGTTCGCTGGGTCAGCGCCAGACGCCGGGCCGCGTGTTCCCGGGCAAGAAGATGTCCGGTCACATGGGCGCCGTGCAGCAGAGCACGCAGAACCTGGAAGTCGTCCGCGTGGACGCCGAGCGCGGCCTGATCGCCGTTCGCGGTGCCGTGCCGGGTGCCCCGGGTGGCGACGTGATCGTGCGTCCGGCGAGCAAGGGCTAAGGAGAACGATGATGGAACTCGCCATTAACGGCAGCGCCAACAAGTTGTCGGTCTCCGACGAAGTGTTTGGTCGCGAATTCAATGAAGACCTGATCCACCAGGTCGTCGTGGCTTACCGCAACGCCGGTCGCTCGGGCACCAAGGCCCAGAAGACCCGCGCGGAAGTCAACGGCACCACCAAGAAGTCCAAGAAGCAGAAGGGTGGCGGTGCACGTCACGGCGCCCTGACCGCTCCGATCTTCGTCGGTGGCGGCGTGACCTTCGCGGCCAAGCCGCGCAGCTTCGCGCAGAAGGTCAACCGCAAGATGTACCGCGCCGCGATGCAGGCCATCCTGTCCGAGCTGAACCGCCAGGGTCGCCTGACCGTGGTCGAGGCGTTCGACCTGGATGCTACCAGCACCAAGTCGCTCATCTCCAAGCTGAAGGGCCTGGAGACCGGCAAGCGTCCGCTGATCGTGACCGAAGAGGCCTCCGAGCACCTGTACCTGTCGGCCCGCAACCTGCCGTACGTCGAAGTGCGTGACGTCCAGGGTCTGGACCCGGCCTCGCTGGTCGGTGCCGACACCGTCGTCATCACCGCCGACGCGGTCAAGAAGATCGAGGAATGGCTGGCATGAGCAGCAACGAGAAAATCTTCAGCGTTCTGCGTGCGCCGCGCGTCTCCGAGAAGACCGCGCGCCTGCAGGAAGTTTCCAATCAATACGTCTTCGAAGTCTCGAACGATGCCACCAAGGCCGATGTGAAGGCTGCGGTCGAGCAGCTGTTCGACGTCAAGGTCGAGGCGGTCAACGTGGTCAACGTCAAGGGCAAGAACAAGTCCTTCCGTAACCGCAATGGTCGTCGTGGCGACTGGCGCAAGGCGTACGTGCGTCTGGCCGATGGCCAGGCCATCGACGTGTCGGCCAAGGCCTGAGGTAGACCCACATGCCATTGATGAAATTCAAGCCCACCTCCGCTGGCCGCCGTTCGGCAGTTCGCGTGGTGACCCCTGACCTGCACAAGGGTGCTCCGCACGCCCCGCTGCTGGAGAAGCAGGGCAAGACCGGTGGTCGCAACCACCACGGCCGCATCACCACCCGTCATATCGGTGGTGGCCACAAGCAGCACTACCGCCTGATCGACTTCAAGCGCGACAAGGAAGGTATCGCGGCCAAGGTCGAGCGGATCGAATACGATCCCAACCGCACCGCGCATATCGCCCTGCTGTGCTATGTCGACGGCGAGCGCCGCTACATCATCGCCCCGAAGGGTCTGAAGGCGGGCGATCAGGTGATCGCCGGCACCGACGCCCCGATCCGGGTCGGCAGCTCGCTGCCGCTGCGCAACATCCCGGTCGGTACGACGGTGCATTGCGTCGAGCTGAAGCCGGGCAAGGGCGCCCAGATCGCCCGCGCCGCCGGCGCTGCCGTCCAGCTGGTCGCGCGTGAGCAGGGTTTCGCCACGCTGCGTCTGCGCTCGGGCGAAATGCGCAAGGTGCCGATCGAATGCCGCGCCACCATCGGTGAAGTCGGCAACGACGAGCACAGCCTGGAGAAGCTGGGCAAGGCCGGTGCCAAGCGTTGGCGCGGCGTCAGGCCGACCGTCCGCGGTGCCGCCATGAACCCGGTGGATCACCCGCACGGTGGTGGTGAGGCCAAGGCCGGTCAGGGTAATCCGCATCCGGTCACCCCCTGGGGTGTCCCGACCAAGGGTTACAAGACGCGCAAGAACAAGCGCACCACGCAATTCATCGTCCGCGATCGTAGGGGCTAATCGACCATGGCACGTTCACTCAAGAAGGGCCCGTTCGTCGATCACCACCTCGTCAAGAAGGTGGAGGCCGCCGGCGGCAGCAAGCGCCCGATCAAGACCTGGTCGCGTCGCTCCATGATCCTGCCGGAAATGGTGGGTCATACCATTGCAATCCATAACGGCAAGAACCACGTTCCGGTGCTGGTCAACGAGAACATGGTCGGCCACAAGCTCGGCGAGTTTGCCGTCACCCGGACCTTCAAGGGTCACGGTGGCGACAAGAAAGCCGGCGGCAAGAAGTAAGGGGCGATGACAATGGAAGCGAAAGCAATCCTGCGCACCGCGCGCATCTCTCCGCAGAAGGCCCGCCTGGTCGCCGACCAGGTCCGTGGTCTGCCGGCCGAACGCGCCGTCAACCTGCTGAAGTTCTCGGACAAGAAGGCTGCGGCCCTCATCAAGAAGGTCGTCGAATCGGCCATCGCGAACGCCGAGAACAACCAGGGCGCCGACGTCGACGAGCTGAAGGTCACGACGATCATGGTCGACGAAGGCCCGATGCTGAAGCGTTTCATGGCCCGCGCCAAGGGCCGCGGCACGCGCATCCTCAAGCGCACCAGCCACATCACCGTGGTGGTGGGCGAAGGCAAGGGCAAATAAGACTATGGGCCATAAAGTACATCCGACCGGTATCCGTCTTGGCATCGCCAAGGACTGGAACTCCAAGTGGTACGCCAGCAAGGGCGAGTACGCCTCGTACCTGGCCGCTGACCTGAAGGTCCGCGAGCTGCTGCGCAAGAAGCTGGCCCAGGCCGGCATCAGCAAGATCCTGATCGAGCGTCCGGCCAAGACCGCGCGCGTGACGATCCACACCGCCCGTCCGGGCGTGGTGATCGGCAAGCGTGGTGAGGACATCGAGAAGCTGCGTAAGGAAGTCAGTGCGGTGATGGGCGTCCCGGCGCACATCAACGTGACCGAGGTGCGCAAGCCCGAACTGGACGCGCAGCTGGTGGCCGAGTCCATCGCGCAGCAGCTCGAGCGCCGCATCATGTTCCGTCGCGCCATGAAGCGTGCGGTGGGCAACGCGATCCGCCTGGGTGCCCTGGGCATCAAGGTGAACGTCGCCGGCCGTCTGAATGGCGCGGAAATCGCCCGCTCGGAGTGGTACCGCGAAGGCCGCGTGCCGCTGCATACCCTGCGCGCCGATATCGACTACGGTTTCGCCGAGGCGAAGACGCAGTACGGCATCATCGGCATCAAGACGTGGGTCTACAAGGGCGAAGTGTTCGACTTCAGCCAGGTGGGTCAGGAGAAGCAGGACGACGCGCGCCCCGAGCGCAGCGAACGTCCGTCGCGCCCGTCCCGCGATCGTGACGCGAGGTAACCGGCAATGTTGCAACCCAAGCGAACCAAATACCGCAAGATGCACAAGGGCCGTAACTCCGGCCTGAGCTGGAGTGCGAACCTCGTCAGTTTCGGCGAGTACGGCCTGAAGGCCACCGCGCATGGCCAGCTGACCGCGCGCCAGATCGAGGCCGCACGTCGTTCCATCAGCCGCTACGTCAAGCGCGGCGGCAAGATGTGGATCCGTGTGTTCCCCGACAAGCCGATCACCAAGAAGCCGATCGAAGTCCGCATGGGCTCCGGTAAGGGCAACGTGGAGTACTGGGTCGCCCAGATCCAGCCCGGCCGCATGATCTATGAAATCGAGGGTGTGGACGAAGCCACCGCACGCGAGGCGTTCCGCCTGGCCGCCGCCAAGCTCTCGGTCACCACCACCTTTGTGACCCGGACGGTGCGCTAATGGAACTCAAGCAACTCCGCGAGAAGTCGGCTGACGAACTGAAGTCCCACCTGGTCGAGCTGCGCAAGGAACAGTTTTCCCTGCGCATGCAGAAGGCGACCGGTCAGCTGCCGAAGACCCACGAAACCCGCCGGGTTCGCCGCGAGATCGCTCGCGTCAAGACCCTGCTCGGCAGCACGAAGTAAGGATTGCCGCCATGAGTGATAACGAACAGAAAACGCAGCGCACGATCGAAGGTCGTGTCGTGAGCAACAAGATGGACAAGACGGTCACCGTGCTGGTGGAACGTCAGGTCAAGCACGCCCTGTACGGCAAGTACATCAAGCGCTCGACCAAGCTCCATGCCCACGACGCCGAGAACACCTGCAACGAGGGCGATATCGTCCGCGTGCAGGAGATCGCGCCCATGTCCAAGACCAAGAACTGGCGGGTGGTGGAAGTTGTCACCCGCGCGGCCGAATAAGAGGAGGCCTGAATCATGATCCAGATGCAGAGCTATCTCGACGCCGCCGACAACTCCGGTGCCAAGGAACTGATGTGCATCAAGGTGCTTGGTGGTTCCAAGCGCCGTTATGCCGGCATCGGTGACATCATCAAGGTCACCGTCAAGGACGCCATTCCGCGTGGCAAGGTCAAGAAGGGCGAAGTCTACGACGCCGTCGTGGTGCGTACCCGCAAGGGTGTGCGTCGCGCCGACGGCTCGCTGATCCGCTTCGACGGCAACGCCGCCGTCCTGCTCAACAACAAGCAGGAGCCGATCGGCACCCGTATCTTCGGACCGGTGACCCGCGAGCTGCGCTCCGAGAAGTTCATGAAGATCGTCTCGCTCGCACCCGAAGTGCTGTGAGCGGAGGAAACCAAGATGGCTAACCGTATCAAGAAGGGCGACCAGGTGGTCGTCATCACCGGCAAGGACAAGGGTAAGCAGGGCGAAGTGGTGCGCGTGGATGGTGACCGTCTGGTCGTCTCCAACGTCAACATCGTCAAGCGCCACACCAAGCCGAACCCGCAGGCAGGTATCGCCGGCGGCGTGGTCGAGCGTGAAGCCTCGATCCATATCTCCAACGTGGCGGTCTTCAACTCGGCGACGGGCAAGGCGGATCGCGTTGGCTTCAAGGTGCTGGAGGATGGACGCAAACTGCGTGTGTTCCGCTCCAGCGGTGAGGCGCTCGACGCCTGAGGAATGAGGTCATGACCACTCGTCTGGAAAAAATCTACAAGGAAGAGGTCGTCCCGGCCTTGACCAAGAAGTTCGGGTACACCAACCCGATGCAGGTCCCGAAGATCACCAAGATCACCATCAACATGGGTGTGGGTGAGGCGGCGACCAACAAGAAGATCCTGGAAAACGCCGTGGCCGACCTGGCCAAGATCTCCGGCCAGAAGCCGATCACGACCAAGTCCCGGATCTCGGTGGCTTCGTTCAAGATCCGCGACGGCTGGCCGATCGGCTGCAAGGTCACCCTGCGTCGCGCCCACATGTTCGAGTTCCTGGACCGCCTGATCAGCATCTCGCTGCCGCGCGTCCGCGACTTCCGTGGCGTGTCCGGCCGTTCCTTCGACGGCCGTGGCAACTACAACATGGGCGTCAAGGAGCAGATCATCTTCCCGGAAATCGACTTCGACCAGGTCGACGCCGTGCGTGGTATGGACATCGCCATCACCACCACCGCCAAGACCGACGCCGAAGCCAAGGCGCTGCTCGAAGCGTTCAAGTTCCCGTTCCGCAACTGATCCGCAGGAAACCGAAATGGCAAAGACCTCGATGGTGAACCGCGATATCAAGCGGGCCAAGCTTGCAAAGCAGTACGCCGACAAGCGCGCTGCTCTGAAGAAGATCATCTCCGGCACCGATTCCTCCTACGAGGAAAAGATGGACGCCGCGACCAAGCTGGCCAAGCTGCCGCGCGATTCTTCGCCGAGCCGCCAGCGCAACCGCTGCGAACTGTCGGGCCGCCCGCGTGGCGTGTACCGCAAGTTCGGCCTGGGCCGCAACAAGCTGCGCGAAGCCACCATGCGTGGCGACGTGCCGGGCCTGCGCAAGGCCAGTTGGTAAGTCGTCGTACCCGACCCGCGGTTTTTTTAGCGTGGTCATCAAGGAGTCCGGTGCAAACCGGGCTCTTTGTCGTATAATCCCGCTTCTGTCTCGCCTCCAGGCGGGCAGGGCACGGGCCCTGGCCCCTCCAGGACAACTTAGATTTTCGCGAAAGCGGATATCGGTGCACTCATAGGAATCGCACATGAGCATGACTGATCCCATCGCCGACATGCTGGTCCGCATCAAGAATGCGGCCGCCGTCGGCAAGCAGACGGTGAAGATGCCGTCGTCCAAGATCAAGGTCGCCATCGCCGGCGTCTTGAAGGCCGAGGGCTACATCGCCGACTCGCGCGTCACCAAGACCGAGAACAACAAGGCTGAGCTCGAGATCGTCCTCAAGTATTTCGAGGGCAAGCCGGTCATCGAGTCGCTCAAGCGCGTCTCGCGCTCGGGTCTGCGCCAGTACCGTGGCAAGACCGAGCTGCCGAAGGTCCTCAACGGCCTGGGCGTTGCCATCATCTCCACGTCGAAGGGCATCATGACCGATGCGCAGGCCCGTCAGGCCGGCGTGGGTGGTGAAGTCCTGTGCTTCGTGGCCTAAGGGAAGGAGTAGACCATGTCCCGCGTCGCCAAGAAGCCGATCGCCCTGCCGAAGGGTACTGAACTGAACAACGCCAACGGTACGCTGACCGTCAAGGGCCCCAAGGGCACCCTGTCGCTTACCCAGCCCGAAGGCGTGAACGTGTCCGTGGACAACGGCACGATCAACCTGTCGCCGTCCTCGCTGGACCACGACGCCATCACCGGCACCATCCGCGCGATCCTGGCCAACATGGTCAAGGGCGTGTCCGAAGGGTTCGAGCGCAAGCTGGAGCTGGTGGGCGTGGGTTACCGCGCCGCCATGCAGGGCAAGGACCTCAGCCTGTCGCTGGGCTTCTCGCACCCGGTGGTGTTCCAGGCGCCGGAAGGCATCACGCTCGCCACCCCGACCCAGACCGAAATCCTGGTGCAGGGCGCGGACAAGCAGCGCGTCGGTGAGGTTGCCGCCAAGATCCGCGGCTTCCGTCCGCCGGAGCCGTACAAGGGCAAGGGCGTGAAGTACTCCGACGAAACCATCATTCGCAAGGAAGCCAAGAAGGCTTAAGGCAGAAACGAGGGGAGAGGAACGAGGAACAAGTAAAGACGCTGGTTTTTGCTTTCATCCGTTTCGCTTCACCCGTTGCTCGCTCCAAGTCGATCCGCTTCCACGAGGTCAAGAACATGAGCATCAAGAACACCGCCCGTCTGCGCCGCGCCAAGTCGACCCGCGCCCACATCCGCACCCTCGGCGTGCCGCGCCTGACCGTGCTGCGTACCGGTCAGCACCTGTATGCGCAGGTCTTCACGGCCGACGGTTCCAAGGTGATCGCTGCGGCGAATACCCTGCAGGCCGACGTGAAGGAAGGCCTGAAGAACGGCAAGAACAGCGACGCGGCCACCAAGGTCGGCAAGCTGATCGCCGAGCGCGCCAAGGCGGCGGGCATCGAGAAGGTCGCCTTCGACCGCTCGGGCTATCGTTACCACGGCCGCGTCAAGGCGCTGGCCGACGCCGCGCGCGAAGGCGGCCTGCAGTTCTGATTGATCGCCCGGGCTCGCCCGGGCCGTTCCACCTGCCGATGCGGGTTGCATCGGGCGCCACGACGCTTCTGTCGTCGCTGGCGGTCCACGGCATCAGCCCACAACGATAAGCGGCCAAGCCGCAAATCCTTCCAAACCAGAGAACGAAGACAATGGCAGAAGAACGTGCACCGCGCGGCCGCGATCGTGATCGCAACCGCGAAGAGAAAGTCGACGACGGCATGATCGAGAAGCTGGTCGCGGTCAACCGCGTCAGCAAGACCGTCAAGGGTGGTCGCCAGTTCACCTTCACCGCGTTGACGGTGGTGGGCGACGGCAACGGCCGCGTGGGTTTCGGCTATGGCAAGGCGCGCGAAGTGCCGGTGGCCATCCAGAAGTCGATGGAGCAGGCTCGCAAGAACCTGGCCAACGTCGACCTCAACAACGGCACCCTGTGGCACCCGGTGAAGGCCGGCCACGGCGCAGCCCGCGTGTTCATGCAGCCGGCCTCGGAAGGTACGGGCGTCATCGCCGGCGGTGCCATGCGCGCCGTGCTGGAAGCGGTGGGCGTGAAGAACGTGCTGGCCAAGGCCGTCGGCTCGCGCAACCCGATCAACCTGGTCCGCGCCACCCTGGCCGGCCTGAACGGCATGCACTCGCCGGCCCGCATCGCGGCCAAGCGCGGCAAGTCGGTGGAGGAATTGAACCATGGCTAATGACAAGACGGTCAAGGTCCGCCTGGTGCGTGGCCTGCGTGGTTCCCAGTCGCGTCACCGCCTGTCGGTGAAGGCGCTGGGTCTGAACAAGCTCAACGATGTGCGTGAACTCAAGGACAGCCCGCAGGTGCGCGGCCTGATCGCCAAGGTTCACTACCTCGTCCAGGTCGAGGAGTAATTCACATGCGTCTCAACACTTTGTCGCCTGCAGAGGGCGCCCGCACCGAGCGCAAGCGCGTCGGTCGCGGTATCGGTTCGGGCCTGGGCAAGACCGCTGGCCGCGGCCACAAGGGTTCCTTCGCCCGCGCCGGTAAGGGCAAGATCAAGGCGAAGTTCGAAGGCGGCCAGATGCCGCTGATCAAGCGCCTGCCGAAGGTCGGTTTCCGCTCCAAGCTGAAGAAGGACACCGCCGAGGTGCTGTCCTACCAGCTGGACCGTCTGGAAGCCGGCGAGATCGACTTCGCCGCGCTGCGCGCCGCCAAGCTGGTGCCCAGCACCGCAAAGCGCGCGAAGATCGTGAAGAAGGGCGAGCTGAGCAAGAAGTTCGTGCTGAAGGGTGTGCTGGCCACGGCCGGCGCGAAGGCGGCCATCGAGGCTGCCGGCGGAAGCGTGCAGGAGTAATCGTTGATGGCGCAGGGCAACATTGGCGGGTTGGCGGGTGGCATGGGCAGGTTCACCGAGCTGCGGCAGCGTCTGCTGTTCGTGCTGGGGGCGCTGATCGTCTACCGCATCGGCTGCTATGTGCCCGTTCCGGGTGTGAACCCGGACGCCATGATCGCGATGATGCAGGCGCAGGGTGGCGGCATCGTGGACATGTTCAACATGTTCTCGGGCGGCGCCCTGCACCGTTTCAGCATCTTCGCCCTGAACGTGATGCCGTACATCTCGGCATCGATCGTGATCCAGCTGGGCGTGCACATCTTCCCGGCGCTCAAGGCGCTGCAGAAGGAGGGCGAGTCCGGCCGTCGCAAGATCACCCAGTACTCGCGCCTGGGCGCGGTGCTGCTGGCAGTGGTGCAGGGCGGCAGCATCGCCACCGCGCTGCAGAACCAGGTCGCGCCGGGCGGCATGCCCGTGGTCTATGCGCCGGGCCTGGGCTTCGTCATCACCGCCATCGTGGCGCTGACGGCGGGCACCATTTTCCTGATGTGGGTCGGTGAGCAGGTGACCGAGCGCGGCATCGGCAACGGTGTGTCGCTGATCATCTTCTCGGGCATCGTGGCCGGCCTGCCGGGCGCGGTCCTGCATACCTTCGAACTGTTCCGCGACGGCAGCATCAGCGCCATCTCGATGATCCTGATCGCCCTGGTGGTCGCGGCCTTCACCCTGCTGGTGGTGTTCGTCGAGCGCGGCCAGCGCCGGATCACGGTGAACTACGCACGCCGCCAGGGTGGCCGCAACGCGTACATGAACCAGACCTCGTTCCTGCCGCTCAAGCTGAACATGGCAGGCGTGATTCCGCCGATCTTCGCCTCCTCGATCCTGGCCTTCCCGGCCACGCTGTCGATGTGGTCCGGCCAGGCCGCCGGCGCCACCTGGCTGCAGCGCGTGGCCAATGCGCTGGCCCCGGGCGAGCCGCTGCACATGATCGTGTTCGCGGCCATGATCATCGGTTTTGCTTTCTTCTATACCGCGCTGGTCTTCAACTCGCAGGAAACTGCCGAGAACCTGAAGAAGTCCGGCGCGCTGATCCCGGGCATCCGTCCGGGTCGCGCCACCGCCGACTACGTCGACGGCGTGCTGACCCGCCTGACGGCCGCCGGTTCGCTGTACCTGGTGGCGGTCTGCCTGCTGCCGGAGATCATGCGCACCCAGCTGGGGACCTCGTTCTACTTCGGCGGCACCTCGCTGCTGATCGTGGTGGTGGTGGTGATGGACTTCATCGCCCAGGTGCAGGCGCACCTGATGTCCCACCAATACGAAAGCCTTCTCAAGAAGGCCAATCTGAAGGGTTCCTCCCGCGGCGGTCTGTCCCGCGGCTGAGGAACAGTAATTGGGCGGCTCGTGCGGCGGTCTCGCGCGCGAGTGTGTTCGGGCCAGTTCCTGCGCAAGAGTAGCGCGGGCGGTCACCGGCCAGTTCCGGTGGTGACCAGGCCGGATCCGGCGCCGGAGCATGGGCACACTCCCCATGCCGGGCTTGACCTGTTCCCGCGAGGGGACGGGGTCGGGCTTCCATGTAACCCGAGACCTTGCTAGAATTTCGAGTTCCCTTCTGTCCGTGCCGCGCAACCCGTCGTGGGGCGTCGTGCCGGGGTCAATACATTCATCGTTGGAGAATCGCGTCATGGCGCGTATTGCAGGTGTCAACCTGCCTGCCCAGAAGCATGTCTGGGTGGGGCTGCAAAGCATCTACGGCATCGGCCGTACCCGGTCCAAGAAGGTCTGCGAAGCCGCAGGCGTCACTTCGACCACGAAAATCCGTGACCTGTCCGAGCCGGAAGTCGAGCGCCTGCGCGCCGAGATCGGCAAGTACATCGTCGAAGGCGACCTGCGTCGCGAAGTGGGCATGGCGATCAAGCGCCTGATGGACCTGGGCTGCTACCGCGGCCTGCGCCATCGCCGCGGTCTGCCGCTGCGCGGCCAGCGCACCCGCACCAATGCACGCACCCGCAAGGGTCCGCGCAAAGCCATCAAGAAGTAAGGGGCGGACAACATGGCAAAGCCAGCTGCTAAGGCACCCAAGAAGAAGATCAAGCGCGTCGTCACCGACGGCGTCGCCCACGTCCACGCGTCGTTCAACAACACGATCGTCACCATCACCGACCGCCAGGGCAATGCACTGTCCTGGGCGACCTCCGGTGGCGCCGGTTTCCGTGGTTCGCGCAAGTCCACGCCGTTCGCTGCCCAGGTGGCTGCCGAGAAGGCCGGTCGCGCTGCGCTGGACTACGGTCTGAAGTCGCTCGAAGTGCGCATCAAAGGCCCGGGTCCGGGTCGCGAGTCCGCCGTGCGTTCGCTGAACAACGTCGGCTACAAGATCACCAACATCATCGACGTGACGCCAATCCCGCACAACGGGTGCCGTCCGCCGAAGAAGCGTCGCGTCTAAAGGAGCGATAAGAAAATGGCTCGTTATATCGGTCCCACCTGTAAGCTCGCGCGCCGCGAAGGCGCCGACCTTTCCCTCAAGAGCCCGGCCCGTGCGCTGGACTCCAAGTGCAAGCTGGAGCAGAAGCCCGGCCAGCACGGCGCCGCCCGCAAGGGCAAGCTGTCCGACTACGCCACCCAGCTGCGCGAGAAGCAGAAGGTCAAGCGTATCTACGGCCTGTTGGAGCGTCAGTTCCGCAATTACTACAAGAAGGCCTCGACCAAGAAGGGCAACACCGGCGAGAACCTGCTGCAGCTGCTGGAAACCCGTCTGGACAACGTCGTCTACCGCATGGGTTTCGCCGTCACCCGTCCGGCCGCGCGCCAGCTGGTGTCGCACCGTGGCGTGCTGGTCAACGGCAAGTCGGTGAACCTGCCGTCCTACCAGGTCAAGGCCGGCGACGCGATCGAGCTGTCGGAGAAGGCCCAGAAGCAGCTGCGAGTGCAGGAGTCCCTGACCGTGGCCGAGCAGCTGGACCTGAGCCCGTCGTGGGTCGAAGTGGACTCGAAGAAGTTCAGCGGCGTGTTCAAGACCGTGCCGCAGCGTTCGGACCTGCCTGCGGACATCAATGAAGCGCTGATCGTCGAGTTGTACTCGAAGTAATTCATTCACGCTCCCCCGGTCACCCCGGGGGATGGCAGGAGACAAAGCAACATGACGGGTATTACTCAGCAAGTGCTGCGCCCCCGCGGTCCTCAGATCGAGCGCCTCACCGGCAATCGTGCCAAGGTCGTGATCGAGCCGCTGGAGCGTGGTTATGGCCACACCCTCGGCAATGCGCTGCGCCGCGTGCTGTTGTCGTCCATCCCCGGCTTCGCCATCACCGAAGTCGAGATCGACGGCGTGCTGCATGAGTACAGCACCATCGAAGGTCTGCAGGAGGACGTGCTGGAAGTCCTGCTGAACCTGAAGGATGTGGCGATCCGCATCCACACGGGCGACACCGCCACCCTGAGCCTGTCCAAGCAGGGTCCGGGCGTGGTCACCGCCGGTGACATCACCACCGATCACAACGTCGAAGTGCTGAACCCCGACCTGGTCGTCTGCAACCTGACCAAGGACACGGCGATCAACATGCGCCTGAAGATCGAGCGTGGCTTCGGCTACCAGCCGGCTGCTGCGCGTCGTCGTCCGGATGAAGAGAGCCGTGCGATCGGTCGCCTGGTGCTGGACGCCTCGTTCTCGCCGGTCCGCCGCGTGGCCTATGCCGTCGAGTCGGCCCGCGTCGAGCAGCGCACCGACCTGGACAAGCTGGTCATCGACATCGAGACCAACGGCACCATCGACGCCGAAGAAGCCGTCCGCACCGCGGCCGACATCCTCAGCGACCAGCTGTCGGTGTTCGGCGACTTCACGCACCGCGATCGCGGCGCGCCGAAGCAGCAGACCGGTGGCGTGGATCCGGTGCTGCTGCGCCCGATCGACGACCTGGAGCTGACCGTGCGTTCGGCCAACTGCCTGAAGGCCGAGAGCATCTACTACATCGGCGATCTGATCCAGAAGACCGAAGTGGAGCTGCTCAAGACCCCGAACCTGGGCAAGAAGTCGCTGACCGAGATCAAGGAAGTGCTGGCTCAGCGCGGCCTGTCCCTGGGCATGAAGCTGGAAAACTGGCCGCCGGCCGGCGTTTCCGCCCACGGCATGCTGGGGTGAACCGACGCCGCCCAGCCGTTGCCATCAGGCAACGGCTGGCGTCGGTGAACGCCCGGCGCGCTGCGCCGGGCCGGGGATGCAAACGCGGCAAAGCCGCGGCTCCAAGCAGTTGATGTACCAACGTTAGAAGCATCTGCAGTTCAAAAGCCGACGAACCAAGTTCGCGGCACGTCCGGCCAGGGATGCCGGATCCGGACCAACCGCAGTCCATGCGTTAACGCCACGATGGCGACAGCGAAATCCAATCGTTCCAACCTTCACCAGGAATCACACTCATGCGTCACCAGAAAGCCGGCCGCAAGTTCAGCCGCACCAGCTCCCACCGCGAAGCGATGTTCCGCAACATGGCCGCCTCGCTGATCAAGCACGGTCTGATCAAGACCACCCTGCCCAAGGCCAAGGAGCTGCGTCGCGTCGCCGAGCCGCTCATCACTCTGGGCAAGGTCGATGGCGTTGCCAACCGTCGTCTGGCGTTCTCCCGCCTGCGCGACAAGGAAGCCGTCGGCACCCTGTTCACCACGCTGGGCCCGCGTTACGCGAGCCGTCCGGGTGGTTACCTGCGCATCCTGAAGTGCGGCTTCCGCGCTGGCGACAACGCCCCGATGGCGTATGTCGAGCTGGTCGACCGTCCGGAAGTCGCTGCCGAGTAATCCGGCTCGCGCTTCATGGCTCACGAGAACCCCGGCCGATGCCGGGGTTTTTCGTTGGCGCCGGGGCTGGCCGTCCATGCCATCGGCATGACCGTCGACGCGATGCGGTCAAGTGCGCGGCGCCGGTGCGGGTGACGTCGATGGGCCGGCATTGCGATAATCGCCGCGTCCGTCGCTCTCATCAGAAGCTGCATGAATCCTTTCCGCTGGTCCCTGCGCGCGCGTTTCCTCACCGGCTTCGTGGTCTGCGCCGGCTTGCTCGCCTTCGCGCTGTACACCCAGTACGTCGGTGGGCTGGTGCCGTGCCCGCTGTGCACGTTCCAGCGCGGCGCCTTCCTGGTGCTGGGCCTGGTGTTCCTGATCGCAGGATTGCACGCGCCACGATCGCGCGGCGCGCGGGCCACCTATGGCGTGCTGGGCGCGGTGGCCGGTGTCGCCGGCATCGCCATCGCCGGCCGCCATGTCTGGTTGCAGCACCTGCCGCCGGACCAGGTGCCGGCCTGCGGACCGGACCTGAACTACATGCTCGAGGCCTTCCCGCTGGGCGACGTGCTGCGCCGCGTGTTCACCGGCTCGGGCGAATGCGCGCTGGTGGACTGGCGCCTGCTTGGCCTGAGCATGCCGGAATGGAGCCTGTTGTGGTTCGTCCTGCTGACCGCCTGGTTGCTGTCCACGGCCTTCGCCCGCCGCCGCCGTTGAATGTCTGAGACCACCGCATGAATTCCCCCAACGTCCCCGCCGCTGTTTCCGCATCTTCCGACACCTCGTGGAGGCCTGACAGCTGGCGCGCGCGACCGGCGATCCAGATGCCGACCTATCCCGACGCAGGCGCGCTTGAGTCCGCGCTGGGCGAGCTGCGCAAGCTGCCGCCGCTGGTGACTTCGTGGGAGATCTTCGCGCTGAAGAAGCAGCTGGCCGAAGCGCAGGAAGGCAAGCGCTTCCTGTTGCAGGGCGGTGACTGCGCGGAGAATTTCGACGACTGCGAGTCCGGCCTGATCTCCAACCGGCTCAAGGTGCTGCTGCAGATGAGCCTGGTGCTGGTGCATGGCCTGCGCTTGCCGGTGGTCCGTGTGGGGCGATTTGCCGGTCAGTACGCCAAGCCGCGTTCGGCCGACACCGAGACCCGTGGCGACATCACCCTGCCCAGCTATCGCGGGGACCTGGTCAATGGCCCGGCATTCACCCCACAGGCGCGGGTCCCCGATCCGCAGCGCATGATCCGCGCGCATTCGCGCTCGGCGATGACGATGAACTTCGTGCGGGCGCTGATCGATGGCGGCTTCGCCGACCTGCATCACCCCGAGTACTGGAACCTCAACTGGGTCGATTACTCGCCGCTGGCCAGCGAGTACCAGCGGATGGTGGCCGATATCGGCAGCGCGGTCAGGTTCATGGAGACCCTGGCCGGCGTGGAGGTGCACAACCTCAACCGGATCGATTTCTACACCTCGCACGAGGCGCTGCTGCTTCCGTACGAGGAGGCGCTGACGCGCGAGGTGCCGCGCCAGTCCGGCTGGTTCAACCTGAGCACGCATTACCCTTGGATCGGCATGCGCACCGCGGCGCTCGATGGCGCCCACGTGGAGTACCTGCGTGGCGTGCGCAACCCGATCGCGATCAAGGTCGGGCCCTCGGTGCAGCCGGACCAGCTGCTGCGCCTGATCGATGTGCTGAACCCGGACGACGAGCCCGGCCGCCTGAGCTTCATCCATCGCATGGGCGCGGCGCAGATCGCCGAGAAGCTGCCGCCGCTGCTGGAGGCGGTCAAGCGCGACGGCCGGCGCGTGCTGTGGGTCTGCGATGCGATGCACGGCAATACCGAGAGCACCTCCAACGGCTTCAAGACACGTCGCTTCGACAACATCCGCAGCGAGGTGGAGCAGTCCTTCGACCTGCATGCAGCGGCCGGCACCCGGTTGGGCGGGGTGCACCTGGAGCTGACCGGCGAGGATGTCACCGAGTGCACCGGTGGCGCCCGCGAGTTGACCGATGTCGATCTGGAGCGCGCCTATCGTTCCAGCGTCGACCCGCGCCTGAACTACGAGCAGTCGCTGGAGATCGCGATGCTGATCGTGCGTAAGCAGCGGCAGTCTGGGGGCTTGAGGCCAGGAGTGGGTGGGGAGGAGTGAGGAGTGAGGAAGGGCTGAGGTGTCGGTTTTCGCTCCCGCTCTGATTGCTTCGGTCACAGCCGCGCCGGCTGGCCGGCCCGGGCGCCTGCCGACATGATCTGAACACGGGGTTTGGCAGTTTCGGACGTCGATGAACGACCTGCACTGGAACGAGATCAGCCCCTACGCGGTTCCGCTGGGCATTTCGGCTTTGACCGGCCTGCTGGCCTGGGCCCTGTTCGCCTGGCTGGCACATCGCTCGCGCGGCAAGGATTACCGACGCGCGCGCATCACCCGCATTCTCAGCCTGCCGCTGGCCTTCCTGCTGCCGCTGGTGTTCCTGCGGGCCGGCCTGGAAGCCACGCCGCTGAAGGACACGCAGTTGGCGCTGGTGAAGCTGGCCCTGCATGTGGGCATCGTCGGCTGCGTAACCTGGCTGGGCGTGCGCGTGGTCAGCGGCATCGTCGCGGCGATCCTGCGCGATCACCGCATCGATGTGGCCGACAACCTGGCTGCACGCCAGATCCATACCCAGGCGCGGGTCCTGGGGCGCGTCGCCTCGGGGCTGGTGATCCTGCTGGGCGCCTCGGTGGTGCTGCTGCAGTTCGACGAGGTGCGTCAGCTCGGCAAGACGCTGCTGGCCTCGGCGGGCATCCTGGGATTGGTCGCCGGCATTGCCGCCAAGCCGGTGTTCGGCAATCTCATCGCGGGCCTGCAGATTGCGCTGTCGCAGCCGATCCGGCTGGATGATGTGGTGATCGTCGAGGGCGAGTGGGGGCGGGTGGAAGAGATCACCAGTTCCTTCGTGGTCGTACACATCTGGGACGAACGGCGCATGGTGGTGCCCTTGACCTGGTTCATCGAGAATCCGTTCCAGAACTGGACCCGGCGCAGTGCCGACATGCTGGGCACTGCGTTCCTGTGGCTGGACTACACCACGCCGATGGCGGCGGTGCGCAGCGAGCTGGAAAGCATCTGCAAGAGCGATCCGCGCTGGGATGGGCGGGTGTGCATCGCGCAGGTCACCGAGACCGACCAGACCACGATGCAGGTGCGCCTGCTGGTCAGTGCGCGCAACTCCGGCGATGCTTTCGACCTACGCTGCGTGGTGCGCGAGCGCATGATCGATTTCCTGGCGCGCAAGTACCCGCACGCGCTGCCGCGCACGCGCGCCGAGCTGTCTTCCGACCCGGCCGACACGCCGCGCGGTCCGCGGATCCTGCCGAGCATGGCCGATACCCAGTCGCCCGGCGCCGAGGATGGGCCACCGCCGGTGGTGCCGGACGACGCAGCGCGGTAGGCGCCATCTACAAACCTCATCTTGGCTGAGCGCTGAGTGCTCGCAAGCACACGAGGAGTGCGCTGTGTGAGCAGCTTCGCCGGGAAGGCCCCTTCGTGGCTGATGGCCCACGGCCACCTAGAGCCGCTCCCACGGGGATTTCAACGAGCGTTGCCACCACGCTTTTCTGGACAATGTTCCTCTTTCCGGTTTCCAGCTGATGTCGGCCTTGCTCTGTTCTCTCAAGGCAGGCACGTATCAGGGCGGCCGCCGCTGCTAGGGACGCTCAGCGCTTGCGCTCGCCCTTCGGCGCGGCTGTCGGCGCGCCAGGCAGGTACTGCGGCGGGCGCCGGGCGCGGGTGCGCTGTTCGTAGGCGTAGGCCAGCTCGATCAGGCGCGACTCGCTCCAGGCCTTGCCGATGAAGACCATGCCCAGGGGCAATCCGTCGCTGGCGCCGATCGGCACGCTCAGGCTGGGGTAGCCGGCAACGGCGGCCACGCCATAGCCTGCGCCCGGGAAGTCATCGCCATGGACGTGGTCGGTCTTCCATGCCGGTCCGGTAGTGGGGGCGATCAGCGCATCCAGGCGCTGCGCCTTCAGCGCGGCGTCGATGCCTTCCGGGCCGGCCAGGCGTCGCGCGCGGGTGCGTGCGCTGATGTATTCGGGCGTGTTGAGGCCGCCCAGGGCCGCCGATTGCTCGAACAGCTCCTGGCCGAAGAACGGCATCTCACGGTCGCGGAACTGCTGGTTGAAGCCGATCAGCTGCGCAAGCGTGGTCAGCGGCGCGTCGTGTTCGGCCAGATAGCGCTCCAGATCGGCCTTGAACTCGTACTTCAGCAGCAGGTTCTCGTCCTCGTCCCACTGACCATCGGTGGGGATCTGCGCATCGACCACCACCGCGCCGGCCTCGCGCAGCTGGGCGGCGGCGCGCTCCATGGCGGTGGCCACGTCCGGATGCATGTCCAGGTGCTTGCGCAGCAGACCGATGCGCGCGCCCTTCAAACCGTCGGCGCGCAGGTGGGCGGTGTAGTCCAGCGGCGCGTTCCAGGTGGCCAGGCCGGTGGCCGGGTCGGCACTGTCGCGGCCGGCGATCACCTGCAGCAGCGCGGCCGCATCGGCCACGCTGCGCGTGATCGGCCCGGCAGTGTCCTGGCTGTGGGAAATGGGGATGATGCCGTCGCGGCTGACCAGGCCGACCGTGGGCTTGAGCCCGACCACGCCGTTGACCGCGGCCGGGCAGACAATGCTGCCATCGGTCTCGGTGCCGATCGAAGCGGCCGCCAGGTTGGCCGAGGTCGCCACCGCGCTGCCCGAGCTGGAGCCGCAGGGGTTGCGGTCCAGCACGTAGGGGTTGCGCGTCTGCCCACCGCGCGCGCTCCAGCCGGAGCTGGAGTGGGTGGAACGGAAGTTGGCCCACTCGGACAGATTGGTCTTGCCCAGGATCACCGCGCCGGCCTGCCGCAGGCGCTTGACCAGGAAGGCGTCCTGCGCCGGGCGGAAATCCTTCAGCGCCAGCGAGCCGGCCGAGTTGACCATGGGCACCGCGTCGATGTTGTCCTTCAGCAGGATCGGGATGCCATGCAGCGGGCCGCGCGGCAGGCCGTTCTTGCGCTCGCTGTCGCGCAGGCTGGCTTCCTTGATGGCATCGGGATTGACCTCGATCACCGCGCGCAGCATCGGCCCGGCCTGGTCGACCTGGGCGATGCGCTCGAGATAGGCCTGGGTGAGCGTGCGGCTGTCCAGCTCCCCGGCCTGCATGCGCTGCTGCAGGCTGGCGATGTCCTGTTCGGCGTAGCGGAAATCGGTCGCCGCCGGTGGCTGGTCCGACGGCGCGTTGCTCTGGCAGCCGGCCAGCGCCACGGTCAGCAGCAGCGGGCGAAGCATCATGTTCATCCCTATCAGGTCCCCACGGGCGAGGCTACGCAGGCCCGGTGACAGGTGCAAGTCGCGCCAGGCGGCTCAGCCGCGTCGGCGCCGCAGCAGGTCGCGCGCCAGCACCCAAACCACCAGCAGGTTGATCAGCAGCACCGCCCAGGTATGCCAGCCGTGATGCTGGTACAGGGCGTAGAGGTCCAGCGGCAGATACGCTGCGGTGCCGACACAGCCCAGCCAGGACGCCCAGGCCTTGGCCCGCCACAGTCCCCAGGCTTCGACCAGGCGCCAGACGGCATAGAAGCCGACGATGGCCACGGCCAGGTGGACCGCCTGCGGATTGATCAGCTTGAGCAGCGAGGGCAGGGCGCCGCGGTCCGGATCCAGATTGAAGCGGACGATGAGATCGTCGATGAAGCGGCGGATGGGGTTGGGGCCCATCACTTCCAGGCTGGCCGCGGCCAGCAGGGCCAGGACGCCCTTGACCAGTTCAAACACGGCCAGCGCATGCAGGCCCGGATGCGTGCGGGGATCCGGGTCGTAGGGGCGCTGGGTGTCGTGCATGGGGTCGGAAGGATACGCCTGCCGGATGATGGCAGCTCAAACGAACGCCGCGCCTGCCAGCAGGCAGGCGCGGCGCGCTTTTGCGGCCCGGGCGCCTTAGGCGGCGCGCGAGGCCTTCTTGCGGTCGCTCTCGGTCAGGAACTTCTTGCGCAGGCGGATTTCCTTCGGCGTGATCTCGACCAGCTCGTCGTCGTCGATGAAGTCCAGGGCCTGCTCCAGGGAGAACTTGATCGCCGGCGTCAGCTGGATCGCATCGTCCTTGCCCGAAGCGCGCATGTTGGTCAGCGGCTTGGTCTTGATCGCGTTGACGGTCAGGTCGTTGTCCTTGGAGTGGATGCCGATCAGCTGGCCTTCGTAGACGTTGTCGCCTTCTGCGGCGAACAGCTTGCCGCGCTCCTGCAGCGGGCCCAGCGAGTACGCCGGCGTCACGCCCGGCGCATTGGCGATCATCACGCCGTTCAGGCGCTTGGCGATGGCGCCCTGTTCCTTCGGACCGTAGTGGTCGAACACGTGGAACAGCAGGCCGCTGCCCTGGGTCAGGGTCTTGAACTCGTTCTGGAAGCCGATCAGGCCGCGCGCCGGGATTTCATAGTCCAGGCGCACGCGGCCCTTGCCGTCGGGCTCCATGTTCTTCAGCTGGCCCTTGCGGGTGCCCAGCTTCTCCATCACGCCACCCTGGTGCTGTTCTTCCACGTCCACCACCAGCTGCTCGATCGGCTCCATGAGCTTGCCGTCGATCTCCTTGATGATCACTTCCGGACGCGACACGGCCAGCTCGTAGCCTTCGCGACGCATGTTCTCGATCAGCACCGACAGGTGCAGCTCGCCGCGGCCGGAGACCAGGAACTTGTCCGCATCTTCCAGCTGCTCCACCTTCAGCGCCACGTTGTGCACGGTCTCGCGCTCCAGGCGGTCCTTGAGCTGGCGGCTGGTCAGGAACTTGCCGCCGGACAGGTCCTTGTTGCCCGCGAAGGGCGAGTTGTTGACCTGGAATGTCATCGAGATGGTCGGCTCGTCCACGGTCAGGGCCGGCAGTGCTTCGGGGGTGTCCAGGGCGCACACGGTGTCGGAGATGGTCAGCTCCTGGATGCCCGAGATGGCGACGATGTCGCCGGCCTCGGCGCTTTCCTGCTCGATGCGCTCAAGACCCAGGAAGCCCAGGACCTGCATCACCTTGCCCTGGCGCTTCTTGCCTTCGCGGTCGATCACCGCCACCGGCATGTTCTTCTTCAGCGTGCCGCGCTGGATGCGGCCGATGCCGATCACGCCGACGAAGTTGTTGTAGTCCAGCTGGCTGATGCGCATCTGGAAGGCGCCTTCCGGATCCACGTCGGGCTTGGGCGCGTGCTGCATGATCGCTTCGTACAGCGGGGTCATGTCGCCCTCACGCACGCTGTCGTCCAGCGAGGCGTAGCCATTCAGCGCCGAGGTGTAGACGATCGGGAAATCCAGCTGCTCGTTGGTCGCACCGAGCTTGTCGAACAGGTCGAACACCTGGTCGATCACCCAGTCCGGACGCGCGCCGGGGCGATCGATCTTGTTGACCACCACGATCGGCTTGAAGCCCATCGCGAAGGCCTTCTGGGTCACGAAGCGGGTCTGCGGCATCGGGCCGTCCATCGCATCGACCAGGATCAGCACGGTGTCCACCATCGACAGCACGCGCTCGACCTCGCCGCCGAAGTCGGCGTGGCCCGGGGTGTCGACGATATTGATGCGGTTGCCCTGCCAGGTGATGGCCGTGTTCTTGGCCAGGATCGTGATGCCACGTTCCTTTTCCTGGTCGTTGCTGTCCATCACGCGCTCGGCCAGCACGGTGCGCTCGGAAAGGGTGCCGGACTGCTTCAGCAGGCAGTCGACCAGGGTGGTCTTGCCGTGGTCGACGTGGGCGACGATGGCGATATTGCGGAGATTTTCGATAGACATGCGGCGGCGGGCGCGCCGAATGCGCGCAGGGCTAGGGAGGGAAGGGCGCTATTATAGCCGGCTGCGCCCGCCCAACGGGTGGTTCCTGAACGCTATTTTCACAAAGTGGAGTGCATATGTCCCTCACCGCGACCTTCAACACCTCCCGCGGCACCATCGTCATCGAGCTGGCCCCGGAAAAGGCCCCGCTGACCGTGGCCAATTTCGTCAACCTGGCCAAGCACGGCTTCTATGACGGCCTGAACTTCCACCGCGTGATCCCGGATTTCATGATCCAGGGCGGTTGCCCGAACGGCACCGGCACCGGTGGCCCGGGTTACCGCTTCGAGGACGAGACCCGCAATGGCCTGGCCCATGACCGCGGTGTGCTTTCCATGGCCAACGCCGGCCCGAACACCAACGGCAGCCAGTTCTTCATCACCCACGTGGCCACCCCGTGGCTGGACGGCAAGCACACCGTGTTCGGCAAGGTGATCTCGGGCCTGGACGTGGTCGATGCGGTCAAGCAGGGCGACACCATCGATTCGGTCAAGATCGACGGCGACGCCGAGGCCGTGCTGTCGGCCCAGGCCGAGCGCGTGGCCGAGTGGAACAAGCACCTGGCCGCCTGACGCACCCGTCAGCGATGCTCTGCGCCTTGCCGGGCGCAGCTGCGCGGCACCCGCGGCGGACTGTCGCGGGTGTTGCGGGCCGGCGCGGCATCAGGCACTGCCAGCGGCCTGCGCCGATGCCTGCCGGGCCGTCTGTAGGCATTTGGTCGAAAGCCGTCGAAAACGGCCCGCATGCTAAAATTCCGCGCCGCACAATCACGGCGGCGCCTTCAGGAGTCCGTTGTCCATGTCCAGCGCGCCGGTTCATCCGCTGCAGGCGTGCGAGGTGGCGACAGCGTGCCCCGTGAGCCCTCCATCCGCCTGGCGCGCCTAGCGCCTTTCCCTTGAGGCGGGCATCAGGCCCGCCGCCCGATGCACGAGGAATCCACACCATGAAACAACCCGTCCGTGTTGCCGTCACCGGTGCTGCCGGCCAGATCGGCTATGCCCTGCTGTTCCGCATCGCCTCCGGCGAAATGCTGGGCAAGGACCAGCCGGTCATCCTGCAGCTGCTGGAGCTGCCGATCGAGAAGGCCCAGGCCGCGCTGAAGGGCGTGATCATGGAGCTGGAAGATTGCGCCTTCCCGCTGCTGGCCGGCACCGTGGCCACCGACGATCCGGAAGTGGCCTTCAAGGACGCCGATATCGCCCTGCTGGTCGGCGCCATGCCGCGCGGCCCGGGCATGGAGCGCAAGGACCTGCTGCTGAAGAACGCCGAGATCTTCACCGTGCAGGGCAAGGCCCTGAACAAGGTCGCCTCGCGCGATGTGAAGGTGCTGGTGGTCGGCAACCCGGCCAATACCAACGCCTACATCGCCATGAAGTCCGCACCTGACCTGGACCCGAAGAACTTCACCGCCATGCTGCGCCTGGACCACAACCGCGCGCTCAGCCAGCTGTCGACCAAGGCCGGCGTGGCCGTGGGCGAGATCGAGAAGTTCGTGGTGTGGGGCAACCACAGCCCGACCATGTACCCGGACTACCGCTTCGCCACCGTGGGCGGCGCCTCGCTGAAGGACAAGATCAACGACGCCGACTGGAACGCCAACGACTTCATCCCCAAGGTCGGCAAGCGCGGCGCGGCGATCATCGAGGCCCGTGGCCTGTCCTCGGCCGCTTCGGCCGCCAATGCCGCCATCGACCACATCCACGACTGGGTGCTGGGCACCAACGGCAAGTGGACCACGATGGGCATTCCGTCCGACGGTTCCTACGGCATTCCGGAAGGCGTGATCTTCGGCTTCCCGGTCACCACCGAGAACGGCAAGTACACCATCATCAAGGACCTGCCGATCGACGAGTTCAGCCAGAAGGCCATCGACAAGACCCTGGCCGAGCTGGAAGAAGAGCGCGGCGGCGTTGCCCACCTGCTGGGCTGAAGCCACGCACCGGCGCGTCCTGCGCTGGCTAATGTAAAGAGAACGCCGGGTCGAAAGATCCGGCGTTTTCTTTTGGCTTCACGGCATGCCTTGGAGGACGCGCAATCGGTTGCCGATGTTGTTGGGGCGGCCGTCGCTGATGTCCGTGCAGGTCCTCGAGGCACTCCGGCAGGCAGCGGCCGGCATGGAAGGCGTGGGCGTGCAGGGGTGCAGGCCCATGGAGGACCGCCAAGGACATTGCCTCACAGCAGCGACGTCGCCGCGTGCACGCCCCACCAGGCGGCTTCCTCGAAGATGGAATAGCCGGACAGGTCCGAGTGGGCGACCAAGACGCGCCCTTCCAGTTCGCGCAGGGCGGCCAGTCCGGGATTGTCGAGGAAGCCCGGCGTCGGGACGGCCATGGCGTGCCCGCGCACCGTGATCTCCAGCCGGCGGACGTGGCGCCAGAGTGACTGGCCGTAGGCAGCAAGCAGGTCGCTGGCCGCATGCGCGCGGAGCTGGTCCGGCCCGGCCTGCAGCAGCCAATGACGTGCGGCTTGCGGCGACTGTTGATCCAAAGCACGGTAAGCGGTGAGCACGGTATGACGCGGCGGCGCCACGCGCAGGAGCTGATGGGTCGAGACGACGTATCCGAGCCCCTGGCCGTATTCCACGACGTTGTCCCAGGCCAGCGGCTGCCCCGGCGCCTCCGTCGGCAGGCCTTCCATCAGGAAGTTGGATACCAGCCAGGCCGCGTGCGGGCTGCCGTGCTGGTCATGTCGATAGCCGCTGGACTGCAGTCCAGGCCAGAGATGTCGCAGGACGTGCAGTGGCACCGCGCTCACCACGCGCTCGGCGCGAATCGAGGTGATCTGCGATGGGAACCCAGCAGCCCCGCCTTCGGCGCAGAGCACGTCGACATGCGTGGCGGTGTCGGCAATGCGAACGGCAAAGCCCGGCCTCAACCAACGTGCGTGGCCTAGCCGCGCGGTGATGCGCTCGCGCATCCGCCTGGTCAGCTCGGACAGGCCGCCGGGCCAGGTCAGCACCGCGTCGCCCTGGGCATTTGAGGCATGGCCATTGCGGGCCGCGAAGTAATGCAGCCCGGCCCAGGCGGAGACCTGCTCGCTTCCCGCGCCGTAATCGTCACGGCAGCAGTAGTCCAGGTACCAGCGCAGCGCCGGCGCGTCGTATCGCTCGGCTTTGAGCCATTGCGCGAACGTTTGCCGGTCCAGGGCACGCCATTGCGGGTCCTGTGAGCTCAGATGCGCTGGGATGGCGAACACCCGGCGACCGTCGCTGCCGCGCTGCTCCCGCAAGCGCTCGACCACGGCGAAAAAGCGCTGCTGCTGGGTCGATTGCCGGCTGGCGGTGCTCATGTCGGGGAGCAGGCCGTCCAGCCACTTTCCTTCGCGCAGCAGGCGCTCATGTGGCGCGTGACCCAGGGCGCGCTCGTCGAACGCGGGGCGTTCGGCGTTGGGGTCGTCCAAGAGTTCGAGGTCGGCCAGCAGCTCACGCACATGCTGCGACTCGGTCGAGGGCAGCGGCAAGTAGTGGGCACCGGTGGGGCAACGCAGGTCGTCGGCGTGCGCGGCGCCTGAGCTTGCAAGATCGGCCCCCGCGGCGTTGCCGTCCGGCTCAGGACCGGCCAGGACGATGAAATCGTGCCGGCCCGCCTGCGCCAGTTTCCAGGCGCAGGTCAGACCCGCCACGCCGGACCCGAGGATGACGATGCCTGCCAGCTCCCGGGTGCCCGATGGCGGCAAGCGGACCAGATCGCGCAACTGATGGCCTTCGCGCATGCCCGGCACCGACACCACTGGCGTGGGCTCGACGATACGCTGCCGATGGTAGGCGGTACCGGCCGCAGCGCCCAAGAGACAACCCTGCCCCGCGCCAAGCAGAAACGTGCGACGTCGCATCAGCGAACGACCCTGCGCCAGTCCTCGTCGAAGTAGCGCACCAGTGACTGCTCGTTGAGGCGATTGGGCGGCATGTCCAAGCGTGGCATGTCGGCAGGAAAGCGGAACAGCGCCGCCAGGGCTTCGGGGTCGAGATAGCGGGTGGGAACGCTTAGCCTGCGCGGTGGCTGATAATCGCTGCGCTTGCCGGCCAGGATGAAACCCCAATCGCCGAAGGAGGGAACGTCGCAGTGATACGGCCAGGTATGCAGCCCGGCTTCGCGCAGGGTCGCATCGATGCTCCAGTAGGACCGTGGGGCGAAATACGGCGAGGTGGACTGCACTACCAGGTAGCCGCGCTCGGCGAGGTGATGGCCGATCAGGCGGAACACCGGCGTGGAATACAGGCGGCCGAGTCCGAAATTGGACGGGTCCGGAAAGTCCACGATGATGAAATCGAACATGTCCCGGCTTTCCTCCAGCCAGCGGCCGGCATCCTCATTGACCACAGTGATCCGCCGGTCGTGCAGCGCATCCCTGTTGAGCGCGCGCAAGGGGGCCGAGGTCGAGAAAAGGCGCGTCATCGCCGGATCCAGGTCCACCAGCGTCACCTGCTGGACCGTGGCGGACTTCAGGACTTCACGCGCGGCCAGGCCGTCGCCGCCCCCGAGGATCAGCACCCGTCGCGCGCCGGGCAACGCCTGCAGGCCAGGGTGCACCAGCGCTTCGTGGTAACGATGCTCGTCGCGCGTGGAAAACTGCAGGTTGCCGTTGATGTACAGGCGCATGTCGTCCTTCCAGCGGGTTACCACCAGGCGCTGAAAGGGCGTGGTCTCGGCGTGGATCACCCGGTCGCCATAGATGCCGTTCTCGGCCCAGGTCGTCATGCGGCCGGCGTAGCCAAGGCCAAGCGCGAGCAATCCGATCACCAGCACGCCGCGGAGGCCGCGATACCGCGCCCGACGGATCTCCCCGCGAAAGGCCAAAATGGTCCACAGGGCCACGCCCGTGTTGAGGATGCCGAACAGAAATGCGGTGCGCAGCAGGCCCAGGCGTGGCGCCAGCAGGATCGGGAACACTAGAGAAACCACCAGAGCGCCGAGATAATCGAAGGTGAGCACGCGGCTGACCAGTTCGCGGAACTCGCTGCGGCGCTGGTTGAAGATGCGCATCACCAGCGGGATTTCCATGCCGACCATCATGCCCAGCACGAAGACGGTGATGTAAAGGGCGGCCCGGAACGGCGCGGACAGCCAGGCGAATACGAGGAAAAGCACGGCCGCCGAAACTCCGCCGACGAGTCCGATCAGCATCTCGATATCGATGAAACGGTCCAGGACGTCCTCGTCCTCGACATAACGCGAAAGCCAGGAGCCAATCCCCATGGCGAACAGGTAGCAGCCGATGACCGAAGAGAACTGGAGGATCGAGTCGCCCAACAGGTAGCTGGCAAGCGCGCTGGTGATCAGCTCGTAGCCGAGGCCGCATGAGGCGACGATCAGCACCGAAAGGATGAGGGCGCGATCGCGCATCTGTCGTCTGTCCGTCAGTCAGCAGGGCGCCCGGAACCTGGGCCGCTCCAGTATATCGGCCTGTCTTTGTCCCAAGCGCTCGGTATACTGCGCTCACGCCTGTCGGAATGGATTTCAAGCACGTGGCCCTGTCTCCTGCGGTGGTTTATCTCGCCTACCTCGCCTCGGCCCTGGTCCTGCTCTGGGGGTTCGTGGCGGTATACACGCGGGTGACGCATTTCGATGAGTGGCAGTTGATCCATGAGGGCAATGTGGCCGCTGCCCTGTCACTCGGCGGCGCCACCTTGGGTTTCAGCTGCACGCTCGCCACCAGCATCGCCCTGCATGCGGGTTGGCTGATGTTCCTGGTCTGGGCCGTGGTGGCGATGGTGATCCAGCTGATGGCGTATGCGGTCATGGCAAGGGGACTGCCCGGCATCAACAAGGCCATCCACGAAGGCAACGCCGCCATGGGCGGCACGATGGGCTTCACCTCCCTGGCGGTCGGCATCGTCAATGCCGCCTGCCTCACCTAAACAGTCGAAAAAGGAATCTCGCGATGGGTCTGGGCTCGTTCCTGCGCAAGCAGCTGGTCGATATCCTGCAGTGGACCGAAGAAGGCGACGGCGTGCTGGCCTGGCGCTTCCCGATGGAGGATATGGAGATCCAGTACGGCGGAAGCCTGACCGTACGCGATTCCCAAGCAGCGATCTTCGTCAACGAAGGCAAGGTGGCCGATGTCTTCGGCCCGGGCATGTACAAGCTGTCCACCCGCACGTTGCCGCTTCTGACCGCGCTGCAACACTGGGACAAGGGCTTCGAATCGCCGTTCAAGTCCGATGTCATTTTCTTCTCCACCCGCCTGCAGCTGGGACGGCGCTGGGGAACCGCGCAGCCGGTGACCGTGCGCGACAGCGAGTTCGGCATGGTGCGCCTGCGCGCGCATGGTGTTTACAGCTATCACGTGGTGGACGTGCAGCAGTTCTACAAGGAAATTGCCGGCACGCGGGCGGTGTATACCGTCAACGATCTGGAGGCCCAACTGCGCAACCTGGTGGTGGCGGGCATGGCCGATGCGCTGGGCAAGTCCGGCGTTCCTTTCCTTGACCTGGCGGCCAACCAGGCATTGTTGGCCGAGCGCATGCTGGAGCAGCTCACGCCAGTGTTCGCGCGGTACGGGGTACGGCTGGATAGCTTTGCCGTGGAAAGCGTGTCCTTGCCCGAGGAACTGCAAAAGGCCCTCGATACCCGCATTGCGGTCGGCATGGCAGGCGATATGGACCGCTTCACTCGCTACCAGGCGGCCACGTCCATTCCGCTGGCGGCCCAGAACGAGGGCGGCATCGCCGGCATCGGGGCGGGGATCGCCGCGGGAGCGGCGCTCGGGCAGGCGATGACTCAGGCCTTGGGCAGCGGGCAGGCGCCGGTCACGACCGCACCCGGTCCCGGGGGCGACTTCGCAGCCAGGCTGCAGCAGCTCAAGGGCCTGCTCGAACAGGGGCTCATCACCCAACAGGATTACGAAACAGCCAAGGCCGACGTGCTGCGCAAGCTGACCTCCTGAAGCGACCGCCATGCACCAGGTGCTTTGTCCCCAGTGCGGGGCGCAGGCCGTCTTCCAGTCCACCGCCTCGGTCATGGTGGTGTGCAACGCATGCCACAGCACCCTGCTCAAGGATGCAGAAAGCGTGCGGTTGCTCGGGCAGCTCTCGCAGGTGCTGGAGGATTGTTCGCCCATCCGGCTGGGCAGCGTGGGTGACTACGAAGGCCGACACTTCACGGTCGTTGGCCGCCTGCAGATGCGCTATGAGGCCGGGTACTGGAACGAGTGGTACGTGTGGTTCGGCGACGGCCGCGACGGCTGGTTGTCCGACGCCTCGGGGCAGTACGCGCTGACCTTGCGCGTGGACGATCCGCATCCGTCGGTGGATCGTCCGCTTTTCGAGAACCTCAGGCCCGGGTTGCCGTTCACGTTCGAGAAGACGCCGTTCGTGGCCGCGGATATCCGCGACTGCCGCTGCGTTGGTGGCGAAGGCGAACTTCCTTTCGTTGTCGCAGACGGCTGGCAGGCGCGGGTGGCGGACTATCGCCATGGCCTGGCGTTCCTGACGCTGGACTACTCCGACGGCGTGCGCCCGACCTTCTATCTCGGCAAGTCGGTTTCCCTGGATGTGCTGCAGCCTGGCAGCCTGCGCAGCGAGGCGGAGATCCTCGAGGCGGCAGGGCGCTACCGAGGGCAGGTCAAGCCCGTCGAATGTCCGAACTGCGGCGCGCCCATCGTCATCGTGGCGGGGCTGACCACGATGGCCACCTGTGCCGCGTGCTCCTCGCAGGTCGATTTCAGCGACACGCAGGCAGTGGTGGTGCAGGCGCACCATCGGCAGCAGATGCTGCGGCCAAAGCTTCCCCTGGGAAGCAAGGGAAGGTTCTTCGACGCCGAATACACGGTCATCGGCTTGCTTCGGTTCGATGTGCCGGACGATGCGTCCGAGCCCATCTGGTCCGAGTACCTGCTGTTCAACGCCGGACGTGGCTACCTGTGGTTGATCGAGTCGCAGCAGGGGTGGCTACGCACGCTGGTCTGCGATGTGTGGCCTTTGCATTCGCCTGGTGGCAGTGCGCGTCTGGAGGGGCAGGCGTGGCACCAGCAGTACAGCTATCGCGCGCGGGTTACGGCCGTGAGCGGGGCGTTCAACTGGCAAGTGGCCAAGGGCGATATCACTCTTGTGACGGATTTTTCGCATGGCGCGCGGGTGTTGTCTTGCGAGGTCAGCGATCACGAGATGACCTGGTCCATGAGCGTTCCGATGCCGGATGCTGCCATCGCCAAGGCGTTCAATCGGCCGGACCTGGTGAGGAAGCTTGCAGCTACTCCCGTCAATGCCGAGAAGGAGAAATACCTAATCGAGTTGGCATTGCTAGCGAGCGTAGCGCTGGTAGCTTTCGCTGAAGATGTGGACCTGATGACGATCATGATCGGTCTGTTGTTCCTTTGGGCACCCGTCGCCGTGCAGTACCTGATGAAGGAGTGAGCAGTGGGGAAATGGCTATACGTGCTCTACGCGATCGTGGTGATCCTGATCGTCGCCACCGCGGCCAAGCGCAGCGATCGTACCTGGGGCGGAAGTGCCTCGGGTCACTCGGGCTGGTCCTCAGGCGGCGGTCACAAGTAATCGCGGCGCTGTCGTCGTAACGGGAACCTCCACTGGTTCGACCATGGTCGGAAGGTTGGAGCCTGCGCGCGGGCCTATGCTCAGCCCATCTTGGCGTCTGGGAGGGCGGTCATGGGCTATGAAGAGATCCATCGCAGGTCGGTGGAGGAGCCGGAGGCGTTCTGGGCCGAGGAGGCCAAGGCCATCCACTGGCACAGGCCGCCGCAGCAGATCCTGGAATACGACAAGCCGCCGTTCCGGCGCTGGTTCGTCGGCGGCCTCACCAACCTTTGCTACAACGCGGTTGACCGGCACCTGGCCGAGCGTGCCGACCAGCTGGCGTTGGTGGCGATCTCCACCGAGACCAACGTCACCCGCGAGGTGACCTATGCGCAGCTGCATGCCGAGGTCAACGCCTTCGCCGCGGTGCTCAAGCGCCTGGACGTGCAGCGCGGCGACCGCGTGGTCATCTACATGCCGAACATGGCCGAGGCGGTGTTCGCCATGCTGGCCTGCGCGCGCATCGGCGCGGTGCATTCGGTGGTGTTCGGCGGGTTCGCCGCGCACAACCTGGCGCTGCGGATCGACGACGCCCAGCCCAAGCTGCTGATCGCCGCCGATGCCGGCAGCCGCGGCGGCAAGGTGATCCCGTACAAGCCGATGATCGATGCGGCCTGCGCCGAGGCCGAGTACGCACCGCCCAGGGTGCTGATCGTCTCGCGCGGGCTGGACGCGGCCGAGCCCAAGGTCGCCGGGCGCGATGAGGACTACGCCACGCTGCGCGCGGAAGTCGGCGATGCGCAGGTGCCGGTGGAGTGGCTGGAATCCAACGAGCCCAGCTATCTGCTCTACACCTCCGGCACCACCGGCAAGCCCAAGGGTGTGCAGCGCGATGTCGGCGGCTACGCGGTGGCGATGGCGCAATCGATGCGCACCATCTTCGATTGCGCGCCCGGGCAGGTGATGTTCTCCACCTCCGACGTGGGTTGGGCGGTGGGGCACTCCTACAACGTCTACGGCCCGCTGATCGGGGGCTGCACCTCGCTGCTGTACGAAGGCCTGCCGCTGACGCCCGACGCGGGCATCTGGTGGGCGCTGTGCGAGCAGTACGGCGTGCGCACGATGTTCTCCTCGCCCACGGCGATCCGCGTGCTGAAGAAGCACGACGTGGATTTCATCAAGCGCCACGACCTGTCCGAGTTGAAGTACCTGTTCCTGGCCGGCGAGCCGCTGGACGAGCCGACCGCGCACTGGATCAACGACGCGCTGCACAAGCCAGTGATCGACAACTATTGGCAGACCGAGACCGGTTGGCCGGCGCTGTGCCTGTTGCCTGGGCTGGACATGAAGCCGGTGCGGTTCGGCTCGCCGGGCTTTGCGAATCTCGGCTACAGGATGAAGGTCATCGACGAGGCAACGGGCCAGACCGTCGGGCCGAACCAGAAGGGCGTGCTGGTGATCGAGCCGCCGCTGCCGCCGGGCTGCATGAGCACCATCTGGCGCGACGACCAGCGTTTCGTCGACAGCTACTTCAGCCATTTCAAGGAGCTGCTGTACAGCTCGCTGGACTGGGCGATCCGCGACGAGGATGGATACACCTTCATCCTGGGGCGCACCGACGATGTCATCAATGTCGCCGGCCATCGCCTGGGCACGCGCGAGATCGAGGAGTCGGTTTCCGGCTACGGCGCCGTGGCCGAAGCGGCGGTGATCGGCGTGGCCGACGAGGTCAAGGGGCAGGTGCCGGTGGTGTTCGCCACCCTGCGCCAGGTCACGGAGGAAACCCAGGCGCGCAGCGCCGCGGCCGATGGCATGCGCAAGATCGTGGTCGACCACCTGGGCGCGGTGGCGCGCCCGGCGCGGGTCTACATCGTCAACGCCTTGCCCAAGACGCGCTCGGGCAAGCTGCTGCGCCGTTCCATCCAGGCCCTGGCCCAGGGCGGCGACCCCGGCGACCTGTCCACGCTGGACGATCCCAATGCGCTGGAAGAAGTGCGCCGGGCGTTGTCGCGTGGGCCGGATGCGGGGAGTTGAAGACGAGGAACGAGTGGAGAGGAACGAGGAACGAGTGAAGGCAGGAGCGCCGGCTTTTCACTCGTTCCTCGTTCCTCGCTCCACCGCACTCGTTCCTCGCTCCACGCCCACGTACCGCGCACGCGGCCGGATCAACTTGCCCAGGCTCTGCTGCTCCAGCGCGTGGGCCAGCCAGCCGGCCAGGCGGCCGGTAGCGAACAGGGTCAGCGCGGGCGCGGCGGGCAGGCCGTGCAGCCAGCAGATCGCGGCCAGCATGAGGTCGACATTGGGCTGCAGGCCGCTGACCTCGCCCGCCCGTGCGATGACAGCCTCCAGCTGCGCCATGCGCGGCAGGTCGGCATGGCGCAGCAGCGCCAGCAGCTCGGCCGCGCGCGGATCGCCCTGCAGATACAGCGCGTGGCCGAAACCGGGCAGGTCCTCGCCGTGCTGCCAGCGCTGGGCGAGCGCCTGGGCGCCGCCTTCGATCACGGCATAGGCGCGTGCGGTGGCGCCGCCATGGCGTGGCCCGGACAGGGCGGCCAATCCACTGCACACGGTGGCATGCAGATGCGCGCCGGTGGAGGCCACCACCCGTGCGGCGAAGGCCGAGACATTTAGTTCGTGATCGGCGCACAGCACCAGGGCCGCGCGCACCAGCTCGGCAAAGCGGGGATCGCCTGGGCACAGGGCCTGGGACACCTGCAGATGCACCGGCGCGGCATCGGGCGCGCGCGCGATCAGCAGGGCGGCGTTGTGTCGCAGCAGGTCCGCCGCGATCTGTCGGCGCACCTGCGCCGACTGGTTGAACGAGTGGCGCACCTGCAGCGCCAGCAGCGGCGTCACCGCCAGCGTGCGTTCCAGCGCCGGCAGCGCGGCATCCTGGGCGATGGCGCGCACCACCGCCGGCCACGGCGCTGGCGGCGCCTGGAAGGGGTCATCGTCTTCGCAATCCCAGAGCAGGCGTGCGGTGTCCTCCAGGCTCGCCCCGTCGCGCACCATGGCGATGGCCGAGCGCCCGCGGTAGTAGGGCCCCTCGGGGCGGATCAGCGAGATCCGCGTTTCCATCACCGGCAGGCCGCGGTCCAGGCTCTGCGCCGCCCCGCGGGCTGCGCCGCGGCCCGCGCGCTTGTTCTGCAGCAGGCGCTCCACGTCCTGCCTGCGGTACATGCGGCTGCGCGCCTCGGCGCCAGGGCGCGATTCCAGCAGCCCGCGGCTGACATAGGCATACAGGGTGGCCGCGCTGATGCCAAGGATGCGGCAGGCTTCGCGGGCAGGGATGAGATCGTCGGCCATGAAGATGCGTTGATTGATGGAATCAAGATTGATCAACGTGTTGAAGAGTGCCAGATTCCTCGCCGTCCTGCCGCACCGGCGGCACCGTGCAAGTTCGAAGGAGGCCCCATGTCCATCCCGTCCGCAGGCGCGCGCTTCCGCGCCGCCCTGGCCGCCGAGTCCCCTCTGCAGGTGATCGGCGCGATCAACGCCAACCACGCGCTGCTGGCCAAGCGCGCCGGCTACAAGGCGATCTACCTGTCCGGCGGCGGCGTGGCCGCCGGCTCGCTGGGCATGCCGGACCTGGGCATCAACACGCTGGAAGACGTGTTGATCGACACCCGCCGCATCACCGATGTCTGCGACCTGCCGCTGATGGTGGATATCGATACCGGGTTCGGCGCCAGCGCCTTCAACATCGAGCGTACGGTGAAGTCGCTGATCAAGGCTGGCGCGGCCGCCTGCCACCTCGAGGACCAGGTGGGCGCCAAGCGCTGCGGGCACCGCCCAGGCAAGGAGATCGTCTCCCAGGCCGAGATGGTCGATCGCATCAAGGCCGCGGCCGATGCCAAGACCGATCCGCAGTTCTTCCTGATCGCGCGCACCGATGCGATCCAGGTCGAGGGCGTGGACAAGGCCATCGAGCGCGCCATCGCCTGCGTTGAAGCCGGTGCCGATGGCATCTTCGCCGAGGCCTCCTACGACCTGGAGACCTACCGCCGTTTCGTCGAGGCGGTGAAGGTGCCGGTGCTGGCCAACATCACCGAGTTCGGGGCCACCCCCTTGTTCACGCGCGAGGAGCTGGCCAGTGTCGGCGTCGGGATCCAGCTGTATCCGCTGTCGGCGTTCCGGGCCATGAACAAGGCCGCCGAGCAGGTCTACGAAAGCATCCGTCGTGAGGGCCACCAGAAGGCGGTCATCGACACCATGCAGACCCGCGAGGAGCTGTACGAGCGCATCGGCTACCACGCCTTCGAAGGCAAGCTGGATGCATTGTTCGCCACCAAGCGCGCATGATCGGCCTCCCCCCAGCCCGCGATCGCGCACGCCATGAACACGCCGCACCCGCCGACCTCCGAATCCAGGCACCGTAGCCGCATCGACCGGCGCCAGACCGCCCGCCAGCTGCTGCAGCGCGAGCTGGACACCCTGCAGGAAGAAGAACGCGCGATCGTGGAGCGCTTCATTTCGCGGCGCCAGGTCGCGCGCAATGTCGACCGGGAGTTCGATCAGGGCCGCAGCTTCGGCGAGCGCGTGGCCGACAAGGTCGCCGCGGTGGGCGGCAGCTGGCGCTTCATCATCGCCTTCGGCGTGTTCCTGGCGGTGTGGATGGCGCTCAACAGCCTGGTGCTGGCCAAGGCCTTCGATCCATACCCCTACATCCTGCTCAACCTGTGCCTGTCGTGCCTGGCGGCGATCCAGGCGCCCATCATCATGATGAGCCAGAACCGGCAGGCCTCGGCCGACCGCCTGCGCGCGGAGAACGACTACCAGGTCAACGTGAAGGCCGAGCTGGAGATCCTGCAGGTACACGAAAAGCTCAACCAGCTGCGCGAGCAGGACTGGGCCGCGCTGGTGGAGCTGCAAAACCAGCAGATCCAGATGCTGCAGCAGCTGCTGGCCCAGCGCACACCGCCGTCGGACCAGCGCTGACGCGTCAATGCCACCATCGGGAGGAAACACCATGTCAGACACCACCACCGCCACCGGCTTCAAGCCCAAGAAATCCGTCGCCCTGTCCGGGACCCCGGCGGGCAACACCGCTCTGTGCACCGTGGGACGCAGCGGCAACGACCTGCACTACCGCGGCTACGACATCCTGGACCTGGCCAAGAGCGAGTTCGAGGAAATCGCCTACCTGCTGGTGCATGGCAAGCTGCCGACCAAGGCCGAGCTGCGCGGCTACAAGGCCAAGCTGAAGATGCTGCGCGGCTTACCTGCGGCGGTGAAGACCGCGCTGGAACAGCTGCCGCCCAGCGCGCATCCGATGGATGTCATGCGTACCGGCGTGTCGGTGCTCGGCTGCGTGCTGCCGGAGAAGGACGACCACAATCATCCCGGTGCGCGCGACATCGCCGACAAGCTGATGGCCAGCCTCGGGTCGATGCTGCTGTACTGGTATCACTTCGCTTTCAACGGCAAGCGCATCGAGGTGGAGACCGATGACGACTCCATCGGTGGGCATTTCCTGCACCTGCTGCACGGGAAGAAGCCGGCCGAGTCCTGGGTCAAGGCCATGCACACCTCGCTGGTGCTGTATGCCGAGCATGAGTTCAACGCCTCGACCTTCACCAGCCGTGTCGTTGCCGGCACCGGCAGCGACATGTACAGCGCCATCTGCGGCGGCATCGGCGCCTTGCGTGGGCCTAAGCACGGCGGCGCCAATGAAGTGGCCTTCGAAGTGCAGAAGCGCTACGACAGCCCGGACGAGGCCGAAGCCGACATCCGCGCGCGGGTGGAGCGCAAGGAGGTGGTCATCGGTTTCGGTCACCCGGTCTACACCGTCAGCGATCCGCGCAACAAGGTCATCAAGCAGGTCGCCAGGGAGCTGTCCGAAGAGCAGGGCAGCATGAAGATGTACGACATCGCAGAGCGCCTGGAGTCGGTGATGTGGGACATCAAGAAGATGTTCCCCAACCTGGACTGGTTCAGCGCGGTCAGCTACCACATGATGGGGGTGCCGACGGCGATGTTCACGCCGCTGTTCGTCATCGCCCGCACCGCGGGGTGGAGCGCGCATGTGATCGAGCAGCGCATCGACGGCAAGATCATTCGCCCCAGCGCCAACTACACCGGCCCGGAAGATCAGACCTTCGTGCCGATCGACCAGCGCTGAGCGCAGGTCCGGTCTCGATCAGGCGCAAGCGGCGTTTCGTTGAATCGCCGCTTTGTAGGGCAGTATCGGCCGCCCGGCGATGGCGCTCGACGCTTGTCAACAGTAGGTCGGCGCGTTTTCGCTGCAGTGCGTCATGCCTTCGCCTGGGGCGGTGGTTACCGTAAACGTTTTCACCGGTCGCGCTCGCGGCCGTGCCGCTTGCCCAAGGATGCCCCATGAAAGCCCGTATGACGCGCCGCTCGCTGCTGCTTGGCGCCAGTTCCCTTGCCCTGATGTCGCGCATGCCGATGGGCCTGGCCCTGGGGCCGATGGCCGACGCCGAGCGCTCGGCCTTCATCGATGGCTTGATCGCCAAGATGACGCTGGAAGAGAAGGCCGGTCAGCTGACGCTGATGGCTTCTTCTTTCACCAGCAAGGAAGCGGCCGCGGCCAATCCTGCCGCCGCCCAGCAGCGCACCGGTCAGCAGCTCACCGAGGCGCGTGCCGGGCACCTGACTGGCGTGTTCAACGGCTCGGATGTGGACTGGCATCGCCAGCTGCAGCGCGAGGCCCTGAAGAGCCGGCTGAAGATTCCGATGCTGTTCGCGGCCGACGTCATCCATGGCTTCCGCACCATCTTCCCGGTGCCGCTGGGCGAGGCCGCCAGCTTCGATCCGGACCTGGCACGCCGCACCGCCCGTGCCGCGGCGCTGGAGGCCAGTGCGGTCGGCATCGACTGGACCTTCGCGCCGATGGTGGATATCGCCCGCGACGCGCGCTGGGGGCGCAGCGTGGAGGGCAGTGGCGAGGACCTGCTGCTGGGCAAGCGCATGGCCCAGGCGCGCGTGCGCGGGTTCCAGGGCGATGGCATCGCTCGCAACGACGCGGTGGCAGCATGTCCCAAGCATTTTGCGGCCTATGGCGCCGCTGAAGGCGGCCTGGACTACAACACGGTCGACGTGTCCGAGCGCACGCTGCGCCAGACCTACTTCCCGCCGTTCCAGGCCGGCTTCGATGCCGGTGCGCTCACCACGATGGCCGCCTTCAACGAGATCTCCGGCGTGCCCGCGCATGGCAATGCCTGGCTGCTGGACCAGGTGCTGCGTGGTGAGTGGAATTTCAGCGGGCTGGTGGTGTCGGACTACACCGGCGACAACGAGCTGATCCTGCACGGCTACGCCACCGATGAGAAGGACGCCGCGCGCCTGGCGCTGCTGGCCGGCGTGGACATGAGCATGCAGAGCGGGCTGTACCTGAAGTACGTGCCCGAACTGGTGCGCGAGGGCAAGCTGCCGCTGGAGAAGGTCGACACCGCGGTGCGCCGTGTGCTGCAGTTCAAGGCGGCGCTGGGCCTGTTCGACGACCCCTATCACCGCATGGACCGCAAGCGCGCCCAGGCTGCGCAGCGCACGCCGGAAACGCTGGCGCTGGCCCGCGAGGCGGCGGTCAAGTCGGTGGTGCTGCTGAAGAACGAGCGCAAGCTGCTGCCGCTCAAGCGCAGCGGCCAGCGCATTGCGCTGATCGGTCCGATGGCGCGCAACTGGGAGCAGACGCGCGGCCCCTGGGTGCTGTTCGCCGGTGATGACAGCAAGGCCGACCTGGCCACCGGCATGCGCGGGCTGATGGCCGATGCCTCGCAGCTGACCGTGGTCGATGGCAGCGATTTCGAAGAGGCCTTGCCCGGCGGCGTGGAAGAGGCGGTGGCCGCGGCGAACAATGCCGACGTGGTGGTGATGGCGGTGGGCGAATCGCTGCAGCAATCGGGCGAGGCGCAGTCGCGCACGGCCATCGTCATGCCGGCCCCGCAGCAGGCTTTGATCGAAGCGGTCGCCGCCACCGGCAAGCCGCTGGTGATCGTGCTCAGCAATGGCCGCGCCTTGGCCTTGGAGGGGGCCACGCTGGAGGCGCCTGCGATCCTGGTGAGCTGGTTCCTGGGCTCGGCGTCAGGGCAGGCGCTGGCTGATGTGTTGTTCGGCGAAGCCAGCCCCTCGGGCCGCCTGCCGGTCAGCTTCCCGCGCCAGCCGGGGCAGGTGCCGTACTACTACGACCACAAGCCCACCGGTCGTCCCAACCCCGAGGGCGAGAAGCTGGAGCCGTTCAAGACGCACTACCGCGGCATCCCCAACAGCGCGCTGTTTCCCTTCGGCCACGGCCTGACCTACGGCGATGTCGAGTACGGCAAGCTCACGCTCAGCGGCAAGTCGATGGCGGCAGACGGCACCATCGAAGTCTCGGCCGAAGTCCGCAACCGCGGCACGCGCGCGGTGGAGGAGGTGGTGCAGCTCTATGTGCACGACCGCGCCGCCAGCATCACCCGCCCGGTGCGCGAGCTGAAGGACTACCGCAAGGTCGCCCTGGCCGCCGGTGCCTCGCAGACCGTGCGTTTCACGCTGCGCGGGCAGGACCTGGCCTTCATCGGCTGGGACCTCAAGCCGGTGGTGGAAGCCGGCGTGTTCGACGTGTGGGTCGCGCCCTCGGCCGAAGCCGATGGCGCGCATGGCAGCTTCACCGTGCAATAAGCCGGCAGGCCCGTGCCGGGCGCACGGGCAGGGCGCAAACGAACAACGCCGCGTGAGCGGCCTTGTTCATGCGTGGGCTGACGCCGCGCTTCAGATCACGCCTTCGGCCTTGAGTGCGGCCTGCACGCCGGCATCGGCGTCCATGCGCGCGCGGAACGCGGCCAGGTTGGGCATGTCCGACAGGTCCACGCCGGTGCGCTCGGCCCAGCGCAAGGTGATGTAGAGATACGGGTCGGCCACGCTGCGGAAACCGGTCAGCCAGTCGCGTCCCTGCAGCTGCGCCTCGGCGCGCGCGAACAGCGTGCGCACGCGCTCGCGCGCCGTGGCACGCAAGGCATCGTGCTGCGCGGCATCGGCCAGGAACCGGGCCGGCCCGAACATCGGGGTAAAGGCCGGGTGCAGATCGGCATTGACGAAGGACAGCCAGCGCTGCGCCTCGGCCCGCTGCCGCGGCGAGCCATCGCCGCTCAGGCCGGCCTGCGGGGCCAGATCGGCGATGTAGCCCAGGATGGCCGCGTTCTGCGTCAGCACGAAGTCCCCATCGACCAGGGTCGGGACGCTGCCGGCCGGATTGATCGCCAGGTAAGCCGGCGCCTTCATCTCCTCGGCATTCAAGGCCTGGAACTCGAACGGCAGGCCGGACCATTGCAGCGCGATGTGGTCGGCGGTCGAACAGGCACCGGGCTTGGTGTACAGCTTCATGCTGAAATCTCTCGATGGCGGAAAAGGTTGCCGAGCATAGCCGCTGGCATTGCCACCGCGATGCCAGCGCGGCAAGTTGCGGAAGTTCCAAGCCATCTTGATACATCCTAGGGGAGCGGCTTCAGCCGCGAATGGGGCTTTACCGGGCAAGCCCATTCGCGGCTGAAGCCGCTCCCACAGAACAAAGCGCACGCAGCTTGGTCTTGGTGAAAAGAGCAGATTCGATTCCGCTTCGCCGCGAAGTCACTCTGCCGGGCCAGTCAGTGCGCAGCTGAAGCCGCTTCTATGCGGCATGTGCACTTGGCTCGTCGCCGAAAACACGTGCGGACATGCATCGACGCCGATGCGAACTCGCATCTGCATGGCATCTCCGGGTTGATACATGCGCATCGCACCTGCCGACGCTGCTCTTTGCAGGCGGCTGATCTTCGGTGCGGAAGATACGTTGACCAAAACGAAGATGCCCGGCAAGCAGGCCGGGCATCGCGTTATCGCGGCAAGTCGCAGGCGTGGGTCAGGAAGAACGAGGGCTCAGCTTCTGTACGCGATAGAACGTGTGATCGCCAATGGTCGCCACCTGGTAGGAGTTACGCCAGCTCGGGCTGGCGATGGCGTGGGCGGCGAAGTGACTCGCCCCCGGCACGATCTCCTTGCGCTCGCCCGCCGGCAGCGCCCAGTTCTGCTCCGCCTTGAGGGCGACATCGACCGAGCGGTTCCATGCATTGGAATTGCCCAGGCGCGTGCCGGGCGAGACCAGGGCGGGGGCAAACTGCTTGCGCGCAGTGACCACATCGCACATCGAGTTGCCCCACAGGCCGCTTTCCAGGCGGCGCAGGGCGACTTCGGCGACGGCCTGCTGGCCGCGGACGGACTGGTCGCGCGCTTCCAGGTAGACCGTGGTGGAAAGGCACAGCGAATCGGCGGCGGGTTGCGGCAGCAATTGCGACAACCACAGGATCCAGGCCAGTTTCATGAGACTCCTTGCTCCGTCTTGGCCACAGCATCGTGTCCAACCCCATAACAAGCTGGGGAAGGCCGATGACGTGGCAGGGCGTCATGGGGAGGCAGCCAACACGCGGGCTGCCCGGTGTTCGGTCTCAATCGAGGAGGGAGACCGAACCGGCTCGCCGTACTGGGTGGCGGGCCGGTGAGAAAGTTGGCGCACGGTACGGGCGCGGTTCCCAACACGGACTGAACGGTCCGGCTTGACTTGGTGGCCGTTCGATGGCCTCGAATTCGTGATGCGCCGCACTTTTCACCGCGCCCACCAAGCGTTGCTGGCTTGCCCTCACAGACTCGCGGCCAGGCGACTGCCTTGCGCGATGGCGCGTTTGGCATCCAGCTCGGCGGCCACGTCGGCGCCGCCGATCAGGTGCACCTCGCACCCAAGCGCCTGCACCGCCGCATGCAATTCCCTGCGCGGCTCCTGGCCTGCGCAGACCACGACGTGATCCACCTCCAGCACCTGGTGCTGTCCGTCGATCTGCAGGTGCAGTCCTTCATCGTCCACACCCTGGTAGTCCACGCCGCCCAGCATGCGCACGCCCTTGGCTTTCAATGTGGCGCGGTGCACCCAGCCACTGGTCTTGCCCAGCCGCGCGCCGGGCTTGCCCGCGGTGCGCTGCAGCAGCCACAGCTCGCGTACCGGCGGTTCCGGCTCCGGCGCAAGCAACCCGCCGGGCGCCTCGAACGCCGGGTCCACGCCCCATTCGCGCATCCAGCGCCCGGCATCCAGACTGGGCGAGGGACCTTCATGGGCCAGGAACTCGGCCACATCGAAGCCGATGCCGCCGGCACCGATCAGCGCCGCGCGCGCACCGACCTTCACCTTGCCGGAAAGCACGTCCACATAGCTGACCACCTTGGCGTGGTCGCTGCCCGGGAAGCTCACCGTGCGTGGGCTGATGCCGGTGGCCAGCACCACGACATCGAATCCTTGCAGCGCCGCTGCATCCACATGCTGGTTCAACCTCACGGCAACGCCGGTCTCCTCCAGTCGATGCTGGAAGTAGCGCAGCGTCTCGTGGAACTCCTCCTTGCCGGGGATGCGCTTGGCATAGTTGAACTGGCCGCCGATCTCGGCAGCGGCATCGAACAGAGTGACCGCGTGCCCGCGCTGCGCGGCCACGCTTGCGCAGGCCAGTCCCGCCGGCCCGGCGCCGACCACGGCGATGCGGCGCGGTGTCGTGGTGGTCAGGTAGTTCAATTCGGTCTCGGCCGCCGCGCGCGGATTGACCAGGCAACTGGCGCGCTTGTTCTCGAACACATGGTCCAGGCAGGCCTGATTGCAGGCGATGCACGTATTGATGCGCTGCGCCTGTCCACTGCGGGCCTTGTTGGCCCACTCCGGATCGGCCAGCAGGGGCCGCGCCAACGACACCATGTCGGCCTTGCCCGCGGCCAGGATGCCTTCTGCCACCTCCGGCATATTGATGCGGTTGGTCGCCACCAGCGGCACTTGCACATGCGGCTTCAACTTGGCGGTGACATCGACGAAGGCCGCGCGCGGCACCGAGGTCACGATGGTCGGCACACGCGCCTCGTGCCAGCCGATCCCGGAATTGATGATGCTCGCGCCCGCATATTCCACCGCCCGTGCCTGGGCCACGATGTCCTCCCAGGCATTGCCGCCTTCCACCAGATCCACCAGCGAGAGCCGGTAGATGATGATGAAGTCCGGGCCACAGGCCTCGCGCACCCGGCGCACGATCTCCACCGCCATGCGCATGCGCCGGTTGGCATCGCCACCCCAGGCATCGTTGCGCTTGTTGGTGCGCGGGGCGGTGAACTCATTGATGAAGTAACCCTCCGAGCCCATCAGCTCCACGCCGTCGTAACCGGCCTGGCGCGCCAGCTGCGCCGAGCGCGCGTAAGCATCGATCTGGCGTTCGACGCCGCGGGAGGACAGCGCCCTGGGCTTGAAAGGATTGATCGGCGCCTGGATCGCCGAAGGCGCCACGCTGAAGGGGTGGTAGGCATAGCGCCCCGCATGCAGCAGCTGCAGGCAGATGCGCGCCCCGTGGGCGTGCGCGGCCTGGGTCAGCTGCCGATGCGGGCGCGCTTCCCAGGGCCAGGACAGCTTGCCGCCGAAGGGCTTGAGCCAACCGCGCACGTTCGGCGCGAAACCGCCGGTGACGATCAGCCCCACGCCGCCCGCGGCGCGCTCGGCGAAGTAGGCCGCCAGTTTCGGAAAATCCCGAATGCGGTCTTCCAGTCCGGTGTGCATGGAGCCCATCAGGATGCGGTTGCGCAGCGTGGTGAAGCCCAGATCCAGTGGCTGGAACAGGTGCGGGTACGGGGAAGGAGACTCGCTCGCGGGCAGGGCGGAAGCGGCGGGCTGGCGATTCATGTGTCAATACGCTTGCGTACGGAATGCGCGAACGATGCCGGAAGGCCCGCAACGGGGCAAGCACGACCTTGGTCGCCGCTTCGATGGAAGCGCCCAAGCCGGGTATGTTCCGCAAGCAGGGCTCGGCTCGCGCTTTCGTTATGGACAGGCCAAGAAAGCGTTGGAGTGCGCACAAAGCGCTTGCATGGCGTAGAGTTCCCTGAATTGGCGCTTGCGTCAGAATGCGTTCATCTAGCTTGGCGGGGATTTCCCAGCCGCGGGTAGAGTCGCTCAAGGGCGTTTCAAAACAATAAGTTGTGTGGCGCGCGGGCGGGCGGAGCATCTTGATCTTCCTGTCTGCGGGCCGTCCGTAGGGGCAGAAAAGTGCCGAACCGGCCCCAGGTTTGTTAGATGCCTGTTAACACAGCCTTCACGACTGCGTGGCTAGTGTGCGCCCCGTTGGCGTGCGGGACATGGCCGGCCGGCAAGCAAGCATTCGCCTGCCTTGAACCATCGACAGCTGCTGATTGAGTCCATCCTCGATTTTTCTAGGAGCAATACATGAACAAGAAACTCCTCTGCGCCGCCTTGATTGCCGGCATGAGCGTTGCGCACGCCGCCTCCGCTCAGGAGACCGATTTCGATGATCGTTGGTACCTGACCGGCGCCGTTGGTTACAACTTCCAGGACAGCGACCGTCTGACCGACGACGCGCCGTTCGGCAGCATCGGCCTGGGCAAGTTCGTCAGCCCGAACTGGTCGCTGGATTTCGAACTGAACTATCAGAACCCGAACTTCGAAGCCAACAAGGATCTGAACTGGAGCCAGTACGGCGCCTCGCTGGATCTGCGTCGCCACTTCATCTCCGAAGGCCGTGGCTGGAACCCCTACGTGCTGATGGGCCTGGGCTACCAGCGCTCTGAGGAAGAGTACTCGGCCGGTATCGGCGGCCCGATCGACCGCAAGGACGGCAACTTCGCCGCCAAGGTCGGCGTCGGTCTGCAGACCACCCTGGAGAAGCGTGTCGGCGTGCGCGCCGAGGTCGCCTACCGCGCTTCCTTTGACGACCAGAGCGTTGCCGCTCCGGACGAAGATTACTTCGGTGACGTGCTGGCCTCGGTCGGCGTCGTGATCCCGCTGGGCACCCGCGCCGAAGCCGCTCCGCCGCCGCCGCCGCCGCCGCCGACCACCACCTGCGCCGATCTGGACGACGACGGTGACGGCGTGAACAACTGCGACGACAAGTGCCCCGGTTCGCAGGCTGGCCAGACCATCGGTCCGGACGGCTGCCCGGTGCCGGTCTCGATCGACCTGAAGGGCGTGAACTTCGATTTCGACAAGGCCACCCTGCGTCCGGATGCCGTCAGCATCCTGTCCGAGGCCACCGAGATCCTGAAGCGCTACCCCGAGCTGAAGGTCGAAGTCGCCGGTCACACCGACTCGGTCGGTACCGACGCCTACAACCAGAAGCTGTCCGAGCGTCGCGCCAAGACCGTGTACGACTACCTGACCAGCAACGGCGTGGACGCTTCGCGTCTGGTCGGTCCGATCGGCTACGGCGAGAGCCGCCCGATCGACACCAACGACACCGCCGAAGGCCGTGCGCGTAACCGTCGTACCGAGCTGAACGTCCAGAACTAAGGTTCCGGACGGGCCAGCACACCGGCCCAGCTGTGATATGGAAAAGCCTGGCGCAAGCCAGGCTTTTCTTTTGTGCGTTCGTTTGATCGGGCCCGGCGCGAGCTGCTGCGCACAGCGATGCGAGCGCAGCGTATTCATCCTTTTATTTCAGGGATTTGCATAAAAAACATGCAGCAGTGGTTGATCGCCGAGGCCCGGGTTTCTTACACTTCCGGGCACCACCTGCCCGGATCAATCGACATGCGTGTCGCGCTTTTCGCTGCTTCGCTTTTCCTGATGGCGCCCGCCGCCTACGCCGACACCTGCAATGCCCTGTCCCCGCAGCCGACGCCGGCCCGCACCACGATCCTGCAGCCGGTGGCGCCCGAGCTGTTCGCCAACACCACCCAGCTGGGCGCACCCAGCGGCGTGCTGGCGCAGCCGGCCGACGAATCGCAATCCGTGGATCGCGTGTTGCAGCGGCTGAAGCTGGAGGGTTGCAATGTCGCGATGGCCGCACCCGCCGCGGCGGCAACTGCCGATGCGGGCTACAAGCCCAAGACCCAATTCGACAACGGTCCGTGGCGCTTTGACATGAACCAGAACGGCAAGCGCATGACGGCCGAGGAGTTCGATGCCTGGATGAAGTCCCGTGGCGTGCGCGTGGCCAAGGGCAACGTGGTCAAGCCCGCCGCCGCAGCAGCGCCCGAGGCCGCGCCGGCCGCACAGCCGGAAAAGAAGGACTGATGCTGACGCTGCGGTCCGCATGACCACGCGCAAGCCCCAGGGCCGTCGTCCGCAAGGACGGCGGCCTTCTGCTGTCGGCGCCACGGCGGCCGCGGGCGTGCAGGCGCCGCGGCATGGGGTGGCGCGGGTGCTTTCCAAGCATGGCCTGTGCTCGCGCACCGAGGCGGCCGCCTGGGTCCGCGAGGGACGGGTGCAGGTGGACGGGCGCGTGGTGCGCGACCCGGAGTTTCCGGTGGTGGCCGGGCGCCAGGTGGTGAGCGTGGATGGGCAGGCCTTGGACGCGCCGCACCGCCACTACCTGATGTTGAACAAGCCGCGGGGCCTGGTGACCACCGCGCGCGACGAACAGGGGCGAGACACCGTCTACAGCTGCCTGCGCGAGACCGGCCTGCCCTGGCTGGCGCCGGTCGGGCGCCTGGACAAGGCCAGCGAAGGGCTGCTGCTCTTCAGCAACGATCCGCAATGGGCCGCGGGCATCACCGATGCGCAGGGCGGGGTGCTCAAGACCTACCACGTGCAGATCGACGCCGTGCCCGACCCGGCGCTGCTGCAACAGCTGCAGGCAGGCGCCCGTGTGGATGAAGCGGTGCTGCGCGCGGTGTCGGTGCGGCTGCTGCGCAGCGGGCAACGCAACAGCTGGATCGAAGTGGTACTGGATGAAGGCCGCAACCGGCATATCCGCCGCCTGCTCGAGGCCTTCGACATCGGCGTGCTGCGCCTGGTGCGCGTGGCCATCGGCGCGCTGCACCTGGGGGCGCTGCCGAAGGGGCAGTGGCGCCTGCTCGAGGCCGGCGAGCTCAGCGCGCTCGCTCAGCCTCCGGTAGCGCCCGCCAGCGCGCCAGGCGCGTGGCCAGCAGACGGCTGACGATCTCGAAGGCGCGCGGATCGGCAGGCCCGCGCGCATCCTGGCGCCGGCCCTTGGCGTGATTGCAGCTGGCGCAGGCCAGGGCGAGGTTGCGGGCGTCATCGTCCTGGTCCCCCACCTGCGAGGTCAGCGCCCGTGCGGCGGGTCGCCCGAACCAGGCGCTGGGCACGACATGTTCCAGCGAGGTCACGCCCAAGGCATCGCCCTGAGCACTGAGCTCCAGATGCGCCCTGCAATGCAGGCAGCGCGTGCGCCAGCGCTGACCATCGAACTGCGCCAGCGCGTCGGTCTGCGCCGCCAGCAGCAGCCTGCGGCGCAGTGCGCTGCGCATCAGTCGCGCTTGAGCACGCCGAGTTCGTGGCCGATGCGGGTGAAGGCGTCGATGGCGCGATCCAGGTGTTCGCGCGTGTGCGCCGCGCTCAGCTGCGTGCGGATGCGCGCCTGGCCCTTGGGCACCACGGGGAAGAAGAAGCCGATGGCGTAGATGCCTTCCTCCAGCAGCCGCTCGGCGAATCGCTGCGCCAGCGGCGCGTCGTACAGCATCACCGGGCTGATCGGATGCACGCCGGGCTTTATGTCGAAGCCGGCCGCGGTCATGCGCTCACGAAAATAACGGGTGTTCTCCACCAGCTGTTCGCGCAGTTCGCCGGCCGCCTCGAGCATCTCGAAGGCCTTGATGCCGGCGGCCACCACATGCGGCGGCAGCGAGTTGGAGAACAGGTAGGGGCGCGAGCGCTGGCGCAGCAGCTCGATGACTTCCTTCTTCGCCGTGGTAAAGCCGCCCAGCGCGCCGCCCATGGCCTTGCCCAGGGTGCCGGTGATGATGTCGATCTTCTCCAGCACGCCCTTGACCTCGGCCGAGCCGCGGCCGGTCTTGCCGAGGAAGCCGGTGGCGTGGCACTCGTCGATGTGCACCAGGGCGCCGTATTTCTCGGCCAGTGCGGTGATCTCATCCAGCGGGGCGATGAACCCGTCCATCGAGAACACGCCGTCGGTGGTGATCAGCTTGGTCTTGCAGCCGGCCGCATCGGCGGCCTGCAGCTGCGCCTCCAGGTCGGCCATGTCGCAGTTGGCGTAGCGGAAGCGCTTGGCCTTGCACAGGCGCACGCCATCGATGATGGAGGCGTGGTTGAGCGCATCGGAGATGATCGCATCGTCCTCGCCCAGCAGCGGCTCGAACAGGCCGCCGTTGGCGTCGAAGCAGGCAGCGTAGAGGATGGTGTCCTCGGTGCCGAAGAAGCGCGCGATCTGCGCTTCCAGCTGCTTGTGCAGGTCCTGGGTGCCGCAGATGAAGCGCACCGAGGCCATGCCGAAGCCGTGCGTGTCCAGCGCGTCCTTGGCCGCGGCGATGATGTCCGGGTGATCGGCCAGCCCCAGGTAGTTGTTGGCGCAGAAGTTCAGCACCGTGCGGCCATCGGCCAGGGTGATCTGCGCCGACTGCGGGCTGGTGATGATGCGTTCGGACTTGAACAGCCCGGCATCGCGGATTTCGTCGAGGGTCTCGGCGTAGCGCTGGGTCAGGGACATGGGCGAGGAGTGAGCGAAGAGGAGTGAGGAGTGAGTAAAGGCGAGGAGCGGGTGGAGCGAAGTGAGGAAAGACGGGAGCGAGGTTGAGGTGGCCGTTGAGTGGGCGGGTCGGATCGAAGCGGCGATCCCGCATTTACTCACTCCTCACTCCTCGCCTTTCCCATTCACTCCTCGCCCCATCAGTTCCAGCTCAGCACGACCTTGCCGGCCTTGCCTTCTTCCATCAGGTCGAAGCCCTTCTGGAAGTCGTCGATGGGCAACTGGTGGGTCAGCACCTTGCCCAGCGGGAAACCGCTCAGCACCAGTTGGGTCATCTTGTACCAGGTCTCGTACATCTTGCGGCCGTAGATGCCCTGCACGGTCAGGCCCTTGAAGATGATCTTGTCCCAGTCGCAGCCGGCGCCCTTGGGCATGATGCCGAGCATGGCGATCTTGCCGCCGTGGTACATGCATTCCAGCATGTCGTTGAAGGCGCGCGGGTTGCCGCTCATCTCCAGACCCACGTCGAAGCCTTCCATGTGCAGGTCGGCCATCACGTCCTTGAGCGAGGTGTTGGCCACGTTGACCACGCGGGTGGCGCCCATGTCGGCGGCCAGCTTCAGGCGGAAGTCGTTGACGTCGGTGACCACCACGTTGCGCGCACCGATGTGCTTGCAGATGCCCGCGGCGATGATGCCGATGGGGCCGGCGCCGGTGATCAGCACGTCCTCGCCGATCACGTCGAACTCCAGCGCGCAGTGCGCGGCGTTGCCGTAGGGGTCGAAGAAGGCGGCCAGTTCGGACGGGATCTGGTCCGGGATCGGCCACAGGTTGCTGGCCGGCATCACCATGTATTCGGCGAAGGCGCCGTTGCGGTTCACGCCGATGCCCACCGTGTTGGGGCACAGGTGCGGGCGGCCGCCACGGCAGTTACGGCAGTGGCCGCAGACGATGTGGCCCTCGGCCGAGACGCGCTGGCCGATCTCGTAGCCGGTCACCGCCGAGCCCAGCTCGGCGATGCGGCCGACGAACTCATGGCCGATGGTCAGGCCAGGGGTGATGGTGCGCTGGCTCCACTCGTCCCACAGGTAAATGTGCAGGTCGGTGCCGCAGATCGCGGTCTTCTCCAGCTTGACCAGCACCTCGTTGGGGCCGGGGGTGGGCTTGGCCACCTGTTCCATCCAGATGCCCTTGCCCGCTTCGCGCTTGACCAGCGCCTTCATCGTGTCCGCCATGGTGCGAAGAACCCCAACCGTAGAGGAGGCGAAGTATAGAGGGGCGGGCTTGAATCGTTTCACCTGTGATCGCTTGCGCGATGCAGCAGGCCAGGCCGGCCGTCGCGCCTGGGCGGCGTGGCGGTCACAATATCCGCCCAGTTTCCGCCGTGCCGTGCCGTGTCCACACCCCGCGCCCTTGCCGATTGGCTGTCCCATATCCAGGCCCAGCACCCCCAGGCCATTGCCATGGGCCTGGACCGCGTGCGCGCGGTGGCGGGGCGACTAGGGCTGCAGCGCCCGGCCGCGCGGGTGATCACGGTGGGCGGCACCAACGGCAAGGGCTCGACCGTGGCCTTCATCGAGGCCATCGGCCGAGCTGCGGGCTGGAAAGTGGGCGCCTACACCTCGCCGCACCTGCTGCGCTACAACGAGCGCGTGCGCATCGACGGCGCGCAGGCCGATGACGCCGCGCTGGTGGAGGCTTTCGAAGCGGTGGAAGCCGCGCGCGGCGAGATCGCGCTGACCTACTTCGAGTACGGCACGCTGGCGGCGCTGTGGCTGTTCCAGCGTAGCGCGCTGGACCTGGCGATCCTGGAAGTGGGGCTGGGCGGGCGCCTGGATGCAGTCAACGTGGTCGATCCGGACGTGGCGGTAATCACCACCGTGGATGTGGACCACACCGAGTGGCTGGGCCCGGACCGCGACAGCATCGGTCGCGAGAAGGCCGGCATTGCCCGTGCCTGGAAGCCGCTGGTGCTGGGCGAGGTGAGCATTCCCGGCACCGTGCTGCGCCATGCCTACGCCATCGCCGCGGCGGTCATCCAGGGCGGCAACGATTTCTTCCATGAGCCCCTGGAGGACGGCCGCTGGCGCTGGCGCGAAGTCGGCTACGAGCTGGAACTGCCGGCGCTGCCGCTGGACGCGCCGGTGCAGCGGGCCAACGCGGCCACGGCGATCGCGGCGGTGCGCGCGCTGGACGGTGGCGAAGCGCTGGCCCCGGCGGTGTTCGCCAGCGGGGTGGCGCAGGCCACGGTGCCCGGCCGCCTGCAGCGCCTGGAGCGCGACGGCGTGGAGATCCGTCTGGACGTGGGCCACAACCCGCAGGCCGCGCGTGCCCTGGCCGACTGGCTGCAGGCCCACCCGGTGCAGGGACCAACGGTGGCGGTGTTCGCCGCGCTGGCGGACAAGGCGGTGGAGGAGGTGGTGCAGGCGCTGGCGCCGCACATCGCCCGCTGGCAACTGGCCGGGATCGACGACGCCGGCCCGCGCAGCCTGTCGGCCGAGCAGCTCTTGCAGCGAGCGCCAACGCTGCAGGGCCGTGCGGTGCTGCACGAAACCGTGGCCCAGGCCGTGGAGGCGGCGGTGGCGCAGGCCGGCCCGGCCGGCCGGGTGCTGGTGTTCGGCTCGTTCCATACCGTGGGTCAGGCGCTGGCCGCCCTGCATTCACACAAGTAGGGCGGCGGTCCGGGGACGGGCCTTTATACTGTGCGGCGTTCTCCCGCTGCCGCTGGTCTTGATGGACACCAAGCTGAAACAACGCCTGATCGGTGCCGTGGTGCTGATTGCACTGGCCGTGATCTTCCTGCCGATGCTGATCAAGGGACCTGCGCCCGACAGCGGTGTGTCCAACGTGTCTACCGACGTGCCGGCCGCGCCGGCTTCGGGCGAATACGAGACCCGCGAATTGCCGCTGGTGGCTCCGCCGGGCGCGGCGCCGCAGGGCGGTGCCACCGGCATGCCGGCGGCCACCACCGAGCGCAACCCTGATGCGGCCGACCTGGCCGAGCCGGCGCAGCAGGCCCAGGCCGCCAGCGAGCCCGCCCTGCCGGCCACCACCGCCGGTGGTAACTGGGCGGTCAGCTTTGGCGCCTACGCCAGCGCCCAGGACGCCGACGTGGTGGTCCAGCGCCTGCGCCAGGCCAATCTGCCGGGCTTCATCGCGCCGGACCAGATCAATGGCAAGCCGGCCTGGCGCGTGCGCGTGGGGCCGTATGCCGACCAGGCCCAGGCCGAGATCGTGCGCCTGAAGGCTGTGCAGGTCCGCAACGACGTCAACGCGCAGGTGATCGCGCTCAATGCCGATGCCCCGCCGCCGGCCGCCACGGCGGCCGCCAAGCCGGCCACCCCGCCGCCGGCGCCGAAGCCGGCGCCGACCGAAACCGCGCAGGCGCCCAAGCCGGCCAGTACGCCGGCCGCGACCAAGCCGGTGGAGGCACCCAAGCCGCCGCCTCCCCCGGCCGCCAGCGGCGTCGGATTCGCCGTGCAGTTGGCCGCCTACAGCCAGCAGGCCCAGGCCGATGCGCTGCGCGACAAGCTGCGCGGCGCGGGCTTCTCCGCCTTTTCCGAGCCGGTCCGCACCGACAAGGGCACGCTGATCCGGGTCAAGGCCGGCCCGGTGGCCGACCGCGCCGCGGCCGACGCGCTGAAGGCGCAGATCGCGGCCAAGCTGGGCATCAACGGCATGGTCCGGCCGCACCCCTGAGATGCCTGCTGTGTTCCCAGGGAGGGGATGAGATGGCCTACGACGCACCTGCCCGCATGTTGCTTCCGCTGCCATCGCCACATCGCGCGGTCGCCCCGGCCATGGGGGCGTGGGCATGATCGACCTGCTGCTGGGCGCGATCATCGGCATCTCGGCCCTGCTGGGCCTGCTGCGCGGCTTCGTCGGCATCGTGGTGGGCACCGCGTCCTGGCTGCTGGCCGGCTGGGCGTCCTTCCAGTTCGGCAACGACGCCGCCCGCTGGCTGGCCGATGGCCGCGCCCCGACCATGACCCAGTCCCTGGGCGGCTACGCCCTGGCCTTCGTGGTGGTGCTGGTGGTGGTGGGGCTGATCGGCTACGTCCTGCGCACCGCGGTGCAGGCCACCCGCCTGGGCGCGGCCGACCGGGCGCTAGGCCTGGGCCTGGGGCTGGTCCGGGGTGGGTTCCTGGCGGCGGTGCTGGTGGTGCTGATGAGCTTCACGCCGCTGACCCGGGAGGCGTCCTGGCAGCAGTCGCGGATCCTGCCGGTGATCGAGCCGGGCGCGGGCTGGATGCGCGCCCAGCTGCCGCGCTGGGAGGCGCCGAACATGAACCTTGACCAGATTCGCAAAGTGGACTTGGGCAAGCTGCCGCTGGCAGGCGATAATGCACGCCTGAACGACACACTCAAGGCATCGGGGCTTGAGGGCGACGGGTTGAAGCGACTGATGTCGCAGACGCTCGAACAGGTCCGGGAACACGGCGCGCTTTCCCCGCAGGGGACGCAGGCCGATCCGGCACTGCCCACCCCGATCGCGGATCCGGCGCAGGTGCGTCCGGGCCACCCCGATCCGGCACGGGTCGAGGGCAACGGCCAGGCAAGGCCTCCTTCCCAGTAGCAACAGCCCAGCCAGCGGAGAACGCGCCCCATGTGTGGCATCGTCGGTATTGTCGGAAACCAGAACGTCGCCGGTCAGCTCTATGACGGCCTGACCGTGCTGCAGCACCGCGGGCAGGATGCGGCGGGCATCGCCACGGCCAACGGCACCCGCCTGCGCGTGCAGAAGGCCAACGGCCTGGTGCGCGATGTGTTCGACGAAAAGCGCATGGCCGTGCTGGAGGGGCGGGTGGGCATCGCCCATTGCCGCTATCCGACCGCAGGGTCCGAGGGCATGGACGAGGCGCAGCCGTTCTATGTGAATTCGCCCTACGGCATCGCCCTGGCGCACAACGGCAACCTGACCAACACCGAGGCCCTGCGCAAGCAGGTGTTCGAGGCCGACCTGCGCAACATCAACACCGACTCGGACAGCGAGGTGCTGCTGAACGTGTTCGCCCACGAACTGGACGCGCAGCGCATGCTGACCCCGGAAGCGGCGATCCGCGCGGTGGCCGGCGTGCACCGCCGTTGCCGCGGCGGCTACGCGGTGGTCAGCGTGGTGCTGGGCCTGGGGCTGGTGGCCTTCCGCGACCCGCATGGCATCCGCCCGCTGGTGCTGGGCAAGCGCGAGAACGTGGATGGCGAGGAGTACATCGTCGCCTCCGAGTCCTCGGTGCTGGACATCCTGGGCTTTGCGCGCGTGCGCGATGTGCGCCCGGGCGAGGCGCTGGTGATCACCGCCCGCGGCGAGCTGTTCTCCGAGGTCTGCGCCACCAGCACCGACCATGCCCCGTGCATCTTCGAGTACGTCTACTTCGCCCGGCCCGATTCGATGATCGACAACGTGTCCGTGCACAAGGCGCGCATGCGCATGGGCATGAAGCTGGGCGAGAAGATCCTGCGCCTGCGCCCGGACCACGACATCGACACCATCATCCCGATCCCGGACACCTCGCGCGATGCGGCGCTGGAGATGTCCAACGTGCTGGGCGTGAAGTACCGCGAGGGCTTCGTCAAGAACCGCTACGTGGGCCGCACCTTCATCATGCCGGGGCAGGGCGAGCGGGTGAAATCGGTGCGCCGCAAGCTCAACCCGATCCACCTGGAGTTCCGCAACCGCGTGGTGCTGCTGGTGGACGATTCCATCGTGCGCGGCACGACCAGCCGACAGATCGTGCAGATGGCGCGCGATGCCGGCGCGCGCAAGGTCTACCTGGCCAGCGCCGCGCCGCCGGTGCGCTACCCCAACATCTACGGCATCGACATGCCCGCGGCCGAGGAACTGGTGGCGCACAACCGCAGCGAGCAGGAAATCCAGGAGTTCCTGGGCTGCGACTGGCTGGTGTACCAGGACCTGGAAGACCTGGAGAGCGCGGTGCGCGAGGGCAACCCGCACCTGACGCGCTTCGATTCGTCCTGCTTCAACGGCGAGTACATCACCGGCATCGAGCCGGGCTATTTCGAGCGCATCCAGGCCCTGCGCTCGGATGAAGCCAAGCACAAGCGCCGCGCCTGACGGACCGGGCCGCGCGGGCGATGACGATCACCCTGGAAGACCTGTGCGTAGCGTTGGACCAGGACCTGGACCGCGCCAGTTTGCTGGCGGACTGGGAATGGCTCACCGGGCCCGGCGCGCGGGTGCTGATGCTGGGCGTGGCCGGCGATGCCTTCGTGCAGCTGGGGCAAGGGCAGGACGTGTATTTCCTTGATTGCGTCGATGGCGTGCTGGAGAAGGTCGCCGACGACCTGGGTGAGTTCCTGCAGCGCCTGGGCGATGTCGATTTCGTCGCGCATTGCTTTCGCTACGACCTGGTGGCGCCGCTGTTGCGCGAGGGCGCGCGCCTGCCGGAGGGCAGCGTGTGGGCCTTCCGGGTCCCGCCGGTGCTGGGCGGGGCGCGTGACACCGCGGCGCTCGAGCCCACCGCCCTGGCCGACTATCTCTCGCTGAGCGGGCAGATCCATGCGCAGGTCGCCGCCCTGCCGCCGGGCGTGACCGTGGGCGATCTGTCCCTCGCGGTCGAATGACGCGCCTGGAGACGGCCGCGGGCGATGTGTTCTCCGCGGCCCGGCAGTGCCTGGACGCAGCCGATCCGCAGGACAAGGTGGCCCTGACCCAGCATTACGCCGCCGCGTTCGCACGCGGCGCGCTGTCGATCCCGGCACACGCGCCGGCGCCTGTGCCGATCGGCATGCCGGGCCGGCCAGCGCGCCCTGCGCTGGTGCACCCGCGCCATCTGCGCAAGCGCGGGCTGGGCAGCGTCGAGGGACGTGCTGCGTTCCTGCATGCCATCGCCCATATCGAACTCAATGCCATCGATCTGGCCTGGGATGCGGTCTATCGCTTTCGCGGCCTGCCTGATGCGTTCTATGCCGACTGGGTTGGTGTGGCGCGTGACGAGTCGCGACATTTCGCGTTGCTGCGCGGGCGCCTGCAGGCCTTTGGTTACGATTATGGCGACTTCGACGCGCATAACGGCCTGTGGGAGATGTGCGAGAAGACCGCCCACGACGGGCTGGCGCGCATGGCGCTGGTGCCGCGGGTGCTGGAAGCGCGCGGCCTGGATGTCACCCCGGGCATGATCGCCAAGCTGCGCGCGCTGGGCGACGATGAGACGGTGCGGATCCTGGAGCTGATCCTGCGCGAGGAAGTGCCGCACGTGGCCGCCGGCTCGCGCTGGTATCGCTGGTACTGCGCGCGCCAGGGCGTGGAGCCGCGCGCGACCTTCCTGCAGCTGCTGCGCGATTACGCCGGGCCTTACTTGCGTGGCCCGTTCAACGTGCAGGCGCGCCTGCTGGCGGGGTTCGAGCAGGAAGAGCTGGATGCGCTGGTGGCGCTGGAGCCGCCGCGCTTGCCGGGGAGCTAGTGCGAAGCGAGTGGGGCTGTCTGGTATCGACCTGGGAAGAACTGTTGGAACCTGGGGCCCAAAGCGCAAGTCGAGCGCGAATCGGTCCGACTGTGCGTGGGTCTTCTGTGGGAGGGGCTTCAGCCGCGAAGAAGCTTTCCCAAGAAAGCCTCTTCGCGGCTGAAGCCGCTCCCACAAAAGTCGGCTGCCACAGAGGTCGGCTGAGGAATGAAAGGTTTCAAGGCAGCCGACCCGCTCCCGCCTGCACAGGCGGCGCACACGCTTGCAAACACCCGGCAGCCGAACACGCGACGCCATGCAAGCTCCACACGCGGCCAGTCACGCCAGCGGCAGCACCTGCAGGTCATCGCCCTCGGCGGTCACGCGCAGCACCGAGCCTTGCTCGTACCAGTCGCCCAGCACGATGCGCCGGCAGGTACGGCCTTCGATCTGCAGCTCATGCACGGCGGGGCGGTGGGTGTGGCCGTGGATCATGGTATCGACGCCGTAGCGCACGAAGGTCGATTCGACTTCCTCCGGCGTCACGTCGGTGAGGGTCTCGTACTGCGCGCGGTCGCCGTCCTTCATGCCGCCCTGGTGCGCGGCGCTGGCCGCGCGCGCCTGCTTGGCGAAGCCGATGCGCACGGCCAGCGGCTGGGACAGCATCTGCTCCTGCCAGGCCGGGTTGCGCGTCTGCGCACGAAAGGCCTGGTAGGCCACGTCGCTGGTGCACAGCAGGTCGCCGTGCAGCACCAGCACCGGCTTGCCGTACAGGTCGATCACCGAGGGGTCGGGCAGGATGCGCATGCCGCAGCGGCGGGCGTAGTCCTCGCGCAGCAGGAAGTCGCGGTTGCCGCGGATGAAGAACACCGGCACGCCTGCGGTGGACACCGCGCGCAGGCCCTGGGCGACCTCGGTGGCCAGCTCGGAAGGGTCGTCATCGCCGACCCAGGCCTCGAACAGGTCGCCGATGATGTACAGCGCATCGGCGGTCATGGCCTCGCGCTGCAGGAATTCCAGGAACAGCGCGGTGGTCTGCGGACGCTCGGCGTCCAGGTGCAGGTCGGAGATGAAGAGCGTGGTCATCGGCGCATTCTAGCCGCTGTCCCAGGCTGGTCATGCTGGCGAGCTGTTTCCGTGTTGGGTCGGCGCAGCCCCTGCGGCGCCAGTCCGGCACCACAGGTTCAGCCGGTGCGCTGGCCGTCGTGCCGGCAAACGCTTTGCCTGCTTAAGCGGCATCGCCCTGCCGGAGGGCACGACGGCAACGGCGCACCGAGCGCTCAGTACCGGAAGCCCACCTTGAATAGCAGCGTGCGCGGGTCGCCCAACGCCACCGCGCGCTGCAAGCCACCGGCGAAGTAGTCCTTGTCCAGCAGGTTGCGCACGTTGAGCGCCGCGTCCCAGCGCCCCAGCCGATAGCCCACGCCGAAGTCGGCGGTGACATAGCCGGGCAGGGTGTAGCCATAGGTGTCGCGACGGCCCACCGCGCGCAGGCCGCCGCTGAGGCTCCAGCCATCGCCCTCGCGCGCCGGGGCGTAATGCAGCCACAGGTTGCCGCTGTGCAGCGGCACGTTGTTCAGGCGCTGGCCGACCGTGTTGGCGGGTTGGCCGCCATCGTCGGTGATCCGCGCGTCGGTATAGGCGTAGCCGGCGTTGACGCTCAGGCCGCTGCCGAGATCGGCGGTGAGGTTGAGCTCCCCGCCGCGGCTGCGCTGCTCGCCCACGGCGATGCTGTAACCGTCGTTGACCGGGTCGGACTGCAGCACGTTCTGGCGACGCAGGTCATAGACCGCGGCGGTCAGGCTGGCCAGGCCGCCGGCCAGGTCGAGCTTGATGCCGGCTTCCAGCTGGCGGCCCTGTTCGGGATCGAAGCCCTGGCCGGCGCTGTCGGTGCCGGTGTTGGGATAGAACGAGGTGGCATAGCTGACGTACGGGCGCACGCCGTCGGCGGCCTCGAACATCAGCGCCGCCGAGCCGGTGTTGGCGCTGTCGCGGCTGGCTTGGCGGGTGTCGGTCAGATGGTTCTCGGTGGCCACCTCGCTGCGATCGTGGCGCAGGCCCAGCAACAGCTGCCAGCGGCGGGCGATCTCGATCTGGTCGCGCAGGTACAGGCCGCCCGAGCGCACTTGGCTGAGGTTGTCGCGGCTGAAGTTGGCCGGGCAGACGATGCCGGTGTAGACCGGCGCATACACATCCAGCGTGCCGGCGCGGCAGGTGGCCTGCCTGGAGATTTCACGGGTGCGGAAGGCGTCCACACCGAGCGTCACGGTATGGCGCAGCGCCTCGGGGCCCAGCGTGCCGGACAGGTAAGTGTCCTGCACCAGGGTGTCGCCGCCCCAGACCTGATGTACCGCGCTGCGGCGCAGGGTGCGCAGGTTGGCGGCCATGCCGTTGTTGCTGACGAAGTCGCCGGTGATGTCGAAGTCCTGCCAGCGCAGTCCGTTGTGCAGGCGCCAGCCATTGTCGAAACGGTGATCGATCAGCGTGCCGATGCGGGTCTGCTCGCCGTCGTAGGGACGCTGCGTGGGCTCGCCGGTGAACAGGTCGCGGCGGATCTGGCCGTTCGGATTGGCCAGCACGCTGCCTTCCGATGGCAGCCCCTGCTGGCGCAGGTAGCGGCGCTGCTGGTGGCTGCCCAGCACGATAAGCTCGGTACGCTCGCCCAGCTGCAGCGATAGCGCCGGCGCGACCCAGCGCTCGCGGAAGGTGACGTGATCGGTGGGGTCCTCGCTGTTCATCGCCATCGCGTTGACGCGCAGCGCCGCGCGCGCACCCAGCGGCGTGTTGGCATCCACACCGGCCTGTCGCAGGCCGTAGCTGCCGGTGCGCAGCTCGCCGCTGACAAAGGCCCGATCCTGCGGGCGGCGGCTGACCATGTTCACCAGCCCACCCGGCAGCACCTGCCCGAACAGCAGCGAGGCCGGCCCCTTGAACACCTCCACGTCCTGCACGCCGAACATCTGCTCGGCCACGCGATTGGACGAGGCCGTGCGCAGGCCGTCCACGAACAGGGAATCGGACGCGACCTGGCCACGGATGATCAGATCGTCCCAGCCGCGGCGACCGAAGGCACCCGGGGTGACGCCGGCGGCATTGCCCAGGGCGTCGGCCAGGCTGCGGGTCTGCTGGCTGTCCAGCAGGGCGCGGGTCAGCACGGAGACGGAGAAGGGCAGGCGCTCGGGCGGCGTGTCCCCCTTGGAGGTGGAGGCCGCGCCACGTGGCAGGAAGCCGGCGGCCTGCTGGCCGGTCACCTTGACCGCGTCCAGGTCGATGGCTGGATCCTTGAGACGTTCTTCCGAGCCAAGGGCCGGGGAAGCCAGGCTGCAGAGGCAGACCAGCACGAGGGGCAAGCGGAAGGTCATGGGGCGTGGGGGGATGGTAGAAAGCTTGTCTAAGATAATGAGAATCGATATCAAATGCATCCCCTCGACGCACCGGAGAGGGCATCCAGGCGCCCGCGCACGCCCTCCGGTAAAATTCATCGTTTCCCGTCGTGCCCGAGCGCTTCATGACCTGCCGTACCCGCTTCGCCCCCAGTCCCACCGGCTACCTGCACATCGGCGGCGCGCGTACCGCGCTGTATTGCTGGTTGGAAGCGCGTCACCGCGGCGGCGAGTTCGTGCTGCGCATCGAGGACACCGACCGCGAGCGCAGTACCCAGGCCGCCATCGACGCGATCCTGGAGGCGATGGACTGGCTGGGCCTGGACTACGACCAGGGCCCGATCTACCAGACCGACCGCATCGCCCGCTACAGGGAAGTGGCCGAGCAGCTGATCGCCGATGGCAAGGCCTACTACGCCTACGAGACCAAGGAAGAGCTGGACGCCATGCGCGAGGCCGCCATGGCCAGGCAGGAAAAGCCGCGCTACAACGGCGCGGCGCGCGAGCTCGGCCTGCCGTACCGGGACGACCCCAACCGCGTGATCCGCTTCAAGAACCCGCTGGAAGGCACGGTGGTGTTCGACGACCTGATCAAGGGCCCCATCGAGATCGCCAACAGCGAGCTGGACGACATGGTGATGTTCCGTCCGGACGGCTATCCCACCTACAACTTCGCCGTGGTGGTGGACGACTGGGACATGGGCATCACCGAGGTCATCCGCGGCGATGACCACATCAACAACACCCCGCGCCAGATCAACCTCTATGAAGGCATCGGCGCGCCGGTGCCGAAGTTCGGCCATATGCCGATGATCCTGGACGAGCAGGGCGCCAAGCTGTCCAAGCGCACCGGTGCGGCCGACGTGATGCAGTACAAGGACGCCGGCTACCTGCCCGAGGCGCTGCTGAGCTATCTGGCGCGACTGGGGTGGTCGCACGGCGACCAGGAGATCTTCAGCCGCGACGAGCTGATCGCGCTGTTCGACGTGCGCAACTGCAACTCCAAGGCCTCGCGCCTGGACATGGCCAAGCTCGGCTGGGTCAACCAGCATTTCCTCAAGAGCGAGGGCGCCATGGCCATCGCCCCGGCCCTGGTCTACCAGCTGGAGAAGCTGGGCCTGGACGTGTCGGCAGGCCCGGCGCCGGCGGACGTGGTCATCGCCCTGCGCGAGCGCGTGCAGACCCTGAAGGAAATGGCCGAGAAGGCGGTGGTCTGGTACCGGCCGCTGGAGACCTACGACGAGGCGGCGGTGGCCAAGCACCTGAAGGCCGGGGCGCAGGCGCCGCTGGCCAAGGCGCGCGAGCTGCTCGCCGCGCTGCCGGAGTGGACGGTGGAGACCGTCTCTCAGGCGCTGCACGAGGTGGCCGCGGCGCTGGAACTGGGCATGGGCAAGGTGGCCCAGCCGCTGCGCGTGGCCATCACCGGCACCCAGGTCAGCCCGGATATCTCCCACACCGTTTATCTGGCCGGACAGGCGCAGGCCTTGAAACGCATCGATGCGGCGCTCACCAAGGTCATAGCGGCCTGATCGAACGGAGTCATTCCATGTCCAAGCACGTCCATGCCCACGCCGAGGCCTGCACCGATCCGCATCACCACGTCGACAGCGCCGAGGCCTTCGTGCGGGCGGTGGAGCGCGCCTGCACCGAGCGCGGCCTGCGGCTGACCCCGATCCGGCTGCGGGTGCTGCAGCTGATCGCTGACGCCGGCAAGCCGGTCAAGGCCTACGACCTGCTGGACATGGTGCGCCAGTCCAAGGGCGCCGGCGCCGACGCGCCGCCCACGGTGTATCGCGCGCTGGATTTCCTGATGGCCAATGGCTTCGTGCACAAGCTGGAGTCGGTCAACGCCTTCGTCGCCTGCCACCACCCCAACAGCGCGGCCCATTCGGTGCCGTTCCTGATCTGCGACCAGTGCCATAGCGCGGTGGAGCTGGAAGACCGCGAGGTGGTGGACCAGTTGGAGGCCCGCGCCAAGGCGCTGGGCTTCAAGCCGCAGGCGCAGACCCTGGAAGTGCACGGGCTGTGCGCGCGCTGCGCGGAAGGCTGAGGTCGCCGCCGCCCGCGCAGGGTGGGTCCCGGCCTTAGCGTGGCCGGCGGCGCTCGGCCGCCGCGTTGAGTGCGTCATTCCCGGAACGGATCGACGCCATGCGCATGAGTGCAGTCCGGTCGCACGACAACACCCCGTTCTACGTCGGGCTGGTGCTGCTGACGGCCGTGGTCGGTTTCTATCCCACGTACTTCTCGCGGCTGGCCGAAGCCGGGCTGCTGCGCCACCTGCACGGCGCGTTGGCGATGGCCTGGCTGTTGCTGCTGGTCACCCAGGGCCTGCTGGCGCGCAGCGGCCGCTTCGCCCTGCATCGCACCTTGGGCTGGGCCTCGCTGGTGCTGGTGCCGCTGTTCCTGGCCAGCGGGTTTGCGCTGTTGTGCGATTCGCTGGCCGGCGGCAATCCCTTCCAGAAAGCGTTCGCGCCGCGGCTGACCTTCGTCGACCTCATCGCGTTGGGGTATTTCGCCTTCTGCTATGCCATGGCCATCCGGCACCGCCGGCACCGGCCGCTGCATGCGCGCTACATGGCCTCCACCGCGGTGCTGGTGCTGCCGCCGGCGCTTGCGCGCGCATTGGGTTTCTTCATGCCCGGCATCGACTCCTTCGAGGCGGCCTTCCATGCCGCCATGGCGATCAGCGCGTTGGTGGTGGTGGTGCTGATCGTGCGCGACGGGCTCGAGGGGCGTGTGCGCCTGCCGTACCCGCTGCTGCTGGCCATCCTGCTGGTGCAGGACCTGGGCTTCATCCTGGTCGCCGATTGGGCGTCGTGGCAGGCGCTCTGCGCACGGATGGCAGCGCTCGCCGGCTGAAGCTCAGGCGCTCGCCGGCTGCACCGCGATGGCCCGCTCCCTGATCGGCAGGTTGGCCACCGCCGCGACCAGCGCCAGGGCCATGTCGGCGTACCACATCCACAGGTAGTTGCCCGAGCGCTCCAGCGCCAGCCCGCCCAGCCAGGCGCCGAAGAAGCCGCCGATCTGGTGCGAGAGCAGGGTCAGCCCGAACAGCGTGCCCAGGTAGCGCGGCCCGAAGCGCTTGCCGATGATGCCGGCCGTGGGCGGCACCGTGGCCAGCCAGGTGAAGCCCAGCGCGGCGGCGAACAGGTAGAAGGTGATCGGCGTCGGCGGCGAGGCCAGGTACAGCGCGATCAGGACCGCGCGGCTGGCGTACATGCCGGCCAGTACGTATTTCATTGGCATGCGCTGGCCGAGCGCGCCGGCGCTGAGGCTGCCGGCGACGTTGAACAGGCCGATCAGCGCGATCGAGGTGCCAGCCACCCCCGGCGACAGGCCGCATAGGGCGATCTCCCCGGGCAGGTGCGTGACCAGGAAGGCGATATGCACCCCGCAGGTGAAGAACCCCAGGTGCAGCAGCCAGTAGCTGCGGTCGCGCAGGGCGATGCGCAGCTGCGCGCGCAGGGTCAGGTGCGCGGCCTGGGCTGCCTGGGCGATGCCGGCGGCCGGGTCGCCGCGGCGCGGCTTCACCAGCGGCGCGATCAGCGGCAGGGTCAGCAGCGAGGCCGCGGCCAGGCCGAACATCGCCGTGGCCCAGCCGGCCATGCCGATGCCCAGGGTCACCAGCGGCGCGAACACGAACTGCCCCAGCGAGCCGCCGGCATTGATCACGCCCGAAGCGAAGGAGCGCTTCTCGGCGGGGATGTGCTGGGCGGTGGCGCCGATCAGGATGGAGAAGCTGCCGGCGCCGGCCCCGGCGGCGGCCATCACGCCCAGGGTGAGGATCAGCCCCCACTGGCTGCTGACGAAGGGCGTCAAGGCGCAGCCGAAGGCCATCAGCAGGCCACCCAGCACCAGCACGCGGGTGGGGCCGTGGCGGTCGGCGATGGCGCCGAAAACCGGCTGCACCGCGCCCCACATCAGCTGGCCGATGGCCAGGGCGAAGCTGATCGAGGCGATGCCGATGCCGGTACTGGCGGCGATGGGTTTGACGAACAGGCCGGTGGTCTGGCGCACGCCCATGGTCAGCAGCAGGATGCTGGAGGCCACCACCAGCAGCATCCATGGCGTGCGATTGGCCGAAGCGTTCATGCGGCCTCCCGCAGCGGACGCAGCGCTTCGTGCAGGGCATCCAGGGCCTGGTTGAGCTGCTGCATCGGCGCGGCGCCATACAGGGCGGCCATCTGCGCCTGCGCTCGCTGCCACAGCGGGATTGCCTGGGTAATGGCGCGTTCGCCCTTGGGCGTGAGCTTGATCAGCCGCTGGCGCGCATCCTCGCCGCGCGCCTCGCGCAGCAGGCCGTTGGCCAGCAGAGGCTTGAGGTTGCGGGTGAGCGTGCTGCGGTCCATGCCGGCGGCCTGCGCCAGCTCGCCCAGGGTGCGTGTGCCCTTCTGGGCCCGACGCAGGATGGAGTACTCATTGAGGCTCAGGCCGATGGCGGCCAGCTCACGGTCGTAGAGCTGCGAGGCCTGACGCGCGGCGCGGCGCAGGCGGAAGCAGGTGCACTGCGATTCCACGGCAGGGGGCGAGGGCATGGCAAGACATCCGGCGATGGTCGACCGGATATTGCATGCATATGCACGTATTTGAAAGCGGCCAATCACCCGACAGCTGGAACGCTGGGTGCATGCCCGCGGACAGGATTGATCCGGAGGCCGAAGGCGATCCATGACCTATCGAGGATCGGCCATCTCACTGCGGCACGGAACCTCACGCGCTGTGGACCGGCCAAGGGCCAACCGCACTGGCTCATCAGCCGTCCCCGCACTGGCGGGGACGGCCACTGTCGCGCCGGTCCGACTCAGAAGAACAGGCGAACGCCCACCGCGCCGTTGCGCCCCGGGAGCATCACGTCATCCTTCAGGAAGGAGGTATGCACGCGGGCGTCCTGGTTGGTGAGGTTGTTGCCGTCGATGAACATCTCCCACGCCGTGCTGCCGGCATCGACGTGGTAGGCCAGATGCGCATCGACGAAGGTGTAGCCATCGGTGGGCGTCTCGCCCACGGCCACGCGGTCCTGCTTCATCGTGCGCGTGGCGCCCAGCGAGGCGCGCCAGGCATCGCCATGCCAATGCAGCTGCGCACCGACACGGCCCGGCGCGATGCGCGGCAGGTCGCCGCCGTCCACCAGCCGCGCGCGCACCGTGTCGCCGAACAGGCGCACGTCCCAATCGCCGCCGCGCTCGCTCTGGAGCAGGTGGAAGGTGGCCTCGCCCTCGAAGCCGTGGAAGACCGCATCGGCCTGGCTCCACTGGCGGATCGGCAGGTACTCGTCTTCCTCGTCGAAATACCACTGGTTGCCGGTGTCCACCAGGTAGATGAAATCGTTGTAGCGGTTGTAGTACGCCGACACCTTGGCATCGACCCAGCGGTTGCGGTACTGCAGGCCCAGCTCGGCCTGGTTGGCCTGTTCCTTCTTCAAGGCATTGCCGCCGATCTCGTAGGACAGGGTGGCGATGTGCGGGCCATCGGCGAACAGTTCTTCCTCGGCTGGGGCGCGCTCGGCGTGGTCGACGTTGGCGGTCAGGCGCCATTGCGGGTTGATGCGCCAGCCGCCGCTGAGCGAGACGCTGAGCGGCTTGAAGTCAGGCGACAGGCCAGTGGCGGTGTCGTACTTCACCTGGTCCAGGCGCGCGCCGAAATCCGCGTCGAAGGCGCCCCAGGTGTTCTTGGCCACGGCGAACACGCCCACGGCCTGGGTGTCGGTGCGCGGCACGAAGGACTCCTCGCCCACGGCCTGGAATTGCGACTTGCCGCCCTGCACGCCGAAGGCGGTCTTCCAGCCATCGCCGAAGTCGAAGGTGGCTTCCACGCGGGCCTCGTTGGCGCGCTTGTCGAAGGTGGTGCCCGGTTCGTCGCCTTCCCACTCGACGTGGTTGTAGTCGGTGTGCGCGAAGCTGTAGCGCAGGCCGCTGCCTTCACCCCACGGGTCGTTGAGGCCGCCCTTGAGCTCGTAGCGGTCCTGCGCCATCTGCAGCCACACCCCGCGCTCGCCCTCAGCCGGATTGCCAGGCTCGCCCGGGTTGCCGTACTCGTCGCGGAAGCGCGAAACCGACACGCCTGTGAAGCCCCAGTCGCCGGACAGCGAGGCGCCGAAGCCGCCGTTCTTGGCATCGACGTAGGAGTTGCCCTGGCGCCCGCGCGGGGTGTCGTAATCGCCGTTGTCGCGATACACGCCATCGGCATGGATGGACAAGCCGCCGTTGCCGGCATCCAGGCGGAACATGTCGGTCTGGCCCTCGGTGTCGCCCACGTTCCAGCGGGCTTCGGCACGGCCGGTGGCGCCATCGACCGGCGTCTCGGCGATGCGGCCATCGACCACGTTGACCACCCCGCCGATGGCGCCGCTGCCGTAGAGCAGGGTGGAGGGGCCCTTGAGCACTTCGATCTGGTTGGCCAGGAACGGCTCAATGGCCGGCGAATGGTCCTGGCTGACGGTGGACACGTCCTGCGAGCTCAGGCCACCGGAGGTGATGGCCACGCGCGGTCCGTCCATGCCGCGAATGATCGGCCGGCCCACGCCGGGGCCGAAGTTGGAACTCTGCACGCCGGGCAGGGCGGCCACGGTCTCGCCCAGGCTGCCGGCACGCACCTCGTCCAGGCGCTCGCCCGAGAGCACCTCCACCGGACGGCTGAGCTCATCGGCGGTGCTGCCGAAGGGGTTGGCGGTCACCCGGACCGCATCCAGGTCCTGCGCGTGCACGCCGCTGGTCTGCGCGTCGTGGCGAGTGTCCTGCGCGTGCGCGCCGTAGGCGGTCAGCGACAGGCAGATCGCCAGGCACAGGGGCGAGGGAAAAACAGCTGCTGTTTTCATGGGGAGGTACCGACGGTAGTGAAAGGGACTTGCAATGGCGCGTGCCGGATCGGCGCCCGCCTGGTTTGAGCACGTTCTTATGGATGGAGCGCGCCAAAGTCCCTTTCAGCCCTGCGGTCGTCCTGCCTGCACCTGCCGGCGGCGCCATCCAGCGCCGCCGGCCGATGCACGGGTTGCAACTCAGAAGTACGCGCGGATCCCGAAGGCCACCGCACGCCCCGGCAGCGGCGCGTAATCGCGCAGCAGCGAGGTGTGCGGGCGGGCTTCCTGGTCGGTCAGATTGTTGCCGTCCAGAAAGAGTTCCCAGGCCCCGCCGCTGACATCCCAGCGATAGGCCAGGTGCGCGTCGACCAGGGTGTAGCCATCGCTGGGCGCCTCGTTGAGGGCCACATCGTCCTGCTTGTCGTAGCGCACCGCGCCGACCGAGGCGTTGAGCCCGCCGAAGGTCCAGGACACGTCCGCCCCCACGCGCAGCGGCGCGATGCGCGGCAGATTGCCGCTCTGGGCGATCTGGGTGGAGTAGGCATGGCTGTGGTCGCCATGCGGGACCTCGAAATCCACCGTGCGTGTGCCGCTGCCATCGAGCTTGGCGCGCACGTAGTCGCCGAACACGCGCAGGTCCCAGTCGCCGGCGCTGGCCGACTCGACCAGATGCAGCTTGGCCTCGGCTTCCACGCCGCGGAAGGTGGCGTCCTGCTGGTTCCACAGGCGCACCGGCAGCTCGTCCTCGCTCACGCCGGTGTCGGCCAGGTAAATGAAATCCTTGAAGCGGGTTTCATATAGCGCCAGCTTGAACTCGGTGCGCTCGGTGTGCGCATGCAGGCCGATCTCGGCACTGCGGCTCTTCTCGGTCTCCAGCCCGGCATCGCCGATCTCGATCGAGCGCGTGGCCACGTGCGCGCCGGCGGCGAACAGTTCCTCGTTGGTCGGGGCGCGTTCGGCGCTGTCCAGGCCCAGGCGCAGGTCGAAGGCCGGTGACAGCTTCCACACCGCGGCAGCGGACAGGCTGGTGGCGTCGAAGGTCTTCTTCGCGCGCGCATCCGGCTTCAGCCGCACCTGCTCGTGGCGTCCGCCCAGTTCCAGCGAGACCGGGCCGAAGTCGCGACGCTGCACCACGAACAGCCCGGCGCTGTCGGTGGAGGTGGAGGGCACGAAGGCCTCCTCGCCGACCGCAGCGAAATCGCTGCTGCCCACCTGCAGGCCAAAGGCGCCGTTCCAGCCGGCCAGCTCCTGCTGCACCGCTTCCAGGCGCGCCTCAAAGCCTTCGTTGTTGAAGCGCGTGCCAACCTGGCCGCCTTCCAGTTCCACATGCTCGTAGTCGGTGTAGGCGCCGCGCAGGTTGATGCTCTTGAGGAAGCTCACCGGCTCGTAGACGCCGGCCTTCAGGTCGACGCGGTTCTGCACCAGGTCCACGCGCACGCTTTCCTCGCCGTGCTCGTGTTCTTCCTCGTGGTCGTGACCTTCTTCTTCATGGCCGTGATCGTGGCCTTCGGCGTGCACGTGCGCGCCATCGGGGATGCCGTAGTTGCTGCGATAGGTGCTGGTGGCCAGGCCGAAGTAGGCCGTCTCGCCCAGCCAGGTCGCACCGACCGCGCCGGCGCGGGTCTTGATCGCGCTGTTGTTGAGGCGACCGCGCGGGCCGGTCTGCTCGGCATGTTCCTCGCCTTCGTGTTCCTCGTGGCCTTCCTCTTCATGGGCGTGGCCCTCCGGCGCGATGGCATAGCCGGGGATGTCGAAGTCGTCGGTGTTGCGCACCAGGCCGTCCAGGTGGATGACCCAGTTGCCGTTGACGCCGTCCAGGCGAAACATGCCGGTGCGCTCGTCGTTGACGGTATTGCCGCGCACTTCCGCGCGCCCGCTCAGCGGTTCTTGCGGCAGGGTGCGGGCGATGCGGCCGTCGACCACGTTGACCGCGCCACCGATGGCGCCGCTGCCGAACAGCAGGGTCGAGGGGCCCTTGAGCACCTCGATCTGGTCGGCCAGGAAGGGCTCGATGCTCACGGCGTGGTCGGCGCTTACGGTGGAGGCATCCAGCGCGGTGATGCCGCCGGACAGGACCTGCACGCGCGGGCCCTCCTGGCCGCGGATGATCGGGCGGCCAACGCCGGGACCGAAATTGGTGGTCTGCACGCCGGGCAGCTTGCTGACCGTTTCGCCCAGGGTGCCGGTCTTGACCCGGTTCAGGTCCTGGCCGTGGAGCACTTCCACCGGGGTGGCCTGGCTCTCGGCATCGCCCCCCAGGGGCGAGGCGGTCACGGTGACCGCATCCAGCTCATGCGCCTTCTGCGCCTGCGCGGCGACCGGCAGCAGGGCCAGGGAGAGGGCCACGGCGAGCGGGCGGAGGGAAAGGGTGGGGGTTTGTTGCACGTCCTTGGTATCCTAAGGGTCAGGAACCAAGATGTTATAATGTTCCAACTCGAGTGCAACCGTGCCGGAAGTGACAGGCTGATGAACCCTTTGCAGAGATGGATCGACCGTTTCGGCGCCGCCGGCTCGCTGCTGTGCGCGGTGCACTGCGCGGTGTTGCCGCTGCTGCTGGCGGTGTTGCCCTCGCTGGGCCTGTCCTCGCTGCTGGGCGAAGGCGTGGAGTGGGCCACGGTGGTGTTCGTCAGCGTGCTCGGCTTGTTCAGCCTGGTCTGGGGCTATCGGCAGCACCGCATCTTCCGCGCCTTGACCTTGCTGCTGACCGGTCTTGCCCTGCTGTGGGTGGGGCTGCTGTACCAGCCGCTACACCTGTCGACCGTCCCGCACGCGGTGGTGATGACCTTGGGGGGCACCCTGGTCGGCCTGGCGCATCTGGTGAACCTGCGCCTGAATCATTGGCACGTCCACGACGCCAGCTGCGCGCACTGAGCCGGCGGGCGGCTAGTCGCGGCGGTTCAGCACCAGGCGGTGTCCGGCGCGCGCTGCCCGGCAGCCGCGCATGCATTTGCAGCGCTGCCGGCCTTGCCGATCCGCCATCCGTACCATGCCACCCGCCGCCACGCTTCGGGCACGCCGGGCGCTGTGGTAGGCTTTGCGCCCTTCGCGCATCCGCGCCCGACCTGGGCTGGCTGGAGTTGCGCGGCAACATCAACTCAGGAGTATCCGAACATGGGCAAGGGTGACCGCAAGACCGCCAAGGGCAAGCGCTACAACGCCAGCTATGGCAATGCCCGTCTGAAGACCACGAGCGCCGCCGTCGCCGCGCCGGTGACCAAGAAGACCGTGGTCAAGTCCGCCGCCAAGAAGGCCGTGGCCAAGAAGGTCGCCAAGGCCGGCTGATCGCCGCCGCCAGCGCCTGCTGAAAAACGCGACCTCCGGGTCGCGTTTTTTTTTTGAGTCATCGCCGGCCCCCGGTTCCCTGGTCGGCATGCGCGCGGTCGTGGTGAGCAGACTTGGCTAGGCAGCGCGGATCTAAGCCGGGGATGGCTGCGTGGCTTGGTCAGCCAGGCATGGCTGACTCGCCGACGCAGGCCACCATGGGCTTGCTTTCCGCCATACCGACTCAGATCCAGGCCACGCGGCGTTGGATTTGGACGCTCTTGGACCGAAGCCTTTCAACCTGACGCGTGCAGCAGCGGTCCGGCGGCCGGTGGCCGCGGCAAGCGAGGCAGGAGCCGAGCGCACGAGTCGGGGCAGGATGCCCTGACCGAGGGAAGAGCGGCCACCGGCCGCCGGACTGCTGCCCCTCCGAAGTCATGACGCGCAGACTTCGAGCGAGCGATAAGCAGCACGATAAGGAAACAGCCCTTCGTCGAATCACGGGGACTTTCAGTCTTCATGACGCGATGTGCCTGATCGCGAAAAGCCGACTTCGCCAACCAGCCTGGGCCTGAGCCGGGCATGGCTCCTCGGCTCGGTCAGCCATCCATGGCTGACTCGCCGCCGCGGGCCATCCCTGGCCCGCTTTCCGCCATACCCGGCTCAGGCCCAGGCCTGCGGCGGCTGGATTTGGACTTCGGCAGAAAAAGGCATTCGACCTGAACGCGCAGCAGCGGTTCGGCGGGCTATGGCAAGGCAGGCGAGGCAGAACGTCGAGCGGTTGAGGCGAGGCAGGATGCCCTGACCGAGCGAAAGGCGGCCACCGCCCGCCGGACTGCTGCCCCTGCGAAGCCGCATTCCCTTGGCTAAAAGACGGACCCACTTGGGCGGGCGGCTTACTGCGTGACGCAGGCGGCGGAACGACGCCGGTTCGTTGGCCGAGTTGGTGCTCCCGGACCTCAGGTGCGGTCGGAGGGCCGACTGTCACCGCGCTGATGGGCAGGGGCCGGTAGATCGGCCAGCACCCGTTGCGCCAGGGCCTTGTAGATCGGCGTGGGCGAGACCAGTGCGGACAGGGCGCGCGCCAGCAGCACCGTGGCCAGGATCGGCAGCAGCATGTCGCTGTTGTCGGTCAGCTCCATCGAGATCACCGCCGAGGTCAGCGGGGCCTGGGTGACGCCGGTGAGATAGGCGCACATGCCCAGCAGCACGATGGCCGAGGGATCCACCCCGGGCAGCAGCGCCGCCAGGTTGTGGCCGATCCCGGCGCCGACCGCCAGGGCCGGGGAGAACAGGCCGCCGGGAATGCCGGCCAGGTAGGACACCAGGTTGGCGGCGAACTTCATCAGGCCGAATTCGTGCCCGACCGTGGCCTGGTCCTGCACCAGGCTGCGCGCCTGCTCGTAGCCGGTGCCGAAGGCGCCTTGGCCAAAGCAGATGCCGATCAGCGCCAGCGCCACGCCGCAGCCGGCGGCGAACAGCACCGGTTGGCGTCCGCGCGCGGCCGCCAGCCAGCGCGGCTTGCCGTCCATGGCCGCCAGCACCAGGCGCACGAACAGGCCGCCAGCCAGGCCGCCGACCACGCCACACAGCAGCACCGCCAGCCAGCCCATGCCCAGCGCCAGGTGCGCATCGACGCGGCCAAAGTAGGTGTAGTTGCCGACCAGGCCCAGCGAAATCACGCCGCCGATGATCACCGCCGTCAGCAGCGTGCCGGAAAAGCGGTGCTCGTAGCGGTCGGACAGTTCCTCGATGGCAAACACCACGCCCGCCAGTGGCGTGTTGAACGCCGCGGCGATGCCGGCCGCGCCACCGGCCAGCAGGAAGCGGGCGGCCTCGCGCGGGTCGCTGAAACCGAAGCGCCGGCCGATCACGTACATCAGGCTGGCCCCGACGTGCACGGTCGGGCCTTCGCGCCCCACCGAGGCGCCGCCGAACAGCGCCACCACGGTCAGCGCCAACTTGCCGGCCGAGACGCCCAAGGAGAGATTCTTGCGGCGGAAGTCCTGGTCCGGCCGCTCGAGCGCGGCGATCACCTGCGGAATGCCGCTGCCGCGCGTGGGCCTGAGCGCCCCATTGGTCAGCCAGGCCAGCAGCGCGAACACCGCCGGCGTGACCAGCAGCGCCCACCAGGGCGAATGCGAAACGATGCCGCCGAACAGCGCGAAGGCCGCATCGCCGGCCTTGGCGAACACCAGCGCGGCCAGGGCGACGGCGACCGCGCCCCCCCACAGTGCGCAGCGGCGCTTCCATTGGTCGCGCGAGAGCAGCGTGCCGAGGGAGGAGGAATACGATGGATCGGCCATGATCGGGATTTTCGCATGGGCCGTGTGTGGGGCGGGTCCGCGTGCTGTACGAGAAGCGGGCGGGGCGAGGAACGAGTGGAGAGGAACGAGGAACGAGTGCTCCCCAGTGCGCATCTCGCAGCGGCAAGGTCGCTTTCACTCGTTCCTCGTTCCTCGTTCCTCGTTTCTCGTTCCTAGCCCCGCTACCATCGACAGTGCAGACCGCAAGCCCCCTCACGCCACCTCTGAAGGACCACCGAATGTCCCGGCATCCACGCTTACGACTCGGTGTGCTGCTGTGGTGCCTGGCGATGAGCGGTGTGTTGGTGGTGACGTTGACCTTGCTACTTGGCTTGCTGGAAGCGGCCAAATCGCCGCTGCCCACATGGGCGATCCTGACGCTCAGCGCGGCGCAGAGCGCGGTGCTGGTCGCAGGCGCGGTGTGGCTGGGCGTGGCGCTGAGCCAACCTTTGGGGTTGGGTGCGCCTGCCCTGCAGGCGGCAATCTCCAGCGGTGGTTCCTGGAAAGCACTTGCACCGCAGCTTGCGCCCGCAGTGGCCGTGGGCGTGGGCGTGGCGGTCCTGCTCTACATCCTGCAACAGGTCACGCCGACCGAACTCACCGTGGCCGCGTCGCGCATGGAGATCCCGTTGGCGGCCAAGCTGCTGTATGGCGGCGTCACCGAAGAAGTGCTCATGCGCTGGGGCGTGATGACCCTGATCGCGTGGGTCGCCTGGAGGCTTGCAGGCAGGCGCGAACGCGCGCTGGCGCCCTCGATCGCACTGGCCATCGTCCTGTCCGCGCTGCTCTTTGGCCTTGGCCACCTGCCGGCCGCGCGCGCGATGGGGGCGGCGCTGTCGCCGCCGGTGGTGGGTTACATCGTGCTCGGCAACGCGCTGCCGGGGCTGTTGTTCGGCCTGCTGTTCTGGCGATGGGGACTGGAGGCGGCCATGCTGGCGCATGCGCTGGCCCATCTGCTGTTCCATCTGGCCTCGTAACCGCAGCGGCGTCGCGGTGCGGGCGTCGGCGGCTTCAGTCGAACAAGCGGCTGCTGGCGCCGCGATCGGGCAAGGCGCCTTCCAGGCGCAGCAGGAATTCCTTGGTGGGCAGTCCGCCACCGAAGCCGGTCATCGCGCCGCTGCTGCCGATCACGCGATGGCAGGGCAGCACGATGGGGAGCGGGTTGCGGCCATTGGCTGCGCCCACCGCGCGTGAGGCGCTGGGCTTGCCGACGCGCAAGGCCAGCTGTCCGTAGGACCAGGTGCTGCCGAAGGGAATCGCGGCCAGGGTGTTCCAGACCTTGCGCTGGAAGTCGGTGCCGGCCGGGGCCAGTGGCAGGGTGAACTGCTGGCGCCTGCCGGCGAAGTACTCCTCCAGCTGGCGCCGGGCGAGATCGATCATCGGATGATCGCCCTCGTGCCAGCCCGGCGTGCGTCGGAGCGGGTGGCGATTCTCCGGGAACTCGATGCCGTGCAGCCCGGCATCGCTGGCGGCGATCAGCAGCGCGCCGACCGGGCTGTCGATGCGGCGATAGGCGATGGGCAGGTGCGTTGACGGCGTTGCGGTTGCGCTTGTCATGACGAGGCTCGGGTGCGGGGCTTGGGTGACACGGAAGTGGGCGCGGGGGGCGGGGTGGCAGGCGCAGGCATCGCGTCCTTCCACAGGTGCAGCACGGCGTAGCCGCGCCAGGGACGCCAGGCCTGCGCGCGCTGCGCCAGCTGGCGTGCGCCCAGGCGCGTGCCATCGGTGGGCACGGCCTTCTGCAGCACCAGGTCTTCGGCGGGGAAGGCGTCGGGATGGCCCAAGGCACGCAGCGCCAGGTAGTGCGCCGTCCACGGGCCGATGCCGGGCAGTGCCACCCAGCGCGCCACGAAGTCCTCCAGCGTGGTCTCCGGGCGAAAGTCCACTGCGCCTTCCAGCACCGCGCGGGCCACCGTGCGCACGGTCTGGGCGCGGGCCCGGGTCAGGCCGATGCCGTCCAGGTCCGCCTCGGCCAGGGCCGGCGGGGTGGGAAACAGATGTGTGTGCGGGCCTTCGCCCCACGGCGCGGGCAGCGTGCTGCCGAAGCGCTGCGCCAGCCGCGCCGTCACCGTGCGCGCGGCGGCCACGCTGACCTGTTGGCCGACCACGGCGCGGATGGCGATCTCGAAGCCGTCCCAGCCGCTGGGGATGCGCAGGCCCGGCCGACGCGCCAGCAGCGGTGCCAAGCGAGGATCTTCCGACAGCGCCAGCGAGATCGCCGCCGGGTCGGCATCCAGGTCGAACATGCGTCGCAGCCGGTCCACCACCCCCAGCATCTGCGAGGCGGCCACACCCTTGAGCTCCAGCTTCAGCGCATGCACAGCGCCCGGCCACGCACTCACGCGCAACCAGCCCGGCGCGGCGGCATCGCCGACCACGCGCGCGTACGAGACCGCGTCGACATGCTCCACCCCGGGCAGGGCACGGCCGCGCAGGAAATCCAGCATGGCGGTGAAGTCGTAAGGCGGGCGATAGCCCAGCCGCAAGGTGAGTACCTCGCCGGCCGCGCCCTGGCCCTCCTGCTTGCGCAGGTCGCGCGGGGCCATGCGGTAGGCCTCCTTGAACACCGAGTTGAAGCGCCGCAGGCTGCCGAAGCCGGAGGCCAGGGCGACCTCGGTGATCGGCAGGCCGGTCTCGGTCAGCAGCTGCTTGGCGAACAGCAGGCGGCGGGTGGCGTGCACGCCGATGGGCGAGGCGCCCAGGCGCTCGGCGAACAGCCGCCGCAGCTGGCGTTCGCCCAGCGCGACGCGTTCGGCCAGGGCCGACAGCGGTTGCTCGGCCAGCGCGCCGGCCTCGATCAGCTTCAGGGCACGCGCCACCACGTGGTCGCCGCGTCGCCAGGCGCCATCGGCCGGCGACAGTTCCGGGCGGCAGCGCAGGCAGGGCCGGAAACCGGCCGCTTCGGCCGCGGCCGCCGACACGTAGTAGCTGACGTTCTGCGGCTTGGGCGGCGGGGCCGGGCACACCGGCCGGCAGTAGATGCCGGTGCTGGAGACCGCGGTGAAGAACAGCCCGTCGAAACGGGCGTCGCGACTCAGGCGGGCCAGTTCGCAGATGCGGTGATCGGGCAGGGGGGCGTGCGCTTCCATGCCTGCAGGCTAGCACCGGCCCTGGGCAGCGACTGGCCGGATTCGGACATCAATGCGCTGGGTGGGCCGGGGGCCGCACGCCGGTTACCGAGCGGGTGCGGCCAGGGCGGGTTGCAGCGGGGCCAGGGTGCCGTCGCTGGGGCGCGGCGGCAGGCCCAGCAGCTGGATCAGCAGCGGGTAGACATCGACATTGTCGAAGGCCGGCAGGGTGACGCCCTGGCGGAAGGCTGGCCCGCGCGCGAGAAAGATCGCCCGCATCGAGGGCAGGTCCGGCGCATAGCCATGCGAGCCGCGCATCCGGCCCGTGTGTCGGCGCGCGGCCGCGCTTGCTTCCAGGGCGTCCCAGCCTTCGTCCAGCTGGCACACGATGGCGGGGATGCGGGTGTTGCCGCCGTACTGCCAGTGCGCGGGCAGCTCGCCCTTCCTCCAGCAGCTGTAGTGGTCGTGGCGGCCGAGCAGGCGGGCCTCGGCCTGCGCGCGATGGCCCGGCCGCGGTTCGAAGCCGATCACCTGGCCGTTGCTGATCCACTGGGCATCGGCCGGGTCGGCCATGTCCTCCAACGCCAGCACCTGCGCCGGCGGCACCGGTGCCATGCCGTGGTCGGAGACCACGATCACATTGACCTGGCCGGCCAGGCCGCGCTGTTCCAGCACCGCCAGCAGATGGCCGATGGCCGCATCCACCGTGCGCACCGCGGCGCGGGTTTCCGGCGCGTCCGGGCCGTAGGAATGGCCGGCGTTGTCGACCATCTCCAGATACAGCGCCGCCAGGCGCGGACGTTGCGCGACCGGCCCGGTGCTCAGCCAGTCCGCGACCTCGTTGGCCCGATCCATCGCACTGACATCGTGGTCGTAGAGGCGGTAGCGCGAGGGCCTTACCCCGTCGATCTCCGCCGCGCTGCCGGGCCAGGCCCAGATGGCGGTCGGCAGGTGCGCCTGTTCGGCCGTGACCCACACCGGCTGCGCCTGGCTCCACCAGCGGCCATCGCCGGTGGTGTCGGTGTCGGCGACCTTGAAATGGCCCAGCGCCTCCACCTGCATCATGTTGTGGATCATGCCGTGGTGGTCCGGGCGCAGGCCGGTCACCAGGGTGTAGTGATTGGGAAAGGTCAGCGAGGGGTAGGAAGGATTCATCCAGGCCGCGCGCACGCCCTGGGCGGCGAGGCGGTCCAGCGTCGGGCTATCGCCCTGGCCCAGATAGCTCGCACGCAGACCGTCGATGGAGATCAGCAGGACTTGCGCGGGGGCGGCGGGCGCAACCCCCGCAGGCGCGGGAGGGTGCGTCTGGCACGCGCACAGCAGCAGTGCGCAGACCAGGGCGAGACAAGAGGCGGGTCGCAGGAACATGCAGGGGAGGCGGGCTGGAACCGGGCAAGCTTGGCAGGTTTGTTCAGCATGCGCATGACAGCGGATGCCATCGATCGCCCAGACAGTGCTGCCTCATGGCGTGTCGGATCGGCGCTTGCGACCCGGCGGCGGGTTCACCACCTGTTGTGCAGGACCGGGCCGCGATTGCCTAGACTGGCTGGACACCTTCGACCGACGGACAGGAGACCGATGCCGCGCCGCCTGCTGTGTGCCTTGACGCTGTCGCTTGCCTTGGCTGCCTGCCGGCAGCCGACCGCGCCTGCCGTGGAGACCGTCAACGACACCCCGGTGGAAGGCAGTGGCGCGGTCAGTGCGCCGGCACCGGCGGCGCCGCCGCCCAAGCGCGATCTGTCCAGCACCACGCAGTGGCCGGCGGCCAGCGTCGGGGCGGGCGATGCCCAGCTCAGCTGCTCGCTGGATTACGCCGGCCAGGGCGATGGCGAACCGCTGGAAGACCTGGCCTTCCCGGTGCTGGAGCAGGCGCTGGGCGCGTGCAGGGACAGCGGCGTGGTGCGGGTGCGCTACAGCGGCAAGATCAACGCCAGCTTCACCGAGCTGGTGGCGCGCGTGGCCGAGATGGCCCGTCGGCTGGGCATCTCCAAGCGCGTGCTGGATCTCAATTCCACCGGCGGCCAGGTGGAAGATGCCATGCATGCCGGCGATGTGATCGGCGGCAGCCACTGGACGCTGTGGGTGCGCGAACAGTCGCTCTGCCACAGCTCCTGCGTGCTGATCCTGGCCGCGGGCGACAGCCGCATGATCTCCGGCAAGGTCGGGGTCCACCGGATGATGCGGATCGGCTCCAGCGCCAGCTCGCGCAGCGAGCTGACCGAGGAGCTCAAGGCCGTGCAGGACCAGATGCACGACTACCTGCAGCGCAACGGCGCCTCGGTGGCGGTGGCCGACCTGATGATGACCATCCCCAACCGCCAGCTGCGCTTGCTGGATGCTACCGAGCTGCGCGAGTTCGGGCTGGATGGCATCAACGCGGTACAGGACGACCTGGACCGCATCCGCCTGACCCGCGAATGCGGCGAGGAGTTCGTGCAGCGCCGCGATGCCTTCATCCGTGCCTTCGACCGGCGCTGCCTGTCGCCGGGCACGGCGGTGGAGGACATCAACGCCTGCGGGCTGGAGCTGCGCGGGCAGTTCGGCTTTCCCGACACGCGCTGTCCGGCGGCCACTCCGCTGGCCGAGCACGATGCGCCGCAGCTGGCCCATGCCCTGCGCCCGCGCGTGCCGGAACAGGACGCGCAGGGCAGCGGCCGCGGCGGCTGAACGCGGCGGTCAGGCCTCCGGCGGCAGCGCCAGCACGCGGATCAGCGTGTCCAGCGCCTGCACCTGCTGCCCCGGGCGGATCTTGCAGGTCCGGCGCAGTTCCACCGCGCCATCCACGTGCACCACGCCCTCGGACACCAGGGCCTTGCCGGCCCCGCCGCTGTCGACCACGCCGCACAGCTTGAGCAGCTGGTGCAGCTCGATGTACTCGCCATCCAGGTCGAACTCGAGGATTTGCATGCGACGGCGGCCTGGCGATAAGGGGGCGTCATGATCGCAGATGCCGGCGCGCGCGGCGCTTACACTGCCTCTTTCCCATCGATGGACGACACCATGACGCCTCGGATCCTGCTGCTGTGCCTTGCCCTGGCCCCGTTCCACGCCGCGGCGCAGACGCCGCAGGCCAAACCGGCCGCGACCGGCGCGGCCCAGCCGCAGGTCGGCAGCAGCCGGGCCTCGGCGCCGACGCAGGCGCCGCTGACCGCCGACCAGCAGATCCAGCTGCGCAAGCAGAACGCGGACATGGCCCGTGCCGCGCAGGAGGTGGTGGCGTTGATCGACGGCAATCGCGCCAACGAGGTCTGGGCCGGGGCCTCGCCCGCGGTACGCGCGGTGGTGCCGGACAAGCGCTTCCTCGAACAGGTCGCCGCCGACCGCGGCAAGCTGGGCGCGGTGACCACGCGCAAGCAGGTCGACATCGGGCGTGCGCGTTATCCGGCCGGCGGCAAGGTGCCGGAAGGGTTCTACACCACCGTGGTCTACGCCACCGAGTTCGCCAACCAGCCCAAGCCGGTGCGCGAGCTGGTGTCCTTCCACCTGGACGAGGACAAGACCTGGCGCGTGGCCGGTTACAGCCTGCGCTGAGGTCCCGGCCTTCATGCGCGAAGGCTGATCTGGATCAATGCCGACGCCGCACCGACAGGGCCACACTGCACGCCTGAGGTCATGGGAGAGCTGCGATGCGGATGGATGTGGCCATCGTCGGGGCCGGGCCGTCGGGCCTATGCCTGGCACGCGCGCTGGCGGGCATCGGCCTGTCGGTGGCGCTGGTGGAGGCGCAGCCGCGGGAGGTCCTGCGGCAGGCGCCGTTCGACGGCCGCGAGATCGCGCTGACCCATGCCTCGCGCCGCATCCTGCAATCGCTGGGCATCTGGCGCCATCTGGATCCGGCGGCGATCGCACCGATGCGCCAGGCGCGCATCGTCGATGGTCATGCCTCGTTCGCGCTGGACATCCGCCCCGAACAGGGCCAGGCCAGTGCGCTGGGGTGGCTGGTGTCCAACCACGCGATCCGCCAGGCCGCCTACGAGGAAGTGCACGCCCACGGCGGCATCGGTCTGTTCGATGCGGCACGCGTGCTCAGCGTGCAGCGGTCGCAGGACCAGGTGGACCTGCAGCTGGACACCGGCGAGCATTTGCACGCGCGCCTGCTGGTGGCCGCCGACAGCCGCTTTTCGGAAGTGCGGCGCATGCTGGGGGTCGGGGCGCAGCAGTGCGATTTCGGCAAGACCATGCTGGTGTGCCGCATGCAGCATGCGCAGCCGCACGGGCAGGTGGCGCTGGAATGGTTCTGCCATGGGCGCACGGTGGCGCTGCTGCCGCTGCCCGGCGCGCAGAGCTCGGTGGTGCTCACGCTGCGTCCCCAGCAGGCCCAGGCGCTGCTGGCGATGGGCGATGCGGAATTTGGCGAGGCAGTGACCGGCCTGTGCGAGGGCAGGCTGGGCGCCATGCAGCCGGTCGGCACCCGCCACGCCTATCCGCTGGTGGCCACCTACGCGCATCGCTTCGCCGGTGAGCGCTTCGCCCTGGTGGGCGATGCCGCGGTGGGCATGCATCCGGTGACCGCGCATGGCTTCAACTTCGGTTTGCAGGGCCAGGCGCGGCTTGCGGCGGAGCTCAAGGCTGCGCTGGCGCACGGCGCCGATCCCGGGCGGATCGCCCCGCTGCAGGCCTACGCGCGGGCGCACCGGCGCGCCACCTGGCCGCTGTACCAGGCCACCAATGCCATTGCCAAGCTCTACACCGATGACCGCAGACCCGCGCAATGGCTGCGCCAGGCGGCGCTGCGCGTGGCCCAGGGATTGCCGCCGCTGCGGCGCGCGATTGCGGCCCATCTGACCCAGCGGGCCGAGGTGATGCCGCGTCCAATGAGGTCCTGATGCGCGCTGGGGGCGATGCTGCATGGCGTCGGGCAGCTAGATTCTCGTTCGGCATGGCATCCATGCGCCACTTTTGGGCCAAATGCACGGCCCGTTCAGACGCGGGCCCGGCGGGATAGCGCGCAAAAGCGCACAATAGGCGTCACTTTCTGCTGTAACGAGCTTCCAGATGTCATCCGATCCCGCCGCGCCCCAGGTGCTTTTCTCCGAACTGGGCTTGTCCGCGGCCGTGCAGGCGGCCCTGGCCGATGTCGGCTACGAGTCGCCTTCGCCCATCCAGGCCGCCACCATCCCCGCGCTGCTGGCCGGGCGCGACGTGCTGGGCACCGCCCAGACGGGCACCGGCAAGACCGCGGCTTTCGCCCTGCCGGTGCTGTCCGGCCTGGACCTGGACAAGAAGGCGCCGCAGGCGTTGGTGCTGGCGCCCACGCGCGAGCTGGCCATTCAGGTCGCCGAGGCGTTCCAGCGCTATGCCGCCAAGATCCCGGGCTTCCACGTGCTGCCGATCTACGGCGGACAGAGCTACTACCCGCAGCTGCAGGCGCTCAAGCGCGGCGTGCACGTGGTGGTGGGTACGCCGGGCCGGGTGATCGATCACCTCGAGCGCGGCTCGCTGGACCTGTCCGGGCTGACCACGCTGGTGCTAGACGAGGCCGATGAGATGCTGCGCATGGGCTTCATCGACGATGTCGAGACGGTGCTGAAGAAGACCCCGGAATCGCGCCAGGTGGCGCTGTTCTCGGCGACCATGCCGCCGGCGATCCGCCGCATCGCCCAGACCTACCTCAAGGACCCGGCCGAGGTGAACATTGCGGCCAAGACCACGACCTCGGCCAACATCACCCAGCGCTACTGGTTCGTCAGCGGCCTGCACAAGCTCGATGCGCTGACCCGCATCCTGGAGGCCGAGCCGTTCGACGGCATGATCATCTTCGCCCGCACCAAGGCCGCCACCGAGGAGCTGGCGCAGAAGCTGCAGGCCCGCGGCCTGGCCGCGGCGGCGATCAACGGCGACATGCAGCAGGCCGCGCGCGAGAAGACCATCCAGCAGCTCAAGGACGGTCGCCTGGACATCCTGGTCGCCACCGACGTGGCCGCCCGAGGCCTGGACGTTGAGCGCATCAGCCACGTGCTGAACTACGACATCCCCTACGACACCGAAAGCTACGTGCACCGCATCGGTCGCACCGGCCGTGCCGGTCGCAGCGGCGATGCGATCCTGTTCGTGACCCCGCGCGAGAAGAACATGCTGCGGCAGATCGAGCGCGCCACGCGCCAGCCGATCACCGAGATGCAGCTGCCCAGCGTGGACGATGTCAACGACCGGCGCGTGGCCAAGTTCCTGGACCGCATCACCGACACGCTGGCCAGCGGCGAGGCGGGCGAGTACCGCAGCCTGATCGAGAACTACGAGCGCGAGCACAACGTGCCGGCGGTGGACATCGCCGCGGCGCTGGCGCGCCTGCTGCAGGGCGATACGCCGCTGCTGCTCAAGCCCGACGCGCCGCGCGCGCGCAAGGAGCGCCAGGCCACCAGCGAGTCCGGTCCGTTCAAGCAGGGTTTCGAGCGTCCGGCACGCGCACCGCGCGCCGAGCGCGAGGACGGCGGCGAGCGCCGTGAGCGTCCCGTGCGTGCGCCGCGCGAGGACTTCGACGCCGCCGCGCCGCGCGCCGAGCGCGCCCCGCGCGCGCCCAAGGCCGAGTCGGAGTTCGGCATGGAGCGCTATCGCATCGAGGTGGGCCACGCCCATGGCGTGAAGCCGGCGAACATCGTGGGCGCCATCGCCAATGAGGCCGGGCTGGAGAGCCGCCATATCGGCCGCATCGACATCCAGGACGACTACAGCGTGCTGGACCTGCCCGAGGGCATGCCGCGCGATGTGCTGATGCACCTGAAGAAGGTGTGGGTGTCCGGGCAGCAGCTGCGCATCCACAAGGTGGGCGAGGACGCGGGCGATGAAGCGCCGCGCAACTTTCGCCCGGCGCATGCGCGTCCGGGCGCGCGGCCTGGCGGTCGTCCGGGCCCGGGAGCGGCAGGGACCCGGCCCCCGCGTAAGGGTCCGCCCAGGGGCTGAAGGCAGGGACAAGTGGAGAGGAACGAGCGCAGAGGAACGAGGAACGAGTGTCGAACCGTCTCGTTTCACGCTCCTTCGGCGACCCGCTTTTCACTCTTTGCTCTGACGCGTTCCTCAGCACGCATGGCCACTGAGCAGACCTTGGTGCTGCCGACGCGCGAAGAAGACCTTTGACGCTTCGCGTAGCCGCGCCAGTCCATCAGCTGAGGCACCACTCGTTCCTCGTTCCTCTCCACTCGTTCCTCTTGGTTCGTTTCTCGCCCCAAACATGCAGCCCACCACCCGCCTCAACAAGTACATCGCCGAGACCGGCTTCTGCTCCCGCCGCGAGGCCGACCGCCTGATCGGGGAGCGGCGGGTGACGGTCAACGGCATCCCGGCCGGCACCGGCGCGGTGGTGGGTGAGGGCGATGCGGTCCTGGTCGACGGCCAGTCGTTGAAGGCGCGCACCGCGAAAAAGCCCGGCGCGCGTCGGCATGTCTATATCGCCCTGAACAAGCCGGTCGGCGTGACCTGCACCACCGAGCGCACGGTCAAGGGCAACATCGTGGATTTCGTCGGCCACGAGCAGCGCATCTTTCCGATCGGCCGCCTGGACAAGGAGTCCGAGGGCCTGATCCTGATGACCAGCAATGGCGACATCGTCAACCAGATCCTGCGCGCGGAACACCACCACGAGAAGGAATACCTGGTGGCAGTCAACAAGCCGGTCACCGAGGAGTTCCTGCGCGGCATGGCGCGCGGCGTGCGCATCCACAACCAGATGACGCTGCCGTGCAGGACTTCGCGCATCGCCAAGTTCGGCTTTCGCATCGTCCTGACCCAGGGACTGAACCGGCAGATCCGCCTGATGTCGGCCGAGTTCGGCTACCGGGTGACGCAACTGCGGCGCGTGCGTATCGACAACCTCAAGCTGGGCGCGCTCAAGCCCGGCGCCTGGCGCAACCTCACCGATGTGGAACTGCGCGGCCTGCTGCCCGGCCATACCGACTGGTAGGGTGTGACAGGCTTCACGTCGGGCCGACTGAGCACTGTGCCGCCAGGATCGATCCGGCTAACGTGCCGGCAGTCCACAAGGTCACGCGCATGATCCGACCCGAGATTCCCGATAACGAGGCGCTGCGCCTGGCCGCCCTGCATCGGTATGAGATCCTTGACACCGAGGACGAGCAGGCCTACGACGACCTGGTCACCATCGCCGCCGGCATCTGCGGCACGCCCACCGCGGCCATGACGCTGGTGGACACCGACCGGCAGTGGGTCAAGTCCCGCCACGGGCTGGAGATGACCGAGATCTCGCGCGAGATCTCTTTCTGCGGCCATACCATCCTCACTCCCGATCGGGTGATGGTGGTGCCAGACACGCTGGCCGACGCGCGGTTCCACGACAATCCCCTGGTCACCGCGCAGGATGGCGTGCGCTTCTATGCCGGTGCGCCGCTGCTGGCGCCCAACGGCCATGCACTGGGCGCACTCTGCGTGGTCGACAACAGGCCACGCGAGCTCGACGCGTTCCAGCGGGAAGCGATGCAGGCGCTGTCACGCCAGGTCATCCACCTGATGGAGCTGCGACGCACCAGCCTGGAGCTCAAGCGCCAGTTGGGTGAGCGCGACTGGTACGAGCAGCAATTGCAACTCCACCAGCAGCAGTTGGAACAGCAGAACGCCGATCTCACCGAACAAACCCGGACCGATGCGCTCACCGGCCTGTCCAACCGGCGGGCGCTGGCCGCCTCGCTGGTGACCGCGCTGGAGCGTGCCGTCAAGTCCGGTGCGCGTGTGTCGGTGGCGATGATCGACGTGGACCACTTCAAGAGCATCAACGACCTGCAGGGCCACGCGGTAGGCGACCAGGTGCTGGTCAACCTGTCTTCACTGTTGCGCTCGCAGTTCGGCGGCAGCGGCATGGTGGCCCGCTACGGCGGCGAGGAATTCGTCGCCCTGCTGGAGGATTGCGATGCCGAACAGGCGCGCATGCAGTGCGAGTACCTGCGCGAGGCGGTGGCCTACCTGCCCGGCGGCGTGCCGTTGACCATCAGCATCGGCGTGGCCGAATGCCGCCAGGGCGATGCGCCGGACGATGCCTTCCGTCGTGCCGACGAAGCCTTGTACGCGGCCAAGCGGGCCGGGCGCGACCGGGTGATCGTGGCGCCGTAGCGGCCGGCCGCCTCAGGCCGCTTCGAATGCCCTGGAGCCCAACTTGTGGGAGCGGCTTCAGCCGCGAATGGGCCTTCCTGATCAAGCTCGTTCGCGGCTGATGGCCCAAGACCGCCCAGAGCCGCCCCCACAGCATGCTTCAGGGATAGGCGAGTACGGCTTCAGTCCACGATGCCGTGCGCCTCGGAGGTTCCCAGGATTTCCGGGTGCTGCACGCGCCGGCGCCGGCCGACCAAGGGCTGCAGGAACACCGCCAGCAGGATGATCACCACCCCCAGGTAGAACGGCCAGCGCAGTTCGCGCTGCTCGCCGAACAGCACGATGGCCAGCGCGATGGCATAGACCGGCTCCAGGTTGGTGATCAGCTGTACCGCGTAGGCGCTGAGCTGGCGCAGCGCCACCAGGGACAGCGCGAAGGGCAGCAGCGTGCAGGCCAGCGAGAGCGTCAGCAGGAAGCCCAGGTCGGCCAGGCCGGGCAGCACGAACAGCGCGCCGGCGAAGTTCGGGAAGATCCATGGCATCAGCGGCGCCAGCAGGGTCAGCAGCAGCGTCCCGGCGCCCAGCTCCAGCGCGGTCACGGTGAGCGGCTCGGCGCCGTGGACCATGCGCTTGTTGAGCGAACCGAAGACCGCCACCAGCAGCGCCGACAGCGCGCCGACCGCCACGCCGGCGCGCATGCCGTCGGGCACGCCGCCCACCACCAGGGCCACGCCCGGCAGCGTGGCGATGCCGAAGAACAGCTCCTTGGACGAGAACGGGCGCCTGGCCAGCCAGGGCTCGATCACCGAAGTGCAGGCCGGCGCCAGCGCCAGGCAGGTCGCCGCCACCGAGGCGTTGGCCAGCTTGACCGCACCGTAGAAGGTCAGCCAATGCAGGGAGACCAGCGCGCCGATGCCGGCGTAGCCGAGCAGCATGGGTCCTGGCAGCGCACGCAGGCCGGCCCACACGCGTGGCAGCAGCGCCAGCGTGGCCGTCACCAGCAGCATCCGCCACCACACCAATGGCAGGGCGGCCAGCGAGATGAGCTTGCCCAGGATGGGCGTAAAGCCCCACAGCAGGACACACAGATGGATCTGCGCGGTGGCGCGCGCGTGGGCGGACAGAGGCATGGCGCATTATCGCCGGGCCGCAGAGCCTGTCGATGGCAAATGACGCGATCGCGTCCAACGCGTGCCTGGAGACCGCATCCTCGCCGGGCCGGCAGCGGCGGTGGCCTCTGGTTGCCTGCGGGCTTGCCCTCAGCGCAGGCCCAGGCGCTGCAGCAGGGCCATGGCCGCAGCCGGATTGCGTTCCTTGTCCGCGGCGATGAAGAACAGGAACACCTCGCGCGGGGCCGCCTTGGCCTGCGGCGCCTCCAGGTGCGGCAGGGCGGGCACGTCCTGTCCGTCGGCCCACGCCCGTACGTGCTTGGCCCAGCGATCCAGATCGGCATCGGTGTAGCCGTTGGGCAACGCGCTGCGCGCTCGCATGAGGCGCGCATAGACCAGCTCGCCGCTGAGGTCGGCAAAGCTGGGGTATTCGTCTGAATCGCTGAAGACCGTGGCCATGCCGCGCTGGCGCACCATGTGCAGCAGCTGGGCATCGAAGAAGTCCGCATCGCGCACATCCAGCACGTGACGCAGGCGCCGGCCACCGGCGCGGGCGGGCAGCAGGTCGAGGAAGGCCTCGAACGGGGCGCGCTGCAGCCGGGTGCCGGCATCGAACTGCCAGACCAGCGGGCCGAGCCGGTCGCCCAACTCGGCGATGCCACCGACGAAGTCCTCCACCTGCGCGCCCACCTTGTCCAGCGCCCGCGCCTGGGTGATGCGCTTGGGCGCCTTGGCGGAGAACACGAAGCCCTGCGGCGTTTCATCGCGCCACTTGGCATAGGTGGCCGGCTTCTGCGCGCCGTAGTAGGTGCCGTTGATCTCGATGGCGGTGAGCTGGCGGCTGGCGAACTCCAGCTCGCGCCGCTGCACCAGCCCCTCCGGATAGAAGTTGCCGCCGCGCCAGGGCGCGTACACCCAGCCGCCGATGCCGATGTGGAAGGTCCGGTCGGGCTTGGCGGGTGTGGCAAACAGGTCGGGAGCAGCAGCTGCGGAAGGGGCGCGGGCCATGGGCGGGGTTAGGCAGCGGAGTCGGGCCCGAGCATACCTGTGTCGATGCAATGCACCGTTTCGCAGCGCCCGCCACCTTTCACATGAATTTCAGTACTGGTGCGTTCAAGATTGCCCGCACTTCACCTCCCTGGACTTCCCATGAAGAAAGCAGCATGGCTGCTGGCTGCGGCCGCAGCGTGTGGCAGCGCGCACGCCGCCGAAGGCGCCGAACAATGCGAGCGCCGCACCGAGCTACCCCCGACGGTGAATTTCCGTATCGACAACGATCTGTTCGGCGGCCAGGACCAGGGCTATACCAACGGCGTGCAGCTGGGCTTCGTCTCGCCCAACCTGGTGGATTACACCGACGACCCCTGCCTGCCGCGCCTGGCACGCTGGATGAACCGCTATCTGGGCGCCATCCAGCCGGAGGGCTTCGAGCAGCAGAACATGGTGTTCAACATCAACCATGCGATCTACACGCCGAAGGACTTCACCCGCCGCGACGTGATCGAGGACGACCGTCCCTACGTGGGCGCGTTGTTGTTCAGCTTTGGCTACAACGCCCGCAACGGCAACAGCCTGCGGACAACCCAGCTGCGGCTCGGCATCGTCGGCCCCTCGGCCAAGGGCGAGCAGGTGCAGAACGAGGTGCACAAGGCGCTGGACGATGAGCCCTTCCAGGGCTGGGACAACCAGTTGCGCGACGAGCCGGTGGTGATGCTGCAGCACGAGCGCATGCACCGCTTCGGCGGCAACAGCAGCGGCATCTGGGGCTGGGACGCCATCACCCACTACGGTGGTGCGCTGGGCAACTACGCGACGTTCGCCAACGGCGGCGTGGAGCTGCGCTTCGGTCGCCATCTGCCGGACGACTTCGGCAGCACCCCGCTGCGGCCGGCCGGCGAAAACACCGCCCCGCGCAGCCAGATGCAGGCCGGCGGCGTGTGGCGCTTCCACGGGTTCCTGACCAGCGATGCGCGCTGGGTGCTGCACGACATCACCCTGGACGGCAACACCTGGAAGGACAGCCACAGCGTGGACAAGCGCGCGGTGGTGGGCTACGTCGGCTATGGCTTTGCGCTGATGAAGGGGCGGTGGAAGTTCGCGCTGGCCCGCTACCACAGCACCCGCGAGTTCGACACCCAGAGCGAGCCGCCGGTGTTCGGCAGCTTCACCATCAGCCGCACGCTGTAAGGCGCGGGACCTCCGGACAGTGCGAGCGTGCCGCGGATGAGCAGGTGCGTTCGGCTGCCCGGCCGGCGACGTGAGGTGACTCCCGGGCGGTTCTGCGGGAAGGCGCTTGCAGGCGCACGCCACGCGCCGCACCGGGCCGTGACATCGCAACGCAGGCCATCGCCTGCTTGCAGCGCGCAGGATTGATGAGAGCATGGTCACCCGTTGGAGGTGACCGATGCTGCGCTGGTTCGAAAACCTGATCGATGTCTTCGCCGAGTCGCCCGACCGGGCGCCGCCGGACAAGGTGTCGCGCTTCTATGCGCATTACCTCAAGCAGGCCTGGGGGCTGCTGCTGGTGATGGGGGTGCTCGGGCTGGCCGTGGCGCTGGTGGAAGTGGCGCTGTTCGAGTTCATCGGCCGCCTGGTGGACATGGCGCGCGACACCCCGGCCCCGGAATTCTTCGACCGCCACGGCCGCACCCTGGCCTGGATGGCCTTCGTGGCGCTGATCGCGCGGCCGCTGCTGATCGCCCTGGCCGACCTGTGCACGCACCAGGCCATCACCCCGGCGCTGACCGCGCGCATCCGCTGGCAGAACCATCGCTATGTGGTGCGCCAGAGCCTGTCGTTCTTCCAGAACGACTATGCCGGCCGCATCGCCAACCGCATCATGCAGACCGGGGCCTCGCTGCGCGAATCGGCGGTGCAGATCATCGATGCGCTGTGGTACGTCACCGTCTACACCACCAGCGCGCTGGTGCTGTTCGCGCAGGCCGATTGGCGCCTGACGCTGCCGCTGGTGGCCTGGGTGGTGCTGTACGCGGCGACCCTGGCCTTCTTCATCCCGCGCACCAAGGCCAAGTCCTGGGAAGCCTCGCAGAGCAAGTCCAAGCTGATGGGGCGCGTGGTCGATGGCTACACCAACATCGCCACCCTCAAGCTGTTCTCCCATACCCAGCAGGAAGACGCCTACGTGGCGCAGGCCGTGCGCGAGAACCTGCGCGGGGTGCAGGGCATGACCCGGCAGACCACCGGCATGGACATCAGCATGGCCGTGCTCAACGGCCTGCTGGTCACGGTCACCGCGGGCCTGGGCCTGTGGCTGTGGAGCCAAGGGCGCATCACCATCGGCGACATCGCCCTGTCCACCGGCCTGGTGATCCGCATCGAGAACATGTCCGGCTGGATCATGTGGGTGGTCAACGGCATCTTCGAGGATGTCGGCACCGTGCAGGACGGCATGACCACCATCGCCCAGCCCCGCCAGGTGCGCGATGTTCCCGACGCGCCACCGCTGCGGGTGGACCGCGGCGAGGTGCGCTTCGAGGCCATCGACTTCCACTACGGCAAGCGCGGCGGGGTGATTTCCGGGCTGGATCTGGTGGTGCGCCCAGGCGAGAAGATCGGCCTGGTCGGTCCGTCCGGCGCGGGCAAGTCCACCTTGGTCAACGTGTTGCTGCGGCTGTACGACCTGGAGGGCGGGCGCATTTTGATCGACGGCCAGGATATCGCCGGGGTCAACCAGGAGAGCCTGCGCGGACAGATCGGCGTGGTGACCCAGGACACCTCGCTGCTGCACCGTTCCATCCGCGAGAACCTGCTCTATGGCCGCCCCGATGCCAGCGACGCCCAGCTGCAGGCGGCGATCCGGCAGGCGCGCGCGGAGGGCTTCATCGCCGGGCTGGTCGATGGCGAGGGCCGGCAGGGCCTGGATGCCCAGGTCGGCGAGCGCGGGGTCAAGCTCTCCGGCGGCCAGCGCCAGCGCATCGCCATTGCCCGGGTGCTGCTCAAGGATGCGCCGCTGCTGGTGCTGGACGAGGCCACCTCGGCGCTGGACTCGGAGGTGGAGGCCGCCATCCAGGACAACCTGGACCAGCTGATGGCCGGCAAGACCGTCATCGCCATCGCCCATCGCCTGTCCACCATCGCCCGCATGGACCGGCTGGTGGTGATGGAGGCCGGTCGCATCGTGGAAACCGGCACCCATGCCGAACTGATCGCCGCCGGCGGCCTGTATGCCCGCCTGTGGGCGCGTCAGACCGGCGGTTTCGTGGCGGCCGACGCGCAGTCCCCGCCATGAGTGTCATCATGTGGGTCGGAACTTCAGTGCGGCGCTCGAGCTGCCGATAACGCCTCCATGCAGATCGCCGAACGTGAAATGACAGTGGCTGAGCTCCGGCCCGGGATGTTCGTGTCCCGGCTGGACCGCGACTGGGTGGGCACGCCCTGGCTGCTGCAGGGGTTCATGATCCAGGGCGATGAGGATCTCCAGGCGCTGCGCCAGTACTGCATGCGGGTGACGGTGGACGTGGACAAGAGCGAGAGCTTCGTCCGCCCGGTGCTGCTGCGCCCGCCGCGCCAGGACTACGTCATGCCGGACCTGGAAGCGGCGAAGAAAGGCGTGCCGCGCCCGGTGGTGGTCTCCCTGGAGGAGGAACTCCCGCGCGCGCAGGCGGCCACCGACGCGGCCTACAGCCTGACCCGCGACATCCTGGATTCGCTGCGCGCCGGCGATCGGCTGGACAACGCCCAGATCGAGGCGGCGGTGCAGCCGGTGATGGGGACCATCCTGCGCAACCCGGACGCCTACTTCTGGCTGGAGGCGCTGCGCGGCCGCGACGGCTATGCCTACACCCATGCCATGGGCTGCTGCGCGCTGATGGCCGCCTTCGGCCGGCACCTGGGCTTTCCGGACGAGGCGCTGTCCGATCTGGCCACCGGCGGCCTGCTGATGGATATCGGCAAGACCCAGGTCGCCCCGGCGCTGCTGGGCCGTGAGGGGCCGCTGTCGGCCGAGGAGGCCCAGGAAATGCGCCGCCATGTCGCCTACAGCGTCGCGCTGTACGACCAGATGGAGGGCGCAAGCCCGATCGTGCGGCAGATCCTGCAGTCCCACCATGAGCGCGAGAACGGCTCGGGTTACCCGCACGGGCAGGCCGGGGACGCCATTCCCTTGTTCGGCCGCCTGGCCGGCATCGTCGACAGCTACGATGCGATGACCAGCAAGCGGCCCTTCCAGGCGCCGGTTTCGCGCTATGAGGCGCTGCAGGTCATGTACCGGGCACGCGGCGAGCTCTACCAGGCCGACCTGCTCGAACAGTTCGTGCAATGCCTGGGCGCCTATCCCGTCGGCAGCCTGGTCGAACTGAGCACCGGCGAGATCGGCATGGTGATGGCGCAGAACCAGGTCCGCCGGCTGTTCCCGCGGGTCATGCTGCTGACCGATGCGGACAAGCAGCTGTTGAAGGAATTCAGGTCGCTGGACCTGCGCGACACCTGGGCCGGGCCGGACCCGGCCCGCATCAGCATCCGCAAGGGTGTCACGCCCGGCAGCTACGGCCTGGATCCCAAAGAGCTGTATCTGTGAGCGTTCGCGCAGCGCCCGATGGCCCGTGCCGGCTGCCGGGCGTGCGGGGTCTGCGGGGAGCCGCCGGCGGACGGGCCGGCAAGGGCGTTGCGACCTGCTCGCCAGGAGCGCGCAGGCCTGAGCTGACCGACCACGCCATCGGATGTTCGTTACTGGCGCTGGGCCAGGCCGGCATGCCCGGCGGAAAGGAATGCGGGGTCACGGCATGCTGAATCGTCCGGCCGTGTTCGCCGAGGTGTCGCGCGCACTGTCCGAGGCCGGCATGGCCGCGGTGCTGCGCGTGCGCGTGGCGCGCCTGCGCGAATACCAGGTGATGTTCGGCTACCTGGCGGCCGAGGCGCTGGTTGACGCCTTCCAGCGGGTGTTGCGCGTCTGCCTCCGAAACCAGGACGTGGTGATCGCCGTCGGCGAGGGCGATGTGATCGCGGTACTGCCCGGGCTGGCCGAACCCGGGCACGTGGAACTGGCCGCAGCCAAGATCAGCCGCGCCTTCGCCGAGCCGCTCACCGTGGCCGGGCGCCCGGCGCGGGTGTTCGTGGCCGTGGGTGCCTCCATCGGGGAGGCCGGTTGCGATGTCGGCGACCTGTGCCTGGCCGCCTACGCGGCCTGCGAGCAGGCGCGCAGGTCGCCCGAGCGCTATGCACTGGCGCAGGAGCGGCCGCAGCGCACCTTCACTTACGACGATCTGCACGACGCCATCTCCGCCAACCAGCTCGAGCTGTACCTGCAGCCCATCTTCGCGCTGGCCACCGGCGAGCTGCGCAAGTTCGAGGCGCTCTCGCGCTGGCATCACCCGCGCTGGGGCGCGATCAGGCCCGACCAGTTCGTCGCCATGGCCGAGCAGACCGGCCTGATCGAGGCGCTGACGCGCTGGAACCTCAATGCGACCCTGCGCATGTGCGCGCCCTACCTGCGCCGCGATCCCGGGCTGAAGTGCGCGATCAACCTGTCCCCGATCGCGCTGACCAGCGCCTTCCCCGAGCAGGTTGCAGCGGCCCTGCGCATGTGGGGCGTGGCCGCCTCCAGCGTGGTGCTGGAGATCACCGAGACCGCCTTCGTGGACAATCCGGTCGCGCTGATGCGCAAGCTGGTGCAGCTGCACGACCTGGGCATGAAGGTGGCGATCGACGACTTCGGGTCGGGCTACTCCTCGCTGGCCTACCTGCGCGATTTCCCGGTGGACGAACTCAAGATCGACATGAGCTTCGTGCGCGACATGTTCGGCAACGAGGGCCGCAACGAGCTCCTGGTGGCTTCCATGGTGGACATGGCCCATCGCCTGGAACTGCATGTGGTGGCCGAGGGTATCGAGAACTCGGCGGTGTGGACGCGCCTGGGCGAGCTCGGCTGCGACTGCGGCCAGGGCTACTACCCCGGGCGACCGGCACCGGCCGCCGAGGCGCTGGAGCGCTACGCGGGCGAGTAAGCGCCCGCGCATCGCCACGCAGTCACTGGATCGGCTGGTCCAGCATCAGCTCCCGCGCAAAGCGCACCGGCGGCGCGCCGTAGGACAACAGCTGGTCGTGGTAGGCCTTCAGGTCGAAGGCCTTGCCCAGCTTGGCCTGCACGGCCTTGCGCGTATCGAAGTGCTCCTGCACGCCGACGAAGTAGGTCGGCAGCTGCGCACTGGTGAGCTGCACCCGGATCCACTTGCCCTCGGCCTCGCTGGTCTGCTGGAAGGCGTCGTGCACCATCAGCTGCATGGCCTGCTCCTTGCTCCAGTGATCCACGTGCACGCCCTGGTCCAGCAGTGCATTGGCGATGGTGCGCAGGTAGAACTTCAGCTGCACCAGCCGGTACAGCGGGTCCTGCGCCTGGAAGCCCTGCTCGCTCATCATGTGCTCGGTGTACACCGCCCAGCCCTCGGCGAACATGCCAGAGCGCAGCACCGCGCGCAGCGTGGAGGGGAACTTGGCCGAGTGCCAGCCTTCCAGGTAGTGGCCCGGCGTGCCCTCGTGGATCGACAGCAGCTTGATCATGCGGTTGTTGTATTCGCGCAGGAACGAGTCCACCTGCTTGTCGTTCCAGTCCTCCGGGATCGGCGAAACCGCGTAGAAGGTGTCCAGCTGCTTGTCCAGCGGGCCGGGCGAGTCGCAGTAGGCCACGGCCACGCCGCGCTGGAACTCCGGCATCAGGATGATCTTCACCTGCGAATCGGGCAGGGTGACCAGGTCCTTCTCGCGCACGAACGCGGTGGACTCGGCCAGCGCCGCCTCGGCCGCCTGGACCACGGCATCGCGCGCGGGCTTGTCGGCGTAGGCCAGTTCCAGCGCCGCTTCGATCCCGGCCTGCCGCTGCGCGTCGCTGGGCGCCTCCGGCAGGGCCGGCGCGCCCGGCTTGTCCTTCAGCACCGTGCGCGCGATGCCGTACATCTCTTCGCGCACGCGCTGCATTTCAGCTTCGGCGCGCTGGCGGATGTCCTGGCGCGACAGCGAGGACGCCAGCGCGAACTTCAGCTTGGCGTCGTAGGCCTGCGCGCCGATGCGGAAATCGCCCTTGGCATTCGGGATCAGGGTGTTTTCCAGCCAGGCCTGGTGCGCTTCGACCGCCTGTTTCAGGCCCGCCGTCGCCTTGGCCAGGCGCGCCTGGTCGGCCTCGGACAGTTCCTTGGCATGCGGGGCGATCATGCCCTCGACGATGCTCAGCACGCCCTTGTTCTGCTTGGCCACCGTTTCGGCGTGGATGCGCGGCACGCGTGCCGGGTCCAGGTTCTCGCGGGCCTGCGCCAGCAGCGCCGGCACCTTCTCCATGCGCGCAATGGCCGACTGCAGGCGCTGCGGCAGCGGGGCGAACTCGCGCGCCATCACGCCGTACAGCGCACCGCCGGCCAGCCCGCTGTAGACCTGCGGATCCCAGGCCCAGGACTGCTGGGTTTGGCTCTGCCAGACCTCGTACTGCAGCTGGTTGCGCAGGATCGCCGCGTCCACCTGGTTCTGTCGCGAAAGCGCATCGACCTGCAGCGTGTCCAACTCGGCCAGCATGTCCTTGGCGAACTTCAGGGACTTGTCGCGGCCGGCCTGCGAGAGATCGTCGATCCGATTGTCGTACTTGTGCTCGCCGATCTGGGTGGCGTTGACCGGCGAGAGCTGCATCCAGCCCTGCAGCGCGCGCCCGGAGAGCTCGGCGAACTTGAGGTCGGCCTGGCCTGCGGCCTGCGCCTTGCCGGTCTGGCTGGATGAAGCATCGGGAGCCGGGCCCTGGGCCTGCTGGCAGGCGGCAAGGCTGGAGATCAGGGCGAGGGCGAGCAGGCAATGGCGCATGCCAGGGTCCTTGGAAGTGCACGGGCACGGAAGCGCGGCAGCATAGGCCAGGGGTCCCCCGAACGCACCTGTCATTGGCTTATCCTGGGCGCCAGTCTGGGAGGAAGGAACGGCCATGCTGCACTCGGGAAGCTGCCACTGCGGAAGGATCGCCTTCCAGGTCGAAGGCGACATCGACGAGGTCTACGACTGCAACTGCTCGATGTGTCGTCGACGCGGCGGCCTGCTGTGGTTCGCCCCGCGCGCTGCCTTCACCCTCACCAGCGCCGAGGCGGACGTGTCCACCTACACCTTCAACAGACACGCGCTGCAGCATCACTTTTGCGCCAGCTGCGGCATCGCGCCCTACAGCGAGGGCGTGGGCCCCGACGGACAAGCGACCGCGGCGATCAACGTGCGCTGCATTCCCGCGCTTGAACTGTCGGCGCTGAAAGTCCAGAGCGTCGACGGCGCCAGTTTTTAAGCGCTGAGGCCATCGCGCGCATCAGCGCGAGCGCTTGCCACCGCTCGCGGGCAGCACCGGGCCGCGGCCCAGCAATGAGTCGGGTACCGCCGGCATCGGCGTGCGCTCGTCCTGGGCTTCGTCCTTGAGCCACTGAATGAAGGCGCGGGCGGCGGGGCTGGGGGTGCGGTGCGAGGCATGCACGGCGTAGTAGGCAAAGCGCGCCTTGATCGCCGGGCCCGGCAGCTGCACCAGCTCGTAGCGCTGCAGGTATGGCATGGCGATGTGCTTGCGCGCCAGCGCCGCGCCCAGCCCATACACCGCTGCGCGCATCACGTCGGTGCTGTCGCTGAAGGTGTGCATCGCAGGCAGCTGCGGCACGCGCACGCCGGCCTCGCGGAACCAGTCGCGCCAGCCTTGCAGGGCCAGGTCGGCGATCAGCGGCAGCTTGGTGATGTCCTGCGCGCGGGTGATCCGCTCCACGCCGGCCAGGGCCGGGGAGGCCACCGGGAACAGGGCATCGTCCATCAGGTGGTGCGCGGTCAAACCCGGCCAGTTGCCGGCGCCGTGGCGGATCGCCAGGTCCGGTCCGTTCTCGTCGAAGCGGGCCAGGGCCGGGCTGGAATCGAAGTCCAGGCGCACGTGCGGGTGCCTGGCGCAGAACCTCGGCAGGCGCGGCAGCAGCCAGCAATAGGCGAGCGAGTGCAGCGTCGAGACACGCAGCAGATTGGTGCCTTGCGCCGGCTTGAGCGCACTGGCCACCGCGTCGATGTCGGCCAGCGCGGTGGTCGCCGCGTCGGCCAGTTGCCGGCCCTCGGGCGTGAGGGTGACGCCGCGCGCGTGGCGCTGGAACAGCGAGGCGCCCAGAAGGCCCTCAAGCTTGCGCACGTGGTGGCTGACCGCACTCGCGGTCAGGTGCAGTTCCTCGGCGGCGTGGGCGAAATTCTGGTGGCGGGCGGCGGCGGCGAACACGCCGAGCGCGGGCAGCAGGGTGGGGCGCAGATGCATGGCCGGATCCTTGAGGCCCAAATGAGATTTGTGGCTTGGATGGATACTACGCGCTTGTGGGCAGGCGCGGGCCGCGACAAGCTGCAGGTCCCCGATGTCGTGTCCGGATGCGGCCAGCCAAGCGCAGGCCGATGCGCAACGCTGTCGGCCTTTCCCCACGCAGGTCAGCCCGCGCCCCGGTGCGGATGGAGCTTTCCGATGAACGACATGAGCCGCACTCTGACGCCCGAGCCTTGCCTGCCGGCCGCCCGCGACTGGCGCACGCCGCTGGATTTGACCTTGCTCGGCGCCATCTGGGGGAGCTCGTTCCTGTTCATGCGCATCGCGGCCAAGCCCTTTGGAGCGCTGGCGCTGGTGGAAGTGCGCCTGGCGCTGGGCGCGCTGATCCTGCTGCCGTTCCTGTGGAAGGCGTGCGCCCTGTTTCCCGCGCGTCGCTGGCCGCTGCTGGCGCTGATCGCCGCGATCAACTCGGCCGTGCCGTTCCTGCTGTTCGCCTGGGCCGCGCAGCGCTCGCCAGCGGCGGTCGGCGCGATCTGCAATGCGATGACCGTACTGTTCACCGCCTTGATCGCCTTCCTGTTCTTCGGCGAGAAAATCGGCAGGCGCAAGGCGCTGGCCTTGCTGGTGGGCTTTGCCGGCGTCGTGGTGCTGGCCACGGGCAAGGCTGCGGGCGTGGATATCGGCTGGGCCGTGGTGGCCGGCGCCAGTGCCTCGCTGCTCTACGGCGTCGGCGTGAACCTGGTCAAGCGCCATCTGCAGGGCCTGCCGCCGGCGGCCTCGGCCGCCGCCACGCTCAGCGCCGCGGCCCTGTTGCTCGCGCCGCTGGCGGCCACGCATTGGCCGTCCACACCGGTTCCCACCGCGGCCTGGATCAGCGCCGGCGCGCTGGGCGTGCTCTGCACCGGGTTGGCGTTCCTGCTGTACTACCGCCTGATCCAGCGCATCGGCCCGGCCTCGGCCTCCACGGTCACCTATCTGGTGCCGGTGTTCGGCGCCCTGTTCGCCTGGCTGTTCCTGGCCGAGCCGGTCACCCCGACGATGCTGCTGGCCGGCGGGCTGATCCTGGGCAGCGTGGCGTTCAGTCAGCGAGCTAGGAGCTAGGAACGAGTGGAGAGGAACGAGAAACGAGAGAACGCAGGAAGCTGAGCCTCCACTCGTTCCTCGTTCCTACTCACTCGTTCATCGCCCTCACCGGCACCGGCACATTGCACAAATCAATATGCCTCGCCGGGCGCTTGTAGAAGTCGTCCACGCGGTTGCGGCGCGCTTCGGTGGCATCGCGGAAGGTCTGGCTGTCCGTGCGCAGGACCTGCAGCGGGGTGCGCTGGTCGGCGGGGACCTCGCTGGCCAGGCGGATGGACTTGATCGGGGTGCGCTGGGCCGGGTCGGCATAGAAGCCCATCGGGTCCGGCCCGCGTTTGATCACGCTCAGCAGCTCCATGCCCTTGACCACGCGACCGACCACGGTGATGTTGTCGTCCAGCTGGCGCGGGGACTGGCCGATGGTCACGTAGAGCTCGGCGCCGATGCTGCTGTCGTCGGCGTTGTTGCGGCCGGCGCCCAGGGTGCCGTAGCAATGCGCCAGCCAGGTCTTGCCGGCGCCATCGCTGCCGACCGGGAAGCCGTCCACGAAGCCGACCTGCTTGGCCCAGCCATCGGAATCGGGCAGCGGATCGAACTTCAATCCGGCCGAGGCCCGGTGGAACTCGGCCGGCAGATGCGTCTTGGCCGACCCCAGCGATTTGGCCTTGGCCGGGTCTTCGCCCTCGGCATCGCCGAACTGCACCACGAAGTTGTCCTGGGCGCGGTAGATGCTGGTGCCGTCCCAGAACTTCTCATGGGCCAGGGTCTTGATGTTGGCCACGTGCTCCGGGGCGAACTGCGGCGCCAGCTCGATCACCACGCGCCCGGTGTCCAGTTCCAGGTACAGCGTGCGCGTCGGGTCCAGCGCACGCCAGTCGCTGGCCGGCGAGGCGTCGAGGATGTCCTTGGGGCTGCGGTACTTGCCGGCCGCGTCGGCCTGCGGGGCAAAAGGCAGCAGGGCGAGGGCGCAGGCAAACAGCAGGGGGCGTGGCGTCATGGCGATCCATCCGGTGGCGGGTAGCGCGATTCTGGGCGAGCGCGCCGCGCCCGCCAAGCGGACAGCGCCACCGGGCCGATGACGCGCCTCCACCCACCATCGCCCCAAAACGGACAACATGGACGCGCAGGGCCGTAGGGTAGATGACGCTCTTCCATCCACCATCGCCGCGAACCGAACAATCCATGCCAGGCGGCGCGCCAGCCAACGCTCCGCAAGTCTGCCTTCGGTGAAGCACGGCGGCTTGAGTGACCAGCACGACGGCATAAGGCGACTTGACGTTGCCGCCGCAGCCGCCTTGGTGGACAAGCTTCGCGTTGTCCACCCTACGCCGCCGTGCTGATGCCGCTTTTCCCACCATCGCCGCAAGACGGACAACATGGACGCGCAGGGCCGTAGGGTGGATGACGCTCTTCCATCCACCATCGCCGCGAACCAATCAACCCGGGAGAGGCGGCCGGCCTGCCATCCCCAGCCGCCGCAGGCCTACCTGTCGTGCTTGTAGAAGAACGCCTTGACGTCCGGATAGACCACGTCGCGCCAGCGCCGACCGCTGAAGATGCCGTAATGCCCCGCGCCCTTGACCGTCAGGCTCTGCTGGTCCTTGGCGGGGATGCCGGTGCACAGGGTGTGCGCGGCATGGGTCTGGCCGGCGCCGGAGATATCGTCCAGCTCGCCTTCGATGCTCATCAGCGCGGTCTTCTTGATGTCCGCCGGCTTGACCAGCTTGCCCTTGACCTTCCATTGCCCGCGCGGCAGCAGGAACTCCTGGAACACGATGCGGATGGTGTCCAGGTAGAACTCCGAGGGCATGTCGAGCACGGCGTTGTACTCGTCGTAGAAGCGGCGATGCGACTGCGCGTCTTCCAGGTCGCCCTTGACCAGGTCCGCATAGAAATCCCAGTGCGACATGAAGTGGCGGCTGGGGTTCATGGCGATGAATCCGGCATGCTGCAGGAAGCCCGGATACACCAGGCGGCCTTCGCCCGCATACGGCGGCGGCACGGTGTGGATGACGTTGTTTTCGAACCAGGACAGCGGGTTGCGCGTGGCCAGGTCGTTGACCTGGGTCGGGCTCTGGCGCGCATCGATGGGCCCGCCCATCATCACCAGCGAGCGCGGCGTCTTCTCGCCGGCCGAGGCCATCAACGACACCGCCGCCAGCACCGGGACCGTGGGCTGGCACACGCTCATCACGTGCACCTGGTCGGCGCCGATATGGCGGATGAATTCCTGCACGTAGGCGATGTAGTCGTCCAGCCCGAAAGCACCCTCGGACACCGGCACCATGCGCGCATCGACCCAGTCGGTGATGTAGACCTTATGGTCGCGCAGCAGGGTGCGCACGGTATCGCGCAGCAGGGTGGCGTGGTGGCCCGACAGCGGCGCCACCACCAGGACCGTCGGTTGCGCCTTGAGCTTTTCGATCAGCTCGGGATTGTCGGTATAGCGCTTGAAGCGCATCAGCCGGCAGAAGGGCTTTTCCACCAGCACCTGTTCGATCACCGGGACCAGGTTGCCCTCGGACTCCACCTCGTCGATGTACCAGCCGGGCTTCTCGTAATCCTTGCCCAGCCGATGCAGCAGCTCGTTGTAGGCGCTGATGCGCTCGGCGCCCGGCAGCGTGGACAGCCAGCTGTTGGGGTCGGCGAAGATGCGGGCGTTGGCCTCGGCCTGATGGACCCAGGGCGCCATCCAGCGGCGCCCAAGTTCGTGCCAGTGGTACATGAACATGACAATCCCTTTTCAAAACATGAACTTGCTGCGCAGCAGCATAGCGCAACGTGCGCCGCCGTATGTGACGGCCGGGGCAACGGTCAGGGGCTCTCCAGGCTGGCCAGCCCGTCGCCCATCGCCGCGCCCGCCCAGCAATGTGAGCCGATCGGCCGCAACCCGGCTTTCTTGAGCTGGCGGCGGTACCAGGACGCCGGGCGCGCCTGGAAGCCGGCATGATCGCCCTCGAACTCGTCCTCCTCGGTGAAGGTCTCCAGGAAAGCGATCCCCCCGGTCAGCTCGGCCAGCCCCGGAAGGCCCCGGCGCAGCTCGGCGCTGGGCACGTAGTGCAGCACGTCCGAGCAGATCAGCAGGTCCGCCGGCGCGCAGGGGCGCAGGTAGGCGAAGTCGCCGAAAGCGGTCAGGTGCAGGTTGCGGCGGGCGCCGTGGCGGGCCACCGCATATTCGCTGCTGTCGAACCCGAGGTAGTGCACGCGCGGGCGGAGTTTCAGCAACGGCGCGCGCCAGGCGCCTTCGCCGCAGCCGATGTCCAGCACGCTGCGGATCGGGCGCTCCAGGTAGTACTCAGCCGTGTGCACGGCCAGGGCCACCTTGCGGGCCAGCCGCTGCGGGCCGCCGATGTCGCCCTTGCGGTACCAGTGTTCGAAATAGGCGCGGTCGTAGAGCTTGCTCACGGTGCGGTCCAGGACCCGATCGGTGAAAATGGCGCACATCCTAGCCTGTGCCACGGAGCCATCCATGCTGTATCTCTGGGTCAAGACCTTCCATCTGGTGTTCGTGGTGGCGTGGATGGCGACCGTGTTCTACCTGCCACGCATCCTCATCAACCTGGCCGAGACCCGCGGCGAGCCGGCGGTGCAGGCGCGGCTGCTGCTGATGGGCAAGCGCCTGTATGGCTTCGGTCACAGCATGTTCGGCATTGCCCTCATCTTGGGCCTGGTGCTGTGGCTGTACTTCGGCATGACCGGCGGCTGGCTGCACGCCAAGCTGACGCTGGTGGCGCTGACGCTGGCCCACTTCATCGTCACCGGGCGCTGGCTCAAGGGGGCAGCCAAGGGCGGCGCCCTGCCTTCACCCAAGGCGCTGCGCTGGTTCAACGAGATTCCGGTGCTGTTCCTGGTGGGGATCGTGTTTTTGGTGTTGGCCAAGCCCTTTTAGGAACGAGGGGAGAGGAACGAGGAACGAGTAATCGGCCCGGCAAGGTGGGCGCGGCTTTCACTCGTTCCTCGTTTCTAGTCACTTGTTCCTCGCTCAAACGCGCCCGCCCGCGGCAGCTCCACCGGCACGCCCTGCGCGTCGCAGGTGCCGGCCTGGCACAGGCGCTGCCGCAGGCGCGGGGTGGCCTGGACCAGGACGTGATAGATGGCGTTCTGTTCCAGCGAGCCGCGGAAGGCCTGGCTGCCGGGGCCGCGCGACCAGATGCCGACGTCGTCGCCGCCGTGCGATTCGCTGGACAGCGGCACCAGGGACTCCTGCAGGTAGTCGGGTACGGTGGTGTCGACCTGGGTCAGGTCCGGACGACGGGCCTCCGAGGTGATTTGCTTGGGCTCGTGGCTGAAATGCTTGCTGCCCGCCGGCTGCTTGTCGCTGGCGCCGGTATTGCCCGGACCGTTGGCGTAGCTGAGCGTGGTGTAGGGCAGGCCGCGCAGATCCTTGGCGTAGTCGCCGGGTGCGCCGTTGAAGGCATTCCTGCCGCGCACCTTGTCCAGGATCGGGTTGCCCCGCACCGGATAGCCGACGAAGTTGAGCACGTGCGAATGGTCGGCGGTGACCACGATCAGCGTGTCCTCGGCCGAGGTGGCGTCCATCGCCGCCTTGACCGCATCGGACAGGGCGATGGTGTCGTCCAGGGCCCGATAGGCATTGCTCTCATGGTTGGCCATGTCGATGCGCGCGCCTTCCACCATCAGCACGTAGCCATTGGCGTTGCCGGAGAGCTTGTCGATGGCCGTGCGCGTCATCTCGGCCAGGCTGGGCTGGCCGGCATCGCCGGTGTCGCGGTCGTGGTCGTAGTCCATGTGACTGCGACTGAACAGGCCCAGCACCGCCGGCGCCTGCGCGGCCTGGCGCAGCTGCGCGGTGTTGAGCACGAAGGCGCCCTGCGGATGGGCCGCCTTCCACTCGGCCACCAGGTCGCGACCGTCGGCGCGCTTGCCATGCTGGTCCGGGGTCTGCGGGTCGGCCTGGTCCTTGGGCAGGAAGTTGTAACGCCCGCCGCCCAGCACCACCTGGGGGCCACGACCGTAGCGCGCGGCGCCGAGCAGCTGCTGGGCGATATCCACGCAGCCCTGCGAGCGTGCCGCGGCCGGCAGGTCGGCATCGCTTTCCCAGTCGCGGTCCGGGACGTGCGCGTAGGTGGCCGCCGGCGTGGCGTGGGTGATGCGCGCGGTGCTGACGATGCCGGTGGCCATGTCGGCGCTGTCGGCCAGTTCCAGCAGGGTGAGCAGGCGCTTGGGCAGGCTGCCGGCGCAGTCCTCCACCGTGCCGGAGGACACGCCGATGGCGCCCATGTGGCTTTTGACGCCAGTGGTAATCGCGGTCATGGTGCCGGCCGAGTCGGGCACCTGCGAATCGGTGTTGTAGGTCTTGCTGAAGGCCGTGGCCGGGAAGGTCTCCCAGCTCAGGCGGTTCTCCTCGCCGGGGGCGCCCTTGCGCTGGCCCTCCAGCACGCGCGCGGCGGCCACCGTGGTCAGGCTCATGCCATCGCCGAGGAACAGGATGACGTTCCTGGCCTTGCCCTGCATGGCGCCGTTGGCCGCGGCCGTGGCCGCGCCGCTGCGATACCACCACTGCGGCGTCTCGCCCTGCGGATGGCGCACCGCCGGCACCTCCACCGACAGGCTGGCCGCCGCTGGCGCCCGCGGGGCCGGCGCGGTGGCGCAGGCGGCCAGGATCAGCGTGGACAGGGTGGCGAGCGGCAGCGAGCGGGCGAGCATGGGCGGCGGATCTCCGGGCAAATGGGAATCGGCATTATCGTTATGACTTCAAGTCATGACCATGACGGTGCATTTGCCTGCGCTGGCATCGTGGTGGCCCGTGCCGTGCGTTAATGTGCGAGCTCGGTCAATGTTGGCGAAGTGACACCATGAAACTGGCTTCGGCTTGGTTCCGTATTCCGTTCTGGCAACGCGTGGTCGCCGGCTTCGTGCTGGGCGCCATCGTCGGGTCGTTGATGGGCCCGGCGGCGGAGACCTGGTTCGGGCCCCTGGGCGACCTGTACGTCACCCTGATCAAGATGATCGCCATCCCGCTGGTGTTCTTCGCGGTGATCAATGCGATCTCGGCCCTGCATGGGCAGAAATCGGTGGCGGCCCTGGGCGGGCGCACCTTCCTGTGGTTCGTGATCACCGCGGTGATCGCGGTGTTGATCGGCCTGGGGCTGGGCACGCTGTTCAAGCCTGGCGCCGGCGGGCTGCAGATCGCCATCGATTCGGCGTGGAAGCCGCGCGATGTGCCCAGCCCGATCCGGGTGCTGCTGGACGTGGTGCCGTCCAATCCGTTCTTCGCGCTGGCCGGCATCGGCACCAAGGTCAACGCGGCCGGCGAGACCGTGCTGGCGGCGGGCCGTGGCTCCATCCTGCCGGTGATCTTCTTCGCCGCGCTGCTGGGCTTTGCCATCGTCAAGCTGGGCGACAAGGTCGCCGGGGCGCGCAAGCTGTTCAACGAGCTGGGCGACATCATGGTCCAGGTCACCCGCTTCGTCCTGGAGGTCACGCCCATCGGCACCTTCGGCCTGATCGCCGCGCTGGTGGGCGGCTACGGCTGGAGCAAGCTGCTGCCGCTGGGCAACTTCATCCTGGTCATCTACCTGGCGTGCGCGATCCAGATCGTGGTCGTCTACGGCGCGCTGCTGCTGATGCATGGCCTGAACCCGCTGAAGTTCTTCCGCGGCGCGGCGCCCGGCATGCAGGTGGCCTTCGCCACGTCCTCAAGCTTCGCCGCGCTGCCCATCGCCTTGCGCTCGATCACCCACAACCTGGGCGTCAACAAGGACTACGCCGCCTTCGCCTCGCCGCTGGGCGCCAGCATCAAGATGGACGGCTGCGGTGCGATCTATCCGGCGCTGTGCGCGGTGTTCATTTCGCAGTACATGGGCGTGCCCATCAGCTTCAACCAGTACCTGATCATCATCATTGCCTCGGTGCTGGGCAGTTTCGGCACTGCCGGCGTGCCGGGCACGGCGGTGGTGATGGCCACGGTGGTGTTGAGCGCGGCCGGGCTGCCGCTGGAGGCGATCGGCTATCTCTACGCCATCGACCGCATCGTCGACATGATGCGTACCCTGACCAACGTCACCGGGCAGATGGTGGTGCCGGTGCTGGTGGCCAAGGAGACCGGGCTGCTGGACCAGCAGGTCTACGATGCGGCCCCCACCAATGTCGGGATTGAGCACGGCAAGGCCTGACCTGCGTCGAGACGTTTGATGTCGCATTCCAAACCCCGCGATGGACGTCGCGGGGTTTTTTCTGTGCTCTCGTCATCCACCGATTGCGGGGCACACGCAACCCGGCCTCGGAAGGGCAGCGGTCAGGTGTGCGGTCGGCGCTCTTCCCTCGGTCAGCGCATCGTGCCCTGACTTAAGGCGCTCGCTCCTGCCACGCTCGGTGCGGCCACCGCCCGCCGGACTGCTGCCGCGCGCGCCGTGTTGGATGACTTTGGTCGACGAAGTCCAAATCCAACAGCCGCGAGCCTGGTCCTGAGCCGGGGATGGCGGAAAGCGGGCCAGGATGGCCCGCGACGGCGAGTCAGCCATGGAAGGCTGACCGAGCCGAGGAGCCATGTCCGGCTCAGGTCCAGGCGGGTTGGCGGAGTCCGCTCACCCAGAGCCGTGTTTGCCACCCGACAAGCGTCTCCGCACCATGTGGATGTCACGTTTTTCGTCCGCGGCAGTCCGCCGGCCTTGAGGATGACAGCGGTTGGGACACAGGCAGCTGCCGGTGTCTTGCCCTGCGCGGCGGCGTGGTCATACTCGTCCGATCCGACAACAGGCGACCCCCCATGATTGGACAGCAGCGCGAACTGACGTTTCGTTTCCTGGCAGAGCCGACCGATGTGAACTACGGCGGCAAGGTCCACGGTGGCGTGGTGATGCGCTGGATCGACCAGGCCGGCTATGCCGCGGCGGTCGGCTGGAGCGGGCGCTATAGCGTGACCGTGGCGGTGGGCGGCATCCGCTTCGTCGCGCCCATCCGCATCAGCGACCTGGTCACGGTGACCGCCAAGCTGGTCTACACCGGCAGCAGCAGCATGCACTTCGCCGTGGACGTGCGCGCGCGCGACCCGGGCATGCACGGCCTGTCCGAAAGCCGGTTGTGCACGCACTGCGTGATCGTGTTCGTGGCCATGGACGAGGCCACCAACCGGCCGGCCACGGTGCCGAGCTGGACCCCGCAGACCGAAGAGGACCGCCTGCTGTCCGAGTACGCCACCAAGGTGATGGAACTGAGCAAGGGCATCGAACGCACGGTCGCCGAGTTCGCCGTGGTCAAGCCCGGCCAGTAGCCGGCCCGGCCGGCGGCGCGCCATCTCGTAGCCGCCGATGCCCGAAACGCAAAGAGCCGCCCGAGGGCGGCTCTTTCGTCGGCCTTGCGAGGCGGCTTACATCGCCACGCGGCGGGCCTGCATGAACTTGTTGGACCAGTAGCCCGACAGCAGGGTGTCCACGCGGACATCCTTGCCGGTGCTGGGCGAATGCAGGAAGCGGCCTTCGCCGACATAGATGCCGACATGGTCCACGCGGCCCCGGTGGCCGAAGAACACCAGGTCGCCCTGGCGCAGCTCGTTGGTGGAGCTGATCAGCTTGGCCTCGCTGTCGGCGGCCATCTCGCGCGAGACGCGCGGCAGCTCGATGCCGACGGCGTTGCGGAACACGTAACTGACCAGGCCGCTGCAATCGAAGCCCTCGGTGGAGGTGCCGCCCCAGCGGTAGGGGGTGCCGATCAGGGCCACGGCGCTTTCCAGCAGGCTGCGGACCTTGCCGACATCGGCATTGGCCTTGGACGGCTGGGCGGCGTTGGCGGTGTACTGGTTGAGCAGCTTGCTCAGGTCGCCGGCCAGCGCCGTCGAGCGGTCCAGCATCGGGACCGAATCGCTGACAGCCAGGCGCGGCAGCAGGGCGGTCAGGGTGGCGGTGGCGGCCTGGGTGGCGCGGTCACGCATGGTCGGGGCAGCCGCGACAGCGGCGGTTGCGACGGGGGCCGTCACGCCAGCGGACTCCAGCGGGGCCACGGTCGAGACCGGTGCGTCCGGCAGCGCGGCAGGCACCGAGACCGAGGCCGGGGTGCTGTTCTGACTCGGCGCCTGCTGCGCGGCGGCCTGGAAGCTGACTGCACCGAGGACGGTCAGCATCAACAGGCCCGGGAAGCGGGAGGGACGACGGGGATGGTGGGGCTGGGCGGACGGCGTTTCGTCGTTCGTCACGGCTTCACATCTCTGGAACGCTGCGGAACAGTGATGATGCCGTGACGACCTGGTGAAAATGTTCGGATACCGTTAAAAATCCGTGAATCCAACCGCGACCCCGGTTCCACTTCCGGTCATTTCAGTGAAGGATTCGTTTAGCGCCGGTGTAATGGTCGCGCCAGTAGGCGCCATCCAGCCGGTCCAGGCGGACCGTCCCGCCCGAGCTGGGGGCGTGCACGAAGCGGCCTTCCCCCACATAGATGCCAACGTGACTGACGTTGCCGCTGCTACCGAAAAACACCAGGTCGCCGGCGGTCAGCTGCTGTGGCTGGATCCTCGGCCCCTGCACCTGGGACAAGGCGCTGGAAGTCCGCGGCAGGCGGATCTCGGCCGTGTCCTGGTACACATAGCTTACCAGTCCGCTGCAATCGAAACCCGATTCAGGGGTGTTGCCGCCGTAGCGGTAGGGCGTGCCCACCAGTCCCAGGGCGCGCATGGTGAGGTTGTTGGCGGCCACCGGGTCGGCCGGCGTGACCGTCGGCCAGACCCTGGCCGGGGCCGGCGGCGCAGGGCGGCGGACGGTTTCGCGGCTGCCGCAGGCGGCCAGCAGGCAGAGCGAAAGCGACAGCAGGACCAGGCGGATCAGGGCCGGGCGCGGGGTTGCTGGCATGCGTGCCGGAGAGTCCGGATAATGGTCGGCCTTCATCGCGGCCAATCTTGACCGCTCACCCAGCGGCCGACAAGCCGCGTCCATGCCGCGCGGCGGCCCCGTTACGAGTTCCGAATGAAAATCGCAAAAGACAGCGTCGTCCGTTTCCATTACACCGTTTCCGAAGTGGGCCAGGAGCCGCTGGAGTCTTCCAAGGACCGCGAGCCGCTGGCGATCCTGATCGGCCACGGCAACATCATCCCGGGCCTGGAGAACGCGATGATGGACAAGGAGGCCGGCGAGAGCTTCGGCGTGGACGTGTCCGCCGCCGACGCCTATGGCGAGAAGCGCGAAGGCCTGAGCCAGCGCGTGCCCAAGAAGCATTTCGGCGCCCAGAAGCTCAGCGTGGGCCAGCAGGTCGTGCTGCAGACCAACTTCGGTCCGCGCGCGGTCACCATCGAGAAGGTGGGCATGAGCGTGGTCGACGTCGATCTCAACCACCCGATGGCGGGCAAGGACCTGCATTTCGACGTGGAAATCGTGGAAGTGCGCGAAGCGGCCGCCGAAGAGCTCGAGCACGGCCACGTGCACGGCGACGGTGGCCACCACCACTGAGCGCCCCGCGGAACGCGTTCCGCGTCTGGATGTCGCAACACAACGGCCCGCCTGATGCGGGCCGTTGTCATTTCCACCATCGGGCACGCACCATCGGGTGCTCGCCCTCGATCAGGAATACGCAAGGATGTCGTCTTCGCCGGCTTACGGACCCATCGCGCCGCACGAGCGCATCGACACGCTGGATGTGCTGCGCGGCTTTGCCCTGCTGGGCATCCTGCTGATGAACATCGAGGGCCTGGCCGGGCCGCTGGCGCTGACCGCCACCGGCATCGACCCGCACTGGCAAGGCGCCGACCGCATCGTCGATGGTCTGATCTACGTGCTGGTGCAGGGCAAGTTCTACACCTTGTTCTCGTTGCTGTTCGGCATGGGCTTTGCGGTGATGTCCGCGCGCGCCGAGGCGGCCGGACGCGACTTCGCCGGGGTGTACTGGCGCCGCGGCCTGGTGCTGCTGGGCATCGGCCTGGTGCATGCGCTGTTGATCTGGGCCGGCGACATCCTGACCAGCTACGCGCTGCTGTGCTTCCTGCTGCTGGCGCTGCGGCAGGTCGCGCCGCGCTGGCAGGCGCTGCTGGGCATCGGTGCGTACGCGGCCGGCCTGGGGATGATCGTGCTGTCGGGCCTGGTCTTCACCATGATGCGGGCCACGCCCGAGCTGAGCGCGGAGCTGGACAAGATGCTGGCGGCCCAGCAGCTGGAGCCGATGGTGCAGGCGCAACGGCTGGCCTACGGGCAGGGGGGCTACTGGCAGGCCGTGCTGCTCCGGGCCCAGGACAGTGCGATGCAGTGGCAGGGCCTGACGGTGTTCGGGCCGATGCTGTTCGGCCTGTTCCTGCTGGGCAGCGCGCTGGTGGGCAGCGGCGCGATGTCCCAGCCCGAGCGCCATGGCCGCCTGTTCGCGGGCCTGCGCTGGATCGCCTTGCCGCTGGGCCTGGCGGTGGTGCTGCTGTCCTGCGCGGTGGAGACCTACTTCGATCCTGGGCGGTTCGACCTGCGCCAGGCCACGGCCATGGCGCTGTTCTCCGTCGGCGGGGCGGGCATGGCGCTGGGCTACCTGGGCTGGATTGTGCGGCTGATGCAGCGGCCGGGCGGCGCGCGTGGGCTGCGCTGGCTGGCGCCGGCCGGGCGCATGGCGCTGAGCAACTACCTCATGCAGTCGCTGGTATGCACGCTGATCTTCTATGGCTATGGCGCCGGGCAGTTCGAGCGGTTGCCGCGTGCCTGGCAGCCGTTGTTCGTGCTGGGGTTGTTCCTGCTGCAGGTGTTGATCAGCACGGCGTGGCTGCGCGCGTTCCGCTTCGGTCCGGTGGAATGGCTGTGGCGCAGCCTCACCTACCTGCAGTGGCAACCCTTGCGACGCCGTGCACATGCGGGCCATTAAGATCTGCCGCCTGGGCTCGCCCTGCGCCGGGCGTGGCCTCCAGCCCGGCAGCGGGCAGGTCGCGATCATGGAGCGGTGCAAGTGAGCGATACCGAATTCGACCTCATCGTGCTGGGCGGTGGCTCCGGCGGCCTGGCCGCCGCCTTCCGTGCCGCCGAGCACGGCGCGCGCGTGGCGGTCCTGGAACCGGGCGAGCTGGGCGGGACCTGCGTCAACCTCGGCTGCGTGCCGAAGAAGGCGATGTGGCTGGCGGCCGAGCTGGCCCAGCGCATCGAGATGGGCTGCAGGATGGGCTTCAATGTCAGCCAGCCCAAGCTGGACTGGCGCGAATTCGTGGTGCATCGCCAGCGCTACATCGCCGGCATCCATGACAGCTATCGCAAGCGCCTGGACAGCCACGGCGTGGTGCGCGTGCCGAGCTACGGCCGCCTGATCGGGGAGGGTCGCGTCGAGACGCAGGACGGCCTGCGCCTGAGCGCGCCGCATATCGTCATCGCCACCGGTAGCCGCCCGACGCGTCCGCCGGTTCCCGGAGCCGAGCTGGGTGGCGTGTCCGATGACTTCTTCAACCTGTGCGATGCGCCGGAGCGGGTGGCGATCGTCGGCGGTGGCTACATCGCCGTGGAGCTGGCCAGCGTGCTGCAGGCGCTGGGTAGCCGCGTGGATCTGTTCGTGCGCGGCGCGCGCCTGCTGGAGTCCTTCGACGCCGAGCTGTCCGCGGCCCTGGCCGACAACCTGCGACAGGTGGGCGTGCGCGGACGCTTCGGCTATCGCCTGGGCGCGGTGGAAGCAAGGGGCCAGGGCGTGCGCCTGGTGGCCGAGGACGGCACCTGTAGCGAGCACTACGACCTGCTGCTGTTCGCCACCGGCCGCCAGGCCAATACCGAAGGCCTGGGCCTGGAAGCGGCAGGCGTGGCCGCGAACGAGACGGGCGCCATCGAGGTCGACGACTACCAGAACACCTCCGCCAGCGGGATCTATGCCATCGGCGATGTCACCGGCAAGGTGCCGCTGACGCCGGTGGCCATCGCCGCCGCCCGTCGCCTGATGAACCGCGTGTTCGGCGGCCAGGCCGATGCCAAGCTGGATTACCGCGACATTCCCACCGTGGTGTTCGCGCATCCGCCGCTGGGCCGCACGGGCCTGAGCGAGGAAGAGGCACGACTGCAGCATGGCCAGGGCGCCGTATCGGTGTACCGTGCCAGCTTCCGGCCCATGCTGGACGCGCTGGCCGACACGCCCATGCGCAGCCTGTTCAAGCTGGTCTGCGTCGGTGAGGACAAGCGGGTCGTCGGCCTGCACCTGTTGGGCGAGGGCAGCGATGAGATGCTGCAGGGCTTTGCCGTGGCGATCAAACGCGGCGTCACGCTGGACGACCTGCACGATACGGTGGCCATCCATCCTTCCAGCGCAGAGGAAGTCGTGTTGATGCGCTGATTGCCACACCGCGCCCGCACCGCTGGCACGGAAGAGGTGCGCGGGGTGCACGGCGTATGCAAGGTCGCCATGGGTTCGAGCCCGTGGCGGTGAAGTTCGCCAGCGCGCGTGACGGCATCGCCTTGGACAGATGACCAGCAAAGCCCCAAGCCCGCTTAAACCCTATCGCTCGCTGCTGTGGTTGCTGGCGGCCGGGGTGTTCATGCAGACGCTGGATACCACCATCGTCAATACGGCCCTGCCGGCGATGGCGGCCGACCTGGCGCAGTCGCCGCTGCGCATGCAGTCGGTGGTGGTGGCCTATGCGCTGACCGTGGCGATGCTGATCCCGGCCTCGGGCTGGCTGGCCGATCGCTTCGGCACACGGCGGGTGTTCGTCGGCGCGGTCACGGTGTTCACGCTGGGCTCGCTGGCCTGCGCGCTGTCGCCCAGCTTCAACCTGCTGATCCTCTCGCGCGTGCTGCAGGGCGTGGGCGGCGCGATGCTGCTGCCCGTCGGGCGCCTGACCGTGCTGCGCGCGGTGCCGCGCAAGGATTTCCTTGCGGCCATCAGCTTCGTGACCGTGCCGGGCCTGGTCGGCCCATTGGTGGGACCCACGCTGGGCGGCTGGCTGGTGGAAGCCGTGTCCTGGCATTGGATCTTCCTGATCAACGTGCCGCTGGGCGTGCTCGGCGCCCTGCTGGGGACGCGCATCCTGCCGGACCTGCGCGCGGCGACAGGGCGCTTCGATGCGGTCGGCTACGGGCTGCTGGCCTTCGGCATGGTGGCCATCTCGCTGTCGCTGGACGGTTTGTCCGACCGCTCGCCGCGCCACGGTCTGCTGATGGTGCTGCTGCTGTTCGGCCTGGCCGCCCTGGTGGGCTATTGGCTACATGCCGCGCGGGTGACGCGGGCGCTGTTTCCCTTGAGCCTGTTCTCGGTGCCGAGTTATCGCATCGGTGTGCTGGGCAACCTGTTCGCGCGGCTGGGCGGGGGCGGCATGCCCTTCCTGATCCCGCTGCTGCTGCAGGTGGCGCTCGGCTTCTCGCCGGTGCGGGCGGGCATGATGATGATCCCCACCGCCGCCGCGGCGATCTTCATGAAACGCATCGTGGTGCGCATGGTGCAGCGGCTGGGCTATCGGCGGGTGCTGGTCGGCAACACCCTGCTGGTCGGCGCGATGATGGCCAGCTTCGCCAGCATCAGCCCAGGGCAGCCGCTGTGGCTGCACATCGTGCATTTCGCGTTGTTCGGCGCGGTCAACTCGGTGCAGTTCACCGCGATGAACACCCTGGCCTTGCGCGACCTGGACGCCAGCGCGGCCAGCGGCGGCAACAGCCTGCTGTCGATGGTGATGATGCTGGCCATGAGCCTGGGCGTGGCGCTGGCCGGCGGGCTGTTGGGCGCCTTCCAGGAGGCCGAGGGCGGGCAGGCGCTGACGGCCTTCCGCTGGACCTTCGTCTGCATCGGCCTGGTGACCATGTGCGCGGCGCTGATCTTCGCCCAGCTGCCGCCGACCCGGCGCGTGGATCCGACGGCGGTCGGGCAGGCCGAATCCTCGTAAAGCGGTGTCGGCTGGCATGGACGGGGCGGCGCGCCTGCGGCCGCTTGCCAGTGCCGTGCGCCTGCTGCGAGCCAGCATCGGCCATCACGCTGCTGAATTGGTCGGTGACCTTTCGTCGGCACGAAGGCCTTACGCCCAATGGCGCATGGTGGCGCGCGTGATGGCTGCGTGATAATCGCCGGGCGGCAATCCAGGGAAGTGGTGACAGCCGCGTTTCAGGGGATCACCACCATGCAGTACGCAGACCGCAGCGCCGACCTGAGTCGGCAGTTCGTCCGCCAGGCCAACGAGGCCATGGCCAATGCCCGATCCAGGATGACGCTGAGCGCGCGCGCCGCGCGCAGCCTTCGTCGTGGCACGCTCATCCTCGGGCTGATGGCGGCAACGCTGACCGCCATGCAGTTGCAGACTGTCGGCCTGTGGCACGCCCTGGCAAGCGCGTTCGGCGTGCTGGTGATCAGCACCGGGTTGGGCCTGATGGCCGAGCTGCTGCTGGGCTCGGGCCGTCTGGCGCAGGCGCCGACACAGCGCTGAGCCCGTGCCGGCCGCAAGGCCGGCGTCACCCATCGCCCGGGTCAGACCTCCAGCGAGGCCAGGTCGCCCTTGGTCTCCAGCCAGGCCTTGCGATCGCTCGCGCGCTTCTTGGCCAGCAGCATGTCCATCAGTCCGGCGGTCTGTTCGGCATCGTCCACGGTCAGCTGCACCAGGCGGCGGGTGTCGGGATGGATGGCCGATTCGCGCAGCTGCGAGGGGTTCATCTCGCCCAGGCCCTTGAAGCGAGTCACGTTGACCTGGCCCTTGAGCTTCTCACGCGCGATCTTCTCCAGCAGCAGGCGCTTTTCTTCCTCGTCCAGCGCGTAGAACACCTGCTTGCCCACGTCCACGCGGAACAGCGGCGGCATCGCCACGAACACGTGGCCGGCGGCCACCAGCGCGGGGAAATGCTTGAGGAACAGGGCCGAGAGCAGGGTGGCGATGTGCAGGCCGTCGGAGTCGGCGTCGGCCAGGATCACCACCTTGCCGTAGCGCAGGCCGGAGATGTCGTCCTTGCCCGGGTCGCAGCCGATGGCGATGGCCAGGTTGTGGACTTCCTCAGAGGCCAGCACGCTGCCCGAGGCCACTTCCCAGGTGTTCAGGATCTTGCCGCGCAGCGGCATGATGGCCTGGAAATCCTTGTCGCGGGCCTGCTTGGCACTGCCACCGGCCGAGTCGCCCTCCACCAGGAACAGCTCGGTGCGCGAGAGGTCCTGGCTGATGCAGTCGGCCAGCTTGCCGGGCAGGGCCGGGCCCGAGGTGACCTTCTTGCGGACGATCTGCTTCTCGGTCTTGAGCCGCGCGCTGGCGCGCTCGATCGCCAGCTGGGCGATCTGCAGTCCGGTCTCCACATGCTGGTTGAGCCACAGGCTGAAGGCGTCGTGCGCGGCGCCCTCGATGAAGCCGGCGGCCTGGCGCGAGGACAGGCGCTCCTTGGTCTGCCCGGAGAACTGCGGGTCGGTCATCTTCAGCGACAGCACGAAGGCCACGCGGTCCCAGACATCCTCCGGCGCCAGCTTGACCCCGCGCGGCAGCAGGTTGCGGAAATCGCAGAACTCCCGCAGCGCGTCGGTCAGGCCCGAGCGCAGGCCGTTGACATGGGTGCCGTGCTGGGCGGTGGGAATCAGGTTGACGTAGCTTTCCTGCACCAGCTCGCCCTCGGGAACCCAGGCCACGGCCCAGTCCACGACCTCGGTGTCCTTCTTGAGGGTGCCGACGAACAAGTCGGCCGGCAGCAGCTCGCGGCCGGTCATCTCGCCCTTGAGGTAGTCGCGCAGGCCGTCCTCGAAGTACCAGCTGTCCTGCTCGCCGCTGGCTTCGTCGGTCAGCTTGACCGTCAGGCCCGGGCACAGCACCGCCTTGGCGCGCAGCAGGTGGCGCAGGGCGCGCACGTTGATCTTAGGGGTGTCGAAGTACTTCGGGTCGGGCCAGAAGCGCAGGCGGGTGCCGGTGTTCTTCTTGCCCACCGTGCCGACCACTTCCAGCGGGCTGGCGCGGTCGCCGTCGCGGAAGGTGATGCGGTGCTCGGCGCCTTCGCGCTTGATGTGGATCTCCACCAGCGTGGACAGCGCATTGACCACGCTCACGCCTACGCCGTGCAGGCCGCCGGAGAAGGTGTAGTTCTTGTTGCTGAACTTGCCGCCGGCATGCAGGCGGGTGAGGATCAGCTCGACGCCGGGGATCTTCTCTTCCGGGTGGATGTCCACCGGCATGCCGCGGCCGTCATCGGCCACCTCCACGCTGCCGTCCTTGAACAGGGTCACCTCGACGGTCCTGGCGTGGCCGCCCAGGGCCTCGTCCACGGAGTTGTCGATGACTTCCTGCGCCAGGTGGTTGGGGCGCGCGGTGTCGGTGTACATGCCGGGCCGGCGCTTGACCGGGTCCAGGCCGGAAAGGACTTCGATGTCAGCGGCGTTGTAGCGGGTATTCATTCGGTCGATCAGGTCGTGTGTGAGCCACGAAGGCGGGCAAGTGTGGCGGCTGGGGGGCGGATTTGCACGCCCGCCGCCCGCAGCGGCAGACGACACGCGGGCGCATGGGGCGCGAGGCGGCTTGCCGATACAATCGGTTCCAGGCGGATAGCGGATCCGTCCGGTGCCAGCGCCCTGGCGCGTGAACGCCGGTGCCCAGGCGCCGGATGCAGGAGATCCTACGTGGTGCAAGTCGCCGCCCGTGAGACAGCGGGCGCCCCCGGCCAGGCCGGGGAGCAATTCATCGTGGCCGCCGATGTCGGTGGCACCTATGCCCGCCTGGGCCTGGTGCGCCTGGCCGCTTCCGGGTCTCCCGAACTGGTCCTGCACAAGCGCTATGCCGGCGCCGAGTTCGCCAGCCTGGCCGCGGTGCTGTGCCGTTTCCGCCAGGACCTGGCGGCCGAAGGCGTGGAGGCGTTCCCTTCCGAAGGCGTGGTGGCCATCGCCGGCCTGCTGCAGGGCGATGCCTTGCTCAACGCCAACCTGCCATGGCCGGTCTCGCTGTCGGCGACCCGGCGCGACTCGGGCCTGCAGCACTTTCGGCTGATCAATGATTTCGAGGCCCTGGCCTGGGCATTGCCGCACGTGGCTCCAGGGCAGATGCGGCCGCTGGCCGGCGGTGAGCCCGGCCCGGTGCGCTTTCCTGCGCTGCTGCTGGGGCCCGGCACGGGCCTGGGCGCGGCCCTGGCGGTGTGGGGCGATGGCGGCTTCAGCGTCCAGCCCAGCGAGGCCGGCCACGCGGCGCTGGCGGCGGCCACGCCCCTGGAGCTGGACGTGGTGCGCGTGCTGCAGCGCCGGTTCGGCCATGTCGACAACGAGCGCGCGCTGTCCGGCACCGGCCTGATGAACCTCTACGCGGCCGTGTGCGAACTGCGCAGCGCCAGCCCTGTCTACGCCACGCCGGCCGAACTGGTGGCTGCTGCCGAGGCCGGGTCCGACGCCGACGCGCTGGCGGTCGAATGCCTGGAGCTGTTCTGCCAGTGGCTGGGCAGCCTGGCAGGCGATCTGGCCATCACCTTCTGCGCGCATTCGGTCTACCTGGCCGGCGGCCTGGCCGGGCACCTGGGCCAGCATCTGCAGGCCGGCGGCTTCATGCGCCGGTTCCTGGACAAGGGCGTGCTGGCCAGCGCCCTGCGCGAAGTGCCGGTGTCGTGCATCGAACACGGCCAGCTCGGCATCCTCGGCGCGGCCGCCTGGCACGCCGCCCATCCCGCTTCCTGACCCCCACCCGGAGCCTTCGCCCATGCCCTCACGCCGCACCTTCCTGCAGTCCTCGCTCCTGGCCGCCGGCGCGGCCGCACTGCCCAGGGCCTTGGCCAAGACCGGCCCGAGTGGCGCCAAGGTGGTCTCGACCTGGGATTTCGGCGTGCCGGCCAACCAGGCCGCCTGGGCGGTGCTGGCCAAGGGCGGCAGCGCGATCGATGCGGTCGAGGCGGGCGCGCGCTGGGCCGAGACCGGGCAGTGCAATTCCACCGTGGGGCGCTGCGGCTATCCGGACCGCGACGGCTTCGTGACCCTGGATGCCAGCATCATGAAGGGCGACGGCAGCTGCGGCTCGGTGGCGGCGCTGGAGGGCATCGACCACCCGATCACCGTCGCCAGGCGGGTGATGGAAAAGACCCCGCACGTGATGCTGGTCGGCGCCGGCGCCCAGCAGTTCGCCATCGAGCAGGGCTTCAAGGCCCAGGACCTGCGCACGCCGGAGGCCGAGAAGGCCTGGAAGGAATGGCTGAAGACCTCCAAGTACGCGCCGGAGATCAACGTCGAGCAGCGTGCCATGCCGGGCAACAAGGAAAACCACGACACCATCGGCATGCTGGCCATCGACGCCAGCGGCCAGCTGGCCGGTGCCTGCACCACCAGCGGCATGGCCTGGAAGATGCGCGGCCGGGTCGGCGACAGCCCCATCATCGGCGCCGGCCTGTACGTGGACAACGAGGTCGGCGGGGCCACCGCTTCGGGCGTGGGCGAGGAGATGATCCGCAACGCCGCCAGCTTCCTGGTGGTGGAACTGATGCGCCAGGGCCGCAGCCCGGCCGAGGCCTGCCGTGAAGCCATCGAACGTGTGGTCAGCAAGCGCCCGGAGGCCAGCAAGGAACTGCAGGTCTGCTTCCTGGCCATGAACAAGCATGGCGAGGTCGGCGCCTTCGCCCTGCACCAGGGTTTCTCCTACGCGGTCTGCGATGCCGGCAAGCAGGATGCGCTGCTGCGCTCGCAGTCGATCTACACCAGTCAGAAGTCCTGAGCACGATGTCGCTCCCCGAGCGCGCGCTGCTGGAGATCGCCGCCAACTCGCTGGAGTCGGCGCTGGCGGCCCAGGAAGGCGGCGCCGACCGCATCGAGCTGTGCGAGAACCTGGGCGAGGGCGGCTGCACGCCGTCCTACGGCACCCTGGCGCTGGCCAGGGACCGCCTTCGGATTCCGCTGTACGTGCTGATCCGCCCGCGTGGCGGCGATTTCGTCTACTCGCCGACCGAGTGGGAGGTGATGCAGCGCGATATCGAGCTGTGCGTGCAGCTGGGGTGCGACGGGGTGGTGATCGGCGGGCTAACCGCCCAGGGCCAGGTGGACTGGGACGGCTGCAGCCGGCTGGTTGCGGCCGCTGGCGGCCTGGGCGTGACCTTCCACCGCGCCTACGACTGCGTGGTCGATCCTGGGACCGCGCTGGAGCAGATCGTCGGGCTGGGCTGCGAGCGCATCCTGACCTCCGGCGCGCACGACGATGCCCTGCAGGGCGCGGCCGCCATCGCCCACAGCGTGGCCCGTGCGCGCGGACGGCTCTCGATCATGGCCGGCGCCGGGGTCACGCCGCAGACCCTGCCTGCGATCGCCAGCCGCAGTGGCGCGCACGAGTTCCACGCCTCGGCCAAGACGCTGATGCCTGGCATCAGCCCGGCGAGCGCGCCGCAGGGTCTGTCGCCTGCCTATTGGCGCAGCAGCGCCGCGCTGGTCCGGCAGCTGCGCGCCAGCCTGCCGGCTTGATCAGCCCAGCGCCGCTTTCGGTCCATCGCATCACCGCATTCAGGGGGCGCTGAGCCGTCGCGGCGTAGGGTAGTGGTCGCCGAAGTGGGCGTGGCTCACTGGCGATTGGAGTTGTCGAGGAGGCTCACCATGAAAATCCGAACCGTGTTGATGCTGGCCGGTGCCGTGTTCGCGATGTCGTCGGCCGTGTCGGCCCTGGCCCAGTCCAGCGCGCCGCAGAACAACGACGGCAAGTCGGCGAGTGCGCAGAACGACACCCGCAGCGAGGCCGAGAAGCGCGCCGCGCGCCGTGCCGCCAACGAGGCGCGCGCCAAGCAGCAGGCGGCGCAGGGGCAGGGCCCCACGCCCAGCGAGGAAGAAGAGGAAGAGGGCAAGCGCAAGCCCTGAATCTCAGCGGCTCGCTTGCTCTGACCGCGCCCCGGCCTGTCCGGGGCGCGGCTTTTTCGGGGTTCGGTTCCACGAGGGGTTTGGCCCTCGGCGGGCGCACCCGGTAGACTATGGCTTTCCTGGAGCGCCTTCATGACTCCCCTGATTTTTGTGACCGGTGGCGTGGTGTCCTCGCTTGGCAAGGGCATTGCCGCAGCGTCGCTCGCGTCCATCCTCGAAGCGCGTGGCCTGAAGGTCACGATGATGAAGCTGGACCCCTACATCAACGTCGATCCGGGCACGATGAGCCCGTTCCAGCACGGCGAGGTGTACGTCACCGACGACGGCGCCGAGACCGACCTGGACCTGGGCCACTACGAGCGCTTCGTCCGCACCCGCCTGAGCCGCAAGAACTCGGTCACCACCGGCCGGATCTACGAGAACGTGATCCGCAAGGAGCGCCGCGGCGACTACCTGGGCGCCACCGTGCAGGTCATCCCGCACATCACCGACCAGATCAAGCACAGCATCGACGAGGCCACCGAGGGCTTCGACATCGGCCTGGTCGAAATCGGCGGCACCGTGGGCGATATCGAATCGCTGCCGTTCCTGGAGGCCATCCGCCAGATCCGCGCCGAGCGCGGCCCGGAGAAGGCCGTCTTCATGCACCTGACCCTGGTGCCCTACATCGCCGCGGCCGGTGAGCTGAAGACCAAGCCGACCCAGCACTCGGTCAAGGAACTGCGCTCCATCGGCATCCAGCCCGACGTGCTGCTGTGCCGTTCCGAGCAGGAAATCCCGGACAGCGAGCGTCGCAAGATCTCCTTGTTCACCAACGTCTCCGAGCGTGCGGTGATCACCCTGCGCGACGTGGACGTGCTCTACAAGATCCCGCTGGGCCTGCACGAGCAGGGGCTGGACCAGTTCGTGATCGATCGCCTGCGCCTGCCAGCCCAGGACAGCTGCGACCTGTCCGAGTGGGAAGCGGCGGTGGATGCCACGCTCAACCCGCTGGATGAAGTCACCATCGCCGTGGTCGGCAAGTACGTGGACCACAAGGACGCCTACAAGTCCGTGGGCGAGGCGCTCAAGCACGGCGGCCTGCGCCAGCGCACGCGCGTCAACCTGAAATGGCTGGAATCGCAGGACGTGGAATCGGATGCGGACGCGCTCAAGGGCGTGGACGGCATCCTGGTGCCGGGTGGCTTCGGCGACCGCGGTTTCGAAGGCAAGGTGATGACCGCCAAGTACGCCCGCGAAAGCGGCGTGCCGTACTTCGGCATCTGCTACGGCATGCAGGCGGCGGTGGTGGATTACGCACGCCATGTCTGCGGCCTGGAAGCGGCCAACAGCACCGAAAACGACAAGCTCAGCCCGCATCCGGTGATCGGCCTGATCACCGAGTGGCGCACCAGCTCGGGCGAGCTGGAAAGGCGCGATGAGAAGTCCGACCTGGGCGGCACCATGCGCCTGGGCCTGCAGGAGCAGCGCCTCAAGCCGGGCACCCTGGCGCGCGAGCTGTACGGCAAGGACGTGGTGTCCGAGCGTCACCGTCACCGCTACGAGTTCAACAACCGCTACCGCACCCAGCTGGAAGATGCCGGCCTGGTGATCGCCGCCAAGTCGATGGACGACCTGCTGGTGGAAATGGTGGAACTGCCGCGCGATCGGCATCCGTGGTTCCTGGCCTGCCAGGCGCACCCGGAGTTCCTGTCCACCCCGCGCGACGGCCATCCGCTGTTCGTCGGCTTCATCCGTGCCGCGCGCGAGCGCAAGGCCGGCGGCAAGCTGCTCAAGGAAGCCCGCGCGTGAGATCCAGCGGGCGTGCCGTGACCGGCAGGCTGTCGCCGCTGCGCGCCGATGCCTGTCCGCGCCTGCACGGGGAGCACGCCCGCTGATGCCCGCGCCTGAGGGGCCTGCCAAGCGCGCTGGCGTGGCGCTGCTGATCTGCGGTGCTTTGCTGCTTTCGCTCGCGGCCTGTTCCGGCCAGGGCGCCGATCAGGCCGCCGAGGCGGCCAAGGCCGCGCGCAAGGTCGAGCCGGACGTGGTCAACAGGCGCCTGGATGAGCTGCAGGCCTGCTCGGTGGCGTCCGGGCGCAAGCAGGGCGTGACCGGCGCCAACTACGCCCAGAAGATCGCCCAGGCCGGCGTGCAGGCCGAGCTGCTGGCCGATGCCCGGCTCATCGCCGCCGAACGCCTGGCCGTGTACAACCAGCTCTCGCCGCCGAAGACCGATGTGCAGCGCGTCAACAACGCGCTGGCCGCGATCGACGACATGTCCTACTTCGTCAAGTACGGACCGGCCGTCAATCTGCGCGCGCGGATTTATCATGCGTATTACGAATCCAAGCTCTCCGGGAATGACTGCCCGGTTCCCCCAGACCTCCTCGTCCTGATCAACAAGGCCCAACCGTGACCCAGATCGCCAAGCTCCATGCCCGTGAAATCCTCGACAGCCGCGGCAACCCCACCCTGGAAGCCGAAATCACGCTGAGCGACGGCAGCTTCGGCCGCGCCGCGGTGCCCTCCGGTGCCTCCACCGGCGCCAAGGAAGCCGTGGAGCTGCGCGATGGCGACAAGACCCGCTACCTGGGCAAGGGCGTGCGCAAGGCCGTGGAGAACGTCAACACCACCATCGCCTCGGCGCTGGCCGACTTCGACGCCGCCGACCAGGAAGGCCTGGACCGTCGCCTGATCGACCTGGACGGCACCGAGAACAAGGGCCGCCTGGGCGCCAACGCGCTGCTGGCCGTGTCCATGGCCAATGCCCATGCCGTGGCCGCCTCCAAGGGCAAGCCGCTGTGGCAGCACCTGGCCGACACCAGCGAGGCCGATGTCAGCCTGCCGGTGCCGATGATGAATATCATCAACGGCGGTGCGCATGCCGACAACAACGTGGACTTCCAGGAGTTCATGGTGCTGCCGGTGGGCTTCTCCTCCTTCTCCGAGTCGCTGCGCGCCGGCACCGAGATCTTCCACGCGCTCAAGAGCGTGCTCAAGGGCCACGGCCTGAGTACCGCGGTGGGCGACGAGGGTGGCTTCGCGCCGGATTTCCGCAGCAATGTCGAGGCGCTGGACACCATCCTGGAAGCCATCGGTAAGGCTGGCTACACCGCGGGCGAGGACGTGCTGCTGGGCCTGGACGTGGCTTCTTCCGAGTTCCACGACAACGGCAAGTACAACCTGGTCGGCGAGAACAAGCGCCTGACCTCCGAGCAGTTCGTCGATTTCCTGGCCGACTGGGCCGCGCAGTACCCGATCATCACCATCGAAGACGGCATGGCCGAGGACGACTGGGCCGGCTGGAAGCAGCTGACCGACCGCATCGGCAAGAAGGTGCAGCTGGTGGGTGACGACCTGTTCGTCACCAACCCGAAGATCTTCAAGGAAGGCATCGAGTCGCAGACCGCCAACGCCATCCTGATCAAGGTCAACCAGATCGGCACGCTGACCGAGACGCTGGAAGCCATCGCCATGGCCCACCACGCCGGCTACGCCTCCATCGTCTCGCATCGCTCCGGCGAGACCGAGGACACCACCATCGCCGACATCGCCGTGGCCACCACCGCCACCCAGATCAAGACCGGCTCGCTGTGCCGCAGCGACCGCGTGGCCAAGTACAACCAGCTGCTGCGCATCGAAGAAGCCCTGGGCAGCGGCGCGCGTTACGCCGGTCGCAACGCGTTCGTCTCGCTCAAGCGCTAAGGATCTGCGATGGCCAAGGCCCGCTGGCTGCTGCTGGTGCTGGTGGTCCTGGCGGGCCTGTTGCAGTACCACTTCTGGTACGGGCGCGGGAACTCGGGCGAGGTCAAGATGCTCGAGAACCAGGTCGCCCACCAGAAGCGGGAGAACGAAGGCCTGCGCCAGCGCAACGATGCGCTGGCCGCCGAGGTGGAGGACCTCAAGTCCGGCGAAGCGGCCGTGGAAGAGCGCGCCCGCAGCGAGCTGGGCATGATCAAGCCCGGTGAAAAGTTCTACCGGGTCGTGGAGACGCCGCAGCCCGCGGCGCCTTCCGACAACGCGCCCGCCCCATGACCCGACCGCTGTGGGTGGTGCTGCCAGCGGCCGGCCGCGGCACGCGCTTCGGTGCGCCATTGCCCAAACAGTATCTGCAGGTGGGCGGCAAGCGGCTGATCGAGCACACGCTCGACGCGCTGATGGCGCACCCACGCATTGCCGGGGTCATGGTGGCGATCTCGCAGGGCGATGCCGACTGGCCCGGCTGGACCACGCACGCAGGCAAGCCGGTGCTGACCTGCATCGGCGGCGCCACACGTGCCGACTCGGTGCGTGCCGGGCTGGCCGCGCTCGATGCCGTGACCGGCGAGCAGGACATGGTGCTGGTGCACGACGCGGCGCGCCCGAACATCGCGCCGCAGGATCTGGATGCGCTGTTGGCCCAGCAGTCGCACGCGGTCGGCGGCATTCTCGCCGCGCCGGTGCGCGACACCTTGAAGCGTGCCGCGGACGATGGCGCCATCGAGGCCACCGAGCCACGCGCCCGCCTGTGGCGCGCCCTGACCCCACAGATGTTTCGCCGCCGCCCCTTGCTGGAGGCGCTGGATGCGGCATCCGCGGCGGGCGTGGAAGTGACCGACGATGCGATGGCGATGGAACGGCTGGGCCTGCGCCCGCTGCTGGTGGAAGGCCGCGAGGACAACTTCAAGGTCACCACGCCGGCGGACCTGGAGCGTTTTGCCTTCGTGCTGGCGTGTAAGCGAGGAGTGAGTGGAGAGGGGTGAGAAGTGAGTGGAACAGCCCAGGTGCATGATGCTGCATGCCGCCTCGGCGACCGCTCATCGTGACTCCTTTCTACCCGGTTGCCGCGAGAGGGACGAGGAGTGAGCGAAGAGGAGTGAGAAGTGAGCGGAACAGCCGAAGCTTCGGCTTTCCGAATTCGGCGGGCCCCGGCGCTCACTCCTCACTCCTCTCCACTCACTCCTATAAAATGGCGGCCGTTTTCGCCGCTTCGGACCCGCCCATGAGCTCGCTTCCTCCCTTCCGCATCGGCCAGGGGTTCGACGTGCATGCCTTCGGCGAGGGCGATCATCTGATGATCGGTGGCATCGCGGTGGCCCACACCCAGGGCGTGCTGGCGCACAGCGATGGCGATGTCGTCATCCATGCGCTGTGCGATGCCATGCTCGGCGCGCTTGCGCTGGGCGATATCGGCCAGCATTTCCCGCCTTCCGATCCGCAATGGAAGGGCGCGGACAGCGCGGCCTTTCTCACCCACTGCAACGCGCTCATTGCCGGCGAAGGCGGCTGGCGCGTGGGCAATGCCGACATCACCGTGATTTGCGAGCGTCCCAAGATCGGCCCGCACGCATTGGCCATGCGCGAACGCCTTGCCGGTCTGCTTGGCGTTGCGCTGTCGCAGGTCAGCATCAAGGCCACCACCACCGAAAAGCTGGGCTTCACCGGGCGCGGTGAGGGCATCGCCGCGCAGGCCGCCGTGCTGCTGGTGCAGGGATGATCGCGCGCATGTCCAACGCCGCGCGCTTGCGCGTGGGCCCCGCATGAGCGGCTCGGCGCTTCCCAACGCCTTCGGCACTCCGGTGCTCGAGTCGGTCATGCGCGCCACGCCGGAAGACTTCCGGGTGGACGAGCTGGACGGCTTCCAGGCCCATGGCGAGGGCGAGCACTTGCTGCTCACCATCGAAAAGCGCGGCCTCAACACCACCGACGTGGCGCGCAGGCTGGCGCGTTGGGCCGGGATCGGTGAGGTCGGCATCGGCTATGCCGGCATGAAGGATCGGCATGCGGTCACCACCCAGCGCTTCAGCGTGCACCTGCCCAAGCGCGTGGCACCGGCGCTGGAGGCCTTGCAGGAAAGCGCGTCGGGCGAGGGCACGCTGAAGGTCGTGCATCAGCACTGGCACAACCGCAAGCTGCCGCGCGGTGCGCTGGCAGGCAATCGCTTCACCCTGACCTTGCGCCAGGTGCGGGGCGAACGCGAGGCCATCGCCGCGCGGCTGCAGCAGATCGCTCAGCGCGGTATTCCCAACTGGTTCGGCGAACAGCGCTTCGGGCGCGGTGGCGGCAATGTCGCGCAGGCGCTGGCGATGTTCGCCGGGCGCCGGGTCAAGCGCGAACAGCGCTCGATGCTGCTGTCAGCCGCGCGCTCGCAGCTGTTCAACCAGGTCCTGACCCGGCGCGTGGAAGCGGGCTGCTGGGACCAGCCGATGGAGGGCGAGGTGTGGATGCTGGCGGGCAGCCGCAGCGTGTTCGGTCCGGAAGCCTGGAGCGAGGCCCTGGCCGAGCGCCTGGCGAGCTTCGACATCCATCCCAGCGGACCGCTGTGGGGCGAAGGCGAGTTGCGCAGCGCACACGCCTGCGCGGCGCTGGAGCTGGACGCGGTGTCCGATGCGGCCTCGCTCAAGCTGCGCCAGGGCCTGGAGCAGGCCGAGCTGAAGCAGGAGCGCCGCGCGCTGCGCTTGCGCCCGGAGCAGTTCGCCTGGCAGTGGCTGGCCGAGGACGTGCTGGAGTTGCGCTTCGCGCTGCCGCCGGGCGCCTACGCCACGGCGGTGCTGCATGAGCTGGGGCAGGTCGGTGAGGCCGGTCGCGATGAACGCGGCGAGGCGCAGGCGGACGCTCGCTGAGCGCAGGCGGTGTCCAGAGCCGGAAGCTTCCAGATCGATCCTTCAGGGCGATCCGGGCCGGCGCGCACTCAGCAGCACCACCACCGCGCCAGTGCCACCCTGGGCGGGAATGGCCGAATGGAAGCCCAGCACGTCCGCGCGCTGGCGCAGCACCCGGTCCACCACGTTCTTCAACACCGGGATATCCGCATCCGAGCCCAGGCCCTTGCCGTGCACGATGCGGATGCAGGCCGTGCCGGCGCGCTGCGCCTCGCGCAGGAACATTCGCAGCAGCTGTTCGGCCTGCGCGGCGGTGGCGCCATGCAGGTCCAGTTCGTCCTGGATGGAAAACTGCCCGCGCTTGAGCCGCTGCCAGATGCGCGCGGGCAGCTCGTTGCGATGGTAGGACAGGGTGTCGCCGGCCTCGATGGGCATGGCCTCCAGGCCGCGCCGGAACTCGCTCAAGGCGGCCTGTTCATCGTGCTCGGCCATGCGCGCGCGTGGACGCGGGCGCGGCTTCTGCGGCGCGGGCGTCTGGCTGTGCACGCGGCGCACCTCCCCGATGGCCTGGCGAAACAAGGCGGCATCGTCCGCCTCGGGAGCCTGGGGCGGTGCGGCGGGCGGATCGGCGGGCTTGCGCATGCGTCCAGGGTAGCGGCCAACGCCAGCGCTGCAAGCGGCCGCAAGGCCGGCAAGCCGGTCGCCGGCTTCCGGTATCATTGCGTGCGCAACTGAAGGAGCACCATGCGCGTACTGGTTTCAAACGATGACGGCGTCGACGCCCCCGGGATCCGCATCCTAGCCGAGGGCCTCCGTGCGGCAGGACATGACGTGTGGGTGGTCGCCCCGGATCGGGACCGCTCCGGCGCCAGCAACTCGCTCACCCTGGACCTGCCGATCCGCACCCGCCAGATCGACGAGCGCACCATCCGCGTCAACGGCACGCCCACCGACTGCGTCCACCTGGCGCTGACCGGCATGCTGGACTTCGATCCGGACATCGTGGTGTCCGGCATCAACAACTCCGCCAACCTGGGCGATGACGTGATCTATTCCGGCACCGTCTCGGCGGCGATGGAAGGGCGTTTCCTCGGGCTGCCGGCGGTGGCCGTGTCGCTGGTGACCCGCGATCATTTGCCTCGGCATTTCGAGACCGCCGCGCGCGCCGCGGTGGAGGTGGTGGCGCGGCTCAAGGCCGATCCGCTGCCGGCCAACACCATCCTCAACCTCAACGTGCCGGACCTGCCGTGGCAGGAGGTCAAGGGCTTCGAGGTCACCAGGCTGGGCAACCGCCATCGCTCCGAGGCCTGCATGCCGCAGAACGATCCGCGCGGCGGCACCGTGTACTGGATCGGTCCGGCCGGGGCCGAGCAGGACGCAGGTCCGGGCACCGACTTCCACGCCGTGCGCACCGGCAACATCTCCATCACCCCGATCCATGTCGATCTCACCCGTTACCAGGCGCTGGAGAACGTGGCCAGCTGGGTGGGTGGACTGACCGCCGCGCTTGAGGACGGGGCATGACCCCACGTCTGCGCCTGCAGCCGGAGGCCATCGGCGTCGGGATGACCTCCCAGCGCGTGCGCGACCGCCTGGTCGAGCGCCTGCGCGATGCGGGCATCGCCGACGAGCACGTGCTCAACGCCATCCGCACCGTGCCGCGGCATCTGTTCATCGATGAGGCCCTGGCAAGTCGCGCCTACGAGGACACCGCCCTGCCGATCGGCCATGGTCAGACCATCTCCCAGCCGTGGGTAGTGGCGCGGATGACCGAGGTGCTGCTGCAGGGCGATGCCCCCCACAAGGTGCTGGAGATCGGCACCGGCTCGGGTTACCAGGGCGCGGTGCTGGCTGCGCTGGGGCTTGAGGTTTATACCGTCGAGCGCATCGGCGACCTGTTGCGCCAGGCGCGCAAGCGCCTGCGTGGGCTGGGGTTGAACGTGCGCAGCAAGCACGACGATGGGCGCATCGGGTGGCCCGAGCATGGCCCCTTCGACGCCATCATGGTCACTGCCGCCGCACCGGCGCTGGTGCCGGCGCTGGTCACCCAACTGCGCGTGGGCGGCACCTTGATCGCGCCGGTGGGCGAGAGCGGGGGACAGTCCCTGATCAAACTGGTCAAGCGCCAGGACGGGGGCGTGGATGAAACCGTGCTGGCCCCGGTGGTGTTCGTTCCCCTCCTGTCAGGAACCCTGGATTGAAACTCTTCGGCCCCCTTTATGACCGTGCGCTGCGCTGGTCGGCCCATCGCCATGCGCCGCGCCTGCTGACCGGATTGAGCTTCATCGAGGCGATCTTCTTCCCGGTCCCGCCGGAAGTCATGCTGGCGCCGATGTCGTTGGCCCAGCCCAAGCGCGCGCTGTGGTTCGCCACGCTGAGCCTGGCTGGCTCGCTGGCCGGTGCGGTGGTGGGCTACGCCCTGGGCCACTTCGCCTATGCCGCGGTGCAGCCGCTGATCGATGCGCTGGGCTGGCGCCATGCCATCGATGAGCAGGTCAACCACCTGCGCCAGGTCGTGGCCGAGTCGCCGTGGAAGGCGTTCTGGCTGCTCGTGCTCGCCGGCTTCACGCCCATCCCGTTGAAGATATTCACATGGGCCTCAGGCATCGTCGGCGTGCCGCTGCTACCGTTCCTGCTCAGCATGTTCGTGGGGCGTGGCAAGCGGGTGTTCCTGCTGGCCATCGCGCTGCGGTTGGGCGGGGCACGCGCGGCCAATGCGCTGGAACGATGGATCGAGCCGATCGGCTGGATCTCCGCGGCGGTCCTGGCCGCGGTGGCTGGCTGGTTTGTCTGGAAAGCAACGAACGGATGATGGAACCGATGAAGAAGTCTGTGGGCGTCGCGCTGCTGGCCAGTCTGTTCGCGCTGGCGGCCTGTACGACCACGGTCGTTCGGACACCGGGCGGCTCCTCCGCCGGGCGGACTTCAACGGCCGCGCCGGCCAAGGTCTCCAAGCCCAAGTACGGCAAGACCGTGCGCATCGAACGGGGCGACACGCTCTACGGCGTGGCCTCGCGCAACGACATCCTGGCGACGGACCTGGCGGCGTGGAATGGCATCGCACCGCCGTACACCATCTATCCCGGGCAGACGCTGCGCTTGTATCCCTCGGGCGCCAAGGGTGGCAGCACCGCTGGAACGCCCGCGCCGGCCACGCCGCGCTCGAGCACGCCGACCGCAAGCCCGCCGCCAGCACCGGCCCCGGCGCCGATCAATAGCGGCATCGCCTGGCGCTGGCCTGCCGACGGCCAGGTGGTCGGCCGTTTCACCAACGGCGACCAGACCAAGCAAGGCATCGACATTGCCGGCAGCAGCGGCCAGGCGGTGCGCGCCACGGCCGATGGCGTGGTGGTGTATTCCGGCGCCGGACTGGTGGGTTACGGTGAGCTGATCATCGTCAAGCACAACGAATCGTGGCTGTCGGCCTACGGCCACAACCGCAAGCGCCTGGTCAACGAGGGCCAGAACGTCAAGTCCGGCCAGCAGATCGCAGAGATGGGGCGCAGTGGCGCGGCCCGCGACATGCTGCACTTCGAGATCCGCTACAACGGCAAGCCGGTCGATCCGATGTCCTACCTGCCGGCGCGCTGAGCGCGTCGATACGCCGCCGGTGAGCCGGATCGCCGGCGGCACGCCATCGAGGCGGGGGGCTCGAAGACGTCCAAGGCGATGCGATGCGCCAAGGACGCGGAAATCGCGGCTAATCGGCATGGGTGGCTGGACGCCAACGCAAGCCCGGACGACGCTCAAGGCTGGCCGCTTGAAGGGCGACAAGACAAGAAATGCACTCGGGGCTCGGCATGCTGTGGTCTTTAGACCGGAGAACCCCCATGGCAGTTAAGACTGTTGCCGATCTACTCGTTGCGACCCTGGAAGCGGCCGGCGTGGACACCATCTGGGGTCTGCCAGGGGATTCGCTCAATGGCCTGACCGAAAGCCTGCGCCAGCGCGACCAGATCCGCTGGCGGGGCGTGCGCCACGAGGAAGCGGCGGCCTTCGCCGCCAGTGCCGCGGCCGATGCCACCGGTCGTCTGGCGGTCTGCGCTGGCTCCTGTGGCCCCGGCAACCTGCACCTGATCAATGGCCTGTTCGACGCCCAGCGCAGCGGCGCGCCGGTGCTGGCCATCGCCGCGCAGATTCCCTCCAGCGAAATCGGACTGGGTTACTTCCAGGAGACGCATCCGGAGCGGCTGTTCCGCGATTGCAGCGACTACTGCGAGGTGGTGTCCCATCCCGAGCAGCTGCCGCGCATCCTGGAGACCGCGATGCGCTCGGCCATCCTCAACCGTTCGGTGTCGGTGGTGGTGATCTCCGGTGACGTCGCCTTGGCAGATGCGCCGACCAAGCAGGTGAAGTGGAGCGAGCCGGTGCGTCCGGTGGTGGTACCGCCGCCGGAAGAACTGGACGCCTTGGCCGAACTGCTGGCGGGCGAGGAGCGCATCACCCTGCTATGCGGCGCCGGCTGCGCCGGGGCCCACGCGCAGGTGGTCGCCCTGGCCGAGCGCCTCAAGGCGCCGGTGGTGCATGCGCTGCGTGGCAAGACCCATGTGGAGTACGACAACCCCTTCGATGTGGGCATGACCGGCCTGATCGGCTTTTCCTCCGGCTATCACGCGCTCAAAGAGTGCGACCTGCTGGTGATGCTGGGCAGCAACTTCCCCTACCGCAACTTCTACCCGGACCACGGCCGCGTGGTGCAGATCGACCTGCGTGGCGCCCGCCTGGGCGTGCGCACGCCCCTGCTCAAGGGCTTGGTGGGCGATGTCGGCGCCACCCTCAACGCCTTGCTGCCGCGCTTGCAGCACAATGCCAACAGCCGTTTCCTCGACAAAGCGCAGGCGCACTACCGCAAGACGCGCGCCGAGCTGGACGAGCTGGCCAGCCCGACCCCAGACGACACCCCCCTGCACCCGCAGTACCTCACCGCCCGGGTCAGCGCACTGGCGGCCCAGGACGCCTTGTTCACCTGCGACGTGGGCACGCCCACGGTCTGGGCAGCGCGCTACCTGGCGATGAACGGCGAGCGCAAGCTAGCCGGGTCTTTCAATCACGGCTCCATGGCCAATGCCGTGCCCCAGGCAATGGGCCTGCAGGCGGCCTTCCCCGACCGTCAGCTCGTGGCCCTGGCCGGCGACGGCGGGCTGTCGATGCTGATGGGCGAGCTGGCGACCCTGGCCAGCCAGGCGCTGCCGGTCAAGGTCATCGTCTACGACAACGCCACCTTAGGCTTTGTCGCCATGGAGATGAAGGCTGCCGGCATGATCGATGAGACCACCGATCTGTCCGCCATCGATTTCGCCCAGGTGGCGCAGGCCTGTGGCGTACAGGCCTGGACGGTGGAATCGGCCAGCCAGCTCGATGCGACGCTGCAGGCGGCCTTTGCCCATCCCGGGCCGGCGCTGGTGGACGTGCGCATCGCCAAGCAGGAACTGTCGATGCCACCGAAGATCCAGGCCGCCCAGGCCAAGGGCTTCAGCCTCTACATGCTGCGCGCGGTGATGAGCGGGCGGGGCAGCGAGTTGGTGGAGCTGGCCAAGACCAACGTGCTGCGCTGACCCGACCGCCCCGCCCAGCCAAGCCGTGGCCGTAGGGTGGATGACGCTCTCTCATCCACCATCGCGAGAGAGGGCAGGCTAGGCGTAATGGCGTGCGAGCCCCACGCGCCACCAGCTGCGCGGCGCGCAACACAAATGCGCGGAGACGCCGTTCGAGGTTTTCGTGGGAGTCTCGCCGCAGCGGGCGCCTCGGTGGACAAGCTTCGCGTTGTCCACCCTACGGCCGATGGCGCTCCTTCGTCCGCCAACGCCGAGGACGGCAGCGTAGGCAATCGGCCCGCCACCCGCCAAGCGCGGCGCGGCGACACTGATACGCCGCGACGCGCCCTGAGGTTCTTGCGTGATCTTGCCGCAGCGGGCGCCTTGGTGGACAAGCTTCGCGTTGTCCACCCCACGTAGGGTGGATGACGCTTTCTCATCCACCGCCTCGCACCGAATCACGCCATTGACGGCCAGGCCGCACCCGCATGTCAGCGTTGAGATGGCCAAATGCGGCTTGGCCTCTTGCGCAGAGACCGGTGCGGCGATGCACGCGCCGCAGGGGCGCAACCGCAACTCAGGCCTCGAGCATGAACCCGGCAACCACGCGCCGGCCTTCGCTGGCCAGGATGTTGTAGGTGCGCGCGGCGGCATCGTTGGCCATGACTTCCAGGCCCACGCCCCGGCCCAGGCAGGCGGCCATGGTCTCGGCCGGCGGGAACACCTGCCGGCTGCCGGTGCCCAGCAGGATCAGTTCAGGCTTCAGGTCCAACAAAGGAGCCAGGTGCTCGGGCTGCAGCACCTCGCCTGCGACCACCTGCCACTGCGGCAGCAGGGACTCGGGCGCCAGCACGAAGCTGGCGGTCAGCGTCTGGTCGTTAACCCGCGCGCTACGCCCGTCGGCGCCGCGCAAGGTGTAGGTGTAATCGGGCAGTTCCTGGGCGAGCGGCATGGGACGTGTTCCTCAAAAGCGGCAGCGCGACCGACCCACCAGCCGGGCGAGGGACCCTCAGGCCCGCGGCAGCACGATCTGGCGCTTGTCTTCGCTGGGGCGGTAGAGCACCGCGGTGTGGCCGATCCGCTGCACCAGGGCAGCGCCGGTCTGCTGGACCATCTCGTCGATGATGGCATCGCGCGCCGGGCGGTCCTCGGCGCCGACCTTGACCTTGATCAGCTCGTGGTGCTCCAGGGCCAGGCCGAGTTCGGCAATGAAGGCCGGGGTCAGGCCCTTGCCGCCGATCTGCAGCATGGCCTTCAGGTCATGCGCCTGCCCGCGGAGGAATCGGATCTGGGAGGCGGTCAGGGCAGGGGACATGCAGGATCGTAAGCGGTGACATAGGGGAGATCAGGGTAACATGGGGGCGAACTTCCGCCCCCGATTGGTGCTGGACGGCACCGCATATGGCCACCCGCAGTAAAAGCAGCCAGCGCTGGCTGAAGGAACACTTCTCCGACCCCTACGTGAAGAAGGCCCAGGCCGAGGGCCTGCGCTCGCGTGCAGCCTACAAGCTGGAAGAGCTGCTGGAGCGTGACCGCCTGCTCAAGCCGGGCATGGTGGTGGTCGACCTGGGGGCCGCCCCGGGCGGCTGGTCGCAGTTCGTCCGCCAGGCCATGGGCGACAGCGGGCGGGTGGTGGCCATGGACATCCTGGACATGCCGCCGCTGGCCGGGGTGGATTTCCTTCACGGGGACTTCAGGGAACAGGCCGTGTTATCGCAGCTGGAAGGCATGTTGGACGGCCAGCCGGTGGACCTTGTGCTGTCGGATATGGCCCCCAATAAGAGTGGTGTCGATGCGGTTGATCAGCCGCGGGCGATGTACCTGGCGGAGCTGGCGATGGAGTTCGCCGACACCCACCTGAAGCCCGGCGGCGCGTTCCTGATCAAGTTGTTCCAGGGTGTGGGCTTCGACGACTACATCCGGGACCTGCGCAAGCGCTACGCACGCGTGGTGATCCGCAAGCCGGACGCCTCGCGCAAGCGGTCGCCGGAAGTGTATGCACTCGGGCAAGGCAAGCACGCCACCCCGCGGTGAGAGTAGAGTTCAAACGGCCTGAGCCACGGGAATACCGAGAGTCATGAGGATGAACGACTTGACCAAGAATCTTCTGTTGTGGGTTGTCGTCGCCGTCGTTCTGATGGTGGTGTTCCAGAGCTTCTCGCCCCGCATGGGCGGAGCGGCCGGGGCCGGGCAGACGACCTACACCGACTTCCTGCAGGAGGTGAACGCGGGCCGCATCAGCTCGGTCAACTTCACCAACAAGAGCAGCCTGACCACCAATGCCATCGCCTTCAAGCGCACCGATGGCACGCAGGGGACCGTGTTCGGCCCGCAGGACGACCAGCTGGTCAACCAGCTGGTGAACAAGCAGGTCACCATCGTCCGCGAGGAGCCCGATAGCGGCATCTCGCTGGGCGCGATCCTGCTGAACTTCCTGCCGGTCCTGCTGATCATCGGCTTCTGGCTGTTCATCATGCGCCAGATGCAGGGCGGCGGCGGCGGTGCCAAGGGCGCGATGTCCTTCGGCAAGTCCCGCGCCAAGCTACAGGGCGAGGACCAGATCAAGGTCACCTTCGCCGACGTCGCCGGGTGCGATGAGGCCAAGGAAGAAGTGGGCGAGCTGGTGGAATTCCTGCGCGACCCGACCAAGTTCCAGAAGCTCGGCGGCAAGATCCCGCGCGGCGTGCTGATGGTGGGCCCGCCCGGTACCGGCAAGACGCTGCTGGCCAAGGCCATCGCCGGCGAGGCCAAGGTGCCGTTCTTCTCGATCTCCGGTTCGGATTTCGTGGAAATGTTCGTCGGCGTGGGCGCCAGCCGCGTGCGCGACATGTTCGAGCAGGCCAAAAAGCACGCGCCGTGCATCATCTTCATCGATGAAATCGATGCGGTGGGTCGCCACCGCGGTGCCGGCCTGGGCGGCGGCCACGACGAGCGCGAGCAGACCCTGAACCAGCTGCTGGTGGAGATGGACGGGTTCGAGGGTGGCGAAGGCGTGATCATCATCGCCGCGACCAACCGTCCGGACGTGCTGGACCCGGCGCTGCTGCGCCCGGGCCGGTTCGACCGACAGGTCACCGTGGGCCTGCCGGACGTGAAGGGCCGCGAGCAGATCCTGCGCGTGCACATGCGCAAGCTGCCCATCGCCGACGACGTCGAGCCGATGGTGGTGGCACGCGGCACCCCGGGTTTCTCCGGCGCGGACCTGGCCAACCTCTGCAACGAGGCGGCGCTGTTCGCCGCGCGCGGTAACGAGAAGGAGGTCCGCATGGACCACTTCGACCGCGCTCGCGACAAGATCCTGATGGGCGCCGAGCGCCGCTCGATGGCCATGAGCGAGGACGAGAAGACGCTGACGGCCTACCACGAGGCCGGCCACGCCATCGTCGGCCGCTGCGTGCCCGAGCACGACCCGGTCTACAAGGTCACCATCATCCCGCGCGGTCGCGCGCTGGGCGTGACCATGTACCTGCCCGAGGGCGACAAGTACAGCTACAACCGCACCGCGATCCAGTCGCAGCTGTGCTCGCTGTACGGTGGCCGCGTGGCCGAGGAGCTGATCTTCGGCACCGAGAAGGTCACCACCGGTGCCTCCAACGACATCGAGCGCGCGACCAAGATGGCCCGCAACATGGTCACCAAGTGGGGCCTGAGCGACGAGATGGGTCCGATCGCCTACGGCGAGGAAGAGGACGAGGTGTTCCTGGGCCGCTCGGTGACCCAGCACAAGAACGTGTCCGACGCCACGGCGCGCAAGATCGACGAGGTCGTGCGCGGCATCCTGGACAACGCCTACCAGCGCACCACCCAGATCCTGACCGAGAACATCGACAAGCTGCACACGATGGCCAAGCTGCTGCTGCAGTACGAGACCATCGACGCGCCGCAGATCGACGCGATCATGGAAGGCCGCGAGCCGCCGCCGCCGGCCGGTTGGGGCAAGTCCAACAAGGACGGCGGCAACGACAAGGGCGGTACGCCGCGGCCGCTGCCGCCGATCGCCGGGCCTGCCACGCAGAGCTGAGGCGTAGCGTTGAGGCATGTGAGAAGGGCCGGGGATTCCCGGCCCTTTTCGTTTGGATGGAGTCGACCGGGGAGAAGGCCATGCGCCGTCATGTGGGTTGGAGCGTGGCCATCGGCGTGATCCTGGGCCTGGGCATGGGCGTGGCGTTCGGCCTGGCAATGCACGACATCGGCAAGGGTCTGGGCGCGGGCGTCGTGATCGGTGGGGCGCTGGGGGCCTACATGGGCAGCAAGCGGTCCCGGGGCGGCTGACCGCGTCCCAGACCCCGGTCCGGCGCTGCGTCACATCTGCGGCCACTGCGTGTCCTTGCCTGTAGCGGAACGAAGCGGCGCATGGTGCGCCGAGCTCCGCCAAGGAGCGTATGCATGAAATGTCAGCGTGGAACGACCTGGCTTGCCCTGGGCGTGGCGGTGGGCGCCAGCCTGGGTGCGGCAACTGGCGAGATGGGCTTTTGGCTGGCGATCGGCGCCGGCATCGGCGGCGGCCTGATGTCGCTGGCCTATGGTCTGGAGGAGCAAGGCAAACGGCGGTGCGGCCGCAAAGATGCGCCCGGCCCGTCCAAGGACTGAGGCCGTATCATCACGCGCCCAAGGTTTCGTTGGAGCGCGCCATGTTCGATCTCACGCCGACGCTGGACTGTGGCGGCCGCCCCTTGCCCCTGGATCGCACGCGGGTGATGGGCATCGTCAACGTCACCCCCGACTCCTTCTCCGATGGCGGGCGCCACGACACGGTGGAGGCTGCCCTCGCCCACGCGCTGAAGCTGGTGGAGGAGGGGGCCGACCTGCTGGATATCGGCGGCGAGTCCACCCGTCCCGGCGCCGATGCGGTGCCGGTGGAGGAGGAGATCCGGCGCGTGGTGCCGGTCATCGAGGCGCTGTCGCGGCAGGTGCGGGTGCCGATCAGCATCGATACCTTCAAGCCCGAGGTGATGCGCGCGGCGGTGGACGCGGGCGCCGGCCTGATCAACGACATCCGCGCCTTGCGTGAGGACGGCGCGCTGGAAATGGCCGCGCAGCTGGGTGTGCCGGTGGTGCTGATGCACATGCAGGGCGAGCCGCGCTCGATGCAGGACGCGCCGCATTACGAGGACGTGGTGGGCGAAGTGCACCGCTTCCTGGCCGAACGCATCTTCGCCGCGGAGATGAGCGGCATCGACAAGCGCAAGCTCATCGTCGACCCCGGCTATGGCTTCGGCAAGACCACCGCGCACAACCTGATCCTGCTGGCCGGACAGTCGCGCCTGACCGAGCTGGGCGTGCCGGTGCTGGCCGGGATCTCGCGCAAGCGCAGCATTGGGGAGTTGACCAGTCGCGAGCGGCCTGCGGACCGGCTCGCCGGGTCGGTCGCCGCCCACCTGATCGCCGCCCAGCGCGGCGCGCGCATCGTGCGCGTGCACGATGTGGCCGCCACCGTCGATGCGCTCAAGGTGTGGCAGGCGGTCGATGCGGTGCCGGCCCCGCGCAAGGATGCGCCCGCTGCGGCAAGCATCCGCTGGCCGGACGAGGACTGACCGCGCACGCGGACGCAAGGCGCCGTTTCCGTCGCAGGCGGCCGCGGGCGACAATGCGCCATGTCCGCTCCGCGTCCTGCCGCCATTGCCCTGATGGGCCCCACCGCTTCGGGCAAGACCGCCCTGGCGATGGAGTGGGCGCATCGCTTGAACGGCGAGATCATCAGCGTGGATTCGGCGCTGGTCTATCGCGGCCTGGATATCGGCGCGGCCAAGCCGGACGCAGCCATGCGCGCGGCTGTGCCGCACCACCTGATCGACGTGCGCGACCCGTGGCAGACCTTTTCCGCGGCCGAGTTCGCGCAAGCCGCACGCGCAGCCGCGCGCGAGATCGCCGCCCGTGGCCGCCTGCCGATCCTGGCCGGAGGCACCGGGCTGTACTTCCAGGCGCTGCTGCAGGGCCTGGCGCCGATGCCGCCGGCCGACCCGGCCCTGCGCGCGCAGATCGCCGCCGAGGCGGCGCAGGTGGGTTGGCCGGCGCTGCACGCGCAGCTGGCGCAGGTGGATGCCGAGGCCGCCGCGCGCATCAAGCCCACCGACCCGCAGCGGATCCAGCGGGCGCTGGAGGTGTTCCGCCTGAGCGGCCAGCCGATCACGCACTGGCAGCGCCAACCCGGCAGCGACCGCCTCCCCATGCGCGTGTTGAAGCTGGCCATCGCACCGCCCGAGCGCGCGGTGCTGCATGGCAGGATCCAGGCGCGCTTCGACGCCATGCTCGCCGAAGGCTTTCTCGATGAAGTCCGCGCCCTGCGCGCGCTGCCGCAGATGCAGGCCGTCGCCGCGCCGCTGGACCTGCCTGCGGTGCGCGCGGTGGGCTACCGCCAGGCGTGGGAGCACCTGGATGGCCTGATCGATGCGGCGGGCTTTCGCGAGCGCGCCATCCAGGCCACCCGGCAGCTGGCCAAGCGGCAGCTCACCTGGCTGCGTGGCCAGCCGGATCTGCGCTGGTTCGACCCTGCGGCCGACCAGGGCCGGTTGGAGGATGCGCTCGCGCTGTTTCTGGGACTGGGTCGCTGACCACGACGATCCGGTTGTGTACTATCGGGCGACCGGTCGCTCCAGGGGACGCTGCGACTACCGGCGGATCACAACAATCACAGCCCATCGAAATGGGCGGGGGAAACAACATCATGTCCAAGGGCCAATCCCTCCAGGATCCCTTTCTGAACGCGCTGCGCCGCGAACGCGTGCCGGTGTCGGTCTATCTGGTCAATGGCATCAAGCTGCAGGGCACGGTCGAGTCGTTCGACCAGTTCGTGGTCCTGCTGCGCAACACGGTCAGCCAGATGGTCTACAAGCACGCCATTTCCACCGTCGTGCCGGCGCGCAACGTGCGCGTGGGGCCCGGTGGCGGCTACGTGCAGCAGGGCGATTCGCCCGACGGCGAGGTCGAGGGCGAGTAATCGCCGCGGCCAGACCGCAGTCACGGTTGAAGAAGGGCGCCCCCGGCACCATGTCGGGGCCATGACGTCCTGTTTGCCAAGCCATGCCCACTGAGTTGTTCGAACGCTCCAAACGGGGCGAGCACGCCCTGCTGATCCAGCCGGTGCGCGGCGGCGCGTCCGCCGCCACGGCCGACGAAGACGCTGCCGAGGAATTCACCGAGCTGGCGCGCTCGGCCGGGGCGACCATCGCCGCGGTGCTGACCGCGCGCTCGGACAAGCCCAGCCCCTCGACCTTCATCGGCAGCGGCAAGCTGGAGGAGGTCAAGGCCGCGGCCGATGCCACCGGCGCGGACCTGATCCTGGTCAATCACGCGCTCACGCCCGGCCAGGAACGCAACCTGGAAAAGGCCTTGGAGCGCCGCGTGCTGGACCGCACCGGCCTGATCCTGGACATCTTTGCCCAGCGCGCCCGCAGCCACGAAGGCAAGCTGCAGGTCGAGCTGGCTCAGCTCAAGCACATCGCCACGCGCCTGGTGCGCGGCTGGACCCACCTGGAGCGCCAGCGCGGTGGTTCCATCGGCCTGCGCGGCCCGGGTGAAACTCAGCTGGAAACCGACCGCCGCCTGTTGCAGAAGCGGGTGGACCAGCTGCAAAAGCGGCTGGAAAAGGTCGAGGTGCAGCACACGCAGATGCGCCGCGCCCGCGTGCGCAGCGAGCTGCCGCGCGTGGCCCTGGTGGGCTATACCAATGCCGGCAAATCCACCCTGTTCAACGCCATCACCGGGGCCGAGGCCTACGCGGCCGATCAGCTCTTCGCCACCCTGGACCCGACCGTGCGCCGGGTGAATCTGCCGGGTGGCGGCATCGTGCTGGCCGACACGGTCGGCTTCGTGCGGGATCTGCCACACGAGCTGGTCGCCGCCTTCCGCTCCACGCTGTCCGAGGCGCGCGAGGCCGACCTGCTGCTGCACGTGATCGATGCGGCCGACCCCCTGCGCGATGAACGCATCGCCCAGGTGGATGAGGTGCTGCACGAGATCGGCGCCGGCGATATCCCGCAGCTGCTGGTCTACAATAAGATCGACCGCATCGAGGGCGCCACCGCGCGCCACGATCAGCCCAACGAGGGGCGCGAGCGGGTGTGGTTGTCCGCCCGCGACCGACTCGGCCTGGACGTGCTCAACGACGCCCTGGCGCAGCTGCTGGACCTGCAGCGCATCCAGGGCGAGATCGCCCTGCCGGCCAGCGCCGGGCGCTTGCGCGCGCGCCTGCACGCGCTGGAAGCCGTGCGCGAGGAGCATTTCGAGGAAGGCGGCTGGCGACTGGTGCTGGACCTGGCCCGCGCCGACGCCGAGAAGCTGGCGGCGCAGCCGGAGGGTCACCTGCTGGAGGCCCTGCTGCCACCGGTCGCGCAGGACGAGTGGGCCTGAAGCTCGCTACGAAGCGGGTCGCGATCGCCATCGGAAGCTGAGCCGGGTAAGACCGCGCTCGCCGTGGTACCTGTTGGGACTCGCGACGCGCCTTCCGCTTGAGCGCAAATGCGTGTGTGTGCCGGCAAACCCGGATGCGTTGTGCGTGCAGGCGCGCAGGAAGGCCAACCCCGTGCGCGCCATGTCTTGCCCTAGGCCTCTTGCTCGGACGCCTCCGCGTGGCGGGCACGTTTGCGCAATGCCTTGATGACCGCCTTGGCTGTGTCCTTGGCCTTGGTCTTCGGGGTCACCACGTAGGTGGCCTCGTCGGCCTGCGGCGGTTCCAGGGTTGCCAGCTGATCGTCGAGCTGGCTGGGTGGCATGAAGTGGCCTTCGCGCTCGCGGATGCGCAGCTCCAGTTCGGCGCGGTCGCGCTTGAGGAAGACCAGCAGCAGCTCGGCATCGGCCCGCCGCAGGTGATCGCGATAGACCCGCTTGAGCGCCGAACACGCCACCACGCAGCGCTTGCCGTCCTGGCGTTGGGTGGCGATCCAGTCGGCCACCGCGTCCAGCCAGGGCCAGCGGTCCTCGTCGGTCAGGGGAAAGCCGGCCGCCATCTTCTCGATGTTGGCCTTGGGGTGCAGGTCGTCGGCATCCAGCCAGGCGCGGTCCAGGCGTTTGGCCAGGCGGCGCGAGATGCCGGTCTTGCCCGAGGCGGACACGCCCATGACCAGCAAGGTGGCGGGCAGACGCTTGGAATCGCGGTGCGGGTGATGGCTCATGTACGTGACTTGCGTGGCTTCTTGGTGGCGGGCGCACTGTCCGGCTTGCTGCGCTTGGCCTGCGCGCTCTTGCGGTGCGGCGGTGGCTTGCGCCCGGCGGTGAGCGGCCGCCAGGTGCGGCCCTGGTCCAGCGCCAGCAGTGCATCGGCTGCCCCCGGGCCATCGCTGCCGGCCGGATAGTTGGGGAAATCGGTTGGCGGCTGCGCGGCCCAGGCATCGAGCACCGGCTGCACGATGCGCCAGGCCGCATCGACCATGGCCGCATCCTGGAACAGGCCCGATTCCCCGCGCATGCAGTCGTGCAGCAGGCGCTCGTAGCCCACCGAGTACTCGCGTGGAAACCAGTCGCGGTAGCGGAAGTCCATGCGCACCGGCGCCAGGCTCACCGGATAGCCCGGGCGCTTGACGTCGAACTGCAGCGAGATGCCTTCGTCCGGCTGGATATGCAGCACCAGCCAGTCCGGTCCGTAGCCGCCCACCGCCGTATGCCGGAACGGCGCCAGCGGGGCGGGCTTGAAGCGGATGGCGACTTCGGTGGTGCGCTCGCGCATGCGCTTGCCAGTGCGCAGGTAGAACGGAACGCCGGCCCAGCGCCAGGTGTCGATGGCCAGCTTCATCGCCACGAAGGTCTCGGTGTCGGTGGTCGGCGGCACGGTGTCTTCATCGCGGTAGCCGGGCACCTGCTGGCCGGCGATCGTGCCGGCCGCGTATTGGCCGCGCACCACGTCTTCCGGCGCCAGCGGACGTACGGCTTCGATCACTTCCGTGCGCCGGCGCAGCATGGCCTGCGGGGTGAAGTCGGCCGGTGGCTCCATGGCCACCATGGCCAGCAGCTGGAACAGATGATTGGGCACCATGTCGCGCAGGCAGCCGGTGGGGTCGTAGAAGCGGCCACGCCCCTCCACGCCGATGGTCTCGGCGGCGGTGATCTGCACATGGTCGATGCGGTCGCGGTTCCACACCGGCTCGAACAGGCCATTGGCGAAGCGGAAGGCCTGGATGTTCTGCACCGTCTCCTTGCCCAGGAAATGATCGATGCGGAACACCTGGTCCTCGGTCAGGACCTTGGCCACCACCGCGTTGAGGTCGCGCGCGCTCTGCAGGTCGTGGCCGAAGGGCTTTTCCACGATCACCCGGCGCCAGCCATTGCTGCCGCCCTGCTTGACCAGGCCGGCGCGGCCCAGCTCCTTCAGCGCCGGGGCGAAGAAGCTCGGTGCGGTGGCCAGGTAGAACAACACGTTGCCTTCGGTGGCATAGCGCTTGTCCAGCTCGGCCAGCTGGGTCTTCAGGGCGCGGTAGTCGGCGGCCTTGGTGAAATCGCCACGCAGGTAGTGCATGCGCTTGTTGAGCCAGCCCCAGGCTTCCTCGTCCAGGCCATCGGCCTGGAACTCGCCGCCGCCCTTGGTGGCCTGCGCGTACATGGCATCGCTGATCGTGCGCCGCCAGTTGCGCTCGCTGATATCGCCGTGGTCGAAGCCGATGATGGCGAAGTTGTCGTCCAGCTGGCCGGCGCGCTTGAGGTTGTACAGCGCCGGCATCACCAGCCGCTTGGCCAGGTCCCCGCGCGCGCCGAAGAGCACCAGCAGGCAGGGCGGGGCGCTGCCGTTCTCCGGGGCATGGGCGATCTCGTTCATGACTGAACCTCCTCACTGGGATGGTGGTGGTGGCCGGCATCGGCCAGGCGATAGGCGGCGTTGACCAGGGCCACGTGCGAGTAGCCCTGGGGGAAGTTGCCGAGCATGCGGCCGCTCCTGGGGTCGTATTCCTCGGCCAGCAGGCCTACGTCGTTGCACAGGCCGCACAGGCGCTCGAACAGCGCCTCGGCATCGGCATGCCGGCCGATCATCACCAGGCATTCGACCAGCCAGAAGCTGCAGGCCAGGAAGGTGCCTTCGCCTGGCGGCAGGCCATCGCCGGCGGCGTCATCGGTGCGGTAGCGCAGGACCAGCCCGTCCACGGTCAGCTCGCGCTCGATGGCTTCCACGGTGGCCACCACGCGCGGGTCCTGAGGTGGCAGCAGGCCCACCATCGGGATCAGCAGCAGTGCCGCATCCAGCCGCTGGCTGCCGTAGGACTGCACAAAGTAACCATCGGCGTGCACACCCTGGTCGAGGATCTGCGCCTTGACGCGATCGGCCAGCTCTCGCCAGTGCGCGCGCTGCGCATCGCTGTAGGCGCGGCTGGGGTTCTCCGCGGCACGGTCGAAGGCCAGCCAGGCCATCAGTTTGGAATGGACGAAGTGGGCGCGGCCATCGCGCATCTCCCAGATGCCTTCGTCCGGCTCCTGCCAGCGCTTTTCCAGTTCGTCGAGGAAGGCGCGTTCCAGGTCGTGGATGGTGTCATCGGCCGGTACGCCCTTGCGCTCGGCGAACTCCATCAGGCCGATCACCTCGCCGTACACATCCAGCTGGAACTGCTTGGCCGCCGCGTTGCCAATGTGCACCGGGCGGCTGCCTTCATAGCCGGGCAGCCAGTCCGCGTCCCACTCGGCCAGACGTCGCTCCCCGCCCACACCGTACAGCGCCTGCAGCTCGCCAGGCGTGCCGGCCACGGCGCGCTTGACCCAGTTGCGGAAGGCCGCGGCCTCCTCGAGATAGCCGGCGTTGAGCAGCGCCAGCAGCACGAACACGCCATCGCGCAGCCAGCAGTAGCGATAGTCCCAGTTGCGCTCGCCGCCCAGCTGCTCCGGCAGCGACGCGGTGGGCGCGGCGATGATCGCGCCCGTGGGCAGATAGCTCAGCCCCTTGAGCACGATCAGCGAGCGCTTGACCAGCTCGCTCCACTTGCCCGCCTGCATGCAATGGCCGGACCAGTCGTGCCAGAAGTCCTCGGTGGTGGCCAGCGCCTGTGCGGCATCCAGCGGCGCCGGCGCTTGCGTGTGCGAAGGCCCATGGCTCAGCACGAAGTCCACGGTCTGGCCCTGGCCGATGTCGAACGTGGCGTCGGTGATGAAGTCGTGGCTGCGCAGCGGCACCTGGCTGCGGATGACGATCTGGTCAGGCCCGGCGATGGCCAGCAGGCCGCCATCGACCTGCGTGACCCAGGGCGTGACCTTGCCGTAGCCGAAGCGCAGCACGATCTCCGTGCGCAGCTGCATCGTGCCGCGCAGCCCTTCGACGCGACGTACCAGGTGGCTGTGCGGCTGGCCGTCGTGGCTGGCGACCATGAAATCGATCACCCGCACCGCGCCGCCTTCGTTCTCGAAGCGCGTCTCCAGCACCAGGCTGCCATCGCGGTAGTGCCGCGAGCTGCTGGCCTGGCCGGTGGGGCCGATGAGCCAGCGGCCGTGCTCGCTGCTGCCCAGCAGGCCGGCGAAAACGGCATCGGAATCGAAGCGGGGCAGGCAGAGCCAGTCGATGGAGCCGTTGGAGCAGACCAGCGCGGCGCTGCGGCAGTTGCCGAGCATGGCGTAGTCCTCGATATGTGCCGGCATGGGAGCCTCGTGCGGAAACCAGGCGCCAGAGATAGCAGCCGGCTCGTCAGGCCCGCGTGGGCATTGCCCGACCGTTGGCTTGCCCGCCGCTGACGGCCCTGTCGGACAGCCCCGGTCCCGGCCGCCTTGCCCACGGCGGGCGGCGCCCCATCTTGTAGAATCGGACGATTCTTAAGATCCGCACGGCGCCAGCGCCGGTGTGGGTCACCAATACGGAGTGGGCATGGCCTGGAACACCCCTGGAAGCTCGGGCAACAACGGATCGGGCGGCAACGGGTCCAACAACAATCCCTGGCGGCGCAACACGCCGTCCGGTGGCGGTGGTGGCGGCTTCAACGCGCTGATCGAGCGTCTGCGCGAGCTGTTCAGTGGCGGCGGCGGCAATCCGCTGCGCTGGGTCGGGCTGGCGGTGCTGCTGTTGCTTGTGCTGAGCAGCTTCCAGCTGATCGGCGAGCAGCAGCGGGGCGTGGTGCTGCGCTTCGGCAAGTTCGCCCGGGTCATGCAGCCTGGCCCCAACTTCAAGTGGCCCTGGCCGGTGGAGAGCGTGCAGAAGGTCAACGCGACCGAGATCAAGACCTTCAGCAACACCGTGCCGGTGCTGACCAGCGACGAGAACATCGTCAGCGTCACCCTCAACGTGCAGTACCGCATCAACGACCCCTATCTGTACCTGTACGGCACGCGCAGTGCCGATGAGATGCTCAAGCAGTCCGCGCAGAGCGCGGTGCGCGAGCAGGTCGGCCGCTCGGACCTGGAGTCGGTGCTCAACAAGCGTGGCCCGCTGGCGGCCGCGGCCAGGACCCGCCTGCAGGGCGCGCTGGATGCCTACAAGACCGGCCTGGTCGTCACCGGCCTGACCCTGCCCAACGCGCGTCCGCCGGATCAGGTCAAGCCCGCCTTCGACGAGGTCAACGGCGCCCAGCAGGTGCGCGAGCGCCTGGTCAACGAGGCCAATGCCTACGCCGCCAAGGTGGTGCCCGAGTCGCGAGGCGAAGCCGCGCGCACCCGCACCCAGGCCGAGGGCTACAAGGAGGCGGTCATCGCCAACGCCCAGGGCGATGCCGAGCGCTTCACCCTGTTGCAGAAGCAGTACGCCAATGCCCCGGACACCACGCGCAAGCGCCTGTGGCTGGAGACGGTGGAGAAGGTGCTGGCCAGCAACCGCAAGGTCATCGGCGCCGATGGCCGCCAGCTGATCTACGTGCCCATGCAGCCGGGCCAAGCCGCGCCGCAGCAGTCCGGCAGCAACCCGCCGGTGATGCCGCCGCAGACCTACATGCAGCCTGCGACCGGTTCCAGCGACAGCACCACCGTCACCCCGATGGAGCGCCCCGCGCGCCCGGCCGGTCGTGAGGAGACCACCCGATGAAGACTTCCGTGATCGTGGCGATCTTCATCGCCGTCCTGCTGGGCCTGATGGGCTCGGTGTATGTGGTGCGCGAAGACCAGACGGCCATGGTGCTCAACCTGGGCCGCGTGGTGCGCGCCGACGTCAAGCCCGGCCTGCACTTCAAGGTGCCGCTGGTGGAAACCGCGCGCGTGTTCGACCGCCGCTTCTCTGTGCTGGAGACTGCACCGGAGCGTTATTTCACCAGCGAGCAGAAGGACGTCAGCGTCGACTTCTTCGCCGTGGGCTACATCTCCGACGTGCGCGCCTTTTATCGTGCCACCAGCGGTGATGAGCGCATCGCCGCCGCACGCCTGGCGCCGATCATCACCGACTCGCTGCGCAACGAGATCAACTCGCGCACGCTGACCCAGCTGGTGGCGGGCGACCGCAGCGAGATCATCTCCAACCAGCTCAAGGCCATCAACGAGGCCAGCAAGGGCCTGGGCATGCAGATCAAGGACCTGCGCCTGAAGCAGATCGACCTACCCACCGACAGCCAGGTCATCACCGATGTGTACGAGCGCATGCGCGCCCAGCGCAAGCAGGTGGCCAGCAAGCTGCGTGCGGAAGGCGAGGAGCAGGCCCGCACCATCCGCGCCGAGGCCGACCGCCAGCAGACGGTGATCGTGGCCGAGGCCGAGCGCGATGCCCAGCGCCTGCGCGGCGAGGGCGATGCCGAGGCCGCGGCGATCTTCGCGCGTGCGGCGCAGGCCGACCCCAGCTTCTATGCGTTCTACCGCAGCCTGGAGGCCTACCGGAACTCGCTGGCCGACGGCAACGGCGTGATCGTGCTGGACGACAACGACCCGTTCCTGCAGTACCTCAAGTCCGATCGCTAAAGCCGCCACCGCAAGCATGAAAGACCTATTCGCCGCGCTCTGCCTGGTGGCGGTGCTGGAAGGGCTGTTCCTCTTCGCAGCCCCGCTGGCCTGGAAGCGGATGGTGGAGCAGCTGCACGCGCTGTCGACCACGCAGCTGCGCACCTACGGCGGGGTGGTGATGTTCGTGGGCGTGGGCGTGCTGTGGTTGGTGCGGCATTGAGAGGGGTTGGGGCCGCCCAGCCCTGGTCGATCCCCACTGCTGACGGATGTAACGCCAAGGCCAGGGCGCCAGGCTGAACCGTCTCAGGGCTTCGCTGGGCAGGGGTGGCTCCGGTCGCCGGAAACCCGGATAATGCACAAAAGCCGGATGGGCCCGCTGACCTAAAGCGATCCTTCTCCGGCTTTTTCCGTGTCAGGGCGGTCGGCAGGCCTGGAAGCTCCCCGATGGAGCCTCCCCGCAAGGCGTGCCACCCGGTCTGGGACGGCCCAAGTCCGCGGCCCCGATGGCCGCAACAAAACAGGAGTACCCGTCATGGGTCAGTCAGTGGTGGTGTTGGGCGCCCAGTGGGGCGATGAAGGCAAGGGCAAGATCGTCGACCTGCTCACCGAGGAGATCGGCGCGGTCGTGCGGTTCCAGGGCGGCCACAACGCCGGCCATACCCTGGTCATCAACGGCAAGAAGACCGTGCTGCACCTGATCCCTTCCGGCATCCTGCGCGATGACGCGCTGTGCCTGATCGGCAACGGCGTGGTCATCAGCCCGGCCGCGCTGATCAAGGAAATCGACGAGCTGGAAACGGCCGGCGTGGAAGTCCGTAGCCGCCTGAAGATCTCCCCGGCCGCCCCGCTGATCATGCCGTACCACATCGCCCTGGATCAGGCCCGCGAGAAGGCGGCCGGCGGCAAGGCCATCGGCACCACCGGCCGCGGCATTGGCCCGGCCTACGAGGACAAGGTGGCGCGCCGCGGCATCCGCATCGCCGACCTGCATTACCCGCCGCAGCTGGAAGAGCTGCTGCGCACCGCGCTGGACTACCACAACTTCGTGCTGACCAAGTATCTGGGCGTGGAGGCGGTGGACTTCCAGAAGACCTATGACGAGGCCCTGGCCTTCGGCGAATACGTGCAGCCGATGAAGTCCGACGTGGCCGGCATCTGCCACGACCTGCGCAAGCAGGGCAAGCGCGTGCTGTTCGAAGGCGCGCAGGGCGCGCTGCTGGATATCGATCACGGCACCTATCCCTACGTCACCAGCTCCAACACCACCGTCGGCGGCGCGCTGGCCGGTACCGGCGTGGGCGCGCAGGACATCGACTATGTGCTGGGCATCGCCAAGGCCTATGCCACCCGCGTGGGTGGTGGCCCGTTCCCCACCGAGCTGGACGACGAGATCGGCCAGGGCATCCGCGACCGCGGTGCCGAGTACGGCGCCTCCACCGGCCGCCCGCGCCGCTGCGGCTGGATGGACATCGTCGCGCTCAAGCGCGCGGTGGCCATCAACGGCATCTCCGGCCTGTGCATCACCAAGCTGGACGTCCTGGACGGCATGGAAAAGCTGAAGGTCTGCATCGCCTACGAGTACCGCGGCAAGCGCACCGAGTACGCCCCGCTGGACGCGCAGGGCTGGGAAGAGTGCACCCCCGTGTACCTGGAGTTCCCGGGCTGGAACGAGAACACCCACGGCGTGACCGAGTGGGACAAGCTGCCCGCCGCCGCCCGCGCCTACCTGCGCGCGCTGGAAGAACTGGCCGGCTGCCCGATCAGCATCGTCTCCACCGGCCCGGACCGGGATCACACGATGGTGTTGCAGGATCCGTTTGCTTGATCTTCCTGCCGGCGTAAGCCGTCAGTGTCGATCCACCAAACCCCGCGCAAGCGGGGTTTGGTGTTTCTGGGCAACAGAAAACTCGTGAGTCGCGTATGTGGTGCCGGGCGTAGATCGACAAGCTGGCCGATCCCCGCCTTGCCCCGCTGCTACCCCAGGGGGCGTCAGCTCCAAGGACCTGAAGATGGTGGGCAAGATCAAGGCGTACGCCTATCAGTACATCGCCCAACTTCGCGCCGTGCGGCCAAAACCTCATGATCTGCACCAGGCCCTCGTCGAACTGCGCGCCGAGCGCCTGCCGCAGATACGGGCGTGGTTGAAACAGCAGAGGGGCCCAGATCTGGTGAACGGGGTACAAAACTAGGCTTCCGTCGAGAGCCATTCTTTTGCTTGCAAAGTCGAGCCTCGTAGGCAATATTCGCTATTCGCGAATAGCGAATATGAGCAATGGACCTGAAGCCACAAGAGTTGCTGGTACTGCTGAAGGTGTCCGCCCATCCGGAGCGGAAGTTCACATTCGCCGTGCTCGCCCAGGAGCTAGGGATGAGCGCTGCCGAGGTCCACGCCAGCGTCAAGCGGGCAACTGCGGCCGGACTGGTCAACGAACGGGGCAGGGGCGACTGGTCGCCGATCCGCCCGGCCTTGTTGGAGTTCATGCTGCACGGCGTGCGCTATGCCTTCCCCGCGGAGATCGGCCCGGTCAAGCGCGGCGTGCCGACGGCGCATGCCGCCGAGCCACTCGCCAGTCAACTACACAGCGAAGCCGACACACCTGTATGGGCGCATCCCCAAGGCAGCGCCCGCGGTCCGTCGGTGTCACCCATCTACCGCACCGCGCCAAAAGCGGCACTGGCCGACCCTGGCTTGTACCGCCTGCTTGCACTGCTGGATGCCCTACGCATGGGGCGCGTGCGGGAGCGTGAGCTTGCGGCACAGGTGTTGACCAACGCATTGAAGCCGCTCGATGCTGCGGCCTGATCCCAACCTGCCGCATCTGGAGGTCATTGCCGCCGCTCTGGGTGATCTGCGAGAACGGGTCGTCTTTGTCGGGGGCTCGACGGCAGGCCTGCTGTTGACCGACCCGTTGGCCGAGGGCGTGCGCCCCACGCTGGATATCGATGCCATCGTGCAGGCCGACACCCTTGTACAGTTCCATCGCGTTGAAGCCCAGCTGGAGCAGCGAGGCTTTGTTCGCGACGCAGCCAGCGGCGTGCCAGTCGCATCGGCAGATCAATTTGATCAATGCGCGGAAGTTGGTGGAGCTATGGACCACGCCCTGTGCACAACTCAGTAACACCGGCCGCACACATAGCTGCCGTGGAAGCTCGATTGGTTGCTCGCGTCAGAAAGCAGGCGAACCCCTGCGAAAAGCCAGTGATCTCAATGCGATGCCTGCACAAAAACGCATCATCTAGCACCGTCACTCCGTGCTGAGAGGCGAAACTGATGCCGATCTGTAATTCGAATTAAGCGTTGCTAAAGAGAAGTTTGATTTATGCCATTGACCCTTCCCCAACTGGAACGCCACCTGTTTAAGGCCGCCGACATCCTGCGCGGCAAGATGGATGCGTCCGAATTCAAGGAGTACATCTTCGGGATGTTGTTCCTCAAGCGTTGCTCCGATGTATTCGAGCAGCGCCGCGAGCAGGTCATCGCCGAGCGCAAGGACGCGGGCGAAAGCGACGCGCAGGCCAAGGCGTCCGCCGAAAATCCGCGCTGGTACAAGGTGGAAGATGTGGTCTGGGTGCCGCCGAACTCGCGCTACCAGACGTTGCTCAACGATGCCCACCAGAACGTGGGCAACGCGCTGAACAAGGCGCTGTCGGGGATCGAGGACACCAACAACAGCCTCGAAGGCGTGCTGGAGCACATCGACTTCACCCGCAAGGTCGGCCAGAGCAAAATTCCCGACATCAAGCTGCGCCAGTTGATCACCCACTTCGGCCTGCACCGCCTGCGCAATGAGGATTTTGAGTTCCCCGATCTGCTGGGTGCCGCCTACGAATACCTGATCGGCGAATTCGCCGACTCCGCCGGCAAGAAAGGCGGCGAGTTCTACACGCCGCGCTCGGTGGTACGGATGATGGTGCAGCTGCTCAAGCCCGAGCAACATCACGACATCTACGATCCCTGCAGCGGCTCGGGCGGTATGTTGATCCTGTCCAAGGACTACATCGACGAACACGGCGGCGACGGCCGCAAGGCCAACCTGTTCGGGCAGGAATTCAACGGCACGGTCTGGTCGATCTCCAAGATGAACATGCTGCTGCATGGCATCAGCACCGCCGATCTGCGCAACGAGGACACGCTGGCCGAGCCACAGCATGCCGCCGGTGGCGAGCTGCAGCGCTTCGACCGCGTGCTGACCAATCCGCCGTTCTCGATCAACTGGGGCACCACCGACAAGAGCACCGACGGCAGCCCCGCCTGGGCGCCGAAGTTTCCCGAGCGCTTCCGCTACGGCCAGGTGCCGCTGGGCGCGAAGAAGGCCGACCTGATGTTCCTGCAGCACATGGTGGCCGTGACCCGCGACGGCGGCATGATCGCCACGGTCATGCCGCACGGCGTGCTGTTCCGCGGTGGCGACGAGGCGCGCATCCGAGCCGGGCTGATTGCCGACGACCTGCTGGAAGCGGTGATCGGCGTGGCGCCCAACCTGTTCTACGGCACCGGCATCCCGGCCTGCATCCTGGTGCTGCACCAACAGGTGCAGCACGGCGGCAACCGCGTCAGCGGCAAGCCGGCGCAGCGGCAGGGAAAGGTGCTCTTCATCAATGCCGACCGTGAGTATTTCGAGGGGCGGGCACAGAACTACCTGCTGCCCGAACACATCGAAAAGATCGTCACCACGTTCGACGAATTCCGCGCCATCGACGGCTTCTCCGCCATCGTCGACAACGCCACGCTGCTGCAGAACGGCTGCAACCTCAACATCCGCCGGTATGCTGACAACGCCCCGGCGCCGGAACCTCACGACGTGCGCGCGCATCTGGTCGGCGGCGTGCCGAAGGCCGAGGTGCAGGCCAAGGCCGCGCTGTTCGCCGCGCATGGCCTGGAACCGCAGGAGCTGTTCGTCGTGCGTGACGCGGCGTATTTCGATTTTGCGCCGATGCTGACCGCCCGCGCCCAGCTAAAGCCTGCCGTCGAAGGCAATCCCGGCCTGCAGGCGAAGGAGGCCGCGCTGCGCGGCGCGTTCGAGGGCTGGTGGCAGGCGCACGGCACCCGCATCACCGCGCTGGCGGGGCGCCAGAACGATGCCGCCGCGCTGGTCGCGCTGCGCCATGAGCTGCTGGCCAGTTTCAGCGAGGCGCTGGAAGCCGTTGGCCTGCTCGATCCATTCCAGGTGCGCGGCATCATCGCCGGCTTCTGGGTGCAGACCCGCTACGAATTCCAGACCCTGATGGCGCGCGGCGCCCGCGGCGTCATCGACGCGTGGCGCACCAGCATCGTCACCGCACTGGAGGACAAGGCCAGCAAGGACAACCCGCTGGACCACAAGCTGGTGCGCTTCCTGTTGTCCGAGTTCGTCGAGGCCATCGCCGAACTGGAAGCGAAGAAGGCAGAGCTTGATAGTCAGATCAAGGCGGCTGACCCGAAGGCATCGAAGGACGCTGATGGCGAAGACGGCGATGCTGAAACCGCCGATGCGAGTGAAGACGAAGAGGCCGTGGATGAGGCGCAGCTCAAGGCCTGGAAGAAAAACCTGGCTGCGCTGAAAAGGCAGCTCAACGTCCAAAAGGACAGCTTCACCGACGAACTCGATCGCAAGGTTGCCGCCCTGGACGAGCCGGCCGCCGCTGCGCTGTTGCTGACCATCCTGCACGACGACATGCGCGCCATCGTCGAGCGCTACGTCGCTGCGCAGCGCAAGGAAGTAGTCGCGGCGTTCGAGACGTGGTGGGACAAGTACCGGGTGACCCTGGCGGATATCGAAGGCAAGCGCGATGAGGCGGCGCGGGCGTTGCAAGGGTTCTTGAAGGGGCTGGGGTATGTCTGAGGATCTTCCGGCTGGTTGGCAGAGTCGCAGCCTGAGTTCGCTTGGCGAGTATTCGAACGGGTACGCCTTCAGTAAGCGGCATTGGGCTGAGCATGGCCTCCCCATCGTACGTATTGCCCAGATTACCGGGACGCAAGGAGTCGAAGACCGTTATCCAGGCTTGCTGCCAAGTGGTTTTCGTATCACAGATGGAGACCTGATCTTCTCTTGGAGCGGCACGCTCTCAGTCGTGAAGTGGCAGGGTGGGCCGGCCTGGCTGAATCAGCACCTTTTCAAGGTGACGCCATCCGAAGATGTTGATCGAAGACTGCTTTTCCACGTTCTTCGGGCTTCCGTAGCCGAGATGGAAAAGCGGACTCATGGCAGCACCATGAAGCACATAAAGCGTAGCGAGCTCGAGGAGTTCTCTGCTGCTCTTCCATTGTGTGGTCAAGAACAAGCCCAGATTGCAGAGATCCTCGACACCCTCGACACCGCCATCCACGGAACCGAGGCGCTCATAGCCAAGCTCAAGGCCGTCAAGCAGGGTCTGCTGCACGACCTGCTGACGCGCGGCATCGACGCCAACGGCGAAGTGCGCCCTCCACAGTCCGAAGCACCGGATCTCTATAAGTCATCGCTACTCGGTTGGATTCCTTGCGACTGGGAAGCAGGGCCACTTCAACTCTGGTTGTCTGATAAGCCAAAGAATGGATATTCGCCGAAAGAGGCGGAAGAGTGGACGGGATGCCAGATGTTGGGCCTAGGATGCCTAACCGGCGTTGGATTTGAGCCAAATCAGTTGAAGAACGCTCCTTTTGCAGACGCGAGACTCGATTCGGTGATGCTATCTGATGGTGATTTGCTCATGAGTCGAGCGAATACGCGTCAACTCGTAGGTCTTGTAGGCGTCTACTCGGATGTTGGCACTCCATGCGGCTATCCCGACTTGATGATGCGATTGAAGCCAACTGTCGAGACCAGTGCTCAGTATCTGCAGTTTGTCCTTCGATCCCCTATGCTGCGCAGACAGATCCAGGCTCACGCAGTGGGGACGTCAGAAAGCATGGTGAAGATAAGCGGAAGGATTGTTCGCGACCTTGTCGTTGCGATGCCAGACAGGCAGGAGCAAGCTCGAATTCTGGATGCTCTTTCTGCTGCTAGCACCAATCTTGATTCCGAATCGAAAGCTGTATCAGCATTGCGTGATCTTAAATTCGGCGTCATGGACGACCTCCTTACCGGCCGCGTCCGCGTCACCCCACTGCTGGATGCCGCCACCGCATGACCCGCACCCTGCCACCTGCCGAATCGCTGACGGTCGAGTTCAAGAGCGACCGCAGGAAGCTGTCCGACAGCGAGTTGGCCGAGGCCGTGGTGTGTCTGGCCAACGCGGAGGGTGGCGCGCTGTGGTTGGGCGTGGAAGATGATGGCACCGCGACCGGTCTGCATGCCGACCACCGGCAGCTAGCCGGCTTGCCCGGCCTGATTGCCGCGCGCACGTCGCCGGCCATCGCGGTGCAGGTGGAGGCAGTCGAGATCGATGGTGTGCCCGTCGCGCGCATCCTGGTGCCGAAGGCCGCCACGGTGGTGGCCACCGCCGCTGGCGTCTACCTGCGCCGCCGCGTGAAGCACGACGGCACGCCCGAATGCGTGCCGATGCTGCCGCATGAGCGCGATAGCCGGCTCGGCCAGCTCGGCCTGGTCGATGCGTCGGCGCAGCCGGTGGCCGGCGCGCAGTTGTCCGATTTCGACCCGTTGGAACGCGAGCGACTGCGCCAGGCCGTGCAGCAGTACGGTGGCGACCGGGTGCTGCTGGAGCTGGACGATGAGGCGCTGGACGGTGCGCTGGGCTTCACTGCGCGCCAGTCCGACGGCCGCCGCGTGCCGACGCTGTGCGGCCTGTTGGTGATCGGCCGGGTCGAGGCGCTGCGCCAGCATGTGGCCTCGCATGAGTTCGCGTTCCAGGTGCTGGCCGAACAGGCGGTGCGCTTCAACGAGTTCCGCCGTGTGCCGCTGCTGCAGGCCATCGACTGGCTGGAGACCAACTTCCGGCCTTACAACCCGGAAGAGGAGCTGCAGGTCGGGCTGTTCCGCGTGCCGGTGCCCAAGGTCGACATGGCCGCCTACCGAGAGGCGGTGGCCAATGCGCTGATCCACCGCGACTACCATCGCCTCGGCGCGGTGCATGTGCGGTTGGAGAACGACGCGCTGGTGGTCAGCAACCCTGGCGGTCTGGTCGATGGGGTGACGCTGGACAACCTGCTCACTACCGAGCCGCGTCCACGCAACCGTACCTTGGCCGATGCGATGAAGCGCATCGGCGTGGTGGAACGCTCGGGGCGCGGGGTCGACACGATCTATCGGGGTCTGTTGCGCTTCGGCCGCTCGGCGCCGGACTACTCTCGCACGGACAGCCACAGCGTGGTGGTGCGGCTGGATACTGGTGCGGCGGATCTCGACTTCGGCCGCATGGTGGTGGAGCGGGAGCGGCGCAGCAACGGCGAGCTGCCGATCGACAGCCTGATCGCGCTGGCCGCGTTGCGCGAGCTCAAGCGTGTGACCGCCGACGAGTTGGCCACGCGCATCCAGCGCGACCCCGCCAGCGCCAAGCGCACGCTCGAGGCGCTGACCGAGGCCGGCCTGATCGAGGCGCATGGGCAGACCCGCGCGCGCAGCTACACACTGTCGGCCGCCGTGTATCAGCGCCAGGGCGAGAAGGCCGCCTATACCCGGCAAGCCGGCTTCACCAGCTTGCAGAACGAGCAGTTGGTGCTGAACTACGTGCAGCAGCACGGGCAGATCCGCCGTGCCGAGGTGATGGAGCTGTGTCGATTGGGTGCCTTGCAGGCCAAGGCGCTGTTGGGGCGGCTAAAAGCGCAAGGGCGGCTGTCCCAACATGGGACACGCCGGGCGGCCTACTACACCCTTGAACCTGACGACTGAAAGGGTGGCGCCAGGAGAACGGGGTCCTTTGGAGGTCTTTGGGACTCTTTGGAGGTCTTTGGACATCTTTGGACATCTTTGGATGTCTTTGGATCGCTTTGGAGTTCTTTGGAGGTCCATGAGAATGTTGGGATGTTCATGGATGCCTGCATCCAGCCGGGGAGATGCTGATGGGTTGGGAGTTGGAAGACGTCGAAAAGCCTTTCGTGACGCAACTGCAGGCGGTGGGTTGGACGCACCTGGCCGGTAGCCTGGACGACCCCGCCGCCACGGAACGCAGCGGCTTTGCCGAGGTCGTTCAGGAAGCCCGGCTGCGCGAGCGTCTGCTGGCGCTGAATCCGGGGCCGGACGGCCAGCCGTGGCTGGACGATGCCCGCTTGGCTGACGCGGTGGCCGCCATCACGCGCCTGGGAGGACACAAGTTGATGGAGGCCAATCAGCAGGCCACCGAGCTGCTGATCAAGGGCCTGACGGTCGACGGGCTGCCGGGTTGGGAGGGCGGGCGCGGGCAGACGATCCGTTATATCGATTGGGACACACCGGCCAACAACCGTTTAACCGTGGTCAGCCAGTACCGCGTGGACTGCCCGCCCGGCTCCAACAGTGCCAAGGCGTTCATCGTGCCGGACCTAGTGCTGCTGGTGAATGGCATCCCGCTGGTGGTGGTGGAGTGCAAGAGTCCGTCCATCCCCGAGCCGTTGAGCGAGGCCGTGGACCAGTTGCGCCGCTACAGCAACCAGCGCAAGGCCGCGCTGGAAGTGGACGAGAACGAAGGCAACGAGGCGCTGTTCGCCACCAACCAGTTGCTGGTGGCCAGTTGCGTGGACGAGGCGCGGGTTGCAAGCATCGGTGCGGGCTTCGAGCACTTCGCGCAGTGGAAGACCGTGGTCGGGCCGGACGGTGCAGGATCTGAGGCGGAGGCGGCGCACCGCTTCGGCAAGCAGAAGCTCAACGCCCAGGAGCGATTGATTGCCGGCCTGCTGGCGCCAGCGAACCTGCTGGATGTGGTGCAGCACTTCCTGCTGTTCATGCAGGTGGGCGGGCAGACGATCAAGTCGGTGTGTCGCTATCAGCAATACCGTGCGGTGAACCGTGCGATCGCGAAGCTCAAGCGCGGCCAGACCCGGCTGCAGCATGGCGAAAGCGATCAGCGTGGCGGCATCATCTGGCACACCCAGGGCTCGGGAAAGTCGCTGACCATGGTCTTCCTGGTGCGCAAGATGCGCGCCGACCCAGCGCTGCGACGCTTCAAGGTCGTGGTAGTTACCGACCGCAAGGACCTGCAAGGCCAGCTCTCCGTGACCGCCACGCTCACCGGCGAACCGGTGGAGGTGGCCAACAGCACGTCAGGCCTGAAAGCCCTGGCACGGCGCAAGGGGCCGGGGTTGGTCTTCGTCACCATCCAGAAGTATCGCGATGGCGACACGGCCAACGATGCGCCGCTGAAGGCCGAGGATCTGCCGGCTGCTGGACACGCGGTCAAGGAGGCGCGGGCGCTATATGGCAAGGCCAGGGCGGCTGCGGAGCATTTCGAGGTGCTCAATGACGACGATGCCATCCTGGTGCTGGTGGACGAGGCGCATCGTACCCAGGCCGGCGACCTGCATGCCAACCTGCTGGCGGGATTGCCCAACTGTGCGCGTATCGGCTTTACCGGCACGCCGATCATCATGGGCGAGAAGAAGCGGACTCACGAGATCTTCGGCGAGTTCATCGACCGCTACACCATCAAGGAGGCCGAGGCCGATGGGGCGACGGTGCCGGTGCTCTACGAAGGGCGTACCGCCATCGGGGCCATCAAGGGTGGCGCGGACCTGGACGAGCTGTTCGAGGATCTGTTCCGCCAGCACACGCCGGAAGAGCTGGAAGCGATCAAGCAAAAGTACGCCACCAAGGGTCACATTTTCGATGCGCCCGCACTGATTGCCGACAAGGCGCGCGACATCCTGCGCCATTACGTCGCCAACATTCTGCCCAATGGCTACAAGGCCCAGGTGGTGGCTTACAGCCGGCTGGCCGCCACGCGCTACTTCGCCGCCTTGAAAGCCGCACGCGACGAGCTGCTGCAGGAGGCCGATGCGCTGAGCCTGCAGGACCAGGAGATGGACGATGAGGCCCTGTGCCTGCGGCCGCCGAAGCTGCGGGCGGTGATCCAGGCCTGGCGCTATCGCGAGGTGCTGGCGCGGATCGAGTTCGCGCCGATCATCTCCGGCAGCAACAACGACGATCCCGGCTGGAAGCACTGGACCGACAGCGCCACCCATGAGTCGCTGATCAAGCGCTTCAAGAAGCCGCTGCTGCATCCGGATGCGACCAAAGCGGATCCGCTGGCGTTTCTGGTGGTCAAGTCGATGCTGCTGACGGGATTCGATGCGCCGATTGCAGGCGTGATGTACCTGGACCGGCCCATTCGCGAGGCCGAGTTGCTGCAGGCCATTGCGCGCGTCAATCGCACGGGCTTTGGCAAGCGCCGCGGCATCGTCGTGGACTATTACGGTGTGGCCCAGCACCTGAAGGAAGCGCTGGCTGCCTATGCCGACGAAGATGTGGTCGGCGCGCTAGCAAGTTTGAAGGACGAAGTGTCGGTGCTGCGCGACCGGCATGCGCGGGTGGTTGAGTTGTTTCGCGAACGGGGTATCGCATCACTAGCCGATACGGAGGCCTGTGTGGATGCACTAGGTGACGAGAGGTTCAGAGCGGAGTTCGTGGTCAAGCTCAAGGCGTTTCTTGGATCGCTGGACACAGTGTTGCCACGTCCGGAAGGCCTGCCGTTCTCCGCGGATGCCAAGCGCCTGGCATACATCCATGCGCGCGCCCGCAATCGTTACAAGGACACACCAGTACTTGGAAAAGACGTGGGTGCCAAGGTGCGCAAGTTGATCGACGATCATGTGATCTCGCTGGGCATAGACCCGAAGATTCCGCCGATACAGCTGACCGACGCCCAGTTCGATGCCCATGTGGGCCGGGCCGCGAATGACCGCGCCAAGGCTTCGGAAATGGAACACGCGGTGCGCTCGCATATCCGCAAGCATGCCGACGAGGACCCGGTGCTGTACCGCAAGCTTTCTGAGCGATTGAACGAGATCTTGCGGGCGTTGGGCGAACAATGGAGTGAGGTGGTTGCCCAACTGCAGGCGCTGGTCGACGACGTGCGCAACGGTAGCGTCGGTGCCGCCGATACGCCGGCGGGTGTGCCGGAGTATTGCGCGCCGTTTCTTCGCACGGTGATGGACGTGGTCTGCGCCGGGCGCGAGCCGACTTCGGCGGAGCTGCTTCGGTTGATGGACGTGACCGTGGAACTGGTCGAGCTGCTGGTGCAGGAACTGCAGAGCAACCGCAATATCTGGAGTCCGCACAAGCGAGCGGCACAGGAGCAGCTCAACGGTTTGCTGTTCGACCGTCTGATGCGGCTGCGTCCTCCACTGATGGACGCAGCTGCGGCGGGGCTGCTCACCGACAAGCTGATGGAACAGGCGCGTGCCAGCCATGAGCGGCTGATGCACGTGTGATGCCATGCGAGCTGCCATGACTGCCTCCAATCTGCAGGTGGACGATCTGCTGTTCACCGTGCGGCATAGCGCGCGCCGACGGACGATGGAGATCACCGTCGAGCGTGATGGTGCGCTGGTGCTGTCTGCACCGCCGGACGTGGCGGAGTCCAGGTTGCGCGCCTTCGTGCAGGAAAAGCGCTTCTGGATCTACACCCGGTTAGCGGAGAAGGATCGCCTGCAACGCTACGCCCCGTGCAAGAAGTTCGTTGGCGGCGAGGGCTTTCTGTACCTCGGGCGGAGCTACCGGCTGAAGATGGTGGCTGATCAGAGCGTGCCACTGAAGCTCGCCGCCGGGCGTTTCTGTCTGGTATCGGAGGCCTTGCCAGAGGCCAGGGAGCACTTCATCCGATGGTATGCAGCGCGTGCCAAAGCATGGCTGTCCACGCGCATGGTAGAGCATGCGGCCCTGATGGAGGTCGCACCGGCGGGCGTAAAGGTCCAGGACCTGGGCTACCGCTGGGGTTCGTGTGGCAAGGGCGATTGGTTGTACTTCCATTGGAAAACCATCCTGCTTCCGCCGCGCATCGCCGAATACGTGCTGGTGCATGAGATGGCGCATCTGCATGAGGCGCATCACACCCCGGCGTTCTGGCTGCGGTTGGAGCGTGCGATGCCGGACTATGCGCTGCGCAAGGTGTGGCTTGCCGAGCATGGGATGGACGTAGAAGGGATTTGAAAGACCTGATTATTTGCGCCGATCACACGGTTGGGCTGGTCTTGTGGCGGGGCCAACGAGCTGTTGGATTGAACCCGCTCTGATCGGATCGCAGGTAAGGTCGATGATGCGATTGTCGGCGAGGCTTGACGTCAAGCCTTGCCAGTAGCACGATCTCCTCACGGAGCCTCGAAACTCCTCAAACAGCGGTACCCACCTCCGAAATACTGGTGGGTTTTTTGTGCCTGCATGTTTTGCAGGCGCAACCGACGCGATGCCTGCGTCGGGAGGGCGGCGAATACAACACCCGCAAGGGGAATAAGCCCGCCGGCTGTTTGCGGTTTCGAGCCTCCCGACTTCCCGTCCGCCATTCCGGCGGACGGGTCCATCATGGAACGAGGAGGCAATGATGTCGCACGACCATTTGGACGATGAAGACACGCAGGACTATCCGCTGCCCGAGGACGGCCAGCAGCTGCTGAGAATGTTGGGGACGCATCTAGGCTTTTTGGCGCGGTTGGCGCAGCCCGGTAGCACTGATCCCTTGCATAAGTGGACCTCCCAAGCGCGACAGCAGGAGTTGGCATCGGGCCTGCGAGCCCTGTCGATGCAGGTGGAGCAGCGATTGAAAAAGGTTGTGCCATGGGCCCGAGCTGAAGAGCAGACGGCGGCGTCAACGGATGACGATAGCCGCGCTTATGACACCGCAGTGTCTGAGCCGCTTGTACTCGGTATGACGATGGAGCAGTTCGACCGACTCGATCACCTGCTGCGGCTGCTTGCCGCGCAGGGCGATGCGGTGTCTGCCAATTGTGCGGCCGGCTTTGCCAAGGGCACTGTGTCATTGCTGGGACAGTCGATCTTCGACGGGGCTTTGGTCGTGCGTGAAATCCTGGATGAGATTGAGCAGCAGCGGCTGCCCGCGTTGGACGGCATGCAGCGGAGCGTGAGCGAAGAACGGGCGCATTACGCTGTCATGGCGTCTATCGACCGAGATTCGGCAGGTGCGCGCTTGTTCGACAGGGCGTCCTTGCCGATTACAACGCCGCGCCTTCACTGACTCAAGTTGTCGCGGGGCTGTCTAGCAATCGACAGCGCGGCCACATGGTTGAGGCAAGGCGGGGCATGCTGCGGCCACTGCTTGGACAAGCCGCTGCGTCGCGCTCAGGAAAAAAACTGCAGCAGCAGCTTGCGCTTGTCTTCGGGCAAGGTGTTGAACAGTTGCAGCACCCGCACCTCGGCATTGGTCAGCTGGCGATAGATGGGCGGGGATTCGTTGATGCGCAGCTGGACCTCTCCACGGCCGGTGGCCAGCCATTCGAAGCTGGTGTCGAGATCCTTGGCCAGCTCGATGATGCGCGCCAGCTCGGGCAGGGCCAGGCCGGTCAGCCATTTGCGTGCGGTCTCGCGGGAGACGGCGTAGCGGTCGGCCAGGGCGCCGGTTCGGGCGCGACCAGACGCGAAATCGACTCGGTCCAGCGCGTGCCGCAGGCGCTCGGCGAAGTCTTCGTAAGGTGCAGCCATCGGATTCCCCGTCATGTCGTGCGCGGCGAGGATGGCCGATGCGGCGTCCGTCCATGCATGAGCAAGGATTCTCCATAAGAGGCCTTATGGGGGCGACAATTTTTGATTGTTGACAATGCCAATTATTAATTGCACATTGAGTGCGAGCAGGTATTTTGAGCGCCGCGAACTGGCTGGAAGCGGTCGGCACTCAACCGCAGTACGCCTTCCGATTGCCTTTTTACGGGGCGCAGCGATTCGAACCGCGGCAGCTCGTCTCTGCGGGCGCGTTTATTCGTGTCTACCGACGTATGGCGGTTTGGAAAGTCCCGAACCCGGCCAAGGGCCTGATCTTTTTCCCACGCACGGAGCAAGGCAATGAGCGAAGCCTCAGATGATCTGAACGGAGAAGCGGGTGCGCAGTCATCGGACGCCGCGCAACGGCTGGCGATGCTGGAGCATGAGCTGCACGGGTTGATGCGTTTGGTCCAAGCGCTTGGCGAGGGTTCCGAGGAGCGCTGGACGGTGCAGGCGCGATTGAAGGCGGCCACCTCTGAATTACAGGCCTTATCACGGCGGTTCGGCGAGTCTTCGGATGCAGGTGTGTTGCAGGCCACGGACACGGAGGCTGCGATGACGTCCGCTGACGATCGTTCCGATGCTGACGAGTTCGAGCTTGATGTCCACGCTGACGATGCATCATTCGCTTATGGCGTGACGATGGATCAGTTCGATGCGTTGGATCGACTGATCCAGCTCATCGGGGCGCACGGCGATGTGTTGTCCACGCTGGAAACGGCCGGATTGGCCCGGGGGACCTTGGCGACGCTGGGCCAGGCAATCTTCGACAACGCGCTGGAGGTGCGGCGGATTCTTGATGAGGTGGAACATCAGGGAGCGAGTCGTCCAGCCGCGCGGGTGGGCGATGAACGGGCAGTCTATGGATCTGCGCCGGCTTTGAGGTGGCCAGGGCCGAAAGCGTGGCCGATGCCGAGCGCGTCCCGAGCCGCAGGCTTGCAAAGCGCGGTGTGCCTGCACTGATCCAGACCGGCAAGGGGACTGCCTGGCGGGTCTAAATCAGATGCCGTGCACAGGTGTGGGGAGTATCCTCGCGGCCATTCGACTTTGGCCTGGGAGGGCACGCGTGAAGCAGACCATTCTTTTGTCGGCGCTGGGCGCCTTGCTGACGTCCACCGTGGCGCATGCGGCGGAACTGACCACCGCCGCCTACACGCCGGCCGGTGGCGCGGTCACGGTGTACACCACGGCCAAGGGTGCCGCGCAGCAGCTGGCGCGCAGTGAAGCCAAGGCGCTGCAGCCGGGACATGCGCTGACCGAGGTGGAGAACTCCATCTTCGTCAACCCGACCAAGCGCTTTCAGACGGTGATGGGCGTGGGTGGGGCGATCACCGATTCGGCCGCTGAGACCTACGCCAAGTTGAGCAAGGCCAAACAGGCCGAGTTCATGAAGGCCTACTACGACCCCAACGAAGGCATCGGATACACCTGGGCACGCACGACCATCCACAGCTCGGATTTCTCCAGCGCCAGCTACACCTACGTCAAGGAAGGCGACAAGGACCTGAAGTCCTTCTCGGTGGCGCATGACCGCAAGTACCGCATCCCGATGATCAAGCAGGCCATCCAGGCCGCGGGCGGCACGCTGCCGATGTTCGCCAGCCCATGGAGCGCGCCGGCCTTCATGAAGGACACCAAGACCATGCTCAAGGGCGGCCACCTGCTGCCGGAGTATGCGCAGGCCTGGGCGAGGTACTACACCAAGTTCATCGCCGCCTACGAGAAGGAAGGCATCCCGATCTGGGGCATCAGTGTGCAGAACGAGCCGATGGCGATCCAGAAGTGGGAGTCGATGCAGTTTTCGGCCGAGGCAGAGCGCGACTTCCTCAAGAATCATCTCGGCCCGACCATGGAAAAGGCCGGCTACGGCGACAAGAAGATCATCGTGTGGGACCACAACCGCGACATGATGGTCCACCGCGCCAACACCATCTTCGATGATCCGGAAGCGTCCAAGTACGCCTGGGGCATGGGCTTCCACTGGTACGAGACCTGGGCGGGCTTTGAGCCGATGACCGACAACGTGGCAGCGGTGTCCAATGCCTATCCAGACAAGCCGTTGCTGCTGACCGAGGCTTCGATCGAGAAGTACGACTTCGCCCGCCTGCAGGACTGGGCCAACGGCGAGCGCTACGGCACCTCGATGATCCACGACTTCAATGGCGGGGCGGTGGCCTGGACCGACTGGAACATCCTGCTGGACGAGCAGGGTGGCCCCAACCACGTCGGCAATTTCTGTTTCGCACCGTTGCAGGCCGATACGCGGACCGGCGAGCTGATCTACACCCCGCCGTACTGGTACATCGGCCACTTCTCCAAGTTCATCCGCCCTGGCGCGCAGCGTGTGAGCGCTGCCAGCAGTCGCAGCAACCTCAGCACCACGTCCTTCCTCAACAAGGACAACAAGCTGGCGACGGTGGTGATGAATGCCAGCGACAAAGCCATTACCTACAACTTCTACGTCGGCGATGCGTCCACGCAGGTGGAGATTCCGGCGCATGCGATTCAGACGTTGGTGTATTGATTCGCGGCGTGGTGCCGGCTTGATGTGGAAGTGCAGGCGGGTTTGCGTGCTGTCCGCTTGAGCAGGTGGGGCCGTGGCGGTGAGTTTTGTGCGGCTACGGACTTGGCGGCGATGGTGGATGAAAGAGCGTCATCCACCCTACGGGGTGGCGCGTTGCTACGTCTGTGTTGGTCGTTTTGCTGCGGTGGTGGATGGAGGAGCGTCGTCCACCTTCCGGGGTGACACGTTGACACGTCCGCGTTGGTTTGTTCGCTGCGATGGTGGATGAAAGAGCGTCATCCACCCTACGAAGTGCGTGTGGCCACGTCTGTGTTTGTCAATTCGCTACGGTGGTGGGTGGAAAAGCGTCACCCATCCAACGGAGTAGGGTGGACAACGCGGAGCTTGTCCACCGAGGGGGCCGCTGCGGCAGGCCCACGAACAGGTTGTTCGAGGCCGGGTGACGAACTCTTTCTTGGTGACGGGCGATGGTGGCGCCGAGGCCGCGCGTTACTCAGCGGTGTTGGCGTAGGCCGGGCTGGATTCGTGGACTTTGCCTGGCGTGGAGGGTTTGAGGTGTTGACGAAGCCAGTCGGCAAACTCTCCATCGCTGAGACTGCCATCTGCCAGTCCAAGATATTTCGGATAAAGCGATAGATCATCCGCATGGAGCCTTGCGCCGTTGAGGATGATGAAGGTTTCGCACGCCACGGCCGCGGTACGTTTGTTTCCGTCTACGAAGGGATGATTGCGCGCGATGCCAAAAGCGAGACTTGCCGCCAGTGAGGCGATGTCAGGCGGCGGGTCGCCGTACGAAAGAAGTTGCTGTGGTCGTGCCAATGCCGAGTCCAGCAGGGCATCATCGCGTACACCGCTGCCACCGCCGTGCTCGGCAAGCTGCCGATCATGGATGGCCATGGCCAGAGCGCGATTGATCCAGATGATCATGTCACTGGGCCAGCTTGTGCAGCAGAGCGCGTCGATCACGCATCACGCGCTCGGCCACCTCCATCTGTTCGGCCAGGGTCGGGTCGAAGACCGTCAGCTTGACGCCGTCGGGGGTCTCCAGGGCATACAGCTCGTCACCCTTGCCCAGGCGCAGGCGGGCGAGCAGCTCCTTGGGAAGGATGACGCCGGCGGAATTGCCGATGGAGGTGATCTTGAGCTTCATGGTGACCTCGCTGTTGTTATAACGAACGTTATACCAAACATTAGCGGTTTTCGGCGTGGAGCAGGCTGCTGAAGGAATCGGGGCCCGTATCTCGTGCCCTGCGACAGGATAGGTGTACAAATGTACACCTATGGACACTCTACCTCCCAAGCGCGCGGCCGTTCTGGCTTTCCTCCGTCAGCAGTCGCTGCGCGGGCATACCCCCAGCCTGGCTGAAATCGCGGCCGAGTTCGGCTTCTCCTCGCGCAATGCCGCCCAGAAGCACATCCAGGCGCTGGCCGAGGCTGGGCTGATCCAGCTGATGACGGGGCAGAAGCGGGGCATCCGCGTGCCGCAATCCACAGGTCGGGACAGGCTGCTGTCCCTGCCAGTGCTGGGCCGGGTTGCGGCGGGTGTGCCGATCGGGGCGGATATCGGCCTGGACGAACAACTGTTGCTGGATGCGGGCGTGTTTTCGCTGCGGCCGGACTACCTGCTGAAGGTGCAGGGCGATTCGATGATCGATGACGGCATCCTCGATGGCGACCTGGTGGGCGTGCACCGCAGTGCCGAGGCGCGCGATGGGCAGATCGTGGTGGCACGGGTAGACGGCGAGATCACCATCAAGCGGCTGGAGCGCGGAGAGCGCCGGATCCGCCTACTGCCGCGCAATCCCGCGCACGCACCGATCGTGGTGCCGGCCGGGGTGGACTTCGCCATCGAAGGCCTGTACTGCGGCCTGGTGCGCAGGGGCTAGGGCGTGCCATGGTCGCCAGGCTGTACTTCGAAGATGCGAGATTGTGTCGAGGCGAGCTGCATCGCCTAGCCCCGCGCGGCAGGACATGCCCGTCAGGCAATGCAGGGTTGCGTTGCGAAGAACTCCGCATGGGGGAAAATCCCCGCGCGAAGCATCCGTCACCCTGGAATTCGCCCAGGCAGCACGCAACATGTGCGGCGCGCACGCCTCGACACGCACTTCAAGCGTCCTACACCTCTGATCTGAGCGGCCATGGCAAGCGCTGAGGCTCATGCGCCGCTTCGTGCGTTGTCTGCCTTGCCGTCCGCGGCCAGGCCGCTGGACGATCTGCTGGCCGCGCGCACGGTCTGGCACGCCGGGCGTAGCAGTGGCGTGCGCCATGCGGGCGAGCCGACCGGTCATGCCGCGCTGGATGCGGTGTTGCCCAGTGGCGGATGGCCGCGCAAGGCGCTGACCGAACTGTTGCTCCCAGGCGATGGCATCGGCGAGGTCGACCTGCTGCTGCCGACCTTGGCGCGCATGACCGCGGCAGGCGGGCGCGTGGCCCTGGTCGCGCCGCCGTACATCCCCTATGCGCCGGCCTGGCAGGCCGCCGGCCTGGATCTGGCGCAGCTGGAGGTGGTCGAGGCCGAACCACGCGATGCGCTGTGGGCGTTCGAGCAATGCCTGCGCAGCGGCGCCTGTGCTGCCGTGCTGGGCTGGCCACAGACCGCCGACGAGCGCGCACTGCGCCGCCTGCAGGTCGCCGCCGACAGCGGCGACTGCTGCGGCTTTGCGCTGCGCGATGCGCGTCATGCCATCAATGCTTCGCCGGCGGCGCTGCGCATGGAGTACCTGTGCGAAGAAGGCGCCTGGCGCGTGCGCAAGTGCCGCGGTGGCCAGGTGCCTGCGCAGCCGTTGCGGCTGGTGCATTGAGGACGACCATGGAGGTTCGCCTGAAGCGCCGCATTTACCTCGCACGCTATCTCGACCCCTGCGCGATTCGACTGGTCGGGCGGGACGCTCATTCCAGCGCGCTGGTGCCACGGCTAAGGCGTGGACCACTGCCTCCGGCACTGAGGCGTACGCACGCCCGCGGGTCTGTCCGTGCCCTGGATCTGCCCGCGCATCTTTTAGCGACGCGCAAGTCAGAGCTTTACCGCCAAGCTGGATCCATCCAAGCGCGGCAGGCGCTGCACTGATGCTGTGGGCCTGCATCCTGTTGCCGCAACTGGCGATGGACACGGTCCTGCGCCGCCTGCCGGAAGACGAGCGGCTGGCGCCGCTGACCCTGGTCGAGGGGCCAATGCAGCTGCGCCGGCTGCACTCGGTCAACCCTGCCGCGGCGCAGGCGGGGCTAAAGGCCGGCATGCGGCTGTCGGCTGCCCATGCGCTGATGACCCAGGTGCGCACGGTCGAATACGACGCCCAGGACGAGGCGCGCAGCCAGCGTTTCCTGGCCAACTGGGCGTATCGCCACAGTTCGCTGGTGAGCCAGCAGTGGCCGCACGCGATCGTGCTGGAGGCCCGCGCCTCCTTCCGTTTGTTCGGCCCCTGGCCGCAGTTCGCCAAGCGCCTGCGGGACGAGCTGGACACGCTGGGGTTCCGCCACCGCCTGGCGCTGGCGCCCACTCCGCGCGCGGCGCATGTGCTGGCCGGGTTGAAGGACGGACTGGCAGTGGCGCGCGGCGAGCGCCTGCAGCAGGTGCTCGATGGCGTCTCGGTGCGCGCCGCGCACCTGCCGGAGGACAGTGGCGAGCGTCTGTTCCGCATGGGCCTGCGCACACTGGCCGCCGTGCGCACGCTGCCGCGCGATGCGCTGCGTCGGCGCTTCGGCATGCCGCTGCTGGAGCATCTGGACCGCCTGTACGGGCAAGTCGACGATGCGCTGGACTGGTACCTGCCGCCGGATCATTTCGATGCGCGGGTGGAGATGGGCTATGAAATCGAAAGCCACATGGCGCTGCTGTTCCCGCTGCGGCGTCTGATCGGCGATCTGTGCACCTACCTGTCCATCCGCGATGGCGGCGTACAGCGCTTCGTGTTGCGGCTGGAGCACGAGCAAGGGCACACCGATGTCGACGTGGGCCTGCTGGCGCCGGAGCGTGAGCAGGCCATGCTGTTCGAGCTGGCCCGCAACCGGCTGGAGCGGGTCTCGATCGAGCGCCCGGTGGTCGGCGTGCGCCTGCTGGCGCGGCAGCTGCCGCCGTTCGTGCCCGCCGCGCGCGACCTGTTCGATACGCGCCCGCAGCAGGCGGTGGATTGGCCGCAGCTGCGCGAGCGCCTGCGTGCACGCTTGGGCGATGGTGCGGTGTATCGCGTCGAACCGGCCAACGATCCGCGACCGGAACGCGCCTGGCGGCGGGCGATCGGCGATGCCCCGGCGCGCGGCGTGGATGCCGCGCCAGCCCGGCCACCGCGGCCGGCCTGGCTGCTGCCGCAGCCGATCCCGCTGCATGCCACGCCCAGGATCATTTCCGGACCCGAGCGGCTGGAAAGCGGCTGGTGGGATGGCCAGGACGCCCGCCGCGATTACTACGTGGTGGAAACCGCTCGCGGTCAGCGTGGCTGGGCTTTTCTGCCCGCTGGCGTACGTGAGGGCGAGTGGATGCTGCATGGGTGGTTCGGTTGAAGCAGGAGTGAGTGGGGAGGAGTGAGGAGTGAGTGGAAGGCAACAGCAACAGCAACGGCGATAGCAACAGCCACAGCGGCAGCGGTGAGTTGCAGGAATGATGGGTGATGAGTTGGGACGATGCCATCGATGGGGTGGACCGCGAGACGCCGGGTGGGCGCATGCCGCGTGCCTGGCGCGTGGCGCAGCGGCTGCAGCAGGCGGCCAACGACGATGTGCACGGTCTGTCCGACGATGGCCTGCCGGCCTACGCCGAACTGCACTGCCTGTCGGATTTCTCGTTCCTGCGTGGCGCTTCGGATGCGACCAGCCTGTTCGAGCGGGCCAAGGCCTGTGGCTATGCCGCACTGGCCATCACCGACGAGTGCTCGCTGGCGGGCATCGTGCGCGCCTGGGAAGGGGCCGATGCAACGGGCGTCCAGCTGATCGTCGGGAGCGAGTTCGCGTTGGTCGATGGAACCAGATTCGTGCTGCTGGTGGAAACGCGCACCGGCTATACCCAGCTGTGCGCGCTGATCACCACCGCGCGGCGGGCGGCCACCAAGGGCCACTACGCGCTGACGCGCGCGGATGTGCAGGCGCAGTTTCGTGATGCGGCGCCCGAACTGTTCGCGCTGTGGTTGCCCGGTCAAACCCCGCAGGAGGAAGAAGGGCGTTGGCTGCAGGAGGTGTTCGGTAAGCGCGCCTATCTGGCGGTCGAGCTACTACGCGAATGCGACGACACGGTGCGGCTGGACACCTTGTTGGCCCTCTCGCGCCGGTTGGGCATGACGCCCCTGGCCAGCGGTGACGTGCACATGGCCACGCGTCGCGAGCGCGTGCTGCAGGACACCATGACCGCCATCCGCCACACCGTAACCCTGGCCGAGGCCGGTGCGCATCTATTCCGCAACGGAGAACGCCACCTGCGCTCGCGCCGTGCCCTGGGCAACATCTATCCGGAGGCCTTGCTGCGTGCAACGGTGGAGGTGGCGCAGCGCTGCAGCGGTTTCGACCTCAGGCGTGACGTGAAGTACGACTACCCTGCCGAGTTGGTGCCGCCTGGCCATACGGCGACCAGCTATCTGCGGGAGCTGACCGAGGCGGGGATGCGGACGCGCTGGGACGAGCGCGGGCTGGTGATGTCGGCCAAGGTCCGCGATGACATCGAGAAGGAACTGGCGCTGATCGAGGAGCTGAAATACGAAGCCTTCTTCCTCACCGTGCACGACGTGGTGGCCTTCGCCAGGTCGCAGGGCATCCTCTGCCAGGGGCGGGGATCCTCGGCCAACTCGGCCGTGTGCTACGCGCTCGGCATCACCGCCGTGGACCCGGACGAGAACCGGCTGCTGATCTCGCGCTTCCTGTCCAAGGCGCGCAACGAGCCGCCGGATATCGATGTGGACTTCGAGCACGAGCGTCGTGAGGAAGTCATCCAATACGTGTACGGCAAGTACGGCCGGCACCGTGCGGCGCTGGCGGCCACGGTCATCAGCTACCGCGGCAAGAGCGCGGTGCGCGATGTGGCCAAGGCATTCGGCCTGCCGCCGGATCAGATTTCGCTGCTGGCCAATTGCTTCGGCTGGGGCAATGGCGATACGCCCATGGAGCAGCGACTGGAGGAGGCCGGGTTCGATACGGCCAATCCCCTGATCGTGAACATCCTGGCGCTGACCTTCCAGCTGGAAGGCAAGCCGCGACATCTGTCCCAGCATGTCGGTGGCTTCGTCATCGCCGAGCAGACCCTGTCCACCGTGGTGCCGGTGGAGAACGCCGCCATGCCCGACCGCACCATCATCCAGTGGGAGAAGGACGACCTGGAGACCATGGGCATGCTCAAGGTCGATTGCCTGGCGCTGGGCATGCTGACCTGCATCCGCAAGACGCTGGACCTGATCCGCGTGCATCGCGCGCGCGATTACGAGATCGCCACGATCCCGAAGGAGGACACCGAGACCTACGGCATGATCCAACTGGCCGATACCGTGGGCGTGTTCCAGATCGAATCGCGCGCGCAGATGGCGATGCTGCCGCGGCTGAAGCCGGCCAGGTTCTACGACCTGGTGGTGGAAGTGGCCATCGTGCGGCCTGGGCCGATCCAGGGCGACATGGTGCATCCCTACCTGCGCCGCCGTCAGAAGCTGGAGCAGCCCACCTATCCCTCGCAGGGCGTGGAGGAGATCCTCGGCCCGACCCTGGGCGTGCCCTTGTTCCAGGAGCAGGTGATGGAGCTGGTGATCCATGCCGGGTACTCGCCCGACGAGGCCGATGGCCTGCGGCGTTCGATGGCGGCCTGGAGACGCGGTGGCGACATGGAGCCGCATCGTCTGAAGATCCGCGACTTGATGGAGGGCAAAGGCTACGCACCCGAGTTCATCGACCAGATCTTCGAGCAGATCAAGGGTTTTGGCTCCTATGGTTTCCCGCAGAGCCACGCCGCCTCGTTCGCCAAGCTGGTCTACGCCAGCTGCTGGTTGAAGCGGCACGAGCCGGCCGCCTTCGCCTGCGGGCTGCTCAATGCCCAGCCGATGGGCTTCTACTCACCCAGCCAGATCGTGCAGGACGCGCGTCGCGGCAAGGGCGCGCGCCAGTCGATCACCGTGCTGCCGGTGGATGTGATGCACAGCGACTGGGACAACACCCTGGTCGGTGGGCGGGCGTGGCACAGCGAGGACGACGCGGGCCAGCAGCCGGATATCCGCCTGGGCCTGCGTCAGGTTTCGGGCCTGTCCGAAGCGGCGGGCAGGGCGGTGGTGGCCGCGCGCGCGCAGCGGGCATTTTCCAGCGTGGAGGACCTCAGCCTGCGCGCCGGTCTGGACGAAAAGGCCCGCGCCGCGCTCACCGAAGCCGGCGCGCTGCAATCGCTGGTGGGCAACCGCAACCTGGCGCGCTGGGCGGTGGCCGGCATCGAGCGTAGCCGCCCGCTGCTGCCGGGCAGTCCGCGGGAACAGCCTGTCGATCTGCCGGCACCCCGCATCGGCGAGGACATCATGGCCGACTACCGCAGCGTGGGCCTGAGCCTGGAGGCGCATCCCATGGCCTTGTTGCGGGCGCGAATGCGGGCGCAGCGCATCCTCGGCTTGCGCGACCTGCACAGCCGGCCCAGCGGCAGTGGCGTGCACGTGGCCGGGTTGGTGACCCAGCGCCAGCGTCCGGCCACGGCCAAGGGCACCATCTTCGTCACGCTCGAGGACGAGCACGGCATGATCAATGTGATCGTCTGGTCGCACCTGGCGGTGCGCCGTCGTCGCGCCTTGCTGGAGTCGCGCCTGCTGGCGGTGCGTGGGCGCTGGGAGCGCGTGGATGGCGTGGAGCACCTGATCGCCGGGGACCTGCGCGACATGAGCGAGCTGCTGGGCGAGCTGTCGCTGCCCTCGCGGGATTTCCATTGAACGCCCGCGACCTGTTTTCCAGCGCGCCGTACCGCGTGGTGGTCGACGATGAGGAAGGTGGCATCCGCTACTGGCCCGACGTCATCGGCCCTGCGCAGGCGCAGGCGTGGTTCGAGCGCTTGCGCGATGGCGCCCACTGGCAGCAGCAGCGCCGGCCGATGTACGAACGCGTGGTCGATGTGCCGCGCCTGCAGGCCTGGTATGCGCTGGAGGAGTTGCCGCAGGCACTGCCGTTGGCGGCGATGCAGGCCGCCGTGCAGGCGCTCGTGCCTGCGCCGTACAACACCGTGGGGCTCAATCTCTACCGCGATGGCCGCGACAGCGTGGCCATGCACCACGACAAGCTGCATACGCTGGTGCCGCGCCAACCGATCGCGCTGGTCTCGCTGGGCGCGCCGCGACGGATGAACATCAGGCCCAAGCACGGCCAAGCGCGCGCAGTGGGCATCGATCTCATGCCCGGCAGCCTGCTGGTGATGAGCCATGCCAGCCAGATCACGCACGAGCATGGCATCCCCAAGACCACCCGCGCGGTGGGACCGCGCATGAGTGCGGTGTTCCGCGTCCGGCCTTGATCGGCCGCATGCATGCGGTACTCACGCTGCGGGCCTCAGCATCGGTCGACCCGCCGCTAGGACCCCGCCCATGCATCGCCAGCCCCAGGACACGATTCCCGATTCGGACATGGATCCGCGCGCCAACGACCCGGTCCCCGGACAGTCCCCGGTGCCGCACGATGCCGATGACTCATCGCTGGACGTGGAACACGATCTGGACGACCTGCCCGGGCGTCGAGGCGGCGTCTGAGCAGCCTTGTCTGATGCTCTGCAGCACGTTGAGATCAACCTCTCCCGGCGATGCATCGCGCTTGACTGGTGCAATCGTTTCCCACCGCCAAGGCCTGTTCAGCGACCCTGTCATCGAAACCGCATCGGGGCTTCACGCAACGCTACGCGGACCGGTGCACGATCCGCGCGAATCCCCCACGGAAACGCCGCCATGGCCGCTGTCGCAAGCGAGATCTTCGAATTGGGCGAGCACCATGGCAATGCATACGAGGCTCGGATTCTCGACTGGCACAACGGCCAGTTCACCATCGCCGAGATCCACGTGCAGGGCATCGCCCGCAAGCGCAACGAGCAGGGGATCTATCTGAGCATCGCCGCGGCACGCGAGGCGGCCAGCGCGCGGGCGCGCATGATCATCGAGGATTGAGGCCGGCGCTGCTGCCTGACCTGTCGGTCAGCCGGTCGCGGGGTTGGCGTCGCCTTAGCCATCCGTGCGCGCCGACCCGCGGTGGAAATCGAGGTAGGCGCCGCATTTTGTCACGCAAATGCAAGGCACACTTCATGCCATGTGCCTCGGGATGGTGGCACATTGGGGCATCAGGGGGCTACGACAGCGGGAGCGGGCAATGAATGCACAGCACGACCGGCAAGCGCCTTGGGTGATGATCGACATCGAGGCGGAAAAATCCTACTGGCGCGAGCGTTACCAGCTCATGCCCCGCGCAGGATTGCAGCGGGGCTTCGAGCACTACTGGCCCGTCCTGGGCGCGGTCTACGACGCCTACATCAACCACCCCACCTACGACAGCGACCTGGCGCAGTACACCTACGCCAAGTCGCAGGCGGTGCAGATGGCAGGGCTGGACCCACGGCAGGCCAGCGAGGTGTTTTCCCTGGTGTGGGGACGTATCGCGGGGCAGCGGCTCTCGTCCATGGCCGCCAGGCGCGGGGACTTTCAGCCAGTCACGGCCTGAAGGCTTCGCGGTCCGACAAGCGCTCCAGCGCACCCCGGGTGGGGGGAGTGAAGGCGGCTTCACGGTGCCTATGCGCGACGCTGTCTAAGCTGCCGCGACGCCAGTTTTCGCCCGCAGCATGGCCCCGTTGTCCCTCTCCAGCCGCCTTCCAACTGCGCTCGACGAACGCGTGGGGAGCCAGAAGCAGCCTCCCGTTGGCCCACATGGCGCCGGTCATGTTTGCCCGCTGCGTCCGACGCCGCGCACGCGGCGCAGCGCTCCCTGGCCAGCACGCACTGCCAAGGATCAGCAGGCGGCTCGCTCAGAAAAGCGCTGGCGGTGCCCGGACCTAGCGCCATCCCATGCCTCACAGCCCCATGCAACGTCGGCGTTGCTGTGCGGCGCGAGTCGGCTGCATTCTTTCACCGGACTGGCGCCTTGCCAGCGGCGTGCCGCATGGGTCGAGGCGTTGTCGACAGAGATTTCCTGCCACGGGCCAGCGCGCTGTGGCTGCGCTGGCGCCGACCGAGCAGCGGTTGCCGCACCGGCGGGGAGCCGCACCCACCAACCTGGAGCCGTGACGGGCGCGCCTTTGGCGCGGCTGCCGGCTCACCATGAAGCAAGAGGAAGATCTAACGATGAACGCAGTACGGCAGTCACTGGGGAACGGCCCTTACAAGATCCTGGTCGTGGACGACAACCGCGATGCGGCCGATTCGATCTCCATGGTGATGGAACTGCTGGGCCATGACGTAACGACCTGCTACAGCGGCCAGGAGGGCCTGGACACCGCGTCGAGCCAGGCGCCGGACGTGGTGTTCACCGACATCGGCATGCCCGGCATGGATGGTCATGAGGTCTGCCGCAGGCTGCGCGAGCAGCCGGGCGGCCAGGCGCTGCGCATCGTGGCGCTGACCGGTTGGGGGGCTGAGGATGATCGCCAGAAAACCCACGAGGCCGGATTCGACCATCACCTGGTCAAGCCGGTGACGGCCGATTCGCTGCGGCAGGCATTGGCGCAGATCGCCGCCTGAGAACGCACCCACAGGTCGGCAGCGGGCCAGGCGCCTGCCGCTGCCGGCCGTAGCCGGGCCGCTAAAAGCGCTCGGCGATGCTGTCCGGCGCGGCCGGGCGGCCCAGATGGTAGCCCTGCAACGAGGTGCATCCCAGCTCGGTAAGCAGCGCCTGCTGGGACTGGGTTTCCACGCCTTCGGCAACCACGCTCATGTTGAGGATGCGGCCCAGGGCGATGATGGCCGAGACGATGGCGGCGTCTTCTCCACCCGGCACCAGGTCCTTGACGAAGCCGCGGTCGATCTTCAATTCGGCCGCGGGCAGGCGCTTGAGGTAGAGCAGGCTGGAATAGCCGGTGCCGAAGTCGTCGATGGAGATGCGCACGCCCAGGGCCGCCAGCCGTTGCAGGATGGCCAGGCTGACCTCCGGGTCGTGCATGGCGGTGGATTCGGTGATCTCCAGGGTGAGCCTGGTCGGTGACAGGCCGTTCTTGGACAGCGCTTCCTTGACCTTGCCCATCAGCCCCGGCGAGCGGAACTGCGCGGCGGACAGGTTCACCGCCACGTTGGGGATGTGGTGGCCTTCGCTGTCCCATGCCATCAACTGGCGGCAGGCCTCGTTGAGCACCCAGCGGCCGATTTCCAGGATCAGGCCGGTTTTCTCGGCCAATGGGATGAAGGTGCCCGGCGGGACCAGGCCGCGGGTCGGGTGCCGCCAGCGGATCAGCGCTTCCACGCCCTGCAGTTGGCCAGCGGGGGCAATGAACTTGGGCTGGTACTCCAGCACGAACTGGTCGAGTTCCAGCGCCTTGCGCAGCTCCTGGATCATCGCCAGTTGCTCGTGCATGCCCTTGTTCATCGACGGCTCGAAGAAGCAGTAGCCGTTGCGGCCCTGCTCCTTGGCGCTGTACATGGCCGCATCGGCATTGGCCATCAGCTCGCGCGCGGTGTGGCCGTCCTCGCCGAAGATGGCAATGCCCACGCTGCCGCTGACGTTGAGTTCGGTGCCATCGACCATCACCGCCAGGCCGACGCGCTCGAGCATCTTCTCGGCGATGGCGGCGGCATCGGCCGGCTCGCCGATCTCGATCAACAGCACGAACTCATCGCCGCCCAGGCGCGCCAGGGTGTCTTCCTGGCGCAGGCCGGACTTGAGGTTGCGGGCCACCTGCAGCAGCAGGCGGTCGCCGGCCTGGTGGCCGTAGACATCGTTGACGGCCTTGAAGCCATCCAGGTCCAGGAACAGCAGCGCGAACTTGCTGCTGCCGCGCAGCGCCTTGCTGATGGCCTGGCCCAGGCGGTCCTCCAGCAGCACCCGGTTGGGCAGCTTGGTGAGGTTGTCGTGCAGGGCCATGTGGGTCAGTTCCAGGTTGGCCTGTTGCAGCGACTGGCTGAGCTTCTGGGTGCGCTCCTGCAGCCGGCGGTCCAGCACCGCGGTCACCAGCGCCAGGCCGAGGATGGCGAAGGTGCTGGTGCCGACCAGGCTCGCCAGCCATTGCGGCGAGACGCCACCGTGGAGCGCCGCCCCGCAGACGCTGCCCAGCGGGAAGCGCGCGGCCGCCATGCCGGTGTAATGCATGCCGATCACCGCCACCCCCATCACCAGCGCCGCGGCGATGCGGAAGTGGCGGAAGGCGCTGAAATCCGAGCGCAGGGCATAGGCGATCCACAGCGCCGCGGCCGAGGCGGCGATGGCGATCACGATGGACAGCACGAACCACAGCGGGTCGTAGTCGATGCCCGGCTCCATCTCCATGGCGGCCATGCCGGTGTAGTGCATGGTGGCGATGCCGGCGCCCAGGATCACCGCGCCCACCAGCAGGCGCTTGCGCGGCAACTCCTCGCGCGAAACCAGCCACAGCGCATAGCCTGAGCTGCCCACGGCCACCAGCAGCGAATACAGCGTGATCAGCAGGTTGTAGCTCTGCGGGATCGGCAGCTTGAACGCCAGCATGCCGATGAAATGCATCGACCAGATCCCGAAGCCCATCGCCGAGGCTCCACCCACCAGCCACCACCGCGCGGCACGGCCCTGGCTGGCGGTGATGCGCCCGGCCATGTCCAGCGCCACGAAGGACGCGACCGCGGCGACCAGGTAGGAGATCAGGACGAGGAAATGGTTATAGGAGCCGGACAACATGCAGTGGCCAACGGGGGATGAGCTGACGGATCAGGCAAGGGGCGTGCCAGCCATCGGGGCGGGCGCGACAATGGACTGCTTCGGACGCGCGAGGTTCCACCAACGCGCCAGGACGGGCGCCGGAGGCGGCATCCTCCAGATCAAGCCGGTCCAACGCAACCGCATCGTTGCCAGCGCCGCCTGGGCGTGGGGTCCGATGAAGGCGTCCAGGGTGACGCATTCGGTCCGATTCGGCCCACAGCGTCAGATCGCACCCGGCAGCGGCCCCGGGGCGGTGCCGTCCCTGCAATGCTGTGTTCGGCCAACGGCTCGGTGGCGGCTGCAGGGCAGGGAACGCAGCCGTTAAGGTGTGGTCCCCCACCCCCGTCGCGCGCCTGCCATGGCTCACCCCTCCACCTCGCGCAACAGCGCCAAGGTCCTGCTCCTGTCCGCCTTGGGCGGGGCCCTGGAGTTCTACGACTTCGTGGTCTTCGTGTTCTTCACCAAGACCTTGAGCCAGCTGTTCTTCCCCCCGGAGATCCCGGCCTGGCTGGCGCAGCTGCAGGTGTTCGCGATCTTCGCCGCCGGCTATCTGGTGCGTCCGCTGGGCGGAGTGGTCATGGCGCACTTCGGCGATCGCATCGGCCGCAAGCGGATGTTCTCGCTGAGCATCTTCCTCATGGCCCTGCCGACCCTGTGCATCGGCCTGCTGCCGGTCTATGCGCAGATCGGGGTGCTGGCACCGCTGGCCCTGCTGCTGCTGCGCATGCTGCAGGGCCTGGCCATCGGCGGCGAAATGCCCGGCGCCTGGGTGTTCGTGGCCGAGCATGCACCGCGCTCCAAGGTCGGCTTTGCCGTGGCCAGCCTCAGCGCGGGCATCAACGTCGGAACGCTGATGGGCTCGGCGATGGCCTCGCTGGTGGCCTGGATGTTCACCCCGGCCGAGGTGCTCGACCATGGCTGGCGCCTGCCGTTCCTGGTGGGCGGCGTGTTCGGCTTCATTGCGGTCTGGCTGCGCCGCTGGCTGGACGAGACCCCGGTGTTCGCGCAGATGCGCGCCCAGCGCCAGCTGTCGGCGGAGCTGCCGTTCAAGCAGGTGCTGCGCGACCACCGCGGCGGGGTGGTGGTGTCGATGCTGGCCACGTGGGTGCTCACCGCCGGCATCGTGGTGGTGATCCTGATGACGCCCACGCTGATCCAGTCGGCCTTCCAGATCCCGGCGGAGGTGGCCACGCGCGGCAACCTGCTGGCGGCGACCTGCCTGGTCCTGGGGTGCCTGTGGACCGGCATCCTCAGCGACCGCATCGGCCGCGGCCCGGCCTTGCTGGTGGCTGCGGTCTGCCTGCTGGCCGCGGTGTATGCCCTGTACCTGGACCTGGCCGCCGGCGGGGCGCACTTCCTGCCGCTGTACGCGGTGGCCGGGTTCACCGCAGGCGTGGCCGGCGTGGTGCCCGCGGTGATGGTGGCCGCGTTCCCGGCCGCGGTGCGCTACACCGGGCTGGCGTTGTCCTACAACCTGGCCTACGCCATTGCCGGGGCGGTGACGCCGCCGCTGATCAGCTATCTGTCCTCGCATGCCGGCCCGCTGGCGCCGGCCCACTACGTGGCCTTCGTGGCGGCGGTCAACATCGCCACCGCGCTGTGGCTGTGGAAGCGACCGGCGGTGGAATAGACTTCGCCGCAGGGCACAGCCGGACAGGGACCTCCGCGTAAGCTCGGTGTTCGTCCATGATCCGGCGTCGCCTCCCCCGGGGTGCTGCCTTCGACTGAAGGGTTCAATGCACCATGCTGGTCTCGGGGATCGCCGTGCTGCTGTTGCTCCTGCATTTGCTGCTGGCCTGGCGAACGGGTTCGGCCGGTGGTGTGCTGCCGCAGCTGCTGACCATTGCCCTGCAGCTGATGGCGCTGTCCCTGCTGCTGCAGCGAGGACGGCGCAGCGCCCGGATGGGGCGTTCGCTCTGGCGCCTGCTGGCGGCTGCGGTGATGATGCAGGTGCTGTGGGCGGCGACCAATCTGCTGGCGTCGCTGCTGCCGGCCTACGCGGCCTGGCTGCAGGTGCTGGCGGTGGTGTTCTCGGCGCTGTACGTGGTCCCCGCCATGTACCTGATCGGCAGCGCCTTCAGCTCGCGCGAACCGCGCGCGGTGCGTGCCCTGGACCTGCTGCTGTCGGTGGTGCTGGCGGTGCTGCTGGGCGTGCTGGTGTTTGCGGTGCTCAATGGCGCCAGCATGCGTGGGGTGCCAGGCCAGGTGGTGATGGTCTGGCATGCCGACCTGATCGATTACACGCTGTGCGCGCTGGTGACGCTGCGCTTGCTGGGCGCACGCAGCCAGAGCCGGCGGGCGTTCTACTTCGCCGTCTGCAGCTTCCTGTGGGTCAACTCGGCGGTGGCCACGCTGTACAACCGGGTCGAACTGCAGGGCCTGCCGTGGTGGGCCCTGGTGCTGGTGGACCTGCCATACCTGCTGCTGATCCTGGTGGTCACGCGCCCGCCGCCGCGCTGGCTGCGGCGCTATCGACCCTCGCGGGCGACCGCCCAGGTGATCGCGGCGTTTGCCCCGGTGGCCATCGCGCTGGGGGTGCTGACCATGGGCATCACCATTTCGCAGCTGAACTTCTATCCGGGCGCACTGTCGGCGGTGCTGGCCGCGCTGGTCTATGGACTGCGCGTGGCGCTGATCCAGACCCGCCATGCCGACCAGCAGCGCCTGAGCGACCAGAGCAATCGCCAGCTGCAGGTGTTGCTGGGGACCGACCCGCTCACCGGCATCGCCAATCGCACGGTGTTCGAGGCGCGGCTGCGCGAAACGCTTTCGCGCGACATGGCCTGCTCACTGCTGATGATCGATATCGACCACTTCAAGCTGTTCAACGACAGCCAGGGCCACGTGGCCGGGGATGCCTGCCTGGTACAGGTGGCCGCCGCGTTGCGCAGCAGCCTGCGCCGCGCCGGCGACGTGGTGGCGCGCTTTGGCGGTGAGGAGTTCGTCGCCGTGCTGCCCGACACGCTGGCGCCCGAGGCCGAGGAGGTGGCCGTGCGGATGTTGCAGGCCGTCGATGTCCTGACGCTGCCGCATCCACAGTCCGCAACCGGCCACCTCACCATCAGCATCGGCGTGGCCAGCAGACTGCCAGGCGATGGTCTTGGCAATGGCACGCAGCTGCTCGAATGCGCCGACCTGGCCCTGTATGAGGCCAAGCGGGCAGGGCGCCATGGGTATCAGGTCGCTATGCCGCCCGTTGGGCGAGGAGTGGCTTGAGAGGAGTGAGTGCAGAGGAGTGAGGAGTGAGCGAGAGCGGGGCAGGGTGGCGCTGGCTGAGCTTTCGCTCACTCCTCACTCCTCGCCCCATCACTCACTCCTCCTCTCACTCCCCCTCACGCCTCGGCGTCTTCCTTATACGCATCGACCGGAATGCAGGCGCACATGATGTTCTTGTCGCCGTAGACGTTGTCCACGCGCGCCACCGGCGGCCAGTACTTGGCCTGCTTCAGCGAGGGCAGGGGGAAGGCGGCCAGTTCGCGCGGGTAGGCATGCACCCACTCGCTGCCAGTGACCTGCACCGCCGTGTGCGGGGCGTGCTTGAGCGGGTTGTCCTCGCGGTCCAGGCGGCCGTCTTCCACCGCGCGGATCTCCTCGCGAATCTGGATCATCGCGTCGATGAAGCGGTCCAGCTCGTGTTGGGATTCGCTCTCGGTCGGCTCGACCATGAGCGTGCCGGCGACCGGGAAGCTCAGGGTCGGGGCATGGAAGCCGAAGTCGATCAGGCGCTTGGCGATGTCCTCGGCGCTGATGCCGGTGATCTTCTCCAGCGGACGCACGTCCAGGATGCACTCGTGCGCGACCAATCCGTTGCGACCGGTGTAAAGCGTCTTGTAGTGCGGCGCCAGGCGCTTGGCGATGTAGTTGGCGTTGAGCAGGGCCACCTGCGTAGCCTTGCGCAGGCCACCGGTGCCCATCATGGTGATGTACATCCAGCTGATCGGCAGGATCGAGGCCGAACCAAAGCTGGCGGCCGAGACCATGCCCACATCGCCTTGCCCGCCCAGCGTGCGCGGCAGGAACGGCGCCAGGTGCGACTTGACCGCGCACGGGCCCACGCCCGGGCCGCCGCCGCCGTGCGGGATGCAGAAGGTCTTGTGCAGGTTCAGGTGCGACACGTCCGAGCCCCACTTGCCGGGCTTGGCCACGCCGACCAGGGCGTTCATGTTGGCGCCATCGGTATAGACCTGGCCGCCGTGCGCGTGCACGGCCTCGCAGATGGCCACCACGTCCTCCTCGAACACGCCGTGCGTGGACGGGTAGGTGATCATCAGCGCGGCCAGGCGGTCGGCGTACTTGTCGGCCTGCGCGCGGATGTCCTGGACATCGACATTGCCGTTGGCATCGCACTTGGTGACCACGACCTTCATGCCGCACATCTGCGCCGAGGCCGGGTTGGTGCCGTGGGCCGATTCGGGGATCAGGCAGATGTCGCGATGGCCTTCGCCGCGCGAGCGGTGGTAGGCACGGATCGCCAGCAAGCCGGCGTACTCGCCCTGCGCGCCGGAGTTGGGCTGCAGGCTGACCGCGTCATAGCCGGTGCATTCCACCAGCATCGCCTCCAGCTCATCGATCAGCTGCTTGTAGCCGGTCGACTGCGCGGCCGGGGCCAAGGGGTGGATGGCGCCGAACTCCGGCCAGGTCACCGGGATCATCTCGGCGGTGGCGTTGAGCTTCATGGTGCAGCTGCCCAGCGGGATCATGGTGCGATCCATTGCTAGGTCCTTGTCGGCCAGGGCGCGCATGTAGCGCAGCAGTTCGTGCTCGCTGTGGTGGGTGTTGAACACCGGGTGCTGCAGGAACGCGCTGGTGCGCAGCAGGCCCTGCGGCAGCGCATCGGCGGTGCTGGCATCCAGTGCATCGACGTCGACCGTGGCACCGAACAGCGCACCCAGCGCGACCAGGTCGGCGCGGGTGGTGGTCTCGTCCAGGCTGATGCCCACCGCTTCGCTATCGATCACGCGCAGGTTGATGCCCGCGGCCTGGGCCTTGGCGTGGATCGCATCGGCCTGCACGCCCTTGACGTGCAAGGTGTCGAAGAAGTGCTCGCCGACCTGGACGCCGGCGCCGCGCAGCGCGGCGGCCAGGATCGCCGCCAGGCGATGGGTGCGCCGGGCGATCCGGGTCAGGCCCTGGGGGCCGTGGTAGACCGCGTACATCGAGGCCATCACCGCCAGCAGCACCTGCGCGGTGCAGATGTTGGAGGTCGCCTTCTCGCGGCGGATGTGCTGCTCGCGGGTCTGCAGGGTCAGGCGATAGGCCGGGTTGCCCTGCGAATCGATGGACACGCCGATCAGGCGGCCCGGCATCGAGCGCTTGTACGCATCGCGGCAGGCCATGAACGCCGCATGCGGGCCGCCGAAGCCGAACGGCACGCCGAAGCGCTGCGAGTTGCCCACCACGATGTCCGCGCCCCATTCGCCGGGCGCGGCGATCAGGGTCAGGGCCAGCAGGTCGGTGGCCACGGCGATCAGACCGCCACGCGCGTGCACCGCATCGGCCAGGGCCTGGTGCTCGGCCAGCGTCTGGAACGCGAGCTGGCCGAAGGTGTCCGGATACTGCAGCAGCACGCCGAAGCACTCGGCCTCCATCGCCTGCTGCGGCGTGCCCAGTTCCAGCACGATGCCCAGCGGCTCGGCGCGGGTGCGCAGCAGCTCCAGCGTCTGCGGGTGCACGGCGTCATGCACGAAGAACACGTCGGACTTGGACTTGGCCGAACGCTTGGCCAGGGTCATCGCCTCGGCCGCGGCGGTGGCTTCGTCCAGCAGCGAGGCGTTGGCGATCTCCATGCCGGTCAGGTCCGCGCACAGGGTCTGGAAGTTGATCAGTGCTTCCATGCGCCCCTGGGAGATCTCGGCCTGGTAGGGCGTGTAGGCGGTGTACCAGGCCGGGTTTTCCAGGATGTTGCGCAGGATCACCTTGGGCGTGTGGGTGCCGTAGTAGCCCTGGCCGATGAAGCTCTTGAACACCTGGTTCTTCAGCGCGATCTGGCGGATCTTGGCCAGCGCTTCTTCCTCGGTGATCGACTCGGGCAGGGCCAGCGGGGCCGGCGACTTGATCGATCCCGGCACGATGGCGTCGGTCATCGACTCTAGGGTCGGATGGCCCACCACGGCGAGCATCTGCGCGATCTCGGCGTCGTTGGGGCCGATGTGGCGTTCGACGAAGGCGGCGTGGTGTTCGAGGTCGCGCAGCGAAGCGGTGTTCTGGGACATGGCAGGCATCCGGAAGAGTGGGGCACGCGAAAGTTCGAAAGCCGCCCGGCCAGCCGCGATCCGCCATGCGGACCTGCGACAGGCACGTGCGTCTTCCTCGCGCCCCTCTGTCCTTCTGCCTGAGAGTTTAAAAGCGCGGTGTCGCTGCGCTTCGTGCCCCTTCGGCGCCGGTGCCGGGCCTTGTCACGGGCCGACCGGTCTCTCCAGAGTGTGTGCTGCCTGTGGTGGTATCGGGCCTGAGCGATTACGGGCGTTGCGCCTTCGGCAGCGGGCACTCCCTGTGGCCGCGCTTCTCCCACCGTGTTGCCCGCCCAGTATACCGGGCCGGGCGCGGCATCGTGGGGCGCCGGCCGGCCACTGTGGGGTGAATATGCGCAGCGCATGAACAGGCGGCGGGCGCCTGGCGTGAAGGCCATGGGCGACCGGGCTTATGATGTGCGCCTTCGCAAGCCACTCCTTCGTCCTGCAGCGCCTCTTTCAGGACGCGATGCCGCGCGTGCTTCGCAACGCGCGCACTCCCCCAGGAACCCCGCAATGACGCTGTCCGCCACCTCGACGCGACGCCTGGCCCTGCTGCTGGCCGGGCTGGCGATGTTCGGGCCGTTCTCCATCGACACGATGTTCCCGGCTTTCCCGCAGCTGGCCCAGCGCATGGCGGTGGACCAGGTGGCGATCCAGCAGACCATCAGCGTGTACCTGCTGGCCTATGGCGCCATGAGCATCGCCCACGGCCCGATGTCCGATGCCTGGGGCCGCAGGCGGGTGATCCTGGCCGGGCTGCTGGTGTTCGTGGCGGCCTCGGTGGGCTGCGCCTTGTCGCGCGACCTGCCCACGCTGCTGCTGTTCCGCGCCTTGCAGGGGCTGTCGGCGGGCGTGGGCATGATCGTGGGCCGGGCGGTGATCCGCGACCTGTTCCAGGGCCACGAGGCGCAGCGCCTGATGAGCCAGGTGTCGATGATCTTCGGCATCGCCCCGGCCATTGCGCCCATCATCGGCGGCTGGCTGTTGCTCACCGGGGCCGGCTGGCCGTTGATCTTCTGGTTCCTGGTCGCCTTCGCCCTGGTGCTGCTGGTGGCCACGGCGCTGTGGCTGCCTGAGACCCACCCCGTGCAGGCGCGCACGCCGCTCTCGCCCAAGCCGCTGTTGCGGGCCTATCTGGAGATCGGCACCAACGCGCGCTTCCAGCGCCTGGCCGCGGCCGGTGCGCTGATGTTCGCCGGGGTGTTCCTGTACATCGCCTCGGCCCCGGCGCTGGTGATGGGGTTGCTGGGACTGGGCGAGCGCGATTTCGCATGGCTGTTCATCCCGACCATCGGCGGCATGACCCTGGGCTCGTTCCTGTCCGGGCGCATGGCCGGGCGCCTGCATCCGGCCAGCCAGGTGCGCGTGGGCTTCATCTGCTGCGGCGTAGCGGCCCTGGCCAACGTCGGCTACACGCTGTCGGTGGAGCAGATCGCCGTGCCCTGGGCGGTGCTGCCGATCTTCCTGTCCGGTTGCGGCGTGGGCCTGGTGTTTCCGATCCTGGCGCTGGCGGTGCTGGACATGTATCCGCGCCAGCGCGGCCTGGCCTCGTCCCTGCAAGCCTTCGTGCAGCTGATGACCAACGCCATCGTCGCCGGCGTGCTGTCGCCAATGCTGAGCGCCTCGGCCCTGCACCTGGCCCTGGGCTCGATGGCGTTCTTCGTCTCCGGCTGGCTGTTCTGGCGCTGGGAGCGGCGTGCCGGCCGGCGCCTGCCCAGGCAGGATGCCATCACCCCCAGGCTTGAACCCACCGACCACGCCTGAGACCCTGTCCCGGCACCTGTCGGGCGCCGCTGGCGCAGCGCAGATGCCGCCCACGTCCATGTCTTGATCGTCAGGAAATCCATGTCCATCACTTCGAAGGCCCGCCGCGACGCCAAGCGTCGCCAGGAAAAGCGCCAGGAAAACCAGGCCGCGGCCAAGGCCTCGCCGATCGAGCCGCATGCCGAGCTGCGCGACCAGGCGCGCAAGCTGCTGGCCGGTGTCGTGCGCCGCGATGGCCAGTGGGTGCTGGGCATGGACGGCCGTATCGCCGGCGAGTCGGACAGCGCCGCGCGCGTGCTGGCCCTGATCATGCAGGCGGCCGAGCTGCACGAGCGGCAGGGCACGCCGGTACGGCTGGTGTACTCCGATGCGCTCAAGGACGCCGCGCATGCCGAGGCGCGCAGCGAGGGCCTGGATTTCGAGCAGTACAAGGCGCGCCTGGCCGGCACGCCGGCAGCGGCGGCTGCCGTCGGGGGCGACGCGGCGGCGTGAGCGTGGCCTGGCCCGTGAGCGCGCCGCAGCTGCGCCCGGTATGCAGCCACGATGGACCGGCGCTGGTGGCCGCGCATCGCGCCAGCCGCGCCCTGCATCGCGGCTGGGTGACGCCTTGCCTGGACATGGCCGGCTTCGAACTGTGGTTCGCGCGCGTGGTGCGCGGCGAGCTGGTGAGCCTGCTGGCCACGGCCCAAATCGAGACATCCGCCGGCGCCGGCCCGGCCGAGGTCATCGTCGGTGTCTGCAATTTCAGCCAGATCGTGCTGGGAAACTTCTGCAGCGCTTACCTGGGCTACTACGCCTGCGAGCCGGCGGCGGGGCGGGGGCTGATGACGCCGGTGCTGCGGATGGCCACGCGTTATGGCTTCACCCAGCTGGGGCTGCACCGCATCGAGGCCAACATCCAGCCGGACAACCTGCGCTCGCGCGCGCTGGTGCAGCGGGTGGGGTTCCGACGCGAGGGCTATTCGCCGCGCTATCTCAAGATCGAGGGCCAGTGGCGCGACCACGAGCGCTGGGCCCTGCTGGCCGACGATCCGGCCTGACCCGCGAAGCGCGGCTGCGCACCTGATTTGGCCCGATATCCGAACGGCGTGCAGCGGTCCTGCGACAGCTGCGACGCCGTCCCTGGCGCTGCCTCAGGCCGCTCCGCTGAGGTGCTCGTACAGCACGGCTGAGCCGACCACGATCAGGATCACCCCGCCCAGCATTTCCGCGCGCTTGCCGATCAGCGTGCCCAGCGCGCGGCCAGCCATCACCCCGACGCTGACCATGGTGAAAGTGCACAGGCCGATGACCGCGGCCACCGCCCAGATGTTCACGTCGACGAAGGCCAGGCCAACGCCGACGGCCATCGCATCGATGCTGGTGGCCAAGCCGGCCAGCGCCACGCTCATCAGCCGGCCGCCCTTGCCGTTGGCGGTGACCGCCTCCAGCTCGTCCTCGTCCTCATCGGTCACGGCCTTGTAGATCATGTGCAGGCCCAGCGCGGTCAGCAGGCCGAAGGCGACCCAATGGTCCCAGGCCTCGATGTACTTGGAGGCGGCCGCGCCGAGCAGCCAGCCGATGATGGGGGTGAGGGCTTCGACCACACCGAAGATCAGGCCGATGCGCAGGGCCTCGGGCAGGCGCACGCGCTCCATGCCGGCGCCCTTGCCGAGCGCGGCGGCGAAGGCATCGGTGGACATGGCCAGGCCGAGGAAGAGGATGGAAACGGGATTCATGGCGGGATGGCTCTGAACGGTCGGGACTTCGTGCGGACGAACGAACAACGTCCGCGCCCGACCGGGCTACGTCCGCCGCTCGTTGGTCTCGCCAACCGTCAGGTCGCGCCGCCATGGCCGATTCAGGCCAAGGATGTTGACGGCGCGGCTTCCACGAAGCGGAAGCAGGCTACTCCCCAAGGAGAACTCCCGCTGCGGCCATGCAGCCGTTCGCGGAAGCGGGCCATTATAACGGCCCGCTCCATCGCGACGGCAAGCGTGGTTCAGGGCGTGGGCTTGGCCGTGCTGGCCTGCCAGCCGCAGCGCTGGCCTTCGTTCTGCTGCTTCAGCCAGCCCTGCAGCGGCGCGAAGTATTCCAGCAACGGGCCGGCGTCCATGCGGTCGCTGCCGGTCATGCCCTTGAGCGTGGCCTGCCAGGGTTGGCTGGCGCCCTTGCCCAGCATCGCCCAGAACTTCTGGCCGGCTACCTTGTTGCCGTAGAAGCTGCACTGGTTGAGCGGACCGGTGTGCCCGGCCGCATCGCACAGGGCCTTGTAGAACTGGAACTGCAGGATGTGCGCCATGAAATAGCGCGTGTACGGCGTGTTGCCGGGCACGTGGTACTTGGCGCCGGCGTCGAAGAAGGTTTCATCGCGCGGCGAGGCCGGCGCCACGCCCTGATACTGCGCCTTGAGCTGCCACCAGGCCTGGTTGTAGTGGTCCGGCTTGATCGAGCCGTCGAACACGCCCCAGCGCCAGCGGTCGATCATCAGCCCGAAGGGCAGGAAGGAGACCTTGGCCAGCGCCATGCGCATCTGCGCATTGACCAGCGCCTGCTGGTCCTGGCCTTCGCCCTGGGCCAGGCCGATCGAGCGTAGGTAGTCGGGCGTCATCGCCAGCACGATGGTGTCGCCGATGGCCTCGTGGAAGCCATCGTTGGCGCCACCCTGGAACAGCGGCGGCTGCGGGTTGTAGGCCAGGTCGTAATACAGGTGGCCCAGCTCGTGGTAGATCGTGGTGAAGTCCTCCTCGCCCGGGGCGATGCACATCTTGGTGCGCACATCGCCTTCCATGTTCATGTCCCAGGCGCTGGCGTGGCAGACCACGTTGCGGTCGCGCGGCTTGAGGAACTGGCTCTTGCTCCAGTAGCTCTCCGGCAGCTTGGGCATGCCCAGCGAGGTGTAGAAATCCTGCGCGCGGGCGGTCATGGCCTTGGCCGTGGCCAGGTCCGCGCGTTGGCGCAGGTCGGCGACCTGGGCGATGGCCGTATCGTAGGCGCGGCGGCTCAGGGCTTCGCGTTCCTCGTCCGACGGCGCATGGCCCAGCTGCTTGAGCTGGGTGGCGTAGGCGCCATCGCGAGCGCTTTCGAATGGATCCTGCGTGTCCAGCTTGGCCGCGGTCAACAGCTTCTCGTACTCGGCATCGGCCTGCGTGCGCAGGGCGCTGCCGATGTCCAGGCTGCCGGCACCGGGGTAGGGCTGCAGCAGGTCCCACAGGTTGCTCCAGTCCTGCTGCCACATGTTGCCCATCAGGTGCGCCGGCAGCAGGCCATCGACCTGGCCCCGGGCGCCGTACTGGGCGACCAGCTTGGTGCGGGCGTAGCAGTGCAGCTGCTCGTAGAGCGGCTTGACCTGGTTCCACAGTCGGTCGGTTTCCGCCGCCACCTCGCCCGGGGCCATGTCGTAGCCGCTGCGCCACAGCTCGCCGGTGTCGGCAAAGCCCATGTCGCGCGAGCCTTCGTTCACCAGTTCGGCAAAGCGGCTGTATTCCTGGCGCATCGGGATGGCCACGCTGTGCCAGCCCTGCCAGGCGTCGAGCTGTTGGTCGTAGTCGCGGCTGCTGCGCAGCACGTCCTCCAGCTCGCCCAGCTGGCGGCAGCGTCGCGCCTCGCCTTCGCCGGTGCAGTAGGCGCCCTCGCCGTAGGCGCCTTCCAGGCTGGTGGCGATGCGCGTCAGCTCGGACAGCTTGGCCGGGTCGTGGGGCGCGGGCATGGACGAGGACAGCTTCAGCAGCGCGATGGCGCGCGCGGTGGCCGGCGTCATCTTCTGGCCTTCGAACTTGCGCGACTGGGCGATCCAGGCGTTGAGCTGGGTCAGGTAGCGCTCGTTGGCCTTGGCGGCGATGCGCTGGCTGTCGTCGTTGATGTAGGTCGCCGAGAGCCACTGCGCCGAGGTGATCTCCGGGTACATCGCCTTGTACTCGTCGTTGACGCGCGCGATGAACGCATCGGCCGTCTCGCCCTTGGGGCTGGCCTCGGCCTCCTTCTTGGCGTCGTCGCTGCCGCAGCCAGCCAGCGTGGCCGCTCCCAGGCAGACGGACAGGACAAGCGGCAGGCGGCGTGGCGTCATGGCAATCCCCGGGCAACGGAAGCGGGCAGGCTAGTGGCAGCGGTGTCGCGCCGCAAGCGCGCCGCGCAGTAGCGGACCGCTCCCACAAAAAGCGCTTCTGACGAAGCGCGTTCTGCGGAAGGCCTGCCAAACCAGTACGGGACAGCGACCTCAGGCGTGCGGCAGCCCGCGCGCCTGCAGGAATGCGCGGGCATCCTCGGCATCCTGCTCGAACCAGGCCCGCGTCGAGCCCAGCCGGAATGAGTACCCCCACGCATCCATGTCGGCCATCAGCCGCTCCCGGCCCACGCCGGGCAATGCGTCGGCCAGCACGATCTGCAAGGCGCAGGTGGCGTCTTCCTCGATGTCCGAATCGGTCGCGTCGGTGTGGACCAGGGCGCGGCGCTCGGGCGGCAGCACGATCAGGTGGCAGGCCTCGTGCAGGAACGAGTGCACCGGCGTATCCGGGCGCACGTAGACCGTGCTGGCGATGACCCCGGCCTCCGGCTCGCCCCAGAAACTGCCGGGAATCTTGGCGCCGTCCGGCACGTGCTCGACCATCATGTCAAAGCGCGCCAGCAGGCGCGTCAGCGCCTCGGGCGCGATGTCGGCCACGCGCAGCACGTCCGGTTCCGGCGCGGGCGCCAGCGGCATGGCGTTCATCGCGGGGCCGGGCCTGGGCTCAGCCCTTGCCTTCGGGCAGGGCCACGGAAATGTCCAGTACGTCGTGGTCGCCATCCTTGAGCAGGTCGACCTTGACCGCATCGGCGTCGATGTTGACGTACTTCTTGATCACTTCCAGCAACTCGCGCTGCAGCAGCGGCAGGTAGTCCGGCGCGCCACGCTGGGTCCGCTCCTGCGCGATGATGATCTGCAGCCGGTTCTTCGCCGTTTCCGCGGTGTTCTTCTTCGCCTTCAGGAAATCGAACATGCCCATGCTCAACCTCCGAACAACTTGCTGAAGAAACCCTTCTTCTCGAACGTGGTGAAGCGCATCGGACGGTCCTCGCCCAACAGGCGCGCCACCGCATCGTCATAGGCCTGGCCGGCCGGGGATTCCAGATCCAGGATCACCGGCTCGCCCTTGTTGGAGGCGTTGAGCACGTCGCCGGACTCGGGGATCACGCCGATGGTCTTCAGCCCCAGGACTTCTTCCACGTCCTTGATCGAAAGCATTTCCCCGCTTTCCACGCGGGCCGGGTTGTAGCGCGTCAGCAGCAGGTGCGGCTTGAGCGTGCCGCCCTGTTCGGCCTTGCGGGTCTTGGAATCCAGCAGGCCCAGGATGCGGTCCGAATCGCGCACCGAGGACACTTCCGGGTTGACCACCACGATGGCCTTGTCGGCGAAGTACATCGCCAGGAACGCACCCTTCTCGATGCCGGCCGGCGAGTCGCAGATGATGAAGTCGAAACCGTCCGCGTCCAGGTCCTTGAGCACCTTCTCCACGCCTTCCTTGGTCAGCGCGTCCTTGTCCCGGGTCTGCGAGGCGGCCAGCACGTACAGATTCTCGAAACGCTTGTCCTTGATCAGCGCCTGCTTCAGCGTGGCCTCGCCCTGGGTGACGTTGACGAAGTCGTACACGACCCGGCGCTCGCAGCCCATGATCAGGTCCAGGTTGCGCAGGCCCACGTCGAAGTCGATGACCGCGACCTTCTTGCCGCGACGTGCCAGTCCGCAGGCGATGCTGGCGCTGGTGGTGGTCTTGCCGACGCCGCCCTTGCCGGAGGTGGTGACGATGATCTCAGCCAATGGTGTTCTCCTGGATATTGTTCTTGTCGGTGGATCAGGATGAAGCGTGGGCCGCGCGGGGGGCGCGGCGGGCATTTGGTCAGTCCAGCGCGGCCAGCATCAGCTGGTCGCCGTCCAGCCAGACCTGCACCGGGCGGCCGCGCAGGTCGCGGGGAATGTCGTCCAGCACCTTGTAGTGGCCGGCGATGGCGACCAGCTCGGCGTGGAACTCGCGGCAGAAGATGCGCGCCTCGACATTGCCCGAGGCGCCTGCCAGGGCACGGCCGCGCAGGCTGCCGTAGATGTGGATCGAGCCGTCGGAGATGACCTCGGCGCCAGCGCCGACGGTGGTCAGCACGGTCAGGTCGCGCTGCTCGGCATAGAGCTGCTGGCCCGACCGCACCGGGGTCTTCTGGATCATGCCCGGCATGCCGGCCGCGCGCGGCGGCTCCGGGGCGCGCGGTGGCGGCGCCGGGGCCGGGGCGGGCGCTGCCGCCTCCACGCGCTGGTACTGCTCGCGGAACTTGGCCAGCAGCGGCAGGCCGAGCTGTTCGGACAGTTCCTCGATCTCACGGGTGCCGTAGGCCAGGGCGCAGGGCAGCACGCCGGCGGCGCGCAGGCCGTCGATCAGGCTACGGGCGGTGGCAAGGTCCGGGGCCTGGGTCAGGCCGCCGAAATCGATGATGACCGCGGCGCGACCGAACAGCTTGGGTGCGCGCTCCACGCGCTCGCGCATCTCGCGCACCAGCGCCTCCACGTCCAGGGTCCGGATCCGCAGGTTGGCGATGCCGACCTGGCCGATCTTCAGTTCTCCGGCCTGCTCGTAGCTGGCGCTCAGGGTCGTTGCACTCATGTACCGGTTGGCCTCTCACTGTGCAGGCTGGCCGCCTTGCGTTCGCGTGTCCAGGGCAGGTCGGGAAGCACGCCGCCGTAGGTATCGCGCACCCAAGGGTAGCTGCACAGCTCCTTCATCAACATGCTGGCGCGGACGTGGACGTCCGGCATCACGTGCTGCCCGACTTCCTTGAAGCCGAAGCTGCCATGGAACAGCAGGGCGGGGTCGGCGCCGTGGTCCAGGAAGACCTCGCACGCCAATTGGGGGAAACGCAGTTCGGCGTAGCTTTGCACATCGGCGTAGAACGCGCGGCCGACGCCGCCGCCGCGGCGGCGGCTGGCCACCACGATGCGGTCGATGTAGAAGAAGCTGGGGTTGCGCTCGGCGAACCAGGCGAAGTTGCTGCTGTCATGGCCACTGCCGGAGCCGAAGCCCACCAGAAAGCCGGACAGGTTGCCGTCGCGCTCGGCGACGCGGAAGTATTCGGCGTGTTCGTAGAAGTGGTGCACCCGGGCCGCGTCCAGCGGCAGGATCGCCAGGCCAGCATTGTTGTTGAGGGCCAGGACGGAATCCAGCTCGTGCTCGCGCACGTCGCGGATGACGATCGACATACACACTCCGGGGGGAACGAAAGCGGTCCTGCCAGGGACCCACGGCGGGATTATCGCACGCCAGGGAGAGCGGGGAGCGCGGAGTGAGCATCGGGCCAGAGGAACGAGTGCGGAGGAACGAGGAACGAGTGATGCAGCCGAGGGGCGGCCGGCCCCGGCGAGCGCTCCCGCTCGTTTCTCGTTCCTCTCCCCTCGTTCCTGCATCCCAGGAAGCCCGGCCATCTGTGTCCGGCTGTGGAGAGGAACGAGTGCGGAGGAACGAGGAACGAGTAGGGGCGCTTACCCGGCTCTCGTCCCCATCACTCGTTTCTCGTTCCTATCCACTCGCTCCTGCCCCTAAGATGCCGGGATGTTGGGAGCCATCAGCCATATCCGCCTGTTGCGTGCCGCCGGCCTGTACACCTGGGCGCTGGTGGGCATTCCGATCGTGCTGAACGTGTGGTTCCTGCCGCCCTCGCGCGGGGCCGAGGGCGCCGGCCTGAACGTGCCGATGTCGCTGCTGGCCTACCTGGCCTTCGGTGCCGCCTACTGGCTGGCCACGCGCACCCTCAACGACCGCCCGCGACGCCTGTCGGCGGCCAACCTGGCGCTGCTGGTGGTGCTGATCGCCTCGGCGGTGGCCGTGGGGTACTACACCTCCACCGGCCTGGGCGCGCTGCTGCTGGCGGTGCTGGCGGGGGTGTTGCCCTGGCTGCTGGACCTGCGCCAGGCCGTGCTGTGGCTGATGTTCGCGCACGTGCCGCTGGTGCCCTCGTTCATGGCGCGGGACGACTTCAATTTCTGGGAGTCGGTGTTCCAGTCCTCCTTTTACGTGGGCTTTGCCGCCTTCGTGCTGCTGACCGCCTTCGTCGCCCGGCAGCAGGCGCAGGCGCGCGACGAGCAGCGCCGGCTCAACGCCGAGCTGCGCGCCACCCGCGTGCTGCTGGCCGAAAGCGCACGGGTCAACGAGCGCACGCGCATCTCCCGCGAGCTGCACGATCTGCTCGGCCACCACCTGACCGCGCTGAGCCTGAACCTGGAAGTGGCCAGCCACGTCACCGAGGGGCGGGCGCAGGAACATGTCCGCCAGGCCCACAGCCTGGCGCGGCTGCTGCTGACCGATGTGCGCGAGGCGGTCAGCCATTTGCGCCAGTCCGATGCCATCGACCTGGGCGCGGCGCTGCTGCCGTTGGCCGAGCAGGTGCCCTCGCTGCGGATCCACCTGGACCTGGACCAGCCGCTGACCCTGGAGGACCCTGAACGCGCCCACGTGCTGCTGCGCTGCGCCCAGGAAATCATCACCAATGCCGTCCGCCACGCCGGGGCAGGCAACCTGTGGCTGTCCTGCCGCCGCGAGGGCCCTGACATGCTGATCCAGGCCCGCGACGACGGCCGCGGCAGCGAGGAGGTGCTGGCCGGCAACGGCCTGCGCGGCATGCGCGAGCGCCTGCGCCAGCATGGCGGCCAGATGCAGATCGATACCGCGCCGGGCAAGGGCTTCGCCCTGCACCTGCGCCTGCCGGTAGAGTCCAAGGACCCGCTGGTGGTCACCCCGCTGCCGGCCCCCGGCCGGGCGGCTTCCTCACTCACATCTGCCGGAGACGCAGCATGATCCGAGTCTGTTTGGTCGACGACCAGAACCTGGTGCGGCAGGGAATCCGCTCGCTGCTGGCGCTGGACGATGGCATCGAGGTGGTCGGCGAGGCCGCCGACGGCCGCCAGGCGGTGGAGCTGATCCCCCAGCTCAAGCCGGACGTGGTGCTGATGGACATGCGCATGCCGGCCATGTCCGGGCTGGAGGCCCTGCAGGCCCTGGCGCGGCTGGGCCAGCTGCCGCCGAGCATCATCCTGACCACCTTCGACGACGACCAGCTGGTGCTGGCCGGGCTGAAGGCCGGAGCCAAGGGCTACCTGCTCAAGGACGTCTCGCTGGAGCAGCTGGTCGGCGCCATCCGCACCGTGGCCGATGGCGGCTCGCTGGTGCAGCCGGCGGTGACCCAGCGCCTGCTGACCGGGCTGGAGCAGATGCGCAACGAGTTCACCAGCCTGGACCGGCCCGACCCGCTGACCGACCGGGAGACCGAGATCCTGCGCTTGATGGCCTCGGGCTTCTCCAACAAGGAGATCGCCAACTCCCTGGGCGTGGCCGAGGGCACCATCAAGAACCACGTCTCCAACATCCTGTCCAAGCTCGGCGTGCGCGACCGCACCCGGGCGGTGCTGAAGGCCTTCGAGCTGCAACTGGTCTGACGGCAGGATGCCCGGCCCGTCGCAGCGCGACGGGCGTTCGGCGCCACGCGAGGCAGTGCCTCGCATGCCGTGGCGCCTCACCCTGTCCAAGCTCGGCGTGCGCGACCGCACCCGGGCGGTGCTGAAGGCCTTCGAGCTGCAACTGGTCTGACGGCAGGATGCCCGGCCCGTCGCAGCGGGTTGTGGGAACCGATTCATCGGCGAATGGGCTCTCCCGGGCAAGCCTCATCGCCGATGAACCGGCTCCCATAGCACTTGCATGGCTGTGCCGCCAACCAGCAATGCGCAAGACAGGGCCGATGGAGCGCGGGGCCGACATGCACAAACCGGTCAGGTCGGTTTCACCAGCAATTGATTCGATTTAGATGCGCGCCTGGCGTGAAATGGTTAGCGATTCGTTACGTCGGCATGCGCAGCGTGAGGGTCCGGAGAAATCGGTCGCTTCCGGCACGGAAATGCGGGTGAAAACAGGCTGACCGTTGCCGTGCAAGCCTGTTAGGATTCGGGTTTCCCCGCTTTTTCATCTGGCCTGGCACCGGCCCCGGAGACTCCTGAATGACCCGTTTGATCGAGTTCTTGATTGCACTGGCGCTGGTTGTGGCGCTGTTTCTGATAGTCGCGCTGGTGCTGCCGTCAAAGCGTCATCTGGAAGAGAGCGTCGAGACCAACCGCAAGATGACCATCGTCTACGATACGGTCAGCAACGTGCGTCGTTTGAAGGACTGGAACTCGCTGATTCCGAACAACCCGTCCGAGCTGCAGTACTCCGGCGGCACGGCTGGCAACTCCGGCCAGGGCGCCAAGGTGACCTTCTCCTCGGACCTGCGTCCGTCCTGGAAGAATGGCAGCTGGGAAATCGTCTCGGCCGAGCCGCCGGCGAGCGGCGGCGCCTCCAAGGTGGTCTACGCGATCCAGGACGGGACCCAGGGCACCAACAAGTCGGCGACCTTCAACCTGACCCCCACGGGCAAGGGCAACCGCAACGTCCGCATCAGCGCCATCTATGACGTGGAGTACGGCTGGAATCTGTTCGGCCGCTTCACCGGCATGTACCTGAGCAGCCAGGTCGGCGACAGCCTGAAGTCGAGCCTGGGCAAGCTGACCACCAACCTGGCCAGCATCCCGAACTTCGACTACCGCACCGAAGGCAGCAAGCTGGTCGATCTGAAGATCGCCGACGTGCCGGCCGAGAACCTGCTGGTGGTCAACGCCGGCAACATCGAGCGCAACAACGACGCCATCAAGAAGTCCATCCAGGACAACCAGGAGTGGATCAAGCGCGTGATGGACAAGAACGGCCTGGAGCCGGCCGGTCCGCTGCGCATCATCACCACCGACTTCGGCGCCGAGCGCTATGCCTTCGACGTGGCCCAGCCGGTCCGCAAGAAGGGCAACGCGCCCAAGGCCGACGACAAGAAGGACGACGCCACCGCCGCCGCGCCTGCCGCACCGGCAGCCGATGCCGCCGCTCCGGCGGGCGAGCTGAAGGTCAATGTCGATGGCACCCCGGTGACCTACGTCCACACCCAGCCGCACCAGGCCGCCAACGCCCACTACACCGGCTACATGGCCGAGCTGGACGCCATGCGCAACGCGATGCGCGCCTGGGCGCTGACCAATGGCTACGACGTGACCGAGCGTCCGTACGACGTCTGGAACGGCGGCGTGGAGAAGATGTCCTCCGAGGATGGCTCCTACGATCTGTTCTGGCAGATCAAGGACCCGAACGCAGCCGCCCAGGCGGCTGCCGTGGCCACCCAGAAGAAGTAAGCGGTCAGCCCCGCCTGGGGTGAGCCGGCATCAACGACAACGCGCCGCCTCCGAGCGGCGCGTTGTCGTTACGGGGCAGCGAAAGCTCGCCTGGTCATGTACTCGCCAGACGCGCGGTCGGCAGCAGGCCCGGCGACGTCGCAACGGCGTGGTGGGTGCGCATCGGGCGCGGCCGCCAGCGCAGGAATCGGGAGAAGAAGATGTTCCAGGATCGACGCCAGCGTCGCCCGTCATTGCTCGGTTGCTGTGGCGGCCTGCTGGCCGCCGCCGCCATCGGCCTGGCCGCCTACGCGGCCCACGGCGCCCAGGGGCCCGCGCAGGCCAACCTGCACAGCGCGGCGCTGTATGCCTTCGGCCACGGCATCGCCTTGGCGGCGCTATCCGGCGGCGGGTTGAGGGCGCTGGGCCGTGTCGCCCTGTACGGGTTGCTGATCGGCACGCTGCTGTTCTCCGGCAGCCTGGTGGCCGGGGCGCTGGGCGGCTTCAGCACCCGCGCCGCGCCCGTCGGCGGGGTGACCATGATGCTGGCCTGGCTGTTGTGGGCGATCGACGCCGTGCGCCGATGAGGTCGGCGCAAGAGATTGCATTGTGCTTGCCGGTTCCGGTCGAGCTTGCCTGGCCTGCAGGCTGACGGTGGGGGCACAGGCAGGCCGGCGGCACCATGAGCAGCGTGGCCTGGTTCGTCCCGGCGGCGTGCGCCGGCTTGCAGAGCCGATGCAGTCGCGCCCCTGAGCGGGTCATGGCATGCATCGGGAGCCACACCGGGCCTCCATCCCCGGCGCCAGGGTGGACAAGCTTCGCGTTGTCCACCCTACGCCGTAGGGTGGATGGCGCTGTTCCATCCACCATCGCGTCGCGTCCGCAGGCGGTCGGGGGCACAGGGGGAGCGGATAAACGGCATGCGTCCGGACCCGCGCCGGGCTTTCCAGCCCCGGGGTGCCATGGTGGACAAGCTTCGCGTTGTCCACCCTACGCTGTAGGGTGGATGGCGCTGTTCCATCCACCATCGCGCCGCGTCCTCAGGCGACTGGGGCTCACAGAGGGGCGCATAAACGGCTTGCATCCGGACCCGCGCCGAGCTTTCCAGCTCCGGGGCGCCATGGTGGACAAGCTTCGCGTGGTCCACCCTATGCCGTAGGGTGGATGGCGCTGTTCCATCCACCATCGCGCCGCGTCCGTGGGCGCGGGGGCGAACCGGGGGGCCGGATAAACGGCATGCATCTGGAGCCGCACCGGGTTTTGAGGCCCAAGGCGCGACGGTGGACAAGCTTCGCGTTGTCCACCCTACGCCGTAGGGTGGGTGGCGGTCTTCCATCCACCATCGCGATGCGTCCTCAGGCGGGCGGGGCCCAACAGGCTCGCGATCGATTCAATCGTTCCGCAGATTCCGGTGGCACCAGTGCCAGGGCTCGTAGACGATGCCGTGCGGGTTGTCGCGCGGGTAGCTCATGTGGAAGCCGAAGGCATCGGCATGCGTGGTGAGCCAGGCGAACGCGGCGGTGCGCTCGAAGCTCTCCTCGGCCGGCGGCTCGCCGGGGGTGCCGATGTCCAGCGCCTGGCCGCTGTGGTGCTCGCTGAAGCCTGGCGCGGCGTTGACCGTGAGGATGGCATCGACCGACTGCCCGCGCGCCAGCTTCCGTTCGAAGATGCCGAGCTGGTAATCGTGGCTGCGGTAGCCGGAGATCGCATCGAGTCCGACCCCGGCCTCACGCGCGGCGCGCTGCATGGCGCGCCAGGCGCGTGCGGCGTCGGCCTCCAGCCACAGTGCGCGTCGATAGCGGTCCAGCCCTGCCAGGGCCAGCTCTGCCGGCTCGGCGATCAGCGACAGTCCCGAGGCTTGGGCATAGTCGCGCGCATCCAGGCCCAGCCGCGCCAGCCGGCTTTCCAGGCCCTGCAACGGCAAACAGCCCTGGACACGCGGCTGGCGCGCACCGATGGCATCCAGCCGGTCCAGCGCCTCGTCGATGCCGGGCTGGCGACTCCAGCCGCGCATCAATCCCATCAGGCCCTCCGGCAAGGCCGCGGCGACATAGCGGCCATCGCGTTTGCGCCGCAGCACGGTGTGCGCCCGCGCCAGCACCCGGGCATCGGCATTGCTGCGCGCTCGCAGCAGCCGTGCCGGCCACAGCTCGATGCTGGAGGTGTTGTGGAGTCGGGACGCGCGGCCTGGCATGGGCACAGCTTAGCGGCCGGGGTTCGGGCTGTCAGGCGCGTGCCGCCGTGCGCGCCTGCAGGGTGCGGTCCAAGGCGTAGTGCCCGCCGCCGGCCATGGTCAGGTGCACGCACAGGGCGAGCAGGATCACCGGATACTCGATGCCACGGTCGATCCATGGCCAGGTCGGGCCCAGCGCATAGGCGATGCCGAGCATTTCCACGACGAACATGGCGGCAATCGCACGCGTGCCCAGGCCGAGCGCCAGCAGCAGGCCGCCGAGGCTTTCCAGCAGCGTGACCAGCCAGGCCAGCAGCGGCGCGGCTGGCAGGTGCATGACGTTTTCGATCAGGTTGATCGAGCCGGCCATCGGGTCGGCCATCGATCCATGCGCGGTGCCCAGCAGCTTGGGCAGGCCATGGGTCAGCAAGGTGACGCCCAGCACCGCGCGGAGCAGGGCATAGGTCAGGGGCGTGGCCCCATCGCCGAGCCGCTTCAGCGCGGCGCGACGCGAGAATGTGGGCGTGCGGGCGGATCCTGCCTGGGGAGCGTGCGGCATGCGTGTCACCTTGCGGAGGTCGAGGACGCGCCTGCAGGCAGGCGCAGGCTCTCGATTGTGGCCACGCGCAGGTTCGAATCAATCATGCTGGCTGCAAGGACTTTTCAAGCCCGGCGAACAATCTCGACTTGCGCACGCGTGATCGCCGCGGCGCTGTCGCACGCCGCTGCGCCGGCGGTCACTGCGGTCGCTTGAACACCAGCACCGCTGGCGCCAGCGGACTGCTGACGATCATCTGCACCAGCTCCCAGCCGAGACTGCCGTGCTTGGTGAGCTCGTGCTGGAGGACATCGGTCTTGAAACCGCCCATCAGTCCGGGTTTGACTTCCACGGTCAGGTAGCTCCAGCGTGGTTGCGTACTCATGCATCGGCCTCTTCGTCTGTGGGGACATCGGGGGAGGGCGGCCGGGGCAGGCGCCCGGCCTTGCGCAGCGATTCGCGTAGCACGTACTCGATCTGCGCATTGAGTGAGCGCAGCTCGTCATCGGCCCAGCGCTGCGCCGCGGCCAGGACCTCGGCGTTGATGCGCAGCGGATAGGCTTTCTTCTCGCTCATGCGTCAACCCATCGCCACGGCGGGACCGCCAGGGTGGTCATGGCCGGTCCTCCTGCAAGGGCGAAAGCGAGCGTGTCAGCAGGTCGCGGCCTTCGTCAAGATAGCCGCAGGACAGGTACAGGCGCTTGGCCGCGGCATTGTGGTGGTTGACCTCCAACCGCAGCCGGCCGACGCCGCGCAGGCGCGCGCGCTGTTCGATGATGGCCAGGGCCTGCCGGCCCAATCCGCCGCCGCGCAGCGCAGGGGACAGGTATAGCTCGTCCAGCAGTGCGTACGTCCCGCCCTGTTCCAGGCTGAAGCCCAAGGTCATGACCGCATAGCCGGCCACCTGTGCCTGCGCGTCCAGCCACAGCAGGGCCTCGCCATTGCGCGGGTCGGCCAGCAGCGCCTCCACGCCGGTGCGTGCGCGGGCCTGGTCGAAGGCGATGCGGTCCTCGGCGTAGAACAGGCGCATCTGCGCCAGCAGCGCGGCGCGGTCGGCCTGGGTGGCCTGCCGGAACGCCAGCGCCACCGGCCGCAGGGCGTCTTGCCCCGGCATCAGTACAGCGAGCCCGCGTTGACCACCGGTTGGGTGCCGCGGTCGCCGCACAGCACCACCAGCAGGTTGCTGACCATGGCCGCGCGACGCTCCTCGTCCAGCTTCACCGTGCCGGTCCTCTCCAGCTCGGCCAGCGCCATTTCCACCATGCCCACCGCACCGGAGACGATGCGCGTGCGCGCAGCGATCACCGCATTGGCCTGCTGCCGCTGCAGCATCGCCCCGGCGATCTCCGGCGCGTAGGCCAGGTGGCTGATGCGCGCCTCGATCACGTCCACGCCCGCCTGGGTCAGGCGCTCGTCCAGGTGATGCTTGAGCTGCTCGCTGATCTCGGCCGGATGGCTGCGCAGGGAGATCTGGTCGTCCTCATGCTGGTCGTAGGGGTGGCTGGTGGCCATGGCGCGCAGCGCCGCCTCGGACTGGATGTGCACGAAGCTTTCGTAGTCGTCCACGTTGTAGACCGCCTCTGAGGCGTCGTTGACCTGCCAGACGATGACTGCGGCGATTTCGATCGGGCTGCCGTCCAGCTCGTTGACCTTGAGCCGACCGCTCTCGAAGTTGCGCACCCGCAGGGACACCTTCTTCTTGGTCAGGAACGGGTTGTTCCAGCGCAGGCCGTTGTCCTTGACCGTGCCCACGTATTTGCCGAACAGGCTCAGCACCGCGGCCTGGTTGGGCTCGACCATGTAGGCGCCGCACAGGACGAACAGGCCGCCCACGATGGCCAGGATCGAGGGCAACAGGGTCACCATCGGAAACATGCCCATGACGGTGCCGACGATGCCCCAGCCCGCCAGCAGGAACACCGCCAGAGTGATCAGGACCACGGGAATGCCGGGGATGGAACCGAGGGTTTTCTCTTTCATTGCGGGCGTCCTTGGGATGTCGAGAACGAAAGATATCAAAATGATATCAGTCCGCAAGTACCGTTCGTCCGGCGGGGTGCGGCACCTGGCCCTGGCTAGAATTGGCGCCCCTCATCTGCTGGATCCGTCTCCATGACCACGCTCGGCACGCCGCTGTCCCCGTCCGCCACCCGCGTCCTGCTGCTGGGGTCCGGAGAACTGGGCAAGGAGGTGGCCATCGAACTGCAGCGCCTGGGCGTTGAGGTGATCGCCGCCGACCGCTACGCCGACGCGCCGGCCATGCAGGTGGCCCATCGCAGCCACGTGCTGGACATGCTGGACCCGGCGGCCTTGCGGGCCCTGATCGCACAGGAGCGGCCGCACCTGGTGGTGCCGGAGATCGAGGCCATCCACACCCCGACCCTGGTCGAACTGGAGGCCGACGGCCTGCAGGTCATTCCCACCGCTCGCGCCGCGCGGCTGACCATGGACCGCGAGGGCATCCGCCGCCTGGCTGCCGAGACCCTGGGCCTGCCGACGTCGCCGTACCGCTTCGTCGACAATCGCGAGCAGTACGAGGCCGCGGTGGCCGCCGTGGGCCTGCCGTGCGTGGTCAAGCCGCTGATGTCCTCCTCGGGCAAGGGCCAGAGCACGCTGCGCAGTCAGGCCGACATCGGCCCGGCCTGGGATTACGCGCAAACCGGCGGCCGTGCCGGCGCCGGGCGCTGCATCGTCGAGGGCTTCATCGACTTCGATTACGAGATCACCCTGCTGACCGTGCGCCATGCCGGCGGCACCAGTTTCTGCGCGCCCATCGGTCACTGGCAGAAGGACGGCGACTATCGCGAAAGCTGGCAGCCGCAGCCGATGTCGGCGGCCGCGCTGGCGCGCGCGCAGCAGATCGCTCGGGCCATCACCGATGACCTGGGCGGACGCGGCCTGTTCGGCGTGGAGTTGTTCGTCAAGGGCGATGAGGTGTGGTTCTCGGAAGTCTCCCCGCGCCCGCACGACACCGGGCTGGTCACGCTGCTCTCGCAGGACCTGAGCGAGTTCGCACTGCATGCGCGCGCCATCCTCGGCCTGCCGGTGGGGGCGGCCGATGGCGAAGTGATCGGCCATCTCGCCCCGTCCGCGTCGTGCGCCATGCTGGCACAGGGCCATGGCGTGCCGGTGTTCGCCAACATCGAAGCGGCGCTGGTCTCGCCGGACACCGCCTTGCGCCTGTTCGGCAAGCCGCGCGTGGAAGGCCAGCGCCGCGTCGGCGTGACCCTGGCGCGCGCTGCGGATATCGATGCGGCACGTGCGACGGCGCGCGAGGCGGCCGCGGCGATCGGGGTGACGCTGGAATAAGCCGCCGGCGCTTGCGCAAGCGCGGGAATCGCGGGGCCTGAGTCGGGTCGAGAGAAACGAGTTGAGAGGAACGAGGAACGAGTGAGGGCAAGAGCGCTCGTTGCCTTCACTCGCGTCTCGCTTCTCTTCATTTCTTTCCTCGAGTCATGAGGCTCGGTCTTCGGATGCGTTCATCGTTCGACGGCGGCGCGATTGCGGCCGTCGTCGATGCGGGCGGGCTTCAGTAGGAACCCTGTGGGAGCGGCTTCAGCCGCGCAAGTGGCTTTACCGGTGAAGCCCCTTCGCGGCTGAAGCCGCTCCCACGAGAGGGCTGACGCGACGGCTCGGTGCAGCTGACCGGGGCGTAGGGGCCAACCGGGCACGACGAGGAGCGAGTCGAGAGGAACGAGTTACGGCAGAAGCGACGCAAGGCACTTTACTCGTTTCTCGTTCCTACTCACTCGTTCCTCAAGGCTCACAGCTAATTCCACAAGCTTCCAAGACCATCCACTTCAAAGCCGCAGATCCGCCCACACCAGATGATGATCGCTGCCGTCGGCGATGGCGGCCTGCGGTGAGCTGCTTTCGGGCCAGAACACGCCGCCGCCCTCGTAAGAGAAGCCCACCGACGGCAGCACGTAGTCCAGCCGCATCGCGCCGGCCTTGGGGCCGAAATCGCCGGTGACCTGCGCGGGCGCGCCGCGGCGCGCGATGCCCTTGGCGGCGTAGCCGCGCGCGGTTTCCTCGCCGCCTGCGCTGGTGGGGGTGGGGTGGCGCAGCACGCGCGGATGTTCCAGCAGTTCGACGATGGCCTCATGGTGGCCGTCGCCATCGACCGGATCGTTGTTGAGGTCTCCGGCGATCACGAACCGGGCATCGGCCTGCAGCCCGCCACAGCGGCCGGCGTCATCGCACAGCCAGGGCTGGTCGCCTGGCGTCAGGTACTGGGTCCATAGGCGGATCTCGTCGGCATTGCGCAGGCCGTTGCGGTCCTCCGGTCCGTCGAACACCGGTGGGGTCGGGTGCGACACCAGGAAGTGCACCACGCCGCCCGGCGTGCGCACCGGCACGTCCCAGTGCGACTTGGACGACAGCCGCAGCTGCGGCCAGGCGTGGGCCGAATACCAGGGCTTGCCCGTGCGCGGGTCGACCGGGTTGTGCGCGCCAGGGAAGGTGGACCATTTCAGCAACTGGAAGCTGCGCACGGCCGCCGCATCGATGGGATAGCGTGACAGCACCAGCATGCCGTACTGGCCCGGGTGCAGACCGAAGCCCCAGGCATCGTTGCCGCGCGCGCGGCCTTGCCCACCGACCACGCCATCGCTGTCCAGGTCCAGCCCGCTGGGAACACCGGTATTGACCGGGCCGGTGTAGCGATAGGCGTAGTGCAGCGGCTGGCCGCCGCCGGGCTGGGCCATCTCGAGGTACTTGCGCTGGAACAGCGTGGCCGCGCGCTGGGCAGGGTCGTAATCGAACTCATTGAGCAGCACCAGATCCGGCCGCACCTGTTGCAGGACCGCGGCGATCTTGCGTGCATGGGCGCTGTCGCCTTCCAGCTCGCCGATCAGTCCGCCGGCCTGGTCCGCGTACAGGGAGGTGTTGTAGGTGGCTACGCGCAGCGTGGCATCGGCCGGGGCGGCGGGCGTAGGTGTGGCGTGCATGCAGGCACTCATCGCCAACGGCAGCGACAGGGCGAGCAGCAGGCGGAAGATGGGAAGGGTGGACATGCGCCCATCATCGCAGGCGCGCAGGTCAGTGCGATGACGCCGGCATGCGCTGGCTGTGCCGATGTCGGGCAGGCGCGGCCGGCGACCAGCTCATTGGTCCGCATCGACCGGCATGATCTGCCAGCGACGCCCATCGAAATATTCCAGCGGGCGATAGCGTCGCTTGTAGTCCATCTTGCGATGGCCCTGGATCCAGTAGCCCAGGTACAGGTGCCGGCGATGATCGCGCCGGGCCCATTCGATCTGGCGCAGGATTGCCAAGGTGCCCAGGCTTCGGCGCTCCAGCTCGGGCTCGAAGAAGGTATAGACCGCCGACAGCGCGTCGGGCACCAGGTCGGTCACCGCCACGGCGATCAGCCGGCCGTCCTCACGCAGCTCCAGGAAGCGGCCCTGCGACCAGCTGCCGACCAGGAACTGCTCGAACTCCGCCGCACCGTGGGTGTCCATGCCGCCGCCGGCATGACGACTGGCCAGGTAACGCTGGTACAGCGCCAGGTGCTCGGCGGTGCGCTCGTTCTGCACCACGCGCGTTTCCACCCGTGCGTTGGCCTTGAGCGCGCGGCGCTGGCTGCGGTCCGGGTGGAAGTCGTTGACGTCGATGCGCACCGGCACGCAGGCGCGGCAGCCCTGGCAGTGCGGCCGGTAGACCAGGTTGCCCGATTTGCGGAAGCCCCATTCCAGCGCGGTCGGGTAGAAGGTGGGCAGGCGCGGATCGCGCGGGTCCAGCACCAGGTCGCGGGCGGTGCGGTTGGGCCAGTAGCCGCACGGGTGCTCGCCAGTGTGGAACAGCTGCAGTTCATCGCCGCTGCGCGGCAGCGCGTTGCTGCCCATCACCCCGGCCTCGGCAAGGTCGCCGCGCGGCCGTGCACATGCAGCCGCGTTTGGCGGTGCGCGGCGCAGGCGGCAGGGGCGACAGGTGCGGGAGTCATGCGGTCAGGATACTGCGGCAATGCCGTCGCGATGTCTGCGACTGTCGCATCGCTGAACAGAGCCGCGTGCGGGGTCAACGCCCCGGCAAGGCCGGCGTTTGTAGGTACCAGTGGCGCACGACGCCACGCCTTCCAACACTGGAGTTCAACGATGCGCCGTCAATCCCTGCTGACCCTGGCCGTGCTGGCCACCCTCACCGCCGGAACCGCCTTCGCCGTCACGCCGGCCGCACCGCCCAAGCCCGATGCGCCCAAGCCGCAGCTGGACGTCAACGGCGATGGCGTGATCGACCGCGCCGAGGCCGCCAAGTCGCCACGCCTGGCCGAGAAGTTCGACACCCTGGACACCAACAAGGACGGCAAGCTGTCCACCGAGGAACTGCGTGCCGGCCATGGCCCGCGTGGCCACCATGGCCCGCGCGGTGGGCATGAGCGCATGGCCCGGCTGGATACCAACAAGGATGGCCGCATCAGCGCCGAGGAAGCCAAGGCCGATCCGAAGTTCGCCGCGCGCTTTGCCGAGATGGATCTCAACAAGGACGGCTACGTTGACAAGGGCGACTTTGCGCTGCGCACCAAACAGCATCGTGATGCCTGGTTCGCCGAGGCCGACACCAACAAGGACGGCCAGCTGAGCAAGGCCGAGTTCGACGCGGCCAAGCCCGATGGGCGCAGGCATGCCCGCGGCCCGGGCGGCCCTGATGGCAAGCCGATGCCGCCCAAGCCGGCCGGCGCGGCCAAGACGCAGTAAGCGTCGCGACGAGTGTGATGGATCAGCCCGCGATGGATGCGGGCTGATTTTTTCTATCCGTGCCGATCGGAAGAATGAGGTGCGCGCTGTTGCCCGAGCGGGCAGCGGTGAGGCATTCGGCGCAATGGCGCGCATGGTCAAGGATTGTCCAAGAAGTATTCCTGTGGGAGCGGCTTCAGCCGCGAAGGGCTTTCCCAGTAAAGCCTCTTCGCGGCTGAAGCCGCTCCCACAGCAAGATGCACTGATGGGGCGAGCGCTCAAAGCGGCAGGCGGCCGGTGGAGATCAGCGCGTAGAGCAGGCCGCCGCCGCCGCAGGCCAGGCCGGTGGCCGCGCCCAGCCAGCACAGCAGGCGCTCGCGGCGGCGCGCCCTGGCCGCGGCGATGGGGTCGCGTTGGGCTTCCAGCGCATGCCGGCGCGCCTTGATGCGCGGTTCGACAAAGGCCGACTGCCAGAAGATCACACCGAAGAACACGGCCGCCAGCAGCACCGGCGCGAGCCAGCCGCGGCTCATGGTGGCCACCAGGGTCATCAGCACCACGAACATCGCGCTGGCCAGGCTGTTGATCAGCGCCACGCGCTTGAGTTGCCCGCGCTCGCGCGCGTCGATGGCGCCGCGCAGGTTGCGACGCAGGCCCCACCAGATGCCGATCGCGGCGCCCGACAGGCCCACGCCTACGCTGCCCAGCGTGCCCAGCAGCAGCTGCGCCAGGGTCTTGCCACCGGCCGCGCCGGTCAGGCCCAGCACGGTCGCCGCCGCGGCCGGCGGACTGGCCAGGGCCAGGGCGGCAGTGACCACGGTGGCAAAGCCGGCCGCGGGCGCGGAACTGCGGGCGAACTCGCCAAAGCGCGCCAGCATTTCTTCGCGCACGGCGGCGCGGGCGCGCGAGAGGCGCTTGCGCACGGCCGCATCGGTCAGGCCCAGCAGGGTGGCGACCTGCTGCGAGCTCTGGCCTTCGCGGTAGAACAGCAGCAGGGTTTCGCGCGCGTCCTCGGGCAGGGCGGCGATGACCTCGGCGGCCACGGCCTCCTCCTCGGTCTGCAGCAGGCGCTCGTCAGGCGTGGGCGCGGTGTCGGCGGCCAGTTCGATGGCCAGTTCCGCCTGCTCGCCATTGAACGGGCGGTGGCGGGCGTTGCGCAGGTGGTTGCGCGCCAGGTTGCGGGCGATCTGGCGCACCCAGGGCAGGAAGCTGTCCGGCTGCTTCAGCCGGCCCAGGTGCCGCCAGGCGCTGATGAAGGTTTCCTGGGCGATGTCCTCGCTGGCCTGTACGTCGCGGGTGATGGCCCAGGCCACGGCAGTGACGGTGTTCTGGCAGGCGCCGACGATGCGCCCATAGGCCGCAGGGTCGCCTGCGGCGGCGGCGGGCAGCTCGCGGCGCAGGGTCAGGTCAAGGTCAAAGGTGGTCGTGGTCATGGGCGTGTCCGGTGCGATCCTAGAGCAGGACACGCCGGGGCGGGCGATGTGACACGCGCTACAGGCGCTGGAGGATCAACGGCAGCACCATCACCACCAGCGCGAAATTGCTCAGGACGGTCCCGGTCATGCCGAAGCTCAGCCGGTAGGCCATCTGCCGCCTGCGCGCGCCCTGACGATCGCGCGCGGTGTCGCGAGCGATCAGCGGCTGCATTACCCGACGCAGCGGTCCCAGCTGCTCGCAGGTGACGATGCCGATGCCGGCCACCAGGGTGGCGGCCAGCGCCCAGGCGCTGGTGGTGGTCAGCGCCACCAAGGTCCCCACCAGGACGCAGCCGATGCCGATGGCCAGGTAGCGGCAATACGCCCGCCACACCATGCGGCGCTCGGCCTGGGTTTCGGTGAAGCGGAACAGCACCCCGCGCATCAGCCAGGCAGTGAGGCCGCCGCTGAGCAGCCCGCCTGCCAGCGCGCCGGCACCCGCGGCGGCGCTGCCCACGAGCCACTTGCCCAGCAGGCCGCCGCCAACCGAAACCGCCGCAGCCTCCACGCCTGCCGCGGCGGCGGGCTTGGCCGCCAGCCCCAGCACGCCGACCAGGGTGGCGGTGAAGGCGGTGGACGGCGCGCTGCCACGGGCGAAGCGGCCGAAGCGTTGCAGCAGCTCTTCGCGCACGGCTTCGCGGGCGCGGGAGAGGCGCTTGCGCACGGCCGCGTCGCTGATGCCCAGCAGTTGCGCCACCTGCTGCGAGCTCTGGCCCTCGCGATAGAACAGCAGCAGGGTCTCGCGGCTGTCCTCGGGCAGGCTGGAGATGATCTCGGTGGCGGCGCGCTCTTCTTCCAGCGCCACCAGCCGCTGCGCCGGCTCCGGCGCGGGGTCTGCGGCCATGCCGATGGCGATCTCGGCCACCTCGCCGGTCATCGGCCGGCCGCGCTGGCTGCGCAGCCAGTCGCGCGCCAGGTTGCGGGTGATCTGCCGCAGCCAGGGCAGGAAGCTGGCGTGGTTGTGCAGCCGGCTCAGCTGCTGCCAGGCCCGCAGGAAGGCTTCCTGGGCGATGTCCTCGCTGGCCTGGACATCGCGGGTGATCGCCAGGGCGATGGCGGTCACCGTGTTCTGGCAGGTCGCCACCACGCGTCCGTAGGCCAGACCATCGCCGCCTGCGGCGGCGGACAGGTCCAGGTGCAGCGCGGCATCCAGGTCCTGGCGTGCGTCGGGCAGCAGGGCGGTGGCGGTCATCGGTGTTCTCCTTCGAGGCGGTCCGGCATGCCTGGACGCGCGCGGCCGGCGAATGTGACCACCAAGACGCCCCTGCGCGGGCTCAGCGGCGCGGGGCCTGCGGCGGGGTGGAGATGGGAATGCGCACCTCGCCCTCCTTCAGCCCGTCGTCGTAGGGCTGGGCATTGCGCTGCTGGCGCGCCTGTTCGGCCTGGAGGGCCTGGGCCTGGCGCAGCTCCTCGGCGGCTTGGCGGTGGCGCATGAAGGTGGCGATGGCGGCCGCGGCGATGCAGGCCATCAGCACCAGGCGGATGCGCCAGGCCCAGTTGCGCTTGGGGGCGGCCTCGGTGGGCAGCGGCGCGTACTGGGACGAGCGGCGCTGGTCGGGACGGGTGCTTTCCATCAGCCCGGCCTCGCGCAGCAGTTCGCGTGCGCGCGGCTGGTCGTCGGCGTGGCGCACCCACACCGTGGGACGGTCCTTGGACGGGGTGGGGTCGCTGTAGCTGAAGCGGCCGCTGCGCTTGCTCTGGTAGGAGCGGCCGTTGGTGACGTAGACGTCCACGCCGGCCTCGGTCAGCAGCTTGGCCACGCCCTCGACGGTCTCGACGCGTTGGCTGGAAAAGATCTGGCGCATGGGGAAGTCCGGTTAATCCTTGGCCGGCACGTGCCGGGCGGCGTCGGCGTCGGGCAACACGCGGATCAGGCCTTCCTGCTGCACGCTGGCCACCAGCTGGCCCTGGCGGTCGAAGATCTGCCCGCGGGCCAGGCCGCGCGAGTTCTGGGCGGTGGGGCTGTCGATGGAATACAGCAGCCAGTCGTCGGTGCGGAAGGGGCGGTGGAACCACAGCGCGTGGTCCAGCGAGGCCATCTGCACGTTGGGCTGGTAATAGCTGATGCCGTGCGGGAAGTTGGCCGTGCCCAGCAGCTGGAAATCGGACACGTAGGCCAGCAATGCCCGGTGCAGCGCGTCCGAGTCGCCGACCGGCTGGGTCAGGCGGAACCAGATCTGCTGGAACGGCGGCAGGCGCTCGGGCTTGAGCTCGTTGCGCGGATGCACGTGGCGGAACTCGAACGGCCCCTGCCGCGAGAGCCAGCGCTGCACCTTGGGCGCCAGGCTGGCCATGATGTGGGCCGGCACCGGCGGCAGTTCCGGCACGTCTTCCGGCGGCGGCACCTGCGGCATCGGCGGCTGGTGGGTGGCCCCGTCTTCCAGCGCCTGGAAGGAGGCGGCGCAGAAGAAGATCACCTTGCCGTGCTGGATGGCCGTGACCCGCCGCACCGAGAAGCTGCCGCCATCGCGGGTGCGGTCCACGTCGTAGACGATGGGGGCGTTCACATCGCCGGCGCGCAGGAAATAGGCGTGCAACGAGTGCGCCAGCCGGCCGGCGGCCGGGTCCACCGTGGCCTGCGCGGCCGACAGCGACTGCCCCAGCACCTGGCCGCCGAACACGTACTTGGTGCCGATGTCGCGGCTCTGTCCGCGGAACAGGTTGTCCTCCAGCCGCTCCAGCGAGAGCAGGTCGATCAGTTCGTCGGCGACGGGCTGGTGGGGGGCGGGGCGGGCTGAAGACACGGGTGGGTCAGGGCTGGCGGGGGATGGCCCGATTATATGCCGCCGCCCGGCGCGGCCCGGGCCGGCCGTCAGGGCGTGGGCAGTCGCTCCAGCGCGATGGCGGCAAGCACCTCATCCCAGGGAAACAGCGGGCCGGGGTCGCGCTTGCGCGGCACCGTGCGGGCCGGATCGTTGCTGGCCGGGACCTGCTCGGTGTCCAGGTCCTCGTGCCCGGTGATGAAGGCCAGGGCCGGCAGCTGGCGCTGCAGCCGGGCGATCAGCGCCACCAGCGCGTCGATCTGCGCGGCGGGGTAGGGGTGTTCCATGGCCTGGTGGTCCCAGTCCAGCCAGTTCGGGTAACGCCCCGTGTTGACCAGCTCCACCCCGATCGAGCGCGGGTTGTGGCCGCGCACGTGGTGGGCGATGCGCTCGGGCGCCACCCAGCACTGCGTGCTGCCGTCGCGGTCGATGTAGTAATGGCCGCTGTTGCCGGTGCCGGCCGCGTAGCGGACCTGCTCGCCGTACTGGCGGGCCATGGCCAGGTCCGGCAGCTCGGTGCAATGCACGACCAGCAGGTCCACCTGCGCCAGCGGGCGCGGCGCCAGCAGGGCCTCGTAGGGCAACGGCAGGTAGGCCGGCGCGGCGGGCTCGGAGAAGGGCGGGGACATGGCCGCGCATGTTAGAGGGTCGGGGCCGGGCACGTCAGGCATGCGCGGCCGGGCTGGGCCGGCCAGTCAAGTAAACTGTGCGGTCTTGGTCGCCCACGCCGCATCGCCACGGAGCCCGCATGCCCTTCCATCCCGACTCGCCGCTCGCCCGGCTGATGTCCACCTTGCCGCGGGCCGGGCAGGTGCAGTGGATCGGCCTGCGGCCGGCGCGCGACCGGCCGATGCTGGAGATGCCCTACGCCGATGCCAGCGCCGGTGGCGGTCTGGCCGGCGACCGCTACAAGGGCGGCAGCGGCAAGCGCGGGCTGACCCTGATCCAGGCCGAACACCTGCCGGTGATCGCCGCCCTGGCCGGGCACGAGCGGCTGCTGCCGGCGCAGCTGCGGCGCAACGTGGTGGTCTCGGGCATCCCGCTGATCGCACTGAAGGCGCGCCGCTTCCGCATCGGCGAGGTGGTGCTGGAAGGCACCGAGCCCTGCGATCCGTGCTCGCGCATGGAAGATGCGCTCGGGCCCGGTGGCTACAACGCCATGCGCGGGCATGGCGGCCTGTGTGCCCGCATCATCGAGGGCGGGCGTTTTTCGGTAGGCGACAAGGTGGAGGCGCTGTGATTCGCGGACATTGCATTCTTTCCCATGGCTTCGAGAGCGGCCCGGACGCCGTCAAGGTGACCGCGCTGGCCGAGGTCGCCGAGCGCCTGGGCTGGACCCATGAGCGCCCGGACTATCGCGACCTGGACGCCCGCGCCGACATCAGCCAGCTGGGCGATGTGGCCTCGCGCCTGATGCGCCTGCGCGGGCTGGCCGAGGCCGCGGCCAAGCGCGGCCCGCTGGTGCTGGTGGGGTCCAGCCTGGGCGCCTACATCGCCGCGCAGGTGTCCCTGCAGGTCACCACGCACGGGCTGTTCCTGCTGGCCCCGCCCACGCAGATGGGCCCCATGCCGGATCTGGACGCGGCCGCGGTGCCGGTGTCGATCGTGCATGGCTGGGACGACGAGCTGATCCCGGCCGGTGCGGTGATCAACTGGGCGCACACGCGCCGCGCGCGCCTGCTGCTGGTCGATGACGACCATCGCCTCGGCAAGCACGTGGATACCTGCGCCGAGGCCTTCGCGCAGCTGCTGGCCTTGCTCTGAACCTCCAGCGCCGAACGCGCGCCGCCTACGAGCGCCGCCAAGGCGCGCGGACCGGGCTTGAGGTTTTCTTCCCGTCATCAATCGGCCCGCGAGCCGTGAGGCACCCCCGTTGAACTTCTTCGTTTCCTGCGCCAAGGGTCTGGAATACCTGCTCGTCGACGAGCTGCTGGCCCTGGGCGCCACCCGCGCCACCGCCACCGTGTCCGGCGTCAATGCCGAGGGTGAGCTGCGCGATGCCCAGCGCATGGTGCTGTGGTCGCGCCTGGCCAGCCGCGTGCTGTGGCCGCTGGGAAGTTTCGAATGCGCCGACGATGCCGCGCTGTACGCGGGCGTGGCCGCCTTGCCCTGGGAGACCCATCTGGCCGCGGGCGATACCTTGTCGGTGGATGCGCATGTGTCCGGCCCCGCCATCACCCACGCGCGCTTCGCGGCGCAGCGGGTGAAGGATGCGGTGGTCGATCGCCTGCGCGGGCAGGGCATGGAGCGTCCCAACGTGGACACCGAGACGCCCGACCTGCGCCTGAACCTGTCCCTGCGCAAGGGCATCGCCACGGTTTCGGTGGACCTCAGCGGCGGGCCGATGCATCGCCGCGGCTGGCGCGCGCAGCAGAACGAGGCGCCGTTGAAGGAGAACCTGGCCGCGGCGGTGCTGCTGCGCGGTGGTTGGCCCAAGCGTTACCAGGACGGCGGGGCGCTGCTGGATCCGATGTGCGGCAGCGGCACGCTGCTGATCGAGGGCGCGCTGATGGCGGCCGATGTGGCGCCGGGTCTGCAACGGCATGGCAACCAGTTGCCCTCGCGCTGGACCGGGTTCGACCGCGCCGCCTGGCGCGAGCTGCACGCCGAGGCGGTCGCACGCGAGCGTGCCGGCCGCGCCGCGCTCAAGCCGGTGTTCTTCGGCAGCGATCTGTCGCGGGGCGCGATTCGCGCCAGCGAGGACAACGCCGTGCTGGCCGGGCTTGCCGGCCTGCTGCAGCTGCGGACTGGCGACATCGCCGACCTGCAGGCCCCGGCCAATGCCGAAGGCGCGCTCAGCCAGGGTCTGGTGGTGTGCAATCCGCCCTACGACGAGCGCCTGCAGGCTGATGCGGCGCTGTATCGCAGCATCGGCGATGGCCTGCGCAAGGCCGTGCCGCAGTGGGCCGCCAGCTTGCTGTGCGGCAGCGCGGAGCTGGCCTATGCCACCGGCCTGCGCGCCAGCAAGAAGTACCAGCTGTTCAACGGCGCCATCGAGTGCGCGCTGATCGTCTGCGACCCCGTGGCGCCGCCGCAGCGCGTGGCAAGCGAACCGCGCGCGCTCACCGAAGGCGCGCAGATGGTGGTCAATCGCCTGCGCAAGAACCAGCGCAAGCTCAAGAGCTGGCTGCAGCGCGAGGGCATCGGCTGCTATCGCATCTACGATGCCGACCTGCCCGAGTACGCCGCGGCCATCGATGTGTACACCGAGGAGGGCGGCGCCGCCCGCACCTTCCTGCATGTGCAGGAATACGCCGCGCCCAGCGAGATCCCGGAAGCCGATGTGCGCCGCCGTTTCAGCGAGCTGCTGACGGCCGTGCGCGAGGTGTTCCAGGTGCCCAAGGAACAGGTGGCCATCAAGTCCCGCGCCAAGGGCAAGGGCGGCAGCAAGTACGGTCGCTTCGACCAGCGCGGGGAGTTCATCACCGTGCGCGAGCACGGTGCGCTGCTGCGGGTGAACCTGTTCGATTACCTGGACACCGGGCTGTTCCTGGACCACCGCCCGCTGCGCGCGCGGATGGCGGACGAGGCGCGCGGCAAGCGGTTCCTCAACCTGTTCTGCTACACCGGCGTGGCCAGCGTCCAGGCCGCGGTGGCCGGCGCGGCCTCCACCACCAGCGTGGATTTGTCGGGCACCTACCTGCAGTGGTGCGCGGAGAACCTGGCGCTCAATGGTCACGGGGGCCAGCAGCACCAGCTGGTACAGGCCGATGCGGTGGCCTGGCTGGAGGCCGAGCGGCATCGCTTCGATGTGATCTTCTGCGACCCGCCGACCTTCTCCAATTCCGCCCGTGCCGAGGATTTCGACGTGCAGCGCGAGCAGCTGCGCCTGCTGCGCGCGGCCACGGCGCGGCTGGCCACCGGCGGGGTGCTGTACTTCTCCAACAACTTCCGCCGCTTCAAGCTGGACGAGGCCGGCGTGGCCGAGTTCGCGCGCTGCCAGGAGATCAGCGCGGCCACCATCCCGCAGGATTTCGAGCGCAACGCGCGCATCCATCGCGCGTGGCGGCTGACGCGCTTGATCGACTGAGCGGGCCGTAGCGCGCGGTTCGGAGGGCAAAATTGCGCGGGCGTCGGCGGCGCTGCGCCTGCGCGCGCACCCTTACTGTGGCAGCGGGTTCGCCTCGGACTGCTCGCGCGCGTCCCAGTAGGCCTTCAGCTCCAGGATGCGCGGCAGGATGTCGTGGAAGGTCCGCACCATACGTGCGTCCAGGTGGGTGCCTGCGCCCTCGTCCAGGGTCTGCAGGACCTTGTCCAGCGGCCAGGGCTCCTTGTACGGGCGGCGCACGCTGAGCGCGTCGAACACGTCCACCACCGCGATGATCCGGGCCGACTCGGGGATGGCCGCGCCAGCCAGCCCGTTGGGGTAGCCGCTGCCGTCCCAGCGCTCATGGTGGTTCAGCGAGATCTCCGCCGCCAGCTGGAACAGCGGAGCGGCTGACTGGCTGAGGATCTTGTGGCCGATGGAGGGATGCGTGCGCATCACCACCCATTCCTCTGGGGTGAGCGGGCCGGGTTTTTTGAGCACCGCGTCGGGAATGCCGATCTTGCCGGTGTCGTGCAGCGGCGCGGCCTGTTCCAGCAGGGCGGCGCGCTGCTCGTCCCAGCCCAGCGCAAGCGCCAGCGCACGCGCGTAGGCGCCGATGCGCCAGACATGGCTGCCGGTGTCGCTATCGTTGTAGTGGCCGGCGATGGACAGCATCTGGATCGCGTCGCGATAGCTCTGCTCCAGGGCCGAGGCCTGCACCAGCGACAGATGGGTGCGCACGCGTGCGCGCAGCACGTAGGCCGACACCGGTTTGGTGAGGTAATCCACGCCGCCTGCCTCGAAGCCCACGCGCTCGTCGGTGTCCTTGTTCAGGGCGGTGACGAAGATCACCGGGATGCGCGCCGTGCGCGGGTCCTGCTTGAGCTTGATGGCCACGCTGTAGCCGTCCATGTCCGGCATCTCCACGTCCATCAAGATCAGGGCCGGGTCGTGCTTGGCCACCGCCGCCAGGGCTTCGCCGCCGTTGCGGGCGAACACCAGGCGATGGTCGCCCTGGAGGATCTGGCGCAGCAACGCCAGGTTGTTGGGTTCGTCATCCACGCACAGGATGGGGCGCTGGGCCATGTTCCCTCGTCTTTCCTAGCGCCCGTGTCCGGGCGGGGCGGTGCCGTCGTGCTGGGCAATCCATTGCCGCACATCGGCTTCCGCCTCGCGGAAGGCGAAGGCGTCGACCTGGGCGTGCAGCGTTTCCAGGACCAACGCCGGGAGCAAGCCGTGCAGGCCATGCAGCTGCGCTTCCATTTCCGCCGGGTCGTCGCTGTCCAGGGCGTGCAGCAGTTGCTGCAGTGCGGTCAGCGCCTCCGGCGACAGGGCCGCGACCCAGTCGCCGGAGGCCTCACCCGGTTCCTCCAGCTCCGTCCCATCGGCGTAGGCGGCGATGGCCGCGTGCGCCTGCGCGGTGGCGTGCTCCAGCACATCCAGCAGCTCGGAGACGTCGTTGTCGCCATACAGCGCCTCCTCGATCCGGCCCGCCACGCGGCTGAGCCGCAGCAGGGCCAGGGAGGCGGTGGCGCCACGCATCTTGTGCACGAAGGAGATCGCGGGGGATCGATCTCCCTGCTGGACCAGCTGGCGCAGGATCGGGGCCGGGGCGTGATAGTCACGCAGGAACCGCAACAGGTAGCGCTTGTAGGGAGCTTCCTCGCCCCATTGCTCAAGGCCGCGCTGGGTGTCCAGCACCGGCGTGTCCGACAGGTCCGGCGCATGCACGGTGATGGCCGGCACCGCGGCGGTGATCTCCGCGGTGGGGTCCAGCCGCGAGCTCGAGCTCAGCGCCGGGGCCAGCCGCTGGATCGCCTCGATCAGCTGCTGCACGTCGAAGGGCTTGGCCACAAAGCCGCTCATGCCGCTGGCCACGGCCGCGTCCTGTTGCTGGCGGAAGGCGCCGGCGGTCAGCGCGATCACCGGCAGGTGGCTCATCTGCGGCGACGCGCGGATCACGCGCGTGGCCTGGTAGCCATCCATCACCGGCATCTGCACGTCCATCAGCACCACGTCGAAGCGCGACGGATCGGTCTCGATCAGCTTGATCGCTTCCTCGCCGTTCTCGGCCAGCTCGGCGCTGGCGCCCTCGCTCTCCAGGATGCGCTGGGCCACCTCGCGGTTGTACTCGCTGTCATCGACCACCAGCAGGCGCAGCCCGCCCAGGCGCTTGCTGTCCGGGCCGCGCAGGCGCGGCGCTTCGCGCCGGCCCATGGCCTCGCCCAGGGCGTTGAACAAGGAGGAACTGGTGGCCGGCTTGGTGAGCACCGCATCGACCAGGCCGCCGGGCATCTTCTCGTCCAGCAGATTGCGCTCGTAGGAGGTCACCATGATGATCACCGGCTCGCGCCCGTTGCCCTGGCGCGCGCGCAGGGCACTGGCCAGGGCAATGCCGTCCATGCCGGGCATGCGCCAGTCCAGCACGTAGGCATCGAACGGGCTGGTGCCGGCATCGGCCTCGGACAGCAGGTCCAGCGCCGCCTGCGCACTGGGCGCATCAACCGCGCTCCAGCCGAAGCCTTCGATGATGTGCACCAGGTTGCGGCGCACCAGGTCGTGGTCGTCCACCACCAGCACGCGCTTGGGATCCTCGGTGGACACGGCCGGGGCGGTGCCCTCGCTCAGCCCGAAGGAGATGGCGAAGTAGAACTCGCTGCCGCGGCCGGGCGCGCTGTAGACCTGCAGCTCGCCGCCCATCAGCTCCACCAGCCGGCGGCTGATGGTCAGGCCCAGGCCACTGCCGCCGAAGCGTCGGGTGGTGGAGGTGTCGGCCTGATGAAATGGCGAGAAGATCAGGTCCTGCTTTTCCTTGGGGATGCCGATGCCGGTATCGCGCACGGAGAACAGCAGCTTGACCTTGCCCGGCGACTCGCTGCGGAACTTGCGCACCGACAGCACGATCTCGCCGCGGTCGGTGAACTTGATCGCATTGCCCACCAGGTTGATCAGCACCTGGCTCAGGCGCAGCGAGTCGCCCAGCAGCCAGCGCGCGCCATCGGGCGGGGCCTCCACCACCATTTCCACCGGCTTGACGCTGACCGCCGAGGTCATCAGCGTGGCGATGTTCTCCAGCAGTTCGCCCAGGTCGAAGGCGGTGTTCTCCAGGTCGATCCGCCCCGACTCGATCTTGGAGAAGTCCAGCACGTCGTTGATGATGGACAGCAGGGCGCGCGCGGAGATGTCGATCTTGCGGGTCATCTCGCGCACGGGCGGGGAAAGCTCGCCGCGTTCGAGCAGGTACAGCATGCCCAGGATGGCGTTCATCGGCGTGCGGATCTCATGGCTCATGTTGGCCAGGAAATCGCTCTTGGAGCGGTTGGCCGCCTCGGCCGCGCTGATCGCCTGGCGCAGGGCTTCCTCGTGCTGCTTGCGCTCGGTCAGGTCCAGGCCCATGCCGAGGAAGCCGATCACCTGCTCGTGCTCGTCGCGCAGCGTGCTGATGGTCAACAGCAGCGGGATGCGCCGCCCGTCCTTGGCGATGTGGGTCCACTCCTCGGTGACGCTGCGCCCCGTGCCCGCGCCGGAAACGACCGTCTCGAAGAAGTTCATCGGCTGCGCCGGATCCTGCGCCAGCGGGCCGGCGCGCTCGCGCAGCTCTTCCGGATCCAGCAGCACGTCCACGCCCTTCCTGCCCAGCAGCTCGGCGGCGCTGTAGCCGAGCATCTTTTCAGCGGCGGGGTTGAACAGGGTGATGCGACCGGCGCTGTCCGAGGCGATGATGGCGTAGCCGGCATGGGAGGTGATCGCGCGCTGCAGGGTGCTGGTGGCCACCAGCTGGCGCGTGCGCTCGGCCACCTGCTGTTCCAGCGTGGCGTTGAGCTGGTGGATCTCGTACTCGGCGCGCTTGCGCTCGGAGATGTCGGTGATGGTCGCCAGGATCTGGGCATGACCGTCCGCACGCATCGGGCTCAGTCCGATCTCCACCGGGATCTGGCTCAGGTCCTCACGGGCGATGTAGACATCGCTGCCCAGCGAGACCGGCGGCGAGTCGGGCGACTGCACCAGCTCCTGCATCGCCTGCTGCTGGGCCGCATGCAGGTCCGTCGGCAGCAGGCTGGTGAGCGGCAGGCCGACCAGGGCCGGGCGCGGACGGCCGAACAGTTCCTCGGCGCGCCGGTTGGCCTGCTGGATCACGCTGTCGGCATCGAGCACCAGCAGCGCGCTGGGCGAAGCTTCCACCACGATCCCGAACTGTTCCTCGGCCTGCAGCTGGCGCGAGAGGTCGTGGAAGAAATGCGAGGTGCCCACGCGCTGGCCCTGGCGGTTCAGCAGCGGCGACTGGGTGGTGAGCATGCGCGCGCGGTGACCATCGCGGTGGCGCAGGCTGACCTTGCGGGCGCCGCCCTCATCGCGCACCGCGTCCGTGCCGGCCTCGGCGAGCCCTTCGCCGATCAGCCGCTGCATCGACTGGCCCACCGCTTCTTCGGCGGTATAGCCAAAGGCGCGCTCGGCGGCGGGATTCCAGTGGGTGATGATGCCCTGGGCTTCCTCGGTGATGATGGCTTCGCTGGAGCTCTGCACCATGGCCCCCAGGCGCGCCTGCGCCGCCAGGATCTGCTGGCTGCGCTGGCGGCCGATGCCCACCGCATAGGCCAGGCCGGACAGCAGCAGCGTCACCAGCAGCACCGAGCCGCCCGCGATCCAGGGCGAGATCTGGTTGAGCGAGCGCAGGAACTCCGGGGTCGCCTGCACCGTCAATAACCAGCGGCGGCCGTAGACGTCCAGCTCGCGGCTGTTCTTCAGGCGCGAGGACTTGCCCGCGGGCGCGAAGCTGCCGCTTTCGAAGAACGGGGTGTCGCGGCTGGCCGCATCGACGATGCGCAGCGCGTAGTCGGCGTGGTCTTCGTCGAAGCTCTGCAGCACTTCGCGGATGCGCAGCGGCGCATAGGTCCAGCCGATCGTGGCGGCGATGCGCTCGGCCGGCGTGGCAACGGGCGCGCCGTTGCGATAGACCGGCAGCAGCAACAGGAAGTCCTGGCGCGCCGTGCCGTTCTCGTACAGCGCGATGGGATGGGTGAGCACGGCCTGGCCGCTCTGCGCGGCGCGCTCGGCCGCTTCGCGCCGCACGGGGTTGGAGGCGATATCCAGCCCTAATGCCGGGGAGTTGGGGCCCTGCGGTTCGATGTAGAGGATGACGTAACGGTCGCCCGGGTGCGGCGCGAACTGGCGCACGCTGAAATCGGCGATGCCATCGGCCCGGGCCTGGGCCACGAAGGCCGCTTCCTCGGCCTGCGGCACCCGCCGGATGTAGCCGAACCCGCGCGAGCCGGGAAACTCACGCGGATAATCGCGCGAGCGGCTGTAGGCGACGAACCGCTCGCGGATGGCGTCTTCGCCGCCGGCGGTCATCACCGCGCCGCGCGCGCCGCGCAGGCCGTGCTCGTACATCTCCATGCGCTGTTGCAGGGCGCCCACCACGTCATCGGTGAGCTGGGCGAAGCGGTCCTGTTGTTCGGTGACGTTGTGCCGCTGCAGCGACAGGGCGATCAGCACCGCCGCGATGAGTCCGGCGACCAGCAGCCAGGCGGCGTTGCGGGCCGGGGACAGCATGACCCCATCCAGGATGGGTGTGGTGTCCGAGGTGGACATTACCTGTGTTTCTCCCCTGTCCCAACCGATGGCCGGTGCTGCGTGCGCAGCAGGGAGGCATGTCCATCCGTGGCGGTGAGGCCACGCGCATCCCCCCCGCGGCACAGCGGCGCCTGACCATGGTGGGCACGTTGCCGTTGCAGTGCTTCGTCGCGGCCGCGGCACGCTGGATCAGCATGCTGCGTTCACGTTTCGAGTCTGCAACCGGCTCGGGTGAAAGCGAAGTGGACGCCGACGCCGGAGCGAAAAACTGTGAAGGCCTCCCCAACAAAAACGGCTCGCCAACAAGAATTGTTGGCGAGCCGAGTTCATGCAGCCGTTGGCGCGTGCGGAATGGCGCTAGCGGCAGACCAGCAGCGCGAAGTCGCCCAGCTGGGAGCTCATCCCAATGGCCAGCGCGCACGGCGAGGCGCCCATGGCCTGGGCCAGCGGCGTGCGGGTTTCGGGCGGGAAGGCCCGGTACTGGGCATCGTCGGACAAGGCATCGCGCACCACGTAGCCCATCAGCACGTTGACCACCTCACCCAGGGCATCCAGGGCCAGTTCGTCGTCGCATTTTTCCTGCGGGATCGACAGGAACGCCGTGGCCAGCCGCGTGGCCGTGTCCGCCGTGCAGGCCAGGCCCACGGCCATCGGCTGGTCGGCTTGGATGCGCACCAGCGCGCCGACCGGGTAGGCCGCAAGCGCCTGCGGTGAGTCCAGCGCCTGCGCCGGCTGGCACTGGCTGCCGAACAGGCGCGGGAACAGCCGCACGCTGGTGTTGATGGCGCTGGCGGCCAGGTCCGAGAGCGGGTGGGCGCTGACGGTCTCGCCCAGGGCGCGCGCGGCGTCCTCCTGCTCCTGGCGATGGGCAGCCAGCTCGGTCTCCAGGCGGGCACGGTCCAGCGTGTGCTGTTCCACCAGGATCTCGCCGAACAGCTTGCGCTGGGCCTTCTGCGCGGCCAGCAGCTCGCCGAGCTGGGTGCTGTCCAGCAGGCCCATGTCCTCGGCGATATCGCCGAAGCGACGGTCCTCCACGCGCTGCCGCTCGTTGACGCGTTTGGCCTGGGCGGCGGTCAGCAGGCCGCGCTGCTGGGCCAGCTCGCCCAGGGTGGGATTGGACGCACGCTGCGCGTCCAGCGCGTCCAGCAGCTGCTGGGCGCTGATGACGCCTTTTTCCAGCAGGAACTGGCCGAAGAATTTTGCTGCCATGGGAATCCTCGATCGATGCCAGGGGAGTGGAGCGCGGATGGCCTCAGGCCAGCACGCCCAGCAGGATCCGCTCCATGTCCGCCGGATCGATGGGTTTTTGCAAATAGGATTTGGCGCCCAGGCGCAAACATTCCTCGATGTCGCTCTGTGCCCCGAGCGAGCTGAGGATCACCACGCGCGCCTCCGGATCCGCGGCCAGGATGCCGCTCAAGCCCTGCTTGCCATCGCACTCGGGCATCACCAGGTCCATCAGCACTAGGTCGGGCGAAAGTTCGCGATAGCGCTCGATGGCCTGGCGACCGTTGCCGGCTTCGCCGACCACGTCGAATCCGGCATCGGTCAGCTGCTGCGTTGCCAGCATGCGCAGGGCCCGCGAGTCGTCGCAGAGCAGCACAGTGGGACGGGTGGACATGACGCGTCTCCTTGTCGATGGGTGCCGCCGGCTGCGGTGGCCTCTCAGATGCGTATCGGCCAGGGCGAGGGATTCTTTAGGGCGAGGAGTGAGCAAAGGCCAGGAGTGAGCGAAGGCTAGGAGTGAGCAAAGGCTAGGAGTGAGCGCAGAGGAGTGAGGAGTGAGCGAAGGCGGGGAGTGCGCTAAGGCGAGGAGTGGGGGGAAGCAAGCGGTGGATGCTGCGCTGCGAGGATCGACGCAAATCAGAGCGGCACGATACGCGCCGTTGCTTTTACTCACTCCTCACTCCTCTGCGCTCACTCCTAGCCTCCACTCACTCCTCACTCCTCTGCGCTCACTCCTCGCTCTTCGGCTTCTAGCGTCCCAGCCAAACGCTGCCCGCGTGCAGCAGCAGGCCGATCAGGCCGCCGACCAGGGTGCCGTTGAAGCGGATGTACTGCAGGTCGCGGCCCACGCCCAGTTCTAGTTGCTCCACCAGGTGGCGCTCGTCCCAGCCCTTGACCGTCTGCGCGATGTGTTCGGTCACGCCGCTGCGCAGGCGCGTGGTGAGCTTTTCCGCGGCGCTGAGCATGTGCTCGTTCAATGCCGCGCGCAGGGCGGGGTCGCGTTCCAGCGATTGTCCCAGCGACACCAGGCTGTTCTCCAGGTGGGCCGACAGCCGCGAATCGGTCCGCGAGAGGTCCTCGCGCAGGGCCTGGTGGATCTGGTCCCACAAGCCCTGCACATAGGTCTGCACGGCGGGATGGTCGATGACGCGCTGCTTGATGCCTTCGATGCGCTCGGCCAGGGCCGGGTCCTCGCGCAGGCGCTCGATGTAGCGCGCCACCGCCTGTTCGTAGTCCTGCCGCAAGGGATGCTGGCGATCGCCCAACACCTGCTGCAGCTCTTCCAGCGCGGCCCGCGCCAGACGCTCGGCCAGGCTGTCGCCGATCTCCTCGATCGGCTTGATCCAGTCCACCGTGCCCACCAGCTTGGGCCACTCGCGCCGCGCATAGCGCACGATCAGCATGGAGGCGCGGGCCTTGATGCGCTCATCGTCCAGCCACCGCGCGATGCGCTCCAGGGCCTCGTCCAGCAGCACGTGGTGGCGGCCGTCGGCGGTCAGCAGCCCCAGGACCTCGCCAGCGGTGCCGGCGGCGTTCCAGCCGCGCAGCCGGGTGACGACGAAGCGCAGGATCGCGCGCCGCACGGCTTTCTCGTCCAGCAGGTCCAGCGCCTGCAGCGCCCAGCCGCGCGCCATGTCGGCCAGCCGGCGGGCCTGCTCGGGCTGGGCCAGCCAATGGCCCAGGCGCGTGGCCGGGTCGAAGACCTGCAGCTTGGACATCAGGGCGTCCGGGGCCAGGAACTGGTCGCGCACGAACACCGCCAGCCCGTCGGCCAGCCGGTCCTTGCCGCGCGGCAGGATGGCGGTGTGCGGGATCGGCAGCCCCAGCGGGCGCCGGAACAGCGCCACCACCGCGAACCAGTCGGCCATGGCGCCGACCGCGGCAGCCTCGCAGAAGGCCGCCACCCAGGCCCAGATGCCGTGCTGGCCCATCAGGTGGCTCAGCACGAAGCCGGCCAGCATCAGCAACAGCAGGCCGGTGGCCAGGGCCTTCATGCGTCGCAGTTGCGCGTGGCGTGGATCTTGTTGCGGCGAAGCATTCATTGCGTCGAGTGTAGCGGCAGGCCGTGATGCCCACCGCGACGGCGCGGACGCGTCCGCGGTCAGGCGGCGCGCGGCTCAGTCGAGCTTGGGGATGATCTCGGCCAGGGTGTTGAAGATGCGGTCGATGTGCGCTTTCTCCACGATCAGCGGGGGCGACAGCGCCAGCACGTCGCCGGTGATGCGGGTGAGCATCTGGCCCTCGTTGAAGGCGCGGGTGAAGGCCTCAAAGCCGCGCGCGCCCGGGTGGGCATCCGGGCGCGGGGCGAATTCCACCGCGCCGATCAGGCCGAAGTTGCGCACATCGACCACATGCGGCAGGCCCTTGAGCGAGTGCAGCCCGGCCTGCCAGTAGTCGCCCAGTTCGATGGCCTTCTCGAACAGGTTCTCCTCGGCGTAGGTGTCCAGGGTCGCCAGCGCGGCGGCGCAGGCCAGCGGATGGCCGGAGTAGGTGTAGCCGTGGAACAGGTCGATGACGTTGTCCGGCCCCTGCATGAAGGTCTCGAAGATGCCGTCGCTGACCAGCACCGCGCCCATCGGCACGCAGCCGTTGGTCAGGCCCTTGGCCGTGGTCATCAGGTCGGGGGTGACCCCGAAACGCTGCGAGGCGAAGGCCTTGCCGACCCGGCCGAAGCCGGTGATGACCTCGTCGAAGATCAGCAGCACGCCGTGCTTGTCGCAGAGCTGGCGGATGCGCTGGAGATAGCCTTGCGGCGGCAGGATCACCCCGGCCGAGCCGCTGATCGGCTCGATGATCACCGCGGCGATGGTGGAGGCGTCATGCAGGGTGATCAGGCGCTCCAGCTCCTCGGCCCACTCCACGCCATGGACCGGCAGGCCCTTGGAGAACGCGTTGCGTTCCAGGTCCAGGGTGTGGCGCAGGTGGTCCACGCCGGGCAGCCCGGGCCCGAACCACTTGCGGTTGTTGGGCAGGCCGCCCACGGAAATGCCGCCGAAGCCGACCCCGTGGTAGGCCTTCTCGCGGCCGATGAAGCGCGTGCGTTGGCCCTGCCCGCGCACGCGGTGGTAGGCCAGGGCGATCTTCATCGCCGAGTCCACCGACTCGGAGCCGGAATTGGTGAAGAACACGTGGTTCAGATCGACCGGCGCCAGCTCCGCCAGGCGCTCGGCCAGTTTGAACGGCAGCGGCGAGGCCATGGCGAAATTGGGCGCGAAGTCCAGGGTGCCGACCTGCTGGCGGATGGCCTCGACGATGCGCGGCCGCGCGTGGCCGGCGTTGACGCACCACAGCCCGGCGCAGGCATCCAGGATCTGGCGGCCTTCGATGTCGGTGTAGTACATGCCCGAGGCGCTGGCCAGCAGGCGCGGTCTGGCCTTGAACGCCTTGTTGGCGGTGAAGGGCAGCCAGAACGCGTCCAGGTTGTCCGGCGCCTGCGCGGCCTGCTCGGCGTAGTAGTCCGCCAGCGATGGCGAGGGAGTGGACTCGGCGCTCATGCGCGGCTCCGGCAGTGCAGAAGGAAGCGCCAAGGGTAACGCCTGCCTGCCCGCACCGGCCTGGATGCGTGGCTGCGGCCCCTGCAAGCGGCTATGCTGGCGCGCCCCGTTGCCAGCGCTTCCACCGCATGCGCGATCTGCTCCCCGTCCAGCCCGACCTGCTGCCGCCCGGCCTGTTCCTGCGCCAGGGCGTGGCCCCGCGCCCACTGCCGGACTATCGCCTGATCGCCTTCGACATGGACTCGACCTTGATCGACATCGAGTGCATCGACGAGATCGCCGAGGCGGTGGGCAAGAAGGCGGAAGTGGCGGCGATCACCGAGGCCACCATGCGCGGGGACATCCCTGATTTCCGGCAGAGCCTGCTGGCGCGCGTGGCGCTGCTGCAAGGCGTGCCGGTGCAGGCGCTGCAGGCGGTGTACGACACGCGGCTGCAGCTCAACCCCGGCGCTGAGGCGCTGGTGGGGGCCTGCCGCCAGGCGGGTTTGAAAGTGCTGCTGGTCTCCGGCGGCTTCACCTTCTTCGCCGAGCGCCTGCGCCAGCGGCTGGGCCTGGATTTCGTGCGCTCCAACCTGCTGGAGATCGAGCACGGCCAGCTGACCGGGCGCGTCGTGCCGCAGGCCTGGGGCGATGTCTGCGATGGCGCGGTCAAGCGGGCCACGCTGCTGGACGTGGCCTCGCTGCTGGGCGTGGCGCCCACCGCGACGATCGCCGTGGGCGATGGTTCCAACGACATCCCGATGATGCAGGCAGCCGGTCTTTCCGTGGCTTACCACGCCAAGGCCCGGGTGCGCGAACAGGCCGACGTGGCGATCGACGCAGGTGGCCTGGACCGGCTCCTGCAGGTGTTGCCCAGGCCCTGAGCGTACGCGCGCGCCGCGCTGGTCACCGCTGCAACCAATCCTTCGCCGCGCCGGCAAACGTGCCAGAATCGCCCGGCTTTACCGGATGGGTTGTTCCTCACGATGTCCACTGCCGCCGCCCCCGCCCCCGTGAACTCGCCGGCCCGCGTGCTGCTGGCCAGCCTGATCGGCACCACGATCGAGTTCTTCGATTTCTACATCTACGCCACGGCGGCGGTGCTGGTGTTTCCGCATCTGTTCTTTCCGCCGGGCGATGACACCGCCGCCACGCTGTCTTCGCTGGCGACCTTTGCGGTGGCCTTCGTCGCCCGGCCGGTGGGCTCGGCCCTGTTCGGCCATTTCGGCGACCGCACCGGGCGCAAGGCCACGCTGGTGGCCGCGCTGCTGACCATGGGCATTTCCACGGTGCTGATCGGCCTGCTGCCGTCCTACCAGAGCATCGGCGTGATGGCGCCGGTGCTGTTGACCCTGTGCCGGTTCGGCCAGGGCCTGGGGCTGGGCGGCGAGTGGGGCGGGGCGGTGCTGCTGGCCACGGAGAACGCACCGCCCGGCAAGCGCGCCTGGTACGGCATGTTCCCGCAGCTGGGCGCGCCGCTGGGGTTCTTCCTGTCGGCCAGTTCGTTTCTGCTGCTGGGTGCGGTGATGAGCAACGCGCAATTCCTAGCCTGGGGCTGGCGGCTGCCCTTCATCGCCAGTGCGCTGCTGGTGGGGGTGGGGCTGTGGGTCCGCCTGAAGATCCACGAGACGCCGGACTTCCAGCGGGCGCTGGATCGCAACACCCGCGTGCGCCTGCCGTTGCGGACGGTGTTCACCCGGCACGCCGGGCCGGTGGTGATCGGCACGCTGGGGGCCTTCGCCACCTTCGTGCTGTTCTACCTGATGACGGTGTTCGCCCTGGGCTACGGCACCACCACACTGCAGTACAGCCGTGGGCAGTTCCTGCTGCTGCAGCTGGTGGGCATCCTGTTCTTCGCTGCCGGCATTCCCATTTCCGCGCGCTACGGCGACAAGCGCAACACGCGCACGGCGATGATGTGGGCCAGCCTGGCGATCTTCTGCTTCGGCCTGGTCATGTCCAGGTTGTTCCTGGCCGGCCAACCCATGATGGTGCTGGCCTTCCTGTCGCTGGGCTTCTTCGCCATGGGCCTGACCTACGGCCCGGTGGGCACGCTGCTGGCCGAGCTGTATCCCACCGAGGTGCGCTACACCGGCTCGTCGCTGTCGTTCAACTTCGCCAGCATCGTCGGCGCCGCGCCGGCGCCTTACGTGGCGACCTGGCTGGCCGCTCGCTACGGCCTGGCCTCGGTGGGCTGGTATCTGTCGGCCGCCGCGGTGTTGACCTTGCTGGCGCTGTCGCTGGTTCGGCCCGCCAGGGCCAGTTGAGGCCGAAGCACGGCCGGGCCAGGTGGGCTGCGAAGCAACAACTTCCGCTGATTCAGGCCAGCGCCTTGACCCGGTTGCGGCCCTCGGCCTTGGCCAGGTACATGCGGCGGTCGGCTTCGGCCAGCAGGTTGCGCAGCAGGTCCTCGCGCGCGCTGTCGTCGGTGCTGACGCAGACGCCCACGCTGACGGTCAGGCGCAGGATCTCCCCGCCGATGGGCACCTCCAGGTCGCGGATGCGCTCGCGCAGGCTTTCGAAATGCGCGTTGGCCTGGTCCAGATCCAGGTCCGGCGACAGCAGCACGAACTCCTCGCCGCCGAAGCGTCCGACGATGTCCTGCTCGCGCGCGTGTGCCTGCACCGCGTTGGCCACCGCCTGGATCGCCAGGTCGCCGGCCTCGTGTCCCCAGGTGTCGTTGACGCGCTTGAAATGGTCGATGTCCAGCATCGCCGCAGCCACCGGGCGCTGCTCGGCCTGCAGGCGCGGCAGCAGGCGCAGGCCGCGCTCGATGAAGTGCCGGCGATTGGGCAGGCCGGTCAGGTAATCGCGGGTGGCCAGGTCCTGCAGCGTACCGACCAGTTCCAGCTGGTCGATGTTCTGCGAGACGCGGCAGAAGAATTCCTCGCGCGAGAATGGCTTGCGCAGGAAATCGTTGGCCCCGGACTTGAGGAAGCGCGGGATCAGCGAGACGTCGGAGTTGCCCGACAGCCCGATCACCGCCAGGCGGTCGCGCGCGCGGCTGGCGCGCAGGCGGCGGACAAACTCGGTGCCTTCCATGCCGGGCATTTCCTGGTCGACGATGGCCAGGCGGATGTCGGGATTGCTCTCCAGCATCTGCAGGCCGCGCTCGCCATCCTCGGCCTCCAGCACGCGGTAGCCGTACAGCTGCAGCAGGCCGCCGGCGTAGGCGCGGGCCGAGGCCGAGTCGTCCACCACCAGGGCGGCGATGCGGCGGTTGCGCTCCAGTCGACGCACCAGCCACACCAGGTAATCCACGCTGTCCGGCGTGCTCTTGAGCACGTAGTCGATCACGTGCTGGCCCAGGATGCGCTGGCGCAGCTTCTCGTCGTAGAAGCCGCTGACCACCACCGTGGGGATGCTGTGCTCGGCGAAGAAGGACACGATGGTGTCGGCATCGCCATCGGCCACGGTCAGGCCGGTCAGGGCCAGGAACCAGGGGCCGTCCTGCTCGATGACGCGCTGCGCCTCGGCCAGCGAGCTGGCCACGGTGACCGGGATCTCCAGCCGGGTTTCGATGGCCTCGCGCAGCATCCCAGTGAACGCGCGCGAGTTCTCCATGACCAGCACGCGCTGGGGGAGCGACTCGCCGGTCGTGGGTTGGTGCGACAGCACCGCAGCGCTGGCAAGCATCAAGGTCGTCGGTCCGTGTAGGTCTGCCTGCGGTATCGGCACTGGGCCTGCGGACTTTAGCGGCGGCCACGGCGTGCGCCCGGCGCGGGCGGGCCGCGCAGGCATCGCCTCGTCCGTGGGGCACAGGGTAAAGTCCGGGGATCGCGTCGCTTCGCACCCGTGCCGGTGCGGGCGACCAGCAAGACCGAGGTGAAGATGTACGCAATCAAGACATGGATGCTGGGCGGCGCGCTGGCAGCGGCCGGCCTGCTGGCGGCCTGCGGCAAGCCGGAAGGTCCGGCCGGGCCCAGCAAGGTGCTCAACGTCTACAACTGGAACGACTACCTGGCCGATGACACGGTGCCGGCGTTCGAGCGCAGGACCGGCGTGCGCGTGACCTACGACGTCTTCGACAGCAACGAGATGGTGGAGGCGCGCCTGCTGGCCGGGGCCACCGGCTACGACGTGGTGGTGCCCACGCTGAATTTCCTGGCGCGACAGGTGCAGGCGGGGGTGTTCCAGCCACTGGACAAGTCCAGGCTGCCCAACCTGGCCAAGGTGGACCCGGCGCTGCTGCGGCGCATGGCCGCGCAGGACCCAGGCAACACCTACGGCGTGCCCTACATGTGGGGCACCACGGGCGTGGGCTACAACGTGGAGGCGGTCGAGGCGCGCCTGGGCAGCACTGCGCCGACCAGCAGCTGGGACATCATCTTCAAGCCGGAGCTGATCTCCAAGTTCTCCGACTGCGGCGTGACCCTGCTGGACACGCCGAGCGAGCTCATTCCCATCGCGCTGAAGTACCTGGGCGAGGATCCCAACAGCGCCGAGCCGGCGGTGATCGACAAGGCGGCGGCGTTGCTGAAGCGCATCCGCCCCTACGTCACCAACTTCCATTCCTCCCAGTACATCGACGGCCTGGCCAATGGCGACACCTGCCTGGTGGTGGGCTGGTCGGGCGATGTCATCCAGGCGCGCAACCGTGCGCGCGAGGCCGGCAATGGGGTGAACATCGGCTACGCGATTCCGCGGGAAGGCGCGCCGCTGTACGTGGACGTGCTGGCCATCCCGAAGGATGCCAAGAACGTGGACAACGCCTACGCCTTCATCGACACGCTGCTCGACCCGGCGGTGGCGGCGAAGAATTCCGATGCCATCAGCTACCCCAACCCGGTGCCGGCCTCGCGCGCGCTGATGGAAACTGCCATCGCCAACGACCCGGCCATCTACCCACCCCAGGATGTGCAGGACGCGCTGTTCACCTTCGCCGTCATCGCGCCGGAAACGGACAGGCTGTACACCCGCGTGTGGGACGACTTCAAGACCGGGCGTTGACGATGGGTGAGACCGAGGCGGCGGCGCCGGGCGCCTACCTGCGCCTGCGTGCGGTGCGCAAGCACTTCGCGCACACGCTGGCCCTGGATGAGACCGACCTGGAGATCGGCCGCGGCGAGATCTTCGCCCTGCTCGGTGCCTCCGGCTGCGGCAAGTCCACGCTGCTGCGCTGCCTGGCCGGCCTGGAGACGCCGGACGCCGGCACGATCGAGCTCGATGGCCAGTCGCTGCTTGGGCTGCCGCCGCATGCGCGGCCGGTGAACATGATGTTCCAGTCCTATGCGCTGTTCCCGCACATGAGCGTGCGCCAGAACATCGCCTTCGGCCTGCAGCAGGCGCGCCTGTCCAAGCCGCGGATCGCCGAACGCGTGGCGCAGATGCTGGCTTTGGTGCAGCTGGAGGCGCTGGCCCAACGCAAGCCGCACCAGCTGTCCGGCGGCCAGCAGCAGCGCGTGGCCCTGGCGCGGGCGCTGGCCCGCGGGCCGAAGCTGCTGCTGCTGGATGAGCCGATGGCGGCCCTGGACCGCCAGCTGCGCACGACCATGCAGTTCGAGCTGGCGGCCATTCTCAAGCGCAGCGGGGTGACCTGCGTGCTGGTCACCCACGACCAGGAAGAGGCCATGGCCATGGCCGGGCGCATCGCGCTGATGGACGCCGGACGTATCCGCCAGATCGGCACGCCCAGCCAGATCTACGAGCAGCCCAACAGCCGCTTCGCCGCGCGTTTCATCGGCTCGGTCAACCTGTTCGAGGCCGTGGTCGTGCGCGACGGGCAGGGCGGTCTGGTCCTGCAGTCGGCGGACATGGCGGCGCCGCTGCGGCTGGAGACCGTGGCGGCCGCGCCGGGACAGGCCGTGGCCCTGGCGCTGCGGCCCGAGCAGCTGCGGATCGCGCATGCGCCGCCCGACCAGCCCTACAACCGGGTGCAGGGCGTGGTCGAGGAGTCGGCCTATTTCGGGCGGCATTCGATCCACCACCTGCGTCTGGCCAGCGGCCAGCAGGTCATGGTCGATGCGGCCAACACCCGTGTCCCGCAGGGGCAGGGTGTCTCGCCTGGAGAGACGGTGTGGCTGTGGTGGGATGCCCGCGATGGCGTGGTGCTGTGCGAATGAGCGCGCGCGGCCGCAAGGCAACGGTGGGCGAGGGCGGGCGTGGGGGGCGCTGGGCGCTGATTGGCGTGCCCTCGGTGTGGATGATCCTGTTGTTCGCCGTGCCGTTGCTGATCGTGCTGAAGATCTCGCTGGCGTCGGTGGCCATCGCCAGGCCGCCGTACACCCCGCTGTGGGCCGTCACTGCAGACGGCATCGCCTGGCAGGCGCACCTGGACAACTACCGCGCGCTGTTCACCACGCCGGGCTATGTGCAGGCCTACCTGGGCTCGCTGCGCATCGCGCTGGTGTCCACGGCGCTGACGCTGCTGGTCGGCTATCCGATCGCCTACTGCATGGCGCAGCTGTCGCCGGCGCGCCGCAGCCTGGCGCTGATGCTGGTGGTGTTGCCGTCGTGGACCTCCTTCCTGCTGCGCGCCTACGCCTGGATCGGCCTGCTCAAGGCCAACGGCCCGCTGGGCTTGTGGCTGGACAGGCTGGGTGTGATCGACCTGCTGCGCACGCTCGGCTGGATCGAGGGACGCCAGCTGCTTTACACGCCGCTGGCCGCCTACCTGGGCATCGTCTACTGCTACCTGCCTTTCATGGTGTTGCCGCTGTACGCCAACCTGGTCCGGCACGACGCGCGCCTGCTGGAAGCGGCCCATGACCTGGGCGCCACGCCCTGGCGCGCATTCCTGGCGATCACCCTGCCGCTGTCGCGCGCCGGCATCCTGGCCGGTTGCCTGCTGGTGGCAGTGCCGGTGATGGGCGAGTACGTGATCCCCGAACTGCTGGGCGGACCGGACACGCGCATGATCGGGCGGGTGCTGTGGAACGAGTTCTTCGCCAACCGCGACTGGCCACGGGCCTCGGCGATGGCCGTGGCGATGCTGGCCACGCTGGTGCTGCCCCTCGCGCTGTTCGAGCGGCTGCAGCGGCGCCAGCTGGCGCCCTCGGACCGGTGAGCGGCGTGCGCGCAACGCGGTGGCGGGCGGTAGTGCTGGCGCTGGGTCTGGCGTTCCTTTACCTGCCCATCGTGCTGTTGATGGCGTACTCCTTCAACGACTCGCGCCTGGCCACGGTGTGGTCGGGTGTCTCGCTGCGCTGGTATGGCGCGCTGTTGCACGACGGGCCGATGCTGGCCGCGGCCTGGGTCAGCCTGAAGGTGGCGTTCTGGACGGCCAACACCGCGCTGGTGCTGGGGACGATGGCCGCCCTGGTGCTGACCTGCCAGCGGCGCTTTGCCGGTCGCACCGTGTTCGCGGCGCTGGTGACCGCCCCGCTGGTGATGCCCGACGTGCTGGTCGGGCTGTCGATGCTGCTGCTGTTCGTCGCCGTGGGCGGCGTGTTCGGCAGCGCGCCGCATGGGGCGGTGCCGATTTGGCTGGCCCATACCACCGTGGCGCTGGGCTTTGTCGCCGTGCTGGTGGCTTCGCGGTTGAAGACCCTGGACCCGGCCCTGGAAGAGGCGGCCATGGACCTGGGCGCCGGGCCAGTGCGGACCTTCTTCCGGGTGACCCTGCCGCTGATCGCCCCGGCGTTGGCCTCGGCCTGGCTGTTGGCTTTCACCCTGTCGCTGGACGATGTGGTCATCGCCAGCTTCGTCGGCGGCCCGGAGGCCACGACCTTGCCGGTGCGGGTCATGTCCTCGGTGCGCATGGGCCTGAACCCCAAGATCAATGCGTTGGCCACGCTGATGATCGTGGCCGTGTCCCTGCTGGCGGCGCTGGCCTGGGGCTGGATGCTGCGCACCGAGCGCACGCAGGACGCTGCAGCCGGCCCTTGAGCCGGGTTCGCGGTGGTGGTGGATGGAAGAGCGCCATCCACCCTACGGCCATCGGCGCGTCAGTTGCGTAGGGTGGACAACGCGAAGCTTGTCCACCACGGCGGCCGCAGCGGCGAGGCCGACATGCCGACGTGCCCACGTCGTTCGTTGCGCGGTGGTGGATGGAAGAGCGTCATCCACCCTACGGCGGTCAGCGCGTCACTTGCGTAGGGTGGACAATGCGAAGCTTGTCCACCAAGGCGGCCGGTGCGGCGAGGCGGTCATGCCGCCATGTCCACGTCGTTCGTTGCGCGGTGGTGGATGGAAGAGCGTCATCCACCCTACGGCGGTCAGCGCGTCACTTGCGTAGGGTGGACAACGCGAAGCTTGTCCACCAAGGCGGCCGGGGCGGCGCTGAACGAAGGTGCGGCATCCACCCTATGGGTTCTCGGGGCGTTGCAGCGTCAGCGACTGCTCAAGGCCTGGCGACAGGGCTTTTGCTATTCCTGCACCATCGAGTACAGTATCGGCCTTCGCAGCCCCTACGCACGGGTATGGTCACCATGCGCGGCTGCCACCCCCAGCGCCGACAAGGACCCGAGCTTGAGCGAGAACACCGACCCCCAGCGCCAGGACGCTGAGCAGACGCCGCAAGGCCAGGACCAGAACGGCAAGACCAAGCCCTCGCCGCTGAAGAACCCGCGGGTGAAGTGGACCTTGATCGTGGTGGGCGTGCTGGCGCTGATCCTGTTGCTGGCATGGTTCCTCCACTGGCTGCTGGTCGGCCGCTACATGCAGGAGACCAACAACGCCTACCTGCAGGCCGACGCCGTGGCGGTGGCGCCGCGCGTCAACGGCTATGTCACCGAGGTCTTCGTGCGCGACGACCAGCACGTGCGCAAGGGCGCGCCGCTGCTGCAGATCGACGACCGCACCTACAAAGCCACACTGCAGCAGGCCGAAGCCGCCATCGCCGTGCGCGAGGCGGACATCGCCGCGGCCGAGGCCGGCCTGGCCGGCTACACCTCGCAGCTGGTGCAGGCACGCGCGCAGCTGACCTCGGCCACGGCCACGCTGAAGTTCGCCCAGGCCGAGGTGAAGCGTTTCACCCCGCTGGCGGCCTCCGGCGCCGATACCCACGAGCACCTGGAAAGCCTGGTGCACCAGCGCGACCAGGCCCGCGCCCAGGCCGAGGCCGCTCAATCGCAGGTGGAAAGTGCGCAGAGCCAGATCCAGGCCGGGCAGGCGCAGCTGCGCCAGGCCGGTGCCGGGCTCAAGCAGGCCCAGGCCGATGCCGACCAGGCGCGGGTGGCGCTGGAGGACACGCGCCTGACCGCGGCCATCGACGGCACCATCGGCGACAAGACCGTGCAGGTCGGCCAGTTCCTGGCCGCCGGCACCCGCACCATGACCCTGGTGCCGGTGCAGACGCTGTACCTCGTGGCCAATTTCAAGGAGACCCAGGTCGGGCTGATGCGCCCGGGCCAGCCGGTGGAGATCGAGGCCGATGCGCTGTCCGGGGTGAGCCTGAAGGGCACGGTGGAAAGCATCTCGCCGGGCACCGGCTCGCAGTTCGCGCTGCTGCCGCCGGAGAACGCCACCGGCAACTTCACCAAGGTCGTGCAGCGCATCCCGGTGCGTATCCGCGTGGAGGCCGGTGCGGAGGCGCGCAAGGTGCTGGTGCCGGGCATGTCGGTCATTGCCACGGTGGATACGCGCTCGGCCAAGCAGGCCAAGGACACGGTGCAGGACGAAGCCGAGCAGGGTGAGGCCGCGCGTTGAGCGCCAACGCCGCCAGCGTCGAGGGGCAAGGCCAGGCCAGGCCGCGCAACGCCGATGCCAGCGCGTGGCTGGCGGTGGCCGCCGGCACCATCGGCTCGTTCATGGCCACGCTGGATATCTCCATCGTCAACGCGGCCCTGCCGACCATCCAGGGCGAGGTGGGCGCCAGCGGCACCGAGGGCACCTGGATCTCCACGGCCTATCTGGTGAGCGAGATCATGATGATCCCGCTGACCGGCTGGTTCGTGCGCACGCTGGGGCTGCGCAACTTCCTGATCATCTGCGCGGTGCTGTTCACCGCGTTCTCGGTGATGTGCGGGCTGTCCTCCACGCTGCCGATGATGATCATCGGCCGCATCGGCCAGGGCTTTGCCGGCGGCGCGCTGATCCCCACCGCGCTGACCATCGTCGCCACGCGTCTGCCCAAGCACCAGCAGACCATGGGCACGGCGCTGTTCGGCATGACCGTGATCATGGGGCCGGTGATCGGCCCGCTGCTGGGCGGCTGGCTGACCGAGAACATCAGCTGGCACTACGCGTTCTTCCTCAACGTGCCGGTATGCCTGGGCCTGCTGGCACTGCTGTTCATCGGCCTGCCGCACGAGAAAGGCGACTACTGGGGGCTGCTGCGCGGCGACTGGCTGGGCATCTTCGGCCTGACCTCGGGGCTGGGCGCGCTGACCGTGGTGCTGGAGGACGGCCAGCGCGAGCGCTGGTTCGAGTCGGAGCTGATCCTGATGCTGTCGGCAGTCACGGTCATTGGTTTTGCCGCGCTGCTGGCCTCGCAGTTCGTCAGCCGCGAGCCGGTGATCCAGCTCAAGGTGCTGCTCAACCGCAGCTTCGGCGCGGTGTTCGTGATGATGCTGGCCGTAGGCATGATCCTGTTCGGGGTGATGTACATGATCCCGCAATTCCTGGCGGTGATCTCCGGCTACAACACCGAGCAGGCCGGCTACGTGCTGCTGCTGGGCGGCGTGCCCACGGTAATCCTGATGCCGTTCATGCCCAAGCTGCTGGAGACGGTGGACGTGCGCGTGCTGGTGATCGGCGGCCTGCTGTGCTTTGCCGCGGCGTGTTTCGTCAACATCGACCTGACCTCCGAGAGCGTGGGCAGCGGCTTCGTTGCCGGCCAGCTGCTGCAGGGCTGCGGCCTGGCGCTGGCGATGATGGCGCTCAACCAGGCGGCGATCAGCTCGGTGCCGCCGGAGCTGGCCGGCGACGCCTCGGGCCTGTTCAATGCCGCGCGCAACCTCGGTGGCTCGATCGGCCTGGCCCTGATCTCCACCTTCCAGGACCGTCGCCTGACCTACCACACCGAAGTGCTGGGCAGCGCCACCACCGCCAACTCGCCGCGCGCGCAGGAATACCTGCAGCAGGTCGCCCACGCGCTGCAGGGCAGCGGCGGGGATGCGGCCATGCAGGCCATGGGCGCCTTCGCCCGGCAGCTGCAGCTGCAGGCGCTGGTGATGACCTACAACGACCTGTTCTGGATCTTCGGCGTGATCGTGGTCGCCTCGATCCCGCTGGCCTTTCTACTCAAGCCGCTGCCCAAGGGGACGCCACTTGCGATGCATTGATTCCACCCTGCGACTGGGCGCGCTGGCGCTGCTGCCGGTGCTGCTGGCCGGCTGCATGCTCGGCCCGGACTACGTGCGGCCCGAGGTGGCCAGGGACGCGTTGCAGGCGCCCAGCCTGCATCGTGCCGGCGCGGCCAAGGTGATCGCCACCCCGCCGGCCAATCGCTGGTGGGACGAACTGCACGATGCCGAGCTGAGCTGGCTGGTGGACCAGGCGCTGAGCAACAGCCCCAGCCTGCGCGCGGCCGGTGGCCGCCTGCGGGCAGCCCGTGAGCTGTCCGCGCAGCGCCGCGCCGAGCGCCTGCCGCAGGTCGGGGCCATGGCCGGCGGCGCCTACGTGCAGGCGCCCGATGCCATCAAGGACAGCGTGCGCGGCATTGGCGATGAGATCGCTGCCGGTGATCCGCAGACTGGCCAGGCGGTACGCAATGCTGCCGACGACCTGGACACGGACATCTACCTGGCCGGCTTCGACGCCAGCTGGGAGCTGGACCTGTTCGGCCGCCGCCGCCGCGCGGTGGAGCAGTCCCTGGCAGAAGCCGAGGCCTCCGAGGCCGAGCTGGCCGACGCCCAGGTGCAGCTGGCGGCGGAAGTCGGCCAGGTCTACGCCAACTATCGCGGGTTGCAGGCGCGCATCGAGATCGCCAGGCGCAGCGCGGACGCCTCTGCCCAGGCGTTGGCGCTGACCGAACAGCGCCGCGCACGCGGGGCGGCCTCCGACCTGGAGGTCGAACGTGCGCGCGGGCAGCTGCAGCAGAACCAGGCCACGCAGCTGCCGCTGGAAGCCCAGCGCGATGCCGCGCTGGACCAGCTGGCGCTGATGATCGGCCGCGAACCCGGGGCGCTGGACGCGCGGCTGGCCGCGGCCGCGCCGCTGCCGTCCCTGCCGGCGCAGGTGAAGGTGGACGACCCGGCCTCACTGATCCGCCGCCGCCCCGACGTGCGCCAGGCCGAGCGTGCGCTGGCCGGTAGCAATGCGCAGATCGGCCAGGCGCTGTCGGCGTATTTTCCTCAGGTCAGCCTGTTCGGCAGCATCGCCGCGGTGGCGACCTCGCCCGGGGACCTGGGGCCGGATTCGGCCAGCACGCTGGTGGCGCCGTTCCTGCGCTGGTCGGTGCTGGATTTCGGACGCGTGCGCGCGCAGGTCGCGCAGGCGCGCGCCGGCACCGAGGCGCGCACCGCGGCTTACGAAGGCACCGTGCTGGCCGCGTTGCAGGACGCCAATACCGCGCTGTCCAACTACGGCGCGGCGCGCAGGCAAGTGGTCGTCGCGCAGCAGGCGCAGGCCTCGGCCGACCGCTCGGCAAGCTTGATGGACCAGCGCTACAAGGCCGGCGCGGCTTCGCTGATCGATGCCCTGGACGTGCAGCGCCAACAGCTGACCGCGCACGACAACGCCGCCCAGGCGCAGGTGCAGCAGGTGGTGAACTACATCGCGCTGCAGAAGAGCCTTGGACTTGGCTGGCAGGGCGCCAATGCAGCGCAGCCAGCCACCGCCGCGCGCTGAGCTCGCCGCAGTGGTGTGGGAGCCGATTCGTCGGCGAAGAGGCCTTCCCATGAAAGCTTCTTCGCGGCCAAAGCCGCTCCCACAGATGCGGTGGGCTCGAGTATGAAGCGTGCCTGCAATAGCCGGTGCCCGGCGACGCCAAACGGCCCGGTAACGCCCGCGACGCGACAATGACGCATCTGTCATGTCGTATCGAGGAAGCCCCAATGACCACCGAAATCCCCAACCCGGCGACCGGCCAGGTCGAGCATCGCCAGGCGCTGATGACCAGCAATGCGGTCGAAGCGGCGTTGCATGCCGCGCAGGCGGCGTTTCCCGAATGGTCCCAGCGCAGTGTGCAGGCGCGCGGGGACGTGCTGCGTGCCGCGGCGGGCGTCCTGCGCGAGCGCCGCCAGGACCTGCAGCAGGTGATGACCGCCGAGATGGGCAAGCTCAAGCCCGAGGCCCTGGCCGAGATCGAGAAGTGCGCGGCCGCCTGCGAGTTCTACGCCGACAACGCGCAGGGCTATCTGCACCCGGAGCAGATCGCCACCGAAGCGCAGTCCAGCTACGTGCGCTATGAGCCCATCGGCTGCGTGTTCGCGGTGATGCCGTGGAATTTCCCGCTGTGGCAGGTGTTCCGATTCCTGGCGCCCACGCTGATGGCTGGCAACGTGGCCTTGCTCAAGCACGCGACCAATGTGCCGCGCTGCGCCGATGCCATCGCCGCGGTCCTGCAGGCCGCGGGCGCGCCGGAAGGCGTGCTCGGCGTGCTGCATATCGATAACGACCAGGCGGCCGAGGTCATCTGCGATCCGCGCGTGGCCGCGGTGACCCTGACCGGCAGCGAGCGCGCCGGCAAGTCCATCGCCGCCACCGCCGGCAGCGTGCTGAAGAAATGCGTGATGGAGTTGGGCGGCAGCGATGCCTTCGTCGTGCTGGAGGACGCCGACCTGGACAAGACCGTGGCCGCGGCGGTGAAGAGCCGCTTCGACAACGCCGGTCAGACCTGCATCGCCGCCAAGCGCTTCATCGTGGTCGAGGCCATCGCCGAGACCTTCGTGACCCGCTTCGTCGAGGCCGCCGGCAAGCTGCGCACCGGCGACCCCAACGACAGCGCGACCACGCTGGCGCCGATGGCGCGCCAGGACCTGCGCGAGGAACTGCACCAGCAGGTCGGCGCCAGCGTGCAGGCCGGCGCCAAGCTGCTGCTGGGCGGCGCACCGGGGCAGGGCTACGCCGACTATCCGGCCACGATCCTGGATCATGTCGGGCCGGGCATGCCGGCTTATGAGCAGGAGCTGTTCGGCCCGGTCGCCAGCATCCTGCGGGTCAAGGACGAGGCCGAGGCCGTACGCGTGGCCAACGACACCAGCTTCGGCCTGGGCGGCAGCGTGTGGACGGCCGATGCCGCCCGCGGCGAACGCGTGGCCCAGCAGTTGCAGTGCGGGGCGGCCTTCGTCAATGCCATCGTCAAGAGCGACGTGCGCCTGCCGTTCGGCGGCAGCAAGCGTTCCGGCTTCGGCCGCGAGCTGGCCCAGCACGGCATGCACGAGTTCACCAACATCAAGACGATCTACGTCGCCTGAGTCGGGCTTGCGGGCGCTCGTGTCCGGCGGCGGGCTTTGCCAACCGCCGAGCGCGCCAGTGCACGCCAATGGAACGGATGGTTGCGGCGCAGAAGATTCCGCGCGGCGATCTGCGCCATCATCTTGGGTGGATCATCGACTCTGTGAGGCGCCCATGAGCAACGACTCCACCCGCATCCTGCGCAAGGTGCGCGGCATGCCTACGTCCGACGGCGCCGGGGTGAAGCTCACGCGCGTGATCGGCACCCAGGACCTGCCCGAGCTGGACCCGTTCCTGATGCTGGACGAGTTCGGCACCGACAAGCCGGAAGACTACCTGGCCGGGTTTCCGGAGCATCCGCATCGCGGCTTCGAGACGGTGACCTACATGCTCGATGGCCGCATGCGCCATCGCGACAACCACGGCAACGAAGGCCTGCTCACGCCGGGCAGCGTGCAGTGGATGACCGCCGGCCGCGGGCTGGTGCATTCGGAGATGCCCGAGCAGGAATCCGGCCGCATGCGCGGCTTCCAGCTGTGGGTGAACCTGCCGGCCAAGGACAAGATGACCGCGCCGAAGTACCAGGAATTCGCCCCGGACCGCATCCCCGTGACGCATCCGGCCACGGGGGTGTCGGTGAAGGTGATCGCCGGCCAGGTGGGCGATACCGTTGGCCCGATCGTGCAACCGGCCACCGATCCGCTGTACCTGGACATCCATCTTGCAGCCGGCGCCAGCTGGGACTACGCCCTGCCCGAGGGGCATCACGCCTTCGCCTACGTCTACGAGGGCGCGGCGACGGTGGGCCAGGACGAGGGCGCGCGTGCGCTGGAACTGCGCGAGATGGCGGTGCTCGGTGGCGGCAGCCAACTGCACCTGCGCGCCGGCAGCCAGGGGGCGCAGCTCATCCTGGTGGCCGGGCGGCCCTTGCGCGAGCCGGTCGCGCGCCACGGGCCGTTCGTGATGAACACCCGACAGGAGCTGATGCAGGCCTTCGTCGATTTCCAGGAAGGACGCTTCTAGACGCGGTTATTCCGCGCCGCGCCTTGCATCGGCGTGGCGGGCGCATCGGCGGGCGGCGCTTGCCGATGCGCGTCGCCGCAAAGTCCCCGAGTTGCGGCGCCGCCCGTGGCCTCTCAGCGCAGCGACAGTTCGCGTACCACGTTCTGCAACGACTGCATCCGCGGCTCGTCCGGGGCGTCGATCCAGATCTGCGCGTAGCGGTCCTCGCCGACCTCCACCACCGCGATGCGCCGGTTCTTCAGGGCATTGCCACCGGCATTGGGGTAGTACCAGTACATGCCCTGGCCATTGACCGCCCCGGCCTCGGCGCGCAGGCGCTTGTCCAGGCGGATATCCGGCTTGTCGCGCGTGAGCATGATGCCGAAGGCCTGCTGGTCGCCGGCATCCATCGCCCGGCACAGCAGGAAGGCGCCCTGGTCGCGGGTCTCCCAGTGCAGGCCAGCGGACGCCGGCAGCGCGGGGCAGGCCAGGGGCGGCGCATCGTCTGCGGCGAGGGCAGGCGCGCAGCCGGCCAGCAGGAGCGACAGCGCAAGCGACGGTCGTGACGACATGGAACAATCCCCGGTTGAAGTCCATCGTGATGGCAACGGGGATGCGCGCGCTGGATCAGCGCGTGTGCGTGCTGCATGCCGACGCATCCCCATGCGTCCAGTTCCCCCAGCGACCGGCGTGATCGCCGCCGGCCGTGCCCCGCCACGACCATACCGCAGCGAAAAATGGGATGGCAACCACGTCGGCGCCCCGGGAGCGGCGCGCCGACCCCCGGCACGCCGCTCCCGCGAGGGTCAGGGGTAGTTCACCGGCTCGGGCTTGGGGTCCGGCGGCAGCGGGATGAACTCGTCGTCGCCGGCGATCTTGCCGAAGCGGCCCTCGCGCCAGTCCTGCTTGGCCTGCTCGATGCGCTCCTTGGAGCTGGACACGAAGTTCCACCACAGGTGGCGCGGCCCATCCAGCGGCTCACCGCCCACCAGCATGGCCTTCAACGGCGTCAGGGCCCGCAGCACCGGCCGGGTGCCGCGATCCAGCACGACCAAGTGCCGGGCCGGTACGTCGGCCCCGTCCAGCTGCGCCTCGCCCTCCAGGATGTAGAGCGCGCGTTCCACCACGCCGTCGTCCAGCGCCAGCTCCGCCTCGGCCTGCAGGTCCAGCGCGACGTTGAAGGTGTCGGAAAACACCCGCACCGGCGACTCGTACCCGAACGCGCGTCCGGCGATCACCCGCAGGCCCGCGCCGTGCTGCTGCCAGTGCGGCAGCGTGGCGGCCGGGTGGTGGTAGAACTCCGGTGCAGTTTCCTCGTGCGCCTTGGGCAGGGCGACCCAGGTCTGCATGCCATGCACGCCGCTGCGCTCGGCGCGCGCCTGCGGCGGGGTGCGCTCGGAATGGGCGATGCCGCGGCCGGAGGTCATCCAGTTCACGTCCCCGGGCCGGATGACCTGGTCGCTGCCCAGCGTGTCGCGATGGCCGATCGCGCCCTCCCACAGATAGGTCACCGTCGCCAGGCCGATGTGCGGATGCGGGCGCACGTCGATGCCGCGATCCGGCTCGAACACCGCCGGTCCCATGTGGTCGACGAACACGAAGGGCCCGACGCTGCGGGCCTGCAAGGTGGGCACGGCGCGGCGCACGGTGAAGCCGTCGCCCAGGTCGTGGGTCCGTGGCGGGATGATCAGCGTCATGGGGTCTTCCTGAAGGAACCAGGCCCCAGCATCGCACCGGTCCGGGGCGAGGGGGCGTGCACGTCGACAACGGACCGTTGCAGCGGGCTCGGCCGCGATCCGGGGCAGCGCGTTAGAACAGTGGCCGCGATGTGGCCGCTGCGCGTTTTTCCTCGCGACGCGAGGCCAGGTGATCGGCCAGCCGGGTCGGCTCGGGCAGCCGGTAGCCGCGCAGGGTGCGCATGACCCAGTCGGCGGCCGTGTCCATGGTCACGCGATGTCCGGGCGACACGAACAGCGGGTTGCAGCGCGCCTTGCTGCGCAGCACCCAGGCGATCTTCTCGCCCTGGTGCTGCAGCGGCGAGCGCGCGCCGGGCTCCGGGCCCGGCGGCACGCAGCGCCCGCACAGCGGCTTCTTGGCCACGCCGATGGTCGGCAGCCCGGTGACCACGCCGAAGTGCGCGGCGATGCCCAGCCGGCGCGGGTGCGCGATGCCCTGGCCGTCGACGAACACCAGGTCCGGCTGCTCGGGCAGGCAGGCCAGCACCTGCAGCAGCGCCGGCAACTCGCGGAAGCTCAGCAGGCCGGGCACATAGGGGAAGGAGGTCGGCCGCCGCACCACCTCGCTGGCGATGGGCCGCAGCGTGTCCGCCTCCAGCAGCACGCCCGCCGCGCGGGTGAGCGTCCCGTCGTCCTCGAATCGCACATCCAGGCCGGCCAGCAGGCGCGGTGGGTCGATGAAACCATCTTCCAGCACGACCTGCGCCGCAAGCTCGTCCTGCAGGGCGCGCACGCCGTCGATGGTGCCGTCCCAACCGGGCAAAAGGCCCCCGGGCAGGGGCAGCGGCGCGTGCATGGCGTTGATGCCAGCCAGCGTCCGGGAACGCTGCGTGCACGGGCCCGCGGCGGCCCGTGGAAGCTCAGGGCTGCGGCAGCGGCTCCGGGGCGACCTGGCCCGGCACGTCCGAGGCCGGCCTGACCCGATACAACCGCCAGACCTGGTCGTGGATCGGGGCGACCTGGCACCGACACAGCGCTGCGGCCAGCGGGGCCAGCATGTCAGGGTCCGTCACCATCAGCACCTGCCCACGCCGATAGCGCTGCTGCAGCCGGCGCGCGATTTCGCCGACCTCGCCGCGCGAGAAGTAGCGCGCCGCTGCGAGGCGAAGGCGGGCCGCCAGGGGCGCTGCGGTCTGCTGGGTACGCCTGAATTCGCTGACTTCGATGCCTGAAAGCGGTGCCTGCCGCAGGGCCTTTGCGAGCGCCTGCGCCTGGGCCAGACCGCGCGGGGACAAGGACGGGTCGTCCGGGTCGTCGTCGGCCAGATCGGCATGCGGCACCAGCAGGAACTGTACTGATACCGGTGGCGGTGCCGAGGGCAAGGGCCCGGTCGCGCACGCCGCCAGTGCGAGCAAAAGGCAGGCAGTAAACGCGATCCGCAGCGCGCCTCGCCCGCATTGCACGCGCCGGGGGCGCGCCATGGCCAAGGCGGATTCGGCCGTGCGGTCAAAGGTCATCGCAGGCTCCCGCGGTTGCCCCAGCGGCGGCAAAGGCCGCCCCTGGGACAAGTCCACACTCAGCCGGACAGCTTGACCATCCAGCCGTGCGGATCCGGGCGTCGGCCGTACTGGATGTCGGTCAGCTCCTGGCGCAGGGACATGGTCAGCTCGCCGGCCGGCGCGCTCAGATCGCCCACGGCGAAGCCCTCGCCCTTGAGCTCGCCGATCGGGGTGACCACCGCGGCGGTGCCGCAGGCGAACACCTCGGTGATCTCGCCGGAGGCCACGCCGTTCTTCCAGTCCTCCACGTGCATGCGGCGCTCTTCCACGGTGATGCCGCGGTCGCGGGCCAGGCGGATGATGCTCTCGCGGGTGATGCCTTCCAGGATGCTGCCCGACAGCGCCGGCGTGACCAGGGTGCCGTCGCGCTGCACGAAGAACACGTTCATGCCGCCCAGTTCCTCGATATAGCCGTCGTTGTCCAGGAACAGCACCTGCGAGCAGCCCTGCGCGTAGGCGATCTTCTGCGGCAGCAGCGAGGCGGCGTAGTTGCCGCCGCACTTGGCCGCACCGGTGCCGCCCTTGCCGGCGCGGGCGTACTCGGTGGACAGCCAGATCGACACCGGCGCCACGCCCTTGGCGAAGTACGGGCCGGCGGGGCTGGCGATCACGTAGTAGCTGGCGTGCTGGGCCGAGCGCACGCCCAGGAAGGCTTCATCGGCGATCATGAACGGGCGGATGTACAGGCTGGTCTCAGGGGCCGAAGGCACCCAGTCGCCATCGGCCGCGATCAGCTGGCGCAGCGATTCGACGAAGGCGTCCACCGGCAGCTCCGGCAGCGCCAGGCGGCGGGCCGAGCGCTGCAGGCGCGCGCCGTTGGACTCCGGGCGGAAGGTCCACACCGAGCCGTCGGCGTGGCGGTAGGCCTTGATGCCTTCGAAGATCTCCTGGCCGTAGTGCAGCACCGAGGCGGCCGGGTCCAGCTGCAGCGGGCCATAGGGGCGCACTTCGGCGTCGTACCAGCCTTTGTCCACGCTCCACTGGATGGCGATCATGTGATCGGTGAAGGCGTTGCCGAAGCCGGGCGAGGCCAGGATGGCCTCACGCTCGGCGTCGGCCTTGCGCACGGACGAGCCGGGCAGGCGGAAGGACAGGGGCTTTGCGGTTTCTGCGTTCAATGGAGCTTCCTCGATGTTCGGAAAACTTGGGTCACGCCGCGCCGAGCTGGGGCGGAGATCCGGCGGCGTGGGGCAGCGGACCGGACAAGGATAAAGGCAAGCGCTGTGGCCGGCCCGTCCGGTGCCTGCGCGCGCCTGGCCCGCCCACTGCCCGAAGGTCGCGCAGCATGGGGGGGCAGGCCTGACGCCAGCAGGCGGCCGCCATGCCCCGGCTCAGGTTTCCCTGCGGCACCGGCGCTAGAATCTCGGCCCGCTTCCCCGCAGGTCCGCGTCTTGATGCCCAGCCGATTGCCCATCCTCTACGTCCTCACCTACGCGCAGAAGCGCGCGGTCCTGGAACGGCATGGGTACACCCTGCACGAGGACGACGCCGAAGAGGACCTGGATTTCACCCTGACCGGCGATGTGGCTGCCGGCCAGATCGCCCTGGCCGAGCTGGAGGCCGCAGTCGGCAGCTGACCGCGGCGCGGGCGGGCTTCAGGACTGCTCGAACAGCTGCAGGTTCTCGCCGCGGCTGCGCGGGCCGCGGCGCATGACCCAGTTGAAGACCGGCGTGGCCATCAGCGTGGACAGGATGGCCATCAGCACCAGGATCGAGAACAGGCCCTGCTCGATGACCCCGGCCTGCAGGCCGATGTTGATGATGATCAGCTCCATCAGCCCGCGCGCGTTCATCAGCGCGCCGATGGCCATGGCATCGCGGTTGTTCTCGCCAGTGGCGCGCGCGGCCGCCCAGCAGGCCACGCCCTTGCCCAGGAAGGACGCGGCCAGGATCGCCACGCCGGCCAGCAGGATCTCCGGCTGCAGCAGCACGTTCAGCTGGGTCTTCAGGCCCGAATAGGTGAAGAACATCGGCAGCAGGAACACCACCACGAACGGCTGCATGGTCTCGCGCAGCTTCTCGGTCAGCGCGCCGCGCGGCAGGCAGGCGCCGAGGATGAAGCCGCCGAATACCGCATGGATGCCGATCACGTCCATGGCGAAGGCGCACAGGCAGAAGCACACCAGCACCGTGGCCACCACCCCCATGCCCAGGGGCTTGTCCTCGCTGACATGCCTGGACAGGCCGGCCAGCAGGCGACGGCCGATAAAGGCCATGAACAGCACGAACAGGACGCCGCCACCGATGGCCAGCCACGCCCCGGTCCAGCTGCCGCCGAAGCTGGCCAGCACCACGGCCAGGATGCACCAGGCCGCCGCATCGTCGAAGGCGCCAGCGGTCAGGGCCAGCGTGCCCAGCGAGCTATTGGTCAGGCCGCGCTCGTGGATGATGCGCGCCAGCATCGGGAAGGCGGTGATGGCGATGGCCGCGCCCAGGAACAGCGAGGCTTCGAACGGCTTGGCCTTGGCCGAGAACAGGCCCTGGACATGGATCAGCCAGGGCATCAGCGCGAAGGCCAGCACGAACGGCACGGCGATGCCGGCCACCGAGACGCTCATTGCGCTGCGATAGCGCGCGCGGAAATGGTCGCCACGGAAGCCCGTGCCGACCAGGAACATGTAGAAGCCCACGCCGAACTGCGCCAGCACGTACAGCGTGTCCAGGGTCTGCTTGGGGAACAGCGCCGCCTGCGTGCCCGGCAGCAGCAGGCCGAACAGCGAAGGTCCCAGGGTCACGCCGGCGATCATCTCGCCCACCACCTGCGGCTGACCAATGCGCTTGGCCAGCAGGCCGACCATGCGGCACACGAACAGGATGACCGCCGCCTGCAGGAAGAAGTACATCGACAACTGGGGCGTGGGCATCGTGCGCGTGGTCCGTCGCGAGGGAGTGGGCGCCATGGTAGGGGCGCGGGCCGGGGTGGGCCAGCGCGGTCGATGCTGCGCTGCGCCATGGTGGCGGGGAGGGAGAGGACTGAGAGAGGAACGAGTGGAGAGGAACGAGGAACGAGTCAGCGCGAGTCGGGTCGATCCGTCCCGTCGCTCTGCTCACTCCTCACTCCTCTGCGCTCACTCCTCGCCTTGAGCTCATCCCTTCGACAGCGCCATCAGCAGCCCCTTGGCCGCATTGAAGCGATCGACCGCCTCCGGCAGCGGCAGCTTGACCTTCAGCTTGTCCGGGCCGTCCATCGCGTAGAGCTTGGGCTGCTTCTGGATCATGGTGATGATGGCCATCGGGTCGATGCTGGGCTGCGACTCGAACACCACCCGGCCGCCGTTCTCGCCCAGCTCCAGCTTGCGGATGCCCAGGGTGGTGGCGGTGAGCTTGAGTTCGGTGATGGCGAACAGGTTCTTCACCGCCTCCGGCAGCAGGCCGAAGCGGTCGATCATCTCCACCTGCAGCTCGCGCAGCTCGCCGGCGTCGCGCGCATTGGCGATGCGCTTGTACAGGGTCAGGCGCGCGTGCACGTCGCCCAGATAGTCCTCCGGAATCAGCGCAGGCACATGCAGCACGATCTCCGCCCCGCGCGCCTCGTCGCCGGCATCCACGTCCGGCAGCTTGCCCTGCCGGATCGAGCGCACGGCGCGATCCAGCAGCTCGGTGTACAGGCTGAAGCCGATCTCGGCCATCTGCCCGCTCTGGTCCTCGCCCAGCAGCTCGCCAGCGCCGCGGATCTCCAGGTCGTGGGTGGACAGCATGAAGCCGGCGCCCAGTTCGTCCATCGAGGCGATCGCCTCCAGCCGGCGTTCGGCATCGGGGGTGAGCGCGCGCTTCTCCGGCACCACCAGATAGGCATAGGAGCGGTGGTGCGAGCGCCCGACGCGGCCGCGCAGCTGGTGCAGCTGGGCCAGGCCGAACTTGTCGGCGCGGTTGATGACGATGGTGTTGGCGTTGGGGATGTCGATGCCCGATTCGATGATCGTCGAGCACAGCAGCACGTTGAAGCGCTGCTTCTGGAAGCTCAGCATCACCTGTTCCAGCTCGCGCTCGGGCATCTGCCCGTGGGCCACGCCGATGCGCGCCTCCGGCACCAGCGCCTGCAGCTCGCGCTGCATCTGCGGGATGGTCTGCACGTCGTTGTGCAGGAAGTACACCTGGCCGCCGCGGGAGAGCTCGCGCTGGAAGGCCTCGCGCAGCAGCGGCCCGTCCCAGGGCGTGATGAAGGTCTGCACCGCCATGCGGTTGGCCGGCGGGGTGGCGATGATGGACAGGTCGCGCAGGCCGGCCATGGCCATGTTGAGCGTGCGCGGGATCGGCGTGGCGGTCAGGGTCAGCAGGTGCACCTCGGCGCGCAGCGCCTTGAGCGCTTCCTTCTGGCGCACGCCGAAGCGCTGCTCCTCGTCCACGATCACCAGGCCCAGGTCCTTGAACTTCACATCGGCCTGCAGCAGCCGATGGGTGCCCACGATCACGTCCAGCTGCCCGTCGGCCAATTTGGCCAGCTCGGCCTTGATCTCCTTGGTCGACTTGAAGCGCGAGAGCACTTCGACCTTCATCGGATAGTCGGCGAAGCGGTCGCGGAAGTTGCGGTAGTGCTGCTCGGCCAGCAGCGTGGTCGGCACCAGCACCGCCACCTGCTTGCCGGCGCTGGCCGCGGCGAAGGCCGCGCGCACGGCGACCTCGGTCTTGCCGAAGCCAACATCGCCGCAGACCACCCGGTCCATCGGCAGCGAACTGGCCAGGTCGCGCAGCACCGCCTCGATGGCCGCATGCTGGTCTGGCGTCTCCTCGAACGGGAAGCCGGCCGCGAACGGCTCGTACATCGCGCGGTCCACGTCCAGCGCCAGGCCCACGCGCGCATGCCGGCGCGCCTGGATCTCCAGCAGCTCGGCGGCCACGTCGCGGACCTTCTCGGCGGCCTTGCGCTTGGCCTTGGTCCAGGCCTCGCCGCCCAGCGAATGCAGCGGCGCGGTTTCCACCGAGGCGCCGGAATAGCGGCTGATCAGGTGCAGCTGGGAGACCGGTACGTACAGGCGGTCGCCCTTGGCATACTCGATCTCCAGGTATTCGGCCGGCATGCCGCCGGCTTCCAGCACCATCAGGCCGCGGTAGCGGCCCACGCCGTGGTCCTCGTGGACGATGGGCGCGCCTTCGGACAGCTCGCCCAGGTCGCGGATGATGGCCTCCGGCTCCTTGGCGCGGGCGCGGCGGCGATGCGGCTGGGTGGCGCGCTCGGGGAACAGCTGGCGCTCGGTCAGCACCGCGATCTGCGGCGTGTCCACGGCAAAGCCGTCCTCCAGCGGCGCCACGGCGATGGCGAAAGCATCCTTGCCCTCCAGGAACTGGCCAAAACCCTCCACCGTCGGCGGCTTCAACCCCGCGCCGGCCAGGACCTCCAGCAGCGCCTCGCGGCGGCCGGCCGAGTCTGCGGCGATCAGCACGCGCCCGGGGTAGTGCGACAGGAAATCCTTCAGCGCCTTGCCCGGCGCGACGTCGCGCGCGGCAATGGGCAAGGGCGGCAGCGGTGCCTCGCCCAGGGCATTGGCTTCCTCCAGGCGGGCATGGCCGGGGTTGCACAGCTCGATGCGGTTGCCACGGTTGAGCTGCTCGCGCAGCTTGTCCGGGGCCAGGTACAGCTCGGCCGGCGGCAGCAGCGGGCGCTCCACGTCGTGCCGGCGCTGCTCGTAGCGGTTGCCGGTCTGCGCCCAGAACGCCTCGGAGGCCTCGTAGCTGCCATCCACCAGCAGCGGCAGGGTGGCCGGGTCCAGGTAGTCGAACAGCGTGGCGGTCGCATCGTAGAAGAGGGGCAGGTAGTACTCGATGCCGGCCGGCGCCACCCCGGCCTTGAGATCCTGGTACAGGCTGCTGCGGCGGGTGTCGATGTCGTAGCGCGTGCGCAGGGCGTCCATGGCGCGGCCGATGGACAGCTCGTCCAGCGGCACCTCGCGGCCCGGCAGCAGCTTGACCTGGGTCAGCTTGTCCAGCGAGCGCTGGCTTTCCGGGTCGAAGGCACGGATCGAATCGATGTCCTCATCGAACAGCTCGATGCGCAGCGGCTGCCGCGCGCCCATCGGGTACACGTCCAGCAGCCCGCCGCGCACGGCGAAATCGCCCGGGTCCAGCACCTGCGGCACGTTGCGGTAGCCGGCCAGCTCCAGCCGGCGCTTTTCCGCGTCCATGTCCAGGCGCTGGCCGACGGCAAGGTCGAAGCTGCCGCCGACGATGTACTTCAACGGCGCCAGCCGCTGCATCAGCGTCTGCACCGGCACGATGACGATGCCGCGCTTGAGCGAAGGCAGCCGGTGCAGGGCGGCCAGGCGCTGGGAGACGATGTCCGGGTGCGGGCTGAAGCGATCGTAGGGCAGGGTTTCCCAGTCCGGGAACGGCACCACCGGCAGCTGGGCATCCTCGCCCAGCAGCGTGTGCAGGTCCGATTCGAGCTGGTGCGCGCCGTGGTTGTCGCGCGCCACCGCCAGGATCGGGGCATCGTGCACGCGTGCGGCCTGGATCAGGAACCAGGCCAGGGCAGTCGGAGAGGCGGGGGCGCGCCAGTACGCGCGCGACTGGCCGCTGCGGGGCAGCGGCACGACGGAAGCGGGAGAACTTTTCATGAACCGGGCATGTTAGCCCAGCGAGGTGAAGCGGCCTTCGACGCGTACAGGTCCCAGGACCGGACGCGCACCCACGATGGCGGTCAGACCGGCTGGTCGACCGTGGCCGGCTCCTCCGGCGCGGCCTTGGACAGATCCAGCACGATGCGCACCAGGCCGTCCAGGCTGTCCTCGGGCACGATGCGAAAGCCCATGGACTGGGTCAGCTGCAGGGCCGGGTGGTTGGTTTCCAGCAGATCGCCGTAGAGCTGGTCCAGCTCACGCCGCCGCGCCCACTTCACCAGCCTGCCGATCAGGTGGCGGCCCAGGCCCTGCCCGGCCAGGAAACGGCTGATCAGCACCGTGAACTCGGCCCGGTTGCTGCCCGGCTCCATGGCCGCGCGTGCCACTGCACCGACCAGCGCCTCGCCCGGGGGCAGGGACTCGGCGGCCACCAGGGCGAACTCCTTCTGCGGCGAAGGCGCGCACAGGCGCGCGGCCATCTCGGCGGACAACTCGTTGCCGGCATAGAGGAATCGCTGGCGGATCTCGTCCGGGCCCAGCAGGCTGAAGCCGGCCCGCAGCGGTTCTGCATCCTCCGGACGGATCGGGCGGATCAGCAGCTCGTGCCCGTTGGATAGCCTGAAGTGTTCATGCCACGGGGGCAGGCGCTTGGAACTGTTCATGCGACTGCGATGCTCCCTTCGACCTCGGTCGGAACGCTGCGCGAGTGGCGTGGCCGCTGGATGAACAGCAGCCCCGGTTCGGTCCGATCATACGACGCTCCTTTTGGCCGCACTGGACGCGGTCTTCACGCCGGCCGTGCCGGCGCGGGCGGCTCACACCGGCGGGCGCAGCCAGGTGAGCAGGTGGCTGGCGCCCGGCTCGCCCAGGGCCGCATCCAGGGCTTTCAGCACCGGCGCCAGGGCCTGGTCCAGCTGCCAGGGCGGGTTGAACAGCAACATGCCGCTGCCGTTCAAGCGCAGCGGGGAGTCGTCCGGGTGCACCAGCAGCTCGGCCGCCAGCACGCCCTTGGCCGGCAGCGAGGCCACCCGGCGATAGAAGGGCTGCAGGGTGCGGCGCTGCTTGATCGGGTACCACACCGCCACCATCGCCCCGGGCCAGCGTTGCAGGCACTCGGCGACCGCATCGCGCACCAGCGGGTATTCGTCCTGCTGCGCCTCGTAGGGTGGGTCGATCAGCACCAGGCCGCGGGCGAACCTGTCCTGGCCAACGCGCGGCGGCAGCAGCGCCTTGATCGCACCGTAGCCGTCGCGGGCGTGCACGGCCACCTTGGCATCGCCGGTGAACAGCGCCTTCAAGGCCTGGGCTTCCTCGGCCTGCAGCTCGCAGGCGGCCAGGCGGTCGCCCTCGCGCAGGGCCTGGGCCACCAGCATTGGCGAGCCCGGGTAGGCCAGCAGCGCATCGACCGGGTTGCCGGCTTTGACCGCCTGCAAATAGGCCTTCAACGGCGCCGGCAGGCCCTTGTGCGCGGCCAGGCGCAGGATGCCGGTGGCGGCCTCGCCGGTGCGTTGGCTCTGCTCGCCCCCCAGCAGGTAGCGGCCGCGGCCGGCGTGGGTGTCGAGCACGAAGAACGGGCTGGGTTTGGCCTTGAGCGCCTCCAGCAGCATCAGCACGATGACGTGCTTGAGGACATCGGCGTGGTTGCCGGCATGGAAGCCGTGTCGGTAATTCATGGCGGTGAAGGATACGGATATGCTGCGCGCCATGCCGACCATTCTGCTTGCCGAGGACGAATCGGCCATCGCCGATACCGTGCTGTACGCCTTGCGCAGCGAGGGCCTGCAAGCCGAACACGTGGCCCTGGGACGCGATGCGCTGGCCCGCATCGGCCGCGGCGGGGTGGACGTGCTGGTGCTGGATGTGGGCTTGCCGGACATCACCGGCTTCGATGTGTGCCGGCAGCTGCGCGGCTTCAGCCAGGTACCGGTGATCTTCCTCACCGCGCGCAGCGACGAGGTGGACCGGGTGCTGGGGCTGGAGCTGGGCGCGGACGACTACGTGGCCAAGCCCTTCTCCCCGCGCGAACTGGTGGCGCGGGTGCGGGCGCGCCTGCGCCGCGCGGCCGCCACGCCGGCGCCGGCGCAGCACGGCCCCTTCGCGGTGGACCGCCAGAGCCATCGCATCCGTTACGCCGGCCAGTTGCTGGACCTGACCCGCTACGAGTTCGCCGTGCTCGACGCGCTGCTGGCGCGCCCCGGCGCCATCCTCAGCCGCGCCCAGCTGATGGACCACGGCTGGGACCCGGCCGCCGACAGCGCCGACCGCACCATCGACACCCACATCAAGACCCTGCGCGCCAAGTTGCGCAGCGCCGGTGCGCAGGCCGACCCGATCCGCACCCACCGCGGCATCGGCTACTCCCTGGACCTGTGAGGATGCTTGGCCCGTCGCAGCGCCGGACGTGCCCTGGCTCGCTGGCCGAGCACGTCCCTGGCGGGGCCGCGCGCCGCGTCAGAAGCCCGGAGATGCCCTGATGCGCCTCGGCCTGCGCCTGTTCCTGGCGTTCTTCCTGATCGTCGGCCTGGCCGCGTTCTTCGTGATGCGCGTGTTCGTCAACGAGGTCAAGCCCGGCGTGCGCCAGGCCATGGAATCGACCCTGGTGGAAACGGCCAACATGCTGGCGGTGATGGCGGCCGATGACCTCAAGCATGGCGTCATCGCGCGCGGCGATTTCGCCCAGCACATGGCCCAGGCGCGGCGGCGCGACCTGGACGCCAACGTCTCCGGCTTCATCAAGCGCACGCTGGACTACCGGGTGACCATCACCGATGCGCGGGGCGTGGTGGTCTACGACTCGCAGGGACGCGACCTGGGCCGCGACAACTCGCGCTGGAACGATGTCTACCGCACCTTGCGCGGGGAATACGGCGCGCGCTCCAGCCCGGAGGCGCCCGGCGACACCATCAACACCGTCATGCACGTGGCCGCGCCGATCAGCGACGGCCAGCGGCTGATCGGGGTGCTCACCGTCGCCCAGCCCAATCGCGCCCTGGAGCCCTTCATCGTGGCCAGCCAGCGCAACATCCTGCAGCGCGGAGGCTGGCTGATCGGCCTGTCGGCGCTGATCGGGCTGGCGATGAGCGCCTGGCTGATCCGCGGCATCGGGGGGCTCAACCGCTATGCCAAGGCGGTCAGCGCGGGCCAGCCGGTGGCGCCGCCCAGGCCGCGCCGCGACGAGATCGGCGACCTGGGCCAGGCGCTGGAAACCATGCGTCGCAAGCTGGAGGGCAAGGCTTACGTGGAGCAGTACGTGCAGTCGCTGACGCACGAGATGAAAAGCCCGCTGGCGGCGATCCGCGGCGCGGCCGAGCTGCTGCAGGAGCCGCTGCCGCAGGCCGAGCGCGAGCGCTTCGCCCGCAACATCCAGGCGCAGGAAGCGCGCCTGACCGCCACCATCGACAAGCTGTTGGCCCTGGCGGAGGTGGAACAGCACGGCTGGCTGCAGCACCGCCAGCGCGTGGACGTGGGCCAGCTGCTGGCGCAGTGCGCCAACGACATCTCGGCCACCGCCCTTGCGCGCCGGGTCACCGTGCAGGTGCAGGCACCACACGACGCGCCGGCGGTGGAGGGCGATGCCTTCCTGCTGCGACAGGCGCTGGGCAACCTGCTGGACAACGCGGTGGGCTTCTCCCCGGAGGGCGCCTGCGTGCAGGTCGTCGCCGAGGCGGGCGACAGGGCCGTGACCATCAGCGTGACCGATCAGGGCCCGGGCATTCCGGACTACGCCGGCGAGCGGGTGTTCGAACGCTTCTACTCGCTGCCGCGGCCGGCCACCGGCGCGCGCAGCTCCGGGCTGGGGCTGCCGTTCGTGCGCGAGGTCGCGCGCCTGCACGGCGGCAGCGTCACCCTGGTCAACGGCGCGACAGTCGGTGCGGTCGCCCAACTGCAGCTGCCGGCCGGCTGAGCGTTCGGCCACGGCGCGACAGGCGACCGCGCTGGAGCCGTCCAGATGCGCAAGCCGCCCGCGCACGAGGGAAGGTTCTTAGTCGCCCGCCATGGGGATCGCAGGCGCTGGTCCGGGCTGACCGCGGTGTCGGGGTCCTGACTTCACATTCGCTTCAAATTCGCCACAAACCCAGCCCACCTAGCGCGCACAGGCTATGCCCACCTTCCTGATCGGGCCCCTGTCGATGAAATCCTTCCGTCTGCTATTGCGCTGCGCCACGGTCGGCGCCCTGGTGCTGTTGCTGCTGGTTCCGCTGACCCTGGTGCGCGGGGTCATCCAGGAGCGGCAGTCCTACCGCGACATGGCCGTGCAGCGTGTTTCGGAAAGCAAGGCCGGCGCGCAGACCTTCATCGGGCCGGTGCGCGTGGTGCCGTGGACGCAGGTCGAAGAGATCACCACGACCGACAGCGATGGCAAGGCGCAGCGCCAGCGCCGCACGGTCGAAGGCTACGAGCTGCAGGCGCCCAGGCGCCTGGCGATCGCCGGCAGGCTGGTGCCGAGCGAGCGCCGCATCGGCCTGTTCCGCGTACCGGTCTATCAGTGGCAGAGCACCGTGCAGGCCGAGTTCGCCCCGCTCGACTATGACCTGGTGCCCGAGCGTCATCATGGCCAGCCGTATCTGGTGATCGGCGTGCGCGACGTGCGCGGCCTGGCCGAGATGCCGAGCCTGGAAGTGGACGGCAAGGCCCAGGCGCTGCGTCCCGGCAGCAAGGCCTTCGCCAGCATTTCCCAGGGCGTGCACGCGCTGCTGCCCAGCCCCGCGCCCGAGGCGGCGCCGGGCCATCTGCCCGCGCTGAAGACCGTGTCGCTGCGCTTCTCGCTGGACGGCACGCAGGCCCTGTCCATCGCGCCGATCGCCGACGACAACCGGATCTCGCTGCAATCGGCCTGGCCGCATCCCTCCTTCAGCGGCAGCTTCCTGCCGGCCACGCGCCAGGTCGCCGCCGATGGCTTCAACGCCAGCTGGTCGGTGTCCTCGCTGGCCAGCGATGCCCAGCGCAAGCTGCTGGAGGAGCGCCAGGCGCCGGAGACCCTGCAGGTCAGCCTGGTCGATCCGGTCGATGTCTATACCCAGGCCGATCGCGCCAGCAAGTACGGCATCCTGTTCGTGGTGCTGACCTTCGTCGGCTTCGCCCTGTTCGAGCTGATCAAGCGCCTGCCGATCCATCCCCTGCAATACCTGCTGGTCGGCCTGGCCCTGGCGATCTTCTTCCTGCTGCTGATCGGCCTGTCCGAGCACATCGTGTTCTGGAAGGCCTACCTGGTGTCCAGCATCGCCTGCATCGGCCTGCAGCTGGTGTATCTGTCCGGCGTGCTGCGCAGTTGGTGGCGTGCCGCTGGCTTTGCCGCCACGCTGACCGCGCTGTATGGCGCGCTCTACACGCTGCTGGTCTCGGAGGACAACGCGCTGCTGATGGGCTCGCTGCTGCTGTTCGGCATCCTGGCCGCGGTCATGTGGATCACCCGCAAGGTCGATTGGTACGACCTGTCGGCCTCGCTGCGGTGATGTCGATGGTTCACCTGCTTCCTGGCGGACTGCATGTCCGCGCCCGACGCGTGCTGCCCGCGGCCCTGCGCACGGTGTCGGCCCGGCTCCTGGCCCCGGCCAGCCTGGCCGCGCTGCTGCTGCCGCTGCGACGGCCCTCGACAGGAGCGTTGCTGTTCCTGCTGCGCAAGGAGACCTGCCAGCGCCTGAGCCACGATCCGGCATCGGTGCTGGACCGGGCGCAGACCACGGAGCGATCCGACGAGCAGGGGCACTACCGGCCCTGGCGTCGCATCCTGGCGCCTGCGCCGCTGGGAACGCTGCACTTCACCACGCGTGGCGATGATCGCGCCTGGCTGGTGGTGGTGCCGGCACAGGCGGTCGCGCTCTACCTCTGGCGCGACTGAGGACCGTACCGCGCTCTGGGATTCCAAGGCCCGTTCCGGCGGAAACCGGCGCGGGCCTTGCGTTAGAGTTCGGGTATGACTGCCCCACACACCATCGGCCTGTTCCGCGGGCCGGAAATCCTGCCCTGGCTCGAGGATGTCGCGGCGCTGCGCATGGCCGTGTTTCGCGACTGGCCCTATCTCTACGAAGGCGATGACGCCTACGAGCGCGAGTACCTGTCCACCTACGCGGCCTCGCGCGACAGCCTGTTCGTGCTGGCCATGGCGCAGGGCCAGGTGGTCGGCGCCGCCACCGGCCTGCCGCTGCTGCACGATGCCGAAAGCTTCCATGCGCCGTTCGCCGCGCAGGGGATGGATCCGGCACAGGTGTTCTATTTCGGCGAGTCGCTGCTGTTGCCGGAATGGCGGGGGCGCGGCATCGGCCATGCCTTCTTCGATCATCGCGAGGCCCATGCCCACGGGCTGGGCTATCGCTGGACCGCGTTCGCCTCGGTGGACCGCCTGCCGGAAGACCCGCGCTGCCCGCCGAGCTACCGCGCCAACGATACGTTCTGGACCAAGCGCGGCTATGCCCGGCAGGACGGTCTGGCCATGCAGCTGGACTGGCGCGAGCAGGGGCTGGGCGAGGTGAGCCATTGGCTGACCTTCTGGCTGCGCGACTGGGAGGCAGCATGAAGGTCGCCGCCTGCAAGTACCCCATTGGCCAGCCGCGGGACTTCGACGCCTTCGCCGAGCGCATCGCCCAGGTCCTGCAACAGGCCGCCGATGCCGGCGCGCAACTGGCGGTGTTGCCGGAATACCTGTCGCTGGAGCTGGCCGCGACCTTCCCGGTCTCCATCAGCGCCGGCCTGCCCGAATCGCTGCAGGCCACCCAGGCCTTGCGGCCGCAATGGCTGGCGCTGTTCGAGCGACTGGCGCGCGCGCAGAAGCTGCACATCATCGCCGGCAGCTTCCTGCTGCGGCAGGACAACGGCCGCTATCGCAACCGCAGCGACTGGTTCACCCCGCAGGGGGCGCATGTCTGGCAGGACAAGCTGCAGCTGACCGGCTTTGAGAAGGCCACCGGCCTGATCGAGGGCGGCGATGCACTGAAGGTGTTCGAGGCCGACGGCATCCGCGCCGGGGTGGCCATCTGCTACGACAGCGAGTTTCCGCTGCCGGTACGCGCCCAGCAGGAAGCCGGCGCGCGCCTGCTGCTGGTGCCCAGCTGCACCGATACCGAGGCCGGGGCCACGCGCGTGCGCATCGGCTGCCTGGCGCGTGCGCTGGAGAACCGGATGTTCGTGGCCCAGTCGGTCACCGCCGGCCTGGCCCCCTGGAGCCCGGCGCTGGACGTCAACACTGGCCAGGCGGCACTGCTGGCGCCGATGGATGTCGGCCTGCCGGCCGATGGCGTGCTGGCGCAGACCGAGGGCGACCAGCTTTGGGCCATGGCCGAGCTGGATTTCGATGCGCTAGCTGCCAGCCGCGCCCAGGCGCAGGTGGCCAATGACCGCGACTGGCGCGGCCAGCAGGTGCAGGCCCTGCGCGCGGCGGTGGTGACCTCGCTGGAATGAATCATGCCGGCCCTGGCCATGACCGATGGCACGGCCGGTCGCGGCCTTCGCGCGCCTAGACTCGATGGTTTCGTCGCAACGGGGAAGTGCATCGATGAGGGCAATGCGTAAGCGTGTGTTGTTCCGGGCCATGGCGGCCGCCGGCTTGCTGAGCATGGGCCTGTCCCAGGCGCAGGCAGCCGAGCAGGTGGACATGGAGATGGTCGGCAAGATCCGGCAGGAAGCCTTCCACCACTCGCAGGTCTCCCAGACCCTGCAGCACCTGACCGAGCAGATCGGCCCGCGCCTGACCAACTCGCCCAACATGGCCAAGGCCAACGCCTGGACCCGCCAGCAGTTCAAGGACTGGGGCCTGGCCAATGTGCACGACGAGGCCTTCGATGACTTCGGCCGCGGCTGGGAGTTCCGCAGCGCCAGCCTGGAACTGCTGTCCCCGCGCGCACAGCCGCTGCACGCCGTGCCCAAGGCCTGGACGCCAGGCACCCAGGGGCCGGTGGAAGGCGAGGCCATCCTGGTCAGCGCCAAGACGCCCAAGGACCTGGACAAGTATAAGGGCCAGCTGCGCGGCAAGATCGTGCTGCTGAGCGAGGCGCGCGAGTACAAGCCCGGCACCGAGCCGGACACCCAGCGCTACGACGAGGCCGGCCTGACCGAGCTGCTGTCCTTCAGCGTGCCCAAGGACGTCAAGCCGGAAGACAAGGCCAAGCGGCTCAAGGACTACCGCGAGCGCCAGGAAATGACCGCCGCGCAAAACAAGTTCCTGGTGGAAGAGGGTGCGCTGGCCGCGCTGAGCATCAGCGGCTGGGACAACGGCATCCTGCGCGTGGGTGGTGGCGGTTCGCGCCGGGCCGGCGAGTCGGTGGGCGTGCCGGAACTGGCCGTGGCCGCCGAGCACTACAATCCGCTGGTGCGCGCCCTGCAGCGCAAGGAGACCGTGCGCCTGCGCCTGAACTCCGATGCCGACTTCACCAGCCAGAGCAACGACCCCGGCTACAACACCATCGCCGAGCTGCCCGGCAGCGGCAAGGCCGAGGAGGTGGTGATGCTGGGTGCGCACATGGACTCCTGGCATGCCGGCACCGGCGCTTCGGACAACGGCGCGGGCGTGGCGGTGATGATGGAGGCCATCCGTATCCTCAAGGCCGTCGGCGCCAAGCCCAAGCGGACCATCCGCGTGGCCTTGTGGAGCGGGGAGGAGCAGGGCCTGATCGGCTCGGGCGAGTATGTCAAGCAGCACTTGGCCGCCTATCCCGAGCCGACCGATCCTGAGCAGAAGAAGCTGCCGGCCTACTTCCGCGAGCCCACCGGCGAGCTGCAGCGCACCAAGGAGTACGGCAAGTTCGCCGCCTACTTCAACCTGGACAACGGCTCGGGCCGCATCCGCGGCATCTATGCCCAGGAAAACAGCGCGGTGATGCCGATCTTCGAAAGCTGGCTGGCCCCGTTCAACGACCTGGGCGCCACCATCGTCACCAGTCGCAATACCGGCAGCACCGATCACATCTCCTTCGATCGCGTCGGCCTGCCGGGGTTCCAGTTCGTGCAGGACCGCCTGGACTACAGCACCAATGTCCATCACAGCGACCTGGACACCTACGACCACGCCATGCCGGAAGACCTGAAGCAGGCCGCGGCCGTCATCGCCTCCTTCGCCTACAACGCCGCCATGCGCGAAGAGAAGCTGCCGCGCAAGCCGCTGCTGAAGGAGTAAACAGCGCGACCGCGCGCGTGCATCGCCGCACCAGTTGGTGGTCAAGCCCCGCGCCCACCCCCCGGAGGGTGGATGGCGCTCTTCCATCCACCATCGCCGCGCGGCGAACGACGTAAGGGCAGCGGGTGCCACTCCCACCGCGAGCGCCGTGGTGGACAAGCTTCGCGTTGTCCACCCCACGTAGGGTGGATGGCGCTCTTCCATCCACCATCGCCACGCCCCGGACAACGTGAGCGCGGGGCGAGTCAGCCAGGCCTCCACAGCGCCACGGTGGACAAGCTCCGCGTTGTCCACCCTACGTAGGGTGGATGGCGCTCTTCCATCCACCATCGCCACGCCCCGGACAACGTGAGCGCGGGGCGAGTCAGCCATGCCTCCACAGCGCCACGGTAGACAAGCTTCGCGTTCTCCACCCTCCGTAGGGTGGATGGCGCTCTTCCATCCACCATCGCCACGCCCCGGACAACGCCGGCGTCGCACCGCGCCAGCTCAACCCACCATCAGCACCGCAGGCAACAGGTACAGCGAGCTGCCCGCCAGCAGCGTGGCGATGCCGGTGGCGGCCAGCACGTCGCTGGGGTAGTGCAGGCCGAGCACCACGCGCGAGGTGGCGACGCTGGCGGCGAAGGGAATCAGCGCGAAGGCCAGCATCGGGTAGTGCGCCAGCGCGACGATGGTGAAGGACACCGCATGCAGCGTATGGCCGGAGGGAAAACTGAATTCATCCAGCGGCGCCACCCAGGCGCGGATGCGGCCGTCGGCGGCGAATGGACGTGGACGCCGGGTCCAGCGCTTGAGCCCCTTGTAGAGCAGCAGGGCGACCGCGCCGATCAGCGCCATGTGCGCGGCGGCGAGGGCGCCGTCCTCGCCATCGGCCAGCACCAGCACCGCCATCAGCGCATACCAGAACACGCCATCGCCCAGCCGGCTGACGCAGGCGAAGTAGCGGCGCACCAGGTCCTTCTCGCACCAGCGATTGGTGCGCAGGCACCAGCCTGCGTCGTGCCAATGGATCAGCTCACGCGGTCGCGACATGCGCATGGGGTCTCCCGGCCTGGTCGGCGAGGTGGTGGAGGATCTGGTCGAAGTCGGCGGCGACCTGGGCCGGATGCAAGTGCAGCACGGCCTGGCGCGCGGCCTGGGCCATACGCGCGCGCATGACTGGATCCGAGCCCAAGGCCACGGCCGAGGCGATGAAGCCCGGCTCGTCGCTCGCCAGCGCGCCGTGGACCCCGTCCTGCAGGTGCTCGCGGGCCGCGCCATAGTCGAAGGCCACCGTCGGCACCCCGCTGGCCATGGCCTCCAGGGTCACGTTGCCGAAGGTCTCGCTGAGGCTGGGAAACAGGAACAGGTCGGCGCTGGCGAAATGCCGCGCCAGTGCGGCGCCACGCTGCACGCCGCAGAAGATGAAGTCCGGATGGGCCGCGGCCAGGGCCGCGCGCTGCGGCCCGTCGCCCACCCACACCAGACGCGCGCCCGGGCACTGCTGCTGCAACGCACGGAAGGCGCGCACCAGCAGGTCCAGGTTCTTCTCCGCGGCGATGCGCCCCACATGCATTACCACCGGTCCATCGCCGGCGCACCAGTGCGCACGCAGCACCGCGTCGCGGTGCGTCGGATCGAAATGTTGCGTATCCACCGCGCGGGCCAGTCGCACCACATTGGCAAAGCCGGCCGACTGCAACTCGTCCTGCAGCTGGCGGGTCGGGACCAGCGTGGCCTGGCCTCGGTTATGGAAGCTGCGCATCCACCCCAGCGCGAGTTTCTCCATGGATGGCAGCGCGTAGTCGCGCATGTAGCGATCAAAGCGGGTGTGGAAGCCGGTGGCCGCGGGAATCCCCATGGCCCTTGCCGCGCGCAGGGCCGACCAGCCCAGGGGGCCTTCCGTGGCCACATAGATCGCATCCGGCGTGAACGCATCGAAGCAGGCGCGCAGCCGGCGCCCGGCGGGAAGGCCGAAGCGCAGGCCTGGATAGCGCGGCAGCGCCGCGCCGCGGACGAACACCGTGTCCGCGTCCTCGGCCACCGCCTCTTCGTCGGCCGCCAGCAGCGGACGCACCACCCGCACCTGGTGCCCGCGCGCGCGCAGCCCGCGCTCCAGGGCGCGGACGGTCAGGGCGACGCCGTTGACTTCGGGCGGATAGGTCTCGGTGACGATGGCGTACCGCATGCGCGCCTCCACGTTTTGCCTAGCGTGGTCGGTCGCGATGTAGCGGGCGTGTCAGGGTGATGACGCGCCCATGACAGCGTTCGGGTTCAGTTCGGCTGCGCCCTTGCCCGCAGCGTTTGCACCAGCGCCTCGTGCGGCAGTGGGTGGGACAGGTGATAGCCCTGCACGTGGTCCACCCCCAGCGCCTGCAGGGTGTCCAGCTCCTGCTGTGTCTCAACGCCTTCGGCCACCACGTGACACTCGGTCTGGCGGCTGAAGCCCACCATCGCCGCAGCCAGCGCCTTGCGGCCCGGGTCGGTGTCGATGCCACGGGTCAGGCTGATGTCCAGCTTGATGATGTCCGGCTGCAACGTGAGAATGTGGCGCATGTTGGAGTAGCCGGCGCCGGCATCGTCCACCGCAAAGCGCACGCCCGCCTCGCGCAGGTGTCGCAAGGTTTCCTTCAGCGGCAGGTAGTCCAGCACCAGGGCGTGTTCGGTGATTTCCACCACCAGGCGGTGCGGCGAGATGCCGTGCAGATGGTCGAGGATGCGGCAGCCGACCAGGGTCCTGGGAGACATGTTGATGGAGATGTAGAAGTCGCCGGGCGTGCCGGCCAGCGCGCTCAGCGCGGTGGTCATGGCGTGCAGTTCCAGGCGCGCGCCCAGGCCGATGTCGTTGGCCTCCTCGAACCACTTGTCCGGTCCGCGCAGCGGTGCGGCATCGAATCGGGAAAGACACTCCACGCCGACGATGGCGGCGTCGGAGACGCGGTAGATGGGCTGGTAGACCGCGCGCAGCTGCTCCTTGCCCAGCACCGCATTGATGCGGTCGACCTTGGCCCCATGCTCGCGCAGGCTGTCCAGGTCGCCCTGGACCTGGGAGGCGGCCAGCTGGGCGAAGGCCCGCATCATGTGCAGGTCGCGCTCGTCCAGGTCGGGCCGGGCCGCGAAGCTGAAGCAGCAGAACGTGCCATAGAGCCGGCCGTCGGCCAGGATGATGGGCACGCTGAGGTGGGCGCCGATGGGAATGGCCTGGGTGTCGGGAATCGACACCGCGGCCGGCACCTGCGCGGTGTCCGGGATCAGCTCGGGCAGCCGGCCGTCCACCACCTTCAGGCAGTAGCCGTCCTCCATGGACATGCGGTCCCCGGCCTGCAGGCTGAGGCGGCCGCTCTCGTTGATGACATGGCGGAAGACCCGTTGGTCGGGGCCGAACTCGCTGATGAACGCCACGTCCATGTGCAGGTGCTCGTGGACGGCGCGCAGGATGTGCTCGACGTTGCGATCGACCGACGACGACCGGCTTCCGATCTGAGCCATGACCTGCTGCAGCAGCGCATCGGCGTTCTGGTGGTCCAACGTGTTCCCCCCGCGGTGTGACGTGCGCCAGGGGCATCTTCCGCCCCTTCCTTGGTGCTACCACGCCAAACGTTACCACCGCAGGCCAGCGTGACGACGCGCGCTGGACCTGAACAGCTCAAAGCGGACTCATGTCACAAAAGGCTGGAACGTCACCCCGAGGCCGGTCATGTGGTCCGGCTCGTCCAGCAGGTCGGCGCGCAACAGCGGACGCTGCTCGATCCACTCCTTGTCCAGCACCAGGCTCAGCCGCTCGCCCTCGACGCTGACATCCAGCTTGGGAATCGGCTGGGCTTCATGCGCGCGGTGCAGCAACACCGCCAGACGCAGCAGTGCGGCGGTGCGCTTGGCTGCCGCCAGGCGGCGATCGGGCAGGGCCTCGAACGCGGATTTGGGCACGTTGCGGCGGTGCGTGCGCACCAGGGCCGACAGGAACAACTGCTCCTGCCGCGAGAAGCCGGAAATATCCGAATGCTCCAGCAGATAGGCGCCATGCACGTGGTACTGGCTGTGCGCCACGGCCAGGCCGATCTCGTGCAGGCGCGCGGCGTAGGACAGCAGCTCGGCGTCCATGTCCTCGAGTTTCCACGCGGCGCGGACCTGTTCGAACATCGACAGCGCCGTGGCTTCCACGCGCTGGGCCTGCCGGGTGTCCACGTCGTAGCGGCGCATCTGGGCGGCGACGGCGGCCTCGCGGACATCGTTCTGGCCGCCCCGGCCGATCATGTCGTAGAGGATGCCTTCGCGCATGGCAGCCTTGCTGACCATCATGCGTTCGATGCCCAGCGCCTGGAACGCCGCCTCCAGGATGAGGACGCCGCCGGCGATGATGGGGCGGCGGTCGCCGCTCAGGCCGGGCAGATCGATATCCTCGATGCGCTCGACCTGCAACAGCCGGTCGCGCACCTGCGGCAGGGCCTCGGCGGTCACCGCGCCCTTGGTCAGCTTCATCGCCGCACAGATCTCGCCGATGGCCTTGCTGGTGCCGGACGAGCCGATCGCCTCTTGCCAGCCGAGGTCGCGGTAGAGCGTGGCGAACTGCTGCAGCTCGCCGGCGATCTCGGTCAGCGCGTCCTTCCAGCGCTTCTTGCTCAGCTTGCCGCCAGGGAAGAAGCGCCGGGTGCTGGCGATGCAGCCGACCTGGATGCTTTCGCGTTCGACCGGGTCGAAGCCACGGCCGATGATGAATTCCGTCGAGCCGCCGCCGATGTCGATCACCAGCCGGTGCTGGTCTTCCTTCGGCGGTTGCGCATGGGCCACGCCCAGGTAGATCAGGCGCGCTTCCTCGCGACCGCTGATCACCTCGATGGGATGTCCCAGCGCGGCCTCGCCCGGGGTCAGGAACGCCCGCGGCGAGGACAGGCGGCGCACCGTGTTGGTGGCCAGCGCACGCACGTGGTGGTGGGGCAGGTCGCGGATGCGCTGGCCGAAACGCTCCAGGCATTCCAGGGCGCGCAGGCGCGCCTCCTCCGACAGGCCGCCACGGCCATCCAGGCCGTCGGCCATGCGCACGGTCTCGCGCAGGCGGTCGATCACGCGCAGCTGGCCCTGGGAATAGCGGGCCACGACCATATGGAAACTGTTGGAACCCAGGTCCACGGCGGCGATCTGGTCGCCATCCTTGACCGGTGATGAGCTGGGGGATGAGTAAGGCATCGGCAAAAGTGTAGCCGCTCGCCCGTGGCGCGGGAGTGTAATGACCGCTCGCCCCGGCTAGACCTTGGCCAAGAGCGTGGCCTGCGCCGAGTGCGGCGCGGCATCGCCGTCCGGGCTCAGCTTGTGGTAGCCGCCTTCGGCATCCAGCTCCCAGGCATTGAGGTTGTCGTCCAGGTAGTTCTGCAGGCCTTCGCGATAGACGCGGGCGGCGAGCTTGGGGTCCAGGATGGGGAAGCAGGCTTCCACGCGGTGCAGCAGGTTGCGTTCCAGCCAGTCGGCGCTGGCGCAGTACAGCTCTGGCTGGCCGTCGTTGCCGAACCAGTAGATGCGGCTGTGCTCCAGGAAGCGTCCGACGATGGAGCGCACGCGGATGTTGTCGGAGATTCCCTCCAGGCCCGGTCGCAGGGTGCAGGCGCCGCGTACGATCAGGTCGATCTTCACCCCGGCCTGCGAGGCTTTGTACAGCGCCCGCACCACGCGCGGCTCGTTGATGGCGTTGACCTTGATGATGATGCGGCCGTTGCCGCCGGCCTGGGCGATCCTGGCCTCGCGCTCGATCTTCTTGATCACGCCCGAGTGCAGGGTGAAGGGCGACTGCAGCATGCACTTGAGCTTGGTGCTGGGCGCCAGGCCGGACAGCTGCTGGAACAGCAGGTGCACGTCGTTGCCGATATCGGCATCGGCGGTGATCAGCCCCAGGTCGGTGTAGGCCCGCGCGGTGCCGCTGTGGTAGTTGCCCGTGCCCATGTGCACGTAGCGACGCAGCTTGCGGCCCTCGCGGCGCACGATCAGCATCATCTTGGCGTGGGTCTTGAAACCGACCACGCCATAGACCACCTGCACGCCGGCGTTCTGCAGCCGGTCGGCCAGTCCAAGATTGGCCTCCTCGTCGAAGCGCGCGCGCAGCTCCACCACCACGGTCACGTCCTTGCCGTTGCGCGCGGCCAGGACCAGCGCATCGACGATGGCCGAGTCCTTGCCGGTGCGGTACAGCGTCTGCTTGATCGCCAGGACGTTGGGGTCGGTGGCGGCCTGCTTGAGCAGCTCCAGCACCGGGGTGAACGCATCGAAGGGATGATGCAGCAGCACATCGCCATCGGCCACGGTCTCGAAGATCGTGTCGCTGTCGCGCAGCACGCGGGGCGTGAACCCGGCGTACTTCAGGTCCGGGCGCTGGGCCAGGTCGTAGACCTGGATGACGCGGTTGAGGTTGACCGGCCCATCGATGCGGTAGACCGCGTTCTCGTTGAGCTCGAAGTTCTGCAGCAGGGTGGCGACGATGGCCTTGGGACAATCGTGGGCGATCTCCAGGCGCACGGCGGGGCGGTAGCCGCGTCCGGCCAGCTCATCGCGCAGCGCCAGCGCCAGGTTGTCGACCTCGGCCTCGTCCACCACCAGCTCGGAGTTGCGGGTGACGCGGAACTGGTAGGCGCCCTTGACCTCCATGCCCGGGAACATTTCGTCCACGAACACCGACAGCACGCTGGACAGCAGCACGAAGTCGTTGGGCCCGCCGGAGACGCGCTCGGGGATGTGGATGATGCGCGAGAGCGAGCGCGGCGCGCGCACGATGGCCAGGTGCCCGGCACGGCCGAACGCGTCCTTGCCCTTGAGCACCACCACGATGTTCAAGGACTTGTTGAGGATCTTCGGGAACGGGTGCGAGGGGTCCAGGCCCAGCGGGGACAGCACCGGCATGATCTCGTTGCGGAAGTACGCGCGCAGCCAGCGCGTCTGCCGCGCGTTCCAGCGGTCCCGTCCCAGCACCCGCACCCCCGCCTCGGCCAGCGCCGGGCGCAGCACCTCGTTCCAGCAGCGGTACTGCGAGTCCACCAGCTGCGCGGCGCGGTCGTGGATCATGTGCAGGATGGTCGTGGGCGACAGGCCGTCCGGCCCTGGCGGCAGGCCGAAGTCCTGGGCGTGGCGCACGGTCGCGGCGCGGATCTCGAAGAACTCGTCCAGGTTGGTGCAGCTGATGCACAGGAAGCGCAGCCGCTCCAGCAATGGCACCTGCGGGTCCAGCGCCTGGGCCAGCACGCGGAAGTTGAAGTCCAGCTGCGACAGTTCGCGGTTGAGGTACAGCGCCGGATCGCGCAGCGGGTCAGGAGTCTCCAGGGCGGCGTCGGCGGCGATGCTCATGCGATCTGTTGTTCCTGCGGCAATAAGAGGTCGGCTTCGCGCGGCTGGATGCGCGGCGGCCCGAAGTGGATGGAAAAGGTGCTGCCATGGCCGACGGCGCTGTCGATCTCCAGCCGGGCCTGGTGCAGGTTCAGCACGTGCTTGACGATGGACAGGCCCAGGCCGGTGCCGCCGCTTTCGCGCGAGCGACTGTTGGAGACGCGGTAGAAGCGCTCGGTGATACGCGGCAGGTGCGACTGCGGGATCCCGTAGCCGGTGTCGCGCACCGACATCGTCACGCCCTCGGCCGAAGGCTTGAACGCGATGGTGATGGTGCCGCCGGCCGGCGTGTAGCGCACCGCGTTGCTGACCAGGTTGGAGAAAGCGCTGTGCAGCTCCTTGTTGGAGCCCAGCAGGTCCACATGGGCCAGGTCCTCCATCACGATGGTGTGGCGCTGCTGGCTCAGCGCCTCGGCCTCGCGGCGCAGGGTCGCCAGCATCGGCGCCATCGCCACGTTCTCCTCCGGCAGGCTGTCCTGGGCTTCCAGGCGCGAGAGCGTCAGCAGGTCTTCCACCAGTTGGGTCATGCGCTGGGATTGCTTCTGCATCTCGGCCAGCATCGGCGCCCACTCCGGCATGTCTTCCGGGTCCAGCATGTCCAGGTAGCCATGCACCACGGTCAGCGGCGTGCGCAGTTCGTGCGAGACATTGGCCACGAAGTCGCGCCGCATCTGCTCCAGCCGCAGCAGCTTGCTGACATCGCGCGCCACCAGCAGCCAGTACTGGTCCGAGTAGGGGATCAGCCGCAGGCTCAGGCGGATGGTGCCGTCCAGCGGCGAGGCCACGTCCTGAAGCGGCTCTGCGTTGCGCCCGCCGCTGAGCCAGTGCGCGATCGGCAGCGGCTTGAGCGCCTCGCCTACCGGCGCATTGAGGTCGCGCGGATGGTGCAGGCCCAGCAGGGTGTTGGCGGCCTTGTTGAACCACTGCACGCGCTGGGTGTTGCGGTCAATGATGACCACCGCATCGGGCAATGCCGCGGCGGCGGCGCGATAGGCGCGCAGCATCGCCAGCAGGCGCTTCTTGCGCGCGCGCATCTCGGTCTGGCCGCGGTAGAGCAGGTGGTCCAGCTGGTACCACACGCCATCGCCGGTGCCGGGCTCGAAACGCTCGCGCCCGGCCAGCCGCAGCAGGACCTTGCGCAGGCGCCAGTAGTTCCAGCCCAGCAGGCCGAGCGCGGCGATGGCCAGGAACGCCCAGACCTGGCCGGCCACCAGGCCCAGCAACAGCGCCGCGGCCAGCACGGCCGCGTGCTGGCCCAACGTGCGATACCAGGCGGGGCGGAAGCGCAGGGGCATGGGGGTGATTGTGGCAGAACGCGCCAGATCCACGTGCAGCATCGGCCTGGGCTTGCCTTACAGCGAGTTGGAGAACCGGTAGCCCGATCCGCGGACAGTCTGCACCATGCCATCCACCGCGTGCGGTTCCAGGGTCTTGCGCAGGCGGCGGATGTGCACGTCCACCGTGCGCTCCTCCACGTACACGCTGCCGCCCCAGACGTGGTCCAGCAGCTGGGCGCGCGTGTAGACGCGCTCGGGGTGGGTCATGAAGAAATGCAGCAGGCGGTACTCGGTGGGGCCGATCGGCACCGGCGCATCGCCGGCGAACACGCGGTGGGCCGCGCCATCGATGCGCAGCGCGCCGACCTGGATGCTGCCGTCCTCATCGTCCTCGCGGGTGCGGCGCATCACCGCGCGGATGCGCGCCAGCAGCTCGCGCGCCGAGAACGGCTTGACCACGTAGTCGTCCACACCCGCTTCCAGCCCGCCCACCCGGTCGTTCTCCTCGCCGCGCGCGGTGAGCATGATGATCGGCACATCCCGGGTCAGGGCCTCCTTGCGCCAGCGCCGGGCCAGCTCCAGGCCGCTGGTGCCGGGCAGCATCCAGTCCAGCAGAATCAGGTCCGGTACGCGGTCGGCGATGGCCGTCTGCGCCTCGCGCGCGTCGCCGGCGTGCACGGGGTTGAACTCCCCCTTGCGCAGGGCGAAGGCCACCATGTCGCGGATGGCGGGTTCATCGTCGACGATCAGGATGTGCTTCTGCACGGGATGCCTTGCTCCGATGGGGTTGCGCGCAGTAGACGACAATTTTGTGACGGTTTGGTGACCTGGTCATCTGCTGGTCGCAGCCTGTGTCCCGGAGCATGCCGCGATCGGCCCTTGCACCACACCCGTGGTGCCGAAACGCTGCCCCGGCGACCCAGGGCCGCCTGCGCCTCAGCGGCGGTCCAGCACCTCGTCACGCACGCCCAGCCGACGCAGTTCCAGCACCTGCGGGGTGATCGAGGCGATGCGGGCATCGACACGGGCGCGAGTGTAGTAGTCCAGGTCCTGGCGCTGCTTGAGAGTCTGCAACTGCAGCAGGGCCTGCTCGGGACGGCCGTTGAGGAAGGCCACCTCCGCATAAGCCTCGGCCGCGCGGGTGGCCTCGCCGGCCAGCTCGTTGGCGCGTGCGTAGGCCTGCTGGAACAGCGGGTCGTCGCCGGCGCTGGCCTGCAGCGGGCGCAGGATGGCCTGGGCGCGCTTGCCGGCCGCGGCGGTGCCTTGTTCGTTGAGCAGGTCCGCATAGCTGAGCGCGACCGGACGGTCGCTCGCATCGCGTGCCAGCAGGGCGTCCATGCGCTTGTTGGCGGCCGCGGGCTTGCCGCCACGCAGTTCCGCCTGCGCCAGGGCGATGATCAGCCACGGGTTGTCCGGATCCTCCGCCAGCAGCTCGCCCAGGGTCTGTTCGGCCACCTGGACCTGGTTGTCGCGCAGTTGCGCCAGGGCCAGGCCGTAGCGCTGCGCATCGGTCAGGGAGCCTTTGCCGCGCTGGATGCCCAGGTATTCGCGGATCGCCGCGTTCGGTGTATCGGCGCTCAGCACGCGCAGGCGCTCCTTGGCCAGGGCGAACAGGCCCGAGCTGCCTGCCTTGGCATTGCCGGCCACCAGCGTGTAGTCGAAGGGCGCGGCCGGGATCAGCCCCGGCGCGCGGCCGCTGGCGTAGTCGCCCTCCTGCGGAATGCTTTCGGTGACCTTGCCGCCGGGCGTGCGCACCGTGGTGGTGGTGCGTTTGCCACGTTCGATCTGCTCGGCGCGCTGGCGCGACTCGCTGATGCGCGTGGTGGTGACCGGGTGGGTCTGCAGGTAATCCGGATACTGGTCGCGGCCGCTTCCCATATTGCTGCGCATGGCCAGCTGCAGGCGCTCGAAGAAGGCGGCCATGGCCTCCGGGTCGTAGCCGGCGCGCTCCAGCGTATAGATGCCGACCCGGTCGGCCTCGGACTCGTTGGAGCGGGTGTAGTCAATCTGGCGCTGCGCCATCAGGCCCATCGCGCTGGCCAGCGCCGCCTGGGTGGCGTCGCCGCTGGATCGCCCGCCAGCGGCCTGCGCGGCCACGATGGCGCCCAGCATGCCCAGCAGGATCGGCACCTGGTCGCGCTGGGCCCGCTCCACCCCGCGCAGCACGTGCTGCTGGGTGACGTGGGCGATTTCGTGCGCCAGCACCGCGGCGACCTCGTCCTCGCGCTCGGCGGCCAGCACCAGCCCGGAGTTCATGCCAATGTAGCCGCCCAGGGTGGCGAAGGCGTTGATCTGGCGGTCGCGCAGGGTGAAGAAGGTGAACTTCTGCTCGGGGCGGTCGCTCTTGGCGCCCAGGCGCCGGCCCAGGTCGCTCAGCCAGTCCGACACCAGCGGGTCGTCCAGCAGGTAGCCGTAGTTGCGCAGCTCGCGCAGCGTCATCGCCCCGTACTCCTCCTGCCGCGCCGGGGTCAGCAGCTCTCCGGCCGAGGAGCCGATGTCGGGCAGCTTGAGGTCCTGCTGGCCCCAGGCCAGCGGCGCGGCCACCAGCAAGGTCAGGGCAGTGGCGAGCAGGGTTGGGCGCACGCGTGGTTCCTTGGGCTGTGCGAAGCAGGGCAGGTGAGACGGCGGAAGCATGGTGCAGTGCCCGGTCCGAGGCGTGAATCGGCCGTTAATCCTCACCGTTCCATCGGCCCGGTTGGGAACCCGCACTTGCGTCACCATAGTGGCTCAGACAACACCCATGCCAGGAAATTCCCGTGAGCACACCCGACGCTGCCGCCCCCGGCCCCAAGATCACCATCTACAGCACGGCGATCTGCCCGTACTGCGTGGCGGCCAAGAACTTCCTCAAGTCCAAGGGGCAGAGCTGGGAGGAGGTCCGCATCGACCTGGACCCGGCCGAGCGCGAGAAGATGATGGCCAGGACCCGTCGCACCAGCGTGCCGCAGATCTTCGTCGGCGAGACCCACGTCGGCGGCTACGACGACATGATGGCGCTGCACCGCGCCGGCAAGCTGGAGCCGCTGCTGGCGGGCAACCCGGCATGAGCGAGGACGCCGCTTCCCAGGACCGCGTGGCCGAGTTCACCGCCTTCCGCAAGCGCATGAACGAGCGGATCCTGGCCGAGCCCAACCAGGTCGTCCGCCGCTTCTTCGCCCTGGATACCCAGACCTACCAGGCGGGCGCGCTGGATGTGAAGACCAAGGAGCTGCTGGGGCTGGTGGCCTCGATGGTGCTGCGCTGCGACGACTGCATCGCCTACCACGTGGCCCAGTGCAAGGAAGCGGGCGTGAGTCGCGAGGAGTTCTTCGAGACCTTCTCCGTAGGCCTGGTGGTGGGTGGTTCCATCGTCATTCCGCACCTGCGCCGAGCCGTGGACTTCCTCGACCAGCTCGAAGGCGGTGCGCAGGCGCCTGTGGCGCACGAGCACGGCTGATCCGCGCATCAGCCCAGTGAGAGGTATGTATCCTGAATGCATACTTCTCCCGGCATACTTTTATTTATCGTCAATTTCGGCGAAGAAGCGGGCCTTTGAGGCCATTTACCCGCAAGTAGTGTTTCCCGGCCTGTTTCGTCACTGGGGAAACCGTCTCCACTGGGGCATACTTTGTCCGAACCCCACCCCTGGGTGCGTGCCGCACCGGCACTGCGCCCCACAGTCCGGAAACACTCATGACGCAAACCATCACGGTCATCCGCGGCGACGGCATCGGCCCGGAAATCATGGACGCCACCCTGCATGTGCTCGATGCGCTCAAGACGGGGCTGAGCTACGAGGAAGCCGACGCCGGCCTGGTGGCGCTGGAAAAGCACGGCGATCTGCTGCCGGCGCAGACCCTTGAGTCCATCAAGAAGAACAAGATCGCGCTCAAGAGTCCGCTGACCACGCCGGTCGGCGAGGGCTTCAGCTCGATCAACGTCGCCCTGCGCCGCCATTTCGACCTGTATGCCAACGTGCGTCCGGCGATCTCCTTCCCCAACACCAAGTCGCGCTTCGCCGATGGCGTGGATCTGATCACCGTGCGCGAGAACACCGAGGGCGCCTACCTGTCCGAAGGGCAGGAAGTGTCGGCCGACGGCGAGACCGCGGTGTCGCTGACCCGCGTGACCCGCAAGGGCTCCGAGCGCATTGTGCGCTACGCCTTCGACCTGGCCCGCGCCACCGGCCGCAAGAAGGTCACCCTGGTGCACAAGGCCAACATCATCAAGTCCACCTCGGGCCTGTTCCTGAAGGTGGGCCGCGAGGTCGCCGCCCAGTATCCGGACATCGAGTGCAACGAGATGATCGTGGACAACACCTGCATGCAGCTGGTGATGCGTCCGGAGCAGTTCGACATCATCGTGACCACCAACCTGTTCGGCGACATCCTCTCGGACCTGTGCGCCGGTCTGGTTGGCGGCCTGGGATTGGCGCCTGGCGCCAACATCGGCACCGAGGCGGCGATCTTCGAGGCCGTCCACGGCTCGGCCCCGGACATCGCCGGGCAGGGCAAGGCCAATCCCTGCGCGCTGCTGCTGGCGGCCGCGCAGCTGCTGGACCATGTCGGCCAGCCCGAGAACGCCACGCGCCTGCGCAAGGCCATCGTGGCCACGCTGGAAGCCAAGGACTCGATCACCCCCGATCTGGGTGGCACCGGCAACACGATGGGCTTCGCCAAGGCCATCGCTTCGCGCGTCTGAGTGCGCAGGACTCTCGCGTGAGAAACGGCAAGGGCGCCCAATGGCGCCCTTGTTGTTTCCGCGTTTTGGCCGGATCACGTGCGGGGTGCGGCGAACCGACGGTCAGCGATGGTGCGAAAGGGGGGACTCGAACCCCCACGGGGGTTACCCGCTGGAACCTAAATCCAGTGCGTCTACCAATTCCGCCACTTTCGCAAGGTCGGCGCATTCTACCGGCAGCCGCACGCCGTGCCCATGGGCGTGATTCAATGGACCTGGGCGATACGGCCTTCGACCAGAGTCAGTGCCGGCGTATGGATTCCATTGGCTACGAGCATCGGGCAGCGTCTGACGCGTCCCGACCCTCCATCGAGCTTGTGGATCGATGACGGACCGGTCGCAGCGGCAGGCCCCGCGCCTGCTCCCCATCCTGCTGCAAGCCTTCGTGCTGGCCGTCTGCCTGGCCTTCGTCGCCACCGAGGCGTGGCGGCTGGCCGACAGCCACCGGCAGGCCGAGGCCGGCGCCGAGCAGGACATGTCCAACCTGGCCAAGTCCGTCTCCCGCCAGGCAGCCGACTCGCTTCTGTTGGCCGATGGCGTGTTGACGGGTGTGGTCGATCGCCTGGAAACCTTCGGTGTCCAGCCCGTGGGGGAGTTGAACGCGTTTCTGGCCGAGGAGGTCGAGCGTTCCTCGCGCATCCGCGGCCTGTTCGTCTACGGCGCCGATGGTCGGTGGCTGGCCTCCTCGCTGCGAACGATGCCGGCGGGCCAGAACAACCAGGATCGGCTGTACTTTCGTCATCACCAGCGCTTCGATGACGGGCGTTCCTACCTAGGCCCGCCGATCCAGAGCCGTTCGGACGGGCGTTGGATCATCACCCTGAGCCGGCGTTACGAGGACGCCGACGGGCGTTTCGCAGGCGTGGTGCTGGCCAGCATCGAGGCGCAGTACTTCGCCGACTTCTACGCGGACTTCGATCTCGGGCACCAAGGCGTGATCGCGCTGGTCGGCCAGGACGGCGTGATCTACGCACGCTCGCCCGACAACGAAGGCAACGTTGGCCGCTCGCTCGCGGCGACGGACCTGTTCCGCCGTATTCGTGGGCATCACGACGGGCTGTTGGCTTACCGTTCGCCGGTGGATCAGATCGAGCGCCTGAGCAGCTTCCGGCGCGTGGACGGTTTTCCCCTGATGGTGATCGCCGCCGAGTCGCGCAATGAGGTGCTCGCTGCCTGGCGCAAAGCGGCTTGGGTGCACGGGACCCTGACCCTGGTCTCGGTCCTGCTGTGCGTGGTCCTGGGCACCTGGCTGGCGCGCCAGTTGCGCCTGCGCGAGCTGGCCGAGTCGCGCATGGCGCAACTGGCCCGCACCGACAGCCTGACCGGGCTGGCCAATCGGCGCGCGTTCGAGGAAGTCCTGGAGAACGAATGGGCGCGCGCGGCGCGGCAGGGCACCTCGATCGGCCTGCTGATGATCGACGTCGACGACTTCAAGAGTTTCAACGACACCTATGGCCATCAGGCCGGCGACCTGTGTCTCAAGCGCGTGGCCGAAGCCGTCCGCCAATGCGCACGTCGTCCCGCCGATACGCCGGCGCGTTACGGCGGCGAGGAGATGGCGCTGATCCTGCCGGGCATCGATCTTCAAGGCCTGGGCGAGATGGCCGAAAGCGTGCGCCTGGCGGTGCTGGCGCTTGCCGTCCCGCATATGGAAAGCCGCACCGGACGCTTCCTCTCGGTGAGCATCGGCGCCTCGCTGACCCACCCGCGCAGCCGTGAGGATGCCGAGGCGCGCGACCAGCTCATCCGCGCAGCCGACGACGCGCTCTACGACGCCAAGGCCGCCGGCCGCAACCGCGTGGCGCTCGCGCGATAAGACGCGGCTTTGCCAGCTGAGCGAACGCAGTTGCTTCGCGCGCTACGGGCTTCATCAGGCCTGGCACTTCGTCGTCAGAATCGGTGCGCGCGGCCCGACGGACAAACGAAACGCGCCAACGGAATCGCGCATAGAAAAACAGCCGCCTGGCTTTCGCTAAGCGGCTGTTCTATTTGGTGGGCCGTCAAGGATTCGAACCTTGGACCTATTGATTAAGAGTCAACTGCTCTACCAACTGAGCTAACGGCCCCGAAACTGGTCGCACAGTATATGCGATTTTTTCGGTACTGCAACATCTTTCGATGTGCAGAGGGTGGGGTGGCTGAGGGGACTCGAACCCCCGACATCTGGAATCACAATCCAGTACTCTAACCAACTGAGCTACAGCCACCACATGACACAACCAACTTCCAGCCAAGGCACCTGATGGCGCGCCCGGCAGGAATCGAACCTGCAACCGCCGGCTTAGAAGGCCGGTGCTCTATCCAGTTGAGCTACGGGCGCTCGACCGGGTTTCGCTTGCAGCGCATCGAGGCGGGATGGTCGGGGTAGAGGGATTCGAACCCCCGACATCCTGCTCCCAAAGCAGGCGCGCTACCAGACTGCGCTATACCCCGGAGTTGCAGGAACCCGCCTTGCGGCGACCTTGCGGGACAGCGGGTGCCCCGAAAGGACGGCTATTGTCTGGACGCAGGTGGTGGCTGTCAACGAAAAATTATCCGGCGGCTGGAACCTGTGCAGGGAATCGGCCAAACTATCGCGTTCCGCGAGGTGCCTACGGCTGGGGTCGATGGCGCTTCGCGTTTCCCCGGGTCCACCACAACCGTCGCAGCACAGGCCGTGCTGGGGCAGCAGGAGTCAGTGAGTATGCAAGTTTCGGTCGAATCGATCGGCAATCTCGAGCGCCGCATGAGTTTCACCCTGCCGGCCGAACGCCTGGACACCCACGTGGGTGGCCGCATGCGCGAACTGGCCCGCACCACGCGCATCAAGGGCTTCCGCCCAGGCAAGGTGCCCGCCAAGGTGATCGAGCAGCGGTTCGGCAAGCAGGTGCGCGCCGAGGCGCTCAACGGCCTGCTGCGCGAGACCTTCGATTCGGCCGTGCGCGACAACGCCCTGCAGATCGCCGGCCAGCCGCGCCTGGAGCCGGTGGGCGAGGGCGAGCTGGAGTGGGTGGCCACGTTTGAGGTGGTGCCGGAATTCGGCGACCTGGACATGACCAAGCTGCAGGTCGTGCGGCATACGGCCGAGGTCACCGACGCCGACATCGATCAGATGATCGAGAACCTGCGCTTGCAGCGTCGCAGCTTCCGTACCGTGGAGCGTGCCGCCGCTGAAGGCGACCGCGTCGCGCTGGAGACCTGGTCGCAGGCTGGCGAGGAGCGCCTGCCGGCCGAGGGCGCCGAGAAGGGCGCCACCCTGATCGGCTCGGGTGTGATGTTCCCGGAGATCGAAAAGGCCCTGGTCGGCATGTCCAAGGGCGAGGAAAAGACCATCGAGGTCGAGTTCCCCGCCGATTGGCGTGTGCCGCAGCTGGCCGGTCGCAAGGCCACCGTGCACCTGAAGGTCACCGAGGTGTCCGAGTCGCACATGCCGGAGGTGGACAAGGAGTTCATCAAGAGCTTCGGCGTCAAGAGCGGCGACGCCGAGCAGTTCCGCAAGGACATCCGCACCAACCTGGAGCGTGAGCTCAAGGGCGCGCTGATGAACCGCCTGCGCCGCGAAGTGGGCGAGCAGCTGATCGCCAACTATGCCCAGGTCGAGATGCCGCCGCGCTTGGTCGAGGCCGAGGCCCGCAACATGCTGGGCCAGCAGATCGAGCAGGCCCGCCGTGCCGGCCAGAACCCGCAGGTGCCGGACAACGCCCACGAAGGCTTCATGGATGCCGCCCGCAAGCGCGTCCTGGTCGGCCTGCTGGTCGGCGAGGTGGCCCGCAAGAACGAGCTGCGCCTGGACCCGAAGCGTCTCAACGAGACCATGCGCCTGATCGCCTCGACCTACGAAGAGCCGGAACAGGTCATTGAGTTGTACCGCAACGACCCCCAACTCATGAGCGGGTTGCAGGCCCGGGTGATGGAAGAGCAGGTGATCGACTGGATCGCCGAGCGCGCCCAGCACACCGAGCAGGCGCTATCCTTCCAGGAAGCCATCCGCAATTGAGTCGGGCGCCGGCGTGGGTCGGGGCCAAGTATCGGAAAACAGCATGAGCATCCAAACCAAAGCCCTGAACCTGGTCCCCATGGTGGTCGAGCAGACCAGCCGTGGGGAGCGGGCGTACGACATCTACTCGCGCCTGCTCAAGGAGCGGGTGATCTTCCTGGTCGGTCCGGTCGACGACAACGTGGCCAACGTCATCGTGGCGCAGATGCTGTTCCTGGAAGCGGAGAATCCGGAAAAGGACATCAGCTTCTACATCAACTCGCCCGGCGGCGTGGTCACGGCCGGCATGGCCATCTACGACACCATGCAGTACATCAAGCCGGCCGTGAGCACCATCTGCGTCGGCCAGGCGGCCAGCATGGGCGCCTTGCTGCTGGCGGCCGGCGAGGCGGGCAAGCGCTACGCCCTGCCGAACTCGCGGGTGATGATCCACCAGCCGCTGGGCGGCTTCCAGGGCCAGGCCACGGACATCGACATCCACGCCCGCGAGATCCTGACCCTGCGCCACCGCCTGAACGAGATCCTGGCCAAGCACACCGGCCAGTCGCTGGAGACGATCGCGCGCGATACCGAGCGCGACAACTTCAAGAGCGCGGTGGATGCGCAGGCCTACGGCCTGGTCGACCAGGTGCTCGAGCGCCGCGCCGACGACACCATCCAGTCCGCCTGAGCGCCCTGGCAAGAACCTTGCATGGTTTCAACCTTGCATGCCCCGCGGGGCGGCCCTGGCCGTCCCGTGGTCCACTGGTACGCGGCATTGGCCGCGGTTTGCAGCGTTTCGCCGGTGCACGGCGAGGGGCGGCAACCGGTGCTATTCTCGAAATCGCGTGCCCCCGTCAGCGGGCAGAGTAATTGGGTAACCGAAGCATGAGCGAAGAACGTCAAGGCCGTTCCGGCGATAGCAACAAGATCCTGTACTGCTCGTTCTGCGGCAAAAGCCAGCATGAAGTCCGCAAGCTGATCGCCGGCCCCAGCGTGTTCATCTGCGATGAGTGCGTGGAGCTTTGCAACGACATCATCCGCGAGGAGCTCGAGGAGAAGGCCCAGTCGGCGCGCAGCTCGCTGCCCAAGCCGCGCGAGATCCTGGAAGTGCTGGACCAGTACGTGATCGGGCAGCAGCGCGCCAAGCGCACGCTGGCCGTGGCCGTGTACAACCACTACAAGCGCATCGAGAGCCGGCAGAAGAGCGATGACGTCGAGCTGGCCAAGTCCAACATCCTGCTGGCCGGCCCGACCGGTTCGGGCAAGACGCTGCTGGCCGAGACCCTGGCCCGGCTGCTCAACGTGCCGTTCACCATCGCCGATGCCACCACGCTGACCGAAGCCGGTTACGTGGGCGAGGATGTGGAGAACATCATCCAGAAGCTGCTGCAGAAGTGCGACTACGACGTCGACAAGGCGCAGCAGGGCATCGTGTACATCGATGAGATCGACAAGATCTCACGCAAGAGCGAGAATCCGTCGATCACCCGCGACGTGTCCGGCGAAGGCGTGCAGCAGGCGCTGCTGAAGCTGATCGAAGGCACGGTGGCTTCGGTGCCGCCGCAGGGCGGTCGCAAGCATCCGCAGCAGGAATTCCTGCAGGTGGACACCAAGAACATCCTGTTCATCTGCGGTGGCGCGTTTGCCGGCTTGGACAAGATCATCCAGGCCCGTTCGACCGATGCCAGCGGAATTGGCTTCGGCGCCAAGGTGAAGTCCTCGGAGAAGAAGCCGGAGATGGGCAAGGTGCTGTCCGAGGTCGAGCCGGAGGACCTGATCAAGTTCGGTCTGATCCCGGAGTTCGTCGGCCGCCTGCCGGTGGTCGCGACGCTGGAAGAGCTGGACGAGCCGGCCCTGGTGAAGATCCTGACCGAGCCGAAGAACGCCATCACCAAGCAGTTCAAGCGTCTGTTCGACATGGAAGGGGTGGAGCTGGAGTTCCGCGCCGATGCGCTGTCGGCCATCGCCCGCAAGGCGCTCAAGCGCAAGACCGGCGCCCGTGGCCTGCGCACCATCGTCGAATCGGTGCTGCTGGATACGATGTACGACCTGCCTTCGCTGGAGAATGTGGTGAAGGTGGTGGTGGACGAGTCGGTGATCGAACATAAATCCGAGCCCTATCTCATCTATCAGAATCCGCCGGCGCAGCAGAAGGCCGCAGGTTCGGAGTGAGCCCGTAAGCGATTGATTCGAATGGGGTTTCAGGTTCCGACTTGCAAGCCCGCCACGATGGCCCCATAACGGGGCCATTGTTGTTTTCCAGCCCCCGCAAATCTCCCAGGACCCCCGCAATGGCCCGAAGCCAAACTGAAACCTACGATCTGCCGGTCCTGCCCCTGCGCGACGTGGTCGTGTTCCCGCACATGGTCATCCCCCTGTTCGTCGGGCGCGACAAGTCCATGCGCGCCTTGGAGCAGGCCATGGAAGCGGACAAGCGCATCCTGCTGCTCGCCCAGAAGTCGGCCGATACCGACGACCCGGCCGCCTCGGACCTGTATGCGGTGGGCACGCTGGCGCAGGTGCTGCAGCTGCTAAAGCTGCCCGATGGCACGATCAAGGTGCTGGTGGAGGGCATGTCGCGCGTGCGCGTATCCGACATTAGCGAGCGCGATGGCGCGCTGGCCGGCCATGGCGAGGAGGTCGAGTCAGTCGAGGGTCGGGAGGACCGCGAGATCGAGGCGGTGGCCCGCTCGCTGATGAGCCTGTTCGAGCAGTACGTCAAGACCAACCGCAAGCTGCCGCCCGAGCTGCTGCAAACCCTGTCGGGCATCGATGAACCCAGCCGCCTGGCCGACACCATCGCCGCGCATTTGGGCGCGCGCCTGTCGGACAAGCAGCGCCTGCTGGAAACCTTCGAGGTGGGCGAGCGCCTGGAGCTGCTGGTCGGCTTCGTCGATGGCGAGATCGACGTGCAGCAGATGGAAAAGCGCATCCGCGGCCGGGTGAAGTCGCAGATGGAGAAGTCCCAGCGCGAGTACTACCTCAACGAGCAGATGAAGGCGATCCAGAAGGAGCTGGGTGAGCTGGACGATGCGCCCAACGAGCTGGAAGACCTGGCGCGCAAGATCGCCGAAGCCGGCATGCCCAAAGCCATCGAGACCAAGGCCAAGGCCGAGCTCAACAAGCTCAAGCAGATGTCGCCGATGTCCGCCGAGGCGGCAGTGGTGCGCAATTACCTGGACTGGATCCTGGGCGTGCCGTGGAAGAAGCGCAGCAAGGTGCGCAAGGACCTGAAGGTCGCGCAGGACACGTTGGATGCCGACCACTACGGCCTGGACAAGGTCAAGGAGCGCATCCTGGAGTACCTGGCGGTGCAGTCGCGCGTGAACAAGATGAAGGCGCCGATCCTGTGTCTGGTTGGGCCGCCGGGCGTGGGCAAGACCTCGCTGGGCCAGTCCATCGCCAAGGCGACCAACCGCAAGTTCGTGCGTATGGCGCTGGGCGGCGTGCGCGACGAAGCCGAGATCCGCGGCCACCGCCGCACCTACGTCGGCTCGATGCCGGGCCGCATCGTGCAGAACCTCAACAAGGCGGGGATGAAGAACCCGCTGTTCGTGCTGGACGAGATCGACAAGATGTCGATGGACTTCCGTGGAGATCCGTCCTCGGCGCTGCTGGAGGTGCTCGACCCCGAGCAGAACCACGCGTTCAACGACCACTACCTGGAAGTCGACCTGGACCTGTCGGAGGTGATGTTCATCGCCACCTCCAACTCGCTCAACATCCCCGGCCCGCTGCTGGACCGCATGGAAGTCATCCGCATCCCGGGCTACACCGAGGATGAGAAGCTCAACATCGCCGCGCGCTACCTGGTGCCCAAGCAGCTCAAGGCCAACGGCCTGAAGCCGGAGGAGCTGAAGATCGAGGCCGGTGCGATCCGCGACATCGTGCGCTATTACACGCGCGAGTCCGGCGTGCGCAACCTGGAGCGCGAGATCGCGCGCATCTGCCGCAAGGTGGTGAAGGAGCTGGCGCTGGGTGGCCCGCAGGCGGTTGCCAAGAAGGGCAAGAAGTCCTCGGCGGTGGTGGTCAACGAGAAGAACCTTGAGAAGTACCAGGGCGTGCGCCGCTTCGACTTCGGCCGTGCCGAGGAGCAGAACGAGATCGGCCTGGTGACCGGCCTGGCCTGGACCGAGGTCGGCGGCGACCTGCTGCAGATCGAGGTCACGCTGGTCCCGGGCAAGGGCGGCATGACCCTGACCGGTCAGCTTGGCAACGTGATGAAGGAATCGGCATCGGCCGCGTTGTCGGTGGTGCGTGCGCGCGCCGAGAGCCTGGGCATCGACACCGAGTTCCTGCAGAAGCAGGACGTGCATCTGCATGTACCCGATGGCGCCACGCCCAAGGACGGCCCCAGCGCGGGTATCGCCATGGTCACCGCGCTGGTGTCCACGCTGACGCGCAATCCGGTCAAGGCCGAGGTGGCGATGACTGGCGAGATCACGCTGCGTGGTCGCGTCTCGGCCATCGGTGGTCTCAAGGAAAAGCTGCTGGCCGCCATGCGTGGTGGCATCACCACCGTGATCATCCCCGAGGAGAACCGCAAGGACCTGGCGGACATCCCCGAGAACGTCACCAGAGGCATGAAGATCGTCCCGGTGAAGTGGATCGACGAGGTGCTGGACCTGGCGCTGGAGCGACCCCTCACGCCGGCCAGCGGCGCGGCGAATGTCGGCGGCAAGCAGGCGAAGAAATCGCCAGTGCGGCGCGCGTCCAAGACGTCCGTACCGCCGGATGTCAAGCACTGAATCGCTGCTGCGTCGCAATGAAAAACGCCTGAAAACCCGCATAAATGCTAGGGTTTCGGCTTGCCTGGCAGGTGTGGCGCTGGTATAAAAGCCGCACCTGCAAAGCGCGCAGAACAAGCGTTTTCACGGTTTCCTCAGACCGGCCACATCGCGGCGTCCCAGCCCGGCCGGCCACTCATTCCGCGGTGTTCACCGCACAGGGAGTTACTAGATGAACAAATCCGAATTGACCGACGCCGTTGCCTCCGCAGCCGACCTGAGCAAGGCTGATGCCGCACGCGCCGTCGACGCCGTGGTGGCCAGCATCACCTCGGCGCTGAAGTCCGGCGACAGCGTCACCATCGTGGGCTTCGGTACCTTCCAGGTGCGTGGCCGCGCTGCCCGTACCGGCCGCAACCCGAAGACCGGCGGCACCATCGAAATCCCGGCCTCGAAGAATCCTGCGTTCAAGGCTGGTAAAGCGCTGAAAGACGCCGTAAACTAATCGACTCGCTAGGGTGCTTAGCTCAGCGGTAGAGCGTCTCCTTTACACGGAGAGGGTCGGGGGTTCGAAACCCTCAGCACCCACCAAAGCACCACAGCAAAGGTTTCAAGCGCGGAGTGGTAGTTCAGTCGGTTAGAATGCTGGCCTGTCACGCCGGAGGTCGCGGGTTCGAGTCCCGTCCACTCCGCCAGTTGTCCAGAAGCCCCCGAGCGATTGGGGGCTTTGCTTTCCCAACCGTGGGAATGCCTGTTTCAAGGTTGTCCAAGTGTTTGCAAGCGCGGAGTGGTAGTTCAGTCGGTTAGAATGCTGGCCTGTCACGCCGGAGGTCGCGGGTTCGAGTCCCGTCCACTCCGCCAGTTGTTCGAAAGCTCCGCCTCGGCGGAGCTTTTTTTTGGCCGATTTTCCCTGCAAGGCACGGCCTGGGCCAATGCGCATGCGGCTGCACGCGGTTAGACTGTGCGGCTAACTCCATGGCGCTGCTAACCCCATGCTGCAAACACTCCGCGACAAGACCTCGGGCTGGATCGCCACGCTGATCCTGGGCCTGCTGATCATTCCCTTCGCCTTCGTCGGCGTGAACGAGTACATGGGCGGCGGCGGCGACGTGCCAGCCGCACGGGTCAAGGCGCCGCCGTCGTGGTGGTCTTCCGCGCCTGCGTTCTGGCCGGTGTCGATGCTGTGGCAGCACGCCGATGTCACCACCAAGGACTTCAAGGATGCGTTCGAGCAGCAGCGCATCCAGCAGCGCCAGCAGCAGGGCGATGGTTTCGACGCGCGTCAGTTCGAGTCGGCCGACAACAAGCGCGCGGTGCTTGAGCAACTGGTCAACCGCAAGGTGCTGGAACTGGCGGCCACGCGTGCCGGCGTGACCATCAGCGACGCGGCCGTGCGTGCGGCCATCGCCTCCGAGCCGGTGTTCCAGGTGGGTGGCAAGTTCGATGGCGCGCGCTATGCGCAGGTGCTGTCCTCGCAGGTGCCGCCGATCAAGCCGAGCGAGTTCGAGCGGCAGCAGCGCGACGGGCTGCAGGTGAGCCTTATTCCCACGGCGCTGGACCAGTCCGAGTTCGTTACGCCCAAGGCCATGGACCAGCTGTTCCAGCTGCTGGGCGAGACCCGCGACATCAGCATCGCCGCGCTGGATCCGCCGATCCTGGAACAGAAGCCGCTGACCGATGCGGAAGTGAAGCAGTGGTACGACGCGCACCAGGCCGATTTCCGTCAGCCCGAGCAGGTCAAGATCGAGTACGTGGAGATCGATGGCAACGCGCTGGCCGCGGCGCAGACGCCGGATGAGGCCGCCTTGCGCAAGCGCTACGAGGACGAGAAGTCCCGTTTCATGGCGCCGGAACAGCGCCTGGCATCGCACATCCTGATCACCGTGCCCGAAGGCGCCGACGCGGCCGCGCAGAAGGCGGCCGAGGACAAGGCCAAGGCGCTGACCGAACAGGCCAATGCGCCGGGCGCGGACTTCGCTGCATTGGCCAAGGCCAACTCGCAGGACCCCGGCTCCAAGGACACCGGCGGCGACCTGGGTTGGGTGGACCGGGGCATGATGGTCAAGCCCTTCGAGGACGCGCTGTTCTCGATGCAGCCGGGTGAGATCCGCGGCCCGGTCAAGACCGACTTCGGTTACCACGTGCTGAAGCTGCGTGAGCAGCGCGGTGGCGGGCAGACCAAGTCCTTCGAGCAGGTCCGCGAGGAGCTGGTCAAGGAAGAGCGCGCGGCCGCGGCCGAGCGCGCCTACAGCGATACGGCCGGCAAGCTGGTCAACGAAGTGCTGAAGAATCCGACCTCGCTGTCCGATGCGGCCGCGGCGGTGAATCTCAAGGTACAGACGCTGGGCCCGTTCTCGCGTGGCGACGCGCAAGGCATCGCCGGGGTGCCGGCGGTGCAGCGTGCCGCTTTCTCCGAGGCCCTGATCCAGGACGGCACGGCCAGCGACCCGATCGAGATCGGGCCGCAGCACAGCGTGGTGATCCGGGTGCTGCAGCACACCGACGAGCAGGCCCGTCCGCTGGCGCAGGTCAAGCCGCAGGTCGAGGCGGCCATCCGCAACGACCGCGCCAAGAAGGCCGCGGCCGAGGCGGCGCAGAAGGTGCTGGCGCGCGTGCAGAAGGGCGAGTCCCTGCAGGACGTGGCCAAGGCCGAGAACTTCCAGGTCAACGAGCTGCCGGGCTTGCCGCGTGGCGCGCCGGTGCCGTCGCCGGCCGGCAACGCCGCGGTCTTCGCCGCACCGGCGCCGAAGGACGGCAAGCCTTCGGCCGGCAAGGTGGCCCTGGATGATGGCCGCTATGCGGTGTTCACGGTCAACAAGGTCACGCCGGGCAAGACCGACGAGATCCCGGAAGCGCAGCGCGTGCAGTTCGGCCAGCAGATCGCGCGCCTGCAGGGCAATGCGGTGGTCGAGCAATACATCAAGACGATGCGCGAAGGCTTCAAGATCGAAGTGCATGAGGACCGCCTGTAATCGCAGGCGGTTGAGATCGAAGAAGTTCGGAAGTGGCTTGAAGCTGCGCACTTGAGCCACCTTGCTCCGAGTGTGCGGGCTGCCAGGCCGGGATGACTCGCGGCGACGGTGGATGAAGACGCGTCATCCGACAGCGTAGGGTGGACAACGCGAAGCTTGTCCACCGAGGCGGCGCGGCGGATGAGCCTGGGGCGGCGCTGGTCCTTGTTGTTTGTTTCGCGGCGATGGTGGATGGAAGATCGCCATCCACCCTACGCGTGTCACGCGTTGTTCGTTTCGTGGCGATGGTGGATGGAGAAGCGTCATCCACCCTACGGATGTCGCGTGTTGTTTGTTTCGCGGTGATGGTGGATGGAGAAGCGCCACCCACCCTACGTAGGGTGGACAGCGCGGAGCTTGTCCACCGCAGCGCACGCTGCGGCGAGGGGACGTCGAGTCGCGCGAGTGCGCGTCTTGCTCAATCGCTCTTGGCGATGGTCAACACCATGCCCGGCTTGATCACGCTCTTGCGGCCCAGGTGGTTGGCCGTGAGCAGGTCCTGCACGCCGATGCCGTAGCGCTTGGCGATGCTCCAGGCCGATTCGCCCTTGCGCACGGTGTGCGACGTGCCGGACTTGGCCTGCTCGCTGCTGTGCAAGGGCGTGGTGGGATTGAACGGGTTGGGGGCGCTGGCGGTATCGTCCTGGGCCCGGCCCACCAGAGACAACGCGGTGACCGGGGTGATGTCGCCTTCTGCCGTCGGTGCCAGCACGCTGCGGCCTGACACGTTCCCGCCCCACAGCGCAGGATTGATGCGGCGGATGAAATCCGGGTCGTGGCCTTCGCCGCGTGCCCAGGCCTCCAGGCCACGGGTATCCTCGGGCAGCGTCTGCGGCGCCAGGCGCGGCACGGGACGTTCCAGCGCCTGCACCCACTCAGGTCGATTTTCGGCGCGCTGGAAGAGGCAGGCCAGGGCGTGCAGCTTCTCCACGTACTGGTAGCTGGTTCTGGACATGCCCGGCAGGCGCGCTGGATCGGCCGTGGCCGCGCTCATGCCGGCGCGGCGCATGGCCGTCAGCACGCGCGCCTCCCCGGCGTTGTAGGCCATCACGGTCAGGCGCCAGTCGCCGCCGAACATGCCGTGCAGGGTCTTGAGGTAACGCACCGCGGCCTGGGTGGAATCCACCGGCGACATGCGCCCGTCGTACTGCTTCCCCACGCGCACGCCGTGGTTGCGCGCGGTCAGGGCGATGAACTGCCACAGGCCCGCCGGGCCGCCGCCGTTGCGCGCGGAAGGCTTGTAGGCGCTTTCCACGAAGGGGATCAGGGCGAACTCGGTGGGCAGGTCGGCATCGCGCAAGGCATCGACCACATAGCCGAACATCGCCAGTGCGTCCTGGCCGCCGTCGGCCAGCTGCCGCGGCGCATTGCGGAACTGCTGCTCCCATTCGGCCTGGCTGGCGCCGCTCTCGCACTGCGGGGCCGCCAGGCCGTTGCGGAAGGCCTGGAAGATTTCGGCCCCATTGCGCTGGTCGGGCGAAAGCTGGCTTTCATCAAGCGGGGTGACCGCCGCTGGCCCTGGCTGACTGGCAGGGCCAGCCGTCTCCAGTGCGCTGGCCGAGGAACACAGGCTCCACGCCACCAGCACCGGCAGCGCAAGCCGTCGCATGCCGCGCGTCATGCGCGAAATCCATCCTTCCAGCGCCGCAGCTCGGCGAAGGTGTCCACCCGGTCGGTGGGCGCGCGCCCAGCCGCGGCGGTGACCGCCGCGATGACCGCGGGCTGGTCGACCCGGAGGAACGGGTTGCAGGCGCGTTCGCTGGCCAGCGTGGACGGTACGGTGGGGCTTCCCTGCTGACGCATGCGTTGAGCTTCCGAAGAGCGCTCCTGCAAGGCCGCGTTGTCCGGATCGACGGCGAGGGCAAAAGCGGCGTTGGAGAGGGTGTACTCGTGCCCACAGCAGACCAGGGTCGTGTCCGGCAAGGCCGACAGCCGGTCCAGGGAGGCGAGCATCTGGGCGGGCGTACCTTCGAACAGCCGTCCACAGCCGAGGCTGAACAAGGTGTCGCCGCAGAACAGATGGCTGTCCGCGCCCGCGCTCACGAAGGCGATGTGGCTGCGGGTGTGGCCGGGCACCGCCAGGACCTGGAACTCCAAGCCCAGTGCGCTCACGCGCTCGCCATCGGCGACCGTCCGGGTCGGCACGGCGATGCGCTCATCGGCAGGCGCATGGACCGGCAGCTCCGGCCAGCGCCGGCGCAGCTCCGCCAGGCCGCCGCAGTGGTCGGCATGGTGGTGGGTGATGAGCACGGCCACCGGCTTGAGTCCGGCGTCGGCGGCGCGAAGTACCGGGGCCGCATCGCCCGGATCGACGATGATCGCCTCACTGCCGCCGCGGGTCAGGGCCCAGATGTAATTGTCATCGAAGGCGGTGAGGGCGAGCAGGGTCATGGGCCAGCGGGAGGCGGAGGAGGGGTGGGTCCTCTACAATCCCCGACCATGCCTGTCCGTACGACCGACCGTCAACCTGATCCCCTTGACTGGTTTGGCTCCGAGCGGGCCTGGCCTGTGCTGTCGGCAGAAGCCGAACGGGTAGCCGCCCTGCTGGGTCCGGCCGCCCCGCAACCCTGGCTGTGGCTTGCGCCGCAGGCCGTGCCCACCCCGGAGAAGCTGCCGCGCTGCCTGTTCCTGCATGGACAGGCGGCGGGCTTCTTCGGCCAGATCCGCTGCGCCTTGCCGTTCCCGCTGCCCACCGAGGGCTTCGGCACCATCGTGCTGCAGCATGTGCACGAGGGCGGCATGGAGGGCCTGCTGGCCGAATGCGCGCGCCTGCTGGAGCCGGGTGGCCGGCTGTGGCTGGTGTCGCTGAATCCGTGGAGCCCCTACCGCGCCCGCTGGCGCCGCAGCGGCCTGCACGTGCGCGAGGCGCGCAGCTGGCAGGCCGAGCTGGAGGACGGGGGGCTGACCGTGCTGGGCGGGCGCCGCCGCTTCGGGCCGGTGTGGCGCGCGCGCAACGAGGCGCCCGCGCATACCCCGCCACGGCTGCGGGCGGTGACGTTGCTGGAGGCCGAAAAGCGCGTGGCGGCCCTGATTCCACCCAAGGCGATTCCAAGCTGGGGCGTTGGCGCCAGCCCGGTCTGACAAGAGAACCCGATGAAGCAAGTCCGTATCAATACCGATGGCGCCTGCCTGGGAAACCCGGGGCCGGGCGGCTGGGCCGCACTGCTGCGCTATGGCGAGCGCGAGCGCGAGATCGCCGGCGGCGAAGCCCACACCACCAACAACCGCATGGAGCTGATGGCGGCGATCATGGGGCTGGAGACGCTGACCGAGCCCTGCGAGGTGATCCTGATCACCGACTCGCAGTATGTGCGCCAGGGCATCACCGAATGGATGCCGGGCTGGGTGCGAAAGAACTGGAAAACCGCCAGCGGTGGCGCGGTGAAGAACCGCGACCTGTGGGAACGCCTGCACGCGGCCACGCTGCAGCACAAGATCGAGTGGCGTTGGGTGAAGGGGCATTCCGGCGACCCGGACAACGAGCGCGTCGACGTCCTGGCCCGCGACCAGGCCATCGCCCTGCGGGGCGGCAATGCCGCATGAGCCTGCGGCGCCGGTGCTGGAGACCGCACGGCTGTCGCTGCACCGGTTCACCCTGAGCGATGCCGATGCGGCCTTCATGCAGCGGCTGATGAACGATGCCGACTTCATCCGCCACATCGGCGACCGCAACATCCGTTCGCTGGAAGACGCGCGCCAGAGCCTGCGCGCCGGCCCGATGGCGTGCCAGCAGGCCCACGGCCACAGCCTGTATCGCGTGCGCCTGAAGGCCGATGGGCTGGATATCGGCACCTGCGGCCTGGTGCGCAGGCCGGGGCTGCCGGGGCCGGACCTGGGATATGCCTTCCTGCCGCAGGCGCGCGGGCACGGCTATGCGCGCGAGGCCGCTGCGGCGATGTTGCCGCATGCGCGTGAGCTTGGGCTGTCCGAGCTGTTGGCCATCGTTTCAACCGGCAACGCGGCCTCCGTGCGCCTGCTGGCGGGTCTGGGCTTCCAGGCGCGCGGCACGGTGCGGCTGCTGCCCGATGCCCCTGAATTGAATCTGTTTCACCGGAGCCTGTAAGCCATGCGTCAGATCATCTTCGATACCGAAACCACGGGCCTGGAGTGGAAGAAGGGCAACCGCATCGTGGAAATCGGCTGTGTGGAGGTCATCGAGCGCCGTCCCACCGGTCGCACCTACCACCAGTACATCTGCCCGGACCGGGAGTTCGAACAGGGCGCGGCGGAAGTGACCGGGCTGTCGGTGGAGTTCCTGGCCGACAAGCCGCGGTTCGCCGAGATCGCCGATGAGTTCCTGGCCTTCATCGACGGCGCCGAGCTGGTCATCCACAACGCGGCCTTCGATGTCGGCTTCGTCAACTACGAGCTCTCGCTGCTGGGGGCGGACTACGGCACCCTGGAATCGCGCGGCATCGGCGTGCTCGACACGCTGGCATTGGCGCGCGAGCGTTTCCCCGGCCAGCGCAACTCGCTCGATGCGCTGTGCAAGCGCCTGGGCGTGGACAACGCCCACCGCCAGCTGCACGGCGCGCTGCTGGATGCGCAGATCCTGCTGGATGTGTACATCGGCCTGACCACCGGCCAGGAGGAGATCGGCTTCTTCGCCGACACCGACGGGGAGCAGGCCGTGGCCAAGGTCATCCATGCCTTCACCGCCGACGCCATCACCCTGCGGCGCAGGGTGCAGGCCACGCCCGGCGAACTGGAGGCGCACGAGCGGCGGATGGCGGTGCTGCGGAAGAAGTCCGGGGACAACTGCGTGTGGGATCGCTTTGCCTGAGCTTTCAGGAACGCGTTGAGAGGAACGAGGAACGAGAGGTGGGGCTCAGGCGGCGTGCACGCGGTGCATCGCGGCACCCACCGCCGAAGCCGCCCTCACTCGTTTCTCGTTCCTCTCAACTCGTTCCTGCCTCCACCTAGTGGCAGCGCACCAGGACGGCGGTGACATTGTCCGATCCGCCACCGTCCAGGGCGGCGGCGATCAGCGCATCGACGCATTCCTGCGCGCTGCAGTCCTGCTGACGCAGGACATCGGCGATGCCTCGGTCTTCCACTTCCTCGGTCAGGCCGTCGCTGCACAGCAGCAGCTGCATGCCCGGGCGGAACTCGCCAGTCATGGTTTCCACGTTCAGGTGCGCCGGGTCGGTGACCCCGAGCGCCTGGGTGACCACGTTGCGCTGCGGATGGATGCGCGCCTGTTCGTGGGTGAGTGCGCCCTGGGCGATCAGTTCCTGCACGTAGCTGTGGTCCTGGCTGAGCTGCACCAGCTTGCCGTCGCGCCACAGGTAGACGCGGCTGTCGCCAACCCAGGCCACCTCGAAGCGGTCGCCCTGCACGCGCGCGGCCACCACCGTGGTGCCCATCGGCAAGGTGTCGTTGCGGCGGCGCGAGGTGCGGATGATCTCCTCGTCGGCGGCCCGGATGGCCTGGGCCAGCGCATGGCCTGCACGGATCTCACGGACGATGGTGTCGCGCGCCAGGGCGCTGGCCACCTCGCCACAGGCGTGTCCGCCCATGCCATCGGCCACCAGCCACAGGCCCAGGTCGCTGTCGCCGTAGTAGGTGTCCTCGTTGAGGTCGCGGCGCAGGCCGGCGTGGCTGAGATGTCCGAATTCGATCATGGCTTCCCTGCCGCGCGCGTATGGCGGCCGGACTGGCCCGGCGTCCGTCGGCGCCGGCTGGTGCATGCGCAGGCCCGGCGCGCAGCCACGGCCGATCCAGCGAAGGCGGCGCCGGCCGCACCCGTTCCGGTGTCGTCCATGGGCGCGTGCGAGGCATCTGGGGCAGGGGCTTGAAGCATGGGGGCATGATCGCGGGGATCGTGACGCCCGACAAGCCTGTCAGGCGTCAGCGAGGCAGTTGGCGCGCACGCGCGCAGGCGCTTGTCGCGGGGCAAAACGCCCCGTATGATGCACGGCCCCGCCAGACGCCGGCGGGGACCACCGGAGAGGTGGCAGAGTGGTCGAATGTACCTGACTCGAAATCAGGCGTACGTGTAAGCGTACCGTGGGTTCGAATCCCACCCTCTCCGCCAGATTGTCGGCAAAAGCCCCTGCTCGCAGGGGCTTTTGCTTTTGTGCCGCCGCGCATGTGCGGGACAGCGAAAAGGTCCACACGCGCCGTGCCCGCCTTGTGCTGCAAGCCGGCAAGACGCGTTGGCGTTCATGGCCACTGGCTAGAATGGCCGTTTCCACGAGTCGATGGTGTGCCATGTCCGAGATCCTGACCCCGGTGTCCTTTGGCGAGCTGCTCGACAAGATCGCGATCCTGCAGATCAAGTCCGAGCGCATGCGCGATGAGGCCAAGCTGGCCAATGTCCGCAACGAGCTGAGTGCGCTGGAGAAGGTCTGGATGGCGCACCCGGCCGCCGGCCATGACATCGCCCGCCTGCGCGCCGAGCTCAAGGCGGTCAACGAGCGGCTGTGGGTGATCGAGGACGACATCCGCCTGAAGGAAAAGGCGCAGGCTTTCGACGAGGAATTCATCCGCCTGGCGCGCAGCGTGTACTTCGAAAACGACGAGCGCGCGCGGATCAAGAAGGAAGTCAACCTGGCGCTGGGCTCGGCCTACGTGGAAGAAAAATCCTACGAGGATTACCGCAAGGCCTGAGTCTGCCGGGGCGGCAGGGCCGTACCGAGGGGTGCACCTGGGTCCTGCGCGGTGCCGAGCTGCAGCTCCCAGGCGCGGGTGCGGATCATGTGGCGCACCAGGCGCAGCGGTTCGCTGGCCGGCAAGGCCACGCCGTAGCCCTGGTGCAGCCGCTCCACCTCCTGCGGTGCACCGCCGCCCAGCGCCCCCAGCTGCGCGATGATCAGCGCCTGTTCCTGCAGGCGTGCGGACAGCACCGCCGGCAGCTGCAGCACCGCTTCGCCTTCGCGCTGCATGGCCTCCGCGTCGCGGGCCGCGGCGGCGGCGTACATGGCCATGATCCGCTGCACGCTGGCTGGCTGCGCCTGCAGGTCGATCCAGCCCGGCCCGATCCACACGCCGGGTTGGTCCTGCGGCGCCAGCGGCCCCAGCGTGGCCGCGGCGATCTCGGCGGCCGCCTCGGACCAGCTGGACAGATCGCCGACCCGGTGGCGTGAGCTGCCCAGCAGCGCCTGCAAGGCCAGCTCGGGCGCGGCGGCGTCGCGCTCGCGCAGGGCGTCGGGACTGTCATGCCGGCCATTGCGCAAGGACGCGGCCAGCCGCAGGGCGCGGGCGCGCAGCTCGGTCAGGCGGTGGCCCGGCATCTCGGGAATGTCGATGCGCGCCGCCGGCGGCCGCTGGCCCTCCATCAGGTCCAGCACCGGCAGGCCGCTCTCGGCCAGGCGTTGCAGGGTCAGCGCGCGATCGCCGCGGAAGCGGGTGCGCGGCGCGTCCAGCGCAAGCTGCGGGTGGAAGTCGTCGTTGGGCCGGGCGCGCATCGCGCTGACATAGGTCTGCAGCAGCGCGCGCCCGCCGAGGTGGCGCAAGGACAGCGCTGCGTTGCTGTCCAGGCCGACGCGGCGGGTCTCGCGCGCAAGCGCACCGCCGCCCCAACGGGCGATGTCGGGTGCGGGGCAGGTGCCGCGGCAGGCCACCAGCACCAGGTCGTTGTCCTGCGCCAGGTACAACTGCGCATCGGGGAAGGCCTGCAGCAGGGCGGCCACGATGGAGGCGAGCAGGGCGTCGTCGATCTCATAGGTCTGCAGCCACTGCACCAGCACGCCGCCGTCCTGCAGATGGGCGTGCAGGAAGCCGTAGAACTGATGGGTGAACAGCCCGCCGACGCCGCTGACCCAGGGATTGGACGGCTCGGACACGATGACGTCGTAGCGCCGGTTGCCGCTGGAGAACAGGTGGCGGGCGTCGTCCACGCGCACCTGCGAGCGTGAGTCGTTCAGGGCGCGCCCGATGCGTGGCGCGAACAGCGGCGCGGCCTGCAGCACCATCGATTCGATCTCCGCCGTCTCCACGCGCCGCACCCGCGGGCTGCCGAGCACGGTATGGGTGCTCATGCCCAGGCCCCAGCCGATGACGCCGACCTGCTCGGGCCGCGGATGCAGAGCCAGCGGCAGGGCGCCCAGGGTCACCATGGTCAGCTCGTCGCCGGCGGGCGGGTCGGTGATGCGCGTGGCCATGGCGCCATCGGACTTGCCGTTGGTCAGCAGCGATTGCACGCCGCTCTCGCGCGAGCGCGCCACGCCGATGGTGGCGGTCTTGCCATCGCGCAGGAAACGCACCTGCATGGCCTCGTTCAGGCGCGCGTGCCCGGTGCGGAACACGCTGGACAGCTGCGCGCGTGGATCGGGCCTGCCCAGCACGGCGACCAGGGCGAGCACGGCGGCCACAGCCACCGCGGTGCCGGCCAGTCGTGCCGGCGGCAACTCCTGCCGTGCCAGGGTCAGCAGCCACAGCCCGATGGCCGCGTCGGCGGCGGCCGCCAGCAGCAACGCCCAGCGCACGCCGACGATCGGGATCAGGACATGCACGGTCAGCAGCACGCCGACGATGGCGCCGACGGTGTTGGCCGCGTACAGGCGGCCGATGCCCGCTTCCCCAGCGCCGCCCCGCAGCAAGGCCAGGGTGAACAGCGGCAGGGTCATGCCGGCGAAGAAGGCCGTGGGCAGCATCACCAGCAGGGCCATGGCCGCCGTGCCCAGCAGATACAGCCGGTAGCCGCCATCGTTGCGGTCCAGCGAGGACAGCAGGGCGGCGGTCCAGTCGAAGGCGTGCGACAGCGCCAGCAGCGAGAGCAGCGCCGCCACCCCCATCAGCACCTGCGCCCAGCCTGCGGCCCGCAACGGGTCGTGCAGCTGCGCGGCGCGCCGCCGGATCCAGGCGCCGCCGGCGGCCAGCCCCAGCAGGAAGCTGGCCAGCATCAGCTCGAAGCCATGCAGGGTGGTGCCCAGCGCCTGGTTCAGCAGCCGCACCCAGCCGATCTCATAGGCGAAGGAGCACGCCCCGGAGGCCATGCCGGCCCACAGCAGTGCGCGTAGCGGGCCGCGCGGGGAGGGCGTGGCGGAAGGCGCCTTGCCGCTGGCGGCGGGTAGAACCGCGCTGGCCTCGATCCGCCAGGACAGCACGCCCGCCACCGCGGCCACGACCAGGTTCACCCCGCCGGCCACGGCCATCGCCCCAGGCATGCCCAGGCGCGGCAGCAGCACGAAGGTAGCCAGCAGCGCACCCAGCGCCGCGCCCAGGCTGTTGGCCGCGTACAGCCCGCCGAGCACCCGCGCATCCTGGCGCGGCCAGCGCCGCAACAGTCCGGCGCTCAACAGCGGAAAGGTGGCGCCCAGCAGCAGGCAGGCCGGCAGGATCAGCAGGCTGGCCGAGACCAGTGGGTAGAGCTGGCCCGCCAGGCCCTCGCCCAGGGCCGGCAGCACGCGCGCGCTGGACCAGCCCGTGTAGGCCAGGAACAGCCGGTGGAAGGTGAGGGCAAGCACGCCGATCAGCGCCTCGGCCAGCGCATAGGCGCCCAGCAGCCGCGTCCAGCGCAGGCCGGCACGTCCGGCGGCCCACGCACCCAGCGCCATGCCTCCCATGAATACGGCCAGCACCAGCGCCTGCGCATACGCTGCATGGCCCAGCACCAGCCCCAAGTACTGGCTCCACATCGACTGGTACACCAGTCCGGAAAACCCCGAGAGGACGAACAGGCACCACAGCAGTGGCGCGATCCCCTGGCGCAGGCCGCTCATGGCCTCGAACGCGGGCCCGAACGCAACGGCTGGCTTGCCTGGCGGGTGCCGCGGCGCGACTCGCTTGCGAGCCTCTGGTCCAGGCCGGCGCTGGCCACCTGCCGCCGCATCGGGCACAGGTGCAGCGCCGCGGCGGCTAGGGCCTCAGTGGCCATGATCGGCGCGATAGCGCTCGAATGCGGCGATGGCATCGTCCACCGTGACCAGCGCCATGACCTCGTCGAACTCGATCTTGGTCCCCCACTTCAGTGCAGCGGCCGGCTGCTTGAGACAGCGACGGGCCGCATCGTCATAGCGGTCCACGCAGTAGCGCAGGTCCGAGTACGGTCCACTGCGCCGCGGATTGCTGGCCGCGTGCAGGCCCAGCACCTTGGTGCCCATGGCGTTGGCGATATGCATCGGGCCCGAGTCGGGGGTCATCACCAACTGCGCACGGGCAAGCAGGGCCGGCAGCTGCTTGAGCGTGTCCTTGCCCACCAGGTCCAGCACTGGCTGGCGCATCTGCGCGGCGATGGCGTCGGCGGTCTGGCGCTCCAGCGCGCTACGCCCCCCGCACAGCACCACGCGCCAGCCCTGCGTGGCGGCGTGGTCGGCCACCGCGGCGTAGCGGTCGGCATACCAGTTGCGGCGCACATGGCTGGAGCAGGGCGAGATCACCAGCGTGGGCCGGCCATCGTCCTGCCACTGGGCCGCAGCCCAGGCGTGGGCCTCGGCCGGCACCGGCATCTCCCAGCGCACCGGTGCCGGGCGCAGGCCAAGCGGCTCGCAGAAGCTGCCGATGGCATCCAATACATGAATGCCCGGGCGGTCGGCGATGCGCTCGTTGATGAAGAGCCCATGCAGATCCTTGGAGCGGCCGCGGTCGTAGCCCACCCGTCGCCGCGCAGGCACGAAGGCCGACAGCACGTTGGCGCGCAGGGCCACCTGCATCTGCAGCAGCGCATCGAAGCGCCCGGGCAGCTCGCGGCGCAGCGCGCGCATGCCGGCCAGGCCCGAGCGCTTGTCGTAGACATGGAAGTCCACGCCGGCCAGACCTTCGAGCAGCTTGTGGCCGGCCTTGTCGATGATCCAGTGCAGGCGCGTATGCGGCCAGGCATCGCGCAGCGTGTGCACCAGTGGCAGCACATGGGTGACATCGCCCAGGGCGGACAGGCGCAGCAGGCAGATCGAGGCGGGCATGACTGACAAGTGTTGCTAGACTCGCGTGATGGTCGAATTTGACGCCACTGAAGTCCTGACGCCGTTCCGCGAAGGTCGTGGAGACGGGGCGATTCTGGTTGATGGGCAGCGCCTGCGGCAAGCCGACCCACGCTGGATGACGCCGGAGTTCTGGGGCGAGCGCGCCACGCCGGTGTCCAGTGGCGGACGCGGCGGGGCATGGTTCATCGACGCGCCCTTCGGTGCCAGCGTGCTGCGCCTGTACCGCCGCGGCGGCCTGGCCGCCAGCGTCAGCCGCGACCGCTACCTGTGGCAAGGGGCCAACCGCACCCGCAGCTTTTCCGAGTTCCGAATCACCCGCAAGCTGTATCGCCTGGGCCTTCCGGTGCCGGCCGCGCTGATGGCCAGCTACGTCAAGCAGGGCGGGCGCTACCGCGCGGCGATCCTGCTGGAGCGGCTGGCCGGCGTGCAGACCCTGGCCCAGCGCATCCAGGCGCAGGGCAGCCAGGCGCCGTTCGAGGACACCGGCAGGCTGATCGCGCGCTTCCACCGCGCCGGGCTGGACCACGCCGACCTCAACGCCCACAACCTGCTGTTCGATGCGCAGGGCAAGGGCTGGATGATCGATTTCGACCGCGCCCGGATGCATATCCCCGCCACCCGCTGGCGCGAGCGCAACCTGGCGCGCCTGCGGCGTTCGTTGCTCAAGCTGCGCGGCACCCGCAGCAAGCAGGCGGTGCTGGAAGATTACGGCAAGCTGCGCCGCGCCTACGATGCGGCCTGGTCGCGCGGGTTCTGAGGCCATGGCCTGGGCGCTGCGCTTCCAGGGCGTGGGTGGGGCCACGGCCGTGGAGCTGGGCTCGCCCATGGCCACCATCGAGCGTGACGGCCGCCCCTGGCTGGCGATCGACTGCGGCAACGAGGGCCTGAGCGCCTACCAGGCCCACTATGGGCAGGCGCCGCAGGCCTTGTTCATCACCCATGTCCACCTGGACCATGTCGGTGGCATGGAGCGGCTGTTCATCGCCAGCTACTTCGACCCGGCCCGGCGCGGGCGCGTGCGCCTGTACGTGCCGGCCCCTCTGGTGCCGCTGCTGCACCAGCGCGTGGGCGCCTACCCGAACGTGCTGGCCGAGGGCGGCGCCAATTTCTGGGATGCCTTCCAGCTGGTGCCGGTGGAGGAAGCGTTCTGGCACGACGGGGTGCGCCTGGAGGTGTTTCCGGTGCGGCACCACTGGCCGCTGACTGCCTTCGGCCTGCGCCTGCCGGGCAGCCTGGTCTGGAGTGGGGACACCCGCCCGATCCCGGAGATGCTGGCGCGCTTTGCCGATCTGGACGAGCTGATCGCCCACGACTGCGCCCTGCATGGCAACCCCTCGCACAGCGGCATCGACGACCTGGAGCGCGAATACGCCCCGGCCCTGCTCGCGCGCTGCGTGCTGTACCACTACGCCAGCGCGGCCGATGCCCAGGCGCTGCGCGCGCGCGGCCATCGCGTGGCCTTGCCGGGCGACTTGCTAGCCTTGGGGAACGTTGTCCTTCCCGGAGCGGTCTGACCCCGCATGAATGCCGTGCTGCGCCCTGACACGCCCCAGATGGCGCACCAGCCCCTGGACTCACGCGGGCGGCCCTTGCGCGACCTGCGGCTGTCGGTGATCGAAGCCTGCAATTTCCGCTGCGGCTACTGCATGCCGGCCGACCGCGTGCCGGAAGGCTATGGGCTGGATGCCGCCAGCAGGTTGAATTTCGACCAGATCGAAACCCTGGTGCGCGGCTTTGCCCGGGTCGGGGTCAGCAAGCTGCGCGTGACCGGCGGCGAGCCCCTGCTGCGCAAGCGCCTGCCGGCGCTGATCGCGCGGCTGGCGCGGATCGAGGGCATCGACGACCTGGCCATGACCACCAACGCCAGCCTGCTGGCACCGCACGCCCAGGCCCTGCGCGATGCCGGCCTGGGGCGCCTGACCATCAGCCTGGATGCGCTGGAGCCGGCGCGCTTCGCGCAGATGTCGGGCGGGCGTGGCCAGGTGGAGCGCGTGCTGGAAGGCATCGCGGCCGCCGAGGCCGCAGGCTTTTCGGCGATGAAGGTCAATTGCGTGGTGCAGCGCGGCGTCAACGAGGATCAGGTGCTGCCGCTGGTCGCGCACTTCCGCGGCAGCGGCCATGTGCTGCGCTTCATCGAGTACATGGACGTGGGCAGCTGCAATGGCTGGCAGCGCGGGCAGGTGGTCGATTCGGACAGCCTGCGCGCGCGGATCCATGCGCAGTGGCCGCTGCAGGACCTGCCCAGCCAGTACACCGGCGAGGTCGCCAGCCGTCACGGTTTCATCGACGGGCAGGGCGAGATCGGCTTCGTCAGCTCGGTCACCCATGCGTTCTGCGGCGACTGCCACCGCGCCCGTGTCTCGGCCGATGGCCATCTCTACACCTGCCTGTTCGCCAGCACCGGCACCGATCTGCGACCGGCGCTGGCGCACGGCGAGGCCCGCTTCACTGCGCACCTGGCAGACCTGTGGAGCGCACGCGCGGACCGCTACAGCGAACTGCGCAACGAACAGCGCAGCGCCCGGCGTGGCAAGCCGGTCGAGATGTTCCTGATCGGCGGTTGAGCGGTGACAGGGATTCCGACGACGGCACCATGGCCGCGCACTGATAGGCTTGACCGCATGACTGCATCGCACCCTCTGACCCACCTGGACGAGTCGGGCCTGCCCACCATGGTGGACGTGTCCGGCAAGGCCGCCACCGAGCGCTCGGCGCTGGCCGAATCCTTCGTGCAGTTCCCACCCGACATCGCGCGTCAGCTGCACGACACCGGGCTGCGCAGCGCCAAGGGCGGCATCGTGGAAACGGCGGTGATCGCCGGCACCCTGGCGGTCAAGCGCACCCACGAGCTGATCCCGTTCTGCCATCCGCTGCCCATCGATGGCTGCAAGTTCACCTTGGAATGGCATACGCCGGAGGCCTTGCGCATCACCTGCGCGGTCAAGACCGTGCACCGCACCGGGGTGGAGATGGAGGCGCTGACTGGCGCCAGCGTCGCCGCGCTCACGGTCTATGACATGTGCAAGGCCTTGAGCCATGAGATCGTGATCGGCCAGACCCGGCTGGCGGGCAAGCGCGGTGGCAAGCGCGATGTGGGGGTGATCGAATGACGGCGGTGACGGTGCTGTATTTCGCCAGCCTGCGCCAGGCCGCTGGCGTGGAGCAGGAAACGGTCCAGACCGAGGCCAGCGACCTGGCCGGCCTGTATGCGCAGCTGCGCGAGCGCCACGAGCTGCGTTTCGACACCGCGCACCTGCGCGTGGCGGTGGACGATGTGTTCGCGCAGTGGGGCGATGCACTGCGCCAGGGCAGCCGCGTGGCCTTCATCCCGCCGGTAAGCGGAGGCTGATGATGTCCAGGTTCTTCCTGACCGAGTCGCAGATCGAGCCGGCACCGCTGCGCGCGCAGCTGCTGGACGCACGGGCCGGCGCTTTCGCCAGCTTCGAAGGCTGGGTACGTGACCACAATCTGGGGCGCGCGGTGACCGGACTGCACTACCAGGCCTATGCGGCGCTGGCGCAGGCCGAAGGCGAAAAGGTGATCGAAGAAGCCTTGGCGCGTTTCGACATCGTCGACGCGCGCTGCGTGCACCGGACCGGCGAGTTGGTTATCGGCGAGATGGCGGTGTGGGTGGGCGTCAGCGCCGGCCACCGCGATGGCGCCTTCGCCGCCTGCCGCTGGATCATCGATGAGGCCAAGGCCCGCGTGCCGATCTGGAAGCAGGAGCGCTACGCGGCCGGTGACCAGACCTGGCTGCATCCTGACGACGCGCCGCGGCCGTGATGGTCGGTTGGCGCGGAGCGGTGTGATGGCCCGGCGCGCGACTGGCGGGCTTCGCGAGGCCTTCTCGGCCCAGGCCACGCACCTGCCGGGTGTCATGGCCGTCGATGCATGCTCCAAACACCGCTTTCCCCGCCATGCGCATGAGGAGTTCGGCATCGGTGTGATCACCGCTGGCGCGCAGACCTCCTGGAGCGGGCGCGGGCAGGTTCAGGCCCAGGCCGGCGAGCTGATCACGGTCAACCCGGGCGAGGTGCACGATGGCGCGCCGGTCAGCGCCAGCCGCGCCTGGAGCATGCTGTACTTCGCACCGGAGGTGATCGCGCAGGCGGTGGAGGATCTCGGTGCCGAGCGCGGCGTCGCGCTGGAGCTGCAGGCGCCCGTGGTCCGCACCCGACCCATCGTGCGTCTGTTCGGCGCACTGCGCGCGGCGGCCACCGCAAGCTGGTCCACGCCCGATGCGGCGCAGTCGCAGCTGTTGCCATTGCTGGCGGCACTGCTGCTGCCGGCCCAGCGCATGCCCGCGTGCGATGCGCCTGGCTTGCGACGCATGCAGGAGATGCTGGAAGACGCGCCGGCTGCTGCCCATTCGCTGGAGCAGATGGCGCGCGTCTGCGGCCTGAGCCGCTACCAGACCCTGCGCGGCTTCCAGCGCCTGACCGGCCTGACGCCGCATGCCTACCTCAACCGCTGTCGGTTGGAGCGCGCGCGTGCGGCCATCCGGGCCGGCCAGCGACTGGTGGACGTTGCCGCGGCCGTGGGCTACTCAGACCAGAGCCATTTCCACCGGGTGTTCGTCCGGCAGTTCGGCCTGACTCCGGGCGGCTATGCGCGCGCCTGCATCGGGTCGCGCGGGTCGGTGCAAGATCGTCCAAGACGCTGCTAGGCCGACGCGACAGGCTGGACGCTCCATCCACTGGAGGTCCTCACATGTCCGAACACGTCATTCCACGTCCGTCCGGAAGCGTCGATGTGCGTCCTTGCGACCCAGCCGACACCGATGCACTGCTGGAGGTCATCAATCGCGCCGCAGTGATCTACGAAGGTGCGATCCCGGCCGACTGCTGGCACGTGCCTTACATGTCGCGCGAGGCCCTGACCGAAGAGATCCAGCGCGGCGTGCGCTTCTTCGGGCTGCGCGCCGGCGATGCACTGGTCGCGATCATGGGAATGCAGGATGTCCGCAACGCGCGCCTGATCCGCCATGCCTACGTGCTGCCGGCGTATCAGGGGCAGGGGCTGGGCTCGATCCTGCTGCGGCATTGTTGCCAGGCGCAGCCCCCGCGCCCGATGCTGGTCGGCACGTGGTCGGCGGCGCACTGGGCCATCGCGTTCTACATGCGCAACGGATTCGCGCCGGTTCCGGCGGGCTGTGTCCTGCCGCTGCTGCGTTGCTACTGGGACATTCCTGCGCGACAGGCGCACAGCTCCACCGTGCTCGCGCAGCCGGCGCTGACCGTCGAGCAAGTTTCCGGGCTCATAAAAGGTGGCGGCCCCGCCGGCTGACCTCGGCGCCCGCGTCGATCGATACCGTTGCTGCCTTCCGGCCCTGGCGGGATTTTCGACCTAGCGTCGCGAGGGGCCGACGGGGCCACCATAGACGCGGGCCGCGCTGCGCGCGGCCCGGGTTCGTTGCATCATCGTGGAATGCGATGAATGAATCTGGCGGAGAGAGGGGGATTCGAACCCCCGAAGCGCGGTTTAGACGCTTACACACTTTCCAGGCGTGCTCCTTCAACCACTCGGACACCTCTCCGTGACCTGAACACTGCCGGCAGGCGGCGTTCAGGGGCCGCAGATTCTAGCCGTGTCTGGGGCCGATTGCGAGTCCCCGCAGGCCGATTGCGCAGCTTCGGCCTGAAGCGGGCGCGTGGCTGGGCGGGGTGTCGGGGCAATCCGTCCTTGGAAGCCCCCGCCCGGCGCGGCACAATGGCGCAATGTCTTACCTCGTCCTCGCCCGCAAGTGGCGTCCCAAGCGTTTCGCCGAACTGGTGGGCCAGGAACACGTGGTGCGCGCGCTCAGCAATGCGCTGGATAGCGGTCGGGTGCACCACGCCTTCCTGTTCACCGGGACCCGCGGTGTCGGCAAGACCACCATCGCGCGCATCTTCGCCAAGTCGCTGAACTGCGAGACCGGCACCAGCGCCGATCCCTGCGGCCAGTGCGCGGCCTGCCTGGACATCGACAGCGGGCGCTACATCGACCTGCTGGAGATCGATGCGGCCTCCAACACCGGCGTGGACGACGTGCGCGAGGTGATCGAGAACGCGCAGTACATGCCCTCGCGCGGCAAGTTCAAGGTCTACCTGATCGACGAAGTGCACATGCTGTCCAAGGCGGCGTTCAACGCGCTGCTGAAGACGCTGGAAGAGCCGCCGGAGCACGTGAAGTTCCTGCTGGCCACCACCGATCCGCAGAAGCTGCCGGTCACCGTGCTCTCGCGCTGCCTGCAGTTCAACCTCAAGCGCCTGGACCTGGAGCAGATCACCGGGCAGGTCAACAAGATCCTCACCGCCGAGGGCATCGCCTACGAGGACGGCGCGGTGCGCCAGATCGCCAAGGCGGCCGACGGCTCGTTGCGCGATGGGCTGTCGCTGTTGGACCAGGCGATCGCCTACACCGGTGGCGGCAGCGCGGGCGGCTCGCTCAGCGATGAGGGCGTGCGCGCCATGCTGGGCACGGTCGACCGCACCCAGGTGGTGTCGCTGCTGGAGGCGCTGGCCGAAGGCGACGGGCAACGCCTGCTGTCCACGATTGCCACGCTGGCCGAGTTCTCCCCGGACTGGAACGGCGTGCTGGATGCGCTGGCCGAGGCCCTGCACCGCATCCAGGTGCAGCAGCTGGTCCCGGGAACGGTGCAGGAGGCCGACGGCCTGGACGCGACGGCCTTCGCCGCGCGCCTGCGGCCGGAGGTGGTGCAGCTGTGGTACCAGATGGCGATCAACGGCCGCCGCGACCTGTACCTGGCGCCCAGCGCCCGGGCCGGGTTCGAGATGAGCGTGCTACGCATGCTGGCCTTCCGCCCAGCCCAGGCCAGCGACATGGCGCAGGAGCGCCCCCCCGTCCCAAAACCGCTGGCGGCGCCCACGCCTGAGGCGCCGCCGGCTTCTCCCTCGCCTCACCCGGCTCCCGCACAGGGGGCCACGCCGCAGGGCCGTGCGGGCGCCGATGCGCCCCTGGCTGCGCCCGAGCAGGCGATGGCCGCACCGTTGCCGCAGGCCGCAGTGCGCTCGGCGCAGCCGCCAGCGCCGGTGTCGGCGCCTGATCGGGACGATCTGCCGCCGTGGGACCCGCCGGCCGCGCCGCGCGTGGCCACGCCGTTGGCAGCATCGCCACGACCTGCGGCCCAGGCCGGGCCGGCACCTGCGCCGTCTGCGCACGCTGCGCCTGCGATGCCCGCGGTGCCTTCACAGCCTGCGGCGCCTTCAGCGCCCCCCATGTCGGCCGCGGAAGCAGGCGCCGTGGCGCTGCGCGGCATCGACGATGTCGAACAATGGCTGGCGCTGGTGGCGGCTTGCAGCCTGCGTGGGCCCTCGCGCGAGCTGGCGGCCAACGCGGCCTTCGGCGGCTACGGCAACGCCACCTTGCGGCTGTCGCTGTCGCCGGCCTTCGAATACCTGCGCACCGATCGCTCCATCGGCGACCTGGCCGCGGCACTGGCGCCAGCGCTGGGGTTGCAGCCGAAGATCGTGTTCGAAGCCGGCACGATCCAGGCCGAGACCCTGACCCAACGCACCCAGCGCGAGCGCGACGCGCGGCAGACATCGGCCGAATCCGGCTTCCTGCAGAATCCCGATGTGCAGCGCCTGATCCAGCGCGGTGCGCGTCTGGTCCCCGATTCCATCCGTCCTTTCGAAGAGTGAACACACCCATGCGTGGAAACATCGCCCAACTGATGCAGCAGGCTCAGAAAATGCAGGAGAACCTGCAGAAGGCGCAGGAAGAGATCGCCAAGCTCGAAGTCACCGGTTCGGCCGGCGCCGGCATGGTTACCGTGACCCTGTCCGGGGCCAAGGAGTGCCGCAAGGTGCGCATCGATCCGTCGATCCTGTCCGACCAGGAGATGGTCGAGGACCTGATTGCCGCGGCCTTCAACGATGCCTCCAACAAGATCGATGCCGAGAGCAAGCAGCGCATGGGCTCGGCCACCGCCGGCATGCCGCTGCCGCCGGGCATGAAGCTGCCGTTCTGATCGCGCCTGCATGATGCAGTCAGCCGCCAGATCCATGCCTGAGGTCTTGCGATGAGCGCGCCCTTGCTGGAGCAGTTCATCGAGGCGCTGCGTGTGCTGCCGGGCGTGGGGCAGAAGACGGCCCAGCGCATGGCCTACCACCTGCTGGACCGCGACCGCCGTGGCGGTGCGCGCCTGGCCGAGGTCATGGCCGATGCCCTGATGAAGATCGGCCAATGCAAGCAGTGCCGCGATTTCAGCGAGGGCGAGATCTGTGGCCTGTGCGCCAGTGCCAGCCGCGACCGCCAGCAGCTGTGCGTGGTGGAGTCGCCGGTGGATCGCCTGGCCATCGAGCAGGCCACCGGCTATCGCGGGCTGTACTTCGTGCTGCACGGCAAGCTCTCGCCGCTCGATGGCATCGGCCCGCGCGAGTTGGGGCTGGACCAATTGGGCGAGCGCCTGGCGCAGGGTGGGGTGGAGGAGATGATCATCGCCACCAACCCGACCGTGGAAGGCGAGGCCACCGCCCACTACGTCGCGCAGCTGGCCCGCCAGCACGGCGTGCGGCCCAGTCGCCTGGCCCACGGCGTGCCGCTGGGCGGCGAACTGGAGTACGTGGACCGCGGCACCTTGTCGCATGCCTTTGGTTCGCGCAGCGAGATACCTTGAAGCGAGGAGTGGGTGGAGAGGAGTGAGGAATGAGTGGAAGCGGGAGCTCGTCACCCCGGCGCGCTAAGCTCTGCTCACTTCTCACTCCTCTGCGCTCACTCCTGCCCAATGAACGACACCATCTTCGGCAAGATCATCCGTCGCGAAATCCCGGCCACCATCGTCTACGAGGACGAGCACGTGCTGGCCTTCAAGGACATCGCGCCGCAGGCGCCGGTGCATGTGCTCTTCATTCCCAAGCAGGTGCATATTCCCACGCTGGATGACCTCAAGCCGGACCAGGCTGAGCTTGTCGGCAGGCTGGTGCTGGCCGCGGCCGAGTACGCACGCAAGGAGGGCCTGGCCGAGGACGGCTATCGGGTGGTGATGAACTGCCGCGACCACGCCGGGCAGACGGTCTATCACATCCACCTGCATCTGCTGGCCGGCGCGCCACTGGGACGCTTCGGCACCGCGCACTGACCGGCACGCATTGCCGGTGCGGGGCGTAGTGCGAGCCTCAGCCGCCGCGCGCGCCCGTGGACAAGCTTCGCGTTGTCCACCCTACGTAGGGTGGATGGCGCTCTTCCATCCACCACCGCGAGAACGGGCAACGTGTGCATGGCGTCGTCGCAGGTTCAGCCTCCGCGCGCGCCTTGGTGGACAAGCTTCGCGTTGTCCACCCTACGTAGGGTGGATGGCGCTCATCCACCATCGCGAGAACGGGCAACGTGTGCATGGCGTCGTCGCACGTTCAGCCTGCGCGTGCGTTGGTGGACAAGCTTCGCGTTGTCCACCCTACGCGGTCGGCCGCGCGCGCTTGCGGGTCAGGCGCGCTCGGTGTCCTGCTGGGTGATCGCCCAGGCCACGTGCTCGCGCACCAGGGCCGAGGGGTGATCGCGACGGCTTGCCAGGGCCTGCATGACCTCCGGTGTGCGCGGGGCGTTGCCCAGCGCGACGGCGATGTTGCGCAGCCAGCGCTCATGGCCGCTGCGGCGGATCGGGCTGCCTTCGGTGCGGCGCAGGAACTCGTCCTCGTCCCAGGCAAATAGCTGCGGCAACGTCGCTACGTCCAGGTCGTTGCGCGCCCGGAAATCCGGCTCGTCGCTGCGCTTGGCGAACTTGTTCCAGGGGCAGACCAACTGGCAGTCGTCGCAGCCGAAGATGCGGTTGCCGATGGGCACGCGCATCTCCACGGGGATGGCGCCTTCGTGTTCGATGGTGAGATAGGCGATGCAGCGGCGGGCATCCAGCCGGTGCGGGGCCACGATGGCCTGCGTGGGGCAGACCTCGATGCAGCGCACGCAGCTGCCGCAGTGGGCGGTGGCCGGCACGTCCACCGGTAGCGGGATGTCCACGTAGATCTCGCCGAGGAAGAACCACGAGCCGCCGTCGCGATCGATCAGGCAGGTGTGCTTGCCGATCCAGCCCAGCCCGGCGTTGCGTGCCAGGGCGCGCTCCAGCACCGGCGCCGAATCGACGAAGACGCGATGGCCGAAGGCGCCCACCTCCGCCTGCATCCGCTCGGCGAGCTTCTGCAGGCGATTGCGCATGAGCTTGTGGTAGTCGCGCCCCAGCGCATAGCGGGCCACATAGGCGCGGCGGCCATCGGCCAGGGTCTGCCAGGCCTCGTCGCTGTCGTTGCGGCCGTAGTCCAGGCCCACCGAGATGACCCGCAGCGTGCCGGGAATCAGCGCATCCGGCCGCGCGCGCTTGTCGCCATGGCGCGCCATCCACTCCATCGTGCCGTGCAGCCCCTCGTCCAGCCAGCGCTGCAGATGCGCCTCGTCCTGCGCCAGATCGATGCCGGTGATGCCAAAGCGCTGGAAACCGAAATCCTGGGCCAGCATGCGCAGGCGCCGCGCCATGGCGGCGTAGTCGGGCACGGCGGCGGCGGGGGCGGGCACATGGGCTTGCATGGCGCAAGTATAAAATCCGAAGCATGGCCCACCCCGTTTCCCTGTACGACACCGCCGCCGCGCGTGAACTGGACCGCCGTGCCACGGCGCAGCTGGGCGGCGACGGCTTCGTCCTGATGCAGCGCGCCGGCCAGGCCGCCTGGCGCCATGTCCTGCAGCACTGGCCGCAGGCGCAGCGGCTGCTGGTGCTGTGCGGGCCTGGCAACAATGGGGGCGATGGCTATGTGCTGGCGCGGCTGGCACAGGAAAGCGGGCGACAGGTGCGCGTGGTGCACGCCGCGTCCCAGGCGCCACGCAGCGATTTGTGCCAGCGCGCGGCGCAGGGCTATCGCGAGACCGGCGGTGCGGTGGACATTTTCGACGGCGCCCTGCCGCCAGCGGACCTGTTGGTCGATGCGCTGTTCGGCATCGGCCTGACGCGCGCGCCTGAAGACGAAGCGGCGGGCTTGATCGAGGTGGCCAATGCGCACCCGGCGCCGGTGTTCTCGCTGGACGTCCCCAGCGGCCTGGATAGCGACCGTGGCAGCGCGCCTGGCGTGGCCATCCAGGCACAGCGCACCCTGCAGTTCATCGTGCCGCATCGCGGACTTGCCACGGGCGATGGCCTGGCCCTGGCCGGTGCGACGGCGACGGACGGGCTGGACGTGCCGGCGCAGCTGTTTACCGAAGTCCAGGCAAGCGCCGAGCGCCTGGGCCCGGATCTGCTGCCGCGCTGGTACGCACCACGCGGGATCAACAGCCACAAGGGCAGCTCGGGGCGAGTGCTGTGCGTGGGGGGCAACCACGGCAGCGGTGGAGCGCTGCTGCTGACCGCGCAGGCCGCGCTGCGCGGCGGCGCCGGGCTGGTGTCGGCGGCCACGCGTGCCGAGCACGTGCCTGCCTTCCTGGCACGGCAGCCGGAGGTCATGGTGCACGGCGTCGAATCCGGGCAGGCGCTCGCCGACCTGCTGGAGCGCTGCGACGTGGTCGCGCTCGGACCGGGCCTGGGGCAGGACGACTGGTCCGATGCCATGTGGTCCCTGGTCCGCCGCAGCGGAAAGCCGTGCGTGGTCGATGCCGACGCGCTGAACCTGCTCGCCCAGCGCGGCGAACGCTTCGGGGACGCCATCCTGACGCCACACCCGGGTGAGGCGGCGCGCCTGCTGGGCGTGTCCACCGCCGAAGTCCTGGCCGACCGCTTCCACGCCGCGCAGGCATTGGCCGAGCGCTATGCGGCGGTGGTCGTGCTCAAGGGCGCGGGCACGCTGGTGGCAGCACCGGGGCGACGCACGCAGGTCGTCGGCGCCGGCAACCCAGGCATGGCCGTGGGCGGCATGGGCGACTTGCTGACTGGGGTGATTGGTGCGGCCCGCGCGGGCGCCGACGACAGCTTCAGCGCCGCGTGTGCAGGGGCGCTGCTGCACTCGGTCGCCGGCGACCGCGCCGCGGCAGCGGACGGCCAGCGCGGTCTGCTACCGTCCGACCTGCTTCCCTGGCTGCATCGCTGCGCCAATCCATCGTCCTGAAGTGCAGTCCATGGCCCAGACACAGCGCCTTTTTCTTGCCGACCCCGATGCCACCGACGCACTCGGCCGTGCCCTGGCGGACACGCGCCCGGCCCGTGCGGTGATGCACCTTCAGGGCGACCTGGGCGCCGGCAAGTCCACCTTGGCGCGCGCGCTGCTGCGCCAACTGGGGGTGCAGGGCACGATCCGCAGCCCGACCTATACCCTGGTCGAGCGTTATCCGGTGACCGGTGGCGAAGCCTGGCACCTGGATCTGTACCGGATCGGCGATGCCGGCGAGCTGGAATTCCTGGGCCTGGACGAGGGCAATGTAGTGCTGTGGCTGGTGGAATGGCCCGAACGCGGAACCGGGGCCCTTCCTCCGCCCGACGTGAAGTTGATGCTGGGGATGCAGGATCAGGGTCGATACGCAGAGCTGGTGCCGGCCTCCGACGTGGGAGCGCAGTGGGTTGCCGCGGTCGCCAAACTCGTTCAGTAACGCGACATTGCTGTGACGGCTTAACAGGAAGTGGTGGCAGGTTACGGATTATTAAGGGAAAACCCATTGCGGGGCGGGGTGAATGATGTTTGAATCCGCCCCATGCGCAAAGGATCCGCCCGTCATCGCCCGCTGCTTGGGGTCGTCAGCCTGCTGGTGACCCTGGCGACGCCGGTCTTTGCCGGCGAGTTGCGCGGAGTCGCCCTGGCCGTGGGCGCTACCGGCACCCGGGCCGAGCTGCAGCTCGACGGCGCAGGCGCCTACACCACCATTTCCCTGCACGGACCTGAGCGACTGGTGGTCGACCTGCCGGCTTCGAAGGCCAGCGCCGGCCTGAAGCTGCCCGCCGCGGCTGGCGTGGTCCGTTCGGTCCGCACCGGTCAGCCGGTGCCCGGGACGCTGCGCGTGGTGTTCGACCTCGATTCGTCGGTGACGATGCTGGCCCCGCGCATGGAGGGGCAGGGGGCGCAATCGCGGCTGGTGATCGAGTGGCCCGGCGATGGCCCGGACCCGTCGACCGCCACGGCGCCCGCGGCAGCGACCGCGATGGCACCGCCCCCTCCGACCCCGGCCGCGCCGACCCCGCCACCGGTGTCCGCCGCCCAGGCGACCGCGGCCCTGGCCTCTAGCGCGGCTGCGGCTTCGGCCGCGCCCGGTCCGCAGCGGCTCTCGCCCCAGCAGATCCTCAATGGCGCGCGTACCGCCGAGCCGGCCGATGCGCCGGCCAAGGTCACGCCGAATGGCATCAGCTACACCGTGGCCACCGGCAAGCCTGCAGTGACGCCGGAGGCCGCCGCCGCGCGCGCTGCGGCTGATGCGATGGAATCCAACAAGCCCGCCGCGCCGGCACCGCCCCCGCGCATCCCGCCGGGCACGCGCCCGCTGGTCATCGCCATCGATCCGGGCCACGGCGGCCAGGATTCGGGTGCGATCGGCCCAACCGGCAAGTACGAGAAGCACGTGGTGCTGGCCATCGCCCGCGAACTGGCCCGCCAGATCGACGCCACGCCCGGCATGAAGGCCTATCTGACCCGCGACAGCGATTACTTCATCCCGCTCAATCAGCGTGCGGTGAAGGCGCGCGCGGCCAAGGCCGACATGTTCGTCTCCATCCACGCCGACGCGGCGGAAAATCGCAGCGCCAGCGGCTCTTCGGTCTACGTGCTGTCCACCAAGGGCGCGTCTTCGCAGCGTGCGCGCTGGCTGGCCGACAAGGAAAACGCGTCGGACCTGGTCGGCGGGGTCAGCCTGAGCAAGGCCGACAACACCTTGTCCTCGGTATTGATCGACCTGGCGCAGAGCGGCCACATGCGTGCCTCGGAAGATGCTGCCGGCTATGTGCTGACGGGTTTGAAGAACGCTGGCAACAACCACAAACCGCACATCGAACGCGCCAATTTCGCGGTGCTGCGAACCTCGGACATGCCTTCGATGCTGGTCGAGACCGCCTTCATCTCCAACTATGATGAAGAAAAGCGCCTGATGGACCCTGCGTTCCAGCGCAAGATCGCTGGCGCGGTGCTCAGCGGGGTCAAGACCTATTTCACCCGACAGCCGCCGCCGGGCACGCTGTTCGCCGCCATGGCGGCCGGGCAGGTCACGGCGGGCGCGTCCTCTTCCAGCAGCGAAAGCGCGCCGTAGCCTGCCGAGCATGCGTGGGTGGGCATCTCGCGGCGCGGTGCGCCGCGTCCAGGTAGAGGCTTTCCCGGGAAAGCCTCTTCGCGGCTGAAGCCGCTCCCACAGCATGCACAACGCGAGCGATGAAAGTACCCCGGCGGCAAGGCTCGGCATGGACGCTCGGCTATCATCTGCATTGGTCTTCCTTCCACGGCTCGCGCCGCGCTTCCACGCCAGTGCCCATCCGTCAGCTCCCCGACATCCTCATCAACCAGATCGCCGCCGGAGAGGTGGTCGAGCGACCGGCCTCGGTGGTCAAGGAGCTGGTGGAAAACGCCCTGGACGCCGGCGCGCGCCGGGTCGATATCGACCTGGAGGAGGGCGGGGTGCGCCTGATCCGCATCCGCGACGACGGCCTGGGGATCGCGGCCGACGAGCTGCCGCTGGCGGTTTCGCGCCACGCCACCAGCAAGATCGCCTCGCTGGACGATCTGGAGGCGGTGTCCACGCTGGGGTTTCGTGGCGAGGCCCTGCCGTCGATCGCTTCGGTGAGCCGGTTCTCGCTGGCCTCGCGTCGCGAACAGGACGAGCACGGCACGGTCCTGCACGTGGAAGGCGGCAAGCTCGGCGAGCTGGCCCCCAAGCCGCACCAGCGCGGGACCACTGTCGAGGTGCGCGAGCTGTTCTACAACGTGCCGGCGCGGCGCAAGTTCCTGCGCGCCGAGCGCACCGAGCTGGGCCACATCGAGGAGTGGTTGCGCTCGCTGGCCCTGGCGCGCCCGGACGTGGAACTGCGCGTCAGCCACAACGGCCGCCCGACGCGCCGCTACAAGGGCGGCGAGGACCTCGATGCGCTGGAGCGCCTGGGCGAGACCTTGGGCGAGGAATTCGCCCGGCAAGGGCTGCGCGTGGAGCACAGCGGCGCCGGCATGCGCCTGCATGGCTGGATCGCACAGCCCAGCTACTCGCGCGCCAGCGCAGACCAGCAGTACGTCTACGTCAACGGCCGCAGCGTGCGCGATCGCAACATCGCCCATGCGGTGAAGATGGCCTACCAGGATGTGCTGTTCCATGGCCGCCAGCCTGCCTACGTGCTGTTCCTGGAACTGGACCCGACCCGGGTGGACGTCAACGTGCACCCGGCCAAGCACGAGGTCCGCTTCCGCGATTCGCGGCTGGTGCACGACTTTGTCTATCGCACCCTGCAGGACGCGTTGGCCGAGACGCGGGCAGGCATGACCCCGCAGCCGGGCGTCGCCGCGCCCGGTGCGGCCGATCCGGCGGCGCGCTACGCCGCGGGCGCGGGCTTGAGTGCGCCATCAGGTGGCTACGCGGCGGCGCCCACCAGCTGGCAGATGCCGACGCGACAATCTCCGCTGGGCCTGAACGTGGCCGACGCGCCGGCAGCGTATGGCGCCTTGTATGCGGCGCCAGCGGCCAATGCGGGCGCGGCCGATCCAGGCTGGGCCAGCGGCTATGCCGGCACGCCAATGGCGATGCCGGCCGACAGCGAGGACGGCGTGCCGCCGCTGGGCTATGCGCTTGCGCAGCTGCACGGCATCTACATCCTCTCCCAGTGCACCGAAGGCCTGATCGTGGTGGACATGCACGCCGCGCACGAGCGGATCGGCTACGAAAAGCTCAAATCGGCGCACGACGGCATGGGCCTGAAGTCCCAGCCGCTGCTGGTGCCCATGACCATGGCCGTGTCCGAGCGCGAGGCCGAGGTGGCCGAGCGCGAGGCGCAGACGCTGGCGTCGCTGGGCTTCGACATCAACCGCAGCGGCCCGCAGTCGCTGCATGTGCGCAGCGTGCCGGCGCTGCTGGCCGATGCCGATCCGGAAGGCTTGTTGCGCGACGTGCTGGCGGACCTGCGCGAACACGGCCAGAGCCGACGCGTGGCAGCCGCGCGCGATGAGCTGCTGGCCACCATGGCCTGCCATGGCGCGGTGCGGGCCAATCGGCGCCTGACGCTGCCGGAAATGAACGCCCTGCTGCGCGAGATGGAGATCACCGAGCGCTCCGGGCAGTGCAATCATGGGCGTCCGACCTGGACGCGATTCTCGCTGGCGGAAATGGACCGCTGGTTTCTCAGGGGGCGTTGATGAAACAGCCGACTCGGCGGATGTGGGGTGCGTGCGCGATGATGCTCATTGCGCTGGCGATGCTGGGCGGCTGTGACAAGGCACCGGCGCCGGCCGCCGCGCCCGCGCAAAAGGCCGACGTGGAGTTCCTGGCCGATCACGCCATCTGGCAGCAGCAGCGCCGCGAGGAGCTCCAGGCGCTCGATGGATGGACCAGCCTGGTTGGCCTGCACTGGCTGGAGCTGAAGGCCCATTACATCGGCAGCGGCCCGGGCAGCGGCATCCGCCTGGAGGTTGGGCCGCCCAAGCTGGGCATGGTCAAGCAGCAGGGCGATGCGGTGGTGTTCACGCCCGAGCGGGGCGTGCCGTTGACCATCGACGGCAAGCCGGTCAAGGGCGCGGTGCGCATGCGTAGCGACACCGATGGCGCCCCGACTGTCATTCGCTTCGACGACGGCAAGGGCTCGCTGAGCGTGATCCACCGCGGCCAGCGTTTCGCGCTGCGCCTGAAGCATGCCGATGCGATCACCCGCAGCGGCTTCAAGGGCCTCGAATCCTGGCCGGCCGATCCGCAGTGGCGCGTGGACGCGCGCTGGCTGCCGCATCCGCCGGGCCAGACCTTGAAGGTCGTGGATATCACCGGGCTGGAGCAGCAACAGCCCAACCCGGGCGCGGTGGAGTTCCAGCGCGACGGCAAGACCTTCCGGATCGAGGCCCTGGGCGAGCCGGGCAGGAGTCTGTTCCTGGTGTTCGCCGATCGCACCAGTGGCCATGGCAGCTATCCGGCCGGTCGCTTCATCGACACCGCGCCGGTGCAGGGCGACCACGTGGTGGTGGACTTCAACCGGGCCTACAACCCGCCGTGCGCGTTCACGCCCTATGCCACCTGTCCATTGCCGCCGCCGGAAAACCGCATCGACCTGCTGGTGACCGCAGGCGAAAAGGCCTACGTCGGCCCGTCGCCGCTGGACAAGGGCGCGCATTGAACGCCATCGCATGACCCGTCTTTCGTTCGAGAACTGCCCATGACTTCGATGCTGTGCCGCGGCCTTGCCCGCCTGTCTCTCCTGCTGTTGTTGCCGGCCGCGCTGTGCGCCCAGGCCCAGGACACGGCGTCGCTGGCGCCGCCGGTGCCGCTGCTGTGGAAGGTGTCCGATGCGGACAGCAGCATGTACCTGCTGGGCTCGTTCCACCTGCTGATGCCGCAGGATTACCCGCTGTCTTCGGATGTTGACGTGGCGTTCAAGGATGCCGAGTCGCTGACTTTCGAGATTGCGCCGCAGGAGATGTTCTCGCCGTCCTTCGGGTTGCAGATGGGCCAGGCCGGGCTGCGCACCGATGGCAGCGTGCTGGACAGCGAGCTGACCCCCGCCACGCGCAGCCTGCTCAGTCACTGGGTCGCCACGCATGCCGAGTCGCTGGCGCGGGCCGGCATGACCAGCGACATGCTGCAGCGCTTCAAGCCCTGGTTCGTCGGCCTGACCATCAGCGTGGTGCAGATGACCGAGCAGGGGCTGGACCCCAAGCTGGGCCTGGACACGCACTTGGCCACCGAGGCCGGCAAGGCCGGCAAGCCGACCGGCGGGCTGGAGACCGCTGCCCAGCAGATCGCGTTCTTCGACAAGATGGAGCCCGGCGCGCAGGTGCAGTTCCTGGAAGAGTCGCTGACCTCGGCCGACGAGGGGCCCGAAGAAGCGCGCAGGCTGCACGCGGCCTGGCGGGCCGGGCAGGATGACGTGCTATGGAACGAGATGGGCGTGCAGATGCGGCAGGAGTATCCGGAGCTGTATCAGCGCGTGAACGCCGAGCGCAACAAGGCCTGGTTGCCGAAGATTGAACAGCAGCTGGCGTCGCCCTCCGGCCAGGACGGCATGCTGGTGGTCGGTGCCCTGCACCTGCTGGGACCCGATGGCCTGGTCGAGCTGCTCAAGGCCAAGGGCTACAAGGTCGAGCGCATCTGCTCGGTGTGCGGCAAGCCGGCCAAATAGGCCGCGCCGCACGCGCTCACGGCGATGGGCGCAGCTCGATGCAATCCACTGGGCAGGCCGGCACGCACAGTTCGCAGCCGGTGCACAGCGGCTCGATCACCGTGTGCATGAACTTGGCGCCACCGATGATGGCGTCCACCGGGCAGGCCTGGATGCACTTGGTGCAGCCGATGCAGTCGGCTTCGACCACCACGGCGACCTGCGCAGGCTTGTGCGCGCCGCGGCTGCGATCGAACGGCACGGCGGGCACCTGCAGCGCCGATGCCAGCACCCGTGCCCCGGCATCGCCCCCAGGCGGGCAGCGCTCCACGCCCGCCTCGCCGCGCGCCATCGCCTCGGCGTAGGGCCGGCAGCCATCGAACCCGCATTGCCCGCACTGCGTCTGCGGCAGCAGACGGTCCAGGCGGTCGGCGAGGGTGAGCGAAAGGTCAGTCATGCGTGGCGAAGGCTGCGCGGCGGATGAGGGCGGGGATGGAGTGCTCAGGACACGAGCCTGCCGCGATACCAGCGCTCGTGCGCGAGCGCTAGCATCGGCCTGTCCTCGCGACTGTCGCCGTACGCGTGAACTCGGCGATAGCGCGTGACATCGTACTGCGAGCGGATGCGAACCAACTTGCGCGCGCCACAGTCGCCGTCGGCGTAGTGCCCGCTGCATACGCCATCGTGGTGCTCCAGGCGATTGCAGATCAACCCCAGCCCCAGCGAAGCGCACCAGGGCTGCAAGTAGACGTCCAGCGATCCGGATACCACCACCACGGTGTCGCCACGCGCGAGGTGCCAGTCCAGCTGTTCGCGCATCTCGGGCCGGATCAGCTCGGGCAGCACCTGCTGCGCGTACCGCGCGCCGGCTTCCTGGACCTCGGCCAGCCTGCGCCCGGCGAATCCGATCCGCGTCACCCTCGCGCGGATCGCCTCGGCAGAAATGAGGTTCATGCGATAGGCCAGCAGCCACGGTGCCACGTTCCACTTCGCCCGCGCCAGTTGCTCGGGCGTGGCGATCTCACGCAGGAAGCCCGCATACGTATCGCGGGTGGTCAGCGTGTGGTCGAAGTCGAAAAGCGCCAAATCCATAAGCACAGGAGTGAGCGAAGAGGAGTGAGGAGTGAGTGAGACCCGAAGCTAAGCCAAAGAGCGGTCAGCGGGTCTCTCACGCTTGCCTTTCGCTCACTCCTCACTCCTCTCCACTCACTCCTGGCTTCAACGCACCGGCATGCCAGCCTGCGCGCCGTCATCGGCATCCAGCAGCGCCAGCGCGCCGCCGTCGAAGCCGGCCGACAGGATCATGCCTTCGCTCACGCCGAAGCGCATCTTGCGCGGCGCCAGGTTGGCGATGAACACCACGCTGCGGCCAACCAGCTTGTCCGGCTCGCCGTAGCTGCCGCGGATGCCGGAGAAGATCTGGCGCTTACCCAGCTCGCCGGCGTCCAGTTCGAAGCGCAGCAGCTTGTCCGAGCCTTCGACGAACTCGCACACCAGCACCTTGCCGATGCGCAGGTCGAGCTTGGCGAAGTCGTCCATGCCGATGTAGGCCGAACCTTCCACGGCTACGGGTGCCGGCGCAGCCTCCTTTTTCTTTTCCTGCGGCTTGGCAGGCGCCGCAGCGGGCTGGGCGGCGAGGGTGTCCTTGGAGGCGTCGGTCATGGCGTCGATCAGTTTCGGGTCGATACGGGTGAACAGGGCGGTGTAGGGCTGGATGACGTGCGCGGTGAGCGGCTGGTCCAGGTCCTCCCAGGCCAGCACGGGCGCAGAGAGGAAGGCCTCGGCTTCGGCGCTGGTGCGCGGCAGTACCGGCTTGAGACCGGCCGCCAGTACGCGGAAGAGGTTCAGGCCCTGCGTGCATACCGACTGCAGCTGCGCATCGGCGCCGTCCTGCTTGGCGATCACCCATGGCTTGGTGTCGTCGATGTACTTGTTGGCCTCGTCGGCCAGGGCCATCAGCTGACGGATCGCCGAGGCCGGGTCGTTGCGCTCGTAAGCCTCGCGCACCGGTGCCAACGCCTGGACGAAGCGCTGGTACTGGGCCGCATCGGGCAGCGCGTCCGCCAGCCTGCCTTCGAAACGCTTGCCGATGAAGCCGGCGCAGCGGCTGGCCAGGTTGACGAACTTGCCGACCAGATCGGCATTGACGCGGGCGATGAAGTCGCCCAGGTTCAGGTCCAGGTCGTCGGTGCCGCCGGAGGACTTGGCGGCGAAGTAGTAGCGCAGCGCTTCCGGCTCCAGGCCCACATCCAGATAGGTGCGCGCCATGATGAAGGTCCCGCGCGACTTGGACATCTTGGCGCCGTCCACGGTCAGGTAGCCATTGACGTGCAGGCGCGTCGGCGCGCGATGGCCGCTGCCATGCAGGACCGCCGGCCAGAACAGGCCGTGGAAGTTGACGATGTCCTTGCCGATGAAGTGGTGCAGCTCGGTCTGCGTCTCGGCGGCCAGGTGCGGGGCGAACTCCTCGCCGATGCGCTCGCACAAGGCCTTGAAGCTGGACAGGTAGCCGATGGGCGCATCCAGCCACACGTAGAAGTACTTGCCGGGCTGGCCGGGGATCTGGAAGCCGAAGTACGGCGCGTCGCGCGAGATATCCCAGGCGCGCAGGCCGCCCTCGGCATCCAGCCACTCGCGCAGCTTGGCCTTCACGCCGGGCAGGGCGACATCGCCCGCCAGCCACTCGCGCAGGAAGCCGTCGAAGTGGCCGACTTCGAAGAAGAAATGCTCCGAATCGCGCATCTCAGGCGTCGCGCCGGAGATCACCGACTTCGGCTCCTTCAGATCGGTCGGCGAATAGGTCGCGCCGCAGACTTCGCAGTTGTCGCCGTACTGGTCGGCGCTGCCGCAGTTGGGGCAGATGCCCTTGATGTAGCGGTCCGGCAGGAACATGCCCTTGGCCGGGTCGTAGAACTGCGCGACGCTGCGGCGGCTGATGTGTCCGGCCTGCTCCAGTCGAGTGTAAAAGCTTTCGGTCAGCTCGCGATTGGTTTCGCTGTTGGTCGAGTCGTAATTGTCGAAGGCCACGCCGAAGGCGGCGAAGTCGCGCTCGTGGCTGGCCTGGATATTGGCGATGAAGGTTTCCGGGGTGACCCCGGCCTTCTCGGCCGCCAGCATGATCGGCGTGCCATGGGTGTCGTCGGCGCACACGTAGAAGACGTTGTCGCCGCGCATGCGTCGCGCCCGCACCCAGATGTCGGCCTGGATGTAGCCCACCAGGTGACCCAGGTGCAGCGGGCCGTTGGCATAGGGCAGGGCATTGGAAACGAGCGCGGTGCGGGTCATGGCGGGGCTGGAAATCGGGGGTGGGCGATTATCGCACGCTGCCCGCCCTGGCCCGGGAAACGAACAAGCCCGGCCGGAGCCGGGCTTGTCGAGCGCCTGCGCTGGCCAGGCCTGCGTGTGCCGCGCTCTCTCTTACTCGCGGACCCAGGTCTGGGCGCGGCAGATGAAGGCCACGCAGCCGGAAACGTCCAGCTTCCTGCCACCGGGCTGCAGCTCCATCTTCGACTTGTAGGTCTTGCCGTTGGCCGGGTCCAGGATGGTGCCGCCCGCCCATTCGTTGGCACCATCTGGCTTGAGGTTCCACAGGATGGTCATGCCCTTGATCGGCTTGTTCTTGCGGTCGCCCGAACAGCTGTCGCAGACCGGGTTGGGCCCCTTGTCCGACTTCAGGATTTCCACGACCTTGCCGGTCAGGCTGCCGTTGGACGCCTCGCTGATCTCCACGATGGATTTCACTTGGCCGGTCTTGTCGTCGATGGTCTTCCAGCGGCCGACGGCGCCATCGGCGGCGAAGGCATTGGCGCTCACCCCGGACACCAACAACAGGGACCACATCAGCATCGTCTTGCGTTTCATGTCCCCTCCCAGGGATCGGTTCATGGCGCTTTTATACCGTACTGCTGCGCACTGTGGAGGGGCCGCGCCATTGCAGCGACGGCCATGCCTTGGCCATTGCCGCTTGGCGACGTGTTCAGCGGGTCCATGTCTCGCGTCAACTGTCGAACGTCACGTTGCCCGCCGCGGCGGTGTCCGTGAGGACGCTCGCCCGTCCTTGTATGTGTCTGATTCTTATTGGAATTTGTCGTAAGGTAAAAAATATGTCATTCGGTTGCACATGTACGTAAAGACTGGGTTAAGCTTCGGGCAACCTTCCGGGGAGGAGGTGGGCAGGAAACTGAAGCAAGGCGCTGCGCTTAGACGCTCGTCGCAGATTTCGGATCCGGTGCCACTAGGCGGGGGGGACTTTTCGGTTCTTTGAACTGGTATTTCCTACGTTGAGAGAGAGAGAGATATGGCGACTCCTGTTGTCCGTGATTTGCTGTCGAGGAAGATCAAGCGCAGCGCGTTGAGCATCGCGTTGGGGATGTGCGTGGTCGGTGGGGTGCAAGCGCAGAGCGCTGTCGGCTCGATTTTCGGCAGTGTCCAGCCGAATGCGTCCATCACCATCCAGAATCCGCAGACCGGCCTGAGCCGCACGATCACCGCGGGGAGCGATGGTCGTTTCACGTTCAGTCAGTTGCCGACCGGCAAGTACGTGGTGACTGCCGACGGCCAGACCCGCGAGGTCGAGGTCAAGATCGGCAGCGGCTCGCAGGTGTCCTTCGCCAGCGACGCCACCAATCTGGACGGTGTGACCGTGCGCGGCGCCCGCGCCTTCAACCCGATCGACGTGTCCTCGGTCGAGTCGACCTCCGTGTTCACCGCCGACCAGCTGATCTCGCTGCCGGTTGCCAGCGATGTCTCGTCCGTGGCGCTGCTGGCGCCAGGAACCGTCCGCGGCGATAGCGGGCTTGGTGCTGGCAATCTCGCATCCTTTGGTGGTTCCTCGGTGGCCGAGAACGGCTACTACATCAATGGTTTCGACGTCACCAACATGCGCACCTTCCTCTCCTTCGCGAACATGCCCTTCCAGGCGATCGCGCAGCAGCAGGTGAAGACCGGTGGCTACGGTGCGGAGTACGGTCGTTCGCTGGGCGGCATCATCAGCATCGTGACCAAGTCCGGTTCCAACGATTGGCACTTCGGCGGAAGCGTCGAATACACGCCTCAGTGGGGGCGCTCGGCCGGCAAGGACGTGCGCGAGCGCGATCCGGATGCTGCCGATCCGCTGTATGTCTACCGCAGCGACAACGAGTCGGACAGCACCATCTATTCGGCCTATGCCAGCGGCCCGATCATCAAGGACCGCCTGTTCTTCTTCGCCATGGCGGAAGGGCGGAACGAAACCACCGACACGTTCGGCGCCTTGACCAGTACCGCCACCAAGAACACCGATCCGCAGGGCCTGGTGAAGTTGGATTGGTATATCAACGACAGCAACCTGCTGGAGTTCACGGGGATCTACAACAAAAATAAGACCCGTTACAACACTTATGAGTACAACCTCACGGCCGATGGCGAGAATCGCTACAACGTCGGTCGTCATGAAGCGCCGATCGAACAGTACGACATTGAGAACGGCGGCAAGGTTGGCATCTTGAAGTACACCGGCTACCTGACCGATAGCTTCACCGTCTCGGGGCAGTACGGCTACTTGAGCAATACGATCGACTCGCGCTTGCCGGCCAACCCGGTGGGCGGTGAGTGCCCGTGGGCTTACAGCTTCGGCCTGACCACCAGCGTGGTCGACCGCTACATCGGCTGCAACCCCGGCACGATCTCCACGGTGGCCGATCTCAACGCCGAGCCCGACGAGGACATCCGTAAGGCTTACCGCATCGACGCCGAATGGGTCCTCGGTGACCATCGCCTTCGCTTCGGTGTGGATCAGGAAGAGTACGAGTCCAGCCATCGCGGCAGGACCTACGCCGGTGGCATCAACTGGGCGTACTACCTGGTTCCGGGCAACTCCGTGGCGACAGGCGCCTACGCGGGTCAGCCGGGACGTACGGTGAACGGCCAGCTCGTGCCGCGTGGCGCCCGCTACGCGCGTTCGCGTGTCTATCAGACCAGCAGCTCGAGCTACGAGAACACCAACAGCGCCTTCTACCTGGAAGACAACTGGCAGGTGACCGACAACTTCCTCGCTTCTATCGGTCTGCGTGGCGAGAAGTTCGAGAACAAGAACGGCGACGGCGTGGCTTGGGTCGAGTCCGACTACAAGCTGGCTCCCCGCCTGGGCTTCTCGTGGGACGTGGTGGGCGATGCCAGCTTCAAAGTGTTCGGTACGGCCGGCCGCTATTACATCCCGGTGGCTACCAACTCCAGTATTCGCGCGACGGGCGCGGAGTCCACCACGTCGAACTGGTACTACGTGACCGGCTGGAACGAGAGCGACGGTACGCCGACCGGCCAGGGTGCCCAGATCGGCCAGACGCAGGTCAACGGCTCGCTGGTCGCGCCAAACCCGGCGTCAGTGGCCTCCACCACCTTGTCGCCGATGTACCAGGATGAAATCATTCTTGGTACGCAGGTTCAGCTGAACGAAAACTGGATGCTGGGCGCGCGATTGACGCGTCGTGAGGTCAAGTCCGGCATGGACGACACCTGCACCACCAACCCCTGGATCGATTGGGCCAACGACAATGGCTATACCAACTTCGATCCGGACTCTGTCCCGAGCTGCTATTTCCTCAACCCGGGCAGCGATGTCACGCTGAACGTCGACCTGGACGGCGATGGCACCGTCGAGCTGGCCACCTTGCCGGCCTCCTACCTGGGCCTGCCGGAGTACCGTCGTAACTACACTGCGCTTGAGTTCTTCTGGGAGCGCACGGGCGAGAAGTTCAACCTGCAGGGCTCGTACATCTTCGCCAGGACGCGCGGTAACGTCGAAGGCTACGTGAACTCGACGCTGGAGCAGGAAGATCCGGGCCTGACCCAGGACTTCGACCACCGTCTGTTCACCGACGGCACTTACGGTCCCACGCCGAACGATCGCCAGCACACCCTGAAGCTTTTCGGCGTCTATACGATTACGCCGGAGTGGCAGCTGGGCGGTAACCTGATCGTGCAGTCCGGTCGTCCGATCAACTGCCAGGGTTACATCCCCCTGGAAGGCATCGAGCAGCCCGATCTCGGCAACCTCACGCCGTACAGCGGTTCAAGCTTTTACTGCTTGAACGACGATGGCACGCGTGTACTGGGCCAGCGTGGTGACCAGGGTCGCACGCCGTGGACTTGGACGTTCGACCTGACCGCGGCCTATGTGCCGAACTGGGCCGACAACAAGCTGCGCTTCAAGATGGACGTGTTCAATCTGTTCAACAACGACCGCGTGACCGAGTACAACGAGTTCAAGGAAGCCAGTCGCGACGTGATCAGCCCGAACTACATGAACGACGTGAACTACCAGTCGCCGCGCTCGCTGCGTCTGACCGTTCGTTACGACTTCTGATATCAGAAGTTCGTGGAGTGATGAAATCCAGCCCCGCAAGGGGCTGGATTTTTTTTGCGCCGCATAAAGTGCATGCGCGCGCGTGGCGCGACAGTGGCTCGCAAGGATGAACCGGCGGTTCGGCGATACTATGTGCAGCATCGCGCCGATCTCCGCGTCTTCCCAGCAGTGCCTCTGTGAAAATCCATGCCCACGCCGTCCAAGGCGACCTCAAGCCCCACCCCCGTGTCCGCAATGTCATCGCCGTCGGTTCCGGCAAGGGCGGGGTGGGCAAGTCCACGACCTCGGTGAACCTGGCGCTGGCCTTGGCCGCGCAGGGCTTGCGGGTGGGGGTGCTGGATGCGGACATCCATGGGCCGAGCGTGCCGGCGATGCTGGGCATTTCCGGCAAGCCGGAGAGCCCGGACAACAAGTCCATCGAGCCGCTGCGGGCCTTCGGGATCGAGGCCATGTCCATCGGCCTGCTGATCGGTGACGACACGCCGATGGTGTGGCGCGGGCCGATGGCGACCTCGGCGATGACCCAGTTGTTCAATGACACCCTGTGGGGCGACCTGGACATCCTGCTGATCGACCTGCCGCCGGGCACGGGCGATATCCAGCTGACCCTGTCGCAGAAGATCCCGGTGGCCGGCGCGGTGATCGTCACCACGCCGCAGGACATCGCGACCCTGGACGCGCGCAAGGCCCTGAAGATGTTCGAGAAGGTCCAGGTGCCGGTGCTGGGGGTGCTGGAGAACATGGCCGTGCACGTGTGCTCCAACTGCGGCCACGCCGAACATCTGTTCGGGCAGGGTGGTGGAGAGCGCATGGCCCAGCAGTACGGCGTGCCGTTGCTGGGGGCGCTGCCGCTGGACATCCGGATCCGCGAGCAGGGCGATGCCGGCACGCCGGTGGTGGCGGCCGAGCCGGATTCGGCGGTGGCGCAGGCCTATGCCGGCGCGGCGCGCGCGCTGCTGGCGGCACTGGAGGCGCGACCGCGCGCGCCCATGTCGATCGCCTCCTCGCTGGTCTGAGGCCGCGCCGAAGTCCGGCCCTTGGCCGCTGAGATCGCTTCGGCACCCCAAGGCTGCCTACAATGCTCGCCTTATCTCGCGACGACTGGACCTGGGCACCGTATGAGCATCAAGAGCGACCGCTGGATCAAGCGCATGGCCGAGCAGCACGGCATGATCGAGCCGTTCGAGCCGGGCCAGGTCAAGCAGGATGCCGGCGGCCATCGCATCGTCAGCTACGGCACGTCCAGCTATGGCTACGACGTGCGCTGCTCGCGCGAGTTCAAGGTGTTCACCAACATCAACTCCACCATCGTCGACCCCAAGCATTTCGACAGCGGCAGCTTCGTGGATGTCGAGTCCGATGTGTGCATCATCCCGCCCAACAGCTTCGCCCTGGCGCGCACGGTGGAGTACTTCCGAATCCCGCGCAGCACGCTGGTGGTGTGCCTGGGCAAAAGTACCTATGCGCGCTGCGGCATCATCGTCAACGTCACCCCGCTCGAGCCGGAGTGGGAAGGCCACGTGACGCTGGAGTTCTCCAACACCACGCCGCTGCCGGCGCGCATCTACGCCAACGAGGGCGTGGCGCAGATGCTGTTCTTCGAATCCGACGAGACCTGCGAGACCAGCTACAAGGATCGCGGCGGCAAGTACCAGGGCCAGACTGGCGTGACCTTGCCGCGCACTTGAGCGGTGGGGCCCCTTGGGCTCACAGCCCGCTTGGAAGGAAAGCGTCGCATGCAAGTGCGGCGCTTTTTTTCTTATCCGCGAGAGGCGCGGGCAAGTACAGCGCGGTGGCTCGGCGTGGGCACCTGGACTTCGCCAGGCAGCCTGGACCCGACCGGGTGTGGCTCCTCGGCTCGGTCAGCCATCCATGGCTGACGCGCCGCCGCGGGCCATCCTGGCCCGCTTTCCGCCACACCCGGCCGAATCCAGGCACGCCGCCTGACGGCTCAATATTTTCTTGGATAGAGGCCCGGAGAGCTCACGCGTGCAGCAGCGGTCCGGCGGCCGGTAGCCGCGGCAAGCGAGGCACGACGCCGAGCGCCCGAGTCAGGGCAGGAGCCCTGACCGAGGGAAAAGCGGCTGCCGGCTGCCGGGCCGCTGCCCTCCCTAAGCCGAAGCGCATCGAGCCGCCATCTCTCGAACAGGAAGAGTCCTCTCTCCTGACCCCTCATCATTGACCACGAGCACGTAAGGACTCCGCCTCCTCGCAGGTGGCGTCGTCCGCGCTCGGGCCGCTGCTTCCTCAGCGTAAAGTGAACCTCGTCCTCCGTCCTTGAAGGCGTGACCAAGCGACCTTCAGTGCCTGCAGGGCGCCCCGCCAGCGCGCACGCGGCGCAGCAGCAGGTTGATGCCGCCCAGGATCAACAGCAGGGGCCACCAGGTGCTGATCAGATGACTGACGTCGATGCCGGCGAACCCCAGGTTGTCCAGCAGGAACAGGGTGCCCAGGGTGATCAGGACCAGTGCGGGGATCAGGTGACGGTGCATGGCGGCCTCCTTGATGGCAGCGCGGTTGGGTGTGAGGCCATGCTGCGCCCGGCCGCGCGCCGGATCAGGTGCCGGAAGTCAACACTTTGCCGTGCCGGATGGCATGGCGGGCGGCGCTAGTGCTCCGCGCCGGCCGCCATGGGCAGGTCGGCCTTGGCGCGCAGGCCGACCTCGATGCAGGTCCGCAGGGCCTGGGTCACCACCTCCACCGCCAGGCCGGGCGCACCCGGGTGCGCGGCCGCCAGTTCAGGCGAATACGGCAGGTGGATGAAGCCGGCGCGGACGCGGCGGTGCCGGCGCAGCAGGTGGCGCAGGTCGTAGAACAGCTGGTTGCAGACATAGGTGCCGGCGGTCTGGCTGATCTCCGCCGGGATCTGGCCGGCCTGCAGCGCGGCCAGCATGGCCTTGATCGGCAACGTGCTGAAGTAGGCCGGCGGGCCCGCGGCCTGCACCGGGGCATCGACTGGCTGCTCGCCTGCGTTGTCGGGAATGCGCGCATCGATCAGGTTGATCGCCACGCGCTCGATCGAGATTCGCGCGCGTCCACCGGCCAGGCCGGTGCAGATCACCAGACGGGGCTTGAGCGTGGCCAGCGCCTGCTCCAGCGCGGCGGCCGAGCCGCGGAAGGTCACCGGCAGGCAGCGTGCATGCACCTGATGGCCGGCGACAAGCTGTCCGTCCAGCGGGCGCACGGCCTCCCAACTGGGGTTGGAAGGGTCGGCGCCGAAGGGCTCGAAGCCGGTGACCAGCACGTTGCGCGCGCGGCTCAAGGACGTTGACTCATCGGAAGCACACCCAGGCCATCAGGCCGATGTTGAAGACCAGCAGCACCACCGCGGTGGCTGCCTGCATGCGGATCACTCCGTACTGGTCCTTCAGCTCCAGCAGGATCGCCGGAACGATGTTGAAGTTGGCGGCCATCGGCGTGAGGAGGGTGCCGCAGTAACCGGTCAGCATGCCGATGGCGCCGAGACTGGCCGGGTCGGCGCCGTGGCGCTGGATCAGCAAGGGCAGGCCGATGCCGGCCATCATGACCGGGAAGGCGGCGAAGGCATTACCCATGATCACGGTGAACAGCACCATGCCGCCAGCGAAGGCCAACAGGCAGGCGCTGCGGCTCTGGACCGGGATGACCTTGCCGACCAGGGCGGCGATCAACTCGCCGATGCCGGTGGCGGCGAACACGCCCCCCAGGGTGGCCAGCATCATTGGCAACACCACCGCCCAGCCCAACGCATCGAGCAGGCGCCCGCCCTGTTGCGCGGCCAGGCCGGCGCCGGCGCGGGTGACCCACAGCGCCGCGGACAGCGCGACCAGGCTCGCCAGGGCGAGCGCGCTCAAGGTGAGCGCCTTGGCGTCCAGCAGGCCCTGCATGCCCGGGACCCAGCGGGCACCGACGAACAGCAGCAGGGTCATGACCGGGATCACCAGCGCGGGGAAGAAGAGGCGATTCCCCAGCTGCGAGGCGCTGGCCTTGCGGCGGAGCTGCTCGTCCGGCGAATCCGGCGCGGCGCGCAGGCGCACGCGCGCGGCCAGCACGCCCAGCGCGATCACGCCCACACCCATCAGCTGTGCCGGCAGCGCCTGTCCGGCCTTGTGCGCATCGAGGATGGCCTGGCCGAAGGCGAATGGCGCCACCAGCAGGGTCCAGAACGCGGCCATGGCATTACGGCCACGCCGCAGGTTGTGCCAGGCCGTCGCCAGCAGGAAGGCACCAACCAGCCAGTAGAAGTGCTCAGCCTTCAGCATGATCAACGCGCTGGGCAGCCTGCGCCTGCCGCTGCAGGCGCCGCTGCAGCAGGCGCAGGCGCACGGCGTGGACGACGAAGGCGGCGATCGCGGTCGGCAACGCCCACAGCGCGATGGACAGCGGCTCCAGCACGATGCCGCTGCGGGCGTAGAAGCCCTGGATCAGCAGCACCGCGCCGATGGCCACGAACACGTCCTCGCCGAAGAACAGGCCGATGTTGTCGGTGGCCGCGGCACTGGCACGCACCTGTTGGCGTTGCGCATCGGTCAAGGGCCCGAGCGTGCGTTCGGCGGCCGCCTCGCTCATCGGCGCCGCCAGCGGGCGCACGGTCTGGGCCGGGCCGGCCACATGGGTCAGGCCCATCATGCTGGTGAGCTGGCGGATGCCCAGATAGGCGATCTGGAAGCGCGCCAGGGTCAGGCCGCGAAAGCTGGAGATCCAGGCGCTGGCGCGCTCGCGCAGGCCGAAATGTTCCAGCACGCCCAGGGCGGGCAGGGTCAACAGGAACATCAGCAGCGCGCGATTTTCCACGAAGCTGGTGCCGATCAGGGCCAGCAGGTGCGGCAGCGGCACCTTGGCCAGCAATCCACTGGTCAGGGCCGCCACGATGACCACCAGTACGGGGTTGTAGCGCAGGGCAAAACCCAGCACGACCACGGCGATGCCGAGCAGGGGCCAGGCGTTCATGCGGTTGGGTCCTGTGCGGAGAACGGGCGGGCGACGCGGCAGCCGGCCGCGTCCAGGGTGTCGCGCAGCGCACGGGCGAAAGCCGCCGCATCGGGCCGGTCGCCATGCAGGCACAGACTGTCGGCGACCAGGGCCACGTGCTGGCCGGTGCGCGCGGTGACGCTGCCGGTGCGCAGCATCTGCAGGACCTGCGCGCAGGCCGCCGCAGTGGTGGGCAGGGTGGCGCCCGCGGTGCCGCGCGGGGTCAGCGTGGCGTCGGCCTCGTAGGCGCGCTCGGCGAAGACCTCCTGCACCACGCGCAGACCGACGCGCTGGCCGGCCTGCGTCAGCGCGCTGCCGGACAGGCCGAACAGCAGCAGCTGTGGATCGCTGTCGCGCACGGCGGCGGCGATGGCTCCGGCGAGTGCCGGATCGCGCGCGGCCTGGTTGTACAGCGCGCCGTGCGGTTTGACGTGCTGCAGCGCCGTGCCCGCCTGCCGCGCGATGTCTTGCAGCAGGCCGATCTGCGTTCGCACCAGGGCATAGGCGTCCTCCGGTGTGATCGGCAGGGCGCGGCGTCCAAAATGCGCACGGTCGTCGTGCGAGGGGTGCGCGCCGATGGCCACGCCGTATTGCAGGCACAGGGCGACGGTCTGTGCCATGGTGGCCGCATCGCCGGCGTGGAATCCGCAGGCGATGCTGGCCGAACTGATGAAGGGCATCACCGCCGCATCGTCGTCGCCTTCGCCCAGGTCGCAATTGAAATCGAGGGTGCGGGTCATGAGCGGCGCGCGCGCAGGGCCAGCGCAATTCTGTTCATGCGCGCGCGCTGCACGCAAGCGGCGGCCTGCGCCTGCTGCAGGCTCACCGCTTCGAAGGCCACGGCCTGGCCCGGCCCACACTGGGCCAGCCGTGGCAGGTCGGCCGCGATCACATGCCCCAGGCGCGCGTAGCCGCCGATGGTCTGCGCGTCGGCCAGCAGCACGATGGGCAGGCCGTCCGGCGGCAACTGGATCGTGCCCGGCGCGACCGGTTCGGAGAGCTGGCTGCCGGAGTCGGTCGCCAAGGCCTGTCCCTGCAGCCGCAGCCCCTGGCGATCGCTGCTGGGAGATGCCCGCCACGACTGCTGGGCCAGCTGGGTGGCCAGGCCATGGGTCGAGGGCACGTAGCGAATGGGTGCGCCAGCGGCGCCGACGATGGCTTCCGGGCCAACCCACCAGCCTGGCCAGTCCGGCGCGGTGGCCATTGCCCGCGATGGCAACGACAGTGGCAGGGCATCGTCCTGGCGCAGGGCGCGCCCTTCCAGCCCACCGAAGCCGCCGCGCAGATCGGTGCTGCGGCTGCCCATGACCTGCGGCACGCCGAAGCCGCCCTGCACGGCCAGATAGCTGCGCACACCGCCGCTGACCGCGCCCAGCTCGAGCGTGCCGGCCGGCAGCTGCACCGGGCGCTGCATCGGCAGGGCGGTGCCCTCGAAGCGGGCCTGCACCGCCGCCCCGGTCAGCGCGATGCTGGCCGGGCCGGGGAGCCGCAGGGTCGGGCCGCGCAGGGTGATCTCCAGCACGGCGGCCCCGGCATCGTTGCCGACCAACTGGTTGCCCAGCCATGCGGCGGCCGCATCCAGCGCGCCGGCCCGGGCCACGCCGATGGCGCCAAAGCCGGTGCGGCCCTGGTCCTGCACGGTGGTCAGCAGGCCCGGTGCGATCACCTGCCAGGCGGTCATGGTGGCCAGCGGTCGAAGGCGGCCGCATCGATCGGCACGAAGCGCACGCGATCGCCCGGCGAGAGCAGGCAAGGCTGCCCTCGAGCCGGATCGAACAAGGTCACGGGCGTGCGTCCGAGCAGCCGCCAGCCACCGGCGCCGCCACGTGGATAGATGCCGGTCTGCGCGCCACCGATGGCGACCGAACCGGCCGGCACCCGGGTCCGCGGCGTGGCCAGTCGCGGCAGCGCCAGCGTTGGGTCCAGGCCCAGCAGATAAGGGAATCCGGGCGCGAAGCCGATCATGCCGACGGTGTACTGCCCGGCGGCGTGGCGCTGGATCAGCTCGGCCTCCGGGATTTCCAGCGCCTGGGCGCTGTCCTGCAGGTCCTGGCCATGGGGACCGCCATAGCAGACCGGAATCTCCACCAGGCGTCCGTGCGTATCGCTCGGCGCGGCGCTCCGCAGCGCCGCGCGCAAGGCCTGTTCGACCTGCGCATGCGCGCCATCGCCCAGGACCGCCGCATCGAAGAACACCGCCACGCTGGCATAGGCCGGCACCACATCCACCAGCCAGGGCGGCGCCGCTGCGCTCAGCGCGGCGGCGACGGCATGCGCGCGGGCATTGAGGTCGACTTCGATGCGCTCGCCCAGCCGCAGCAGCAGGGCGTCGTCGGCGAGGGCCTCGCAGACCGGAAAGCTCATCCGGCCAGTCGCTGGCGCCAGGTCGTCAACGCGGCCTGCAGCGCGTCGGGGGCAAAGCGCTCAGGCTGCCCGCTGCCCCACACAGGACCCGGCCAAGCGGCATCGCCGGCGTGGCGGCCGACCAGATGCACGTGCAGCTGGCGCACGATGTTGCCCAGCGCGCCGATGTTGAGCTTGTCCACCCCGGGCACGGCCTTGAGCAGGCGACCGGCCTGGTGGACCTCGGCCAGCAGCAGGCGCTGCTGGTTGCCTTCCAGCTCGATCCATTCCACCGCCCCAGCCACGCGCGGTACCAGCACCAGCCAGGGAAAGCGGGTGTCATCCATCAGCCGTACCTGCGACAGCGGGCCGTCGGCGATGAAGTGGCTGTCGGCGGCCAGACGCGGGTCGAGTTCGAAGCCGGGCATCGCCTCAGCCCAGGTGTTGGCGCAAGAACGCCAGCGCCCGGCCGAAGGCCAGCTCCGCGCTGGGCGCGTCGTACACCGACGGGCTGGCGTCGCGGTTGAAGGCGTGGTCGGCGGGATAGGTGAACACATCCATGTCCGGCCAGGCCTCGCGCTGGGCCTGGACCTTGTCCGGGGTGATGTGGGCGTCGCGCTCGCCGAAGTGGAACTGCACCGGCGCCTGCAGCGGCTGGTCCAGGAACTGGGTGTTGCGCCCGCCGTAGTAGCTGACCGCCGGCATGGCCAGGCGCTGGGCCGAGAGCAGGGCGACCGTGCCGCCCCAGCAATAGCCCACCGTGGCCACCGCCTTGTCGCCGATCACCGTACGCGCGGCCTGTGCGGCCGCGGCCACCACCGCCACCGCCTTGTCCAGGCCGATCTGGTCCACGATCTGCCGGCCCCGCTGCATGCCGGCGTCGTCGTAGGGCAGCTCCAGGCCGGGCTCGACCAGGTCGAAGAACGCCGGCGCGATTGCCAGGTAGCCCTGCGCGGCGTAGCGCTCGGCCACCTCGCGGATATGCGCGGTCACGCCGAAGATCTCCTGCACGATGATCACGCCGCCGCGCGGTGCGTCGGTCGGTTCGGCCTGCCAGGCGGCCACCGGGCCTTCGGGGAGGGTGAGGGTGATCCATTGGCCCATGGCGGGGACTCCGAGTGCGAAGGGCTGGGCAGTGTACCCAGGCCCCGCGAAACATCCCGTTGCCGGCCGGCCCTGCGGCCACGGGGCGTATAATCGCCGGCCGCCTCCCTCTGTGTCGCCCATGCCAGCTGCCGCCCCCAAGGTCGGCTTCGTCAGCCTCGGTTGCCCGAAAGCCCTCGTCGATTCCGAACGCATCCTCACCCAGCTCCGGGTCGAGGGTTACCAGCTCTCCTCCAGCTACGACGCGGCGGATGTGGTGGTGGTCAACACCTGCGGCTTCATCGATTCGGCCGTGGCCGAGTCGCTGGATGCCATCGGCGAGGCCATGGCCGAGAACGGCAAGGTCATCGTGACCGGCTGCCTGGGCAAGCGCGCGGAAATGATTCGCCAGGCGCACCCCGGCGTGCTGTCCATCAGCGGGCCGGCCGACTACGACAGCGTGATGTCGGCCGTGCACACCGCGCTGCCGCCGCGGCACAACCCGTTCACCGACCTGATGCACGCCCCGCGCCTGACCGGCGAGGACTTCGCCGCCGGCGTCAAGCTCACGCCACGGCATTACGCGTACCTGAAGATCTCCGAAGGCTGCAACCACCGCTGCAGCTTCTGCATCATTCCTTCGATGCGCGGCGATCTGGTCTCGCGCCCGGTGGATGAAGTCCTGCGCGAGGCCGAGAAGCTGGCCATGAGCGGGGTCAAGGAGCTGCTGGTGGTGTCGCAGGACACCAGCGCCTACGGCGTGGACCTGAAGTACGCCGAGCGCAGCTGGCACGGACGCCAGTACCAGACCCGCATGAAGGCCCTTTGCGAGGGGTTGGGCGAGCTTGGCGTCTGGAGCCGCCTGCATTACGTGTATCCGTATCCGCACGTGGACGAGGTCATCCCGCTGATGGCGCAGGGCAAGGTGCTGCCGTACCTGGACATCCCGCTGCAGCATGCCAGCCCGCGCATCCTCAAGCTGATGAAGCGCCCGGGTGCGATCGACAAGACCCGCGAGCGCATTGCGCGCTGGCGCGAGATCTGTCCGGAGATCACCTTGCGCAGCACCTTCATCGTTGGCTTCCCGGGCGAGACCGAGGCCGAGTTCGAAGAGCTGCTGGAGTTCCTGCGGGAGACGCGGCTGGACCGGGTCGGCGCGTTCGCCTATTCGCCGGTGGAGGGAGCCACCGCCAACGCGCTGCCCGACAGCGTGCCCGAAGCGCTCAAGCAGGAGCGCCTGGCCCGCTTCATGGAAGTGCAGGCGGCGATTTCGGCCGAGAAGCTGGAGGCCAAGATCGGCAGTGTGCAGCGCTGTCTGGTCGATCTGATCGAGGACGGCATCGCGGTGGCGCGCTCTGCCGCCGACGCGCCGGAGATCGACGGCCTGGTGCATATCGAGGATGGCGGCGAAGCCGGCCTCAAGCCGGGTCAGTTCGTCGATGTCACCATCGTGGACAGCGACGAGCACGACCTGTTCGGCGAAGTGCTGCGCCGCGATTTGCCGGTGCTGTCCTGAGGCACGCGTTTCGGTGGTCGTCCCCGCGCAGGCGGGGATCCATGCCAATCACGCGGACGCCTCGTGATCCGTGTCGCGGGCTTCGTCCGACACCTCCGCGGCATGGCTACACGCCTGCGCGGGGATGACGAAGCACAGCGGCTAACCCGTCCCGTACCGCACTTCGACGATCACGAACCGCTGCGGACCGCCGGGCAGCTGCGCCTCGAACTCATCGTCCAGCCGCTTCTTGAGCATCGCCCGCGCCAAGGGCGAATCGATGCTGATATGGCCCAGCGCGGCGTCGGTCTCGTCCGGGCCGACGATGCGGTAGCGCGCGATGTCGCCGCTGTCGATGTTCTCCACCTCGATGCACGCGCCGAAGAACACCGCCTCCGGGTCGCTCGGGGTGGTGTCGACCACGCGCAGCGCTTCCAGGCGCTTGCTCAGGTAGCGCACGCGGCGATCGATCTCGCCCAGCTGCTTCTTGCGGTAGGTGTACTCGGCATTCTCCGAGCGGTCGCCCTCGGCCGCGGCCGCAGCCAGCGCCTTGACCACCTCCGGTCGCCGCAGCCGCCATAGCTCGTCCAGCTCGGCCTTCAGGCGCGCGTGGCCTTCGGGCGTGATCAGGGCGGTGCTTTTCTCTGCGGGCGGGCGCCAACGGCTCATGCGGCGATGGATCAGCGAAACGGGCTGCAATTCTAGGCGTGCGCCAGGCCTGGGCGCGACTTGCCAGGCACCTGGCCTGCGCGGGCTTGCGAGCGCTGGCGCCCATGCACCAAGCTTCGACCTGGGGGAACAGGGACGGGCGAGGGGAAGGGTGCTGATTCTGCCGCTGCACAAGCCACTGAACCGGGCGAACTTTCCGGTGGCGACGATGCTCCTGGTGCTGGCCAATGTGGTGGTGTTCTTCGGTTTCCAGTTGCGCGATGCGCGCGCGCTGGGCCAGGCCATGCAGGTCTATCGCAACCAGGATCTGGCGCGCTTGGAAGTGCCTGCCTACGAACGCCATCTGCTCCAGACCCGGCAGGCCGGGGCGCTGTCCAACTTCCGTCAGGTGCCTGAGCAACAGCGCGCGGCCTACGTGGCCATGCACGGCCTGACCGACGTGGCCTTCCTGCGCGCCTTGCAGTCCGGCCGCCTGTTCGACACGCCGGATACGCTGCCACGTTGGCAGCAGGCGCGGGCGCCCTACCAGGCGCGACTGGAGCAAGTGTTCACCTACCGCCACATCCTGCGCAGTTCGGAATGGTCGCTGCATCGCATGCTGTCCTCGGCCTTCCTGCATGCCGACTTCATGCATCTGCTGGGCAACATGTTGTTCCTCACCGCCATCGGCCTGTTGCTGGAGGGCGCCATCGGGCCCTGGCGCTTTGCCGGGGTGTACCTGCTGGGCGCGCTAGGCTCCAGCGCGGTCAGCCTGTGGTGGCGCGCGGGCGAAGCGGGCGGCGGACTGGGCGCGTCGGGAGCGATCGCAGCGATGATGGGCGCGTTCTGCGTGGTCTGGGGCCGCCATCCGGTGCGCTTCTTCTACTGGATCGGAGTGGTCTTCGACTATGTGCGGGCGCCGGCGATCTGGCTGCTTCCGGTGTGGCTGGGCTGGGAAGTCTGGAACCTGCTGACCAACACCGGGGCCGGGATCGGCTTCGATGCGCACGCTGGCGGCCTGGTGACCGGCGCCTTGCTGGGCGCGATGCTGGTGGCGAGCGGCCAGCGTCGGCTGGGTTTCATGCTGGACCTGCCGGAAGTGCCGGTGGACGACCGCTTCGAACGCGCGCAGCGGCACATCGGCAGGATGGAAAACGCCGAAGCCGAACGTCTGCTGGCGGAACTGGCCATCGAGACGCCGCACCACATCGAGATCGCCAGGGCACGTTATCTGGTGGCGCGCAACAGTGGGCAGCCGGCAGCGATCCAGTCGCGCGCACTGGCGCTGCTGGCCATCCCCGCCGCCGATGCCGCACAGGCGCAGCTGCAGTTCGAGGCCTGGCAGGCGTCGCAGGCCCAGGGTGCGCACCTGGAGCCGGCACTGCGCGCCGGGCTGATCCAGCACTGGTTGGCGCTGGGGCTGGACACGCAGGTCGAGCATCTTCTGGCCGCGAGCGCAGCCGACATGGCGCCGCAGGAACTGGCCCAGCACTGGTTCAAGCTGGCCCTGCACCATCGCAGCGCGCAGGCGCACGACAAGTCCAGCCAGCTGTTGCAGCAGCTGGTCGCGCGGTTTCCCGATCTGCCGCAAGCCGAGAAAGCGCGTTTCCTGCTGCACAACGCCTGATCGCCCGTTCGCGGGCGAGGGCGAGCGGGCTCAGCTGGTAGGCGAGACCGCCCGCAATGCCGCTTCCAGCTTCGGCCGCTGGGCCGGGTCCTCGCAGCGCTCCAGTGCCACGGTGAGCAGGGCCCGTGCCTGATCATCGCGCCCGAAGCGCTCGGCCAGCAGCAGGGCTGCGTCCAGCGACCATTGCGAAAATTCCGGTGCCCGCGGCCAAGCCCGAAGCATGGCGTGCAAGGCATCGACCGTGAGCTGCGATTGCCCGGACTGGCGTGCGCGTTCGACCAGGTGCGTGGCTTGCTCCTGCGTCAGCGGCACGAAATCCGCATCGGCCTCCAGCGACTCGCGCAACAGCGCCAGCGCACGCCGGTCCTGCTTTTCGGCCAGCAGCTGGCCGAGGAAGTAGCGCGCATGCTCGGCACGTTCCCCCGCAAGGCCGCTCTTGGCCAGCAGGCGCTGATAGAGCTCATGGACCGGCAGGCCGACCGCGCGCGAGCGCACGTCCGCGCGCAGGACCTCCAATGCGGTGTCCAGGCGGCCTTCGCGGACGTGGCCCTCGGCCTCGTCCAGCAGGCGCTGGTCGGGCGCATCGCGCTGGAAGTCCACGCGCGCATGCGCGGCCGGCGAGTAACCCAGTTCCTCGTGGTACTGGTAGACCAGGTAGCCCATCAGGTGGAAGGTGGCGAACAGGGCCCAGATGCTCACCAGCATCAGCACCACATCGCCCAGGACCGGCGGCATGACATTGCCCAGCCAGTGCCTGGCGGTCGCGGCGCTGGCCTGGATGACGAACAGCAGGCCGAACGCCGCCAGGTACGGCCAACCGATGCGCACGGCCAGGCCCAGCGACACCATCGGATTGGCCGCCCGGCGCAGGCTGCCGTCCATGGCCAGCGAGATCACCGCGCCGGGCTGCATGAACACGCACAGCACCATCGCGACCAGCGCCAGGATGGGACTGACCAGGATGGCCAGCGCGACCACCAGGGCGATCATCAGGATCATCAACGCCAGCATGCGCAGCACGGCGCCATCGATCAGTTCTCCCTGGGCGACCTCCGGGGCATCCATGAAGCCATCGGCGGTGTTGCGCAGGATGTCGAAGGCGGCTTTGTAAATGCCCAGCCACGTCATCAGGGCGAAGATCATCCCGATCGGACCGGGCAGCAGCGCCAGCAGCGACAGGGCGGTCAGCGCCAGCATGGTGTAAAGGGCCGCACCGCGCAGCGGTGACGACATGATGCTGGGCAGGCGCTGCCAGAACGGTTCGGGTGCTTCGGGTTTGCGCGCACGACCCAGCGCGCCTGACGCGTTCAGACGACCTTCCATGACCTGTCCCCATTCAGGTAAAAGCTGAGCGCCGATTTTGCGATGCAGTAAAGGGCCGGCGCAAGCGCGTACAGCGTGCCTAGCGCCGCCCCGGCCGACTACTGCGCGGGTTTGCGCCGGAAGTGGTGCAGCCCATCCTGGCTGCGCATGTCATCGGCCGAGACCAGGGTGAATCGCACGGTCTGGCCATCGGTGTCCGTGGGCGTCAGCGCGATGCTGGAGCGTCCGGCCGGGATCCACACGCCGTCGGAGGACAGCTGGGCGCCGGCGGTGGTCAGGGTCTGCCGATAGGTGCCATCAGCCAGCAGTACCAGCTCCGAGTCGGCTTCGACGAAGGTCCCGGCCAGCATCTGGGCCGACAGGGTATTGCCCTTGGCATCCATCAGGCTGGCCTGGTCGAGGGCGCGATCCGCAGGAGGCGCTGGCGCAGGGGCCGGTGCTTCGGAGGCGGCGGGCGTGGCCGGCGGCTGCTGCGGCGTGCACGCGGCGGTGGCCAAGAGCGTTGCCAGGGCAAGGGCTGCAGTCCAGTGTTTCATCATCGCTCCTCAAGGCGTGTGCGCATCTTCGCAGCCGGCGGCGGCCACGGACGTCAACGTCGCTTCCCGCCCATGATTCCGCCCAGCAGGCCGCGCAGGATCTGTCGGCCCAGCTGGCTGCCCACGGTGCGCGCGGTCTGCTTGGCCATGGCCTCCACCACACCCTGGCGCCGGCCGTTGCCGAACAAGGTGTCGCGGACCATCTTGCCGATGGGGCTGCCTTCTTCCTCGACCGGTTTGGCCGGCGGCGCCTGCGTGGTCTCGGTGGCGGTCTGCGCGCGTCTGGCCAGCATTTCCGCGGCGGACTCGCGGTTGACCGGCTGGTCGTACTTGATGCCGACCGGGCTGCCGGCACGGACCTGGCCACGCTCGGCCTCGGTGATGGCGCCCATGCGACAGCGCGGCGGGGCGATCAGCGTGTGCTGCACCGGCGCCGGCACGCCCTTGTCCTGCAGCGTAGACACCAGCGCCTCGCCGGTGCCCAGCGTGGACAGCGTGTGCACCACATCGAGCTTGGGGTTGGGGACGAAGGTCTCGCCCGCGGTCCTGACCGCCTTCTGGTCGCGCGGAGTAAAAGCGCGCAGGGCGTGCTGGACGCGGTTGCCCAGCTGGCCCAGCACGTTGTCCGGCACGTCGTCGGGGAACTGCGAGCAGAAGTACACGCCCACGCCCTTGGAGCGGATTAGCCGCACGACCTGCTCGATGCGCTGCTGCAGCGCCGGCGGGGCGTCGTTGAACAACAGGTGCGCCTCGTCGAACACGAACACCAGCTTGGGCTTGTCCAGGTCGCCCACCTCGGGCAGGGTCTCGAACAGCTCCGACAGCAGCCACAGCAGGAAGGACGAATACAGCCTTGGCTTGAGCACCAGCTGGTCGGCCGCAAGCAGGCCGATGACGCCGCGCCCGTCGGGGGCCACGCGCATCAGGTCGGCCAGCTCCAGCGCCGGTTCGCCGAAGAACTGCTCGCCGCCGTCCTGTTCCAGCCGCAGCAAGGCGCGCTGGATGGCGGCCACCGATGGCGCACTGACCAGGCCGTACTCGGTGGAGATGGTCTTGCGCTCCTCGGCGACGAGGGCCAGCAGGGCCCGCAGGTCGTCCAGGTCCAGCAACAGCAGTCCGCGGTCGTCGGCCAGCTTGAACACGATGTCCAGCACGCCGGACTGGGTGTCGTTGAGCTCCAGGATGCGTCCCAGCAGCGCGGGTCCCATCTCCGAGACCGTGGTGCGCACCGGGTGGCCGCGTTTGCCGTACAGGTCCCACAGGATCACCGGGCTGGCGGCCGGGGCGTAGTCGCTCACCCCGATCTCCGCGGCGCGGGCGCTGACGCGTTCGCTGCCATCGCCGGCCATGGCCAGCCCGGCCACGTCGCCCTTCACATCGGCCATGAACACCGGCACGCCAATCCGCGAGAAGCCCTCGGCCAGCGTCATCAGGGTCACGGTCTTGCCGGTACCCGTGGCGCCGGCCACCAGCCCATGGCGATTGCCGAACCGCGGCAGCAGGTGCACGGGAATCTGGTCGGTGATGCCCTTGCCGAGCAGGATAGGGTCCATGGGGCGCTCCGGGAGGGGATGGGCGATCTTAAGGCTAGGAACGAGTGGAGAGGAACGAGGAACGAGTGAGAGCGGGCGGGAGACTGCTTTCACTCGTTCCTCTCCACTCGTTCCTCGTTTCTCGCTCCATGCAGTTGCCGCTGCCGACCGTGCGCGGCTACCCTGCCGCTCCACTCGCTGTGCCCGGTCCTGATGCCAGTTCATGTCTTTCGCGCTTGTTCGCGCCCCTTGCTCCGTCGCCTGCCGTTGCTGGTCCTGCTGCCCCTGTTGAGTCTGTCCGGTCACGCGCTGGCGCGGGTGTCGGCCAAGGACCAGGCGGCCATCGACGCGTTGAACCAGCGCATGGCGCAGGCCGAACGGCGCTATGCCGATGCGCTGGTGCTCACCGCCAACAGCGATCCCAAGGGCCAGGTCGAGAGCGATGCGGCGCTGGAGGACATGGAAGATGTCATCGATGCCTGCATCAAGCAGCGCAACTGCCAGCCGCATACGCTGCTGGCCACCTACAAGCGTCTGCTCAAGCAGAACGCCGACGCCAGCGCCGAGGCCGCCGACGACGAGGTGATCGGCGAGGGCGACCCGCTGGACGATGGCAACGACCACAGCGCGCCGATGCCGGCCCTGCCCGAGTCGGCCCGCACCGAGCGCCTGCTCAACGACCGCCGCCACGATTTCGATGCCATGGTCGAATACAACCCGGCCGTGCAGGCGGGCATCCGCCGCTGGCTGACGGACATGCGCGGCACGCTGATCACCAGCTACGAGAACTACCAGAACATGCGCCCGCAGATGCAGCCGGGCTGGCAGGGCAGCGGGCTGCCCGAGGCGCTGCTGTTCGGCATCATGGCCAAGGAGTCCAACGGCAAGGTGCACGTCAGCTCGCGTGCCGGCGCCGCCGGGCCGCTGCAGTTCATGCCGGCCACGGGCAGGCGCTTCAACCTGGGCCCGGACGGGACCGGCTTTGACACGCGCTTCGATGCCTACGCCTCGGCCGAGGCCGCCGCCGCGTACATGAACGAGCGCATGCGCGAGCTCAACAACAGCATCGAGTATGCGCTGGCCGCCTACAACGGCGGCGAGGGCCGCGCGGCCCGCGTGTTCCGCCAGTACGGCGGCCGCGGCTTCTGGGATGCTGATGTCTATCGCGAGTTTCCGCCTGAGACGCAGGACTACGTGCCGATGGTGATCGCCGCGGCCTGGCTGTACCTGCATCCCAAGCAGTACGGGCTGGAGTTCCCCAAGCTCAACATCAAGCCAGCCACCTTCAAGCTGGCGCGCGCCGCCTCGATCTACGAGCTGACCATCTGCCTGGGCAACGGCGGCACCCGCGAGGGCTTCATGCGCACCCTGCGCAACCTCAACCCGCGCTACCAGGCCGAAACCTGGATCCCGGCCGGGGCCTCGCTCAACGCCACCACGCATATCGCCAACCTCTATCAGCGCTACTGTGTCAGCGGCCCGCGCGCCGAGTTGGCCCGCACCCTGGTCACGGCCGACCTGTCCACGGCGCTGCGCCGCGAGCCGCCGCGCACCGGCAACGTCGCCGTCGGCGAGGTGGCCGCCGTGCCCGGCGTGCCGACCACGGTCGCCACCGGCACGCCCAAGCCGGCCACGCCCAAGACCCGGCAGACGCGCCAGTACAAGGTGGCGCGCGGCGACACATTGGGTGGCATCGCCGGCAAGTTCGACTGCGAGGTCCCGGAGCTGGCAAAGGCCAACAAGCTGCGCGCGCCGGGCTACGCGCTCAAGCCTGGCCAGCAGCTCAAGCTGGTCGGCTGCGGACGCTGAGCCGAAACCTGCTCCTTGCTGAACGGAGCCGAATCCGGCTCCGTCTCCCGTGTCATCAGTCATGCAGGCACGCGCGTTTGCAACCGGTAACCTTGTCGGCTTGAGCCAAGGGCCCCCGCAGCCCCAGCCTTGGAGAACGTTTGCATGTCGCGTAAATGGAAGATCGCCCTGTGGGTGATCGGTGGTGTGGTGGTGCTGGGCCTGGGTTTGCGCATGTGCCACCGCCCGGAAGCGGATGCGGGGCGAGGCCCGGGCGCGGGCATGCAGGGGCAGGGCAACGGCGGCGAGCCGGCCGGCCCGGTGCCGGTGACGGTGGTCCCGGTGGCGCGACAGGACGTGCCGGTCTATCTCACCGCCCTGGGCACGGTCTCGGCGCTCAACACCGTCACGGTCAATCCGCAGGTCGGCGGCCAGCTGATGAGCCTGAACTTCCGTGAGGGCGAGCTGGTCAAGAAGGGCCAGGTGCTGGCCCAGATCGACCCGCGCGCCCTGCAGGCCAGCTACCAGCAGGCCCAGGCTTCGAAGAAGCAGAATGAGGCCCTGCTGGCCACGGCGCGCGCCAATTTCCAGCGCTCCAACGACCCGGCCTACCAGCAGTACGTGTCCAAGATCGACCTGGACACCCTGCGCAACAACGTGGCCCAGTACCAGGCCTCGGTGGCCGCCAGCCAGGCCGCTGCCGAGGCCGCCAGCGTGCAGCTGCAGTTCACCCGCATCGTCTCGCCGATCGACGGCATCGCCGGCATCCGCGGCGTGGACGTGGGCAACGTGGTGACCACCTCGACCGCGATCGTCACCATCACCCAGGTGCAGCCGATCTACGCCACCTTCAACCTGCCGGAGAAGAACCTGGAAGCCGTGCGCAAGGCGCAGGCCGCCGGGACGCCCTCGGTCACCGCGCTGGACCGCGAGGACGCCAAGGTGATCGCCGAGGACGGCGTGCTGGACGTGGTGGACAACCAGGTCAGCACCGACAGCGGCACCTTCCGCCTGCGTGCGCGGTTCCCCAACGATGATCGCCAGCTGTGGCCGGGCCAGTTCAGCAATATCCGCCTGAAGGTCGCCGACATCGGTGGCGGGCTGGTGGTGCCGACCCAGGCCGTGCAGCGCGGGCCGGACGGCGATTACGTCTACGTGGTGCAGCAGGACAACACCGTCAAGCTGCAGACCGTGGTCACCGGCGTGGAGGTGGGCGATACCCACCTGCTGGTCACCGAGGGCCTGAAGGAGGGTGAGCGCGTGGTCACCGAGGGCCAGTTCCGGCTCAAGCCCGGCGCCAAGGTCAATCCGCTCAAGCCGGGCGAGGTGCCGCCGGCGCCCACCGATGAGGAATTGAAGAAGGCAGCCGAAGGCAAGGGCAAGGGTGGCGGTCGCCGCGGCCCGCCGCGCTGACCCCCGGGTCGTGTCGACGATCGATCGTAGACAGGCCCTCGAGCGGCGCTTGCCGATGCGCGGGGAGCGCGGCGTACCGGCGGTATGCGCGTACTGCCGGCATCGCAGGCGCGCCAGCCGGCAGGTCCGCCGCGATCGCAGACCAGCTCTGAGCACGTATCTCCGCGGAAGGCACGCAAGGCCTTCCGTCCCGCCAGCGGCACTCGCCGCGACGATGGACTGACAGGACACCGATCCGTGGGCTTTTCCAGCATCTTCATCCGCCGCCCCATTGCCACCACGCTGTTGATGATCGGCGTGGTGCTGCTGGGCCTGATCGGTTACCGCAGCCTGCCGGTGTCGGCACTGCCGGAAATCGACTCGCCCAGCCTGGTGGTGACCACCCAGTACCCCGGTGCCAGCGCCTCCACAATGGCCTCGCTGGTGACCACGCCGCTGGAACGCCAGCTGGGGCAGATCTCCGGGCTGGAGATGATGACCTCCGACTCCTCGGCGGGTCTTTCCACCATCGTCCTGCAGTTCTCGATGGAGCGGGACATCGACATCGCCGCCCAGGACGTGCAGTCGGCGATCCGCCAGGCCACGCTGCCCAGCGGCCTGCCGTACCAGCCGGTCTACAACCGGGTCAATCCGGCCGACGCGGCCATCGTCACCCTCAAGCTGTCCTCGGACACGCTGCCGCTGCGCGAGGTCAACCGCTACGCCGATTCCATCCTGGCCCAGCGCCTGTCGCAGGTGCCGGGCGTGGGCCTGGTGTCCATCGCCGGCAACGTGCGCCCGGCCGTGCGCATCCAGGTCAACCCGGCTCAGCTGTCCAACATGGGCATGACCATGGAGGACCTGCGCAGCGCGCTGACGCAGGCCAACGTCAACGCGCCCAAGGGCTCGCTCAACGGCGCCACGCAGTCCTACAGCATCGGCACCAACGACCAGATCGAGAACGCCGCCGGCTACGCCGAGCAGATCATCCGCTTCAACAACAACCGCCCGGTGCTGCTGCGCGACGTGGCGCGCGTGGTCGATGGCGTGGAGAACGACCAGCTCTCGGCCTGGGCCGATGGCAAGCCGGCGGTCCTGCTGGAGATCCGCCGCCAGCCCGGCGCCAACATCGTCCAGACCGTCACCTCCATCCGCAAGCTGCTGCCCGAGCTGCGCGGGGTGTTGCCGGCCGACGTGTCGCTGGAGGTGTTTTCCGACCGCACCGAGACCATCCGCGCCTCGGTGCACGAGGTGCAGTTCACCCTGGTGCTGACCATCGCCCTGGTGGTGGCGGTGATCTTCGTGTTCCTGCGCCGGCTGTGGGCCACGATCATTCCTTCGGTGGCCGTGCCGCTGTCGCTGATCGGCACCTTCGGGGTGATGGCCTTCGCCGGCATGTCGCTGGACAACCTGTCGCTGATGGCGCTGGTGGTGGCCACCGGCTTCGTGGTGGACGACGCGATCGTGATGATCGAGAACATCGTGCGCTACATCGAGCAGGGCAAGAGCGGGCCGGAGGCAGCCGAGATCGGCGCCCAGCAGATCGGCTTCACCGTGCTGTCGCTGACCGTCTCGCTGGTGGCCGTGTTCCTGCCGCTGCTGCTGATGCCGGGCGTGACCGGACGGCTGTTCCACGAGTTCGCCTGGGTGCTGTCCATCGCCGTGGTCATCTCGATGCTGGTGTCGCTGACGCTGACGCCGATGATGTGCGCCTACCTGCTCAAGCCCGACGCGTTGCCCGAGGGCGACGACGCGCACGAGCGCACCGCCGCGGCCGGCAAGAAGAACCTGTGGTCGCGCACGGTGGGCCTGTACGAGCGCACGCTGGACATGGTGCTGGCGCGCCAGGGCCTGACCCTGGCCGTGGCGCTGGCCACGGTGCTGGTCACCGTGCTGCTGTACGTGATGATTCCCAAGGGGCTGCTGCCCGAGCAGGACACCGGCCTGATCACCGGCGTGGTGCAGGCCGACCAGACTGTGGCCTTCGAGCAGATGCAGCAGCGCACCCAGGCCGTGGCAGAGGCATTGCGCAAGGATCCGGACGTGACCGGCGTGGCCGCCTTCATCGGCGCCGGGTCGATGAACCCGACCCTGAGCCAGGGCCAGATCAGCATCGTGCTCAAGGAGCGCGGCCAGCGTGGCGCCCTGGATGAGGTGCTGCCGCGCCTGCAGAAGTCGGTGGAAGGCATTCCCGGGGTGGCGCTGTACCTCAAGCCGGTGCAGGACGTGACCCTGGACACGCGGGTGGCGGCCACCGAGTACCAGTTCTCCATGTCCGACGTGGACAGCACGCAGCTGCAGACTCAGGCCGAGCGCATGACCCAGGCCTTGCGCCAGCGCCCGGAGCTGGCCGATGTGAGCAACAACGCGGCCAACCAGGGGCGCGCGCTGGATATCTGGGTCGACCGCGAGAAGGCCAGCGCGCTGGGCGTGCCGATGCAGACCATCGACGACACGCTCTACGACGCCTACGGCCAGCGCCAGATCTCCACCATCTTCACCCAGCTCAACCAGTACCGCGTGGTGCTGGAAGTGGCGCCGGAGTTCCGCACCCGCGATGCGCTGATGAACCAGCTGGCCGTGGCCAGCAACGGCAGCGGCGCGCTGACCGGTTCCAACGCCACCACGCTGGGACAGGTAACCTCGTCCAACTCCTCCACCGCCACCGGCATCGGCAACGCCAACATCGGCATCCCGGTCGGCGCGGGCAGCATCATCCCGCTGTCGGCACTGGCGACCGATTCGGTCGGCGCCACGCCGCTGGTGGTCAGCCACCAGCAGCAGCTGCCGGCCATCACCATCTCCTTCAACCTGGCCCCGGGTTATTCGCTGTCCGAGGGCGTGGCGGCGATCAACGCCGTGCGCGAAGAGCTGGCCCTGCCCGAGCAGATCCATACCCAGTTCATCGGCAAGGCCGCCGAGTACTCCTCCAGCCAGTCCGACGTGGTGTGGCTGCTGATCGCCGCGGTGGTGGTGATCTACATCGTGCTGGGCGTGCTGTACGAGAGCTACATCCACCCGCTGACGATCATCTCCACCCTGCCGCCGGCCGGCGTGGGCGCGCTGCTGGCGCTGTGGCTGTGCGGCTTCAGCCTGTCGGTGGACGGTATCGTCGGCATCGTGCTGCTGATCGGCATCGTCAAGAAGAACGCGATCATGATGATCGACTTCGCCATCGAGGCCAAAGCCGAGGGTATGAGCGCCTACGATGCGATCCGTCGCGCCTGCCTGCTGCGCTTCCGCCCGATCATGATGACCACCGCCGCGGCGCTGCTGGGCGCCTTGCCGCTGGCGCTGGGCGATGGCATCGGCTCGGAGCTGCGCAAGCCGCTGGGCGTGTCCATTGTCGGCGGCCTGCTGCTCTCGCAGTTGGTCACCCTGTACACCACGCCGGTGATCTACCTGTACATGGAGCGGCTGTCCGAGCGGCTGGCGGCCTGGCGCGCGCGCCGCGCCGCGCGTGCCGGCCTGCCGACGCCGGAAGCCCGCTGATGCAACGCCTGCGCCCCCGCGGAGGTCGTCATGGCCAGTAAGTTCAGCCTCTCGGCGCTGTTCATCCGGCGGCCCATCGGCACCTCGCTGCTGGCCATCGGCCTGTTCGTCATCGGCCTGATCTGCTACCTGCGCCTGGGCGTGGCCGCGCTGCCCAACCTGCAGGTGCCGGTGATCTTCGTGCAGGCCAGCCAGCCCGGCGCCGATGCCAGCACCATGGCCTCCACCGTGACCGCGCCGCTGGAGCGGCGCCTGGGCCAGGTGCCCGGCATCGAGACCATGCGCTCGAACAGCTCCGAAGGCCGGAGCATGGTGTTCCTGATCTTCCAGGCCAGCCGCAACATCGATGCCGCCGCGCAGGATGTGGCGGCCGCGCTCAGCGCGGCCAGCGCGGACCTGCCATCGGGCATGGGCACACCCAGCTTCCAGAAGGCCAATCCCAACGACGATCCGCTGATCGCCCTGGCGCTGACCTCGGACACGCAGTCGGCCGCCGACCTGTACAACCTGGCCGACTCGCTGCTGGCCCAGCGCCTGCGCCAGATCGACGGGGTGGCCTCGGTGGATATCGCCGGCGCCTCCACGCCGGCCGTGCGCGTGGACGTCAACCTGCGCGCGCTCAACGCCATGGGCCTGTCGCCGGACGACCTGCGCAACGCGGTGCGCGCGGCCAACGTGATCTCGCCCACCGGCTTCCTGTCCGACGGCAAGAGCACGATGAGCATCCGCGCCAACGATGCGGTCGGCGCGGCCGCGGATTTCGCCGACCTGGCCATCTCCAACCAGGACGGGCGCATCGTGCGCCTGAAGGACGTGGCCGAGGTCTACGACGGCCAGCAGGATGCCTACCAGGCCGCCTGGTTCAACGGCAAGCCGTCGGTGGTGATGTACGTCTACCTGCGCGGCGGCGCCAACGTGGTGGCCACGGTGGACCGCATCAAGACGCAGATCCCGACGCTGCAGAGCTATCTCTCGCCCGGCACCACGCTGACCCCGTACTACGACCGCACCCCGACCATCCGCTCCTCGCTGCACGAGGTGGAGTTCACCCTGCTGATCAGTCTGGCGATGGTGATTCTGGTGATGGCGCTGTTCCTGCGGCGCCTGGCGCCGACGCTGATCGCCGCGGTCACCGTGCCGCTGTCGCTGGCCGGCTCGGCGGTGGTGATGTACGCGCTGGGCTATACGCTCAACAACCTGAGCCTGCTGGCGCTGGTGATCGCGATCGGTTTCGTGGTGGACGATGCCATCGTGGTGATCGAGAACATCATGCGCCACCTGGACCAGGGCATGCCGCGGATGGAGGCGGCGCTGCTGGGCTCGCGCGAGATCGGCTTCACCATCGTCTCCATCACCGTCTCGCTGATGGCGGTGTTCATTCCCATCCTGTTCGCGCAGGGAATGATGGGGGCGTTCTTCCGCGAGTTCACGGTGACGCTGCTGGCCGCCATCGGCGTGTCGGCCATCGTCTCGCTCACGCTCACGCCCACGCTGTGCAGCCGCTTCCTGTCCGCGCACAAGGACGCCAAGCCCACCACCCGCACCGGGCGCGTGATCGAGGCCGGGCACGGGCTGATGGAGCGCATCTACACGGTCTGCCTGGATTTCAGCCTGCGCCATGCGCTGTTGCTGGCGCTGACCCCGCTGATGCTGATCGCCGCGACCTTCTACCTGGGCGGCAAGGTCAAGGGCGGCAGCTTCCCGCCGCAGGACACCGGGCTGATCTGGGGCCGGGCCCAGTCCAGCGCCACGGTGTCCTTCGCCGACATGGTCAGCCGCCAGCGCCGCATCACCGACATGCTGATGGCCGACCCGGCGGTGAAGGTGGTCGGCGTGCGCCTGGGCAGTGGCCGCCAGGGCTCCAGCGCGCAGTTCAACGTGGAGCTCAAGCGCCGCGACGAGGGCCGCAAGGAGACCACCGCGCAGGTGCTGGCGCGTCTGAGCGCCAAGGCCGACCGCTACCCGGACCTGGAACTGCGACTGCGCGCGGTGCAGGACCTGCCCAGCGACGACGGCGGTGGCGGAAGCCAGGGCGCCCAGTACCAGGTCTCGCTGCGCGCCAACGAGATCTCAGAGTTGCAGGTCTGGCTGCCCAAGCTGGTGGCCGCGCTCAAGGCCAACCCCAAGTTCCGCGACGTCGGCAGCGACATCGAGGAGGGCGGCCTGCGCCAGAACATCGTGATCGACCGCGACCGCGCCGCGCAGCTGGGCATCTCCATCGGCGCGATCGACGGCGCCTTGTATGGCGCCTTCGGCCAGCGCTCGGTGTCCACCATCTACTCGGACCTGAACCAGTACAGCGTGGTGGTCAACGCCTTGCCCAACCAGACCGCCACGCCGGAGGACCTGGACAAGGTGATGTTGCGCACGCGCAGCGGGCAGATGGTGCCGCTGAGCACGGTGGCCACGCAGACCTCGGGCCTGGCGCCCTCGCAGGTGCAGCACCAGAACCAGTACACGACCATGAGCCTGAGCTACAACCTGGCCGATGGCGTGGCCACGGGCGATGCGCGCGAGATCATCCAGGCCACCTTCGACGGCATGCGCCCGCCGGGCGATGTGAAGATCGTCGAGCCGGGCCGCTGGGGCTTCGACGCCAGCCCGGCGACCATGCTGATCCTGGTGTTCGCCGCGATCCTGACGGTCTACATCGTGCTGGGCATGCTCTACGAGCACCTGGTGCACCCGGTGACCATCCTGTCCACCCTGCCTGCCGCGGGCGTGGGCGCGCTGCTGGCGCTGGTGGTGACCAACACCGAGCTGTCGGTGATCTCGATGATCGCGCTGGTGCTGCTGATCGGCATCGTCAAGAAGAACGCGATCATGATGATCGACTTCGCCCTGGTGGCCCAGCGCGAGCACGGCCTGACCCCGCGCGAAGCCGCACGCGAGGCCTCGCTGGTGCGCTTCCGCCCGATCATGATGACCACGATGGTGGCGATCCTGGCGGCGGTGCCGATCGCCATCGGCCTGGGCGAAGGCTCGGAGCTGCGCCGTCCGCTGGGTATCGCGTTGATCGGCGGCCTGCTGATCTCGCAGAGCCTGACCCTGCTCAGCACGCCTGCGCTCTACGTGATCTTCTCCTGCCTGCAGGAGCGCTGGCGCGCCCGCCGCGAGCGCCGGCGCCAACGCAAGCTGGAGAAGCGCCGGAGCAGGGCAATGGCGAAAAGCGCCGAGGGCCGCGCCTGATCTTCGAGGACCTACGGCTTGGGCGACGGCGGCTGCCGCGCCCGCGCCGTTCGTTTCGCGGCAGTGGTGGATAAGCAAGCGCCATCCACCCGCGCAGGGTGGGCAACGCGAGGCTTGTCCACCAAGGCGCCGGCGGCGGCTGAGCGCGAGATGCCGCCATGCCCGCGCCGTTCGTTTCGCGGAGGTGGTGGATGGAAGAGCGCCATCCACCCTACGTAGGGTGGGCAACGCGAAGCTTGCCCACCGCGGCACCAGCGGCGGCTGAGCGCGAGATGCCGCCATGCCCACGCTGTTCGTTTTGCGGTGATGGTGGATGGAAAAGCGCCATCTACCCTACGTAGGGTGGACAACGCGAAGCTTGCCCACCGCGGCACCGGCGGCGGCTGAGCGCGAGATGCCGCCATGCCCGCGCTGCTCGTTTTGCGGTGATGGTGGATGGAAGAGCGCCATCCACCCTACGTAGGTGGACAACGCGAAGCTTGTCCACCAAGGCGCCAGCGGCAGCTGAGCGCGAGATGCCGCCAGCCCGCGCTGCTCGTTTTGCGGAGGTGGTGGATGGAGAAGCGCCATCCACCCTACGTAGGGTGGACAACGCGAAGCTTGTCCACCAAAGCGACCAAGGGTGATACGCGGGCAAGCTCTTCGTGGCCGATTGCTTAGGCCAAGGTCGGCGCGCCGCCGCGCGTCAGCGATCGATGCGCCTGGCCAGCGCTTGTCCCAGGCGCACGGGCGATTCGGCGTGGAGCTCGGGCGTCAGCTCGGCCACGCCCGGCGGAATCAGCACGATGACCGTCGAGCCGTAGTTGAAGCGCGCCGCGCTGAGGAATGTTTCGGGCGCCCGTCAGGTCGGCGCGCCGCCGCCCGTCAGCGATCGACCCGCCTGGCCAGCGCTTGTCCCAGGCGCACCGGCGATTCGGCGTGGAGCTCGGGCATCAGCTCGGCCACGCCCGGCGGGATTAGCACGATGACGGTCGAGCCGTAGTTGAAGCGCGCCGCGCTGAGGAATGGTTCGGGCGCCCGTCAGGTTGGCGCGCCGCCGCGCGTCAGCGATCGATCCGCCTGGCGAGCGCTTGTCCCAGGCGCACCGGCGATTCGGCATGGAGCTCGGGCATCAGCTCGGCCACGCCCGGCGGAATCAGCACAATGACGGTCGAGCCGTAGTTGAAGCGCGCCATCTCCTCGAAGCGCTTGAGCGTGATGTTCTGGCCGCGCCAATCCTTGCGTGTGACCTGGGTGGCGTACTCGGGGATTTCCACGCCGCTCCATACCGTTTCCACGCCCGAGACCAGCATCGCGCCGACCATCACGCAGGCCATCGGTCCGAAGTCGGTATCGAAGTGGCACACCAGGCGCTCGTTGCGCGCGAACAGGCCGCGGACGTTGGCCACCGCATCGGTGCCGACGCTGAAAAGCCGCCCAGGGATATGCACGGTCTCGCGCAACGTCCCGGTCCACGGCATGTGCACGCGGTGATAGTCGCGCGGGGACAGGTAGACCGTGGCGTAGCGGCCGTGCTCGAACGGCGCGGCGGAGGCATCGTCGCCCAGCAGCTGCGAGGCGGTGAAGTGATGGCCCTTGGCCTGGAAGATCCGCCCGGCCTCGATCGGGCCGCACTGGCTGATATGGCCATCGGCCGGCATCACCAGCGTGTTGGGATCGGCATGCGCGGTGCGCGCGCCCTCGCGCAGGGCGCGGGTGAAGAAGGCATTGAAGGTGGGGTAGGCGCGCGGGTCCGGCTGCGCGGCTTCGGCCAGGTTGACGTTGAAGCGGTCCACCACCAGGTCGATCAGGCGCTGCTTGACCGCCGGCGAGGTGGAGTAGGCCAGGCGCCGCGCGGCGGAGGATAACAGGCGATGCGGCAAGGCGTAGGTGAGGGTGGTGAACAGGCTCATTTCAGCGAGGCCTCGGTCAGGTGCTGCAGATCGTTGGCGATCGCGGAGGGATTGAAGGGCGGGGTGATGATGCCGGCATAGCGCCCGCTCGGGTCGAGCACGGCGATGTTGGCCGAGTGGTCGACCGAGTAATCCTGCGGGTTGCGGTCGAAGTTCTCGCCCTTGGCTTTCATGAAGACGAAGCTGAGGGACTGGGCGAACTTCTCCAGCGTCGGCAGGTCGGCGGTCGCGGCCAGGGTGTCGCGGTGGAAGGCGTGGGCATACTCCCCCGCGCGCATCGGCGAGTCGCGTTCAGGGTCCACCGACACGAACAGCACGCGCGGGCGCACCGAGTCGGGCAGGGTGGACCACTGCTTCTGCGCCTTGGCCAGCTCGGCCAGCGTGGTTGGGCACACGTCCGGGCAGTAGGTGAAGCCCAGGAACACCAGGGTCCAATGGCCGTTGAGCTCGCCAGCGGTGAGCTGGGTGCCATCGGACTGCTGCAGCGCGAACTCCGGCAGCGGCCGCGACTGCGGAAACAGCGTGACGCTGGAGGTCTCCGGCCAGGCGCCATTGGCCTTGGGCTGCCAGACCTTGCGGGCGGCCAGCAGGCCAAGGCCGGCGGCCAGGGCCAGCAACAGGATGATCCCGACGGTGCGGTTGAACATTTCGGTTTCCCGTGCAACGAGCGCCGCATGATAGCGGCTTGCAGCTTTATACTTGGGCGCTGTCTCTCGATCCGCCCTGCCATGACCGCCGATACGGCCGCCGAACTGCATACCATCATCGACCTGATCCGCTACGGTGCCAGCCGTTTCAACGCTGCCGGGCTGACCTTCGGTCACAGTTACGACAACGCGGTGGACGAGGCGACCTTCCTGGTGTTGCACACCCTGCACCTGCCGCCGGACATCGGCCCGGCCTATGGCGCGGCCCGCGTGACCACCCCGGAGAAGCTGCAGGTACTGGCGCTGTTCGAGCGCCGCGTCAATGAGCGCGTGCCGGTGGCCTACCTGACCGGGGAAGCCTGGTTCGCCGGCCTGAGCTTCAAGAGCGACAAGCGCGCCCTGGTGCCGCGCTCGCCGATCGCCGAGCTGATCGAGTCCGGTTTCGAGCCCTGGCTGGCCGGCCGGCAGGTACGGCGTGCGTTGGACCTGTGCACCGGCTCGGGCTGCATCGCCATCGCCATGGCCCACTACAACCCCGACTGGGACGTGGACGGCGCCGACATCAGCGACGACGCCCTGGCGCTGGCGGCCGAGAACAAGGCGCGCCTGCATGCGGACAACCTCACGCTGCTCAAGTCCAACCTGTTCGCCGGGCTGGAAGGGCGCCACTACGACCTGATCGTCACCAATCCGCCGTACGTCACCAACGACGAGACCGACGCGCTGCCGCAGGAGTACGGCTACGAGCCGGAGCTGGGCCTGCGCGCGGGCGATGACGGCCTGGACCTGGTGCTGAAGATCCTGCGCGATGCGCCGCTGCACCTGTCCGAGGACGGCCTGCTGATCTGTGAGGTCGGCGAATCCGAGCAGCACCTGGTCCGGCTGCTGCCGGAGCTGGACCTGGCCTGGATCGAGTTCAAGGTCGGGCAGATGGGCATCTTCGCGGTCGAATGCCGCGAGCTGATCGCGCACAACGCGCGCATCACCGAGCTGGCTGCAAGCCGGCCATGAGCGCCAACAGCTTCGGCAAGCTGCTGACGGTCACCACCTTCGGCGAATCCCACGGCCCGGCCATCGGCTGCGTGGTTGATGGCTGTCCGCCGGGGCTGGAGCTGAGCGCCGAAGAATTCGCGCATGACCTGCAGCGTCGCGCCACCGGCAAGAGCCGCCACACCTCGGCGCGCCGCGAGGCCGACGAGATTGAGATCCTCTCCGGCGTCTACGAAGGCCGCACCACCGGCACGCCGATCGGCCTGCTGATCCGCAACACCGACCAGCGCAGCAAGGACTACACCAACATCGCCGCGCAGTTCCGTCCCGGACATGCCGACTACAGCTATTGGCAGAAGTACGGCATTCGCGACCCGCGCGGCGGCGGCCGCAGCTCGGCGCGCGAGACCACCATGCGCGTGGCCGCCGGCGTGATCGCCAAGAAGTGGCTGCGACAGCGTCACGGCGTGAGCGTGCGTGGCTTCCTGTCGCAGCTGGGGGAGATCCGGCCGGCCGGTTTCGACTGGAGCGCGGTGGAGGACAACCCGTTCTTCTGGCCGCACGCCCTGCAGGTGCCGGAACTGGAAACCTACATGGATGCGCTGCGCAAGTCCGGCGACTCGGTCGGTGCGCGCGTGGACGTGGTGGCCGACGGCGTGCCGCCGGGCTGGGGCGAGCCGATCTACGGCAAGCTCGATGGCGAACTCGCCGCGGCGCTGATGAGCATCAATGCGGTCAAGGGCGTGGAGATCGGCGATGGCTTCGCCGCGGCCGCGCAGAAGGGCACCGAGCACCGCGACCTGATCACCCCGCACGGCTTTCTCTCCAACCATGCCGGCGGCATCCTCGGCGGCATTTCCACCGGGCAGCAGGTCACCGCCTCCATCGTGCTCAAGCCCACCTCCAGCCTGCGCCTGCCCGGCGCCACGGTGGATGTGGACGGGCAGGTGGTCGATGTGATCACCACCGGCCGCCACGACCCCTGCGTAGGCATCCGCGCCACGCCGATCGCCGAGGCGATGGTCGCCCTGGTGCTGATGGATCAGGCGCTGCGCCATCGCGCCCAATGCGGCGATGTCGGCACGATCACCCCGCGCATTCCTGGCATGGCTGACGGCGCGCATGGCTGAGGCGCGGCCCCGGGTCTGGGTGAGCCAGCCGCTGTTCGACGCGGTCGTCGAACAGCTCGGCGCGCATTTCGACCTGGTCACCACCGCCCAGGTCACCGCCTACACGCCCGAGCTGATGGCCGAGCGCCTGGCCGGCGTGGACGGCGCGCTGGTCACGCTCAACGAGCGCGTGGGCGCCGCCGAAATCGCCCAGGCCCCCCGGCTGCGCGCCATCGCCAATGTCGGCGTCGGCTACAACAACCTGGACCTGGATGCGCTGAGCAAGGCCGGCATCGTGGCCACCAACACGCCGGACGTGCTGACCGAGACCACGGCCGATCTGGGCTTTTCGCTGCTCATGGCCGCCGCGCGCCGCATCACCGAATCCGAGCGCTGGCTGCGGGACGGTCGATGGCAACAGTGGTCGTTCAAGACCATGCTCGGCGCCGACATCCACGGCGCCACCCTGGGCATCCTGGGCATGGGCCGCATCGGCCAGGGCATCGCCCGCCGCGGCGCGCTGGGCTTCGGCATGAAGGTGCTGTACCACAATCGCTCGCGCCTGCCCGAAGCGCAGGAGCGCGAGGTCGGCGCCCAATACGTGGATCTGGACACGCTGCTGTCCCAGGCCGATCACCTGGTGCTGGTGCTGCCGTACACCCCGGCCTCGCACCACGTCATCAATGCCGCCGCGCTGGCCAGGATGAAGCCCACCGCCACGCTGGTGAACATCGCCCGCGGCGGCATCGTCGATGAGCTTGCGCTGGCCGATGCGCTGGCCCACGGCCGGCTGGCCGCCGCCGGCCTGGATGTCTTCGAGGGCGAGCCGGCCGTGCGCCCGGAGCTGCTGGCGCTGGACAACATCGTGCTGACCCCGCACATCGGCAGCGCCACCCTGGCCACGCGCCAGGCGATGGTGCAGCTGGCGGTGGACAACCTGGTCGCCGCCCTGGGCGCCGGCCCGGATGCCGGCCAACCGCCGAGCGCGCTGAACCTGGAGGCCATCAAAGCCGCCAAAGCCGGCCGTGCGATTGCAGGTGGCGACACCGGCGCGGGCAAAACCGACAGCGCCAAACGATAGGGAGCCTCTGCCGCAGTGCACCGAGCGGAGGTTCCCCGAACCCGGACTGCATGGCCAGAACGTCCCCATCTCATTCTCTCGAAGACAACACACTCATGAGCAACAACACCCCCCGTCGTTTCAACGTCGCCATCGTCGGTGCCACCGGCGCGGTCGGCGAGACCATGCTGTCCATCCTGGCCGAACGCGAGTTCCCCATCGGGCGCCTGTTCGCCCTGGCCTCCGAGCGCTCGGCCGGCGGCGAGATCGACTACCGCGGCAGCAAGATCACCGTGGAGGACCTGGCCACCTTCGATCCCTCGCAGGTGGATATCGCGCTGTTCTCCGCTGGCGGCAGCGTGTCCAAGGAGTACGCACCCAAGTTCGCCGCCGCCGGCGCGGTGGTGATCGACAACTCCTCGGCCTTCCGCTACGACGATGACGTGCCGCTGGTGGTGTCCGAGGTCAACCCGCACGCATTGAAGAACCGCCCGCGCGGCATCATCGCCAATCCCAACTGCTCGACCATGCAGCTGATGCCGGTGCTGGCGCCGATCCACCGCGAGTACGGCATCGAGCGCGTCAACGTGGCGACCTACCAGTCCGTCTCCGGCGGCGGTCGCTCGGCGCTTGAGGAACTGGGCAAGCAGACCGCGCAGATCATGAACTTCCAGGAGATCGATCCGCAGCGCTTCCCGGTGCAGATCGCCTTCAACCTGATCCCACACATCGACGACTTCCAGCCCAACGGCTACACCAAGGAAGAAATGAAGCTGGTGTGGGAGACGCAGAAGATCCTGGAAGACAGCAGCATCCAGGTGAACCCCACCGCGGTGCGCGTGCCGGTGTTCTACGGCCACTCCGAGGCGGTGAACATCGAGACCAAGAAGAAGATCACCCCGGAAGCGGCGCGCGAGCTGCTGGGCAAGGCCGCGGGCGTGGAAGTGGTCGACCGCCACGAGGCCGGCGGTTACCCGACCCCGGTGACCCATGCCTCCGGCAAGGACCCGGTGTTCGTCGGCCGCATCCGCGAGGACTTCTCGCATCCGCGCGGCCTGAACCTGTGGGTGGTGGCCGACAACATCCGCAAGGGCGCCGCGCTCAATGCGGTGCAGCTGGCCGAGCTGGTAGCCGCCGAATCGGCCGGCTGATCCCAGGCCCGGCCGGGCGATAGGCTATAGTCCCGGCCGAGCAAGACGAGGGGAAAGCCGACCATGCACGCACGCCGCCATCCGGTCCTGCGCTGGTGTCTGGGCGTCGCGCTGGCCGCGGCCAGCGCCGGCGCCTGGGCCTTGGGACTGGGCGAGATCCGGGTGCTGTCCCAGCCGGGACAGCCGCTGGTCGCCGAGATCCCGGTCATTTCCAGCGAGCCGGCCGAACTGGAGCAGCTGCGTGCGGGCCTGGCCTCGCCGGTGGTGTTCGAGCGCGTCGGCCTGGAGCGCCCGCGCGGCCTGGTTAGCGAGCTGGACTTCGCCGTGGCCGTGGGCAGCGACGGCCGCCCGGTCATCCGCGTCACCAGCCGCAGCCCCGTGCAGCAGGCCGCGGTCAACTTCCTGGTGGAAGTGGACTGGGGCCAGGGCCGACTGGTGCGCGAGTACTCGGCCTTGGTCAATGCGCCGGGCGTGGTCGCAGAAGACAACGCCCCGGCGATCAGCGCGCCCACACCAGCGCCCAGCGATGCCATCGTGCGCGCGCCGCAGGCGCAGGCATCGCAGCCGGCGGACCGCGCCGTGGCTGCCACGGCGTCGCCGGCGCCGGCAGCGGCATCGGGTGTCTTCGGTACGCCGGGCGAGGTGAAGGTCGGGCGCGGGCAGACGCTGTCGCAGATCGCGCTGCAGCTCAATCCTGGTGGCAACCTCGACCAGACGATGGTGGCGCTGCTGCGCGCCAATCCGGAGGCCTTCATCAACGGCAACCTCAACCTGCTGCGGCAGGGCGCGGTGCTGCGGATGCCGGCCGAGGGGGCCGCGGCGCTGCCGCCGGTCGATGAGGCGGCCGCGCTGGTCCGCCAGCACATCGCCGACTGGCGGCAGGGGCGCCAGCCGATTCCGCAGCCGGTGGCGGGCGAGCCGGCCAGCAGCGGCACGGCCGCGCCAGCGGCGCAGCCGCGTGGCGCGCGCCTGGAGATCGCCGCGGCGAGCGGGCAGGACAGGGCACAGGCAGGCACCAATTCCGGCACCCAGGCCGGGGGCGAGGGAGACATGGCGGCGAACGAAGAACTGCGGCAGACCCGCGAAGACCTGGCCTCGCGCGAGACCGAGCTGCAGGAGCTGCGCGAGCGCGTGGCCGACCTGGAGAAGCTGCAGAAGGACCAGTCCTCGCTGATCGCCCTGAAGAACTCCGAGCTGGCGCAGTCGCAGAAGCAACTGGCCGAGCGCCAGAGCGACGGCGGCGGCACGGGCTGGATGTTCGGCGGCCTGGCCTTGCTTGTGTTGGGCCTGGTGGCGGGCTACTTCCTGCGGCGCAAGCCTGCGCCGCTCAAGCGCGAGGATGCGCCGCTGACCACGCCCTCGTTCGCGCGCACGGCTTCGGCGCGGCCTTTGGCCACCGCCGCGCAAGCGGAGCCGGAGGCGCCCGTGGCGGTGACCCAAACGCCATCCGTTGCCGCCGCGTCCGAGCCGCAGGCCGAATTCGTGCCGAACGCGAACAACTACCCGGACTTCCGCGCCGAGCTGCGCGCCGACCGTCCGCCCGCGCCGGCGCCCACCTACGCGCCGGTGATGGTGCCGGAGCACTCGCCGCTGGACGAGCAGACCCCGCACGTGGCGCCGCCGCAGTGGACCAGCGCGCCCAGCGGGCGCCCGACCTGGCACTCAGGCAGCGGCCCCACGCTCAACGCTTCGAGCAGGCTGCCGACCGCTTCTGCGGCCGAGCGCGAGCGCCTGGACCTGGCCATCGCCTGCCTGGACCTGGGCGATGTGGACACCGCGCGTTCGCTGTTGATCGAGATCGCCGAGGGCGAAGACGCAGCGACCCGCGAAGAAGCGGCGCAGCTGCTGCGCGGGCTGGGCTAGGGCTTGGCATCGATGGCCGCTCTGGTCGCCGCGGCGTTCCCGCAAGCAGCGGCGGTGCTGCGTGGCGCCGCTCCTGGCATGGGCGCGGGTGCTGATCTGCGATGTCTGCAGGTCGCGCGGCCGCTTCGACGCGGGCGATCGCATCGGCATGCCGGCGCACCGGCGTCTTGCCTCGGGCGAGCGCGCAGGACCGCACGCGCGCACCTGTGCGTGGCGCAGGCGCGCCGAAGCAGCGCGGACCGCCCGAGCCCTGAAGAGATGTCCTGAACGATGCGTTTTGCAGTAGGCGTCGAATACGACGGCAGCGCCTTCCAGGGCTGGCAGCGGCTGACCAGCCACGGCAGCGAGCGGCCCGATCCCACCGTGCAGGCGGCGCTGGAGGCGGCGCTGTCGCGCGTGGCCAATGCGCCGATCGCCAGCGTCTGCGCAGGCCGCACCGACGCAGGCGTGCACGGCGTGGCGCAGGTGGTCCATTTCGACAGCCCGATTGCGCGCGATCCGCGCGGCTGGATGCTGGGCGCCACGGCCAATCTGCCGCCGGAGGTCTGCGTGCGCTGGTGCGCGCCGGTGCGCGATGACTTCCACGCGCGCTTTTCCGCGCGGGCGCGGCGTTACTGCTACACCCTGGTCAATCGCGCCGTGCGCCCGGCCCTGGGCCGCCAGCAGCTCAGCTGGGAGCGGCTGCCGCTAGATGCGCAGGCGATGCATCGCGCCGCCCAGCAGCTGCTGGGCGAGAACGACTTCAGCGCCTTCCGCTCCGTGCAGTGCCAGGCCACGCATGCGCGCCGCGACCTCCAGCGCATCCAGGTCGAGCGCGAGGGCGAGCACGTGCGCATCCGCGTGCAGGCCAACGCCTTCCTGCACCACATGGTGCGCAACATCGTCGGCTCGCTGCTGGCGGTCGGTCGCGGCGAACGCTCCGAGCACTGGATCGCCGAACTCCTGGCCGGCCGCGACCGCACCCTGGCCGGGCCGACCGCGCCGCCAAACGGGCTGGTCTTTCTCGGGCCGCTGTACGAGGCGCACTGGGGCCTGCCGCAGGAAGTGACGCTGCCGGCGGACACGGACATCACCTTCCGGCCCTGAGCCTGCGCCGAGCCGCCAGCCACGCCGATCGTGGGGGCCGATTCCGGACACCCGCGCGGTCCGCGCGGCCTGGCCGCCGCGGCGGTCGGCCCGTTGGCACTGGCCCCGGACCGGCGCCGGATTCTGCCGTATCCTGCTGCGCCCGGAATGCCATCGCCCCATGACCCAAACGCGCATCAAGCTCTGCGGCATGACCCGCGCCGAAGACGTCCGTCTGGCGGTGGAGCTTGGCGTGGACTACATCGGCCTGATCTTCGCCGCGGAGAGCCCGCGCCGCCTGTTGCTGGGCCAGGCGCGCATGCTGCGCGAGCTGGTGCCGGAACAGATCGGGGTGGTGGCCTTGCTGATGGACAACAGCGCCAGCGATGTCGGCAAGATCATCGAGCAGGTCCAGCCGGACCTGCTGCAGTTCCACGGCCAGGAGGAAGACGCGTTCTGCGCCGACTTCGCGCGTCCGTTCCTGAAGGCGTTGCCCATGGCCGGGCTGGAAGGCGAGGACATCGAGGACCGCCTGGCGCGCTATCCGTCGGCCTGGGGCTTCGTCCTCGATGGCCATGCCGCGGGACAGGCCGGCGGCAGCGGCCAGCGCTTCGACTGGCGCCGCTGGCCGCAGCAGCTGGGGCGTCCGGCGCTGCTGGCCGGGGGGCTGAACGCCGACAACGTCGCCGTGGCCGTGCAGACCGCTCGCCCCTGGGGCGTGGACGTGTCCAGCGGCCTGGAATCGGCGCGTGGCGTCAAGGATGCCGAGAGGGTGCGCAGTTTCGTGGCCGCCGTGCGCAGCGTCGATCGCTAAAGGCCTGTTCCGCGCGCCGCCGATCCTTGCATCGCCGGGCTTGGGCTTTCGGTGGGCCAAGGCGAGCGCACCGCCGTCGCAGGCCTGGGACCGGGGCTGCTTTCCGCCAACGCCGGGCAGCGCCGCAGCGGCTCAGACCATCATCCGCACCAGCTGCGAACGGTTGGCCAGATCCAGCTTGCGAAACACCGCGCTGAGCTGGGACTCGATGGTCTTGTGCGAGCGGCACAGGCGCCTTGCGATCTCCGCATTGCGCATGCCCTGGGCCACCAGCATGGCCACGCGACGTTCGCTGGGCGAAAGCCGCTGCAGGGCCAGTGCCTGTCGCTGCGCGTAGGGCGCGGCGGGCAGCGCGGCCACGGGAGCCTCGGCGGCCTCGAGCACCGCCACCAGGAAGGCAGGCGGCGATGTAGAGACCGGGCGCGGGGTGATGCGCAGGCGCAGGCGGCCGTGCACCGGGTCGAGCACGGTCAACTCCTGCGGCACCTGCGGTCGATGCCGCGACTGCGTCTGGGCGATCCACTGCGCAAGTCCTCGCTCCAAGGCCGGCGACAGCCGCGCGTTGGCGGCTGCCGTGCCCTCGCCAGCGGTGCAGAACGCACGCGCCTTGCGCGTCATCTGCAGCGGTCGCGCATGCGCGTCCACCACCAGGGCCGTGTCGGGCAGGTGTTCCAGCAGCGCTTCGCACGCCTGCTGGCGCGCGCGCAGGCGTGACAGGGCGCCGATCCGTTGCAGGCCGGCTTCCAGCAGGATGTACAGCTCGGTCAAGCGGCTTTGTTCGGCGGCGCCGAGATGCGTGTGTGTATCGGGTAGGCGCAGGCTGAGCACCGCCTCGAGCGCGTCGCCCTCCCAGAAGGCCAGGTGGATGAACTCGTGCCAGCCCGGCGCGGGGTGCTGCGCCTGCAGACGCGCCTGCGCCTGGGCATCGTGCTGGGCGATCTGCGAAAACGTGTAGCAGCGGATGCGCGGGTGTTCGTGCAGGAAGGGCGCGGCCACCTCCAGGCTGGTCACCGGCAGCGATACCTGCAGGTGGGGATCTGCTTGATGGTGGTATCCACGCTGCGGTCGCAAGCCCTCGATGTCGTACATCAGGCTGCACGAATGGCAGGGCAGCACAGCCTTGATGAAGTCCACGCAGGCCTGCCAGAGCCGGTCGATGTCCAGCGCCGCCAGCAAGGCATTGCGCGAAGGATGCAGCGGCAATTCGACCGCGCAGTTCGGTTCGAGTCGATCAAGGCACAACAGCATGGCGATTCCCCGGATGATGTGGCCAGGGCGGCGTGTGCTGATCTGCTTCCCTTCTCCCCTGCAGCACGCCGTGGCTCGGACGTGTGGTGATTTTTTATCACCTGGGCAGGGGCCGGGACAAGTGCGGGCGCGGACGGATTTTCGTCTCCTTTGAAACGTTTTAATCCCAGGTTTTTCGAGGATGTCGTCGCGACGGGTAGGGGTGGGGATTTCGGGGTTTTCACCGATGTCCGGCACCGGCGGCTCTGCAAGGATTTCCGCTCTCACTTCCCCATAGGTCCTCCCCCGCATGTCGTTCGCTTCCCGACATGGCTTCGCCCGGTCCAAGATCGCGCGTGGTCTGATTCCCAGTCTCCTCAGCCTCTGCTGCGCCTCGGCGCTGGCGCAGACCGCACAGCAGGAGGCGTCGACGGCCGACGAGGCCAAGGACAAGGTCGTCACCACCGACACGGTCAAGGTCTCGGCCTCGCGCATCGACCGGCCGGGCTTCCAGGCGCCGACGCCGACCATGCAGATCAGCAACGAGGAACTGAGCATCGCCTCGCGTCCCAACGTGGCCGCCGCCTTGAACGACCTGCCGCAGTTCCGCGCCACCCAGTCGCCGCAGACCACCAGCACCAACACCGGCTCGGGCAGCGCGCCGGTGGACCTGCGCGGACTGGGCATCAGCCGCACCCTGGTGCTGATCGACGGCCGTCGCTTCTCCAGCGAGAACGACCTCAACACCATCCCCTCGATCCTGGTGAAGAACGTCGATGTCGTCACCGGCGGCGCATCGGCGGCCTGGGGCTCGGGCGCGGTGGGTGGCGTGGTCAACATCGCCATCGATGAGGAGTTCACCGGCGCGCGCTTCGATGTGCATGCCGGCCAGTCCTCGCGCTCGGACAACGACGAGCATCGCTTCGAAGCCGCCTTCGGTGGCGACTTCGGCGGCAGCGGCCACGCCGTGCTGGGCCTGGATTACTTCCACAGCGACGGCATCATCCCGCGCGTGGCACGCGACAACGCCGGTCGCTGGGCCACGTTCGCCAACGGCGACGGTACGGTGACCACCGCCGCCAACGTGGGCGCGTCCAACCTGGTCTACGGCGGCATCGTCACCACCGGGGTGCTGGCCGGCAAGGGCTTCAACCCGGACGGCACTCTGCGCGATGTCGCCTTCGACCGCGTCGTGGGCACCACCGCCATCGGCGATGAGGCGCGCTCCAGCGACGATCTCAGTCCGCTGATGACGCCGCAGAAGCGCTACGCCGCGCTGGGCCGCGCCACCTGGGATTTCAGCGACACGCTCAAGCTCACTGCAGAAGTGCGCCACTCCAAGATGTGGAACGACTACATCTGGTTCGGCGACCACAACCGCGGCAATCTGACCATCGGCATCGACAACGCCTATCTGGACCCGCAGGCGCGCGCGGCGATGGTCGCCGCCGGCCAGACCAGCTTCCGCATGGGCCGCTTCAACAGCGATCTGTCCTATTCCCACATCGACTTCCAGCGCAAGACCACCCAGGGCACGCTGGCCCTGGATGGCAGCTTCGGCGACAACTGGCGCTGGGGCGCGTACTACAGCCACGGCGAGTTCGAGGAAGACTTCCGCACGCCTGGCTTCCTGCTGAGCAAGGAATACGCCAACGCGGTGGACTCGGTGATCAGCCCCACCAGCGGCCAGCCGGTGTGCCGCATCACCCTGACCGATCCGTCCAGCAACTGCGTGCCGATCGACCTGTTCGGCCTGGGCGCACCGTCGCAGGAGGCCATCGACTACGTCACCGGCACGCCCAGCTCGCATGCGCGGACCAGGCTGGACGTGGGCGGCGCCAGCCTGCGCGGCGAACCCTTCGAACTGCCTGCCGGCGCGGTGTCGGTGGCCGTGGGCCTGGAGGCACGACGCGAGGGCATCCGCCGCACCGTGGGGGATCTGGATGCCGCCGGTGCCTTCAGCTCCTTCAGCTTCTCGCCCATGGCGGGCAGCTTCACCGTCAAGGAGGCCTTCGGCGAGGTGCTGGTGCCGGTGCTGAAGGACAAGCCGGTGTTCAACGACCTGGCGGTCAACGCCGCCGCGCGCGTGTCCGACTACAGCACCACCGGCGATATCTGGTCGTGGAAGATCGGCTTCACCAACGAGTTCTTCCCAGGCTTGCGCGCACGTTTCAACCGCTCGCGCGACATCCGTTCGGCCAACCTGACCGAGCTGTACACCACCACGACCACTGGCTACAACACGGTCAACGACCCCTTCACCAACCGCAGCATCTACGTGCTGACCAACGGCGGCGGCAACCCGACGGTGACGCCTGAGACGGCCTACACCACCACCTACGGCTTCTCCTGGGCGCCGCAGTCGGTGGAAGGGCTGGACCTGTCGCTGGACTATTTCGACATCGCCATCGACAACGTCATCACCACTGTGGCCGCCCAGGACATCCTGACCCGCTGCTACAACGGCAACCAGGCCATGTGCGGCCGCATCGAGCGCGATGCCGATGGCAACCTCAGCCGCATCGTCTCCACCTACGTCAACCTCTCGCGCTACGAGAGCGACGGCATCGATGCCGAAGTCGCCTACGCGCTGCCGCTCAGCCGCGTCAGCGACCTGCCGGGCGTGCTGCGCATGCGCCTGCTGGGGACCTGGGTGCACAGCCTGACCACCAACGACGGCGTCAGCGAGATCGAGTACGTGACCTCGCAGGGCTACTCCTTCGGCCTGGGCACGCCGCGCTGGCGCGCCAACGCCTCGCTGGCCTACCAGAACGCCAACTGGGGCGCGAACCTGCGCGCGCGCTACATCTCCCCGGGCGTCTACAACCGCACCATCAACATCACCAACAACGCCATCCCCAGCTACCTGTACTACGACCTGGGCCTGACCTTCAACGTGCCCACCGGCAACGGCCCCAGCCTGCAGCTGTACGCCAACGTCAACAACCTCACCGACAAGGATCCGCCGCCGGGCTCGATCTTCTCGCCGTACTACGACGTGGTCGGTCGCTACTACACCGTCGGTGCCCGCATCGACTTCTGAGCCAGTCCCACCGATGGTGCCCACGGGCGCCATCGGTGTTTTCATTGATGGAGAGTTCCGCATGACCCTGCTTTCCCGCCATGTGCTCGCCCTGAGCCTGGGCCTGCTGTGCGCCGGCACGGCGATGGCTGCCGAGGTGGCCGACACCGTGGCCAAGCCTGCTGCGATGACCGTCGATGGCGCGCCGCCGGTGAGCCGGGCGCTGGCCGATGCCACCGCGCCGTACCTGCAGGCGCGTAGCGCCACCTTCCTGGACTGGAACGTCAAGGACCGCTCGATGCTGGTGCGCACGCGCTTCGGCGAGTCCGACCAGTTGCATGCCGTGGCCACCCCGGGCGCGGCGCGCACCCAGGTCAGTTTCGACAGCGAGCCGGTCCTGTTCGGCACGCTGGCACCCACCCGCGGTGATGCGCTGGTGGTGCAGAAGGACATCGGCGGTGGCGAGTTCTACCAGCTGTTCCGCCTGGACCAGGGCAAGCTGACCCTGCTGACCGATGGCAAGAGCCGCAACTGGTTCGGCAGCTGGAGCCGCGACGGTCGTCTGATCGGCTACATGTCCACGCGCCGCAACGGCGCCGATGGCGATCTGTACGTGATTGACCCGCGCGACCCGTCCAGCGATCGCCTGGTCGCGCAGGTCAAGGGCGGCGGCTGGAATTTCGCCGATTTTTCCGCCGATGGGGCCAAGGCGCTGGTGGTCAACCGGCAGTCCATCACCCATGCCGATGTGTACGAAGTGGACCTGGCCAGCGGCGCGCTGACCCAGCTCAACCGCAACACCCAGCATGTCTCCTATGAGGCCCCGCACTACGGCGCCGACGGCCGGGTGTGGCTGCTCTCCGATGCGGGGTCGGACTTCAAGCGCCTCGGCGTGCTGGACGCCAAGGGCGGCTTTAAGGCGATTTCGCCCGAGCCGAAGTGGGATGTCAGCGACTACGCGATGGCGCCGGACGGTAGCTTCGTGGCCTACGCGATCAATGAGGCCGGCGTGGCCAGGCTGCGGCTGCTCGATGTCGCCAGCGGCCAGGTGCGCAAGGTCGATGGACTGCCGGGCGGGGTGATCCCGTGGTCCTTCGGCCACACCCTGTCCATCGCGCCCTGGGGCGATATCGCCCTGAGCATGTCCTCGGCCAAGGTGCCCGGCGATGTGTTCTCCATCGACAGCAAGACGCTGAAGGTCACGCGCTGGACGATGAGCGAAGCCGGCGGCCTGGACACCGCGGCCAACGTCGAGCCCGAACTGGTGACCATCAAGAGCTTCGATGGCGAGCCGGTCACCGGCTTCCTGTACCGGCCCGATGCCAAGCGCTTCCCTGGCAAGCGTCCGCTGCTGCTGGATATCCACGGCGGTCCGGAAGGGCAGGCGCGCCCGGATTTCCTCGGCGCGCAGAACTACTACCTCAACGAGCTGGGCATCGCCCTGTTCTTTCCCAACGTGCGCGGTTCGGATGGCTTCGGCAAGCGCTTCGTCGGCCTGGACAACGGCCCGTTCAAGCGCGAGGACTCGGTCAAGGACATCGGCGCGATGCTCGCCTCGCTGGCTAAGGACCCGGCGCTGGATGCCACCCGTTTCGGCGTCACCGGCGTCTCCTACGGCGGCTACATGTGCTACGCCAGCGCCGTGCACTACAGCGCGCAGCTCAAGGGCGCCAGCTGCTACGTGGGCATCTCCAACTTCGTCACCTTCCTGGAAAACACCCAGTCCTATCGCCGCGATTTGCGTCGACCCGAGTACGGCGACGAACGCGATCCCAAGCAGCGCGCACAGCTGCAAAAGATCTCGCCGTTGAACCACGTGGACCGGATCCGCGTGCCGCTGCTGATCGCCACCGGCGCCAACGACCCGCGTGTGCCGGCCTCGGAGGCCGACCAGATCATCGAAGCCGTGCGCGGGCAGGGCGGCAGCGCCTGGCACCTGCTGGCCGGCAACGAAGGCCATGGCTTCCACAAGAAGGACAATGCCGACTACTACTTCCGCACCGCGGTGATGTTCTGGCAACAGCAGCTGCTGGGCGAGGGTGCCAAGGACGCCGGCGAGTAAGTCGGACCCGGCATGGCCGGCCTGGCCATGCCGCTGATCATCGAGATGGGAAAAGACGGGAGCTGCTCAGGCCGCTCCTATTCTTCGCATGCCGAACGTCGAACCACCATCAGTCCTTACCGCAGGCGCGCAAAAGCGCATCTTGTGGGAGCCCAGACACAAGCGGCTTTAGCCGCGAAGGGGCATGCCCGGGAAAGCCTCTTCGCGGCTAATGGCCCGAGGCCACCTAGAGCCGCTCCCAGAGGCGTGCAATCACCGCAGATTCTCGCTCTCATCCACGCGACTGCGGCGCCCCTGCAAGTGCGATCCGCGCGAGACCGCCGCGCTGAGCCTGTGAGTACGCTGGCGCAACCACAGGCGGCCATCGCTACTTGCACCATCAGACCCGCACGCCAGCGCTCCTCGAACGCGTCACCTCAGTGCTCCGGGGACAGCCCCGCACGCTCGAGCTCGACCGCCAGCCAGTTCGCCAGCCGCTGCACGCGGGCATCTTCGCTGGCACCGGGCGGCAGGCATAGCGCCCAGCTGCCGCCGGTCTCGTTGAAGCCCCAGGGCGCGATCAGGCGGCCCGAGCGCAGGTCGTCGCGCACCAGCGGTTCGGGCGCGATGGCGATGCCGATGCCAGCGGTGGCCGCCTCCAGCAGGTAGTACAGATGCTCAAAGCCAGTGCCGTAGCGCAACTGGCCCGGGTCCAGGCCCTGCGCCGCCGCCCACGCCGGCCAGGCCTGCGGGCGCGAGGCGGTATGCAGCAGCGGATGGTCCAGCAACGCCTGGGCCGCGTCCGCTGCCAACGCGTCGGCCGACGGATGCTGGGGGCTTAGCACCGGGCCGATCCGTTCCGCGGCCAGCGTGTGCACCTGCCAGCCGGCAGGCCAGGGCGGGCGGCCCAGCAGCAGAGCCAGGTCCAGGCCGGGCAGGGCGGGGTCGAACTCACCTTCATGCGCGTGCAGGTGCAGGGTCAGCGCCGGCAGCTCCTGCTGCAGGCGTTGCATGCGCGGGATCATCCAGCGCGCCAGGATGCTGCCCGGGCAGCCCAGCACCAGCGCCGGGCTGCGCGTCGGCCGGCGCAGGGTCTCCACCGCCCGCTGCAAGGTGGCAAAGGCCTCCGTGGCCGCGCGCTGCAAGGCCTCACCGGCCGCCGTGGGTGCAACGCCACGGCCGACACGCCGGAACATCGGCTGGCCCAGGTGCTCCTCCAGGACCTGGATTTGGCGACTGACCGCGCCATGGGTCACGTGCAGCTCCTGCGCGGCCAGGCTGACGCTGCGCAGGCGGGCGGCGGCCTCGAAGGCGCGCAGGGCATTCAGCGGTGGCAAGGCGGACATGTGAGTTTTCCTGACGTGTCATGCCAGATTTTATGCCTTTTTGCGTGTGGACCTGTGCGCTAGAGTGCAGGTCTTCTTCGATGACAGACGTACCCGCCATGGCACAGCCGCAGATCCAGGACTTTTCCGCCTACCCGGATGCCAACGGGCATTTCGGCCGCTACGGTGGCCGCTTCGTGGCCGAAACCCTGATCGCGCCGCTGCAGGAGCTCTCGGCCGCCTACGACGCCGCGCGGGTCGATCCGGGCTTCATCGCCGCCTTCGACAAGGACCTCAAGCACTACGTCGGCCGGCCCAGCCCGATCTATCACGCCGAGCGCCTGAGCCGCGAGGTCGGCGGCGCGCAGATCCTGCTCAAGCGCGAGGACCTGAACCACACCGGCGCGCACAAGATCAACAACACCATTGGCCAGGCGCTGCTGGCCAGCCGCATGGGCAAGCCGCGGATCATCGCCGAGACCGGCGCCGGGCAGCACGGCGTGGCCAGCGCCACAGTGGCCGCGCGCCTGGGTCTTGAGTGCGTGGTGTACATGGGCGCCACCGACATCGAGCGGCAGAAGATCAACGTCTACCGCATGAAGCTGCTGGGGGCCACGGTGGTGCCGGTCACCTCCGGCTCGGCCACGCTCAAGGACGCGTTGAACGAGGCCATGCGCGACTGGGTGACCAACGTCCAGGACACCTTCTACATCATCGGCACCGTGGCCGGTCCCGACCCGTACCCGCGCATGGTGCGCGACTTCAATGCCATCGTCGGCCGCGAGGCCCGCGCGCAGATGCTGGAGGACTACGGCCGCCTGCCAGATGCCATCACCGCCTGCGTCGGCGGCGGCAGCAATGCCATCGGCCTGTTCCATGCCTTCCTCAACGACCCGGGCGTGACCATCGTCGGTGCCGAAGCGGCGGGCGATGGCATCTCCAGCGGCCGTCACGCCGCCTCGATCGCCGCCGGACGGCCGGGCGTGCTGCATGGCAACCGCACCTACGTCATCTGCGACGACGACGGCCAGATCACCGAAACCCATTCCATCTCCGCCGGCCTGGACTATCCGGGCGTGGGCCCGGAGCACGCCTTCCTGGCCGATGCCGGCCGCGCGCAATACGTGGGCGTGACCGACGAGGAGGCGATGGCCGCCTTCCACACCCTGGCCCGCAGCGAGGGCATCCTGGCCGCGCTGGAGTCCAGCCACGCCGTGGCCCAGGCCATCAAGCTGGCGCGCGACCTGCCCAAGGATGCGCTGGTGCTGTGCAACCTCTCCGGCCGCGGCGACAAGGACGTGCATACGATTGCGGCGCGCGAGGGCGTGATTGTTTGAAGCAGGAACGAGTGGCGAGGAACGAGGAACGAGTTGAAAGAATGGGCGGATCAAAGTCCTCGCGGTCCTCCGCTTCCACTCGTTCCTCGTTCCTCGTTTCTCGTTCCTAGTGCCCGCTCTCATTTCTCTCCACTCGTTCGTAAAAACCTATGTCCCGCATCGCCGACACCTTCGCCCGCCTCCGCACCCAGCAGCGCAAAGCCCTGATTCCCTTCGTCACCGCCGGCGATCCCGGGCTGGACAGCACCGTACCGGTGATGCACGCGCTGGTGGAGGCCGGGGCCGATGTGATCGAGCTAGGCGTGCCGTTTTCCGATCCGATGGCCGATGGGCCCACCATCCAGCGCAGTTCCGAGCGCGCGCTGGCCCTGGGCGGGGGGCTGCGCCACGTGCTGCAGGTGGTCGGCCAGTTCCGCGCGCATGATGCGCACACGCCCGTGGTGCTGATGGGCTACCTGAACCCGGTGGAGATCCACGGCACCGAGCGCTTTGCACGCGAAGCGGTGGCCGCAGGCGTGGACGGCGTGCTGCTGGTGGATCTGCCCCCCGAGGAAGCCGCCGAGACCCGTGAAATCTTTACCCGCCACGGCCTGGACCTGATCGCACTGGCGTCGCCGACCACCACGCCCCAGCGCCAGGAAATGCTGTGCGCCACCGCCCAGGGTTACCTGTACTACGTCAGCTTCGCGGGCGTCACCGGTGCCTCGGACCGGCTGGACACCCAGGCCGCCGGGCGCAAGCTCAAGGCCATTCGCGAGGGCACCAGCGTGCCGGTGGTGGCCGGCTTCGGCATCAAGGATGCCGCCAGCGCCAAGGCCATGGCCGTCGATGCGGACGGGGTGGTGGTGGGCTCGGCCCTGGTCGCGGCCCTGGAGGCGGCCGGCGAGGGCAGGGCCGCCGAAGCGGCCGCCCAGTTCCTGGCCCCGCTCCGGCAGGCGCTGGACGGCTGATTCCTCCTAGTCGCTACCTCAGTGGCTCATGCTGCAATCCGCGCAGTTGCTGGCGTTGCAGACCTTGACGCCGAAGTTGGATTCCAACTTGCAGCTGCCACCGGAATTGCAACTGCATTTGAGAGCCGCTGCCGGGGTTTGGATCGATTGCGCCGCCAGCAGCCCGAGGGCGATGTTCTTGGTCGCGGAGCTAGACATGGGGACCTCATATCCGTCCGGGACATCCATGGGCGCGACGTATCCATACAGTCGAATCCAGACTGTCTCTCGTCCTTCCGCCTCGTTAGCAATGCCGAGTGCCCGCTTGAAAGCCAGCAGATCTTTTCTGATCTCTGGAATCGTCATCAGGCGGGCATCGGCGCGCGGTAATGACTCGACTTCGTCCTTGCTGGCGAAAGTGACCCCAACCAAATCTTCGCGCACTGGGTATATCGCACTGCTTCCGGAGCGATTGCATTGCGTGCAATCCGAATCCATCGCGCAGGATGTCTGCCCGCTTGGTAACAAGGTCGAGCTGCATCCGGATCCGCCAGGGCATGAACCACGAACGATGGCGGTAGGGGTCGAGGTCCAACGCCCCTGTTCCTCGGTGAATATGAACCAGCCTTCCGGAACGGTGACGCTGAGAGATCCGTCGGGATTGGCCTGGGGCGTCGTGCCAACGGGCAGGGCTCGGCTTTCCATGCTGTCGCACATCTTGACCTGAGCGAAGCTGGAGGAGATGCCAGCTACGAAAAGTGCACACGCCGCGCCAACAAGAGCGAATGCCTTCATATGTATTCCTTTACCGGTGGAAGGATCTTCATAGCATGTGAGGCTTGCTCGCTTTAGCAAATATCTTGGTCGAAGTCAATAGATATTGGTCTTCGGCGTACTGCAGCATCCCGCCAGTCAGCGGGGCAGGAAGTCCTCCGACTGCGCCTTGTCTTACACTGCGCAGTCTGATGCCCCGTCAGGGGTGCTACGCAACGGAATTAAATGAGCTGGCTCAGCAAATTGATGCCTTCGGGCATTCGCACCCAGTCCAACGTCAATCGCAGCAAGCGCAGCGTGCCCGAGGGTCTCTGGGAGAAGTGCGACAGCTGCGGCGCGGTGCTCTACCGCCCCGAGCTGGAGGAGAACCTCGAGGTCTGCCCCAAGTGTTCGCACCACATGTCCATCCGCGCCCGTGCGCGCCTGGCGGCGCTGTTCGACCCGGGCAGCACCAGCGAGATCGCCGCCAGCCTTGGCCCCACCGACGTGCTGAAGTTCCGCGACCAGAAGCGCTACGCCGATCGCTTCAAGGCCGCGCAGAAGGCCACTGGTGAGCGCGATGCGGTGGTGGCGCTGCGCGGCACCATGAAGCAGCAGCCCCTGGTGGCCTGCGCCATGGAGTTCGCCTTCATGGGCGGCTCGATGGGCTCGGTGGGCGGCGAGAAGTTCTCGCTGGCGGCCGAGCAGGCGCTCAAGCACGACGCGCCCTTCGTCAGCTTCGCCGCCAGCGGCGGCATGCGTATGCAGGAAAGCCTGTTCTCGCTGATGCAGATGGCCAAGACCTCCGCGGCGCTGGGCAAGCTGCGCGAGGCCGGCATTCCCTACATCTCGGTGCTGACCCATCCGACCTTCGGCGGCGCCTCGGCGTCCTTCGCGATGCTGGGCGACATCAACATCGCCGAACCGCAGGCGCTGATCGGTTTCGCCGGCCCGCGCGTGATCGAGCAGACCGTGCGCGAGAAGCTGCCCGAGGGCTTCCAGCGCTCGGAGTTCCTGGTCGAGCACGGCGCCATCGACCAGATCTGCGACCGCCGCGAAATGCGCGACCGCCTGTCCGACCTGATCGCGCTGCTACGCAAGCAGCCGCGCCCGGCCGAGATCGGGATCGCCAGCTGATGGGCCGCAAGTACTTCGGCACCGACGGCATCCGCGGCCGCGTCGGTGAGGGCCCGATTTCGGCCGATTTCATGCTGCGCCTGGGCAATGCCTACGGCCACGCGCTGCGCGCCAGCGTGCGCGGCGGCGAGTGGCGCAAGCCGCAGGTGGTGATCGGCAAGGACACGCGCATCTCCAACTACATGTTCGAGGCCGCGCTGGAGGCCGGGCTGGTTGCGGCGGGCGTGGATGTGCAGCTGATGGGGCCGATGCCCACCCCGGCGGTCTCGCACCTGACGCGTGCGCTGCGCGCCGATGGCGGCATCGTGATCTCCGCCTCGCACAACCCGCACCACGACAACGGCATCAAGTTCTTCTCCAGCGAAGGCGAGAAGCTGGACGACGCCACCGAGCAGGCCATCGAGGACGCACTGGAAGGCGAGTTCCACACCGTGCCGTCCGAGCGCCTGGGCCAGGCCGTGCGCACGCGCGATGCGGTGGGCCGCTACGTGGAGGCCTGCAAGAGTTCGGTGCCGCGCGAATTCGACCTGGATGGCCTGAGCATCGTGGTCGATTGCGCCAACGGCGCCACCTACCAGGTCGCGCCCATCGTGCTGCGTGAGATGGGCGCCCGGCTGCAGGTCATCGGCAACGCGCCCAATGGCCTGAACATCAATGACGGCGTCGGCTCCACCCACCCGCAGGCGCTGGCCGCACGGGTGCGCGAGTCCAATGCCGATCTGGGCATCGCCTTCGACGGCGATGGCGACCGCGTGCTGTTCGTGGACGCGGAAGGGCAGGTGGTCGATGGCGACGGGCTGCTTTACATCCTGGCCTGCGATTGGCAGCGCAGCGGTCGCCTGCACGGGCCGGTGGTGGGCACGCTGATGACCAACTACGGCCTGGAAAAAGCCCTGGGCGAGCACGACATCGACTTCGTGCGCGCCAAGGTCGGCGACCGCTACGTGCACCAGGCCCTGGTCGATGGCCACGGCGTGCTGGGAGGCGAGGCCTCCGGCCACATCCTGTGCCTGGACCGGGCCAATACCGGCGACGGCATCATCAGCGCGCTGCAGGTGCTGGAGGTGCTCAAGCGCCGCGGCCTGTCCCTGCGCCAGGCGCTCGATGGGCTGGTCATGCTGCCCCAACGCACAGTCAACGTGCGGTTGGAGGGCGTGACCGCCAAGGCCGTGGTGGAGGCGCCTCCCGTGGCCGCGGCCCTGGCCGAGGCGCAGCAGTCGGTGCAGGGACGCGGCCGCGCCTTCCTGCGCCCGTCCGGCACCGAGCCAGTGGTGCGGGTGACGGTGGAGGCCGACGACGCCGCGCTGATGCAGCAAACGCTGGTCCGGCTGGCTGGCGCGGTACGTGCGGCGGCGTGACAAGCTGCTGATCGCCTGCGGCGTGGTGATCGCCAAGGTCGTCACGTTCTATCTGCTGTACCGCGTGCTTTCCTGACTCATTGGCGAGTGACCACGATGCCCGGCCCGTCCGGGCATCGTCGTTTACGGTCCTGCGCATGCCGGCCCGGCCCGATCTGCGAGAATGTCGGCTTCCATGTCCCCGCCGCCTCCCGCGGCCGTTCGAGCACGACCCGTCATGTCCGCCATCCCGACTCTCGACATCAGCCGCTTCATCACCCCCACCAGCCAGGCCGACCGCGACGCCTTCGTCGCCGAACTCGGCGCGGCCTATCGCCAGTGGGGCTTTGCCGGCATCCGCAACCACGGCATCGCCCAGTCGCAGATCGATGCGGCCTACGAGGTTTTCAAGAACTTCTTCGCGCTGCCGGACCAGACCAAGCTGCAGTATCACGTACCGGGCAGCGGCGGTGCCCGCGGCTACACCGCCTTCGGTGTGGAAACGGCCAAGGACTCCAAGCACTTCGACCTCAAGGAGTTCTGGCACATCGGTCGCGAGATCCCGCGCGATTCCAAGTACGCCGAGGTGATGCCGCCGAACCTGTGGCCGATCGAAGTCCCCAACTTCCGCGAGCACGGCTACGGCCTCTACCAGGCGCTGGACCAGCTGGGCTCGCACGTGCTGGCCGCGCTGGCGCTGCACATCGGCTTGCCGGAGGATTACTTCGTCGACAAGACCGACTCGGGCAATTCGATCCTGCGGCCGATCCACTACCCGCCGATCACCAGTGACGACGTGCCCAACGTGCGCGCCGGTGCGCACGAAGACATCAACCTGATCACCCTGCTGGTCGGCGCCAGCGCCGCAGGCCTGGAAGTGAAGTCGCACGATGGCACCTGGGTGCCGTTCACCTCCGACGCCGACACCATCGTGGTCAACATCGGCGACATGCTGCAGCGCCTGACCAACCACGTGTATCCCTCCACCACCCATCGCGTGACCAATCCGCCGGGCGAGGCGGCGCGCAAGCCGCGCTACTCGGTGCCGTTCTTCCTGCACCCCAATCCGGATTTCCTGATCGACGTGTTGCCCTCGACGATCACGGCCGACAATCCCAGCCGTTACCCTGAGCCGATTACCGCCCAGGGTTATCTGGAAGAGCGCCTGCGCGAGATCAAGCTGAAGTAGCGCCGGACATTGCCGGTCGCTGGCGCGCCAGTGGCCGGGAGGCACTCGCAGTTAGTTCGGAAGCCGGTCCTCGCCCTAATCGGACCGGCCGCGCGTGGTGCGGCGAGAGCCTCGTGTGGGGGCGGCTCTAGGTGGCCTAGGGCCATCAGCCGCTAAAGGGTCTGCCCGGGGACCTGCCAAGGGGAGAGCCCCTTCGCTGCTAAAGCCGCTCCCACAATTAGCCTTTTGGGCTGGTCGAGGGCACGAGCGCGAGTTCGCGCGGCCTAGTCCACCGGCCTGATACGCCTGGAGCCCCGGCGCATCAGCCCAAGCAGGACCTGGTCGGGCAGGTGGCGCAACACGGCATAGGCCAGGCGATAGCGCCAGCCGGGAATGACCAGCACGCGGCCGCGCTCGACCGCGTCGATCGCCTCGCGCACCACCTGGTCCGGGTCCAGCCACATCCAGGCCGGCAGGCGGTCCATCTGTTGCCGGGTCCCGGTCACATCATGGAACTCGGACCAGGTGAACCCGGGGCACAGCGCGGTGACGTTGACCCCGGCGTCGGCGTTCTCCAGCGACAGCGATTCGCTCAGCCTGAGCATGAAGCTCTTGGCCGGGGCGTACAGCGTCTGTCCCGCCGCGCCCGGCATCAGCGCGGCGAAGGAGGCGACATTGATGATGCGCCCGGCGCCGCTGGCGCGCAGCTCGGGCAGCAGCCGCCAGGTCAGCTCGGTCCAGGCCTCGATCATCACCCGCAGGAAGCGGGCATGCTCGAACCAGTCGCGCTCGCGGTAACGCCCGGGCAGCCCGTAGCCGGCGTTGTTGACCAGGATGCGCACGCGCAGGCCCGCATCGTGTAGCTGCCCGACCAGGGCTTGCGCCGCACCAGGCTCGGCCATGTCGGCGGCGATCACCTGCACCGGCACCCGTGCGCGCAGTTCCGCCGCCAGGGCATGCAGGCGCTGCTCGCGGCGCGCGGTCAGGACCAGGGGCACGCCCAGGGCCGCGTAGTGTCGGGCGAAGCGCTCGCCGATGCCGCTGGAGGCACCGGTGATGAGGGCATAGCGGGGCGTGTGGTCCATGGGTGTGATCTGCATTCCACAAGGCGCGCGTTATCCTGAGGCGCCACTCTAGCCAAGGAATCGCCGATGCGTCGCAAGCTGGTCGCCGGAAACTGGAAACTTCATGGCAGCCGCCAGTTCGCCTCCGAGCTGGTCGCCGACATCGCCAAGGGGCTGCCGTCGGAGAGGGCGCCGGGCGTGCTGATCCTGCCGCCGCTGCCGTACCTGGGCGACCTGATCGAGGATTTCGAGGATACGGCCATCGAATTCGGGGCCCAGGACGTCAGCAGCAACGAGAAGGGCGCCTACACCGGCGAGGTCTCCGCGGCGATGCTGGTGGACGTCGGCGCCAGGTACGGTCTGGTCGGTCACTCCGAGCGCCGGCAGTACCACCACGAGTCCAGCGAGCTGGTGGCCCGCAAGTTTCTCGCCGCCCAGCATGCCGGCCTGATCCCGGTGCTGTGCATGGGCGAGACCCTGGAAGACAGGGAGGCCGGGCGGACCGAGCAGGTCATCGCCTCGCAGTTGGCGCCGGTGCTGGCCCAGGCCGGGGTGGAAAGCTTCGCCAAGGCGGTGCTGGCCTACGAGCCGGTCTGGGCCATCGGCACCGGACGCACCGCCAGCCCGGCGCAGGCCCAGGAGATCCATGCATTTATCCGTGGCATCGTGGCCAGCCACGATGCTAGAATCGCCGATTCGTTGACCATCCTCTACGGGGGCAGCGTCAAGGCCGACAATGCCGCGGAACTCTTTTCGCAGCAGGATGTCGATGGGGGACTGGTTGGCGGCGCCTCTCTGGTGGCCGCGGATTTCCTGGCCATCGTCAAGGCCGCCATGGACTGAGTGCGCGGATCGGCAGGCATGTCGGTCAGCTCTGAGAGAACGATCGAATGCTGATGTTGATCCTCAATGTGGTCTACGTACTGGTGGCCATCGCCATCATCGCGCTGGTGCTGATGCAGCGCGGCTCCGGTGCGCAGGCGGGTTCGGGCTTCGGTGCCGGCGCGTCCGGGACCGTGTTCGGTGCCCGTGGCGCCTCCAACTTCCTGTCCAAAAGCACCAAGTGGCTGGCCGTGGCGTTCTTCGCCATCAGCCTGTTCATGGCCTGGAACGCCGCGCGCACCGCGCATCCGGCCGCGCAGCAGGACCTGGGCCTGATGTCCGGCCAGGCCGCGGCCGAGCCGGCCAAGGCGCCGGGCGAGGTCGCTCCGCAGCAGCCGGAGACCTCGATCGTGCCGAGCGCGCCCATCGCGCCCCCGGCCGCCGGGCAGGCGCCGGCCCCGCAGCCGGCCCCGGCCGAGCAGGGCAAGCAGCCGGAGCAGGCACCGGCGCGATAAGGCGCTACAATGCGCGCCCGCCGGCCCGTCCGGTGGGGTTGAAAGCGAAGTTTTAGCCCAGGTGGCGGAATTGGTAGACGCACTACCTTGAGGTGGTAGCGACGAGAGTCGTAGGGGTTCGAGTCCCCTCTTGGGCACCAATCAGCTGACGCGATCGTCACCCGGTCGCGGTCGTGACAAAAAGCCTGCGATCGCAGGCTTTTTTGTTGGGCGTCGTTCGTCGAAATCCTGACGAAGACTCACCAAAAAGTTTACTCCTCAGTTCACTGAACGGTACAATTGACCAGTTCACAGCGGGCCCGGTACGAATCGCGGAAGGGCCGCCGTGGAATGTCCCGGCAATGCCGGGCCTGCCATGGGTCCCCCGACGTCGCCCCCATCCTGGCGTCAGGCCCTCGCACCGGCAGGCCCACGTGGCCGGTCACGCGATTCGTTCGCAGGGTCTTTCGCCTCTGGCGCTTACACTCTGCGACCGACGCTGGGCTTCTAGAGAGACGACGCGAGTGCTGGCCAATTACCTGCCGACTTTGCTCTTTTTGATCGTGGCCACCGGCATCGGCATTGCCCTGATGCTTGTCGGTCGCTTCCTCGGACCCCGTCGTCCCGATGCGAAGAAGCTCTCGCCGTACGAGTGCGGCTTCGAGGCCTTCGAAGACGCGCGCATGAAGTTCGACGTGCGCTATTACCTCATCGCCATCCAGTTCATCGTCTTCGACCTGGAAATCATCTTCATCGTGCCGTGGACCCAGGTGTTCATGGAGATCGGTGCACGTTCCCTGGTGACCATGGGCCTGTTCGTGGGCATGTTGTTCCTGGGCTTTATCTACGTTTGGAAGAAGGGAGCGCTCGAATGGGAGTGATCCAGACCCTCGACAAGCTGATGACCAACCCGATCCCGGAAGGGCGGGTGGACGACATCCTGCGCCCCGAAGGTGAGAACCCGCTGCTGGAAAAGGGCTACGTCACCACCAGCGTCGATGCGCTGCTCAACTGGGCGCGCACAGGCTCGATGTGGCCGATGACCTTCGGCCTGGCCTGCTGCGCGGTGGAGATGATGCATGCCGGCACCTCGCGACTGGATCTGGACCGCTACGGCGTGGTGTTCCGCCCGTCGCCGCGCCAGTCCGATGTGATGATCGTGGCCGGCACGCTGGTCAACAAGATGGCCCCGGCGCTGCGCAAGGTCTACGACCAGATGCCCGACCCGAAGTGGGTGATCTCGATGGGCAGCTGCGCCAATGGCGGCGGCTACTACCACTACTCGTATTCGGTGGTGCGCGGTTGCGATCGCATCGTTCCGGTTGACGTCTACGTCCCAGGTTGCCCGCCCACCGCCGAAGCGCTGGTGTACGGGATTCTGCAGCTGCAGAAGAAGATCTGGCGCACGCAGACGATCTCCCGGTAACCCTCTTTCTTCTCAAGCAGAGCACGCCACGCCCAATGGCTGAGCAAGCGTCCAAATTCATCGAACGGCTGCGCACGCGCTTTCCCGATGCCCAGGTGACCTCGACCCTCGCGGGCGGCGTCGCGCTGGAGATCGAGGCCGCGCAGTGGCACGACACCTGCGCCGCGCTGCGCGACGAGCTGGGCTTCGAGCAGCTCTCGGACCTGTGCGGCGTGGATTACCTGGGATACGGCAGCGACGAGTGGGATACCTCGGACGTCTCCTCGCAGGGCTTCAGCCGCGGCGTGGAAGGCAAGTCGGTCGGCCGCTTCGGCTGGGGTGAGCAACCCACGGGCGAAGGCGCAGACCACGCGCACGCGCTGCCGATGCCGACCAAGCGCTTCGCCGTGGTCGCGCACCTGCTGTCTTACCAACACAACCAGCGCGTGCGCATCCGCTGCTACGCGCCCAACGACGACGTGCCGGTGCTGGCCTCGGTCACCGACCTGTGGCCGGGCGCGAATTGGTTCGAGCGCGAGGCCTTCGATCTGTTCGGGATCGTCTTCACCGGTCATCCGGACCTGCGCCGCATCCTCACCGACTACGGGTTCGTCGGCCATCCTTTCCGTAAGGACTTCCCGCTGATCGGCAATGTCGAGGTGCGCTACGACGAGGAGAAGCAGCGCGTGATCTACGAGCCGGTGACCTCGGTCGAGCCGCGCGTGGGCGTGCCGCGCGTGATCCGCGACGATGCCCGTTACGACACCGCGATCGGCGAAGCCGCGCAGCGGGAGCAACGCAAATGAGTGAGTTCCATCAGGCCCACGCGGCCTTCGCCAGCAATCCTGCCGAGTCCAAGCAGGAGATTCGCAACTACACGATGAATTTCGGCCCGCAGCATCCGGCCGCGCACGGTGTGCTGCGCCTGATCCTGGAAATGGACGGCGAGACCATCATGCGCGCCGATCCGCACATCGGCCTGCTGCACCGTGGCACCGAAAAGCTGGCCGAGTCCAAGCCGTTCAACCAGTCCATCGGCTACATGGATCGCCTGGACTATTGCTCGATGATGTGCAACGAGCACGCCTACGTGCGCGCCATCGAAGAGCTGATGGGCATCCAGGCGCCGGTGCGTGCGCAGTACATCCGTACGATGTTCGACGAGATCACCCGCATCCTGAACCACCTGATGTGGGTCGGGTCCAATGCGCTGGATCTGGGCGCGATGGCGGTCATGCTGTACGCCTTCCGCGAGCGCGAAGAGCTGATGGACGTCTACGAGGCGGTCAGCGGTGCGCGCATGCACGCGGCCTACTATCGTCCCGGTGGCGTCTATCGCGACCTGCCTGGGCACATGCCCAAGTACAAGGAATCGCCCTGGCACAAGGGCCAGGCGCTCAAGCGCCTTAACGCCGCGCGCGAAGGCTCGCTGCTGGATTACCTGGAAGACTTCACCAACACCTTCCCGAGCCGGGTCGACGAGTACGAGACCCTGCTCACCGACAACCGCATCTGGAAGCAGCGCACCGTCGGCATCGGCGTGATCAGCCCGGAGATGGCCAAGGCCTGGGGCATGACCGGCGTGATGGTGCGCGGTTCGGGCATCGAGTGGGACCTGCGCAAGAAGCAGCCCTACGCCATGTACGACGCGGTGGATTTCGACATCCCGGTCGGCGTCAACGGCGACTGCTACGACCGCTACCTGGTCCGCATCGCCGAGATGCGCGAGTCCAACCGCATCATCAAGCAGTGCGTTCAGTGGCTCAGGGCCAACCCTGGTCCGGTCATGGTCGAGAACTTCAAGGTCGCCCCGCCCAAGCGCGAGGACATGAAGGACGACATGGAAGCGCTGATCCATCACTTCAAGCTGTTCAGTGAAGGCTATTGCGTCCCCGCTGGCGAGATCTACGCCGCGGTCGAGGCCCCCAAGGGCGAGTTCGGCTGCTATCTGGTTTCCGATGGCGCCAACAAGCCGTTCCGCGTGCATCTGCGCGCTCCCGGTTTCGTGCATCTGTCGTCCATGGACGCCATCGTGCGCGGCCACATGCTGCCCGACGTGGTGGCGATGATCGGTACGTATGACCTTGTGTTCGGTGAGGTGGATCGATGAAAGCCACCGGTAATTTCGAGAATGCCCGCCACGTCGACCCGCAGGTCGTCCTGAGCGAGGAGACCCGCGCGCACATCGAGCATTGGCTGGCCAAGTTCCCGCCGGACCGTCGTCGCTCGGCGACCCTGCAGGGCCTGTTCGCCGCGCAGGAGCAGAATGGCGGCTATCTGACCGACGAGCTGATCGCCGCGGTGGCCAAGTACCTGGGCATCCCGCCGGTATGGGCCTACGAGGTCGCCAGCTTCTACTCGATGTTCGAGACCGAGAAGGTCGGCCGCCACAACGTTGCGTTCTGCACCAACATCAGCTGCTGGCTCAACGGCGCCGAGAAGCTGGTCGCCCATGCCGAGCAGAAGCTGGGCTGCAAGCTGGGTTCGTCCACCGCGGACGGCCGGGTTTACCTCAAGCGCGAGGAAGAGTGCGTGGCCGCGTGCTGCGGCGCGCCGGTGGTGGTCATCAACGGCCACTACCACGAGAACCTGACCCCGGCGAAGGTCGACGAACTGCTGGACGGGCTGGAGTAAGCGCATGGCAGGCCATTCACATTATTCCGAGGGCTACGGCCCGGTCGGCCCCGCTCCCAAGGAGCACCAGGCCGTCTACACCACGCTGCATTTCGACAAGCCCTGGTCCTACGAGAACTATCTCAAGACCGGTGGCTACGCCGCGCTGCGCAAGATCATCGAAGAGAAGATCGCGCCGGCCGACGTGGTGGAGATGGTCAAGCAGTCCGGCCTGCGCGGCCGTGGCGGCGCGGGCTTCCCGACCGGCCTGAAGTGGTCCTTCATGCCCAAGGGAGACATGCAGAAGTACATCCTCTGCAACTCGGACGAGTCCGAGCCGGGCACCGCCAAGGATCGCGACATCCTGCGCTACAACCCGCACGCGGTGATCGAGGGCATGGCCATCGCCTGCTACGCCACCGGCTCGTCCGTGGGTTACAACTACCTGCGCGGCGAATTCCACCACGAACCCTTCGAGCACCTGGAAGAAGCCACCGCCGAGGCTTACAAGCACGGCTGGCTGGGCAAGAACATCCTGGGCTCGGGCATCGATATCGACCTGTACAACGCGCTGGGCGCGGGCGCCTACATCTGCGGCGAAGAGACCGCGCTGATGGAGTCGCTGGAAGGCAAGAAGGGCCAGCCGCGCTTCAAGCCGCCGTTTCCGGCCAACTTCGGCTTGTTCGGCAAGCCGACCACGATCAACAACACCGAGACGTACGCCTCGGTGCCGGCGATCATCCGCAACGGCGCCGAATGGTTCATGGGCCTGGGCAAGCCGAATAACGGCGGCTGCAAGATTTTCTCGGTCTCCGGCCACGTGGCCAAGCCGGGCAACCACGAGATCCGCCTGGGCACGCCGTTCTCCGAACTGCTGGAGCTGTGCGGCGGCATGCGCGAAGGTCGCAAGATCAAGGGCGTGATTCCCGGTGGGTCCTCGATGCCGGTGCTGCCGGGCGAGGTCATGATGGGCTTGACCATGGACTACGACGCGATCCAGAAAGCCGGTTCCGGCCTGGGTTCTGGCGCGGTTGTGGTGATGGACGACACCACCTGCATGGTGCGCGCCTGCCAGCGCATCGCGCGCTTCTATTTCAAGGAAAGCTGCGGCCAGTGCACTCCGTGCCGCGAGGGCACCGGCTGGATGTACCGCATGCTGACCCGCGTGGCCGAACACAAGGCCACCCTGGAAGACCTGCACACGCTCAAGGCCGCCGCCGGCCAGATCGAAGGCCACACCATCTGTGCCTTCGGCGAAGCCGCCGCCTGGCCGGTGCAGGGCTTCCTGCGCCATTTCTGGCATGAATTCGAATACGCCATCGTCAACAAGCGCTTCCTCGTCGACGACGAGCGCGACGGGACGGTCGTGCGTTCCAACGTGGAGGTGGCCGCGTGAGTGCGCAGCCCGTCAACCCGAACCTGCCGCCGGATCACGTCACCGTCTTCATCGACGGCGTGGAGATGGCCGCGCCCAAGGGCTCGATGATCATCCAGGCCGCCGACAAGGCCGGCATCCCGATCCCGCGCTTCTGCTATCACGAGAAGCTGCCGATCGCGGCCAACTGCCGCATGTGCCTGGTCGACACCGAGGTCGGCGGTCGCGCCGCGCCCAAGCCGTCGCCGGCCTGCGCCACGCCGGTGATGGACGGCCTGAAGGTCTTCACCCGCAACGAGCGTGCGCTGAAGTCCCAGCGCAACGTCATGGAATTCCTGCTGATCAACCACCCGCTGGATTGCCCGATCTGCGATCAGGGCGGCGAGTGCGAGCTGCAGGACCTGTCGCTGGGCTACGGCCGCTCGGTCAGCCGCTTCCAGGAACGCAAGCGCGTGGTGCCTGACGAGGACATCGGTCCGCTGGTGGCCACCGAGATGACCCGCTGCATCCAGTGCACGCGCTGCATCCGCTTTACCGCCGACATCGCCGGTACCTATGAGCTGGGTGGCATGTACCGCGGCGAGAACCTGCAGATCGGCACCTACGACGGCAAGCCGCTGACCACCGAGCTGTCCGGCAATGTCGTGGACGTGTGCCCGGTCGGCGCGCTGACCAACAAGGTGTTCCAGTTCCGCGCCCGTCCGTGGGAGTTGAACGCCCGCGAGTCGCTGGGCTTCCACGACGCCATGGGCTCGAACCTGTACCTGCACGTGCGTCGCGGCCAGGTGCTGCGCACCGTGCCGCGCGACAACGAAACGGTCAACGAGTGCTGGCTGTCCGATCGCGACCGCTATTCGCACCAGGGCCTTTACGCGGACGACCGCGCGATCAAGCCGCTGAAGAAGATCGACGGCGAGTGGAAGGAAGTGAGCTGGGCCGAAGGCCTGGCGGCGGCGTCCGAAATCCTGCGCGCGCATCGCGGCGACGACCTGGGCGTGCTGGTGCATCCGGCCACCTCCAACGAGGAAGGCAAGCTGCTGGCCAAGCTGGCCGCCGGCCTGGGCACCGGCAACCTGGACCACCGCCTCAATGCGCGCGACCTGTCCGATGCCGCCGTGTCCGAGCCGTTCGCCGTGCCGCTGGCCGAGATCGAGCAGGCCGACGTGGTCGTGCTGTTCGGCAGCAACCTGCGCCACGAGCTGCCGCTGCTGCACCAGCGCCTGCGCAAGGGCAGCCGCAAGGGGATGAAGATCCACGCGGTCAATCCGGTGGACTTCGATTTCACCTTCCCGCTGGCCAGCAAGGCCATCGTGTCCCCGTCCAAGCTTGCCTCGGCGCTGGACGATGCCGACCTGCACGATGCGGTGAAGGGCGCGCGCCAGGCCGTGGTGATCGTCGGTGCGCTGGCGGAGAACCATCCGCAGGCCGCCGCGCTGCGCACCGCTGCTGCCGCCTTCGCCTCGGCCACCGGTGCGGCACTGTGCCGCATCCCGCAGGGCGCCAATGCGCTGGGCCTGACCCGCGCCGGCGTGCTGCCGTCCACCCGCGATGTCGCCGCGATGGTGGCCGAGCCGCGTTCGGCCTATGTCCTCTACGGCATCGAGCCGGGCCTGGACTTCAATGTGGGCAGCCAGGCGCAGGTCGCGCTGGGCCAGGCCAAGGTGGTGGCGTTCAGCCACTTCGCCTGCGCCTCGACCCGTCGCGTGGCCGATGTGATCCTGCCGATCGGCGCGCTGCCGGAAATCGCCGCCACCCTGACCAACCTCGACGGCCGCGAGCAGGGCACCCAGCCCGGCGGCAAGCTGCCGGGCGAGGCCCGCGAGGGCTGGAAAGTGCTGCGTGCGCTGGGCGGGGAGCTGCAACTGCCGGGCTTTGACTTCACCGATCTGGAAGGCCTGCGTGCGGCACCGGCCGTGGCAGCGCCTGCCTCGGTGGCGCGCTCGGCGCAGCCGGCCGCCACGGGTGAGGGACTGGACGTGGTCGCCACCCAGGGTATCTACCGCACCGACGGGTTCGTGCGCCGCGCCGAGGCACTGCAGCAGCATCCGCTCAATGTCGCTCCGCGCGTGGTGATGCATTCGTCCGACGCACAGGCCGCGGGCGTGTCCGCCGGCCAGATCGCCAAGGTGCAGGCGGGCGAGGGCACCGCAACCTTGCCGGTGGTGGTGGATGACACCGTGGCCGCAGGTTCGGTGTGGATCGAGTCCGGTCATGGCGCCACCGCGCCGATCGGCGCCGGCAAGGTCAAGGTGGTGGCGGCATGAACGAGTTGTTGATCAATGCAGTCGGCCCGCTGCGGGAGTGGTTCTTCTCCCTGGGCGCCTTCGGCGTGGTGGCGTGGATCGTGCTGAAGATCCTGGTCATCGCCATGCCGGTCATCGTGTCGGTGGCGTTCTTCGTGGTCTGGGAGCGCAAGCTGATCGGCTGGATGCATGTGCGCCACGGGCCGATGTACGTCGGCATGGGCATCCTGCAGGCCTTCGCTGACGTCTTCAAACTGCTGTTCAAGGAAGTCATCGCGCCGTCCAGCGCGCAGAAGACGATCTACATCCTCTCGCCGCTGATCGTGCTTGCGCCGGCCTTCGCGGCCTGGGCGGTGGTGCCCTTCGACGCGCAGCTGGTGCTGTCCAACGCCAACGCCGGCCTGCTTTACCTGCTGGCGATGACCTCGATGGGCGTGTACGGCATCATCCTGGCGGGCTGGGCGTCCAACTCCAAGTACGCCTTCCTGGGCGCGCTACGTTCGGCCGCGCAGGTGGTCAGCTACGAGATCGCGATGGGCTTCGCACTGGTCGGCGTGATGATCGCCGCCGGCAGCCTCAACCTGTCCTCGATCGTGATGGCGCAGTCGGGCAGCTCCGGCTTCTTCGACTGGTTCCTGCTGCCGCTGTTCCCGTTGTTCATCGTGTACTGGATTTCTGGCGTGGCCGAAACCAACCGCGCGCCGTTCGACGTGGTGGAAGGTGAGTCGGAAATCGTCGCCGGCCACATGGTGGAGTACTCGGGTGCGGCGTTCGCGCTGTTCTTCCTGGCCGAATACGCCAACATGATCCTGGTCAGCTTCCTGGTCTCGATCTTCTTCCTCGGTGGCTGGCTGAGCCCGATCCAGGGTTGGGTCACGGCCGATGTGTCGCCGTGGGTCGACTGGATCTGGAACGGCGGCTGGCCGTGGCTGCTGCTCAAGGTCTTCTTCTTCGCCAGCGCCTATATCTGGTTCCGCGCCAGCTTCCCGCGCTACCGCTACGACCAGATCATGCGCCTGGGGTGGAAGGTCTTCATCCCGCTGACCATCGTGTGGATCGCGGTGGTTGCGCTGATGGTGTTCTACGGCGTGATCCAGCGAGGTGTCTAAGGTCCAATGAACAAGATCACGCACTATTTCAAGAGCCTGCTCCTGCTGGAGCTCCTCGGCGGCCTGTGGCTGACGCTGAAGTACACCTTCAAGCCGAAGTACACGCTGATGTACCCGATGGAGAAGTTCCCGCAGTCGCCGCGCTTCCGCGGCCTGCATGCGCTGCGCCGCTATCCCAACGGGGAAGAGCGCTGCATCGCCTGCAAGCTGTGCGAGGCGGTGTGCCCGGCGCTGGCCATCACCATCGATTCGACCAAGCGCGAGGACGGCACCCGCCGCACCACGCGTTACGACATCGACCTGTTCAAGTGCATCTATTGCGGCTTCTGCGAGGAAAGCTGCCCGGTCGACTCGATCGTGGAGACCCACATCCTGGAGTACCACTTCGAGAACCGGGGCGAGAACATCGTCACCAAGCCACAGCTGCTGGCCATCGGCGACCGCCTCGAGGCGGAAATCGCAGAACGCCGTGCCGCCGACGCCGCCTACCGCTGAGGACATGATGGATTGGGTCAATATTTCCTTCTGGATCTTCGCGACGATCGCGGCGGTGTCCGCGGGCGCTGTCATCAGCGTTCGTAACCCCGTGCATGCGGTGATGTTCCTGATCCTGACGTTCTTCACCGTGGCCTGCACCTGGCTGCTGGTCGGTGCTGAGTTCCTGGGCGTGGCGCTGATCCTGGTCTACGTCGGCGCGGTGATGGTGCTGTTCCTGTTCGTGGTGATGATGCTGGACATCGACATCGACCAACTGCGCCAGGGCTGGGTGAAGTTCCTGCCCGTGGGCCTGCTGGTGGCGGTGGTGATGCTGGTGCAGATGCTGGTGCTGATCGGCATCAAGGCCAAGACCGGTGAGGCGCTGCCGGTGGACAATGCCGCCGCCCAGGCCGCCGAGGTCTCCAACATCACCTGGCTGGCGCGCACGCTGTTCACCGAGTTCCTGCTGCCGTTCGAGTTCGCCGCCATCATCCTGACCGTGGCCGTGGTGGCCGCCGTCATGCTGACCCTGCGCAAGCGCGAGGGCGTCAAGTCGCAGAACCCGGGCGAGCAGTCGCGGGTCAAGGCCGCCGACCGCTTCCGCATGGTCAAGATGCAGGCCGTGCGCCCGGTGGTGGAAGAACAAGCGCCGGCCAATCCTGAGGAGACCAAGCCATGATCACCCTCGGACACCTGCTCGCGCTGGGCGCGGTGCTGTTCTGCATCAGCCTGGCCGGCATCTTCCTCAACCGGAAGAACGTGCTGGTCCTGCTGATGTCCATCGAACTGATGCTGCTGGCGGTCAACGTCAACTTCGTCGCGTTCTCGCGTCAGCTGGGCGATGCCTCGGGCCAGCTGTTCGTGTTCTTCATCCTGACCGTGGCGGCTGCCGAAGCGGCCATTGGCCTGGCCATCCTGGTCACGCTGTTCCGTAGCCGGCGCACGATCAACGTGTCCGAAGTCGATTCGCTGAAGGGCTGATCAAGCAGATGGAAATTACGCTCTCCAAGAGTCTTCTGATCGCCGTGGTGCTGGCCCCGTTGCTGGGCAGCATCATCGCCGGCCTGTTCGGCCGGCAGGTCGGCCGGGCAGGGGCCCACACCGTCACCATCCTGGGCGTGGCCATCAGCTGCGCGCTGTCGTGCTGGACCCTGTACCAGCTGGTCGGCGTCGGCGCGCAGCCCTTCAACCAGAACCTCTACACCTTCTTCGAGGTCGGCAACTACAGCGGCCACGTCGGCTTCATGGTCGATCGCCTGACCGCGATGATGATGGTGGTGGTGACCTTCGTCTCGCTGCTGGTGCACATCTACACCATCGGCTACATGCACGACGACCCGGGCTACCAGCGCTTCTTCAGCTACATCTCGCTGTTCACCTTCTCGATGTTGATGCTGGTGATGAGCAACAACTTCCTGCAGCTGTTCTTCGGCTGGGAAGCGGTGGGCCTGGTGTCTTACCTGCTGATCGGTTTCTGGTTCAAGCGTCCGACCGCGGTGTTCGCCAACATGAAGGCGTTCCTGGTCAACCGCGTGGGCGACTTCGGCTTCCTGCTCGGCATCGCCATGGTGCTGATGTGGTTCGGCACGCTGGACTACACCAGCGTGTTCGCCAACGCGCCGCTGCTGCAGGGCCAGGAAGTGGAAGTGTTCAAGGGTCATCCCTGGAGCGTGGCTACCATCATCTGCATTTGCCTGTTCATCGGTGCGATGGGCAAGTCCGCGCAGGTCCCGCTGCACGTGTGGCTGCCCGATTCGATGGAAGGCCCGACCCCGATCTCGGCGCTGATCCACGCCGCGACCATGGTGACCGCCGGCATCTTCATGGTGACGCGCATGTCGCCGCTGTTCGAGCTGTCGCAGACGGCGCTGAACTTCGTGCTGGTCATCGGCGCCACCACGGCCTTCTTCACCGGCCTGATCGGCATCGTGCAGAACGACATCAAGCGCGTGGTGGCCTATTCCACGCTGTCCCAGCTGGGCTACATGACCGTGGCGCTGGGCGTGTCGGCGTATTCGGCCGCGGTGTTCCACCTGATGACCCATGCCTTCTTCAAGGCGCTGCTGTTCCTGGCGGCCGGTTCGGTCATCATCGGTATGCATCACGAGCAGGACATGCGCAAGATGGGCGGCCTGCGCAAGTACATGCCGATCACCTACATCACCAGCCTGATCGGCACCCTGGCCCTGGTGGGCACGCCGTTCTTTTCCGGCTTCTATTCCAAGGACAGCATCATCGAGGCGGCCGGGCACAACGCCCACGTCCACGGTGGCTGGATCGCGCAGTACGGCTACTACGCGGTACTGGGCGGTGTGTTCATCACCAGCTTCTACAGCTTCCGCCTGCTGTACCTGACCTTCCACGGCAAGGAGCGTTTCCGCGACGCCCATGACGACCACGGTCACGCGCATGCCGGCGCCCATGGCGAAGCCGACCACACCGATGCCGAGGCTCAGGTGCACGGCCACGACGACCACGGTCACGACGATCATGGCCATGGCCATCACGGCGCGCACGAGCCGCACGAGTCGCCGTGGGTGGTGACCCTGCCGCTGATCCTGCTGGCAATCCCCTCGATCCTGATCGGCTTCTTCACCATCGGTCCCATGCTGTACGGCACCGACTGGCTGGGCCACCATGCCGAGGCTGGCATTCCGGGCCAGGCCACGACCTTCTTCACCGGTGTTGTGCAGTTCTACGAGCCGGCCAAGGACACGATCGGCGCATTGGCCGAGGAGTTCCATGGTCCGGTGGCGTTCGCGCTGCATGGCCTGACCACCGCGCCGTTCTGGCTCGCCTTCGCCGGCTTCGCCCTGGCCACCTTCCTGTACCTGATCGCCTCGCCGTCGCTGCCGGCGCGCATGCGCAAGGCCGGTGCGCCGCTGGTGTGGGTGCTGGAGAACAAGTTCGGTTTCGACGCGCTGTGGATCGGCGGTTTCGCCGGCGGTGGCGTGGCCCTGGGCCAGGCCTCGCGCGTGGTCGATTCCAAGCTGATCGACGGCGTGGGCGTCAACGGCAGCGCGCGTCTTGTCGAGCTGTGCGCCAACCTGCTGCGCCGTACCCAGTCCGGCTTCCTCTATCACTATGCGTTCGCGATGATCCTCGGCCTGATTGCACTGCTGGCCGTGCTCATCTCGTACTGGCGCTGAACCCTGCACGGATACGAACACGTGGCGAATTGGCCTCTGCTTAGCATTCTGATCTGGCTGCCCATCCTGGGCGGCTCCCTGGTCCTGGCCCTGGGCAATGCCCGTGCCTCGGCGGCGCGCTGGCTGGCGTTGGGCACGGCACTGCTGACCTTCCTGGCCAGCCTGCCGCTGCTGGTCTACTTCCAGTGGAACAACCCCGGCCTGCAGTACCAGGAGCTGCACGCCTGGATCCCGGCGTTCAAGATCAACTACGCCCTCGGCGTGGACGGCATCGCCGTGGCCCTGGTGCTGCTGACCACCTTGATCACCGTGCTGACCCTGATCGGCGCGTGGACCTCGGTGACCAAGCGCGTGTCGCAGTACGTGGCCGCGTTCCTGATCCTGGAAGGCGTGACCGTGGGCATCTTCGCGGCGACCGACGCGATGCTGTTCTATGTGTTCTTCGAGGCGATGCTGATCCCGATGTTTCTGATCATCGGCGTCTGGGGCGGCCCGCGTCGCATCTACGCGGCGGTGAAGTTCTTCCTGTACACCTTCCTCGGCTCGGTGCTGATGCTGGTGGGCCTGATTTACCTGTACCTGAAGGGCGGCAGCTTCCAGTTCGCCGACCTGTACGCGCTGCCGCTGACGATGCAGGAGCAGACGTGGATCTTCTTCGCGTTCCTGATCGCCTTCGCGGTCAAGGTGCCGATGTTCCCGGTGCATACCTGGCTGCCCGATGCGCACGTGGAAGCGCCCACGGCCGGCTCGGTGATCCTGGCGGCGATCGCGCTGAAGATCGGTGGCTACGGCTTCCTGCGCTTCAGCCTGCCCATCACCCCCGATGCCGGCCATGAGTACTCCCAGCTGGTGATCGTGCTGTCGCTGATCGGCGTGGTCTACGTGGGCCTGGTGGCGCTGGTGCAGGAGGACATGAAGAAGCTGATCGCCTATTCGTCGGTCTCGCACATGGGCTTCGTGACCCTGGGCACCTTCATCGCCTTCACCTTGGTGCGCGATACCAACGGCGCCGGCGTGGACGGCGCGCAGCTGGGCCTGCAGGGTGCGATGGTGCAGATGATCTCGCACGGCTTCGTGTCCGGCGCCATGTTCTCCTGCGTGGGCGTGGTCTACGACCGCATGCACACCCGCATGATCAAGGACTACGGCGGCGTGGCCAACGTGATGCCCTGGTTCGCGGTGTTCTTCGTGCTGTTCGGCATGGCCAACTCGGGCCTGCCGGGCACCAGCGGCTTTGTCGGCGAGTTCATGGTCATTTTGGCCGCGTTCCAGAAGAGCCCGTTCGTGGGACTGCTGGCCGCCCTGACGCTGATCATCGGCGCGGCCTACACGCTGTGGCTGGTCAAGCGCGTGCTGTACGGCGAGGTCGCCAACAGCCACGTGGCCGAACTGAAGGACATCAACGCACGCGAGGCCCTGGTGCTGGGCGTGTTCGCCATCGGCACGCTGGCGCTGGGCATCTATCCCAAGCCGCTGACCGACCTGATGGAACCGTCTATCCAGCAACTGGTGCTGCAGCTCGCCAACAGCAAGCTGCCGTAAGGAATCTCATGAGCACGCCCATTTCCGCACCCGTGACCGACCTGCTCCCGCTGCTGCCCGAGCTGGTCCTGATCGCAGGCGCCTTCTTCCTGCTGATCGCCGACCTGTTCTTCAGCCAGCGCCAGCGCGTCATCACCCATCTGCTCGCAGTGGCCTTCATGGTCATTGCGCTGGCCATGGTGGCCCTGGGCGTTGGCGGGCAGGGCACGGTGTTCCACGCCATGTTCGTGCGCGACACCATGGCCGACGTGGCCAAGATGGCGATCCTGCTGGTCAGCGGCCTGTCGCTGGTCTACGGCTGGCCCTACCTGCGCGAGCGCAACATCTATCCGGGTGAGCTTCCGGTGCTGGTGCTGTTCGCCACGGTCGGCATGATGATGCTGGTCTCGGCCGGCAGCATGGTCATCGTTTACCTAGGCCTGGAACTGCTGGCGCTGTGCTCCTACGCGCTGGTGGCGGTCAACCGCGACGACGGCATGTCGGCCGAAGCGGCGATGAAGTACATCGTGCTGGGCTCGATCGCCTCGGGCCTGCTGCTGTATGGCATGTCGCTGGTCTACGGTGCCACCGGCAGTCTGCAGCTCAACGCCATTGCCGAAGCTGCGGCGTCCACCAACGAGCGCATGATGCTGCTGACCGGCGTGGCGTTCATGGTGGGCGGTATTGCGTTCAAGCTTGGCGCCGCGCCTTTCCACATGTGGCTGCCGGACGTCTACCAGGGCGCGCCGACGCCGATCACGCTGTTCGTCAGCTCCGCGCCCAAGCTGGCCGCGTTCGGCATGGCCTACCGCCTGCTGGCCGTGGGCGCGGCACCGGCCGCCGAGCAATGGCAGCTGCTGCTGGCCCTGCTGGCCGCCGCCTCGCTGGTGGTCGGCAACCTGATCGCCATCATGCAGACCAACCTCAAGCGCATGCTGGCGTATTCGACCATCTCGCACGTGGGCTTCCTGCTGCTGGGCATGGCCGGGGGCGGTCCGGAAGGCTACGCCGCCGCGCTGTTCTACGGCGTGACCTACGCGATCATGTCCGCCGCCGGCTTCGGCGCGATCATCGTGCTGTCGCGCCAGGGCTTTGAGGCCGACAAGATCGACGATTTCAAGGGGCTCAATGCGCGCGACCCCTGGAAGGCGGGCCTGGTGCTGTGCGTGATGGCTTCGCTGGCCGGCGTGCCGCCGTTCCTTGGCTTCTGGTCGAAGATGGTGGTGCTGGGCGCGGCGCTGAAAGGCGGGCTGCTGTGGCTCACCATCCTCGGCGTGATCTGCGCGGTCATCGGCGCGTTCTACTATCTGCGCGTCATCAAGGTCATGTACTTCGACGAGCCCACCGGCGAGCTGCCGCCGCCGCGTCGCGACCGCGTGGTGCCGGTGGTGTTCGGCGTCAATGCGCTCGCGCTGCTGGCACTGGGCATTGCGTGGAATCCGATCATGCAGTGGTGCCAGCAGGCCTTCGGTGTGACAGTTTCTTGAAGAAGCCCAGCTTCAAGACTTGCAATAAGTCGGTTTGTATTCCATAATATTCTTCTGCTGCGGGGTGGAGCAGTCTGGCAGCTCGTCGGGCTCATAACCCGAAGGTCGCAGGTTCAAATCCTGCCCCCGCTACCATGTAAATCTGCGATGTTGCTCCAGCGCAGATGTAGTAGGCGAAACGGCGAACTCCGCGAGGAGCTCGCCGTTTTGTTTGCGCTGTCCGTAATCTTCAGTGTTGTCCGCTGCCGAATGAGATGACGTGTTCACCGGTCCCTAGGGCTGGCAGCGCAAGCGCGATGGCAGGGAGTGCTGGCTTTGCCAGGTTGCAGTGACGGAACTGACGCGAGCGAGTGCCGCGTCCGAGAGCGCCTGGCAAACATTCCAGGGGCGAGGCCGCTCCGGTGGCATCGGCCCGTCGGCAGGGCGCACTGACTAGGGACGCCAGTTCCCACTTGGTCGAGGAGGGGGCCTGCGATTTGCGCGGCCCGACACCAGGGTGAGATGACTGCTCGCGAGCGCGGCGCCCAGACCGCCAGGAGGGGAGGCTGCGGATGAGTTGCCGCTGCCGCTGCCGCTGCCGCTGTCCGACGGCGCCAACATCCGCCTGTGTCGGCAGGATGAATCCGGAGCAACGCGGCGCCCCCGCACCACGGATTTCAGACCTTGCTCCGACCGAAATCCGACGGATCCGTTCGGACAATGCGCGCCATCCGGTTCCTCTCGACGCTCATTGTGGCCACCTCCGACGCCGCGCTCGCCGCTTCCTACCCGCAAGGCGCTCCACAGACCAGCGCCGCGCCGCAGGCGCCCTGGTCCCAAAAGGGCCCATGGAACGCGCTGCGCGCGTGGCGGCCGCGGCTCAGCCTGGAGCGCTTGATCCTGCTGTCCAGCGTGTTCTTCGCCTTGGTCAGCAACCACGCCTTCTGGTCCGCTGCCTGGCGCCTGCATCCTGGGAGTGCGCTGTTCATGGCGGCCTTGTTCGGGGTGCTGGTGGCCGCCAACGGGCTGGTGCTGTCGCTGCTGGTCTGGCGCTGGAGCGCCAAGCTCGTGCTGACCGTGCTGCTCATCGCGACCGCGCTGGCGGTGCATTTCATGAGTACCTACGGGGTACTGATGGATGCGGACATGGTGCGCAACGTCCTGCAGACGGACATGAAGGAATCCAGCGAACTGCTGACGCCGCAGCTGGCACTGCCGCTGCTGTTGACCGCCGCGTTGCCGGCGCTGCTGCTGTGGCGGGTGCGTCTTGTCGAGCGTCGTGCCGTGACCAGCCTGTGGGTGCGGCCGTTGTTCATGCTCGGGCTGGCGATTCTGGCGGGCGTGTCCGCGCTGCTTGCGCCGGCCCAGGTGGCGGCGATGATGCGCAACCATCGCGAGGTGCGCTACCTGGCCACGCCGGTCAACTACATCGTCGCGCTGCAGCAGAACTTCAAGTCCGCATCGCCGATCCATCGCCCGGCCAGGACGCCGATCGGCACCGACGCCACGATGGTGCCGCATGCCGGGAGCAAGCCGCGGCTGCTGGTGTTCGTGCTGGGCGAGACCGTGCGCGCGCAGAACTGGGGGCTGAATGGCTACGCCCGCCAGACCACGCCGGAGCTGGCCAGGCTGGGGGTGTTGAACTTCCCCGACATGCATTCGTGCGGTACCAGTACCGAGGTGTCGGTGCCCTGCATGTTCTCCCAGCTGGGGCGTCGCCATTACGACGAACACGCCATCCGCCAGCAGCAGTCGCTGTTGCATGTGCTGGAGCACGCGGGGATCAAGACCCTGTGGCGCGACAACCAATCCGGCTGCAAGGGCGTCTGCGATGGGCTGGCCATCGAGCGCCTGGACGATGCCAAGGTGCCTGGGCTCTGCGCTCATGGCCGCTGCCTGGACGAGATCCTGCTGCACGACCTGGAGGCACAGGTCAGGGCCAAGCCGGGCGATCGCGTCGTCGTGCTGCACCAGCTGGGCAATCACGGGCCCAACTACTTCCAGCGCTATCCGGGCAATTTCCGCCGATTCACTCCGCCTTGCGAAGACCCCGAGCTTGGCAACTGCCGCCCAGAAGACATCGTCAACGCCTACGACAACAGCATCCTCTACACCGATCATTTCCTGGCCAGGACCATTGAGCAGCTCCGCGGCATGGACGATTACGACACCGCCATGATCTATGTCTCCGACCATGGCGAATCGCTCGGCGAGAAAGGGCTTTACCTGCACGGCATGCCGTATGCGATCGCCCCGCAGGAGCAGACCCGCGTGCCGATGGTGATGTGGTTCTCCAGCGGATTCGCGCAGGCGCGGGGGCTGGACCTGGCCTGCCTGCAGCGGCGCGCATGGGGCAGGACCGACCATGACGTGGTGTTTCCTTCCGTCCTCGGGTTGATGCAGGTCAAGACCTCGGTCTACGACCCTTCGCAGGACGTGTTCGCCGGGTGCAGTCGATGAGCGCCCGGCCACTCGTGCGTCGGCGATGGGCCGAAGCGGGATCGGGCTTTTCAGGGTGGGTAACCAAGCGCGCTGCCAGCGCTGTCTTCGACAAGGCAGCGTATCGCCCGGCATTGGTTGCCGACCAGGCCGCTGTGCCACCGGCGCTCAACGGCTGGACGCACGTGGTGCTGCCGCTGCTGATGCTGGCCTATGCCAGTGCGGTGTTGATCGGCGCCGATGGCGATCGCCACCTCGCGTCCTGGCTGTATGGCCTGGAAGGCGGGCACTGGGCGATGAAGCAGGCCTGGTTGACCGAGGGCCTGATCCATCGCGGTGGGCGGGCGTTGTCGGGTTTGGCCAGCCTGGCGGTGGGTTTGTTGATGCTGCGCGGATTCTGCGCCAGGCACTCGCGCCTGCGCGCGGCACGCTGGCCCTTGCTCAGGCTGCTCGCCTCCGTCGCCCTGGCCACCGGCGTGATCTCGCTCATCAAGCAGCACTCGGGCATGGACTGTCCGTGGGACCTGAGTCAGTACGGTGGCCTGCGGCCCTACTACAGCCTGTTCGCCAGCCGGCCGGCGGGCTTGCGCGCTTCTGGGTGTTTTCCCGCCGGCCATGCCAGCGCGGGCTATGCGTGGCTCGGGCTGTATTGCTTCGCCGTGAGCGTGCGTCCGCGCTGGGCAAGTCGGGCGCTGGCGCTGGCCCTGGGGGCCGGCCTGGTGTTCGGCATCGGGCAGCAGCTGCGCGGTGCGCATTTTCTCTCGCATGACGTGTGGACCGCGGCGATCTGCTGGTTCGTGGCGCTGGGCATCCATCTGCTGGGCGTGGCGGCCCGGGGGCCGGCCGGTCGCGTGGCCGGCCTGGCGTGGAGCGGTCGCCGAACGCGCTGAGCCAGCGCCACGCAGGAGCCGGCGCGTGCGCATAGAAAATGGCCGGCGCCGGACTTTCGGGCGCGGGCGGGCAGGCCAGGCGTGACGCCCGAAGCGCATGCTGCATGTGCGCATTCAGGCCCATCGGACGACCATGCGTCCGCTGGGCGACAGGCGTCGCGCGGGTTTGCCAATACTCGACGCCCGCGCTAGACTTAGTGGCTTGCGAAGGGTTGGGTATGGGCCGGTTCGATCAGATCCGGTGCATGCCTGGGCCTGACGCCACCAAGCCCAAGTACGATGTCCGCCGGTATCGCGGGCCCGCATCGGAACAGGCTCGGGCCGTGGAGCGCAGCCGTGCGCACCGCATCCAGCGTCATCGGACAAGGGGCCCAACGGGCCCCTTGCTGTTTCCGGCGTCTGGGTTTTTTCCATTTTCTAGAACGAAGGCGGTACGTGAGCGACAAGGCCAACCAGATCGCAGACCTCCTGGCGCCCACCGTGCAGGCGCTGGGGCTCGAGTTGATGGGCGTGGAATATCTGCCTGCTCCAGGCGGTGCCACCCTGCGCCTGTACATCGACGTGGTCGAAGCCGAGCGCGAGACGCGCACGGTCAATATCGACGACTGCGAAGCGGTCAGCCGCGAGGTGTCGGCGCAGATGGATGTCGAGGATCCGATTTCCGGCAACTACACGCTGGAAGTGTCCTCGCCGGGCGTGGACCGGCCGCTGTTTACCGCCGCGCAGTTCGCGCGCTTTGCGGGTGAGTCGGCCAAGGTGGTGCTGAAGCTGCCGCAGGACGGTCGCCGCCGCTTTCAGGGCGCGATCGTGCGCGTGGACGGCGATTCGCTGGTGTTCGACTTGGACGGCCAGACCGTCGTGGTCGATCACGGCAATGTTGAAAAGGCCCGGCTGATGCCGGACTGGGTGGCGCTGGGCATGGCGCCGCAACCGAAGAAGAAGCCCGCGCGTCGGCCCAACGGCAAGGCGAGCGGAAACAAGTCCAAACCCAACGACGGCGACAGTGCCGTGCGCGGAGCGAAAGATGAGTAAGGAACTGTTGCTGGTGGTGGATGCGGTCGCCAACGAGAAGGGCGTGCCGCGCGAGGTGATCTTCGAGGCCATCGAGGCCGCCCTGGCCTCGGCCGCCAAGAAGCGCTATCCCGACCAGGAAGTGCTGGCGCGCGTGACCATCAACCAGAAGGACGGCAGCTACGAGACGTTCCGTCGCTGGGAAGTGGTGGCCGACGACGTGGTGATGGATTCGCCGGACTACCAGATCCGCCTGATGGACGCGGTGGACGAGGCCGATGGCGTGGAAGTCGGCGACTACATCGAAGAGCAGATCGAAAACCCGGATTTCGGCCGCATCGCCGCCCAGGCGGCCAAGCAGGTCATCGTCCAGCGCGTGCGCGAAGCCGAGCGCCAGCAGGTCGTGGATGCCTGGAAGGACCGCGTGGGCGAGCTGGTGACCGGCATCGTCAAGCGCGCCGAGCGCGGCAACATCTATGTCGACCTGGGCGGCAACGCCGAGGCCTTCATTCCCAAGGACAAGGGCATCCCGCGCGATGCGCTGCGCACCGGCGACCGCGTGCGCGGTTACCTGTTCGACGTGCGCTCCGAGCCGCGTGGCCCGCAGCTGTTCATCAGCCGCGCCGCGCCGGAGTTCATGATCGAGCTGTTCAAGCTGGAAGTGCCGGAAGTGGGCCAGGGCCTGGTGGAGATCAAGGCCTGCGCCCGCGATGCCGGCGACCGCGCCAAGATCGCCGTGCTGGCGCACGACACCCGCACCGATCCCATCGGCGCCTGCATCGGCATGCGCGGTTCGCGCGTGCAGGCGGTGAGCAACGAGCTCAACGGCGAGCGCGTGGACATCGTGCTGTGGAACGAGAACCCGGCCAACTTCGTCATCAACGCGATGGCGCCGGCCGAGGTGCAGTCCATCATCGTCGATGAGGAAAAGCACTCCATGGACCTGGCCGTGGCCGAGGATCGCCTGGCCCAGGCCATCGGCAAGGGCGGCCAAAACGTGCGCCTGGCCAGCCGCCTGACCGGTTGGCAGCTGAACGTGATGACCCAGGACCAGGTCGCGGCCAAGTCCGAGGCCGAGCAGGGCGTGGCCCGCCAGCTGTTCATGGACAAGCTGGAAGTGGACGAGGAGATCGCGGCCATCCTGGTGGCCGAAGGCTTCAGCACCGTGGAAGAGATCGCCTACGTGCCGGTGGGCGAACTGCTGGCGGTGGAGGGCTTCGACGAGGACATCGTCGAGGAACTGCGCGCCCGCGCCCGCGACGCGCTGTTGAACGAAGCGCTGGCCGCCGAAGAGGGTGAGGAGGAGAATCAGCCGGCGCAGGACCTGCTGAGCCTGGACGGCATGGACGAGGACACGGCCTTCGCGCTGGCCGCGCACGGGGTGCGCACCAGCGAGGACCTGTCGGACCTGGCGGCCGACGAGGTGATGGAATTCGGTATCGAAGGGCTGGACGAAGCGCGCGCCGCCGCGCTGATCCTGGCCGCACGCGCCGAGGAGATCGCCCGTCTGGAACGCGGCGAATGAGCCGGCCATGAAATCCGCCCTGATGCCGTCAGGGCTTAGAATCCGCGCTACCTTCGCACGCGGCGAGGGGGCGCCAACAAGATCATAGGATCCGAATGTCGCAGCAAACCACCATCCGCAAGCTCGCCGAACTGGTCAACACGCCGGTGGAGAAACTGATCGAACAGCTGGCCGAGGCCGGCATGAAGTTCAGTAACCCCGACCAGGAAGTGTCCAGCACCGAGAAAATGAAGCTGCTCGGCTTCCTGCGCCGTACCCACGGCAAGTCGGAAAGCCCGGCCGACGAGGTCGCTGCGCCAAAGAAGATCACGCTGAACCGGCGCAAGGTGCAGGAAGTCCACGTCAAGTCCGCAGGCCCCGGTCGCAGCGCCGCCACGGTGAACGTGGAAGTGCGCCAGAAGCGCACCTACACCAAGCCGGCCGAAGGCGAGGCCGTCGCACGTCCGTCGGCCCCGGCCAAGCTGGGTCCTGAGGACGAGCGCGCCGAGATCCTGCGCAAGCTGGAGGAGTCGCGCCAGCGCAACCTGGCCGAGCAGCAGCGCCTGGCCGAGGTGGACCGCGCCCGCGCCGAGGAACTGGAGCGCCAGCGCCAGGCCGAAGCCGCCACGCGTGCCGCCGCGGAAGCCGAAGCCGCCGAGCGGGCGCGCGCCGAAGCCGGCGCCGATGCCCCCGCCGGGACCGACGCCGCGCGTCCGGCCCGCACCGTGCGTCCGCC
>NZ_SAWZ01000004.1 GCF_004122095.1 Pseudoxanthomonas composti | reverse complement strand
CTTCAGCCGCGAAGGGGCTTTACCGGGAAGGCCTCTTCGCGGCTGAAGCCGCTCCCACAGGGCACAGTACAGCTGGCTCGATTGCTCAAAGACAGCGCGTTCGATGCGCGCCTCAGTCGCTGTGCAACTCGGCGACGAAGTCGTAGGCATCGCCGCGATAGAACGAGCGCGTGTACTCCACCACCCGCCCATCGGCCAGGAACGCCCGCCGCTCCACCATCAGCCCCGGCGAGCCGATCGGCACATTCAGATGCCGCGCCGGCTCGGCTTCCACCGCCACCGCGCGCAGCCGCTGCAAGGCCCGACGCGGCCGGTGCCCCCAGATGTCCAGCGCCTCGTACAGCGAGGCACCGATCTTGGACGGATCCGGCAGCAGCGCCTGCGGCACCACCGTGCGCTCGATGGCGATGGGCGAGCCATCCACCTGGCGCAGGCGGTACAGCCGCACCACCCCACTGCCTGGCGACAGGTTCAGCGCCATGGCTTCTTCCGGCGTCACCTCGCCCACCCCGCGCTCGACGAACTTCACCTGCGGGTTCAGCCCGCGCTCGCGCAGGTCGTCGGTGAAGCTGGTCAGACGCGAGAACTGGCGGATGATGCGCTCGGCCACGAAGGTGCCGGCGCCCTGGCGTTGCACCAGCAGGCCATGGTCGATCAACCCGGCCAGCGCCTTGCGCACGGTCACCCGCGACAGCGACAGCAGCTGGCCCAGCTCGCGCTCGCTGGGCAGGGCCTGACCCGGCAGCAACACCCCCGTGTCGATCAGGTGCTGCAGCGCGCGGCGCAGGCGCATGTAGGCCAACGAGCGGGCGGTCTCGGACGCCTGCAGGCGCTGGTATTCGCGGGGAATGGCGGTCAACATGCCGGCAACCTACCAATGCGATACCACTGTTGCAAGTGGAATCGCCGCCAAGCCGCACGAGTTGAGGGAACCGGCGATTCGTGCCGAGCTCATGGTATTTCGATGGTATGGTTCACCTCCCCAAGCCCACGTGCCACGAGGCCGCCAGCGTGACTGCCAAGACCGTACCCGTTGACCCTTTCGATCTGGTGATCTTCGGAGGCACCGGTGATCTGGCCTTGCGCAAGCTGCTGCCCGGTCTGTTGCGTCGCTACGCCGACGGGCAGATTCCCGAGAGCGCACGCATCATCGGCGTGGCCCGCGATACCCAGACCGACGCCGAGTACCGCGAGAAGGTCGAAGAAGCGCTGACGCGCGCGATCGGCGACGACGCCGCGCTGGGCGCGCGGGTGCCGGCATTCCTGGCCAAGCTGATCTACCGCTCGCTGGATGCCACCAAGGACGAGGGTTGGGACGAGTTCGGCGCGCTGCTGAAGGAGTACCAGGACCACATCCGCGTGTTCTACCTGTCCACCAGCCCCAGCCTGTTCGTGGACTTCTGCACCCGCCTGCGCGACCAGGGCCTGCACGAGGGCGCGGCGCGCGTGGTGCTGGAAAAGCCGATCGGCAAGGACTCGGCCAGCGCCGCGGCCATCAACGACGCGGTCGGCGCGGTGTTCGCCGAGCACCAGATCTTCCGCATCGACCATTACCTGGGCAAGGAGACGGTGCAGAACCTGCTGGCGCTGCGCTTTGCCAACATCCTGTTCGAGCCGCTGTGGAACGCCAACCGCATCGACCACGTGCAGATCACCGTGGCCGAAACCGTGGGCCTGGAAAAGCGCGCCGGCTACTACGACACCTCCGGTGCGCTGCGCGACATGGTGCAGAACCACCTGCTGCAGCTGCTGTGCATGGTGGCGATGGAGCCGCCGGCGGCGATGCAGGCCGATGCGGTGCGCGATGAAAAGCTCAAGGTCCTGCGCTCGCTCAAGCCGATCACCCGCGAGGAGATCAACCAGGTCACCGTGCGCGGCCAGTACCGCGCCGGTGCCTCCGGTGGCGTGGCCGTGCCGGGCTATCTGGACGAGCTGGGCCGCAACGATTCGCGCACCGAGACCTACGTGGCGATCAAGGCCGAGGTCGACAACTGGCGCTGGGCCGGCGTGCCCTTCTACCTGCGCACCGGCAAGCGCCTGGCCGAGCGCGTCTCGGAGATCGTGGTCAGCTTCCGCCACGTGCCGCACATGATCTTCGACGAATCCGCCGGCCCGGCGCTGCCCAACAAGCTGGTGCTGCGCCTGCAGCCCGATGAGGGCGTCAAGCTCTGGCTGATGATCAAGGACCCGGGCCCGGGCGGCCTGCGCCTGCAGCATGTGCCGCTGGACATGAGCTTTGCCGAGGCCTTCGGCGTGCGCCAGCCGGAAGCCTACGAGCGCCTGCTGATGGACGTGGTGCGCGGCAACCCGACGCTGTTCATGCGCCGCGACGAGGTCGAGGCCGCCTGGGCGTGGATCGACCCGATCCTGGCCGCCTGGGACGAGCTGCGCGAAGCGCCCAAGTCCTACACCTCCGGCAGCTGGGGCCCGAGCGCAGCGGTGGCCCTGGTCGAGCGCAGTGGGCGCACCTGGAACGAAGACTCCAACTGATCCCACGCACCCTGCGTACCGACACCGAATTGAGGAGGCCGCGATGGACCTGTCCCGCGACTACACCCGCCTGACCCCCTTCGCCGATGGCCAGGCCCTGGCCGCCGGCCTGGCCGAGGCGGTGGCCGCCGACCTGCGCGCGGCCATCGCGCGCAACGGCAAGGCCGCCCTGGCCGTCTCCGGCGGCAGCACCCCCAAGCGTTTCTTCCAGCAGCTGCGGGACAAGGACCTGGACTGGTCCAAGGTCACCGTGACCCTGGTGGACGAGCGCTGGGTCGGCGAACAAAGCGAGCGCTCCAACGCCGCCCTGGTCAGGCAGGGCCTGCTGCAGGGGCCGGCCGCGGCCGCGCGGTTCCTGCCGCTGTATCGGGACCTGCCCGAACCGGAGCAGGCCCTGGCCGAGGTCGAGCACGACCTGGACCGGCAGGCCCTGCCGCTGGACGTGGCCATCCTGGGCATGGGCGAGGACGGGCATACCGCCTCGTTCTTCCCCGGTGGCGATTACCTGGGACGGGCCCTGGACCTGTCCAGCGGCGAGCGCGTGCTGCCGATGCATGCCGAAGGCGCCGGCGAGCCGCGCATCACCCTGACCCTGCCCGTGCTGGCCGCCAGTGGCCGCCTTTACCTGCATGTTGAGGGCAAGAAGAAGGCCGATGTGCTGTCCACCGCCTGCAGCGACGAAGGCGCGCGCTATCCCATCCACGCGGTGCTCACTGCGACCAATGGCGCAGTGGAAACCTACTGGAGTCCTTGAAGCAGCCGTGACGGGCTGCTTATGATGCCCGGGCTCGCGGCCACAGCCGCGGGCGGCGCCCCCACGCCTCTTTCGTCTAGAGTCCCAGCCATGCGCCTTGGCGGCGCACTGCCAGAGGGTGGAACGTGCGTAATTACGATCTGGAGTTCCTGAAGCGTTTTTCGATGGTCATCGGCTTTTTGGCGGCCATCACGATCGGCCTGATCGTCATCGCTTTCTTCCTGCACCGCTCGCTGCCTGGCGAGGTCTCGCCGACCGCGGCCAAGCGCACCCAGTCGCGCATCGCGCCGACCGGCGCGGTCTATGCCGGGGCCACCGGCGCGGCCGCGCAGGCCGCCGCCCAGGCCGCTGCCGCTGCGGCCGCCGCGGCCAATGTCGCCTACGGCGGCACCCTGGATGGCAAGACCATCTATGACCAGCTGTGCACCGCCTGCCACACCACCGGAGTGGGCATGGCCCCGACTCTGACCGCCTCCGGCTTCGGCGCCCGCGCGGCCAAGGGCAAGGACACGCTGTACAAGCACGCCATCGAGGGCTTCACCGGCCCGGACGGCGGCATCATGCCGCCCAAGGGCGGCAACCCGGGCCTGAGCGAGGAGCAGATCCACGCCACGGTCGACTGGATGCTCGAGCAGTCCAAGTAAGGGCGCCGCGGGGCTGAGTCCCCGCCGCCTGGGTTCGCCCGGCCGCCGGGCTAGGAAGATCACCGTTTAGTCGTGTGTGGCCGTCAGGGATCTTGTCTAGCCTCTCTGGCGCGGTCGAGCCCCGCGCATCGCCCTGTGGGAGCGGCTTCAGCCGCGAAGAGGCTTTCCCAATAAGGCCCCTTCGCGGCTGAAGTCACTCCCAAAGGATTCGTTTGGCTTCTCGAGATTCCCGTACCCGGCGATCCGTCGCGGGAGGCGCAGAAGGCTTCACATTGCGATGGGCCGCGCTCACCGATGTCCATCGCCCCTTGACGACATCGGCCGCGACATCTGCGACCCGGCGTTCCACGCCAACACGACCTGGCCGAGAATGGACAGCGCACAGGCCGCTCCAAGCCGGCCCGGCGTTGCTGCCCACCCCACGCCCTGGAAGTTCCATGCAATCGATCCGCCTGACTGCCGCCCTCCTGCTCGCCGTGTCGAGCCTGCCCGCCACGGCGGCCGAGGCCGTGCTGGACATCGGCCAGGTCCAGGGAACGCAAGCGCGCAGCCCCTACGAGGGCCAGGTGGTCAGCGTGCACGGCGTGGTCACCGCGGACCTGCGCGCCGGACTGGGCGGGGTGTTCGTGCAGTCCAGCGGCGCGGGCGATGGCGACCCGGCCACGCCCGAGGGGCTGTTCGTCAGGGTCGCGGCGGACCAGGCCCTGCCCGGGCTGCAGGTCGGCCAGGCCTGGCAGCTGCGCGGCAAGCTCATCGAAGACGGACGCGACGGCGCCTCCACGACCACCCTGGTGCTGGAGGGCGGCACGCGCCTGCCCGACGCGCCGCCACCGGAGGCGGTGGTGCTGACCGGCCCGCCGGCGCAGTGGTCGGCACTGGAAGGGATGCGCGTGCGCATCGATGCGCCGCTGACCCTGGGCGGCACCGACACCCGCTTCGGCGAGACCGTGGCCAGCTTCGACGGCCCGCTGTGGATGCCCAGCGAGCGCGCCGCGGCCGGCACCGCCGACTTCGCCCAGATCGCCAGCGACAACGCCCGCCGCCGCGTGCTGCTGGACGATGGCAGCGGCCAACGCGACCCGGCCAACCTGCCCTACCTGCCGCAGGGGCCGGTGCGCGGCGGTAGCGTGGCCAAGGCGGTCGAGGGCATCGTCGATGCGCGCCAGGGGCGCTGGCGCCTGCAGGTCACCGCGCCGCTGCAGCTGGAGCCGGCCGCACGCCCGGCACAGGCGCCCTACGTGCCCGGCAATACCCGCATCGCCGTGTTCAACCTGGAAAACCTGTTCAACGGCGACGGCCAGGGCGGCGGCTTCCCGACCCAACGCGGGGCCAAGACCGAGGCGCAGTGGCGCGCCCAAACCGCCAAGCTGGTGGCCACCCTGCAGCCGCTGCAGGCCGACATCGCCGCGCTGATGGAACTGGAGAACGACGGCTACGGCCCGGAGTCCTCGCTGGCGCAGTTCGTCGCCGCCCTCAATGCCGACGGCAGCGACTGGCGCTTCGTGGATGCCGGACACGGCCCCGGCGACAATCCGATCCGGGTCGGACTGCTGTACCGGGCTTCCAGGGTGACCCCGGTCGGCGCGCCGGTCGTGCTGGAAGGCGGCCCGTTCGCCGAACATAGCCGGGTTCCGTTGGCGCAGGCCTTCCGCCGCGGCGACGGGCCGGCGTTCGTGGTGGCGGCCAACCACTTCAAGTCCAAGGGCTGCCGCGATGCCACCGGAGCCGATGCCAACCAGGACGATGGCGCCAGCTGCTGGAACGCCACGCGCGTGGAGACCGCGCGCCAGCTGGATGCCTGGCTGAAATCCGATCCGACGCAGACCGGCACTAATCATGCGCTGATCGTGGGCGATCTCAATGCCTACGCCCAGGAGCAGCCGCTGCGGATGCTGCGCGATGCCGGCTGGGTGGACGCCTTCGCCCAGGCGCGCGTGGCCGCCCCCTACAGCTACCTCTACGACGGCCAGCGCGGCCGGCTGGACCACGCCCTGCTGACCCCGGCCCTGGCCCGCCAGCTACGTGGCGCGGCCGAGTGGCATATCAATGCCGACGAGCCGGACGGGGAAGGCTACGCCGGCAACAACACGCCTGGCCCCTGGCGCAGCTCGGACCATGATCCGATGGTGCTGGGACTGGATCTTTGAGGCCAGGAGTGAGCGGAGAGGAGTGAGGGTTGCGCAGAGCCCTTGCGGGCCTGCACATCCCCGCACACTCAGCAATCGCAGGGCGCCGGATGCGGGCGGCGGCGCCAGTTCCACAGGTGCGCCGAGGCCAGCAGCAGGCTTCCGGCCACGGTGAAGGGCGTCTCGGCCGCGTGGCTGGGCCAGCCGCTAGCGCCCAGCAGCAAGCCGGTCAGGCCCAGCACCGCCAGGGCGATCAGCCCGGCCGGCAGCGAGCGCAGGCGGTGCGAGCGCCACAGCGCCACACCGGCCAGGGGCACGGCGATGGCCGCGAAGACCAGGTGAACCCACTCGGCCTCGGCCCAGCTGGCCAGGGCCGGCAACATCGCGGCCAGCACCGGCAAGGCCAGGCAGTGCAGCAGGCAGAGGGAAGACAGGCCGATGGCCGAGGCATCGAACGCCGCCGAGGCGGAAGATGGCTTCATGACACGCAACTCTTTTGGTGACGTTATAACAATAACGCACCTGTCAAGCGCGGCCTTCACCCCTGCCCGGGTCTCTGCTCAACCCGCGCCAAGGGCGATCAACACGATGGCCGCCACGGCCATGGGGATCGCCGCCAGGTTCAGACGGGTCAGCCGCTCGCGGTAGAGCGCTACCCCGGCCAGGGTGCCCAGCAGCACCACGCCGATGTTCATGCTGGCGAACACCAGGGCCGGGTGCGCGGACAGCGCGCGATGCGCGCGCAGGTAGAAGTAGATGTTGCCGAAGTTGAGCGCACCCAGCAGCAGCCCGGCCCCCAGGTTGCGCCAGGTCAGGGCGGCGCGACCGCGCGCATGCCGCCACAGCTGCCAGGCCAGCATCGGCACGAAGGCGATGGCGAAGGTCGCCAGCAAGGACACCGCCAGCGGCGTGCCATCCAGGGCGATGCGCTTGAGCAGCACGTCCACCGCGGCAAAACCCACCAGCACCACCAGCGGCAGCCAGCGATCCGCGCGCGCGGACGCGCCCGCGTCCTGCCGGGGCCGGGCCAGCAGGCAAGGCAAGGACAGCAAGCCCAGCGCCAGGCCGGCCAGCCGCGGCGCGCTCGCGGTTTCCCCGAACAAGGTGAAGGCGGCCAGCAGCGAGAGCAGCAGCGACAGCCGCTGGGCGATATCGGTGCGCACGATGCCGGCGCGCTGCACCGAGCGCCCCAGCAACACGAACAGCGACGGCAGGATCAGCCCGAGCGCCAGCCAGCCCTGCCACGGTGCGTCCGGGGCGCCCAGCCGCGCGAGTTCGGGCTTGAGCAGCAGCACGCACAGCGCCGTGGCCGCCAGATAGTTCCAGGTCACCGCCTGCGGCACGTCCACCTGCGCCTGGCGCGCCCAGCGCAGCAGCACCGACACGGCCACGCTGCACAGCACGGCCAACACCACAAAGCCCATGCATCACCTGTCGATCAAGGCGCAAAGCGCGCGCAAGGCGCCCAGGCCGGGGCGCGCATCATACAAGCCGCCCCGGCGTGCCGGGCCACACGGCGGCTGGCCCGCAACGCTGTCCCAAGCGTTCGGCTCCTCCACCCGGCCTCAGCCGCGTGCGGGACCAAGTGCCCGCTGGACGGTGAGGAGCGGTGCTGCTGCGCGGCGAAGCGCCGAGCGCGACGCTTCTTCCGCACGTGAGAGAGGGGACGACGCGCGCCTTCCGGCTCTCGTCCGTCTTGCGCCTGCTGCCGCTTGCAAGGCGAGAGATCGCAGAAGGGCACGTCCCAGGCTTGCCCAAGGAAAAGGAGTCTTCGCTCAACGAGGGGAGAAGGCGCAAGGCGTGCGCGCATCACCGCTTCGGACGGCCCGCGGGCACGCGAAGCTGGGTCTGAAGAAGTGCAAGACCATCAGATGGCGGGCCTGGCCCCGGGTCGGGCATGGCGGAAAGCGGGCCATGGATGGCCCGCGGCGGCGAGTCAGCCATGGATGGCTGACCGAGCCGAGGCGCCATGCCCGGCTCGGGGCCAGGCGGGTTGGCGGAGTCGGCTTTTCACGACCCCGCCCATTGCACCCGGACGTCTTCCCTGCCCTGGACTTCGGCGGAGAACGAGGAAGGCAGCGTTCTCGCCGGCCGGCCAAGACGAGTCACTGCGCCTGTCGTCCAGCACGCCGCGCGGACCAGGCCGGACAGCCCCGCCCGGTATGATGGCGCCCATGACATCCCCCACTTTTCCCGATGCGTCCGGCAGCCTGATGCTGGACGGGCCGGCCGGTTCGTTGGAGCTGGCTGTCGATGTTCCCGAAGACCCGGCCACCGCCCGGCCGCTGGTCGCGGTGGTCTGCCATCCCCTGTCCACCGAAGGCGGCAGCCTGCACAACAAGGTGGTCACCATGGCCGCGCGCGGGCTGCGCGAGCTGGGCGCGACCACGGTGCGCTTCAACTTCCGCGGCGTCGGCGCATCGGCCGGCAGCTTCGACAACGGCCTGGGCGAAACCGAGGACCTGCTGGCGGTGGTGGACTGGGTGCGCAGCCAGCGCCCGGACACGACGCTGTGGCTGGCCGGTTTCAGCTTCGGCGCCTACGTGGCCCTGCGCGCCTTCGCACGCGCCCAGCCCGATGTGCTCATCTCCATCGCCCCGCCGGTGGGCCGCGAGCGCTGGGATTTCGAGAGCCTGGTGCTGCCGCAGCGACGCTGGCTGGTGATCCAGGGCGATGAGGACGAGGTGGTCGACCCGCAGGCGGTCTACGACTGGATCGACACGCTGGCGCCACAGCCCGAGCTGGTGCGCATGCCCGAGACCAGCCACTTCTTCCATCGCAAGCTGATCGACCTGCGCGGCGCGCTGCAGCACGGCGTGCGGCCCTGGTTGCCCGGCGCATGAACGCACAGGCCAAGACCGCAGGCGAAGGCATGCTGCCATCCCAGGCCTACCAGGCCGGCGTGGCGCGCGGCGACTGGCGCGACGATGTCGCCCAGCACGCGGCGCTGGCCGAGCTGGACCGCATCTACACCGGGCTGATGGATGGCGACCAGGACGGCTGGCTGGACCGCCTGTCCAGTTTCTGGAAGAAGCCCGAAGCCGTGCAGGGCCTGTACTTCTGGGGCGGCGTGGGCCGTGGCAAGACCTTCCTGGTCGATCTGTTCTACGACAACCTGCCGATCGCGCAGAAGTCGCGCACCCACTTTCACCGCTTCATGCGCAGCGTCCACGAGCGCCTGCGCGAGCACGCCGGGCAAAGCGATCCGCTGGCCAAGATCGCCCAGGAGTGGCGCAGCAACCTGCGGGTGCTGGTGCTGGATGAGTTCTTCGTCACCGACATCGGCGATGCGATGCTGCTGGCACGCCTGCTGCAGCGCCTGTTCGCCGAGGGCGTGACCCTGGTGACCACCTCCAACACCGCGCCTGAGAACCTCTACAAGGACGGCCTGCAGCGCGAAGGCTTCCTGCCGGCGATCGCGCTGCTGCAGAAGTACTGCAGGATCCTCTACGCCGAGGGCACCGAGGATTACCGCCTGCGCGCGCTGACCCACTCGCCGGTGTACCGCGCTCCGCTGGATGGCGAATCGGACAGCTGGCTGGCCCAGCGCTGGCAGCAGCTCACCGGCAGCCAGGCCCAGGCCGCGCAGATCGAGATCGATGGCCGCAAGCTGGCCATGCGCGGGCGCGACTCCAACGTGGGCTGGTTCGACTTTGCGGTGCTGTGCGAGGGCCCGCGCTCGACCACCGACTACATCGAGATCGCGCGTGAGTTCGGCACCGTGCTGGTCGGCGGCATCCCCACCTTCGACAAGCTCAACGAGGATGCCGCGCGTCGCTTCGTCAATTTCATCGACGAGGTCTACGACCGCCATGTCAAGCTGGTCTGCACGGCCGATGCCGCGCCGGTGTCGCTGTACAGCGGGCAGCGGCTGCAGGGCGCCTTCGAGCGCACGGCCTCGCGCCTGATCGAAATGCAGAGCGCGGAGTTCCTGGCGCGCGCGCACCGGCACTGAGGCCTGCGGCGACCGTTCGTCGGTCGCCTTCGCCCAACACGATCAATCGCTTGCAATTGAATAGCGCGCTATGTAAATTGCGCGACATGCCCTCCGCATCGGCCAGCACCAAGTCCACCAAGTCGCTGCTGCAGCTGGACAACCAGCTGTGCTTTGCGCTGTATTCGGCCAACCTGGCCATGCACAAGCTGTATCGCGGGCTGCTGGAGCGGCTGGACCTGACCTATCCGCAGTACCTGGTGATGCTGGTGCTGTGGGAAGGCGATGGCCTGACCGTCTCGGAGATCGGGCAGCGCCTGAACCTGGACTCGGCCACGCTGACGCCCCTGCTGAAGCGACTGGAAGGGGCGGACCTGCTGACCCGCGCGCGCTCGGCCCAGGACGAGCGACAGGTCATCATCTCGCTGACGCGCAGCGGCCGTAGCCTGCGCAGCAAGGCCGAGACGATTCCCGAGCAGGTGTTCTGCGCGGCGGCCTGCGAGCTGGACGAGCTGGTGCAGCTGAAGGACCAGTTGGAGCGGCTGCGCGGCAACCTCGGCAAGTCGGCCTGAAGCAGTCGATGCAGTCCATCAAGCCACACCTTTTATGTAGCGCGCTATTCAATAGCGCATAAATCCAAGCCACACTCACCCACGGCCTCAAGGCCATCTGCAAGGAGTCGTTCCATGGCATCCCCCGAAAAGATCCTCTATACCGCCCACGCCACCGCCACCGGTGGCCGCGAAGGCCGCGCCACCTCCTCGGACAAGGCGCTGGACGTCAAGCTGTCCACCCCGCGCGAGCTGGGCGGCGCCGGCGGCGAAGGCACCAACCCCGAGCAGCTGTTCGCGGCCGGCTACTCGGCCTGCTTCATCGGCGCGATGAAGGCCGTGGCCGCCGGCGAAAAGCTCAAGCTGCCGGCCGAGCCCACCATCGAAGGCAGCGTCGGCATCGGCCAGATCCCCGGCGGCTTCGGTATCGCCGTGGAGCTGAAGATCGCCGTGCCGGGCATGGAGCGCGAAGCGCTGCAGGCGCTGGTGGACAAGGCCCACGGCGTGTGCCCGTACTCCAACGCCACCCGCGGCAACATCGATGTGACCCTGACGCTGGCCTGAGCCACCTGACGGGATGTAGCGCACCCGGCCGGCGCCCTGCCGGCCGGGTGCGCGCTGTGCCGCTGCGCCTTCCCAGACCTCAGGTGTGCGGTCGCTGGAACAGGACGCCGCACGTGCGCATCCTCGCGCCTGGTCGTACCCTCGCCATGGCATGGCCGCTCCCACCGAGACCGCAGAGAACCTGCTCGCGCGCATCGCCGATGCCGGGCGCATCACCGTACTGACCGGCGCGGGCATGTCGGCCGAAAGCGGCATCCCCACTTTTCGCGGCACCCATGACAGCCTGTGGTCGCGCCTGGACCCGATGACGCTGGCCACCGAAGATGCCTGGCGGGCAGACGCCGCACTGGTGTGGGGCTGGTACCGCTGGCGCATGGCGCTGGTGAGCCAGGCCCAGCCCAATGCCGGCCATCGCGCGCTGGCGCAGCTGGCGCGCACGCATCGCATCGCACTCATCACCCAGAACGTGGACGACCTGCACGAACGCGCCGGCAGCCAGGTCCTGGCGCACGTGCACGGCAGCCTGTTCGCGCTGCGCTGCTTCGATTGCGGCCAGCCCCATGCCGAGTCCCTGCCGCCGGTTTCGGCCGACGCCGTGCCGCAGCGGCTTGCGCCGCCGCGCTGCCAGGCCTGCGGTGGCCTGGTCCGGCCCGGCGTGGTCTGGTTCGGAGAGGCCCTGCCGCAGGCGGCCTGGCAACACGCGCAAGCGGCCACGCGCTGCGAGCTGATGCTGGTGGTCGGCACCTCGGGGTTGGTGCAGCCGGCCGCCTCGCTGCCGATGCGGGCCAGGCAGCAAGGCGCCTGTGTGGTCGAAATCAACCCGGCGCGCACGGTGGTCAGCGAGATCGCCCACCAGCGCATCGCCGAGCGCGCCGCGTGCGCACTGCCCGCGCTGGTGGCCGCCTTGGACCCTCAGCGCGGCAGCAGCCCGGCGATATAGGCATCCACCGCCTCGGTGTAGGCCGAGGCTTCGCCCAGCGTGTGATTGATCTGCCCGTGGCTCAGCGCCTGCGGCAGCACGCGCATGGGCACGCCCAGGCCGGCGGCCTTAGTCTTCATCGCCTCGGCCTGCGGGCAGGGGTCGGCACGGCGCGTGGAGCACACCATCAGCATGGGCAAGGCCTGGCCGGTGAGCTGGTGCCAGGGCGAGGCCGATTCCCAGAACGCGGGATCGCTGCCGAAGGCCTTGCGATAGACGCCTGGCAAGGGCGGGCGCTGCATGCTCTGCGGGACGTCCATGGCCGCGCTGTCCAGCGACACCACGCCCAGCGGGCGCGGCAGATCGCGGGGCAACCAGCGCGCGGGCGCGGCGCCGATCAGCGCAACCAGGTGCGCGCCGGCCGAATGTCCCATCAGCACCACCCGCGCCGGATCGGCGTTCCATTCGGCCGCCCGGCGCTGCACGGTGGCCAGCGCCGCGGCCACGTCCTGGGCCTGCACCAGCGGGTCGGCATCGGGCAGCATCCTGTAGTTCGCCGACACCAGGACATAGCCCTTTGGCAGCCAGTGCGCGGCCTTGTGCTCGACCACGCCGGGGTTGTCCTTGTTGCCATTGGCCCAGCCGCCGCCATGGACGAAGAACAGGATCGGCGCGTTGCGCGGCTGCGCCGGCAGGTAGACGTCCAGGCGCTGGCGCGGGTCGCTGCCATAGGCGATGTCGCCCAGCGCACGCGCGCCTTCGGGCAGCGGTGCGGGGCGCGCGGCCGGACGGCGCGAGGCCTCGCGCACCTGTTGCAGGCGTTCGCGCAGGCCTTGCGCGGCCAGCGGCGGCGCGCATGCGGCCAGGGCCAGCATGAGCAGGGCAAGCGTGCGAAGCAGCGACATGGACAGGCTCCAGGCAGGGTTGGATCAGGCACCAGGCAAGGTCATCACCGCGCACAGGCCGTGCGGGGTATTGGAGGTCAGCAGCAGCTGGCCCCCGTGCTGGCGCGCCACGCGCTCGACGATGGCCAGCCCCAACCCGCTGCCGCCGCGACTGGGGTCATGTACGAAGGGGCGCAGCGCACGGTCGGCCGCCTCGGGCGACAGGCCCGGGCCGTGGTCGGACACGCGCAGCACCCAGTCCGCGCCCTGCGCCGTCAGGCTGAGCGCGAACGGCGCGGCGGCGTGGCGTTCGGCGTTGACTACCAGGTTCTCGATGGCCCGTGCCAGCGCCATCGGCCGACCCTGCAGCGGGGCCGTGGCGGGCAGGGTCACCGCCCAGGGCTGGTGCGAGGCGGCGATGACGCTGCGACACAGGTCCGCCAGATCCAGCGATTCGGCCGCCTCGTCGCGACCATCGCGGGCATAGGCGATGAACTGCGAGAGGATGGCGTCGATCTCGCCGATGTCGCGCTCGATGTCCTGGCGCAGCTGCGGATCGGTGTGCGGCAGCAGGGCCACGGCGAACTGCACCCGCGTCAGCGGCGTGCGCAGGTCGTGGGAGATGCCGGCCAGCATGAAGGCGCGCTCGGCCGCCGCCGCGCGGACCTCGTCGCTGGCCTGTCCCAGCGCCCGCGCCAGGTCGGCGACCTCGCGTGGCGCGCGGGTGGTGGCCGGCGGTGCGCCCTCGCCCCGTACGATGCCCGGCGCCGCGCGCGCAAGCCCGCGCAGGGGCACCACCAGGCGCCGGGCGAAATAGGCGGCCGCGGCCCACACCAGCACCACCGAGCCGATCAGCAGGCCCAGGGTGAAATGCCGCAGGCCGCCATCGCGGCGGCCGTGGAAGGCCACCCAGGTGGTCGGCTCGGTGTTGAGCTTCAACCACAGCACGCTGCTGTCGTCGCTGCGTTGCAGGCGCAGCTCGCGGCCGGTGCCCAGCCGCGCGTCCTGCTCCAGCAGCCGGCGCAGGAACGGCGCGATCCGCGGGCTGGCGTCGGCCGGCGGCGCGCTGGCGGTCTGCAGGCCGGCCTCATGCAGCCGCCGCAGGACCTGCGCATGCGGGCGTTCGGCATCGGCCTGTTCGACCAGGTGGGCAAATCCATCGATCGCGCGCAGCAGCTGTTCCGCAGCCGGGCGCGCGGCCAGCTCGCGCCCCAGCAGCAGCGTCAGCAGGCCCGCCCCCACCAGCACCAGCGCGATCACCAACACCAGCTGGCCAAACACGCTGGCCGGCAACAGCCGCAGGCCCCAGCGCCCCTGGCCCGCCACAGCCGGTGCGCGGGCCATCAGCGCGCGCCCTCCGGCGGCACGTAGACATAGCCCACGCCCCACACGGTCTGGATCAGGCGCGGGTGCCGCGGATCGTCCTCCAGCAGCTTGCGCAGGCGGGCGATGGTGACATCCATGCTGCGCTCGAAGGCCTCGTGCTCGCGCCCGCGCGCCAGGCTCATCAGGCGGTCGCGCGAGAGCGGCTGACGCGGGTGCCGCAGCAGCACCGACAGCACGGCGAACTCCCCGGAGGTCAGCCGCAGCCGCTCGCCGCCGCGGCTCAGCTCGCGGGCCCCCAGGTCCAGGCGGAAGGCGCCGAACACCACCTCCCCGCCCTCCGGCTGCGGCGCGCCCGGGGCCAGGCGCGTGCGCCGCAGCACCGTGCGGATCCGCGCCAGCAGCTCGCGCGGGTTCACCGGCTTGGGCAGGTAGTCGTCGGCGCCGAGCTCCAGGCCGACGATGCGGTCGATCTCATCGCCCTTGGCGGTCAGCATCACCACCGGCGTCTCATCGCCCTGCCCGCGCAGGCGCCGGCACAGCTCCAGGCCGTCCTCGCCCGGCAGCATCAGGTCCAGCACGATCAGGTCGTAATGGCCGCGGTCCAGCGCCTGCCGCATCTGCGCGCCATCGCCCGCCCCCTTGACCTCGAAGCCCTGTCCTTCCAGGTAGCGCTGCAGCAGCTCGCGCAGGCGCAGGTCGTCATCGACCAGCAGCAGCTTGGGAAGGGCGGCCTCGTTCATGGCCGGCACTATCGCCTGAACGAAACCGGCATGGCACCCGGCTTTGCGGGAAATCGGTAAGCGAATGTTTCAAGGCCCGCCGGCGGCAACATTCGCTCGCATCCCCGACACACCTGGGCCCGGCCGGGTAGGCAGGATGCCCCTGTCGCCAGCGCAGCCTGCGGGCGGCCCCGAATCCACTTCCAGGAGACCTTCCATGTTCAAGACCCCCGTCCTGCTTGGCCTGCTGGTCGCCACCGCCGGCGCCGGACTGGCCGCCGATGCCTGCGCCCGCGAGCGCAGCCGCGCGGTCAGCCGCACGGCCCATGCCGGCAGCGTCGGCGCCAGCCACGCCGGGCCGCTCAGCAGCGGGCAGCGCCAGCGCGACTGGCAGGCCGATGGCGCCGGCAACGCCTCGGCCAGCCGTTCGCGCAGCGTCAGCGGCGTCAACGGCGGCAGTGCCTCGCGTGATGGCCAGGCCTACCGCAATGCCGACGGCAGCGCCGGCCGTCGCTACAGCGCCACAGCCACCACCGCCAACGGCGGCACCGTCAGTCGCCAGGGCGATGCCACCCGCAATGCCGACGGCACCCTCAGCGCCGAGCGCAGCACCAGCGCCACCGGCCAGCACGGCAACAGCTACAACGGCTCCACCACGGTCAATGACGGCACCATCGTGCATACCGGCACGTGCACCGACGCCAGCGGCCAGACCATCGCCTGCCGTCCCTGAGCCCCGGCGGCCGCGCCGCCACGTCCTGGCACCCCACCGATGTGCATGAGGCACATCCCCGGTCGGTGGCGTGTCGCGGTGGACGCAACCAGTGATCTGTTGCGTCCACCGCCCTTTCTTTCCGCTTGTTTGGCCCGCCGCTTCCCAATGCAAGGAACCGCCATGCCCCGCCCGATCTCTCCGCTGCTGCGCTGCTGCGTAGCGGCCGCCCTGGTCGCCCTGACCTGCCTGGCCAACGCCCAGAGCGTCAACCCCAGGGCCGCAGAGGCGCTGCAGAAGCTCAAGGCCGCCGACGCCAATGGCGATGGCATGCTCAGCCGCGAGGAGGTCAAGGACATGCCGCGCCTGTCCAAGGCCTTCGACCGGATCGACGCGGACGGGGATGGACTGATCTCGCCGGAGGAACTGCGAGCTGCCGGGCAGAAGCTGAAGCAGAGAAACGAGTGATGAGGAACGAGGAAAGAGAGAAAGCGCCTGCTCTGACTCGTTCCTCGTTCCTCTCCCCTCGTTCCTCGCTCGCGAACGCATGGCAACGACGGGAATGCTCGCCCCACTCGTTCCTAGCCTCCAGCCCTCACCCCAACCCCGTATCCATCACCATCATCAGGCAGAAGCCCAGGGTCAGGCCGAAGGTCGCCCAGGTCTCATGGCCGTGGCGGTGCGACTCGGGGATGACCTCGTGACTGACGGCGAAGAGCATGGCGCCGGCGGCGAAGGCCAGGCCCCAGGGCAGCAGCGTGGAGAAGGCCCCCACCGCCAGCGCCGCGACGATCGCTCCGGCCGGTTCGACCAGGCCGGACAGCACGCCGATCAGCACCGCGCGCCCGCGCGCCACGCCGGCCGTGCGCAGCGACAGCGCGATCACCAGGCCCTCGGGGATGTCCTGCAGGGCGATGGCCATGCTGAAGGTGCTGGCGTGCTCCATGCCCGAGCCGGAGGCCACGCCCACGGCCATGCCCTCGGGGATGTTGTGCAGGGTGATGGCCAGCACGAACAGCATCACCTGCGGCGGCAGCCAGTCCGACAGTCGCCCCATCACCCGGCGCGTGGTCTTGCCATCGGCATCCAGGTGCGCGTGCGGCACCAGGCGGTCCATCAGCAGCATCATGCCCACGCCCAGGCAGATGCCCACGCTGACCAGCAGGCCGGAGCGGATGCCGTCCAGCCCCTGCTGCCCGGCCGCGTCCAGCCCCGGCACGATCAGCGAGAACGCCGTGGCCGCCAGCATGACCCCGGCGCCGAACCCGAGCAGGCAGTCCGCCACGCGCTGCGGCACGGCGCGGATGGCCAGCACCGGCAGCGCCCCGAGCGCGGTCGCGGCGGCGCAGACCAGGCCATCGCGCATGGCCTGGCGCAGGTTCGGCTGGTCCTCCCAGCGCACGGCCACGGCCTGCGCGGCCCACAGCGTCAGCACCACCGCGGCCAGCCCCAGGCCCCACCACACGGCGCGGCGCAGCGGTGAGGGGTCGTGAAACACGGTGTTGTCGTGCATGCAGAGGGTTCCGGCGGGGCAAGGTGGCAGGGCGCGCTGGACACGCGTGGGTGCCATCGCCCTCCAGGGGCCTAGGTGCCTGGCGACCATCGGACACCCATGGGCAAGGCCGCGTCAACGGCTGGGCAGGTCCTGCGCATCTTGTGCATCCGCCGCAAACGCCCACCAGCCTTGGCGATTGGGATGTGCGCACAACTTATGCACAAGATTTGCCGTTGACGGACCAAAACGACCCCACTATCTTGTGGTCGTCGGTTCCGGGGGACGCAATCCCTTGGATCAAAAGGGAAGCCGGTGCGGCCATCGCGGCCCAGTCCGGCACTGCCCCGCAGCGGTGATTGGGAACGACCCCGCCATGTGCACTGGGACCGTTGGGTCCTGGGAAGCGGCGGCTAGGAGAGGCGGGAACGAGCGGAGAGGAACGAGAAACGAGTGGAACTGCAACGCTTTCTCTCGTTCCTCGTTCCTCCCCACTCGTTCCTGGCTTCAAGCCCATCAGTCCGAAGACCTGCCGACAGCCGCGCGATGCACGACGCGCGGTGCCGGCCGCGAGGTCTCCGAAGGGGAGATGGCTGGTGACGCAAGGCCCGACCACGGACCCGATCCGTGTCGCGGCTGCTGCGACGCCGCCTTTCCATGCTTCGGGACTCGCGCCAATGCCCACGCCTTCGAGGGGAAGGTTCGGGATGTGCACCCACATGGAGATTCCAAGCCCGTGACCCAGACCGAAACTTCCGTGGCGCAGCGTCCGGCCGACGCAGAGTTCCTGCTGACCCCGCCGCCGACTGCCACCGCCATGCGCGTGAAGAAGCGCAACGGCGGCGATGAGGCCGTGGACCTGAACAAGATCGTGCGCGCGATCCAGCGCTGCGCCGAGGGCCTGCACGCCATCGACCCGATGCGCGTGGCCACCCGCACCATTTCCGGTCTGTACGACGGCGCCACGACGCAGGAGCTGGACGAGCTGTCCATCCGCACCGCCGCCCTGCTGATCGGCGAGGAACCCGAGTACGGCCGTCTGGCCGCGCGCCTGCTGGCCAACTTCATCGCCAAGGAAGTCTCCGGCCAGGAGATCCACGCCTTCTCGCAGTCGGTGGCCCGCGGCCACGAGGTCGGCCTGATCAACGACCGCTTGCTCAACTTCGTGCAGGTCAACGCGCGCAAGCTCAACGACGCGATCGATAGCAGCCTGGACCGCGAGTTCGAGTACTTCGGCCTGCGCACCCTGTACGACCGCTACCTGCTGCGCCATCCGCATACCCGCAAGGTCATCGAGACCCCGCAGCAGTTCTTCCTGCGCATCGCCAGCGCGCTGAGCGAGGACGTGCCCGAGGCCCTGGCCCTGTACCAGCGCATGGCGCACCTGGACTACCTGCCGTCCAGCCCGACGCTGTTCAACTCCGGCACCACCCACGAGCAGCTCTCCAGCTGCTTCCTGCTGGATTCGCCGCAGGATTCGCTGGAGTCGATCTACGCCAAGTACGGCGACATCGCCCAGCTGTCCAAGTTCTCCGGCGGCATCGGCGTGAGCTACAGCCGGGTGCGTGCGCGCGGCTCGCTGATCAAGTCCACCAACGGCCATTCCAACGGCATCGTGCCGTGGCTGAAGACGCTGGATTCCTCGGTGGCGGCGGTAAACCAGGGCGGCAAGCGCAAGGGCGCGGCCTGCGTATACCTGGAAACCTGGCACGCCGACATCGACGATTTCCTGGAGCTGCGCGACAACGCCGGCGACGACGCCCGCCGCACCCATAACCTCAACCTGGCCAACTGGGTGCCGGACCTGTTCATGGCGCGGGTGGAAGCCGACGCGCAGTGGTCGCTGTTCGACCCCAAGGCGGTGCCCGAGCTGACCGACCTGTACGGCGATGCCTTCGAGCGCGCCTATGTGCAGGCCGAGACCCAGGGCAAGGCCAGCAAGACCGTGTCGGCGCGCAAGCTGTACGCGCGGATGATGCGCACCCTGGCCGAGACCGGCAACGGCTGGATGACCTTCAAGGACAAGTGCAACAAGGCCTCCAACCAGACCCTGCGCGCAGGCAACGTGATCCACCTGTCCAACCTGTGCACCGAGATCCTGGAGGTCACCTCCAACGATGAGACCGCGGTGTGCAACCTGGGCTCGATCAACCTGGGCCGCCATTTCGACGAGTACGGCGATTTCGATTTCGACAAGCTGGCCGAAACCGTGCGCCTGGCCGTGCGCCAGCTGGACCGCGTGATCGACCTGAACTTCTACCCGATCGAGACCGCCCGCCGCGGCAACCTGCGCTGGCGCCCGGTCGGGCTGGGCTGCATGGGCCTGCAGGACGTGTTCTTCCGCAAGCGCCTGGCCTTCGACAGCCCCGAGGCGCGCGCGATCAGCAAGAAGATCGCCGAGACCATCTACTTCCATGCACTGGAGACCTCGTGCGAGCTGGCCCAGGAGCGCGGCAAGCACCCGTCCTTCGCCGACACCCGCGCCGCCCAGGGCGAACTGCAGTTCGACGCCTGGGGCGTGGTGCCCGAGGACACCGCGCGCTGGGATGCGCTGCGTGAGCGCATCAAGGCCCATGGCCTGCGCAACTCGCTACTGATCGCCATCGCCCCGACTGCCACCATCGCCTCCATCGCCGGCTGCTACGAGTGCGTGGAGCCGCAGGTGTCCAACCTGTTCAAGCGCGAGACCCTGTCCGGCGACTTCCTGCAGGTCAACCGCTACCTGGTGGACGAGCTTAAGAAGCTGGGCCTGTGGACGCCGGAAATGCGCGATGCCATCAAGCTGGCCGAAGGCTCGATCCAGGGCCTGGCGCCGATCCCGGAGGCCCTGCGCCTGGTGTACCGCACCGCCTGGGAACTGCCGATGCGCTCGCTGATCGACATGGCCGCCGACCGCGGCGCCTTCATCGACCAGTCCGCCTCGCTGAACCTGTTCATGGAAAGCCCGAACATCGGCGCGCTGTCCTCCATGTACATGTACGCCTGGAAGCAGGGTATCAAGACCACCTACTACCTGCGCTCGCGCCCGGCCACCCGCATCGCCAAGGCGACGATCAGTCATGGCGCGTCCGAGGCCCCCAAGCCGGCCTATACCCCGGTCGAGGCGGTGAGTTGCTCGTTGGAGAATCCTGAAGCCTGCGAGGCCTGCCAGTGATGTAGGAGTGAGTGGAGAGGAGTGAGGAGTGAGCGAAAGCCATCGTGCTCGCTTCTCATCTCTCCCTTGCCTTCCGGCGCAGCACGGTGAGCATGCGGCTGATTTCATCGATCAGCCGCAGTGGTTCGAGTAGTGCAGCTGCAGGAAGCCAGTGCACACGCTCACAGAGGATCAGTTGTGTGTGTAATTCAGAGAGCGAGCCATGTGCCATGGACAGGAACTGGCGTCGCTCGCGTTTTGACTCCCGTGTCCAGCCTTCTGCGATGTTGCTGGCCACGGACACCGATGCGCGGGTGAGCTGGAGCCGCATGCCGTAGCGTTCTTCCGCCGGAAGCCCGGCCACGCTACGACAGACCAGTTCCGCAAGCCGCATCGCCTTGTTCCATAGCGTTGTGGTGCTGTAGTGCATTCCGACCTCCGTTTCGTATCGTGCGCCGCGCCACCTCGCCCTTCCATCAGGAAATCCCTAATTCCCATGTCAGCGACCGCCCCGCTCACTCCTCACTCCTCTCCGCTCACTCCTCGCCAGATGCTCCTCGATCCCGGTTTCGAACTGACCCTGCGCCCCATGCGCTATCCGCAGTTCTATGACATGTATCGGGATGCAATCAAGAACAGCTGGACGGTGGACGAGATCAACTTCCAGATCGACATCACCGATCTGCACGACAAGATGACGCCGGCCGATCGGCACCTGATCCATCGCCTGGTGGCCTTCTTCGCCACCGGCGATTCGATCGTGTCCAACAACCTGGTGCTCAACCTGTACCAGCACCTCAATGCGCCCGAAGCGCGCATGTACCTGTCCAGGCAGCTGTACGAGGAAGCGCTGCACGTTCAGTTCTACCTGACCCTGCTGGACAACTACCTGCCGGATCCGGGCGAGCGCATCAAGGCCTTCGCCGCGGTGGAGAACATCCCCTCGATCAAGAAGAAGGCCGACTTCTGCTTCAAGTGGATGGACACCATCCAGGACCTGACGCGCCTGGAGACGCGCGCGCACCGTCGGCAGTTCCTGCTCAACCAGATCTGCTTCGCCGCGTGCATCGAGGGTCTGTTCTTCTTCGCGGCGTTTGCCTACGTGTACTACTTCCGCTCGCGCGGCCTGTTGCCGGGCCTGGCCTCGGGCACCAACTGGGTGTTCCGCGACGAGAGCTGCCACATGGCCTTCGCCTTCGAGGGCGTGCGCGTGGTGCGCGAGGAAGAGCCGGACCTGTTCGATGCGCAGATGCAGCAGCAGGTCTACGACATGCTGGAAGAGGCCATCGAGTGCGAGCTGCAGTTCGCCGAGGACGTGCTTTCCGGAGGCGTGGCCGGCATCTCCATCCGCGACATGCGCCAGTACCTGCAGCACTGCGCGGACAATCACTTCGCCAAGCTGGGCATGGAGCGCCGCTACAACGTGCGTAACCCGCTGCCGTTCATGGAGCTGCAGGACGTGCAGGAGCTGACCAACTTCTTCGAGCGCCGCGTCTCGTCCTACCAGGTCGGCGTGCAGGGTGAGGTCGGGTTCGACCACGCGTTCTGAAAGGCAACGCCTCGCACCCAGGTCCGGACTGGAAGCGATTCGGGGCCAGATGGGTGTGATTGGGGAGGTTGCGCAGCCGCTGGACCAAGTCGCTATCGGACTGCCTTCAGTCCGGGGGACATTCGCCCCCGCAGACCGCGCGGCATCGCCACGGTCCGGTTTGGTCACGCCATCGGCGCAACGCTGGCGATGCTCTCCCTGGTCGGGCCGGCGGTCGCGCAGGTCGCCTTGGCGAGCATCGCCTGTGAACGCCAACAGCCGCTGGAGACCCACGCGGCCGGGGGCGATGTCGATCCGTGGCGTCAGCTGGCGTCGGGATGCCGTCAACACGACACCAGGGCGAGCAGGCGACGACGGCGCACGCGCCGTCGTCGGATCAGTCGCGCTGGAAGGCGTCGCGCTGCGCCAGGCGCGCGCGCGGAACGTTCTTGTCGATCTTGCCGACGCTGGCGCGCGGCAGCGCCCCGACCACGATCAGTTCATCGGGCCGGGCGTAGCGGCTGATCGCGCCGCTGTCCACGTGCTGCTGCAGATGCGCGCAGGGTGGCATAGCGCAAGGCCATGGTCCTAACGTTCCTTGCGGGCGGCGGCCGGGACCTGGCCAAGGTGGCGGTCGAAGAAGCGCCAGACCACCGCATTAGACCTGGCGCGATTCGGGCAGTTCGGGGTCGACGAAGAACGCATGCCACATGCCGTCCCAGACGTGCAGCTCGGCGTCCACGCCGGCCGCGTCGAGCAGCGTATGGCTGCGCAGCACCGAGCTGAGCGCGAAGTCGCGGCTGCCGCTGATCAGCAGCGTCGGCGGGAAGCGGGCGAGGATCGCCTGCGAATTGGCCGGGAACACCAGCGCATCGGACAGGTTGGCGCCGCGGAAGTAGGGGTATTCCGAGAGCTTGGGCGGGCCGGCCGGCACCTTCTGTCCTTCCAGCGCGGCCGCGGTGTAGATGGAGTCGCCGTCGGGCGCGGCCACCGATCCGCAGAACGTGCCGACCGCGCCGGGCAGCGGCAGTTGCCTGGAGACCAGGCGCGCCACCACCTGTCCGGTCAGGAAACCGCCGGCCGAGCAACCGTAGATCCCGATGTCCTGCGGGCGATGGTCGCGCAGCAGCGCGCGGTAGACGATTTCCACGTCCTCGCTGGCGGCGGGGAAGGCGTACTCGGGCCCTTGCCGGTAATCCACCGAGATCACCTTGATCCTGCCCACGCCGGCGATGGGAATGGCCTCGGCCAGCGCACCGCTGCGCGCGCCCCACAGGAATGCGCCGCCGTGAAGATTGATCAGCACGCGGCCCTTGTTGGCCGGCGCGATGCCATCGGCCGGCTCGGCCACGTCGGTCAGCACGCCGTCGAAGCGCTGCTCGCTGGTGCGCACCGGCCAGAGCTTGCGCATGCGCGCCACGCGATCGCTGTTCTGCGCATCGTAGAACGCGCGCGCTGCGGCGATGTCCTTGCCGGGGACCTCGCCACGGGCGTTCGCATCGAGCATGGCCTGCAGGCGCGCGCGCGCTTCAGGCGAGGCGTAGGCCGACAGCGGCACCTGCACGCCGTTGAGCGGCACGCGCGGGTCGGGCGTTTCTGCGCCCGGCGCAGCCGGCGCCAGGGTGAGCAACATCAGCAACGCGGCGCACTGCGACAACGCGGAGATGTTCAATGCGGCGCTCCGAAGGAGAGACGGAAAAGCATGTTCCGCATGATTCGGCGGGTGAAACTAGACCAAAGTCAATGCCGATAACCGGTCATCGTTCTCCTGTGCGGTGCGACCGGATTGAATTCGCGGCAATGGTGCCGCGTCGCTCAGAAATCACGCTGGCGTTCACCGTGTTGTGCGCCTGCGCAGTCATCGGCCGCTGACGATGCCCAGCACGCGCTGGCGCCGGCCACAGACCTGAGGCCGAGGACCCCATGACCAAGGACAAAGGCGCCGGCGTGTCTTCCGCAGGCCGTACGGGCGGAGCTTCGCGGTCGGCCACAGTGCCTACAACAAGGCCGGCATGGGCGTGGAGACCGCAACGATCAGCACGCTGCGGCTGCGCGATTTCCTGGTGCGCCTGGACGCGGACCACCAAGCACGCTCTGGGATTGTCGTGCGCGCGAGATCAGCCGCGCCGGGACAGCCAGGCAAATCCCCAAGGCCCTAGTTCCACCGACGCGCCGATGTGGCCGATCTGGCCGCCGGCCACCAGCGTCCAGGCGACATCGGTCAAGGCTTCCACCGGCAGCTGGCGGGTGCTGCCGGAGAAATTGCCGAGCGCCAGGAAGTCCGTTCCGCGGCGCACCGCCAAGACGTGCGTATCGCCGGTCTCGATCGTGTCCAGGGGCTGGGTGCTTGCCAGCGCCGGCAAGCGCTTGCGGGTCGCGATCAGCGTACGCAGGCCTTCCAGTGCGCGCCCCTGCGGCGTGCTGGCGTCGGCCTGCGCGCGTTCCAGCAACGCCCAGTCCATCGATGGGCGGTGCAGCCAGCGGCCCTCGCCCTGACGCAGCGGATCGGCGCGCCAGTGGGCATCGTTGCCCAGCGCCAGCTCATCGCCCATGTACAGCATCGGGATGCCCGGCATGGCCATGGCCATCGCGTACAGCAGCAGCATGCGGTCGATGGCCTGCTGCGCCAGCGCCTCATCGTCGGCTTCCTCGCCCGCCTGTAGCCCGCACAGGGCCGAGGTCATGCCGTTGCTGCCATGCACGCCCTGCCCGTCGGTCTGGAAGGATTCCCCGCGCGCGAAGGAGCCGGGCGTGCGCCCAGCGTAGAACGCCTCGACCTGCGCCAGCGAGAACGGCGCCAGGCCGGTGGCGCCGGCGGCTTCGGCGCGCAGCACGTTCCAGCCGATGTCATCGTGGCAGCGCACGTAGGCCAGCCAGCCCGCGGCTGGCGGCAGCGGCGGCGTGCGCGCGATGACGTTGGCCATGATGTCGGCACGCTGCAACGCCAACGCCGACCAGCCCGCGGCCATCAGCGAGCTGTGATAGGCCAGGTGGCATTCCTGGCCGGCGTACGCGCCCTGACCAAAGTACGGCGGCAGCTGGTCCATGGGCACGATGGCCTCGGCCTTGAGCGCCACGCAGGGCGCGGCGATGTCCACCAGCGCACGCAGCGCCCGCAGGATCACGTGCGTCTCGGGCTGGTTCATGCAGTCGGTGCCCGGCCGTTTCCACAGGTAAGCAGTGGAGTCCAGGCGGAACACCTCCACGCCCAGGTTGGCCAGCTCCAGCAGCGCCAGGGCCATCTCGCCGAAGACGTGGGGATTGCGCCAGTCCAGGTCCCACTGAAACGGATAGAAGGTGGTCCAGGCCCAGGCCTGGGCGTCTTCGAACCAGCTGAAGTTGCCCGGCGCGGTGCGCGGGAACACCTGGCCCAGCGTGCGCTCGTAGGCGTCGGGAATCTGGCGATCGGGATACAGGTGGTAATAGCCGCGGTAATGCGCATCGCCGGCCCGCGCGGCCTGCGCCCAGGCATGGTCGTCGGCGGTGTGGTTGAGCACGAAGTCGGCGCACAGGCTGATGCCGGCCGCGCGTAGCTGCGCGGTCAACGCGCGCAGGTCCTGGTTGCTGCCCAGACTGGGATCGACCTGCCCGTAATCGCTGACCGCAAAGCCGCCGTCGCTGTCGCCCGGACGCATGCGCAGGAACGGCAGCAGATGCAGGTAGCGCACGCCCAGCTCGCGCAGGTAGGGCACGCGCGTGGCCACACCGCGCAGGTCGCCGGCGAAGCGATCGACGTAGGTGCTGTAGCCAGCCATGTCCGCCTGCCCGAACCAGTCGCCGGAGCGGGTGTCATCCAGCTCCGCCAGCTCCCGAGGGCGCTCGTCCATCTTCGCCTGCACGGCGCGCAGCCAGGAGGACAACCAGCCGGGGTAGTCGTGATGGTCGCCGTACAGCGCGCGCAAGGCCTCGAACAGGCGCGGCCCGTGCCGCTCCCAGCGCGTGCCGGGCGCCAGGCCTTTCGTGTCGGGCGTGTCGGTGACCAAGGCGGATCGGGGGAAGGACGTGGGGGTCATGATGTTGCCGCGCCCTGGCGGGCGCGGCGGGCTCCTTGGTGGCGGATCAGAAGTCGTAGCGCAGGCCGAGGCTGGCGGTACGACCGGCGATCGAACGGGCGCGCACGATGCCGTCGCCCGGGATGCTGGCTTCTTCGGCCTCGGTCAGGCCGAAGGTGTCAAACAGGTTGTTGACGCTGGCCGAGAGCGTCAGTCCCTCGGTGATGCGGTAGTTGGCGAACAGGTTGACCTGGGTGTAGCCGGGCATCTTCAGCTGGTTGGAGTCCTGGGTATAGGCCGAGGTGGTGCCGATCAGGTTGACGCCGGCCTCGTAGCGCTCGCCGCGATAGCTCGGGGTGAGCTGCCAGACGAACCTGGCCTGGCGCCGCGGGGTATTGCCGACGTTGCTGGGGGTGATCTGGTCCTTGTCGATTTCCGCGTCGGTCCAGGTCAGGCCGCCGTTGAGGCCGAAGCCGCCGGCGCGATAGGCCGCCTCCAGCTCCAGGCCATGGGCCTTGTAGCTGCGATTGAGGAAGCGCTGGGTGGTGGCTTCGTAGTTCTGCTCCTCGGTCCGGGCGGCGAAGGCGGTGGCGAACAGGCTCAGGCCGCCACTGCGCCACTTCAGTCCACCCTCGAGCTGCTTGACGAAGTTCACCGCTTCGCTGGAGGACACCGAGCCATCGTCGCGCACGATGCCGAACAGCAGGCGGTCGGCATTGGCGCGCGCGCCGCGGCTGTAGCGGGCGAAGGCGGCCAGGTCGTCGTTGAGCAGGTAGTTGCCGCCGAAGGAGTAGGACAGGTAGTCCCAGTCGTAGTGCACCGGCTTGCGGTTGGGGTAGTCGATCACCGCCACCTGCTGCTCGGGCGCCTGGATCGTCCCGTCGCCGTTGACGTCCACCGCGGCGGTGGTGGCCGCCGCGTAGGAACCGCGCGCGGTGCCCATGTCGTAGCGCAGGCTGCCGTCCAGCGAAAGCGGACCCTGGTCCCAGGTCAGCGCGACATACGGCGCATTGACCGTGTAGCGGGTGTCGTAGTTACGGGTGCAGCAGTTGCCCCAGTAGGGCTGGCCGTAGGCGTAAACACCGTCCTGGGACAGCGGCGCGCCACCGGCGGTGTAGACATCCAGCAGCTGCGAGCGGTGCTCCAGCGACTGCACATACGAGGTCCACAGCCAGTCCATGTCGATGGTCTGGCGCGCGGTGTACAGGCCGAACTTCAGGTTGAGCGCGCCGCCGTCGGCGCCGGTGGCGAACTCGCGCGCCAGGTTGAGGTCGTTGGTGGTGTTGCTCAGGTCGTTGAGCTTGACGTTGAACAACATGGTGCGCACCGCCATGCCGGTGTAGGCCTGGCCGGCGTCCGGACCGCTGGCGACCTGCAGCCGCGCGCCGGCGCCGCCGATTTCCGAAGCCAGGGCGGCCGCGTCGGCGATCTGCGCCGGGAACGGGGCGACGAAACGGCCGGTGTTGTCGGCGTGGCGGAAGCGGTCGGTCAGCGTCCAGCCGCCCAGGTCGAACTGCGCCTCGGCCCCGATCGCCTGCGAGCGCGGATGCATGCCATCGCCCAGCTGCACGCGCTCGGGCTGGTTGGACCCGTCCAGGGCCAGCGTGCTGCGGATGTAGGGGCTGTAGAGCGTGTCGCGGCCGGCGTCGAAGCCGGACAGGTCGTAGAAGCTGGGCGAGCCGTCGCTGCCGCGCACACCGACCGGCGCGGGCAGGTAACCGGCGGCGCGATCGTTGAGGTACTTGCCGTACAGGCGCACGTAGCCGTTGTCGAACAGGCGGGTCAGGTTGGCCTTGATCTGGCCGCCCTTGTCCGTGGCGTAGCCGGCGTCGCGCACGCCATCGCCGCGGCGGTAGAAGCCGCCGACGTTGAACTGCCAGACCTCGGCGAAGGGTTGGCCATAGTTGAAGTCCACGCGCGTGTTGTCCCAGCGGCCCAGGCCGCGGGTGATGCCGACGCTGCCGCCCTGGGTATCGCCGGTCTTGCTGATGAAGTTGACGATGCCGCCGGGGGAGTTGGAAGCCATGGTCGAGGCCGAGCCGCCACGGATGGCCTCGATGCGCTCCACCGTGTTGTCCGCGCGCAGGAAGATGTCGGCGTTGCCGAAGGCGATATCGCCGAACTCCATCACCGGCAGGCCGTCCTCCTGCAACTGCAGGAACTTGGCACCGCCGGAGGCCACCGGCAGGCCGCGCACGGCGATGTTGGCATTGCCCTCGCCGCCGCTGGACTCGGAGCGGATGCCGGGGATGTTGCGCAGGATCTCGGCGCTGGAGCGCGGGGCGGACTGCTCGATGGCCTCGGCGCCGACCGTGCTGGCGGCCACGGCGGTGCGCAGCTTGCTCTTGGCGCTGGTGGTACCGGTGACGAAGATCATGTCCAGGTTGGTGGCGCCGTCGGCGGGAGAGACGCTCGCCGGCGCGGCCTGCTGGGCCAGGGCGGCCGGTGCGGCCAGGGCTGCGCCGACCGCGCAGGCCAGGACGTGGATGCGACATGCGGTCTTGATGGACATCTGGAATACCCCTCTCACGGTTCGTGGTGTTGGCGTGCGGTGCGCACCTGACCGTCCCTCCCCGGGCCGGGCCGACCCAGGGGCCGGCGGTGTGGCGGCGGAGTATTGATCTTTTGCAATCGATTGCAACTTGCACTGCAGCATTTCGCTAGACCGACCCTAATACCTTCGTATCAAAGGATTTGCGTGTTGCAGCGCGTCGTTACAAACGATTGCAGAGCGACCAGTCTGTGCCGCGCCGGCAGGCTCTCGACACCGGCTTCCCTTCTGAAGGCAACGGCATGACCTCGCGCCCGTCCCCGCTTCCGCCACGCTTCCCGCTCTCGCGCGTGCTGATGCTCAACGCCGGCTTCTTCGGCGTGCAGTACAGCTTCGGGTTGCAGCAGAGCAACATGAGCCCGATCTACAACTACCTGGGCGCCGACCACGCCAGCCTGCCCTACCTGTGGCTGGCCGGGCCGGTCACCGGACTGGTGCTGCAGCCGCTGGTGGGCGCGATCAGCGACCGCACCACCACGCGCTGGGGCCGGCGCCTGCCGTTCATCGTGCTGGGCGCGCTGGTGTGCAGCCTGTGCCTGCTGACCATGCCCTTCAGCACCGCGCTGTGGATGGCGGTGTGTCTGCTGTGGGTGCTGGATGCGGCCAACAACGTGGCCATGGAGCCGTATCGCGCGCTGGTCAGCGACGTGCTCAGGCCCGAGCAACGACCGCTCGGGTTCCTGACCCAGAGCGCGTTCACCGGCCTGGGCCAGACGCTGGCCTACCTGACGCCCTCGCTGCTGGTGTGGCTGGGCATGGACCAGGACGCGGCCAACAGCCACCACATCCCTTACGTCACCATCGCCGCCTTCGTGATCGGCGCGGCGTTCTCGGCCGGCTCGATCCTGCTCACCGCGCGCAGCGTGCGCGAACCGCAGCCCACTGCTGTCGAGCTGGCGCGGCTGCGCCAGGGTGGGCGTGGCCTGGGCACGGCCGTGCGCGAGATCGTCAGCGCGCTGCGCGACATGCCGCCGACCATGCGCCAGCTGGCGCCGGTCATGCTGTTCCAGTGGTACGCGATGTTCTGCTACTGGCAGTACATCGTGTTGTCGCTGTCGACCACGCTGTTCGGGACGACCGATCCGACCTCGCATGCCTTCCGCCAGGCCGGGCTGATCAATGGGCAGATCGGCAGCTTCTACAACTTCATCGCGTTCGTGGCCGCCTTTGCGATGGTCCCGTTCACCCGGCGCTTCGGGCCCAAGCCCACCCATGCGGCCTGCCTGACCGCCGCCGGCATCGGCATGCTGTTGCTGCCGCAGATCCAGGACCGCTGGCTGCTGTTGCTGCCGATGATCGGCATCGGCCTGGCCTGGGCCAGCATGATGGGCAACCCCTACCTGATGCTGGCCGAGCGCATCCCGCCCGAGCGCACCGGCGTGTACATGGGGCTGTTCAACCTGTTCATCGTGTTGCCGATGCTGATCCAGATCCTGACGCTGCCGCTGTACTTCGACTGGCTGCTGGGCGGCGATGCGCGCAACGTGATCCGGCTGGCCGGCGCGCTGCTGCTGGCCGCGGCGGTGTCGATGCTGTTCGTCGGCGTGCGCGGCGTGCGCGCGCCGCTGGCCAACGGCCTGCGCTAGGCGCGCCACCCCGCACGGGGCTGGCCGTGCTCAGGCCGACTCGCGCACCACCAGCTGCACCGGCATCTCCTGCGAATCGGCGGTGCCGCCATCGATCAGCGCCAGCAGGCGGTCCACCATCAGCCGCGCCGCCAGGGTCAGGTCCTGGCGCACGGTGGTCAGTGGCGGCTGGCTGTAGCTGGCCAGCGGCAGGTCGTCGAAGCCGACCAGGGACACGTCCTGCGGCACCCGCAGGCCCGCCTCGACCAGGGCGCGGATCGCCCCGAGCGCGATCAGGTCCGAGGCGGCGAACACGCCATCGGGCGGCTCGGCCTTCTTCAGCATGGCCCGGGTCAGGCGGTAGGCGTCCTCGCTGACGAAGTGGCTGCGCGCGTGCAGGCGCGGATCGAACGCCAGTCCGTGCTGCTCCAGCATCGCCCGGTAGCCGGCAAAGCGCGGCGCCACCTCGGGTAGCTGTTCGTCGCCCAGGAAGGCGATGCGCCGACGCCCGGCCTCGATCAGGTGCGCGGTGGCCAGCTCGCCGCCGCGGCGGTTGTCGCTGCCGACGCTGACGTAGGCCTGGCCGGGCATGCGACTGCCCCAGACCACCATCGGCCAACCCTCGCGCGCGGCGGCGTTCATCGCCTCGTGCTCGGAGCTCTGCCCCAGCATCACCAGGCCGTCGGCGCGACTGCTGCGCGCCAGCCGCTCGACCCAGCCGTCCTGGTGCCGGTCCACCTTGGACAGCAGCATGCTGTAGCCGTTGCCGGTCAGTTCCTCGGCCAGCAGCGCCAGCATCGTCATCATGAACGGGTCCGACAGCGGCTGTTCGAAGGCGTGCATCAAGGGCACGGCCACGCAGACGGTGTAGGAGCGGCGCGAACGCAGGCTGCGCGCGGCCGGGTCGACCTGGTAGCCGGCGCTGGCGGCCAGCTGCTTGACGTAGGCGCGGGTGCGCTCGGCCACCAGCGGATTGTCGGCCAGCGCGCGCGAAACGGTGGATTCGGACACGCCCGCCATGCGGGCGATGTCGGCCATCTGCACCTTGGAACGGGGCGCGTCGCTGGACCGGGAGGGTTTGTCGGGCATGGAGGGCGTGCAGGACCTGCTGGATTGCCCACCATACTGCATGGGCCAGACCCCGCCGTTGGCCGGCGCACGCCCAAGATGCCCGGGCCATGCCAGGCGATCGTCGGATGGAGCGCAAGGCGCGCGCGGGAAGGCCCGCCGAGCGTGCGCGCCATCCCGCCTTCGCCCTCGCCGCGCGGCGGCGCTCAAGTCATCAGGTGGCGGGCCGATCTTGGCGGTAATAGAGCAGAACCTCCCGCCTTGAACGCCAGCCACTCCCGCCAGCCGGCCCGTGTCGGTGCCCGTCGTCACCGCGTCCTGCGCGCGGTGCTGGGGCTGCTGTTGCCGCTGGCCGGGCTGACGGCGCAGGCCCAGGTCGCCTCGCTGCGGACCTACGGCACCGCCGACGGCTTGCGCAGCCTGGCGGCGGACTGCCTGGTGGAAGACGTCCGTGGCGGTGTGTGGGCCTGCACCTACGCCGGCCTGTACCACTACGAAGGCGAACGCTTCGAGCGCGTGGGCAAGGAAGCGGGCCTGGACGATGCGTACGTGATGCAGGCCGCGCCGACCCTGGATGGCAATGGCATCTGGGTGGCCACCGCTGCCGACCTGTACTACTGGGACGGGGACCGCGCCGAACGGGTCCGCAATTCCGATGGCGCGGCCATCCCCTTCAGCGTGGGCCACACCGTGGTGGCCACCGCCGACGGGGCGGTGGTGCTCAGCCACGGGCGCGCCCTACAGGTCCTGCGCAAGGGTCGGCATTGGTCGGTGGCGCCGCTGTTCGACGGCGCCGTGGAAATGGCCCAGCCGCTGGCCAAGGACCTGGGCGCGGTCTACCGCGACGGCAGCACGCTGTGGTTCGGCTGCGGACAGACCCTGTGCGTGCGAGGCAGCGATGGCGCCTTCCGCAGCCTGGGTGTCGAGGACGGCGTGCCAGCCGACACCTGGACCAGCTTCCTGCGCGATCGCGCCGGCACCTTGTGGGCGCGCGCACCCGGCCACGTGATCGCGCTGCCGCGACACGCCGGGCGCTTCGAGGACCGCACGCCGCCGGCGCCGGCCAGCCTGTCCTCCTTCACCCGCCACCTGGATCTGACCGAGGACGCGCGCGGCCGCGTGCTGACCCGCAGCGACACCGGGCTGCTGCGCTGGCAAGGCGGGCAATGGCAGGACTTCGACACCGACCAGGGCCTGCCCGACATCCCCCCCAATGCGGTGCTGGCCACCGGCGACGGCGAACTGTGGCTGGGCTACGCCGGCCTGGGCGTGTTGCGCTGGCGTGGCTATGAAGGCGTGCAGAACTGGACCGCGGCCAACGGTTTGAAGGGCCTTCCCAACTGGGCGTTGGTGCGCGACCGCCAGGGCGCGATGCTGTTCGGCAACGAGCGGGGCATCTACCGCCAGGCACCGGGCAGTGGTGCGATCCAGCCGCTGCGCCTGCGCTCGGGCGCGCCGCTGCGCAACGTCTTCGGGCTGACCGTCGGTCCGGACGGGGCGACCTGGGTGGCGCTCTACAGCGGCCAGGTCCTGCGCTCGGACGGGCTGCTGCTGGACCAGATCGCCACGCTGCCGTACAAGCTGCGGCGCTTCCTGTTCGACCGGCGCGGTCGCCTGTGGCTGTGCACCACCCAGGGTGTGTACGTGATCGACGACCTGGCCCACCCGCAGCCGCGCCGCTTCGAGGCGCTGCCCGATGTCAGCTTCGGCGACGTGGCCGAGGACCGGCAGGGACGGCTGTGGTTCGCCGGCAAGGCCGGGCTGATCCGCGTGGATGGCGACACCGGGGCGGCCACGCCGCTGCGGGTGCAAGGCCAGCTGCCCAACGCGCTGTTCGACAAGCTCTCCCTGGCCAAGGACGGCACGCTGTGGGTGGCGGTGGACGATGCCGGCCTGTTCCACGGCACGGTCGACCAGGACACGGTCCGGTTGGAAGCGGTCGAGGACGCACTGCTGGCCGATTCGCTGCCCTACTTCATCCGCCACGACAGCCGGGGCCGGTTGTGGGTCGGCGGCAGCATGGGACTGGACGTGCTGCACGAAGGCCACTGGACGCGTTTGCTGGAAAACGACGGATTGATCAGCGAGGACATCTCCGAGGGTGCCTTCTTCGAGGACACCGACGGCTCGATCTGGGTCGGCAGCTCGCGCGGCGTGAGCCACCTGCTGCGCCCGGACCAGCTGCTGGAGCGCGCCCCGGTAGACCTGCGCATCACCCGCGTCGAGCGCGGCGGCAAGCGCATCGCGCGTGGCGCGGTGCTGGCCTGGCAGCAGCAGCCGGTGCGCGTGACCCTGTCCACCCCGGGCAGCACCGCCAGCCAGGACATGCTGCGCTTCCGCTACCGCCTGCGCGGGCGCCAGGACGACTGGATCGAGACCAGCAGCCGCACCCTGGACTTCCCGTCGATGGCCTCGGGCGAGCAGACCATCGAAGTGCAGGCCCTGGACCTGGCCCGACGCGCGCAATCGCCCATCGTCAGCTTCGGCTTCCAGCTCCAGCCGCCGTGGTGGCGCAGCGTGCCGGCCCTGGGGGCCTGGTTCGCGCTGGCCTCGGGGCTGATCGTCCTGGTGTGGCACGTCCGCCTGCGCAGCGTGCGGGCGCGCGAGCGCGAGCTGGAAAGCCTGGTAGCCGTGCGCACGCGCGAGCTGGAGGCGGACAAGTTCGCGCTGGAACAGGTGCGCGCGGCGCTGCAGGTGCAGGCCACGCACGACGGCCTGACCGGCCTGCGCAACCGCGCCAGCATCATCGAGCTGCTGTCCGAGCAATGCGTGCACGCGCGCCAGGGCGGGCATCCGCTGGCGGTGGCGCTGATCGACCTGGACCACTTCAAGCAGATCAACGACACCCACGGACACCTGGCCGGGGACACCGTGCTGGTGACCGTGGCCAACCGGCTTTCGCGCAGCATGCGCGGGTCCGATGCGGTGGGTCGCTATGGCGGTGAGGAACTGCTGGCGGTGCTGCCGGGGCTGAAGCAACCGGCCATCGCGCGACTGGAGGCGCTGCACTCTTCCATCAGCGGCCAGCCGGTGGATGTCGATGGCCTGCGCCTGCCGGTCACCAGTTCCATCGGCGTGGCCTGGCTGCGCGCGGGCGAGTCGCCCACCGAACTGCTGCGCCGGGCCGACGAGGCCTTGTACCAGGCCAAGCGCGGGGGCCGCGACCGCGTGGTCAGCGACCTGGACCTGCTCGAGGCCTGAGCGGCGCGGCCACCGCGGTCTCGTCGCCGACACCGCCGCGCGCGTAGGCTGTGGCTTCCCTCGCCGCCGAGCACTGCCCATGTCCGAACTGCCCACCCACGACGTGCGCCCCACCGAGGCGCGGCTGCTGCACATGGTGTTCCCCGACCACACCAACCACCTGGGCACGCTGTTCGGCGGCCAGGCCCTGGCGTGGATGGACATGGCCGCCTTCATCGTCGCCTCGCGCTATGCCCGCACCACCGTGGTCACCGCGCGCTCGGAACAGGTCGATTTCAACCAGCCGATCCACAAGGGCGACCTGGTGGAAGTGGTGGCGCGCATCGTGCGGGTGGGCCGCAGCTCGATGAACGTGGAAGTGGACGTGATCACCGAGGACCTGCTCAGCGGCGAGCGCAAGCTCTGCACCAAGGGCCGCTTCACCATGATCGCGCTGGATCCGCTGGGACGGCCCACCGCCGCCCCACCCCTGCCGCAGGCCGCGCCGCAGGCTTGAGCGGCGCATGCAGGATCAGGCGATCGGGGATGGCAGCTGGGGCGGCAGGGGGCAGTGCAGGATGGCGCAGACCACGCGCAACAGCTCGGCTTCCTCCACCGCCATGCGACCGTCCTGTCCGATCGCCCGCACCAGTGCGGCGACCAGCTGTTGCTTGCCCGCCGGCGCCAGTTCATCCAGGCGCGGCCAGGCCCCATCCAGCGCGTGCAGACCGGCGGACGGGGGCCGGTAGGGCGGCGCCGCACCGGTGAACAGCGCCTGCGCCCCGGCGCGGAAGGCACGCTGGGCCTGGATCGGATCCTCGTGCCCGGCATGGGCCAGCGTGGCCAGCAGCAGCACGCACTCGGCGCGCACCGCCGACAAGGCCAGCGCACCGTGCTGGCGGACCATGCGCGGCCGCCTGGCCTCACGCAGTTGCACCCGTACCAACCAGCCCAGGCAGTAGGTGAACGTGGTCATCCCACCCTGGTCGTGGATCAGGGCATCAACGGTCGCCGAAAACACCTGCAGGTCTTCTGGCGTGTGCTGACGCAGCGCCGGGAAGCCCAGCGACACCAGCGGCAGGCGCAGCACCGGGTGCAGGGCCTGCCCCCACACCCGGTGCACGCGCACGGCCTGGCCGGCCACCGGCGCGCCCAGGCGCTGGGCGATCAGCGCCTGCTGCGCAGCCCTGCGTTCGGGCGCGCCGTCCAGCAGCAGCGCCAGGATCACGGCCTGCACGGCCTGCGGCTGCACCACCAGCGCATGCAGCTGCGGATCGATCGCCTGGCGCAGGCCGGCGGCTTGGGCCAGTTCGTGCAAGGCCGGCCGGGCCACTTGCGTCACGACCTGGGAAGGCTGCAGCAGCACCTGGCTTGAGGCGGCGGGCAGCCCCACCGTGTCTGGCGCCAGACCAAGGGCCAGGTCCTCGGCCAGGCCGTCCGGTGAGACCTGCCCCCAACGCTCGCGCAGCGCGCGCAGGCCACCTTCCCGGAAGCCCGGCTCCAGCATGCGGATGCGCGCCAGGAGCGGCGGATGGGTGGCGAACCAGTCCAGTCCGTCCAGGCCCTCGCCGAACAGCATGTGGCTGACTTCCTCGGCCCCTTGCGCATGCGACAGGCGCGAGCCCGTTGGCAGGCCGGCGATCTTCTTCAATGCGCCGGCCAGGCCGCTGGTCTGGCGGGTGAACTGCACCGCCGAGGCGTCGGCCAGGAACTCGCGCTGGCGGCTGATGGCCGCCTTGATCAGCTTGGCGAAAAACAGCCCGACGCTGCCGGCCACCAGCAGCGCCAGGGCCGCCAGCACCGCCAGGCCCAATCCGCTGCGGCCACGCCCGCGCACCACATGCAACGCCTTGCGCCCACACTCGGCCAGCACGGTGATACCGAACAGCAGGCCGATCATGCGCACGTTCAACCGCATGTCGCCGTTGAGGATGTGGCTGAATTCATGGGCGATCACGCCCTGCAGCTCGTCGCGGTTGAGCTGGCGCATGGCCCCGGCGGTGACGGTGATGGCCGCGTCGGTCGGCGCGTAGCCGGCGGCAAAGGCATTGATGCCGTCCTCGCTGGACAGCACGAACAGGCGGGGCATCGGCACGCCCGAGGCGATGGCGATCTCCTCCACCACGTTGCGCAGGCGACGCCGGGCAGAGTCGACCGGGGCGGCATCCACCTCCTCGGCGCCCATGCCCAGCGCGATCGACGCACCTCCCTCGCGCAGGCTGGACAGTCGCCACAGCGCGGCGACGGCCATCGTCGCCAGCGCCGCCAGGCTGGTCAGCACCAGCACACGCCAGGAAAGGACGCCGCTGAAACCGGCCACCAGCAGCACGCCCATGTCCACCAGCGCGATGATGCAGGCCACCGCCCCGGCCAGCATCCACATCAGCTGCCGTGAGCGCCGACGGGCAGCGGCCTGGTGCTCGAAGAAATTCACGCCATCCCCCGCGAGGCGATGCGCAGCGGTCAGGACCGGGCCGCGGTCAGAAACGTACCGTCGGCGCTGCGCGGATCTGCTCGGCCTGCGCGCTCGGCAGTTCCAGCGGTGCGGCCGGGCCGAAGCGGTAGTTGTTGGCGATCAGGCTGGCAGGGAACACTTCGCGCCGGTTGTTGTAGGCCATCACGCTGTCGTTGTAGGCCTGGCGCGCGAAGGACAGGCGGTTCTCGGTGCTGGCCAGCTCCTCGCTGACCTGCATCATGTTCTGGTTGCCCTTCAGGTCCGGGTAGGCCTCGGCCACGGCCATCAGCCGGCCCAGGCCGGATTCCAGCTGTCCTTGCGCCGCCGAGAGCCGCGCCATCGCCTCGGCATCGCCTGGTTGCGCCTTGGCCGCGGCCAGCCCGGACTGCGCGGCGCTGCGCGCGGCAATCACCGCATCCAGCGTCTGCCGCTCATGGGCCAGATAGGCCTTGGCCGTTTCCACCAGGTTGGGGATCAGGTCGAAACGGCGCTGCAGTTGCACGTCGATCTGCGAAAACGCGTTGCGATACGCATTGCGCGCGGTCACCAGGCCGTTGTAGATGCCGATCCCCCACAAGACCGGCAGTGCGATCACCACCAGCAGCACGATCCATCCCCACATCGCCACTCCCCTTTCCCCAAGGTGTCCACCGGCTGGTGGACACCGCCGAGCTTACCCGATGGCGATCCCCGCCTGCTGCAGCGCCTCCCGCGTGGGCGCATCGCCGGCCGGCGACACCGGCCGCGTCAGCTCCCACAGGAAGCGCACACCGAAGCCTTCGGCCTGCGCGTCCTGGGCGGTCCACAGCACGCAGACATCGCGCGCCAGGCCGCACACGTGCACCTGGGCGATCCCGCGCTCGCGCAGCCAGCCGGCAAGCCCGGTGGAAGGACGCGTGCCGTCCGGGCCGTGGTTTTCGCGGAAGGCGCTGTAGGAATCGACCTGCGCCCGCGTGCCCTTGCGCAGGATCAGATCGGCGCAGGACCAGTCCACGCGCGGGTCGAGCTCGGCACCAGGCGTGCCCTGCACGCAGTGGTCCGGCCACAGCGTCTGCGGCTGCCCATGCAAGGCGATGACCTGGAATGGGACCTGCCCGGCGTGCTGGGCGGCGAAGGAGGCATGCGCGGGCGGATGCCAGTCCTGGGTGGCCACCACGGTCTGGTAGCGACGCGCAGCCAGCAGTCGGGCGATGCCCGGCACGATGGCATCGCCCTCGAAGCAGGCCAGCGCACCGCCGGGCATGAAGTCCGGCTGCAGATCGACCACGATCAACGCCGTATCGGCGGGAAACACCACATCCATGGACAGGCGACGACGTGAGAGGGAAGCCCGAGCCTATCGACGGCGGCGGTCGTGCTCAAGCTTCGCGTCAGCCGCGCCAGGCCAGCTCCACGCCCAGCAACAGCAGGCAGACCAGAAAGCCGATACGAAAGGCCGTGGGACTGATGCGCCGACGCAGGCGCTGACCCAGCCACATGCCGACTAGCGCGGGCAGCACCGCGAGCAGCGAGGGCAGCAGATGATCGAGCGACAGCGCGCCGTGCCATGCCAGCCCGGCGGCAAGCGCCAGCGTGGAGACCGTGAAGGACAGGCCGAGTGCCTGCACCAGCGACTCGCGCGGCAGTGCCAGCGACTGCAGATATGGCACTGCGGGGATCACGAACACGCCGGTCACCCCCGTCACCACACCGGTGATGCCACCGATCAGGGGCGACAGGACGCGTTCCAGCGATGGCGGCACGCGTACCGGGCGCACCAGCAACGCCACCAGCGCATACAGCGCCAGTGCCAGACCCAGCAGTCGCACCGTGCCTTGGGCCGAGCCGCCGGCCAGCCAGGCCGAGGCCAGCAGCGTGCCGAGCGCGGCCACCAGCTGCATCGGCCACAGGCGCCGCCACAGAGGTCGCAGCTGGCCGCCGCCGGCCAGCTGCAGCACGTTGGTCACCAGTGATGACAGCAACAGCAGGGACGCCGCCAGCGCTGGCGGCATCAAGGCCCCCAGCACGCCCATGGCCACCGTCGGCAGACCCATGCCGGTGACGCCTTTCACGCCACCGGCCATGAGGAAGGTGCCCAGCACCAACAGCCACCACAACGCGCTCGAAGTTTCCATGGGTGCATGGGACGCGTTCGCTGGCAGGGGCACAATGCGGGATCGCCGATGCCCGCCTTCGGGGCAGCCGAAGGAGGACCCGCATTGCGCTTCGACCTGCCCGATCTGCGTCTGTTCCTGGCCGTGCTGGAAGCCGGCAGCATCACCGCCGGTGCCGAGCGCGCGCACCTGTCCCTGGCCGCGGCCAGCGAACGACTGCGCGCGATGGAGGACCATGCTGCCGTGGCGCTGCTGCAGCGCCTGCCGAGAGGCGTGCGGCCGACCGCGGCAGGTGAGGCCTTGGCCCATCACGCACGACTGATGCTGCGGCAATCGCGTCTGCTGCAAGGGGCGCTGGCCGAGCATGCCCGCGGCAGCGGCGGAACCGTGCGGGTGATGGCCAATACCGCAGCGGTCGGTCACTGCCTGCCGCGTGCGCTCGCACCGTGGCTGGCCCTGCATCCGCGCATCGAGGTGGCGCTGTTGGAACGCGGCAGCGAGGACATCGCCAAGGCGGTGGAGGCAGGCGTGGCCGAGCTGGGCATCCTGTCAGATGCAGCGGCCACGCCGGCCCTGCAGCTGCACCCGTTCGCGCACGATGCCTTGGTGGCCCTGCTGCCCGCTGCCGATGGCGCTGCTCATGCGCAAGCGCCGGCCTTCGTCGAACTGGCAGGCCAGCCCTTCATCGGGCTGGCGCCAGGCAGCGCCCTGCAACAGCACCTGGAAGCCCAGGCCGCGCGCCTGGGCCTGACGCTGCGTTATCGCGTGCGTCTGCCTACTTTCGAGGCCATCGCGCACATGGTCGCCGCCGGCGTCGGCGTGGCGGTGGTGCCCGCCGCGGTCCTGCCGCAGCTCACCACGGCGGTGCATGGCGCGCCGCTGCGCGAGCCCTGGGCCCGTCGCCGCTTGTGCCTGGGCTGGGAGCGCACGCGCGCGCTGTCGCCGGCGGCCGCGGCACTGCATGCGCATCTGTTGGCCTGGGCGGACCGCAGCGAGACCCTCTGAAGGCCACTTGCCTAGCCCCTTACGCGGCGATGGCGCATTCAAGCGCGCCATTCACCCACGTAGGGTGGACAAGGCGAAGCTTGTCCACCGAGGCGCACGCGGCGGCTGGAGCTGGGATGCCGCCGTGCACACGTCGTTCGTTTGCGAATGGTGGATGAAACAGCGTCATCCACCCTACGTGGGACGGACAACGCGAAGCTTGTCCACCAACGTGATCGATGCGCATGGATCACGGAGAGGCCGCTGACGAGCGGCCTCTTTGCGTTGCGTCTGGCGGTGATGGTGGATGGAAGAGCGCCATCCACCCTACGTGGGGTGGATGTGGCGGGGCTTGTCCGCCGGGCGCCTATTTCAACTTGGCTCGGGATGGCCCGTCCGCGCCTGGAGTACCGCCCCGGCCAATGGCGCCGGTGGCGGTTGGGATTTCCAGGACCCGTGATCCATCGATCGCAAGCCCCGCCTCGCTCAGGTCAACAGCCTCGCGCCGAAGCGGGGCCTCGCAGCCGGCCAGCCTGGCCTTGGCCGGTCAGGCGATCGAGGCGCGATAGATCGACTCGATGGTCGCGTCCAGCGTGGCGTTGAATTCGTCATCGCTCTGCTGCGCGCTCAGGCCCTCAGTCAGGGCGCGGCTGAAGCTGGCGATGATGCCGGGGTTGCGGGCCAGCTTGGCGTTGGCTTCGTCGCGGCTGTAGCCGCCGGACAGGGCCACCACCTTGAGCACGCTGGGGTGGTCGACCAACTCCTGGAAGGAGCCGTCCACGCTGGGCAGGGTGAGCTTGAGGATCACCGGGGTGGCCGCATCGACCTTGTCCAGGCGCTCGATCAATCCCTGCTTCATCGTCGCTTCGATTTCGGCCTTGTCGGCGGCCTTGATGTCCACCTCCGGCTCGATGATCGGCACCAGGCCCGCGTCCAGCACCTGCTGTCCCAGTTCGAACTGCTGGTCCAGCACCGCGGCGATGCCCTGGGCGTTGTTGGCCTTGATGACCGAGCGCTCCTTGGTGCCGAACACGCCCTTGGCCTTGGCCTTGGACAGCAGCTCGGCCAGGCCCGGGATGGGCTTGAGCAGCTGCACGCCATTGGCCTCGTCCTCAAGGCCCTTGTCGATCTTCAGGAACGGCACGACCTGCTTGGTCTCCCACAGGTACTGCGCCGCGTCCTGGCCGCCGAAGCTGTCATCCAGGGTGCGTTCGAACAGGATGGCACCGACCACGCGCTCGCCGTTGAAGGCCGGGCTGGAGACGATGCGCTCGCGCATCTTGTGCACCTGGGCGAACATCTCCGCCTCGCCCGAGTACGCGGACTCGTCCACGCCATAAAGCTTGAGCGCCTTGGGCGTGCTGCCGCCACTCTGGTCGAGTGCGGCGATGAAGCCCTGGCCGGATGCGATCTTGTCCCGCTGCGCCTGGTTGATTGACACGGTCGGCAACTCCTGTGATGGGTGGGGGCCGTCGAGTGTACGCAACCCCCAAGCCCGCTGCCGTGGTGGAACCGTTACCAGAACGAGCCGGTCGGCGCGCAAGGCACGCGCCGGTTCCACGGCGTGGGATCGGCAGGCCACATGCACCGCCACGCCCGCTTTCGCGCGGGCATGGCGGTGCGCTTTCAGGCGGCCTGGGCCAGATCCGCACGCAGGATGCGCGCGGCGTCCACCATCTGCGCCAGGGCGTGGCCGGTTTCCTCCCAGCCGCGGGTTTTCAGGCCGCAGTCCGGGTTGACCCACAGCTGCTCGGCCGCCAGCACCGCGCGCGCCTTGCGCAGCAGCTCCACCATCTCTCCGGTGGAGGGCACGCGGGGCGAGTGGATGTCGTACACGCCCGGCCCGATCTGGTTGGGATAGCGGAACTGCACGAAGGCATCCAGCAGCTCCATGCGCGAGCGCGAGGTCTCGATGGAGATGACGTCCGCGTCCATCGCCGCCACCGCGTCGATGATGTCGTTGAACTCGGAATAGCACATGTGGGTGTGGATCTGGGTGGCATCGCGCACGCCGGAGGAACAAATGCCGAAGGCCTCCACCGCCCAGTCCAGATAGGCCTTCCAGTCGCCGCGCCGCAGCGGCAGGCCCTCGCGGATGGCCGGCTCGTCGATCTGGAGGATGCCGATGCCGGCCTCCTCCAGGTCCAGGACCTCATCGCGCAGGGCCAGCGCGATCTGCCGGCAGGTCTCGCTGCGCGCCTGGTCGTCGCGCACGAAGGACCACTGCAGCATCGTCACCGGCCCGGTCAGCATGCCCTTCATCGGTCGCCTGGTCAGCGACTGCGCGTACTGCGACCAGCGCACGGTCATCGGCGCGGGGCGCACCACGTCGCCGTAGATGATCGGCGGCTTGACGCAGCGGCTGCCGTAGCTCTGCACCCAGCCCAGCTTGGTGAAGGCAAAGCCCTCGAGCTGCTCGCCGAAGTATTCGACCATGTCGTTGCGCTCGTACTCGCCGTGCACCAGCACGTCCAGGCCGATCTGCTCCTGGAAGCGCACGCAGCGCTCGGTCTCGACGGCAATGAAGGCATCGTAGTCGGCCTCTGTGAGCTTGCCGGACTTGTACTGGGCACGCGCCTGGCGCACCTGCTGGGTCTGCGGGAAGGAGCCGATGGTGGTGGTCGGATACACCGGCAGGTCGAAGGCGGCCTGCTGCACGATGCGACGCTGGGCGTGGGCAGTGGCGCGTCTGCTGTCCCGCGCGCCCAGGGCCGCCAGGCGTTGGGCGACCTCGGTGCGATGCACGCGGGGCGAGGCGCGCCGCGACGCCAGGCAGGCACGTTGCGCGTCCAGCGCGGCCTCCGCGCCGTCCTTGCCCTCCAGCGCGTCGGCCAGCACCCGCAGTTCGCCCAGCTTCTGGCGGGCGAAGGCCAGCCAGGAGGCCAACTCGGCGTCCAGCGTTTTTTCCTGCTCCAGATCCACCGGCACGTGCAGCAGCGAGCACGAGGGCGCCAGCCACAGCTGGTCCGCACCCACATGTCCCTGCGCGTAGCGGGCCAGGGTCAGCGCGTTGTCCAGGTTGCCGCGCCAGACGTTGCGCCCGTTGATGAGGCCCGCCGAGAGCACACGCCCCTTGGGCAGGTGCTGCAACACGGCGTCCAGTTGCTCGGGCGCCCGCACCAGGTCCACGTGCAGGCCATCGACCGACAGCTGCGCGGCCAGCGCGAGGTTCTCGCCCAGGGCGCCGAAGTAGGTGGTCAGCAGCAGCCTGGGGCGCTCGGCCGTGGCCAGGAAGGCGTAGGCGTGGGCGAAGGCGGCCTGCGCTGCTTCGTCCAGGTCCAGCACCAGCGTCGGCTCATCGATCTGCACCCACTCGGCGCCGGCTGCGGCCAGTCGCTCCAGCAGCTGCGCGTAGACCGGCAGCAGACGATCCAGCAGCGCCAGCCGATCGCTGCCGTCGGTGGTCTTGGACAGCAGCAGGAAGCTCACCGGCCCCAGCAGCACCGGCCGGGTACTGAAGCCGGCCGCCCTGGCTTCCAGGAACTCGGCCACCGGCTTGTCCCCGCGCAGGGCGAAGCCCTGCCCGGCCTGCAGCTCCGGCACCAGGTAGTGGTAGTTGGTGTCGAACCACTTGGTCATTTCCAGCGCGCGCAGGTCGATCCCGCCAGCCTGGTGGCCGCGGGCCATGGCGAAGTAGCCGGCCAGCGGGTCGGCATCGGCCAAGGCGCGGTAGCGCTGCGGGATCGCGTCGAACAGGAAGGCCGTGTCCAGCACCTGGTCGTAGAGCGAGAAGTCGTTGCTGGGCAGCAGCTCGGCGCCGGCCTGGCGCTGCAGCTTCCAATGCTTCAGTCGCAGGCCGCGTGCGGTGGCCTGCAGGGATTCGCCGGTGTCTTCCCCGCGCCAGAAGCGTTCCAGGGCGTGCTTGAGCTCCCGGCGTGGCCCGATACGGGGGAAGCCGAGGTTGGTGACGATGGTCATGTGGATGGATCCTCAGTGCGTGTGGGCATGAGGAACGAAGGAACCGCGCGCCAGGGCGGCGCCCCGATCGGAGCGCTCTCTGCCACGCCAGCGACCTTCGCCCCCGCGGGCGAACCGGTTCCGTGCGCGGCCACCGCACGCGCACGCCCGCGGCCGGGCCTGAAGGCCCACCGCACCACGCGCCCGTGCCGCTCCCGCGAGCGGTTCCAGGTCGAAGCGGAAGACCGGGAATGGTCTTCCGGCCAGGGCCGGTCTTCGGGCTTGTGGACACGGCGCGGGAGCGAACTTCCAGGCCACCTACTGCCCGCCGCTTCCCGGTGACGCTGGTAGGCGTCGGCCAGTGCTGGTGGCGGGGGTCGTTTCCAGTTACCGCTGCGGGGCAGCTCCGGAGTGGCCGTGTCGAAACGCGGCGTCACCGGATTCCCGTTTAATCCATCGCTTCATTGAGATAAAGCGATGAAACCTTGACAGAGGCGACGGTACGCCGCTGCACCGGATGGGTCAAGCGCACGGCCGCGCAGGCGGCGCGCAGCTGGCCGTTTTCCGACCGGTCCCTGGCGCGGCTCACGCGCGAACGAAATCCTGATTACTCCAATTGTTAAGCGTTCCGAAAATGCGTGTGATGTCGCATTCCTTCCCCGGTTGTAACCGGTTTATTCCGGGGACGTGGCAGCGCTGTCATGTATGCCGTGCGCTGCGACGCAACATGCGCTTGGAGAATGCCCGTGGTACATCGTCGTCGCGAATTTAGAACGATTTAAATCCAGCCAGGCTTGCACGGTGCGGCCGACGCCAAAAGCGTCGCTTTTCATTGTGCAGGCCAGCAGATCCAGTGAAGGCGGCGTGAACTGGATCGTTTCATATTGGCGCCGTGCCGTCATTCAACAGGAGAGGGTTGCAATGAGTCTGTCGTCCCGTACACGTTCCAGGAATCCGCTGTCGGCGGCCATCGCCTTCACGCTGGCCTCCTGCGCCGTTGTGCCATTCCATGCCCTCGCCCAACAGGCGGCGGTGCCCGCAGAGCAGGTCCAGACCCAGGCCTCGGCGCCCTCGGACCAGTCCACCGAAGCGACCAACCTCGATACGGTGGCCGTCACCGGCTACCGCTATGCGATCGAGAAGAGCCTGGACCAGAAGCGCAACGCCAACGCAATCGTGGAGGTGATCACCGCCGAGGACGTGGGCAAGTTCCCGGACAAGAACGTGGCCGACGCGCTGCAGCGCGTGCCGGGCGTGATCATCACCCGCGATGGCGGCGAAGGTAAGAACGTCAGCGTGCGCGGCCTGTCCTCGGAGCTGACCCTGACCGAGCTCAACGGCAACTACGTGGCCACCGCCGAGACCAACGGCGACCCGACGCGCTCGTTCAACTACACCCTGCTGCCGTCCAACCTGCTGTCCAGCTCCGAGCTGTTCAAGACGCCCGAGGCGCGCATCGACGAGGGCGGCATCGGCGGCACGGTGATCCTGCACACCCGTCGCCCACTGGAGCAGGAGGCCAACAGCGGCTTCGTCTCGGCCGAAGGCACCTATGCCGACACCACCGAGAAGACCGACGGCCAGTTCGCCGGGTCCTACTCCTGGCACGACAAGGAAGAGCGCTTCGGCGTGTTCGTCGGCTACACCCAGCAGAAGCGCACCGTGCGCACGCTGGGCGCCAACACCAGCGCGTGGAATTGGTACACGGACGACAGGGACACCCGGCCGGCGACGGATGTGTATGGCAATCCAAACGGCTTCGGCAGCTATTGGTATGGCGAGTCGGGCTTCAACGACCAGAACGGCAACAGCTACGTCGACTTCATGATGCCCAACGTGGTCAACTTCCAGAGCCGGGAAGAGGACCGCGAGCGCAAGGGCGGGCAGCTGACGCTGCAGTTCAAGCCCCACGACAACCTGACCATGACGGCCAACTACTTCCGCTTCGATCTGGAGCAGGAGCAGGTCACCAACACGCTGTCGATCCCGGAGTGGAACCTGGCCCGCTACCGGCCCGATGACAACTGGGAAGGCGGACGCCTTCTCGACGGGTTGAGCTTTGATCCGAGCGGCACGATTGTCACTGGCGCGGAGTATCGCGTCCATCCTGGAAAGACCTACTACTGCTCCAACGAAGCGGCGACCGCTGCAGGCATCGGTGATCCCGTTGAAGGTGCCAACGGTTTCGGCCCTGACGACTGCACTATCCCCACGCCGTGGATCGCCGGTGGCTACAACCGCCAGAAAGCGCGTTCGCAGACGGCCGACTTCGAGCTGGCCTGGCGCACCGAGGATCTGGACGTGATCTTCAAGGGCGGCCGCACCTGGGCCACGGGCGGCCCGGAGATGGTGTTGTCCATGCCGGTCAAGCCGCGCCGGCCCAACGCGGGCGGCAACGGCACCACGCTCAACGGCGATGGCAGCTACACGCTGGGCAACTACTACACCCGTTGGGACCTCAGCGGCACACCGTCTCTGACCGTCTCCCCGGAAGTGCTGGAGAACCTGCGCAACGGCATCGGCGAAATCGACCTGGGCTCCACCGGCTCGACCTGGACGCGCAACAGCACCTGGCAGAAGTTCGCCCAGACCGACTTCACCTGGCGCACCGACGCGGAGAGCACGTTCCTGGATTCGGTGCAGTTCGGCGTGAAGTATCGCGACGGCGGCACCCGCCGCAGCACCGGCAACAATTACTGGGTCTGCCAGGGCGCCGACCCGGCCGACTACGACAGCCGCTACCAGGCCGGTTGCGACCCGGCGGCCTCGGTGTTCCGCGGCGAGTTCCTGCAGCCGGGTTCGCTGGGCAACATTGCCGGCGGCTTCAACACCAACGTCTTCCCTGCGATCAACTACCCGGGCTACATCGACTACCTCAACAACACCTACGGGCCGATGCAGACCCGCCAGGAAGACAACTTCGTCTACAACGTCGAGGAGAAGATCTATTCGGCCTACCTGCAGGCCAACTTCCGCACCGAGCGCCTGCGCGGTAACCTGGGACTGCGCATCGTCAAGACCGAGCAGTACGCTGATTCGACCGATCGCGTCGACTACTTCAACGACTACTTCTTCGACGACGCCGCCGGTAACCCGATCCCCTGCCTGCCCGGCAACCTGCCCGCCGCCGGCGCCCCGGCCGGTTCGGGCTGCATCAGCGGCTTCACCACGCTGCCGGACAGCCAGACCAATCCCGCCAGTGGCCACATCTCCACCTTCGTGGTCACCTCGCTGGACCGCAGCTACGTCAACCGCCTGCCCAGCCTCAACGTGTCCTACGACCTGACCGACACGCTGCTGCTGCGCGGCGCGGCTTCCCGGGTCATGTCACGTCCGGGCTACAACGCACTGGCGGCACCCGGTAGCTTGAACTTCTATAGCGAGGAGTACGTCAACGACCGCCGTCTGATCGGTGGCGGCGACCAGCAGGGCTGGTTCGGCTCGGGCAGCAACAAGGCGCTGATGCCGTACCTGGCGACCCAGTACGACCTGGGGCTGGAGTGGTACTTCCAGCCTGGTTCCGTCGCCGGTATCGGCCTGTTCCGCAAGAACGTCAGCAACTTCACGCTGCCGGTCCAGCAGGACATTACCCAGGACATCGGTGGGCAGACGGTCACGGTGCAGAACTTCTCCACCACGGCCAGCGGTCGCGACGCGGTGTCCGAGGGCGTGGAAGTCTATGCGCAGCACACCTTCGACTTCGGCCTGGGCCTGCAAGCCAACTACACCTACAACCGCACCAATGAAGCCGCTGTCACCCTGGCCGATGGTACGGACGTGGGCAAGTCACCCCTGGTCGGCAGCGCCGCCAACCAGACCAATCTCACCGTGTTCTACGAAAAGGGCCCACTGCTGCTGCGAGCTTCCTACAACCGTCGTGGCGAAGTGGTCGAGGGCCTCGTCAGTCGCCTGAACGTGTATCAGGAGCCGTACACCCAGATCGACCTCAACGCCGCCTACAACTTCACCCCGGCGCTCAGCGTGACCGCGTCGGTCCTCAACCTGACGGAAGAAGAGACGCGCTCCTACCTGGGCAACGACACCCAGGCGCGCTTCAACAGCAACAGCTACGCCGGTCGCATCGCCTTCCTGGGTGTGAATTACAAGTTCTGATCTTCCCCCGTGCCTGAAAGCACGAACGCCGACGGCTTGTCCGTCGGCGTTTTTTTTGGCCGTCGGTCAGGAGAGTGGCGGCGTTCTCGCTTCACCGCTTCAACAGGCCGTGGTCCGGCGGGCGGTGGCCCTGAGGGAACAGTTTTTCTTGTGGGAGCGGTTTCAGCCGCGAAGAGGCGTTACCGGTCAAGCCCATTCGCGGCTGAAGCCGCTCCCACAAGGCAGTGGGCATTTGGCGCAGGTGAGGCCAAGACAGCTCATGGATGGGGCCAGAGGTTGGAGAAGTCTCAACCCAGCGTGCTTCACCAGGAAGCCAGCGCGCCCGTACATTGATAAAGAACCCTGTCGCCGGCCATCCCCCCGCCAGCAGCGAGTCAGGCGCGGCTGCTAGCCTTGGACCGTCACCGCCTCCTGGCTGTCCATGTCCCTCGTCCTGTTCGCCCTGGGTGTGTCCTTCCTGCTGCTGCTCTGGCGCCTGCGCTGGCGGCGGACGGCGCGCGCGCTGGGTCTGGCCTGGGTGGCGGTCTTCTGGCTGCTGGGCAACGGCATCGCCACCCGCTGGATCACCAACAGCCTGCAGGCAGGCTACGCCGCGCCCACCCGCATCGCCTGGCAACCCGATGCGGTGATCGTGCTGCTGGGCATGGGCATGCAGCGCCTGCCGCAGGAGGGGGGCGTGGAGCCGCAGTCGCTGGCCTACAGCCGCATCCTGCGCACCGCGCAGCTCTACGATGCCTGCGTGGCCGCCACACGCGGATGCACAGTGGTGGTCTCCGGCGGCGACCCGGCGGGCCTGGGTCGCACCGAGGCAGAGCTGTACTCGGCCCTGCTGGTGGAAGTGGGCGTGCCGCGCGCGGCCATCATCGAGGAGGAGCGCTCTCGCACCACCTGGGAGAACGCGCGCGATACCACCGACCTGCTCGCGCTGCGTCGGCATGGCCCGGTGGTGCTGGTGACCTCCGGGCTGCACATGCGCCGGGCGGTGCTGTATTTCCGCCACTTTGGCCTGCAACCTCTGCCCGCGCGCAGCGACTACGCGGCGCCGTTTCCGTCCTGGCTCCCGAGCAGCTACAACCTGCTGGTCTGCGACCTGGCCCTGGTGGAGTGGTTGGGCATCGCCCGCTATCACCTCTACAAGCACCTGGGCTGGAACGGATCGGCCGCCGCGCCGCCGGCGGTGGTGCCGCCCTAGCGCGCCGCCAATGACCCCAGGGCGCACGCCGCGGGGCGGCGCGTTGGACCTTGGGCTTTCAGGCGCGAGGATGCCTGGACGGGAAACGCCGCTTCGCGGCTGATGGCCCAAGGCCACCTGGAGCCGCTCACAAAGGGGCGCATCCGACCGCTGGAGATGGCGATGGCGCCTGTTTTGAACTGCCCTTGGGCCACCGAGCGCTGCGACGCCACGACGGCGGGCCGTGCATGGAGCTGGCGGCCTCGGGCTCAGTCCTCCACCACCAGCCCGTCGTTCTGCCAAGCAAAGCGCGGCACGCGACTGCCGTCCACCTCGACGTCCTCGATGAACATCGCATACGGCCGCGCCCAGACGCCGCTGTCCTCGGACAGCGGCTTGTAAAGCACCAAGGGCTCCAGGGTCTCGCTGCTGCGGGCGATGCCCAGGACCTCGTACTCGCCGCCCTTGAAGTGGCGGTAGCGGCCCAGGCGGATCTCGGGAAGTTGCGGCAGTGCGGCCATGACAGGTCACCGGTGGTGTGTGGCGCCAGAGCATAGTCAGGCGCATCGCGCGACGGCGTGATGCGCCCGTGGGAAAGTGCTGTGGCGCCGCGACAGGCCCGCCGCACCCGCCGTGTCAGCGTGCCGCGTTGGCGCTCATCGTGGCGTTGCGGGCCGCATCCAGATACTGCGCCGGGTCGCGCATGCCGGTGGTGTGGCACTGGCCCACGGTATGTCCACGATTCACCCCACCCGGCAGCTGCGCATAGACCTGTTCCACCGTGCCGTCTTCCGGGTCGTTGAGCACCACGTCGGTGGCGATGTTGCAGTAGTCGTTGGTGTACCAGTTGGTCGAGGCGAAGGAGGTCGTGTAGTAGTTCACCTTCGCCCGGGCCGAGGCAGGGACGCCCGCCAGCCATGCCGCCGCCCCGTCGTAGGTCATGTCGCTGTTGGTGCCGCAGCCCACGCCGAACCAGTTGCCCAGGGTGGCCAGGATGCCGGCCAGGTTGGTGCCCTGGTAGGGCGTGCCGACAGACTGCATCAGGCGCGCGCCGCTGGCCTTGTCCAGGCCGCTCCAGTAGTAGGTGTAAAGGTGCAGCGCCGCCGCACCGCCCTGGCTGTGGGCCACGGTGCCGAAGGAGTTCCACTGGCTGCCGTAACTGGCCAGCAGCCGCGCGAACGCATCGTGACTGCGGTTCTGGTTGGCGTCGATGAAGCTGGAGGCGTTACTGAACTGCTGTTGCGGCCAGACCCCCGACGAGCAGTAGCCATGCACCAGGATCAGGCGCGCGCCGGTGGCCGCCGGCATGGCGCGCTGCGCGGTCTGCGGGCGTGGCCCCATGCGCATGGTCTCGTCGATGGCCAGGGTGCCCAGCCGTTGCGAGGGAGGCAGCGCCGGTAGCGTGAGCGGCATGCGCTCGGCGGTGACCAGCGCAATGAAGTGATCCGGATCCTCGATGCGCAGCTTGCGCAAGGTGAACGGCGCACGTGCGCCCGCGCGCTGTACCCAGCGCGGATCCAGGCCCAGCGCGAGCTGGCCGTCCTGCACCTGACTGATGCCTCCGATCCAGGCCACGGCGACGTCCTTGCCGCTGGCGTCCACGCCCCAGACCTCGGCAAAGGCGCGGTAATGCCCATCGCCGGTGGACACCTGCACCGGCACCTGCAGCTGCCAGCGGCCATCGACCTGGCGTGCGGCGAGCGTGCTGGCGCGCAAGGCCAAATCGCTGTCCAGCACCGGCAGCACGTGCTCGGTGGTGCGCACGAACGCACGTCCCCGCGCGTCGGTGCCACGGACCACCGCCTGCGCGATCCACGTCCCCGGCGCGTCCGGCACGAAGCTGGCGCCAAAGCGGCCATCGCCCGCGGCCGCATCCTCGTGCTGGCCGTCATCGAACATGGGCGCTTCCTGCACGCTGCCATCGGGCCGCACCACGCGCAGCGTGGCCTGCTGCACGCTGCCTGCGGCGTTGGCGATGCGGACGTCATCGCCGGCGCGCGCACCGAGCATGGCATTGAAGCTCATGCGTTCGCCCAGCCGTTGGCGGCGATGCAGCGGATAGGAGGCCAGTTCCAGCGCCTGGTCGCCCTGCACCAGCACATAGCCGCGTGCGCCAGGCGTGTCGCTGTGCAGGCGCAGGGTCTGCGGCCCGGCCTGCAGCTGGGCGAAGCGGTATTCGATGGCGCGGTAGCCTTCCGCGCCCGCGGCCAGGGCGGTCGCGCGCGAAGCGGTGGAAGCGGCGGCCTTGGCCGTGGTACCGGCCAGCTGGGCACGCCACTGCGCCGGGCCGGGCAGCAGCAGCACGCGCGCATCGGCGGTCTCGGCGCTGATCTGCAGCTGCGCCTCGGACTGGCCCGGGGCAAAGCGCACCGGCAGCAGGGCATGGCGCGAGATCACGGCCGACGCGGCCGGCTCCTTGGCGCGCATGGCCGGCATCTCTTCGGGCGGGCCGGCCAGCTGTTTCGGGACCGGCATGTCCCCCAGCGGCACGCGCGCCACCTGGGCGTGCGACAGCAGCGGCAGGGCCGCACAGGCAAGCAGCACGCAGCAGCGATGGGAGGCGCGGATATGGCGATGCAACATGGCAAGACTCCTTTCCTTCGATGATGGTCTTGCGGCCGAGCCCCGGGTCTTCTGCGCGCCGGCCGCTGCAGCGCCCCCTGTCCACTGCCCGCCGGTTATACCCGCGCGCGGATGACAAGCCATCGTTGGTCGCGGTGGCGCAGGCCCGCGGACCGGTGGAAAATGGACGTTCATCACGCCCATGACGCCGATCTCGCTGCCATGCACCACGATCTCGTTTCACCCGATCACATCCGCAGCCTGTTCGCGCAGGCCATGTCCGAGATGTACCGCACCGAGGTTCCGCTGTACGGCACGCTGATGGCCCTGGTGGCCAAGGTCAACGCCGACACCCTGGCCGCACAGCCGGCGCTGGAGGCGCAGCTGCTGCGCAACGACGAACGCGCACGCCTGGATGCCGAGCGCCATGGCGCCATCCGTGTCGGCACTGCCGAGGAGTTGTCGATGCTGCGCCGCGCCTTCGCGGTGATGGGCATGTCCCCGGTGGGCTACTACGACCTGTCGGTGGCCGGCGTGCCGGTGCATTCCACCGCCTTCCGCGCCACCAGCGCCGCCGCGCTGGCCGCCAATCCGTTCCGGGTGTTCACCTCGCTGCTGCGCATGGAGCTGATCGACGATGCCGACCTGCGCGCACAGGCGCAGGCCATCCTGGCCAGGCGCGACATCTTCACCGCCGGCGCCCGTGCGCTGGTGGAACAGGCCGAGCGCGACGGCGGCCTGTCCGAGGCCCATGCGCATCGCTTCGTCGCCGAGGTGCTGGAAACCTTCCGCTGGCACAGCCAGGCCACGGTCTCCCATGCCACCTACCAGGCATTGAGCCAGGCGCATCGCCTGATCGCCGATGTCGTGTCCTTCCGCGGCCCGCACATCAACCATCTCACCCCGCGTACGCTGGATATCGATGCGGCGCAGGAGGAAATGCTGCGCCTGGGCATCGATGCCAAGGCCGTGATCGAAGGCCCGCCGCGTCGCGCGGTGCCGATCCTGCTGCGCCAGACCAGCTTCAAGGCGCTGGAGGAAGCCGTGGCCTTTCCGGACGGCGACCACCGCCAGGCCGGTACCCACACCGCGCGTTTCGGTGAGATCGAGCAGCGCGGCCTGGCCCTGACGCCAAAGGGCCGCGCGCTGTACGACCAGCTGCTGGACGCGGCGCGCGATGACGGCAAGGGCAGCACCGGCAGCGATTACCCCATGCGCCTGGCCCAGGCCTTCGCCGACTTCCCCGACGACCTGGATACCCTGCGCCGCGAGGGACTGGGTTACTTCCGCTATGCATTGACCGAACGCGGCCTCGCAATGCCGAAGTCCGACCGCCAAGAGCTCTCACCCGAGGCCTTGATCGAAGCCGGCCTGGCCTCGGCCGACCCCATCGTCTACGAGGACTTCCTGCCGGTCAGCGCCGCGGGCATCTTCCAGTCCAACCTGGGCGGCACCGAACAGCACGCCTACGCCGCCAACGCCAGCCGCGAGGCATTCGAAGCCGCACTGGGCGCGCCGGTCCTGGACGAGTTCGCGCTTTACGCGCAGCTGGAAGCCGAATCGCTGGAGTCGCTCCACGCCGGCTGAGCCCGTTTGCGCTGTTGCGCTGTTGCGCTGGCAGTTGACGCTGCCAGTGCCGGGCCACGACCACGGGCCAAGGCCGGTGCCGCGGGTTGACGCGCTCTGCCCCGGCATTACGCAAAGCGCGTCGCAGACGCGCCAGCGTTCCCATTCCCGCTCGTGAGATAGACAGGCCACATCGGTTGCTGTTGCTGTTGCTGTTGCTGTTGCCGTTGCTGTTGCCGTTGCCGTTGCCGTTGCCGTTGCCGTTGCCGTTGCTCGTGATTTTGCTTTTCGCCCTTGATCTTCGAGCCGTAAAGCACGCCGAGCACCGGAGCAGAATTGGGGCGAAGAGGCGCGCCTGTTTGAGCGAAGCGAGTTGAGCGCCGTCCCCAATTCTGCGAGGAGCGCAGGGGACCGGGCCGCAGGCCCGGCGTGTGTCCGGCGAAGACGGTTTTGCTTACTTTTGCCAAGACAAAAGTAAGTCGCGCCATCAGGCGCGAAAGCCCTTGATCTTGCTCTGGCTTTCGGCTCTTGCTCCAAACGCTTTGAAAGGCGAAAGCGAAGCAACGGCAAAGTCAGGAGCAAAAGCTTTCGCGCTTGCAGCGCGAGTGACTTTTGTCGCGGCAAAAGTCACCAAAACCGCTTCCGCCGGACACTCGCCGCCGCTGCGCGGCGGTCCCCTGCGCTCCTCGGAAAAAACGGGACGGCGCTCAACTCGCTTCGCTCAAACAGGCGCGCCTCTTCGCCCGTTTTTTCCTCCGGTGCTCGGCGAGCTTTACGGCTCCAAAGGTCAAAGGCAAAAAGCAAGATCAAACGCAACGGCAACGGCAACGGCAAGATCAACAACAACAGCGAGAGCAAGAGCAGCGGCAGCGGCAGCGGCAGCGACGATCGCGCCGCGATCCTTCGCTCAGCGCAACGTCACCGTGCTCCCCAGCTTGAACGCGCCCAAGCCCTCATCCCATTCCTGCCCCGCACTGGCGTCATCGGCATTGGCGAACTGGATCGCATAGCGCGGATCCTGCGCCAGACTGGCCGCGCCATCGGGTAGCGCCAGATACAGATCGTAAGCGCCGATGCCCGCCTGCGAAGGCACCGGCAAGCGCAGCTCATGGCTGAAGCTGCCGCCCGCCGTCCACCGGCGCGGGTCGACGGCACTGGCCTCCAGCGCCAACACCTGGCCGCTCCCGCGATGACGCAGCAGCACGCGCACCCCGCGCTTGCCGAACGGGCGCGACCAGCCGCTGTTGCGCACGGTGAAGTCCAAGCGCAGCTCGCCGCCGCGCGCGAGCTCGGCGCTGTGCGAGGCGGCCGTCAGCGTCAGGCGATAGCCCATCTGGCGCTGCACCTGCTCGTAGCAGCCGCCCTCGATCCAGGCGTCGTGGAACAGCGCGCGGTAGTACTCGTCGTTGAGATAGCTCAGCGCGTAGCGCGCGCCCTCGCCCAGCACGTCCTCGCAGCGCGTGCGTGGATGCGCCTGCGGGTCGTCGGCGGGGTTGCAGGTCTCGCCGCCGAAGGGCGTGATCCTGGCGCGGGCGGCCATCGCCTCGCGCTCGCGTTGGGCCGTGGCCGGGTCCTCGCTGTAGGTGCCCACGTCGGTGTCGCTGGCCAGGAAGCAGTCGTTGTGGAAGGCGCTGCGGGCATTGGCCGAGCCGTTGAAGGCAATCGCTTCGGTCGGCGTGCCCGGGTACCAGTCCATCAGGTGCCCGGTGTAGCGAAAGGCGATGAAGTGATCGGCCGGCAGCGCATCCAGCAACGCATCGCGGATCTGCGTGCGTGGGCCGACCTCGGTCAGCTGATAGGCCGAGGTATGCCACTCGCCCCAGGCGCCGATGAAGCCGGCCTGCAGCAGGGCAATGACATCGGCATTGCGGCGCAGGACCGGCTTGAGTTGGGCGATGTGGGCCAGGACGCGTTCCAGCGGCGCGTCCTGCGCCTGGTGGTAGTCGGTCTCCCCGGCCGGGTAGTTGTAGACGAAGCGTGGAATCACCTTGATGCCGTTGGCACGGGCGATGGCAAAGGCCTGGTCCAGCTGCGTCAGCAGGCTTTCCGGCAGGGCGGTGTCGCGCCAGGCATCCAGGCGCACCGGCGTGTAGAGCATGCGGTAGCCATTGGCATAGGCATTGGCCGCATCCATCTGCTGCAGCTGCGGCAGGTCGCTCCAGCTCCAGCGGTAGAAGCCGCGCTCGGGGTTGGACAGCGCCACCTGATCGCCGGCCTGGGTCAGGCGGACCGACACCATGGCGCTGCCTGCGCCGGCAGCGGCCGAGGCGTCGGTGGCGGCCACGCCCGAGGCGGGCGTGCTGCCGCTGCTGCTGCAGCCGGACGCGGACAGCGCCAGCGCCATCAGCAAGACCAGCAGGCGTGCCGGAACACGGGCGAAGGACGCGGCGAAAGCGAAGAGCGAGGACATTGAGCGACGACATGCAGAAGCGGTACTGCCGTCGGTAACGACCGCTTCGGCCCGATCTTGCGCTGCAATGTCGCGGTTGTCGCTGGCGATCAGAAACCGAACGTGGAGGCGGTCACTGATTGCCTCGGCCGGACGCGAAAGCGATACGCTCCCAGGGCGGTGGGTCGCCCAGCTTGTCGGCCAGGAATTCCACGAAGCGCCGCACCCGCGGTGGCGGCAGCCGCGTCGGGGTGACCGCGCTGATCTGGGTGGTGGGCGGCCGCCAGTCCGGCAGTACCACCACCATGCGGCCTTCGTGCAGGTCCTGGGCCACGTGCCAGATCGAATGCACGCAGATGCCCTGCCCGGCCAGCACCGCCTCGCGCAGCACTTCGCCGAAGTTGCTTTCGAAGCGGCTGGCCATGCGCACCCGCACCGTCTGCTGCTGCGGCCCGACCAGGGTCCAGGTGTCCTGGCGCCCGTCGCGCCCCATCAGCAGCACGCCGTCGTGCCCGGCCAGCTCGTCCGGGGACCGCGGCGTCCCGCGCTGGCGCAGGTACTCGGGCGAGGCGCACAGCACGCGTTCGTTGGAGGTCAGCCGCCGTGCCACCAGCCCCGAGTCGGGCAGCGCGCCGATGCGGATGGCCAGGTCGAAGCCTTCCTGGACCAGGTCCACCAGGTCATCGCTCAGATGCGCGCTGATGCGCACCTTGGAGTGCAGGCGCTGGAACTCGGGCAGCAGCGGGGCCACGTACACATGGCCGAAGGAGGCCGATAGCGTGACCCGCAGGGTGCCGGAGACCTGCTGGGCGCTTTCGCGCAGCTCCTCGCCCAGCACTTCCAGGTCCTGCACCAGCGCGCGGCCACGTTCGGCCAGGGCCTGGCCCTCCGGCGTGGGGTGCAGGCGGCGCGTGGTCCGGTGCAGCAGGCGCACGCCCAGCCCGCGTTCCAGCCGCTTGAGGCGCTGGCTGGCCACAGCCACGGACAGGTCCAGGCTGCGCGCCGCGGCGCTGATCGACCCCAGATCCAGCACCTTCAGGAACAGGGCGATGTCGCCGACGCGGTCCATGAAATTCTCAACGGATCATTGAAAGTCATTCAGGATATTAGCGGTTTTTCTAAGGATCTCAGCCGGGCAGGCTGTGTGGCCTCTCCCACGTCCGATCGCCCCGGGCTGTCCGCGTGCTTCCACCCGAACCCATCCCCCCACCCTTGCCACCCGGCTGGGCTCGGTGGGACGACGGAGCGAGGCGTGCACCGGCCCGTGGCGCTTCGGCCCCGTCCAGGATCCTGCCATGTCCTCCCTGTCCTCTCCTCGCAGCCACCGCATGCCGGCGGCGCTGTACGCGCTGACCATCGGCGCCTTCGGCATCGGCACCACCGAGTTCGTGCTGATGGGCCTGCTGCAGCAGGTCGCCACCGACCTGGGGGTGTCCATCCCCGCCGCCGGCATGCTGATCAGCGGCTATGCGCTGGGCGTGTTCGTCGGCGCGCCGGTGCTGACCCTGGCCACCGCCAGGCTGCCGCGCAAGGCGGTGCTGGTCGCGCTGATGGGCATCTTCACCCTGGGCAACCTGGCCTGCGCGCTGGCGCCGGACTACACCACGCTGATGGCCGCCCGCGTGCTGACCTCGCTGGCCCACGGCACCTTCTTCGGCGTTGGCGCGGTGGTGGCCACCTCGCTGGTGCCGGCCGAGCGCAAGGCCTCGGCGATCTCGATCATGTTCGCCGGCCTGACCGTGGCCACCCTGCTCGGCGTGCCGGCCGGCGCCTGGCTGGGCCTGCAGCTGGGCTGGCGCGCGACCTTCTGGGCGGTGGCGGCCATCGGCGTGGTCGCCCTGGCCGTGGTCGCGCTGTGGGTGCCGGCCTCGGCCGGCGCCGGCCAGGCGGTGCACTGGCGCCAGGAGGTGGCCGTGCTCGGCCGCGGCCAGGTGCTGCTGGCCCTGGCGATGACCGTGCTCGGCTATGCCGGCGTGTTCGCGGTCTTCACCTACATCCAGCCGCTGCTGGTGCAGGTCACCGGCTTCAGCCAGTCGGCGGTCTCGCCGGTGCTGCTGGTGTTCGGCGTGGGCATGATCATCGGCAACCTGCTGGGCGGACGTCTGGCCGACCGGCGCCCCACCCCGGCGCTGCTGGGTTCGCTGCTGGCGCTGGCCCTGGTGCTGGGGCTGATGGCCTTCGCCCTGCACTCGCAGGTGGCGATGATCGCTTTCGTCGGCCTGCTCGGCGTTGCTGCCTTCTCCACCGTGGCGCCGCTGCAGCTGCGCGTGCTGGAACAGGCGCAGGGCGCGGGCCAGAACCTGGCCTCCAGCCTGAACATCGCCGCCTTCAACCTGGGTAACGCCCTGGGCGCCTGGCTGGGTGGGGTGGTGGTGGCTAGCGCGCTCGGCCTGCCGGCCACGCCGTGGGTCGCTGCGCTGGTCACCCTGACGGGCCTGGCCATCGCCTGGTTCAGCGTGCGAATGGAGCACGCCGTCGACACCGGGCACTGCGCCGGGGAGCTGCGCTGATGTCCTCCCACCTTCGCAATGGGCTGCTGGCCCTGTGCCTGTGCGCGCCCGCCACATTGCAGGCGGCGCCTGCGGACCGATGGGTCACTACGTGGTCGGCCAGCCCGCAGCCACGTTGGGATGGAGCGTTCGCGCTGCCCACCAAGCTGCCTTATCACCTGTGGAACCAGACCGTTCGCCAGGTGGTGCGCGTCAGCGTCGGCGGCAAGCGCCTGCGCGTGGTGCTGTCCAACGCCTACGGCGACGCGCCGCTGGTGATCGGGGCGGCGCATCTGGCCGAGGCGGCCGCAGGCGCCTCGATCGTGGCCGGCAGCGACCGCGTGCTGCACTTCGATGGCCAGCCGTCGATCACCATCCCCGCCGGTGCGAGCTGGGTCAGCGACCCGGTCGCGCTGGACGTAGCCGACGGCGGACGGCTGGCGCTCAGCCTGTACCTGCCCCAACCCACGCCGCCGGCGACCTTCCATTGGGAGGGGCTGGAGCAGGCCTGGTTCGCCGAGGGCGATGTCACCGCCGCCGCACGCCTGACGACGACTGGCGCGGCCGAGGTGAGGCTGTTCGCCACCTCTGTGCAGGTCCAGACGGAGACGCCGAGGCTGGTGGCCACGCTGGGCGATTCGATCACCGATGGCGCCGGCTCCACCGCGGGCGCGGACCATCGCTGGCCGGACTATCTGGCCCAGGCGCTGGCCAGGCGCGGCATCGCCGTGGCCAATGCCGGCATCTCCGGCGCACGGGTGCTGTCCACGCTGATGGGCGAGAGCGCACTGGCGCGACTGGACCGCGACGTGCTGGCCCAGCCCGGCATCGAGACCGTGGTGCTGCTGATGGGCATCAACGATATCGGCTGGCCGGGCAGCGCGCTGGCGCCGGAGGCGCCCCCGGTCGAGACTACCGCGCTCATCGGCGGCTACCGACAGTTGATCGCACGCACCCATGCGCGCGGAGTGCGCATCGTCGGCGCCACGCTGCCACCGTTCGAGGGCGCGCTGGTCGACAGCGCGATCGCCGGCTACTACAGCGCCGACAAGGAGCGCGCGCGACAGGCGGTGAACCGCTGGGTCCGCCAGGAGGGGGCATTCGATGCAGTCGTCGATCTCGACCTGCTGCTGCGCGATCCGGCACGGCCCGCGCGCCTGCTGCCGACTTACGACTCCGGCGATCACCTGCACCCGGGCGATGCCGGCTATGCGGCGATCGCACAGGCGGTCGCCACGGTGCTGGCCGATCTGGACGCGCATGCCACCACCGCTCCCACGCCCGGGGAGCGACGTTGAGGGACGCGCGTCGATGCCGGGCTTCTTGCCGAGCGGGGTCCACTGGCCGCGCCGACGCCCCGCACGCCGCACAGGCGCCGGCAGCCGCCGGTTAAAGCGGCACGGATCTGCGCTGGCGTTCGCCCCTGGCCAGGCCCGTGAACACCACGCTGGTATGTTCGGCATCCCATCGCAGCGGCGCTCCGGTGTATGGATCGGTCAGCGGCGAGGCGCGGATCGCGGCGGCGGCATCGGCCGGTGTAACGCCCTGCGTGCGCAGTGTCGCGGCAAGCAACGCGGCACGGCGTGCGCCCTCCAGGTCGGCGGCCCGCGGTAGATAGTCGATGTAGCTCGGCTTGGCGATCTCGATGGAAACATGGCCAACCGGGTTGTACGGGTGCAGCAGGACCCGAAGTCCGGAGCCACCGGTGTCGCGCCGTCGCTCCAGTACATCCGGCATCTGGGTCAGCTCGGCGACGTCGAAAGCGCGTGCCATCTCCAATAACGATGCCGCGTAGAGATTACTGGTGGCCTGGGGTTGGAAAAGTGGCCGCATCAAATGGTCGGCCAGCGCCCCATCCGTCAGCGACTCGGTCACGACAAGACCTTCTCCACGAAGAATTGCTGCATCGCTCCAGCGATGCTCGCCCGCCAGTGCACGGAACATCGCACGCTCCTCGCGGGCAATCGGCTCCCGCCACGACGCGGGGATCGCTTCATGCTGCAGTTCCGCCGGCAACGCACGCAGGGCCAGGCTTCCGTACGCGAAATTCCGGTCCACCGCCGCGGCGGCAATCACCTTGGTGATCAGCAGACTCGACGAACGTAGGACTTCGCGCCAGAACCGCAGGTCCCGCTGCAGGTGATCGCGTACGACGCGAGCATCGCCTGCTCTGCCTGCGCGCCAGGCTTCCAGCAGATAAAGCTCCTGCCCGTGCATCAGATGCTGGTAGGCAGGCAGCGGTCCCGAGATGTTGGACGGGACGACTTCGCGCCATCGGGCGCGTTGAATCAGCTGTCGATACCGTTCGAGCAGCCAGCCTTCTGAGCGCATCCAGACGTCGAGCGTGTCGGTTGAGCGTTCAAGAAGCACGGCGCAATCGGCGCCACCGCGCTTGCAGGCGCTCTCTAACAGGGACACCACTGCGGGTCGTTCGGCAACGTAGTGGTTTCGTTCTCCTGGAATCGACAGACCATCATGATCTCGGTCAGTTGCCGTCAAACTCTCCAGATAAGCACGACGCTTGGCACCCTGCGCCAGCGGGTCCTGGTCAGCCGCCACCACCAGGCCAAGCGCATAGACGTAGCCGTTGTCCGCATCGACCACGGGCGGCGACTCCAGCAGTGTCCGCAGTGTGGCGACATCGCCGGACGGCGGCTCGTCGGACCAGTTGATCGCCAGCAGGGCCAGATACAACAGGACGGCCAGCGACGCTGCGCCTAGGACGAACCATGCCAAGCCACGAAGAACACGTGTGATATCCATCTCAACTCCTGGATTCCTTGACTGAGCATAGCCGATGGCCACGCACCTGCTGGCCGCTGACTCAGTCTTTCGCTTGACAGCGCCTTGACATGAGCGGACATTCGTTGTGCGCGCCCCGTTCGGAGCGCCACCTCCTCCATGGATGCCAAGGAGTCGCCAATGAAAAGAGTCATTCCGGTGTTTGCAGTGTCCGCCCTGCTGCTGGGTACCGCAGGTCACGCGCAAGGTGCAGAAATTACAATGGGCTATGCGCAGCCGAACGTGCTGCCTGTGCTCGTCTCTTTCGACCGCCAAGGCGAGGTCGCCTCGGTCGTCCCCTCCGAGCGGCTGACGCCAGCGGTACAGGACCAACTCGAGCGGAATCTACGAGAGTCGATGGAAGCGGTTGCCACCACGCAGGACCGCAAGGCCTCGCAGCTGATGGTGCGGATGACGTTCCAGGCTACGCAACGGGTCGACGGAGATTACGACGGTCGTTTCGTGTACTTGGACGCGACACCAGTTCCGCCAGGTGCCTGGGCGTGGCGGCGTGCCGGTACGCGCTATGCGCTGGTCGACGACGCGCCTACCAATGACATCGCCACGCGCCCCGGCCAACGTCGTTCCGGCGTTGTTCTGGTCAACGGCAAGCAGCAGGAGCCGGTGACGCCTCGCGTCCGCGAGAGCGCGCCCCCGCGAAGCGATCGAGGAGCGCCTGTCCCCAATGCGATGCGGTCCTCGCGCGACGGTTGAGCTGGCAGGTCGCTGTTTTGGAAGGGCGCCGTGGATTCGGCGCCTTTTTTTGTTCTAGCGCCCACCCGATGCCTGTCGAGGCGTGCGAAGGAACTGACGCTCCGCAAGGTTCTGGCACCGGCGCATCCATGACCTTCGTGCCTGACAGCTGACATGTTTGTTGGGCACACTGTGGGGCGCGTACCGCGATGACTTCGCGATGCGCGCTTGTTCTCCACAGCAGATGCCACGATGAATTCGCACGACAACGGTTCCAGCCCTTCCGATCCGCAACGCCGCCGCCTGCTCGGTGGCCTGGCCGCCGGCAGCGCCGCGCTGGGGCTGGCAGGCGAGGCCACGGCGCGTGCGCCGGCCGGCAAGCACACCGCGACCCGCACCCCCGTCACCGATGCACAGCTGCGCGAGCACGTGCACAACGTGGTGGTGCTGTACGCGGAGAACCGCAGCTTCAACAATCTGTTCGCCGGCTTTCCCGGGCTGCAGCAGCCGCTGGAAGCGCTGGAGCCGGCCCGCCTGCAGCAGCGCGACCGCGACGGCACGCTGCTGAAGACCCTGCCGCCGATCTGGGGCGGGATGGTGCCTGACAAGCAGGTCGTGGACCACAACGAATACCTGATCAAGGAAGATGCGATCACCGGCTTGCCGAACGCACCGTTCGCGCTGAAGACCGCCGAGGGCGAGCCGCTGCCGCACGGGGTGGTCACGCGCGACCTGACCCATGAGTTCTACCGCAACCAGATGCAGATCAACGGCGGCCGCAACGATGGCTTCGTCGCCTGGGGCGACAGCGGCGCGCTGGTGATGGGTCACTACGGTCAGTCGGCGGTGAACCTGCGGCTGTGGCGCCTGGCCGAGCAGTACACGCTGTGCGACAACTTCTTCATGGGCGCCTTCGGCGGCTCGTTCCTCAACCACCAGTACCTGGTCGCCGCGCAGCCGCCGTTCTACCCCGACGCGGACAAGAGCCCGGCGCGGCTGAACATCGCCATCACCGCCAACGGCAAGCCTGATGGCACCACGCTGATTCCCACCGAGTCCAGCCCGGCCAGCGCGATGGACGGCGTGGCCAAGTTCACCTCGCACTCCACGCTGACCCCGGACTTCTTCACCGTCAACACCATCGGCCCGCCATATGCGCCGGGCTTCAACGTGGACAAGGCCAATCCGGCGCTGGCCGATGCCAGCAGCCCCAACACCTGTCCGCCGCAGCGGCACAAACACATCGGCGACATGCTCAGCGCCAAGGGCCTGGACTGGGCCTGGTACGGCGGCGGCTTCCAGGCCGCGCTGGATGGGGCCGGCGACAACGGCCAGTTCCCCAGCCGGCCCAACTTCCAGGCCCATCACCAGCCGCTGAACTACTTCGCCAGCTTGGCCCCGGGCACGCCGGCGCGCGCGCGCCACCTGCGCGATGGCGGCGTCGGCGAGACCGCCAAGACCAACCGGTTCATGGCCGATGCCGCCGCCGGCACGCTGCCGCCGGTGGCCTTCTACAAGCCGCAGGGCAACCTCAACATGCATGCCGGCTACTCCGACGTGGAGGCCGGCGACCGCCACCTGGCTGCGATCGTGCACGCGCTGCAGGCCAGCCCGCAGTGGAAGCACATGGTCATCGTCATCACCTTCGACGAGAACGGCGGCTGGTGGGACCACGTGGCCCCGCCCAAGGGCGACCGTTGGGGGCCGGGCACGCGCATTCCTGCGCTGGTGATCTCGCCCTTCGCCAAGCGCGGCCACGTGGATCACACGATCTACGACACCGGTTCGATCGCGCGCCTGATCACCCGGCGCTGGGGCCTGGAGAAGCTGCCTGGCTTGAAGCTACGCGAGGAGGCCATGGTCGCTGCCGGCGGCCCGCCGCCGGGCGACCTGACCGGCGCGCTGGACTTCAGCCAGGGGTGAGGCAGAACGTCCACGCTACGGCGTGGACGCCCAGTCCTTCGACCAGCTATGTTGAGCAGTCGCACGGCGCGGTGCGCGCTCGGGCAGCAGGTGATCCGGCGTTGGCTGTGGGACGGAATGCTCAGGTCGGCAGCGCCATCCACTTGCCCTCGCCGGGCGCTTGCCATCGGGAAAGCGCCGATCCCAGTCGGGATGAAGCCGGCGCTCATCTGCCGCTGCTTCGGCTCCGTCGCCCCTCCGGCAAAGGGCACGCATGGCGTGCCCACAGCGCGTGATCGTCCCCTGCGCTATGCCACAGGCTGCAGTTCGCGGCGCGCATCGAAATCGTGCTGCGCCTGTTGCAGCGTCGGGCCGTGGGTCACCGCCCAGGCATAGAGCGTCTGGAACGGCTCGCGTAGGGAATGGCCCAACGGGGTGATGGTGTACTCCACGCCGATCGGCGTGGTGGGGATGACCCGGCGCGTGACCAGGCCGTTGCGTTCGAGCCGCTTGAGGGCATCGGCCAGGGCCTTGTGGGTGATGCCGTCCAAGCGGCGCATGAGCTCGTTGAACCGCGCCGGCTGGGGGCACAGCACCGTCAGGATCAGCACCGACCACTTGTTGGTGATGTGCTCCAGCGTGGCGCGTGCCAGCTGTACGTCGCTCAGGTCCAGCTCGTCAGCGTTGCAGGGGTCGATAGGGTCCACGATATCTGATCACCATCAGGTGCGTTCTTGATCGTAAATATAGTCCATATATCTTGTGGCGACCATTCGAACACAACGGAAAGACCCACATGGCAAGACTGCAGGACAAGACCGCGCTGGTGATCGGTGGGGCCAGCGGCATCGGCGCGGCGATCGCGCAGCGCTTTGTCGCGGAAGGCGCGCGCACCTGGATCACCGGGCGCAATGCGGAGCAGACCGAAGCGGCCGCGGGGCAGATCGGGACAAGCTGCCATGCCGAGCGCGCCGACCCCGGGGTGCAGGCGGACCTGGATGCATTGCGCGAGCGCCTGCGCGCGCAGGGCGTGCAACTGGACACGCTGGTGGTCAACGCCGGCATGTCCGGGCCGGCCGCATTGGGCAGCATCACCGACGCGCATTTCGACGGCATCTTCGGCCTCAACGTGCGCGCGCTGGTGTTTACGGTGCAGACCCTGCTGCCGCTGATGCGCGAGGGCGGCAGCATCGTCCTGGTCGGCTCGATCGCCGACATCAAGGGCATCCCGGCCTACAGCATCTATGCCGCCAGCAAGGCGGCGGTGCGGTCCCTGGCCCGCAGCTGGACGGTGGAGCTGGCCCCGCGCGGCATCCGCGTCAACGTGGTCAGCCCGGGCCCGACCGATACGGCAATGATGGCCGCCACCAGCGAGGAAGTGCGCGCTGCGCTGGTGGCACCGATCCCCCTGGGGCGCATGGGCCGTCCGCAGGAAGTGGCTTCGGCGGCGCTGTTCCTGGCCAGCGAGGACGGCAGCTATGTCGCGGGCGCGGAGCTGTGCGTGGATGGTGGGATGGCGCAGATCTAGGGGTTCTTCTTTCGATATCGAACGCCAGTCGTAGGTGCGTGGCATCTTGGCTTCGGAAGGGCAGCGGTCCGGCGGGCGGTGGCCGCTGTTCGCTCGGTCAGGGCATCCTGCCCTGACTCGCGCGCTCGGCTCCTGCCTCGCTTGCCGCGGCCACCGCCCGCCGGACCGCTGCTGCACGCGTCAGATTGGAAGCCTTCGTTCGCCGAAGTCCAACTCCATCAGGTGCCGTGCCTGGCCCTGAGCCGGGGACGGCGGAAAGCGGGCCATGGATGGCCCGCGGCGGCGAGTCAGCCAGGGATGGCTGACCGAGCCGAGGAGCCGTTCCCGGCTCAGGGCCAGGCTGCGTGGCGAAGTCGGCTTTTCGCGATGGCGTACATCGCCCTGGAAGGGCTGCCCGCTCCCACTAGTTCGGCGATGCACGTTCTTTTGGTGTCACCTAGGTCCATAGGCAATTCAAAGGTGCGCATTGCGACTTCGGGCAACAGCGGCGCGGCACTCAGAAGTGGTAAGTCACCACCAGGCGCGTGTTGCGCTCGTAGATCGGACGGCCATAGATCGGCTCGCGGGTGCCCTGGCCGCTGATCGTGTCGGTGCGCGGGTTGCCCTCGGTCAGGGCGAAGGTATTGGTCAGGTTGTCCACCGCCAGCTGCACGTCCCATGCGCCGCTGCGCACCAGGATGTTGGCGGCCAATGTGTCGTAGGCGGCCAGCTCGGTGGTGTTTTCCAGGTCGGCGTAGCGCTTGCCCACGTAGGCGTAGCGCAGCGAGGTCTCCCAATCCAGCGCGCCGGTGCTGAAGAACACCGTGGGGCTGAGGTTGCCGTACAGCCGTGGCTGGCGATTGGGCATGTTGCCTTCCACGTCGACGATGGCGACCGCGCCGTTGTCCACCACCTCGGTCAGGTCCGAGACCTCAGTGCGGTTGTAGGTGACGTTCGCATCGAAGCGGAACCAGTCGTTGGGCGTCCATACCGCGGCCAGCTCGATGCCGGGATTGGTGACGCTGCCGCGATAGTCCTTGGATTCGGCCGCACCGGTCACCGGGTTCACCGCGCTGGTGCCGATGTTGTAGGGGTCGTACTTGGTGTAGAAGGCGGTGGCGAACACGTCCAGCGTGTCCAGGTTGAGCTTGCTGCCGAGTTCGAACTGTTCGGCGGTGGGAATGTTGACGTTGCCGGCGTTGGCGCCTTCGCTGGGCGCGCGGTGCGCACGCGAGACGCGGCCGTAGACGCCCACCTTGTCGCTGAGGTCGTAGTTGAAGCCCGCCGTCCAGTTGGTGACGCCGACATCCAGCGCGCTGGGCGTGCGCGCGCCGGTGAGCAGCCGGGCGGCATCGTCGGCCAGCGTATCGGCCATGCCCAGGTTGCCGGTGGCGCGATTGGCCGCCCAGGCACGATAGCGATAGCGCTCATGGCGCACGCCGCCCTCCAGGCGCAGCGCGTCGGTGACCTGCCAGGTATCGGCGATGTAGGGCGCCAGCATGCTGGTATAGGCCTTGCCCTGCGAGCGGTCGGCACCGTAGATCACCACGCCGTCCTTCGTCACCCCACCGACCACGTTGCCGGCGGCGTCGTAGCCGAGCAGGTCGATCATGCGCGGGTTCTGCCGCATCTCGAACAGGTAGCTCTGGTAGCGCGAGTCGTAGGCGCGCGCGTAGTACGCCGTGTACAGGCCCAGGGTGATGTCGTGGGTGTCGCCGCCCCAGTCGAAGCCGCGGGTCATGCGCAGGTCGTCGGCGACCGAATCGGCGCGCACGTTCATCGCGCGGTACTGGCCCTGGATCACCAGCCCGTCGGTGCTGGCCGGGTCGAACGCCGCACCGGTGGCGGTGTAGACATAGCGCAGCGACGCCAGGCCCGGGAACGCCGCGGCGGCCGCGGCACGGCGGCTGTTGGCGTAGGCGGTCGCATCCTGCGGCGCGTTGCTGGAGTACAGCGCATCGAAGGTCATGTCCAGACGGTTGATGACGAACTTGTTGGAGAGGTTCCAGCCGTTGTCGAAGGCCAGGTCCAGATTCGCGCCAACGTGGTTGAACTTCATGTGGCGGCCATCGGACAGGTCGCGCAGCTCCCGCTGCGGTCGGCCGTTGGCATCGCTGGAGATGATCTCGGCCCGCTCCAGTGCCGAGGTGCTTAGCGTGCCGGTGAAGCGATCGATCAGGTGATCCAGCGAGCGTGAGGTATCGCGCGGGTCGTACAGCGGGATCGGCATGTAGAACGCGTTCCTGTCGTCCAGGTGCTTGAACGAGAACGTCAGCTTGCCGGCGTCCAGGGTGTGCATCAGGTTGACGCGGAACTGCCCGCCTTCGTCGGCGGGAAAATCCACGTCGCGATAGCCATCGTTGCGGCGCACGAAGCCACCGGCGGCCAGGTACCAGTCCTGGGCCAGCTTGCCCGACCAGTAGCCGTCCAGCCGGTACAGGCCGGTATCGCCCACGGTGGTGCGCACCGCGCCTTCCGGCGTCTCCCCGCCCTGGCGGGTGACGAAGTTGACGATGGCCGCGGCATTGGAGGCGAAGATCGGCGAGGGGCCGCCGCGCACGGTTTCCACCGACTCGGTCATCAGGTCCGGGCGCACCAGGCCTTCGGTCTTGTAGAAGTAGCCGTTGTTGTCTGGATACGGGCTGATGCCGTCCTCCTGGATCACCGCGAAGGAGCCTTCGTCGGGAATGCCGCGGATGCGGTAGACGTTCTGCACCTCGCCGCCGGTGGACTCGGCATAGATGCCGGGCATCGAGCCGATCAGGCTGGCCAGGTTGAGCGGGGCGAGCTTGTCGATCTGCTCGGCGGTCATGGAGGTGATCGCGTAGGAGGCTTCGAACTGGCTCTGCGCCTGGCCGGCGCCGGTGACGATCATGCGGTCCAGCGAGAAGATGCCGTCCTCGCCGCGGCGCGCTCGCGCGTCGGTGGCCGCGGTGGCCCCCGCCACATCGGTCTGCGTTTCGTCCTGCGCGATGGGAGCTTGCTGCGCGCTGGCGGCCTGGCAGCAGAGCGCCAATGCCAGCGCGGAGGCCAGCGGCGCACGGGCGGGGTGAAGCAAGCGGGCAACGGCCCAGGCAGGCATGGCGATCATGACGAATGTGTCCATCGGGGGGAGGGCACGTTGCAGTTTGGGGACAACGTGTTGCAGTGCGGTTGCATCGATTGAAATGGGCCCTTTCGGACTTTTGTCACTCACTGTCTGGATCGGCAGAACGCGCTGCAACGGATGTGGCTGCAATGGAGAGCCGCTCCCCCAGTTTCTTCCTGAGGGCATCTGCCCTGATGCGGTACTGGCAGTCGCTTCCCAAACGGAGCGCCCAAGGTGACATCGGTCCATGGCGACCTCGCAGGTGCGCGATGCTGATCACGAGGCGCGCGTCCCGATGCACGCCAGGCGCTGCGCGATTGATGCCTCTTGCGCCCTGTCAGCGGCAGGACGAGCGCGGCAGAACGGGCACGCGCACCGAGCAGCAATGCGTGCATCGACGCACCGACCAGCGATGCAGCGACGCAGCGATCTAGATGGCCAGATGCTCCTGCGCCAGCGACAGCAAATGGCGCAGGACCGGCGAGGATTCCGCGCGTTCGGGCAGCGCGGCCAGCGCCAGTCGCGCCACCGGCACCAGGCCTTCGATCTCCAGGTAGCGCACGCCCGGCAGTTGCACCTGCTCGGTGGAGGCCGGTACCACCGAGACGCCGAGCGCGGCCGCCACCAGGTTGACGATGGAGGACATCTGCGGCGCCTCCTGAGTGATGGCCAGGCTGAAGCCGGCCTGCCGGCACACCTGCAGGATCTCGTCGTAGAGGCTGTTGCCGAAGCTGCGCGGAAACAGGATGAAGGGCTCGCCGGCCAGCGCCGACAGCGGCGCACGCGCATGCGCGGCCAGCCGATGCGCGGCGGGCACGACGATGCGCATGGGCTCGTCAGGAAACTTCAGCAGCTGCAGCTCGGTTGGAGTGCTGACGCTGTAACGGATGAAGGCCGCATCCAGGCGGCCCTCCATCAGCGCGCGCAACAGGCCGGCGGTATTGGTTTCCTCCAGCGCCAGCTCCACCGCCGGCCAGGCGCGGCGGTAGTCGCGAATCAGGGCGGGCACCAGCGGATTGAAGGCGGCCGACGCGGTGAAACCCAGTCGCAGGCGCCCGCTTTCGCCCCGGGCGGCCCGGCGCGCGGTGTCGGCGGCACGGTCCACGTCCACCAGCACCCGCCGCACTTCCACCAGGAAGGCCTGGCCAGCGTCGGTCAGGCGCGCGCCCTGCGGCGTGCGCACGAACAGCCGGGTGCCCAGCTCATGCTCCAGCGCCTGGATCTGCTGGCTCAGCGGCGGCTGGCCGATGCCCACCCGGGCCGCGGCGCGGGTGAAGTTGCCCTCCTCGGCCACGGCCAGGAAGTAGCGCAGATGACGCAGCTCCATGCTTATTCCATATGCCAAACAGATGGCACCTGCCAGCATCATATATTGGACTGGCGGTCGGGCCCGGCCGGATACTGCGCGCCCGCCCCCGCCAGCCCCCGCGCGCCATGCCCCGGCCCCCCGCCACTGTGTTGCCCAGCTCCGCGACCGCGTCCGCCGCCAGGGAAGAGGCCGACCTGTCGATGTGGCGCGTGCGCCTGGCGCTGTTCCTTGCCGGCTTCGGCACCTTCTCGCTGCTGTATTGCGTGCAGCCGCTGCTGCCGGCCTTCGCCGCCAGCTTCCACGTCAGCGCGGCGGCCAGCTCGCTGCCGCTGTCGCTGGCCGCAGGCGGGCTGGCCATCGCGATCTTCTGCGCCGGGGCGGTCTCGGAGACCCTGGGCAGGCGTGGGCTGATGTTCGCCTCGATGGCGATCGCCGCGGTGCTCAACTTCATCGCCGCCTTCATCCCGCACTGGGAAACGCTGGTGATCGTGCGCACGCTGTCCGGCGTGGCCCTGGGCGGGGTGCCGGCGGTGGCCATGGTCTACCTGGCCGAGGAGCTGCCGGCCAGCAAGCTGGGGGCGGCCACTGGCCTGTACGTGGCCGGCAATGCCTTCGGCGGCATGATGGGCCGCATCGGCATGAGCCTGCTGAGCGACCGCTACGAGTGGCGCACGGCGCTGGCGGCGATCAGCGTGATCGACCTGCTGTGTGCCATCGGCTTCGTGCTGCTGTTGCCGCGCTCGCGCCACTTCGTGCGCAAGGCCGGCATCAACCTGTCCTACCACCTGCGGGCCTGGGGCGGGCACCTGCGCGATGCCAACCTGCCATGGCTGTTTTCGATCCCGTTCCTGCTGATGGGCACCTTCGTCAGCGTCTACAACTACGCCGGTTTCCGCCTGGGCGGGCCGGAGTTCGGCCTGAGCCAGAGCCAGATCGGCCTGATCTTCTCGGCCTATGTCTTCGGCATCGTGTCCTCCTCGGTGGCCGGCGCGGCCTCGGACCGCTTCGGCCGCGGTCCGGTGGTGGTGGCCGGCACCGGATGCGCGCTGCTCGGCCTGCTGCTGACCCTGGCCGGGTCGCTGGCGCTGGTCATCGTCGGGGTGGTGGTGCTGACCATCGGCTTCTTCATCGCGCACTCGGCCGCCAGCGCCTGGGTCGGGCGGCTGGGCGGTGCGCACCGCAGCCACGCCGCCTCGCTATACCTGCTGGCCTACTACACCGGCTCCAGCGTCATCGGCTCGATCAGTGGCTGGTTCTGGGAGCACGGCAGCTGGTTCGCGCTGGTGGCCTTCTGCGCCGCGCTGCAGGGCATGGCGCTGTATGCCGCCCAACGCCTGCGCCGCCGCGCCGACGATTCCCGGCCGTACGGGCGTTTCGCCCCGCACCCGCCGCGGGGAGAGTGAGGGGCCGGCCCGCTGTCCGGACCGGCCGGTCCGGACGGCATCCCGTTGCAGGGGCCGCCCGGTCCGACGCGCGCAGGTGCTTCAGTAGGCCGAATAGGTCGCAGTCAGGCTGATGTTCTTGTAGCCCCCGGTGCCGCCGACCAGGCGTATGAAGTAGCTGTCGGACATCGGCAAGGCGGTCTGCACGTTCTGAGTGGTGCCCGCACGCACCGAGCTGACGTCGGCATCACGGCCATCGATACTGGGCGCGCGCGTGGCGCGCACGTACATCTTCACCTGGCCGCTGCCGCCCAGGGTGCGGATCTGCAGGTTGCGCGCATTGGCGGGCACGTCGATCCGGAACAGCTGGGCGCCGCCTTGCGCCGCGCTTTGGCGGCTCAGCACCTGGCCCTTGCTCAGCATCACCGCATTGACCTCGTCGCCACCGCCGGCCAGGCCTGCGGCGCGTGCCACGGCCTTGCTGGCGTCCAGGATGCCCGCGCCGATGCGCAGGGTCGGCTTGATCGGGAACACGTTGGAGGTCTGCGTCAGGATTTCACGGATCTGCTGGGGAGTGGGGATCGGTTTGCCGGCCGAATAGGCGGCACTGATGACCAGGGCCGCGACACCGGCGGTGTGCGGGGCGGCCATCGAGGTGCCGGTGTAGCCCACGTAGGCCGGATCGCCCGGTCCGTGCGTGCCTCGGTTCAAGGTCGACCACACAAAGCCGGCGCGCGGCCTGGTGCCGGTGCTCGGGTCGTCGTTGGTGTAGCCGCCGCCGCCCGGTGCGGACAGGGTGATGGTGTTCCCGTAATTTGAGTAATAGGCGCGCTTGCCGGTGATGCCGGTGGCCGCGACGTTGATCACGCCCGGGCAGCTGGCCGGGGTGTAGGCACTGGCATCGTTGTTGTCGTTGCCGGCCGCCACCACCACGGTGGTGCCGCGCGCGATGGCGTTCTTGATCGCCGTGGCGGTGACGCTGTCGGCGGCGCAGCTGCCATAGCCGCCCAGGCTCATGTTGATCACTTCGGCCGGATAGCGGTTGTCCGGCACGCCGTCGACGTGTCCGCCCGAGGCCCAGGTGATCGCATCTGCGATATCGGCCGTGGTGCCGCCGCAGTGGCCCAGCGCGCGCACCGGAAGCACCTTGGCCTTGGGCGCCACGCCGATCATGCCCACGCCGTTGTTGGTCAGCTCGGCCACGGTGCCGGCCACGTGCGTGCCATGCCACGAGCTGTCCGACTGCTCGTAGCTCTGCGCGCAGCCGCCGTTTTCGACCAGGTACTTGTCCTCGCTGGTCCAGTCGCCCAGGTCCCAGCCACCGGCGGCGCGACCGTCGCTGGCGCGCCCGGACATGAAGCCGCTGCTGATGAAGTCATAGCCTGCATCGGCCAGCGACGTATCCAGGTCCGGATGCGCGGTGATGCCGGTATCGATCACCGCCAGCACCACCCCTTCCCCATCGCCGTGCTGCCAGGCCGGGATGGCGTTGATGCCACCCCAGTTCGGGAAGTTGACGGTGCTGCCGTCGGCTTCGGTGTACTCGGCATGGCCGTCGGCCGCGCGCATGTGCCATTGCACGACGGCGCCTGGATCGTTCGGCGACTGACCCGGTGGCAGGATCGCCTGGGCGGTGGCGCGGATCGGCTTGAGCAGCAGGTTGGGCTCGACATGGGCCACGGCAGGGTCGGCGCGCAGGGCCTGCATCAGGCTGTTGAGCTGCTCCTGGTTCAGCGCGCGTGCCGGGCGCACCAGATCGGCGCCGGTGGCGATCCGGCGCACCCGGTTCAACGCTGGCGGCGCCTGGCGGAACTGCACATTCCACTGGCTGCGCACGGCGGTGGTAGCCAGTGCCGAGTTCAAGCGGGCGGCGGCAGCCGTGGCGCTGCTTCGCTCACTGCTGCCGGTGCGATAGGTGACCAGCAGACCGTCGTAGGCGGCGACCGGCTCGCTGGCCACGCCGGTCTGCAGGGTGCCGAAACGCGAGACCTGCGCCATCGCGGGGCAGGCCGCGGCAGCCAGGGACAGCGCCAGCACGCTGCGGCGGAGAGAGGTGGACTTTGGGTTCATCGTGGGCCTCGCAGGGAGCGGCCGCTGCGTCGCGGCCGGTTCGAAAACAGGAAGGGTGTGGCGAAAGGACAGCAGCGCGATGTGGGAGCGCCCGTGCTTACAGGTCGATGCCGAAGCCGACGCCGGCGGACCTGTCGCTGCCGCTGAATGCACCGCCGATGCTGAAGGAGGCGCGCTCACCGATCGCCTTGGCATAGCCCACCGACAGCGCGCTCTGGCCGTTCTGCCAGCCGGCGCCGGCCGCAATGCGGCCATTGGCGCTCCTTGAGCTGGCCGCGTTGATGGCCATGTTCATCATCGCCGAGCCCATGGCGCCCATCCGGTCGATGCGCCTGTCCTGCGCGGACAAGCGGTGGCCGAGGTTGTCGGTGAGTTGAGTGAAGCGATCGTCCATGACGGTCACCTGTTGGTCGGTGTAGGCCTTGGCGGTAGCCAGGGCCCGCGCATCGCCGGCCTGCATCTGGCCGACATTGGCCGCATCGGTGGCGGCGGTGCCGGCGGCGACATTGGTGATGCGGCGCTCGCTGCCGGCACGGCCCACCGAGACAGTGTTGGCCTGGTCGGCGATGGCGCCCTGGCCCAGCGCCACCGCGCCGCTGGCCGTGGCCGAAGCGCCCTGGCCGAGCGCGGTGCCGGACGCGGCGTCGACCGCGGCGCCCTCGCCGATGGCCACCGCATTGGTGGCCTGGGCAGCGATGCGGGTATTGGCACCGACCGCGGTGCTGCCATCGGCGTTGACCTTGGCGTTGCCGCCGATCGCGGTGTCGTTGGGCCCGGCCGCATAGGCATCGCCACCCACGGCGATGCCGTTCTGGCCGCCACTGGACGCGCCGGCGCCGATGGCCACGCCATTGCTGCCCTCGGCCACGCTGGCACCATCGGCGCTGCCGCCGCCGACCGCCACGCCGCCGGCGCCGCCGCCGCCCGATGTTTCCAGCCAGGCCAGACGCTGGGACAGGCCCGAGAACGCGCCATCCAGCGCAGTCAGCGCATCGCCGACGTTGCTGTAGCCGACGCCCTGCAGGGCGTAGCGTGGCAGCACGAAGCCACCGGCCGATGAGTAGGCTGCGCCACCGCCCAAGGCCGTGGCCATCTGGCCCATGCCCTGCACCGTCGCGCCGCCGGCCAGGATCAAGGTATCGGCCACCGCGTGCAGCTGCGAGAGGTTGACTGCATCGGTGGCTTCGGTGCCGGCGGCGAGGTGGGTGAGCTGGCGCTCGGCACCGGCCACGCCGATGGCCACGCTGTTGTCGCGGTCAGCGAAGCTGCCGGCACCCAGGGCGACGCTGTTGACGCCGGTGACCGCACTGTTGGTGCCCAGCGCCAGCGCGCCAGCACCCAGCGCGCTGGCGCCGGAACCGAACGCCGCCGCACCCAGGCCCGACGCACTGGCGATGTAACCCACCGCGGTGGCCTCCTCGCCATCGGCGAAGGTCTGCGCGCCCAGCGCGGTGGCATTGTCGCTGGTAGAGATGGCCTGCGCGCCCAGGGCGGTGGCGTACATCGCATCGGCGTGGCTGTCGAAGCCCATCGCCACGCCGTAATCGGACAGCGCCCAGGAGCCTGCGCCCACGGTCACCGAGCCCAGTCCGTTGGCCTGCGCCGACACACTGGCGTTGCTGGCGCCGATGGCCACGCTCTGCTGGCCCTGCGCCAGTGCCCCCTCGCCCAGCGCGGTGCCGCCATCGCCCGAGGCGGTGGCGTTGTAGCCCAGGGCCACGCCGGCGAAGCCTTCGGCCAGACTGAAGGTGCCGATCGCCACGGCCGCGTCGTTTTCGGCCCGGGCGGCGTAGCCAAAGGCCATGGAGGCCGCGGCGGTCGCAGCGCTGGAGCTACCGAAGCTCGTCGCGTACTGCGCCTGCGCGCTGGCCGAGCTGCCCACGGCCACGGCCCCGTCTTCCATTGCGGTGGCCGACCAGCCCAGGGCGGTGGCGTTGTTGCCTGCGGCCTCGGCATAGGCACCCATGGCCACCGCACCGAAACCGGTGGCACGCGCGCCATCGGAGTCGCCGAAGGCGCTGCCGAAGAAGCTGCCGCCGATGGCCACGGCCGACTGGCCGGTGGCCTGTGCGCCGTCGCCCATGGCGATGGCGGTGTTGCCCGCGGTGACGTTGTGGCCGATGGCGATGCCATAGGCATCGGTCACCGTGGCCCGTGAACCGATCGCCACGCCGAAGTTGCCGGTGGCCTCGGCGCTGGCGCCAACGGCCACGGCGTTGGTGCCGGTGGCCATCGCATCGTCGCTGCCGTCGCCGGCGCCGCTGGCGGCGAAGTAGCTGGAGCCAACCGCGGCCCCCTGGACGCTGTCCTGCTCATCGGCCTGCGAGTTAGCGGTCGGCGCCGCCGGATCGGCCTGGCTCGCCTGGGCGGCGGGCTGGGCCTGCGCATCGATGGCGGGCGTGGCGGCGGCGACCGGCAAGGCCAACGAGAGCAGCAACGCGGCCGTCAACGGACTGCAAGACACGGCGCGCAGGATGCGAGGGGACGAAGTGCGCCCACGGCGCAGGGACGGCGTGACAAGGCTGGGCATGGTGGTCGGTCCGGAAGAGGGAGTGCGCGCCGGCTCCCCGCACGGCACGCGTGGATGGATTTACCGACAGCCGCCGCGCGCGCTCAATGCCGGCAATCTCATGGCTGGCTCACGCTAGACTCACGGCCCATGGGAATCTCCGACGCCAGCCGGTCCTGGCGCCTGCCCTGGCGCGGGCCGCGCTTGCGTCAGGCCATGGCATGGCTGCGCAGGGTGCCGGCCGCCGATCCGATCGATCGTCGCAACGCGCCGGCGTTGCAGGTGCTTCTGCTCTTCCTCGGCGCCGAGATCCCGCTCAACAAGGCCTACCACCTGCTGACCGCCGGGCGGATCCAGATGGATCCCACGCAGCTGGCCGTGGACATCGGTACCGATGCGGCGATGACGCTGGCGGCCTGGACGGGGGTGTGGCTGATCCGGCGCGGCAAGGTCAAGCCGGCCACGGCGCTGTTCATCGGCGTCACGCTGTGCTCGGGCATCGCGGCCAATATCGCCTTCGGTTACCAGCTGCAGGCCTTCGACCCCTATCCCATGATGCTGCTGACCCTGGCGGCGCTGGTGATCGGGCGCTGGGCGCTGTGGTCGGTCTATGTCTGCATCCCGCTGATGTTCTGGCTGGGCATGGAAAGCCCGGAAGGGCAGGCGCCCAATGGCTCGGGCAACCCCTTCCAGAACCTGCCTTCGCTGGCAATGAGCTATTTCATGATCACCTTGGTGCTGGACCGCACCGTGGAGGCGCTGCGCGAGGGCCTGTTCAGCGCCCGCCGCTCGGCCGAGCGGCTGCGCCTTGAAATGCGCGAGCGCGAACGGGTGCAGGCGCGGCTGCTGCACCTGCAGCGGATCGAGTCGGTGGGCCAGCTGGCCAGCGGCGTCTCGCACGACTTCAACAACATCCTCGGCGCGATCATCGGCTACACCGCCCAGCGTCATCGCCTGCATGAGCTGGACTACGACCCGGCCACGGATGCCCCGGCCATGGCCCAGGCGCTGGAAGGGGTGGAACTGGCCGCCCAGCGCGGCGTGGCGATCAGCCGCAAGCTACTGAGCTTCAGCCGGCGCGAGCTGGCCGTGCCCAGCGACTTCGACGTGGCCGCGGCGCTGAGCGAGCTGCAGCCGATGCTGCGGCAGCTGTTCGGCAGCTCGGTGGCGGTCGAGCTGAGCACGCCGGCCCTGCCCTGCGTGGTGCACCTGGACCGTGCGCAGTTCGACCTGGTGATGCTCAACTTCGCGGCCAACGCGCGCGATGCCATGCCCGACGGCGGGACATTCTCGATCCAGGTGGGGCTGGAGGAGGGTCAGGTGGCGCTGCGCCTGTCCGACACCGGGGTGGGCATGAGCGCGGAGGTCATGCGCCAGGCCTTCGAGCCCTTCTTCACCACCAAGCCGGCCGGCCAGGGCACGGGCCTGGGCCTGGCGGTGGCGCAGGAGTTGACCCAGCAGGGAGGTGGCAGCCTGTGGGTGGACAGCGCGCCGGGCCAGGGCACGCGCTTCACGCTGCGGCTTCCGCAGGCCGCCGCGCCGCTTACGGGCCCTGCGGGTTGAACAGGTAGCCGGCGCCGCGGACGGCGGTCAGGGGCAAGGCCAGGCCGGCGCGCTCCTGCACCTTCTGCCGCAGCCGGTGCAGGAGCGCATCGAGGCGGTGCGGGTCGATCTCCAGGCCCAGCTCGCCACCGAGGGTAGCCAGCAACGACTCACGCGAGACCAGCTTGCCGCGCGTGCGCCATAGGCACAGCAGCACCCGGCGCTCGGACTGGGTCAGGGCCACGGCCTTGCCCTGCGGCGAGAACAGGCACCAGCCGTCGTCCTGCAGCTGCCAGGCCGGCGTCCCGTGATCCGACGTGACCGCTGGCCGCGACAGGCGGCGCGCCACGCTGAACAAGGTCGCGGCCAGCATCTCGATCTCCACCGGCTTGGTCAGGTAGGCGTCGGCGCCCTGGCTGAGGCCACGCACCCGGTCCGGCGAGGTGTCCCGTCCGCTGAGGATCACGATGCCCATGCCGGGGCGCCCGGCCTGCAGCTCGCGCGTCAGGCTGAAGCCATCGCCATCGGGCAGGCCGATATCGAGCACGATCAGGTCGAAGCTGCCCTGGGCCAGCGCCGCCTGCAGCTGGGCCGCCGTGCGCATCGGCACCACCTCGAACCCATGACGCGCCAGCCCGGGAAGCAGCACGCGGTCGCGCAAGACGTCGTCGTCCTCCAGCAGCGCCAGGCGCAGGGGCGCGATCGAAGCGGTAGCGGGCGATGGCACGGGCGAACTCACGTGGACGACAGGGTTTCGATGCGGCGGTGAACGGACGGCACACGGCCTCAAGGCGCTGTGCGCCCCGCATCCTGCGGGTCGACCGGAGTATCACGGATGGGCTGCACGGGAGCAATTGACCATCCCGCCCGACGGCAGGCGGCGGAAACCCCGCGCCGCGGTACCCGCCGTGCCCCATGCGCACGCGCGTGAAGGGTTCCCGCGGCCAGCGCAGCCCCGCAGCGCGATGCGGCCCTGCCAACGCCTGGCCTGCGCCTGCCGCATGGCAGGTGCCGGCCCGCGCGCCCTCACCAGGGCAGGCGGCCGCCCTCGGTGAAGAAGCTGCCGGTGCCTAGCTCGGACATCGCCACGCCGGCCACGGTGGCGGCAGCCTGTTCGACGCTGAGCGTGCCGCTGTGGCCGTTGAGGTCGGTGGCGGTGTAGCCGGGATTGACCGCGTTGACCGCGAAGCCTTCGGCGTACAGCTCCTTGGACAGCAGCACGGTGAAGGCGTTGAGGGCGCTCTTGGAAGAGCAGTAACTCAGGCCGTTGACGAAGCCGTACTTGAAGTTGGGATCGCCATGCAGGGTGGCCGAGCCCAGCTCGCTGGAGACGTTGACGATGCGCTTGAGCGTGCCGGCGCGCAGTAGCGGCAGCATCGCCTGCACCACCAGCACCGGGCCGAACACATTGGTCTCGTAGGTGCTGCGCAGCGAGTCCAGGGTGGCCTTGGAGGGCGGCTCGATGTCCGGGCAGATGCCGGCGTTGTTGATGAGCACGTCCAGCCGGCCGCTCTGCTGGCGCACGCTGTCGGCCGCGGCCTGCAGGGTGGCCGCCTCGGTCACCTCCAGCGCCAGCACGCGCACGTCCAGCTCGGCTGGAAGGCTGTCGCGGGCGGCCTGGCCGCGGGCCGCGTCGCGGCTGCCCAGGTAGACGGTCCAGCCGGCCTGCGCCAGCTGCTTCACCAGCCCCAGGCCGATGCCCTTGTTGCCGCCGGTGACCAGGGCGATGGGGTGGGTGGCGTGCGTGTGATCTGCAGCAGTCATGGCGGTGTCCTTGTGTTGTGTTCGGGGACACCCAAGATATGCAGCATCCTGACGCGTGGGAATTCGCATTCGATGAGCGCCCTGCCCGACGCCCTGCAAGCCCGTAAACAGCCGCTCCAGTCGCGGTCCAAGGCGACGGTGGACGCCATCCGCCAGGCCAGCTTTCAGGTTCTGATCGCCCATGGCCTGGACGGCACCACCACCACGCGCGTGGCTGAACGGGCCGGCGTGTCGGTCGGCACGCTCTACCAGTACTACCGCAACCGCAGCACGATGCTGGCCGGCCTGCTGGAATGGCACCTGGGCACAGTGGCCGGCGCAGTGGAGGACGCCAGCGCCCGGATGCGCGGGGCAGCGCTGGCCGATGCGGCCGACGCCCTGGTCGAGGCCTTCGTCAGCGCCAAGCTGGAACATGCCGAGATCTCCCTGGCGCTGTATGCGATCGCCGAAATGCACGGCGGCGCCGAACTGATCGCCGCGGCCAAGCTGCGCATGGAAACGGCGATCGCCGCCCTGCTGGCGGCCACGGCCGATGCCCGCTTCGACGATCCGCAGGCCGTGGCCGGCGTGCTGCTGGGCGCACTGATCGGGCCCATGTGCGATGTCCTCAACGCTGGGGCCCCGCCCGCGCGCGTGGCCTTGCTGCGCACGCAGCTCACCCTGCTGGCCCGTGGCTATCTGGCGGCTGCCAGGGTGCCGACATGAGCGCGCTGGCGGCCGCGGCGGCCCCTGCGCAGGCGCCTGCCGCCCTGCAGGCCTTCATCGAGCGCCACGCCCGCATCTTCGTGCTGACCGGCGCCGGCTGCAGCACCGGCTCGGGCATCCCCGACTACCGCGATGCCGATGGCCAGTGGAAGCGTGCCCAGCCGGTGACCTACCAGGCCTTCATGGGCGAGCTGGCCACGCGCCAGCGCTACTGGGCGCGCAGCCTGGTGGGCTGGCCGCGGTTCCTGGCCGCCCAGCCCAACGGCGTGCATCACGCGCTGGCCGCACTGGAGCAGCGTGGCCAGATCTCGCTGCTGCTGACCCAGAACGTGGACCGCCTGCACCAGGCCGCCGGCAGCCGCGAGGTGGTCGACCTGCACGGGCGCCTGGACGTGGTGCGCTGCATGGGCTGCGAGCGGCGTACCCCGCGCGTGGAGTTTCAGGCCGAGCTGATCGCCCGCAACCCGGGCTGGGAGCGCCTGGAGGCCGGCATCGCGCCGGACGGCGATGCGGACCTGGAGGACGTGGAGTTCTCCAGCTTCGTCATTCCGGCCTGCAGCCATTGCGGCGGCATCCTCAAGCCCGACGTGGTGTATTTCGGCGAGAACGTCCCGCGCGAGCGCGTCCAGGCCGCGCAGGCGGCGCTGGCCGACAGCGATGCGATGCTGGTGGTGGGCTCGTCGCTGATGGTCTATTCCGGCTTCCGCTTCGCGCAGTGGGCGCACGCGGCCGGCACGCCGATCGCCGCACTGACCCTGGGCCGCACCCGTGCCGATGACCTGCTCGCCCTGAAGGTGCAGCATGACTGCGCCGAGGCCTTGGGGTTTTTGAGGGCATCGGCATAGCGACGCAAGCGCTCTGCAGCCGTGTGTCTGAGCAGCTGCTCGAACCCAAGTGTTTCGGAATAGCCGGATAAGACAGCGGAGCTAGAGTCGCTACCGGTTGTGAGAGGCGCCCTGCTTCTTTGTCGGAGCGGCTCGAGATGGCCTCGGGCCGCTCTCACAGCGCGTAGGGCGGATCGCGACCCGCCATCGCACGAGATCCGCGCCGATGATGCTTCTTCGGGCGACAGCCCGGACACGGCGATCCAATGGGGCAGCCGCTACCGGCGTCGCGTCGGCAATGAAGATGCGCTGCTCGCTACATCGGTCGCTGCATCTGAGCAGCGTTGCTGGCGGAGCTGCTTCGCGGAGAGGCGCTTGCTGTTGTGGGAGCGGCTCCAACAGTGGATCTACTGCCAGCCAACGCCCTCACACCGCCACTTCCTGTCGCCAACGCTTGGCGGCTTCGGCCGGTGGATGGCCGAACAGGCGCTTGAACTCGCGGCTGAACTGCGAGGCGCTCTCATAGCCTACCGCGTAGGCCACCGACGCCGCGTCGGTCTGCTCGGCCATCAGCCGTTCGCGCGCCTGCTGCAGCCGAACCTGCTTCTGGTACTGCAGCGGGCTGAGCTGGGTGGCGGCCTTGAAGTGCCGGTGCAGGGATGAGTTGCTCAGCGCCACCTGCGTGGCCAGCGCCTCGACGCGCAGCGGCTCGTCGTAGTGCTCGCGGATCCAGGCGATGGCCTGCTGCACCTGGCCCAGGCGCCCCTCGCCATGGGCGATCTGCCGCAGCATCGGGCCTTGCGGCCCCATCAGCAGCCGGTACAGCAGCTCGCGCCGCACCAGCGGCGCCAGCACCGCGATGTCCCGCGGCGACTCCAGCAGCTGCACCAGGCGCAGGCTGGCATCGGCCAGGGGCGCGGACATGGTGCTGACCTCCAGCGCGACGTTGGCCGGCACCGGCGTGCGATCCGGCGGCAGCTGCAGCAGCAGCGAAGCCAGCTCCGCCCGGTCCAGCGCCACCGACAGCGCCAGGTAAGGCGCCTGCTGGCTGGCTTCGCACACCGCGCCGACCACCGGCAACTCCAACGAGACCACCAGGCAATGGGCCGCATCGTAGTAGTGCACGCGCTCGCCCAGGATCACCCGCTTGCGCCCCTGCACCACCACGCACAGCATCGGCTCGTACACCACCGGAACCGGCGTGGTGGTCGCGCCGGAGCGGTACAGGCGCAGGCCGGGGACGGCGGTCTCGGTGATGCCTTCGGCGGCGTGGCGCAGCAACAGCGCGCGCAGGGGCGACAGGGCGGGAAGGTCGTTTTGCATGGCGGCGACCTTAGCAAGGCCGGCGTGCATTCCGCGCAGCGCTGGCAGGATCGGGCAAGCATCGGACAGGAACGCGCTCACGCCGCCGGGCCGCCCACGCCCAGGCTGTACGCACCTTCCCAAACACAGGTATCGCATCATGACGACCCAGACCTGGTTCATCACCGGCGCCAGCCGCGGCATCGGCCGCGAGCTGGCACGCGCAGCGCTGGCCGCCGGCCATCGCGTGGCCGCCACCTCGCGCCGCAGTAGCGACATCACCGCCGCCCTGGGCGAGCACGCCAACCTGCTGCCGCTGGACCTGGATGTCACCAACCCGGCGCAGATCCGCGCGGCGGTGGAAGTGGCCAAGGCCCGCTTCGAGGGCATCGACGTGCTGGTCAACAACGCCGGCTACGGCTACCTCGGCCTGTTCGAAGAAACCAACGCCGACGATGCCCGCGCGCAGTTCGACACCAATGTCTTCGGCCTGTTCGACGTCACCCGCGCAGTGCTGCCGGTCATGCGCGCCCAGCGCCGCGGCCATATCTTCAACGTGTCCTCCATCGGCGGCATCGCCGGCTTCGCCTCGGCTACGCTGTACTGCGCCAGCAAGTTTGCCGTCGAGGGGTTCTCCGCCTCGCTGGCCGACGAGGTCAGGGACCTGGGCATCCACGTGACTGTCGTCGGCCCGGGCTTCATCCGCACCGATTTCCTCGACCCGACCTCGGTGCGTTTCGCCGACAGCGCCATCGAGGACTACGCCGCGCTGTCGCAGCAGCTGCGCGAGTACTACGAGCAGAAGAGCCACCAGCAATCCGGCGACCCGGCCAGGCTGGCGGCCGCGTTCCTGGAACTGGCCGCCGCTCCCAATCCGCCGCAGCGCTTCTCCGCCGGCAGCGATGCGCTGGAGGTGACGGACCAGCGGCTGACCCAGCTGCAGCAGGACCGCCAGGCCTGGGCCGCGCTGTCCTCCTCCGTCGACGGGCAATGGGCGTGATGCTCTGATCCAAGGGCACTGTTGAAGCCAACCCCGGAGCGCGCTGCAATGCGCGCTCCTTCTTCGTGGGACTTCCCGTGAGCCAGCTCTTCACCCCTCTCTCGCTCGGCCCCTTGACCCTGGCCAACCGCATCGTGATCGCGCCGATGTGCCAGTACTCGGCCGAGCATGGCCGCATGAGCGACTGGCACGCCATGCACCTGGGCAACCTGGCCCAGTCCGGCGCCGGCCTGCTGATCGTGGAAGCCACCGCGGTGGAGCCGCGCGGCCGCATCAGCTGGGCCGACGTGGGCCTGTACGACGATGAAAGCGAGGCGGCCATGCGCGTGGTCGTGAAGGGCCTGCGGCGCTGGTCGCCGATGCCGCTGGGCATCCAGTTGGCGCACGCCGGCCGCAAGGCGTCCACCCACACGCCCTGGGAGCATGGCGGTGCGCCGATCGCCGCCGATGCCGAGCACGGCTGGCAGACCGTGTCCGCCAGCGCGCGCCCGTTCCACGAGGCCGGGCCGGTCCCGCAGGCGCTGGACCAGGCCGGCATCGAGGCCATCATCGCCGCCTTCGTGGCCAGCGCGCAGCGCGCGCACCGCCTGGGTTTCGAGCTGATCGAGCTGCATGCCGCCCACGGCTACCTGCTGCACCAGTTCCTGTCCCCGCTGAGCAACGACCGCAGCGATGCCTACGGCGGCAGTCTGGAAAACCGCCTGCGCCTGCCATTGCAGGTGTTCGATGCGGTGCGCGCGGCGGTGCCCGACACCGTGGCGGTGGGCGTGCGCCTGTCGGCCAGCGACTGGGTCGAAGGCGGCTGGGACGTGGCGCAGAGCATCGCCCTGGCCCAGGCGCTGGAAGCGCGCGGCTGCAGCTACCTGCACGTGTCCAGCGGCGGCCTGGACCCACGCCAGCAGATCAAACTGGAAGACGGCTACCAGGTGCCCTTCGCCAGCGACATCAAGGGCCAACTGCAGTCCATGCCGGTGGTCGCCGTGGGACTGATCACCGATCCGCTGCATGCCGAGCGCATCGTCGCCGAGGGCAAGGCCGACGCCGTGGCCCTGGCCCGCGGCGTGCTCTACGACCCACGCTGGCCCTGGCATGCCGCCGCCAAGCTGGGCGCGCAGGTCAAGGCGGCCCCGCAGTACCTGCGCTGCCAGCCGCGCAGCGCCAAGGACCTGTTCGGCTGAGGCCGCCGTGCGGCCTTGCCGCGCGGGAAACATCGCCGCGCGCACACTGCCCGCCCCTTGCCTCGACCCGGACACCTGCATGGACATCGCCTTCCTCGGCCTCGGCACCATGGGCGCGCCGATGGCGCGCAACCTGCTCAAGGCCGGGCACACGGTGCACGTGTGGAACCGCAGCCCGCAGGCGCGCGAAGCGCTGTTGCAGGACGGCGCGCACGCCTGCGATGCCCCGCTGGATGCGGCCGTGGCGCCGGTGGTGCTGTCGATGCTGGCCGACGATGCGGCCGTGGCCGAGGTCATCGTCGACAGCGGACTGCTCGACGCCCTGCCCGAAGGGGCGGTGCACGTGAACCTGGCCACGGTGTCGGTGGCCTACGCTCGCGCACTGGCCGAGCGCCATGCCGCGCGGGGCGTGGACTATGTGGCCGCGCCGGTGGTGGGGCGGGTCGATGTGGCCGCGGCCGGCAAGCTCAACATCCTGGCCGGCGGCAAGGCCGCCGCGATCGAGCGCGTGCAGCCGCTGCTGGACGTGCTGGGCGCCCGGACCTGGCGCTTTGGCGAGGCCCCCGAGCAGGCCAATGCGGTCAAGCTGGCCACCAACTTCTGCCTGGCCAGCGCCATCGGCACCATGGCCGAAGCCAGCGCGCTGGTGCGCGGGCACGCCGTGGCGCCCGCCGATTTCCTGGAGATGCTCACCTCCACCGTGTTCGCCGCCCCGGCCTACCAGGGCTATGGTGGGCTGATCGCCAGGGAGCAGTACACGCCGGCCGGCTTCAAGATGACCCTGGGCCTGAAGGACGTGCGCTTGGCCCTGACCGCCGGCGAGGCCACCCAGGTCCCGATGCCGCTGGCCAGCACGCTGCGCGATGGCCTGCTGGAGGGCATCGCCCAGGGCGACGGCGCGCTGGACTGGGCGGCCCTGGCCAAGGTCAGTGCGCGTCGCGCCGGTCAGCAGTGAGCGAGGGCATGACGCCGCCGCAGGCCGCGTGATTGTCTAACGCCGCATCGCCTGGCTAGCATCGGCCGCGCCATGCCACCGTCTCCACGCCCGCTGCGTTTCCTGCATCGCGTCCTGCGCCTGCCCGCGCTGGCGCTGCTGCTGTTGGCGGTGCTGAGCAATCCGGTGCTGGCGGCCATCGGCGACCTGCATGAAACGGCCAGCGCCAGCCAGGACCATCTGCACGCGGTGCAGGATCACACCGATCCCAGCGCCAATGGCGCCGATGCCGACGAAGCCGGCGACCTGCTGCACGCGCTGATGCATGCGGCGCACTGCTGCGGCCACCTGGTCGCCATCCCCTCGCGTTTCGTGCTGACTGCCACGACGCTGCCGCCGCATGCGCCTCCGTCGGGCGCGGTATTCGCGATGCGCTCGCAAACCACCGAACTGGCCCTGCGCCCTCCGATCACGGCCTGACCGCCACCGCGTCGCCGTCGGCGGCGTGGCTTACGTCATCGTGTTCGGAGAATCCCCATGTGGTTGCGATGGGCGGCATTGGCCGCACTCGCGGCCGTGTCCTGCGTGCATGCGCAGGACCGGCCGCCGGCTCCCCTGAGCCTGGACGAAGCGCTGGCGCGCGTGTCCGACACCCATCCTGCGCTGCGCCTGATCGAGGGCGAGCGGCAGGTCCTGCAGGCCCGTGGCGAGCGCGCTGCGCTGCGCCCGCCGCTCATCCTCGGCGCGCAGGCCGAGAACGTGCTGGGCAGCGGGCAGGCGCGCGGCTTCGACCAGGCCGAGCTGACGCTGTCGCTGTCGGGCGTGCTGGAGCGCGGCGGCAAGCTCGACGCGCGCCGCGCCCTGGCCCAGGCCAACCTCGATGCGCTGGCGCCGCAGCGCGAAGCGGCGCGGCTGGACCTGCTGGCCGAAGTCGCCCGGCGTTACCAGGCCATCGTCGTGGCGCAGCGCCAGCAGGCCCTGGCGCTGCTGGACATCGACCAGCGCCAGCGCGCCGTGCAGGCCGCACGCACGCGCTTGCAGGCCGGCGCCTCGCCCGAGTCGGTGCTGTTCTCCGCGCAGGCGCAGCTGGCCCAGGCCGAGCTGGACCGCGACCGCGCGGCCGAGGCGGCCCGTGCCGCGCGCCGGCACCTGGCCACGCTGTGGAACGCGCGTGAGCCGGACTTCGACACCGCGACCGGCGATCTGGATGGCTTGCCGGAGCTGGAAGCCTTCGACGCGCTGGCGCAGTGGCTGCAGCGCACACCGGAGCTGGCCATCGTCACCGGCCAGGCGCGCGTGCGCGAGGCGCAGCTGCGCCTGGCGCAAGGCGAGCGCGCCACCGACCTGCAATGGCAGCTGGGCGTGCGACGCCTGCAGGGACAGCAGGCCACCGCGCTGGTGGCCGCGCTGAGCCTGCCGCTGGGCAATGCCGTCCGCGCCGAGCCTGAGATCCGCGCCGCGCAGGCCGAGCTGGCGCTGACCACGGTGCAGCGCGAGGCGCTGCTGCTGCAACTGCACGCCACGCTGGCCGAAGCCCACGGCCGTTACCTGACCGCGCGCCTGGAAGTGCAGCGCCTGGGCCGCGACGTGCTGCCGCGGCTGCAGCAGGCCGAGCATGCGGCCGAGCGCGCCTGGCGGGCCGGCGCCATCAGCTATCTGGAATGGGCCCAGCTGCAAGGCCAACGCATCCAGGCGCTGCAGCGCCAGCTCGAAGCGGCCGCGCAGGCCCAGACCGCATTGATCGAACTCCAGCGCCTGACCGGACAACCCCTGGTCGTGCCCAACCCCTCGCAGGAGACCGCGCCATGAACATGGCGATGAACATGCATTCCCGTGTCCACATCCCGCTGCTGTTGCTCGGCGCGCTGCTGCTGGGCGCCTGCGGCAAGACCGCACCGTCGGCGGCAGCCGGTGAGGAGCATGCCCAAGGCCACGACGATCACGCCGAAGAAGCAGAAGGCCCCGAAGCGGCCCACGCCGACAGGACGGTGATTCCCGCGGAGATCGCCCAGGAAGCCGGCATCCGCGTCGCCCCGGTCGGGCCCGGCACCATCGCCGACGCGCATGAAGTGCAGGGCCTGCTGACGCCGGTGGACGGCCGCACCGCCCAGGCCGTGGCGCGCTTCCCGGGGCCGGTGCGCACGCTGCGTGCCAATGTGGGCGACACCGTGCGCGCCGGCCAGGCCCTGGCCACGGTGGAGAGCAACCTCAGCCTGACCGCCTACACGGTCAGCGCGCCGATTGGCGGCGTGGTCACCGCGCGCCATGCGCAGCTGGGCGGGGCGGCGGCCGAGGGTGCACCGCTGTTCGAGATCGCCGACCTGTCCACGCTGTGGGTGGACCTGCACATCTTCGGCAACGACACCCAGCACATCACCGCCGGCGTGCCGGTCACCGTCACCCGCATGACCGACGGCGTCAGCGCCGACACCACCCTGGAGCGCATCCTGCCCGGCACCGCCACCGCCAGCCAGAGCACGGTGGCGCGCGCCCTGCTGCGCAACGCGGACCGCCTGTGGCGCCCCGGTGCAGCCGTGAAGGCGCGCATCGTGGTGGCCACCACGCCGGCGGCCCTGGTGGTGCCGCTGGCGGCGCTGCAGAACATGCAAGGCCGGGACGTGGTGTTCGTGCGCAGCGGCCAGGACCGCTTTGAGGCGCGCCCGGTCGAACTGGGCCAGCGCGATGCGGCGCAGGTCGCCGTGCTGTCCGGGTTGCGGGCCGGTGAGCAGGTGGTCATCGCGCAGAGCTACGTGGTCAAGGCCGACATCGGCAAGGCGGGCGCCGCGCATGAACATTGATCGCGCCATGCAACATCGGGCTGCAGGAGGACGGGCGCATGCTTGAGTTCATCCTGCGCGCCAGCATCGGCCACCGCTGGCTGATGCTGGCGCTGACCGCCGTGCTGGTCGCCGTGGGCGCCTGGAGCTTCACCCAGCTGCCCATCGATGCCACCCCGGACATCACCAACGTGCAGGTGCAGATCAACACCGGCGCGCCGGGCTATTCGCCGCAGGAGGCCGAGCAGCGCATCACCTTCCCGGTGGAGACGGCCATCGCCGGCATGCCCGGGCTGGAGATGACCCGCTCGCTCTCGCGCTACGGCCTGTCGCAGGTCACGGTGGTGTTCGCCGAAGGCACCGACCTGTACTTCGCGCGGCAGCAGGTCGCCGAGCGCCTGCAGCAGGTGCGCGCGCAGCTGCCCGACGGCATCGACCCGCAGCTGGGCCCCATCGCCACCGGGCTGGGGGAGATCTTCCTCTACACGGTCGATGCCGCACCCGATGCGCGCAAGGCCAATGGCACGCGCTACACCGCCACCGACCTGCGCACGCTGCAGGATTGGGTCATCCGTCCGCAGCTGCGCACGGTGCCCGGCGTGACCGAGATCAACGCCATCGGCGGCTATGCGCGGCAGATCCACGTCACCCCCGATCCGGCCCGGCTGCGAGCGTTGGGTCTGACCCTGGAGGATGTGGTGCAGGCGCTGCGCAACAACAACCAGAACCTCGGCGCGGGCTATCTGGAGCGCAACGGCCAGCAGTTCCTGGTGCGGGTACCCGGCCAGGTCGATGACCTGAAGCAGTTGGGCGAGATCGTGCTGGCGCGGCGCCAGGGCGTGCCGATCCATGTGCACGACGTGGCCCAGGTGACCGAAGGGCGCGAGCTGCGCAGCGGCGCGGCCACCCAGAACGGCCACGAGGTCGTGCTGGGCACGGTGATGATGCTGGTGGGTTCCAACAGCCGCGCCGTGGCGCAGGCAGTGGCCGACCGGCTCGCCCTGGCCCAGCGCAGCCTGCCGCCGGGCGTGCGCGTGACAGCCACCTACGACCGTACCGCGCTGGTCGAGCGCACCATCGCCACGGTTGCCAGGAACCTCATCGAAGGCGCGCTGCTGGTGGTGGTGGTGCTGTTCGTGCTGCTGGGCAACTTGCGTGCGGCGCTGATCACCGCAGCGGTGATTCCGCTATCGATGCTGTTCACCCTGACCGGCATGGCCCGCGGCGGGGTGTCGGCCAACCTGATGAGCCTGGGCGCGCTGGACTTCGGGCTGATCGTCGATGGCGCGGTGATCATCATCGAGCACTGCCTGCATCGCTTCGGCCAGCGCCAGCAGGCGCTGGGGCGGGTGCTGACCGATGCCGAACGCTTCGAGGAGACCGCCAGCGCCAGCGCCGAGGTGATCCGGCCCAGCCTGTTCGGGCTGGGCATCATCACCGCGGTGTACCTGCCGATCTTCGCCCTGACCGGGGTGGAGGGAAAGATGTTCCACCCCATGGCCATCACCGTGGTGCTGGCGCTGAGCGGGGCGATGCTGCTGTCGCTGACCTTCGTGCCGGCGGCCATCGCGCTATGCCTGGGCGGGCGCGTGCGTACCAGCGAGAACCGGGTGATGGGCTGGCTGCGGCGGCGCTACCAGCCGCTGCTGGAGGCCAGCCTGCGCCATGGGCGCTGGGTGATGCTGGGGGCATTGGCCCTGCTCGCGCTCAGCGGCGTGCTGGCCACGCGCCTGGGCAGCGAGTTCGTGCCGCAGCTGGACGAGGGCGACATCGCCATGCATGCCATGCGCATTCCCGGCACCTCCTTGAGCCAGTCGGTGGACATGCAGCGCAAGGTGGAGGCGCGCGTGGCGCGGTTCCCGGAAGTGGCGCGCGTGTTCTCGCGCATCGGCACGGCCGAGGTGGCCTCCGACCCGATGCCGCCCTCGGTGGCCGACACCTTCATCATGCTCAAGCCCCGCCCGCAGTGGCCCGACCCGCGCAAGCCCAAGGCCGCGCTGATCCGGGAGATCGAGGCCACGGTGCGCGAGCTGCCGGGCAACAACTACGAGTTCACCCAGCCCATCCAGATGCGCATGAACGAGCTGATCTCCGGCGTGCGCGCGGACGTGGCCGTCGCCCTGTACGGCGACGACCTGGCCACGCTGCGCGAGGTCGGCGCGCGCATCGAGGCGGTCACGCGCGGCGTGCCCGGCGCGGCCGATGTCCGCCTGGAGGAAACCGAAGGCCTGCCGCTGCTGTCCGTGCGGCCCGACCGCGCCGCTCTGGCCGGCTATGGGTTGAACGTGGGCGACGTGCAGGCCACGGTGGCCACGGCCATCGGCGGGGAAGTGGCCGGGCAGCTGTTCGAAGGCGACCGCCGCTTCGACATCGTCGTGCGCCTGCCCGAAGCCCTGCGCTCGGATCCGGCCGCGCTGGCCGACCTGCCGATCTCGCTGGCGCCGGCGCTGGCCGGCGACGAGGCCGACGAGGCCGGCCGCCTGGGCGGGTGGAACGCCGCCCGCTGGGGCGGCACCGCGCCGCGGACGGTGCCGCTGCGCGAGGTGGCGCGCATCGAAACCAGCGAGGGGCCCAGCCAGATCAACCGCCAGGACGGCAAGCGCCGCATCGTGGTCACCGCCAACGTGCGCGAAGGCGACCTGGGCCGCTTCGTGCAGCGCCTGCGCGCGGCGGTGGAGGCCAAGGTCGCGCTGCCGACCGGCTACTGGATTGCCTACGGCGGCAGCTTCGAACAGCTGGTCTCGGCCAGCCGACGCCTGGGGCTGGTGGTGCCGGCCACGCTGGCGCTGATCTTCGCCCTGCTGTTCTGGGCTTTCGGGTCGGCGCGCGATGCGGCCGTGGTGTTCTCCGGCGTGCCGCTGGCGCTGACCGGCGGGGTGCTGGCGCTGGCCCTGCGCGGCCTGCCGCTGTCGATCTCGGCCGGCATCGGCTTCATCGCCCTGTCCGGGGTGGCCGTGCTCAACGGCCTGGTGCTGGTGAGCTTTGTGCGCGAGCTGCGCGCGCGCGGCCTGGCGCTGGAACAGGCGGTGCGCGAAGCGGCGCTGGGCCGCCTGCGGCCGGTGCTGATGACCGCGCTGGTGGCCTCGCTGGGCTTCGTGCCGATGGCCTTCAATGCCGGGGCCGGCGCCGAGGTGCAGCGGCCGCTGGCCACCGTGGTGATCGGCGGCATCGTCTCCTCCACCGTGCTGACGCTGCTGGTGCTGCCGCTGCTGTATCGCTGGGCCTATCGCAATGCTGGCCGCGGCTAGACCTTGATGACCAGCACCACCACCGCCGCGACCATGCCCCACTTGATCGCGTGATACGCCAGGGCGCTGCGCGCACGCAGCGCCTTGGCCTTCAGGCGCAGGGCGTAGAGGTACTTGAACGAGCGGTTGACACCGCCGGTGGGATCGCCCGGCAGGTTGGGCGAGGCGCCGCCGGCCAGCAGCGTGCGCGAGACGAAGCCGTTGAGCGCGTTGGCCCAGCCGAAACGCAGCGGGCGGGCGATATCGCAGAACAGGATCACCCGGTCCTGGTCGGTGTCGTTGCGGGCGTGGTGGATGTAGGTCTCATCGAACATCGTCCACTGCCCGTCGCGCCAGCTGTGGCGCTGGCCGTCGACCTCGATGAAGCAGGCATCGTCGTTGGGCGTGATCAGCCCCAGGTGCAGGCGCAGCGAGCCGGCGTAGGGGTCGCGGTGCGGTCGCAGCTCGCTGCCCGGCGGCAGCTGGGCGAACATCGCCGCGCGCACCTGCGGCAGGCCCTCCAGCAGGGCCACGGTCCGCGGACACAGGCGCTGGGCCGAGGGGTGCGCCGGGCCGTACCACTTCAGGTAGAAGCGCTTCCAGCCGCGGCGGAAGAACGAGTTGAAGCCGACATCGTTGTAGCTGCTGGCCGCGGCGATGCCGTTGGCCTCGCGCAGGGCCAGGGCTTCGTCGCGGATCACCTGCCAGTGCTGGCGCAGCACTTCCAGCTGCGGGAAGGCCTGGGACGGGTCGATGAACGGCGTGGTCGGCACCCGCGAGCACAGGTACATCAGCACGTTGACCGGGGCCATGAAGCTGGAATGGTCCAGCAGCTGGCGCGACCAGCGCGCGCGCACGCGCCCGCGGTAGTGGATGTAGAGGACGGAGGCCACCAGCGCGCAGGCCAGGGCAAGTTTGATGGTCAACTGCACCTGCGGATTGTACGCCCGAGGACGCGGGCTTGAGGCAACCGCGGGGCCTCGTTAAGGTGCCAACCTCACCGCGTACCGTCAGGGAAGAACGCATGCAGCTGGCCCCGCTCCCCCCGTCCGCCCGGATGACCGCGCCGTGACCGAGGTGCCCCAGGTGGCGACCGAGGCCGCGGTGATCGGACCTGAACACGCCGAGCACCCGGATCACCGCCTCTACCTGCAGATTCGCCGCGGCGTGCATGCGCTGGACGCCGAGTGCGGCCGTGAGCCGGATGCGATCAGCGAGCGCATGGTCCTGCGCCTGATCCCGCTGGCGCGCGGGGCCGGACTGAAGCGGGTGGACCACGTTGTGCTCAGCCGCCACCTGGGCGAGGTGGAATCGGGCGAGCTGGTGTTCGTGGTGCAGGGCGAGCTGGACGACCCGGCGCACCTGCGCGCGCACTGCACCACCCAGGAGGCCGTGGACATGCCGCGCGAGGCCTCGCTGGCGCGCCTGGACGCGGTATACCGGGAGCTGGCCGCGCAGCGTGCAGAGGGCGGCTGAGGCCGCACGCGCAGCTACCACCGCGCAAAGACGAACAACGTGGACGTAGGGTGGATGACGCTCTCCCATCCACCGCCGCCGCGAACCGGACACGTGGACGATCGCAGGGTGGATGACGCTCCTTCATCCACCACCGCCGCAAGACGCACACCCCGGTCGCGACGGCACCCCACCCGCAGCCGCCGCGGACACCGCGGTGGACAAGCTTCGCGTTGTCCACCCTACGTCAGGGCGCGCTTCCATCCACCACCGCCGCGAATCGAGAACATGGGGAGCCGTAGGGTGGATGACGCTCCTTCATCCACCGCCGCCGCAAGACAGACAATCCAGGCGCAACGACACGCCTACCGCAGCCGCCGCGCATACCGTGGTGGACAAGCTTCGCGTCGCCCACCCGACGCCGCAGCTCAACCGCCTCCGGTGATCGCCGCCAGGATGCGGCGCTGCTCGCCGCTGGTGGCCTGGCCATCGCGCATCAGCATCGCGTCGCTGGAGACCTGGAACACGTGCAGGTCGAACAGCGGCAACACCGCCAGCAGGTGGTCGATGACATCGCCCTGGATGGCCTCGTAGCCGACGATGCCGGTCTCGCTGGCGAAGCACCAGATCTCCACCGGCACGCCGTTGGCGCCGGGCTGCAGCTCGCGCACGAACATCAGCATCTCCGGCTTCAGCTTGGGATGGTGCCTGAGGTACTGGTCCACATAGGCGCGGAACGCGGTGAGGTTGGTCAGGCGCCGCTCCAGCGTGGGCGTCAGGCCCCGCTCGGTGAAGCGCGCCTTCCACTCGGCGAACTCCTGCTGTTTCTGATCGACCCAGGCGTCCAGCAGCGGGAACTGACGCAGCCGCTCGACTTCGGCGCCGTCCAGGAAGCGCACACTGTGCTGGTCCAGCTGCAACGAGCGCTTGATCCGGCGGCCGCCGGCCTCGTACATGCCGCGCCAGTTCTTGAACGACTCGCTGATCAGCTTCTTGGTCGGCACCGTGGAGATGGTCATGTCCCAGTTCTGCACGGTGATGGTGTGCAGGGCGATGTCGGTGACGGTGCCGTCGGCGTTCTGGCTGGGCATCTCGATCCAGTCGCCCACCCGCACCCGGCCATCGCTGCTGATCTGCAGGCTGGCCGCCAGCGACAGCAGCGTGTCCTGGAACACCAGGATCAGCACCGCCATGATCGCGCCCAGGCCGGCGACGATGTGGCTGACCGACACGCCCGACAATGTGGCCACCACCGACAGGCCGGCCAGCACGAACATCACGATCTTGCTGACCTGCAGCAGCCCCTTGATCGGCCGGTTGCGCGCATCGGCGCGGCGCTCGTAGGCCTCGTTGAACATGTCCAGCGCGCCGGAGATGGCCAGGGCCACCATCCACACGATGAACACCTTGCAGCCGGCGCGCAGCACCGCCTGCAGTTTCTCGGGCAGGTCCGGGATCCAGGCCAGCCCGGCCTGCACCACCAGCGCCGGCACGATGTGCGCCAGCCGCGGGATCACCCGCAGCCGCAGCGGCGCGCCGCCCTCCTGCCCGCGCAGCCAGCCGTTGACCTGCGACAGCAGCTTGAGCAGGGCGCGCAGCAGCACCCGCTTGGTCACCCAGTCGGCCAGCCAGGCCACCAGCAGCAGCGCGGCGATCATGGCCAGCGGGTAGGCGCCCGGGTACGGCGCCAAGGCCTGCTGCAGCGGTTCCAGGAGATGTTCCAGCGGCAGGCGCCCGGCCTGCGTGTGGGGGTTGGGCGTGGTCATGGGGCTTGGTCGACGGCGGCGGCCGGACACGACCGGCTGCGGGGGGCGCCATGGTAGCCGCTCGCATCGCGTGCCGGTCACCGGCTGCCCGCGAAGGACGCAACTGAAACCGTCGTGCGCAGCCGATTCCCCGCCTAAGATTTCGCCATATGCGCCATGACCACATCCTCACCCTGTCCTGCCCGGACCGCACCGGCATCGTCTACCGCGTGTCCGGCCTGCTGTTCGAGCTGGGCTGCAACATCCTCGATGCGCAGCAGTTCGGCGATGAGGAAGGCCAGCGCTTCTTCCTGCGGGTGCATTTCGACGTGCCGGCACCGGAAGCGGTCGCCGCGCTGGGCGCGCGCTTCGCGCCGCTGGCCGAGGACTACGCCATGGACTGGCAGCTGCATGACGCCCGCCGTCGCGCGCGCCTGCTGGTGCTGGTCAGCAAGCAGGGGCACTGCCTCAACGACCTGCTGTTCCGCACGCACAGCCGGCAGCTGCCGGTGGAGATCGCCGCGGTGGCATCCAACCACGCCGATTTCGCGCCGCTGGCTGCCTCCTACGGCGTGCCGTTCCATCACCTGCCGGTGGATGCATTCAACCGCCAGGCGCAGGAACAGGCCATCCTGGCGCTGGTCGAGCGCGAGCGGATCGACCTGGTGGTGCTGGCGCGCTACATGCAGATCCTCTCCCCGCAGCTGTGCGCCGCGCTGGCCGGCCGCGCGATCAATATCCACCACAGCTTCCTGCCCAGCTTCAAGGGCGCCCAGCCGTACCACCAGGCGCACGCGCGCGGGGTCAAGATCATCGGCGCCACCGCCCACTACGTCACCAGCGACCTGGATGAGGGCCCGATCATCGAGCAGGACGTGGCCCGCGTGGACCATGCCATGACCCCGCGCGACCTGGTGCGGCTGGGCAGCGACATCGAATCGCTGGTGCTGGCGCGCGCCGTGCGCCGACACGTCGAGCACCGCATCTTGCTCAACGGGCATCGCACGGTGGTGTTCCGCTGACAGCCCGCGCGGGCATCGCGCAAGCCGGCCGATCAGCGCGCAGCGGATTTTGAACACCCACTCGGGCACACTGTGCGCCGATGAACAGCGCGCCACATGGAGACACCCGATGAGCCTGTGGCAGATGCTGGGCCTGGCCTTGATCGCCATCGCCGCGGGACTGGTCCTGGCGCTGGTGGCCGTGGGCATCAAGCTGGCCGTGGAGAAGCTGCGCGGGCGTTGATGTGGCCGCTGTGGTGGTCGTCTCTCTTGGCTTGAACATCAGCGGTCATGCTTACAGGAGATCCTGTGGGAGCGGCTTCAGCCGCGAAGAGGCTTTACCGATAAGGCTTCTTCGCGGCTGAAGCCGCTCCCACAAGGTTCCGGGTGCCGACGACATCCGTTGGTCTGCCCACGCGCAGTCTTCAAACCGCTGCGCGCGTTAGGCTTGCGCTTCCAAGCGATTCCGGGAGCCGCGCATGCCTGCACCGACCTACCACGTCATCGGCAACTACCTCTCGCCCTATGTGCGCAAGGTGCTGGTCTGCCTGCGACTGAAGGGCCTGGACTACAGCATCGATCCCATCGCCCCGTTCGTGGGCAATGCCGAGTTCGAACGCCTGAGTCCCCTGCGCCGCATCCCGGTGCTGATCCACGGCGATCGCGTCATCAACGACTCCACCGTGATCTGCCAATACCTGGAAGACCTGCACCCTGCGCCCTCGCTGTATCCGCAGGACCCGGGCGATCGCGCGCAGGCGCGCTGGCTGGAGGAATACGCCGACACCCGCCTGGGCGAGGTGATCGTGTGGGGCATGTTCTTCCAGCGCGGGCTCAAGCGCATCCTGTTCAAGGAAGACACCGACCAGGCGCGCTACGAGCACGCGCGCGATGTCGCCCTGCCCGCGTGCCTGGACTGGCTGGAACCCCAGGTGCCGGCGCAGGGCTATCTGTTCGGCGACCAGCTGAGCATCGCCGACATCTCGGTCGCGAGCTTCTTCCGCAACGCCGCCTTCGTGCGCGTGCAGGTCGATGCCGCGCGCTGGCCGCGTACCGCCGCCTGGCTCGATCGTGTGCTCGCCCTTCCCGCGTTCGTCGCGCTGGCCAGGATCGAAGACACCATCGCCCGCGTGCCGCTGCACGAACAACGCCCCCTGCTGGCCTCCCTGGGCGAGCCACTCAGCGAGACCACCGTGGGCGGCGCCAGCCCACGCCGTGGCGTGATGCGGCTGGACTGAGGCGCGCGAACGCCCACCCCGCAGGGCGTCCGAGCAGCCCAGGATGCGCGCCTGCGGAACGGGCACGACCAAGCTCGAAAAGTGCACTCCGACCCCGGTTTTTTCCTCATGGCGATGGTGGATGAGCAAAGCGTCATCCACCCTACGTAGGGTGGACAACGCGAAGCTTGTCCACCACGGCTCCGGCAACGACCGAGCAAGAACCAGGCAAACACGTCCCAAGGTCCACAACGATGGCGGATGAAGAGAGCGTCATCCATCCCACGTAGGGTGGACAACGCGAAGCTTGTCCACCACACCTCCGATGCCGATCAAGAATCAGCCACACGCCCGTCTTGCGAAGCCAACACCTATGGCCACGCCGATCGCGCTGATCGATCGACGGATGCGCAATCCGCCCCATAGCCGCTTCGCAGCGAAGTCGGAACGCCCGCACCGTCAATCCTGAGCGTAGGCGGCCAGCTCCTCCGGCGTGCCGTTCGGGAACGCGGCCTTGAGGAACTCCAGGAAGGCCGACACGCGCGCGCTGAGCAGGCGGCGTGAGGGGTACAGCGCCCAGATCTCGATGGGTGGCAAGCGCATCTCGCCCCAGTGCACCAGCCTGCCCGCCTGCAGATCGCCGGCGACCAGAGAGAAGGGCAGCACCGCCGCGCCGATCCCGCTCCGGGCGGCGTCACGGATCATGACCAGCGACGCCAGGCGCAGCACCGGATCGATCTCCATGGCGCGCGCGCCCTGCTTCGTCAGCAGGTCCCAGCGGGTCTGCCCGCTGGAAGCGCGCACGATGGCCGGCACGGCGGCTCCTTGCGGCGGCTTGCGCAGCGTTGGACTGGCCACCGCCACCAAATGATCGCGCAGCAGCACGCGTCCGATCAGCTGTTCGTCGGGGTCGGGGTTGACCCGGATGACCAGGTCATAGCCCTCCTCGATCATGTCCACGGGGCGGTCCTCCGTGGTGATCTCCAAGCGCACCTGCCGATGGCGCAAGGCGAACTGCGCCGACAGCTTTCCCAGCGCCATCTGCGAGAACAGCATCGGCGCGCTGATGCGCAGCCTGCCCTGCGGAGTCGCCCCGCCGGCGGCCACCGCGCTGGTGGCCTCGCCAAGCTCGGTCAACAAGGTGTCGGTGCGCTCGAACAGGGCGCGGCCTTCCTGGGTCAGCTTGAGGCTATGTGAGCCGCGCTCGAACAGGCGCACGCCCAGGCTGGCCTCCAGCTCGGCCACGCGCCGCGACAGCGTGGCCTTGGGTCGCTCGGCTGTCCTGGCCGCACGGCCGAAGCCGCCATGGCGCGCCACCAGGTTGAAGTCGGCCAGCGCCAGCAAGTCCATGTGTTCCACCAGAGAGACGGGATGTCCAACTATACGGGCTATCGGGCCGCAAACGGATCAATAACCATGGGCCACCCAACCCAATCGGAGTGATCCCCATGACCATCCTCGTCACTGGCGCCACCGGACATGTCGGCCGCCATGTCGTCCAGCAACTCATCCAGCGTGGCGCCAGAGTGCGCGCGCTGGCCCGCAACCCCGACACCGCGCAGCTGCCCGCGGGCATAGACCTCGTGCAAGGCGACCTGCTGGATGTGGACGCCCTGCGCGAAGGCTTCCAGGGCGTGACCACGCTGTTCCTGCTCAACGCCGTGGCGGCCGATGAGTTCACCCAGGCGCTGGTCGCGCTGAACGTGGCGCGCGAGGTGGGCATCAGGCGCGTGGTCTATCTGTCGGTCATCCACAGCGACCGCTACGTCAATGTGCCGCACTTCGCCGCCAAGTTCGGCGTGGAGCGCATGATCGAGCAGATGGGCTTCAGCGCCACCGTCCTGCGCCCCGCCTACTTCATGGACAACGAGTGGACGGTCAAGGATGTGATCCTGGGCCATGGCGTGTATCCGATGCCGATCGGCGGCAAGGGCCTGGCGATGATCGATGCGCGCGATATCGGCGAGATCGCCGCGATCGAGCTGCTGGCCCGGGACCAGGCGCCAGAAGACCAGCCGCTGACCCGCCTCAACCTGGTGGGCCCGGACACGCTCACCGGCGAGGACGCCGCGCGTACCTGGTCCGAGGTGCTGGGCCGGCACATCGCCTACGGCGGCGACCAGACCCCCGCGTTCGAGCAGAACCTGCGCCAGTTCATGCCCGCCTGGATGGCCTACGACATGCGCCAGATGGCAGAGCGCTTCCTCAGCGACGGCATGGTGCCCGAGGCCGGCGACGTGCAACGCCTTGCGCAGTTGCTTGGACGCCCGCTGCGCAGCTATCGCGACTTCGTTGCAGGCATCGCCTCGGCGGCGTGAAGCCCGAACTGACGCACTCCTTTCTTGAGGACATCGACATGATCTATTCCTCCGCCACCTTGCCAGTGAACGCACCCGGCCAGGTTCCCCTCACCCGCGCGCAGCTGTGGGCCGGCCTCATGCACAAGGCACGCGAACCGCAGCGCTTCTTCCCGCCGGGCGAATGCACCGATTCGGCGATCATCGAAGAAAGCTCCTCGCACCTGGTGCGGCAAGCCACCATCCTGGGCGATGACATCACCGAGATCATCAGCTTCACCGATAGCAAGCTCAGCTTCTTCCAGGTCAAGAGCCCGCGCGAAGGCGTCATCGTCAACGAGCTGGTTGAAGGCGACCACGGCGAACTGCAGCTGCGCTTCTACGCCTACATCGGGCTGCCCGGCAAAGCGCCCGACGCGCCGGAGGTGGCGGCGGCACAGGCCTGGATGGACAGCGAGAACGGCTTCGCCGCCGCCATCGCCTCCACGCTGAAGCACACGCGGGAGCTGGTGGCCGAGGGGACGATCTGAAGCGCTAGGCAGCCTGGGCGCGACGAGCTGCCGCGTCTCGGCTGAGGTGATCGCAGCGGTTCGACCGGCCCAGGGCGGAAACATGCGTGCAATCACCACCGGCAAGCCGGCACGCCACCTCACCCCGGCTTTCCGTTGGGCGGCGGTGGTGGATGGAAGGCGCCATCCATCCTACGCGCTTGTTGACGATGCGCGTGATGTCCGTTCGCGGCGATGGTGGATGAAAGAGCGTCATCCACCCTACGTAGGGTGGATGACGCGAAGCTTGTCCACCTGGATGCCTCGGGCCCCCGCGGCGCATGGCAACGATGAAAGCCATCCAGACGACAGCTCAACGCTCGAGCCAGAGTCTGGTCATCACTTCTTCGCAGGCAAGCCCATCTTGGCCAGGGTCAAGGTCTCATCGGCCCGCCCCCAGCCACCGTCGGTGACTTCCTCGACCAGCACCATGCTGTAGGGACGCACGCCTTCGCCGAAGTACTCGACGAACAGGGCGGTGGTGCGGTGGATCAGGTCTTCCTTGCGGGCGGCATCGAGCAGGCCTTCGGGAAATTTGTAGTTGGCAAATGGCATAGGGTTGAACTCCTTGGGATTGGTGGATCAGAGCGAAGCTTGGTCGCCGGCATGGCGCGTCCGCAGCAGGTCGCCCAAGCCGATGCGGCGCAGGAACTCCGCGCGCACCCGGTCGGCCACGGCGTTGACCACCGCCGCGCCGTCATCGCTGGGGTCCACATGCACGCGGAACGGGCGCTGCCCGCGCGGGGTATCGACGATGTCCACCATCGCGCGGGCCACGTCGGCCACATCGGCTCCGGGCGGCTCGGCCGCTGCCAGTCCGTCGCTGGCCTGCCTGGCCAGGCCCTGCGTGGCGCCGGTCTCGTAGTCCTCCGCGCGCGCCTCATCAGCCGGCTTGCCGCTGTGGGCGAAGTGGTTGGTACCCTGGGTGAAGGCGCCCGGCACGAGGATGCTGGTTTCGATGCCCCAGCGCGCCAGTTCGCTGGCATAGCTGACGGCCAGGGCATCCATCGCCGCCTTGGCCGCGAAGTACGGCGCCAGGAACGGCGGGGTGCCCCCGCGCGTGCTGGTGCTGCCGACCCAGAGCAGCAGTCCCTCGCGCTGGCCGCGCAGATGCGGCAGCGCGGCGCGGTTGACGCGCTGGGTGCCCAGCACATTGATGTCGTAGAGCTGGGCGTACTGCTCGGGCGTGAAGGCCTCGGCCGGGCCGAACACCATGTGCCCGGCGTTGTGCACCAGCACATCCAGGCGGCCGTGCTCGGCGATGACCTGGGCGATGGCCGCATCGGCCGAGTCCTGCGACTGCACGTCCAGCTCCAGCGCGCGCAGGTCCACGCCGTGCTGGGCGGCGTGCTCGCGCACGGCCTGCACCTGCGGTGCGTTGCGGCCGGCGGTGTCGCGCATGCTGGCATAGACGGTGTGGCCGGCCGCGGCCAGCGCACGCGCGCCGAGCGCGCCGAAGCCGCTGGAGGCGCCGGTGATCAGGATCACCTGGGATGGGTCGGACTTGCGCATGGACATGACCTCCTCGTGGGCGGCGCCTGCGGGCGCCACCGGGTTGGGTACGACGTTGCATGGGCAGGCGGGCCGGGCTTGCGAACACGCCCGGGCCCGCCGGCGTTTAGGCGAAGCCGCCGTTGGCGCGCAGGATCTGGGCGTTGACCCAGCCCGCGTCCGGGCCGGCCAGGAAGCTCACCACCCCGGCGATATCCTCCACCTCGCCCAGCCGCTCCATCGGCGAGAGCTTGGCGATCTGCGCGATGGCTTCTTCGCTCTTGCCTTCCAGGAACAGCTCGGTGGCCACCGGGCCGGGTGCAACCGCGTTCACCGTGATCTGGCGCCCGCGCAGCTCATTGGCTAGCACCCGCACCAGACCTTCGGTGCCCAGCTTGGAGGCGATGTAGGGCCCGTAGCTCGGAAAGTTCCTGGCGATCACGCTGGTGGACACCGCGATGATGCGGCCGCCCTCCACCAGGCGCTTGGCCGCCTCGCCCAGCACCAGGAAGCTGCCGCGCAGATTGGTCTGGATGACCTGGTCGAACGCAGCCAGGTTGTCCGGGTCGATCTTGGCCATCGGCATCATGCCGGCGCTGTTGACCACCACCTGCACCGCGCCGAAGGCAGCCACGGCTTGGTCGAACATCGCCGACACCGCGGCCGGGTCGGCCACGTCGGCCTGCACCGCCAGGGCCTGGCTGCCAGCGGCCTGGATGGCCCTGACCGTCTCCTCGGCCTTGGCCGCGTTGCCCGCGTAGCCGACCACGACGTTGAAGCCATCGCGCCCCAGGCGCTCGGCGATGGCGCGGCCGATGCCACGGGAAGCGCCGGTGACCAGCGCGGTGGTGTTGAAATGCGAGCTCATGGCCAGGTCCTCATCGTGTGCCGAGCGGGTCGGCGGGATGTGGAAAGTCTGGCTATTGGCGCCGGATGGATAAACACCCGCGACTTGCCATAACCATTCAAGCTGGCGCAACAATGCCGGCCATGGACCGCTTCGATTCCCTGCACTTGTTCGTCCGCATCGTCGAGCTGGGCAGCTTCACCCGCGCCGCGGCCGAACTGGACCTGCCCCGCGCCACCGCCACACACGCCATCAAGCAGCTGGAGGCGCGCCTGGGCAGCCGCTTGCTGGAGCGCACCACCCGCCAGGTGCGGCCCACCGACGATGGCCAACGCTTCTACGAGCGCTGCGTGCACCTGCTGGCCGAGCTGGAGGAAGCCGAAGGCGCGCTGCGCCATGTCGCGGCCCAGCCGCGCGGGCGGGTGCGGGTGGAGATGCACGGCAGCCATGCGGTGCAGGTGGTGCTGCCGCGCCTGCACGACTTCCACGCGCGCTACCCCGACATCGAGCTGGTGATCGGCAGCGGCGACCGGCTGGTGGACCTGGTGCGCGAGGGCGTGGACTGCGCGCTGCGCAGCGGATCGCTGCGCGATTCCTCGCTGGTGGCGCGCCGCGTCGGCACCGTGCATGAAGTCGTGTGCGCCAGCCCGGCCTATCTGGCCGCCCATGGCACGCCCACCCACCCGGGGCAGCTGTCGCAACACCGGGCGGTGGGCTTCTTCGCGGCCAACCACGACATCGACTATCCCTTCGCCTTCCTGGTCGAAGGAAAGGAACAGCGTTTCGACCTGGGCGGCTGGCTCAAGGTCAACGAGACGCGCAACTACGTGGCGGCGGCGGTGCATGGCCTGGGGCTGATCCAGATCCCGCGCATCGGCGTGGTGGACGAGCTGGCCAGCGGCACGCTGGTACAAGTGCTGGCCGACTGGCCGGCCCCGCCCATCCCCGTCCATCTGCTGCTGCCCAGCCGCCGTCCTCCGCCACGCGTGCGCGCCTTCGTGGACTGGGTGAGGCAGGTGTATGCCGATACGCTGGGCGAGCCGGCCTAGAGCCCCTCGCGCAGGAACTCCACGAACACCCGCAGCTTGGGCGGCAGCTGATCGCGGGCGGGGTAATAGATGTGGAAACCGGCGAAGGGCAGCTGCCAGTCCTGCAGCACGCTGACCATCGCGCCACTGGCCAGGTCGGCCTGGGCCAGCTCGCTGAAGCACTGGGTGAGACCCATGCCGCCACGCGCGGCCGCATAGGCGATCTCGCTGTCGTTGCTGATCAGCGGGCCATGCACTTCCACCTCGAAATCGCGGCCATCGCGGGTGAATTCCCAGGGCATCAGGCGGCCGCTGGTGAGCCGGTGCAGCAGGCAGGCGTGATGCACCAGATCCGCCGGCGTCTGCGGCACCCCGTAACGGTCGAAGTAGTCCGGCGTGCCGACCACCACCTGCCGGTGCATGGGCCCGATCGGCAGGGCGACCATGTCGCGCGCCAGCGATTCGCCCAGGCGGATGCCGGCGTCGAAGCCTTCGGCCACCAGATCGACCATGTAGCGGTCGATGAACAACTCCACCTGCACCTGCGGATAGCGCGCATGGAAGGCCGGCAGCCGCGGCATCACCAGGCGCTCGGCCACCAGGCGCGGCAAGGTGATGCGCAGGCGCCCGGCCGGCGTGTCGCGCACCGCATCCAGGTCCTGAAAGGCCGCGTCGATCCGCTCCAGCCCAACCCGCACCTGCTCCAGGAAGCGGGCGCCGTGCTCGGTCAGCCCCACCCGGCGCGTGGTCCGGTGCAGCAGCCGCACCCCCACCTGCGCCTCCAGCGCACGCACCGTCTGCGACAGCGCCGAGGGGCTGACGCCCAGCTCATCGGCCGCGCGACTGAAGCTGGCGTGGTGGGCCACGCGGGTGAAGGCGACCACGGCGGGGAGGGGGCTGCTGGCCATTGTGAAGCTGACCTTCAAGGCAGGTTCGGATTAGGCCAGTTTATCCGCATGGCGGATCGGCCGACCCTTTGGGCCGTGGAGCGAGGAACGGGTGGAGAGGAACGAGGAACGAGTGAAGCGCGCCGCACACCCCCGCTCGTTCCTCGTTCCTCGTTTCTCGTTCCTGGCCCTTTGATCCCTCAGCCCCCAAGGAGAGACCCCCATGCCCCTCGACCACTACCGCCTGCTCGGCCGCTCCGGCCTGCGCGTGAGCCCGTTGGCGCTGGGCACGATGACCTTCGGCCAGGACTGGGGATGGGGCGCGGATGAGGCCGAGAGCGGCCGCATCCTCGACGCCTACCTGGAGCGCGGCGGCAACTTCATCGATACCGCCAATTTCTACACCTTCGGCAGTGCCGAGACGCTGTTGGGCAGGCTGCTGCAGCACCGCCGCGAGCGCGTGGTGCTGGCCACCAAGTACAGCCTGAGCATGGAGGCGGCCGACCCCAACGCCGGCGGTAACCATCGCCGCGCCATGCTGCGCGGGGTCGAGGCCAGCCTGAAGCGGCTCCAGACGGATTACCTGGACCTGCTGTACCTGCACGCCTGGGATGGCACCACGCCGGTGGAGGAAGTGATGCGCGCCTTCGACGACCTGGTGCGTGCAGGCAAGGTCATGTACGCCGGCATCAGCGATACGCCGGCCTGGCTAGTGGCGCGCATGCAGACCCTGGCCGACCTGCGCGGCTGGAGCCCGCTGGTGGCCCTGCAGATCGAATACAGCCTGCTCCAGCGCAGCGTCGAACACGAGTTGATCCCCATGGCCGACGCGCTGGGCCTGGGCGTGGTGGCCTGGTCGCCCCTGGGCGGCGGCGTGCTGACCGGCAAGTACGGCGCCGGCGATCTCAGCCCGCCAGCCGAGCCCGGGCCCACCGGCACCCGCCGCGAGGTCGCCATCGCCAATGGCGCGCTCAACGCACGCGCTCTGGAGATTGCCGAGGTGGTGCGCACCGTTGCGCAGGAGCGCGGCGACAGTCCCGCGCAGGTGGCCCTGGCCTGGGCGCTGCAGCGACCCGGACCGGGCGCGGTCCCGATCATCGGCGCGCGCACCCTGGGCCAGCTGCAGGACAACCTGGGCGCCTTGCAGGTGCAGTTCACGCCCGCCCAGCGCGCGCGCCTGGACGATGCCAGCCAAGGCCCGGCGCCCTTTCCGCACGAATTCCTGCGCTCGCCACTGGTGCAGCGCAATCTGTTCGGCACCACGCGGCTGCAGCCGCGCCTCTGATCTTCCCCACAGGAGTCTGGCAATGAAGCAACGCACGCTGGGTCGCAACGGCCCCACCGTTTCCGCCCTGGGCCTTGGCTGCATGGGCATGAGCGCCTTCTACGGCGGACGCGGCGATGAGGCCGCCTCCATCGCGGTCATCCACCGCGCCCTGGAGCGCGGCGTCACCCTGCTCGACACCGCCGACATATACGGGCCGCACACCAACGAGGTCCTCCTCGGCAAGGCCATCGCCGACCGACGCGATGCGGTGTTCCTGGCGACCAAGTTCGGCATCCGCCTGGATCCCGACGACCCGTCCGTGCGCGGGGTCGACGGCCGCCCCGAGTACGTGCAGTCCAGCGTCGAAGGCAGCCTCAAGCGCCTGGGCGTGGAGCACATCGACCTGTACTACCAGCACCGCGTGGACCCGAACGTGCCCATCGAGGAGACCGTCGGCGCCATGGCGCGCCTGGTCGAGCAGGGCAAGGTGCGCTACCTGGGCCTGTCCGAGGCCGGTCCGGACACGCTTCGCCGCGCGCACGCCACCCATCCGATCACCGCGCTGCAGACCGAGTACTCGCTGTGGTCGCGCGAGCCGGAAGACAACGGCGTGCTGACCACCGTGCGCGAACTGGGCATCGGCTTCGTGCCGTACTCGCCGCTGGCCCGTGGCTTTCTCACCGGCGCGATCCGCTCGGTGGAGGACTTCGATCAGGACGACTACCGCCGCAACAGCCCGCGCTTCCAGGGCGAGAACTTCGCCGCCAACCTGGCGCTGGTGGACAAGGTCAACGCGCTTGCGGCCGACAAGGGCTGCACGCCGGGCCAACTGGCGCTGGCCTGGGTGCTGGCGCAGGGCGATGACCTGGTGCCCGTCCCCGGGACCAAGCGGCTCAAGTACCTGGAAGAGAACCTGGGCGCGTTGGACCTGGTGCTGGACCAAGCCGACCTTGCCGCCATCGATGCGGTGTTCCCGCGCGATGCGGTGGCGGGCACGCGCTATCCGGCCTCGATGATGTCCACCTTGAACCGCTGACAGGCGCCGGGCGATCTACCCGTGGAACGGTGCGGATCGCAACGCGTTGCCGGCATGCCGCGCAAAGGCGCACCGCTGCGCGGACAATGGCGAGCGCGCTGCGCCTTCGCGCAGGCCTCGCCCCACCCGCATCACCAGGAATTGCCCGATGAAGACCCGCACCCTCGGCCGTGATGGCCCCACCGTTTCCGCCCTCGGGCTGGGCTGCATGGGCATGAGCCAGTCCTACGGCAACCGCGTCGACGACGCCAGCGCGATCGGCGTGATCCACCACGCGCTGGAGCGTGGCGTGACCCTGCTGGACACCTCGGACATGTATGGCCCGCACACCAACGAGGTGCTGGTCGGCAAGGCCATCGCCGGCAGGCGCGACGCGGTGTTCCTGGCGACCAAGTTCGGCTTCGTGTTCGAACCCGGCGCCTCGCGCCCCAGCGGCGTCAGCGGCCGGCCCGAGTACGTGCGCGCCAGCCTGGATGCCAGCCTCAGGCGCCTGGGCACCGACCATATCGACCTGTACTACCAGCACCGCGTCGACCCGGCCGTGCCGATCGAGGACACCGTGGGTGAGATGGCGCGCGCGGTAGAGGCCGGCAAGGTGCGCTACCTGGGCCTGTCCGAGGCCGCACCGTCCACGCTGCGCCGCGCCCACGCCACCCATCCGATCACCGCGCTGCAGACCGAGTACTCGCTGTGGTCGCGCGATCCGGAAGACAACGACGTGCTGGCCACCGTGCGCGAGCTGGGCATCGGCTTCGTGGCGTACTCGCCGCTGGGCCGCGGCTTCCTCACCGGCGCGATCCGCACGCCGGAGGATTTCGACGAGGACGACAACCGCCGCAACCACCCGCGCTTCCAGGGCGAGAACTTCACCGCCAACCTGGCCCTGGTGGAGAAGGTGCGGGCGATCGCCGCGGACAAGGGCGTCACCCCCGGCCAGCTGGCGCTGGCCTGGGTGCTGGCGCAGGGTGATGACCTGGTGCCGATTCCCGGCACCAAGCGCATCCCCTACCTGGACGAGAACCTGGACACGCTGGAGATCGTGCTCGATCGCAGCGAGCTGGCGGCCATCGCCGCGGTCTTCCCGCAAGGCGCCGCCTCGGGCCAGCGCTACCCGCAAGGCGGCATGGCCCAGCTCCACCGCTGACACGCAGCGATACGCCGAACATTGCGCGGGAAGCGCCTGGCAGCGGCTGCAGAGGATGCTGCGAGCGTGGCGTAACCGCAGCTGCGCGAGCGGCGCTGGGATCTTCTATGGGAGCGGCTTCAGCCGCGAAAGGGACTTACCGGTAAACCCCCTTCGCGGCTGAAGCCGCTCCCACAACTATTTCCCCAGCGACTCCGCAAGCTGCATCAGCGGGCGCTCCAGCTCACGATGCATGGCCACGCCGGCCCATGATCTTGGCTTAGCCCCCGGAAGCTGTTTAGGCTCAGACACGCGACCGCATGCGCGGCGACACCATGACGCGTCAGCCAGAGCGAGCCGGCGCCCCCCATCAGGAGTTTCCCCATGGCCCGTTTCCGCCTCACCACGCTGTCCGCACTGCTGGCCCTGTCGGTGGCCACTGCCCACGCCGCCACGCCACGCCCCGAGGTCGATGCCGCCGCGCGCGCGCTGCAGCAGAAGGTGGTGGACTGGCGGCGGGACTTCCACGCGCATCCTGAGCTGGGCAACCGCGAGACCCGCACCGCGCAGAAGATCGCCGCGCACCTGAAAAGCCTGGGCCTGAAACCCAGGACCGGCATCGCCACCACCGGCGTGGTGGCCATCATCGAAGGCGGCCAGCCCGGGCCCAGGCTGGCCCTGCGCGCGGACATGGACGCGCTGCCGGTCACCGAGCGGACCGGCCTGCCGTTCGCCTCCACGGTCAAGACCACCTTCAACGGCGAGCAGGTCGGGGTGATGCACGCCTGCGGACACGATGCCCACATCAGCATCCTGATGGGCGTGGCCGAATCGCTGGTGAAGATGAAGGACCAATTGCCCGGCCAGGTGATGCTGATCTTTCAGCCGGCCGAGGAAGGCCCGCCGGACGGCGAGGAAGGCGGGGCCGAGGTGATGCTGGCGCAGGGGCTGTTCAAGGACTTCAAGCCCGATGCGATCTTCGGCCTGCATGTGTTCTCCTCGGTACCGGCCGGCAAGGTCGCCGTGCGCGGCGGTCCGCTGATGGCCGCGGCCGACCGCTTCGACATCACCGTCAAGGGCCGGCAGACCCATGGCTCGGCGCCGTGGGCCGGCATCGACCCCATCGCCGCCAGCGCCGAGCTGATCTCCTCGGCCCAGCACATCGTCAGCCGCCGCACCAACATCGCCCAGCTGCCGGCGGTGGTGAGCTTCGGCAGCGTGCGTGGCGGGGTGCGCTTCAACATCATCCCTGACCAGGTGCGCCTGGTGGGCACCATCCGTACCTTCGACGAAGGCGTGCGCCAGCAGATCTTCAAGGACTTGAAGAACGTCTCCGAGCACGTCGCCGCCGCCCATGGCGCCACGGTCGAGGCCAAGGTGCCGGACATCGCCGGCACCCCGGTGACCATCAACGATGCGGCGCTGACCGCGCGCATGTGGCCGAGCCTGCAGGCGGCCCTGGGTCCGGACAACGTCTACGAGCCGCCGCTGCAGCTGGGCGCGGAGGACTTCTCCTACTTCGGCCAGCAGGTGCCGGCCATGTTCTTCTTCGTCGGCTCCACCGGCGCCGGGCTGGACCCTGCCACCGCCCCCAGCAACCACTCGCCCGAGTACCTGGTGGACGAATCGGCGCTGGACGTGGGCTTGCGCGCGATGCTGCAGGTCTCGCTGGATTTCCTGCACGGGGAAGGGGCCGGCTGACGCTCCGCCCGGCTGCTCATCCGCCATTGCACCCGGCCACCTACACTGCGCGCATGAGTACGCCTGCCGATTCCATGCTGGGCCGCGAGGTCGCCTACCCGGCCCACTACGACCCCTCCCTGCTGTTCCCGATCCCGCGCGAGGGCGCACGCCGCCAGCTCGGCCTGGACCCGCAGGCGCTGCCCTTCATCGGGCACGACCGCTGGCATGCCTACGAGCTGGGCTGGCTGGACATCAAGGGCAAGCCGCAGGTGGGCACGGCCACCCTCACCGTGCCGTGCGATTCGCAGCACCTGATCGAGTCCAAGTCGCTCAAGCTCTACCTCAACTCGCTCAACGGCGAGCGCTTCAACAGTGCCGAGGCCGTGCGCGAGCGCATCGCCACGGACCTGTCGGCGCGTGCCGGCGCGCCGGTGGCGGTGCTGCTGGGCCTGCCGCCGCTGCCGCGCGACGAATCGGCCGACGCCGGCGTGGTGCTGGATCACCAGGACCTGGAGATCGACGACTACGGCCCGCCCAACCCCGGCTACCTGTCGGTGCAGGCCGACACCCCGGCCGCGGAGACCCTGGTCAGCCACCTGCTCAAGTCCAATTGCCCGGTCACCGGCCAGCCCGACTGGGCCACGCTGATCGTGCGCTACCGCGGCGCACGCATCGACCGCGCCGGCCTGCTGCGCTACATCGTCAGCTACCGCAACCACAGCGGCTTCCACGAGCAATGCGTGGAAGGCATCTTCGCCGACCTGCTGCGCACCTGCGAGCCGGAGTGCCTGTACGTGGAAGCGCGCTACACCCGTCGCGGAGGCCTGGACATCAACCCCTGCCGGGCCACCCCAGGCATGACGCTGCCGCCTCCCGTTCGCGAGGTCAGGCAGTAACGCCCGTTCCGGCGCCGGTCCGGTCATCGCTGGATGGTCGCTGCGCGGTCGGCACGGGCCAGCGCCGCGCTAATGTTGGCTGTGCGTAACGCTTGCGCCCACGAAGATGAAGCGTCCCCAACAGGTTCGGCGCACGCGTGAACTTCCCGAAGGGGTCCGCTGTCATACGACAGCAGCCAACGCAATGCACCATGCGCTGATCAAGGCGCGACATCGGGCAAGGTGGCCCGCTCCGCTCTCTCTCCCGGAGCGGGCCACACTCAAAGGCGCAACCTCTCCCCGGGTTGCGCCTTTTTCTTTTGCCCGCGCGCCATCACGCGGTGCTTACACAAACACAGCCGTTGCAGTGGCAACCGATGTTTTGCCGCCACCCGGCGAACGCGCGACAATGACGCGTTTCTCCGCGCATCGCCGCGTGCCTGCCGCCAACGCCAGCGGGCCGCCCGTCTTTCGTTGAACACCGCTCAAAGGACCGTTGACGTACCTATGTCCCATACGCCGAAGATCATCTACACGCTGACCGATGAAGCGCCGTTCCTGGCCACCCAGTCGCTGCTGCCCATCGTCGATGCCTACACCGACACGGCCGGCATCGTGGTCGAGACCCGCGACATCTCGCTGGCCGGCCGCATCCTGGCCCAGTTTCCGGACCTGCTGAGCGCCGAGCAGAAGATCGCCGACGACCTGAGCGAGCTGGGCGAGCTGGCGACCACGCCGGAAGCCAACATCATCAAGCTGCCCAACATCTCCGCCTCGGTGCCGCAGCTCAAGGCCGCCATCAAGGAACTGCAGGACCAGGGCTATCCGCTGCCGGCCTATCCGGACGAGCCCAAGACCGACGCCGAAAAGGACATCAAGGCGCGCTATGACCGCACCAAGGGCAGCGCGGTCAACCCGGTGCTGCGCGAAGGCAACTCCGATCGCCGCGCCCCGCTGTCGGTGAAGAATTACGCGCGCAAGCACCCGCACCGCATGGGCAAGTGGTCCTCCGATTCCAAGACCCATGTGGCGCACATGGAATCGGGCGACTTCTTCGGCAGCGAGCAGTCCACCACCATCGCCGAGGCCGGCGCGCTGAAGATCAGCTTCATCGGCAACGACGGCAGCACCACCGTGCTCAAGGACAAGGTGGCGGTGAAGGCCGGGGAGATCGTCGACGCGGCGGTGATGAGCCGCAAGGCGCTGGCCAGCTTCATCCAGGCGCAGATCGCCGACGCCAAGGCGCAGGACGTGCTGTTCTCGGTGCACCTGAAGGCGACGATGATGAAGGTCTCCGACCCGGTGCTGTTCGGCATCGTGGTGGGCGAGTTCTACAAGGACGTGCTGGGCAAGCACGCCGAAGCGCTCAAGTCGGTGGGTTTCGATCCCAACAACGGCATCGGCGACCTGTACGCCGTCATCGCCAAGCTGCCAGCCGACCAGGCCGAGGCCATCAAGGCCGACGTGCAGGCCGAGTACGCCAAGCGCCCGGGCCTGGCCATGGTCAACTCGGACAAGGGCATCACCAACCTGCACGTGCCCTCGGACGTGATCATCGATGCCTCGATGCCGGCGATGATCCGCGACAGCGGCCAGATGTGGAATGCCGAAGGCAAGCTGCAGGACACCAAGGCAGTGATCCCGGACCGCTGCTATGCCGGCGTGTACCAGGCCACCATCGAGGACTGCAAGGCCCATGGCGCGTTCGACCCGGCCACCATGGGCTCGGTGCCCAACGTGGGCCTGATGGCGCAGAAGGCCGAGGAATACGGCAGCCACGACAAGACCTTCGTCATTCCCGGCGAAGGCAAGGTCGTGGTGACCGATGCGGCCGGCGCCACGGTGTTCGAGCACGCAGTTGAAACCGGCGATGTCTGGCGCATGTGCCAGGTCAAGGACGCGCCGATCCAGGACTGGGTCAAGCTGGCCGTGACGCGCGCGCGCCTGAGCGAAACGCCGGCGGTGTTCTGGCTGGACAAGGACCGCGCCCACGATGCCCAGGTGATCGCCAAGGTCCAGACCTACCTGAAGGACCACGACACCAGTGGCCTGGACCTGCGCATCCTCTCGCCGGTGGAGGCGACCAAGTTCTCGCTGGAGCGCATCCGCAAGGGCCAGGACACCATCTCGGTGACCGGCAACGTGCTGCGCGATTACCTGACCGACCTGTTCCCGATCATGGAGCTGGGCACCAGCGCCAAGATGCTGTCCATCGTGCCGCTGATGGCCGGTGGCGGCCTGTTCGAGACCGGTGCCGGCGGTTCGGCGCCCAAGCACGTGCAGCAGTTCGTCGAAGAGGGCTACCTGCGCTGGGATTCGCTGGGCGAGTTCCTGGCGCTGGCCGCCTCGCTGGAGCACCTGGGCCAGACCTACGACAACGCCGCGGCCACTACGCTGGCCAAGGCCCTGGACGTGGCCAACGGCAAGTTCCTGGACAGCAACAAATCCCCGGCCCGCAAGGTCGGCGAGATCGACAACCGCGGCAGCCACTTCTACCTGGCGCTGTACTGGGCCCAGGCCCTGGCCGCGCAGGACGACAACGCCGAGCTGAAGGCCAAGTTCGCGCCCCTGGCGAAGGCCTTGACCGAGCAGGAGGACCAGATCGTGGCCGAGCTCAACGGTGCCCAGGGTAAGCCGCAGGACATCGGCGGTTACTACCACCCGGACCTGGCCAAGTGCGCCACGGCGATGCGTCCGAGCAAGACCTTCAACGACGCGCTGGCCCTGCTGGGCAAGTAAGTCGGTTTAGGCGTGTTTCGCGGGCCGCTTTCCTTTGTGGAAGGCGGCCCGTTCTGTTTCCATGCCTGCCTGTGTGGGAGCCGATTCATCGGCGATGGGGCGTTCCCGGTAACGCCTTGGCGCGGCTGATGGCTCGGGTCCACTTTCAAGCCGCGTCCACCACACGGCCCTCACCTGCATCTGCCATGACCGACACCGTCCTGTTGTTCTCCTACGGCACCCTGCAGCTGGCTTCGGTCCAGCAGGCGCAGTTCGGCCGCCTGCTCGAGGGCCGCCCCGATGCGCTGCCCGGCTATGCGCGCAGCCTGGTGGAGATCACCGACCCGCAGGTGCTGGCCAGCAGTGGCGAGCGCTTCCATCCCATCGTCGCGCCCAGCGGCAATCCGGACGATGCGGTGGAAGGGCAGGTGTTTGAGATCACGCCCGCCGAGCTGGCCGCGGCCGATGCCTACGAGGTGGACGATTACGTGCGGGTCGAGGTGGCCCTGCGCTCAGGCGCGATGGCCTGGGTCTACGTGCAGGCCTGAGCCCGGCTGGCCTGGCGCCCGCCGCAGCGGCGCAACGCGTGATGGCGATCTAGGCGTGACACACCGTGGCGCCAGGTGCCAGGCGCGACGACGCCGGCATCATCGCCGGCCCCACTATCATGCGCGCGGCAGGCACGCCCGCCTGGACCAGACCACGCACACGGCACCGCGATACAGGAGCGCAATGGCCCGAGTTTCGGTCATGGGGACGGACACACCGATGGAACAGGCCCTGCTGGCGCGCCTTCGCCAGATCGGCGCCGGCGTCGGCCAGCCGGTGGAGCGCTGCGAAGAAGCCACGCAGTGCGACCTGCTCGTGGTCGCCGACAGCATGTTGATGCGCAGCCTGGCCCGGCGCCTGGTCTCCCACCGGCCGCAGATGGCGCTATGGGTGCTGCAGGCCGATGGCACCCTGGCCGATGCGCAGGCCCCGCAATCAGAACCGATGGATCAGACCGACATCGCCCTGGCGCTGCAGCGGATCGGTCAGCGTGCCGGTGCGTCGGTGCCCGGAACGGCGCGCGCCAGCGCGCCGCAGCCGGCCGCTGCGCCGGAACCGGTGCCGATCAGCGTGCAGGTCCGCCAGCACCTGGCCGCGCGCGATGGCAGCTGGCTGCTCCGGGCCGATGGCAAGGACCTGTTCGTGCTCGGCTTCGACAGCCTCACCGCCACGCCGCTGCAGGTCGATGCCATTCCCGCGCAACTGCTGGGCGCGGCCATCGGCCAGAGCCCGCAGACGGTGGTGCTGAGCCCACTGGACCCGGCACACACCCCCCTGGGCGCGCAGCAGAAGACCGCGCTGGTGCCGCTGCTATGGCAGGCGGCCCTGCGCATGCACCTGGAGCCGACGCTGATGGCGCCGATGGACGAGTCCTCGGTGCTCAAGCTGCGGCGCTGGCCGGATTTCCGCGTGCTGGCGCACCGCCACGACGACTTCAGGCTGTGCACGCTGCTGTTGGAGCAGGCCTGCCGCGCGCGCGAAGCCTCGCACAGGCTGGGCATCGACCCGGGGGCGGTGTTCGCGCTGTTCAATGCCGCCTACCTCAGCGGCTATGCCAACCTGGAAGCGGCCACGCCCGAATCCGATCCCGCCAGTGGCGGTGCTGCCGGTGGCACCGGGCAGCGGTTGGCCGATACCTGGCGCAACCTGCGCACGCGCATCGGGCGCTGAAGGAGCGCCGCGCGGCGCAGCGCGGCTGGACGCCGCCAACGCGCCAGCAAGACGAACGGCACAGGCCGCGCGGCCATGACGTTGGACGTTTGGCGCAGCCGCGTCGGCCGCCACAGTCACTAGACTGCGGCCATGTCCGCCCCGCCCCTCGACCCCGACCAGCAGCAGCGCGCCCAGGCGGTGAGCCGCGCGATCTTCGAAGCCTTCGAGGACTACCACGCGCGCTTCGCCCAGATCACCCGGCGCGCGCGGCGACGCTTCGAGCAGCGCGACTGGGCCGGCGCGCGCCAGGATGCGGTCGAGCGCATCGCCCTGTACGACCAGTGCATCGCCGAATGCCGCCTGCGCCTGCAGGCAGTGCTGCTGGGGCACGCGCACGATCGCGCGCTGTGGCGTGCCATCCGCGGCGGCTTTGCGCACAGGATCGAAGGGCTGATCGACCAGGAGCTGTACAAGACCTTCTACAACACGCTGACCCGGCGCTTCTTCGGCACGCGCGGGGTGGATGCCACGGTGGAATTCGTGGCGCTGGACATCGAGCCCACCGCCGCCATCACCCACCCGGTGGCGCGCCATACCTATGCCGTGTCCGAGCGGCGCCCGGCCGATGCCTTTGCCCAGGCCTTGCAGGACGTGCGCCTGGACGTGCCCTACGCGCATCGCCTGCGCTGCGCGGCGGCGGTGGTGGTGCGGCTGCAGGACGACCTGGCGCATTGGGGCCCGCAACCGCTGCGGCAGATCGAACTGCTGGAAACCGTGTTCTATCGCGAGCGCCGCGCCTACCTGGTCGGTCGCGTCTTCGGCGAGCACCGCTTCTCGCCGTGCGTGATCGCCCTGGTGCACACCCCGCAGGGGCTCAAGGTGGAAGCCGTGCTGAGCCAGCGCGCGGATGTGGCGCATCTGTTCGGCATCTCGCGCAGCTATTTCCAGGCCGACCTGCCGACCGTGGGCGATGCGGTGGTGTTCCTGCAGAGCGTGCTGCCGCACAAGCCGCTGGACGAGCTGTACACCGTGCTCGGCCGCGCCAAGCAGGGCAAGACCGAGCGCTTCCGCACCTTCTTCAGGCACTTCGCCGAGCAGCCCGACGAGCAGCTGGTGCATGCCGAGGGCACCCCCGGCATGGTCATGGCGGTGTTCACCCTGCCCTCCTATCCGCTGGTGTTCAAGCTGATCCGCGACCGCTTCGCCTGGCCCAAGCAGATGAGCCGCAAGGACGTGGAGGGCAAGTACGCGCTGGTGTTCCACCTGGACCGCGTCGGCCGCCTGCTCGATGCCCAGCCCTATCGCTCGCTGCGCTTCCCGCGCGCGCGCTTCAGTCCGGCGCTGCTGGCCGAGCTGCAGGACAGCTGCGCCGGCAGCCTGAGCATCGAGGGCGAGGACCTGATCATCGCGCTGTGCTACGTCCAGCGCCGGCTGCGTCCGTTGAACCTGTACCTGCGCGAGCAGACGCCGGAAGCGGCGCGGGCGGCGGCCATCGACTACGGCCAGGCCATCGTCGACATGGCCAGCAACAACATCTTCCCCGGCGACATGCTGCTGAAGAACTTCGGCGTCTCGCGCCAGGGCCGCGCGGTGTTCTACGACTACGACGAGCTGTGCCTGGTGACCGACTGCAACTTCCGCGACTGGCCCACGCCGACCACGCCGGAAGAACAGATGGCCGACGAGCCCTGGTTCCACGTGGCCCCGCGCGATGTCTTTCCCGAGCGCTTCCCGTTGTTCATGGGCTTGCCCGCCGCGCAGCTCGAAGCGCTCCGGCGCGTGCATGGGCAGCTGTTCCGCCCGCAGTGGTGGCGCGAGCTGCAACAGCGCCTGGCGGTGGGCGATTACCCGGACACGCCACCGTACCCGGCCGCGCTGCGATTGGCCTGAGCCGGGGGACGTGCGCTTTCGCGGTGGGCCTGTAAGGTACGCGCTGACCTTGTAACGCCCAGCCCTGGCCACCGCATGAGCACCTACCGCCTCAAGTCCGTCTTCCGGCCGCAATCCATCGCGATCGTCGGCGGCAGCACGCGCGAGCGCTCGGCCGGGCGCGCGGTGGTGCGCAACCTGCAGGCCGCAGGCTTTCCCGGCAAGCTCGGCTGGGTCAGCCGGCGCTATCCGGAGATCGATGGCGTGCGAACGGTGCGCAACCTCGGCGACCTGGGCTGGGTGCCGGACCTGATCGTGATCACCGCCCCGGCGCGCATCGTGCCGCGCGTAGTCGCCGTGGCCGCGCGCCTGGGCGTGGCGGCGGCCATCATCCTCACCGCCGGACTGGGCAAGGGGCCCGGATCGCCTGCCGCGCGCGCCGAATCGGCCGCGCGCGCCAAGGGCCTGCGCATCCTCGGGCCGCACTGCCTGGGGGTGATCGCCCCGCACGCCAAGCTCAACGCCAGCATCGCCGCGCACTGCCCGCAGCCGGGCGACCTGGCGTTGATCTCCGAATCCAGCGCCATCGCCGCCGCCCTGGTGGAATGGGGGGTGGCGCGCTCGGTGGGCTTTTCCGCGGTGGTCTCGCTGGGCGATACGCTGGATGTGGATTTCGGCGACCTGCTGGATTACTTCGCCACCGACTACCGCACCCGCGCGATCCTGCTTTACGTCGAGCACATCCAGGACGCGCGCAAGTTCATGTCCGCCGCGCGCGCCGCCGCGCGCTCCAAGCCGGTCGTGGTGGTGAAGTCCGGCCGCCAGCCAGCGTCGGCGGCGCGGGATGCGCAGACCCACACCGGGGCATTGGCCAGCGCCGATGCGGTCTACGACGCCGCGTTCCGCCGCGCGGGCCTGCTGCGCGTGGGCGCACTGGACGAGCTGTTCGCCGCGGCCGAAACCTTGGGCCGGTTGGGCACCTTTCCCGGCCATCGCCTGGCCATCCTCAGCAACGGCGGCGGCGTGGGCCAGCTGGCCACCGACCAGCTGGCCGCGCTGGGCGGCACACTGGCCACGCTGTCGGCCGATACGGTGTCCAGGCTGGACAAGGCGATCCCGCAGGAATGGTCGCGCGCCAACCCGGTGGACATCGTGGTCGATGCCGACGGCGAGCGCTACGCCCAGGCCATCGAGGCGCTGCTGGCCGATCCGGACAACGACGCGCTGATGGTGGTCAACGTGCCTACCGCCTTTACTTCCTCGGCCGACGCCGCCCAGGCGCTGACCCGCAGCCTGGGCGCGCGCAGCGGGGGCTATCGGCGCAAGCCGGTGTTCGCCGTGTGGCTGGGCAACGACGATGCGGCCATCGGCACGCTCAATGCCGCTCAGATTCCCAGCTACGCCACCGAGTCCGACGCCATCCATGGCTTCATGCACCTGGTGCGCTACCGCCAGGCCCAGACCGCGCTGATGGAAACCCCGCCCAGCCTGCCGGAGGACTTCGTGGTGGACAGCGCTGCGGCGCGCCAGCATGTGGAGGCCGCTCTGCAGGCCGGCCGACGTTGGCTGGACCCGCTGGCGGTGCAGGCGGTGCTGGAGGCCTACGGCATTCCGGTCGCGCCTCTGCAGTTGGCGGGCGATGCCGAGCAGGCCGCGCGCCTGGCCGCGACGATGCTGCAGGCCGGCTCGGCCGTGGCGGTGAAGATCCTCTCGCCGGATATCCCGCACAAGTCCGACATCGATGGCGTGCGGCTCAACCTGACCAGCGTGGAGGCCGTGCGCGAGGCCGCCGATGGCATTCTCGGCCGGGCCCGCGCCGCGCGGCCCAAGGCGCGCATCGACGGCGTGGTGCTGCAACCCACGCTGCTGCGGCCCAAGGCGCGCGAACTCATCGCCGGCATCGCCGACGACGCCACGTTCGGCCCGGTCATCGTGTTCGGGCGCGGCGGCACGGCCACGGAAGTGATCGACGACAAGGCCCTGGCCCTGCCGCCGCTGGACCTGCGGCTGGCCCACGAGCTGATCGGCCGCACCCGCGTCTCGCGCATCCTCAAGGCCTACGGCGACGTGCCCGCCGCCGACGAGCGCGCCGTGGCGCTGGTGCTGGTCAAGCTGGCGCAGCTGGCCACCGATCTGCCCGAGATCCGTGCACTGGACATCAACCCGCTGCTGGCCGACCGCGATGGCGTCATCGCGCTCGATGCCCGTATCGCCGTGGCCCCTTCCGAGAGCGGGCACAAGGGCCGCGGCCATCCGCGCCTGTCGATCTTTCCGTATCCGAAGGAGTGGGAACGCTACATTCCCCTCAGCGATGGCACCACCGCCTTCGTGCGGCCAGTGCGGCCGGAGGACGATGCGCTGTTCCGCGCCTTCTTCGCCCGCGTCACCGACGAGGACCTGCGCCTGCGCTTCTTCCAGGCGGTCAAGCACTTCAGTCATGAGTTCATCGCGCGCCTGACCCAGCTGGACTACGCCCGCTCCATCGCCCTGGTGGCCATCGACCCGCGCAGCGGCCAGATGCTCGGCGCGGTGCGTCTGCACGCCGACGCCGACTACGACCGCGGCGAGTACGGCATCCTGATCCGCTCGGACCTCAAGGGCCACGGCATCGGCTGGAAGCTGATGCAGATCATGATCGAGTACGCAGGATGGCTCGGCCTCAACGTGGTCGAAGGCCAGGTCCTGCGCGAGAACCGCACCATGCTGGACATGTGCCAGACCCTGGGCTTCAAGGTCAGCACCGACCCGGACGAGCCCACCGTGGCCAACGTGGTGCTGTCGGTGCAGGAGGCACGCGCGGCCAGCGCGCCGGTGCGCTGAAACCGGGCAAGCGTTAGCGCGACGGTGAGCGGTCCAGCGGGCTGAGCACGCCATGGCGGCCGGGGTCTAGCGCGCGCGTGTAGATCTGCTTGGCTGAGACATCCTCGTAGGCGGGCAGTTCCTGGGCAGCGCGAATGTCATCGCCCGCCTCGATCAGGTGCGTGGCAAAGCTGTCACGGAATGTATGCGCAGTCACCGGTACGGCGTGGCCTTCATTGGCCAGCGCGGTGAGAAACGCTTCTACCTCCCCCGCGCCCTTCTCGCCAAGACCGCGAGGTCGGTTGACCTGCACGAAGCGTCGTACACAGGCCACAGATGCCTGCCGCGTCCGCGGGCTGTCATGCCTCAGTATTCACCGACGGTGTAGTTCTCCCAGCAACGGGCGTCGCTTTCTCCTGACCATGGGTGCCGCATTTGCCCGCACCCTGCAAGCCATATTTCATGCATCAAAGATCGCGCCGGATTGACAATCCATCCTTGCCGCAAGATACATCGCCGCAAGGTCCCGAAAGCCCTGGTCGCCGTGCAGGAAAATCACTTGACAGGCTTTAGCGCGCACCTGAACAATCGGCGCAACGCCCTGGCTTGGGGACTAGTGGTAGTTAGGCGCCATGGGAAGGTTTTATAACGGGCCATTAAAGTTCAGGCGTTTACCTAAATCCTTTGTTGTTGCTTGGGTTTTTTGCTTGACTGCGCTACTTGTGGCTGGTCCGCTTGCTGCTGTCGGAAAGCTCTATGAGCTGCCATTGCTATTCAGGGCTGGCTTCGCGCTCTTTCTTCTTTGTTGGTTGGCCTTAGCATTTTCTGTGGCGTTCTTTGGCGGCAACTTCCTTTCCGGTGCGTACCGAGACATCCAAGAGAAGAGCTGGCAAGATCAAGTTTGGTAGCCTGGCCCCTAACAGTTCATTCAAGCCGGAGCCGCTTCGCGGCTCGGCTCAATTGAAGCGTTGGGGCGCAAGAAGGGCATCGATGCTGACTTACCAAGACGGAAAGCCAATCAAGGTGGGTGACTCGGTCCTGCTTGAGCATGGCCAGACACGTGGAACCGTTGAATTGCTTGTTGTAACTGAAGGCGAAATGATAGCTCTAGGTGTAGAGGAGCCGTGCGTCGTGGTGTTGTCGCCGCCGTTCGGCCGTCTGTACTTGCAATTTTTGTCACTCTAGATTGCGCCATTGCACTCCATGCGTCATCGCTCGCAGGCCTAACTCCTCATTCATGCCGACGCCGCTTCTCGCGCTGTTTAGCTCAGGTGTTTGGTGCACCCAGGAGCTTTTGTGCTCGATCTAATCGATCTTTTCCGACCCGCATTGTGGATTGCACGTGCCTTGTGGTGGCTAGGTTATGAGTTCGCGATTCGGACTGTCGGTTGGTCGATCGGCTGGTTGATTTGGAGAGCCTTCACTCTTGGTCGCTTTCCGGACACTGGGATCCGAGAGATTGATGAGACCGCACTCTGGGCAAGCATCCTGGTAGAGGTCACGGGCCTAGCTGCACTTGCCGGGACTATTTGGTGGCTCCATGCTCATGCCTCGATGTGGTGAACGTGCACCTAGCAATTCAATTGAGCCGGACCCGCCTTGCAGGTTGACTCAAATCAAGAGTTAGCGCCTATGAGCAAGAAGCTCCCACTTCTAGGACTGGTTCTCCTCACCATCGGGTTTTCCACGCTGGCTTGGCAGATCAACAAGCCGCGTCCCGACCCAGAGGACCCCTATGGCATGGCGTTCGAGTTCCTGGGTTGCCCTGGAGACTGGCCTGCCGACCTGCCCATTGTCGCAATCGTCAAGACCGAGCGGGGCGGCAGCCCATCGTTCTTCGTCCAAGACCCTGGCGAGTGCGGGCTAGCCGTCAAAGAGCCACGCTACGAGCTCGATGGCAGCGACCTCACCCTCTCTTATACGCTTTATGCGGCAGATGCAGTTGCGGCCTGCTACTGTGAGTTCAACTCACGATTCACGTTCAAGCACCTTCCGCCTTCGGTCAAAAGCGTCTCCTTCTATCACCGGAGTGAGTGACGTGGCTGACAATACATTCAAGCCTAACTGTCCGCTGCCGCGGTGGAGTCCGCTTGATTTCGGAGTTAAGCCGAATGAGATTTTCTTATTTTCTTGCAGCCGCTCTCGCAGGAGCGTGGGGACTTCTCGTACTCTCCGGGTTGGATTTTGCGCAGCAAGCCAAACTGCAAGGTATATCCGCTGACATGCTTTCTGCGCGGACAACCTACTACCTATACTTTCCTCTTTCGGTATTTTTGTTTGTTTTTGTCGCGTGGTTTGTGAGTCGCTACCGTGCGGTTCGGTCTATTTCATACTCGATCTACGTGTTAGCTACAGTTGCATTACCCTGCTATCTTCTCTTTTACACGGGCGGCATGTAGTGCGACTTGACTCTTCATCCAACCCGAACCCGCGTTGCGGCGCGCCTCAACATTGGTGTTAGGCAGGCGGATCAAGGTCCATGGTCGGTGAGATAGAGAATTGGAACAACGGGTGGTACGGCATCAGTCTCGGCCTTACTGCCAAGGAGATCGATCGCCTGATCGTTCTGCTCAATGAGTTGCGCAACGATCCAGAGCAGCACTTCCACATCTCTGCCGATTGCTCGGGAGAAGGAGGCATAGGTGACATCGAGATCTATGTCGATGAGTACAGCGCTCCGGGAAATCTTCGGGTCAAAGGGTTGGCGCTTGAACCCGGCATGGATGTGCCTGTGGGCGGTGCCTGACGATTCGTTCAAGCCGGCGCCGCTTCGTGGCGCGTCGTTACTCAGGTTAGGCGATGGTGGAGCACAGTGTTTGGACTTCCGCCGCTTCGATGGATTCACTGGTGCGCATGCGGCCGGCTCCAGGCAGCACTCACCACCGCAGCAGGACTGCGGCAGGCCGTGGTCTCGCCCTAGTACGTCGTTGCCGCGCTGCACTCAATACATATGGCTTCGCTGGCATCACGGGTACGGCAGCGCTGGACGAGCTCCATCTCGCAAGCTGTGGCACACTCGGTCCCTGCGGCATGCTGGGGAGCAAGGTTGCGCCAGCCAACCTTTCCGGCTACTCACTGCCAAACAGTTCATCCAAGCCGAAGCCGCGTCGCGGGTCGGCTTATTCAGGCGTTAGGTGCCATGCTGAGTAATGAAGCAGATCACCAAAGGCGGGGCTCGGTCGGGGTTGCCTGCAGCGTCCTCGCTTTGCCAAGCGGCAAGCTTCGCATCGTCATGGACGATGTAACGAATGCGAACGGCCTCGGGAAGGGCCCATGGAAACATAGGGCTCTGTTTACCTGGAAGTACTTCCATCAGGCAGACCTTGAGCGTCTGGAGGACATGTCGGAGGCTGAGCTTGCCGAGTTCGGTTTCAATCTGCTCACCCGGCTGGTGATAGCCCATCGGGCACGTACCTAACGGTTCATTCAAGCCCGCGCCGCTTCGCTGCTCAGCCAAACTCAGGCGTCATGTCCGCATCATGCAAGGCGACAACTTCAACAAAGCAATCGCCGTCACGTCTCTTGTGACCCTCGCAGCTGCCTTGGCCCTGTGCATTCCGGTAGCTGAGCGGCTGCTAGCTGCGATCTGGCAGTGGTACAAGTTCGCCGGTTACTCTGATGACGGACATATCAGTCTGAGCATCGAAGCCGGCCTGCTCTTCTCGACGCTATTGGCAGTTCTTTTCCTTTCCGGCCTGTGGCTCTATCAGCTCGCGAAGCGTCGCGCCGCAGTCCACGCCAAGCACTGGTCCTTCATGGCCGTGTGCACCGCGGTGGCGGCAGCTGCTGGGTACTGGCTCCTCGGCGCCAGTAGTCTCAATGTCTGGCGGCCCTAACAGGTCATCCAGGCTGGACTCGCTTCGCGGTTCCGCTCATCTCAGACGTTAGGTGCCTATGCGCGCTCTGAAAGGACTCGTGGAACGAATTCGTTCGTATCGCAAATTTCTATTTGCGTTCTCCGGTATCGCATTTCTTTCCTGCGCTGCGCTGATCTTCCTAGCATCCTCCCCCCTCGGCTTTGCCTTGATTGTGCCACTAGCCTTCGGGTCATTCTTCTTGAGCTGTGCTTCTTTCGCAAAGTCAGAGCTGGCAGCGATTCCATTTTTGTTCTTCGCGGCAACTACGCTACTGTGGCCTCTTCTCTTCCTTTGAGGAGACACTAGCAGTTCATTCAAGTGCAAGCTGCCCTCGGATCACGTAGTTCAGGTGTTTGACGCGGTGATCATTTCCTTTGAAGGTCCAACCTTTTTTGCCCAAGCCGACGAAGACCAGTTCTTTCGCTGGATTGGCTCGCTACCTGAGTGCCAGACCATTCGCGGCATTGGTACCACGGTGCATTTGACCCTCAGCTCTCCAGGGCAGTCCGAGACCGTGCGGCAACTTCTGGTGATCTTTCGCCGTTGGCACGTGGATATAGCGCCATTGCTTCTCCTGCGATCGCCTGAAACAGACGGCTTTGTGCTTTGGGATACTGCGCTGGGAGACCCTTCAACCACTGAACCCTGGCAATCCATTCAATCCCAGCCCGCCTTGAGGGCCGACTTAATTAAGATTTTAGCCTTCTGCCGCGCACGAAATTGACCGCTCTGCAGGCTGCTTAGGCTCCCCCGGAGGCGGTCACATGACTTAAGCTTGTGGCGGATGGGCTCCCGGGCGGAGAGGTCTAACAACTGATCCAGGCCGAACCCATTCGCCAGTCGGCTTAACCTAGGCGTTAACACGCATGATCGACCACCAAGCGCGCTCCCAGTTAGCTCCAGCCGCTCGTGCATTGCTCGCTGGTTGCATCACAAACGACCAATTTGAGGCACGCCAGCCAAGATCTGACGATCCGGCGATCAGTGAGATTTTCCATCGCGGCTTTTGGCCGCTGTACTCGGACCACCGTGAGTATCGGCTAACTGGTAAACGTAAGCTCACCCCTGAGCATCGACAGCTACACGCTCGTTGTATCGTCTTTCTGAAGTCCGGCTTGCCCTATAGTTGGCCAATTCATTCCATGTCGGCTCTCTTCATGCTCCGGATCCGCAGCACCCTTACGTTCGGCCGTGCCGGCCGTGGGTATGATCGGCAACTGAGTTCCTATGGGGATGCGATGTTCTGGCCGTTTCAGTCCGCGGAGCAGTATGCCGTGTCTCTGGGCTCGCCCGTCTACTTGTCCGGCCATGGCGCTGGTAATTTGCTCAAGCCGAGCCCGCTCCGACGGCTTGAGTCTGGTGGTAGGCGCCACTCGTGAATCCGGGGATCGCCTGCGAAAGGCTATGGGGACAGCGCGCTGGCGAGGAGGCATTCGAGATCTGCATCGAGATTGGCACGCCTTACCAAGTTGGGGACGACCCGCATGAGTGGGCTTGCCCGGTGGCGCTAACGCCACTCCACGGTCGGCTTCGCGATGCTCATGGCCGGAGCTCGTTTCAAGCACTTTGCCTCGCTTCATCTCTAGCACTTGACCTACTTTATTGCTTCAAGGAGCAAGGTGGCGCAGTGTTCTATTCCCTTGGCGAGGACTTTGCTTTCGAGGCCTACTCCTTCGGTATCATGAGCACGCGCGGCAGTACATAGCAACTCATCCAAGCCGAGCCTGCTTTATGGCTCCGCTCAATCTGGCGTCAAGTCCACTATGAAGCTACTTCTAGCCAGTCTCTTTTTCATGCTTCTGCCGGTCAGCTCTCAGCTCGAGACTGACGCGTGGCGATCGGACCCTGCGGAGTCCGAGGTAGGGATTCACGTCGTTCCGAACTTCGGGGATGACCCTGCCGTTTCATCCCCCACAATCTCTAACGATGCGATCCACGCAGCACTACGTAGCGTTGATTGGATCAATGGATTTCATCAGGTTGTTGTCGTCACTTCGCCAGGCATCTCCATGGAAGTCAGCGGCAGCCTCGATCCAGGGCATGGGCTTTCCGCACTGTATAGGGATCGCCATAACCGATCAGAAGCCGTGATCATTGACCCGCCCGAGACGATAGACGAGATGGAGAACATCCTTATCGCGTTCGTCCGCCAGCAAGACACATGGAGACAGAAGTTCGAGTTCGATTTCATGCACTACTGAGTTGAGCAGTAGCAAATGTCTCAACGCGACCCCGCTCAGCGGATTCGCCAAGCTCAGAGGTTAGCGCCGATGGGGATGGAAGCGGCATTGAAAGCGCTCGAAGCATCGCTCGCGGGTGAGTCGGCCACTCCCGATCACGGTGCGCCAGATCGCGAGGGATACCTCGCCCGGCAACGCGCGAGTGCTCGTGCCCAGCTAGTTGCCTCTTCCGATGTCTTGGCCCAAGCTGACGCCTGGGGCCAGCGTGACTACGGCAGGGCTCTGCCCCTCATCGGATGAAGCTTCTCGCTTACGATACTGAGGGCATCGGGGACTGCCTGCTATTCGATCAGGCATGCTGTAAGTTCGCACTTGCTTACGGGCATCCCGCCTCCGGCGAGCCGCTCGACCTGACTGGCCATTCTTCTAACGACGCACTTTTCGAATGGCTGGCGTGAGCGCTAGCAGTTTCTTCTAGACGTACCCATCGCTGGTTGGCTTAACTCAGGCGTTAGCTTCATGGAAGATCACCGAGAGATCCTCAAGCGCGCTGGACTGGCCCTTACCGTATTCGGCCTTGTCGACATTGCCTTCATGATTTACAGCCTCGCGCAGGGCCAGAGCTATTCCTCTACCTTCAATATCTTCGCCGTCTTGGCTGGCATTTTTCTCATGCGCGGCAGTCTAGGTGCCGCCCGCCTCGTCACTTGGTTTTCAGCTTTCATGCTTGCCAGTTTCGCAGGAGCAGTCCTTTTACTCTTCCCTTTCATGCAGCCCTTAGACCTCCTCATCGCGCAGGCCAAGATCTACCCAGCGCGGCTTGTTACGCCGTGGCTTGTGGCTGCTGCAGCCTTTGTCCTGCTTGGTTGGATTTACGCGCGACTGCGCTCTCCCCCAGTGATCGCTGCGCTCCTTGCAAGTGGTCGCAGTGCGACGGCGCCACGACACGCCTTTGTCCTTGGCGTTGGATTTGTTGTGTTTCTGGCGGCGATGCTCAAGATGACGCTACATGGCACCGCCAACGAGAAGGCTATTGAGCTTGCGCGTCACCAGCTTGGTCCCGGTTACAATTACGCGACGCAATCAATTCAATGGTGTGGCGGCCATGGCCGTGCGGTCGTCGCTGCCTACAACGATGAAGAGATCCAGCATGTCACCGTGGAGTGGTAGGGGTGAGCGCCAAGGACTCATTCAAGCCGCAGTCCCTTCGTGCCTCGGCTCAATCCAGGCGTTAGATATATGCCCTCTGGTTCACTAGCGTTTGGGGTCAGCCTCACCGCCTTGGCTATGGCTGCCATCGCTGCAGCCGGCGTGGGCTGGTCGCCCATCGCCTGCGGCTGCGTCGGTCCTGCCGACGCACTTCGGAAGGAGCTGAGGCTGCCTGGAGCGTCTACCGCGCTAGCGCCAGAAGCCGTCGAGCGCGCAGTCAATCGCCGCTATGCCGGCCGCAAGATCGAACTCCTGAAGCTCCCAGGCGTGGACAGTTGCGCCCAACTGACGCCTACGCTGTTCAGATGCACCTATTGGCTGTGGCAGAGGCCTTCTTGGGAAAAAGGACTGGAGATGACGATCAATACCCAGCCGTCTGGCGTCTTCCGTTCGGCCACGGTTCTCGAGGCCGTGCGCCGTGGCAGCCCTCCACCCCCGCCATAGGCTCAAAATGTATCGACGCCGGCGCCGCCGCATAGCGCGCTCCACTTAGCCTTTCCTAGATCCTGTAGCAGAGATCACTATGGCCACACGGCCTTCGACATCACCAGATAGCCGGTTGCTCGTCATCGTGGCCACGGCGGCATTGCTTGCCTTTGTCCTCTGTTACGTCGCGCTCTGTCTATTGGTATTGCATAAGCCGGACTGGCTACCTACCGGTTCGATCCTCGGCGCCTCGCTGATCGGCCCGCCGTACTGGCTTGTTTGGGGCACCGGAGCACGCCCCATGTTCTGGGGTTCCACCCTAGCGGTCGCAGTTGTCGCAGCTGCGGGCGCTTGTTCGCGCGTGCTTGTGCTGCCGTGCGCGGGGCTTTGCTTTCTCATCTGGTTTGGCTCAGGATTTCTTGCAGTCGCCATGTCTGTCTAGACGTGCGGGGTCTGACGATTCACCCAAGCCGGAGCCGCTTCGCGTGTCGACTCACTAGGTCTTAGAGGGCAAGGAGGAGCTCTTGCGCACATTGGTCTTGCTACTTGCTGTGCTCTTGGCATCAAGCTGCACTGTTGACGTCGTGGATTCCTCATACGCAAGCATGTCTGACGCGGTCATGGGTGGGGCGGTACAGCGCGGGTGGGTTCCCGGGTGGATCCCACCCGATGCCAAGGACCTTCAAGAGGTCCACGATTTGGACAGCAACCAAAGTGCACTCGCGTTTACAGCGCCGGAGGCTTGGGATCCACCGGCTCACTGCCGCCCAGATGTAGACGCTAGACGCCCGGGCCCGGCCTTTAACCGGCAGTGGCTTCCTCCGCCGGAGGAGCTCATAAAGGTGTACGAGGTCTTTAGGTGCGCGCCAGATCCAGCCAGACCTACGCATGAGACCGTGGCGATCCGGCGCGACACACATCACGTCGTTCACTGGCGTGTGCTTGCCAACTAGCAGTTCATCCAGATGGACGCCGCTCCGGCGCGGCTCAACTCCAGCATCAGGCTTTAGGAGACTCATGTGATCCCCCTTCATTTCCAGCCGAGTGTAGAGACTGTCCAAGGATACGCGGAAGATGCGGTCCGATTAACGCTTGAGCAGTACCGAATGGATCTATCCAAGTACGATCTAGCCAGTCTTGAGCGGGTGGACTTCGTTCTGAATGAGTGGAGGCACGCGGGCGCTGACATCAATCAGATCGGCAAATCCATGTACGCGTTTGGCGCGTTCGCCGGAGAGGTCCTACGGAATCTAGAGCCCGGCCGTTGGTTCAAGCCAACGACAGAAGAAAATCCGGATGACTTTCTTGAATACCCTTTTTTGGCTGTCAGGCTACTCGATGGCCGAGAGTGGAAGCCGATCAATCTCGGCTTTGCGATGTTTCGCTCCAAGGAGCTGGTCAATTTAAGAGGCGCTCTCGAAGACCTGCTCTCGCGAACAACTTGATCGTTCGCTCAAGCGGATGGCCTTCGCCCGTCGCTAAGCTTGAGCGTCAGGCGGTGATTGCGAAGGCCGGTCGGCGGGCCCGACCCACCAGAACATCAGGTGTAGGTGCCAGGGTGGCTGGCGTCAGTGGCGGCGTGTCATTGGTGGCGTCAGCGGCGCCGCAGCGAATGTCTGGAGCAGGCTGGCGCGAGCGGCTCAACCATTCGTCAAAGCCGAGGCCGCTTCGCAGTTCTGATTAATTCAGACGTTACACGCCGGCTTCAGATTACGGCGGGCGTGGAGCTAACGAACAGGGGGCAGCAGTTGTGCGTTTCGTCAAGTCAAGTATCACGCTACGTCGAGTTGGGTGGCTCTTGTTCTGGTCCCTGGCAGCTGTCTCTGCACTCGCGCTCTTGCTATTCCTATGGGTCGCTTCGCCGGCTCTCATAGCGATCGCGCAGGGCGGCTCGGGACGCGTGTGGGTATTTGGCAACGCTGGGTTCTTTTTGCTTGCCGCCCTCATGTACTTGGCGGTGGTAGGTCATGTCATCATCAAGCGGCGTGCTCGTGGTAGTAACGGTGATGGCATCTGAAAATACTGGAGTCCCAATGTCTGGTCCCGCACAAGCTGGCCTTTTCATATACGCCAAGGACTTGCCACGCCTTGCGGGTTTCTATGAGTCGCTTCTGGGCATGTCCCGGGTCCATGCAGCATCCGATCTGGTCGTACTGCACTCTCCGGACATCCAGTTGACGCTCCATGCTATCCCCCCGGCAATTGCGGCTTCTATTTCCATTTCCAGCCCTCCGGACAGGCGGGAGGACGCTGCTCTCAAGTTCTTCTTCACGGTTCCCAGCATTGCGGAAGCAACGGCGAAGGCACCCGCCTTGGGCGGTGAGGTCTTGCCGGAACAGTGGCTGGGGTCAGGGTTCCGCGTCTGCAACGCGGTTGACCCAGAGGGCAACATCTTCCAGATTCGCGAGAATGCAGCCTAACAACTCATCCAAGCCGAACTCGCTTCGCTCGTCGCTCAATTCCAGCATTAGGTTTCGCAGGTTGACATGTCGCGCTTGATCAAGAGAAGCCTTTCAATTGCGCTTGGTGGGCTACTGTCTAGCGCTGCGGTGCTCTCGGGAGCTTCGCCACTGACCGAGTGGGTGGCGTCGCTGCCGATGGTCACTAACATCGTGTCGGCGGTGAACCTTCCGACCGTGCTTGTGGCAATGGCGGGGTTTCCTGGAAGGAACGCTCCTTCGGTCTGGACTCTGCTCGCCATCGGAAGTGTTCAGTGGCTTCTCTACGGTGGAGTGCTCGCGTGGCTATGGTCCAAGTTGGCGCCTGACAAGTCACCCAGGCCTCGGCCTCGCGGCTCCAGCTGATGCAGACGCCAGTTGTCATGGATGTCCCGAACGATCCTCAGGGCACTGGTGCTGCCTGGCTTGCCGTCTGTGGCCTTGGCATGTGGCCATCTACTCAACCAGTGGCGAAGGGCCGATTCCGAATCCGGCGCGGGGTTCAGCAGATGTCGTTGAGGATCTTGTGCTTTCAGTGCCGGAAGCTTCCAGCATTGACCTGCTCGTGACGCTTCCTCGACCAGAAGACTTTGTCGCTTTCCCCAAGCGAGGTCTCTTCGCCTATGATGGGTCGGGCGTGCATCGCACGACCCGCCACCGCTTGGGTAGGTATGAGTTGCAGAGTCGCACGAAGACTCCATTAGTTCTCTGCGGCCTCCCTGATCCGCTGCAGGTGCTGCCTGCAGCGACCAAGCTCTCCGCTGTAACGTTTGGTACGTCCGCCGTGGTGCCGCGCGGTTCGGTTGGCGCCTAACACTCATCGACGCTGTGCCCGCTTTCGCGGTTCGACTCAATCCAACCCTTGAGACGCTATGGACATATCGCTGGCCGTACTGATGGCGTTGTCGAGCGGCACCCTACCTCCAGAGTCGCCCTCCGCTGCTATCTGCGCCGCCGCGGCCGGGGACGATGCCAGGATCGTCACGTGGCTTCGAGGGGACTACGGAGTGCTTGGCTCGCGCAGCGGCCAGCCATATACCGGCCAGCTCACCTTGTCCGGAGACGAAGATTCTGAGGTCCTCGGCGTCTCAGGCGTAGTTCATGGCTTGCCCCGCAAAGGCGCCGCGCGGTACGTCCGCTGCGGACCTGATCAGGTCCGACAGCTGCAGATTTCATTCGAGCCTGGGCAGATGCTGTACTGCGTACCGCACCACGACTATGACAACCTCAATAGAGCATCGTGCACGCGTAGCCTCAGTGATCCTGATGGAGATCAGGAGCTGTGGTTCCAGCGGCGCGCGCCCTAACAGATCATGTCAGCCGCACCACCTTTTGCGTTTCGGCTTAGTCCACTCCTTGTTAGCTTGAACATGCGATTCCTCGTCCTGTGCGTTCTGTCAATCTGGTTCATCGCTGGACCCGCTTCTGCCGGGTGTGACCCATCGTCATGGAAATTCGGCATGGCGCAGGAGGAGGTCCTGGCTGTGGCCGAATGCGGCCCTTACAAGTCCTTTTCCAACGGCGATCTGGAAACGTTCAGTGGTGTCTTCGACGGTAAGGAGGAGAATTTCCAGTTCTTCTTCTCGGAGAAGCGACTCCGCAGGATCGGCGTCTATCTGTACGAGGGCCAGGACCCCAAGGTTGGAGCGAAGGTGTGGCTTGCGCTTCACGGCACCATGACCAGATTCTTCGGACCCCTGGAGACGCCGGGTAATTTTTCGCCTGCCGCCAGTGAGGCGGCCGCCGCTTCGTTCGAGGCCAAGGCGTTGGAAATGGTTGATGGTTCCGGCAAGACTCAGATGGCGCCACTGGCTCAGCCAGAGGACAAAGCCGTATTCTCAAGCTACATGCGGCGTGAGGTGAACGGTGAGAACTACTACTACGTCGTCTTGTACTTCGACAGCCCCTAGCATTTCATTAAACCAATGCCCCTCGGCGCGCCTTGAGCTGCCTGCATGAAGTATCTTGCGATCGGAATCGTGCTCTTGGGCATCGTGGCCAGCATCTTCGGGCTCTCGTTCGCATCAGAGCCGCCGGCGGGACGCCTGTCGCAGGAAGATGGATTCGTGGATGTCGAACTCCCCATCGCCAGCTCCAAGACCTCGGGCGACAGGTCGCTCGCGGTGGTCGGGCGCGGCACGGTCGATGGTCGAACGGTCGCACTGGCAGTGGACCTCGGACCGGAATGGAAGAAGCAGCTCGTCGAGGGTGTGGACCTTACCCTCCTGTGGGCGCGGGCAGTGTCCGCTCGGTTGGCCCGGAGAGTGACGCCTTTCTGACACTGCTGGCTGGAGCGTATGGTCTGCAACCCGATGCAAAGGCAATGACCCAGCGCGTTCCAGTGACCGTTGCCTGCCTCGATGGCGATCCGCGGGCACCGAATGCGGGGAAACTCACTCTCAAGGTGTTCTTCGAGCATGGTGCTGAAGAACACTATGGCGAGGCATTCATCAATATCGATCTTGCTGCTGGCGTTCTTGAGTTCAGCGACAAGGATCCTGAGTACCACGCCGGCATCTTGGCGTCCCTCGGGGCAGGACCCTAGGCGCTCGTCCAAGCGGGCGCGCTGTGCGGCCAAGTTTGATCCGGCAGCACTAAGATCAAGCAGCTCGACCGGCTGGTCCTGCGATGCCTCGTTGCCGTTGCCGCCCTACCGATAGCCGGGTACGAGGCATCACGACCCATTGAGTCGATGTCTCCTCGCATCGCGGCGCCACTCACGCATCAAGCCTGAAAACTGACCCATGGACATCACTGATTTTCTGATCATGGACTGGGAAGGCGACCAGATTCTGGCCGATCCGCAGGGGAGCAACCTGGCCTTCTGCTGCTTCACCTGCCGCGGGCCTGTGCTGGCGGTGGCCTTGGAGAATCAACGGGGCTGGGATGAGGAGCACCCGGCCGTCTGTCGTCGCTGCGGGGCCGCGTACCTTCTGGGCATTCGCCCGCATGCGGAGAAGCTCTACATTCATAAGGTGTACGACTTCGAATAGCGAACCAGGGCGATGCCGCTTCGCAGCTGCGGCGCGGTACAGGACTGCGCCTGCTTGTACGGGGCGGATCTGGCGATGATGGGAGCGTCTACACACCTTCGGCACATCGTGTTGACCCGATGGTGACCTTCGCGCGGCTAGCATCGAAGGCCCGTGCCGAGCCCATGCAGATGACCCCACAGACCTTTGGGCCGAACAAGACGCGCCTGCTGTCCCTGTCGTTCTTCGCCTTCGTCGCCGTGGCTGCCGCCGTGGTGTGGGTGCTGATGCGCCCTTACGGGGCGGCATATTTCTTTCCGGTGCATTTCCTGGTTGGACTGGGCGGGCCGTTCCTGATCTATGCGCTCGGTGCGAACCGGGTCTCGTTCTGGATCGGCATCGCGCTGACCGCGGTGGCGCTGTTCCTGCTCAACGGCTGGGGCCACACGCTGGGCGGCGCCGCGCCGCGCGGTATCGACTGGTCGCAGATCTTCGCCGGCATCGTCGGCCTGGCGTTGGCCTTTGGCGTGCATCGCCTCTACATCAATGCACGACCCAAGCACGGCGCCACGCCGAGGATGTGACAGCGCGGGCCCGCCGGTCTATTCGGCTTCCGGCACATCGCGTGGCGGGTGCCCGGCGCCCGCACCGCTGCGCAGCATGCTGTCCAGCACGCCATCGCGTCGTACCCAACCGTGATAGAGCGCGGCGGCCAGATGCGCCAGCACCGTGGCGAACAGGATGTAGGCCAAGACTGTGTGCGCCGGGCGCAGTAGCGCGTAGAGTCCCGCGCTGTGCGGCGCGATGGCAGGCAGGTGCACGCCGCTGAACAACACGATGGGATAGCCCCCGGCCGACAGCATCGCCCAGCCGATCAGTGGCATGGCGAACAAGAGCGCGTACAGCAGCCAGTGCGAGGCGTGCGCGGCCAGCTTCTGGATCGCCGGCAGGTCGGTGGGCAGCGGCGGTGGCGGGCTGCGCAGGCGATTGACCAGCCGCACGATGACCAGCAGCAGGATGGCGATGCCCAGCGGCCGATGCAGGTCCAGCAGCGTCGGCCGCCAGGCCAGCGAGACCACCATGCCGGCGCCGATGAACAGCATCGCCAGGATCATCGCCGCCATCAGCCAGTGCAGCGCGCGCGCCAGCACATCGAAGTGTCCATGACGATTCATTTGGCTTCTCCCTTGGCCGCGCCGGTGGCCTCGGGCGCCTGGCCGGCCCCGATCTCATGCTGGCGTCGGTTGAAGGAGACCGAGTACACCGCCGAGCGCGCGGCCAGGATCGGGTCCTTGGATGGCTCGATGCCGTCGGGCACCACGGTCGGGTCATAGTTGATGTCGCGGCAGCCGCCGGTGGCCTGGGGCGAGGTGGCGGTGAAGCTCACGGTGCCCGCCACGACCTGGGGGCGGTCTTGCGGCCAGGGCTGGGACGGGTCGTCGATGGGGTCGCCGTCCTTGGCTTCGGTCACCACCAGGTCCCACTTCACCGGGCCGGTCTTGGCCAGGCGCGCGTCGAACTCCTCGCTGAGGAAATCCGCATCGGACTGCTTGCGCTGGGCTTCGCTGAGCGCTTCGAACGGCGCCTGCGGACGCAGCGACCAGCGCACCGCGCGGCGCTGTCCTTGCGCATCGGTGAACCAGAAGCTGTTGACGCCGTTGAACTGGGTGTTGGCCCAGCTGTTGGACCACGGCGCGGACTTGGCCCAGGCCAGGAACTTCTTGGCTTCCGGATACTGCTCCAGGAAGGCCGCCATCCTGGCCGGGTCCGGCTTGCCGGTGGCCGGGTCGGGCGCCGAGGCGATGTTCTGCGCCTGGAAGGCCTCGGGCGTGGCGACCACGAAGAACGGGAAGCTGTTCATCGCCATGCGCCATTCCTGGCCGTCGTCGGTCTTGAGCAGCAGGGCCACGCTGCGCACCCGCGCCTGGGCGTCGGCGCCGTGCGGGTCGCCCCCGCCGATGGATAGGCGGCCCAGGATCGGCGTGCTCGCCTGGGTGAACACCCGCGCCTTGGACAGCCCCGGTGCCTGCGCGCTGGGCGCGAAGGTCCCGGCCACGCACACGCCCTTGGTGTGGGCGCGGCGGTAGCCGGGGTGGGGCTTGCCGGCCTCGATGGTGTCGGTCATCCGTTGCGGGGTGAGCCGCTCGCCGAACCAGCCACCGACCCAGGCGAAGGCCCCGGCGATGGCCGCCACGATGGCGGCGATGCCCAGCAGCGCGGGCACGGGACTGCGCTTGCGCGGCGGCGGATTGGCGGGCGTGGGCTGGGACATGCGGCTTCCTGGCGGGCGGGTTCGAGGGTGTGACGTGCGGGCTGCAGGTTTATTCCCGGCCGTGCCGACCAGCCGCAGCCCGCGGCGAGATCCTGCGCCCCGGAGTGATTCCGCTCGGTGATGCCGGGGCTTGTGCACTTGTTGTATGCGCAGCCCCGCGTGGCACGCCGTCCCGCGCGACCGCTCACGCCGATGTTCGGGTGCGGGAATACCCTGCCGTTTCGTGCGTCCCACCCTTGCCACCGCCCCTGCCAGGCCGCCATGCCCACGCCCACCGATCTCGACGACGCCACCCTGCGCGAGCTGATCCCGCGCCTGCGGCGGTTTGCGCGCTCGCTGGCCCAGGAGCCCGCCGCCGCCGACGACCTGGTGCAGGCCACGCTGGAGCGCGCCCTGACCCACGGCCATACCCGGCGCAAGGACGAGGCGCTGCAGGCGTGGCTGTTCTCGGTGCTGTATCGACGTTTCATCGACGGCACCCGTCGCAGCCAGCGCTGGCGCCGGCTGGCGAGCCTGTTCACCGGTGAAGCCGAGGAGGCCGCGCCTTCGGCCGAGACCGTCCTGGAGAGCCGCATGGCGCTGGCCGCCTTCGACACCCTGCCGCCGGATCAGCGCGCGTTGCTGGTGATGATCAGCGTGGAAGGCTTCAGCTACCTGCAGGTGGCCCAGACCCTGGAGATTCCCATCGGCACGGTGATGTCGCGGCTCTCGCGTGCCCGCGCGGCCCTGCGTCAGCAGGTGGATGCGCCGCCGGCACGCCCCACCTTGAGGATCCTGCGATGAACGCTCTTCCCCCCAGCGAGGACGAACTGCACGCCCTGGTCGATGACCAACTGGACCCGCAGCGCCGCGGCGAGGTGGAGGACTGGCTGGCCCATCACCCGCACCATGCCGAGCAGGTGCAGGCCTGGAAGCTGGGCGCCGAGCAGTTGCGCGTGGCCCTGGTGGAAACGCGCGTCCAGGCGCCGGCGCAGCTGGACCCGGCGCGCGTGCGCCGCCAGCTGCGGGCGCGCCGACGCACCCGGCTGGGCGTGGCCGCCGCGTTGGTGCTGGCCGTGGCGGTAGGCGGCATGGGGGGCTGGCAGATGCGCACCCTGCAGGCACCACAAGCTGCGCAGGCGCGCCTGCCCATGGCCGATGCGGTGGCCGCCTACCGCCTGTTCGCCACGCAGGGGGCGCCAGCCCCGGACTTTCCGGCCGACGACCACGCCGCCCTGCAGCGCTGGCTGAGCACGCACTTCGGCCAGGCCGGCAGCGTGCCGGACCTGCAGACGCAGGGGTTTTCGCTGCAGGGCGCGCGCCTGGTCAGCACCGAGCAGGGGCCGGCCGCGCTGTTGCTGTACGACGCCGCCGACGGCGCCCGCATCGGTGTCTACCTGCGACCGGGCGGCTACTTCCGCCAGCCGGGCGAGCGCACCGATGGCCCCTTGCTGGCGCAGTACTGGTCGCGCGGACAGACCAGCTTCGCGGTGGTCAGCGCCGCCAGCGACAGCCGGGCGCGCGCACTGGCCCGGCACGTGGCACGGGACGGCTGAGGCGGCCCCGCCGGGCCTGTCGACGGCATCAATCGTGCCTTCGGCGGCCCCTGTTGCCCCGGCCCCACGAAACGCTAGAGTGTCGCCACTTGCCGCGACCCCCGGCGCCGCCGTCACCCTGTGACCGTTCGATGGATTCCAGCGCGCCACCCGCCCCGTCTTCCCCCGCGCCCGAGTCCGAGCCCGCCGCCCAGGCCGCCGCTGCAACGGGCCTGGCGTGGCAGCCGGCGCTGGCGCGCATGGGCGGCGACCTGCCCGGCTTCGTGCAGCTGCTCGGTGGCTTTCCGCAGGCGATGTTCGATCTGTTGAGCGCCCTGGCCACGGCCCTGCAGGCGCAGGACCGCGCCACCGCCATCCGCTGCCTGCATACGCTCAAGGGCACCAGCCGTACCTTCGGCGCCGAAGCGCTGGGCACGCTGAGCCAGACCCTGGAACTGCGCACGCGCGCGGCGCCGGAAGACCAGCCCTTGCCGGTCTCGGCCCAAGAGCAGGCGCACCTGCAGCAGCTGGTGTACCAGGCCGCCCACGATGCCGAACAGCTCGTGCAGTGGCTGCAGGCCTCCGACCCGGCGGCGCCCGCTGGCGGCAACGCCACCCTGGACGAGCTGCGGCAGCTGCTGCAGCGCTCCAACCTCGATGCCCTCGATGTGTTCCTGCGCCTGGACCCGGCGCTGGGCCAGCGTGATCCCGACACCCACCTTGCCCTGTGCCAGGCGCTGCAGCGATTGGATTTCGCCGATGCCCTGCGTCACTGCGACACGCTTGCCCGAGGAGGCGCCCGATGAGCGCCCTGCCCCAGACACCTGCCATCCCCAGCGGACTGCCCGCCCCCGCGCCTTCGCGCATCCTGGTGGTGGACGACCAGCCGTTGAACATCCACGCCATGCATCGCGTGTTCCGCAACGAGCATGAGATCTGCATGGCCACCAGCGGCCCGCAGGCCCTGGAGTTCTGCCGCGCCACGCCGCCGGACCTGATCCTGATGGACGTGCTGATGCCGGGCATGAACGGCCTGGAAGTCTGCCGTGCGCTCAAGGACGATCCGGCCACCGAGCACATCCCGGTGATCTTCGTCACCGGCCTGAGCACGCAGGACGAGGAGAACCGCTGCTGGGAAGTGGGCTGCGTGGACTTCATCACCAAGCCGGTCAACATCACCACCATGCGCAACCGCGTGCGCGCGCACCTGCTGCTCAAGCAGCAGTCCGACCTGCTGCGCCAGACCGCCTGGCTCGATGGGCTCACCGGCCTGGCCAACCGCCGCCAGTTCGACGAGCGCCTGGAGAAGGAGTGGTTGCGTTGCCAGCGCGCCGGGTGCGCCATGTCGCTGCTGGTGATCGATATCGACCACTTCAAGCGCTACAACGATCGCTACGGTCACCTGGCCGGCGATGACACCCTGCGTCGTGTCGCCGAAGCCGTGCGCGGCGCGGCCCGGCGCCCCGGCGACCTGCCCGTGCGCCTGGGCGGAGAGGAGTTCGTGCTGATGCTGCCGGAGATCGAGCGCGAGGGCGCGCGTGTGGTGGCCGAGCGGCTGGAGGCGGACATCCGGGCCCTGCAGATCGCCCATGCCGATGGCGAAGGCGGCGTGGTCACGGTCAGCGTCGGCTACGCCACCGGCCACCCCAGCCGCGAGGACCAAGCCCGGGCCGAAAGCCTGGTCGGGCGCGCCGATGTGGCGCTGTACGCGGCCAAGACCGCCGGGCGCGCGCGGGCGCTGGCGGCGGAGTGATCGCAGCGCGCAACGGCGTGGGTGTGTGCACGCCTTAAACTGGCCGTCTTCGTCTCGCCCGGCTTCGATCCCTCGCCATGCCGCAAACGCATTTCTACCGCCCGCGCGAAGGCCATGGCCTGGCGCACGACCCGTTCAAGTCCATCATCGCCCCGCGCCCGATCGGCTGGATCTCCAGCCTCTCGGCCGATGGCGTGCCGAACCTGGCGCCCTACAGCTTCTTCAACTGCTTCGGCAGCATGCCGCCGCTGATCGGTTTCGCCAGCGAGACCGAGAAGGACAGCCTGCGCAACATCCGCGACAGCGGCGAGTTCGTCTACAACCTGGCCACCCGGCCGCTGGCCGAGCACATGAACATCTCCTCGGCGCCGTTCGCGCCGGAGGTCGACGAGTTCGTCCGCGCCGGCCTGACCGCCGCGCCCTGCCAGGCGGTCAAGGCGCCGCGCGTGGCCGAAAGCCCGGCCAGCTTCGAATGCAAGGTCACCCAGATCATCCACCTGCAGCTGGCCGACGGCTCGCCCAGCCGCAGCTGGCTGGTGATGGGCGAGGTGGTCGGGGTGCACCTGGACCTGCAGTACGTGGTCGATGGCGTCTGGGACACCGCCGCGGCCATGCCGATCCAGCGCGCTGGCGGGACCGCCGACTACTTCCAGATCGGTCCCCAGGCGCTCTTCAAGATGACGCGGCCGACGCAGGCCTGAGCGAGTCCGGCAGGTGCCTGCGCAGGGAATCGCAGGACGCGCCGAGTGCGTGTGTGCTGCCAGTACGAACGGCGCGCTGACCTGTTCGCCCAGCGGTGTCGTCCACGCGACCTGTGGCGCGGTGCCGACCGCACGATGACCTGACCGAGCCTGGCCCGCCTCGTTCACATCGCCAGCGCAACCGCCGAAGCAGGATGCGGCCATCTTCGCTCTGCAGGATGTCCATGCGCTCCAATTCCCCGGCCGCCTTCCTCATCGCGCTGCTTGCACCCCTGGGTACGCACGCCCAGAACGCCACGTCCGCCGCGCCGGCGTTGACGCAGGCCAACGAGGCCACGGCCCTGCCCGCCGACCTGAAAAGCCCGGACAGCGCCCCGGCCAGGCTGCGCCTGCAGGTCCTGCTGGACCGCGCGCAGTTCGGCACCGGCGAGATCGATGCGCGCTGGGGCAGCAACACCGAGCGCGCCATCGCCGCGTACCAGGATGCGCGCCAACTCAAGCCCAGCGGCGCGATCGATGAGGCGACCTGGACCGCGCTCAATCAGGACGCCGCGCCGGTGCTGATGGAGTATCGATTGACCGCGCAGGACATAGGCAAGACCTACACCGCGGTCCCGGAGGACATGATGGCGCAGGCCAAGCTGCCGCAGCTGGGCTATGGGTCGTTGCTGGAGGAACTGGGCGAGCGCTTCCACGCCAGTCCTGCGTTGCTGCAGGCGCTCAATCCCGGTGCGGACCTGGGCCATGAGGGCACCGCGCTGTGGGTGCCGAACGTGAAGGCCGCCACGCCCGCCAAGGCGGCCTCGGTGGTGGTCGACAAATCCGACCTGTCCGTCACGCTGCGCGATGACAAGGGCCAGGTGTACGCGCGCTATCCCGCTTCCACCGGCAGCGAGCACGACCCACTGCCGCTGGGCCGCTGGAAAATCAAGGGCGTGGCGCGCGACCCGCATTTTCAATACAACCCCAAGCTGTTCTGGGACGCCGACCCCCGCCATGCCAAGGCCAAGATTGCGCCCGGGCCGAACAACCCGGTCGGCATCGTGTGGGTGGACCTGGACAAGCCGCACTACGGCATCCATGGCACACCCGAACCCGGTCACATCGGCAAGACCGAGTCCCATGGCTGCATCCGCCTGACCAACTGGGATGCCGCCGCGCTGGCCAGTGCGGTCAAGCCGGGCACGCCGGCCATCCTGCAGGAGTAGACGCATGTCGCCTGTGGGCCATATGCCCGTCCGGTCGGTCCAGCGCGTAATGCTCGCTGTCCTGCTTTGCATCGCGGTTGGCGCGTGCACGGCATCGCAGCAGCCCGCGCCCGTGGAGACCTCCGCCGAGCCGCAGCTTTCGACAGCTTCTGCACCGGCCAAGACGTCGGGACCTGCCACACCCTCGCCGGCATCGGCGGGCCCACTGCTGATCCCGGTGCAGGGTGTTGCGGCTTCCCAGCTCAGCGATACCTTCGGCGATGCGCGCGCCCAGGGGCGTGAGCACGATGCCATCGACATCATGGCCGCCCGCGGCACCCCGGTGCTGGCAGTGGCCAACGGACACATCGAAAAGCTGTTCACCAGCAAGCCCGGCGGCCTGACCATCTATCAGTTCGAGCCCAGCGGCCGTTATGCGTATTACTACGCGCACCTGGACCGCTATGCGGACGGACTGGCCGAGAAGCAGACCGTGCGCCGTGGCCAGGTCATCGGCTTCGTCGGCAGCACCGGCAACGCCAGCCCCGACGCCCCGCACCTGCACTTTTCCATCTTCGAACTCGGCCCCGAGCGCCAGTGGTGGAAGGGCACGGCGATCAATCCTTATCCCGTGCTCAGTCAATCGCAGTAGGCGCGCGCTGACGCCGTTGCTTGCGCGCGCTGGATCGGCGATGACGCGAGTCGATGCGAACGCCGGCGTCAGCGCGAGGTCAGGCGCTGCCCTGCGTCCTCGCCGTCCGTCTTGGGAGCCTGCAGCTTCATCAGTTCCAGCCGCTGGCCCTGTACGCGCACATCCAGGGCGCGCTGCAGGCTGTCAAGCGTCTGCACCTTTCCGCACAAGGCCTGGGCCTGGGCTTCCAGCACCTTGGAGCGCGCTTCGATGCGGGCGTCTAGCGCTTCCTCCAGCTTGTCGGCCCGGCGCTCCATGCGTCCGGCGCCACCGGTGAACACCGTCCACAGCACTCCGCGGGTCATCGCACCGGCCATCTCCTCGGCCGCCTGCTCGATCTCCGCCTCGAACTGCTTTTCGAAGGCGGCCTGCTCCCAGACGCCGCGCGCCAGGGTCTGGTCCAGGTGCGCCAGGGCGCGCTTGCGATAGCCTTCCAGCTGCTTGGTCTTGCGGGTGTTGCCGGTCACCACCTCCATGGCCCCGGCAAGTGCGTCGAAGCTGATGCCGACCGACTCGCGCGCGATCAGGTCGATCTGCGGCAGCATCTGCCGCGAGGTCGCCTCGATTCCGCGCAGGCGCTCGGCGTCGGCCTGGCTGACCTGGACCGGTTGCCCGTCCACGCGCAGCGCGCCGTCGTGCATGAACACCGTGCGCGGGCGATCGTCCTTGCGGGTCAGTTCCAATCCTGCCGCATTGATGCGCACGTCAAACGGCGTGGAAAAGCCGCACTGGTCGGAGGACAGGTTGATGCCCTTCTCATGGTCCCCGGCCTGCGCCAGCACGGGCGCAAGGGCGAGGGTCAACAACAGCAGCGAGGCATGGCGCATGACGCGGTCCTTGGCGTGGCGATGGGTGCAGCATCTGCTCGCGCTCGCCGGACTTCATGTCCGGGAAGTCACCGTGACCTTGGTCATGCGCATGCTCACTCGCCGGGATAGGCCCTGCCCGGTCACCGGATCATTGGGTGGATCCGGGAGCCGTGCGATCCGCTGCAGGATGGCGGCATCGGCCGCACCGCGCTGGACATCCCAGTCCTGGCCCTGCGGATAGGCGCCGACCACCTGGAAGCCATCGCGGTGTTCCAGGCAGCAGTGCCCGGTGCCTGCGGGCAGCACCAGCACATCGCCAGCGTGGACTTCGATCTGGCGGCCGCCCGGCCCGCCCAGCAGGAGCGCGGCGCTGCCAGCGAACACGCCGAGCACCTCATGCGCGGTGGAATGGTAGTGGTGGTAATCATAGACACCGTCGCGCCACTGCGGCGGCCAGCCGTGACGGGCGAACAAGGCCTCCAGGGCATCGGCCTGCAGTGCGCTGCCCTGAGCATCGCTGACGCCACGATGCACCACCACGGGTAGGTGGGGGTTGTTGGGCACCCAGTCGTGTGGCGGCAGCAGGAACGATTCTGTTCGCATGTTTCAGACTCCCGTGCGCAGGTCTTCCAGCGAGACTCTAGAAAGGACAGACACATAAAAAGCCTGTGATCTGCAGTGTCACGCGCGCGTGTAGAAGTGGCTTCCAGCCTCAGCGAGCAGGTCGCATGCACAGCACCTTGTGGGAGCGGCTTCAGCCGCGAAGAGGCTTTACCGGGAAAGCCCGTTCGCGGCTGAAGCCGCTCCCACAGCATGATCAAAGGGATTGTTCTAGCTGGAGATGTGAAGCAAAAAGCCGCCGCCCCGAAGGACGGCGGCTCTCAACGGGCTTTCACCCCTTGATGCACAACACCTGCCGCAGCGTGTGGACCACTTCCACCAGATCGGTCTGCGCGGCCATCACCGCATCGATGTCCTTGTAGGCGGCCGGCGATTCGTCGATCACCGCCGCATCCTTGCGGCACTCCACGTGCGCGGTGGCCTGGCGGTGCTCGGCCAGGGTGATGCTGGCGCGCGCCTGGGTCCGGCTCATGACGCGGCCGGCGCCGTGGCTGCAGCTGTGGAAGCTCTCGCCATTGCCCAGGCCCCGCACGATGTAGCTGCGCGTGCCCATGCTGCCAGGAATGATCCCCAGCTCACCCGCGCGTGCGCTCACCGCGCCCTTGCGGGTCACCAGCAGTTCCTGCCCGGCGTGCGTCTCCTTCTGCACGTAGTTGTGGTGGCAGTTCACCGCCATCCGGTCCAGCTGGAACTTCGGCAGCCGGTGGCGCAGCTCGGCCAGCACGCGCGCCATCATCGCCTCACGGTTCTCGCGGGCATAGTCCTGCGCCCAGGAGACCGCCTCGACGTAGTCCTCGAACAAGGGCTCGCCTTCCATGAAGAAGGCCAGGTCCTTGTCCGGCACGTGGTAGCCCAGCACACGGTGCGCCAGCTGCTCGCGCGCGCGCTCGATGAAATACGTGCCGATCAGGTTGCCGGTGCCGCGCGAGCCGCTGTGCAGCATCACCCACACCGCGCCGGCCTCGTCCAGGCACAGCTCGATGAAGTGGTTGCCACCGCCCAACGTGCCCAGCTGCCCATCGAGCTTGTCGGTGCGGATCTTGCGGTGCCTGGCCTTGATCGCCTCCAGCCGCGCCACCAGCCCGGACTGCGCCACGCGGGTGTGGATGCTGTCGGGCAGCTTGTGATGCTCGCCGCCGCGGCCATTGCCGACCGGCACGCTGCGCTCGATGCTGTTGCGCAGCTGCGCCAGACTGTCGGGCAGGTCCTCGGCCCGCAGCGTGGTGCGCACCGCGGCCATGCCGCAGCCGATGTCCACGCCGACCGCAGCCGGAATGATCGCGCCGCGTGTGGGGATCACCGACCCGACCGTGGCCCCCTTGCCCAGGTGCACGTCGGGCATCACCGCCACCCACGGCCCCACGAAAGGCATGGCCGCGATGTTGCGCAACTGCGCATGGGCCTGTGCTTCCAGCGGCACGCCGCGCACCCAGCCCTTGATCGGCGTGGCGCTGCCCTCGGCATGCAGCAGTTCGTAATGGGTACTCATCTGTTTCACCTTGATCCTTGGTTCGAAACCGCGCGCCTCGCATCGAAGCGAGGCGCGCGGGGGATTGCTACTTCAGCGTGACCAGCTGCTTGAGCACGCCGTCCAGGCCACCGAACACGGTCAGGCGATCGATCTTCTCGGTCACCTTCTCCAATGCTTCCAGCTCCTTCAGGCGCATCAGCACCGGGCTCTCCTCCACCAGCCTGGCGGTGTTGAGCAACGAGCGCGTGGCGTTGGCCTCCTCGCGACGACGGATGACATTGGCCTGCGCCTGCTTGTCCGCCTGCACCACGGCGTTGAGGATCTGCCGCATCTCACCCGGCAGGATCACGTCCTTGATCCCCACGCCCAGCACCTCCACGCCGAACGCATCGAGCTTGCCGCGCACGGCGGCGAAGATCTCCGCATCCAGCCCGGCCTTGTCGCCTAGCAGCTCGTCCAGGGTCTTGGACGAGACCGCCTTGCGCAGGCCGTACTGCAGCTCGCGGTACAGCTGGTCACCGTACTTGGCGACCTTGGTGCGCGCAGCGACCGGGTCGGTCACGCGCACGCTGGCGGCCAGGTTGACGCGCAGGGACACCTTGTCGCAGGTCAGCAGCTCCTGGCCCTGCACCTCGATGGCCTGCACGCGCAGATCCACCAGGTCCAGGACCACGTTCTTCTGGAAGTTCCAGAAGGCGGTGCTGCCCGGCGCCAGGGTGCGCGCCAGCTTGCCGTCGATGAACACCAGGCCGGCGAACTCGGCCGGCACGTCGGCGACCACCGCCTGCCGGGAGAGCACGCCGAGCTGACGCAGGCGCCGCATGACCTGGAGCGGGACTTCCAGATCCGCGGTCAGCGGCAGCGCGCGCACTTCCACCTCGACCGGACCGCGCCAGTACAGCTTGCGCGTGCCGGGCGGCAGGACGTCTTCGAGCTTGCCGTTCTTCATCACCAGGCCGACCTCCTCCGCGCCCAGGTTGGCCAGCACGAAGATCTCCGAAAGGCGCGCGCCCAGCGCGGCGATCAGCACCTCGGTGTCCTTGCCGGCGTATTCGGCCGGCACGGTCGAATGCACGCGCACCTCGATCTTGTCGGAGGGGTCTAACAGGCGATACACGCCCGGGTCGAGCACCCGCTGGAACTGACGATTGGAAAACATCAGGCCGCGCTCACCGTCACCGATCACGACCCGCTTGGTCCAGAACATGGCACTTTCTCCTTGTGGTCTGGTGTCGTCGATCCGGAAGCTCAGGTCCGCGCGCAGGATCGACGAAGGCGCGCGGCCAACACCTGCGGCAACACGCCGCAGGCACGGAAGAGGGTGGAAACACCCCTGCACGTCGGCCGCACGTAGCATGAGGCGCGCGATGTGCCGGGGCGGCGGCGCCTGGGAGCGCGCACCGCGATGAACTGCGATGCACTTGTCCGAAGCTCCGCTGCCGCGACCCACGCGGGCCCCGGCCCGGTGCGATCGCCGCTGCGCTGCGCCTGTCGCCCGGCATTCCATCGCCGATGCGACCCGCTTGCGCACGGGGTGTTTCCTGGGGGGGACTTGCGTCCCGGTGGCGTTACAGGCCATTGCGCTTGCGCGCGTGGAGCGGGATTCGAACCCGCGACAAACAGAATCAACTTCTGTCGCTCTACCCAACTGAGCTATCCAGTGGTGGGCGTTCCGGACTCGAACCGGACCCTCCGTACATGCCGGCGCTCTCTCCAGGTGAGCTACCGCCCGTGTCGCCGTGGCCGCAGCCGCGCGTGCTTCCGGCATACGCCACGGCAACGCCGCGCGCACCGGCCGGAATGACAATCCGGACCGTTGGAAACATCGGGCAATACGACCCCGATTACCCGCGAGCCAACGCGGATAATGTGGTGCGTCCGATCCTGTTAATCGGACGAGTTAATGTGAATTACCGTTCCGCGCTGCCCGCGTTGGAGCATCACCACGCGGCGCACATGCGCCGGTCTGCAGCCGTGCCCCTGCCTCAGGGCGTGCGCCAGCACGCCCCGGATGCTCCAGGGCAGAACCTGTCGGTTCCGGATCGAAAAAGGGTTTTCAGTGCGCGTGCGTGCGCTCACGCCAGGCCTTTGCGAATGCCGAAAAAAGAAAAACCCCCGGGTTTTCAAGGACCCGAGGGCATTCGCGTTGCCTCGGGAGATCGGGGTGGCCGACCTCCCAGGGGAGCATCGACCGCTAGACGAAGGCCGCCTTGCCGATGGCGTTGCCGCCATCGCGCATGCACGGCAGCAGCGCGCGCAGCAGCTGCGCGGGGCGTCCTTCGTGATGGCTTGGATAGCGGTTCATGGGGATAGCGTCTTTGTCGAAAATGGCAGGTCGGCCCTGCAATGGCTGCGCACGATACACACGCCGATTTACTTGCGCAAGCATTTTCTTGCGCAAGATTCGCCAGGAAGTTAATCGCGCCGCCCCGGCCGCAGGTCTGCGGCGGCGCAGGTGGGCTCTCAGTCGGCGGGCGGCAGCAGTGTGAATTGCGCGGCCTGGCCGCTGACCGAGGACGCGCACACCCATACGTCGAACAGCCCCGGCTCGGCGCCGAACACCATGTCCGTGCCGGTGAAGGCCAGCAGATGGCGGTCCAGCTGGAAAGCCACTTCCACCGACTCGCCCGGCTGCAGCGCGACCTTGCGGAAGCCCTTGAGTTCGCGCACCGGACGCACGCGGCTGGCGACGCGGTCGTGCACGTACAGCTGCACCACTTCCTCGCCCGCCACCGCGCCACGATTGCTCAGCATGACGCTGACGGTCAGGGTGTCGTCCCATCCGAGCTGCGCTGTGCTCAGCCTGGGGGTGCCGTACTCGAACTGCGTATAGCTCAGGCCATGCCCGAAGGCGTACAGCGCCTCGTGGGTGAACTCGCGCCAGCGCGACTTGAACTCGCGCATCTCCGGCGTTTCCGGGCGCCCGGTGCGCGGATGGTTGTAGAAGTACGGCTGCTGGCCCGAGTCCTGCGGGAAACTCACCGGCAGGCGCGCGGAGGGGTTGTAGTCGCCGAACACCACATCGGCCACCGCCGGACCGGTCTGGCTGCCAAGGAACCAGGTCACCAGGATGGCCTGCGCATCGCGCACCGCGCCCTTCAAGGCCAGCGCGCGGCCATTGCGCAGCAGCACCACCACGGGCGTGCCGGTCGCGGCCACCGCCTCGGCCAGGGCCTGCTGCGCGTCGGGCACGACGATCTGCGTGCGGGACTGGGCCTCGCCGCTGTAGCGCTGCGGCTCGCCGATGGCCAGCACCACCACGTCGGCCGCGCGCGCGGCCTGCACCGCTGCCTCCAGCCCGCCTTCGATCGGCGCCTCCAGTTCGCAGCCGGGCACGATGGTCAGCGCCGCCGGGTCGGCCAGCGCGTCGGTGAAGGCGCGATCCAGCGGCTGGTAGCGGGTCTTGTCGCCGAAGAGCGTCCAGCACCCTTCGATGTTGTCGCGGTCGGTGGCGAAGGGGCCGATCAGGGCGATCTTCTGGCCCTGCTTCTTCAGCGGCAGCAGCTGACCGTCGTTCTTCAACAGCACGATGGAGCGTCGCGCGGCCTCGCGCGCCAGCGCCTCGTGCGCGGGCAGGTGGGATTGGTCGGCCTCACGCGCCGGGTCGAGCGAGCGGTACGGGTTGTCGAACAACCCGATCTGCTCCTTGACCCACAGTACACGGCGCACGCCTTCATCCAGCGTGGCCATCGGCACCTCGCCGCTTTGCACCAGCGAGGGCAGGTGCTCGTCGTAGAAACGGCTCTGCATGCTGATGTCCAGGCCGGCGGTGAACGCCTTGCGGGTGGCATCGCGGTCGTCTTCGGCGTAACCGTGCGCGACCAGCTCCATGTCGGCGGTGTAGTCGGACACCACCAGGCCGGGGAACTGCCACTGCCCACGCAGCAAGTCGGTCATCAGCCAGCGGTTGGCGCTGGCAGGCACGCCGTTGATGTCGTTGAACGAGCTCATCACCGTGATCGCGCCGGCTTCCAGCGCGGCCTTGAACGGCGGCAGGTGCACATCGCGCAGGGTCTGCTCGGAGATGTCCACCGTGTTGTATTCCATGCCACCGGCCACCGCGCCATAGGCGGCGAAGTGCTTGGGCGTGGCCAGCAGGGCATCGTCGGCGGTGAGGTCATCGCCCTGGAAGCCGCGTACGCGCGCGACGGCAAAGGCGCAACCGAGCACCACGTCCTCACCGGCGCCCTCGGCCCCGCGGCCCCAGCGCTGATCGCGGGCGATGTCGATGGCCGGGGCGAAGGTCCAGTGCAGGCCGGCGGCCGTGGCCTCCACGGCAGTGGCGCGCGCGGTCCGCCGCGCGAGCTCCGGTTCGAAGCTGGCCGCTTCGCCCAGCGGGATCGGAAACACCGTGCGCATGCCATGGATGACGTCCGCAGCCAGCAGCAGCGGGATGCCCAGGCGGCTCTCCTCCACCGCCACGCGCTGGGCCTCGCGGCCCTCGGCGGCGCCCACGCCGTTGAACAGCGACCCCACGCGGCCGGCGCGGATCTGGTCCAGCACCTCGGCGGCGCCCTGCGCGTTGACCTCCGGATTGATGTCCGGGATGAACGGCCGTACCGCGTCGGCGAAGATGCCCAGTTGCCCTACTTTTTCCTCGACCGTCATCTGTGCGATGAGGGCCTCGATCCGTTCAGAAGTTGCCATCCGGCCTGCCGTGTAAACGTTTACATGCATTCTACGCCATGTAACGTGGCGCTTTGCAAAGAGGCAAGGCTGCCCGCGACGCCGCCGGATGTCGAGTGCATTTCGACTTTTAGCCCAGTTGGGCCGGGATCTCCTCGTCCCGCCGCGGCGCCGGGTCGCCGGCCTGGGCCTCGGAAACACGCTCACCGGGCGCGGTGGGCGGCCAGCTCTCCTCGTCCTGGGGCGGTGTGGGCGCCACGTCCCGGTGCAAGCGCTGGATGTTCATGCCGTCCTCCGGTGGCCCGTGCCGGGGCCCGCTGTGCAGAGCTGGCGGCAGCGTCCCGCCCGAGCCGCTAAGCGCCCGTGACAGACATCGGGCTCACGGCGCGCTGGCGTCATCCAGGGCGGCGATGTCCGCCTCGCTCAGGCGCAGGCGGGCCGCGCCCAGGATCTCCCGCAGCTGGGCCGGCGTGGTGGCGCTGACGATCGGGGCGGTCACCGAGGGCCTTGCGATCAGCCAGGCCAATGCCACCTGCGCCGGGCTGGCCGACTGCGCGGCGGCCACCTGGTCCAGCGCCGCCAGGATGCGCTGGCCGCGCGGGTTGAGGTAGCGCTGGACCACCTGCTCGCCGCGCGCGCCGCTCTTGCCCGCGTCGGCGTCGGTGCGGTACTTGCCACTCAAAAAGCCGCTGGCCAGGGAGTAGTAACTGATCACGCCCAGGCCCTCGCGCTGGACCAGCGGCTCCAGCTCGGCCTCGTAGCCGGCGCGGTCATAGAGGTTGTACTCGGGTTGCAGCGACTCGTAACGCGGCAGCGCCTGCGTGCCCGAGGCTCCCAGCGCGTCGGCCAGCCGGCGCGCCTGATAGTTCGAGGCGCCGATGGCGCGCACCTTGCCCTTCTCGACCAGCCGCGCCAAGGCGCCCAGCGTGGCCTCCAACGGGATCGAAGGGTCGTCCTCGTGGGCCTGGTAGAGATCGATGGTGTCGATGCCCAGCCGCTGCAGCGAGGCATCCACCGCCGCTTCGATGTTGTCCGGCGACAGCCCCGGACGCTCGGCCCACTTGCCCACCTTGGTCGCGATCAGCACCTGATCGCGCTTGCCGCCGCGCTGCTTCAGCCACTGGCCGATCAGCGCTTCCGACTCGCCGCCCTGGTTGCCCGGCACCCAGGACGAGTACATATCCGCGGTGTCGATCATGTTGAATCCGCCATCGACGAAAGCGTCCAGCAGCGCCGCCACTTCGGCTGGTTCCTTGACCGACCAGCCGAAGACATTGGCACCGAACACCAGCGGTGCGATCGACAGGCCGCTTCGGCCCAGCGCGCGGTAGGAGGGGGATGACATCGCATGCTCCTTGGATCTGCATCGAACTGGAGCACCAGCTTAGGCGCCAGCGGTTAAGGTCCTGCGTACCGCGCAATCGCCTTCGATGACGGGTGCGGCGGTTTCCTTGCCGCGTGTGCCACCTTGGTCGAATGCCGGCCGCTGGCCACGTGCTAGGCTCCGGCCTCCTCTACTGGGAGTGTCGCCATGCGTCGTTCGCTTCGCTTGAGCCTGTGGGCCACCCTGGCCTGGTCTGGAGTCGCCGGTGCGCAGTCGTCCGAAGCCGAAACCGGCAGCGCGGTCGCCGCCGAAGCCGCCGTGCCCGAGGCGCTGCAACGTGCCATCGCCGGCAGCTGGCGCGAGCCGGCCAATGTGGCGCGCGACCGCTACCGGCACCCTGGCCCGACGCTGGCCTTCTTCGGCATCAAGCCCACCGACACCGTGGTGGAGATCACGCCCGGCAATGGCTGGTACAGCGAGATCCTGGCGCCCTACCTGGCCAAGGATGGTCGCTACATCGCCGCGGTGGTGGACCCGGCCGCCGAGCCGGAAGGAAAGCGCGACTATCCGGCACGTGCACGCGCCATGCTGGAGAAGAAGTACGCCGCCGAGCCGCAGCAATACGCCAAGACCGCCATCGTGGCCTATGCCTCCAACGCGCCGGTGCTGGGCCCGAAGAACTCAGCCGATGCAGTGCTGACCTTCCGGAACGTGCACAACTGGCGCATGGCCGGCAAGGCCGAGACGATGTTCAAGGCCTTCTTCGACGTGCTCAAGCCCGGCGGCACCCTGGGCGTGGTCGAACACCGCGCCAACCGCGACGTGGACGATGACGACAAGAGCGGCTACGTCAGCGAGCAGCAGGTGCAGGCGCTGGCCGAAGCCGCTGGCTTCAAGCTGGCCGGCAAGAGCGAGGTCAACGCCAATCCGCGCGATACGAAGGACTACCCCGGTGGCGTGTGGACCCTGCCGCCGACCAACCGCCACGACGCGGTGGACAACGCCAAATACCAGGGCATCGGCGAAAGCGACCGCATGACCTTGAAGTTCGTGAAGCCGGCTTCCTGAGACAAGGCGTTCTGTGCCGAGGAGTCGGCAGGGAATGCGTTGCCCTACTGCATGCGCTGCTGCGGCGGCGCATGTTCCTGTTGGCGCGACTGGACAGCAGCATCCTGTTGGCGTGCGCGCTCGAATTCGTTGAGTCCGCGCGCTGACTCCTGTACCGCTGGGGCTGGCTGCGACAGATCCACCGCGGCGCGAAAGCCCGGCGTTTGACCAACGACCCAGAGCTTGCCGTTCGCTTCCTGCACCCCCTTCAGGCTCTCCGCCTCGATGCCGGCCTGGCGCGCGCTCAAGGTCAGCTGCATCAGGCGATCATCCCCGGCATGTTGCGGCGGCATGCGTTCGCGCAGCGCATCGTGCAGTGCCCAGTCCTTGCCGCTCAACGACGGCGTGGGTGCGGAGATTTCCGACTGTTGCGCAAGCCGATCCGCGGGCTGGCCTGGCGGCGCCTCCCCGATCTTCACAGGGCGATACTCGAAGCGCGCCTTCATCGCCGGATCGACGGGTTCGGCGTTATAGGCATCCACAACCTTGTCGACTCTGTCCTTGGGCACCAGGCGCTGGATATAGCCATCCTCGGATTGGCGGTCCACCTTGCTGCCGAGCCGATAGAGCAGCATCCCCTCCTCGGAGCGGTGCACGACATTGCGGCCCGGTTCCAGCGGCTCGGCGCGCTTTTCCAGGAAGGGCCGGTCGCTCAGGGAATTGAGGTAATCGGTCATCAGGTTGCCGCTGCGAATGGCCAGTCCATCGCGGTGGTAGCTGCCGCCGACATCCGAATGCGCGCCCGCCACCACGACGCCCAGGAAACGGCCGTCCTCGCTGGCGCCGGGGTCGATGATGTGGGTGGACTTGAACAGGCCGCGATGCTCGTCGGCCGCGATGATCTGCACCCCTGAAATCACCGAGGGCGGCAGGCGCCGGTCCTTCTCGTTGACCGGCACGCCGGTGCCCACCGGATCGAACAGCGCCACCGCCTGCGGGATCTGGCCGGGGGGCACGAGGGGCGGGATGTCGGGGTTGAAAGTCGGTGACCCGATGATGTTGCCTTCGCGATCTCGCCTGTACTCGACGGCTTCCGGTTTCTGGATTCCACGTTCGTGGAGCAATCGGGCGAAGCCTGCCGCTTGTTCCGCGCCGCGGCTGAAGCCCACCGTTGTCACGGAGATCTCCACGTCAGGATTGCTGCGCTGCCACCTGGCGGCCTGGTCGATAAAGACTTTGTACATCTGCTCCAGGCGTTGGTCATAGGTGTGCCCACGAGCGCCATCGAGTGTTCGTGCAACAAAGTCATCCTGTGTCCCGGGACCAGGAACATAGCCGACCCTGATGTTGGTGAGGCCGTCCTCGTTCCGCCGTTCGATCTGATCCCTGAACTTGGCAACGTTGGTAGCGTGCTCGGGGTCCTTGTCCGCGTCATTTCCAGTGCCATCGAACGCAGCAACGAACATGCGCTGATTGGGCTTGTCCAACTCGATCAGTACCGGCGCGCTGAATCTCCCCAACTGCCCAGCCGCTTGCCGATACGAATCGAGCTGTGCCTGGTCCGCGGCATAGTAGGAGACGCCATCAGCGAGTAGGCCGTCTTTCTCCGGCTTGTGCGGTTCGCCATCCTTCCTTGTTCCGCCCACGGGGTGCTCTCCTTAGTAGGTCTTGCTCCAAGCCAGAACGATATCGTCCCTAAAATGGCTGTTGGGGTTCCCGGGGATCTGCTCGCTCTTGGTTGGGATAAGCATCTGCATGTAAACCGACACGGTCCTGTCGTTCACTTCCACGATGATCAGCGGCTCGCCTGCGGGTCCCTTGAAGGCTTTCTCCGGAATCTCATCAAGCGGTGTCGAGTGCAGGACGAGCTCGTTCTTGAATATCTCGGACAGATCGACTTCAGCAGTTAGGTCCGCACCGGATTTGGCTTTCCATTGGATCTCCACGGGACCCGGGAAATTGCGGATTCCAATGAACGGTGCGCCACCCCAGTTCTGCTTGTAGTCAGCGCCCACTGGCGCGGGCGTCGCCCGACTTACCGCGGTGCGGGTCGTATTAGCGCCGTTGTAGAGCACATGGCAATCGAGGGTGTTGTAGCAGTGGGCCTCGAAATTATGCTGCTTGAAACGCAGTGGATAGGTTTCAGGGTCGCGCGTGGATACGCTGGCTGTCGCTTGATTTGACATGGCGGTCTGGCAACCTGCAATGAGGAAAACGGAAGCGGCGAGAAAAATTGGCAAGCCACGTGCCCTGGTGCTTGTGGGCGCAGCTGAACGCCGGGGAGTACACGGCATAGGAGTCTCCAGATTCCATGGACGGCATGTTGCACACACTCCGCTTGGAGTGGATTGGACCCTATCCCGGCCCGGCTGAATGGTTACGGTAGGCGCTCGCTTGAGGCGCGTCAACTTGCAACACGTCCTGCGCATGCGAGAGACGACTTCTCCCGCTAGGCAACCGCTCATTTGCGCGATGCGCATTGCAGTGAATGATCTTCAACTAGCTGCTGATAAGGCTCGCGGCTGGCTTTAGGTCCAAGGTTCCGTCTAGTAAGTCTGGCGCCACGCCTCGATCAGATCATCGCGAAAGTGGCTGCGACTGTTTCCGGCGATCTGAGGCTCCTTGGTGGGGATGAACATCTTCATGTAAACGGTGACGGTCCTATTATTCACCTCAACGAAGATCTCGGGTTCACCGGCGGGTCCTTTGAAGGCCTTTTCGGGAATCGCTTCAATGGGTGTTCGATGAAGAATCAGTTCGTCCTTGAAAATCTCGCTCAGGTCGATCTGGGCACGATGCGAGTGACCGTCTTTGGAGGTCCAGTCGATCCGTACAGGACCAGGGAAATTTCGGACACCCAAGTAGGAAGCGCCGCCCCACTTTTTCTTGTAGTCATCCGAAGGCGGTGGCGGCGATGGCTTCCCGGTGCCATACAGTGTGTGGTTCGTGTGGTCGTAGATGACCTGGCAATCCAGCGTGTTGTAGCAAAGCGCCTCAAAGTTGTGCTTTTTGAAACGCAACGGGTAGGTGTCCGGGTCGCGCCCAGTCGCCGCCGCAGACGCTTCACCACATGTGGCCGCTTGAGTCCACGCGATGAGCAGGACCACCCAAGCGATCCAACTGAGAAGAACGCCTTGCCTGCTGGTGCTGGCAGACACAGCCAGGGGCGGGCGTTGGTGCGGCATAGAAATCTCCAAGCTCCATGGATGGCGCGCCATCTCGTCGCTCGTCGGGACTGGGTGAGCTGCGCTTCGGCTCCAACCTGTGCCCGAACTTGAGTGTTCGATGCCAGCCCGTCAATCGCTGTGCGAACGTCGAAAGAGGTAGGAATCACGGCCTTCCTGCGACGGCATAATGGCGCCTCGTTTCCCACGTTCGCCGACGTGCTCATCGCCTTCAACAAACCCTTCAACGTGCTGTGCCAGTTCACCGATCGCAGCGTTCCGCCGCGGCGGACGCTGGCCGAGTTCGGGTTGCCCAAGGCGGTGTATGCGGCCGGGCGCCTGGACTACGACAGCGAGGGCCTGCTGCTGCTCACCGACGATGGTGGGCTGGCGCATCGGCTGACCGATCCGCGGCATAAGCAGTCCAAGCGCTACTGGGTGCAGGTGGAAGGCACGCCTACGCAAGCGCAGCTGCAGGCGCTGCGTGCGGGGCCTACGTTGAACGATGGCCCCACGCGGCCGTTGCAGGTCGAGGTTTTGGCGCAGACACCCACATTGTGGGAGCGCGAACCGCCGGTGCGCTTCCGCAAATCGGTGCCCGATACCTGGCTGGCCATGACCCTGCGCGAGGGCCGCAACCGGCAGGTGCGGCGCATGACGGCCGCGGTGGGCCTGCCGACGCTGCGCCTGGTACGTGCGTGGATGGGAGGGATCGGGCTGGAGGATCTGCAGCCCGGCCAATGGCGCATCGTCCAGGCACCCAACGACCGCGTGGCCGGACCCTGACGGCGCAAATGCGAAAGGCCGGCGAATCGCCGGCCTTTCGCTTTCAGTCACTGCGTCGCACTCAGCCTTCGTCGGTCGGCGTGATCGCCACTTTCTTCGGCGCGCGGGCGCGACGTGCGGCATTGCTGCGCTCACGACGCTGCAGGCGCTCGACCTCACCGTCGATCGTGCCTTCCTGTTCCTTCTTGCGCTTGCGGTAGACCGCATAGGCGATCAGGCCCGCGCCGGCGACGGCGGCAGCGGCCACGGCCGCCGGATTGCGGCGAGCGAACTTGCCTGCCACGCGCGTGCCGGTCTTGACCGCACCCAGCGCCGCACCGGTCTGCAGCAGATGACCTGCACTACTGCCGGCATCCTTGATGCTGTGGCCGGCGGTCCGCAGGCCGCTGCCGGCCTGATGGATGAGTTCCAGCGCCTGTTCCAGCGCACGGTCGCTGAGATCCGTGATCCTGCTCATGGCGATTCCTGTGGTGATGGGGAGACACGACGCAGTGTCTCGATCGGGGCGTCTAGGGCGTGTGTGCACGGTCACTGCTGTTTTGACGCGGGCTGAACGGGACGACGGCGCGGGGCATGACCGCGCCGCGACCGCGCGCCGTCGCCTGGCTTGTGGAACCGGGCAGCGGCGTGGAGGTCGCGCATGATCCTGCACCCTGCTATCGAAGATCGTTACCTACGTGCCGCGCGGCTTGGCGCGATGGGTCGCCGTGGCGTTCCACGGGTCGTCCGGCCATGGATGGCGCGGGTAGCGCCCCTTCATCTCCTTGCGCACCTCGGCATAGGTGTTGGCCCAAAAGCTGCGCAGGTCCTGGGTGACCTGCAGCGGCTTGCCGCCCGGCGAGAGCAGGTGCAGGGTCAGGGGCACGCGGCCATCGGCCACTCGCGGCGTATCGCCCAGGCCGAACAGCTCCTGCAGCTTCACCGCCAGCACCGGCGCGCGCGGACTGCCGTCATGCTCCACGCTGTAGTCGATGCGGCGCTCCAGGCCGGAAGGCACCTGGATGCGGGTGGGCGCCCACGCATCGATACGCTGGCGCAGCGACCAGTCCAGGCCCGATTTCAGCGCCTCGCCCAGCGCGGACTCGTCCAGTGCATCCAGCCGGGTCTTGCCGCTGAACGCCGGGGTCAGCCAGGTTTCCAGAGACTCCATCAGCGCAGCCTCTGACAGATCCGGCAGGCCCAGTTCCGGCATCCACGCGCGCAGATTCTGCACGCGGGCATGCCACTGGCGCAGGTTGTCGGTCCACGGCAGCGCGCCTAGGCCCAGATCGCGCACCGCCTCGGTCAGCGCGGCGGCGGCCTGCGCCGGGTCGACGCGGCCGGCCGGACGCGCGTCCAGCACGATGGCGTCGAAACGGGTCTCGCGCTGCGCCACCAGCGCGCGACGCTCGGCATCCCAACGCACATGGTCGGCGGTGGAAAAGCGCGTGGGAAATGCCTGCCGAAGGGCGGTTTCATCGACCGGGGCGCCGCGCAGGATCAGGCCATCGCGCGATTCCAAGCGCATCTCGCTGGCCACGATCCACGGCTCGCCACGCAGGCTGCTGTCCTCGAACACGCGCGCGGTGCGGCCGTTGCTCAAGGCGTAGCGCAGCGGGTCGCTGGCATGGCGATAGCCGATGCGGTCGGGAAAGGCGTGCGCCAGCAGGTCGCCCAGCACGTGGGCTTCCAGCTCGGGCGGGGCGCTGGCGTCCTCGCGCACGCGCCGGCGCCATTGCCGGGCGGCGGCGTCGATGGCCGCCAGCCCGCCGCGATGGGCATCGCCCGGCACCCGGCCGTGGCGAAAGGCCGCCAGTGCACGCCAGCGCGCGGCGAGGCCGTCGCCGGCCTGGCGCAGCGGGTCGCGCGCTTCGACCAGTGCCGCCAGGTCGCAGGCCACCGCACGCAGTGGGCCGGCCGGCGCAGCCTGCAGCATCGCCGCCAGCCGCGGATGCGTGCCCAGGCGCAGCATCCCGCGGCCGGCTTCGGTGATCGCGCCGGCATCGGTCAGTGCGCCGAGCTTGCGCAACAGGTCGCGCGCGGCGGCCAGGGCGCCGGGCGGTGGCGCATCGGGGAAGCGCAAGTCGTCGCTGCCCCAGGCCGCCAGCTCCAGCGCCAGCGAAGCCAGCTCGACCTGCGCCATCTCGGGGCGACGCTGCGGCTCCAGCCGCTGCGAGGCCGGCCATAGCCGCCAGGCAACGCCCTCGGCCACGCGACCGGCGCGACCGGCGCGCTGGTCGGCCGAGGCCTGGGCGATGTTGACCACCTCCAGCCGCGAGAAACCGCTGTTGGGATCGAAGCGAGGCTCGCGTGCCAGGCCGCTGTCGATCACCACGCGCACCCCCGGCAGGGTGACCGAGGACTCGGCCACGTTGGTGGCCAGCACCACCCGGCGGCGGCCGTCCGGATCGGGCTGCAGCACCTCGGACTGGCGCTCGACCGGCAGCTCGCCGTGCAGGGCCAGGACCCGTGTGCTGCCCAGGGCGTGGCTGTGACCCAGCGCGGCCTCGACGCGGGCGATCTCCCGCTGTCCGGGCAGGAACACCAGCAGATCGCCCGGCTGTTCGGCCAGGGCCTGTTCGACCGCGCGACGCACCTGCGATTCCAGGGCCTCTTCGCGGCGCGCGGGAAAATGCGAGACGGTCACCGGAAAGCTGCGGCCCTGGCTGGTCAGGCGCGGCGCGTCCAGCCACTGCGACAGGCGCTCGCCATCCAGGGTGGCCGACATCACCACCAGGCGCAGGTCCTCGCGCAGGCCCGACTGCACGTCCAGCGCCAGGGCCAGGCCCAGGTCGCCGGCCAGGTGGCGCTCGTGGAATTCGTCGAACAGCAGCGCGCCGACCTGCTCCAGCAGCGGATCGTCCTGCAGCATGCGGGTCAGGATGCCCTCGGTGACGACCTCGATGCGGGTGCGCGCGGAGATCCGGTTCTCGAAACGGATGCGATAGCCGACGGTCTCCCCGCAGGCCTGGCCCAGCTGGCTGGCCATGAACCCGGCCGCCGCGCGGGCGGCCACCCTGCGCGGCTCCAGCATCACGATCCTGCGGCCCTGCAGCCACGGCGCATCCAGCAGCGCCAGCGGCACCTGGGTGGTCTTGCCGGCGCCGGGCGGCGCCTCCAGCACCAGGCGGGGATGTTGGGCCAGCGACGCGCCGATCTGCGGCAGCAACGCGGTGATGGGAAAGGACGGCGTGGACATTGCACACAAGGATAAGGGGCGCCGACCCAGCCCCCCTACAATTGGCCACCCACGTCACCTCCCGCAGTCCATGCAGCTCATCGATATCGGCGCCAACCTCACCCACGATTCCTTCGACCGCGACCGCGAGGCGGTGCTGCAGCGCGCTCGTGCGGCCGGCGTGTCGCAGCTGGTGATCACCGGCGCCAGCCGCGAACATTCGCCCAGGGCGCTGGCGCTGGCGCGCGCGCATCCCGGGTTCCTGTTCGCCACCGCCGGTGTACACCCGCACCACGCGGTCGAGTACACCGAGGAGTGCGATGCCGAAATGCGCGCCCTGCTCGCCCAGCCCGAAGTGGTGGCCGTGGGCGAATGCGGGCTGGACTACAACCGCGACTTCTCCCCGCGCCCAGCCCAGCGCCGGGCCTTCGAGCGCCAGCTGCAGAGCGCGGTGGACACAGGCAAGCCGCTGTTCCTGCACCAGCGCGATGCGCATGCGGATTTCATGGCGATCATGAAGCAGTTCGACGGGCAGCTTGCCGCCGCGGTGGTGCATTGCTTCACCGGCACGCGCGAGGAATTGTTCGATTACCTGGACCAGGACTGGCACATCGGCATCACCGGCTGGCTGTGCGACGAGCGCCGCGGCGCGCACCTGCGCGAGCTGGTGCCGCACATCCCCTCCGACCGCCTGATGATCGAGACCGACGCGCCCTACCTGCTGCCGCGCACGCTCAAGCCCATGCCCAAGGATCGCCGCAACGAGCCGGCGTTCCTGGCGCATATCGCCGAGGAAGTCGCGCGCGACCGCGGCGAGGAGGTTGCCGCCACCGCCGCGACCACCACCGCCACGGCGCGCGCGTTCTTCGGTCTGCCGTGAGCCCGCGCGCAGCGGCCACCACTGTGCTGCTGCTCGTCCTGGCCTGGGGCACGCCCGCGTTGGCGCAACCGGACTGCGCGCGGCTGCATCAGCATGCGCAGGACATCCAGCCCGCGCTGCCAACGCCACGGGCGGCCGTGGTGATCGCTGCCGGTCGCACCGCCTTCCACAGCGGACCGGATGCCAGCTGTCGAAGCAAGGACTCGTTCGTGATCCGCGGTGACGCGCTCACGGTGCACCGCCAATGGAATGGCTGGATGCAGGTGCGTTACCGGGCGCGCGATGGCCAGGTCTACGACACCTGGGTGCTGGGCGAACGTGTGCAGCTGCAGGCGGAAGTCAGCGGCGCGCCCTGAGCGCGGCCGGCCTTGCGCTTCACTCCGATTCGGCTTCGACCTCGGCGTCCTCGGCCTTGGTTTCCTGCATGGCTTCCGGCTCCAGCTCCTCGGCCCCCTTGTTGAGCCGCACGAAGAGGCCCCAGGCGATCAGCAGCGCCGCCGCCGCGCCGCCCACCGAGGCCGCATACGGCAACTGCTCCGGGCTTTCATGGACCAGTTCGAACACCGAGATCAGGGTTTCGATCGACAGCGCGATCACCACAACCACCATGAAGCGCGACAGGTAGCGGCGCACCCGCGTGGGGTTGCTGACCTTGACGTCGCGCTGCACCTCTTCCTCGAAGATGGTCTGGCCCAGCTCCATCGATACCAGGGCGATGGTCAGCAGGCCGATGCACTCCAGGATGGTGTTGAAGCGCACGCGCACGGTGGCTTCCGGGGCGGCATGCACGAAGCTGTGCCATAGCTCGCTGGCACTGAGCCACATCAGCGACAGGCCGCAGGCCACGAACAGGGCGATCACGATGATGTGACCGGACAGGAAGATTTTCTCGAACCACTTCATGACCGGCACTCGCAGCGGGGCCCGCATAGCGTGCGCAGGGCCGCGTCGCGGCCGCGCGAAGAATCAGGCGGCGGCTTCGGCCTGGCGCCCGGCGCTGTAGGCCTGCAGGTGGATCCAGGCCGCCTGCAGGCAGGGCGTGGCGATGCCGGCCGGGGCGGCGCGGTGGACCATGTCACCGACGATGTGCGCCCCTTCCACGGCCTGGCCGGCCTGAAGGTCGCGCAGCATCGAGGCGGTCAGCTTGGAGCCTGGCTCGGTCAGGATCCCGCGCATGGCCTGCTGCTTGTCCAGCGGCACCGGGTGCCCGGCGGCCTCGGCCACGGCCAGGGTCTCGGCGTAGGTCGCCTCAATGAAGGCCTGGCCGCCCTCGGCCGCCACGACCTGCCCCACCGGCGCCCGCATCAGGCAGGTCACGGCGGCCAGCGCGCACAGGAAGCTGTACTTGGTCCACTGCTCGGTGGCCATCTGGGTGCTGGCCAGGTGCTGGATGCCGGCCTGTTGGCACAGGGCAGCCAGGGCGGTGACGCGGTCGGTGAGCGCGGCGGTGTCGCGCTCGCCGAAGGTCATGGACGCGGCCTTGCCGAAATGCTGCACCTCGCCGTTGGGTCCTTTCATCGCGCTGATGAAGCACAGCCCGCCCAGCACGCGTGGCGCGCCGAAGGCCGCATCCAGCGCGGCGTAGTGCGCCAGGCCGTTGAGGATCGGCAGTACCGTGGTCCCTGCGCCCACCGCCGGGGCGATGGCGGCGATCGAGCTGTCCAGGTCGTAGGCCTTGCAGCTGAGCAGCACCAGATCGAACGGCCGCGCCTGCGCCTGGGCGGGCAGCGCCTGGGCCACCACGAACTGCACCGGCAGGTCGGCATCTCCCAGGGCGCTGCGGATCTGCAGGCCATGCGCCTTGAGCTGCTCGGCCCGGCCGGCGCGCACCAGAAAGGTCACGTCCGCCCCGCCCTGGGCCAGGCGCCCGCCGAAGTAACCGCCGGTTCCGCCGGCACCGAGGATCAGGATGCGCATGTCATGTCGTCCGGCATCGAGGAAACTCCGCGCTCAGCTGCGCAGGCCTACACCACGCTTGAGCAGCCACAGCCCCAGCGCGCTCAGCGCCACCACGAAGCCGATCATCAGCGCGAAGGCCACCCACAGCGGCACGTCCGAGCTGCCCAGCAGGCCGTAGCGGAAGGCGTTGACCATGTAAAAGATCGGGTTGGCGTGGGTGGCCGCCTCGGCCCAGCCCGGCAGCAGCTTGACCGAATAGAACACACCGCCCAGGTAGGTCAGCGGGGTCAGGATGAAGGTCGGCACGATGGCCACGTCGTCGAACTTCTTGGCGTAGACGGCATTGATGAAGCCGGCCAGGGAGAAGATCGTCGCGCCCAGCAGCACCGTGGCCAGGGTCACCAGCGGGTGCGGGATGCGCACGGGGGTGAAGAACATGGCGATGATCAGCACGATCACCCCGACCATCAGCCCGCGCAGCACCGCGCCGGCCACGTAGCCCCACAGGATCACCCAGTTGGGCATCGGGCTGACCAGCAGCTCCTCCACATGACGGCCGAACTTGGCGCCGAAGAAGCTGGAGCTGATGTTGCCGTAGCTGTTCTGGATCACGCTCATCATCACCAGGCCCGGCACGATGAACTGCATGTAGCTGTAGCCGCCCATGTCGCCCACGCGCGAGCCGATCAGCCCGCCGAAGATCAGGAAGTACAGGGTCATGGTGATCGCCGGCGGCACCAGGGTCTGGCCCCAGATGCGCAGGATGCGCTTGACCTCGCGGCGCACGATGGTGCCCAGCGCGACCAGGTGCGACTGCAGGTTTGTTTGTTCGTTCACGCCTTGCGCCTTTTCGATATGGCTCATGACTGCCCTCCCTGGCGCGACGACGTCGGCTTCGGAGGCTCCTGCCCGGCCATCCCTGGCCGGGCGCCAGGCGACGCGGCAGACGCCTCGATGGCGTCCGCCGAGCTCGCGTCGCCAGGCCCGGTCAGGCGCACGAAAAGCTCTTCCAGGCGGTTGGACTTGGTGCGCATGGAGCGCACGCGGATGCCGGCCTGGTCCAGCCGGGCGAAGATGCCGTTGAGGTCCATCGCCCGCGGCATCTCGATATCCAGCGTGTGCGCATCGGCGCGCACCAGCAGCACGCCTTCGATGGCCGGCAGCAGGTCCGGCAGCGCGCCGTCGATGTCCAGCAGGAAGCCTTCCACGTCCAGCTTGGCCAGCAGCGCCTTCATCGGGCCCTGCTCGACGATGCGGCCGCGGTCGATGATGGCCAGGTTGCGGCACAGGCTCTCGGCTTCTTCCAGGTAATGGGTGGTGAGGATGATGGTGGTGCCGGCCGCGTTGATCTCGGTCAGCGTCTTCCACATGCCGCGACGGATTTCGATGTCCACCCCGGCGGTGGGCTCGTCCAGGATCAGCAGGCGCGGGCGGGTCATCATCGCCCGGGCGATCATCAGCCGGCGCTTCATGCCGCCGGACAGGGTGCGGCTCATCATCTGCGCCTTGTCCCACAGCTGGGCGCGGCGCAGCTCCTCCTCGGCGCGGCGTTCGGCTTCCTTGCGCTCCACGCCGTAGAAGCCGGCGTAGTTGACCAGGATGTCGAAGGGCTTCTCGAACAGGTTGAAGTTGATCTCCTGCGGCACCAGACCGATCAGGCGCATGGCCGCGGCACGGTCGGCGCTCAGGTCCACGCCGAACACCCGCACGCTGCCGGCGGTGAGGTTGACCAGCGAACTGACGATGCCGATGGTGGTGGACTTGCCGGCGCCATTGGGGCCCAGCAGGGCGAAGAAGTCGCCCGGCATCACATCAAGGGACAGGCCGCGCACGGCCTGCACGCCATTGTCGTAGGTCTTGGTGAGCTGCTGGATGGACAGGGCCGGCACGGGTGCGGCCTGGGAAGCGGACGTCATGGAATTCCCGGAGTGGAGGACGCCCAGGGGGCGGCGTCGGATGTCTCGGCGATCAGCCGCCTATTATATTCCCCCCGCCGGAATGGCCCGGCGCAGACAGAGCGTTCCACCGCCTTGGCCATTGTCACCTTCCCCCTGCAGCTGACCGGCCGGCGCATGCTGGCACCCAGCGTGGCCCACCTGAGCTTCGTGCGCGGTGACGGCCAGGCCCTGGACTTCACGCCTGGGCAGTTCCTGCAGGTGCACTTCGATTACGCCGACGGCACCGCCACCCGCCGCAGCTATTCGCTGGCCAGCCGGCACAGCGGGCCCCTGCACGCGGGCGGGACCGTCGAGATCGCGGTGAGCTACGTGCCGGGTGGGGCGGCCACCGCGCTGTTCGAGGCGCTAGAGATCGGCCAGAGTGTCCAGGCCAGCGGACCCTTCGGGCGCTTCACCCTACAGCCTGGGGATGTCAACGCGCGCTACCTGCTGCTGGCCACGGGCACCGGGGTCACCCCCTACCGCGCCATGCTGCCGACGCTGGCGCGGCTGATGGAGCAGCGAGCAGTCGAGGTGGTGCTGCTGCAAGGCGCACGCACCGTGGAGGAATTGCTGTACGGCGAGGAATTCCGCAGCTTTGCCCAGGCCCATCCGCCCTTTCGCTACCTGCCCTGCCTCTCGCGCGGCCTGCCGGCCAGCCCGCATGCGGACATGCGTCATGGCTACGTGCAGCAGTTCCTGGAGGAACTGGCCCCGGACCCGGCGCGCGACATCGCGTATCTGTGCGGCAACCCGGACATGGTCGATGCCGGCTTCGAGGCGCTCAAGGCCAGGGGGCTGACGCCCGCCCAGCTGCGCCGCGAGAAGTACGTCAGCAGCCGCTAGAGGCGCCAACGGCACCATCGCCCCTGCCTTCGGTCACATTCGCCCGGTGGCGACGTCATGGCAGCATGGCGGCGGATTTGGCCGCGTCAAGGAAGCCTCAATGCGTCATCGACGATTACTGACCCTGCTGCTGATCGCGGCCGCCGGCGCCCCCGCCGCGCAGGCCCGAACGCTGGGGTCGCTGGACTTCAAACCCTGCTCGCTGAGCTCGCCGCTGGGCGGCACGCCCGTGGAGGCCCAGTGCGCCACCCTGCAGGTACCGGAAAATCCCGCGGCCCCGAACGGCCGCAAGATCGGCCTGCGCATCGGCTGGGTGCCGGCCGAGCGCGACGACGCGGCCGAGCCCGACCCGGTCTTCATGATCGCCGGCGGCCCCGGCCAGTCCGCGCTGGACAGCTACGGCCAGGTCGCGCCCGCCTTCGCCGAGATCAACAAGAAGCGCCATGTGCTGCTGGTGGACCAGCGCGGCACCGGCGGCTCCAACAAGCTCGCCTGCAAGGAGGCGATGGACGAGAGCACCACGCCCACCGCGCAGGCCGCCAGCGCCTACACCCGCCGCTGCCTGGCCGAGGTCTCGCACCACGCCGACCCGCGCTACTACACCACTGGCGAGGCGATCGGCGACCTGGAGACGGTGCGCAAGGCCATCGGCGCGGCCAGGATCAACCTGGTCGGCATCTCCTACGGCACCCGCGTGGCCCAGCAGTACGCGGCCACCTACCCGGACAGCACGCGCAGCCTGGTGCTGGACGGGGTGGCGCCCAACTCGCTGGTGCTGGGCGCCGACTTCGCCCGCAACCTGGAGAACGCGCTGGACCTGCAGTTCGCGCGCTGCGCCAAGACGCCAGACTGCACGCGCAAGCTGGGCGACCCGCGGCAGAAGCTGGCGGCGCTGATGCAAAAGCTGAAGACCGACCCGCCGCTGGTGCGCTACCGCGACCCGCGCAGCGGCCAGCAGGCCGAGGAACGTCTGACTGCCGGCCACGTGGTGGCCCTGGTGCGCATGTCGGCCTACCTGCCGATGATGTCCTCGATCCTGCCCTTGCAGTTCGAGGAAGCCGCGCAGGGCCGCTACGACAGCCTGATGGCCGCCTCCAAGATGATCACTGGCGAGCTCTCCGACAGCATCACCATGGGCATGCAGCTGTCGGTGATCTGCGCCGAGGACGGGGACGAGCTCAGACCCGATCCGGCCGACGCCGACACCCTGCTGGGCAACGACTTCGCCGAGTTCCTCAGCGCCCAGTGCAAGGTCTGGCCGAAGGGCACGCGCGCGGCGAGTTTCCGCAAGCCGCTGACCGGCCAGGTGCCGGCGCTGCTGGTGTCCGGCGAGTTCGATCCGGTCACCCCGCCGCGCTACGGCGATGCGGTGGCCAAGACCCTGCCCAATGCGCGGCACCTGGTGCTGCGCGGCCAGGGCCACAACGTCATCGGCGTGGGCTGCATGCCGCGCCTGCTGGGCAGCTTCCTCGATACCACCAATGCCAAGGCGCTGGACGCGCAGTGCCTGGCCAGGCTGCCCTACACCCCGCCGTTCACCGGCTTCTACGGATGGGACCCATGATCGAGCTGCAGGATTTGCATAAGACCTTCAAGACCAAGGCCGCCACGGTGAAGGCCGTGGACGGGGTGGGCTTCACCGCGCGCGACGGCGAGATCACCGGCCTGCTCGGTCCCAACGGCGCCGGCAAGACCACCACGCTGCGCATGCTCTACACCCTGATGCAGCCGGACAGCGGCCGGGTGGTGGTCGATGGGCTGGACGTGGCCACCCAGGCCGAGGCCGCGCGCCGCGCCCTGGGCGTGCTGCCCGATGCCCGCGGCGTCTACAAGCGCCTGACCGCGCGCGAGAACATCGCCTACTTCGGCACGCTGCATGGGCTGGACGCGGCCACCATCGCCGAGCGCACTCAGCGCCTCGCCAAGGCGCTGAACATGGAGGACTTCCTGGACCGCCGCACCGAAGGCTTCAGCCAGGGCCAGCGCACCAAGACCGCCATCGCCCGTGCGCTGGTGCACGATCCGCGCAACGTGGTGCTGGACGAGCCCACCAACGGCCTGGACGTGATGACCACCCGCGGGCTGCGCGAATTCCTCAAGCAGCTGCGCGGCGAGGGCCGCTGCGTGGTGTTTTCCAGCCACATCATGCAGGAGGTCGCCGCGCTGTGCGATCGCATCGTGATCATCGCCAAGGGCACGGTGGTGGCCCAGGGCACGGCCGACGAGCTGCGCGCGCAGACCGGCGAGGACAATCTTGAGGATGCCTTCGTCAAGGCCATCGGGTCGGAGGAGGGCCTGCACGCATGAGCACGATGAAGAGTCTGTGGATCGTGATGCGCAAGGAACTGCTGGACCTGTTCCGCGACCGCCGCACGCTGCTGTTGACCATCGGCCTTGGCCCGATCCTGATGCCGCTGCTGCTGCTGGGCATCGGCACCCTGGGCGAGAAGCGGGTCAAGGACCTGACCGAGAAGCCGCTGGACCTGCCGGTGGTGGGCAAGGCGCACGCGCCCAACCTGATCGCCTGGCTGGAAGGCCAGAACGTCACCATCAAGGACCCGCCGAAGGACATCCCGGCGGCCATCGCCAGCCAGGCCGAAGACCTGGTGCTGCGTATTCCCGCCGACTACGGCGACAAGTGGCGCGCCAGCGAGCCGGCGGCGGTGGAGATCCTGTTCGACAGCACGCGCCAGGATGCGCAGGTGCCGGTGCAACGCCTGCAGGGCCTGCTCAATGGCTATGGCGCGCAGGTCGGCGCCCTGCGCCTGTTCGCCCGCGGCGTGAACCCCGGGGCGATGGCCGCCGTGCAGGTGCAGCGGGTGGACCTGTCCACGCCGGAAGCGCAGCGTGGACGTTTTGCCGCCGCGTTCCTGCCGTACTTCCTGATCCTGTCGGTGTTCATCGGCGGTGCGCACGTGGTGTTCGACAGCACCGCCGGCGAGCGCGAGCGGCAGTCGCTCGAGCCCCTGCTGGCCACGCCCGCCCCGCGCAGCGGCATCGTCAGCGGCAAGCTGGCCGCGGCCTGCGCGGTGTCGATGCTGGGCATCGTGCTGACCCTGCTGTCGTTCAAGCTGACCGCGCAGTTCTCGCCCACGGTCGGCCGGCAGATGTCGGTGGGCTTCGGCGCCATGGCCCAGCTGCTGGCGGTGCTGCTGCCGATGGCGGTGATCGGCACCTCGCTGCTGACCTTCCTGGCCGCCTCGGCCAAGAGCATGAAGGAAGCCCAGAGCCATCTTGGCTGGCTGATGCTGCTGCCGATGATTCCCAGCATCGTGCTGATGGTCAATCCGCTCAAGACCGAGCTGTGGCAGTTCTCCGTGCCGTTCCTGGCGCAGAACCAGCTGATCCTCAAGATCGTGCGCGGCGAGCTGGTCACCGCACAGCAGTGGGGCGTCTACCTGGGCTGCGCACTGACCCTGGGCGCCCTGCTCTGGTTCGGCGCGGTGCGGCGCTACCACAACGAACAGCTGGCCATCTCCGGTTGAGGCCGACGCGACGCTGCGTTCGATGAAGGAAAGGCTCGCGCGTGGAGCGCGAGGCCCCGAGTCTCAGCGCAGCGCGCCGCACGGTGGACAAGCATCGCGTCATCCACCCCACGTAGGGTGGACGACGCTCCTTCATCCACCACCGCCGCGAAACGAACAACGCGGATGTGCGGAGTCGTGTCGCCTCTCCCACGATGAAGCCAGCCGTCGCGGCTTTCTCGCGATCTTTCCGCGGCCGTCGCCCTGGTGGACAAGCTTCGCGTTGTCCACCCTACGTAGGGTGGATGACGCTCCTTCATCCACCACCGCCGCGAAATGAACGACGCGGATGTGCGGAGTCGCATCGCCTCTCCCACGACGAAGCCAGCCGTCGCGGCTTTCTCGCGATCATTCCGCAGCCATCGCGCTGGTGGACAAGCTTCGCGTTGTCCACCCTACATAGGGTGGACAACGCTCTTCCATCCACCACCGCCGCGAAACGAACAACGCGGATGTGCGGAGCCGTGTCGCCGTTCCACAACGAAGCCAGCCGTCGCGGCTTTCTCGCGACCTTTCCGCAGCCGTCGCCCTGGTGGACAAGCTTCGCGTTGTCCACCCTACGTAGGGTGGATGGCGCTCTTCCATCCACCACCGCCGCGAATCGAACAACGCGGACGTGCGGAGCCGTGTCGCCGTTTCACGACGAAGGTAGCCATCGCCGCTTTCTCGCGATCATTCCGCAGCCGTCGCGCTGGTAGACAAGCTTCGCGTTGTCCACCCTACGTAGGGTGGAGAACGCTCTTCCATCCACCACCGCCGCGAAACGAACAACGCGGATGTGCGGAGCCGTGTCGCCGTTTCACGACGAAGCCAGCCGTCGCGGCTTTCTCGCGATCATTCCGCAGCCATCGCGCTGGTAGACAAGCTTCGCGTTGTCCACCTTACGTAGGGTGGATGACGCTCTTCCATCCACCACCGCCGCGAATCGAACAACGCGGACGTGCGGAGCCGTGTCGCCGTTCCACGACGAAGCCAGCCGTCGCGGCGTTCTCGTGATCTTTCCGCAGCCGCCGCGCTGGTGGACAAGCTTCGCGTTGTCCACCCTACGTGTGTGGATGACACGCCCCCACCCACCTTCGCGGCCACGCACACAGGGTGGCGTGGCCGCGTGCACCCTCAATCGCCGCTGCCGCCGCCGGAATTGAAGGCGATGGTGCGGCGGGTGGTGACCGGGGCGTCCACCGGCTCGAACTTCCAGCGACGCACCGCGTTGAGCGCCTCGCGATCGAACACGCGGATCGGCTGAGCGCGCACCACGCGGGCGTTGGTCACCGAACCATCCACGCCCACGGTGATCTCCACCAGCACCTCGCCGGAGGTGCCCGAGCGCAACGCGTCGGCCGGATAGCGCGGCGCGGGGGCCGCCACCACGCGCAGGGTCGGCGTGGCCGGCGCACTGACCGTCCGCGGTGCGGGTGACGGGGCGGGCGTGGCCGGCGCGGGCGTGGGCGTGGGCGCCTCAGTGGCGGCCGGGCGCGGCTGCGCTGCGCTGCGCTCGGCTTCAGCCGCGCGGCTGGCCTGCTCGCGTTGCTGCTGGGCGGCCAGCGCCTCGGCCGCCTGCTTCTGCTCGGCGGCCTGGGCGGCCACGCGTTCGGCCTCTTTCTTCTTCTTGTCCGCCTCGGCCTTGGCCGTGGCCTCGGCATTGACCTCGCGCTGGGCGATGCTGCGCTCGGCCGCGGCCAGGCTCTGCTTCAGGCGCGGCAGCGCCGGGGCGTTGGCATCGGTCTTTTCGATCAGCGCGGCCAGTCGCTGGGCTTCGGCCAGGTCCTCGCGCGCCAGCGATTGCTCGGCGGCGATCAGCGTGTACGGCAACAGGTCGGTCAGTGCACTGTTGACCGCCGGGTCGTTGGCTTCCTTGTCGCGCAGCGACAGGTAGTACTCCATGGCGTTGTTGCCGCCCGGCGAGTAGATGCGGTTCTCGGCCAGGGCCTTGCTGGCGGCCTCGCGCAGTTGCTCGGCGCCCATGGCCTTCACGCCGGGCGCGACCGCCGTTTCAGCCGTCACCGCCGGGGTTTGCGTGGCGGCAGCCTGGGTCGCGGGCGCCTCGGCGGGCGCGGGCGCATCGGCCTCGTTCTTGGAGCAGGCCGCGATGGCCAGCACCAGCAGTGCAGGCACAAGCAGGCGCGATTTCGCCGAAATCGGGTCGTGCGACATGTACGTTTTCCCCAGTTGCCGCCGCAGGCGTCCGTGGCCTGCGGTGTGCGGACCCGCCTGGAGCGGGTCTCCTTCTAATGGCCCGGCAGTGCGGCGCGCCGGGTTCCTCGTACGGACGTCATGATCTTATGTGCGCCGACCCGTCGCCCGCCACGGGGTCATTGTGACCGGCGTCACCAAACCATGATGCAGGATGCCTGCCAATCTCGGCAGCAAGCCTCTGGTGGCGGCGGGACGTCGAGGTCCGCATGCCAGCCACCACTCTCGGCAGCGCCCAAGGTCGCTGCACGCCTCGTCGCTGGTACAGGCCAATGCTCGGCCTTTCCCCTGAGCAACCTGATCCGCACACCGCATCCCGGAGGCGCTTGTCGGTCTGCGGCAGGGTCTGGGCGACGGCCTGCCCCCCCTTTTGCTACTTGCCGATGCAGAAGGTGGAAAAGATATGGCCAAGCAAGGCATCGGGTGTGACCACGCCGGTGATCTCGCCCAGCGCGTCGTGGCTCAGCCTCAGCTCCTCGGCCGCCAGCTCCAGGCGCTCATGGCGCACGCAGTCCAGGCCCAGGGCCAGGTGCGTCGCTGCCAGCTCCAGCGCGGTGACGTGGCGCGCGCGCGCGGTGAATTCGCCTTCGCCGCCTTCCGGTGCGTTCATGCCCACCAGCGCATGCAAGGTGCGCTGCAGGCGCTGCAGGCCCTGGCCATGCATGGCCGAGACATGCACGGTGTCGTCGGTGTCGGTGACGGTGGCCGTGTCCAGCAGGTCGGCCTTGTTGTGGATCCACAGGCGTTTGGGCACCTCGGCGATCGCATCGGCCACGGCCGCACGGCCGGCTTGGAGCGCGGTGGCGTCCAGCACCACCAGGGCGATGTCGGCGCGCTGCAATTCCGCGCGCGCCCGGCGCATGCCCTCGCGTTCGATGGCATCGCCGCCCTCGCGCAGGCCGGCGGTATCCACCAGCGTCAGTTCCAGTCCGTCCAGGTGCACGCTTTCGCGCAGCACGTCGCGCGTGGTGCCGGCGATATCGGTGACGATGGCGCGCTCGCTGCCGGCCAGTGCGTTGAGCAGCGAACTCTTGCCGGCATTGGGCGGCCCGACGATCACCGCATGCAGGCCATCGCGCAGGCGCCGCCCGCGCTGCGCGTCGGCGATCAAACCCAGCAAGGCCGTCTGCGCCACTTCCAGCCCCTGCCTGACAGCGGCCCCGCCCAGCGTGTCCAGCGGCTCGTCGGCGAAATCGATCGCCGCCTCCACATGCACCCGCAGCGCCAGCACCTGGTCGGCCACGCCGTGGACGCGCGTGGAGAACGCCCCGTCCAGTGCGCGCCGCGCCGCCCGCGCCGAGCGCACGTCCGCCGCGGCGATCAGGTCGGCGATGGCCTCGGCCTGGGTCAGGTCGAACTTGCCATTGAGAAACGCCCGCTCGCTGAACTCACCTGGGCGTGCGTGGCGCGCGCCCAGGCGACAGGCCAGCGCCACCAGCTGGCGCAGCACCACAGGGCTGCCGTGCGCCTGCAGTTCCACCACGTCCTCGCCGGTGAAGCTCCGCGGCGCCGGAAACGCCAGGGCGATGCCGTCGTCCAGCAGCTGCGCCTGCTCGTCGCGGAATCTTGCGTAGTGCGCGCGCCGCGGCTGCAGCGGGCACCGGCAGATGCGCGCGGCGATGGACAGGGCCTGCGGTCCGGACAGGCGCACGATGCCCACGCCCCCGGCACCCGGGGCGGTGGCGATCGCGGCGATGGTGTCTTGGGGCTGGAGGTTCACGGCTTCTCCCATAGCAGGATCGGGCTGGCTGAGACGTGGATGAGCACCGCCAGTCCCGCTCGGTGAGGTCCACTGGCGAGCGCGTTGCGACGTGCGGCCCGCATGCGCGAAGCCCGCCTTGCGGCGGGCTTCGTGCTCGACCTACTTGGCCGCCTTGGCTGGGCTGGGCGCGCTGTACTTGCGCGTCATCCACCACTGCTGCGCCAGGCCCAGCGCGCCGTTGGTCACCCAGTACAGCACCAGGCCGGACGGGAACAGCGCCATCATCACGCCGAAGGCCAGCGGCATGTACATCATGATCTTCTGCTGGGTTGGGTCCATGCCCGGCGCGGGGTTCAGGCGCTGGGTGAAGAACATGATCGCCACGTTCAGCACCGGCAGGATGAAGTAAGGATCGCGCGCGGTCAGGTCGTGGATCCAGAACGCCCATGGCGCCTGGCGCAGTTCCACCGACTCGTTGAGCACCCAGTACAGCGACAGCCAGATCGGCATCTGCACCAGCACCGGCAGGCAGCCGCCCATCGGGTTGATCTTCTCCTTCTTGTACAGGTCCATCATCGCCTGCTGGTACTTCTGGCGATCATCGCCATAGCGCTCCTTCAGCTGCGCCAGGCGCGGCTGGAACTGGCGCATCTTGGCGGCGCTGCGGTATTGCGCGTTGGCCAGCGGGAACAGCACCAGCTTGACCACCACTACCAGGCCGATGATCGACCAGCCCCAGTTGCCGACCAGGTCGTGGATGTGGCTGAGGATCCAGAACAGGCCCGAGCCGATCACCGCGAAGATGGAGAACTGGCTGTAGTCGATGGCGCGGTCCAGGCCCGGCACCTGCGCGGTGGCGATGCTGGCCACCAGCTTGGGACCTACCCACAGGCGCGCGGAGGTCGTGCTCTGCTGGCCCGGCGGCACGTTGACGCCCGGGCCGGCCTCGCTGATCAGGTAGCGCTGGGTCCCGGCCACCTTGCGCTCGGCCAGCGACACCTTGACCTTGTCGTCGGCCTGCGGGATCCAGCCGCTCATGAAGTGGTGCTGCAGCATGGCGATCCAGCCGCCGGTCATCTGCTGGTCGACCCGGCCATCATCCAGGTAGTCCTTGAACTTGCGGCGCTGGTAGCCCACGTCCTTGCTGTACCAGGCCGAGCCCAGCAGGCTGAAGGATTCCGGGTTGGTCATGCCGCTCTTGACCTCGGGCGGCACGCGCTCGAGCTGGCGGTACACCACGCCCTGGAACGGCGCGCTGCCGGTGTTGAGCACCTGGTCGGCCACGTCCACCGCGTACTGGCCGCGCTTGAAGGTGAAAGTGCGGCGGATGCTGACGCCATTGGGTCCCTTCCACACGAAGGGCACCACCAGCGTGTCCTGGCCCTGCTCCAACACCGCCGGCGCGTTGCCTTGCTCGGGCACGAACTGCGCCGGCAGCGCCGTGCCATTGCCGCCCACCCAGGCGATGCCCGCGGTGTAGTAGGTGCCGGGGACATCGTTGAACAGACGCACCGGCGGGCTGCCCGCGTCCTTGCTCTGCGGGAACTTCAGCAGATCGGCCTGCAGCACGCGGCTGCCGTCCAGTTCGACCTGCAGCACGTCGGTGCTCACGCGCACGCGCGCGGCCGCGCCCTGCTGGGCCGGGGCGGGACCGGCGAGCTGTGGCGAGGTGCTCGGCAGTGCCAGCCCGTCGGTGTTGGGGATCACGCCCGGATCGGCGCCATTGCCCGGCGCGGTCACCCCTTCGGTCGTCCCTGCCGTGGCGGCGGCGGGCGTGGATGGCGTGGGCGCGCTGTGCTGGCGGCTCCATTCCATCCACAGCAGGGTCGCCACCATCAGCCAGGCGAGGATCAGGAAGACACGGGTCTGGTTCATCGGACAGGCAATCTCAGGCGTCGCCCGACGGCGACGCGGACAGGGAAGAGGAGGTCGGTGCCGGAGCGGCAGGCGCGGGCATTGTGCCGCCCACCGCCGCAGGCGGCAACGCGCCGGAGCGCTGGAGCAGGCGGCAGAACGCCTCGCGCAGCGCGGTGTTGGTAGCTTGGCGGGCCACGTGACGGGCGACCACGACATAGTCGCCGGCGGGCAGCTGCGCACGCAGCTGACGGAACTGCTCGCGCAGCACGCGCTTGATGCGGTTGCGGCCGACGGCATTCGGATCGACCTTGCGCGAGACCGCCAGACCGAGGCGGGGTTCGCTCGCCGTCTCGCGCGCCCAGTGCAGGACCATCAGCGGATCGGCGGTGCGGCGCGCACGGTCGAACGCACGGGTGTAGTCACCGCGCGTGCGGACCCGCGAGCTTCGCGGGAACGTCAGGGACATCGTGGGATCTGGTCCGCCGAGAGGGGCGGACCCAAGCCTCATCGGCCGTGCGCGTGGCAGGCCGATGAATCAGGATCAGGCGCTGAGACGCGCGCGACCCTTGGCGCGACGACGGGCCAGGATCTTGCGGCCGTCGGCGGTCTTCATGCGGGCACGGAAACCATGGTCGCGCTTGCGCTTGAGGTTGCTGGGTTGATAGGTGCGCTTGGTGGCCATGGGGGCCTCGAATGATGGTGGACGGAAAGAACCGGAAATTCTAGAGAGGTGTATGCCGCAAGGTCAAGTCCTGCTTGACTTTTTCTTGCACGGCCGTGGACAAGTCTGTGGGCGGGCCTGTGCATAACTCCTTTGCGGCACCGGGTCCCGGTGGTAGTCTGACCGGCCGGCTGCTCTGCCGAATTCCCACGCATCGTGCGCTTTTCCGTGCGCCGTTGCCCAAGCACACGTTGAACGATTTGATGGATGCCTGGCCCCGCTGCCTTGAACGTCTGGAAGCCGAGTTTCCAGCCGAAGACGTACACACCTGGCTCAAGCCGCTGCAAGCCGACCAGCGCAGCGACGCGATGGTGCTGTACGCGCCCAATGCCTTCATCGTCGACCAGGTGCGCGAGCGCTACCTCTCGCGCATCCGCGAACTGCTGACCTACTTCGCCGGGCATGGCGATGTCTCGCTGGAGATCGGCTCGCGTCGGGCCGCCGCGCCGGCGCCGAGCGCGTCCACGCTGTCCACCTCGGCCACGGCCACCGCGCTGGCCGCCGAGCCCTACGCGGGCAACATGGACAACCACTACACCTTCGACAACTTCGTCGAGGGTCGCAGCAACCAGCTGGCGCGCGCGGCGGCCTGGCAGGCCGCGCAGAAGCCTGGCGACCGTGCGCACAACCCCCTGCTGCTGTACGGCGGCACCGGCCTGGGCAAGACCCACCTGATGTTCGCCGCCGGCAACGAGATGCTGCGTGCCCGGCCCGAGGCGCGCGTGCTGTACCTGCGCTCGGAACAGTTCTTCAGCGCCATGACCAAGGCACTGATCGAAAAATCGATGGACCAGTTCAAGCGCCGCTTCCAGCAGGTCGATGCGCTGCTGATCGACGACATCCAGTTCTTCGCCGGCAAGGACCGCACGCAAGAGGAGTTCTTCCACACCTTCAACGCGCTGTTCGACGGACGCCAGCAGATCATCCTGACCTGCGACCGCTACCCGCGCGAGGTCGAAGGCCTGGAGCCGCGGCTGAAGTCGCGCCTGGCCTGGGGCCTGTCGGTGGCCATCGACCCGCCGGACTTCGAGACCCGCGCGGCCATCGTGCTGGCCAAGGCGCGCGAGCGCGGCGCGGAGATCCCCGACGATGTGGCCTTCCTGTTGGCCAAGAAGATGCGCTCCAACGTGCGCGATCTGGAAGGCGCCCTCAACACGCTGGCCGCCCGCGCCAACTTCACCGGCCGGGCGATCACCCCGGAGTTCGCCCAGGAAACCCTGCGCGACCTGCTGCGGGCCCAGCAGCAGGCCATTTCCATCGCCAACATCCAGAAGACCGTGGCCGACTACTACGGCCTGCAGATCAAGGACCTGCTGTCCAAGCGCCGGACGCGCTCGCTGGCCCGTCCGCGGCAGGTGGCCATGGCCCTGGCCAAGGAACTGACCGAGCACAGCCTGCCCGAGATCGGCGATGCCTTCGCCGGGCGCGATCACACCACCGTGCTGCATGCCTGCCGCCAGATCCGCAACCTGATGGAGACCGATGGCAAGCTGCGCGAGGATTGGGACAAACTTATACGCAAGCTCAGTGAGTAAGCCCCTGCCGCAGTTGTGGATAAGATGTGCGTCGAACGCAGCCGCGTTTTTATCCACAGCTTTTCCCAGAAGCGCGCCGCCGCTTGTCCACCGGGTTGTAGTTCGGAAATTCGCTTCAGATTCAAAGGGTTGAAGTAGTTTCAGGCGATTTTGCGCGCTACCACCACCACCAGCTTTTTATTTATTTCCACAATTAAATCTACGGCATAGGGACCTAGACCAGATGCGTTTCAGCCTCCAACGAGAAGCTCTCCTCAAACCCCTGGCGCAAGTGGTCAATGTCGTGGAACGGCGCCAGACCTTGCCGGTGCTGGCCAACTTCCTGGTCCAGGTCAGCAACGGCCAGCTCTCGCTGACCGGCACCGACCTGGAAGTGGAGATGGTGTCGCGCAGCGCAGTGGACGATGCGCAGGATGGGGAAACCACCATTCCGGCACGCAAGTTGTTCGACATCATTCGCGCCCTGCCCGATGGCAGCCGCGTCACCGTCTCCCAGACCGGTGACAAGGTCACCGTGCAGGCCGGCCGGAGCCGTTTCACCCTGGCCACCCTGCCCGCGAACGATTTCCCGTCGGTGGATGAGGTGGAAGCCACCGAACGCGTGCACGTGCCTGAAGCCACCTTGAAGGAGCTGATCGAGCGCACCGCGTTCGCGATGGCCCAGCAGGACGTGCGCTACTACCTCAACGGGCTGTTGTTCGACCTGCGCGATAGCGGTCTTCGTTGTGTGGCCACCGATGGTCACCGCTTGGCGCTGTGCGAGGCGTCGCTGGAAGGCAGCACCGGCAAGCGCCAGATCATCGTGCCGCGCAAGGGCGTGACCGAGCTGCAGCGCCTGCTGGAAGGTGGCGAGCGCGTGGTTGAACTGGAAATCGGTCGCAGCCACATCCGCATGAAGCGCGACGATGTCACCTTCACCAGCAAGCTGATCGATGGCCGTTTCCCGGATTACGAGGCAGTGATCCCGATCGGCGCGGACCGCGAAGTCAAGCTCGACCGCGAGGTGCTGCGCGCGGCGCTGCAGCGTGCGGCCATCCTGTCCAACGAGAAGTACCGCGGCGTGCGCGTGGAAGTGTCGCCTGGCCAGTTGAAGATCAGCGCGCACAACCCCGAGCAGGAAGAAGCGCAGGAAGAGATCGAAGCCGACACCAAGGTCGACGACCTGGCGATCGGCTTCAACGTGAATTACCTCCTGGATGCGCTCTCTGCGCTGAAGGATGAGTTCATCGTGCTGCAGCTGCGCGATGCCAACTCGTCGGCCTTGGTGCGTGAGGCCTCCAGCGAGAAGTGTCGCCACGTGGTGATGCCGCTGCGTCTGTGACGGTTGGGACGATGTTCCACGTGGAACGCGCTGCACGACGCCCGGGTGATCCGGGCGTTGTCGTATCTGCTTCACGGGCGGGTCGCGAGGTCTCTTCGTGCTGGTAACCCGCCTCACAGGCTCGCAGATCCGCAGATTCGCAGGATTTCAGCTTGAGCTGGGCCCTGGGCTGAATGTGATCACCGGGGAGAACGGTGCTGGCAAGACCACGGTGCTGGAGGCGCTGCACGTCATGGCTTACGGGCGCAGTTTCCGGGGGCGTGTCCGTGACGGGCTGATCCGCAGCCACGCGGACGCGCTGGAGATCTTCGTTGAATGGGAAGAGCAGCGGCTGGGGCGTCAGCGCCGCGCGGGCCTGCGGCACTCAGGGCAGCAATGGGAGGGGCGACTGGACGGCCAGAACGTGGCGCAGCTGGGCGATCTGTGCGCCGCCTTTGCGGTGGTGACCTTCGAACCAGGGAGTCACGCGCTGGTGACAGGCAGCGCAGAAGCCCGTCGTCGCTACCTGGATTGGGGCCTGTTCCACGTGGAACCTGGCTTCCTCCCGCTGTGGCGGCGCTATGCGCGGGCGCTCAAGCAACGCAATGCCCTTTTGAAGCAGCATGGCGGTCCCCGCGACCTGGAGCCTTGGGAGGCTGAGCTGGCGGACAGTGGCGAACAGCTTACGCTGCACCGTGGAGGATATCTGGATGCGCTCGAGGCGCATCTGGCCGAGGTCGCCACTGAGCTCGTCCCCTCCTTGGGCACGCCGTCCGTCTCCTTCTTGCCGGGCTGGCGCCGGTCCGAGGTCTCGCTCGCAGACGCGCTGCTGCTCTCGCGTGAGCGTGATCGCATGACCGGGTATACGCATGCCGGCCCGCATCGCGCCGACTGGCGGATCGACTTCCCCGCGCTGCCCAACCGCGAGCCGCTTTCTCGTGGTCAGGCCAAGCTGACCGCGTTGTCGTGCCTGCTTGCACAGGCGCAGGATTTTGCGGCCCGCCAGGGGGAATGGCCAGTGGTGGCGCTGGATGACCTCGCTTCCGAGCTGGATCGCGGGCATCAGGAGCGCGTGTTGGGGCGGCTAGCCGGTTCGCCGGCCCAGGTTGTGATCACGGGTACCGAGCTCCCCTCCCCTTTGTCGACCGCGGATTGGCGCTTCACGCGGTTCCACGTGGAACATGGATCGGTCGGCAGGCCTGAGTGATCTCACGAGGCAACGTCGGCCTCCCAATGCACTGGTGGCTCCCTGTTCCACGTGGAACACACCCCCCACGTGGCTCCCCTCAGCCCCCGCGGCCAGCCCTGCCCGCCCCGGGTGCTATAATCGGATCAACACCTTACCGCCCGTTCCAGCGCCCGGCGCGATCGCACCGGATGGCGCTGAGGGCTGCAGCTGACGGACCCGAATGAGCGACGAACACCAGACCGGCTCCACCCCGACTCCGCAGAACGGCAACTACGACGCCAACAGCATCACCGCCCTGGAAGGCCTGGAAGCGGTCCGCAAGCGTCCCGGCATGTACATCGGCGACGTGCACGATGGCACCGGCCTGCACCACATGGTGTTCGAAGTCGTGGACAACTCCATCGACGAGGCCCTGGCCGGCCACGCCGATGCGGTCACGGTGACCATCCATGCCGATGGTTCGGTCTCGGTCTCGGACAACGGTCGCGGTATTCCGGTCGGCAAGCATGCGCAGATGAGCGCCAAGCTCGGCCGCGAGGTCTCGGCGGCGGAAGTGGTCATGACCGTGCTGCACGCCGGCGGCAAGTTCGACGACAACAGCTACAAGGTGTCCGGCGGCCTGCACGGCGTCGGCGTCAGCGTGGTCAATGCGCTGTCGGAAAAGCTGTTGCTGGATGTGTTCCAGGGCGGCGCGCATTACCAGCAGGAATTCAGCAACGGCGCGGCGGTTGCCCCGCTCAAGCAGCTGGGCGAGACCAGCAAACGCGGCACCACGGTGCGCTTCTGGCCCTCGGAGGTCGCCTTCCACGGCAATACCGAGTTCCACTACGACATCCTCGCCCGCCGCCTGCGTGAGCTCTCCTTCCTCAATTCCGGCGTCAAGATCGTGCTGGCCGACGAGCGCGGCGACGGGCGTCGCGACGACTTCCACTACGAAGGCGGCATCCGCAGCTTCGTGGAGCACCTGGCGCAGCTGAAGACCCCGTTGCATCCCAACGTCATCGCCGTCACCGGCGAGCACAACAACATCACCGTGGAAGTGGCGCTGCAGTGGACCGACTCCTACCAGGAGACGATGTACTGCTTCACCAACAACATCCCGCAGAAGGACGGCGGTACCCACCTGGCCGGCTTCCGCGGCGCGCTGACCCGGGTGCTGAACAACTACATCGAGCAGAACGGCATCGCCAAACAGGCCAAGATCAGCCTGACCGGCGATGACATGCGCGAAGGCATGATCGCGGTGCTGTCGGTCAAGGTGCCCGACCCCAGCTTCTCCAGCCAGACCAAGGAGAAGCTGGTCAGCTCGGACGTGCGTCCGGCCGTGGAGAACGCCTTCGGTGCCCGCCTGGAGGAGTTCCTGCAGGAGAACCCGAACGAAGCCAAGGCCATCGCCGGCAAGATCGTCGATGCCGCCCGCGCCCGCGAAGCCGCGCGCAAGGCCCGCGACCTCACCCGTCGCAAGGGCGCCCTGGACATTGCCGGCCTGCCTGGGAAGCTGGCTGACTGCCAGGAGAAGGATCCGGCGCTGTCGGAGCTGTTCATCGTCGAGGGCGACTCGGCCGGTGGCTCGGCCAAGCAAGGGCGCAACCGCAAGAACCAGGCGGTGCTGCCGCTGCGCGGCAAGATCCTCAACGTGGAACGCGCGCGCTTCGACCGCATGCTGTCTTCCGACCAGGTGGGTACCCTGATCACCGCGCTGGGCACCGGCATCGGCAAGGACGAGTACAACCCGGACAAGCTGCGCTACCACCGCATCATCATCATGACCGACGCGGACGTGGACGGTGCGCACATCCGCACCCTGCTGCTGACCTTCTTCTACCGGCAGATGCCGGAGCTGATCGAGCGTGGCCACGTCTACATCGGCCTGCCGCCGCTGTACAAGCTCAAGCAGGGCAAGCAGGAGCTGTACCTGAAGGACGATGCGGCGCTCAATGCCTACCTGGCCAATAGCGCAGTCGAAGGTGCCTCCCTGGTCCCGGCCGCCGGCGAGCCGCCGATTGCCGGCGAGGTCCTGGAAAAGCTGCTGATCCTGTACGCCAATGCGCGCGAATCGATCGGCCGCAACGCCCACCGCTTCGATCCGGCGCTGCTGGAGGCGCTGATCGATGCCGCCCCGGTCGATGCCTTGGTCGGCTTGTCCGGCGAGGCCCTGCGCAGCGAGCTGGCCAAGCTGGAAGCGACGCTCAACAGCAGTAGCATCGGTAGTCCCCGTTACGCTCTGGAGCTGCAGCCGGCCACCGAGCAGCGTCCGGCCGCCCTGCTCTCCCATCGCCGCCACATGGGTGAGGAGCTGACCCAGGTGCTGCCGCTGTCCGCCTTCGAGACCGGCGAGCTGCGCGCCGTGCGCGAGGTCGCCGCGCAATTGCACGGCCTGGTGCGTGAAGGCGCGCAGATCCAGCGTGGCACCCGCAGCCAGGAGATCCGCAGCTTCGCCCAGGCCCAGGCCTGGCTGCTGGAGGAGGCCAAGAAGGGCCGGCAGGTCCAGCGCTTCAAGGGCCTGGGCGAGATGAACCCGGAGCAGCTGTGGGACACCACGGTGAACCCGGACACCCGTCGCATGCTGCAGGTGCGGATCGAGGACGCGGTGGCAGCCGACGAGATCTTCAGCACGTTGATGGGCGATGTGGTCGAGCCGCGCCGTGAGTTCATCGACGCCAACGCCCTGAAGGTCACCAACCTCGACATCTGAGGCGGCCTTGACGCCCGAACCCCTGCCCGCCGCAGCCGCTCCGCCTGCGGCCCCCCGCCCGCTTGGGCGGACGCTGGCGCACTTTGCGGTCGATGTGGCGATCGCGACGGCGGCGATGCTGCTGCTCTCGTTGCTCGTCGGCTTCGGGCTGGCCGTGCTGGCAGGGTTTCGTGCCGGCCTTGCCGGGCAGAAGGCGGATATCGCCCACCTGGTGCAGCAGCCCGGCACCCTGGGACTGATGTTGATCGCTGGGCTCAGCACCGGCGGTGCCGCCCTGCTGGTCTACGCACTGCGTGGCCACCGCGCCACCGCGGCCGAGCGGCGACAGGCCTGGGTCAGGCTAGCCAAGCCCGTCACCTGGGCCTGGATCGCGCTGGCCGCCGTCGCCGTGTTCGCCTGCAGCAGCAGCATCAGCGTGATCGGCCAGTGGCTGGACGTCCCGCTCAATCCCACCAACCAGTCCCTGGTCGACGGCGGATTCCGCGATGCGCCGTGGGCGCTGGCGCTGTTCGCAGTGCTGATCGCTCCGGCCTATGAGGAGCTGCTGTTCAGGCGCGTGTTGTTCGGCCAGCTGTGGAAGGCCGGCTACCCGCGGCTGGGCATGGCCCTGACCGCGGCCCTGTTCGCCCTGCTGCATGAACTGCCCACCCTCGATGGGCACCAGGCGCGCACCCTGCTGCTGTGGGCGGCCTACGGCGCGATGGGGCTGGTGTTCGCCGCGCTCTATCGCAAGACCGGCACCTTGTGGGCCTCCATCCTGGCCCATGCCCTCAACAATGGCCTGGCCCTGGCAATTGCTGCACTGCAGGGTCACGGTTGACGGGAAATTAAGCACAATCTGCGGATGCTCAGAGCCATGAATTCATCTTCCTCTTCGCGCTGGCGCCGCCCCCTGGTTGGCGTCCTGCTGATCGTCTCGCTGGCCATCGTCGGCTGCGCCACCACCACCTCTTCCACCGGCCGCCGTCAGTACGTGGGCGGCGTGTCCCAGCAAGAGCTGGACCAGCTCGGCACCAAGGCCTTCGCCGAGACCAAGCAGAAGGAAAAGCTCAGCCAGGACGCCCGCCAGAACGCTTATGTGCGCTGCGTGGTGAACGACTTGGTGGCCCAGCTGCCGGCCCAGCAGCGGGCGGTGGCCTGGGAAACGGCGCTGTTCCAGAACGATGAGCCTAATGCCTTTGCCCTGCCCGGCGGCAAGGTCGGCGTCTACACCGGCATCTTCAAGGTGGCCAAGACCCAGGATCAGCTGGCGGCAGTGCTGGCGCACGAAATCGGCCACGTGGTCGAGCGCCACCACGACGAGCGCATTACCCGCCAGATGGGCGCGTCCGGCGCGGTCTCGCTGCTCGGCGCCCTGGCGGGCGACTATGGCCAGCTGGCCTCGCAGGGCGGCAGTCTGCTGGCGCAGACCGGCTTTCTGCTGCCGGGTTCGCGTGCGCAGGAGAGCGAGGCCGACGTGGTCGGACAGCGCCTGATGGCGCAGGCCGGCTTCGACCCGGCCCAGGCGGTGAACCTGTGGCAGAACATGATCAGCGCCGGCGGCGAGCGCCCCCCGCAGTGGCTGTCCACCCACCCCGACCCAAGCTCGCGCATCCGCGAACTGCAGTCACGCGCGGCCTCGCTGGAACCTGTCTACGCGCAGGCCCGGGCCGCTGGCAGGAAGCCGACCTGCGGATGAAGGTAAGCGGTTTCCAGTGAAACCGCGCTTGTTCAATTAAATCGTTGCAAACAACGAAATCCCTACATTTTTGTCATGGGTTTCTGCTACGTTCATCGGCCGTCGCGATCCCTCGCCGTGACGCTCTTTCCACCCTCCTGCAAGACCTGAGGTGAATCAATGTTGTTGCGTCATACCCGTACTGCCTTGCTGTCCCTCGCCATCGCCGGCTTGCTGGGAACGGGCGTCATGGCCGATGCGCAGGCCCAGGGCCGCGACCGGTCCGAGCGCCAGTCCAAGCAGAAGCAGGAAGTGCTGTATCCCAACGCGACGCGTGAAGCGCCCAAGGCCAAGAGCTCGTCCAAGATGGGCTCCAAGCTGCAGAAGATGATCGACACCTTCAACAAGGATGAGTTCGCCGAAGCGCGCACGCAGGCCGACGCCATCCTTGCCGACGGCAATGCCAACGAAGCGGACAAGGCCCTCGCCGCGCAGATCGCCGCGCAGTCGGCCTACAGCACCGATGATTCGGCCGCAGCCAAGGCTTACCTGCAGCAGGCGATCGACTTCAATGGCCTGGACAACAACGGCCATTACCAGTCGATGTTCATGCTCGCCCAGCTGCAGCTGCAGGACGACCAGTACAACGAGGGCCTGGCCACGCTGGACAAGTACCTGACCGAGACCAAGTCGACCAAGCCGGAAGACCAGGTGCTCAAGGGCCAGGCGCTGTACCAGATGCAGCGCTATCCCGAAGCGATCGCCGTGCTCAAGCCAGTCATCGACGCCACGCCCGATGCCAAGGACAGCTGGGTGCAGCTGCTGATGGCTTCCTACGCCGAGAACAACCAGGGCGCCGAAGCCACCGCCCTGGCCGAGAAGATCGCGGCCAAGGCGCCGAACGACAAGAAGGCGCAGATGAACCTGGCGGCCATGTACATGCAGGCCGACCAGATGGACAAGGCCTCCGCGGTGCTGGAGAAGCTGCGCGCCTCGGGCCAGCTCAATGAGGAAAAGGACTACCGCCAGCTCTACGCCACCTACGCGAACATGGATGGCAAGGAGAAGGAAGTCATCGCGGTCATCAACGACGGCCTGCAGAAGAACATCCTCAAGCCCAACGCCGAGGTCTACACCGCGCTGGCGCAGTCGTACTACTACTCCGATCAGATTCCTCAGGCGATCGAGGCGTGGCAGAAGGCCGCCCCGTTGGCCAAGGACGGCGAGACCTACCTCAACCTCGCCAAGGTGCTGTACCAGGAAGGCAAGAAGCCGGAAGCCAAGCAGGCAGCGAAATCCGCGCTCGAAAAGGGCGTCAAGAAGCCGGAAGACGCGAAGAAGATCATCGCTGCACCCTGACCGCCCAAAAGCGGTCAAAAAGCCGCGTGAAACCGTGGTATCGGCACGCGGCTTTGGTATAAGCTCAAGGTTCCACCCCCCTGACTGGGACGGTCGGAATCCTCACTCCCCACAAGGGCGCGCGACGCGTTCGCGGCCCGCTTTTGAGTCAAATGGCGCATGGCTGAACAACTCGTCATCAACCGACATCGCGAAGACGACACGCCGAGCGGCCTGAATTGGCCGCGCATCATCGGCATGGCGTTCGTGATGGCGCTTCACGTGGCAGTGTTCCTGCTGCTGCTGATTCCCGCCGTCGCACCGAAGGAAAAGAAGGAAGAGGAACGCAAGACGCTCGTGACGATCGTCGACGCGCCGCCGCCTCCGCCTCCGCCGCCGCCGCCGCCGCCGCCGGAAGACAAGCCGCCGCCGCCGGTGAAGACCCTGGCACCACCCAAGCCCACCCCGACCCCGCCGCCGCCGGAAGCTCCGCCGGTGGACGTGCCGGAGCCGCGCCCGACGGACATCGTGACGCCGCCGGCCCCGCCGTCGCCGCCGGCCCCGACGCCCGACGTGAGCGCCAGCGTGGACATCTCCTCGAAGAACATGAACCCCCCGCGTTATCCGCCGGCAGCCGCCCGCGCAGGTATCCAGGGCCAGGTCATCCTGATCATCGATGTCGATGCCAACGGCAACGTCACCAACGTGTCCGTCGAGAAGTCCAGTCGCAATCGCGACCTCGACCGCGCGGCGATGGAAGCAGCACGCAAGTGGCGCTTCAACCCCGGCCAGTCGGGCGGAAACAAGGTCGCAGGGCGCGTGCGCGTCCCGGTCGACTTCAGCATGGGCGGCTGATCCAGCGCCCACGCTCCTCAACACAAACAAGCGTCACTTCCAACTCCACTCTTTAAAGAAAGGTAAGCGTCATGCTGCAGGAAACCTTGATCGCCGCTGCCGGGGGCGCCAACGCCGCCGCTGCTCTGAACCAGATGGGCTTCGAGCACCTCATCACCGAAATGACCAGCCAGCCGAGCAAGTTCGCGGTCTCCTGGGCCGTGCTGCTGACCCTGGTGGTCATGTCGGCCATGTCCTGGTACTGGACGGTCATCAACATCATCAAGAGCATGCGCCTGAAGTCGCAGGCTGACCGCGTCACCAGCGCTTTCTGGGAGACCCCGAACGCCCAGGACGCCATCCGCGCCATGGAAGAGCAGCCGAAGAACGAGCCCTTCTCGAAGATCGCCCTGGACGCCGCCCAGGCCGCTGCGCACCACCAGCGCGCCGAAGGCTCCACCGCCGCCGAGACCCTGAGCCGTTCGGAGTTCGTCGACCGCGCCCTGCGTCAGGCCGTGGCCCGCGAGAGCGGCAAGATCCAGGGCGGCATGATCCTGCTGGCCACCGTCGGTGCGACCGCGCCGTTCGTGGGTCTGCTGGGTACGGTGTGGGGCATCTACGGTGCGCTGATCCAGATCGGTGCCTCGGGCAACGCCGGTATCGAAGCGGTGGCCGGCCCGGTGGGTGAGGCGCTGATCATGACCGCCATCGGTCTGTTCGTCGCGATCCCGGCCGTGTTCGCCTTCAACTTCTTCAGCAAGATCAACAGCTCGACGATCGCCAAGTTCGATGCGTTCGCGCACGACCTGCACGACTTCTTCGCCACCGGCGCCCGCGTGCGCTGATCGCAAGAAGCAAGAACGTCAACGCCTAGATAGACGGAGCCCCTCATGGCTTTCAGTTCCGGTAACAGCGGTGGTCCGATGGTGGACATCAACGTCACGCCCCTCGTGGACGTGATGCTGGTGCTGCTGATCATCTTCATCATCACCACCCCCTTGATGTCGCAGAAGGTGAAGGTGGAACTTCCCGAAACGAAGTTCCAGCCGGAGGCCGATGCGAACGAAAAGCGGCCGAACCCGATCACGCTGGCAGTCACGGAAGACGGCTCCATCTATTACAACGATGAGCCGGTGAGCAAGGAGGTGCTGGAATCGCGTCTGTCCAGCGCCGCGCAGATGACCCCGCAGCCCCCGCTCAATCTTCGTGGCGATCGCACGACGCGTATGTCGACGATCAACGAGATCACGAAGATCGCGCAGAACCAGGGCATGCTGGACATCGGCTTCGTCTCCATGCAGCAGAAGGATCGGTGACCCATGGCTTTCAGTAGCGGTGGTGGCAAGGGCGCCATGTCGGAGATCAACGTCACCCCGTTGATCGACGTGATGCTCGTGCTGCTGATCATCTTCATCGTGACCGCGCCGATCACGACCTATCCCATCGACGTCAATCTGCCGCAGCGTGTGATCAACCCGCCGCCGCAGATGAAGGATCCGCCGCCGCCGATCGATCTGCGGATCGATGCTTCCGGCACGGTGTACTGGAACAACAGTCCGACCCCCATCGACGCCCTGCAGCAGAAGATGGAAGAGGAAGTCCAGCGTGATCCGACCAACCAGCCGGCACTGAACATCGATGCGAATCCCGATGCGCAGTACCAGGTGATGGCTCAGGTCCTGGCGGCTGCGCGCAACGCGCAGATGCAGAAGATCGGTTTCATGAACCAGTAAAACGGTTCGTTTGGAACCTAAGAGAGAGCCGCCTTCGGGCGGCTTTTTCTTTGTCGGCCAGATGTGCGGCCACGGGTTCTCCAGGCGCGACATGCGGGCCACGCGGGCAAGGCCCCCCGCTCGCTTGCCAACGCCTCAGGGGCGGCGTAGCGTCGGAGGCGAGCCACCACAAGGAGTTCCAGCATGTCGCTGTCCGTGTCCGCTCGTCCCTCCGCGCTGTCGGAGATGAACATCACCCCGTTGATCGACGTGATGTTGGTGCTGCTGATCATCTTCATCGTCACCGCGCCGGTGCTGCCGCGTCAGCTCGATGCCGCCCTGCCCCAGTCCAGCGCCGCCTCGCCTGCGCGGATCGAATCGGCCAAGCTGCTGCTCGAGGTCCGTGCGGACGGCAGCGTGCAACTGGACGGGCGTCCCCTGGACATGGGCACGTTGGCTGAGCGCCTGGCCGATGCGCGTGCTGCGGATGACCGCGTCCAGGTCAGCATCCACGCCGATGCCTCGGCCAGCTACCAGGCCATGGCCGAAGCGCTCTCCTTGGTGCGACAGGCCGAGATCACCCAGGTCGCCGTCTTACCCTGATCGGCTCAGCGTGAGCCGTGGCCGCATCGCGGGCTTGCGAGCGGACCGGTCACCGCTTGGGACACCCGTCGCCGTGGGTCAAGCCCATGGCGGCGAGCGCGCGGCGCTTAGTCCGCCGGGGCGCCCCCCTCAGGACCGGGCCGCCGTCAGCAGCCGCACATAAGCCTGGACGGTGTCGGTCAGCCCGGCGTACAAGGCCTCGCCGATCAGCGCATGGCCGATGGAGACTTCCAGCAGCGCGGGCACGCGTTGGGCGAACAGTCCGAGATTGTCCTGCGACAGGTCGTGGCCGGCATTGACGCCCAGGCCCAGGGCCTGGGCCTGGCGTGCGGTGGCGATGCAGGCGTCCAACGCGGCATCCGGCGTGCCTGCCGCGAACGCCTCGGCGTAAGGGCCGGTATAGAGCTCGATGCGGTCGGCGCCGAGCTCGGCGGCCTGCGCCAGGCCCGCACAGCCAGCATCGGCAAACAGGCTGACCCGGCAGCCCAGCGCCTTGAACTCGGTCACCAGCGGCCGCAGGCGCGCGTGATCGGCGATGAAATCAAAGCCATGGTCGGAGGTGATCTGGCCGTCCCCATCCGGCACCAGCGTGACCTGCGCCGGTCGCGTCGACGCGCACAGCTCCAGCAGGCCCGGATAGCCCGGTCGCGGCGGGGCGAACGGATTGCCCTCGATGTTGAACTCCACGCCGCGCTCGCGCGTCAGTGCCGACAGGGCGATCACGTCGTCGTGGCGGATATGCCGCTGGTCCGGCCGCGGATGCACGGTGATGCCCTGCGCACCGGCGTCCAGGCAAGTGCGGGCGGCGCGCACCACGTCAGGCTCGGCGCCACCGCGCGAGTTGCGCAGCACGGCGATCTTGTTGACGTTGACGCTGAGCGCGGTCACTCGGGGGTCCTGCATCACGGTGCCGGCGGCGGCGTGGTGTCCTGGCCGGCGGCCTTGGCGGTGCGGCGCGCTTCGGCGACCTGGCGCAGGCGATGCAGCTCGGCCGGGTCGATCAGCTGGGCACTGCGGTCGCTGCCGCCCATGCGCGCCTGGTACCAGGCGATGGCCCAGGCCACGATCAGGGCAAAAGCGACCAGCAGGCTGACCAGCATCAGCGCCACCGAGGTGGTGCGGAAGGCCAGGAACAGCGCCCCCAGCGACAACAGGAGAAACAGCCAATGCATGGGACATCCCCGCGGATCGGATCGTGCGGATTCTACGCCTTCGGAAACGAGGCGTTGGTGGCGCGGCGTCTCACAGCAGTGGCGAGAACAGGCGGGCGAAAGCCTCGGGCAGGCGATGGCGCCACAGCGAGCGGTTACGGTCGTTGCGCACCGGCTGCGCACTGGCGAACTCGCCCTGCATCAGCTCGGCCAGCTCTGCCACCAGCCCCGGGTCGCGGAACAGCACCGACAGCTCGAAGTTGAGCCGGAAGCTGCGGTGGTCGAAGTTGGCGCTGCCGACGATGCCGAGCGCGTCGTCGCACAGCATCGCCTTGGTGTGCAGCAGGCGGGGCCCGTACTCGTAGATCTTCACCCCGGCCGCCAGCAGTTCATCGAAGTACGAGCGCGCGGCCCAGGTGACCAGGCGCGAATCGCTGAGCTTGGGCACCAGCAGGCGCACGTCCAGGCCGCCCAGGGCCGAGGAGGTCAGCGCCATGCGCGCGGCCTCGCCGGGGACGAAGTAGGGCGTCACCAGCCACACGCGCTGGCGCGCATCGTGGATGGCCGAGACGTGCACGCGGTGGATGGCTTCCCAGTTCGAATCCGGCCCGGAGGCGATGGCCTGGACCGGGATCGTCCCGGCCTCGGGTCCAGCGCCCGGCCACAGCACGGTGCCGCGGAAGTCCTCGCGGTTATCGCCGGTGGCATAGACCCAGTCCTCGACGAAGACCTGCTGCATGCTGCGCACCACCTCGCCACGCAGGGACAGGTGCAGGTCGCGGTAGGCATCGCTGCGCGCGCGCTCGTCCTCCTCGTCGGTGATGTTGATGCCGCCGGTGAGCGCGATGCGGCCATCGACCACCACCAGCTTGCGGTGGGTGCGCAGGTTCACCCAGGGACGACGGAAGCGCAGGATGCGGGTGGGATGGAACCAGGCGAACCGGCCGCCGGCATCGAGCAGCGGCTTGAGGAAGCGCTTGTTGACCCGCGAGGCGCCCATCGCATCCAGCAGCAGGCGCACCTTGACCCCGGCACGGGCGCGCTCGACCAGGGCATCGCGCAGGCGCGTGCCGATGCCGTCGGGCTCGAAGATGTAGTACTCCACGTGCACGTGGTTGCGCGCACCGGCGATGGCCTCCAGCAGCGCGGTGTAGGTGGCCGCGCCATCCACCAGCAGCCGCACCTCGGTGGCCGAGGACGGCGGCAGGCCGGTGGTGGCCTGGCCGATCATGGCCAGTTCGGTGCACTCGGCATCGGGCGGGCAGATGGCCTGGTAGGCCTCCAGCCCCGAGCGCGAACGATGGCGCCGCAGCCGCTGGCGCTTGACCTTCTGCGGGCCCAGCAGGAAGTAGATCAGGTAGCCCAGGTAGGGCAGCGCGGCCAGGCACAGGACCCAGCTCAGCGTGGCCACGGGCTCGCGCTTCTGCAGGATCACCAGCCCGATGACGTGCAGGATGTAGGCGACCCAGGCCAGGGTGAGGAACAGGTGCAGATGCGGGATGTCCCACACCGTGGTCCAGGCCGATTCGAGGAAGGCGAGCATGCGCGAATTCTAGGCTGCGTCGCAGCAGCTGAGACACCGCCCAGGCAGGCTGGCCGGATGGGCGAGGCGATCAAAGGCAGGGGTTCGACGGGCTGGCTGCCCGGACGTTTTGCCAAGACCGTGCCCGAGGCGTTCGACGATGGCTGGCATGCGCGCCAGGACGAGGGCGAGGCGGACCTGCTGCCGCGCACCCAGGTCACCGAGGAGCGCGCGCGCAGCATCATCAGCCGCAACAGCTCGCCGGATATCTCCTTTTCGCAGTCGGTCAATCCCTACCGCGGCTGCGAGCATGGCTGCAGCTATTGCTTCGCCCGGCCCACGCACAGCTACCTGGACCTGTCCCCTGGCCTGGACTTCGAAACCCGGCTGTACGCCAAGACCAATGCGGTGGAGCTGCTGCGCGCGGAGTTGGCCAAGCCCGGCTATCGGGTCAGCCCGATCACACTGGGCATCAACACCGATGCCTACCAGCCGCTGGAGCGGCGCATGCAGCTGACGCGGCGGCTGATCGAGGTCTTCGCCGAAACGCGGCATCCGTTCACGCTGATCACCAAGAACGCGCTGATCGAGCGCGACCTGGACCTGCTGGCACCGCTGGCCGCGCAGGGCCTGGTGCACGTGGCGCTGTCGATCACCTCGCTGGACAACCGGCTCTCGGCCAGGCTGGAACCGCGGGCTTCGGCCCCGCTGGCGCGCCTGCGGGCGATGAAGGCCCTGAGCGATGCCGGCGTGCCGGTCGGGGTGATGTTCGCCCCGGCCATTCCCTGGGTGAACGACGCGCACCTGGAAGGCGTGCTGGAGGCCGCACGCCAGGCCGGGGCCGGCTCGGCCGGGTACGTGCTGCTGCGCCTGCCGCACGAGGTCGCGCCGCTGTTCCGCGACTGGCTGCAGACGCACGTGCCGGACCGGGCCGCGCATGTGATGAGCACGGTGCAGCAGCTGCGCGGCGGCAAGGACTACGACAGCCGTTTCGGCAGCCGCATGCGCGGGCAGGGGGTGTATGCGGACCTGCTGGAGCGTCGCTTCGCCCTGGCCAGCAAGCGCCTGGGGTTCGACCGCAGTGGCTGGCCGCAGCTGGATTGCAGCCGCTTCGTGGCTCCACGCAAACCCTCACCGCAGGGCGAGCTGTTCTAAAAGCCGCTTGCGCGGCTCAGGCCGTGCGCCGTCGGCGCAGGGTCAGCCACAGCGCCGAGAGCAGGAAGTAGATGGCGCCCATGGCGGCATACCCGGCGATGGGGGCGATGGACGTGGCACCGGATTTGATTGATTGCAGCAGGAAGAAGGTACCGGCCAGCGCCGACTGGGCGCCGCTGAGGATCATGGCCCACTGCGCGCCGACCTGCCTGCGCCGCAGCAGGGCCGTGCGCAGCTGCAACAGACCGGCCGCGATGGCCCAGGCCCCGTAGACGCCGAGCACCGCCGACAGCCCGGCCGCAAGCGCGACCAGTACCGCGAGCGCGGCCGCGGTGCTGACCGCGACGTTGATGGCCTGGGCCTTGTTGCGCGCCAGTCCGCCGCTGCGCCTGGCGTCGATGAAGTTGGCCACGGCGTCCCAGGCGGGGTAGAGCACCAGCAGCACGCTTGCCAGGGTCGGGTTCGACAGGGCCAGGCCGAAGGCGGCGGCGACCCAGGCCAGGGAAAAGGCGGCGCGCAGCGCGTAGTAGCGCTTGAGCCATTGCGGTTGCAGGGCGAGTGAGGTCATGGGAAGCGGGTCCTTGTGTATTTGGAGGTGCAAGCGGCCGCTGGCGGACCATGAGGTCGCCAGGCGGAGGCCAGAAATAGAGCGACGTGGGGCGGGTCAGCCGCTGGGCGAGAGCCGCTCCAGCAAGGGCTGCATGATGTGCCCGAACAGCGCGGGATCGCCGTAGGCACGCGCCGAGAGCATGGCGCCGTGCACGGTGGCCATGAAGGCCTGCGCCTCTTGCTCGGGCGTGGCCGGCAGTTGGAACACGCCCTGCTGCTGGCCCTGCGCGAACACCGCGGCCAGCCACGTGGACAGGTCGCGGAAGTGGGCGGTGACCTCGGCGGCCACCGCCTCGGGCAGCACTGGCAGTTCGGCCGAGAGCAGGGCGCACAGGCAGATCGGGGCGCTGGCATCGCTGATGCAGCCTTCCCAGTAGCCGATGTATTGCCGCAGCTGGGCCTGCGGATCGGCGGTGTGGGTCTGAAGCGCGGCAAGCCCCTCACGGGCCTGGCCGCGGTACTGCGCCAGCAGGACCTGGACCAGCTCGGCCTTGGTGGGGAAATGGTGGTGGATGCTGGGCTTGCGGATGCCGACCCGGCTGGCGATGTCGGCATAGCTGAAACCGCTGTAGCCGCCGCTGGCGATCAGGCTGCGGGCCTGGTCCAGGATCTGGTGTGCGGTAGAGGCCGTGTTCGTCATGCGACCAATCTACCTACTAGTAGGTAGATACGCAAGGCGTCGCCCTGGCTTTGAACCGAAGGGTTCAGCTGGATCGTGATGACACCCAGGGCTGGCGGCACCACCGAGCTGAGCACCTCGAAGATCCTGCCCCCCGTCTCCAGCGGGGCGGTCCCGCGCGCGAGGCCTGCCCGAAGACGCACTGGGCACGGGCCTCCGGCGGCACGGGGCTGGGTGTCTGGACGACTGCGGGCCGGGCATCGTCAGCCTGGGAAGGCGCTGCCGCGACCGCGAATCGACAACCCGCGCCGACCGTAGCGAGGTGGGCCGGGAGAGCCCGGACCCGATGCCGCCACCGCGGAAGTTCAGGGCCGTGGACGCGTTGGTCGCGCGCGTGGCGACATGGCAGACCGCCTGCGCGCTCGATCTGGTGCCGCGACCCGGGGGCGGGCGCATCGATGTCGGCATGGAGTGGGTCCACGGGATCGACCTCTGCCGCGCAGGAGATCTTCGGCGGGCGGCAAGCAGTCCTGGATCGATATCGAAAACAGGAAAGGGCCTGGCCGATACACTGCGCTGCATCCTGGCCATGCAGCGTGCACAGGCCGACGGCGAGAGGCGCGAGGCTGCCCGAACGCAGCCGCGCGCCTCGCCCGCCGGCCGGGATGGCCCCGCTCGTTGTGCAGTGCGCGATGCGTCTTGCATCGCGCCGCTGCCACCCTGCGCTTGCCCGCACGTACGCAACACGAGACGCGATGTGACTGTTCTGACCAGCCTGATCGACCTGGACGCCGCCTCCAGCCAAGCCAACGCCCAGCACAACCGCGCCCTGGCCCAGCAGCTGCGCGAGCGCGTGGCCACCGCCGCGCAGGGCGGCTCGGCGCAGGCGCGCGAGCGCCATCTGGCGCGCGGCAAGCTGCTGCCGCGCGAGCGGGTCAACCGCCTGCTCGACCCGGGCTCGCCCTTCCTGGAGATCGGGGCGCTGGCGGCCAACGGCATGTACGAGGACAGCGCGCCCGGCGCCGGGGTGATCGGCGGCATCGGCCGGGTCAGCGGGCGCGAGGTGATGATCCTGGCCAACGACTCGACGGTGAAGGGCGGCGCCTACTTCCCGATGACGGTCAAGAAGCACCTGCGCGCGCAGGAGATCGCGCTGGAGAATCACCTGCCGTGCATCTACCTGGTCGATTCGGGCGGCGCCAACCTGCCGCACCAGTCCGAGGTGTTTCCCGACCGCGAGCACTTCGGCCGCATCTTCTACAACCAGGCGCAGATGTCCTCCAAGGGCATCGCCCAGATCGCCTGCGTGATGGGCAGCTGCACCGCCGGCGGCGCCTACGTGCCGGCGATGAGCGATGAGACCATCATCGTGCGCGGGCAGGGCACGATCTTCCTGGCCGGCCCGCCGCTGGTGAAGGCGGCCACCGGCGAGGAGATCTCGGCCGAGGAGCTGGGCGGTGCGGACACCCACGGCCGGCGCTCGGGCGTGGTCGACCACGTCGCCGAGGACGATACGCACGCGCTGCTGCTGGTGCGCCAGATCGTGGCCACCCTCAACCATCCCAAGACGGTGGACATCGACCTGCAGCCGCCGCGGCCGCCGCGCCTGCCGGCCGAGGACCTGTACTCGATCATTCCGCAGGACGTGCGCGCGCCCTACGACGTGCACGAGGTGATCGCGCGCCTGGTCGATGGCTCGGAGCTGCACGAGTTCAAGCCGCTGTACGGCACCACGCTGGTGTGCGGCTTCGCGCGCATCTGGGGCATCCCGGTGGCGATCCTGGCCAACAACGGCGTGCTGTTCTCAGAGAGCGCGCAGAAGGGCGCGCACTTCATCGAACTGGCCTGCCAGCGCCGGGTGCCGCTGCTGTTCCTGCAGAACATTTCCGGCTTCATGGTCGGCGGCAAGTACGAGGCCGAGGGCATCGCCAAGCACGGCGCCAAGCTGGTCACCGCGGTGGCCACCGCCAGCGTGCCCAAGATCACCGTGCTGATCGGTGGCAGCTTCGGCGCGGGCAACTACGGCATGTGCGGGCGCGCCTACAGCCCGCGCTTCCTGTTCACCTGGCCCAACGCGCGCATCTCGGTGATGGGCGGCGAGCAGGCCGCCTCGGTGCTGGCCACCGTGCACCGCGACGCGGGCAGCTGGACGCCCGAGCAGCTGGAGGCCTTCAAGACCCCGATGCGCGAGGTCTACGAGCGCGAGGGCAATCCCTACTTCGCCACCGCGCGGCTGTGGGACGACGGCATCATCGACCCGGCGCAGACCCGCGACGTGCTGGGGCTGGCGTTTTCGGCCACCTTGAACGCACCGATTCCACAAGCGCCCCGATTCGGCGTGTTCCGGATGTGACTGCCATGATCGAGAGCCTGCTGATCGCCAACCGCGGCGAGATCGCCCGCCGCATCATCCGCACCGCCCAGCGCCTGGGCGTGCGCACCATCGCGGTGTATTCCGAAGCCGATGCCGGCCTGCCGTTCGTGCGCGAGGCCGACCAGGCCGTGTGCATCGGCCCGGCGCCGGCGCGCGAGAGCTATCTGTCCGCCGACAAGCTGCTCGCCGCGGCGCGCCAGACCGGCGCGGCCGCGATCCATCCCGGCTACGGCTTCCTGTCGGAGAACGCCGAGTTCGCCGAGGCGGTGATCGCCGCCGGCCTGGTCTGGGTGGGCGCGCCGCCGGAAGCGATCCGCGCGATGGGGCGCAAGGACGCAGCCAAGGCGCGCATGCAGGCGGCCGGCGTGCCGGTCACGCCGGGTTATCTGGGCGAAGACCAGTCGATGCCGCGCCTGCAGCGCGAGGCCGATGCCATCGGTTACCCGGTGCTGATCAAGGCCGTGTCCGGCGGCGGCGGCAAGGGCATGCGCAAGGTCGATGCCGCAGCCGACTTCGCCGCCGCGCTGGACAGCTGCCGGCGCGAGGCCGCCGCGGCCTTTGGCGATGACCGCGTGCTGCTGGAGAAGTACGTCAACAACCCGCGCCATATCGAGGTGCAGGTGTTCGGCGATACGCACGGCAACGTGGTGCACCTGTTCGAACGCGACTGCTCGCTGCAGCGGCGCCACCAGAAGGTGATCGAGGAAGCGCCAGCGCCGGGCATGGACGCGGCCACGCGCCAGGCGCTGTGCGCGGCGGCGGTGAAGGCCGCGCGCGCGGTGGACTATGTGGGTGCCGGCACCATCGAGTTCATCGCCGACGGCTCGCAGGGGCTGCGTGCGGACGCGATCTGGTTCATGGAAATGAACACCCGGCTGCAGGTGGAGCACCCGGTGACCGAGTCGATCACCGGCCAGGACCTGGTGGAGTGGCAGCTGCGCGTGGCCTCGGGCCAGGCGCTGCCGCTGGCGCAGGAGCAGCTGGCGATCGATGGCTGGGCGATGGAGGCGCGGTTGTACGCGGAGAATCCATCCACCGGCTTCCTGCCATCCACCGGCCCGCTCGAGCGTCTGCGCCTGCCCGAGGGGATCCGCGTGGACAGCGGGGTGGAGGAGGGCGGCGAGGTCAGCCCGTTCTACGACCCGATGATCGCCAAGCTCATCGCCCATGCGCCTACGCGCGCGCAGGCCGCACGGCGCCTGGCGCAGGCCTGCGCCCAGGTGCAGGTGTGGCCGGTGCGCACCAACGCGGCATTCCTGGCCCGCACCGCGGCGCACCCGCAGTTCGTGGCCGGGCAGGTCGATACCGGCTTCATCGCGCGGCACCTGGAGGCGCTGTTGCCACCGGCCGCGCCGCCGCCGGCGCTGCTGGACCAGGCCGCCAGCGCGCTGCTGCCGGCGGCCGACGGCAGCCCGTGGACGGCGCTGCGCGGCTTCCGCGTCAATGCGCCACTCGACCCGCGCGCTGCGGTGCGCGTGGGCGAGGCGGTCCACCTGGCGCAATGGCAGGCCGGCCCGGCGCCGGCGCTGGTGAACGTGGAAGGCACGCAGCTGTTGTTCGACGCCGGCCAGGCCTGGCCGGTGTCGGTGCCCACCCTCGGGGAGGCGGGCGCGGCAGGCGAGACCGGCGATGGCGCGCTGCTGGCGCCGATGCCCGGACGCATCGTGGCGGTCCAGGTGGCGCAGGGCGAGCCGGTCGCGCGCGGGCAGGCGCTGGTGGTGCTGGAGGCGATGAAGATGGAGCAGACCCTGCAGGCGCCCTTCGCCGGCACGGTGCGCGAGCTGAACGTGCAGGTGGGCGCGCAGGTGAGCGAAGGCAAGGTGTTGCTGGTGATCGAACAGGAGCAGGCGGCGTGAGCGGCGGACGGCACTTTGAGCAGTGGGCGATCGGCGATCGCATCGAGCACCTGATGCGCAGGACGGTCACCGAGACCGACAACCTGCTGTTTTCCACCATGACCCACAACCCGCAGCCGCTGCACCTGGACGCCGAGGCCGCGCGCGCCAGCGAGTTCGGCCAGATCCTGGTCAATGGCACCTTCACCTTCGCCCTGATGATCGGGCTGTCGGTGGGCGACACCACGCTGGGTACGCTGGTGGCCAACCTGGGCTACGACAAGGTCGTGATGCCCAAGCCGGTGTTCATCGGCGACACGCTGCGCGCGCAGACCGAGGTGGTGGACCTGCGACCCAGCCGCTCGCGGCCCGAGGCGGGGCTGGTGACCTTCCGCCACCGCATGCTCAACCAGCGCGAGGAAGTGGTGTGCGAATGCCTGCGCACCGCGCTGCTGACGCGCTCGGGGCAAGCGCCGGCATGAGGCTGCGCTCGCTGCTGTTCGTGCCCGGCGACCGCCCGGAGCGCTTTGCCAAGGCGCAGGCCAGTGGCGCCGACGCGATCATCCTGGACCTGGAGGACGCCGTCGCGCCGGAGCACAAGGACGCCGCGCGCGCGGCCGTGGCCGCATTCCTGCACGCACGCGCGCCAGGCGGCACGGTGCTGGTGCGGATCAACCCCATCGATGGTGACGCCCTGGCGCGCGATCTGGCCGCCGCGCGCGGCGCCGATGCGCTGGTGTTGCCCAAGGCCGAAGGCGCGAACACGGTGCGCGCGCTGGCGGCGCACCTGGGCGATGCGCCCGTGCCGGTCCTGCCGATCGCCACCGAGACGCCCGCGGCCATCTTCCAGCTGGGCAGCTATGCGCAGGTCGCCGAGCACCTGGTCGGGCTGACCTGGGGCGCGGAGGATCTGCCGGCGGCCATCGGCGCGGCCACCAGCCGCGAGGCAGATGGTCAGTACACCCCGCCTTACCAGACCGTGCGCGCGCTGGCGCTGTTCGCCGCGCATGCCGCCGGGGTGGCCGCCATCGACACGGTCTATCCTGCGCTGAAGGACCAAGCCGGCCTGGCCGCCTACGCCGCGCGCGCAGCGCGCGACGGCTTCACCGGCATGCTGGCCCTGCACCCGGCGCAGGTGCCGATCATCAATGCCGCCTTCACCCCCGATGCGCAGGCCGTGGCGCATGCGCGGCGCATCGTCGACGCGTTCGCCGCCGCGCCGGGCGCCGGCGCGCTTCAGGTGGACGGTCGCATGGTCGATGCGCCGCACCTCAAGCAGGCCCGCCGCATCCTCGCGCAGGCCGGAGCGCTGTGACAGCGCCGCCGCGGGCGGAGTCTACGAGGGCATGACCGCCGCGGTCGGTGGCCTGGACCGGGGCGGTACCCCCGCGCCTGGCCATCGGTGTACGCACGGGCGTGGTGACTATTGCCGCACAGCACGGGTGGGCGAGCAGGGGGCCAGGGCTGGACGCACCTGGCGCCCCGGTGTCCTTGCCCGCCTCGGCGCCGGCGGCGTGAACCGCCAGCGTGCCGTCGCAACGCCCGGACGCCCCGGGGCGTCGCATCCAAGGCCTTAGTTCAACCCGGGCTCATCCAGGCGCAGGGTCAGGCACTTGGCCGAACCGCCGGCCTTGAGGAACTCGTCCAGCGGCGTCTCCTGCACGCGGTAGCCCGCCTGGCCCAGCCGCTGGCGCAGGGCCGGGCTGGCGCGGTTGAGGATCACCAGGTCATCCAGATTGACCGCATTGCAGGCGAAGGCCAGGGCGTCTTCTTCGGAGACGACGATGCGCTTGTCCTCTGGCACGCGTGCGGCGATGGCTGCCTGGGAGGCGGCATCGAAGGCGGCCGGGTAGTACATCAGCTCACCGCCGGACAGCGGGCACAGGCAGGTGTCCAGGTGATAGAAGCGCGGGTCCACCAGCTGCAGGGGCACGGTTTCCACACCGAGCAGGCGCTGCAACGCCACGGCCGCGTGGCCATCGCTGCGATGGCCGTAGCCGACCCACAGCAGCGGCTGGCCGCGATCGAGCAGGGCATCGCCGGCGCCCTCGAAGGACATGCCGTCCAGGGCGTCCACCGCGAATGCGTTGCCGCTGAACCAACGGGTGAAGTGCGTCTCTTCGCCCGCGCGTTCCTCGTGGCGGAAGCGGCTGGGCACGGCGGTGTCGCGGTAGACCAGACCGGCATTGGCGGTGAACACCATGTCGGGCAGGCCGGGGACATGTTCGATCAGTTCCACCTGGGCAGCGTGGCTGATGTGGCGGTACAGGTCTTCCCATTGCTGCTGCGCACGCGCCTGGTCGATGCGGTCGCGGTTGCCGGTCATCCAGGGATTGATGTCGTAGTCCACGGAGAAATGCGTGGGCGGGCACATCAGGATGCGGGGGCGGGAAGGGGCGATCATTGGCGGCGTGCTCCATGTTGGCGTAAGGTCATGCTAGGGCCGGCGAAAACCAGCCTGAAGCCGGCAGATCGCCTGCTTTCGGGATGAATCGAGCGAATCGACAGCCTGTTGTGGCGATTGGCCAATGCACCGCAGCAACATGGGACGAAGACCGGATGGCCGAGGCGACCGACGCGCTGGATCGTGACCTGATCGCGCTACTGCGGCATGACAGCCGCATGCCGGCGGCGCTGCTGGCCAAGCAGCTGAAGGTTTCGCGCAGCACCGTGCAGAACCGCATCGCCCGCCTGCAGCGCAGCGGCCTGCTGCTGGGCTTCACCGTGCGCCTGCGCACCGACATGGCCACCGGCGGGGTCCGGGCGATCACCCAGATCGAGGTGCGCGGCGGGGCTGGGGACCGCGTGGTGGCCGCGCTGCGGCGCCTGCCGGAGGTGGTGAAGATCTATTCCACCAACGGCCGCTGGGACCTGGTGGCCGAGATCCGCACCGAGGACCTGGCCGGCTTCGACCAGACCCTGCGCCAGCTGCGCGATGTGGAAGGCATCGCCGCGTCGGAGACCAGCCTGCTGCTGGCCGAGCACCGCTGACAGCGCCGCCGCAGGCGCACCCCGTGTGAGCGGCTCAGTCGAACCGCATTTCGATCGGAAGCTGCAAGAAAGACTCGGGACGTGCCGGCGCTCAGCGATCAGCCCAGGCCGTAGAGCTTCTCCGCGCTCTGGAACAGCACCCAGCTGGTGGCGATGTACTTGTCCCCGCCCTGCGGGCGGTTGCCGCGGTGGGTGTGGGTGAAGGCGGTGGGGGCGATCAGCAGGCTGCCGGTGGCCGGGATAATCTTGCGCTGCTGGTGGAAGAACTCGGTCTCGCCGGCCTGGAAGTCGTCGTTGAGGTACAGCGTCCACAGCAGGTGCCGATGCAGGGTGCCGCCGCCGCGGTCCTTCGGATACAGCTCGCAATGCCAGTAGGGATAGCCGCCCTCGCCGGCGCGGTAGCGCTGCAGGTTGATCTGGCCCGGGCGGAACACCGCCATCAGCAGCTGCGAGAGCTCGGCATCGCTCATGCCGGGCAGGTCCTCGCTGGCGATGCGCCGGGGGCTGCCGCCAGGAGGGGTGTACTGCAGCATCACCGGCGCGATCAGTGCGTAGGGGTAGCGCCGCAGGTATTGCAGCATCGCGCCGAACACGGCCTGGTTGAGCAGCTGCTCAACGTCGGCCCAGCCGGGCTGGCCGCTGATGCTGATATCGCTGCTGTGCTTGAGGTCGGGGAAGTGGCCGCCGCCGACCAGGCCGGGTCGTTGCTGGCCGCTGGCCTCGAAGCGTTCGATGATGCTCCGGCACTGCTCCCTGGACACGGCCCCGGCAGTGACCTCAATGAAATCGTGATCGTGCGCGCTCATGGGCATACACCTTAGCAGCGCGCCAGGGCGGCGCCGACGGCACGGCGTGCCGGCGTGGCGGCCGGCCTTGCGAGCCCGGCACGCGTGGCTCAGCCGTGGCGCGCCTCTTCCAGACCCGGCGTGCGCCAGCCGGCGCGCACGCCCCAGACGTAGAACACCGCGCCGACGACCGCCACCACCACCAGATCGGCGCCATAGGACAGATAGCCGCGGCCACCGAAGGTGGTACTGCCCGCCCAGGACAGCAGCGCCACCACCGGCAGGTACACCAGCAGCCAGGCCGCCCCGCGCAGGTGCCGGCCGAAATCCTTCCATGCACGTTGCCACTGGTAGTAGGCGTAGACGGGCAGGGCAATGGCCATCAGCAGGATGATCTGCCCAGTCAGCGGCCAGCGCGCCCAGTACAGCAGCTCGGTGGCCATCACGAAGGCCACGCCGGCCAGCACCGGCAGGCCGACCAGGCGGAACGGACGCGGCAGCTCCGGCGCGCTGCGGCGCAGGGCCATCGCGCTGACCGGCCCGGTCAGGTAGGAAATGATGGTGGCCACCGAGATCACCGCCGCCAGCGTGCCCCAGCCGCGGAAGAAGAACAGGAACAGGTAGGACACCAGCAGGTTGAACCACATGGCATTGCGCGGCACGCCCCAGCGCGGGTGCAGCCTGCCCAGCACCGCCGGCAGGGTGCCGTTGCGCTGCATGCCGTAAAGCATGCGCGAGGTGGTGGCCGTGTAGGTGATGCCGGTACCGCTGGGGCTGACGAAGGCGTCCACGTACAGCAGCATCGCCAGCCAGTGCAGGTTGACGAGGATGGCCAGCTGGGCGAACGGGGAGCGGAAATCGATGCCGTGCCAGCCGGCCTTGGCCAGCAGCTCAGGCGGCACCGCACCCAGGTAGGCGACCTGCAGGATCACGTAGACCACCGTGGCCAGGGCGATCGAGCCGAGCACCGCGAAGGGAATGCTGCGCCCGGGGTTGCGCGCCTCGCCGGCCAGGTTCACCGGGCTCTGGAAGCCGTTGAAGCTGAAGACGATGCCGGCCGTGGCCACGGCTGTCAGCACCGCGGCGAAATCCACGCGGTGCGCATCGCCATGGATGCCGACGTCGAAATTACCGGCGTGGAAGCCGCTGGCGATCAGCGCCAGGCCCGTGGCCGCCGGCACGACCAGCTTGAACACGGTGATCAGCGTGTTGGAGTGCGCGAACAGCTTGACGCTCCAGAAGTTCAGCAGGAAGTAGACGATCACCAGCACCGCGGCGATCAGCAGCCCGGGCACGCTCAGTTCCCCCAGGCCGCCGGCCTGCTCCACGTACAGCGACTGGGCCCAGGGCCAGGGCCAGGACGCCATGTACTGCACCGAGGCCTCGGCCTCGACCGGGATGACCGAGACGATGGCGATCCAGTTGGCCCAGCCGGCGATGAAGCCGACCAGCGAGCCGTGCGAGTAGTGGCTGTAGCGCACCATGCCGCCGGATTCGGGGAACATCGCCCCCAGTTCGGCATAGGCCAGGGCGATGGTGGTGATGATGGCCGCGCCCAGGACCCAGGCCCAGATCGCGCCCGGGCCGGCCAGCCCGGCCGCACGCCAGGCACCGAACAACCAGCCCGAGCCGATGATCGAGCCAAGCCCGGTCAGCATCAGGGCGAATGGGCCGACTTCGCGGCGCAGCGGGGAAGAGGACATCGGCAACGGCCTTTGTGACGCCGCAGGCGCGGCAACAAAGCGGCGATTGTCTCAAGAAGCTGACATTTCCGTCAGCTTGGCGGTCTTGTCCCGATGCCCGAGGGCGATCGACCCTGGCGGCTGGGCACAGGAAGGCGAGTTGCGGGGGCGTGGCACCACGATGGTGAGCACCCATCTTGCAGCGCCAAATTGTGAGCACTGATGGGGGTCCCCAATCGAGCGCAGGGATCTGGAAGCGCTGGTGTGTGAGCGGCTCGAGGTGACCTTCGGCCATCAGGCGCGAAACGCCGCTTCCCACACATGACCTTCTCCAGGCGATGGTGGATGAAGGAGCGTCATCCACCCTACGCGGTTGCGCTGGAGCGGAGCGAAGCCGCCGACGGGTCAGGCTCTTCTTGTCTGCCTGCCCCGCGGCGCTTGCCGCGCCTCAGGCGCCGGTCTTGGCGTGGTAGGCCTCGGCGGCTTCCACTTCGTCCTTCGAGCCCAGGAACACCGGCACGCGCTGGTGCAGGTGCTCGGGCTGGAGGTCGAGGATGCGCGCGCGGCCGGTGCTGGCCAGGCCGCCGGCCTGTTCCACCAGAAGGCCCATGGGGTTGGCCTCGTACATCAGGCGCAGCTTGCCGGCCTTGTCCGGGTCCTTCCTGTCCCAGGGGTAGATAAAGATGCCGCCGCGGGTGAGGATGCGGTGCACGTCGGCCACCATCGAGGCGATCCAGCGCATGTTGAAATCCTTGCCGCGCGCGCCCTCCTTGCCGGCCAGCAGGTCGCCCACGTAGGCCTGCATCTGCGGTTCCCAGTGGCGCTGGTTGGACATGTTGACGGCGAACTCCTGGGTGCTGGCCGGGATGCGCATGTCGCGCTGGGTCAGCACGAACACGCCCTGTTCGCGGTCCAGGGTGAAGCCGTGGGTGCCGTGGCCGATGGTCAGTACCAGCATGGTCTGCGGCCCGTAGATGCAGTAGCCGGCGGCGACCTGCTGGCGGCCCGGCTGCAGGAAATCGGCATCGGTCGGGGTTTCACGATGGCCTTCGGGGCAGCGCAGCACCGAGAAGATGGTGCCGACCGAGACGTTGACATCGATGTTGGAGCTGCCATCGAGCGGGTCGAACAACAGCAGGAAGTCGCCCTTGGGATACTCGTCCGGCACCGGCACGGCGTGATCCATCTCCTCCGAGGCGCAGGCGGCCAGGTGGCCGCCCCAGGCGTTGGCCTCCAGCAGGATGTCGTTGCTGATCACATCCAGCTTCTTCTGCGCCTCGCCCTGCACGTTGCCGGTGCCGGCCTCGCCCAGCACACCGCCCAGCGCGCCCTTGCTGACCGCCACGGAGATGCTGGTGCAGGCGCGCATGACGACCGAGATGGTCTGGCGCAGCTCGGCGCCGATGCGACCGGCGCGCTGTTCTTCGACCAGGTAGCGGGTAAGGGTGACAGGCTGCATCGTGGGGGGCCTTGTGACGTGGGGGAGCGCATTGTCACAGGATTTGCGGCGGCAGGATCGAACCGGCACCAGCCGCAGTGCACTGGAAACGGTTTTGTCGTACCGGGCCAGTGCGCATCGCCGATGTCGCGCGCGGCGTTGCGGTGTTCTGGGCCGTCAGATGATCCGCAGGGTGATGGCCTTGAGCACGGCGCGGGTGCGGTCGCGGGTGCCGAGCTTTTCCAGGATGGTGGAGACGTAGTTCTTCACCGTGCCCTCGGCCAGGAAGATGCTGCGGGCGATCTCCTTGTTGGAGTAGCCGCCGGCCAGCAGGCGCAGGATCGCCACTTCCTTCTCGCTGAAGGTCTCGCGCGGTGTGTCCTGTTGGTGGAACTGGTAGCGCGCGCGCACCGGGTCGGTGCTGACCGGCTGCAGCAGGGTCTCGCCGGCGGCCACGCGGGCGATGGCCTCGCGCAGGTCCTCCGGCGCGGCGTCCTTGAGCAGGAAACCCTGCGCCCCGGCCTCGGTGGCGCGCAGCAGCAGGTCGGCATCGTCGAAGGTGGTCAGCAGCAGCACGGGCGTGCGATCGCCGCGCGCGCGCAGGGCCTCCAGCGCCCCGATGCCGTCCAGGCCCGGCATGCGGATGTCGCTGAGCACCACGTCCACCGGGGTCCGCGCCAGCTGGTCCAGCAGCGCCTGGCCGTCATCGGCCTCGAAGGCCACCTGGATGCCCTGTGCCTGCAGCAGGGCGCGCAGGCCGGCACGCACCAGCACCTGGTCATCGGCCAGGGCCACCGTGATGGGCGATGAGGGAGCGGTCATGCGGGAATCCTTGCGGTGATGCGCAGCGCGCCGCGCGGGTTGGTGTCCAGTTGCAAGGTGCCGTGCACGGCCGCGATGCGCTCGCGCATGCCCGACAGGCCGTTGCCCTCGTGCAGGCGCACGCCGCGCCGGCCGTCGTCCTCGATCTGTAGCAGCAGCACCGTGCCCTCCCGTGCCAGCCGAACGTGCAGCGTTTGCGCATCGGTGTGCCGGGCGGCGTTGGTCAGGGCCTCCTGCACGACGCGCAGCAGAGTCTCGGCCAGGGCCGGGTCGGTGACGGTGGCATCGGCGGCGATGTCCAGCGCCAGCGCCGGGCGCGGCAGTGGCGCGGCCAGCGCGCGCAGCGCGGTATGCAGGTCCAGCCCACGGGTGTCGCGCAGGGCCTGGACCACGCTGCGGATGTCGTCCAGCAGTTCGCTGGACAGCTGCTGGGCGATGCGCACCTCGCTGCGTTCGGCCAGGGCCGGGTCGCCCGCCAGCGCGCGCAGGTTGAGCTTCATCGCAGTGAGCTTGTGCCCGGCCACGTCGTGCAGCTCGCGCGCCACGCGCAAACGCTCGGCATCGCGCGCGCTGTCGGCCAGCAGCGCGCGCGTGGCCAGCAGGTCGGCGTTGACCAGGGCCAGCGCATCGCGGGCACGCTCGGCATTGCGTGCGTAATAGGCCACCAGTGCCGAGAACGCCTGGAAACTGGCGTAGATGACCACCATCAACCACTGCCGCTTGAAGCCCACCGCGTCCAGGGTCAGATACAGGCCGAGATTGATCGCCAGGCCGAAGGCCAGCACCACCACTGGCCGCCAGCACATGGCCACGTGCGCCACCAGCATGACCAGCAGCACCGGCGCGGTGCCGGCGCGCGGCTCCAGCGAGACCAGCCACAGCGCCAGCACCGCCTGCACGCACAGCGCCGCGTCGCGCAGCAACGCCCGCCCCTTCATCCAGTCGTAGCCGACGAACAGCGCGGCAAAGCCGCCCAACAGCCACCAGCGCAGCGCGCTGCCGTCGGCTTCGAAGCCGAAGGACAGCGCCACCGCGGCCACGGTGATCAGGCCGGCGATGTTGAGCGGCTCGAAGACTTCGCGCAGGGTCGGTCGCATGCGGCGATGCTCCCCCGTCCTCGCGCGCTGGGCAATGGGCCGGCGGCAAGTCGTGACTTCCGGCAGGTCGCATTGATGACCAACCGCCATTCAAGGCGCGGGAGCGGCGCGTGAGACTGGCGGCACACCCACCGCACTACGAGGCCTTCGCCATGAAACTCATCGTCTCTGCCGCTTCGCTGCTGCTGTTGCTCACCCTGCCCGCCGCCGCGGCAGACCTCACCATCGATCTGCAGGACCTCCATGCGGCGGGTGGACGGCTTAAGATCGCGGCGGTCTCGGCCGAGGGCTGGGAGGGCAAGGCCCCCCCCGCCGCCGCGCAGATGCTCTCGCCCAGCGGCCGCCAGCAGCAGGTGGTCTTCCGCGATCTTCCCGCCGGCCGCTACGCGGTCCAGGTCATGCACGATGAGAACGGCAACGGCCGCCTGGATACCAACATCATCGGCATGCCGACCGAGGGCTACGGCTTCAGCAACAACCCGAGGGTAATGCGCAAGCCGACCTTCGATGAGGCGGCCTTCGAACTGCCCGAGCAGGGCACCGCCATCGTCATCACACTGCGCTGAGCGGACCTGGAGAACACGCCATGGACCGTCGTCGCTTCCTGTCTTCCCTGTTGGGCAGTGCCACAGTCGCCGCGATCGGCGGCCTGGCGCTGCGCCCCGCCAGCGCGCTGGCCGGGGAGGCGGCGGCCTTCGCCAAGGGCCTTGCAGCGCATCCCTGGCTGGCGGGCTGGCGCAGCGTGCAGGCCGCGCAGCTGGGACCGAGGACGGTGCAGGTGCAGGGCCGCCTGCCGGCAGGGTTCGCCGGCAGCCTGTACCGCAACGGGCCGGCCTGGACCGAGCGTGCCGGCTTCCGTTACGACCATTGGTTCGACGGCGACGGCATGGTGCATCGCTGGCGTTTCAACGGCGACGGCACCCTGACCCATCAGGCACGCATGGTGGCCACCCCCAAGTTCACGCGCGAACAGGAGGCCGGCCGCTTCCTGTACATGGCCGCCGGCACCTCGGTGCCCGATGCGCAGCCGGTGCGCAACAACGATGGCGCCAACACCGCCAATACCTCGGTCACTCTGATCGACGGCCGTCTGTTCGCGCTGTGCGAGTCCGGCTCGGCCTTCGAACTGGACCCGGACCAGCTCACCACGCTGGGCCCGGTGACCTGGCGCGAGGACCTGGCGGCGATGCCGTTCTCGGCGCACCCGCTGCGCGATGCCGATGGCAGCGTGTGGAACTTCGGCTCGATCGACCTGATCGGCGGCAGCGGGTTGCTGATCTGGCACCTGGGCGCGGATGGCCGGCTGCTGTCGGCCGACATCGTGCGGCCCCCGGCCCGTGGCTATCTGCACGCCTTCAGCCAGACCCGGGGCCGGCTGGTGTTCGTGCTGATGCCTTATGCGTTCGATCCGGCGGCCGGGGCCAGCTTTTTCGAGCGCATGCAGTTCACATCCAACCAGCCGTGCCGCATCGCGGTGGTGGACAAGGACCGGCCCGGGCAGGCGCGCTGGTTCGAGGCGCCGTTCGCGGCGATCTATCACTTCGGCGATGCTTTCGAGCGCAACGGGGAGCTCTGGGTGCGGGCCGTGGGCCACGACGACCCGGAGCAGGCGCGCTCGCCCATGGGCGCGGCGATGCATGGCGATGGCGCCGGCCAGCGCGGCGCCGCGACCCAGTTGCTCACGCTGCGACTGGACCTGGCGCGGGGAGGCGCGCGGTGGGAGCCGACTGGCCTGTCGGGCCTGGAGTTCCCGGTGTTCGACCCGCGCACCGGCGCCGGGCGCGGCGCCCTGCTGTACGCGCCGACCACGGCTGGCCGGCACGATGCGCCGTACTTCAACGCGGTGGCCGCCTTCGATGTCGCGCGCGGACGGCGCGTGGTACACGACTACGGTCCCCACGTCCTGGCCGAGGAACACGTCTTCGTCCCACGCCCGGACAGCGCGCGCGCGGACGAGGGCTGGCTGGTTGGCACCCTGCTGGACGCAGCGCGCGGGCGCAGCGGGATTGCCGTCCTCGATGCGCGCCATGTCGACCGCGGTCCGCTGGCCCAGGCCTGGCTGCCGGATGCGGTGCCGCTCGGCTTCCACGGTTGTTTCGCGAGGCAGAGGGCGCATGGCTGAGGTGACGACCGGCAGGTCGCAGTGGTGACCGCCGACAACTGGCGCTGACGCGGGCGCGGCGCACACTGGACCTATCGCGCGATCCCGCGCTGCATCTGGAGGGCACGCCATGAACCTGGACCTGCCGCAACTGCTGTTCTGGATCGCCTGCGCCGCGTGGTGGGCGGTGGAGGTGTTCATCGGCCGTCGGCGCCGCAGCCAGGACGATCCGGCGCGCGACGGCGGCACGCTGCGCATGCTGTGGACCGTGCTGTATGGGGCGATCATCGTGTCCGTGGCCCTGAGCGTGCTGGGCATCGGCCGCTGGCCGCCGGCCGCACGCCTGCCGCTGCTGTGGACCGGCACGGCGCTGGTGGCCGGCGGGCTGGCGTTCCGTCTCTGGGCCATCGCGGTGCTGGGGCGGCAGTTCACGGTGGACGTGGGCATCCAGCCTGGCCATGCGCTGATCACTGCAGGACCGTACCGCTGGCTGCGCCACCCGTCCTACACCGGGGTGCTGGCGTGCTTCTACGGCCTGGGGCTCGGGCTGGGCAGCTGGACCTCGTTGGGGGTGATCGCCCTGGCGGCCACGGCCGCGTTCGCACGCCGCATGCGGGTGGAAGAAGCCGTGCTGGCCCAGGCCTTCGGCGCGGCCTGGGAGGCGCATGCCCGCCGGACGTGGAAGGTCTTGCCGGGCGTGTGGTGATGGCTCGCACGATCCTCGGTGAGCACGGCAGGATCGAGGCGGCGCGCGCCCCAAGCGACGCATCGGCTCGGGTGGGGCACTATTTGGCATGACCCGTTGCGCCGCGCAGAACGCCGTGCCCGCGCATTGGGTCCCCCGCCCGCATCCGCGTGTGAGCCCATGATCGTTGCCTCCTCCACCGATTACCGTGCCGCCGCACAGCGCCGGCTGCCGCCGTTCCTGTTCCATTACATCGATGGCGGCGCCTACGCCGAGCGCACGCTGGCGCGCAACGTCTCGGACCTGGCCGACATCGCCCTGCGCCAGCGCGTGCTCAAGGACATGTCGCAGCTGGACCTGTCCACCACGCTGCTCGGCGAGCGGCTCGCGCTGCCGGTGGTGCTGGCGCCGGTGGGGCTGACCGGCATGTACGCCCGCCGGGGCGAGGTGCAGGCCGCGCAGGCCGCGGCCCGCAAGGGCGTGCCCTTCACCCTGTCCACGGTGTCGGTGTGCCCGATCGAGGAAGTCGCCCCGGCGCTGCCGCGGCCGATGTGGTTCCAGCTGTACGTGCTGCGCGACCGCGGCTTCATGCGCCACGCGCTGGAGCGCGCGCAGGCCGCGGGCGTGCGCACGCTGGTGTTCACCGTGGACATGCCGGTGCCGGGCGCGCGCTATCGCGACCTGCACTCGGGCATGAGCGGGCCGAACGCGGCCATGCGCCGCTACTGGCAGTCCCTGACCCACCCGCGCTGGGCCTGGGATGTCGGCGTGCGCGGCCGCCCGCACGACCTGGGCAACGTCTCCCGCTACCTGGGCAAGCCCACCGGGCTGGAGGACTACATCGGCTGGCTTGGCGCCAACTTCGATCCGGCCATTTCCTGGAAAGACCTGGAGTGGATCCGCGCGTTCTGGAAGGGGCCGATGATCATCAAAGGCATCCTGGATGCGGAGGATGCGCGCGATGCGGTGCGCTTCGGCGCCGACGGCATCGTGGTGTCCAACCATGGCGGCCGCCAGCTCGATGGCGTGCTGTCCAGTGCGCGTGCGCTGCCGGACATCGCCGATGCGGTGAAGGGCGATATCACCGTGATGGCCGACTCTGGCATCCGCAACGGCCTGGACGTGGTGCGCATGATCGCCCTGGGCGCCGACGCGGTGATGCTGGGGCGCGCCTGGGTCTATGCGCTGGCCGCAGCCGGCGGTGCCGGGGTGGAGCATCTGCTGGAGCTGATCGAGAAGGAAATGCGCGTGGCGATGACCCTGACCAGCTCGCGCACGATCGCCGACATCACCGGCGATGCGCTGGTGCGGGGCTAGGCCGCTGACCGCACGTCGCGGCGCCGGTCAGCGGGTGAAGCGCACGCCCACCCACAGCCCACGGTCCGGGCCGGGTTCGTAGTAGCGGCCGTTGCCATCGTTGACGATGACCGAGCCGATGTAGCGGCGGTCCAGGGCGTTCTCCAGCCGGGTCCACGCGCGCAGCGTGCCCTCGCCCAGGCGCCAGGTGTGGGCCAGCTCCAGGTTGATCAGGCCGTAGCCCGGGGCGCGCTCGCTGCCCTGGTCGTTCACCGTCACCGAGGACATGCCGATGGCTTCGACCGCGGTGCTCCACGCACCCGGCTGCCATTGCAGGCGGGTGAACAGCTGCTGCGCGGGAATGCCGGGAATGCGCGTGCCGGCACGGATCGGCGTGGACGGCACGCTGCAGGGCGTGCCGCTGCAGGCCAGGAAATCGCTGCGGAAGCTGGCATCGATCCAGGTGTAGGCCGCATCCAGCGTCCAGTCCTGCGCCAGCGCCAGATGGCTGGCCACCTCCGCGCCCTGGCGCCGGGCCTGGCCGACGTTGCGGTAGGTGCTGCGCCCACCGCTGTTGGTGGCCACGGCCAGCTCGTCATCCGTATCGGCGCGGAACAGCGCGGCCTCCAGCGTATGCCCGGCCTGCGCGCGCCACTTCATGCCCAGCTCCAGGTTCTGGCTGATCGCCGGCTGGAGCTCGAAGGCCAGGCCCGCACCGCCATCGGCGCGATAGCCCAGCTCGTTGAAGGTCGGGGTCTCGAACCCGCGGCCGGCCGAGACATGCAGGCGCAGCGTGTCGTTCGGCGCGAACACCAGGCCGGCCACCGGCGTGGTGTCGTGGTAGCGCGCGCGGCCGCTGTCGTCGGGATTGCGGCCGACGATGTAGCGATCGCGCGAGGTGAACTCCACCGTGCTGTAGCGCAACCCGGCCAGCAGCGACCAGCGCGGGGCGAACTTCCAGTACGCCTGGGCGAAGCCGTCGAGGTTCTCCACCGCGTTGCGCTCGTCGCGGCGCAGGTTGCCGCGCACGCCCAGCGTGCTGCCCACGAAGTTGTCGTAGCCGGTGCGATGCTGGCGCTGGCGGTCCAGGTTGCCGCCCACGGTGATGTCCAGCGGCTTGCCGGCGATCTGGCCTTTCCACGACCAGCGCGCATCGGCGCCGCCGTACCCGCTGTCCAGGTCGATCACGCCACCGGCATGCAGCGGATTGGCCTGGGTGGCCGCGGGGATGGCCAGGAACTGGATGACCTCGCGCTGCCCGCCATAGGCCATCACCCGCAGCTGCTGCGCGTCGGTGAGGTCCTGGGTCCACACCGCGCCGGCCTGCGACTGGCGCACCGACTTGCGGGTGTTGAAGGCGGCCGCCTGCGGCGTGGCCTGGGTGGGATCGTCCTGCACCTGCGCCCAGCTCAGGCCAAGCGGGTCCTGCGCCTGCGGCATGTCCAGGAAGTTGCCGACCAGGTCCAGCCGGCCGCCGGTACCGAGGTCGATATCCAGCTTCAGGTTGGCCGAATCGCGGCGCGCGGCGCTGTGCGCGCGCACGCCGTCTGTTTCGAAGCGTGACACCGACAGGTTGTAGCCCACCGTCCCCTGCCTGCCGAGCACGCGCGCGCCAGCGGTCCAGGCATGGTCAGGGCCGGCCGAGCCTTCGGCCCGCAGCTGCGGCGTATCGGTGCCGTCCTGGCTCCACAGCTGCACCACGCCACCGGAGGAGTTGCCGTACAGCGCAGAGAACGGCCCGCGCAGCACTTCGATGCGATCCCCGCCCAGCAGGTTGAAATGCGAGGCCTGGCCCTGGCCATCGGGCATGGAGGCGGGGATGCCGTCGGTGTACAGGCGCACGCCGCGCACGCCGAAGGTGGAGCGCGCGCCGAAGCCACGCAGGGACAGCTGCGTGTCCTGCGCGTAGTTCTGGCGGTCGCGCGCGACCAGGCCGGGAATGGTCTGGGTCATCTCCGAGAGCTGCACGCCCGGACGATTGGCCGTGGTGCCGACCACGGTGAGCGAGGCCGGCAGGTCGAAGGGCGCCACCCCGCGCACGCGCGTGGCCTGCACCTGGACCTTGTCCAGGGTGACCGCGTCCATGGCGGAAAACGCCGCTTCCTGCGCGGAAGCCGACGCGGTGGCCAGGGTCAGGCCAAGGGCCAGGGGGGATAAGCGCATGCGGGTGTGTTCTCGCTGGTGCCGAGGTACGCACCCGGGCAGTGGATGGATCGGCGCCGGAGCGACGCGCACGCATCATGCCCGCAGTGCCTGCAAGACCGCGTGTCCATGCGCGCGTTGCAAGCAGAAGTAGTGCGCACCAAAGAGGATCGTGACCGAAGTGCACCACGGTGGAGATTTCTGGATGGCCTGTGGATACACGCGAAAAGCCGACTCCGCCAACCTGCCTTGCCCTGAGCCGGGCATGGCTCCTCGGCTCGGTCAGCCATCCATGGCTGACTCGCCGACGCGGGCCATCCATGGCCCGCTTTGCGCCATCCCCGACTCAGGGCCAGGCCCGGCAGCTGATGGATCGTGAAGTCTTCAATCCAAAGAGGATCGTGACCGAAGTGCACCACGGTTGAGATGTCTGGATGGCCCGTGGATACACGCGAAGAGCTGACTCCGCCAACCTGCCTGGCCCTGAGCCGGGCATGGCTCCTCGGCTCGGTCAGCCATCCATGGCTAACTCGCCGCCGCGGGCCATCCATGGCCCGCTCTGCGCCATCCCCGACTCAGGGCCAGGCCCGGCAGCTGATGGATCACGAGGTTTTCAATCCGAAGCCAACGCGCCTGAGGCGTGCAGCAGCGCGATGGCCGGTGGTCGCTGCGGCGAGCGAGACAGGCTGTCCTGGCGGGGGAGCGCCGTCGCCTTCCGACGCAGCGGTACGCAAACGCGTCGCCTCTCGCTCTTCTCGATCTGGAGAAGATAAAACCCGCCGATGCCACGCATCGACGGGTTCGATCGCACATGCGGGTCAGCGCATGGGCCCGGCTTGCCTCAGCCCTTGACCACCGCGGCAATGGCGGCGGCCACGCGGTCCAGGTTGTCCTGGCTCAGCGCGGCCACGCAGATCCGGCCCGAGCCCACCGCGTAGATGGCGTGCTCTTCGCGCAGGCGGTCGACCTGGGCCTTGGTCAGCCCGGAATACGAGAACATGCCGGCCTGCTGGCTGATGAAGCTGAAATCGCCGGCGCCGGCTTCGGCCAGCTTCTGCACCAGGCCCGCCCGCAGGGCGTGGATGCGCTCGCGCATGGCGGTCAGTTCCAGCTCCCATTCCTGGCGCAGCTCCGGGGTGTTGAGCACGCCGGCCACCAGCGCCGCGCCGTGGGTGGACGGACTGGAGTAGATGGTGCGGATGATGCGCTTGACGTGCGACTGCACCGCCTTGGTCTGCTCGGCGGTGGCGGCCACGATGGACAGCGCGCCCACGCGCTCGCCATACAGCGAGAACGACTTGGAGTAGGAGCTGGCGACGATGAAATCGCTGATGCCGGCATCGACCACGATCTGGATGGCGGCCGAATCCTCGCGGATGCCCTTGTCAAAGCCCTGGTAGGCCATGTCGATGAAGGGGAACAGGTCGCCGGCCTTCAGCACCTGGGCCACCTGCTTCCACTGCTCCACGGTCAGGTCCGCGCCGGTGGGGTTGTGGCAGCAGGCATGCAGCAACACCGTGGTCTTGGGCTTGAGCGCCTTCAGGTCGGCCAGCATGCCCTCGAAATCCACGCCATGGCGGGCCGGATCGAAATAGGTGTACTCGCCGACCTCGAAGCCGGCCGCTTCGAACACGGCGCGATGGTTCTCCCAGGAGGGCCGGCTCAGCGCCAGCGTGGCGTGCGGCAGCAGCTTGCGCAGCACCTCGGCGCCCACGCGCAGCGCGCCGCTGCCGCCCACGGTCTGGGTGGTGGCCACGCGGCCGTCCTTCAGCAGCGGCGAGTCCTTGCCGAACAGCAGCTCGCGCGTGGCCTGGGTGTAGGCCGGCAGCCCGTCGATCGGCAGGTAACCGCGCGGTTTGGCTTCGCGCGCCAGCGCGTCTTCGACCTTGGCCACGGCCTTGAGCAGCGGGATGCGGCCGGACTCGTCGTAATAGATGCCCACGCCCAGATTGACCTTGCCGGGGCGGGTGTCGGCGTTGTAGGCCTCGGTCAGGCCCAGGATGGGGTCGCCTGGAACCTGTTCTACGGAAGCAAAGGAAGACACGGCAGTACTCGTTGCGAAGGGAAGGGGGTCAGGTCCTGCCGGCATCGCCGATGGGCGGCGGCAAAACAGCGCAATCGTACCAGCCGGGGGCCGCCGCGCCCCGGCTGGTTGCAGCCGAAACCCTGGATCGGCGATGGACGGCGGGGAATCGGCCGGGTCTGGCCACCGCCCTCCATCAGCGCGTGTGGGAGCGCAGAAGTGGGAGCGGCTTCGGCCGCGAAAAGGCTTTCCCGGGAAAGGCCCTTCGCGGCTCATGGCCCTAGGCCACCTAGCGACGCTTCCACGCAATGCTTCGGTCACACGCGCCCCTGCGCCTGCAGCGCCGCGAACTCCTCGTCGGTGAACAGCCGCGAGCGCACCAAAAAGCGCACGCCCTCGCCGTTCTCCAGCGAGAACATGCCGCCGCGGCCTTCGACCACGTCGATGATCAACTGCGTGTGCTTCCAGTACTCGAACTGCGAGGGGCTGATGTAGAACGCCGCGCCGCCGATCTCGCCCAGCTGCACGTCGCGGTCGCCGACGATGAAGTCGCCGGTGGCAAAGCACATCGGCGAAGAGCCATCGCAGCAACCGCCGGACTGGTGGAACAGCAGCGGTCCATGGCGCGCGCGCAGCTTGTCGATCAGCTGCAGCGCGGCCAGGGTCGGCACGACCTGTCGGGTATCCATGCACCCTCCTTCGCAAGAAGATGGCGCCTGCGCCGGCGCGCGCCATCGGTTGGAGACTACGCCGCCAGGTCCAGCACCACGCGGCCCTCGATCTTGCCGGCGTGCATGCGCGAGAAGACCTCGTTGATGTTCTCCAGCCGGTCGGTGGCCACGGTGGCGCTCACCTTGCCCTGCTCGGCGAACTCCAGCGACTCCTGCAGGTCCAGCCGCGTGCCCACGATCGAGCCGCGCACGGTCACGCCGTTGAGCACCAGCCCGAAGATGTCCAGCGGGAAGGCGCCCGGCGGCAGGCCGTTGAGCGAGACTGTACCGCCACGCCGCACCATGCCCACGGCCTGCTCGAAGGCCTTGGGCGATACCGCCGTGACCAGTGCGCCGTGGGCGCCGCCGATCTCCTTCTTCAGGTAGGCGACCGGGTCGGTGGTTTTGGCATTGACCGTGACCGTCGCGCCCAGGCGGCTGGCCAGCGCGAGCTTGGCATCGTCCACGTCCACCGCGGCCACGTTCAGCCCCATCGCCTTGGCGTATTGCACCGCCATGTGGCCCAACCCGCCGATGCCGGAAATCACCACCCAGTTGCCGGGCCTGGTGTCGGTGACCTTCAGCCCCTTGTAGACGGTCACGCCGGCGCACAGGATCGGGGCGACCTCGACGAAGCCCACGTTCTTGGGCAGGTGGCCGACATAGCCGGCGTTGGCCAGCGCGTACTCGGCGAAGCCACCGTTGACCGAGTAGCCGGTGTTCTGCTGGGTCTCGCACAGCGTTTCCCACCCGCCCATGCAGTGTTCGCAATGACCGCAGGCCGAGTACAGCCACGGCACGCCGACGCGGTCGCCTTCCTTGACGTGGCTCACCCCCGCGCCAACGGCCACCACGTGGCCAACGCCTTCGTGGCCGGGGATGAAGGGCGGGTTGGGCTTGACCGGCCAGTCGCCCTCGGCGGCATGCAGGTCGGTATGGCAGACACCGCAGGCCTCGATCTTGACCAGGATGTCCCCGGCGCCCGGGCGCGGCACCGGCACTTCCTCGATCGCCAGGGGTTTGCCGAATTGGCGGACGACGGCGGCTTTCATCGTGTTGTTCATGGGGTCTCAGGCTTTTCTTGGGGAATCGGATGTGCGACCAGGGTGGGCCCCTGCCGCGCACGGTTCATTGATCAGGCGCAAGGCGCGGCACCGGCCCCCGCGGTCCGGTCCGCAGGCATCGGACCGGGGCGGGCAGGGCGCAGGTCTGGCAAGGCACTGGCCGTCGGCGCAGGCGGGCCACGCGCCGACGCAAGGCGCCGTCAGAAGAAGCCCAGCGCCTTGGGCGAATAGCTCACCAGCAGGTTCTTGGTCTGCTGGTAGTGGTCCAGCATCATCTTGTGGTTCTCCCGGCCGATGCCCGACTGCTTGTAGCCGCCGAAGGCCGCGTGCGCCGGATAGGCGTGGTAGCAGTTGGTCCACACCCGGCCGGCCTGGATCGCCCGGCCCATGCGGTACAGGCGGGCGGCGTCGCGGCTCCACACCCCGGCGCCCAGGCCGTAGAGCGTGTCGTTGGCGATGGCCAGCGCTTCGGCCTCGTCCTTGAAGGTCGTCACCGACACCACCGGCCCGAAGATCTCTTCCTGGAAGATGCGCATCCTGTTGTGGCCTTTGAACACCGTCGGCTTGACGTAGAAGCCGCCGGACAGCTCGCCATCCAGGGTGTTCTGCTCACCGCCGATCAACACCTCGGCCCCTTCCTGCTTGCCGATGTCGATGTAGGACAGGATCTTCTCCAGCTGCTCGCCAGAGGCCTGGGCGCCAACCATGGTGTTGGGGTCCAGCGGATTGCCCTGCTTGATCGCCGCCACCCGGGCGATGACCTTTTCCATGAACCTGTCGTAGATCGACTCCTGGATCAGCGCGCGCGAAGGACAGGTGCAGACCTCGCCCTGGTTGAAGGCGAACAGCACGAAGCCTTCCACCGCCTTGTCCAGGAAATCGTCGTCCTCGGCCATGATGTCGGCGAAGAAGATGTTGGGCGACTTGCCGCCCAGCTCCAGCGTCACCGGGATCAGGTTCTGCGAGGCGTACTGCATGATCAGCCGACCGGTGGTGGTCTCGCCGGTGAAGGCGATCTTGGCGATGCGCGGGTTGGAGGCCAGCGGCTTGCCCGCCTCCAGGCCGAAGCCGTTGACCACGTTGAGCACGCCCGGCGGCAACAGGTCGCCGATGACTTCCAGCAGCACCAGGATCGAGGCCGGGGTCTGCTCGGCCGGCTTCATCACCACGCAGTTGCCCGCGGCCAGCGCCGGGGCCAGCTTCCAGCAGGCCATCAGCAGCGGGAAGTTCCACGGGATGATCTGGCCGACCACGCCCAGCGGCTCGTGGAAGTGATAGGCGATGGTGTCCTTGTCGATCTCGGAGATCGATCCTTCCTGCGCGCGCAGGGCACCGGCGAAATAGCGGAAGTGGTCCACGCACAGCGGCACGTCGGCGTTGAGCGTCTCGCGCACCGGCTTGCCGTTGTCCCAGGTCTCGGCGTAGGCCAACAGCTCGAGGTTCTGCTCGATGCGGTCGGCGATCTTCAGCAGCACGTTGGCGCGCTCGGTCGTGGAGGCCGAACCCCACGCCGCCTTGGCCGCGTGCGCGGCATCCAGCGCGGCCTCGATGTCCTCTGCGTTTGAACGCGGGATCGAGGTGAACACCTTGCCCGTCACTGGCGTGAGGTTGTCGAAGTACTGCCCGCTCCTGGGCGCCACCCACTGTCCGCCAATGAAGTTGGCATAGCGCTGCTTGAAGATGGCCTGCGGGTCGGTGGCCTTCGGGTTGGAGCTGGTCACGGCGTTCATGCGGATCTCCTGGTACGGGGTCGGTGTCGCCCGGTTGGGTCCGCTCGACAGCGCAAGGTCGATGCCAAAAATCCGCTGCTGCGCCGCATCACGCGCCCTGCGCGCGTGTGGGTTGGCGCCCCCGCTCGAACCTGCTGCGCCGCGTCACGCAACGCGGTTGCGCAGTGGCCGCGGCTGTGATGTTTATTGGGACAGCGCACTGTTGCGGTGTCGCAAGATGCGACACCTGGAGGGACCATGGCACAGCAGCAATCGCAGTCGGACCGGCACCTGGGCCAGGCCCGCCGTGCCTTCTTCGAGCAGGGCGGGGCACCGGTGGGCAAGGTGCCCGATACCATCCTGCGCTCTTGGCTGCGCTGCCAACGCTCGGGCCTTGCCGCCGAGTCCGCGCCGCACATCGAGCCGGTGCCGGCCGCGCGCCTGAAGGAAATGCGCGAGCGCCACGAAAAGCTCTGGCGCCTGGCGCGCGCCGAACTGGAACTGCTGTCGTCCGACGCGGCCGCCACCGGCAGCATCGTCATCCTCACCGACGAGGACGGCTGGATCCTGGACGCCGAAGGCAGCGCCAGTTTCCTCGACCGCGCCGGCCGCGTGGCGCTGATGCCAGGTGCGTGCTGGAACGAGGCGCAGGTCGGCACCAACGCCATCGGCACGGCGATCGTCGAGGGCCGCTCGGTGGTCGTCCATGGCGGCGAGCACTACCTGGCGCCGCACGGCATCCTGAGCTGTTCGGCCTGCCCGGTGTTCGACCCGTACGGGCTGCAGGTCGGCGTGCTGGATATCTCCGGAGACTCCACGGTGCGGCACATGCACGCGCTGGGGCTGGCGCGCCTGGCCGTGGCGAACATCGAGCACCGCTATTTCGACGAGGGCATCCCCGATGCCGAGCTGCTGCGCCTGCATCGCGATCCGGCCTTGCTGGGCACCGCGCGCGAAGGCCTGCTGGCCTTCCGCGGCGGCCGCCTGATCGCCGCAAACCAGGCCGGGCTGCAGCTGTTTGGCCTGGAGCGCAGCGAGCTGGGGCGCGCGGCGTACACGGCCTTGTTCGAGGATGCGCTGGGCAAGCTGCGCGATGACGGCGTGCTGCTGGACCGCCAGGGCCGCGCGCTGTACGGCCGCGTTGAAGACGGCCAGGCCCGGCCCAAGCGCCCGGCCGCGCGTCCACCGATCACCGTCTCCTCCGCGGTGGCGCCGCCGTCGGCCGACGCGCCGCTGTTCGATGCGCTGCTCGAAGCCGAACTCGGACGCGCCCGCCGCGTGCTCGACGCCGGACTGCCGGTGCTGGTGCAGGGCGAGACCGGCACCGGCAAGGAGGTGTTCGCGCGCGAGTTGCATCGCCGCTGCACGCGCGCGGGCAAGCCATTCGTGGCGGTCAACTGCGCCGCGTTGCCGGAAGGGCTGATCGAGGCCGAGCTGTTCGGCTACGAGGACGGCGCCTTTACCGGCGCGCGCAAGCATGGCAACCCCGGCCTGCTGCGGCAGGCCGACGGCGGGGTGTTGTTCCTGGATGAGATCGGCGACATGCCGCTGGCGCTGCAGCCGCGCCTGCTGCGGGTGCTGCAGGAGCGCGAGCTCTCGCCCCTGGGCGGCGGCAAACCGGTCAAGCTGGACTTCGCCTTGATCTGCGCCACCCATCGCGAGCTGGAGGCGGCCCTGGGCGAAGGGCGCTTCCGCCCGGACCTGTACTACCGCATCGCCCACCACACCGTGCGCATGGCGCCCCTGCGCGCGCACGCCGATCGCGCCACGCTGGTACGGTCGCTGTGGCAGCAGCTGGGTCAGGGCCGCCAGCTCATGCCCGATGCACAGGCGCAGCTGGCCGCCTACGACTGGCCTGGCAACCTGCGCCAGCTCGGCGCCTGCCTGCGCACGCTGGTGGCCCTGAGCGAACCGAGCGCGGTGATCGGCGTGGAGCTGCTGCCTTCGTACCTGCATGATGTGCGCCCGCTGGCGCCGACGTCATCGGCGGTAGGCAAGCAGACGCCGGCCGCCAGCCTGGAGGCCATGGCCGAAGCGGCCATGCGCCAGGCCGTGGCCGATTGCGGAGGCAACGTGTCGCAGGCCGCACGCAAGCTCGGCATCAGCCGCAGCACCCTGTATCGGCGCCTGGGCCAGGGCGCGCACGGCAGGCACGCGTAATCGCAACGCGTAGAGGGTTCGGCAGCGGCGCCTGTCGCGCCGGCGTGTGACGTTCGCGCCTCAGCGCACCGCCATCATCGGGTCGAGCGTGCTGATCGACGGGAACGATGCGCTGGCCGCCTGGCGGCGCACGATGGCCGCTACCGTATCGCGCTGCAGGCTCATGGACAGCAACGGCGCCTGCGGGTCGCCGGCTTCCAGCACCCGTGTCACCGATTCCACCAGGTCCGCCGCCAGGGGGCCGACCCCGGTGCCGAGCATCATCCGCAGGGCGCGGGCGTGGCTCTGCATCTGCCGATGGAGCTCGGGGTGTTCCCCGTGTCCGGCGTGCTGACGCACGGCCGCCAGCGTCTCATCGAGCAGGGCGAGTTGTTCGAACAGTTCGTCGGCAGAGAAGTCCATGCAGGCAGTATCCGGGCGTGCGTATCGCAGCCTGAGACGCTGCGCGGAGAGAACTATCCGGGGGCGCTTGTGAGGACTGGGTGAGTCTGTGTGGCTCTGGGTGTCAACGGATCGGAAACGCGCCGATGACCCGGCCAGGCGTGCATGCGCGCCTGTTCAGACATCGCCGCCGTCGGCCCAGCCCAGGCCTGTCCCGCGATGATCGACGCGGTCGTTCGGCTGCACCTGACCCGCCGGAAGCGTGGCCAGCGTGGCAAGGCGCGCGTAGATAGGGGTGAAGTCCGGTGCGGTGACCTGGATCAGCTGCTCGAAGCTATCGATGACGAAGTAGGTCTTCTGGAAGGTATCGATGCGGTAGCGCGTGCGCATCACTCGCTCCAGGTCGAAGCCCAGGCGGTTGGGCGCATCGCTCTCCAGCGAGTACAGCGACTCGCCCTTGGACGAGACGATGCCGGCCCCGTAGATGCGCAACCCCTGCGGGGTGCGGATCAGGCCGAATTCCACCGTGTACCAATACAGGCGCGTCAATGCCGCCAGCGCCTCCGGGCCGATCCCGTGGGCCTTGACGCCACCGCGGCCATAGGCAGCCATGTAGTCGGCGAACAGCGGGTTCATCAGCAGCGGCACGTGGCCGAACAGGTCGTGGAACAGGTCCGGCTCGGCGATGTAGTCGATCTGGTCCGGGCGACGGATCCACCAGGTCACCGGAAAGCGCCGATGCGCCAGGTGCTCGAAGAACTCCAGCTCGGGCAGCAGGCCCTCCACCCCCACCAGTTGCCAGCCCGTGGCCGCGCCCAGCGCCTGGTTGAGCTGGTCGAATCGCGGGATCTGCCCTGGGGTCATGCCCATCGCATCCTGCGCGGCCAGGAACTCATCGCAGGCCCGCCCCACCAGCAGCGCGCGCTGGCGCTCGAACAGGGTGCCCCAGGTGGCGTGGTCCTCCTCGGCGTACTGGTCCCACGGCTGCTCCACCACGGCGGTGGTGTAGACCGGCACGTAGCCCTTGTCGGTCAGCTGGTTCTCCACGCGGCGCGGCACGGCGTTCATCGGCAGGTCCTGGCGGAATCGGCAGGCCACCACCGTAGCGCGGGGCGCACGCAACAGGCTTGCGAAGTTGCGCGCACAGGGCGCATTGGCGCAATGTTGTTGCGTCATTGGCTGCTGCGGAGCAACACATGGACGCTACCATCGCGCTGGACCGCACGGACCTGCGCCTGCTGGCGCTGCTGCAGACCCAGGGGCGCAGCAGCAATGCCGAGCTGGCCACACAGATCCGCCTGTCGCCCTCGGCCTGCCTACGCCGCACCCAGCGACTGGAGGAGGCCGGCATCATCGCCGGCTATGGCGCGCGCCTGGATGCCAAGGCGCTGGGCCTGGGCCTGCGCGCCTTCGTGCGCGTGCAGCTGGAAAAGCACGGCCAGGGCGATATCGAGCATTTCGCCGAGCGCATCGGCCAGTGGGACGAGGTGGTGGCCTGCTACGCGCTCACCGGCGACATGGACTACCTGCTGCACATCCTGGTGCGCGACCTGGAGCACTTCTCGCGCTTTCTGCTGGATCGCCTGCTCAATGCCACCGGCGTGTCCGATGTGAACTCAAGCTTCGTGCTGCGCGTGGTCAAGCAGGACCGCGGCGTCCCCCTGGTGGGGTGAGCGCGCCGCCAGGCCCTTGCTAGGCTGGGGCGATTCCTTCAGCCACCAGGTGCAGCCGATGCATGGACCCAGCCCGGACAACCCGCATCCGATGGAAGGCTTTCCGCAGGTGTGCTTCATCCGCAACACCGTGCGCAACCCGCTGATCCAAGTCGGCGAGTACAGCTACTACGATGACCCGGAGGATTCGGAAGGCTTCGAGCGCAACGTGCTCTACCACTTTCCCTTCATCGGCGACCGGCTGGTGATCGGACGCTTCTGCGCCATCGCACGCGGTGCCAAGTTCATCATGAATGGCGCCAACCACAAGCTCGCCGGCCTTTCCACCTATCCGTTTCAGATCTTCGGCAACGGCTGGGAGACGGTGATGCCGGGGCCCGGCGAGCTGCCGTACAAGGGCGACACGGTGATCGGCCACGACGTGTGGATCGGCTACGAGGCGCTGATCATGCCGGGGGTGCGCATCGGCAATGGCGCCATCGTGTCGGCGCGTTCGGTGGTCACAGCAGACGTGGCGCCCTACACCATCGTCGGCGGCAACCCGGCGCGGCCGATCAAGGCGCGTTTCGACCCGGAGCAGGTCCAGGCGCTACAGGCGCTGGCCTGGTGGGACTGGCCGATCGAGCGCATCACCGCCTGCCTGCCGCTGATCGTGGGTGGCGATATCGCCGCACTGCAACGCGCGGCCGCGGCGGCGCGCTGAGCCTGGCGCACGGCAGGGGCCCTTCGATGACGCCACCGGCGCTGCTAGGCTGTGCGGCGGTCCACGGGAGAGGGCAGGGCGAGCATGCTGCAGGAGATCGACAAGCTGGCATTGATCCACGTCCGCGAGCGCCGGCTGCTGGCCGCCCGTTCGCACGGGCGCGAGCGCTGGTACCTGCCGGGCGGCAAGCGCGAGCCGGGCGAAAGCGACGAGCAGGCCCTGGTGCGCGAGGTCAGTGAGGAACTCGGCGTGACCCTGGACCCCGAGGCGCTGGTGTTCGCCGGCGTGTTCCGCGCCCAGGCCGACAACAAGCCCGAGGGGGTGCTGGTGAAGATGACCTGCTACGAGAGCCAGGACGTGGACGATCCCCAGCCGCATGCCGAAATCGCCGAGCTGGGCTGGATCGGCTGCGCGCAACGCGCGCAGTGCTCGGCCGTGGTCAGGCTGATCCTGGATCACCTCAAGACCATCGAGCGGATCGACTGAAGGTAGGCCCGGGTCGTCCTCAGCGCGTTGGGTGGGAGCGGTTCGGGGTGGTCTCGGACCATTAGCCTCGACGGGGTGCTCCCGGGAAGGCCTCTTCGCGGCTAAGCCGCTCCCACGGGATGCTGCCGGGCTGTTGGAGGTTTCCCCAAGGCGCTCTACGCGTGCCAGCGCGTAGCAGTTGGTGCACGTGCGCTGCTCCTCAAAGAGAGACCGGGCGATCCTTGCGGCCGGCATCCTGGCAAGCGCGGCGACGCCGGTGCCTGTTGTACCTTTGTTGAGACTCATTTACATTTGCGCGCCACAGTCGGCCGCTCGTGCGCCGCTGCTTGTCGGCCCGGATCGGGCCACGCCAACCCGCCAGGGCCAGCCCCCAACCTGTTTGCGATTGCCCGTCGGAAGGATGCCCGGCGCGGCAGGCGCGCCCATGTCCTTCGAGGAAGCCCATGTCTGCTGTTGTGTCGTCCCGCGCCTGCGCGCCGCTGCGCCGTCCCCTGTCCCTGGCGCTGCTCGCCGCGCTCGCAGTGGCCGCCACCACCGTGCAGGCCGCCGACGCGCCTGCCGCTGATGCCGCCGATGCGCGCGATGCCAAGACCCTTGATGGTGTCAGCGTCAGTGGCACGCGCCGCCAGCCCTCCACCACCACGCGCCTGCCGATCAGCCTGCAGGAGACCCCGCAGTCGGTGAGCGTGATCGGCCTGCAGCGGCTGGAAGACGAGTCGCTTTTCAGCATCAACGACGTGATGCGCAACATCACCGGCGTCAACGTGTCCTTCTACGACACCCAACGCCCGCTGTACTTCGCGCGTGGCTTCCAGATCACCGACTTCCAGGTCGACAGCCTGCCCACCTACAGCGGCTCGACCAACCAGGAATACGACACCGCCTTCTACGACCGCATCGAGGTCATCCGCGGCGCCAACGGCCTGCTCAGCGGCGCCGGCATTCCCTCGGCCACGGTCAACATGCTGCGCAAGCGGCCGGGCACGGAGTTCGACGCCTCGTTCTCGGCCAGCGTGGGCAGCTGGGATTTCCGCCGCCTGCAGACCGATGTCACCGCGCCGCTGACGTCCGACGGCCGCTTCCGCAGCCGCTGGGTCGCCGCCTGGCAGGACCGCGACTCCTACTACGACCGCTACCGCGAGAACAAAATGTCCGGCATGGCCGTGCTGGAGGGCGATGTGACCGACAGCACCACGGTCACGCTGGGCTACCAGACCCAGGACAACAACCCGGTCGGCTCGACCTGGGGCACCGTGCCGTTCTTCGCCGCCGACGGTTCCTACGCCCACCTGCCGCGCTCGACCAACATGGCGCCCAAGTGGGCGCGCTGGCAGCGCCAGAGCAGCACGCTGTTCGCCAACCTGGAGCAGACCTTCGGCGAGGACTGGCTGCTGAAGGTCAATGTCGCGCGCACCAAGGGTCAGGTGCAGAGCCTGCGCGTGTACGGCTCGGGCTATCCGGACCGGAGCACCGGCGCGGGCATCTGGCTGCTGGCCAGCGCAGGCGAGACCGAGGACCGTCGCGACGCGGTGGATGTGTATCTATCCGGCAAGTACCGCCTGTTCGGTCGCGACCACGATGTGGTGATCGGCGGCAGTTGGCAGGACCTGGAAACCTTCACCCCCGGGCTGACCTCCACGACCGGCTGGCGCTATGACATTCCCAACCTCTACGCCTGGGACGGCGACATCCCCGAGTTGACCTACGCGCGCACCGGCAGCTGGCGGATGGGGCGCACCACCCAGCGCGGCGTATACGCCTCCACGCGCCTGCGCCTGGCCGAGCCGCTGTCGCTGATCGCCGGCGCCCGCCTGAGCGCCTGGGAGACGCGCACGCAGGCCTTCGACACCACGGGGCGATTCATCGGCACCAGCGGGCGCTACGACGTCCAGGACGAGGTCACCCCCTACGCGGGCCTGGTCTACGACCTGGTGCCGGACGTCTCGCTCTATGCCAGCTACACCGAGATCTTCAACCCGCAGAACTATCGCGACAAGGACAACAACCTGCTGGCGCCAGTGGAAGGTTCCAACCTGGAGGCCGGCATCAAGGCCAGCCTGCTCGATGGCGCCGCGCTGGTGAGTGCGGCGGTGTTCGAGGCCAAGCAGGACAACTTTGCCGTGCGCGATGCCAGCGTGCCGGAAGGCACGCTGCCCGACGGCACCTCGGCCTTCATCGGCGTGGACGGCACCAAGAGCCGCGGCTGGGAGGTGGACTACAACGGTCAGCTGCTGCCGGGCTGGACGCTCAGCGCCGGCTACACCCACGTCAAGGTCACCCGCGCGCCGACCAACCTGATCTACGCCAACCTGCCGGAGGATTACCTGCAGCTGTCCACCCAGTACCGCCTGCCCGGTCGCTGGGACCGCCTGAGCATCGGCGGCGGCCTGAGCTGGCAGAGCAAGGTGCAGGGCTTCAACATCGCCCGGCCCAATGGCGATGGCACCACCACGCCGGTCACGGTCACCCAGGACGCCTACGTGCTGGCCAACTTCAATGCCAGCTACCGCATCAACGAGGACTGGACCGCGACCCTGGCCGTGCGCAACGCGCTGGACAAGACCTACTGGGCCAACCTGGACTACCAGAACTACGGCGAACCGCGCTTCGTGTCCTTCAGCCTGCGCTGGCACTACTGAGGCTTACCGGCCCTGTGGGAGCCAATTCATCGGCGAAGAGGCCTGGCCGGGAAAGCCCTTCGCCGATGAATCGGCTCCCACAACAGTGAGGAGGTGGGACCCTGATCCGGCGACGCGATTGTGGAGCTTTTGCACAAGCTGGTCCGCGGCTAGCACGTATGCAAGCGATGTCGTCGCCCCCAGCTACGTCGTCGGCACAGCATTTGGGCGATGGCGGATCGCGATCCGCCCTACGCGCCTGAGCCTCGGCCAGCGCCCGCGCAGCTCGGGTTCGCTCCCTGTGGGAGCCGATTCATCGGCGAAGGGGCGCGCACCAGGACAGCCTCCCAGCCAATCCATCGGCTACGGTCGTGGTGCGGGTCAGGGCGCGGCCGAACCCGGCGGGCAGGGCTCGCCGCGGCCCATCAGCCGTGCCATGCGCGAGGGCTCCACACAGGGCGGCGCCTTGGGCTTGGCTGCCGCGGCGGCCGCCGCGGCGCGCTCGTGGCGCAGCTGTTCCAGCTTGGCCTTGATCTGCGGCATCACCGCCAGCGCGGCCTTTTCGCCTTCCAGCAGCGCGGCGCTGCGGCGGCTGAAATCGGCCGCGCCGAAATCATTGACCTTGGGGCGGATCACGACGTCCGCGCGCGCCAGCTCCTGCTGGCCGGCGCGCTGGCCCATGATGGCGATGGACTGGTTGACCGTGCCCAGCAGGCCACCCGGGGCCACGCCGCTGGCCTTGGTGGAGATGTCCACGGCGATGACGAAATCCGCGCCCAGCTGTCGGGCCGCATCCACCGGCACCGGGCTGACCACGCCGCCATCGACATAGTGGTACTTGCCGATCACCACCGGCTCGAACACCCCCGGCACGCTGGAGGAGGCGCGCACCGCCTGGCCGGTGTCGCCCTTGTTGAACAAGGTGCGCTCGCCATCCTCCAACCGCGTGGCCACGGCGATGAAAGGTTTCTTCATCTTCTGCAGCGGCCGGTTGTCGACCTGGGCGTTGACGTAGTCCTGCAGGGCGCGGCCCTGCACCAGCCCGCCGGAGAACAGGCGCACGTCGCGAATGGAGGATTCATCCAGCGCCACGGCCTTTTCCTGCATCTGGAACACATCCATGCCGCTGGCGTAGAGCGCGCCGACCACGCTGCCGGCGCTGGTTCCGGCCACCACGTCCGGCTTGATGCCGTTGGCTTCCAGCATCTTGATCACGCCGATATGCGCAAAGCCCTTGGCCGCACCACCGCCCAGGGCGATGCCCACCACCACCGGGCGCACCGGCTTGATCGGCGTGACCACCGCCGGTGTCGGCGGCGTTGGCTTCACCGCCTCCCCGCCGCAGGCCGAAAGCAAGGTCACGCAGGCGGTCAACAGCAGGCAGGACAGGCGTGAAGCGGACATGGGACGAGGATTGAATGAGGAAGATGCGCAGCTTAGCCAGCCAAGACCAAACCGTGGGCAACTTGGGCCAACGGTTCGGCTAACGCATGAACTGGATCACCGTCATGAGCAAAATCGTCGAACACCACGAGCGCAGCCACCAGGAACAGAGCCTTTCTGGCAAGAACGGCGAAGACAGCCGCCGCAAGCGCAGCGATGACCGCGACCACGACCGTCGGGCTCAACACATACGCCAGCGGCCAACGTCGTAATCAGAAGCGCATCGACATCTACGCGATGCGCTCCATGATCCAGTCCTTGCGTTAGCCCGCGCAATGCGTCCGTCCTAGAAGTTGTTGTCCCCATCCAGGATGCGGCCCAGCCCGCCCAGCACCGAGCCTTCGCCGCGGCTCTGGCCGCCGGCCTGCGGCGCGGCCTGCAGCATGCGCCCGGCCAGGCGCGAGAACGGCAGCGACTGCAGCCACACCTTGCCCGGGCCGGTCAGGGTGGCCAGGAACACGCCTTCGCCGCCGAAGAACATGCTCTTGATGCCGGCCACCCGGCGCACGTCCATGTCCACGCCGCCGTGGTAGGCCACCACGCAGCCGGTGTCCACGTCGATGCGCTCGCCCGCGGCCAGCTCGCGCTCGACCACGGTGCCGCCAGCGTGCACGAACACCCAGCCGTCGCCCTCGAGCTTCTGCATGATGAAGCCCTCGCCGCCGAACAGGCCGGTGAGGATCTTGCGCTGGAAGGCGATGCCCAGCTGCACGCCGCGCGCGCCGGCCAGGAAACTGTCCTTCTGGCAGATCAGGCGGCCGCCGTGCTCGGACAGCTTCAGCGCGATCACCGTGCCGGGGAACGGTGCGGCGAAGGCGACCTTGGCCTTGCCCTGGCCGGTGTGCGTGTACACGGTGGTGAACAGGCTCTCCCCGGTGACCACGCGCTTGCCGGCGGCCAGCAGCTTGTCCATGAAGCCGCCACCGGCGCCGCTGGTGCGGCCATCGCCGAACACCGTGTCCATCTGCACGCTGGAATCCTTGAACATCAGCGCGCCGGCCTCGGCCACCGCGCTTTCGCCCGGGTCCAGCTCGACTTCGACGAACTGCATGTCATGGCCGACGATGCGGAAATCGATATCGTCCGCGCGCATGCCCGCACCCGGCGGGGGCGGCATGTGCGGTGGCGCGGCGCTGCCGCCGAACTCGGGCAGCGAGGCGGCCGGCTGCCAGCCGGCCAGGCCTTCGCGCCAGGCCAGCGCAGCGGGATTACTGCGCACGAAGGCCTGCGCGCCGGCGTCGTCGAAGGGGCCCGAGCGGGTCTGCTCGGCGCCGGTCAGGAAATACCACTGGCTCATGGTCTGCATCCGTGTCTGGGCAAGGGGAAACAACCGCGGAAGGAACGCGCCGAGTCTAGCCGCCGCGATGCGCCCACGGCCCTGCATAAGGTCATGCATGGCGGGCGTTTGCCGCCGGCGTCATCGTCCTGCAACATGCGCCTGCCGAGGCCCGACCGGGCCGCGCCCCACCACCCACGGAAACCCGCCATGTCCCGATCGCCGCAGCCGCGCGTGAATACGCGCCGCCTTGCCCTCGCCATTGCCCTGGCCCTGCCCGGCGCGCCCGTGCTGGCCCAGGACAGCAGCACCAGCCAGCCGACGGCCTCCACCCTGGACACGGTGCAGGTCACCGCCCAGCGCCGCGTGGAAAATATCCAGGACGTGCCGGTCTCCATCTCGGCCATCGATGCCGAGCAGCTGCAGGTGCTGGCCTCCGGCGGCCAGGACGTGCGCTACCTGTCCGGTCGCGTGCCCAGCCTGAACATCGAGTCCTCCTTCGGCCGCGCCTTCCCGCGCTTCTACATCCGCGGTTACGGCAACACCGATTTCCGTCTCAACACCTCCCAGCCGGTGTCGCTGGTGTACGACGACGTGGTGCAGGAGAACCCCATCCTCAAGGGCTTCCCACTGTTCGACCTGGCCGGGGTGGAAGTGCTGCGCGGCCCGCAGGGCTCGCTGTTCGGCCGCAACAGCCCGGCCGGCGTGGTGAAGTTCGACTCGGTGCGCCCCTCGCAGGAGACCGACGGCTACGCCAAGATCGGCTACGGCCGCTACAACCAGTGGAACCTGGAAGGCGCGGTGGGCGGTGCGCTGAGCGAGCGCTGGTCCGCGCGCGCCTCGATGCTGTACCAGCGGCGCGACGACTGGGTGGACAACGCCTACCCGGGTCCGAACGATGGCTTCGAGGGCTATGACGAGACCGCCGCGCGCGTGCAGTTCCTCTACGAGGGCGATGGCTTCGAGGCCCTGCTGGGCGCGCATGCGCGCCACCTCAACGGCACCGCGCGGCTGTTCCGCGCCAACATCATCCAGCCCGGAACCAACGACCTGGTGCCGGGCTTCGACCGCACCAAGGTCACCCAGGACGGCCTGAACTACTCCGAGCTGGACTCGCAGGGCGCCAATGCGCGCCTGAGCTGGGACCTGGGCGACTACAAGCTGTACTCGATCACCGGCTACGAGTCGGTGGAGACGATCAACCGCGGCGACATCGATGGCGGCTACGGCGCGGTCTACGCCCCGCCCTCCGGCCCGGGGTTCATCCCCTTCGCGTCGGAAACCGCCGACGGCATCCCCGAGCACAAGCAGTACACGCAGGAATTCCGCATCGAGTCGGCCTTCGATGGCCCGTGGAACTGGCAGGCCGGCCTGTTCTATTTCGACGAGGACTACCAGGTCGAGAGCTTCAGCTACGACACCTTGTTCGCGGCCGGTGCGCAGAGCGGCTATGAGCGCATCCGCCAGACCAACAAGTCCTGGGCCGCCTTCGGCGCGGCCACCTGGCAGGCCACCGACGCGCTGGAGCTGCGCGCCGGCCTGCGCTACACGGTCGATGAGAAGGACCTGACCGTGCAGGCCTACCAGGGCGTGAAGGGCGGCCTGGCCGAACTGGCCGCCGGCGAGCCCGATGGCAACCTGTCGGCCTCCCCGGAGGACAAGAAGCTCAGCTGGGACCTGTCCGGCGTCTACAAGCTCAGCGACGACACCAACCTGTTCGCGCGCGTGGCCACCGGCTATCGCGGCAGCAGCATCCAGGCCGCGGGCGACTTCAACGGCAAGTCGGTGGCCAAGCCGGAGACTTCCACCTCCTACGAGTTCGGCATCAAGAGCGACTTCTGGGGCAAGCGCGCGCGCCTGAGCGCCAACGTCTTCTACTACGAGGTCAAGGACCAGCAGCTCACCGCCGTGGGTGGCGCGGCCAACGCCAACATCCTGCTCAACGCCGACAAGAGCGTGGGCCAGGGCTTCGAGCTGGACCTGCAGGCCTACCTGGCCGACAACTTTCTGGTCACCCTGGGCAGCAGCTACAACGACACCGAGATCAAGGACCCGGGCCTGGCGGTGGCGGTATGCGCGCAATGCACGGTCACCGACCCGCTCGACGCCCAGGGCCGCGCGCTGATCGACGGCAACGCGTTGCCGCAGGCGCCCAAGTGGACCCACAACCTGACCGCGCGCTGGGGCATCCCGCTGGCCGAGGGCAGCGAGTTCTATGTCTACACCGACTGGGCCTATCGCAGCGAGGTGGACTTCTTCCTGTACGAGTCGATCGAGTTCACCGGCAAGTCGACCCTGGAAGGCGGCCTGCGCCTGGGCTATGCCTGGCACTACGGCGACTACGAAGTGGCGCTGTATGGCCGCAACATCACCGACCAGGAGCGCGTGGTGGGCGCGATCGACTTCAACAACCTGACCGGCTTCCTCAACGAGCCGCGCACCTACGGGGTGGAGTTCACGGCCAAGTTCTGACCGTCGTACTCGGTTCCTGCGACAACGCCGCGCGATGCAGGTCGCGTGGCGTTGTCGTCTGCGGCGACATGACGATCAGGCAAGACGTCCCTCGGGCGCAGGCGCGATGCCGCACAATGCCGCCGACGCCGCTGCCGCACTGCCCATGATCCGCTTCTTCCGCTTCATCGCCCTCATCGAGGGCATCACCACCATCGGCCTGTTCCTCATCGCCATGCCGCTGAAGTACTTCTGGCACAACCCGGTGCTGGTGCCGCCGCTGGGCATGGCCCATGGCGTGGCGTTCATCGCCTACATCGCGGTGATGCTGGTCACCTTGCCGATGCGCGGTTTCGGCATCGTGGGCTGGCTGCGCACGGCGTTGGCCGCGCTGATTCCGTTCGGCACCTTCGTCAACGACCCTTACCTACATCGTCGGCAGCTCGCGCACGCACAGGCCAAGGCCGCCAGGCTTCAGGCCGGATGATCCGGACCGGTCAGCTGCCGGTCTCCATGGGCGCGTCCAGGGCCTCGCCCACCACGTCCAGCAGGTCCTCGTCGTGGTCCTCGCGGTACTCCCAGAACATCACCCCGCCCAGGCCGTGGCGGCGCACGTAGGCCACCTTGGCCCGTAAGGCCTGCGGGTCGTCGTAGCTGATCATCTGCGCGGTGCTGGGGTTCCACAGCCAGGCCGCCTGGGCGCTGTCGTCCCAGTGCCGCTCGAAGCCGTGCTCGGTCAGTCGCTCATCGACGATGCGGCGGTAGGAAATGAAGCCGCCATCGCTGGCATAGCGCTGCAGCAGGCCGTGCTGGTCCGCTTGCACGTCGCCAAAACGACGCCCGTAGAAGGCCATGCCCAGGTGCAGCTTGGCGGCCGGCACGCCGGCCTGGGTGAAGTAACGCACTGCCTCGTCGGCACTGCGGCCCTCGCCCCTGCGCTGGGCCGAAGGGTATAGCGCGCCGGAATGGCCGGTGGTGGGCGTGGCGCTGCCGTAGAAGTCGTAGGTCATCAGGTTGATCCAGTCCAGCAGCGGCGCGATGCGCGGCAGGTCCAGCCCGGCGGCAAAGCGCCCCTCGGCCGCGGCGATGGTCAGCAGGTAATGCCGCTGGGTGACCTTGCCTTGGGCCTCCAGCGCCTGGCGCAGGGACTTCAACAGCGCGGTGAAGTTGTCCCGGTCCGCCGGGCTGGCGCTGATCCCGGCATCGCCCACGGTGGGGTATTCCCAGTCCACGTCCAGGCCATCGACGTCGTGCCGGCGCAGCAGCGCCATCGCACTGTCGGTGAAGGCCTGGCGCGCGGCCGGGGTGGCGGCGGCCTCGGAGAAGTGGCCCGCGCCCCAGCCGCCGATGGACAGCACGACCTTCAGGTCGGGGTTGCGCTTGCGCAGGGCGACCAGTCCATCGACCGTGCGCGGCCCCAGGGCGTCGGGAAAGCGCACGCGGTGGTCCGGGCCAACCACGGTGAAGGCGAAATTGATCACATCCAGCTTGCGCGGGTCGATGTCCGGCAGCTGCTCGCCATTGGCCACGTAGCCGACGACGCGCGGACGCGCGGCGGCCTGAACCGCGGGCTCGGCCAAGGCAGGCGCGGTCATGCAGCCAAGCAGCAGCAGGCAGAGCAGGAGACGCTTCGGGAACATGGACCACTCCAGGCACAACGGGCCCCCGAGTCTAAGGGGAACCTCGCATCGCCACGCTTCGCCATGACCGCGCCGCCTGTCGCCCCGTGGAAGCGGCTTTAGCCGCGAAGGGGCTGGCCCGCCAAAGCCCCTTAGCGGCTGAAGCCGCTCCCACGGGATGCTTTCGGGGTTGTTTGAGACTCCATCGAGACTGTGCAGCCTCAGCGTGGGCCGGCGCCGCGCGCGGCGATCAGGGCTGGCCCCGACCGGGCGCGGTTGGGGGCAGATCCGGAGAAGGCGGACGCGGCGCGGGAAACGGCAGCACCACCCGCGTCGGCGGCGCCGGATGCCACAGCACCGGGACCTCGCGCGGCATCGGCAGCTCCAGGCCATCCGGGTCCTCGGCCAGCGCCTGCGCCTCCTCCTCGTCCTCCCAGCTGTAGCGCTTGCGCGGCAGGGCCGGATCGGCGCGGCGGAACAGCAGCGCCGCCACCAGTCCGCCGATGGCCCCGCCCATGTGCGCCTGCCAGGACACGCCGGGCTCGTGCGGCAGCACGGTCACCAGCATGCTGCCGTAGAACAGGAAGGCGATCATGCTGGTGGCGATGGCCGCGCGGTCGCGGCGCAGCAGGCCCAGCCCGAACACCAGGAACATCAGGCCATGGCCGACGCCGCTGGCGCCCAGGTGCCGCGAGCCGGCATCGCCCAGCAGCCAGGCGCCCAGGCCCGAGCCCAGCCACAGCAGCGGCAGCGCGCGCACGGTGGCCTTGGGATAGACGCTGCCGGCCAGCGTGCCCAGCATCAGCAGCGCCACCGCATTGGCGGCGATGTGATCAACCGAGCCATGCAGCAGCGGCGCGGTCAGCAGCCCCTTCAGGCCCTCCAGCGCGTGCGGCGCCACCGCCCACGGCCGCCAGTCGAAGCTGCCCTGGGCCGAATACACCAGCACCAGCAGCAGCACGAACACCAGGCTGGCATTGAGCGCGCGCAGCAGGCGGCGGCGGTCGAAGCGGCCCTGGGCTTGCGCATCGAAGCGCGGATCGTCGGGGTGATGGCTGTCCATGCCTGCCTCGATGGCGGTGGCGGGGGTGGAATGCAAGCGGGATTCTGTGTCCCGTGTTGAGGAACGAGTGGGGAGGAACGAGGAAGGAGTTGGGGGGAGGAGTGAGGGATGAGGCGAGGAGTGAGGAGTGAGGAGTGAGCGGAAAAGCCGGGGCAGAGAGGGCGGGTACGCGCGAAGCCCGGGGGGTCTGTGGGAGCGGCTTCAGCCGCGAAGAGGCATTACCGGTAAAGCCTCTTCGCGGCTGAATCCGCTCCCACAGGGAAGTACGGAGCCTCGGCGACAAGGGGGGCGGGTGGAGAGTTGCGAGGTGAGCGGCATGGAGCGAGCGGCACTGCTCACACTCGTTCCTCGTTCCTCAACACTCGTTCCTCACTCACCAGCTCCCCAGCCCTCAGTCAGTGCCCTTGGCAGGCCGTACCAGGCTCAGCCACACCGTCACCGCCAGGATGCCAAACACCACCCCCAACGAGACCAGCACCGGGATCTTCACCACATCGATCAGCAGCATCTTTGCGCCGATGTAGACCAGCACCACGGCCAGGCCGTAGGGCAGCAGGTGGAAGCGGTCGGCCATGCCGGCCAGCAGGAAGAACATCGCGCGCAGGCCCAGCACCGCGAACACGTTGGAGGTCAGCACGATGAACGGGTCGGTGGTGATGGCGAAGATCGCCGGGATCGAATCCACCGCGAAGATCACGTCGGTCACCGCGATCAGGATCAGCACCACGAACAGCGGCGTGAACCAGCGCTTGCCCTCGCGCATCACGCTCAGGGCATGGCCGTGATACCCGTCGGTCAGGCGCAAATGGCTGCGCATCCAGCGCAGCGCCGGGTTGGATTCCAGGTCCGGTTCCTTGCCCGCGGAGAACCACATCTTGATGCCGGTGAACAGCAGGAACGCGCCGAACACGTACAGCAGCCAGTGAAACTTGGTCAGCAGCGCGGCGCCGGCGAAGATCATCACCGCGCGCAGCACGATCGCGCCCAGCACGCCGATCACCAGCACCTTCTGCCGCTCTTCCTCCGGCACGGCGAAGTAGCTCATCACCATCAGGAACACGAAGATGTTGTCCACCGCCAGGGATTTCTCGACCAGATAGCCGGTCAGGAACTCCAGGCCGATGCGGTTGGCCTCGGCCGTGTCCAGGGTGCCGCGCAGGTACCACCACAGGCCGGCGTTGAACAGCAGCGCCAGCACGATCCAGCCGATGGACCACCAGGTCGCTTCCTTGAAGGTCACCTTGTGCGGCCCGCCGTGGCGCATCAGCACCAGGTCGGCCAGCAGCGCGGCGATCACCACCACCGCAAATCCGCCCCAGAGCCAGGGGTTGGCAATCGTCTGCATCGTCATTCTCCGTCGCGTGAGGGGGAAACCGGACCGGACCAGGTCAGGATGTCGCGCGGGGACGGATGGACTCGTGAACCGGGACGCCTTCGCCGATGCGGCGAAGGTCTCGCTCACAACCGGCGGTGGACCGGTTGCCGTTGCACCGGGGCCAATGCGGCCCGACTTGACGGCGACAACGCGTGGGAGCTACTCCCCTTCTGCGCAGATTCTGCGCAGCTGGCCGCGGCCGCGTCAACGCGGCCACGTAGAATAGGCCGATGACCATTCAGCTCCCCGCCGTCCGCCTCAAGAACGCCTGGCGTTCCTCCCATCCCTGGATCTTCCAGAAACTCGTCGAAAAGCCGCCGCAGAAGCCCAAGCCGGGCAGCCTGGTGGACGTGTTCGGGGTGGATGGCGAATGGATCGGCCGCGGCTTCTACAACGGCCATTCGCGCATCGCCGTACGCATCCTGGAGACCGACCCGGACGTGGCCGTGGATGAGGCCTGGTTCCAGCGCAAGATCGCCGCGGCCGTGTCGCTGCGCCGGGACTGGCTCAAGCTCGATGCGGTCTCCGACGCCTGGCGCGTGGTGCACAGCGAGGGCGATGGCCTGTCCGGCCTGGTGGTGGATCGCTATGGCGACCTGATCGTGGTGGAGTTCTTCGCCGCCGGCATGTTCCGCCACCGCGACTGGATCTACGAGGCCCTGCGCGCGCAGTTCCCCGGCTGCCGCTTCCACAGCTTCGCCGACGAGCACGTGCAGAAGCAGGAGAGCTTCGACTTCCACAGCACCTCGGGCACCGAGGCCGAGATCATCACCGAGTACGGCATCCGCTTCCGCGCCGACCCGGCCGGCGCGCACAAGACTGGCTTCTTCGCCGACCAGCGCGAGAACCGGCAGTGGCTGAGCCAGCAGGTGGAAGGCAAGACCGTGCTGGACCTGTGCTGCAACACCGGCGGCTTTGCGGTCTACGCCGCCGCGCGCGGGGCCAGCGACGTACTGGGCGTGGACATCGACCAGGACGTGATCGCCATCGCCAAGGGCAACGCCAAGCTCAACAACGTGCGCCCGCGCTTCGTGCAGGCCGACATCTTTCCCTACCTTCGCGATGCGGCCAACCGCGGCGAGCAGTACGACGTGGTGATCCTGGACCCGGCCAAGATGACCCGCGACCGCGACCAGGTGATCCCGGCGCTGAAGAAGTACCTGGACATGAACAAGCTGGCCCTGGGCGTGGTCAAGCCCGGCGGCCTGTTCGCGACCTTCTCCTGCACCGGGCTGGTGGCCGAGCACGAGTTCCTGGACATGCTGCGCCGGGCCTCCTACTTCTCCGGCCGCACCATCCAGATCCTCAAGGTGTCCGGCGCCGGCCCGGACCACCCGTTCATGGCCCACGTGCAGGAATCGCGGTATCTGAAGGCGGTGTTCTGCCGCGTGGTGGATTGAGGGGGGAGCGTAGGGCGAGGAACGAGTTGAGAGGAACGAGGAACGAGTGGAAGGCAAGGCCATCCAGCCGCTCCTACTCGTTCCTCGTTCCTCTTCACTCGTTATCTCTTCCAGGGCTCAGGCAAGTACTGTCACCTTCAGGCCGTGGACACGCTTGAACGAGGCGTCGCCCGTCAGCAACAGGTGATCGGCGCCTAGCTGCAGGCAACTGGCTGCCTGCAGGGCGTCCGGGGTACGCAGCCCGTGCCGGACACGGATCGCCGTGGCGAGCTCTACGACGTCGCGATCCAGCTCGATCCAGAGCAGATCCGGTCGGGTGAAGAACGCATCGAACAGCGCCAGGGCAGCAGCATTGTCATGCTTGATCGGACCGACCCTGCATTCCAGCCACGACAGGCGACTGACCGCGGTTCCAAGGTTGGGATGCGCCTGCGACACTGCGGCCAATTCCCTGCGCACGCGCCCTGCGAAAGGCTCGTTGCCCTCGATCAGGTAGATCAAGGCACTGGCATCGAAGAAGGCGATCACCAGCCGCGCGCTTTGGCCAATGCTGCGTCGATCTCCGCCTTGCTGCGCGTGCCGGAGGCCGGCTGCGACAGCAGCCACTCCAGCGCGGTCAGGCCTTGTCTAGCCGGCGGCGGCCCGTCGGTCAGGCGCAGATACTCTTCCTCCGAGAGCACAACCGCGGCCGATTTGTTGCGCTTGATGATGCGGACAGGGCCCTGCCGCAGTCCTTCCTCGATCGCAGCCATTCCACGGCGTTTGATCTCAGCGATGGTGATGGTGTTGCCCATGGCGGCACGGACTCCGATACGTTTCCCGCTCGAATGGTACCGTTTTCGGTACTTTTTTGCGATTGAACGTCCATGTCGCCGCGCGACCCCGCTCGGTTATGCAAGTGGATCGGCCGGTTGCAGCGCTGAAGCGAGACCGAGTCAGGGACGAAGAGCGAGGAACGCGTTGGGGGAACGAGAAGCGAGTGAGCGCAAGTCAATGCTTCGCTTTTCACTCGTTCCTGCGTCCCTGCGCAAAGCCAACGCGCGCAGGGACGCAGGAACGAGTCTGAGCAGACGCGTCCCCGCTGGTCCGTTTGCGGCGGTGGTGGATGGAGGGGCGTCATCCACCCTACGGTCGGCGTGGGGCGACGGTCGGCGTAGGGCGGACAACGCGAAGCTTGTCCGCAGAGGTGGGGCGCCCGATGGAGGATGAGGCGTCGCGCGCCGGTCCGTTCGCTGCGGTGGTGGATGGAGGAGCGTCATCCACCCTACGGTCGGCGTAGGGCGGACAACGCGAAGCTTGTCCGCCGAGGTGGGGCGCACGATGGAGGATGAGCCGTCGCGCGCCGGTCCGTTCGCTGCGGTGGTGGATGGAGGAGCGCCATCCACCCTACGGTCGGCGTGGGAAGGACAACGCGAAGCTTGTCCGCCGAGGTGGGGCGCCCGATGGAGGATGAGGCGTCGCGCGCCGGTCCGTTCGCTGCGGTGGTGGATGGAGGAGCGTCATCCACCCTACTCGGCGTAGGGTGGACAACGCGGAGCTTGTCCACCAGATTCCGGCGCCGAGAGCCGTGCCCGCTACGGTGCGGGCTGCTGCGTGCTCCGATGGGTTTACCTGGGGCGTCAGGTGCACCAAGCTCGAGGCCACCTTCCCCCAAGGAGTGTGCAGTGGCCGATCCAATCCCCTTCGGCGCCCGCGCGGGCGCGATCCTCAAGAGCGCCGGGCTGCTGCTGGCCGCGCTGGTCATCGTGTCGCCGGCCAGCGCCGCGCCGACCAGTGCTGGCGGTGGCGAGATCCTGTGGGACCGCTACGGCGTGCCGCACGTGTACGCCAGGACCGAGGCCGGGGTGTTCTACGGCTTCGGCTGGGCGCAGACCCAGAGCCACGGCAATGTGCTGTTGCGGCTGTACGGCGAGGCGCGGGGACGTGCGGCCGAATACTGGGGCGAGAAGTACGCCGAGCAGGACCGCTGGATGGCGGCCAACGACGTCTACTCCCGCGCGCAGCAGTGGTACCGGCAGCAGGATCCGGGCTTCCGCGCCGACCTGGATGCCTTCGCCCAGGGCATCAACGCCTATGTCGCCGCCAACCCGGACGCGGTCCAGGAAGAGCTGAAGGTGGTGCTGCCGCTGACAGGCGTGGACGTGGTGGCGCACGCGCACCGGCTGATGAACTACATCTACATCGCCTCGCCGGCCAAGGTGCTGGGCGAGGCGCCCAAGGACGCGCAGGCACGCGATGGATCCAATGCCTGGGCGCTGATGCCGCGCAAGACCCGCGATGGCCACGCCATGCTGCTGGCCAATCCGCACCTGCCCTGGGGCACCGGCTACTACACCTACTACGAGGCCCATCTCAACGGGCCGGGCCTGGACCTGTACGGCGCCACCCAGGTGGGGCTGCCGATCCTGCGCTTCGGCTTCAACAAGGACCTGGGCTTTACCAACACGGTCAACACGATGCTGGGCCAGACCACCTACAAGCTCGCCCTGTCCGGCGATGGCTACCTGCTGGATGGCAAGGTGCGCCCGTTCGAGGTGGAAGAGAAAACGCTGAAGATCCGCCAGCCCGATGGCGCGCTGAAGACCGAGGCGCTCCAGGTGCGGCACACCGTGCACGGTCCGGTATTTCAGCGCTACGACGGCGCCACCGTGGCGCTGCGCGTGGCCGGCCTGGACCGCCCGCACATGCTCAAGCAGTACTGGGATATGGGCAAGGCCACCGACTTCAGCCAGTTCCAGGCCGCGCTGAAGCAGCTGCAGGTGCCGATGTTCAACATCGTCTATGCCGACAAGGCCGGCAACGTGATGTTCCTGGACAACGGCATCCTGCCCAAACATGCGCAGGGCGATCTGAAATACTGGAGCGCCCTGGTGCCGGGCGACACCTCCAGCACGCTGTGGACGCAGGTGCACGGCTACGAGGATCTGCCCAAGGTCATCAACCCGGCCGGCGGCTTCGTGCAGAACACCAACGATCCGCCGTGGCTGGCCAGCTGGCCGCGCGCGCTGGATCCCGAGGCCTTCCCGGCCTACACCGCGCCGCTGGGGCCGATGTCCCTGCGCGCGCAGAACTCGGTGAAGATGCTGGCCGAGCACGAGCGGATCGACTTGGACCAGTTCATCGCGCTCAAGCGCACCGCGCAGGCGCTGGCCGCCGACCGCACCCTGCCGCAGCTGTACGCCGCCGCCGAAGGCAGCAGCGACCCGGACATCCTCGCCGCGCTGCAGGTGCTCAAGGGCTGGGACCGTCATTTCGAAGCCGACAGTCGCGGCGCGCTGCTGTTCGAGCAGTGGGCGCGGTTGTTCACCGGCGATGCCAGGTATGCCTCGCAGGCCGGCTATGCCACGCCGTGGTCGCTGGAGGCGCCGCTGACCACGCCCAGCGGCCTGAAGGACCCGGCGCTGGCCGTGCGCCAGCTCAAGCAGGCCGTGGCCAAAACCCGGGAGCTCTACGGCGCGATCGACCGCCCCTACGGCGAGGTCTCGCGCTTCCACCTGGGCCAGGTGAACCTGCCCGGCCGCGGCGGCTTCGGCAATCTCGGCGCGTTCGATGTCATCACCTGGGATCCGCTCAACGCCGATGGCGAGCGCCTGCCCCAGCACGGCGAGACCTGGGTGTCGATGGTGGAGTTCAGCACGCCGATCAAGGCCAAGGGCCTGATGAGTTATGGCAACGCCAGCCAGCCCGGCTCGCCCCACATCAGCGACCAGCTGGAGTTGCTGTCCAGGGGTGAGTTCCGCACCCTGTGGACCACGCGCGCCGAGGTGGAACAGCACCTGGAAGCGCGCACGGGGTTCTGATGCCTGCGCGCGCCGGCGCGCATGGCATGATCGGCTGAGGGCGTGGGCGTCCTTGCGCGTCCGCGCCCGCCCAGCTGTTGTGCCCTCAGCCCAAGGATCACGCACCGACATGTCCATGGCCGCTTCGCCGATCCTGCCCATGGCCGCCCACGTGGCGCTGTGCGCACTGCTGTACGTCGCCCTGACGGTGGCGCGAGCGCCTGCGGTCTGGGGCCTGGGGCGGCGCGGCGACGGCAGCAACCCGTTCGCTGCCTTGGAGCCGCGCATCGGCGCGAACCTGTCCAATCAATTCGAATGGCCGCTGTTCTTCCACGTGGCCTGCGTGCTGCTGTTGCTGCAGGGTGCGACCGGACCGTTGGTGATCGGGCTGGCCTGGGTGTTCGTGGCCGGCCGCGTGCTGCACAGCGCGGTGCAGGTGTTCACCGGCAACGTGCGTCTGCGCGGGCTGGTGTTCACCGTGAACTTCCTGGCAGTGCTGGCGCTGTGGGCGCTATTGCTGTTGCCATGACCGTCGTTGCGTGACGGGCGCTGCCGGCCCGCGCGCCGGCGCATCCGAATCGAAGGCATGGCATGGATTTTTGGGAGCGGCCGCGGGCGCCGTCGTTGCACCCCAGGAGCCCTTGCGGCACAGTGCGCGGCCCCTTCGCGCAGGCGCTGCACCGGCCATGAGACTCGGCATCGACTTTGGCACCAGCAACTCGGCCGCCGCGGCGGTGATCGATGGCGCCGTGGTGCCGGTGCAGTTCGGCGAGCAGGCGCAGTTCCGCACCTCGGTGTATTTCCCGGAGGTGATGCGCGAGGTCGATGATTTCGTGCCCAACGACGCCCAGGAGCACCAGCTGCAGCAGCTGGTCGACGCCGCGCGCCGGCAGGCGCAGGCGGCCGGCCAGGAGCGTCCGGCGCAGGCGCTGCGGCGCGAGGCCCTGCGCGCGGTGCGCCGGGACTGGATGGAAGAACAGATGCGCCAGCCGCGCACGTCGGCCGCGCTGCTGCAGAACGCGGTCTATGGCGAGGACGCGCTGGATGCCTACTTCGCCGAGGGCGAGGGCAACTTGGTGCAGAGCCCAAAGTCGATGCTGGGCTACAACCTGCACCCGCGCGCCAGGCAGACCATCACCGGCATCGCCACGCATATCCTCGAGCACATCCGCCTCACCGCGCAGCGCCAGTTCGACACGCCGGTGCGCGAGGCCGTGCTGGGGCGGCCGGTGCAGTTCCGCAGCTCGATGGGTGAGGCCGGCAACGACCAGGCCCTGGAGATCCTGCAGGCGGCGGCGACCGCGGCCGGCTTCGACCGCGTGCGCTTCCTGGAGGAACCCTCGGCTGCGGCCATGCGCCACCATGCCGCCAGCGACACCCGCCATGAAGTGGTGGTGGTGGATATCGGCGGCGGCACCACCGATGTGGCCCACGCCGATGTCGGCGGCGCGCTGCCGCCGGCCGTGCGCCGCGCCTGGGGTATCGCCCGCGGCGGCACCGACGTGGATCTGGCGCTGAGCCTGGCCGGCTACATGCCGCTGTTCGGCCGCGGCATCACCCGCGTGCCCAACCATCACTATGCCGAGGCGGCCACCGTCCACGACCTGACCCGCCAGCGCGAGTTTCGCCTGCACAAGTACGACAGCGTCGATGCGCCCTACGGCCCGCGCCTGCAGGCGCTGCAGGACACCGGCAACACCGCGCGCCTGGCGCGCGGGGTGGAGCGCAGCAAGATCGTGCTCAGCGGCGCGGCCCAGCATACCGATACGCTGGACTACATCGAGCCGGCGCTGTCGGTGACGCTGCAGGCGGCCGGACTGACCCAGGCCGCCGAAAGCTTCCTCGGACAGATGCGCGAGCTGCTGGCGCAGGTGGCGGCCGACATCGGCCACGACCCCGATGCGGTGTTCCTCACCGGCGGCATGTCGCGTGCGCCCTATGTGCAGCAGGTCGTGCGCGAGGCCTTCCCGCGCGCGAGGCTGGTGCATGGCGATCCTTCGTTCGGCGTGGTCCAGGGCCTGGCGCTGGCGGCCAGCGGCGGATTGGGCTGAGCGCTGGGGCGCGCTTCTGAAAGCCTCGTGTGGGAGCGGCTTCAGCCGCGAAGGGGCTTTACCGGGAAAGCCTCTTCGCGGCTGAAGCCGCTCCCACAGAGCGACATGCATCCGGCTCGCTCGAATCAGTTCGGGTGTGGCGAGGATAGGTTGTCTACGCGGCGGGAAACAGCTTTAGAGGCCAGCAAACGGTCAAGTAACTCATCGAAGCATTTCACCTGCATAGGCCTCTGAGCGCTACGTAGGCAGTGGGATGCTACCGGCGCTGTCAACGCTCGCGGCGGTGACCACCGCATCCCCCGCGCGCCTGCCATGCAGGCGCGCGGATGCCGCCCTCAGGCCGCGTAACGCTCCAGCCAGTGCGCGTAGGGCGCCGGCAGCGTCCAGGAGGGCTTGGACACGCCCAGCTGCTTGGCCGCGGCGAAGGTCCAGTGCGGGTCGGCCAGGTGCGAGCGGCCCACCATCACCAGGTCCAGCGCCTGGCTGGCCACGGCCGCTTCGGCGGCCTCGGCGGTGCCGAAGCCCCAGGCCGAGGACACCGGCAGGCCGGTCTCCTCGCGCACGCGCCTGGCGATGGGGGCGAGGAACGACGGACCCCACGGGATCTGGGTCTCGGCGATGGTGAAGCCGACGCTGACGCTGAGCATGTCCAGCCCTTCGCGCTTGAAGTCCTGCACCAGCGCGATGGATTCGGCCAGGGTCTGATCGTCGCGGCCGTCGTATTCGATCACCCCGAAGCGCGCGGTCAGCGGCAGGTGCTCGGGCCAGACCTTGCGCACGGCCGCCAGCGTTTCGCGCAGGAAACGTCCGCGGTTCTCGGCGCTGCCGCCGTAGCGGTCCTCGCGCTGGTTGGCGTGCGCGGAGAAGAAGCTCTGCGCCAGGTAGCCATGGGCGAAGTGCAGCTCCAGCCATTCGAAGCCGGCCTCCAGCGCACGCTGGGCGGCGGCCACGAAATCCTGCTGCACGCGCGCGATGTCCTCCACGCTCATCGCCCGGGGCACGCGCGGCAGGTGATGCCCGAAGGCGATGGCCGAGGGCCCCAGGGTCTCCCAGTAGCGCGGATCGTCGGCGGCGATGTGGTCATCGCCTTCCCAGGGGCGATTGGCATTGGCCTTGCGGCCGGCGTGGCCGATCTGGATGCCGGGCACCGCGCCAGCGGCCTTGATGGCCGCGGCCATCGGCGCCAGCGCCTGCGCCTGCTGGTCGTTCCACAGGCCCAGGCAGTTGGGGGTGATGCGGCCTTCGGGCGAGACCGCGGTGGCCTCCACGATCACCAGGCCGGCGCCGCCGCGCGCCAGGCCGGCCAGATGCACGTGGTGCCAGTCGTTGGCCAGGCCGTCGATGGCCTGGTACTGGCACATGGGCGGCACCGCCACGCGGTTGCGCAGGGTGAGGTCCTTCAAGGTGAAGGGTTGGAAAAGCGCGGACATAGGGATCCTGTTGGGCCGGTCTGGATAAGGAGGCGACAACCCCTGTCGCCATTGATTCGATAATAGTCGAACTATCGATCAATCGCCATGCCGGGTAAGATCGGCCCATGCGTCCGTACAAGCATCCCGATCCGTCCACCTTCACCCTGGAGCGGATCTTCCACGCCCTGAGCGACCCGGCGCGGCTGGAGATCGTGCGCCATCTGGGGGCAGTGGCGCAGGCGACCTGCGGCGAGCTGGAGTTCGGCCGGCCCAAGTCCAGCATGTCCCACCACTTCCGGATCCTGCGCGAGGCCGGGCTGGTGTGCACGCAGATCGCCGGGACCACGCACCTGAACCGCCTGCGCCGCCAGGAGCTGGAAGCGCGTTTTCCCGGCTTGCTCGAGGCCGTGCTGAAGCAGGACCGTTGAGCTGCTGATGGGCCGCTCAAACTGCGTGTTTTCGCCTCGATCCACCCGAATGCTCAGTGGTCTTGTGGGAGCGGCTTCAGCCGCGAAGCGGCTTTACCGACAAAGCCCCTTCGCGGCTAATGGCCCGAGGCCACCCCGAGCCGCTTCCACAGTGAGATGCATCAGGACCATGCGAGGCGCCCTGATGGCAGTCCTTCCTTCATACGCCGCGCGTGCCGCTGGCTCGTCTCGGCTCCACCGCGTGATGGCGCCAGCGCTGCTGGTGCTAGCCCTGGCCAGCTGCGGCCAGCCCGAGCAGGCCGGCCCCATCGTCGCCGATGCGGCCAGGGGCGAGCAGGTCTTCGCACAGCTCTGCAGCAGCTGCCACAAGGCCGGGCCCCGCGCGCGCAATGCCTTCGGCCCGCAGCTCAACGGCGTGATCGGCCGGCGCGCCGGCAGCGTGGAGGGCTATGCGTACTCGCCGGCGATGCGGCAGGCGGACTTCGCCTGGGACCAGGCGCGGCTGCAGGCCTATCTGGCCGCGCCCTCGGACGCGGTCCCCGGCACCAAGATGTATTTCTGGGGCCTGAGCGACCGGCAGAAGGTGGCCGACCTGCTGGCCTATCTGGAAACCACCGACGACCGCTGAGCGCAGGGCCTCAGCGGCGCTGCCGGCGTGGCGCGACGAAGGGCCCACCGTGCTGCTCCCAGGCCTTGCGGATGGCCGCGATCACGCTGCGGCTGGGGGTGGACAGGCGGCCATGGTAGACCGCATGCATCTCCATCAGCGTGCCGGTCCTGGACACCACGGTGTGGTGCGGGCACAGGCGCACCAGCCGGCCTTGCTCGATCAGCGGCTGGGCCACCCAGCTGGCCAGCCGGCCGATGCCCACGCCCGCCAGCAGCAGCTCGACCAGGCCCGAGCCGGAGGTCACGCGGTGGCTGACGCCAAGCGGGATGCGCAGCGACTGGCGCCCGTCGTAGAGATACCAGCTGCGCAGCTGGCGCGGCCCGGTGTGCAGCACGAAGCGATGGCCGGCCAGATCCTCGGGCGTGGCCGGCAGGCCATGGTGCGCGACATAGGCCGGCGCGGCGCACAGGTAGCGCTCATAGCGCCACAGCGTCTGCCCGATCAGCTCGCTGTCTGCCGGGTAGGCGCCGCGGATGGCGAAATCCAGGCCGGCCTGGGCCGGGTCGAGATGGACATCGGTGTAGGTCACGTCCACGCGCAGGCCCGGGTGCGAAACCGACAGCGCTGCCAGTGCGGCCGGCAGGATGCGCGACTCCAGCACCGAGGGCGCCGAAAAGCGCACCAGGCCCTGCAGCTCCGAGGCACTGCGCGCCAGCACCTGGCCGGCATCGGCTAGCTGGCGCAGGGCGGCGCGGGCCAGGTCGTAATAGGCCTCCCCGGCCGGGGTCAGGGACACGTTGCGATGGCTGCGGGTGAGCAGCTCGTGGCCCATCGCCGCTTCCACCGCCTGCACCGCGCGGGTCACCCCACTGGGGCTCATGCCCGTGCCGCGGGCGGCCGCGACATAGCTCAAGCGCTCGGCCACGGCGCAGAAGGCCTCCAGATCGGCGATGCGCAGCTGGCCAGGGCCGGGGACGTGCCGGGGCATGCTTGCAGATCCTGCAACGTGGCGTTGCAACCATTCTAGGCCCGCGGCCGTAGCGTGAGCGACCTGTCCCGCCTCGATCGAGTCCCGCCATGGCCCTGTCCCTGCCCACCTTCGACGATGTCCTGCACGCGGCCGAGCGCATCGCTCCGCATGCCCACCGCACCCCCGTGTTCACCTCGCGTACGCTGGATGCGCAGCTGGGGGCGCAGGTCTTCCTCAAGGCCGAGCAGCTGCAACGGGGCGGGGCCTTCAAGTTCCGCGGCGCCTGCAACGCCATCGCCGCGCTCTCGCCGCAGGCGCGCGCCCGGGGCGTGGTCACGCACTCCTCGGGCAATCACGCCCAGGCGCTGGCGCTGGCCGCGCGTGAGTTCGGCACCCAGGCGACCATCGTGATGCCGCACGACGCCCCGGACGCGAAGATCGCCGCCACGCGTGGCTATGGCGCGCAGATCCGCTTCCACGACCGCTACACCGAGCCGCGCGAGGAGATCAGCGCCGCGCTCGCCGCCGAACACGGCTATGCCCTGATCCCGCCCTACGATCACCCGCAGGTGATCGCCGGCCAGGGCACCTGCGTGCGCGAGCTCATCCAGGAGCACGGGGCGATGGACACGCTGCTGGTCGGCCTGGGCGGCGGCGGCTTGCTGGCCGGCTCGCTGCTGTCGGCCGGCGCGCTCATGCCGGGTGGCCAGGTCTATGGCGTGGAGCCGGAAGCGGGCAACGATGGCCAGCAATCCTTGCGCGTGGGCCATATCGTCACCATCGCCCAGCCGCGCTCGATCGCCGATGGCGCCATCCCCACCCACCTGGGCGAGCACACCTTCCCCATCATCCAGCGCGGCGTGCGCGACATCCTGACGGTCACCGATGCCGAGCTGGTGGTGGCGATGCGCTTTCTGGCCGAGCGCATGAAGTTGATCGTCGAGCCCACCGCCTGCCTGGGCCTGGCCGCCCTGATGGCCGGCAAGCTGGACGTGCGCGGACAACGCGTGGGCCTGGTGCTCAGCGGCGGCAACGTGGACCTGGAGGTGCTGGCCCGGCTGATGACGAACGCGGTGTAGCGGCGCTCAGCCGGCCATGGCCGGCTTGCGCCGCTCCAGCAGCACCGCCAGGCACCAGAACACCAGGCCCGCCAGCGCGGCCAGCATGCCGATCTGGCTGGTGGAGGTCAGGCCGTAGCCGGCGTCGATGGCCAGGCCGCCCAGCCAGGGGCCCAGCGCATTGGCGGTGTTGAAGGCGGCGTGGTTGGAGGCGGCGGCCAGGGTCTGCGCATCGCCGGCCACATCCATCAGGCGGGTCTGCAAGGCCACCGCCAGCGCGCCCATGGTGCCCAGGCCGATCACGCCCAGCAGCAGGCTCCACAGCGAGGTGGCCGCCAGCGGAAACAGCGCCAGCACCAGGATCGACCACAGCAGCACGATGCCGGTGGCGCGGAACTGCAGGCGATCGACCAGGCGGCCGCCGGCGATGTTGCCCAGCACCGCGCCGATGCCAAAGGCGGCCACGATCAGCGGCATCCACGCCTCGGACACGCGGGTGACCTTGACCACGATCGGGCCCAGATACGTAAAGACGCAGAACATGCCGGCGAACCCGATCGAGCCGATCAGCAGCGCCAGCCAGACCTGGGTGCGGTTGAAGGCCACCAGCTCCTGCAGCGGGCTGACGGTCTTCTCGTGCGGGTCCTGCGGCAGGGTGCGCGCGATCAGCAGCACGGTGGCGATGGACAGCAGTCCGACCATGGCAAAGGCCACGCGCCAGCTGACCTGCTGGCCCAGCCAGGTGGCCACCGGGTTGCCGACCAGGATGGACACCGACAGGCCCATCAGCACCTTGGACACGGCCACCCCGCGCTGTCCGGGCGGGCTGATCGAGGCGGCCACCAGCATGGCCACGCCGAAGTAGGCCCCATGCGGCAGGCCGGACAGGAAGCGCGCGGCCATCATCGTGTGATAGCCCGGCGCCAGCGCGCTGGCGACATTGGCCACCGCGTAGAACAGGGCCAGCGCAAGCAGCAGGGTCTTGCGCTTCAGGCGCGCGCCGACGAAGGCCAGCACCGGCGCGCCGACCACCACGCCCAGCGCGTAGGTGCTGATCAGGTGGCCGACCTGGGTTTCGGTGATGCGCAGGCCACGGCTGATTTCCAGCAGCAGGCCCATGCTGGAAAACTCGCTGACACCGATGGAGAACCCGCCCAGGGCCAGGGCGAGAATGATGATGTTGCGCTGGCCGGCGGTCAGCTCGGTCAGGGTGGAGGCGTGCGGGGACATGGGGGATCTGCGGTGGCGGCCCGTCCCCGCGGTGGCGAGGACACTCCCAACAGGAGCACGCGCGATCAGAGCGACTCTGGCGCGCGGGCGGTGAACGAGGAGGGGTGCAGTATCGCAGCGATCGGCGGCAGGCGCATGACGATGGGCGGAATGCAGGGTTGCGGGAAGGCTAGGAACGAGAAACGAGAAACGAGGAACGAGTGAAAGCCGCAGCGTCCGCTCTCACTCGTTCCTCGTTTCTCTCCACTCGTTTCTCCCCAGCGTCAAGCGAGCCCGCGCTCGCCAACTCGGCTCAACCCTTCCCCCGCCGCCCTTCCTCCACCGACAGCGGATAGCCCGAGAACGGCTTGACCTCGTCCATCAGGAACTGCGAGACGATCTTCTCCACGCCGTAGCCGCCGCCCAGCAGGCCGCGGGCGATGTCCTTCCAGTGGTGCACGTCGCGCACGATCACGCGCAGCAGGTAGTCCGAGGCGCCGGAGATGCGGCTGGCTTCGACCACTTCCGGCATGGCCAGGATGCGCCGGTCGAAATCGGTGAACTCCTCCAGTGCGTGCTGCTTGAAGCTCACCTGGGCCAGCACGATGGTGGCCGATCGGATGCGATCCACCGCCACGTGCGCGCGGTAGCTGCGGATCAGGCCGCGGGTCTCCAGCGAGCGCACGCGCGCCAGGCAGGCGCTGGGCGAAAGCGCCACGCGGTCGGCCAGGGCCTGGTTGCTGATCCGCGCATCCTGCTGCAGCACGTCCAGGATCTTCAGATCGATACGGTCCGGGGCTTTGGGGTTCATCGGGGTGTGCAGGTTCGACGGAATTGTGGGGTGCCAGCGGCAGATTCTGCGGATGTTCGCCGGCCAGACAGCACCACCTGCGGACATCCGTGCGGGAAACCCTTGCGATACAGCAACTTGGCGAGCAGGGGCCTGCCGCTGATTCTGCTGGACGCCGCTAGCGCCTGTCACCTATTACTCACCGGGCAGGCGGCACGCGCGCCGGTCAGGGACGGCCAGGAGGGAAGGCATGCGCTGCGCTCCTGCCACAGGTCCCCTGCGCGGCCATGCGTCCTGGCAACGCAGGCGACCCACGCCGTGTTGCCCACCGTCACTTCGTCGCAAGGGGATTCTTCCGATGCAGCCGTTCGCCACATCCCGCCTGACCCGCGCCATCCGTTTCGGTTGCCTGTGTTGTGCCCTGGCCAGCGCCACCGCCGGCGCTCAGGACAGCAGCCAGCGCAACGCCACCGAGCTGGACACCATCACCGTGACCGCCAGCAAGCGCGATGAGTCCATCCGCGAGGTCGCCGGCAGTGTTTCGGCCGTGACCGGGCAGCAGCTGGAGGATCTGGGCGCCCAGGGCCTGGCCGACTACATCCAGCGCACGCCGGGCGTGGTGTTCAACAGCTACCAGCCGGGCGTCTCCCACGTGGTCATCCGCGGCATCGCCACCAGCGCGGGCAACGTGCAGGGCCAGACCACCACCGGCTATTTCCTCAACGACGTGCCGCTGACCGAGCCGGGCTGGACCATCGTGGTACCGGACGTGGACGCCTTCGACCTCAACCGGGTGGAAGTGCTGCGCGGGCCGCAGGGCACGCTGTTCGGCTCGGCCTCGATGGGCGGTGCGGTCAACTACATCGCCAATGTCGCCGACGCCGGCGCCTTCGATGCCGCGGCCGAGGCCACTGTCAGCCAGACCAGGAACGCCGATGTCGGCTTCGGCGCCAAGGCCATGGTCAACGTGCCGGTCAAGCAGGACCTGCTGGCCTTCCGCGCGGTGGCCCAGTATCGCGACGACCCCGGCTACATCGACAACCTTGGCACCGGCAAGGACGGGGCCAACACCACCCAGCTGGCCGGCGGGCGCTTCTCGGTGGTGCTCACGCCCAGCCAGGACACCACGCTGACCTGGCTGAGCCTGCTGCAGAACACCGACTCGGACGACAACGCCTACCAGATCCGCGGCCTGGGCGACCTGCAGCGCAACACCGCCATCCCCGAGTTCACCAACACCAAGGTCGACGTGCACAGCCTGCGTCTGGACCAGAACCTGGGCTTTGCCGACTTCACCGCGCTGCTGGCCTACCAGAAGAAGCAGCAGGACTGGCGCTTCGACTACACCCCGATCCGCAGCGCCTACAACGCCGACCTGGACCTGGACCTGACCAATCCGCTGTACATCGACTCGGGCGGTGAGAGCGAAGGCCGCAGCATCGAGCTGCGCCTGTCCAATCCGTCCAACGGCCGCTTCGAGTGGCTGCTGGGCGGCATGTTCTTCGACACCGAGAAGGACCTGTACGAGGCCATCGGGGCGCAAGGCGCGGCGGCGGCCTTCGACAACTCCTCGCTGTACGGACCCGGCGCCGGCGCGGTGATTGCCCCGGACGGGCAGATCTTCAATGCCTTCACCAGTCGCACCCATGGCTCGGAGGCCGCGCTGTTCGGCGAGGCCTCGGTGTGGTTCAACCCGCAGTGGAAGCTGACCGCCGGTGGGCGCCTGTTCCGCACGCGCATCCGCACCACCTCGGTGCAGGAAGGCTTCTCGACCTATCCAGGCGATCCCATCGTCACCCCGTCCAGCAACGAGGAGAGCGGCTTCAACCCCAAGCTCTCGCTGAGCTACACGCCGAACGAGCAGGTGATGTTCTACGCGCTGGCCTCGGAGGGCTTCCGCTTCGGCACGCCGAATACGGCAGGGCTGAGCGCCTATCCGGTGCCGGCCGGCTCGCGCAGCGATGAGCTGGTCAACTACGAGCTGGGCACGCGCACCAGCTGGGCTGGCGGCAGCTTCCTGCTGGATGCCACGCTGTTCTACGTGGACTGGAAGGACATCCAGCTGCGCCTGCAGACGCCGGACTTCTACAACTACGCCAGCAACGGCGGCAAGGCCTACAGCCGCGGCGTGGAACTGTCCGCGCAGTGGCGCCCGTTCGCCGGCTTCAACTGGACCGGCACGGCGACCTGGCAGCAGGCCAAGTTGGACGAAGACCTGTTCATCCTCTACTACGGCACCGCGCCCAAGGGGTCGCAGCTGCCGGGTTCGGCGGAGTGGTCGATCAACAACACGCTCAGCTACCAGTTCGACGGCAACTTCGCGCCGACGGTGATGCTGTCCCACCAGTTCCTGTCCAGCGGCATCAGCGACCTCAACTCGGCCGTGCCGGGCATCGCCCCCAACACGCAGGGCAACTACAACCTGTTCGACCTGCGCTATCGCATGAGCTTCGGCAGGACCGATGTGACCGTGTTCGGCAGCAACCTCACCGACAAGCGTGGGGTGACGCGCACGGTGCCGGAAACCAACGGCATCGGCGAGGGCATCGTGCGCCCGCGCACGGTGGGCGTGACCGTGCATTGGCGCTATTGAGGCCGTTGGCTTGAACCGTCGCCCACGGCAGCGATCTCCACGCCGGTGCTGCCGGCGCGCGCGATCGATGCGCCTGCCGACCATGAGGAACCACGCCCATGCGCCCTGACCCAGCCCCGCTGAGCCGCGCCCGGCAGGCGGCCTACCGCAAGCCGATCGACCAGGCCGTGGCCGAGACCGAGGCGGTGGGCCTGCGGCGGCGCCTGGGCGGCTGGAGCCTGCTGGTGCTGGGGGTGGCCAACATCCTGGGCGCCGGCATCTACGTGATGACCGGCACGGCGGCGGCCGAGTTCGCGGGCCCTGCGGTGATGCTGTCCTTCGTCATCGCCGCGCTGGCCTGCGGCTTCACCGGCCTGTGCTATGCCGAGCTGTCCTCGGCCATCCCGCTCCCGGGGGCGGCCTACAGCTATTGCTACGTCACCCTGGGCGAGGGCGCGGCCTGGGCGCTGGCCTGGCTGGTGATGCTGGAATACACGCTGGCCGCCGCGGCGGTGTCGGTGGGCTTTGCCGGGTACCTGGTCAGCTTCATCGGCGATCTGGGCATCGCTGTGCCGGCGCTGCTGTCCACGCCGCTGATCGCCGCCAGCCAGGAAGGCGGACACACCGCGCTGCGCTTCACCGGCAGCGTCAACGTGGTCGCGGCGCTGTCGGCTCTGGCCGCGGCGCTGACGATGATGTTCGGGGTCAGCCGTTCGGCCATGGCCAACACCGTGCTGGTGCTGATCAAGGTCGGGGTGCTGGTGGTGTTCATCGCGGTGGGCGCGCAGTTCGTGCAGGCCCAGCACTGGGTGCCGTTCCTGCCGCCCAACGAAGGCGGCTTCGCCTATGGCTGGCCGGGCGTGCTGCGTGCGGCGGCGATGCTGTTCTTCGCCTATCTGGGCTTTGAGACCGTGTCGACCGCCGCGGCCGAGGCGCGCAACCCGCGGCGCGACGTGCCCTTCGGCATTCTCGGCGCGCTGGTGGTGTGCACGGTGCTGTACATGGCCGCCGGCGCGGTGCTCACCGGGCTGGTGCCGTTCCGCGAGCTGGGCGTGCCCGACCCGATCGCGCTGGCGGTGGACCGCATCGGCTGGCCGGGCTTTGCCGGGGTGATCAAGCTGGGCGCGCTCACCGGGCTGGGCTCGGTGCTGCTGGCCAACGCCTATGGCCATTCGCGCATCGCCCTGGCGATCTCGCGCGATGGGCTGCTGCCCAGTCTGTTCCAGCGCCTGCATCCGCGCTTTGCCACGCCGTGGCGGGGCAACCTGGTGCTGGGCGGGATCGCGGCGACCTGCGCGGCGCTGCTGCCGATCAACATCCTCGGCGACCTGGCCTGCCTGGGCATCGCCTCGGCCTTCATCGTGGTGTGCATCGCGGTGATGTGGCTGCGCTCGTTCCGCCCGGACATGGCCGGCGCCTTCCGCGTGCCGCTGGGCGGGGTGTGGGTCGGGCGGGTGTGGATCGGCGTGGTGCCGGTGCTGGGCATCGTGATGTGTCTGGGGATGATGGCGCCGGTGCTGACCGACATGGCCTTGCAGGTCGTGCGCGGCGATGCGCTGCCGGCGCTGATCCTGGTGGTGTATTGCGTGGCCGGTGCCGCGCTGTATTTCGGATATGGCCTGCGGCGTTCGCGCCGGCAGGCATCAGCAGGTGATGGAACCGATCGATGAGTCTGTCTTCAACGCGCGCTGCAACGCCGGCCCCGCGCGTGGCCGATGCCCTGGCGCTGGGGCGCCTGGATGCCCACGACCAGGCCGCGCTGATCGCGCGCGGTGAACTCTCGGCGGCCGAGCTGACCGAGGCGGCCATCGTCCGTATCCAGGCGCTGGACCCGGCGCTGGGCGCACTGAGCCACCAGGCCTTCGACCTGGGGCGCGCACGTGCGGCGCAGGTCGATGCCATGGGCGCCGAGCGCCCGGCGATGGCCGGCGTGCCGCTGCTGCTGAAGGATTCGCTGGCCTGGCCAGGCATGCCCACGCGCGGTGGCTCGCGTAGCCGCAACAACGTGCTGGCCACCCATGCCCATGCCTTCGCGCAACGGCTGGAGGCGCAGGCGCTGGTGCCGCTGGGCAAGACGGCCATGCCCGAGTTCGGCCTGCTGCCGTCCACCGAGCCGCTGCTGGGACCGGTCACGCGTAACCCCTGGAACCTGGACCGCTCGCCGGGCGGCTCCAGCGGCGGTGCCGGCGCCGCGCTGGCCGCGGGGCTGGTGCCGCTGGCCCATGGCAGCGACGGGGCGGGCTCGATCCGCATTCCCGCTTCCTGCTGCGGCGTGGTCGGGCTCAAGCCCGGGCGTGGCGGCGTGGTGCGGGTGCGCGAGCGTCACCCCATCGAGGACCTGATCGTCAGCGACAGCCTGATGTCGCGCAGCGTGCGCGATAGCGCCTGGGCCTTTGCCGCGACCTCACCGCAGGGCCGGCCGATGGTGCGCCAGGCCCCGGACCGACGGCTGCGCATCGCGCTGGTGGAAGGCAACCTGCACGGCCAGGCCGCACCGGCCGCCTTGCAGGACGCCACCGCGCAGGCCGCGCGCCTGTGCGAGCAGCTGGGCCATCACGTGGAACTGGCGCCCTGGCCGGTCGACGGTGCGCAGGTGCTGCGCGCGATGACCACGCTGTGGTCGCATACCGCGGCCGATTGCGTGGATCTGACGGTCGCCGCGCTGGGCGTGGAGGCCACGCAGGGCGCGCTGGAACCGTGGACACGCGACCTGGCGCAGTGGAACCGCCAGCATTGCGGCATCGCGCAGCTGGAGCACGCCTATGCCCAGCTGGCCGCGCTGCCGCCGGCCTTCGATGCCTTCCACCAGCGCTACGACGTGCTGCTCACGCCCACCCTGCATCGCGCGCCGCCCGTGCTGGGCGAGCTTTCGCCGGAGCGCCCGGTGGAGGAGCTGCTGGCCGCCTTCTTCGAGTGGTGCTCCTACACGCCCTTGCAGAACCTGGCCGGCACCGCCGCGATCTCGCTGCCGCTGGCCCACGACGACGATGGCCTGCCGCTGGGCGTGCAGTTCGCCGCCAACCGCGGCGACGAAGACCTGCTGCTGGGCCTGGCCTACCAACTCGAGGCGGCCGCGCCCTGGCACGACCGCTGGCCGATGCATTCGGTCGCCACCCTGGAGACACGCTGATGGGACACGCCCGCGATGCGCTGTACGCCGCCCGTTCGCAGGACGACGTGCTGAAGCTGCTGGACGCCCAGCCCATGGCCTGGCTGGTGTCGGCCGGTGGCGAGGATGCCGCATTCACCCCGTTGCCGCTGCGCGCGGCGCTGGATGCCCAGGGCCGCCTGGTCGCCCTGCAGGGGCACCTGGCGCGGCGCAACCCGCACGTTGCGCGGCTGCGCCGCGATCCCATCGCGCAGGCGCTGGTGATGGGCCCGCACGCCTATGTCTCGCCGAGCTGGCTGGACGACCGCACCCAGGCGCCGTCGTGGAACTACGCCGCGGCGGTGTTCGAGCTGGAGGTCAGCCTGAGCGAGGAGCCCCAGGACATCGAGGATGAACTGCGCGCGCTGGTCACGCGTATGGAAGGCGCGCGGCCCAATGCGTGGACGCTGGAGGAGATGGGCGAGCGCTACGCGCGCCTGGCCCAGGGCGTGACCGCCCTGCGTGGGGCGATCACCAGGACCCGCTCCACCTTCAAGCTCGGCCAGGACGAGCGCGACCACGATTTCGCCCAGTTGCTGGCCGGCCTGAGCCGCAGTGGTGAGGCGCAGGTGGTGCAGTGGATGCAGGCGTTTTCCACCCGCGGCGATGGCCAGGATGGGCGCGCATGAGCGCGGCGATGGACGCGCTAGACCCGCAGATTCGCCACTTCATCGACGCTGTGGTCAGCGAGGGCCGCGCCCTGGCCGCCGGCCGTGCGCTGGACTGGCCGGCGCGCCGAGGGATCGCCGAGGCCACGCGCGCGCGCTGGCGCGAAGGCGGGCCGCAGATGGCTTCCACCCAGGATCTTCGGATTGATGAAAGCCTGCGCCTGCGCGTGTATCGCCCGCATGGCGCCGGGCCCGCCAGCCCGGCGCTGGTATACGTGCATGGAGGCGGCTGGTGCATGTTCAGCCTGGACACGCACGACCGGCTGATGCGCGAGTACGCGCAGGGCGCGGGCGTGGTGGTGGTGGGCGTGGACTACGCGCTTTCCCCGGAGCACCCGTACCCCACCGCGCTCAACCAATGCGTGTGCGCCGTGCAATGGCTGCGCGACCAGGCCGGCACGCTCGGGATCGACCCACAGCGCATGGCCCTGGCCGGCGATTCGGCAGGCGGCAATCTCTCGGTGGCCACCGCGCTTGCGCTGCGCGAGCGCGGGATGCTGCCAGGCCTGCGCGCGCTGGTGTTGAACTACGGCGCCTGGGACCCGGCGATCTCCGCGCAGGCCGCGGCCACCCTGGGCACCGACGAGGACATGCTGAGCGCTGCGGAGATGGACGCGTTCTGGCTGGCGTACCTGGGGCCGGACGCCTTGCGCTGTCGCGACCCGCTGGCCGTGCCGGTCCACGCCGACCTGACCGGCCTGCCCCCGAGCCTGCTGCTGTGGGGCGACCGCGACGTGCTGGCCGAACAGAACCGCGACATGGCCCAGCGCCTGCGCGCGGCGGGGGTGAGCGTGGAGACCTGCGAACATGCAGGCGCCCCACACAGCTTCATCGAGGCCATGGCCGTTTCCGATCAGGCACGTGCGGCGATCGCGCGCGGCTGTCGCTGGCTGCGCAGGCACCTGTTCGACCCCGCAACCCAGGACCCATCCGCATGATCCGTCTGCTTCGCCTGTCGCTGCTGCTGGCAGGCGGCCTGCTGGTGTCCAGCGCGGCCGCCGCGCAAACCCTGCCCACGCCCGCCGCGATCAGCCAGCTCAAGCACGTGGACGATCCGCAGATCAGCCGCGACGGCGCATGGATCGTCTACACGGTGGCCACGCCGCGGCCACAGGGCAAGCCGCCGCAGAGCCGCCTCTGGCGCGTGCCGGCCAGCGGCAAGGCGAGCGCGCAAGCACTGGCCGCGCCGGCCGACGCGAGCGAGTCCTCGCCAAAGTGGCTGGCCGATGGCGGCATCGCCTTCCTCTCCGACCGGCCCTTGCCGCAGGGGCTGGACACGGCCGCGCTCGGCACGACCCAGCTCTGGCGCGCCAGTGCCGATGGCAGCGCGCCGCAGCTGCTGACCCAGGCGGCCAGCGATGTGGCCAAGTACGCGTTCTCGCCCGATGGCCAGCAGCTGGCCTATCTGGCGGTCGATGCACCCGGCGCGCAGGACAAGGCCGCGGCCGAGGCGAAGGACGATGCGGTGGACGTCGGACACCCCACTCGGTTCCAGCGGCTGTGGCTGCGCGACCTGCGCAGTGGGCAGGCGCGGGCGCGGGCGCTCACCCCCGCCGGGCTGCAGGTGCAGGACGTGGCGTGGTCGCCGGCCGGCGGCCGCCTAGCCTTGCGCGTGTCCGAGGACACCACGCTCAACGGCTACTGGTACCGCTCGCGCATCGTGCTGCTGTCGCTGGCCGATGGCAGCTTGAGCGAACCCCTGGAGCCGTCGGCATCGGCCATCCCGCTGCAGTTCTCGCCCGATGGCCGCAAGCTGCTGTATGGCCGCATCGCCCCTTATGGCATGGTCGCCACCCATGTCGTGCACACCCTGGCCGACGGTGCGCGGGTGGAACTGGCGCGCGACTGGCCAGGCACGCTGTGGTCGGCGCACTGGCAGGACGAGAAGACCCTGATCGCCCAGGGCCTGCACGGCGTGCGCGGCGCGTTCCTGCGCGTGGACGCGGCCACCGGCGCCTGGCGCACCCTGGCCAAGGCGAAGACCGCCTATCCCAGCTTCAGCGTCGCCGACAGCGGCCGTGTCGCCTTCCTCGGCCTGCGAGACGACCAGCCGGGTGAGGTGTGGACGCTGGAGCGCGGCAGGCTCGCCGTGCGTACCGACAGCAACCCGCAGGTCGCCGGCTGGGCCCATGGCCAGGTGCGCGAGCTGGACTGGACCTCATCGCGCGATGGCCGCCGCATCACCGGCGTGCTGGTGACCCCGCCAGGCTGGAAGGGCGACGCGCCGCTGCCCACCCTGGTACAAGTGCACGGCGGGCCGGCCGAGGCCTGGTGGTCGGGCTGGCTGGGCTCCTGGCACGACTGGGCGCAGCTGCTGTCCACGCGCGGCTACGCGGTGTTCCTGCCCAACCCGCGTGGCTCGGAAGGCCAGGGCCATGCCTTCACCGAGCTGGCCCGGCACGACTGGGGCGGCGCGGATTTCCAGGACATCCTCGATGGCGTGGACCTGCTGCAGGCGCAGGGCGTGATCGACCCGCAGCGCCTGGGCATCGGCGGCTGGAGCTACGGCGGCTACATGTCGGCCTGGGCGGTGACGCAGTCCAAGCGCTTCAAGACCGCCATCGTCGGCGCGGGCGTGATCGACATCGGCGTGGCGGCCCTGACCACCGACGTGCCGGCCTACGCGCCGGGTTACTTTGGCGATCCGGTGACCAATCGCGCCGAATACGATGCGCATTCGCCGATCCGCTACGTGGACCGCGTCACCGCGCCGGTGCTGATCCTGCACGGCGAGGCCGACGCGCGCGTGCCGCTGAGCCAGGGGCAGATGCTGTATCGCGCGCTCAAGTTCCACGGCACGCCGGTGGAGATGGTGACCTATCCGCGCGGCCCGCACTGGTTCTTCGAACAGGAACATGGCCGCGACGTGCAGCAGCGTGTGGCTGACTGGCTGGATGGGCATCTGCGCTGAGCGGGCCTATTGATTTCTCGCGAGCGGATGCCGCAGTACCCGGGAAGGAGGATCGCATCTTTGAGAGCGGCTTTAGCCGCGAAGAGCTTGACCGGTTAAGCCTCTTAGCGGCTGATGGCCCGAGGCCACCTGGAGCCGCTTCCACACATGTCGCTCCCACAGAAAGATCGTACGCGGAGCTGTCGGTCGCCGCCTATTTCGCCGACGACCAGGTGAAGGTTGCCAGGCTCTTGGCCGGCAGCGTGGCCTGCACGCGTCGCTCGCCTTCGCCCAGGGTCAGCGCCTGCGGCGCGTCGCCGGAATTGCTGACCACCAGCACGCGGCTGCCGTCGGGATTGACGAAGGCCACGTTGTCGACCTGCCCCTGCGTGTCCGGCGATGCCACGCGCCGCGCACCAGGCAGCACGAAGCGGCTGACATGCGCCAGCGCGTAGTACTCGTCGGTCCGGTCCAGCACCTTCCCGCTCCTGGCGTCGATGGTCACCACACCGCGGCAGGTGTCGCAGCCGCCGGCATGCGGGCCGTTGCGCTCATCCAGCGCCAGGTTCCAGAAGATCACACCACGCGCGCCATGGCGCACCGACTGGATCACCGTGCGGCGCGCCTGCAGCACCAGCCCGCCGGTGTTCAGCGGCTCCCAGTTCCCACCCGAGCATTCGGTCAGGTACACATCCTTGTCGGGAAACGCCGCGCGCACCGGCCCCTGCGCATCGGGCGTGCCCATGTAGCAATGCCAGGCGATGGCGTCCACGTACTGGGCGGCATCGGCGTTGCCCAGCACGCCCATCGGTTCGTTCGGCTTGTCCCAGTTGTGGTCCCAATCCATCAGCAGCGGCGCGTCCTTGCCGCGCGCCTTCAGCAGCGGGCCCAGATGCTGGGCGATGAACTGGCCACGCGCCGGCGCGTTCAAGCGCATGCCCGGATAGTCCTTGGGCTCGAAGTCAGGCTCGTTCTGCACCGTCAGCGCCCAGATCGGGATGCCCTGCTGCGCATAGGCATCGACATAGCGCAGCAGGTAGCGGGCGAAGGCGTCCTGGTACTGCGGATCCAGCGTGCCCTGCACCAGCTTGCGGTTGGACTTCATCCACGCCGGTGCGCTCCAGGGCGAGGCCATGACCTTCAGCTGCGGATTGATCTTCAGCGCTGCCTGGGTCACCGGCACCACGTCTGCCAGATTGTGCTGGATCGAGAAGTGCTGCAGCTGCGGATCGGGCGCGTTGTCCGGCGTGTCGTCCAGCGAGTAGTGGAACCGCGAGAAATCCGAGGCACCGATGGTCAGGCGGGTGAAGCTCAGGCCCAGGCCATTGTCTTCGCGCCCGAACAGCTCGCGCAGCAGCGCATCGCGTTGCGCAGGCGATTGCTGCTGGATCAGCCAGGCCGAGGCATCGGTGATGGAGGCGCCGAAGCCGACCATGGCCTGGTCGGGCTTGCCGGCATCCAGGGCGATGTCGATGGCGGCGCGATCGCCACGCGTCGTGCGCCACGCCGTGGTCTGCAAAGGCGCCAATGCCAGGGTGTGGTCGTTGCTGGTGACCCAGGCGCGCATCGCCTCCGCTTGCGCTGCGACGGCGGGCGAACACCACAACACGCCGATCAATGCGAGTGCGTACGGAAAGCGGTTGTGCATGACATGTCCTTCAACGAGCGGACACCGATCTTGGCCGCAACGTTGCGCGCGATGCATGTTGCATCGCCACATGGGACCAAAGTCGATAGGGTGCAGTGGGCTGATTCGGCTATCGTTCGCGCCCGGTTCGAGATGGCCGGTCATGCGCCATTTGACGCGTGTGGACATCGTCGCTATGACAGCGCTGTCAGATTCGCCTGGAGGGGGCACATGACACAGATCACCGCAGGGCGCCGTCGCGCGTCGAACAACTCGCGCGCGCCGCGCTTCCATCTGCTCACTGCCGCCTGCTGCCTCGCACTCGCCGCTTCCACGTCTGCAATGGCGCAGACCGCCCCCGCGCAGGACGCCACCGAGCTGGATACGGTCAAGGTCACCGGCATCCGCGGCGCGATCGCCAGCGCGGTGGAGACCAAGAGCGAGGCCACCTCGATCGTGGAGGCCATCTCCGCCGAGGACATCGGCAAGCTGCCGGACGTGTCCATCGCCGACTCGATCTCGCGCCTGCCGGGCCTGACCACCCAGCGCGTGGACGGCCGCTCGCAGGTGATCAACATCCGCGGCATGTCCGAGCAGTTCGCTGGCACCTTGCTCAACGGCCGCGAGCAGGTCAGCACCGGCGACAGCCGGGGCGTGGAATTCGACCAGTACCCGTCCGAGCTGGTCAACGCCGTGGTCGTGTACAAGACCCCCGATGCCGCGCTGATCGGCCAGGGCCTGTCCGGCACCGTGGACCTGCAGACCATCCGCCCGCTGGACCTGGCCGAGCGCCGCATCGTGGTCAGCGGCCAGGGCGAATACAACTCGCTGGGCGAGCTCAGCGGCGATGGCCAGGACAAGGGCTATCGTGCCAGCGCCTCCTACGTGGACCAGTTCGCCGACGACACCTTCGGCGTGGCCCTGGGCGTGGCGCGGCTGAAGTCGCCCTTCCAGGAAGAGCACTACAAATCCTGGTGGTGGGCCGATCTGGACCGCGTGGACTGGGATGGCCCCTACCAGGCCGGCCGTCCGCTCAATGCGATCAACCTGCAGGGCTCGGAGGCCTGGGTGAAGTCGCGCGACCTGCAACGCGATGGCGTGATGGCGGTGTTCGAGTACAAGCCCAGCGAGCAGTGGCACAGCATCCTGGACCTGTACTACTCCAAGTTCGATCAGGACGAGACCATGCACGGGACCATGTGGTCCAACGCCTCGGATTTCGTCGGCGCCGACGGCACTGGCACCAGCTACAGCAATGCCCAGACCACGCTGGTCGACGGCTATCCGGTGCTCACCAGCGGCACCCTCAACGGCGTGCAGCCCATCATCCGCAACGACAGCAACCAGCGCCAGGACCGGCTGTTCTCGGCCGGGTGGAACAACAAGTTCGCCCTGGGCGAGACCTGGACGCTTACCGCCGATGCCAGCTACTCGCGGGCCAAGCGCGACCAGTCCGCGCTGGAGCTCTACGCCGGCCGCCTGGGCGGGCAGAGCATCGATTTCGACCTGCGCACCAGCCCGGGCTATTCGCAGTTCGCCACGCCCAACCTGGCCGATCCCAACGCGGTCTACCTGTGGGACCCGCAGAACTACAACCATGACGGCCGCCTGGAGAACTCCCAGCAGAAGGACACCATCAAGGCCGGACGCCTGGAGCTGAGCCATGCGATGGACAACGCCATCATGCGCAGCGTGGACTTCGGCGTGAACGTCAACAAACGCACCAAGGAGAAGGTGGCCGACGTGTACTTCGCCTTCCTGCCGCCGGCGGCAGGCGGTGAGGGCACCACCCCGACGCTGGTGGACCCGTCGCTGCTGTATGCGCCGACCTCGCTGGATTTCGTCGGCATCGGCGACATCCTCAGCTTCAACCCACGCGCGCTGCTGAACCGCTACTACGATGTGCGCCTGAGCGAGAGCAACGACGACCTGCGCAAGGACTTCATCGTCGAGGAGAAGGTCAACACCTTCTACATCCGCGGCAACATCGACATGGACCTGAGCGATAACATCCGTGTGCGCGGCAACGTCGGCGCGCAGTACATCCAGAGCGACCAGTCCTCCACCGGCTTCAACGCCGCCAACGACTCGGTGGTCGGCTCGCAGACCCTGGGCGCCGAGTACAGCGACTTCCTGCCCAGCCTGAACCTGATCTTCGACTTCGGCGACGGCTGGCTGATCCGCGCGGCGGCCAGCAAGACGCTGATGCGCCCGCCGATCAACTACCTCAGCGCCGATTCCAGCGCCGGGGTGATCCAGACCGGCGCCGAGGCCGGCCTGTGGAGCGGCAGCGGCGGCAACCCCACTCTGGAACCGTATCGCGCGCTGGCCTTCGACCTGTCCTTCGAGAAGTACTTCGGCGAGGGCAGTTACGTCGGCCTGGCCCTGTTCCGCAAGAACCTGGAAACCTACATCTATCGCCAGAACCTGGTGTGGGATTTCAGCGGCTACACCCCCGACCCCGATGGTCTGCAGCCGATCTCCAGCACCGGCAACTTCAGCACCTGGGCCAACGGCACCGGCGGCTACATGCGCGGCGCGGAACTGTCCACGGCCCTGGCCGGCGGCCTGATCAGCGACAAGCTCGATGGCTTCGGCGCGCTGTTCAACATCTCCTACACCGAGTCTTCCATCGACCCGGACCCGAACGACAACTCGCCGGGCACCGACACCATCCCGGGCCTGTCCAAGGTGGTGGCCAATGCCACGCTGTACTACGAGAAGCACGGCTTCTCCGCGCGCCTGAGCCAGCGCTATCGCGACGGCTACCGCGGCGAGTACAGCGCCCTGTTCGGCCAGCGCCAGTACCGCAACACGCTGAGCGAGCGCACCATGGACGCGCAGCTGAGCTACGACTTCGCCAAGGGCACCCGCATGGAAGGCCTGACCCTGCTGTTCCAGGTCAACAACCTCACCGACGAGCCCTTCCGCACCGAGGTCAGCGAGAGCACCGGCACCGGGCTGTTCTTCCCCGAGGAGTACACCAAGTACGGCCGCCAATACATGCTGGGCTTCCGCTACTCGCTGTAAGCCGACCGGCGGGGCGTGCGTCTGCGCGCCAGCAAGAGCGCCCTCATCCGGCGCGTTGCGCCACCATCTCCCGCGCGCGGGAGAAGGGAGCGGATCAGCACCTCAGCGCATGAAGCGCCTAGACGCCTTCCCTTCTCCCACGCGCGGGGGAAGGTGCCCGCAGGGCGGATGGGGGGCCGTCCCCACAAACCCGCACAATCCCGCGTACCCACCCCTCAGGCCTGCTCGCCCCTGCCCAGCAGGCTGTGGCGACGCCCGTAAGCCAGGTAGGCGATCACCCCGATCGCGTTCCACACCAGGAAATACACCTGGGTGCGGCTGGGCAGGCTCCAGAACAGATACAGGCAACCGCCAATCGCCACTGGCCCGACGATCCAGGCCAACGGCGTGCGGAAGGCGCGCGCGCGGTGCGGCTCGCGCTTGCGCAGCACCAGCAGGCAGACGGCCACCGCGGTGAAGGCCGCCAGCGTGCCGGCATTGGCCAGCGCGGCGATCTCATCCAGCCGCGCCACCCCGGCCAGCGCCGCCACCAGCACGGCGGTGAACAAGGTCGTCGCCACCGGCGTGCCGGTGCGCTGGTTGACCTTGGACAGCCCGCGCGGCAGCAGGCCATCGCGCGACATCACGAAGAAGATGCGGCTCTGCCCATACAGGAAGGCCAGCAGCACGGTCGGCAGCGCGATCACCGCCACCGCGCCGATCACCGCCGCGGCCCTGGCGCTGCCCAGCTCGCGCATGATCAGCGCCAGCGGCTCGGCGCTCTTGCCGAACACCGTAAAGCTCATCGCGCCCACCGCGGCCAGGGCCACCACCACGTAGATCAGCGTGCAGCCCACCATCGAACCGACAATGCCGATGGACAGATCGCGCCCCGGGTTCTTGGTCTCCTCGGCCGCGGTGGAGATCGCATCGAAGCCGTAGAAGGCGAAGAAGATGATCGCCGCCGCCGCCATGACCCCGCGCTCCACGCCCTGCGCATCGACCGATTTGGAAAAGCCGTAGGGCATGAACGGATGCAGGTTGGCCGGGTCGAAGGCCGGCAGGGCCACCGCCACGAACACCGCCAGCGCGATCAGCTTGAGCACCACCAGCACCGCGTTGAGCGTGGCGCTTTCCTTGGTGCCGGCCATCAGCAGTCCGGCCACGACGAAGGTGATGGCCACCGCGGGCAGGTTGACGATGCCACCGGCATGCGGGCCGGCGGTCAGGGCGGCCGGCAGGCTCATGTCCACGCCGGTGTTCGCGCTGGCCCACTGCAGGAAGCCGACGAAGTAGCCCGACCAGCCCACCGCCACCGTGCTGACCACCAGCGAGTACTCCAGGATCAGGCTCCAGCCCACCACCCAGGCGATGCTCTCGCCCAGCGCGGTGTAGCTGTAGGTGTAGGCGCTGCCGGCGGCCGGCATCATCGTGGCCATCTCGGCATAGGCCAGCGCCGCGCAGGCGCAGACGATGCCGGCGGCCACGAAGGACAGCAGCACGGCGGGGCCGGCCTTGTCCGCGCCCACGCCGATCAGCGTGTAGATGCCGGTGCCGACGATGGCGCCGATGCCCAGTGCGATCAGGTGCGGCCAGGACAGGGTGGGGACCAGCTGGCGACCGGCCTCGTGCACGGTGACCTGATCGATATTCTTGCGGCGCAGCCAGGCACCCATGGCGTCTCTCATGAAGGAAAACCGGCGCCCAGTGTCGCCGATGCCGCCGCGGCGATGAACCCTGCAGCGCGGCAAGCCGGCGCAGGACCGCCAGGACCGCGCACAGGCCCTCGCTTGCTCGAACCCCTGTGGGAGCGGCTTTAGCCGCGAAGAGGCTTTCCCGGCAAAGCCTATTCGCCGATGAATCGGCTCCCACAAGCCGAAGGCAAGGTGCTGGTACGTAGCAGAGGACTGCCAGGACAGCGCCAGGCGCTCGCCCGAACTCCCGTGGGAGCGGCTTCAGCCGCGAAGGGGCTTTACTGGCAAAGCCCGTTCGCCGATGAATTGGCTCTCACAAACCGCGAAGGCTAGCTGCTGGTCCCCAGCCGGATGCCGAAGCCGATCAGGAACACCCCGGCCGCGCGGCGCAGCCACTGGCCGACGCGCGGATGCCGGTGCAACCGCTGCGCCAGCGCATGGCCGATCAGGATCAACAGCGAGCAGTACGCCACCGAGATCAGCGCGATCAGCACCGACATGGCCGCGAAGGTCAGCACGCCCCGATGCGCCGCCGGGTCGATGAACAAGGGAAAGAACGCCATGTAGAACACGATGGCCTTCGGATTGAGCAGGGTGATCAACAGCCCCTGGCGGAAGAAGTGCCCGGGCTGCAGCCGGATCACCCCCGGCGCATCGCCCTGGCCCTTTTGTCGCAACAGCCCGATCCCGATCCACACCAGATAGGCCGCACCGGCGTACTGCACGGCCTGGAACACCAGCGGATTGGCCTTCAGCAGCGCCGCCACCCCCGCCGCCGCCAGCCACATCAGCACCTGGTCGCCCAGCAGCAGCCCGGTGAGGGCGACATAACCGCCGCGGATGCCGGCCTTGCCGGTGGCGGTCAGCAGCGCGAAGGTGCCCGGCCCGGGCAAGGCCAGGAACACCAGCACGGCCAGGGCGAAGGTCCAAAGGTTCTCGATCCCCATCCACGGCATGGCCCGCACTCACGCATCGCTTGCAAGCCGCTGATGGTAAGCACGCAGGCCGACAACGGCGAGCGCTCTCGCAGGCCCTCAGCGCGGCGCGCGCAGCCGCGCACGCACCGCCTCGACCAGCGCGTCCAGGCTGTCGTAGCGCGGGACTCCGTAGCGATCGCCGGTGATGTCCAGGTTGCCCTTGCGCCAATAGCCTTCGGGCGCGGCCACCAGCAACTTGCCCGAGCGCGCGTACAGGCCGAACTCCAGCAGCGTGATCGGGCTCTGCGTGCCGGGCGCGAAGTACATCAGCACCAGGTCGGCCTGTTCCAGCGCGGCCAGCTCCCACTGCACCTGGGCGCGGAAGTTGGGGTCATCGGCCTGCGGCTTCCATGCCGGGTCCCAGTCGGCGCGGCGCGGGTTGAGCAGCAGCACGTCCATATCGGCCAGCGCCTGCTGCACCTGGGCCTGCCAGTCTCCGGTCTTGCCCATCTCGATGCTGCCGGCCAGGAAAACCTTGAGCCGGCCATCGCCAGCCGGCACCGGCGCGGGCGAGGTGATGGTCTGCGCCGACCAGGCCGGCGCGATGGCCAGCAGGGCGCCAAGTGCGGCAAGCAGGAGCAGGGCAGGACGAAGATGCGACATGGAGGGCCTTGAAGTCATGCGGATCAGGGAATGCCGTTGCAGCCGAAGCGCTGGAAGCCTTCGCGCTGGCACAGCCGCCCGTGCCAGGCCTGCACCGCCGGCAGCACGGGCCGCTCGATCGGCGTCATCAGCCAGCGCTGCGTGGACAGGCCCAGCACGAGGTCGGCCAGGGTGAAGTCCTGGCCCAGCACGTGGTCCGCGCCATGTTGCAGCTGCCCGTCCAGGATCGCCATCTGCCGGTTCCACTGCGCGGCACTGGCTGCCACCTGCGTCGGGTCGGCATGGGCCGGGCTGCGGCGCACCAGAGCCATGAACGCGTAGCGCCAGGCGCTGTTGAGCTCGGTGGCCTGCCAGTCCATCCACTGTTCCACCAGGGCGCGGCGGGCGGGCTCGGCCGGCAGCAGGTCGTGGCGGCCTTCGCGCGCGGCCAGGTAGCGGCAGATGCTGTTGGATTCCCACAGCGTCAATGCGCCATCGCGCAGCACCGGCACCAGCGCATTGGGGTTGAGCGCGCGAAACTCGGGCGTGTCCACCGGCGCGAACCCGCTGCCGTAATCAAGCTGGGTGCAGGGCAGGGACAGCTCGTCCAGCAGCCACAGCACCTTGCGCACGTTGATCGAGGGGGACTTGCCGTACAGCGTGAGCATCGCGGGGGCCGGCTGGGGGGCGGACAGCTTATCCGCTGGACAGGCGCAGCGGATGAGACGCGCGCCGCTACACTTTACGCATGCAACCTGAAACCCTGATCCTGCTCGGCCTGCTGCTGGCCGTCCTTGTGCTGCAGCTGGTGGCGCTGTTTCGCCGTGGCGATTCAACCGCCCTGGAACACACGCTGCGCGAAGAGCAGCGCAGCGGCCGCAGCGAACTGCGCGAGCTGCTCGAAGCCCTCTCCCGCCAGCAGGAAGCCCGGCTGGACACCTTCGCCCGCAATCTCACCGACCTGTCCACCCGCACCGACGCGCGCCTGGACCAGCTGCGCGAACAGCTGGGCGAGGACGCCCGCAAGGCCCGCGAGGAAGGCGCGCAGTCGCAGCAGCGCACGGCCGACATGCTCGGCGCGCGGCTGCAGGACATGCGCGGCCAGCTGGAGCAGTTCGGCGCGCAGCAGGAGGCGCGCATCCTCGCCTTCGGCCAGCAGCTGGCCGAACTCATCGCCCGCAGCGACAGCCACATGGGCGCGCTGCGCGAACAGCTGGGCGAGGACAGCCGCAAGACCCGCAGCGAGAGCGGCGAGTCGCTGAGCCGCTTCAACGAGCAGCTGGGCGCGCGCCTGACCGAGCTGACCCAGCGCAACGAGGCGCGCATCGCCGAGATGCGCGGCACGCTGGACCAGCAGCTGCAGCGCCTGCAGGCCGACAACGCCGCGCGCCTGGAGCAGATGCGCGTGACCGTGGACGAGAAGCTGCAGGGCACGCTCAACGCGCGCCTGGATTCGTCCTTCAAGCTGGTCTCCGAGCGCCTGGAACAGGTGCAGCGCGGGCTGGGCGAGATGCAGCAGCTGGCCACCGGCGTGGGCGACCTCAAGCGCGTGCTGACCAACGTCAAGTCGCGCGGCGGCTGGGGCGAGGTGCAGCTGGAGAACATCCTGGAGCAGACCCTGACCGCCGAGCAGTACGCGCGCGGGGTCAAGCTGCGTAACGACGGCAACGAGATGGTGGACTTCGCCGTACGCCTGCCCGGACGTAGCGACCACGACGCGCCGGTGTGGCTGCCGCTGGATTCCAAGTTCCCGCACGAAGACTACGAGCGCCTGCTGGATGCGCAGGAGTCCGGCGACGTGGAGGCCGTGCGCCTGGGCGGCGCGCAATTGGAGCGCGCCATCCGCGTGCAGGCCAAGTCCATCAGCGACAAGTACATCGCCCCGCCGCACACCACCGATTTTGCGGTGATGTTCCTGCCCACCGAGGGCCTGTACGCCGAGGTGATCCGTCGCCCCGGCCTGGTGGACCTGCTGCAGCGCGAGCACCGCGTGGTGATCGCCGGGCCCACCACCGTCACCGCCCTGCTCAACAGCCTGCAGATGGGCTTTCGCACCCTGGCCATCGAGCAGCGCTCCAGCGAGGTCTGGGCGCTGCTGGGCGCGGTCAAGGGCGAGTTCGGCAAGTTCGCCGGCATCCTCGAGCGCGCAGAAAAGCAGATCAACACCGTCGGCAAGAGCCTGGGCGATGCCAGCCGCAAGACCCGCACCATCGAACGCAAGCTACGCGGCGTGGAAACCCTGGGCGACTCGCAGTCGCAGGCCCTGCTCGGCGACCTGGGTGGGGAGGAAGCGGGCGACGATCTTGCGGACGATACCGGAGCGGATGAAGGTGACATGCGCTGACTGAGGAGCGAGAAATGAGGAACGAGCGGAGAGGAACGAGAGAAAGCGGAAGCCTCGCCTTCACTCGTTTCTCCCTTCCTCTTCACTCGTTTCTCAAATGATTCGCCCGCATCCAACGCAAGCCCCGAGCGAAGCCAGAGCGCTCGCTGATCTCAACACAGGAGTACCCGATGACCTGTTCGACCCTGCGCAAACTGTCCACGATGGCCAGCCTCGCCCTCCTGCTGGCCGCCTGCAGCAGTGGGCCGGCGAGCGCGCCCGCGGCGCAGACCGGCATGGCGACATCCGGCCAGCCCGACGCGCAGGCCTGTGCCGCGCAGGGCGGCAGCGTGCAGCCGTTGGGGCGACGTGGCCTGCCGCAGTGCGTGGTGCCCTACGCCGATGCCGGCAAGGCCTGCCGGGACGACGCCGACTGCAGCGGCCGCTGCCTGGCGAGCGGCGAGATCGCTGCGGGTCAGGCGGCCACCGGCACCTGCCAGCGCGATGTGCGCGAGAACTTCGGTTGCCGCCAGTGGATCGAGCAGGGCGTGGCCAAGCCGACGATCTGTATCGACTGAGCCAGGCGCCATTGCGCGGGCTTGCATGCGCTTCGATGCGACAGGCCCGCGCGCTCGATCGAGATCGGGCTCCGGCCTGTCTCTGGCACTGCGGCTCCGGCTGGGATGCCGCCACGCCTGGGCTGTCCGTCTTGCGGCGATGGTGGATGAAGAGCGGCATCCACCCTACGGCTTGTCCATGTCGTTCGTCTTCGCGCGGCGGTGATGGAAGCGCGCCTTCCCAACGTAGGGTGGACAACGCGAAGCTTGTCCACCAAGGCGTCCGCTACGGCTGAGCCTGGCACGCCTTCACACCCCGCCTGTTCGTTTCTCGGCGATGGTGGATAGAAGGGCGCCATCCCCCTACGTAGGGCGGACAACGCGAAGCTTGCCCACCAGCGCGGCCGCTGTGGCTGAGCATGACACCCCTTACACCCTGACTGTTCGTTTCTCGGCGATGGTGGATGAGAAAGCGCCATCCACCCTACGTAGGGCGAAGCTTGTCCACCACAGCGTGTGCGCTGCGTGTGCCCAGACCCGACGCAGCAACGGCGCGGGCTGATCGAAGGGACGAGACACTCGAGATCGCTGCATGCGGCGCAGCGGTGAGGGTATCCTCGACGGTCTCCCTCTTCATCGCAGGAACCTCGCGTGAGCACCTCGATCCAAGACATTCCGCTCAAGACCATCGAAGGCCAGGACAGCTCGCTTGGCGCCTATTCCGGCAAGGTGCTGCTGGTGGTCAACGTGGCCTCCAAATGCGGCCTGACCAAGCAATACGAGGGTCTGGAGGCGCTGTATCGTCAGAAGCAGGCGCAGGGACTGGAAGTGCTGGGCTTTCCCGCCAACGACTTCAAGGGCCAGGAGCCGGGCACCGATGCGGAGATCGCGCAGTTCTGCAGCGCGACCTTCGATGTGACCTTCCCGCTGTTCTCCAAGATCGCCGTCACCGGCGCCGAGACCCATCCGCTGTACCAGCAGCTGATCGCCGCCCAGCCCGAGGCCACCGGCGAAGGCCCGATGCGCGAGAAGCTGGTCGGCCTGGGCATCGAGGCCAATCCGGCCCCGGGGGTGCTGTGGAACTTCGAGAAGTTCCTCATCGGCCGCGATGGGCAGGTGATCGGCCGCTTCTCCCCGGATGTGACCGCGGACGATGCGCGCCTGCGCCAGGCCATCGACAGCGCACTCGCTGCCTGAAGCCACGCCTACCCCTTACGCGCCCGGTGATGGTGGATGAAAAAGCGTCATCCACCCTACGTAGGGTGGACAACGCGAAGCTTGTCCACCGAGGCGTCCGCTGCGGCTGAGCCTGGCACGCCTTTACACCCTGCCGGTTTGTTTCTCGGCGATGGTGGATGAAAAAAGCGTCATCCACCCTACGTGGGTGGACAACGCGAAGTTTGTCCATCAGGGCGCCCGCTGCGGCTGAGCCTGGCGCGCCTTTACACCCTGCCGGTTCGTATCGCGGCGATGGTGGATGGAAGCGCGTCATCCACCCTATGTACAAAAAAGCCGCCCGGTGGGCGGCTTTCCTCTCTGCGGACCGAGTGGTCAATACCCGCCGGTGGGAATCATCGGCATGGCGTTCATCGGCACCGTCGGCACGTCGTCGTCCTTGAGGTAGTCCGGCAGGCCGTCGCCATCGACGTCGCGGCCGCGCTGGCCGCCATCGGTGATCTGGTAGTTGCGACGCTGCAGCCAGCCATCGCGGAACAGCGCGTACTCGTCCACCGCGCCATCGCGCAGCGAGTCGATCGCCATCAGCTGGGTGCGCACGTCCACCAGCTGCAAGCCCTGCAGGAAGATGCGTGCCTTGTCGTTCTCGATGCGCTGGGTGGGCGAAAGCGGCAGGTCGCCGACCAGGCCGAAGGTATCGCGCACCGTGCGCGGCCCGAACAGCGGCAGCTCCACATAGCGCGAGTTGCGCCAGCCCCAGACCGCCAGGGTCTGGCCGAAATCCTCGTTGTTGTTGGGCACCTTGTCGTGGCTGGCCGGATCCAGCACGCCGCCGAGGCCGACGGTGGTGTTGATCAAGAAGCGCCCCAGCGAGCCCCACGCCTCCGACGGCTTGCCCTGCAGCAAAGCGTTCAGCGCAGTGACCGGCTGGCCGAGGTTGTTGAAGAAGTTGGTCACGCCCTTGCGTACCGGCTGCGGCACGGTGCGGCTGTAGGCCACCGCCAGCGGCCGGGCGACATTGCGGTCGACCACGTTGTTGAAGCTGTGGACCCGACGGTTGAAGCCCTCCCACGGATCGTAGCTGGGGGTGCCGGCCCCAGCGCTGCCGTCATCGTCGGCATCGGGTGCGGCGGTGCCATAGATCGCGGAGAAGTCGTCCTCGGCCTGGGTGACCGGTGCGGCCGCCGCAGTGGCGTTATCGGTGGCCGATGGCGACGCGCTCGCATCCGGCGCGTTCGCCTCGGTCGGCGTGGCGGCGGCAGCAGGGACCGGCGCGACCGGGCTGGCCGGCGGCGGCGGTGCCTGGGTCGGTTTCACCCCCGCACAGGCAGCCAGGCCAGTGGTGAGGATCAGGGCGGCGGTAACGCGCATCGAGGTTTTCATGGGGACATCCAGAGGTGACGCTGCGTCAGGTGCCGATGGCACCGGCGCCGGGGAAATCCAGTTCCGCGCCCAGGCGGTAGGCATCGCGCAATTCGGCCAGGCCGGCCGGCTGGCCGATCAACACGGGCGCGGCGCCCTGCGCGCGCAGGCGCGCGAGCAGCTCGGCCAGCAGCGCCAGCCCGGCGCTGTCCACGCGGCTAACCGCGCTCAAGTCCAGCGCGCGGATGCCATCCAGCGCGCGGCTGGCCTGCGGCCACAGCGCCGTGGCCGCGGCGCGGTCCAGCGCGCCGTCGAACACCAGGGCCTCGTCGCGGCGGACGAGGCTGGCGGGCTTAGCGCTGGCCACCGTTTCCACCGGCCTGCATGCGGCCCTGGCGCAGATCCTCGGTGACCTGGGCCAGCGACTTCTGGCGCAGCGGGGCATCGAACTGGGTCTTGAAGGTCTGCACGTAGGAGATGCCTTCGATCATCACGTCGAAGATCTTCCACTGGCCGTTGACCTGGCGCAGCAGGTAATCCACTGGGATCGGCTCGGCACCCTGGCGCAGCATCTGCGTGGACACGCGCATGCCCTTGTTGCCCGGCAGCGCGGTCTCGCTCAGCACCTTGGTCTGCAGCTTGCTGTTGAAGTCCAGCAGCGACTGACCGTAGCGCGACATCAGGTTGTCGCTGAGTGCGTTGGCGAAGGCGGTGACATCGGCCGCCGAGGCGCCGCGGCCGTGCACACCCAGCACCAGGCGGGCCGCGTATTCCTTGTCGAAGGCGCGGTTGAACTCGGTGGTGATGAACTGCTTGAGCGCGGCCGGGTTGCCGCGGAACTCGGCGCGGCGCGACTCCAGCGTGTTGAGGATGCGGGTGCTGCTGTCCTGCACGATCTTGCCGGCCGAGCTAGCCGACGCGGCGGCCGCCGCGGCGGTCTGCGCCTGTGCCAGGGCCGGCACGCCGATCAGCAGGGCGCTACCCAGGGCGATGGAGAGAAGGGAACGGATCATGGTGTGGTTTCCTCTGAGGTGGCGGGGGTGGGGGCCGGGGCTGCGCCGTTCTCGGCGCCTTCGCCGGGCTTGCCACCACCGCTGAACATGTACTTGCCGACCAGCTGCAACAGATCCACCGCCGGCTGCGTGTAGACCAGCTCGTCGCCGGGCTTGAGCGTGTCGGGGCTGCCGCCAGGGGACAGGCCGACATAATTCTCGCCCAGCAGACCGCTGGTGTAGATGCCGGCCGCGGTGTCGTCCGGCAGGTCCTTGTAGGCGTTGTCGATATCCAGGGTGACGATGGAATCGAATTTCACCGGATCCAGCTGAATCTTGCCCACCTGCCCGACCACCACGCCGCCGATCTTGACCGGCGCCTGCGAGCGCAGCTGGCCCAGGTTGGTGAAACGGGCCTTGAGCTCGTAGCTCTGGCTACCGAAACCGAAGGAACGGTTGGTGGAGGCCAGCGCCAGCACCAGCAGCGAGGCCAGGGCCAGCAGCAGGAAGGCGCCAACCGCCAGTTCCAGACGGGGTCCGCGGATGGACATGGGATCAACTCCTGAAAAGCAGGGCGGACAGCACGAAATTGAACATCAGCACCAGCAGCGAGGCATTCACCACCGCGCGGGTGGTGGCCACCGAGGTGCCCTCGATGGTGGGCTCGGCATTGAAGCCCACATAGGAAGCGACCAGCGCGCTGACGCCACCGAACACGGCCGACTTCAGCAAGGCCACGCCAAAGTCGTCCCAGACGTCCACGCTGCCCTGCAGCGCCGACCAGAACACGCCATTGTCCAGGCCCAGCACGTGTACGGCCTCGAAGTAGCTGGCGCTAATGGCCAGCGAGCAGAAGAAGCCGGTCAGCAGCGGCACGGTCAGCACCGCGGCCCAGAAGCGCGGGGCCACGGCCTTGGCCACCGGGTCGATGGCCATCAGTTCCAGCGCCTTGATCTGGTCGGTGGCGCGCATCAGGCCCAGTTCGGCGGCGATGGAGCTGCCGGCGCGGCCGACGAACAGCAGCGCGGTCAGCACCGGGCCGAGCTCGCGGTACAGCGACAGGCCCAGCAGGGTGGACAGCGCGTCGGAGGCGCCGAAGGTGGTCAGCGTGCGATAGCCCTGCAGGGTCAGCACCAGGCCCACGAAGGCCCCGCCCACGGCGATGATCGGCAGCGAACGCGCGCCGATCTTGTAGATCTCGCGCGTCAGCTCGGCCCAGAAGTCGCGGGTGGGCACCGAGGCGCGCAGCACCGACAGCGAGAACAGCCCGGCCGCGCCCAGCGAGCGGATCGAATCGGTCATGGCCATCAGGCGGCCTCCGTCCTGCGGGTGGCGGCCGTATCGAAGGCGATCGGGCCATCGGGGCGGCCATGCAGGAACTGCTGCACCAGCGGGTCGTCGCTGGCCTGCAGCTGCGCCGGCGTGCCGGAGAACACCAGCGCGCCGTTGGCGATCACCAGCGCCTGGTCGCACACCGGCAGGGTCTCGTGGACATGGTGGCTGACGATGATGCTGGTCATGCCCAGGCTGTGATTCAGCCGCTGGATCAGGCTCATGATCACGCCCGAGGCGATCGGGTCCAGCCCGGTCAGCGGCTCGTCGTAGATCATCAGCGGCGGGTCCAGCGCCAGCGCCCGGGCCAGCGCTACGCGCCGGGCCATGCCGCCGGACAGCTCGCGCGGGTACAGGTCCGCTGCCGTGCGCAGGCCCACTGCATTGAGCTTGAAGGCCACCAGGCGCTCGATCAGCGCGGCCGGCAGCCGGGTGTGCGCCCGCAGCGGCAGGGCCACGTTCTCGCCCACGGTCAGGTCGGTCAGCAGGCCATTGCCCTGCAGCAGCACGCCCACGCCCTTGCGCATCTCCAGCAGCGCCCGGCTGGAGCGCGGTACCGGCTGGCCGAACAGCTCCACCTTACCCGCCGCCGGCACCAGCTCGCCCGTTAGCGCGGCCAACAGGGTCGATTTGCCGCTGCCCGAGGGGCCCAGCACCGCGGTGATGCTGCCGCGAGGCACGCGTAGGTCGACCTCGCGCAGGATCGTGCGTCCGCCGCGCACGAGGCGCAGGGCATCCAGATGGACGGCGGGCGTTTGCTCAAGGGACATGTCGACCAGGTGTCGGAAAGTCGTTAACGAAACATCAACGCGGTAGCTTCGGCGCTGGCGCCTGAATAAAACCGTACTCGCAGGTGCAGTATTGTCGCGCGATACGGCGCCATTGTGGTGGCTGCCGTTGAAACGATGCGGTTCAGACCGGCGCCATTGTCTCGTCTGGACGCGACTCCGTCATCGTGGCCGCCTGCCCGAGTCTCACGCGGTGAGCGCCGCCTGCGGCAAGATGGTCGCATGCCGCCAGCGCCTGATTTCCGTCTTTACCCCTCCAATGCGCTGGAACTGCTGGCCGGGCTGCTGGCCCATGAGCTGCGCCAGCCGGTGCCGGGGCAGTCGATCCTGACACCGGAGGTGGTGCTGATCCCGCAGGTGGCCATGCGCCGCTGGCTGCAGGCCACGCTGGCGGCCGAGCATGGGGTGGCCGCCAACCTGGAGTTCCTCACCCCCGGCGAGTTCGTCGCCCGCGCGCTGGAGGCGAACCTGGGGCCGGCACAGGATGAGCTGGATGCGGCCAGCCTGCGTTGGCATCTGTACGCCGCCCTGACCGACCCGGCCGTGCTGTCCGACCCGGCGCTGGCTGCGGTGCGCACCTACCTGCAGGATGAGGATGCGCTCAAGCCCTGGGCGCTGGCTGGCGAGCTGGCCGGCGTGTTCGAGAAGTACCAGGCCTGGCGCCGCGACTGGCTGCTGCGCTGGGAAGCCGGCGCGGCGCCGAACGATCCGCAGGCGGTGCTGTGGCGCCATCTGGCGACCGGCCGCGCGTACCGCGCCCGCCGCATCCAGGCCTACCTGGATCGCTTCTCCGGGCAGGCAGACGCGCTGCCGCAGGGCTTGCCCAGGCGCGTGTTCGCCTTCGCCACGCTCAATGTCTCGCCCGACGTGCTGCGGGTGCTGGCCACCCAGGCGCGGGTGGGCACGTTGCACTTCTACCTGCCCACCCCGGCGCAGGGCTATTGGGGCGATCTGCAGACCCTGGGCCCGCGCCGTCGCGCGCGCGCCGATGACCTGGTCGACGAGAGCCTGTTCGATGCCGGCGACAACCGCCTGCTGCAGGCCTGGGGCGCGGCCGGGCGCGACTTCATGGCGATGCTGGGCAGCTACGAGGTGGCGCACCCCAGCGCGGAGATCGACGTCTATGCCGACCCGCTGGGGTCGGGCCAACGCCCACTGCGCCAGGGCGGGCTGGGCGACAGCCTGCTCAAGCGGCTGCAGAGCGATCTGTTCCACCGCAGGCGCCCGCCCGTGCCTGCGCCGCTGGCCGCGCTGGACCGCACCGACCCCAGCCTGCAGGTGCATGCCTGCCATACCCGCCTGCGTGAGCTGCAGGTGCTGCACGACCAGCTGCGCGCCCTGCTGGAAGATCCGCGCTTCGACCCGCCGCTGCAGCCGCGGCAGATCGCGGTGCTGGCGCCGGACATCGACCCTTACATCCCCTATCTGGAAGCGGTGTTCGGCGCCGACAAACCGGGGGCAAAACCGGGGTCAGCGGGAAAACCGGGGTCAGAGTGCAGTTTCCCCTCCATTGCCACAGGTGTGCCCACGAGCCTGGGGAAACTGCACTCTGACCCCGGTTTTCCCTCGCGCATTCCCTATGCGCTGGCCGATACCAGCCCGCTGGCAGGCGAGCCGCTGGCCGAGGTGTTCGTGCGGCTGTTGAACCTGCCGGTCTCGCGTTTCGGCCTCAACGAGATCCTGGACCTGCTGGCCAGTCCGCCGCTGGCGGAGGCCGCCGGGCTGGATGCGGCGGCCTTCGAGCGCCTGCACGGCTGGCTGCAGGCCGCCGGCGCGCGCTGGGGGCTGGATGCTGCCCATCGCGCCCAGCATGGCGCCCCGCACGACGACGCCTACACCTGGGCCTTCGCGCTGGACCGCCTGCTGCTGGGCCACGCCAGCGGCAGCAGCGAGGACATCGCCGGTGTCGCCCCCTTCGATGCGCTGGAAGGCGGTGCGCTGGAGGCGCTGGACGCGCTGATCCGCCTGCTGCACGTGCTGGCCGGCAGCCAGCGCCGGCTGGACCAGGCGCTGACTCCCGCGCAGTGGCGCGAGCGCCTGTTGGCCCTGCTCGATGCGCTGCTGCCGGAAACCCCCGCCGCCGCGGCCACGCAGCGCGCGCTGGATCGCCTGCGCAAGCTGGTCGACGACTTCGCCCGCGAGGCCGAGCGCGCCGGCTTCCAGGCCGCCGTGCCGGCCGAGGTGGTGCGCACGCATTTCGCCAGCGTGCTGGCCGAGGCCGACACGCGCGCCCCGCTGCTGACCGGTGGCCTGAGCGTGGGCCGCATGGTGCCCATGCGCCTGCTGCCGTTCCGCGTGATCTGCCTGCTGGGCATGAACGATGGCGACTTTCCGCGACGCGACCCGGCCGCGGGCCTGAACCAGCTCACCGCCGAGCTGGGGACCCACAAGCGCCGTTACGGCGACCGTTCCACCCGCGAGGACGACCGCTTCCTGTTCCTGCAGCTGTTCGCCTCGGCGCAGGACGTGTTCTACGTCAGCTACCTCGGTGCCGACGCGCGCGATGGCAGCGTGCGCGAACCCTCGGTGCTGGTGACCGAGCTGATCGGCGAGGCGGCCGCCCACCATGCCGATGCCGCCGCCGCGGCCAAGGCGCTGACCGTGCACCACGCGCTGCAGCCGTTCGCGCCGGCCGCCTTCGGCGCCGAAGGCGACCCGCGCCGCTTCAGTTATCGCACGCAGTGGCAGCCGGCTTCGGTGCGCATCGGCGGGACGCGGGCGCCGCTGGCGCCGTGGGTGACGGCGCCGCTGCCGGCCCGCACCGTCGAGGAGGACGCGCTTTCCCTCGATGCGCTGCGGCGCTTTTTCAGCGCGCCGGCCGAGCAGTTCCTGCGCCAGCGCCTGGACCTGCGCCTGGCCGATGCCAGCGATCTGGGCGAGGACGTGGAGCCGCTGCTGGCGCCGGGTCGCGGCCTGCAGAAGGCGCTGCTGCAACAGCAGGTGTTCGAGGCACTGCTGCAGGGGCGCGAGCAGGACCTGTACGACAAGCTGCGCGCCCGTGCGCTGTTGCCCTCCGGCCCGCTGGGCCATCGCCAGCTCGCCGCGCTGGTCGCGCAATTGCGGCCGTATGCGCTGGCGTTCGACCAGTGGCGCGGCCAGGCCGAACGCGGCACGCAGCGGGTGGAAATCGACCTGGACGGCCTGCGCCTGCATGGCCGTCTGGAGGGCCTCTACGACCAGGGCCTGGCCCACGTGCGACTGGGCGCGATGAACGGCCCAGCCGCGATCCGCCAGGGCCTGGACTGGCTGGTGGCCAGCGCCGCCGGGCTGGACCTGCCGCTGGTGCGCTTCCATGAGGCCCAGGCCGGCGTCGGCCCGTTCGAGCGCGCGCCCATCGATCCGGCCTCGGCCAGGGCCGCGTTGCGGCGCCTGCTGTCCCTGCGCGCCGAGGGCCTGCAGGCGCCGTTGCCGTTCGGCCCGTACAGCGGCTGGGAGTTCTTCAGCGCCGAGGACCCGCACAAGGCCGTCAAGGCGGCCGCGGCCCGCTGGCGCGGCAGCGACCACACCTGGGGCGAAGGCAATGGCGAGGCCTACCAGCTGGCGCTGCGCGGGTGCGACCCCTTTGCCGATGCGGCGCTGCTGCGCCGCTTCGCCGAGACCAGCCTGGCCATCTTCCACGCGGTCGAACATGGTGTGATCCACCCCGGCCTTGGCGATGCGCACGCGTTCTTCGTTGAGGCCGACACCGAGGCCGAGGCATGACGCCGGTCGATCCCTTCCTCACCCTGCCGCTGACCGGCACCCACCTGATCGAGGCCAGCGCCGGCACCGGCAAGACCTTCACCCTGGCCACCCTGGTAACCCGGCTGGTGGTCGAGCAACGCCTGCGCATCGGCCAGATCCTGGCTGTCACCTTCACCGAGGCGGCCACCCAGGAACTGCGCAAGCGCATCCGCGAGCGCCTGGCGCTTGCCGCCTCGCTGGTGCCCGAGGCCATGGGGATGGCGGCGGAGACAGCGGCAGCGGGAACACCTGTGGGAGCCGATTCATCGGCAAAGCGGCTTGCAGGCGATGTTGGAGACTTGGGAGATCAAGTTGATGCAGCCGGGCTGTTCCACCATCAGGTCCGAGGGGAAAGCCCTTCGCCGATGCATCGGCTCCCACACGGGAATCGCTTCCAAGCGCAGCTCTCGCAGGAGCCGCTGTCACAGGCCCCGCCGCCGTCGGCGGGGCAGGGCCAACAGTCTTCGCGTCATGACGCACCCGATGCCCAGCTCAGCCGCGCCATCATCGCCGCGCACCTGGCCTCCGGCGCGGAAACGCCCCACCAGCTCCGGCAGCGGCTGCAGCAGGCAGCCGATGAGATCGACCTGGCCGCCATCTTCACCATCCACGGGTTTTGCGCGCGGGTGCTGCGCGAGCATGCGCTGGAAAGCGGGCAGACCTTCGCCCCGCCCGAGCTGCTGGCCAACGACCGCGACCTGCGCGAGCAACTGGCGGCCGACCTGTGGCGCAGCACCGCGGCCGATGCGCAGTGGGCGCCCCTGCTGATGTCGCTGTGGCCGCGCGGCCCGGAGGCGCTGGCGCGGGATCTGGGCGAACTGATCCGTCAGCCCGACCTGCTGCCGCCGCGCCCCACCGAAGCAGAGCGTACAGACCGCATCGAAGCCGAGCTGCACCGCGCAGGCCAGGCCCTGGCCGAGGGCTTGGCCGCACATGGCGACAGCTTTCGCGCCGCGCTGCTGGACGCGGTGGAGAACAAGCAGCTCAACGGCCAAAGCTACAAGGCCGAATGGATCCAGGACCTGTGGCGCGACCTGGCGCAGTGGTGCGCCGCAGGCGACTGGGGCGCGCCCGCGCACCCCAAGTTGCCGCTGCTGTCGTCCGACGCCCTGGAAGCGAAGACCAACAAGGGCAAGCAGACGCCCGCCTCGCCACTGTGCGCGCTGATTTCCTCTTACCTGGCTGCGAGCCAGGACCTGTCCCAGGCGCAGGAGCGCGAACGCGTGCGCCTGCTGCACCGCATCCGCGACGAGGCGCGCGTGCGGTTGGCCCGGCGCAAGCAGCAGCTGCGCGTGCAGACCTACGACGATCTGATCGACGGCGTGGCCCAGGCCTTGCGCGGCCCGCACGCGGCGGCGCTGGTGCAGCGGCTGCGCGCGCAGTACGCCATCGCGCTGGTGGACGAGTTCCAGGACACCGACGCGCGCCAATGGGACATCTTCCGCACCGTGTTCGGCGACTCGGAGGAAACACGGGCCGCGGCGTTGGCCCCGGCGCTGTTCCTCATCGGCGACCCCAAGCAGGCGATCTACGGCTTTCGCGGCGGCGACGTGCAGACCTACCTGCAGGCGGCGCGACACGCGCAGGCCGCACCGCCGCTGGACCGCAACTTCCGCTCGCGCCCGGCGGTGCTGGCGGCGATCCAGGCGCTGTACGCACAGGCCGGCGATGCCGCCTTCGTCGATGACAGGATCCGCTTCCACCCGGTCCTGCCCGGCACCCAGCGCGTGGATGCCGACTACCAACGCGCGGGCACCGATGCCCCGGCGCTGACGCTGTGGCAGGCCCCGGAGCCGCCGGCGGACGAGAAGGGCAAGCGCAAGCCGCACAGCGCGCAGCGCTCGCGCGAGCTGGCCACCCAGGCCTGTGTGGCCGCCATCCACGGCGTGCTGAGCGATGCGCGCACCGGCGATGCCCTGCTCGGCGACAAGCCGGTGCAGCCGGGCGATATCGCCGTGCTGGTGCGGACCCACAAGGAAGCCACGCGCATCCAGCGCGCCCTGGCCGAGGTCGGCATCGCCGCGGTGGCTGCCGGCCAGCAGAGCCTGTTCGCCACCGCCGAGGCGCGCGAGCTGCTCACCTTGCTGCTGGCCCTGCTGCACAGCGCCGACGATGCCCGCCTGCGCGCCGCCCTGGCCACCGTGCTGCTGGGCGTGGATGCGGGCGGCATCGCTGCGCTGGACACCGAGGGCGCGGCCCACGCGCAATGGCAGGGCAGGGCCCTGGCCTGGCGCGAGCGCTGCCAGCGCGGCGGGCCGCTGGCATTGGTCTCGGACCTGTGCGCCGACAACGCCGAGCGGCTGCTGGGCCTGCTCGATGGCGAGCGCCGGCTGACCAACTACCTGCAACTGGGCGAGCTGCTGCAGGAAGCCGACACGCGCGCGCTGGGCCTGCAGGGCCTGGTCGACTGGCTGGGCCAGCGCATCGCCCAGGCCGATGCCAGCGACGAAACCCAGCTGCTGCGGCTGGAGTCCGATGCCCGCCGCGTGCAGATCGTCACCCTGCACAAGTCCAAGGGCCTGGAGTATCCGCTGGTGTTCCTGCCCTTCGTCGGCATCGGCGGCACCGCGCGCAGACCCGAGCGCAGCTGCGTGGTGGCCGACGACGACGGCCGGCGCTGGCTGCACTGGAACCTGCAGGCCGACACCTCCGGCTGGAAGACCGCCTGCGAGCGCAGGCAACTGGCCGACCGCGCCGAGGACGCGCGCCTGCTGTACGTGGGCCTGACCCGCGCCGAGCACGCGTTGTGGATCGCCACCGGCGATTTCTACAACGCCAGGCAGGGCGCGCTGTGGCCGATGGTCGAGGGTCTGCCCGAAACCGCCGGCATCGTGCGCGACCGTACGCTGCCGGCCGACTCGCCGTGGCTGCCGCCGCAGCGCGAAGGCCAGGCACCCGCTGCGCGGCACGTGCAGCGGCAGATCGCGCCGGACTGGTGGGTCTACAGCTTCACCCAGCTGGCCAATGCCGACAGCGGCAGCGCCGACCTGTCCACCCGCGCCACCGTGGCCGCGGCCGGCGGCAGCGACGAACCGGAAGCGCCCGCAGCCACGCCCACAGGCGAAGCCTTCGACCCGCGCTTTGCCGGCAACCGCTTCGGCGTGGTGCTGCACCAGGCGCTGGAAGACGGCGACTTCGCCGCCTGGCGCGACTGGCGCCCCGGCGATGCCGCACCGGCCAGTGAGCGCGCCATCATCGAGACCGCGCTGAAGGGCGGCGGCTATGCCGCGGGCGAACTGGACGAAGGCGTGCAGGTCCTCACCGCGCTGATCGGACAGACGCTCACCGTGGTCCTGCCCGAGGGCGTGCGCCTGTGCCAGGTGCCGGAGCAGGCGCGCCGTGCGGAGATCGAGTTCCAGTTCGCCCTGCAGCCCACCGACATCGATGCGCTGCTGGCCCTGCTGCACGCGCATGGGGTGGTGCGCGAGCGTCGCGGCTTCGGCCTGCGGCGCACGCTGGAAGGGCTGATGACCGGCTTGATCGACCTGACCTACACGCACGAGGGCCGCTGGTACGTGCTGGACTACAAGTCCAACCGCCTGCCGACCTACGACGCGGCCACGCTGCAGGCGGCCATGGCGCACAGCGAGTACGACCTGCAGGCACTGATCTACACCCTGGCCTTGCATCGCTGGCTGCGCTTCCGCCTGGGCCAGGCGTACGACTACGCGCGCGACTTCGGCGGCATCCGCTATCTGTTCTGCCGCGGCCTGGACGCGACCCGCGCCGATTCGCCCGGGGTGTACGCGCACCGTTTCGCGCCGGGGCTGGTCCACGCCCTGGATGCACTGTTCGCCGGGGCCACGGAGGCTGCCGCATGAGCCTGCTCGACGAGCTCTACGCCAAGGGCCACCTGCGCACCCTGGATCACGCCTTCGCGCAAAGCCTGCGTCGCCTGCGCCCCGAGACGTCGGAGGCGGTGCAGGTGGCCGCCGCGCTGGCCTCGCTGGCGGTGGCCCATGGGCACGCCGGCTTCGACCCGGCGCGTCCGCGTCTGCTGGTGGACGCGGACCTGCCCTGGCCCCAGGCCGAGGCCTGGGTGGCGCAGCTGCGCGCCTCGCCGTGGGTGGCCCAGCCCAACGACCCACTGGCGCCCTCGGCCGCCGATGCACCGTTGGCCTTCGAACCTGCCGGCCAGGCAACAGGGCTGCTGTACCTGCGGCGCTACCGCGAGTACGAATCGCGGTTGGCGTCTGGCCTGCAGCGCATCGCCGCCCAGCCACCGCATCACCAGGACCTGGAGCCCGTGCGCGGTGTGTTTCGCGCGCTGTTTCCGCAGAGTGCCCTGGCGGAGGCAACCCCGGACCCTGGCTCGGCACCGGGCATCACCGAGGACCGCCAGGCGCGCGCCGCCGCGCTGGCGCTGCGCCGCGCGCTGCTGCTGGTCACCGGCGGCCCCGGCACTGGCAAGACCACCACCATCACCCGCCTGCTGGTGCTGCGCATCGCCCAGGCCATCGCGATGGGCGCACCGCCGCCGCGCATCGCCCTGGCCGCGCCCACCGGCCGCGCCGCCGAGCGCATGGCCGAAAGCCTGCGCCGCGCCGTGGCGGCCATCCTCGCAAGTGGCGTGGACCCGGCCCTGTGCACCGCGCTGCCGGAGACCGCCAGCACGGTGCATCGCCTGCTCGGCGTCATCCCCGACAGCCCCACGTTTCGCCACCACGCCGACAACCCGCTGCCGCTGGACGTGCTGGTGGTGGACGAGGCCTCCATGGTCGACCTGCCGTTGATGTGCAAGCTGGTCGAGGCGGTGGCTGATGGCACCCAGCTCATCCTGCTGGGCGATGCCGACCAGCTGCCCTCGGTGGAAGCCGGCGACGTGCTGGCGGCCATCCTCGGCGCGGCGGGGCCCGGCGATGCCCTGCGCGCGGAGGATGCCGACGCGCTGGCGCCGCTGCTCGGTCCTGGCACGCCCGTCGATGCGGCCGCCACCGGCCTGCGCGGCCACCGCGTGCGCCTGTTGCGCGGCTATCGCCAGGACGCCGACTTCGACCTGGCCCCGCTGGCCGAGGCCGTGCGCCGGGGCGATGCCGACACCGCCCTGGCGCTGCTGCGCGGCGGCAGCCTGCGCGGGGTGGACTTCCACGAAGACGTGCTGGACCCCTTCCAGGCCCGGGGCGAGGCCCTGCTGGCGCACTGGCGCAGCCTGGGCGATGCCCCTGACCCGGCCACCGCCTTGGGCCTGGCCCAGCGCCTGCGTCTGCTCACCGCCGTGCGCGAAGGCCCCCAGGGTGCGCGCGGTCTCAACGCCCGCGTCGAGGAACAGCTCTCGGGCCGCCGCACCGGCCCGACGCCCACCTACTTCCACGGCCGCCTGCTGCTGATCACCGAGAACAGCTACCGCCACCGCCTGTTCAACGGCGACATCGGCATTTGTTTTCGAAGCGAAGCGAGTCCCTTCGTGGGGCGAAGCGAAGCAAGTCCTTTTTCAGGGCGAAGCGAGGTAAGTCCCTCTCCGGGGCGCAGCGTAGCAAGTCATTCCTCGGTGCAAAGCGAAGCGTCATCCGCTTCGAGAGCGCTCGCCAGCGGCCCCCTGATGGCCTGGTTCCCGGGCGATGGGCCCGGCCAGGTCCGCGCCTTCCATCCGGCCGCCTTGCCCGCGCACGAAAGCGCCTTCGCCATGACCGTGCACAAGGCCCAGGGCAGCGAGTTCGACGAGGTCTGGCTTCAGCTGCCGCGCAACGACAGCCGCGTGCTCTCGCGCGAGCTGGTCTACACCGCCATCACCCGCGCCCGCAGCCGCCTGCACGTGGCCGGCAGCGCCCAGGTGCTGCGCGAGGCGCTGAGCCGTCATGCAGTGCGCATGTCCGGGCTTGCCTGGCGCTTGGGCGGGGCAGAGCCGGCGCCGTCATCGCCCTCAGTCGAAACCCCTCCAGCGCAAGACAGCACGCCGATCCAGGGTGCGCTGTTCTGAAGCGCCGCGGCGATGGTGGATGAGAAAGCGTCATCCACCCTACCGTAGGGTGGACAACGCGAAGCTTGTCCACCCCGGCATCGCCCGCGGCCGACATCCTTCCAGAGCGACAAAACACGCCAATCCAGATTGCGCTGTTCTGAAGCCCGCGGCGATGGTAGATGAGAAAAGCGTCATCCACCCTACCGTAGGGTGGACAACGCGAAGCTTGTCCACCCCGGCATCGCCCGCAGCCGACATCCTTCCAGAGCGACAAAGCACACCAATCCAGATTGCGCTGTTCCGAGGCGCTGCGGCGGTGGTGGATGAGAAAAGCGTCATCCACCCTACGATAGGGTGGACAACGCGAAGCTTGTCCACCCCGGCATCGCCCGCAGCCGACATCCTTCCAGAGCGACAAAACACGCCAATCCAGATTGCGCTGTTCCGAGGCGCTGCGGCGGCGGTGGATGAGAAAAGCGTCATCCACCCTACCGTAGGGTGGATGAGAAAAGCGTCATCCACCCTACGGTAGGGTGGACAACGCGAAGCTTGTCCACCAACGCTTCGACACCCGATCAAGGATGTCGCCGTACGCACCGATCATCCGTTTCGCATCGCGGGTTGTCCGACCACGGGTTATCGCCCGATGACCGTTTGCAGTCGGCCGTGCCAATAACGCGACGCCGCGCCTACCTGCCCGCTTCGCGCAGCTCCGCCGCCCGCTGCGCCAGCTCCTTCACCTTCAAGGCGCGCGCGTGCTCTGCACGGCGCAGGGCCTCGCGGGCTTCCTTGACCACTTCCTGGGCCAGGCTGTGCCGGGTGTGGTGGCGCTTGGCGTCGATCGCCGCCTCCAGCGTCTTCTGGGCGGCCAGCACCGCCTTGTCCACGCGATAGAGCGGGGCGTGCGGGTCGGTGGTCAGCGCCGGGTCGTAACTGCGTTTCATGGGGAGCTTCTTAGGCGGGCGGCCACCTTAGCCCCAACCCTGCGGCCATGCACGTGTTTGCTGCGGTCCAGCAACGGTAGGCAGCCTTCGGCCACAGAACCGCGAAACGCATCGCAAAACCACGGTGGCGAATCACCATTAAGTTTCGTTTTATTGCTATTTGTTGCGTTTATTGCCTAGTGTCCGCGTGCGCAGCAGCGGCGGCCTTTGCCTCTGCCAGTGCGCGAAATCGCCTGAAGCGCCTGTCGGCCTTTGCCCACGCTTCCGGCGCACTCCCCGATGGATCAGCAAGGAGCGACACAGATGAGCAGACGCAACGTGCGACGTCAGACGATGGCGACGGTCTTCGGCCTGACGGCCCTTCTCACCGCCGGGGTCGGCATGGCGGTCACCCTGCCGCCGGCCAATGGCAAGTTCGATTACCAGCTTGCCGTGCCCTACACGCCGGCGGCCGATGTGGCCATCGTCGACCGCGACCGCAGTGCCGCACCGGCGACGGGCAAGTACAACATCTGCTACGTCAACGCCTTCCAGACCCAGCCGGGCGACACCGCCTGGTGGAAGAAGAACCACCCCGACCTGCTGGTCAAGAAGAATGGCCAGTTCCTGATCGACCCGGAGTGGCCCGACGAACTGCTGTTCGATACCTCCACCGCCGCCAAGCGCACCGCGCTGATGCAGATCGTCGGCCCCTGGATCGACCGCTGCGCCAGCGATGGCTACAAGGCCATCGAGCCGGACAACCTGGATTCCTGGACGCGCTCGGCCGGCATCCTCAAGCGCACGCACAACGTGGAGTTCGCCAAGCTCATCGTCGCCCGCGGGCATGCCAAGAACCTGGCCGTGGCGCAGAAGAACGCACCGGAACTCTCGCTGCAGGGCGCCACCACCATCGGCTTCGATTTCGCTATCGCCGAAGAGTGCCAGGTCTGGTCCGAGTGCGAGGACTACACCGATGTCTACGGCGCGCAGGTCTACGAGATCGAATACAACGACAACACCGAAGACGCCGATGGCAACCCGGTCGATCCCCTCAGCTTCTACAACGCCGCCTGCAAGGCGCGCGGCAAGGACATCTCGGTGATCTACCGCGACCGTGGCGTGCTGCCCAGCAACGCACCGGGCTACGTCTACAAGTCCTGCTGATCGCGGCGTATCGGCGCTGTCGCACCCGGCACCAGTCCGGCGCGCTGGCGCCCCTGCGCCTGGAAACGCGAGGTCAGGCACATGTCCTGACCTCGTCCGCCATCGCGCGGCGGGCACCGCTTACTTGCTGTTCTTCTTTTCCTGCTTGGCCGCACGCTTTTCCTTCAGCGTCCTGGTCGGCTCCTTCTTCTGGTTCTTCTTCTGGTCCATCCCCTTGCTCATGACACCCTCGTACGTGATGGAGTGATCGGCCTGCACCGCCGTGGGCCTGGCGGGCCTGCGCACTGTACTGCCTGGGGGAAGGGGGTCTGCAAGGCCTGCATCGTCCGTTGGGCTGCGCCACCTGGGCCGACTACAACGGGGGTTCGTGCAGGCAAGCGGGAAGGGCGGGGTATGCGCCGAGTAGGCCAGCTTGTCCCCGCCTGGATCGGACACATCGCGCGGTCACGACCACGTTGAACCGAACGGGGCCCGCAACGCGGGCCCCGTCCCGATGCTTACTTGCTGCCGACGCGCTGGTACTGCTCGCTGCCGGTGTTGAGGTGGCCGTTGGCCTTGTCGATGGCGAAGTTCACCGTCTCGCCGTCGCTGGTGACCTGCAGCGCGCCGTCCTTGTAGACCGCCGGGTAGCTCTCGGTCTTGGGCTTGCGGCTGAAGAACTTCGGCGTGGTGCTGCGGACCATGAAGGTCTCGCCATTGCGCTCGATATCCAGCGTCTCTTCCTGCGTCTGCACGTTGACCCAGTGGCCCACGTACTCCTCGCCCTGCATCTTGGCGCAGCCGGCCAGCAACAGCGTTGCGGCCAGCGCGGCACCCATCCACTTCATCATCTTCTTCACTCCGGCTTGAGGCTGGGAGCAGGATGCGGGGCGGGCGATGTAGGGCGGGTCAAGATGCGCTTGGACATCGGCGGTGGGTGGGGGCCCTGCATCAACCATCCCCCGCGGGACGTCATCTGCCGGATGGCCACGCCAGCCGGCACGCCAGCCCGAGGTAGACCGTGCCGAGCACGCGGTTCAGCCGCTTGCCGGTCTGCGCGCTGGTCGCCAGCCTGCGCCCCAGCTTGCTGACCAGAACAATCACCGCGCCGTTAACCAGCAGCCCCATGGCGTTCAGGATGGTGGCCAGGACGAGCATCTGCGCGACCAGCGACCCGCTCGAAGGCCGGACGAACTGGGGAAACAGGGCCAGGACGAACAAGGCCATCTTCGGGTTCAACAGGTTGGTGGTCAGGCCCTGCCGAAAGATCCGCCACATCGAGTCGCTGGCAAGACCCTACCTGGCCTCAAGCGCGGCGCCCGGCGACCTGAAGGCCTTCCAGGCAAGGAAGGCCAGGTAAGCCGCACCGAGAAAGCGCACCGCGTCGTAGGCTGCCGGCGCGCTGACCAGCAACTGCGACAACCCCAGGGCCGCGGCCAGGGCGTGGCAATACGTGCCCACTTGGATGCCGGCAAGGGTGCAAAAGCCGGACGCCTTGCTCTGGCTCAGGCTACGGGAGGCGATCAGGATCATGTCCGGGCCCGGCGTCAGCGTCAAAACCAGGCAGGCGCCCGCGAAGACCAATGCGACGGACCACTCGATCATGATTCCCCTTTGCCGATGCGTGGCAGCAGCGCGTCATCTTAACAAGCGGCCGACCAGGGGCAGCGTTCCAAACGCGCCTGTGATGAAGCCCCGCTGGAGGGCGGGCACTTCGACCCTCTCCTTGGAAGCCCGCGCACCGGCCTCCTGTGCTTCGTGCCGAGCGACGCCGCCCCCATCGCCCAGGACACCGGCGATTACACCTGCGCCTGGCCACCATCGACGAACAGCTCGGTGCCGTTGACGAAGCTGGCATCGTCGGAGGCCAGGAACACCGCGACGCGCGCGACCTCGACCGGCTCAGCGACGCGACCCAGCGGCACCTGATCGGCCATGGACGCCAGCAGGCCCTGCTGTTGGGCCGCATCCGGCCCGGCCAGTTCCACCAGCCCGGGCGTGCGGGTCGGGCCAGGCGCCAGGATGTTGAAACGCAGCTTGCGCGCCTTGTCGACCTCCAGGATCCAGTTGCGCACGAAGGCACGCACCGCGGCCTTGGACGCGCCATAGACGCTGAAGGCCGGGGTGCCTGTGGAAGCCGCGGTCGAGCCGGTGAGGATCACCGAAGCCCCCTCGGCCAGGATGGGCAACATGGCCTGCACCGTGAACAAGGTGCCCTTGACGTTGCGGTCGAAGGTGTCATCGAAGTGCGCCTCGGTGATCTCCCCCAGTGGCACCAAACTGCCGCCGCCGGCATTGACGAACAGCACGTCCAGCCGGCCGTGCTCGGCCTTGATCGTGTCGGCCAGGTGTTCCAGTTCGGCGACCCTGGCCGAGTCCACCTGCAGGCCCTTCGCATTCCGGCCAATCGCGGCCACGGCCGCGTCCAGCTGCTCCCTGCGGCGGCCGGTGATGTACACCGTGGCGCCCTCCAGGGCGAACTGGCGAGCGGTTTCCAGGCCGATGCCGGTGCTTCCACCGGTGACCAGCGCGATCTTGTTGTTGAGCTTGAGCGACATGGGTAAAACCTCGACAAGTGATGGTGACCATCAACGTATCGACGCGCCTGGCCTGAAAAAATAGAATCGCCTGAAAGACATCGTTTCAGGAATGTCATGTCCAAGCTTCCGGACTTCGAGGGATTGGCGCTGTTCGCCAAGGTGGCCGAATCCCGCTCGTTCGCGGCCGCGGCCAGGGAGCTGGATCTGTCGGTCCCCACCGTATCGCGCGGCATCGCCAGGCTGGAGACGCGCCTGGGCGCGCGCGTGTTCAACCGCACCTCGCGGCGCCTGGCGCTGACGGCCTTCGGCCAGGACCTGCTGGGGCGGGCCAGCCAGCTGTATCGGGATGCCGAAGAAGCCGAGGCCATTGCCCGCGACCAATCGGCCTCCCCGCGCGGCACCGTGCGCCTGGCCGTGCCGATGACCTTCGGCGTGCACTGGATCGCCCCGCTGCTGCCCGGGCTGCTGGAGCGCTACCCGCAACTGTCCCTGGACCTGCACCTGTCCGATGCCAAGGTCGATGTGGTCGGCGACGGCTTCGACGCCGCGTTGCGGATCGCCGCGCTGCCCGATTCTGCCCTCGCTGCGCGGCGCCTGTGCCCGGTCGCGCGCTACACCGTGGCCGCGCCCAGCTACGTCGCCCGCTACGGCAACCCCAGCCACCCCCGCGATCTGGACCCGGCGCACTGCCTGGCGTTCGCCCTGCGCGCCGGCGGCGACACCTGGCGCTTCAGCAACGGCCGCAAACAGGCGACCCTCAACCCGCTGGGACGCCTGCGCGTCACCAACTCCGAAGCACTGCTGCCCGTGCTGTTGGCCGGCCACGCCGTGGCGGCGCTGCCGGAGTTCATGGCCGCCCAATACCTGCGCGACGGGCGCCTGGTGGCGCTGCTGCCGCAGTGGAAGCAATCGGACGGCGGCCTGTACTTCGTCACCCCCACCAAGCAGAACCGACCGGCGAAGGTGGAGGCGGTGGCGAACTATTTCGTCGAGATGTTTGCGAGTCCGCCGTGGCGGCAGTGAGTCCAGTTCTGCCTGACGATCAGAGTTGGCCCACCTGAGCGACTGGCTCGACATCGACTTCAAGAGAAACGCAGCTCGGCGCCTGAATGTATTCCCTGACGAAGTGTCTCAGCGGCGCACGGCTTACCAGCTCATCGATGGTGCAGGTGTAGAGCGAGCAGCTCGTCCGTTGGGGGTGGTACGAGTTCCATACGAGGCTGAAGCCGAAGGCGTGATCAGTGAGCGAAGTCTTGCCCGCAAACGCGGTTCCGCTGGAAACAAGAAGTCGAAACGTGTACTGCGCGCGACGTGGGGGCTTGCCACGAAGCTCTGAGAAGATTGCTTCGGTGGCCCCGAAGTCCACTGGCTTCTCGACGAGTGGTTCCCCAGGAAAGAGTTCTTCAAATGTCTTTCCTTGGGGAGAGGTATCACCCTCCTCCTGGAGACGGACCTCGATCCTTTGACCAGGCTGCAGCTCAAGGCTGTCGATCCAGTTGAGATGCGTTGACTCGCCGCTTTCCGGGTACGTGCCGCCCGACATGTCGAGCGTAGCGAACTCGTCGTCGGTGGTGGCTCCATGAATGCTCACGAGGACAACGTCGTAGTCCCTCGTGTTGACCGTGGCGAGGTGTTCATCCTCGAGTAGAACGGATATCGCTGGCATCTGATGCTCTATTCAAACGTGACTCAGGAGGATCAAATCGGGGTCGGAGTGAGGCTCTGGCAAAGAGCGGGCGCGTCGCACAAAGGCCATGCCTTCTGCTTCTATGAAGCGGTACTTGACCCCTCTTTCCGGTTGATCCGCAAGCCGCTGCCGGCTTGAATGACGTGTCAGGCGGTGCCAGATGCATTGCTTTGCCCAACCATGGTCGAAAATGCGTCGAGACGCCGCTCGATCAACAACAATGGAGCGCGAATCGAATGCAGGAATTCGTAGTCAGTCTCTCTCATGCCGATCATCTCGCTATTTGATCGATTTCCATGCATGACTGAGAAATCCTGTAGAGACGCTTCCATCTCACTCAAAGATGGAAGCTCAAGGGAACTTCGCTCTTGAGCGTCAAGGCCCGATGCGTTGACATGCGCAAGAAGAAAATTTGCCCGATCTATACGGGCTAAATTGTCCTCCACGAAGTTAGCGACATCCCTGCGAATCGCCTCAGCATGGAGCTTGTAACTGAGCACTGCCGCTCGTAGAGCCACAATCAAGCTAAGAGTCGCGAAAACTAGCGAAATAACTGCGATGTAAGTCATGCGTGTCTAGTTCCAAGCTAATCCGTGCCGCAAAGCGGCACCACCTAAATTATTTGCTAAGCCTCATTTGGAAACAATGAATCAAAGGTTGGATCGGCGTGCTCCCAGTACGCAGCACGCGAGATGAGGTACGACCGGACGTGTTCGAGCTCTACGCCCGGTGGGATGTTGACAGAGACATACCCTGAATTCGCACGCTCGAAGCTACAGCCGATTTCAGCGAGTCCGTGCAAAGTCTCCTCTGATGCATTACCTGGAGCCAAGGGAAGATCGAACACGACCCTAACGGTGCGATTGCCCGAGCGCTTTGCCACAGACTGGAACGTGGGCATCTGCTCTTCAAGGTCAAACGGTGCGGTAACCACGTCTTGCCATGAGACGCCGTAGGCGTAGAACGGTGAATTATCGAGCTGATACAGATCATTCCCGAGAGGCACCGCCCAGAGCGTCTCTACAATCGAACGGCCCTCTTCGCTAGGAAGCCGAAAAAGTACTTTGGCAGTTGGTTCACTGCTCATGTCGCAGAACACCTGCATTAAGAAAAACTGTTGAGCGGCTTTGGTTTGGATGATTTGTAAGGCTCATTCACCCAGAGGGCCGATCGCCGCAACTTTATGTCTCTAACCGCCTAAGCGGAACCGAGGTTGCCGACTTCTTTGGAACATCTCCTAGGTGAGTCGACATCGAAATTGGGCATGAAAGGCCGCCGAAGAAAAAACTGGTCAGCCAGGCATCGACCCCGACCGGCCACGGCTTAGCTGCAACCGCCTCGATGACTTTCTACTTGCGTAGCGATGCAAGAATCCCCCCGGCCCTTGCGCGCACCTTAGCGGCCTGCTGAGGGCTTGTCAGCAGTGAGCAGCGCTCTCCGGGTGAACGCCAGGCGCGGCGTTCTCGCCGACCGGCCTTCAGCTAGGCTATGTCCTTCTCGAATTTCGAGACGAACTTCGAGAGGCTGGAACCGCAGGCAGCGCAGAAGTCACGGAGTTGCAGGAGATCCATCCGTCGCTCGCCCCGTTCGATGTCGCTCACATACGACTGTGGCCGGCCCAATGCGGTGCTTAAGCCTACTTGCGTCAACCCAGCGGCCAAGCGTAGATCGCGCAGATGCCGCAACAGGATCGCGTACTCCGCTTTATGGATCGACTTAGTGGACATGGCACTCGAAAGATCGCGGGTGCCAAGACGCTATATCCCCTTTTCAAATATCCGAAAAACAGATAAGTTTGATCGATGGCCAAGTCGCCCGCACTGGCGAGGACGTACGCGATGACAGCTCGAAGAGAGAGGAGGAGGCCGCCTCTACGTGTTACGGAGGGCCGGAAGCGGGGACAAGTGGCTTACGCCTTCGGCGCCACGTTGGACCAAATCGACCAGCTGGATCGGCTTCTACGCACGATCAGCGCCCACAGCGACATGGTGGCGGTGTGCAGCGGCGCGCAGCTGGACGACGCCAGCCTGTCCACGCTGGGCGAAAGCATCTTCGACTCGGCGCGGGAGGTGCGCGGCCTGGTCGATGCGATCTACGCGCAGCGCTTGCGTTCGCCTGGTACGCCAAGCGAGAGCTGAGGGCGGGCGAGGGCAGGTCCGATTGGGTAGCAGCGAGGACAGAAGCCGCTGCCTGCGCTCCGACCTGCGTGCTAGCGTGCGCCGCAGCGCTGCCCGGTGTGCCGGGCCGAAGGAATGGGACGATGGCTGTGCCGTTGCGGACCGATGGGAAGGGAAAGCACTTCGCGCCAGTGCTCGCTGCGGCGGGCCTGGTCCTTTGGCTCGCCCTGGCCGTCTTGGGCGGCGACTTCCTGCATGCGGCCTATCTGAAGTACTCCTCGCTGGCTTCGCCGGCCTACGCGATGTTCCTCGCGCGACGCGGCTGGCTGTGGTGCCACCTGGCCGGCGGCTCACTGGGCGTGGTGCTGGGGCTGGTGCAATTGATCACCCAGCGCTGGCCGCGTGCCTTGGGCGTGCACCGCTGGTGCGGGCGGGCGTACTTCGCCGCGATGTTGGTGGCGGTGTTCGGCGCCGCTGGGCTGATCGCCACCTCGCCGGCACCGATGAGCATCCGCGTTGCCTTCAGCGCCACCATGCTGGCCTGGCTGGTCACCGCGGGCGTGGGCCTGGTGAAGATTCTGCGCCGCGATGTGCAGGCGCACCGCCGCTGGATGCTGCGCGCCTACGTGGTCACCCTGGCCCCGGCGATGTTCCGCCTGGGGCTGGCCACCGCGGTGGGCCAGGGCATCGCGCCTTCGCCAGGGCTTATCGCTTGGATGCTGTGGGGTAGCTGGGCGTTGCCGTTGCTGGTGCTTGGCTTGGGTATGTGGGCAATGGCACACCTGGACCAGAGCCGCATGCGGCACGCTGGTGCATGAGCGCGACTAGACCTTCGCCATCGGTGGCAGGGTTTAGCGACAGTGGGTGAGCGCGGACGCCACATCGCTGTCCGGATCTGCTGAGGTCGGTAGCCATTGCGCACCCGCGTCTGGCAAATCTGTGCTGACCGACCTCAGGACATCCTGATCATCTCTATGCATTCGTGACCGGCCTTGTTCGGTTCGTTGGCTTCCCCTCGGGGATAAACCTCGATGCGCATCTCCAAGGCGCCCGCCCGCACCCGGTCGAAGACGTACATCAGTAGACGCCCATGCTCGGCGCGATGCGGCGTCTTGGAAAAGCCCATCGACTCCAGCCGTGATGAGAACGCGGCCACGTCCAGCTGGCAGATCTCCGTCATGGCAGGCGAGGCGTCCGGCGGGTTCGGGCTGAAGTTGAAATGGAACGTGGGTTGCGCATTGGATGCCTTGTCGATCCCGAGGCCGTAGCTCCAACTCGGGGTGACCCGCTCACTGAAGCCGTATCGTGCCGATCCATCGGCTGCCTGCAGAATCTTGGCGCCCATGACCGCTTCCAGCCGCTCCGGCGTGATCCCTGCGACGCTGGGCGTGGTCCGGATCAGCTCGAGCAGCCGACCGAGCGCTTGTCCGGCCGTCATCAGGGGCGTTGGCTGGGAGGGCGCGGCGCCGGTCTGTGCCAGCGAACGTGGTCCGCTCGCCATGGCGATGGCGGCAAGGACCAGCGCTGCGAGTATCGGGCGGGATTGTGTCGTCATCAGGGTGCCTTGCGGATGTTGGGCGGGTGTCGATCAACCAAGCGCCTGCACCCGCGTGTGTATGGGCAGATCCTGCGCCTTTGCTCTCCGGGGCATGGAGTACTGCAGTTTCAGCTGGCCATCGGCCGGGCGTGACAGCTGGATGGGGCCAGCGGCGTCCTTGATGTAATCGGCGTGCATCTTTCCTCCTGCACATGCGGTCAAGGACAAGGCAAGTGTCATTGCGATGCGCCTAAATTGCTTCCCTGTCGCCGTCCTTCCTTGCTCCGGAAATGGAGGACGCTCACTCCGCCTGCCGCTCGCGCAGGCAGTGCATGTGGTACCACAGCGGCGTGACGACAGCCAGCGCGCCGCAGGCAGTAGGATCGTCGCCCACTTCAGTCGCGTGCGACACCAATGCCCTTCCCACGCCCCACCCGCGACGGCATCCCAGCCAGCCGCCTGCAGCTGCCACCGGGGCAGTGGGCGACTGTGCTCCAGGCGCTGTGTGCGCGCTTCCCGCAGGTGGCGGCGGCGACATGGCAGGCCCGCTTCGCGCGGGGGCTTGTGCTCGACGCACACGGTCAGGCGCTGGAGCTGGGCGCGCCGTATCGCGTGGGCATGGAGGTGCAGTACTTCCGCGAGGTGGCGGACGAGCCGGTGGTGCCGTTCGCCGAAGTGGTGCTGCATGCCGATGCGCATCTGGTGGTGGCGTACAAGCCGCACTTCCTGCCGGTGGCGCCCACTGGCGCCTACGTGCGCGAGACACTGTTGACGCGGCTGGTGCAGCGACTGGGCAACCCGGACCTGGTGCCGTTGCATCGCATCGATCGCGACACGGCCGGGCTGGTCTTGTTCTCGGCAAATGCGAGTAGCCGGGCGCGCTACCACGATCTGTTCCGCGAGCGCCGCATTCGCAAGCATTACCTGGCCGTGGCGCCGCCACTGCCGCAGCTGGCGTTTCCTCACGTCCACCGCAGCCGGCTGGAGACGGGCGTGCCCTTCTTCCGCATGCAGGAAGTGGACGGCACGCCCAACAGCGAGACGGTGATCGAGGTGCTCGCGCGTGGTTACACGCATTGGGTTTATCGGTTAGAGCCTGTCACCGGGCGCAAGCATCAGTTGCGCGTGCATATGGCGGCGCTGGGCGCGCCGATCCTGCACGATCGCTTCTATCCACAGCTACGGGAAGCAGGGCCGGATGATCCAGCGCGCCCGTTGCAGCTGCTCGCCCACGCGCTGGCCTTCGACGACCCGGTCAGCGGCGAGCCGCGGCGGTTCGCGCTTGGCGCCGAGGCCCCGTCAGGGCCATGGACGGCGCACACGCTGCCGTGAGGCGCGCTTACTTGGCTTCGGGCAGGTACCAGAACGGGATGCGGTAATCGCGCTCGCGGCGCACGCCGTGCTCGCCACCGCCGACGTTCCACTGCAGCTGCAGGTCGTGCCGCCCTGACGGCAAGCCTTGCAGGTCGATGTAGCCCAGCAGCCCGCGCATGCCCAGGTCGCGGCGCTCGGCCGGGACGAAGCCGCCCAGGTCCACGCGCTTGCCATCCAGGGTCACGGCCCACATCGACGACAGGCAGGACACGGCCTGCATGGCAGCCGTGGCGCCCTCGGCCGCGTTGCGGCCCTTGGGCAGTGCGGGGCAGCGCTGGGAGACCAGGGTGTTGTCCAGGCGCGGGCGATGCGGGATGAACAGCCGCAGCTGCGCATCGGAGATGCGTTCGGACGGGATCATGGGATAGCGCAGCATGGCATCGTCAGGGCCGCGCATGCTCTCGTAGTGCGCGCTCAGCAGGCCCTGGTCCACGGCCTCGCTGGTCATCACCCGGTAGCGGCTGAGCACAGAGAAGCTGGCCGAAGACACGATCTGCGCCCCGCCGATCACCAGGGCGATGAAGATCACGATGAAGTACACCGCGCTGAAGCCGCGGTGGCCCAGGTTGCTCTGCAGGGCGAACTGTACTGGCGCGCCCAGGCGTTGCAGGGTGACCGCCGAGAGCACCCGCAGCAGGCGATGCAGGTGACGCTCCAGCGTGTTCACCGGTTGTGCCTGCTGCAGGCGCCGGCCGATCAGCTTGTCCAGCACGAACACCGCCATGGCGACGATCAGCAGGCCCACGTAGGGCACGGCGAAGGCGATGAAGGTGGCGCGCTCGCTGTCCTCGAACAACAGGCCGGCCAGCGTGGCCGGGATCAGCAACAGCAGGCCCACCGTGCCCATCCATCCCAGGGTCAGCGCGACGAGGATGGTCCCGGCGAACAGCACCGAGGCGGTGCGATCGGCGCGGTCGATCACATCGCCCAGCTCGCCGATCGCGCTGCGATAGAAGCGTTGCGACGCTTCGCCCATGGCCGGCATGCGCGCCCAGCGGATGCCTTCGGGAAAGTGCGACTTCAGGCCGACCAGCCCCACCCAGTAACCGCGGATGGCCAGGTGCACGACGAACGCGAACCCCAGCGCATAGGACAGGCCCACGCCGATGTTGAAGGCGAACTGCAGCACATACCAGGTCGCGCCTTCGGCGTGCAGCTCGCTGCCGACCCAGGCCTCGAACAGGCGCGGCGGCAGCGTCAGCAGGGCGAAGGCCAGCAGGCCGGAGATCAGCAGCTCCAGCTCGTCGGTGCGCTCGCGCAGGCGTTCGAAGCTGATGCGGCGCGTGGCCACGGGCGTGGCGCCCTCGGCTTGCGGTTCGGCCGGTTCGGTGTGGCTCATCCCTGGATTTCCGTATGTCCCCGGGGCGCAGTCTAGCCGCTGGCCAGGGCTCGGCGCAGTCCGGGCGTGGGGCGCACGCTGCGGGTGCGGTGGGCAGCGGGTCGGGATGATGCTGCGCTGCGGTGCCGCATTCTCTGGAGCTGGTTGGGTGGAATGGCGTGCGGTGTTTTATCGGAAAGTGGGTCGCTCTGGATGTCGGCGCTTTCGCTTCAACTGTGCCGGCGCTGATGGATGGCGATGGTGGATGGAGGAGCGTCATCCACCCTACGGGTGAGGGTGTCACCCAGGCTGGGCGGTGTCGCGTAGGGTGGACAACGCGAAGCTTGTCCACCGGGGATTCGGCGACGCGTTGCATCCACTGTGCGCCGCCGTGCCCGATCGCTGGGTTTGCGGGGCTGGTCGGGTGGAGCGGCGCGAGGTGTTCTTGATTTGGGAGCGCGTCTTTGTGGACGTGGGCGCTTTCGTTCGATTGCGCGGGCGCTGATGGATGGCGATGGTGGATGGAGGAGCGTCATCCACCCTACGGCTTGGGAGGGTGTCGCACCGGCTGCGCGGGCGCGCCTTGCGTAGGGTGGACAACGCGAAGCTTGTCCACCGGGGATCCCGCGACCCATCGCAGGCCCGGTGCGCTGCCATGCCCGGCCGTTGTGGCAATGCGGACGAACGACGGTGTACGGATCGACGGCATTCCCAAATGGCCTGCTGCCGCGCGCGTATGCGCTAAGCGGTCGCGGCGATCTTCCGTACCGCCTCCACCAGCGCCTGCAGGTGGCGGGCAGGGGTGAAGGTCTGCGGTGTGACGCGGATGCAGGCGCCGCTGGCCAGGTCGTTGCGCACCACGGTGAAGATGCCGAACTCCTTCTCCAGGCGCGCCTGCAAGGCGCTCACCTCGGCCTTGGCGCCCTTGCCGCGCAGGCGGAAGCCGCCCATGCCGCTGGCATTGGCCATGCTGGCCGGGCCGAGGATTTCCACGTCGGGCGAATCGGCCAATGGGGCGACCCACAGCTCGCGCAGGTATTTAAGGCGGGCCTGCTTGTTGGCCGGGCCGATGGCGCGGTGAAAGGCCAGGGCCTCGGGCACGGTCAGGAAGGCGGCGAAGTCCGAGGTGGCCAGATGCACGCGGTTGGCCACGTCGTCATCGCCGGCCGGCTCGCCGGGGAAGGGCTTCACGGCGGCCAACGAGCCCTGACGCATGTACAGCGCGCCCACGCCGACCGGCGAGCCGATCCACTTGTGCAGGTTGAACACCGCCCAGTCCACATCGAGCTGCGGCAGGGTGAAATCCAGCAGGCCCCAGGATTGGGCGCAATCGCAGATCACCGCGATGCCCCTCTGCCTGGCGAGCGCGGCGATGCGGCGCACCGGCAGCACCAGGCCATGCTGGTTGCTGACGTGGGTCAGCAGGATCAGCTTGAGATTGGGTTGGTCGTCGAAAGCCTGCTGGTAGGCGGCGTAGTAGTCCTCATCGGTGCCCCTGGCCGGCAGCGAGAGCATGTGGCCCTGCACGCCGCGCTCGCTGGCCAGCCAGGCCATCATGCGCTTGAACTCGGGATAGTCGGCATCGGCCCACAGCACCGCATCGCCCGCGCGCAGGCCGCTGTACTGGGTGATGAGGTTGACGAAGGATTCGGTGGCGTTGCGGGTGAGCATCAGCTCGTTGGCCTGCACGCCCAGCGCATCGGCGGTGGCCTTGCGCGCGGCCTGGAAGTCGGCCGGGTAATCGCGGCGCGCGTACCAGGACAGTTCCTGGTTGACCTTGTGGGTATTACGGGCCAGGGCCTGTTCCACTGTAGTGGACATCTTGCCCCAGTAGCCGTGTTCCAGATTGATCACATCGCCCTGGTCTGGGTACAGCGCGCGAATGGCCTGCCAATGCGCCTCGTCGCGGGCCAGCGCCTGCGGGGACTGCGTGGTCGCCGGAATGCCGGCGGTCAGCTCGGCCGCTGCCAGCGGGCTGAGCACGGCGGAGGCGGCCGCCGAGGCAGACAGCTTCAGAAAGGTCCTGCGACTGCCCATGCGACGGATCTCCGGTTGTGGAAGTGTTATTCCGTAACGCTAGCAGTTGCGCTGCAGCATCGCCAGCGGCGTTGGGACCCCGCACCAGACGCGCTCCAAGGTCGCCATTCGAAATGCCAAAGCCAGCGCTCCCAGCGGAGACGGCCGCAGTCAAAAACAAAAGGTGGCGGGAGATAGCGCCCTCGCCTTTCCTCACTCCTCACTCCTCTCCACTCACTCCTCGCCCCACCCAGCGGCGCACCGCTGTCAGCCTGTCACCCCATCCATCGCGCCAAACCCACGCCCGACTCACTTGTACGGCCCCGGCCCGCGCCACACCAACTCGCCCTGCTTATAGACCTGCAGCATGGTCACCACTTCGCGGGCATCGCCGATGGACTTCATCTCAGGATCGTAAGGGTCCAGCGCGCGGCACTTGCCCGAGCCGCGGCGCAGGGCGATCTCCAGCTCGCAGACCATGTAGTAGCGGGTACCGGGCAGGGGGATGGACAGCTCCTTGATGCCCTTGTGCTTCCACGCGCGCAGCTTGTCCTCGCTGAGCACGTCGTAATAGACCAGGTAGCCGCCCAGCTCCATGGACGGCCCGGCGTTGGTCATGTCGCGGCCGCGGCCGTTGCTCATGGCCGGGCTGTTGGCCAGGCCGGCGTTTTCCGGCGCGGCGTCCTGCTCGATGTAGCCCGGCGGCTTGCCCCAGGTGCGCGGGCGCTGCACGGTCGAAGGCGGCGGCGGGTTGGGCGGGGTCTGCGCTTGCACCGGCTGGGGGGCGTCCTGAGGCGTGGGCGGAGTGGGCTCCGGTTGCGGTTCGGCCGGGGGCTGCGGCGGACGCGGCCGGCGCGGTGGCGCCTTGGCCTGGGCGGTGTCCTCGGCCGGTGGCGGCACCGGGTCTTCGGACTGATCCACCAGGGTGGTCTGCACCTTCGAGGCGGCCGGCGGCGGCTCGGCGGTCCTGGGCTTCTGCTTGCGCGGCGGGCTGGGGGGCTGCTTGGTGGGCGGGGCGGGCTCGCGGGTTTCGCCGATGAAATCCACCCGCGTGCGGCTGCCGCTGGCCGCGCCCTGCGGCGTGGTCACGGTGGGCTTGGACGAATACAGCAGCACCAGGATCAGCAGCACATGCAGCAGCAGGCTGACGCTGCCGGCGATCCAGCGCTGCAGCCGCTCCACGCGGGACGGCGCCCGGGGCTCGGCGCGGGTCGAGGCCAGGCTCATGCCATCGACACCGCGTCGGGGGTGTTGAACTTCATGCGGGGACAAGCGCGGGCGGCGGGGGGGATGCGGGCATCGTAACGTGTCCCCCTTCGCGCCCACCGTTTGCACGGGGACAGGGGCGGTCGATGGCGGGGGCCGGTTCACCTGGGTGCGCCCAAAGCCGGCGACCGATGCGCTAGGCTGCGCGCCAGTCGAGGCAAGGAGCTGGACATGGCCGCTGCAACACAGGACCTGGAGCGTTTCGTGCGCGATGCGCTGGCGCAAGGGCAGTCCCGGGCGCAGGTGCAGGCCATCCTCGCGCAGGCGGGCTGGCCGCCCGAACAGGTGCGCAGTGCGCTGTCGACGTATGCCGATGTGGACTTTCCCGTGCCGGTGCCGCGCCCGCGGCCGTACCTGTCCGCGCGCGAGGCGTTCTTCTACCTGGTGCTGTTCGCCACGCTGTATCTGTGGGCCTTCCACACCGGCAGCCTGCTGTTCGACCTGATCAACTATGCCTTTCCAGATGCGAGTACCTACGACGCACCGTGGACGCGCGGGCATCAGTCCATGCGCTGGTCGGTGGCCTGGATTCTCATTGCCTATCCGGTGTTCCTGCTGGTGGCGCGCAAGCTCTCGCGCGAGCTTGCGCACAGCCCGGTCAAGCGGCTGTCCGCCGTGCGCCGCTGGCTGACCTATTTGACGCTCTTCATCGCGGCGACCACCCTGATCAGCGACATGGCGGTGCTGGTGTTCAACGTGCTGGGCGGCGAGCTGAGCGTGCGTTTCGTGCTCAAGGTGGTGGTGGTGGCCGCCATCGCCGGCGGCATCTTCAGCTACTACCTGCTGGACCTGCGCCGCGAGGAGGTGGAAGCATGAACACGCGTCGCTTCGGACAGGCCCTGCTGGTGGCGGCCACCTTGCTGATCATCGCCACGGTGATCGCCGCGGTGGTGGTGATGGGCACACCCACGCAGCAGCGCGTCATGCGCCTGGACGAGCGCCGCGCCGAGGATCTGAAGCGCATCGTGGCAACTGCGCGCAGTCATGCCGACGAGACTGGCGCGCTGGCAGCGGACCTCACCACGCTGGCGACCAGGCCGGGGCTGCGCCTGGCCATCATCGACCCGGACACGGCCCAGCCCTACGGCTACAAGGTGCTCGACGCGCGCCGCTTCGAGGTCTGCGCCAGTTTCACCACCGATACGGCCAGCGAGCAGGCACCGGCGCGCCGGGAGAATTGGCTGCATGGCGCCGGGCGGCAGTGCTTCACCCGCAGCTGGACGCCGGAATCCGAGAGCGATGAGAAGCACGCAGCGGATCAGGCTGCGGCCGCCTACTGAGCCCGGCCCGGTCGCGCGCCAGGCCCGCCACCCGGCCTGTGCGGAAGGTGACACTTGGCACTACGCGCGCCGGGCGCGGCGCGCCATCCTGCACACCACCTTTGAAGGGAGTTCGCCATGCCTGCCCACGCCATCGCGCCGCTGACCCCGTACCTGTCGGTGGCCGCCATCGCCTTCATCTACTACCGGCGCATCCGTCGCAGCTTCGGCCGCCAGCCCTGGCAGCCGGTGCGCGCGGGCCTGCGCCTGGCGCTGCTGGCGCTGGTGGCCGGACTGCTGGCCTTTGCCGCCTACGGGCTGCCGGGGGTCGCCCCGGGCATCGCGCTTGGCGCGCTGGCGGGCGCTGCGCTCGGCGCGTTCTCGCTGCGTCACACCCACGCCGAATGGTCCGATGCACGTGGCTGGTACACGCCCAATCCATGGATCGGCGCCGGCCTGATGGTGCTGCTGCTGGCGCGGCTGGCCTGGCGCTGGGCCGATGGCGGCTTCGGCGGGGGCGGCGCGATGTCCGGCACCCAGGCCAGCCCGCTGACCATGGGCATCGCCGCCACGCTGGTGGTGTACTCGCTGGTGCACGTCGGTGGGCTATGGTGGCGGATGCGCCAGCTGCGCCTGCGGTCGGGCGTGGCGCAACCCACGACGGTGTCCTGAGAGCCGGCATCGGCCTCCTTGAACCTCTCTGATCGTTGACACCCGCATGGCCACGTCCATGGGCAAGGTGAACTTCAAGGCGAAGCTGCTGCGGCCAGCAACGCCCGAACACGCCGACTGGAGCTTCCTCCTGCTGCCGGCGGCCGCCACCGCCAAGCTGCCCACCCGCAGCATGGTCAGCGTGGAAGGCACCCTGGCGGGCGCGTCGTTCCAGGCCACGCTGGAGCCGGACGGGCAGGGCAGCCACTGGTTGAAGGTGGACGCCACCCTACGCCGCACGGCCGGGGCCGAGGTCGGCGACACGGTCGCCGTTTCGATGGCGCCGGTGTCCGAAGAGCCCGAACCCCAGGTGCCTGCCGATCTGCGCCAGGCGCTGGACGACAACGCCGCCGCGCGTGCGACCTGGCACGACATCACCGCCATCGCGCGACGCGACTGGATTTACTGGATCGTCTCGGGCAAGAAGGCCCAGACCCGCATCAAGCGCATCGGCGTGGCCTGCGACAAGCTGGCCAAGGGCCAGCGCCGCGCCTGCTGCTTCGACCGCTCAGGCATGTACAGCAACAGCCTGGGCGCACCCAAGGCCGCGGCCGACTGACCGCTCGCGCAGTGGCGATCAGTCGCCGGTGCGCATCCGCAGGGTGGTCTGGCGCAGCAGCGCGGCGTGATCGATCCACGGTAGCGGCATGGCCTTGCCATCGATCTCCACCGCCTTCACCGAGGTGCCCTCACCCTGCCGCTCGATCGTGAGGGTGCGCCCGGGCTGCGGATGCAGGCGCACGCGCGGGAAGGCCGGCACCGCGCTGACCACGTAACGCGGCTGCCCCAGCACCAGCGGATACAGGCCCAGCGAGTTCCACACATACCAGGCCGACATGCAGCCGGCGTCGTCGTCCATGCCGTCGGCAAAGCCCATCGGCTCCAGGGCAAAGCTGCGCCCGTGCCAGGGCGTCTTGCGGTTGCCCTCGTTGGCGTAGGCGTGATCGATCGGCTGGGTGAGCAGTCGCTCGACCAGCGCCTGGCCGCGCGCCGGCGTGGTGGTGAGGGCATACATCGCCGGGACCTGGATATCCGGCTGGTTGGTCATGTTGTAGCGGTTCTCGTCGAAGAACTGCCGCAGCTGCGCATCGAAGCGCGCCGGACCCAGGGCCTGACCGCGCAGCCAGTCCAGGTCGAACACGCCGGCCCAGCGGTATTGCCACAGCGTGCCCTGGTACAGGCCGCGCGCACGCACGGTGTCGAAATCCGGGGCGATGTCGCGGAAGACCTGCAGCCACATCGGCCGGTAGGACAGCGCGCGCTGTTCGAAGTCGCGCGCGATCCGGTCCTGGCCCAGATCCTTGGCCAGCTGCCACACCGCCCAGTCGTCGTAGGCCGCTTCGATGATCTGGTCCGGCGTGGTGCGTTGCAGGCTGGCGCTATCGGCCGCCATGCGCGGCAGCAGCGCCTTGGCATCCACGCCACCCACGCCCTTGCGCAGGAAATCCAGCAGGGCGATGCCGGCGTGTTCGGTGCGCACGGTGATGAATGGCTCGGTGCGCGTGGACCACTGCGGCTTGCCGATGGCGTACAGCTCGGCCAGGGAGGCGGCGATGTCGGCGCTGCGCTGCGGGTCGATCAACGCCAGCAGCGGCAGCTGGGTGCGGTAGTTGTCCCACACCGCCCAGCCCGAGTAGCGGTGATGGCCGCGTTCCACCTGGCGCACCACGCCATCGGCGGCGCGGTAGCGGCCATCGACATCGTCGATACGCGAAGGCGACTGCAGGGCATGGAAGAGCGAGGTGTAGAACAGCGCGCGTCGCTGCGCATCGCCGCCCTCGATCTCGATGCGCGCCAGCGCCTGGCGCCAGGCCTGGCGCGTGGCCGCCTGCACCTGCTCCAGCGACTGTGTGCCCAGTTCCCTGGCCAGCACGCGCGCGGCCGAGTCGCCATCGACAGTGGAAAACGCGCTGCGCAGTTCCACCGTATCGCCGGCGGCGACCTCCAGCGCGAAGCGCAGGCGCTGCTGGGCATCGGGGCTGGCCTGGTCGCCGAGCGGGCGGCCGTTGTGCCGCAGGGCGCTGGCGAACCACAGCCGGTACACGCCTTCATCGCACACGGTGCCGCCCTGCAAGGCGCCACGCAGCGCACCGGCCTGCGTGGAGTCCCAGCGCGCATCGATACGCTTGGCGTAGCTGTGCATGGCATCCAGGGTCACCACCACGCGTCCGGCGCGTGGCAGGGTGAAGCGGGCGATGCCGGCGGCGTTGGTGGCGGCCAACTCGGCCTCGATGCCGTCGCGGCCATAGCGCAGGCGGTAGCGGCCGGGCGTTGCCACCTCGCTGGTCTTGTCGATCGGCGCCGGGCGCGTCTCGTCGCCGGCGTAGTCCACACGCACCAGCAGGTCGCCGCCGCCACCGCCGCAGCCCACGCCCACCGCGCGCGTATGCGAAAAGCCACGCAGCAGCCCATCGGCGTAGTCGTAGCCCATGTGATTGCCCGGCTGCGTGTCCGGGCCCAGCTGCACCAGCCCGAAGGGCACGCTCACCGCTGGCGTCAGCTGCCCATGGTCGCCCTGGGTGCCCACCAGCGGATCGACCAGATCCACCGCCGAGGGCTGCGCGGCCGCGACACCGGTGGCAGGCAGCCAGCTGCAGCACAACAGGCACAGCGACAGGGACACACGCGGGAACAGGGCGGTCTTGCGGGCAGGCAGGGACATCGGCACTCACTGCGGACGGGCGCATCGCCAGCGGCGGTGGCGGCCTCGGGGGCGACATCCTCGCAGATCGTTGTTGCAGGCGATGGCATTGCCGCGCCGGGCCGGGCGGCTGGCCACAGGCGCGCCGCTGGCCGGGCGGCTTCAGGCAGATGACCGCGGACCGAAGCGTTCCATGGCCGGGGCGCAGACGCCCGCGGGCCGGTCCGGTACCATGCCCGGCCTCTCGGGCTTACCAGGCTGGATCTTCGGGCATGAGCGATTCGGACAACACCCGCGGCGGGGTCAGCCGCGACCAGGCCGAGGAGGCGGTGCGCACCCTGCTGCGCTGGGCCGGCGAAGACCCGCAGCGCGAGGGCCTGCTGGACACGCCCAAGCGCGTGGCCAAGGCCTACGGCGACTGGTTCAGCGGCTACCAGCGCGACCCGCGCGAGTACCTGGCCCGCACCTTCGAGGAGGTGGCCGGCTACGACGAGCTGATCGTGCTGCGCGACATCGAGTACGAAAGCCACTGCGAGCACCACATGGCGCCGATCATCGGCAGGGTCCACGTGGGCTACCTGCCCGACGGCAAGGTGGTGGGCATCAGCAAGCTGGCGCGCGTGGTCGATGCCTACGCCCGGCGCTTCCAGGTGCAGGAGAAGATGACCGCGCAGATCGCCCAGTGCATCCAGGACGTGCTGCAGCCGCGCGGCGTGGGCGTGGTGGTGGAAGGCGCGCACGAGTGCATGACCACCCGTGGCGTGCACAAGCGCGGGGTCAGCATGGTCACCAGCAAGATGCTGGGCGCCTTCCGCGAGGACGCGCGCACCCGCGCCGAGTTTCTGCGCTTCATCGAGGCCGGCGGCAAGCGCTGAAGCCGCCCTGCCTTCCCCAAAGTACGCCCGCGAGGCCGCCATGCCTGCATCCCTGCGTCGTCCGGTCATGACCGATCCCGCTGCCCAGGCCTGTCCCTGCGGCAGCGGCGCCAGCTACGCCCGCTGCTGCGGCCCGCTGCACGAGGGCGCCGAAGCGCGCGACGCCGAGGCGTTGATGCGCTCGCGCTACAGCGCCTACGTGCTGGAAAAGCCGGATTACCTGCAGCGCAGCTGGCACGCCTCCACCCGCCCGGCGCAGCTGTCCACCGACGATGACGCCATCGCCGGCACCACCTGGCTGGGACTGTCGGTCAAATCGCACCGGGTTACCGGCGCGGACACCGCCGAGGTCGAGTTCGTCGCGCGCTTCCGCATCGGCGGCGCCTCGGCCCAGCGCATGCACGAGCGCAGCCGCTTCGTCCGTGAGGACGGCCACTGGTATTACCTGGACGGCGAAGTCGGCTGAATCCTCAGTTGCTAGTGCAGGCCTGAGAAGGCCTCGGCTGTGCGGCAGGCCAAAGTGTCGGTGGAGATGTGGCCATGGACTCATGGACATGTACCGTCCTGGCCAGAGCTCCTCCCCAGCGTAGCCACCGGCCTGCTCTTCAAAGAGCGACGTGTTGGGCAGAAGATTGTGGGAGCCCCTGTGGGACCACTTGTGGGAGCGGCTTCAGCCGCGAAGAGGCTTTCCCGGTAAAGCCCCTTCGCGGCTGAAGCCGCTCCCACAGTGCTCACCCAGGCTCTCCTACAGGTGTTGCAGCAGCCATCGCGGCGCATCATCTTGCTCACTCCTCACTCCTCACTCCTCACTCCTCACTCCTCACTCCTCACTCCTCACTCCTCACTCCTCACTCCTCACTCCTCACTCCTCACTCCTCGCCTCCCCCGCCGCCGCACTACAATGCCCGCGGCCCCGGACACGGGCATCGCCGCGCCCTCGCCTGACCATCCGCAGACCCCTCATCGTCCATGACCTCTGTCCTGCCCGAGAAACGCCGCGCCGCGGTGATGTTCGTGTTCGTGGTGGTGCTGATCGACGTGCTGTCCTTCGGCGTGATCATCCCGGTACTGCCGGGGCTGGTGCGCGAGTTCAGTGGCGGCGACTACGCGCACGCGGCGTACTGGGTGGGGGCGTTCGGCTTCCTGTTCGCGGCGATCCAGTTCGTGTCCGCGCCGATCCAGGGCGCGCTGTCCGACCGCTACGGGCGGCGTCCGGTGATCCTGCTGTCCTGTCTTGGGTTGGGACTGGATTTCGTGCTGGCCGCGCTGGCGCCCTCGCTGTGGTGGCTGCTGGCCGCGCGCATCATTTCCGGCGTGTTCTCGGCCAGCTTCAGCACGGCCAACGCCTACATCGCCGATGTCACCGCGCCGGAGGGCCGGGCCAAGGCCTTCGGCATGCTGGGGGCGGCCTTCGGCCTGGGCTTCATCGTCGGCCCGCTGGCCGGCGGCGCACTGGGCGCGCTGGACCTGCGCGCGCCGTTCTGGCTGGCCGCGGGCCTGGCCCTGCTGAACTTCTGCTACGGCCTGTTCGTGCTGCCCGAGTCGCTGCCGCCCGAGCGTCGCAGCGCGCGTTTCGACTGGTCACACGCCAACCCCATCGGCTCGCTGGCGCTGCTGCGGCGCTATCCGCAGGTCGGCGGCCTGGCGGCGATGGTGTTCCTGGCCAACCTGGCGCACTACGTCTATCCCAGCATCTTCGTGCTGTTCGCCGAGTACCGCTTCGCCTGGAACGAGATGCAGGTCAGTTGGGTGCTGGCCGCTGTGGGCGTGTGCACGGTGATCGTGCAGGGCCTGCTGGTGGGCAAGGTGGCGCCGCGCTTCGGTGAGCGCCGCACGCTGCTGTTCGGCCTTGGGTGCGGCGTGGTCGGCTTCCTGATCTACGGGCTTTCGCCGACCGGCGCGCTGTTCCTGGTCGGGCTGCCGATCAGCGCCCTGTGGGGCCTGGCCAGTCCGGCGGCGCAGTCGCTGATCACCGCGCGCGTCGGTGCCGACGTGCACGGCCGCATCCAGGGCGCGCTGATGAGCCTGGTCAGCCTGGCCGGCGTGGCCGGGCCGCCGTTGTTCGCTGGCGCGTTCGGCTGGTTCATCAGCGAGACCGCGCCGATCCGCCTGCCGGGCGCGCCCTGGCTGATCGCCGGCGCGCTGCTGGCCTGCGGTTGGCTGGTGGCCTGGCGCGCGGCGCGCGTGCCGCCTGCTTCCCCTGTCTGATGGAGCCGAGTTGCCGATGAGCCTGAACCTGACCGAAGACCTGCTGCATGGCGTGCCCGTGCTGCGCCTTGAGACCGCGCATTGCAGCGCCGCGTTTTCGCTGCATGGTGGCCAGCTGCTGTCCTGGGTGCCGGCGGGTACCTCCGAGGTGCTGTGGCTGTCCCCCATCACCACGCGTCCGCCCGGAGCGATTCGCGGCGGCGTGCCGGTCTGCTGGCCGTACTTCGCCCGCCAGGGGCAGCCGGACGATGCCGTCCAGCATGGCTTTGCGCGCAACACGCCGTGGGAGCTGGAAGCGGCCGTGCTCGATGCCGAGGGCGTGGCCGAGCTGCAACTCTCGCTGCCGATCTCCGAGGCGGTGCCGATGCGCCTGCGGCAGCGCTGGCGCCTGGGCAGCGAGCTGTCGCAGGAACTGACCAGCACCCACGCAGGCGCGGAGACGCTGCGCTTCACCGCCGCCCTGCATACCTATTTCCGCGTCGGCGATGCCACGCGTGTCCGCCTGGATGGTCTGGACGGTGTGCAGTACGACAACAAATACGATGGCCGGAGCTATCGCCAGCAGGGGGCGTGGTCGCTGTCCGACCCGCGCGACCCGGGCCGCAGCGATCGCATCTATCACCCGGCCGGCGGCGACTACCGGCTCCACGATCCGGCATTGGGCAGGCAGCTGGCAATCACCACCGGCGGCAGTGCCTCGGTCGTGGTCTGGAACCCGGGCGAGGAGGGCGCGCGCGCGATGAAGGACGTGGCCGACGCGGACTGGACGTCCTTCGTGTGCATCGAAGCGGCCAACGCCATGCCGGATGTGGTGACCCTGCAGCCCGGGCAATCGCACACATTGTCCCAGCGTGTGCGCGTGCTGCTGGAGACCTGACCTGCCGCGATAGGTGCGGCACTCGTGGCAGTGGGCCTCTGCCACAGCGGTGTTTGTATAGGCGGCTCCAGAGCGCCTGGAAGCAAGGCCGAAGGCACTGGGGGGGCGGCCAAGGTGGCCTAGGGCCATCAGCCGCGAAGAAGCGTTATCGGTGAAGCCTCTTCGCGGCTAGAGCCGCTCCCACAGGAGTCGCTCCAACGTACGGTCTCGGTTGGCGGGTCTTAATCATTCTCGACGTGGATGATGCTGCCGTCGGTGGCGGACAGATGCACCTCCACGTCCTTGCCGTCGGCACGCTCGGCCTCGGCCTTCCACAGGCCGTCGTCGAAATCCACGTCATGCACGTTGGAGTAACCGGCGGCGGACAGCTTGGCCTTGATGTCGTTCTCGCTCAGCTGGGACACCAGCGCCTCGGCGTAGATCTGCCCGCTGGCCGGATCCACCCGCACATCCACGCGCTTGCGGTTGCCGCTGGTGGCGTCGGTCTCCCACATGCCGTCCTCGAAATCCAGGTCGTCGATCTCGGTGTAGCCGGCCTTGGTGAGCAGCTCGCGCACCTGCGGCTCGGTCATCGACTTGCCGGTCTTGGTGGTCTGCGCGAAGGCGGGCAGGGTCAGCGCCATCAGCGGCGCGAGCAACAGCGGTGCGAAGTGACGGTGACGCATGGGTCAGTCTCCTGTCGAAGGTGGCGCGCACGCTGCCACAGGCCATCTCAGCGGCGGATGAATTCACGGCGCGCCTACGGCTGGCTCATCACGTCTTCACAATGCGCGCGCCACTAGCGTCTGCCGGCGTTGGCCCGGTGTCGCGCGACTGCTAGGCTTCCGGGCCGCCTCCACCCACCGATTCGAACCGCTCGCAGCACCGATGATCTCAGCGCCTGTCGACACCGCCCCCCGCGCCGCGCAGCTGCTGCGCGAGGCCACCCACGCGGCGCACCGCGCGGTGGAGTCCCTGCCGATGCAGCAAGAGCTCAGCGCCGGCACCCTGGACCGCGCCGGCTATGCGACCACGCTGCAGCGCCATCACGGGCTGCTGGCCCGCTGGGAGCGGGACCAGTCTGCCTGGCTGTCATCCCTTCCAGCACAGGGCTGGACCTACCGGCCTCGCGTCCCCGCACTGCAACAGGATCTGGCGCAACTGGGCGCGTCGCTCGACCCGGTGCTGGCCGCCCCCCTGCTGGCCGATAGCGCGGCCACCCGCTGGGGCATGTTGTATGTGGTGGAAGGCTCGCTGCTGGGTGGCCAGGTGATCGCGCGGCAGCTGCGTCAGCACCAACCGGTGCTGTCCGGCGCCTTGGCCTATTTCGATCTGGGCAGTGCCGACCCAAGCCTGTGGCGCCACTTCCAGCAATGCCTTGACACCGTGCTGACCGACGGCGACGCGCGGCAGGCCGCCGTGGAGGGCGCGGTGGCCATGTTCGGTCAGTTCCATCGCCACCTGAGCCAGGAGACCGTGCAGTGAGCGCCGCCACCAGCCCAGGCATGGACCAGGAAGCCATGGATGCCTGCGCGCGCGAGCCGATCCACATTCCCGGCCACGTGCAGCCCTACGGCGTGCTGCTGGTCATCGACCCGGACAGTGGCCGCATCGTGCAGGCCAGCGCCAATGCGGCCGCGCTGCTGGGCGTGGCGCCGCAGGCGGTGCTGGGCGCGTCCTGGCAGGACCTGCTGCAGGTGCAGGGGCCGCAGCCTGCGGATGTGGCGCAGCAGGCCGGGGCCTCGATCGGCTATGCCGGCGCGAGCTTCCCGCAGCGGCAGACGCCGCCCGATCGGGACTGGGTGGCGGCCTGGCATCTGTACCCGGGGCAGTGGCAGGTGGAACTGGAGCCGCGCGAGGCCGACCGCATCGAAGTCAGCCTGCGCGATGCGCTGCCCATCGCGCGCCTGCTCGAGCGCGACGACTCGATCCTGGAAGCGAGCCACCGCGTGGCCCGCGAGATCCACGGCACGCTCGGCTACGACCGCGTCATGGTCTATCGCTTCGACGAGTTCTGGAATGGCGATGTCATCGCCGAGGCCTGTCGGCCGGAGCTGGAGACCTACCTGGGCCTGCACTACCCGGCCACCGACATTCCTGCCCAGGCCCGCGCGCTGTACCTGCGCAACCGCGTGCGCCAGATCGCCGATGTGGGCTACACGCCGGTACCGATCGAGCCGACCCTGCATCCTCACACCGGCCAGCCGGCCGACCTGAGCGATGTCACCATCCGCAGCGTGTCGCCGATCCACGTGGAGTACCTGGGCAACATGGGCGTGGGCGCCACCCTGGTGACCTCCATCGTGGTCAACGACGCGCTGTGGGGCCTGATCGCCTGCCATCACGACAGCCCGCATTTCGCCAGCCATGCCATGCGCGATTTCGCCGATGCGCTGACCCGCGCCCTGGCCGGGCGCATCGGTGGCCTGCAGGCGGTGGAGCGCGCACGCAACGAAACCGCGCTGCTCACCGTGCGCGAGAAGTTGATCACCGCCTTCAACGACGCCACCACCATGACCCCGGAACTGCTGGGCGACCTGGCCCCGGAGCTGCTGGACGTGGTCGATGCCGATGGGGTGGCGGTATTCCACGGCGAGCAACTCACCCGCTATGGGATCCTGCCGCCCGCCGATGACCTGGCCCGCATCCGCGAGCACATCGAGCGCAACGACTACAAGAACCTGCGCGAAGGTGCGGTCGGTGCGCTGCACGTGGATCAGATCGGCAAGACCTTTCCCGCGCTGGCCGATCTGGCGCCGATGGCCGCCGGTTTCATCTTCGTTCCGTTGATGGCGCAGTCGCGCAGCGCCTTGCTATGGACTCGGCGCGAGCAGATCCAGACCATCAACTGGGCCGGCAACCCGACCCTGAGCAAACTGCGTGACATCCCCAACGCACGCCTGTCGCCGCGCAAGAGTTTCGAGCTGTGGCAGGAAACCGTGCGCGGACGCGCGCGCCCCTGGTCGCCGCTGCACCTGGAGGGCGCACGCAGCCTGCGGGTGCTGATCGAGCTGATGGAGCGCAAGCGCTACCAGCAGGACTTCACCATGCTGGAGGCCTCGCTGGTACGGCTGCGCCAGGGCGTGGCGATCATCGAGCAGGCCGGCGGCGAGCAGGCGCCGCTGCGGGTGGCCTTCGTCAACCCCGCCTTTGCGCGGCACACCGGCCTGGAGGCGGCCGAGCTGATCGGACGCGACCTGGAGCGGCTCTACGACGCCGACTCCTCGCCCGAACAGATGGCCCAGGTGCAGGCGCAGCTGCGTCATGGCCTGGCCGCCTATGCCAACCTCAGGCTCAACGTGCAGGATGGGCCGGCGCAGGCCTTCCGCTTCGAGTTCGAGCCGCTGCCGAGCGGACAGGGCGAGGCCCGGCACTGGCTGCTGCAGCTGCAGGACGCCGATCCGGCCTGAGCTTCGAGGAACGAGTGGAGGGGGGAACGAGGAACGAGTTGAAACCTAAGCAGAACCTGCCGTCACTCGTTCCTCGTTTCTCGTTTCTCTTTCCTCTTCCCCCCGTTCCTCCCCGCTCGCACGCTGGCGTTCTCGACGAAAAAAAGCCGGCGCATGCGCCGGCTCTTGCGTGCTGCCCCGGGCCTCAGCGGCCGGTGATCTGCCGGGCGTACTTGGACAGGACCTTCATCTGCGGGCGGGCGTTGCCGGCCTTGTCCGGCTGCACCAGGAACGGATAGTTCTGGTTCCACCACGGGCCCGCGGCCCAGTAGCTCCAGCCGGCCCAGACATCGCGGTTGTCCTGCATGTACTTCAGCATGTTCTCCAGCGCGGCCATGCAGGTGGGGTTGTCGGCCGCGCCGAACTCGCCCAGGAAGCCGACCTTGCCGTTCTTGCGCAGCCAGCTGGTGAAGCTGGCGAGTTTCTCCGCGCCCACGGTGGCGCTGACGCACTCGGGCTTGGTGCCGCTGTAGTCGGCATCCAGGTACTGATGGACCTCGTAGATGACCTTGTTCTTCGGGTCGCGCAGGCCGACCAGCGCATCGCCATTGGAGGGGCTGGCGCCGGCGGCCTTCATCCAGCTGTGCGCGCCGGTCCAGGCATTGCCCGGCACCATGATGACGTTATCCGCCCCGGTGGCGCGGATCGCATCGACGCTGGCCTGGGCCACCTGGGCCCACTCGCTGCTGCCGATGTTGTTGGGCTCGTTCATGAGCCCGTACATCACCTTGGCATTGCCGGCGAACACCGGCGCCAGGCGCTTCCACAGATCGGCCAGGGTCGAGGCGGGCAGTTCCTTACCGACGATCTTGCCGTTGAACTTGGCGTAGTTGTGCACGTCCAGCAGCACGATCAGGCCGTTGTCGTTGGCGCGCTGCACGGCCTGCTTGATCAGGGTGAGCTGGGCGTTGTCCAGCGGACCGTTGGCGGTCGGTTGCAGGCGCTCCCACAGGAACGGCAGGCGCACGATGTTCATGCCCTGACCGGCGAAATAGGCGTAATCCGACGCGCCCGGATAGGTGTAGTCCTTGAACAGCGTGCCCGGCTTCTTGCCGGAGTTGAACTCGGCACCGGCCAGGTTCACGCCGGCGTACTTGAGCTTGCCCTGCGCCAGGGCGGCCGGCGCGGCGAAGGCCTGCCAGACCAGGACGAGCCCGGCCAGCAGCCAGGCGGTGGATCGGGAACGGGCGTGCATGAGGGTCTCCGCAATGTGGGGATGTGCCGATGGCGAGGAAGACATCGCCTGCCTGGCGCAGAACTTGATGGCCCGTTAGGCCGGCGTGAACAACCTGGGACGTGCCTCACCTGCGCGACGTGGACGCAGGTCTCACTGCCGTAGCCCAGGTTACTGCGCGATGGCGCAGCCCACCAAGACAACACGTCGCGCCGTGCAACGAGCGGTCAGCTTTGTGGGGTGGATCACGTCGCCGCGCGCGGACGCAGCGCCAGCGCCGCCACGCCGCCGGCGAGCAGGCCCCAGAACGCCGAGCCGATGCCGGCCAGGCTCAACCCCGAGGCGGTGACCAGAAAGGCGATCAACGCCGGCTCGCGCCAGCCTGCGTCCTGCAGCGCACCGCTGAGCGCGTTGGCCAGCGTGCCCAGCAGGGCGATGCCGGCGATGGCCATCACCAGCTCCTTCGGAAAGGCCGCCAGCAAGGCCACCACGGTCGCGCCGAAGACGCCGACGATCAGGTAGAACACACCTGCCCACACCGCCGCCACATAACGGCGCCGCGGATCCGGGTGCGCCTCCGCTCCCATGCAGATGGCGGCGGTGATCGCGGCCAGGTTCAGCGAGAACGCGCCCCACGGCGCCAGCACCGCGTTGAGCGCGCCGGTCCAGCCGATCAGCGGCGAGACCGGCACCTGGTAACCGGAGGCGCGGATCACCGCCACCCCGGGTACGTTCTGCGAGGCCATGGTGACGAAGAAGATCGGCAGTGCCAGGCCGAGCAGGGCGGCCAGGGAGAAGGTCGGGGTCACCCACACCGGCGCGGCCGGCGCCAGCGGCAGGGTACCCAGATGCAGGATGCCCTCGGCAGCGGCCACGGCCAGGCCGGTGAGCAAGGTGAGGATGACCGCGTAGCGCGGCAGCAGCCGACGCGCCAGCAGGTAGACGGCCAACATGGCCAGCACCAGCACCGGCTGGGTCTTCACCGCCACGAAGGCCTCCAGCCCGAAGCGCAGCAACACTCCGGCCAGCATGCCGGCGGCCAGCGGCAGCGGGATGCGCCCGAGCATGCGCTCGAACACGCCGGAGAACCCGACCAGGGCCACCAGCACCGCGCTGATCACGAAGGCGCCGATCGCATCGGACAGCGGCAGCCCGCTGCTGGTGCCGGCGAGCATCGCCGCGGCCGGCGTGGACCATGCGGTCACCACCGGCACGCTGTAGCGCAGCGACAGCCCGATGCAGGTCAGGCCCATGCCCAGGCCCAGCGCCAGGATCCACGAGGTGATCTGCGCTTGGTTCGCCCCCACCGCCTGCGCAGCCTGGAACACGATCACCGCCGAGCTCGCAAAGCCCACCAGCACCGTGACGAAGCCAGCCGCCAGCGCGGACAGCGAATGCTCGCGCAGCAGGCGCGCAGGAGAGATGGCGGACATGGTGAACCGCTCGCGTGGGGAATCGTTAGCTTATCGACTGTGTTCAGCTTCGCCGAATCCGGTTTCAACTGCGACCAGCTCGCGCGAAGCCTGTGCCGCTACGGACCAAGTGGCGCGCTCTGCCAAAACACGGCGCGCACCGCAACGGCGATCCCGCAGCGCACTTGCGACCGCTCCCCGCCGTTCGGCGCGGTAACCCGCTTGCGAGCAGCGAATCGGAGTGCGTGCTCAGGCGCTGACCTGCCTGGGTCGACGCAACGTGGGCCAGGCCTGGGCAGTGAACAGCACCTCCAACCAGGCCATCTGCGGCCGTTGGCGCAGCCAGGCGATCGTCCAGGGCACGCACACGCCGATCATCAGCAGCATCAGGAACATGAGATCGCCATCCTGTCCCAGCCTGCGCAGCAGGTAGCCCAGCACGACGTAAAGCGGGAAATGCACCAGGTAGAACACGATGGAGTTTCGACCGACGAAGCAGATCAGGTCCGAGCTCTTCCGGTGCAGGCAGGCCTGCGTGGCAAGGCGGAACAGCAGCGGCATGCTGAGCAGGACCAGCGGCAGGTAACCGTGCCATGTACTCGAATAGTGAAAGCGAAACGCGCAGCCGACCAGCGCGCAGCACGCCAGCGAAGACACCAGCAGCCACGCACGTCCAGCGTGCGAGGCAAGCGCTCCCAGGAAATCGGTGTACCGACTTCCGACGTGGAAGAAGATGAAGTAGTAGAAGAAGTCCGAGCTGCGACCCGGCACCTCGAGCAGCAGCTGCGAGATGACCAATGCGCAGGCACCAACCAGCAGCGGGGACAGGCGTTCCAGCAAGGGGGCCGCCACGAAATACAGCGTCAGGTCGTAGAGGAACCAGGTCAGCGCGGTGTTGCCAAGCGCGATGTCCATCATGCCTCGCCATGCGATGGGCTCGCCCTTGGCGAGGACCGAGCCGGCCTCGCGCAGCACGAAAATCAGCACGGACCACAGGATGAAGGGATACAGCAATCGCTCGGCCTTGCCGCGCAAGTAGGTGCGCAGACCCTTGCGCAGGCCACTGGCCACGAACATGCCCGAGAGAAGGAACATCAGCTCCATCCGCAGCGGGGCGACGGCGACATTCAGTGCATGGACCAAGCGCGCGAACGCACCTTGGGTCGTCGGAAGCCCGGCTCCGACCTCGGGGTAGGCCAGGAATGCGAACTGGTGTGCGTGCAACAAGACGACCATCAGCACGCTCATGCCGCGAAGCCAGTCGATCCAATTGGCACGCCCGCCCGCGGCGGCCTTGTTGACGCTGCTCATCCATGTCCCCTGTTGAAGCGCTCGCTCACCGACTGGCTTCGTGCGTCATGCGCGCGCTGGTACCAGGCCACAGATTGCTGAGTCGAGTGTGAAACGTATCACAGATAACGCGTGATTTCACGCAGCCTGCACATGCCAAACCGGGTGCGATCAGGCGCGAAATCTTGGAAGGGGCCCGGGCCGTCGGCAGCGCAATGCGGAATTACCCGGTGCGTTCGGCTTCGGCCAGGCCAGCTTCGAAGGCGACCCGTTCGCGCGCGGGCACCATGGCGGTCGTGCGTTTCGACGGCGGCAGGCAAAACAGCAGGTCCAGCATGCGCATCGACGGTTGCGCTCGCGCCCAGCTGAGCGCGGCAGGCAGCGCGATGCCGGCGGCGAGCAGTACGAAGAACAGCACCACATCGTCATGGATCAGGCGCGAGGCAAGGAAGGTCAAGACGATGAACAGCGTGAAGTGCACCAGATAGAACACGACGGAATTGCGCCCCACGTAGGCCAGCGGCGCCGACAGCGGGCTGCGGGCCGCAAGCATCGCCAGGGCAACGATGGCCGGCAGGCTCGCCAGCACCAGGGGCAGGTAGCCCCACCAGGTCTTGCTCAAGCTGGTGGTCAGGGCCACCACGCCCAGCACACCCAGACAGAGCGCGGAGGCAATCACGCCGACGCCGCCCCAGCGCGTGGCCGGGTTCCAGCCACGGCGGGCAATGAGATCGCCCGCGACGAAGTAGGCGAAGTAGTACGCCATCTCTCCGTAGTGCGACCAACCGGCGCCATCCAGAATCACCGACATCGCCACTGTTGCGGCGATCACCATCCACGCCGGATAGCGCCGCAGCAGCGGGATCAAGAGAAAGAACAGGAACAGGTCGAAGAGGAACCAGGTCGGGGCCGCGATACCAGCCAGCAGGTCGATCAAGGTCTGCCAGGCAACCGGTTCGCCCTTGATTACGGCCGAGCCGCCCTCGCGCACGACAAAATTGACCAGGCACCACAGCAAGAATGGATACAGCACGTTCCGGAACTTCCCGGACAGGTAGCGCGCCGGCCCCTTGGTCAGACCATGGGCCACGAACAGGCCCGAAAGCAGGAACATCAACTCCATGCGCAGCGGCGCGAACAGTTTGTTGATCGTGCCCACGGCCTGGATCAACAGCGGGCTTAGGGCCGAGGCGGCACTGGCGCCCTCCGCGCTGACGGCGAAATGATGGGCATGGGCCAACACGACCAGCAACACGCTCGCGCCACGCAGGACATCGATCCAGGCTTGGCGCGGAGCGCTTGGGCGTTGCACAGGCTGCACGTGGCATCTCCGTTGCCCGGATGCACCGCTTCCCCCTGAAGCGTGTTCAACAACACCCCGGCTTACCGGCCTCTGAGAGGCCAGCAAGATTTATAACACGCTAACCGTGACGCCCGTCGCAAGAGCTCGCCATGCGCTAGCTCACGCCGCGCGCGCTGGCGCCTGGACGTGCAGCAGCTCGGCGATGCTGGCGGCCGCGTCGCGGCCTTCGGCCACGGCGGTGACCACCAGGTCGGCACCGCGGACGGCGTCGCCGCCGGCGAACAGCTTCGGGTGTGTGGTCTGGTAGGGCAGGCGGTCCCCGCCGCCGGCCACGATGCGACCGTTGGACTGGCCTTCCACGCCTACCGCCGACAGCCACTCCGGCAGGGTTGGGGAAAAGCCGAAGGCGATGATGACCACGTCCGCCTCCAGCAGCGATTCGCTGCCCTGGATGATCTCGGCGTTGCGGCGCCCACGGGCGTCCGGCTCGCCCAGGCGGGTCTCGGCCACGCGCACGCCCACTAGCTTGCCCTCGGCGTCGGCCTCGATGGACAGCGGCTGGCGGTTGAACAGGAAGCGCACGCCTTCCTCGCGCGCGTTGGCGACCTCGCGGGCGCTGCCAGGCATGTTGGCCTCGTCGCGGCGGTAGGCGCAGGTGACCTTGGCCGCGCCCAGGCGGATGGCGCTGCGCACGCAGTCCATGCCGGTGTCGCCGCCGCCCAGCACCACCACGCGCTTGCCGCCCAGGTCGGGCAGGGTGATCTTGTCTTCCCAGCCGGCGATCGGCCGGCCCCAGCCGTCGCCGCCGGTGACGATGCGCGCGTTCTGCACCAAGAAGGGCAGCGCCGGCAGCACGTTGTCCAGGTCCTGCCCAGGCAGGCCGCCGTCGGTATAGCGGTAGGCACCGGTGCCCACGAACACCGCGTCGAACTCCTCAAGCAGCGCCTGCAGCGTCACATCGCGGCCCACTTCCACGCCCAGGCGGAACTCCACGCCCATGCCTTCCAGCACCTGGCGGCGGGTGGCGATGACCGACTTGTCCAGCTTGAAGCTGGGGATGCCGAACTGCAGCAGGCCGCCGATCTGCTCATAACGGTCGAACACCACCGCCTGGATGCCGCTGCGCGCCAGCACGTCGGCACAGGACAGGCCGGCCGGGCCGGCGCCGATCACCGCCACGCGCTTGCCGGTGGGCTGCACGCTGGACAGGTCCGGGCGCCAGCCCTTGGCCAGGGCGGTGTCGACGATGTACTTCTCCACCGCGCCGATGGTCACCGCGCCGAACTCCTCCAGCGTGCAACTGCCCTCGCACAGGCGGTCCTGCGGGCACACACGCCCGCACACCTCCGGCAAGGGATTGGTGGTGTGGCACAGCGCGGCGGCTTCCTCGATGCGGTTCTCCTGCACCAGCTGCAGCCACTGCGGGATGGCGTTGTGCACCGGGCACTTCCAGCTGCAGTACGGGTTGCCGCAGTCCAGGCAGCGCCCGGCCTGGTACTGCGCGTCGGCCTTGTCGAACTTGCCGTACAGCTCGCCCCAGTCGCCGGAGGTGCGCAGCTCCACCGGGATGCGCTGCGGCATCTGGCGGGGCAATTCGAGGAACTGGAAGGCGTGCTTGCGGCTCATAGGGACTCGGTATGCGAAGAAGGACTTTTGAGCGAGGAACGAGTTAAGAGGAACGAGGAACGAGTGAAGGACGGACATGGCGAGCGGCAACAAGTGACGCAAGTGCCTTTACTCGTTCCTCGTTCCTCATCACTTACTCCTCGCCGTCACGCGGCGCGCCGTAGCGCATCGGTCAGCGACTCGATGCTGGCCGCCTTCGGCTTCACCAGCCAGAACTTGCCGATGTAGTCGCGGAACTCGTCCAGGATCTGCTGGGCCCAGATGCTGCCGGTGAGTTCCCGGTGGCGCTGGATCAGCATGTGGATGTGCTGGCGGTAGTTCTCGAAGCCTTCTGCGCTGATGCGATGGATGTCGATCAGCTCGTGGTTGTAGCGGTCCACGAAGTCGCGGTCCATGTCCAGCACGTAGGCCAGCCCGCCGGTGAAGCCGGCGCCGAAGTTCAGTCCGGTGCGGCCCAGCACCATCACCACGCCGTCGGTCATGTACTCGCAACAGTGGTCGCCGGCCCCTTCGATCACCGCCAGGGCGCCCGAGTTGCGCACGCCGAAGCGCTCGCCGGCCCGGCCGGCGGCGAACAGCTCGCCGCCGGTGGCGCCGTACAGGCAGGTGTTGCCGATGATGGCGGTGCTGCGGGCCTCGAAGCGCGCGCCGCGCGGCGGACGCACCACCAGGCGGCCACCGGCCATGCCCTTGCCGACGTAGTCGTTGGCCTCGCCTTCCAGCTCCATGTTCAGGCCGCCGGCGTTGAAGGCCCCGAAGCTCTGCCCGGCGGTGCCGCGGAAGCGCAGCTGCAGCGGCGCGTCGGCCATGCCGGTGTTGCCGTGCGTGCGGGCGATGGCGCCGGACAGGCGGGTGCCGATGGAGCGGTCGGTGTTGTGGATCAGGAAGCGGTGCTCGCCGCCGGCCTTGGTGCGGATCGGCTCGGCCAGCAGGCCGTCGAGCTGGGTGGCCAGACTGTCGGGCGATTCGTACAGGCGCTGGGCCGCGCAGCTGCTGCTGTCGTGCTGCGCCCCGGCCAGCAGGCGCGAAAGATCCACGCGCACGCCTTCGCGCGGCGCGGCCTGCACCTGCTCCAGCAGGTCGGTGCGGCCGACGATCTCATCCAGCGAGCGCACGCCCAGGTAGGACAGCCACTGGCGCACTTCCTCGCTGAGCAGGCGGAAGTAGTTCTCCACGCGCTCGGGCAGGCCGGTGAAGTACTCCGCGCGCAGGCGCTCGTCCTGGGTGGCAACGCCGGTGGCGCAGTTGTTGAGGTGGCAGATGCGCAGGTACTTGCAGCCCAGCACGATCATCGGGCCGGTGCCGAAGCCGAAGCTGTCCGCGCCCAGCAGCGCGGCCTTGACCACGTCCAGGCCGGTCTTCAGGCCGCCATCGGTCTGCAGCACGGTGCGGTCGCGCAGCTGGTTCTGCACCAGGGCGTGGTGGGCCTCGGCCACGCCCAGCTCCCACGGCACGCCGGCGTAGCGGATGGAGCTGATCGGCGAGGCGCCGGTGCCGCCGTCATGGCCGGAGATGGTGATCAGGTCGGCGCCGGCCTTGACCACGCCGGCGGCGATCGTGCCAACGCCGGCATGGCTGACCAGCTTGACCGAGACCAGCGCGGTCGGATTGACCTGCTTGAGGTCGTAGATCAGCTGGGCCAGGTCCTCGATCGAATAGATGTCGTGGTGCGGCGGCGGGCTGATCAGGCCGATGCCGGGCTTGGCATAGCGCAGGCGCGCGATCAGCTCGTTGACCTTGTGGCCGGGCAGCTGGCCGCCTTCGCCGGGCTTGGCGCCCTGGGCGACCTTGATCTGCAGAACCTCGGCGTTGACCAGGTACTCGGGGGTGACGCCGAAACGGCCGGAGGCCACCTGCTTGATCTTGGAGCGCTTCTCGGTGCCGTAGCGCGCCGGGTCCTCACCGCCTTCGCCGGAGTTGCTGCGCCCGCCCAGGCGGTTCATCGCGATGGCCAGCGCCTCGTGCGCCTCGGGCGAGAGCGCGCCCAAGCTGATGGCGGCGGTGTCGAACCGGCGCAACACGTCGCCGGCCTCGGCCACCTGGTCCATCGGCGTGGGCACCGGCGCCTTCTTCAACTGCAGCAGGTCGCGCAGCGTCGAGGCCGGGCGCTGGTTGACCACCTCGGCGTACTTGTTCCAATCGGCCATCTCGCCCGTGCGCGCGGCGCGCTGCAGGGTCATGACCACGTCCGGGTTGTACATGTGGTACTCGCCGCCGTGGACGTACTTCACCAGCCCGCCCACTTCCGGCTTGACCAGCTCGTTCCAGGCGCGGCGGGTCAGCTGCCGGGCCTCGGTATCCAGGCGCGCCAGGCCCACGCCGCCCACGCGCGAGGCGGTGTCGGGGAAACACAGCGCCACCACGTCATCGTCCAGGCCGACGATCTCGAACAGCTGCGCGGCGCGGTAGCTGGCGATGGTGGCAATGCCCATCTTGGAGATGATCTTGGACAGGCCTTTGTAGATGCCCTTGCGGTACTTGCGGCCGATCTGCGCGACTTCGCCGCCCTTCTTCAGCTGCAGGATGCCGCGACGGCCCAGGTCGAACAGGGTCTGGTAGGCCAGGTAGGGATACACCGCCGTGGCGCCGAAGCCGATCAGGCAGGCCATGTGGTGCGGATCGCGCGCCGTGCCGGTCTCGATGATCAGGTTGACGTCGCAGCGCAGGCCCACCCGCGAGAGGTGGTGATGCACCGCGCCGGTGGCCAGCAGCGCATGCACCATCGGCCGGTCGGCGACCGGATAGCGGTCGGACAGCAGCAGCATGACGATGCCGTCGCGCGCGGCGGCCTCGGCCTGCGCGCAGATGCGCTCGATCCCGGCCTTGAGGCCTTCCTCCACCGAGTAGGACAGGTCGATCAGGCGGTTGCGGCTAACGTACTGGTCCATCTTCAGCAACTGGCGCAGCTTGCGCTGGCTGAGCACCGGCGAGTTGAGGATGACGTGGTTCACCGTCTCCGGGCCGGCGTGGAAGATGTTGGTCTCCTTGCCGAGCTGGGTGGACAGGGACATGACGCAGTCTTCGCGCAGCGGATCGATCGGCGGGTTGGTGACCTGCGCGAAGGCCTGGCGGAAGTAGTCGTACAGCGGACGCGTCTGCGCGCTGAGCACGGCCATGGGCGTGTCATCGCCCATCGAGCCGGTGGCTTCCTGCTCGGTCTCGGCCAGCGGGCGCAGGATCTGCTCCACTTCCTCGGTGCTAAGCTGGAACAGCTTGTGGTAGCTGCGCAGGGTCTTCTCGTCGAAGGGCTCCTCCACCAGCGAAGGGTCGATCAACTCGGTCTGCAGGTAGGTCACGCCCGAGTGCAGCCACTGCTTGTACGGCGCACGCGCGCGGTTGATGCGGTCGATGCCGTCGGAGTCGAGCAGGTCGCCGCGCTTTAGGTCGATGGCCATCATCTCGCCCGGGCCCAGCTTGCCCTTGCGGGTGATGCGCTCGGCCGGCAGTTCCCACACGCCGGCTTCGGAGGCGACCAGGAAATGGCGGTCGGAGGTCAGCATCCAGCGCGCCGGGCGCAGGCCGTTGCGGTCGAGCATGCAGGCCGCATAGCGGCCATCGCAGGCGACGATGCCGGCTGGGCCGTCCCACGGCTCGGTGTTCAGGCCGTAGAACTCGTAGAAGGCGGCCAGGTCCGAATCCTTGAACTCCAGCGACTGCGTCGCTGGCGGCACCAGGATGCGCAGCGCCTGCAGCAGGTCCATGCCGCCGGCGATTAGCAGCTCCAGCATGTTGTCCAGGCTCTGCGAATCCGAGCCGTGCATGGAGATCACCGGGTCGAGTTCGGCGATGTCGAACCTGGGGGTCTTCCACACCTTGCTGCGCGCCTGCGCCCAGCGGCGGTTGCCCTCGATGGTGTTGATCTCGCCGTTGTGGGCGAGCATGCGGAACGGATGCGCCAGCGGCCAGCGCGGCAGGGTGTTGGTGGAAAAGCGCTGGTGGAAGACAATCGCGCTGGAGGTCAGGTCGCTGCGCTGCAGGTCCTGGAAGAAGGTGGACAGCTTGTCCGGCAGCACCATGCCCTTGTAGCCGATGGCATGCGGGGACAGCGTCACCACGTAGAAGTCCGGCGACACCGCGCGCAGGGCCTGCTCGGCGCGGCGGCGGGCCAGGAACAGCGCCAGGGTGAAGGCGGCATCGTCCTGGGCCTGGCCGGCCTCGACGAAGAGCTGCTCGATCACCGGCAGCGTGTCCTTGGCCAGCTGGCCGCACACGCGCGCGTCGGTCGGCGGCGTGCGCCAGCCCTTGGGCGCGGCGCCGGCCTTGACCAGCTGCTGCTCCAGCTCGGCGCGGCATTGCGCGGCCAGGTCCGCATCGTGCGGCAGGAACACCAGCCCGGCGGCAAAGCGCGCGCCGACCTCGATGCCGGCCTCGCGCGCCAGCGCGCGCAGGAACGGCTCGGGTTTGCGGATCAGCAGGCCGCAGCCGTCGCCCGTCAGGCCGTCGGCGGCCACGCCACCGCGGTGGGTCATGCGCGAGAGCGCGGCAATGGCGGTGTCGACCAGGGAACGCGAGGGCTGGTCATCCAGCTGCGCGACCATGCCGAAGCCGCATGCATCGCGTTCGTCGTTGGGGTCGTACAGCCCTTGGCGAGTGCGGGGGGCCATGGGAGCTACCTTGTGAACTTGAGAGACGACGATGCCGCACCTGCCGAAGCGGCGCTCACGTAAGCATCACCGGTGCTGGGATCAGACCACAGTTATTGCGGTGTCGCAACACGCGTGGCGCAAGGGTTTCGACGGTTTCAGGGGCAACCGCCAAACCGGTGTTTGAAGGCGTTTCGGCTGCAACCGAAACGCAAAGAAACCGTGGCGACTCAGCCGCAGCGCACGGCGCTGACCACGCCCTTTTCGTCCACTTCCGCATTCAGGCGATCGGCGCGGAATTCCATGGTGACCACCTGCCCCGGTTTGAGCATGCGCACGGTGCTGGCGCCGGCATCCTTCTGCGCCTGCTGCAGGTCGGCGTCGGCCGGGGCCTTGCCGACCAGCCACTGCGCCTGCACGTCGTCGCAGGCGCCGGCGTCGGTGGGCGGCGCGGCGGTGGCGGTTTCGCCTTCACTGGCCGGCCTTGCGGCATCCTCGGCACGCTGTTCCGAGGCGGCCGCGGCCTGCTCCTGTTCGTCCGGCGGCGGCGTGCTGCAGGCGGCCAGGGCGAGCGTGAGCAGGGCGGTCGGCAGGAGGCGTTGCAGCATGCGGGATCCGGTCGTCGATGGCGCGGGTGTGAAGGAAGCATGGAGGAACATGCATTCGACTTGCGTTAAACGCAATCCCCGCGCATGGATTGACGCCTGCTTCATCGGGGCCGAGGACATGCTGGCGCCATGGCAAGCGCATCCGACGACAACGACATCGCCCCCAGCTTGGCCGCGCGCGCGGCGCTGGAAGCCGGGCTGATCTATGTGTGCGACACCGACCCGGGTATCCGCCGGCGCCGCCACGGGCGCGGCTTCGGCTACTGCCTGCCCAGCGGCGAGGCGGTGCGCGATGCCGCCACGCTGGCGCGTATCCGCGCGCTGGCCATCCCGCCTGCCTACACCGACGTGTGGATCTGCAAGCACGTCAAGGGCCACCTGCAGGCCACCGGGCGCGATGCGCGCAAGCGCAAGCAGTACCGCTACCACGCCGAATGGGAAAGCGTGCGCGGTGATGGCAAGTACGACCGCGTGGTGGAGTTCGGACGGCTGCTGCCGCGGCTGCGCCGGCGCATGCGCAAGGACCTGGCGCTGCGCGGCTTCCCGCGCGAGAAGGTGCTGGCGATCGTGGTGGCGGTGATGGCCGAGACCCTGGTGCGCGTGGGCAATGCCAGTTATGCGCGCGACAACCGCTCCTTCGGTCTGACCACGCTGCGCAACCGGCACGTGGCCTTCGCGCGGGACCGGGTGCGCCTGAAGTTCCGCGGCAAGGGCGGGCTGGAGCACGACATCGGCATCGACGACAAGCGCCTGGTCAAGCTGATCCGCGCGGTGCAGCAGCTGCCCGGACAGTCCCTGTTCCAGTACCACGACGACGACGGCACCCTGCAGCCGGTGGACTCCGGGGCGGTCAACGCCTACCTGCGCGAGGCGATGGGCGAGGACTTCACCGCCAAGGACTTCCGCACCTGGGGCGGCACCCTGGCGGCGTTCCACCGGCTGGCGCAGACGCCCCTGCCGGAGCCTGCCAGCGAGCGGGCGCTGGTGCGCGCGCAGAACGAGGTCATCCGCGATGTCGCCAAGGCGCTGGGCAACACCATGGCGGTGTGCCGCAAGGCCTACATCGACCCGGCGGTGTTCAGCGGCTGGCGCGATGGCAGCCTGCAGCGCGCCACGGCCAACGTCCGCGGCGAGCGCCAGTGGGAACAGGCGGCGCTGAAGTTCCTGGCGCGTCGGCACCGCATGGTGGCCAGGCAGCGCTGAGGTGCGCGCTTCGCTCGGCTTAAAAGCACCTCGAGCAGTTTGCTTCCAACCCTAAGTCGGGAGGGCAACTGCCCGTTGCAATGTGGGAGCGGCTTCAACCGCGAAGGAGCCTTCCCGGTAAAGCCCCTTCGCGGCTGAAGCCGCTCCCATAGGTGCTCTCACAAGTGCTTTCGGGGGCTATCAAAGATTCTCTTCAGTCGCAGCGGTCGGCGAGGCGCGACGCGACCGAGGCGCTGAGGCCCGATGCAGGGGCCGACCGCATCGCGCACTCAGCGCGCGATGCGGGTGATGCGGCGATCAGACCGACTGCGCGCAGCGGATGTCGCCGATGCGATTCTGCTCGCCGATCTGCACCATCACGGTATCGCCGCCGCTTTCGGCGGCATCCAGCGGGCCATCGGTCTCCAGCAGCTTCAGGCTGTCGCTGTCTACGCGGATGCGCTCCAGGGTGGGCTGCGAGGCGGACAGGCCGACCGCGCCGCGCACCATGTCCACATGGCAGGTGCCGGAAATCGTGCCGTCCAGCGGCTGGAACGCCAGCGGCGCCGAGGCGCAGGAAGACAGCGCCAGCACGCCGGCGACGGGCAGCAGCACACGGAACAGGGACAGGCGCATGGGCGATCTCACGGCATGAAGGGAGAGCGGCAGCTTCGGCGCTTTCATGTGGTGATCACATGAAGGGCCGGGCGCGGTGGTCGGTCAGCCGCAGCTGCTGCTGATGATGCGGTTGTCCACGCTCACGCGCAGGTTCAGGCGCGCCGGATTGATCGAGGCATCGGCGACATGGTCATCGCGCATCACCCGCGCATGCGCGGCGCGGCTGTCGTGCAGGGCCTGGTCGATCAGTTCCTGGGAGGCCACCTGCCCGGTCAGCGCCAGGCGCTCCAGCGGCTTGGCATCGCACTGCGGCCGGGCCGGCGCCTGCACGGGGAACACCATGCGCACCTGCGCGACCTCGCTGGTCTTGGAGCCGGTGGCGCAGCCGGCCAGGGCGGCGAGGGAGAACAGACAGCAGGGAAGAACGGCAACGCGCATCGCGCACTCCTTTGCGAGGGGAAGAATCCAGCCGGATTTCTACCACAGGAACCGGCCGCTGCCGATGACCGAGGCGCCGGCCCGGGCGGCCGCCGGGAGGGCCGGACCGTCGAGGCCGGAACGCGGGACCGGCGACGAGCCGACGAACGGGACTTCCGGCCTATTGACTACATTTGTCGTCACTCATACCTTGACGACAAATGTAGTCACGGAGCGCGGGACATGCGACGCAAGAGTATTGGAGATCAGGAACTGGCACTGCTGCAGTACGTGGGCGAGCGCGGCGACGCCTCGGTCGGCGAGGTCGCGGCCGACTTCGGCGAGGCCCGCGGACTGGCACGCTCGACCGTGCTGACCATGATGGAGCGCCTGCGCGGCAAGGCTTACCTGCGCCGGGAGCAGGTCGATGGCGTGTACCGCTACGCCACCACCGCCGCCCAGGACGAGGTGGTCAGCAGCGCGGTCGGCAGCTTCGTTGAAAGGACCCTGCAGGGCTCGGTGTCGCCCTTCGTGGCCTGGATGTCCCAGCGCGCCGAGGTCAGCGACGACGAGCTGGCCGAGCTGGAAGCCCTGGTGGCCAAGCTGCAGTCCCAGCGCAGGGAGGGCTGAGCCATGGAAGCCTTCGCCCTGGAATTGCTGACCCGACTGGCCACCACCAGCATGCAGACCGCCCTGCTGGTGGCCCTGGTCTGGGCGCTGTGCCGCGCGCTGCCGCGCCTGCCCGCTTCCACCCAGTGCTGGTTGTGGTGGACGGTGGCGCTGCAGGCGGTGGTCGGCCTGGTGCTGGAGCCCCTGGAGCTGGCCTGGCTGCCCGCCGCGCCGGTCGCCCAGGCGGTGGCCCCGACCTCGATCCAGGTCGCGGTCGCAGCCACGCCGCTGGTGCTGCCGCCGGTATCCGCGCCACGGTGGACGCTCCCGGCCTGGCAGACCCTGGTGCTGGCGCTGTGGCTGGCCGGCGTTGCGGTCATGGCCTTGCGCACCTTCGTGGCCTGGCGCGCCAGCCGCGCGGTGCTGCGCGCCTCGCGTCCCTGCCAGGACGCCGCACTGGCAGGCGCACTGCGCCTGGCGTCGGAGGCCCATGGTCTGCCGAACGCGCCGGGCCTGCGCTTGTCCGCCCAGATCACCTCGCCACAGTTGGTCGGGGTGCTGCGGCCGGTGCTGCTGCTCCCGGCGCGCGAAGCCGCACGCATCGGCGATGACGACCTGGACATGGCGCTGACCCACGAACTGCTCCACCTGCGTCGCCGCGACCTGTGGTGGGGCCTGCTGCCAGCCCTGGCCCAGCATGTGGCCTTCTTCCACCCGCTGCTGCACTACGCCGTGCGCGAGTACGGCGTGGCCCGCGAGGCGGCGGTCGATGCCGCGGTCGTGGCCGGCAACCGCCACTGCCGTGGCGACTACGGGCGCCTGCTGGTGCGTCTGGGCGTAGCCCCGCGGCCCGGTGCCGGGCTGGCCAGCGCCTCACCTTCCTATCTGAGCCTCAAACGGAGACTGCTCATGCTGCAGAACACGCACACCTTCCCGCGCATCGGCGCGGTCCTGATCCTGGCCGGCGTCGCCGTGGCCGGCGTCGTCCCGCTGCGCTTGGTGGCGGCAGCGCCCGCCCAGGCCACTCCGGCTGCGGAGGCCAAACCCGCCGCTGCGCCACGCCCGGCCGCCGCGCCCAGGCCGGCGGGGGCCGCCGACGCGCCCGAGGCCGCCGGCGACATGCCTGCACCGCCGGCCTTGCCGGCCACACCGGCGCGGCCGGCCAAGAAGGCCGGCAGCTTCCCGCCGCCGCCGCCCGCCCCGCCGGCGCCTCCGGCCCCGCCCAAGCCACCGGCGCCCGCGCCGGGCATCAAGAGCCAGACCAGGATCAATGTGACTGGCAATGGAAGCGGGGACGGCTATGTCCTGCTGCAGGGCGATGAAAGCGTGATGGTCGGCTCGATGGCCGATCTGCGCCGGGCCCAGCAGCTGGATGACGGCAAGGGCGTGTTGCTGGTGCGGCGCGATGGCAGCCGCTATGTGATCCGCGACGCCGCCACCCTGGCACGCGTCAAGGCCCTGTACGCCGAGACCACGCGGATCGGCAAGGCGCAGGGCGATCTTGGCGAGCGCCAGGGCGACCTTGGCGAACAGCAGGGCCGCATCGGCGAGCGCATGGGCGAGATGGGTGCGCGCATCGGCGAGATGGCCGCACGCGAGGCGGAACTGGCCGCGCACCAGGCTGATCTGGCCGTGGCCGGACTGGACGACCAGGTCACCAAGAAGGCCATGGAAGACGCACGCCGGGCGACCGAGAAAGTCCGCGCGGAGATGGACAGCCCGGCCATGCGCGCGCAGATCGAGGCACTGGCCAAACAGCAGGCGCTGCTGGGCCAGCAGCAGGCCAAGCTGGGCGCGCAGCAGGCCGCGGCCAGCGAGCGTGCGCAACGTGAGGCCAACGCGCTGATCAAGCAAGCCATCCAGAGCGGGCTGGCCCAACGCATCGACGGTTGAGCAAGGGCGGCATCGCCGCGCATCATCGTTCCAGGCAGAACGGCGGAACGCGGAATGGATGCAGCGGTGCGGGTGTTGGTCCTGGGCGGCTATGGGCACTTCGGTGCACGCATCGTGCGTGCACTGAGCGATGGGCCGGGTATCCACGTGATCGCGGCCGGGCGCCACCCGGACATGGCCAGGACGGTTCTGTCCCCGCAGGTCCTGGCACGCATCATCTGCGCCCGCGTGGACACTCGGGCACAGGATCTGGCGGCACAACTGCGTGCCACCGGCGCGCAGCTGGTGGTGCACACCGCCGGGCCTTTCCAGGGCCAGGGCTATGAGGTCGCCCACGCCTGCCTGCAGGCGGGCATGCATTACATCGACCTGGCCGATGGTCGCGACTTCGTCCGCGATTTCCCCGCACGGCTCGATGCCGCCGCGCGGGCGGCCGGACGCAGTGCCATCACCGGCGCGAGCACCTTGCCCGCACTGTCCAGTGCCGTGGTCGACGCGCTCAGGCCACAGTTCACCGAATTGCACGAGATCGCCACGGTGATCGCCCCGGCGCAGGCCACGCCGCTGGGCATGGCCACGGTGCGCGCGGTGCTGTCCTATTGCGGGCAGCCGTTCCAGTGCTGGCGCGATGGCCGCTGGCAGCCCACCCGCGGCTGGGCCGATCCGCAGCCGGTGCGCTTCGCGCGGCTGGCGCCACGGCTGGCCTCGCCCTGCGATGTGCCCGACCACGACCTGCTGGTGCAGCGCTATCCGGGGGCGCGCAGCGTGCAGTTCCGTGCCGCGCTGGAGCTGCCGTTCCTGCAGCGCTGCCTTGCCGTCATCGCGAGCCTTCGCGCCGGCGGCGTGCCGCTGCCGATGGCCGCACTGGCGCGGGTGTTCGCCCGCGCGGGGCGCTGGTTCGACCGCTTCGGCACCGACCGCGGCGGCATGCTGGTGGAACTGCGCGGCCTGCGCGATGGCAGCGACCAGGCGCTGCGCTGGGAGCTGACCGCGCCGATGCTGCACGGCCCGGAGATTCCGTGTTTCGCGGCGGTGCTGCTGGCGCGCCGCTTCGCGCGCGGTGAGGCCTTGCCCACCGGCGCGCATGCCTGCGTCGGTCTGATCGGCCTGGCCGAGTTCGAAGCCGAATTCGCGGCCTGGCGTATCCAGACCTCGGTCAGCGCTGTCTGACAAGCAGCGGTCCATCGCGCGACAGGCCCGTCATTGGCAGACCGGCCGGGTGCTGCCTTCACACCGCGACGCGGTGCACACCCGGCCCATGACCCGCCGAAGTCGGGGATTCAGAACGTCACGTAGACCGTCATGCGCAGGTTGCGACCCGGCTCGCTGTAACGGCCGATGCCTTCATCGGTGGCATAGCCGTACAGGTAGAAATCGCCGCGGGTCACGTTGCGGATCCGCGCCCACTGGGAATAGCGCGTATCGAAGAGGTTGTAGACCCCGGCGTTGAGGCGCACGCGTGCGTTGATGCGGTAGCTGCCGAACAGATCGAACACGGTGTAGGCATCGCTCAGGAACGGCTCGGGCGTACTGCCGAAGACGTCGTCGGCCACGGCCACGTCCGAACGCTTCTTGGCCAGCGAATGGCTCAGGTTGCCGGTGATGCGCACGCGGTCGTCCAGGCCCTGCCAGCTCAGCCCCAGGACGCCGCGGTCGGGGTTGATGGCGTTCAGCGGCGTTCCATCGTCCAGCTCGCCGTGGTTGTGGGTCCAGGCGCCGCGCAGCAGCCAGCGCTCGTCCAGGCGCCACAGGCCTTCCAGTTCCACGCCCTTGATGATGGCCTGGCCGACGTTGACCGTGGAGGTAACGCTGTAGCCATTGCGCACGGTGCACGCGCCACGGCTGCAGCTGCGGTACTGGGTGCCGGCGTCAACGGTGGTGGCCAGGGTGTCGATGAAGTCGTCGTAGCGGTCGCGGAACACCGACACGCCCAACAGCACCTTGGGCGTCTCCCAGCGCCAGCCCAGTTCCAGGTTCAGGCTCTTCTCCGCGTCCAGGTCGGGATTGGCGGCGAGGGTGGGCACCGAGACGGTCTGCCCGGTCCCCACCACGGTCAGTTCGGCGGTGCTGGTGGGGGCATACATCTCGCCGGTGGTCGGCGCGCGGAAGCCGCGCCCGGCCTGGAACCACACGGTGTGCTCTGGCAGGAAGGCATAGCTGATGCCGGCCTGCCAGGTCGGCGCGGAGAAGCTGACCTGGCGGACCGTGCCGGTGGGATCGACGAAGCTGGCGTCCAGGCGCGGCGAATAGCGGTAGTGGTCGTAGCGCGCGCCCAGGGTGAGCTGCAGCCTGTCCTGGTCCAGGCCGATGCGGTCGCGCAGGAACAGGTTCCAGTTGTCCGCGTCGGTACTGGGCACCTGGGAGGGGTCGACCGTGGCCGTGTCCAGTGCGCCCACGTTGTTCCAGCGGTAATCGATGGCGGAGAAATCGACCTGGCGTCGCTGCCAGGCCGCCCCGTAGGCCAGGCGGTGCTGGGCGATGCCGCTCTGGAGCTGCTTGTCCAGGTCCAGGGCCACCCGGTCCAGGGTCTGTTCGGTGTCGCGGTCCTCCGCGCGCCAGCAGGTGGCGGCGAGCGTGCAACGGCTGCTATTGGCCGTCGCGGGCGTGGAGGACATGCCCGAGCCGGTCACGATGCGCGTGGTGCCGCGGCTTTCGGTGTCCTGGCGGTCGGCCTGCAGCTCCAGCGTGTCGAACGCGGCGCCATGGGCGGTCCACAGGTAGCGCAGGCCGTAGCGGTCGCGATCGTTGTGGTCATCGCCCCAGCGCTCGATGTAGCCCGGCGCGCTGACACGCGACAGGTTCTCCACCAGGTTCTCCACGCGGTTGCGCTCGTAGACCACGCCCAGGCGATGCGCATCGCCCAGCACGACGTCGATCTTGCTCAGCACATTGGTGCTGTCGTGATCGATCGGGTCGGGCGTGCGACGCGCGCTGCCGGTTCGCACCGCGGTGGTGTCGTACCAGCCATCGGCCTGATGTCCCTGGCGCCGCGTGTAGATGAGCATCGACTCGACCAGGCCGGTGCGGTTAGCCAAGCTCACCGAGCCCAGCGCCTGGTCGTTGTAGCCGGTGTAGCCGGCCTTGAAGCCGAGATGGGTGTCATTGCCCTGAGGCTTGAGGTAGTCGTACGGATCCTTGGTGGTGAACACCACCGCACCGCCCAGGGCGCCGCTGCCGGCGCTGATGGAATCTGCGCCCTTGATGATCTCCACGCGCTTGAGCGAATCCACATCCACGCCGCCGCGGCCGGCGCGGAAGAATTCGTAGCTGCGCGCGGTCTCCAGGCCTTCGGCCATGGACAGGCCATCGATGGTCATGGCCACGCGGTCGCCTTCGATGCCGCGGATGTTGAAGCCGTTTTCGCCGAAGCGCCCCATGTCGGCAATGCTCACGCCCGGTACGTAGCGGACGATGTCCTCCATGCTCTCGGCTTGTTCCTGCTGCAGCTGCGCCGCGTCCATCTGGACCACGTTCTGGTTGGCCGAACGCTGCTTGTCGCGCATGGCCCGCACCGCGATGGTGTCCAGGGTCTGCGGGGCGTCGGACTCGGCCGGTGTGATGGCCAGGGCGGGCACGGCGATGCACGAGGCGATGGCCATCGCCAGCACGCATGGGGGTCGTTTCATGGGATTACTCCACAGTCAGAAGGAAAGTTGCGCCTTGCGGCGGTTCCGGCTGCGGCGCGAGCGGGCGCGGGACGTGGCGGTAGCGGGAAGGGGTTGCCCATGGCGTTGCCATGGGCGCAGGGATCGACACTGAGGAAGGGGCGCGACGCACGCTTGCGTCGCGCGCCGCCAGCTGGATCCGGCCTGGTGAGGACCGCCCTGCCTCAGGGCATTGCCGTGTTGCTAGGGCATTGCGGTGGTGCCGGCCGCAGGCGCTGGCCGTGGCTCGCGCGGTGGCGCCGGCAATGCGGCATCGGCCGGATCCACCACGTCGTCATGGTTGCGATCGACCCGATCGAACGTGCGCTTGCCAGAGACCTGGTATTCCTCGAAGGTCATGCGGCCGTCGTGGTCGGTATCCAGCACGCCGAAGCGCACGCGGGCCTGGCGACCATCGTCCACGGGCAGACCCGCCAGGTGCGCATCCAGGCGCGCCTTGAACTCGTCGCCGTACTCTCGTGCCGACAGCGCGCCGTCGCCATCGAGGTCGCCGCGCGTGAACTGCGCGTGCCGCACCCGGTCGAACTCGGCCCGGTCGACCAGGCCATCCTGATCGGTGTCGTAGACCTCCAGGAAGCCCTCGGCGCTGTGGCTGCTGGGCATGGCGCGGCGATTGCCGCGCGCGGCGCGCTCCCGCGCGGGGAATGCGCCGGTGTTGTCCAATGCGGCCAGCGCGCGCTGCCCATCCGCCCAGGACCGCTCGCCGCTGGTGTCGAACTCGCCCCGGCTGATCCTGCCATCGCCGTCGCTGTCCACCGCCTTGAACCGAAGCTCGGTCTGCTCCAGTTCGCGCTGCCGCTGCTGCGCCTGATGCTGGCCGGTGCGTGCGACGAACTCGGCCACGTACTCGGCTTCATCCAGCACGCCGTCGCCATTGGCGTCGGTGGCATCAAAGCGCGCACGACGGAAGGTGTCGAACTCCTTCCAGGGCACGCGTCCATCGCCGTTGTCGTCGTGCTGGGCGATGAAACGTTCGACATCCTCCCCGTGTCCGCCGACCAGGGGACGGGGAGGCTCGGGGCGCTGGGCATTGCACCGCACCGGAGAAAGCAGCGCGCACAGGCACGCGCCTGCCAGCAGGCGGGTCTTCATGGGAGGCTCCGTTGTGGGGAAGATCAGGGGTCCAGCACGCGGAACGTCAGCGTGTAGGTGTTGCTGTACTCGGCCACCGGCGCACCGGCCGGTGCCGGCGTGCGGCGCCGGACCAGCGCCACCCAGGTGCCAGCGCGCTCGAGCGCAAGCGCAACACGGCCCTGGGCGTCGCTGGTCAGCACCACGACCTCGGGCTTGCGGTCGGAGCTCCATACCGCTTCGGTGATTTCCACACGCTGGCCAGCCAGCGGCTTGCCGTCGTCATGCACGGAAAACGCGAATGTCTCGCCCACGTACAGGTCGTTGGGATGTGTGGACACCACCAGCTCCAGGCCTTGCCTACGTGCAGCCAGCACCCGGCGGTCCGGCGTGTCGACGGTGACATAGGCCTCGGCCCGGGTCAGCGCCTGGAAGTTGGACAGCACCTTGGCACCGGCGGGAATGGGCGTGGCTGGATCACGGCTGGTGACCTGCTTGCCGTCCATCTCCCATGTCCGGAAGGTCGCCCCGCGGCGCAGCCCACTGTCCAGGCGATAGGTGCCTTCGAGCCTGGGCAAGGTGTGTTCGGCCGCCACCCGGGTCTTCAGGGTCACCACCCGCTGTAGCGGTGCGAGTTCGCCGTCGGGCGAGGTGATGGAAAGCGCGGCGTGGTCGAAGGCGGCCTCGGGCACGAAGAACACTTCGGCGAAGGCGGCATCGACCGCGATGGTCTGGCCGGGCTGCGGCGAGAAGGTAGTGGGTGCGAGATAGGGCGTATGCGCGGTGGCGCGCGTAGCGCCGAGGCAGAACAGCAGGGCCAGCAGGCCTGCGAACGTCTTCATGTGGAATCCCCGGAAGCGATGATGTTCGTCGCTAGCGGGAGGACCCGGTGCTGGCTGTGGCGCAGTCTATCGCAAACGCCGCCGGTTCAGCTACGAGGTCCGCGTATCGGCACGGAAGAAGTTGCTTTGCGATCGATGGACTCAGGCGAAGCCGGGTTGCACCCACAGCAGGGCCCGCAGACCGCGTGGTCCCTTGTGTGCGCCACGCACGGGCGTCAGGGCGACTGTTCCAGCGCCAGCACCTCGCGCTCCTCGGCCTCGGCCTGCACCAGGCGCTGGAACAGCTGGGCCAGCGTCACCACGTCCTGGTGGTTGTGCTCGGCCACGCGGCGCAGGTTGCGCGCGCTGCCGCCGCGCAGGTAGGACAGCCAGGCGGCCGGCGCTTCCGAGCCGGGCAGGTCGTCCTCGCGCACGATCCGCAGCAGCTGCCGCTCGATGGTCGCCAGCCTGCAGTTCTCCCAGGTGCCGCGATAGCGCCGACGCGTGGGAAACAGCAGGTCCACGTGATCCAGCGCGGACAGCGGCTCGGCCATGCGTGCCAGGCGGAAGCGGGTCTTGAGCAGCGGCGCGTCGTAGCAGCGGCCGTTGTAGCTGGACAGCACCGTGCGCGGCGACAGCCAGGCGTTGAATTCGCGCAGCATCGCGCCTTCGGCGGCCATGGTGGACATCATCAGTTGGCGCACGCGCAGCCCCTGGCGGCCGGTGCCGTCCACGTGCCAGTCCGCCGCGCCGATCATGAAGGCGCGCGTGCCGGTGCCGCCGGCCAGGCCGGTGGTCTCGGTGTCGAAGAACAGCAGGTCGCGCGGTGCGACGGCCTCCTCATGGCGCCTGGCGAAGGCCAGGGACAGCGTTTGCGCGGGGATGGACTGCGGCAGGAAGGCTTCGATCAGGTGCAGACCCGGGCACAGCTCGCGCCCGGGCAGGTCGCGGTCCAGCGAGGCCGGCTTGCGTGCCGGCGTCGAGGTGGCGCCCGGCTTGCGTTCCCGCGTGGCGATCAGGCGCCGCAGCGCGTCCACGCTCTGCGGCTGCAGGCGTGGGCGCGCGCTTTCATTGGCCGCCGGCGTGGCCGGTGCGTCCATCCAGTCCAGGATCGAGCGCTCGCGTGTGGCGCCAGCGCGCGTGCCGCTCTTGGCCGCAACTCCATCGCCCGCACGCAAACGTGTCCTTGCTTCGGCCTGGCGTGTCACGGGCGCAGGCACGGGCTGCGCGTGTTCGGCCGATGGCGACACCAGCGCTTCGGGTGCTGTGGCCGGAGGCGTGCAGGGCGGGGAAGAGGTTCTGTCGATCAAGCCTAGGTTCGACGGCAGTGCATCGGGCGTGGACACGAGCGGTTCCTGCGTTTGCCGCAGCGTCGTATCGCCGGCCTGCCTGCGCAGCGCCCTCAGCCGATCCGCGCTGATGCTCATGCGCAAGCCACGCCAGGTTGCGGCAGCCGATGCACTCCTGGCGCCGGATGCATCCACCGCACCAGCGCCAGCAGGCGCATGCGGGGCCGGAGCGCGCGATGTGGGAGCCGATTCATCGGCGAAGTGGCTTGCCCATCGACACCATCGTTCCGCGCGGCCATCCGCCACCGCGCACAGTCATCGACCGGCATGTCCGCGCTTTTGCAGACCCAGGGCGCGAGCGGCAGGCGCAAGCACGACATCCTCACGCCAACAGATCCAGCGCGGCACGATCCGCATCCAGCGCATCGACGTGCATGTCCTGACTGGCCGGATGCCAGGCCTGGTCGTGGACCGAGGACAGCAGGGCCAGCACCCGCAGCGCCAAGGCCTTGGGCGAATCGCCTTGCCCCTGCTCGTGCGCGGCCAGCACCGGCCCGACGCAGCCTGGACAACCGGCCTGGCAGTCGCAGCCGTGCACCAGCTCGCCCGCGCGCTGCACCAGCTCGGCCTGGCGCTGCCACAGCGGCTCGCTCAGGCCCACGCCGCCGGGGAAGTTGTCGTAGAGATACACCGTGGGGACGAAGGCCTGTTCCAGCACCGCGCCTTCCGGGCCTTCCACGCCGCGCAGCTGCCCGCGCCCGCTCTGGTCGGCCATGGCGAACCAGGCGCCATCGCCATTGCCCACGGCCTTCTGCAGGTCGCGGGCATCGGCCATCACCGCCACGGTGGCGACCACGTGCAAGGCATAGGCCGCGCCAAGGAAACCATCCAGTGCGTCCTGCTTGCTGGCGAAGGCCTTGCCCAGCGTGGCCTGCGGCAGTTGCCACCACACCGCGGTGGTGTGCAGCTCCTGGTCGGGCAGGTTGACGGGCCCGTAGCCGATGTTCTCGTGGGTGTAGTAGCGGATCTTCTTGTAGCCGCTCACGCGGCGCACCACGTGCACCTCGCCATGGTGGGAATCGCCGCGGCCGGCCGCATCGCCGTCGAAGCGTTCCAGCACCTTGAGCTTGGTGTAGTCGATGCTGTCGGTGTAGTAGTCCACGTGGGTGCGGGTGACATAGGCCTTGCGGCCTTCCCAGTCCAGCCGCTCCACCTGGTAGGGCGTGGACTGCACCATGTGGATCGCGCCTTCGTACAGCGTCAGCGCGGCGGCCGAATAATCCACCTCGGCGATGATGGTCTGCTTGCCGTCGCTCTTGTCCACCACCACGAAGTTGCCGTCGGCCACCGAGCGCAGGCTGACCGCATTGGCCGGGTAGCTGTCGGCGATCCACTCCCAGCGCTCGCCCTCCTGGTGCACCACCTCGCTCTCGGCCAGCGCTTCCAGGTACACCAGCGGGTCGACCGGGCCGAACGGCTCGCCGGCGTTGAACGGCAGCTCGAAGGCCGCGCAGCGGATGTGGTCGAACAGGATCAGCGGCTGGTCCGGCGCGGTGCGCGCGTGCTCGGGCGAGGCATCGGCGAAGAAGTCCGGATGCCGCACCACGTATTGGTCCAGCGGTTGCGAGCTGGCCACCAGCACGCCCAGCGCAGGTTGCTGGCGGCGCCCGGCGCGGCCGAAACGCTGCCAGGTCGCGGCCACGCTGCCGGGATAGCCGTTGAGCACCACCACGTCCAGCGCGCCGATGTCCACGCCCAGCTCCAGCGCCGAGGTGCTGACGATGCCGTCGATATTGCCCGCGCGCATGGCCCGCTCCACCTCGCGGCGTTCGGTCGGCAGGTAGCCGCCGCGGTAGGCGCGGATGCGGGGCGGCTTGCGCGGGTCGTGGTCGAAGATGTCCTTCAGGTACTTGGTCAGCACCTCCACCATCAACCGGCTCTGCGCGAACACCAGCGTCTTCAGGCCCGACTTGATGGCGATGCGCGCGATGCGGTTGGCCTGCGAACGTGCCGAGGCGCGCAGGCCCAGGTCCTTGTTGACCACCGGTGGGTTCCACAGCAGCACGTGCTTGTCGCCGGTGGGCGCGCCCGATTCGGTGATGGCCTGCACGCGGTCCTCGATCAGCGCTTCGGCATGCGCCTGCGGGTTGCCGATGGTGGCCGAGCACAGGATGAACTGCGGGTTGGCGCCATAGAAGGCGCAGATGCGCTTCAAGCGCCGCAGCACGTTGGTGACATGGCTGCCGAACACACCGCGGTAAGTATGGACCTCGTCGATCACCACATAGCGCAGGTTCTCGAAGAACTGCGCCCACTTGGTGTGATGCGGCAGGATCGCCTGGTGCAGCATGTCCGGGTTGCTCACCACGATGTCCCCGTGCAGGCGGATCGCCTGGCGCGCATCGCCCGGGGTGTCGCCATCGAAGGTGAAGGCTTTCACTCCCAGCTCGCCGGCGCGGTTGAGTTCCAGCAGCTCGGCCACCTGGTCCTGCGCCAGCGCCTTGGTCGGGAACAGGTACAGCGCCTTGGCCCTGGAGGTCATCGCCGCGCTGACCACCGGCAGGGTGTAGCACAGCGACTTGCCGCTGGCGGTGGGGGTGACGATGGCCACGTGCTCGCCGCGCTGGCACGCCGCCCAGGCCTGCGCCTGGTGGCTGTAGAGCTGCTCGATGCCGCGCGCCTTCAGCGCCTGCGCCAGGGCCGGCGGCACATCCTCGGGGATCGGTGCGTAGCGGCCCTCGCGCCCGGGCAGGGTGAAGCTGCCGGTGATGCGGTCGGCGTAGCGGCGCTCCAGGCGCTCGGTCAGCAGCGCGCCGTCGCGGCTGGGCAGGCCGGCGGTGGTGGCCAGGGCGCGCTCGCTGGCTTCGGTGCGGGGGGCAAGGGAGAACGTCATGCGCGGCGCGTGCGGGGCAGGGCGGGGCAGGAGAACACCTTGGCGTCTCAGCCTGTGCGACACGCGCCCCGCCGACCTTCGCTCCGCCTGCACCGGCGACCCCGCTATCGTGCGCGCCATCCCACTGGACGACCCCCCCCTGATGCATCCATCCACCGCCGCCGGCCCCCTGTCCCTGCGCACGTTCGCCGCGCGCGTGCTGGTCGTCCTGGCGCTGGGTGCGCTGGCGCTGCTGGCCTGGAAGCTGTCCGAACTGCTGCTGATCGTGTTCGGCGCGGTGGTGGTGGCGGTGTTGCTGCATGGCCTGACCATGCTGCTGCGGCGCTGGCTGCCGGTGCCCGAGTGGGCCGCGCTGGGTCTGGTGATCGTCCTGCTGGTGCTGCTGCTGGCCGCGGTGGTGGCGCTGTTCGGCGCCGAGGTCGCCGGCCAGATCGATGCCTTCCGCACCACCCTGCCGGCGGCCTGGAACAAGTTCCACGCCTGGCTGCAGACCAGCCCGCTGGGGCCGCAGCTGGAGCAGATCCCCGACCAGCTGCGCCAGGGCGCCTCCTCGCTGGCCACCCACGCCGGCACCATCCTGCTCTCCGCCGGTGGCGGCATCACCGACGCGGTGCTGATGATGGTCGGTGGGATCTACCTGGCCGCCCAGCCGCAGCTGTACCGGCGCGGCCTGCTGCGGCTGCTGCCGCTGGACCGCCGCGTGCTGGCCGACAACGCCCTGACCGCCAGCGGCCAGGCGCTGCGCGCGTGGCTGGGCGGCCAGATGCTGGCCATGGCCGTGGTCGGCCTGCTGACCGGGCTGGGCCTGTGGCTGCTCGGCGTGCCGGTGGCGCTGGGCATCGGCCTGCTGACCGCGCTGCTGGATTTCGTGCCCATCGTTGGCCCCATCCTGGCAGCCATTCCGGCGATCCTGCTGGCGTTCACCGTGAGCCCGGAGACGGCGCTGGGTGCGTTGATCCTGTTCGTGGTGCTGCAGCAGCTGGAAGGCCATGTGCTGCAGCCGCTGATCCAGGCGCGCGCGGTGGACCTGCCGCCCGCGCTGCTGCTGTTCTCGCTGTTCGGCATCGGCGTGCTGTTCGGGCCGCTGGGCGTGGTGCTGGCCGCGCCGATGACGGTGGTGGCGTACGTGCTGGTCAAGCAGCTCTATGTGCGCCACGCGCTGGGCGATGCGGATGGAGCTGCCGAGGTGCCATGAGCCCTGCCGAGGGGTGTCGAGGCAGCCGGTGCGCGTAGATTCGGGATTCGGGATTCGGGATTGGCAGAGGCTGGCGACACCAGGCGCGTGCGGTCTCGCGCCGTGTCCGGTTCCGCCCGCCCGGGCCGGGGACTGCGATCGATGCGCCTGCGCGCAACGAAAAACAAACCAAGGCAGGTGAGCGCGTCGCTAGGCTCGCAACTGCATCGCTGCCCGCGCACCGTGGGCGCGCGGGACCGCAAGGAGCGTCACCGTGATCAGGACCGTCGTTTCGCACAGCGCCGCCGTTGCAGTCGCCCTGACCCGCGCACCCAGCAGATGCACGCGCGGCAAGTCGCAGGTGACCGCTTGCTCCCCGAGCCGCGGGCCGTTCCCGAAACCGACGGGGAGATGCCGCGCTTGTCGAGGACACGTCGTCGCGTGATCGGGGTGCGCACCCGCACGCGTCGGCGATGTGCGCGCTGGCTTGTGCTGGTGGCATGGCCGCCGATGCTGTCGGCGCAAGCTCAACAGTCCACGAAGGAGCCGGCGCCAGCGCCGCCAATCTCGGCCGAGCCAACCACGCTGGACACGGTGCGGGCGTTGCGCCCCGAAGAGGAAGTGCTGGATCTGGACGCCTTCCAGAATCCCATCACGCTGGAGCGCAACCGCTTCGACCAGGCCTACGACACCGGCATCAGCCCTGAGCAGATGGCGCTGGATCCCCGCTACAACGGCTACGTCAACTACGGCATCAATCAGGGCCTGCGACGCACCTGGGAGGGCATCAAGCAGGTCACCCACATGCGACCCGAGCAGACGCCGGCCATCGCCCGTCCACCGCCGGCGCTGGATGAGGGGCAGGCAAGACGAGCGCTCGGGGCCTGGGAAGGCGACGAACCTGCTGCCAGGACCGAACCCTGACCGCTGTGGTGCGGAAATGCGGGCATGGCCGCCATGCGGTGGCAGTCACGGCTTCTGGATGACGCGCTGCGTCCAGGGTCAGAACAAACGCGCAGGGGTGCGCACGTCGCTCGCACACCCAAGACCAAACATCGCGGACGAGGCTGCACGGCGCGCCGCTATGACTCCGCCACTTCACGCAGCAAGGCGATGAACGCCCGCAGCGGCGGCGGCACCTGGCGCCAGCTGGCGTAGTACAGGCACAGGCCCGGGTCGGCGGGCGACCAGTCCTCCAGCAGCAGGACCAGGCGGCCCTGGTCCAGGGCGGCGCGCGCGAAAGGCTCGGGGACATAGGCGATGCCCAGGCCCTGAATGGCGGCATCGACCATCAGGTCGCTGTTGTCCAGCAGCAGGGTGCCTGGCACGTCGATGGCGACCTCGCGCCGGCCCTTGGCGAACTCCCAGCGATAGTGCTTGCCGCTGGGCAGGCGCTGGCGGATACAGCGGTGTTCCTTCAATGCCTCGGGCGTGGCCGGGCGACCGTGGGCCGCGACATAGTCGGGCGCGGCCACGGCGATGAAACGCAGCGCGCCGCCGAAGGGCACGGACACCATGTCCTTCGGGACCGCTTCGGCCAGGCGCACGCCGGCATCGAAGCCTTCGGCCACGATATCCACCAACCGGCCCTCGCTGACCAAGTCCAGCGACACGCGCGGATGGCGCTGCAGGAAGGCCGGCACCATGTGCTGCAGCAGCCAGCGTGCCGCGCCGGTACTGGCGTTGATGCGCAGGGTGCCGACGACCTCGTCCGCGCCATGGCTGACGGCGTCCAGCAGGGTGTCCAGCTGATGCAGCAGCGGCGTCAGGCCCTGCAGCAGCTGCTCGCCCGATTCGGTGGGCGCCACGCTGCGCGTGGTCCGGTGCAGCAGACGCACGCCCAGGCGCTGCTCCAGCCCGCGCAGGGCGTGACTGAGCGAGGACCGCGACACGCCAAGATTGTCGGCAGCGCGCTGAAAGCTGCGGTGGCGGGCCACGGCGGCAAAGGCTTTCAGATCGGAGAGGGTGACCTCGGCCATTGGTGTGGAATCCTCACCAGCTCATTCGCATTGGTGAGGCTTATCATACGCACCGGCCGCGCCTACCTTGGTTGCAACGCAACGAAGGAGCTCATGCATGAAGACCTGGCTGATCACTGGCGCGTCCTCCGGCCTGGGGCTGGAGATGACCCGTATCCTGCTGGCACGCGGCGACCGCGTGGTGGCCTGCGCGCGGCGCGTGGCGCCGTTGGCCGAACTGCAGGCGCGGCATGGCGAGCGCCTGCGCGTGGCGCAGTTCGACCTGACCGACACGGCCGCGCTGCGACGCGAGGTGGATGCGGCCTTCGCTGCGTTCGCGCGCATCGACGTGGTGGTCAGCAATGCGGGCTACGGGCTGTTCGGTGCGGCCGAAGAGGTCAGCGATGCGCAGATCGAGCGCCAGCTTTCCACCAACTTGACCGCCTCCATCCAGCTGGTGCGCGCGGTGCTGCCACACCTGCGCGCGCAGGGCGGGGGGCGCCTGCTGCAGGTGTCCTCGGAAGGCGGGCAGGCGGCCTATCCCAACTTCAGCCTGTACCACGCCAGCAAGTGGGGGATCGAAGGCTTCCTGGAGGCGGTGGCGCAGGAAGTGGCGCCGTTCGGGATCGAGGTGCTGATCGCCGAGCCCGGCCCGACCGAAACTGGCTTTGGCACCGGACTGGACCAGGCCCCGCCGATGGCGGTCTACGACGACACGCCGGCCGGGCAGGTCAGGCGCGGGATCGCCGATGGCAGCTTCGCCATCAAGGGCGCCGCGGTGCGCACCGCCGCGGCGATGATCCAGGCCGCCGATGCCGACACGATGCCGCGCCGACTGGCCCTGGGCAGCACCGCCTTCGACAACATCCAGCGCGTGCTGCAGGCGCGTCTGGAAGAACTGCAGTCGCAGCGCGCGGTGGCCTACGCGGCGGACAAGGTCTGAGCTTGGTCCATGGGGCGCGTGCCCTCAATGCGATGACACGTAGCCGCCGGCCGCCTGTTTGGGCGGCACCGCGAAGTGCGAGCGCATGCGCTGCACCTCGCGCGCCGGGGTCAGGCCGAACAGGCGCTTGAACTCGCGATTGAACTGCGAGGGGCTTTCATAGCCCACGGCATGGCAGGCCGCCGCAGCGGTCATGCCTTCGCGCACCATCAGCAGCCGCGCCTGATGCAGGCGGATGGATTTGAGGTACTGCATGGGCGAGGCGCAGGTGACCGCCTTGAAGTGCGTGTGGAACGAGGGCGCGCTCATGCCGGCCTCCTGCGCGAGCCGCGCCACGGTCAGCGGCTGCGTGTAGGCCGCATGCAGCAACTGCAGCGCCTTGCCGATGCGGCCGAAGTGGCCCTGCATGGCCAGCGCCGCGCGCAGGGTGTGGCCCTGCGGTCCGGTGAGGACACGGTAGTACAGCTCGCGCAGCAGCTGTGGACCCAGCACGGCCGCGTCCATGGGCGCAGCCAGCGCCAGCAGCAGCCGCTGCACCGCGTGATGCAGCGGCGGATCGATCGGGCTGGACATCATGCTCTGCGGCGCGCTGGTGCGTGGCGGGCCGCCGTGGCGCTCGATCTGCAGCATCAGCTCGGCCGCCAATGGGAAATCCAGGTGCAGGTACAGCGCCAGCAGCGGCGCCTGCGCGCTGGCATCGGTTTCCATGGTGAACGGAACCGGCATCGAGACGGCCAGGTACTGGTGCGCATCGTAGACGTAGGTGCGCTGGCCGAAATAGCCGCGCTTGCGGCCCTGGCACACGATGACGATGCCAGGGTCGTACAGCACCGGGGTGCGCGCCAACGGGCGGTCCGAACGCAGCAGGCGCACGCCCTCCAGCGCGGTGAGCGTATAGCCCTGGCCAGGTGCCAGGGCCTGGACCAGCGGTGCCAGCGGCAGCAGGCCAGCATGCGCGGTATCCGATGGCAGAGGCTGGATCATAGGAACGGGCAAGGATTCAAGCCGGATCGGCCTTAAGCGGGGTCGCAGTTTTGCCTATTGTGCAGTCCTGTCGTTCAAACGGAGTCAGCCCATGCCCGCTTCAAAACAGCTCCTGATCACCGGCGTCAGCAGTGGCTTCGGCCGCGCGCTGGCGCAGGAGGCCCTGGCCGCCGGTCATCGGGTGGTCGGCACCGTCCGCAGCGCGCAGGCGGCCGACGCATTCCAGGCGCTGGCGCCGGGCCGCGCCCGGGCGCGCCTGCTGGATGTCACCGACACCGCCGCGATCGCGCCGACGGTCGATGCCATCGAGGCGGCGCACGGGCCGATCGACGTGCTGGTCAACAACGCCGGCTATGGCCATGAGGGGATCCTGGAGGAGTCGCCGCTGGAGCAGATGCGCCAGCAGTTCGAGGTCAACGTGTTCGGCGCGGTGGCGATGATCCAGGCGGTTCTGCCGCACATGCGCGCGCGCCGCGCCGGGCACATCCTCAACATCACCTCCATGGGGGGCTTCATCACCATGCCGGGCATCGCCTACTACTGCGGCAGCAAGTTCGCGCTGGAGGGCATCGGCGAAGTGCTCGGCAAGGAGGTGGCCGCGCTGGGCATCCACGTGACCTCGGTGGCGCCGGGCTCGTTCCGCACCGACTGGGCCGGGCGCTCGATGGTGCGCACCCCGCGCAGCATCGGCGACTACGACGCGCTGTTCGATCCGATCCGCCAGCGCCGGCAGGAGGTCAGCGGGCGGCAACTGGGCGACCCGCGCAAGGCCGCGCAGGCGATGTTGGCCGTAATCGACAGCCACGCGCCGCCGGCGCACTTGCTGCTGGGGAGCGACGCCCTGCAGCTGGTGCGCGACAAGCTCACGGCGCTGGAACGCGAGTTGACCCAGTGGGAGGCGCTGACGGTCTCGACCGACGGGTGAAGCCACGGCACGCCTGAAGTGCACCCAAATCCGGAGCGGGCCGCAACGAAAAACAAACCGGCCGCGGTGGTGGGGCCGCTACGATCCCAGGGTTGCAGCCCGCTGACACGTGGCGGGCCCTGGGGTCATTCGAGGAGGCGTGTTTGCACAGCAAGGCAGCCAGGCTGCGCATGGCGTTGACGCTGACGGTCCTGGCCTGTGGCGCACCGGCGCGGGCGCAGGACGTGCCGCCTGCCACCTCGCCAGCGCCCGAGCCAGCGCCGCAGGAATCGGCCGCAGGGCCCCAGGTGCAGACTCTGGAGGAAGTGCATGCCTTGCCGCCGGAGGAAGAGGCCCTGGATCTGTACCGGTTCAAGAATCCGGTCCAGGTCGAGTCCGGCGGACCGATTGGCGGTCGCTTCAGCGAACCGCCCTCGCCCAAGCAGATCAGCGAAGGCGGCGGCTATGTGATGTATGGGATCAACAAGGCCATCGGCGCGGCCGCCAAGGGCCTGCAGAAGATCCCGGGCGTACGCGACCAGGTGCAGTCGGCGGTGGCGCGGCCGCCGCCGGAACTGACGGAAGAACAGCGCCAGCGCCTGTTGCGGGCCTGTGGCGCGCAGGGCGACGCGTGCGCAGCGGCCATGCCGGTGCCGTGAGCGTCCACTGCGGCCTGACGTTCGCCTTGGCCGAGCGCCAGGCGAGATGGTCGGCAAATTCCAGCGTTTACGAACGAAAGAATGAGCAGCGCCAAGACGGCGCTGCCATCCCGGTACATCCGGGATGGCAGCTTGCAGCGAACACGCTTCCTGCGTCGATCAGAACGCGTATTCGGCCGTCAGCCCCAGCAGGGCGGTCGAGCGCTTGGGACCGTCGAAGCGGGCACCGGTGGCCGGGTCGCGCACGTCGCCGGACTTGGCCCGGAAGTAGTCGTAGTGCAGGCCGACGCTGAAGTTCTCCGTGGCGTTCCAGCCGGTGCCGATGCCGGCGTAGTAGCTGTTGCGACCGCTGTCGCCACCGCTTTCCAGCCCCAGGTTCTGGCCGGCGGTGTTGTAGTAGTTGATGTTGTTGTCCGAGGCGCGGAAGTAACCGCCGCGGGCGCCAACGTACCACTGCGGCGTCACGTTGAAGCGCGCGTTGCCGCCCACGTGCCAGCCGCGCAGGGCATTCTCGCTGTCGCGCTGGTTCACGTCATCGCTGTTGAGCGCATTGGAGACCTTGAAGTTGCCGAGATCAGCATAGCCGCCTTCCACGCCTAGGCCCCACTGCTGGCCAACCTTCCAGCGGTAGCCCACGCTGGCGTCGTAACCGGTACGACGACCGTCGCGGCCCTGGAACACATTGAAATCGCCGCTGCCGAAACGGCCTGCGGTGCCGCCATCGGTACGGCCGACGCTGCCGGACACGAACCAGTTGCCCTGGCCGACCTGCAGGTCCGGCCGATAGGTGTCACCGCCGGCACCCTGGGCGAACGCGGAAGGGGAAAGCAGGGCAGCTGCCACTGCGGCGGGGAGGAGAATCTTCTTCATGGGGAATGACCTTTCGACTAGGGCGCGTGCGTTTCGCATCTCGCCGGGTTTTAGAACCGTCGCCGGCGCCAGGAAGCTCCGCGACCGGCGCAGTACGGACCTGCGCGGCTGAAGCGCATCCAAACCTTCACTCCTGCATCAGATGGCCTTAACGCTTGGATTCAAGCGACAGTCATGCCGGTGAGCGCACCTGCATGATGGAGTTGCCGTTGAGTGACACACGCCTGACCCAGGAACGGCGCGTGTGTTGCACGGATGTCAGATGCGATGCGCGCGGGCTGTGTCTTGCGCGCGACCCGTGGCAAGCGGTGCGGCGCCAATCGGGCGGCTGGTGACGACGCGGACGATCATCGATACTCGTTGCCTCATCGACCAGGGCAGGAAGCGAGATGATCGATCTGGGTCTACAGGACGTGCGGGTGTTCGTGCCCTCGCAGGATTTCGCGGTGTCGCAGGGCTTCTACGAGGCTTTGGGCTGGCAGACCGATTACCTGGACCACCAGCTGGCGCTGATGCGCAACGGCCAACATCGCTTCTACCTGCAGCGCGCCTACGTGCGTGAGTGGGCCGAGAACCTGATGCTGCATCTGACCGTGGCCGACGCCCGCGCCTGCCATGCGCAGATCGCCGCTGCGCTGGAAGGCAATGCCTTTCCCGGCGCGCGTGTCGCGCCGCCCCGGCATGAGCCCTACGGCGCGCTGGTGACTTACGTCTGGGACCCGGCGGGCGTGCTGCTGCACCTGGCGCAATGGGACGAGGCGCAGGCTGGGTAGGGGTAAGTCCTTTGCATGGCACGTGCGACACAACATCGGTCAGAGCGCTGCGCTCCCACAGTGCCGCTCCCACAGTGCAATTGCAGGCTGAGCAACCACCTCCGGCAGACGCTCGAGCCACTCGGCACAAACAAAAGCGCCCCGAGGGATCGCTCCCCGGGGCGCGCGCCTGGACTGGCGTTGTTGCGACTGTTGAACTCAGGAGAAGACGCGGAAGCGCTCGGCATCGTCCATGAAGGACTTCTCGCCGAACGGCGCCTCGTTGGAGCCGAACGGCATCTGCGCACGCAGCTTCCAACTGGCCGGCAGGTCCCACTTGGCGGCCGCGGCAGCGTCCGGCAGCGGGTTGTAGTGCTGCAGGCTGGCGCCGATGCCAGCGTTGGCCAGGGCGGTCCACACCGACAACTGGGCCATGCCGCTGGCCTGCTCGGACCACACCGGGAAATTGTCGGCGTACAGCGCGAACTTTTCCTGCAGGCTCTTGACCACGTCCTGGTCCTCGTAGAACAGGATGGTCCCGGCACCGGCGGCGAAGCTGTCGATCTTCTGCTCGGTCTGGGCGAAGTTCTCGGCCGGCACGACCTTGCGCAGCGCATCCTTCACCAAATCCCAGAACGCCAGGCTCTGCGCACCGTAGAGGATGACCGCGCGCGAGCTCTGCGAGTTGAAGGAGGAGGGCGAGTGCTTGACCGCGTCCTGCACCAGGGCGGTCACCGCCTCCTGCGACAGCGGCAGGGACTTGCCGAGGGCGTACTGGGTGCGGCGCTGCTTGAGCGAGTCGATATGCGGGTTGGCCATGGCGTTGCTTCCAGTCGATGAACAGGTGCGCAGCCTAGAGGGTTGGAATCGTTGCAAACAGCGCGCTGAGCGGGACGATCCGTTACCGAAATCGCAAAGATGGAACGATGGCGCGCCGCGCGCCGCCGCTCCCCGCTAACACTCACAGCGTCGCCGCCCTGCGGCGTGACGCCGGCCCGTCTGTGCGCGTCGGGCCGGCGTCACGCGGGCGTTAAGATTTCTGTGACCGTGATCGCTTGGTGCATACTTTCGTGGACGCCGCACTGGCGTGTCTGGTTTCCCCCCGGAGGAAGCGCGCTGGAGGACAAGCGCCGCACCTGCCCTGACACGACGAGGAGATGCGATGCCATCGCCGATTGTCCTGCGCCTTGGCCTGTGGCCATTGGCTTGCCTGTCGCTCGCGGCCTGCCACAGGTCGTCCGAGGGCATGTCCGCGACCCCGACGCCTTCGCCCGCTGCGGCCACCGCGTCGGCCACGGCCACCGCCACTTCCGCGCCGCTGCCGGACACGCCGGACGCGGCAGCGGCGCGCAAGCCCGAGACCGCGCCCGACGAGAAGGTCCAGGCCTATACCCGCATCGGCGAGGACCTGCGCGGCTTCATCTCCGAAGACAGCGAGTTCTTCGCCAGGCGCCGCGCCGAGCAGGCCGCCCAGGTGCGCCAGGGCGACTTCACCAAGATCCGCACCGACGACCGGTTCTTCTTCGGCCCGGAGCAGCTGGACGGACTGCGCAGCACCCTGGAGATGCCGGGGCAGGCCGGTGAACTGGACGCTTCCGCGGCCGAGTTGCTGACCACCCTGGATACCCACCTGCCCAACTGGCGCGAACTGCGCCAGTACAACGAGGCGCGCGCCTACGAGCGCGACCAGGGCAGCAAGGGGCGACGCATGCTGCCGGGCTATGTCACCGGCATCGACGCGGTGGAAGGGGCGGTGAAGAAGTTCGAGGCGCGCATCCGCTCGGCCTCGGAAGTGGCCACCGAGGCGGCCATGGCCAAGTACCGCGCCGACGGCCTGATGATGGAAGTGCACACCCGCGATGCGCTGGAGCTGGCCGAGCAGGCGCTGAAGCTGTTCAACACCACCGACGATTTCAAGGACGACGGCAAGCTGGCCAAGGCCGATGGCCTGATCGCGGACATGGAAGGCGATCTGAAGGCCTTCCGCTCCGAGTACGCGCGCCGGCTGGACAGCAACGATCCGCCGCTGCCGCGCGTGGACCTGTACGACGTGGTCGATTCCAACCTGACCGCGATGGTCGGCCACTACCGCGCCGCGCGCCAGGACCCGCTGCAGTATTACTACGCGGTGGACTCCTACAACATGGCCGTGGACACGCTGGAGATCATGAACCGCTGAAGCGCCACGACGCTTACGGCAGTTCCACGACCGGCCCCAGCGGCGAGACGCCGCGTTCGTCGAAGGCCTCCACGCTGACCGCATACCCCGGCGTGGTGTTGAGCGCGCGCAGCTCCAGCTGCGTGCCGCGGTCGGCGAAGACCTGGTAGGTCAGGGTCAGCCGGTCCGGCGCCACGCCCCAGCGCACGTTGTAGCCGACCGCGCCGGGCACCGGCGTCCAGCGGATGCTGGCCTGGCGGCGGTCGGCATCGCGCGTGGCGGTGACCTGCGCAGGCGCCGGTGGCGCGGGCCCATCGGTATTGCCGAACACGCGCAGGTCGCTGATGGCCAGGTGCTGGGCGCCGACATGCCCGTGCACATAGCGGATGTAGCGCGTGCGCACCGCTGTGGGCAGCTGCAGGTAGGCATTGGGGCGGTCGCGCCGGGTGGCCGGATCGTCGCCGACCTCGGCCAGCGGCTCCCAGCGCCGGCCATCGCGCGAATGCTGCAGCCGGAAACTGGTGTAGATCTGCGGGCCGTCGGCGAACACCCCGGATTGGTAATCGGTGTAGTTCACCTGCACGGCGCGCACGGTCTTCTCGCCCTGCAGATCCACCGTGAGGGTCTGACCGGCCTGCGCGGTCTGCGCTACCCAGAAGCTGCGCGGGTCCTCGTCGGTGACGTTGGCCGCCAGGTGGTCGCCGTCATCGGAGGAGGCCTTGGCCGGCTTGCGATAGGACAGCAGCATCCAGCCGGTGAACAGCGCCTCCGGGTCGTCCACCTTCTGCGTCGGCATCCAGTGCGGGAAATCGCCGAAGCGCGTTGATACGCGCATCTGCCCGTCCGCGTAGAAGCCGGCGGGGAACACGGCGATGCGGCGCTCGAAGGTCCAGTTCACGCCGATCCAGGGCGTGCCGCTGTTGAACCAGTTGCCGTGGGCGTCCTGGAAGGTCGAACCGTGCCCGGCGCCCTGCACGAAGCCGCCGGGCTTGTAGGCGATGGGGTTGTACTCGGCATAGGTGAACGGCCCCAGCGGCGCGTCGGCGACATAGGTGCCGTTGGCATAGGCGTTGTGCTCGGTGCCCGGCGCGCCGTACTGCAGGTAGTAGCGCCCGGCGTGCTTGGTCATCCACGCCCCTTCCAGGTAATTGCCGACCGGCTTGCCGTCGGGGAAAAACGCGCCACGATGATCCTGGCCGAAGCGCTCCCAGCCGTGGTGCGCCGGGTCCAGCGCCAGCAGCGGCCTGGGGGTGCCGCGGTAGGCGAACCCGCGTGCGTTGCGGTCCAGGGCGATGCCGTACAGCGGGAACACATCCGAGGAGCCCCAATACAGGTACCACTGGCCATCGTCGTCGATGAACAGGTCCGGGTCCCACGGCCCGGATGGGATCTGCCCGGCCGGCACGTGCGCGTCCCAGTTCTCCTTCACCGCGGTGGGCAGTTCCGGCAGCAGCCGGGTGAGGAACTCCAGCCGCCCGTTGGCCGGGTCGGTGGACCCCAGCAACGGGCGCGGTGCGTAGGCCGACTGCATCAACACCAGCGCATCGCCATCGGAGACCGCGGCTGGGGCGACCAGGGCCTCGAACGGCCAGCGGCTGGGCTGGACGAAGGTCCAGTCCAGCAGGTTGGTCGAGCGCCAATAGCCATCGGCGATGGTCAGGAACAGGTACCAGGCATCGCCATGGCGCACGATCACCGGGTCGGCGCCGGTGCGGTAACTGATGCCCTGTTGCAGCTGCTCGAAGTTGTAGCGGTAGTCCAGGTCCACCGGGTTGGCGTAGCTGCGCGGCGATGTCGGCGCTTGTTCGCCCCTGGCCCCGGGCGGCAGGGCGCAGGCCAGGAGGAGACAAGCCAGGGCAGTAAGGCGCATGCGGGAACTTGAGAGGGGGGGCAGGCCGCCATGGTGCATGGCAAGCCCGGCGCCGACCTCGTGCGCCGCAGCACGGTCCGGCTCTCACTGGCCCCAGGGATCGGGTCGCGGGCCCTCGGCGGAACTGGATGCAGCCCATCGCATCCTGACCGCGCGCGCGGCAACCAGCGCACCGGCGGTCAGACCGCCCGACGCAATATTCCATCTGTTTATGAGTCATGCGCGATGGCTATTTCAAAGGCGTCCGCGCCGCCAATACGGTAGCGATGGCTCCTCCCCTCTGGACGTTTCCCACGACCATGGCCTTCGCATCGCTCGCCCCGGCCGCCGTTCCGGCCGCCCCGCCGCAGCAACCGCTGCGCATCGTGCCGTTCGACGCCCCGCTGGGCGCGGAAGTGCTCGGGCTGGACCTGGCGCGGCCGCTGGATCCGGCCAGCTTCGCGCGCCTGCATCGCGCCCACCTGGAGCACCACGTGCTGGTGTTCCGCGACCAGCGCATCACCCCGGCCCAGCAGGTGGACTTCAGCCGCCGCTTCGGGCCGCTGCAGATCCACGTGCTGCGCAAGTTCCAGCTGCCGGGCACGCCGGAAGTGCTGGTGGTGTCCAACATCAAGGAGAACGGCGAGCCGATCGGCCTGGGCGATGCCGGCCATTACTGGCATTCGGACCTGTCCTACAAGGACAAGCCCAGCCTGGGCTCGCTGCTGCACGCGCAGGAGCTGCCGGGCGAGGGCGGGGACACCTTGTTCGCCAACCAGCACCTGGCCTGGGAGCGCCTGCCGCTGGCGCTGCGCAAGGCGGTGGAGGGCCGGCGCGCCGAACACAGCTACCTGGCCAAGTACGAGGAACTGCGCAAGCGCAACCCCTGGCGGCCGGCGCTGAGCGCCGAGCAGATCGCCGAGGTGGTGCCGGTGGAGCACCCCATCGTGCGCACCCATCCTGAAACCGGCCGCCGCGCGCTGTTCGTCAGCGAGCACTTCACCACGCGCATCGTCGGCCTGCCGCAGGACGAATCCGACGCGCTGCTGGCCGAGCTGTTCGCCCTGAGCACGCTGCCCAGCCTGGTCTACCGCCATCGCTGGGAGCCCCACGACATGGTGTTCTGGGACAACCGCTCGGTCATGCACCTGGCCGCCGGTACTCCCGATCACCAGCGCCGCAAGCTCTATCGCACCACCATCGAAGGCGATGTCCCGTTCTGACGCCGGCCGGCGCTGGCCGCTGGGCGGCGTCAGGGCCCAAGGCCGCTGCCCGCGCCGCCGGCCCAGGCCCCCGTCGACGCGCCATCTGCCTCGCCCCTGATCCGGTTCCACCTTCCCCACGAGCCAACCTCATGAACCCACGTCCTGCCCGCCATGCACGCCGCGCGCGTCTCCCGTCCCTGCTGCTGGCCGCCCTGGCCTGCAGCGCGGCGCTGTTGGGCGGCTGCCAGCGGCAAGAGGCCGGGCAGGGCGCGACGGGCGGGCAGGAGACCCAGACGCTGCGCATCGGCAAGCAGTTCGGCATCGTCTACCTGGTACTGGACGTGGCCGAGGCGCGCGGCCTGATCGAGCAGCAGGCCAAGGCCGAGGGCCTGAACCTGAAGGTGGAGAGCCGCCAGCTCTCCGGCGGCTCGGCGATCAACGACGCGCTGCTGGGCGGGGCCATCGACATCGCCGGCGCCGGCACCGGCCCGTTGTTCACCATCTGGGACCGCACCCGCGGCCGCCAGGAGGTGCGCGGCGTGGCCTCGCTGGGCAACTTCCCCTACCAACTGGTGAGCACCTCGGACACGGTGCGCAGCATCGACGACCTGGGCGCGCAGGACCGCATCGCGGTGCCGGCGGTGGGCGTGTCGGTGCAGTCGCGCATCCTGGAGTACGCCTCGGCCCAGCGCTGGGGCCAGGACAAGGCGCTGAAGCTCGATGCGCAGCAGGTGGCCCTGCCGCACCCGGATGCGGCCGCGGCGATCATCTCCGGCGGCAGCGAAATCACGGCGCATTTTTCCACGCCGCCGTACCAGCAACAGGAGTTGGCGCGCAATCGCAAGGCGCACGTGATCCTGGATTCCTACCAGGTGCTGGGCGGGCCGTCCTCGGCCACGGTGCTGTATGCCACGGCCAAGTTCCGCCAGGACAATCCCAAGGTCTACCACGCCTTCCTGGCCGGCCTGGACGAGGCGGCCAGATTCATCACCGCGCACCCGGAAGAGGCCGCCGAGCTCTTCGTGCAGCGCAACCCGGGCAGCGACAAGGCGCAGGTGCTGGAGATCCTGCGCGATGAGCAGGTGCAGTTCAAGATCGCGCCGGAGAACACCTTGGGACTGGGCAAGTTCATGCAGCAGGTCGGGGCGATCAAGCAGGCGCCGACCGCGGTGGGCGACTACTTCTTCGACGATCCGCTGATCGCCGGGGGGAGCTGAGGGCCATGACCGTGCATCCCTTTCCCGCGCCCATGCTGCAGGTGGACAAGCTCAGCCTGGAGTACGCCGATGCGCACCGCGTGGTGCGCGCCACGCACCGGGTGAGTTTCGATGTGCACGAGGCTGATCGCTTCGTGCTGCTGGGGCCTTCCGGCTGCGGCAAGTCCACCCTGCTCAAGGCCGTGGCCGGCTTCATCGCCCCGCGCGAGGGGCAGATCCGGCTGGACGGCCAGGCCGTGGCCGGGCCGGGGCCCGACCGCGGCGTGGTGTTCCAGGAGTTCGATCAGCTGGCGCCGTGGAAGACCGTGCGCCAGAACGTGGTGTTCGGCCTGCGCAGCGCACGCAAGCTGGGCGCGGCGCAGGCGCGCGAGCGCGCCGATGAGGTGCTCGACCAGGTCGGCCTGCTGGCCTTCGCCGATGCCTATCCCCACACCTTGTCCGGTGGCATGAAGCAGCGCGTGGCCATCGCCCGCGCGCTGGCGATGCAGCCGCGCATCCTGCTGATGGACGAGCCCTTCGCCGCGCTCGATGCGCTCACCCGCCAGCGCATGCAGGCGCAGCTGCTGGCGCTGTGGGAACAGGTGCGCTTTACCCTGCTGTTCGTCACCCACTCCATCGAGGAGGCGCTGGTGGTGGGCAGCCGCGTGCTGCTGCTGTCGCCGCACCCGGGCCAGGTGCGCGCCGAACTCAATGCCCATGCCTTTGACGCGGACAGCACCGGCAGCGCGGCCTTCCAGCAGACCAGCCAGCGCATCCATCAGCTGCTGTTCGAACACCAGCAGGTCGATGCACCGATCCGGCGGCGCGCCGGACAGCCGGGCGCCGCACCATGACCGCCGCGGCCACCCCGCTGCGACGCCTGCCGCCGGTGCGTCCGGAATACGAGCAGCCGGTGACGCCGATCGACCCGGCGCTGCTGTCCGCTCCCAGCGCCCGCCGCTGGACGCTGCCGGAGGGTGCACGGCGCGCGCTGGTGCTGCTGGTGCTGGCCATCGCCTGGGAGGTGACCGCGCGGCTGGTCGGCAACGACCTGCTGCTGCCCGGGGCGCTGCAGACCGCGCGCGCCTTCTGGGACGGCCTGGTCTCCGGTGAACTGCTGCGCCGGGTGGCGACCTCGCTGCTGGTGCTGGCGCAGGGCTATCTGCTGGGCGTGGCCGGCGCCTTCGCGCTGACCGCCCTGGCCGCCTCCACCCGCCTGGGCCGCGACGTGCTGGGCACGCTGGTGGCCATGTTCAATCCGCTGCCGGCCATCGCCCTGCTGCCACTGGCCCTGCTGTGGTTCGGCCTAGGCAATGCCAGCCTGGTGTTCGTGCTGGTGCACTCGGTGCTGTGGCCGCTGGCGCTCAACACCTACGCCGGCTTCCAGTCGGTGCCGGACACGCTGCGCATGGCGGGGCGCAACATCGGCCTGCGCGGGCCGCGCTATGTGACCCAGCTGCTGGTGCCGGCCGCGCTGCCGGCGATCCTGTCCGGCCTCAAGGTCGCCTGGGCCTTCGCCTGGCGCACCCTGATCGCCGCCGAACTGGTGTTCGGCGCCACCTCGCGCCAGGGCGGGCTGGGCTGGTACATCTTCCAGAACCGCAACGAGCTCTACACCGACAAGGTCTTCGCCGGCCTGGCGATGGTGATCGTGCTGGGCCTGCTGGTGGAAGTGGTGGTGTTCGCCGGCATCGAGCGGGTGACGGTGCGGCGCTGGGGCATGCAGAGGGGCTAGGAACGAGTGAGGAGGAACGAGAAACGAGTTAGAGCGGGTTCGCCTTTGCCTTTACTCGTTCCTCGTTCCTCTCCACTCGTTCCTCAGCCTCACAGCTCGATCACATCGAACCGCACATCCGCGTCCACCTCGGCGTCGTAGTCCACGTCGTCGCGCTCGAAGCCGAACAGCTTGAGGAACTCGTGCTTGTAGCTGGCGTAGTCGGTCAGCTGGTACAGGTTCTCGGTGGTGACCTGGGGCCAGATCGACTTGGCCGCGTCCTGCACCTCGGGCTTGAGCTCCCAGTCGTCCAGGCGCAGGCGGTGTTCCTCGTCGACCTCGGCTGGTGCGCCGTCGGCGCGGTACATGCGCTCGCGAAACAGGCGGTCCAGCTGTTCGATGGTGCCCTCGTGCAGGCCCTGTTCCTTCATCACCTTGAAGACGATGGCGATGTACAGCGGCAGCACCGGGATGGCGGCGCTGGCCTGGGTCACCACCGACTTGAGCACGGCGACATGCGCGCTGCCGCCGCTGGCCTGCAGCTGCGCGTCCAGGCGACGCGCGGTGGCATCCAGGTCGGCCTTGGCCTTGCCCAGCGCGCCGTGCCAGTAGATCGGCCAGGTGATCTCGGTGCCGATGTAGCTGAAGGCCACGGTCTTGGCCGCCGGCGCCAGCACGCCGGCCTGGGCCAGCGCATCGATCCACAGCTGCCAGTCCTGGCCGCCCATCACGGTGATGGTGTCCTCGATCTCCTGCTCGGTGGCCGGCTCCAGCGTGGCCTGGATCACCTGGTCCTTGTTGGTGTCGATGGCGTTGGAGGTGTACGGCGCGCCGATCGGCTTGAGCGCCGAGCGCTTGAGCTCGCCGGTGGAGGGCAGCTTGCGGACCGGCGAGGCCAGCGAATACACCACCAGGTCGACCTGGCCGCCCATCTCGGTCTTGATCAGCTCGATGACCTTGGCGCGCGCCTCGTCGGAGAACGCATCGCCGTTGATCGAGCGGCTGTACAGCCCTTCGGCCTTGGCGAACTTGTCGAAGGCCGCCGCGTTGTACCAGCCGGCGGTGCCGGCCTTCTTCTCGCTGCCCGGCTTTTCGAAGAACACGCCCAGGGTGTCCGCGCCGAAACCGAAGGCGGCGGAGATGCGGGCGGCCAGTCCGTAGCCGCTGGAGGCCCCGATCACCAGCACCTTCTTCGGCCCGTCATGGCGCACGCCCAGCGCGCGCGTGGCGGCGATCTGGTCGCGCACGTTCAGTTCGCAACCGGTGGGATGCGTGGTGGTGCAGATGAAGCCGCGGACCTTGGGATGAATGATCAAAGCGAGTGCCTCTTGGAAAGTGATGCGCGCGGCATCTTAAGCCCCGTGCACCGCCAGGGCCACGTTCGCGGCCGTATGGGGCCTTGACGACGTCTGCGACGGGTGCGGGCACAGCCCGGGCTGCAACGGTGTCCGGTTGGCACGACATCGGCCGGACAAGCCGATCTGCTACCGTGCGCGCCCCTGTTTCGTGCTGTGTGCTGTGCCATGTCCCTGCCGTCGCTGCGTCCTTCCCTGCTCACCCTGGCCGGCGTGGTGGCCCTTGCCGGATGCGCCAGCGCCCCGGGCTCGCGCGGCGGCATCGCCGATGGCGCGCAGGCGCGGGTGGCGATCCTGGAGACCACCGACGTCCATTCCAACATCCTCAGCTACGACTACTACAAGCAGAAGGAAGACCCCACGGTCGGCTATGAGCGCGTGGCCACGCTGATCCGCCAGGCTCGCGCCGAGTTCGCCAACACCTTCCTGTTCGACAGCGGCGACACCATCCAGGGCACGGTGCTGGCCGATTTCCAGGCCCGGGTGCAGCCGGTGTCGTGCGCCGAGAAACTCGGTATCTACCAGGCCTTCGATGCCATGGGCTACGACGGCGCCACGGCGGGCAATCACGAGTTCAACTACGGCCTGCCCTTCCTGTCGCAGGTCACCGGCACGCCGATGAACGTCGACGGCGGCGCCAGCGCGCGCTGCAAGGGCCCGGATTTTCCGATGGTGCTGTCCAATGTCTACAGCGCGCGCGACCAGGCGCCGCTGTTCAAGCCCTGGGAGATCGTCACCAAGGACATCGCCATCACCGGCGCCGACGGCAGGCCGGCGCGCGTGCCGTTGCGGGTGGCGATCATCGGCTTCACCCCGCCGCCGATCCTGGCCTGGGACAAGCAGAACCTGGACGGCAAGGTCACCGTGAGCGGCGTGGTCGAGGCCGCGCAGCGCTACCTGCCGCAGATCCAGGCCCAGCATCCGGACCTAGTGGTCGGCATCCTGCACGGCGGGCTGAGCGCGGCGCCGTACACCTCGGACATGGAAAACGGCGGCTGGCACCTGGCCGGCGTGGAAGGCCTGGACGTGCTGCTGCTGGGCCACTCGCACACCGAGTTCCCCGGCCCGCGCTACAAGGACCTGCCGCAGACCGACGCGGTGCGTGGCTTCGTGCGCGGCAAGCCGGCGGTGATGGGCGGCTTCTTCGGCAAGGACCTGGGCGTGATCGACCTGCACCTGTTGCGCAGGAACGGGCGCTGGGTCATCGATGCCGACGGCACGCATAGCGAAGTGCGCCCGATCTGCACGTCCAAGGACGCCTGCGTGGCCGCCGATCCTGCCATCGCCCCGCTGGTGGCCAAGGCGCACGCCGCCGCCCAGGCCTACGTCAATACGCCGATCGGCCGCAGCCAGGTGCATTTCTCCAGCTATTTCGTCGACGTAGGCAACAGTACGGCGCTGGCGGTGGTCAACGCGGCCCAGCGCGACTACGTGCTGCGCGAGCTGCCGCGCCTGCATCCGGAACTGGCGGGGATCCCGGTGCTGTCGGCCGCCGCGCCGTTCCGCACCGGCTTTGGCGGCAGCGAGGACTACACCGACGTACCCGCCGGCACGCTCACCCTGCGCAGCGCGGCGGATTTGTATTTCTATCCCAACACCCTCAGCGCGGTGAAAACCGACGGCGCCGGAGTGAAGGCCTGGCTGGAAACCTCAGCCGGCCGCTACAACCGCATCGATCCGGCCAAGGCCGGCGAGCAGCCACTGATCAACACTCGCCACACTGCCTACAACGCCGATCAGCTGCAGGGCGGGGTCTCCTACGTGATCGATGTGACCCGCCCGCAGGGCCAGCGCATCACCACGCTGACCTACCAGGGCAAGCCGGTGGATCCGGCGCAGCCGTTCATCGTGGTCACCAACAACTACCGCGCCAGCGGCGGCGGCGACTTCCCGGGCCTGGACGGCCGCAACATCGTGCTGGCCGCGCCCGATGGCAGCCGCGAGATCCTGGCCGAGTGGCTCAAGGCCAAGGGCACGGTGACCCAGGCCGACCTGGAGCCGACCTCCTGGCGGTTCGCGCCGGTCAAGGCCGCCGGGCCGCTGACCTTTCCATGCCCGGCCGGCAAGCTGGACATCGCCAAGGCACAGGGCCTGCCGCCGATCCGCGAGTTGTCCGTCGCCGGCGATGGTGCGGCCAAGTGCGCGGTGGACCTGAGCCAGCCCTAGCGGCACGCCCCGTGGCGGCCATGCGCGCATTGCGAGCGCCTGTGAATGCGCACGAGAGGCTCTGAAAGTGTCCGCGGCGCGTCGGCCGGTATAACGCCCTTCGTGGGCCGAAACGCTTGGCTCGCGTGTGGCCAAGCGGCGCGGCAGTGTCTGGCGCTGAGGCTGCGCTCACGATACCTGGCTTAGCATCGTGCGTATCCGGCGCCTGCCTGCCGGCAAGGAGATCGCGATGAGCGCACCACTGCCCATGCTGGTGATGGACGACACCGCCCTGGCCGACCTGGCCACCGCGCGCAAGCTGCTGGAGAATCCAGGCTTGGCCGCGCAGATCGCCAATACGGTCGGCGCGCCGATCGAGCACCTGGTCAGCAAGCGCCTGCCGGGCTTCGTGCGTCGTCGCATCGAAGGCATCACCCGCCATGCGTTGTCGCTGTCGCTGAAGTCCGCGCTGCTGACCCTGAGCAAGCACGGCAAGAAGCTGGCCTCGCCGCGCAGCCACCAGCTGGCCGTGGCGGTGACCGGCGGTGCCGGCGGCCTGTTCGGACTGCCCGGACTGGCCGTGGAGCTGCCGGTGACCACCACCCTGATGCTGCGCTCGATTGCCGATATCGCCCGCTCCGAAGGCGAGCGCCTGGACGATCCGGAATCGGCGCTGTCCTGCCTGGAAGTGCTGGCCCACGGCGGCCGCCGCAGCAACGATGACGGCAGCGAGTCCGGTTACTTCGCCGTGCGCACGGCCATGGCCCAGCAGCTCAACGCCGCCGCGCGCCACCTGGCCGCCCACGGCCTGAGCAGCCATGGCGCGCCGGTGCTGATCGCCCTGGTCTCGCGCGTGGCCGCGCGCTTTTCCATCACCGTCAGCGAAAAAGTCGCGACCCAGGCGGTGCCGCTGGTGGGCGCGCTCAGCGGCGCCACGCTCAATACCTTGTTCATCAGCCACTTCCAGGCCATGGCGCGGGGCCACTTCATCGTGCGCCGGCTGGAGCGCACCTACGGCACCGATGTGGTGCGCCAGGCCTACGAAGCGCTGCCGGGCTGAGCGCTGCGGTAGCGCTGGTGCTCGCCAAAGCGCGGCAGCACCACCCACAGATGCATCCCACAGCTTCAGCAGCGGCCATCGCCACGCATCATCTTGCGGACTCCTCACTCCTCACTCCTCGCCTGAAGCGGCGATGGGCCATCAGGAATCTGCTCCGGCGACTCATGCACGGCGTAGAGCGAGGCCAGGTGCGCGGCCAGCCATTGCGCGGCCGGGCCCAGCCGGGCGTCGCGGCGGTGGCAGACCCACAGCGGCACTGCGCCATGCGGCGCCCAGTACGGCGAATCCAGTCTGACCAGCCGGCCGCTGGCGATGTCGGCGCGCACCAGGTGTTCGGGCATGCCGCCCCAGCCCAGGCCGGCCAGCAGCATGGCGTGCTTGGCGCCGACATCGTTGAGCCGCCAGGTTTGGCTGGAGAACACTCCGCGGTCCTTCATGGACACCGCGAACCGCGGCGAGCGGTCGGTCAAGACCAGCTGCACGTGGTCGCGCAGCTGCTCGGCCATCACCTCGCCGCGGTGGGCGGCCAGCGGGTGATGCGGAGCGACCACGGGAATCATGGCGATGGTGGTGGCCGGGCGTAGCTCCAGCTCGGGAATTTCGGTGGCGACCGGCCCCAGCAGGCCCAGCACCGAGTGACCTTCCAGCAACTGCTCGGCCGCCGCGCCCATGCTGTCCACCAGTACGCGCGTGGACACTGCCGGCCAGCGCGCGCGGAACTCCACCATGGCGTGCAGCAGCAGGCACATCGGGTAGACCGGCTCGACGGTGATGCAGACCTCCGCCTCCACGCCGGTAGCCAGGCCGCGGGACAGCGCGTGGAAGGCGCCGACCTCGCCGACGATGCGCCGGGCGCGCGGCAATAGCGCGTGGCCGGCCGCGGTCAGCACAGGCCGATAGCCGCTGCGGTCGAACAGCACCAGCCCGACCTGCTCCTCCAGCCGCTGGATGGCATAGCTGACCAGCGACTGCGTGCGGCCCAGCGCACGCGCCGCGGCGGAGAAACTGCCTTGCTCGGCCGCCGTCAGGAACACCTGCAGCTGATCGAACGACAGGGCATCTGTATCGACATGGTTGATGGACATGATCGAACCCATCCCGGTTTTTTGCGTGGAGAACGGCGCGTACGTTACGCCATCCCTTCGCAATAGGTGCTTCGCCATGTCCCAGCTGCTCGTCCTGCACAACAGTCTCAACCCTGAGAACTCGGCCTCGCGCGCCATGACCGAGGCCTACCTGGCCCAGGTCCGTGCCGCCGATCCAGCCGTGCGCGTGATCGAACGCGATCTGGCCGCCGACCCGCTGCCGCACCTGCCGCCGGCGATCTTGCCGGCAATGTTCGGCCAGACCGTCCAGCCCGGTCCGGAAGCGCAGGCCGCGGCCCTATCCGATCGCCTGATCGCCGAGCTGGAACAGGCCGATGTCATCGTGCTGGGCGCGCCGCTGTACAACTTCACCATTCCCTCCACGCTGAAGGCCTGGCTGGACTACGTGGTCCGCAGCGGTCGCACCTTCCGCTACACCGAGGCCGGCCCCGAGGGACTGCTGCCGCCCGGCAAGCGCGTGCTGGTGTTCACCGCCAGCGGAGGGGTCTACAGCCAGGGCCCGGCGGCGGCACTGGACCACCTGGTGCCTTACCTGCAGGCAGTGCTGGGCATGATCGGCCTGACTCAGGTCGAGGTCGTCCGCGCCGAGGGCATGGCCCTGCCCGAAGCGCAGCAGGCGCGCGCGCAGGCCATCACGCAGGCCGCGCGACTGGCAGCCTGAACGCCGCACCGGCGCGGACAGCGGTCTACGTGGTCACGTGAGCGACCGTCGGCTAGACACGCTCATCAGTGTCCCACCCGCCTGGACGCAGGGGAGCCAGCGCCGCGCTGGCTTCAGCCGCCGCCATGCACGCTGCGGCGCTGGGCCAGCTCGCGGAAGAACGCCACGTACTCCCCATGCCCGCCGGTGAACAGCACATCCAGGCGCAATGGATCGTCCGCATCGGTGATGCCGGCGAGCGCGTCCCAGGGCGCATCCGATGCGCGCTCGAGCGCTGCCGGGTCGATGCCCGGCCGGCGCACTTCGCCGCCGCTGCTGTCGATGTAGACCGTCGTGGCCGGCGAACCCATGGCCTGCCCGAGCTGCTGCACCAGCAGCAAAAAGCCGCGATCGCTGCCGCCGCGCAGCCACGCGGTGGTGCCGTCCTCGTCGATGTGCGGCGCGCTGGCCACGGTATCGCCCACGCCCACCAGGTGCGGCATCAGCGCCGGGTCCAGGCACGTGCGCGCCAACTGCAGCAGCGCATGCGGGTCGCGCGGCGCCTGGCGCGCGTTGAAGTGCTCGCCCAGCGGCCAGTGCCCGGTGTGGCGGTGGTAGTAGTGGTTGAGGATCACCAGGACGCCCACTTCCTTCACCGCGCCCTTGAGCATGAACTGGAAGTCGGTGGTGCCGGCCTGCTGGGTGTCGGCCGGCTTCATGCGCTCCTGGCCCTGCCCATCGCGACCCAGGTTGGGCGCGTAATGCACGAAGAAGGCATCGCCCAAGCCCTCGGCACGGGCCTCATCCAGCAGCTCCTGCATGAAATCGCCGGCGGCCTGCTGCAGGTGCCCGTAGCGCTCAGGGGCTGGCGCAAGCCGCGCGTGCAAGGCGTTGAGGTTGAGCGTAGGGGAGGCGGGGTTGTCCAACACCGTGGTCCCGACCAGGGCCGGGATCTCGTGGGGATCCAGGTGGAAGGGCGCGTTGGCCAGCAGCGACGTCAAAAATCGCGTGGCGCGCACCGGCACCCCGGCCAGGAAGCGCAGCTCGGCCTCGCTGACGCCCGGGTGCGAGACCCGGCCATGGCGGTCCTGCAGCTGCACGCCGCCGGCGGCCAGGCCGGGCAGGTAGAAGCCCTGCTCGCGGGGATGCTCCGGCGGCACGAAGGCCTGCTCGACGATGGCATTCACCCCGCGACTGCCGATGTGCTCGCCATTGGTCAGCACGTAGAAGCTGCCGTCCAGCTGCCGCGCCGCCTGGATGTAGCCGCGGTCGAGCTGGCGGGTCAGCGGGTCGCGCACCAGCCCCATGCACACCCCATCCAGATCCTGGATCAGCAGCAGCCGGGGCGCCTGGGCCAGGGTGTGCAGCAACGCGGCGTGATCGCGCGAGAACGCGGGGTGTTCCGACATCATGCCCACAGGGTAACCCGGGACGGATGAGCCGCCCGTGGCCGGCGGCCAGGCAGGGCCTGGACGTGTCGGGCAAACCCTTACCACCATGGTCTGACTTCAGCGGCGCGGCCGCTGCGCCGATGATTCGCAGCAAGAGCGGCGAGTGCTGGCCGCGGCCCATCCCGATGTCCTGTCACGTCGGCGTAAGCCGCCCTCCCGGCATCGCCGCTTTTGTTCGCCCGCGATCCTGTTCGTGCGGCCCGGCTCAGTCGATCTCGGACCGCTGCCGGTAGGCCAAGCGTGCGGCACGGATCCGCTCGTGATGCACCTCGGCCCAGTCCACCAGCGCGAGGATGTGGGGGATGAAGCTGCGGCCCAGCTCGGTCAATGCGTACTGCACCGCCGGCGGCTTGCTGGGGAACACCGTACGCGCCACCAGGCCGTCTTCCTCCAGGCCGCGCAGGGTCTTGGCCAGCATGCGCTTGGAGACATCGTCCATCTGCCGATGCAAGGCGGAGAACCGCAGCGGGGCCGGCGCCAGCGCCTGCAGCACCAGGGTGCTCCAGCGATCACCCAGGCGGTCCAGTACGTCGCGGACCGGGCATTGGGCGGCATACGGGGCGGAGGAACGGTGCAGGGTCATGGCGGGCTCGACGTGGTTACCGGCAGGTCTCCTGGCGACATTGCGCTCCCTTCTTGGCAGTGCCCAGGCAGGCGCGCATCATACCTTGGTTCCTTTTCGTAACCATTGGAGTTCACCATGTCTTCCATCGCCCTGCTCGGCGGCACCGGCAACGTGGGCCGCCGTCTGCTCGCCGAGATCCTGCGCCGCGGCCACACGGTCACCGTCGTCGCCCGTAAGCCGGTCGACGACCTGCCGGCCGGCGCGTCTTTCATTCAGGCCGACATCACCGCCGATCCGGCCGACCTGGGCGCCAGGCTGGGGCGGCACGACGTGCTGATCAGCTCGGCCCGCTTCGACACGGTCACTGCCGATCACGTCCTGGCCGTCGCGCGTGCCGCCGGCATTCCGCGCCTGGCGGTGGTCGGCGGCGCCGGCTCGCTGGAGGTGGCACCGGGCGTGCGTCTGGTCGATACCCCGGAGTTTCCGGCCGAGTACAAATTCGAAGCGCTGCCGGGTGCGGTCTTCCTGGACCAATTGCGTGGCGTCTCCGACATCGACTGGACCTTCCTGTCGCCGGCCGCGTTCTTCGGCCCCGGCGAGCGCACAGGGCGCTTCCGCCTGGGCGGCGACGCCTTCCTGACCGATGCGCAGGGCAACAGCCGCATCTCCTATGAGGACTACGCCGTGGCCCTGCTGGACGAGATCGAACAGCCCCGGCACAGCCGGCAGCGCTTCAGCGTCGTCTACTGAAGCCGGCACGCACGACCCGTCGGGTCGGGCCACCGTCACCGATGACGTGATTGTCAGTTGCCCACCAGGGTGGGGCAAACGCCGGTCCGTCCGGACCGGCGTACCATGGTGCCCATGCGACTGCTGATCATCGAAGACGAACCCAAGACCGCCGGCTATCTCAGCCGCGGCCTGTCCGAACAGGGCTATTCCGTCGATCACGCCGACAACGGCGTGGACGGCCTGCGCCTGGCCATGAACAACGACTACGACGCGATCGTGCTGGACATCATGCTGCCCGGCATGGATGGGCTGCAGCTGATGCAGACCCTGCGCACCTCGCGCGATACGCCGGTGATCATGCTCACCGCGCGCGACCAGGTGGACGACCGCCTGCGCGGGCTGGGCGCGGGTGCCGACGATTACCTGGTCAAGCCCTTCTCGTTCCTGGAGCTGCTGGCGCGGCTGCAGGCCATCGTGCGCCGCGCCCGGCCGCATGAGGCCACGCAGATCCAGATCGGCGATCTGTTCATCGACCTGGTGGCCCGCCGCGCCACCCGCGGCAGCCGCCGCCTGAACCTGACGGCCAAGGAGTTCTCGCTGCTGGCCGCCCTGGCGCGCCGCCGCAGCCAGATCCTGTCCAAGACGGTGATCACCGAGACGGTGTGGGACATCAACTTCGACACCAACACCAACGTGGTGGAAGTGGCGATCCGCCGCCTGCGCTCCAAGCTGGAGTACCCGGGCGAGACCAAGCTGCTGCACACCGTGCGTGGCATGGGCTACGTGCTGGAACTGCGCGAGGAAGAGGCGTCGGAGGCGTCTTGACCGCGCTGCACACGCGGTCCATCGCCAACCGGCTCAGCCTGATGTTCGGGCTGGCCGCCACCGTGGTGCTGACGCTGCTGGCGGTGGCGATTTTCCTGTTCCAGGCCCACGAGCTGCAGCGTTCCAAGCGCGCCGAGTTGCACGCGCGGATGAACATCATCGAGCGCCTGGGCCATCGCGCCACCGATGCGCAGGACTGGGCGCAGTTCACCGGCAAGCTCTCGGACATCACCCCCGACGATGGCAGCCTGTACTTCCTGGTCGACAGCCAGGATGCGCGCTATCGCACGGGCGATGATTTCCTGGACGAGGCCGAGTTCCAGCGCGGGCAGGATGGCTTCGGCGAAGCCGAGCTGGACAACGGCCAGCGCTACATGACCTACACTCATGTGATGCCGCCGGAGGGCGAGCGTCCGGAGGTGCGGCTGATCGTGGCCGCCGGCCTGCGCGACCTCAACGCCGCCGAGTGGCTGTTCGCCGGCGCCATGCTGGTGCTGTCGGTGGGGGCCATCGCCGCGGTGTCGGCGATGGGCTGGCATATCGCGCGGCGCGGCCTGGCACCGGTGGACCGGCTGTCGGCCCACGCCCGCAAGCTGGACGCGCGCGACCTGGCGCGGCGCCTGCCCACCGACCAGCTGCCCGAGGAACTGGTGGGCCTGGTGGGTTCGCTCAACGATGCGCTGGCGCGGCTGGAGCAGGCCTACCTGCAACTGTCCGCGTTCAACGCCGATGTCGCCCATGAGCTGCGTACGCCGCTGGGCAACCTGATCGGCGAGACCCAGGTGGCGCTCTCGCGTGCGCGCTCCTCCGACGAGCTGCTTGATGTGCTGGAGTCCAACCTGGAAGAGCTGGACCGGCTGCGCAACATCGTCAACTCGATGCTGTTCCTGGCCCGTGCCGACCGCGGCGAGACCGCGCAGGACCTGGTGGAAGTCTCGCTGCGCCAGGAAAGCCAGCGCACCGTGGACTTCATGGAGATGCTGCTGGAAGACGCCGAGACCCAGGTGGAGATCATCGGCGATGCGCGCGTGTGCGTGGAGCGCTCGCTGTTCACCCAGGCCCTGACCAACCTGCTGGACAACGCGGTGCGTCATGGCGAACACGGCGGCACCGTCTACGTGCGCATCGACGATGGCGCGAGCACCGCCTCGGTCACTGTGGACAGCCCCGGTGGGCCGCTGACCGATCACACCCTCAAGCACATTTTCGACCGCTTCTACCGGGCCGACCCGGCGCGCAGCAACAGCACCAACAGCCACGGGCTGGGGCTGGCCATCGTGCGTGCCATCACCCAGCTGCATGGTGGCTCGGTGTTCGTCAGCAGCGCCGCCGGCCGGGTGCTGATCGGCTTCCAGCTGCCCAAGGGCACGGTGACCGCGCGCCCCCGCACCGGCGCGCCGCACGAGGTCGTCTCCAGCACCGCCACGGTGTCCAGCAACGTCCCCAAGCCGGCGACCTGAGCGCCGGGTCGCGGGACGGCTGTGTGGCAGCGGGCATGTCCAGGGTGCAGCCGCCCGCAGCCCCGGTTCGAACTGCGCCCACCCCGCGCTCGAACCGCCAGGGCCGCGCAGTACGCCTTCCACACCGGATGCGCGCGCTGCAGGACCTCGTCTGCGCGCACTGCCGCCAGGATGGGTGCGAAAAAAATGCCGGGCCGCCACGCTCACGCAGCGGCCCGGCCGTCGATGACGCTCAGTAGAGCTTGCGCTCGGCCTTGGGCGGCGGGCTGAACTGGTACAGCCAGGTTTCGCTGAGCGCGCCGGTCTTGTCCTTGAGATACAGGCGCAGATCGATCTGGCTGCTGTCCTCCTTCTCCGGCACCACATCGAACATCACCCGGTAGCCGTCGACCTCGCGCAGCGGGCGGCAGGAGACCGTCTCCAGGGTGCCGCCGCGCACCTGCAGGTCCGGGTCGACCTTGGCGCTGGCCGCTTCCAGCGCGGCCAGGTTGCCGCCGACGAAATCCACCGCGAAGCGCTGCGACCACTTGGTGCGCTTCTGGCCCACCACGCCGCCCAGGCCGCACCAGGTGTTCACGCAGTGCGCGCGCTCGGGGACCGAGGGCGGCGCCGAGCCCCAGTACAGCTTGTAGCCGAACAGCCGTTCCTGGCCGGCCTGCGGTTTTTCCTTGGGGTTCCAGAAAGCCACGATGTTGTCGAAGGTCTCATCGACCGTGGGGATCTCCACCAGCTGCACCGAGCCTTCGCCCCAGCTGCCCTTGGGCTCGACCCACAGGCACGGGCGCTTCTCGTAGAACACGCCGTCGTCCTGGTAGTGGTCGAAGTTGCGGTCGCGCTGCAGCAGGCCGAATCCCTTGGGGTTGTTGTCGGCAAAGGCATTGAAGCGCAGCTGCGGCGGGTTGGTCAGCGGCCGCCAGATCCACTCGCCGCTGCCGGTATGCATGGCCAGCCCGTCGGTGTCGTGGATTTCCGGGCGCCAGTCGTAGCCCATGCGGCGATCGTTCTCGCCGGCCTGGTACATGCTGGTGCACGGCGCGATGCCCATGCGCTCGATGGTGGTGCGCGGGTACAGCGCGCAGTCGATCTCCATCACCAGCGGCTCGCCCACGGTGATGGCGAAGCGGTAGGCACCGGCCACGCTGGGCGAATCCAGCAGGCCGTACAGCACCAGCGTCTCGTCATCGGCCGAGGGCTTTTGCAGGTAGTAGGCGACGAAGTCCGGGAACTCCTCGGGCTTGTCCCCGCCGGTGCCGATGGCCAGGCCACGCGCGGACTGGCCGTACTGGCCTTCCTTGCCGACCGCGCGGAAGTAGCTGGCGCCGAGGAAGGCGGCGAAATCGCGGTTGGGGTCTTCCTTGCGGTTGAGGCGGAAACCGGCAAAGCCCAGCGTGTCCGGCAGCTTGGCCTTGCCCAGGCCGCTCTTGCCGTAGTCGAACATGCTGGCGTTGTACTTGATCTCACGCGCCTTGCCGTCGGCGACCTCGTGCATGGTCACCGGCTTCTTGAAGTACAGGCCCATGTGGAAGAACTGGGCCAGGAACTTGTCATCCTGACCGGTCCACAGCGCGTGGTCCTTGCGGTAGGAAATGGCCTGGTACTGGTCCCAGGTCAGCCCTTCCAGCGCCGGCGGCAGGCCGCCATGGGACTGGTAGGGCTTGCCGGCCAGCGCCCGCGCCTGGCCCTTGAGGCTGGCGTAGTCGAAGGGCTGGGCCGGGCCGAACACCAGGCCGGCCTGCTTGGCGCTGGCCGCATGCGCCTGCTCGTTGAGCATCAGGGCGGCGGAGGGCAGGCCCAGGGCGGCCAGGGCGCCTGAGGCGGTCTTCAGGAAGTCGCGACGGATCATCGGGGGGCGATTGAGGTTGGGGCAGACCCCGCATCCTAGCCAAGCCAGGGTGAGGGCGGTTGAACGGTCGCCTTTTCAGGGCAAGGCCCCACGCAGGCGGGCGCGATCACCGCTGTCCGGCAGCAGGCAGTGCCGGGCGTCTCGGAATCACAAAAATGAACGCCCGGACCGGCCATAATTCACGTCTTTCTAACGTTTTCGTCGTCAACCTGAATACGGCCAGCGCCACTGGCTTTCTTCCTCCTCTAGGGGCACGAATGCGTCAACGGTTGGCCCGCGTCCAGTGGGATCGATGGCGACTGCCCTTCATCGGGGTGGCGGTGCTGTTGATCGTGGTCGCGCCGGCCATGTTGCGCCAGTCCCTGCAGGACCGCACCCTGGCTGCCGCCGACTGGGTCGCGCATACCCGGTTGATCCAGGCCGAGATCGCCACGATGAACCTGGAGCTGCGCGAGGTCGAGCAATCCAGCCTGCTGATCAGCCTGGGCGTGCAACTGCCGCGCCTGCGCGAGCGCGTGGAAGGCAGCGGGCGCAAGGTCGGCCCGATGATCGAGCGCATCGTCGAGTTGACCCGGGACAACCCGCGCCAGCAGGTCCGGCTTGGCCAGCTGAAGGAAGTCATCGAGCGCCGCCTGGCCATCTCCCGCGAGCTGCTGGCCGCCCCGTCTGCAGAACGGCGCGCCGCGTTGGCCAACGAGCTGGCCAACAAGTACCCGATCCGTCCGCTGATGGTGGAGATCCTGGGCAACGAACAGGCCCTGGTGCAGCAGCGACTGGAAGAAGCGGCCCTGAGCCGCCGCCAGGCCAACTGGGTCGGCTGGGGCAGCCTGGTGGTGCAGCTGCTGCTGCTGACCGCGGTCACCGCGGTACTGGCGCGGCAGATCGCCGAGCGCCTGCGCGCGGAAAAAAGCGCCTCGCGCGCCTCGGCGCGCTCCTCGGCGGTGCTGCAGACCGTGCGCGATCCCATCGTGCTGCTGGACGGTGCGCGCCGGATCGTGCTGCGCAACGCGGCCTTCAGCGAGCTGTACGACATCGGCGAGGACGAGGACGGCGTGCCGCTGGAGGCGGTGGGCGATGGCGCCTGGCAGGATGCGGTGGTGCTGCAGCGCCTGACCGACGTGCTGCTGCGCGGGCGCGAGCTGTGGGACTACGAACACCAGCAGACCACCGCCGGCGGGGTCAGCCGCACCGTGCTGCTCAACGCCCGGCGCATGCCGCTGCCCGACACCGAGGACGAGGCGGTGCTGCTGACCGTCAGCGACATCACCGCGCAGAAGGTGGCCCAGCAGCAGATCATCAACCTCAACCGCCAGCTGGAGGGCAAGGTCGAGCAGGTCTCGGACGTCAACCGCGAGCTGGAGGCCTTCAGCTACTCGGTCTCCCACGACCTGCGCGCGCCGCTGCGGCACATCTCCGGCTTCTCGGACAAGCTGGCGCGGCACCTGGGCGATGCGGCCGACGAGAAGTCCCGCCACTACATGCAGGTGATCGGCGATTCGGCCAAGCGCATGTCCAACCTGATCGACGACCTGCTGGTGTACTCGCGCCTGGGTCGCAGCGCGCTGCGCCTGCAGGCGGTGGACATGCAGTCGCTGGTCTCCGAGACCCGGGCCATGCTCGATGCCAACGTCAAGGCCGAGAAGAACACGCTGCCGCTGCGGGTGGACTGGCACGTCGCGCCGCTGCCGATCCTGGTCGCCGACGAGAACATGATGCGCCAGGTCTGGCAGAACCTGCTGGGCAACGCGGTCAAGTACAGCGGCAAGCGCGAAGTGGCGGTGGTGGAGATCGATCACGTGCTCGATGCCGATGGCAGCCACCACTTCACGGTCAAGGACAACGGCGCCGGCTTCGACATGGCCTACGCCGGGCGCCTGTTCGGCGTGTTCCAGCGCCTGCACCGCGCCAGCGAGTACGCCGGCACCGGCATCGGCCTGGCCAGCGTGCGGCGCGTGCTGGGTCGCCACGGCGGCAAGATCTGGGCCGAGTCCGAAGTCGATCGCGGCGCCACTTTCCATTTCACCTTACCCCCGACGCAGGACGCGTCCCTGATCCCGAGTCACGACGATGAATAGTCTGCGCACCATCCTGCTGGCCGAGGACAGCCTGGCCGACGCCGAAATGGCCACCGATGCCCTGCGCGAGGCCAAGCTGATCAATCCCATCGTGCACGTGGAGGACGGCGTGGAGACGCTGGACTACCTGCTGCGTCGCGGCCGCTTCGCCGACCGCGAACCGGGACTGCCGGCGGTGCTGTTGCTGGACATCAAGATGCCGCGCCTGGACGGCCTGGAAGTGCTGCGCACGATCCGCTCGGAGGAGCTGCTGAAGAAGCTGCCGGTGGTCATCCTGTCTTCCTCGCGCGAGGAAACGGACCTGGTGCGCAGCTGGGACCTGGGCGTGAACGCCTACGTGGTCAAGCCGATGGACGTGCAGCAGTTCTTCGATGCGGTCAAGACGCTGGGCACCTTCTGGGCCCTGATCAACGAACTGCCCGAGCACAAGGAGTAACCCGGCACATGCCACATCGCGCCGCCGCCGCCGCCCTGGGTCCCCTGCGCATCCTGCTGGTGGAGGATTCGCCGGAGGATGCCGAGCTGATGAGCGGCCAGCTGCTCGACGCCGGCTTCGACGCGCGTTTCGAGCGGGTGGACGAGCGCGAGGCCATGGCCGACGCGCTGGCCCAGTTCCAGCCCGACATCGTGCTCTCGGACCTGACCATGCCGGGCTTCTCCGGCTACGACGCCCTGGCCATGGTGCAGGCCTACGCGCCGGCCACGCCCTTCATCTTCGTGTCCGGCACCATCGGCGAGGACCAGGCGGTGCAGGCCCTGCAGCAGGGCGCGGCCGACTACATCCTCAAGCACCACCCGGTGCGTTTGCCGAGCGCGGTGGAGCGCGCGGTGCGCCTGGCCCGCAGCGAGGCCGACCGCGACCGCGCCGAGCGGGAGCTGCTGCGCTCCCAGCGCCTGGACATGCTGGCGATGCTGGCCGCCGGCCTGAGCCACGACCTGCGCAACGTGCTGCAGCCGCTGCTGATCGTGCCGGACCTGCTCAACGCCCGCAGCGAAGACCCCAAGATCCGTCGCCTGGGCGAGGTGATCTCCGAGTGCGGTCGCCGCGGCCACGAGATGGCCGACTCGATGCTGCAGTTCGTGCGCGGCGCACGCGCCAATCGCGAGCACGTGCAGCTGACCGAGCTGTTCCGCGCGGTGAAGCTGCTGCTGCAGGGCAGCCTGCCGCGCGGGGTGGAGTTCGAGATCGAGGCGCCCGGCGAATCGCTGGGCATCGACGTCAACTACACCGAGCTGCAGCAGACCCTGCTGAACCTGGCGCTCAACGCCATCCAGGCCATGCCCAACGGCGGCACCGTGCGCCTGCTGGCGCGTGCCGAACAGCACGAGGGCCAGGAATTCATCTGCATCGAGGTGGCCGACACCGGCGTGGGCATGGACGCGCAGACGCAGGCCAAGCTGTTCACGCCGTTCTTCACCACCAAGAGCGCCGGCACCGGGCTGGGCCTGATCTCCTGCAAGCGCATCGTGGAAAGCTACGGCGGCAGCATCGCGGTCAGGAGCGCGCCCGGCGCCGGCACCACCTTCGAGGTGCGCCTGCCGCTTTCGCCGGACGTGCTGCCCGAAGAGCCCGGCGAGGTCATCGCCGATGGCCGCGGGCGCCGCGTGCTGGTGGTCGATGGCGATGTCACCCGCCTGACCCTGCTAGTCAATGCCTTCAGCGGGCAGGGCTATGCGCCGGTGCAGGCGCCGGACGGCGCCTACGCGCTGCGCATGCTCGATGCCGGCATGCCCGACCTGGTGGTGCTGGACACCGACATCTCGCTGCTGCCGGCCGGCCCGCTGATGCGCGCCCTGGCCGAGGTGGGCTACGAGGGCCCGGTGATCGCGCTGGAAAGCCCCGCCCAGCCGCTCAATCGCGCCACCCTACCGGTCGGCACGGTGCTGCATGTGCTGGCCAAGCCGGTGGAAATGCGCAGCCTGCTGCTGACCGCCGGGCGCGCGCTGGAATCCGGCGGCGGCTGAATCCGGCGATGGACAAGCCCACCGCGCCGTCCTGCGCGCGCAACCGGGGGCCGATCCTGGCGGTGCTGCAGCCGCTGCTGCAGGACGCGCGCAGCGTGCTGGAGATCGGCAGCGGCACCGGTCAGCACGCGGTGCACTTCGCCGCGGCCATGCCGCACCTGCGCTGGCAGACCAGCGAGCGCGCCCAGCACCTGCCCGGCATCGGCCTGTGGCTGGAGGAGGCCGCCCTGCACAACACGCCGGCGCCGATGGTGCTGGATGTGGCCGAAGGTCCGTGGCCGGATGGCCGCTTCGATGCGGTGTTCACCGCCAACACGCTGCACATCATGGGCTGGCCGCAGGTGGTGGCCTTGTTCGAGGGCGTGGCCACCGTACTGGCCCCCGGTGGCGTGCTGGCGGTATACGGACCCTTCAACGAAGGCGGCCGTTACACCAGCCCCAGCAATGCCGAGTTCGACCAGTGGTTGAAGGCGCGCGATCCGCACAGCGCGATCCGCGATGTCGAGCAGGTCGATGCGCTGGCGCGCGGCTGCGGCATGACCCTGCAGGCCGACCACGCTATGCCGGCCCACAACCGCCTGCGGGTGTGGCGGCGCTGAGCGCCTGCGCAGCGCGCGCGTTCGCGGTGGCTGGCTACAATCGTGCGCGCCTGTCCACAGGATGCCGTGCGATGCCGTCCCGCCTTGTGTTGTTGCTGCTGATGTGGCCGCTGGCCCTGCGTGCGCAGGACGCGCCGGAGGCGGTGCCGGCCGCCACGCCCGCAGTGGAGGCTGTGCCCGTCGAGGCGGCCGACCAGGCCGCTTTTGCCGCCTGCCTGCCCGAGCTGCGCACGCTGGCGCAGCGGGCCGGCATCGACGATGCCAGCTTCGAGCGCTACGTGGCGCCGCTGCAGCCGGACACCAGCGTGTTGCCGCTGCTGGACAGCCAGCCCGAGTTCACCACGCCGCTGTGGGATTACCTGGCCGGATTGGTGGACACCCAGCGCGTGGTCGATGGCCAGGCGATGCAGCAGGCCCACGCCCAGGTGCTGGAGCAGGTCGTGGCCGCCAGCGGCGTGGACGCGGCCACCATCGTGGCGGTGTGGGGCGTGGAGAGCGACTATGGGCGCATCACCGGCAAGCGCCCGCTGCTGCAGTCGCTGTCCACCCTGTCCTGCTTCGGCCGGCGCCAGGCGTTCTTCCGCGGCGAGCTGATCGCGCTGTTGTCCTTGCTGCAGGCCGGCGACCTGTCGGCCGAGGGATTGAGCGGGTCCTGGGCCGGGGCGTTCGGGCAGACCCAGTTCATACCCAGCACCTATCAGCGGCTGGCCGTGGACGGCGATGGCGACGGCCGTCGCGACCTGGTCGCCAGCGTCGCCGATGCCCTGGCCTCCACCGGCAACTTCCTCAAGCGCGCGGGCTGGCAGAGTGGGCAGGCGTGGGGCTATGAGATCGCCGTGCCGGCGGGCTTCGACGCGGCCCAGACCGGGCGCCGCGCGCGCCGGCCGTTGCGTGAGTGGATCGCCCGCGGGGTGACGCGCGCCGATGGCCAGCCGATCACCGAGTCGTCCGAGCAGCCGGCGGCAGTGCTGCTGCCGACCGGGGTGGAAGGGCCTGCCTTCCTGGTGTTCCGCAACTACGACGCGATCTTCAGCTACAACGCCGCCGAGAGTTATGCGCTGGCCATCGCGCTGCTGTCCGATCGCTTGCGCGGTGGCAGCGGCCTGTCCAGGGCGTGGCCGACCGACGACCCTGGCATCGGCCGCGACGAACGCCGGCAGCTGCAGGAACTGCTGGTCGCGCGCGGCCATGCCATTGGCGTGGCCGACGGCATGATCGGCACGCTCACCCGCAAGGCCATCGTGGTCGAGCAGACCCGGCTGGGCCTGACGCCCACCGACGGACGCGCAGGGCGCAAGATCCTGGACGCCCTGCAGGCCGAGCGCACGGCGCCTGCCGCGCCAACTGCACCATCGCCATGACCCAGTCCGCGGCTTCGCGGAGCGCTGACGGCCACCCAGGCACGCTCGCGCCGATGTTCGCCCTGCACCACGTCCACCTGCGCCATGGCGCGGTGACCGCCCTGGATGGCGTGTCGCTGCAGATCGCCGGCGGCCGCACCACCGCGCTGATCGGGCCCAGCGGCGCGGGCAAGTCCAGCGTGCTGCGCAGCCTGATCGGCCTGGAATGGCCGGACGCCGGGCAGGTGCTGTTCGAGGGCGTGCCGCTGCAGCGGGACACGCTGCTGGCTCAGCGCCGGCGCATCGGCTATGTCATCCAGGAGGGCGGCCTGTTCTCGCACCTGAGCGTGCGCGAGAACGCGGCCATCCTGGCGCGCACGCTGGGATGGCCGGCGCAACGCATCGCCCAGCGCCTGTCCGAACTGATGGCGCTTTGCGGGCTGTCGGAGGATCAGCTGGCGCGCTATCCGGCCGAGCTGTCCGGCGGACAACGCCAGCGCGTGGGCCTGGTGCGCGCGCTGATGCTGGACCCGCCGGTGCTGCTGCTGGACGAGCCGCTGGGCGCACTGGACCCGATCGTGCGCCACGAGCTGCAGAGCCAGATGCGCGCGCTGTTCGCCCAGCTGGGCAAGACCGTGGTCCTGGTGACCCATGATGTGGCCGAAGCCGCCTACCTGGCCGACACGCTGGTGCTGATGCGCAAGGGGCAGGTGGTGCAGCAGGGCACGGCACGCGAGTTGCTGCACGCGCCTGCCGAACCGTTCGTGCATGCCTTCATGACTGCCCAGCGCAGTCTCGAGCAGGCCATCGCGTGAGCTCGCGATTTGGTCCCCTTTCGCGCTGGATGCTGCTGTGCGCGCTGATCGCACCGGCCGCCCAGGCCGCCACGGCGGTCACCGTGGGCTCGAAGAACTTCACCGAAGCGGTGGTGCTGGGCGAGATCGCCGCTGGCGCGGGGCGCCAGGCCGGCGTGGAGGTCGACCACCAGCGCCAGCTGGGCGGCACGCGCATCCTGTGGCGCGCGCTGGAGCAGGGCCAGATCGACGCCTACGCCGAGTACACCGGCACGCTCAAGCAGGAGCTGCTGCAGCGGCCGGATGCCGACCCGGCGCAGGTGCGCGCCTTGCTGGCCGAACACGGGCTGGCGATGACCGGTTCGCTGGGGTTCGAAAACACCTATGCCTTCGGCATGACGCGCCAGCGCGCGGCGCAGCTGGGCATCGGCACCCTGTCCGAGCTGCGCGCCAGGTCGCAGCTGAAGCTCGGCCTGAGCAACGAGTTCCTGCAGCGCGCCGACGGCTGGCCGGGTCTGCGCGAGGCCTACGGCCTGCCGCAACGGCCCAATGGCCTGGACCACGACCTGGCCTACCGCGCCCTGCAGAGCGGGGCGATCGATGTCACCGACCTGTACAGCACCGATGCCGAGATCCCCTACTACGACCTGCAGGTGCTGCAGGACGATCGGCGCTACTTCCCCGACTACCAGGCGGTGTTCCTGTATCGGCTGGACCTGCGCCAGCGCGCCCCGGCTTTCGTGCAGGCGCTGACCGGCCTGGAGGGGCGCATCGATGTGCAGGCGATGCAGCGCCTCAACGCGCAGGTCAAGCTGGAACACCGCGAAGAATCCCAGGTGGCGGCGGACTTCCTCGGCCTGGCCGCGCCCGCGCAGGCGGGACGGGCCCAGCGCATCGCCCAACGCACCTGGGAACACCTGGGGCTGGTCGGCCTGTCGCTCGGCCTGGCCCTGCTGGTGGCGCTGCCGCTGGGCGTGCTGGCCGCGCGCCGGCCCAGGCTGGGGCAGCTGGTGCTGACCTGCACCGGGCTGCTGCAGACCCTGCCCTCGCTGGCGGTGTTCGTCTTCATGATTCCGCTGTTCGGCATCGGCGCCAGGCCGGCCATCGCCGCGCTGTTCCTGTACTCGCTGCTGCCCATCGTGCGCAACACCCACGCCGGCCTGACCGGCATCCCCCGCGAACTGCGCGAGACCGCCTCGGCCCTGGGCCTGCCGCCGCGCACCCGGCTGTGGCGCGTCGAGTTGCCGCTGGCCCTGCGCACGATCCTGGCCGGGGTCAAGACCGCGGCGGTGATCAACGTCGGCACCGCCACCCTGGGCGCGCTGATCGGCGCCGGGGGCTATGGCCAGCCCATCCTGACCGGCATCCGCCTGGACGATGTGGGCATGATCCTGGAAGGCGCCATCCCGGCGGCCGTGCTCGCCCTGGCGGTGCAGGGCCTGTTCGAAGCCCTCGAGCGGCTGCTCACGCCCCGCGGCCTGCGGCTGGTGGCCAGGGCCTAGCGCCTGTGTGCACGCATCAGCGTGCGCCCGCGGCGATCTCCACCACGCGCGCCATCTGCGCCGGGTCCACGGTCAGGTAGGGCGCAAGGCGCAGGCCGCCCTGGCGGCGGCTGTAGAAGATCTGGTGGGCGCTGAAGGCTTGCGCGACCGCCTCCAGGCGCGCGGCCGGCACGCGCAGGCCGGTCAGGTGCGGGGCATGGCCAGGCGTGATCCAGGCGGCCAGGCCGGCCGTTTGCAGGGCCGCATCCAGCGCCGTGGTGACCCGGCCCAGCTCTGCGGCGATCCGTGCCGGCTGCCAATGCTGCAGCTGCGCCAGGCCGGCCGCGGCCATGGCCAGGCGCAGCGGGTCGCTGATGCCGCCTGCATCGAAGCGTCGCGCCCCGGGCTGGTAAGGGGGTGGGGCATCGATCGGGAACTCCCAGGCCTGGCCGGCATCGCGCGCGATCCAATGGTGTTCGATCGGCTCGCCCTGCTCACGCCAGCGCGGATGCGCCCATAGCCAGGACAGGCCCATCGGGCCGAGCAACCACTTGTAGCCCACGCTGACCACGAAATCCGGTTGCCAGCGCGCCAGCGCCAGCGGCAACACCCCCAGGCTCTGGCTCAGGTCCAGCACCAGGGCCGAGCCGCGCGCATGCACCGCGGCGCTGATGCGGTCCAGGTCCAGCACCTGGCCGTCATGCCAGTAGCAGTGGGGCAGGGACACGATACCCAGCGCAGGCGTGCGCTCGACCATGCGCAGCACCGCATCGGTCAGCGTCTCCTGGCCCACCGGCTGCGCGGCCAGCACCTGCGCCCCGACCCGCGCGCAGCACTGCTGCCACACCATCAGGTTGGAGGGGAACTGGCCCTCCAGCACCAGCACGCACTGGCCACGCCGCAGGGGCAGCGTGTTGGCGGCCGTGGCCAGCCCGTAGGCGGCCGAGGGCACCATCGCCACACCGTCCACATCGCCCCCGAACAAGGTGTCGGCGGCCAGGGCACGCGTGTGCTCGATCTGCGCCATCCAAGCCGCGTGCGGCGTGAGCCATGGAGTGGCGCCAGCGTCGATGGCCGCGTGCGCCGCGTCCTGCACCGCGATCAGTCGCGCCGCCTTGGAGGCCGCATCCAGGTAGATCACCTCATCTGGCAAGGCGAAGGCGGCACGGCGGTCCGACCATGCAGCGGTCGGAACAGACTGGGAAAGCGCTGACATCGGGGCAGCGTATCGCAGCGTGAAGAATGGCTCTAACGGATCGTTCACCGCGCGCGCCTAAGCTGCGCGCATGAACGCTGTTTCCGTGGATGATGCGTGCCGTGCAGCGGCCGGCGAGCGCGCCAGTGCGCTGCTGCCGCAGTTCCGCCAGATGCGCGCGTTGACGCGGTCGCTTGCCGCACCGCTGAGCGCGGAAGACGCCATGGTGCAGAGCATGGAAGACGCCAGCCCGGCCAAGTGGCACCTGGCGCACACCACGTGGTTCTTCGAGCGCTTCGTGTTGATGGCCGATGCGCGCTACACGCCGTTCGATGCGGCCTGGGACTACCTGTTCAACAGCTACTACAACGGCGTGGGCCCGATGCATGCGCGGCCACGTCGTGGGCTGCTGTCGCGGCCGTCGCTGGAGGCGGTGCTGGCCTATCGTGCCGCGGTGGAGGCGGGCATCGAGCGCCTGCTGGCCCGCAACACGCTGGACATGCAGGCGCTGGACATCGTGGAGCTGGGCATCCATCACGAACAGCAGCACCAGGAGCTGCTGCTGACCGACATCCGCCATGCGCTGTGGAGCAATCCATTGCAGCCGGCCTACCGCCAGGACCTGCCGCTGCGGCAAGGCCAGGCGCAGGCCATGCGCTGGGTGGGCCGCGAGGAGCAGGTGGTGGAGATCGGCGCGGCGCCCTGGCCGCAGGCGGCGGGCTTTGCCTACGACAACGAGTCGCCGCGGCATCGCGCGCTGGTGCCGGCGCATGCCATTGCCACCCGTCCGGTCAGCAATGCCGAGTTCCAGGATTTCATCGATGCCGGCGGCTATCGCACGCCGGGGCTGTGGCTGAGCGATGGCTGGGCCACGGTGCAGCGCGAGGGCTGGGCGCGCCCGCTGTACTGGCACGAGGATGGTGTGCGCGAGTTCACCCTGGGCGGCTGGCGCGAGCGCGACCCGGCGGCGCCGGCCTGTTCGCTGAGCCTGTTCGAAGCCGATGCGTTCGCACGCTGGGCCGGGGCGCGCCTGCCCAGCGAGGCCGAGTGGGAGCACGCCGCCGCCGGCAAGGAGATTGCCGGCAATTTCGTCGAGCAAGGTGCCTTACACCCACAGGCGGGCGATGCGGCGGCCACCGGCTGCGCGCAGCTGTTCGGCGATGTGTGGGAATGGACCGGCAGCGCCTACCTGCCGTATCCGGGCTTCAAGCCCTGGCCCGGCACCCTGGGCGAATACAACGGCAAGTTCATGAATGCCCAGTGGGTGCTGCGCGGCGGCAGCTGCGCCACCCCGCAGCAGCACGTGCGCGCCAGCTACCGCAACTTCTTCCCTTCTTCTGCGCGCTGGCAATTCGCCGGCGTGCGTCTTGCCAAGGACCTGCCCTGACGTGAACGCCGCCGTTGCCCTCCAGCGCGCCCGGAGCGCGCTGACCGATCTGCGTCCGCAGCCGGACGATATCGCCGCCGATGCCGTCACCGGCCTGTCGCGCACGCCCAAGGCGCTGCCTTCCAAGTACTTCTACGACGCGGAAGGGTCGCGGCTGTTCGAGGCCATCACCCGGGTGCCGGAGTACTACCTCACCCGGACCGAGCTGGCATTGCTGGAAGACAAGCTGCCGGCGATCGCCCAGGCCATCGGTCCGGGTGCGCACGTGGTGGAGTACGGCAGCGGCAGCGGCCGCAAGACCGAGCTGCTGCTGGAACACCTGCGCGATCCGGTCGCCTACACGCCCATCGAGATCTCGCGCACCGCGGTGCTCGACGCCACCGCGCGCCTGTCGGTGCATTTCCCGCAGATCGAGATGCTGCCGGTGTGCGCGGATTTCACCAAGCCGCTGACCCTTCCCAAGGCCAGCCAGCGTGCGCAGCGCACGGTGGTGTTCTTTCCCGGCTCGACCCTGGGCAACTTCGCCAACGACAGCGCCCAGGCCCTGCTGGCCGGGATGCGACAGACCATGGGGCCCAACGGCTGCGCCCTGATCGGGGTGGACCTGGACAAGGACACCGCGCTGATCGAAGCGGCCTACAACGATGCGGCCGGCGTCACTGCCGCCTTCACCCTGAACCTGCTGGCGCGGCTCAATCGCGAGATCGGCAGCGACTTTGACCTTGAAGCCTTCCGCCACCACGCGGTCTATGTGCGCGAGCGGCTGCGCATCGAGACCTGCCTGGTCAGCCAGCGCGCGCAGCAGGTGCATGTCGCTGGCAAGACCTTCGCCTTCGCCGCCGGCGAGGCGATGCAGGTCGAGTACAGCCACAAGTACACCGATGCCAGCTTCGCCACGCTGGCCGAGTCCGCAGGACTGAAGGTCACCCACGGCTGGAACGACGCGCGCGACTGGTTCGGCCTGCGACTGCTGCAGCCGGCATGAGCCGTGCCTGAGGCGCAGGACCAGCGCATTCGCCACGCTGTGTTGGCGCTGCTGGCCCAGCGCGCCCCTGAACATTCGATCTGCCCATCCGAGGTGGCCCGCGCCCTGGAGCAGGACCCGATGCGCTGGCGGGCGCTGATGCCGGCGGTGCGTCGCATCGCCGCAGCACTGGCGGAGGAAGGCAGGATCCAGGTCACCCAGCGCGCCCATCCGGTCCAGATCGAGCAGGTCAGCGGCCCGGTACGGCTGCATCGTGGATCCGGCTTCGATCGGTCCTGAGCACGGCGCAGGCGTTGCGTCGGCGGTGCGATTCGCTCGCATCGAGACCAAGGAGTGGGACCGCGCTTCAGGCAGGCCGCTGCGATTGCGCGTAGGGTGGGGGCCTCAACGCGGATTTCTCGCGTCGCCTGGCCCGGTTTCTCGGGCGCACCACGCCTTTCCTTCTCCGGAGATCCCGCCATGACCCCAGACGCAGCCGCCGGCGCCGTGCGCGCCAGCGCGAGCGGCCATGCCGGGACACGCACCTGAGCGTCGGCGATCCCCACTGCAGCAGCTGCGATGCCCTGTGTTGCCGCCTGACGGTGGTGTTGTGCGACCAGGACCGGATCGCCCCGCACCTGACCGCGCGCGAGGGCAACCTGCTGGTCATGGCGCAGAACGAAGAGGGCTGGTGCGCGGCGGTGGACATGGGCCGCATGCGCTGCTCGATCTATCACGCAAGGCCGGAGATCTGCCGGCGTTTTGCCATGGCCGGCCCGTATTGCCGCGCGATCTCGGCCGAGGCTGCGGCGCCCTCGGCTTCATCCATCCCACTGATGTTGTGCTGATAGGAGCTCCACGATCATGCCCCCTTCGACCACCCAGAAATTCCCCAAGTCCCAGCGTGCCGCCGATCCCAAGCTGGCGCGTCAGTTGACCCACGAGCGCATCAGCGCCGACCTGGAGGCCTTCCGGCGCAACGGCGGCCAGATCGAGAAGCTGGGCAACACCCGCGTGCTCAAGCGACTGGCCTGAGCCTGGCGCGGCCGCGCGAGGGGTAGGGCGCGGCCCGCTCAGGCCGCCTGCACGATGGGAATGGTCTTGGGGTTGCGCCACTGCGCCATCAGCTGCGCTTGCTGCGCCTGGGCCGCGTGCAAGTGGCGCTCCTTGACATGGCCATAGCCGCGGATGCGTTCGGGGAGGCTGGCGATGCGCACCGCCAGCGGCAGGCGCTGCGCATCCAGCGTTTCCAGCAACTCGGCGACGGTGCGGCGATAGTCCTCGATGAGCTGCCGCTCCATGCGGCGCTCGGCGGTGCGGCCGAAGACATCCAGCATGCCGCCGCGCAGGAACTTCAGCCTGGCCAGCAGCGCGAACGCGCGCAGCATCCACGGCCCATAGGCGCGCTTGACCAGCTCGCCCGCCGCGTTGCGCTTGGCCAGCAGCGGCGGGGCCAGGTGGAACTGCAGCGTGTAGTCGCCTTCGAACTGCTGCTCCAGCTGACGCTCGAACGTGCCATCGGTATACAGCCGCGCGACCTCGTATTCGTCCTTGTAGGCCATCAGCTTGAACAGCGACCGGGCCACCGCTTCGGTCAGCGCCGTCGCGCCGGGCGCCCTGGCTTGCTCGGTCTGGCGCACCTGGTCGACGAAGTCGCTATAGCGCCTGGCGTAGGCGAGGTCCTGGTAGTCGGTCAGGAAGGCGCTGCGGCGCGCGATGGCTTCGTCCAGCGTGCGCGACAGGCGCGCATCGTCCAGCGGCAGCAGCATCACGCCATCGGCGGTGGCCGTGGTGGTGTCGGGCAGGCCGCGCACGCTGGGGGCATTGTCCGGGTTGCGCGGCGCGCTGGTCGCGCCCCACTCGGTGCCCTCCCATTCGCCCGGCGGCAGCACGCGCAGGTTGCGCGGCAGCTGCTCCTGGCGCGTCTCGTCGTTGCGCACGATGCCGGCGGCCTGCTGCACGGCGGCCAGGTCGATCGCCGCCAGACGGCCCCAGGCGAAGGCGGTGCGGTTCATCTCGATGGCCGCGCCGTTGAGCTCGATGGCGCGCATGAGCGCATCGAAGGAGATCGGCACCAGGCCCTGCTGCCAGGCGTAGCCGAGCATGAACAAGTTGGTGGCGATGGCATCGCCCAGCAGCGCGGTGGCCAGCTGCGTGGCATCCAGCAGCAGCGCCTCGCGCCCGCCCAGGGCCACCTTGACCCCGGCGATGATCTCGGCCGCAGGGAACTGCATGTCCGGATGCGTGGTGAAGGTGCCGGGCATGGCCTCGTAGGTGTTGAGCACCACCTGCGCGCGCTCGCCGCGCACCTTGGACAACACCCAGTAGTCGTTGACCACGACCATGTCGCAGCCCAGCACCAGGTCGGCCTCACCGGCGGCGATGCGAACGGCATGGATGTCCGCCGGACGGCGCGCGATGCGGATATGCGTGGTCACCGCGCCGCCCTTCTGCGCCAGTCCGGTCTGGTCCAGCACGCTGGCGCCCTTGCCCTCCAGGTGCCCAGCCATGCCCAGCAGCGCGCCGATGGTCACCACGCCGGTGCCGCCGACACCGGTGATCAGGATGTTCCAGGGCTGGGCCAGGTCCGACCTGAATGACGGCGTCGGCAGGTCCTCCAGCAGCGTGGCCGCATCGCTGCGCCTGCCCTGGCGCGGCTTGCCGCCGTGCACGGTGACGAAGCTGGGGCAGAAGCCGGACACGCAGGAATAGTCCTTGTTGCAGTTGGACTGGTCGATGCTGCGCTTGCGGCCGAACTCGGTTTCCTTGGGCAGCACCGAGACGCAGAAGCTCTTCTGCCCGCAGTCGCCGCAGCCTTCGCAGACCAGCGAGTTGATCAGCACGCGCTTGGGCGGATCGATCAGCTTGCCGCGCTTGCGGCGGCGACGCTTCTCGGTGGCGCAGGTCTGGTCGAAGATCAGCACCGACACGCCGCGCACCTGGCGCAGGCGCTGCTGCACGCTGTCCAGCTCGGCACGGTCGTGGAACTCGGTGTCCGGCGGAAACAGGTCGCGCCGGCGCGACCACTTGCCGATGTCGTCGGACACCAGCACCAGGGTCTGAACGCCCTCGGCGCGCATCTGCGCGGCGATGTCCGGCACGGTCAGCGTGCCGTCCACCGGCTGGCCGCCGGTCATGGCGACTGCGTCGTTGTAGAGGATCTTGTAGGTGATGTTGACGCCGGTGGCGATGGACTGGCGGATCGCCAGCGAGCCGCTGTGGAAATAGGTGCCATCGCCCAGGTTCTGGAAGACGTGCTCGGTCTCGGTGAACGGCGCCTGCCCGGACCAGGTGACGCCTTCGCCGCCCATGTGGGTGAAGGTGTCGGTGGCGCGGTCCATCCACGTCACCATGTAGTGGCAGCCGATGCCGCCCATCGCGCGCGCGCCCTCGGGCACCACCGTGGAGGTGTTGTGCGGGCAGCCGCTGCAGTAGTGCGGCACGCGAGGGAAAGTGGCGCGCGGCAGGGCCATCTCCGCTTCCTTGGCTTCCATCCAGCGCAACCGCTGCTGGATCGATTCGGTGAACGTGCCCGAGGGCAGCGCAAAGCGCAGGATGCGCGCGCCGATCACCCCGGCGATGGTGGCCGGGGTGAGTTCGCCGGTGGAGGGCAGGATCCACGCGCCGTCCTCGTCGTACTTGCCGACGATGCTGGGGCGGGGACTGGCGCTGGCCGGCCAGTTGTAGAACAGCTCCTTCATCTGCCGCTCGATGAAGGCTTTCTTCTCCTCCACCACGACGATGTCTTCCAGCCCCCGCGCGAAGGCGGTGATGCCCACCGGCTCCAGCGGCCAGCTCATGCCGACCTTGTAGACGCGGATGCCGATCTCGGCGCAGGCCGCCTCATCCAGGCCCAGGTATTCCAGGGCCTGCAGCACGTCCAGGTAGCTCTTGCCGGTGGTGACGATGCCCAGCCGCGCGCGCGGCGAATCCAGCACCACGCGGTCGACTCCATTGGCCCGCGCGAAGGCCTGCGCGGCGGCCACCGCATAGCGGTGCAGGCGCATCTCCTGCTCCAGCGGCGGGTCGGGCCAGCGGATGCTCAGTCCAGCGGGCGGCATGGCGAAGTCCTCCGGCAGCACGATGCGCCGCGCGAACGGATCCACCTCCACCGAGGCCGAGGACTCCACGGTCTCGGCGATGGTCTTGAAGCCGATCCAGCGCCCGGTGTAGCGGCTCATCGCCCAGCCCACCAGGCCCAGGTCCAGGATGTCCTGGACCCCGGCCGGATTGAGCACCGGCATCATCGCGCTGACGAACTCCTCCTCGCTGCCATGCGGCAGGGTCGAGCTGCGGCAGGCGTGGTCGTCGGCCGCCAGCGCCAGCACGCCACCCAGCGGCGAGGTGCCCGCGGCGTTGCCGTGCTTGAACACGTCGCCGCTGCGGTCCACGCCCGGCCCCTTGCCGTACCACATGCCGTACACGCCATCGACGGTGGCGCCAGGGAACAGGTTGGTCTGCTGGGTGCCCCACAGCATGGTCGCGCCCAGGTCCTCGTTGAGGCCGGGCTGGAACTTCACCTTGGCCGCCTCCAGATGCCGGCGCGCGCGCCACAGCTCCAGGTCGAAGCCGCCCAGCGGACTGCCGCGATAGCCGCTGATGAAGCCGGCGGTGTTCAGACCGGCCGCATCGTCGCGCAGGCGCTGCATCAACGGCAGCCGCACCAGCGCCTGCACGCCGGACAGGTAAATGCGCCCATCGCTGCGCGTGTACTTGTGCTCCAGCGTGTAGTCCAGATCCAGCAGCGCGGGCTGCGGCGCACCGGGATCGGGCGTGTTCGCCGAGTCCGGCGAGGTCAATGCGGCGGTACTGGTCATGGCGGGCCCGGAAGTGCGGCTGGCGGCCTTCCATTGGCGGAAGGCGACGTCCGGAGTGTAACAGCGCGCATTTTTGCGAACTCCATCCTTGTGCCAACGTGCGCTGGAGCAGGTAGGATCGTGTGCGGGGAAGGAATTCGGGGCTTGGGTGACTGCTGTGAAGGGATATCGATTCGCGCTGGCCTTGCTGCTGGCCGCGTGGGCGTGGGGTGCGCAGGCGCAGAAGCTGCCATCGCCGCGTGAGTTCTACTTCGACAAGGATCAGGCTGCGGCCTGGATCGTGGTGGTGCCCGGCGAGGGCGAAGCGCAGGCCGCCGCGCTGCTGGCCGAGCGCGACCGTCGCGGCCGGCGCGCGGTGGAGGCCTCCGCGCAGCTGGCGCACCTGGCCTACGCCGCCGGCCGCCTCGACCTGGGCAAGGCGCTGTACGAGCAGGCGCTGGGCAGCCAGCGGCCGGATCGCGGCATCGGTCGGCAGATCACGTGGAACCACGCCTGGGACCTGTATCGCGCCAAGGATTATCCGGCCGCGCTGAAGCTATGGGCCGAGCTGGCGGACAGTGCCCTGGGCGGTCCGGCCTGGGTGCCTCCCACCCTGGCCCTGGCGCTGTGGCAGGTGGGGCGCAAGGACGAGGCGGTGAAGTGGTATGCCGCCGCCGTGCGCACCGAGCCGGGCCAATGGAGCAGCACCGCCGACTACGCGCGCCTGCTGCCGGAATGGACGGCCGACGAGCGCGCCACGCTGGCGCAGGTGCAGGCGGCCTGGGCCGCGGCGCCGCCGGCCTGGCCGTAAGCGATCGTCCGCCCCGCGGTGCGCCAGCGTCCGCAGCGTGAGGTGAGTCCAGGGCAAGCCCGGCCTGGCGCGCGCGTTGCCAGGTCCCCGGGCCGGTCGTGACAATGGCCGGGCCTTGCGGCCTGCCGCGATGTTTCCCCCTGCTTCCCCTGGTCCATCAATGGCCTTCGATGCCTTCGCCCTGATCCTGGCCATGCTCGGGCTGGGCATGTTGCTCGCCCGCGCCCGGCTGTTTCCCGACAACGCCGCGCAGACCCTCAACCTGGTGGTGCTCTACCTGTGCCTGCCGGCCTCGGTGCTGCACTTCGTCCCGCGCCTGCAGCTGCAGCCAAGCCTGGTCGGGCTGGTGCTCACGCCGTGGATCATGATGGGCGTGACCGCGGTGCTGGTCGCCGGCGTGGCGCGCTGGCTCGCATTGGACCGTGGCGAGCGCGCCGCGCTGCTGATCTGCGTGGGCTTCGGCAATTCCAGCTTCATCGGCTTTCCCATGGTGCGCGCGCTGCTGGGCGAAGACGCCCTGCCGCTGGCGGTGGTCTACGACCAGTTCGGCACCTTCCTGATGCTGTCGACCCTGGGCGTGTACCTGCTGGCGCGCTACGGCGGGCAGGGCACGCCCACGGCGGGGCAGATCCTGCTGCGCATCGTGAAGTTCCCCCCGCTGTGGGCGCTGCTGTTCGCCCTGACCCTGATGCCGGCGCAGCCGCCGACGTGGATCGCCAGCGGCCTGCAGCGCCTGGCCGATGCCATGCTGCCGCTGGTGATGCTGTCGGTGGGCCTGTCCATCCGGCTGCGCCTGCCCCGGCGCGAGCTGGCCCCGCTGGCGACCGGGGTGAGCCTGCGCCTGCTGGTGATGCCGGCACTGGCCGTGCCGCTGTCCTGGGCCTTCGGGCTGCAGGGCGCACAGTTCCAGGTCAACGTGCTGGAGACGGGCATGCCGACCATGATCACCGCCGCGGCGCTGGCCATTTCGCACAACCTGGCCCCGCGCCTGTGCGCGGCCATGACCGGGTATTCCATCGTGCTGTCCCTGGTCACGCTGCCGGCCTGGGTCTGGCTGCTGGGGCGCCTGGCCGGCTGAGCCGGCCCCGCCGAAACACCCCCGTGGCGCGTATCCCGGATTCACGGCCTGCGGTGTAACCTCGGGCCTCCCACGCTTTCGAGGCGCGCGCATGAAGACGATCCTGGTCGCCAGCTCCAAGGGTGGCGCGGGCAAGACCACGCTGGCCACCAACCTGGCGGCCTGGTGGGCACTGGAAGGCAAACGCACGGTGCTGGTCGATGCGGACCCGCAAGCCTCCTCCACGCGCTGGGCCGAGCGCCGGGCCGAGATGGAAAGCGCGGTCCTGCCGCTGGACGGCACCCGCAAGGGCTGGAAGTCGGCGCTGCCGGAGGATGCCGATTGCGTGGTGGTCGACGGCCGCGCCGGCGCCATGGCCGAGGACCTGGAGGCCTTCATCGAGCGCGCCGACGCCATCGTGGTGCCAGTGCTGCCCTCGGGCCTGGACATCGAGGCCACCGTGGGCTTTCTCAACAACCTGGCCAAGGTCCCGCGCGTGCACAAGCGCAAGCTGCCGGTGGGGCTGGTGCTCAACCGCGCCAAGCCGTGGACCCACACGGCGCAGCAGGCGCTGGAGATGATGGCGCAGTGGCCCTACCCGGTGGTGGCGACCCTGCGCGACACCCAGGCCTACGTGGTCATGGCCGGCCTGGGCCGCAGCCTGTTCGACTACCGTTCCGCGCAGGTTCGCGACCATCAGGGCGACTGGGAGCCACTGCTGGAATGGCTCCGCAAGGCCTGACGCACCCGCCGAGGAAGACGACATGCGCGAACTGATCCTGCTGCGCCACGCCAATGCCCAGCCGGCCGCCTCCGGCCAGGCCGACATGGACCGCCCCTTATCTCCCTTGGGACTGGCCGAAGCCGAAGCCGCCGGCCGCTGGCTGGCCGAGCGGGGCCTGATCCCGGACCGCGTGTTGTGCTCGCCGGCGCGCCGCACGCGCGAGACCCTGGAGGCGGTGCTGGAGGTGGTGGGCTATGTCGAGCAGCAATTGGAGCCGTCCATCTACGAGGCCAGCCCCGGCACCCTGGCCGCGCTGGCCGACCAGCATCGCGATGCCGAGCGCCTGTTGATGGTCGGGCACAACCCCGGCTTCGAGCGTCTGGCGGCCCTGCTGCACAGCGGCAGCAGCAGCGAGTACCGCGGCATGCCCACCGCCGGGATTGCCGTGCTGTCCATGCCCACCGACAGCTCGGTGGAGCCAGGCGTGGCCACGCTGACCGATTTCTGGTGGCCCTGATGCGCCGGCGGTGGCCGACGTTGGTGGCCGGCCTGCTGGCCGCCACCGCCTGGGCGCTGCCGGCGCAGGCGCGCTTCATGCCGCTGGACCAGGTGCAGACGCGGCTGGGCTTCGAGCTGAGCACGCGCTGGGGGCAGCGCCTGGATGGCTGGTTCCCGAAATTCGATGGCGGCGTGGAAGTGCTTCCCGACGGCCGCCACCAGGTGTCTTTGCGCATGTATACGCGCGAGGTGTTGATCCAGGACCACCCCAGCTACACCAAGTGGGCGCGCGGTGGCATGTTCTTCGAATCCGAGCGCTATCCCGTGGTGACCTTCATCTCCCATCCCTACCGGCCGGAGACCCTCAGCCATGGCGGTGAGCTCTCCGGCGAGCTGACCATCCGCGGGATCCGCCGCGCCGAGACGCTGCTGGTGCAGCCGGCCGACTGCGCGCGCCCGGCGCTGGACTGCGATGTGATCTCCACCGGGGCCGTGCGCCGTAGCGACTACGACATGGACGGCTTCAAGATGGCGGTCAACGACCGCGTGGTGTTCGTGCTGCGTGCACGCCTGCAGGAGCACGCGCCCCAGTGACGTACCTGTTTCGCTGCCTGGTGCTGCTGTCCACCTTGCTGGCCAGCGGTTGCGCTTCGCTGTCCCAGGGCGAGCATGCCCGTGCCGTGTCCATCGCCCAGGCCGCGCAATCGCAGCAGGTCCAGTGCCAGGCCGTTGATGCCTGCGCCGAGCCATCGGCGCTGTACGCGCTGGCGGGCAAGGCGCAGGCCCTGTCCACCGCGCAGGTGCCGCGGCATTACGCGCTGCTGCTGGACTATGGCGAGGACGCACTGCTGGCGCGCCTGAACCTGTTGCGCAGCGCGCGCCACAGCATCGATCTGCAGACCTACATCTTCGACACCGACGACAGCGCGCGGCTGGTGATCGATGAGCTGCTGGCGGCCGCGCGCCGCGGCGTGCAGGTGCGGGTGCTGATCGACCAGCTCTCGGCCATCAATGACCTGCAAACGCTCGGCGCCCTGGCCGGGGCGCACCGCAACTTCCAGCTGCGCATCTACAACCCCACCTTCGGCAAGGCCGACCCGAGCTACCTGGACTACGCCGGCAGCGTGCTGTGCTGCTTCCGCCGCTTCAACCAGCGCATGCACACCAAGCTGCTGGTGGTCGATGGCGCCATCGGCATCACCGGTGGGCGCAACTACCAGGACGATTACTTCGACTGGGACAGCGAGTTCAATTTCCGCGACCGCGACGTACTCATCGCCGGCCCGGCCGCGCGCGACATGGCGCGCAGCTTCGGCCAGTTCTGGGATGCGCGCCTGAGCGTGCCGGTGGCCCAGCTCAACGATGTCGGCCGCTACCTGCTGCGCCATGGCGTGCCGGCGCTGCCGGACAAGCCGTGGCGGCGGCCGGAGCGCGTGCAGGCCATGTCCGAGGATGCCAGCGATCCGGAGGTGGTCGCAGCGCGCCTGGTGGAGCCGGCCCTGCCGGTGGGCACGGTGAGCTACGTGGCCGACCCGCCGCAGAAGCACCGCCACAACGATCCGCGCGAGCCGGCGCCCTCGTCCTGGGAGCTGGGCAGCCTGGTCTACGCCGCGCGCCAGCAGATCACTCTGCAGACGCCGTACCTGGTGATGTCCGATGCGGCCGAGGACATGTTCCGCAGCCTGCGCAAGCGGCCCGAAGCGCCGCGCGTGACGGTCTCCACCAACAGCCTGGCGGCCACCGACAACCCGATCGTGTATTCGGTCTCGCACAAGTACAAGCGCCGCTACCTGCGCGAGCTGGGCTTCAACATCTACGAGTTCAAGCCGTTCCCGGCCGATGCGCCGGTGGACTATGCCTCCATGCTGGAAGAACCGCCGGTGTTGACGCCGGAGCAGTCGGTGGAGCGCCCGGTGCGGCCGATCGGCAGCATCGGCTCCAAGGCCGGCTCACGGCGCACGCCGCGCAATCGCGTGGACCGGCGGGTGCAGCGCACCGAGAACCGGCCCTCGTTCTTCAGCAGCAGCCCGGCCAGCGACCCGTTGCCGCTCAAGCGCGCCGGCGTGCGCATGGGCCTGCATGCCAAGTCGATGGTGATCGACGGGCGCGTGGCGGTGGTGGGCACGCACAACTTCGACCCGCGCTCGGTCAACTACAACACCGAGAGCGTGGTGGTCATTCCCTCGCCGGTGTTCGCGCGCGAGCTGGAGGCCAGCATCCGCCGCGACATCTCGCCGGAGAACTCCTGGGTGATCGCGCCGCGGCGCAAGCCGGTGGTGTTTTCCGGCCTGAACTACAGCCTGGACAAGGTGTCCTCCTCGCTGCCGGTGTTCGACCTGTGGCCCTGGCGCTACGCCACCAGCTACGAGTACGTGGCCAGCGCCGAATGCCCCACGCCGGTGCCGCGCAACGACCCCAAGTTCCATGTCTGCTACCGCGATGTGGGCGACTTCCCCGAGGTCAGCATCGGGCCCAAGCGCCTGTACGCGCGCATCCTGATCGCCTTCGGTGGCGGCCTGGTGCCCATCCTGTGACCGTCCGGCCGCCGTGCCGCAAGGAGACCGCATGATCTTCCACCGCCCCGTCGACCTGGATGCGGTCAACGCGATGTCGGCCAACAGCATCGTCGGCCACATCGGCATCCGCCTGACCGAGGTGGGCGATGACTGGATCCGCGGCACCATGCCGGTGGACGCGCGCACGCACCAGCCGTTCGGCCTGCTGCACGGTGGCGCCTCGGTGGTGCTGGCCGAGACGCTGGGCAGTATCGGTGGCGGGCTGTGCGTGGACCCGGCCACCCATGGCGTGGTCGGGCTGGAGGTCAATGCCAACCACGTCCGCGGCGTGCGCAGCGGCACGGTGACCGGGACCGCGCGCGCCTTGCACCTGGGCCGCAGCACGCAGCTGTGGGAGATCCGCATCGAGAATGAGGCCGGACAGCTGGTGTGCGTGTCGCGGCTGACGCTGGCGGTGGTCCCACGCCAGGGGTGAATGCCTGCCATCCGGGGTAGCGGACCATTGCCGTACCAGCGGGGGCGGATATGGCGCAGGGTTGTAACGTTCCGGTATCGTGCCGGCATGAATTCCCCCGCCCGCTCCGTCCCCGCCAGCAGCGCGCCGGGACGGACGTTGCGCTATCTGACGCGCGTCCCCCTGCTGCTGGTGCACGTCCTGGTGATGCTCCCCCTGCTCCTGCTGACCATGGTGCCGGTGTGGGCGGGCCTGCCCGTGGCCGGCACCACGCTCAAGGCCTGGAGCGTGCAGCGTTGGTCCACCGCGCTGATGCGCATCTTCGGCTTCCGCCTGCGCCAGGTGGGCCAGCCGCTGCCGGGCGCGGTGATGTTCGTGGCCAATCACGTCAGCTGGGTGGACATCACCCTGCTGCACAGTCGCCGGATGATGGGTTTCGTGGCCAAGCGCGAGATCCGCAGCTGGCCGGTGATCGGCTGGCTGGCGGTGCGCGGGGAGACCATCTTCCACCAGCGTGGCAGCACCGAATCGCTCGATGGGGTGATGGGCGCGATGGTGCAGCGCCTGCGCGAAGGGCGTCCGGTTGGGGTGTTCCCCGAAGGCCGTACCCGCGACGGCAGCGAGGTCGGTCCCTTCCATGCGCGCATCTTCCAGCCGGCGGTGGAGGCGGGCGTGCCGGTGCAGCCGGTGGCGCTGATCTACGGCGCCGGCGCCAGCGCGCAGTCGGTGGTGGCCTTCGGCCCGCGCGAGAGCTTCTTCGCGAACTTCCTGCGCCTGCTGGGCGAGCCGGCGCGCGAGACCACGGTGGTGTTCCTGCCGCCGGTGACCGCGGCCGATACCGAGGGACGCCGGCGCATGGCCGACACCGCGCGCGCGCGCATCATCGCGGCGATGGCCGGCTGAGCATGCTGGGCTTTCGCGCAACCGCGCTGCAGCCCACGCCCACCCCGGGCGCGGACGAGGTTCCGCGTGCCTCGGATTACTGCCCGCCACGCTGGCTGCGCAACGCCCACCTGCAGTCGATCCTGAGCTCCAGCGAGCTGCGTCGCCGCCGCGGCCTGCAGCGGCTGCAGGCGCTGGGCGCGGTCCATCGCGAGCACATCTTCGATGGCGGCGATGGCGTGCGCCTGCAGGGCTGGCACAGCCAGGTGCCGGGGATGGCCGTGCAGGGGCTGGCCATCCTGCTGCATGGCTGGGAGGGCAGCACCGAATCGAGCTACATGCGCATGACCTGCGCCAGCCTGCTGGAGGCCGGCTACGAGGTGGTGCGGCTGAACTTCCGCGACCACGGCCAGACCCATCACCTCAACGAGGACATCTTCCATTCCTGCCGGCTGGCCGAGGTGCTTTACGCCTGCGTGGACGTGGCCGGCACCTTCCCCCACCGCCCGCTGGTGCTGGCCGGCTATTCGCTGGGCGGCAACTTCGCCCTGCGCGTGGCCTTGAACGCGCAAGTGGTCGGCCTGCCGCTGCAGCGGGTGGCCGCGGTGTGCCCGGTGATGGACCCGATGGCCACGCTGCTGGGCATGGAGCAGGGCCTGCCGCTGTACCACTGGTACTTCCAGCGCAAGTGGCGGCGCTCGCTGGAGCGCAAGCGCGCGCTGTTCCCCGAGCGCCACGTGTACGACGACAGCGTGCTGGCGCTCAACGTGCGCGAGATGACGCGCTGGATGGTCGAGCACGAGACCGAGTACGGCACCCTGGACGCGTATCTGGATGGCTATTCCATCGCCGGCGATCGCCTGGCCGCGCTGTCGGTGCCCGCGCATATCCTGATGGCGCAGGACGACCCGGTGATTCCGTTCGAGCATTTCCGGCACTGGCAGCTGCCCGAATGCGCGCAGCTGGAGATCGCGCGCTGGGGCGGGCACTGCGGCTTCATCGAGAACGCCCAGTGCGATGGCTTCGGCGAGCGCTGGGTCACCCACCGCCTGACCCAGCGCTGACCCCGCGACGCGGCGCGCCGCCTTCGGACCTGCCGGTAAACTAGTCCGTTTCCACCGGTGTGCGATCCATGCAAGACAGCATCATTGACGCGCTGCGGCGCCAGGCGACTGACGAAGCGCTCAATGTCGCGCGCGATTGGGTGTTCCGCGCGCCGGAGGATGCCGCCGCGCATCGCTGGCTGGCCGTGGCCTGGCAGCAGAAGGGCGATGACCAGGCGGCCACGGTCAGCATCGACCGCGCCATCGTGCTGGCGCCGCAAGACCCGGACCTGCATCTGATCCGCGCGGCGCTGCTGGTGCGGCAACGCCAGGTCGAACAGGCCCAGTCCGCGCTGAGCGAGGCCAGCCAGCTCAATCCCAACCAGATCGGCGCCTACCTGCTGCAGGCGCAGCTGGCCTTCGCCCGCGGCGATGTCGCCGAAGCCGACCGCCAGGCCCGACTGGCCGCGCGCGTGGACGAGCGGCACCCGCAGCTTGCCGGCATCCAGAGCCTGGTGGCGCTGGCCAGGCAGGAGCATGACCTGGCCCTGCGCAAGGCCACCGACGGCCTGAAGCAGGCGCCGGACGATGCCCAGCTGCAGTACGCCGCCGGCTTCGCCTATCGCGCCAAGGGCCACCTGGCCTTCGCCGAGCAGGCCTTCCGGCGCCTGCTGGAGCAGCTGCCCGAGGCCCGCCACCTGCGCATCCTGCTGGCCGAGCTGGTCGCGCGGCAGGGGCGCCTGGACGAGGCGGCGGACCTGCTGGAGCCGCTGCTGGCCGACAGCACCCAGGCCACGCCGGCGCTGTTGCGCCTGGCCGGTGGCCTGCGCATGGATGCCGGCCAGGTCGAGCAGGCCCTGCCGCTGCTGCGGCAGGCGCTGGCCGGCGCGCCCGGGCATCGCCCGACCTTGCAGGCGCTGCTGGACGCCTGGCGCCGGCTGGGCCGCCAGGACGAGGCGCCCGGCACCCTGGAGGCGGCGCTGGCCACCACCAGCGACTCGGCCGACCTGTGGGAGGCGCGCATGGTGATCGAGGCCGATCGCGAGGCCCGCCTGGCCATCGTCGAGCGCTGGCAACGGGCGATGCCGTCCTCCACCCTGCCACTGGAGGTGCGGATGCTGCATCAGCAGGAGGCCGGCCAGGTCGATGAGGCCGACGCCACCGCCTGGCGCATCCTCGAGCTGGCACCGGAGCACCCCGACGCGCGCATGCAGCTGCTGGACACGCGCCTGAAGCGCGACCCGGCCGAGGCGGTGGCGCAGATCGAGACCTGGCTGGACGCCGATGCCTCGCAGCAGTCGCGCTACTTCCTGCGCGGGATGCTGGGCCTGAGCCATGACCGTGCCGGCGATTTCGCCCGTGCCGTGGAAGCCTGGACGGCGCTGCAGGCCGAGCTGGCCACCCAGCGCGCGCCGCTGCCGCCGCAGAGTGCGCCGCGCCAGGACTGGCAAGCCGCCGCCGCACGCAGCGAGGAAGGGCCCAAGGTGCTGTTCCTGTGCGGCGCGCCCGGTTCGGGCGTGGAGCGCCTGGCCGCGGTGATGCAGGCGGCCGGCGAGCCGTTCCGTGGCGATCGCTTCGGCGCCACCCCGCCAGCCGATGGCTTCCAGAGCTTCCAGCTGGTCCAGGGGCTGTCCGATGGCAGCATCGACGCGGCCGCCGTGGCCAACCGCTGGCGTGGGGCGCTGCAGGCGCGCGGCCGGGCCGACGGCTACTGCATCGACTGGCTGATGTGGTGGGACAACGCGCTGTTGCAGGTGCTGCGTCCGCATTTGCCCGAAGCCCTGCTCGTGTTCGCCATCCGCGACCCGCGCGACATGCTGCTGGAGTGGCTGGCCTTCAGTTCGGTGCTGCCCTTTGCCTTCCCCCCGCTGGAGCAGGCCGCTGACTGGCTGGCGCGCGCGCTGGAGCAGGTGGCCGACGTGCACGAGCAGGCGCTGTTTCCCCATCGCCTCATCCGCACCGACGCCATCGGCCATGATCCGCAGCTGGCGGCCGTGGCCGTGAGCCAGGCCCTGGGCACGCAGATGCGGGTGCCGGTCAACGTCGGACCGCCGCGCTTGGCCGCCGGGCACTGGCGCCAGTACGCCGCGGCGCTGGCCGGGCCGTTCGACCGCCTGTCGCCCATCGCCGCGCGCCTGGGCTATGCGGCGGCGTAACCTCTTGCGCGCATGCTGGGCAGCGTGCCGCGTTTCATTCACCACCACCAGGAGTTCGTTGCATGCGCATCCACAGTGACAGTTTCTCCGACGGCCAGCCGATCCCGGCCGAGTTCGCCGGCGGCGACGCCAAGGGCTTTGCCGGTAATCGCAACCCGCACCTGGCCTGGGCCGACGTGCCGGCGGGCACCCGCTCGTTCGCCATCGTCGTCATCGACCCGGACGTGCCGACCGAGCCGGAGCTGATCGGCCGCGACGACGTGCAGATCCCCCTGGAGCAGGCGCGCACCGAGTTCGTGCACTGGGCCATGGCCAATATTCCCGCCGAGGTCACCGAGATCGCCGCCGGCAGCTGCAGCGACGGCTTCGTGGCCAAGGGCAAGACCGCGCCGAAGGGGCCGACCGGCAGCGGCCAGGGCATCAACGACTACACCAGCTTCTTCGCCGGCAGCGACGAGCTCAAGGGCCAGTACCTGGGCTACGACGGCCCGTACCCGCCGTCCAACGACCTGCGCGTGCACCGTTACTACTTCCACGTCTTCGCGCTGGATGTGGAGACCCTGGACCTGCCAGAGCCGTTCGAGGCCAAGGACCTGCTGGGCGCGATCGAAGGCCATGTGCTGGGCCAGGCGGTGACCTGGGGCACCTATACGCTGAATGATCAGGCGGTATTGCCGCGGGAATGACGAGGCAGGAGTGAGTGGAGAGGAGTGAGGAGTGAGCGAAGGCAGAAGCCTCGCGCCTGACTCCTCACGGACTCATCTGTGAGAGCGGCTTCCACTCACTCCTCACTCCTCTCCGCTCACTCCTCAACCCATTACGCGCCGCTGGGCAGGAACAGCAGCAAGGCCGCGCCCAGCACGATGCGGTAGACCGCAAAGCCGGTATAGCGGTGGGACTTGATGAAGCCCAGCAGCCAGCGCACCACGATGAAGCCGGTGACGGCCGAAGCCAGGAAGGCCACGGCCACCGCCGCCCAGTCGACCTGGCCCAGTTGCCCGTCCTTGGCCAGCTCCAGGAAGGTGTAGCCACTGGCGGCGAACATGGTCGGGATGCCGACCAGGAACACGAACTCGGTCGCCGAGGCGCGGCGGCTGGTGCCGGCCAGCATGGCCACGAAGATCGCCGCCGCCGAGCGCGAGGTGCCGGGAAATACGCCGGCCACCACCTGCGCCAGGCCCACCAGCACGGCGACCTTCCAGCTCACCGTGGCGATCTCGCCGCGGCGCTCGGCGATGCGCTCGGCCACGATCATCCAGCAGCCGCCGATGATCAGCGCCCAGGCCACCGGCGTCACCGTCTCGGGCAGTTCCCAGCCCAGCTTGCGCACGATTAGGCCGACCACCGCGGTGACCAGGAAGGCGGTGCCGAGCTTGAACAGGTAGTCGCGCTGGACCGGGTCGTTCCAGCCGGTGGCCAGCGCCCACAGGCGCTGCCGGAACACCAGGGTCACCGCGATGATCGCGCCGGCCTGGATGATGATGTTGAAGAAGTCCGTCTGCCGCGGCAGCCAATGCTGGGCGATCAGCAGGTGTCCGGTGCTGGAGATCGGCAGGAATTCGGTCAGGCCTTCAAGGATGCCTAGAAGCAGGGCTGCGAGCAGCTCGGACATGGAATCTCAGGGTGCGATGGGGCGCAACAGGATACGGGACGACCGTGAGCACCAGCATGGTGCGTAATGGATTCGTTCACCCCAATGAGGTGCTTTACGCTCAAGTTTCGCGTGAAGGTCGGATGAAAAAACAGTGACTTAGGCGCGAACGGGCTTGGCACGGCGCTTGCGAAGTCAGGTTCATCCTTACACCCCAACCGAGGTTTGCAGATGTCCGTGGAGAACGTGGAAAAGCTGATCAAGGATTCCAAGGCCGAGTTCGTCGACCTGCGATTCGTTGACATGCGCGGCGTGCAGCAGCACATCACCTTCCCCGTCAGCATCGTCGAGCCGTCGCTGTTCGAAGAAGGCAAGATGTTCGACGGCAGCTCCATCGCCGGCTGGAAGGGCATCAACGAATCGGACATGGTGCTGCTGCCCGACGCGGACACCGCCTACCTGGACCCGTTCTACGCCGATCCGACCATCGTGCTGACCTGTGACATCCTCGAGCCGGCCACGATGCAGAGCTACTCGCGCGACCCGCGCGGCATCGCCAAGCGCGCCGAGGCCTACCTGAAGTCGGCCGACCTGGCCGATGTGGCCTACTTCGGCCCGGAGCCGGAATTCTTCATCTTCGACTCGGTCCGTTTCGGCAACGAGATGGGCCACACCTTCTTCAAGATCGACTCGGAGGAAGGCGCCTGGAACACCGGCACCGAGTACGACAGCGGCAACAGCGGCTACCGTCCGGCGGTCAAGGGCGGCTACTTCCCGGTGCCGCCGACCGACTCGCTGCACGACCTGCGCGCCGAGATGGTCAAGACCCTGGAAGAGGCCGGCGTGCGCACCGAGGTGCACCACCACGAGGTGGCCACCGCCGGCCAGTGCGAGATCGGCACGGTGTTCAACTCGCTGGTGAAGAAGGCCGACGAGCTGCTGACCACCAAGTACATCATCAAGAACGTGGCCTTCCGCAACGGCAAGACCGCCACCTTCATGCCCAAGCCCATCGTCGGCGACAACGGCAGCGGCATGCACGTGCACCAGTCGCTGTGGAAGGGCGGCGAGAACCTGTTCGCCGGCGATGGCTACGGCGGCCTGTCGCAGCTGGCGCTGTGGTACATCGGCGGCATCTTCAAGCACGCCAAGGCGATCAACGCGTTCACCAACTCGGGCACCAACAGCTACAAGCGCCTGGTGCCGGGCTTCGAGGCGCCGGTGATGCTGGCCTACTCGGCGCGCAACCGCTCCGCGTCTTGCCGAATCCCGTGGGTCAACAGCCCCAAGGCCCGCCGCATCGAGATGCGCTTCCCCGACCCGATCCAGTCCGGCTACCTGACCTTCACCGCGCTGATGATGGCCGGCCTGGACGGCATCAAGAACCAGATCGACCCGGGCGCGCCCAGCGACAAGGACCTGTACGACCTGCCGCCGGAAGAAGAGAAGCTGATCCCGCAGGTCTGCTCCTCGCTGGACCAGGCGCTGGAAGCGCTGGACAAGGACCGCGAGTTCCTCAAGGCCGGTGGCGTGATGAGCGATGACTTCATCGATGCCTACATCGCGCTGAAGATGCAGGAAGTGACCAAGTTCCGTGCCGCGACCCACCCGCTGGAGTACCAGCTGTACTACGCGATCTGATGCGTCGCCTTGCGGCCCGCCGGGCCGCAGATCGTGCAATCGCGGCGATGGCAGCGGTCCTCCCCTCCCGCTGCTGCCATCGCCGCACCCTCCCCGCAAGGCTTCGCGGGGCAGGGCCGGCGGCTGGCGGTGCAGGCCGTCCCGCCGTCTGTCGTACTGGGGAAACCATCGAGCGCCCGTGATCCGCCACCGGCCAAGGTTCCATTCGCTGCCGCGGCATCGCGGTCGGCCTTGCGGAAACCGGGTGCTCCCATCCGTTGTTGCCCGCGTCGCCTTGCGATGCGGTGCCCGAGTGACCGGACGGCATGGCTGTCCGGTTCCTCCATCACCCGGGGAACGTGCATGAAACTGATCACCGCCATCATCCGTCCATTCAAGCTCGACGAAGTCCGCGAGGCGCTCTCGCAGTCGGGCGTGTCGGGTATCACCGTCACCGAGGTCAAGGGCTTCGGTCGGCAGAAAGGGCATACCGAGCTGTATCGCGGCGCCGAGTACGTCGTGGATTTCCTGCCCAAGATCAAGATCGAGACCGTGGTGACCGAAGAGCGCCTGGACGCGGTCATCGAGGCCATCCAGCAGGCCGCCGGCACCGGCAAGATCGGCGACGGCAAGATCTTCGTGACCACCATCGACCAGGTCATCCGCATCCGCACCGGCGAAGTCGGCGCCGACGCGCTCTAACCCTTGGAGCTCCCCCCACATGAAGACGGCTCTCATCCCCGGGCGCATGGCCCGGTTGCATACTGCAGGTCTGTTGTTGCTCCTGGCGTTGCTGTCGGTCTTCGGCAGCCTGCAAGCGCAGGAGGCCATCACCCAGCCCCTGCCCAGCGAAACGGTCACCACTGAGGCGCTGCAGCCGCCGGCCGCCGAATCGGCCGCGGTGGCCGCCCCGCAGGCCGAAGCGGCTCCGGTTGTGGAAAAGGGCGACGTGGCCTGGATGCTCACCTCCACGCTGCTGGTGCTGATGATGGTGGTCCCGGGCCTGGCCCTGTTCTACGGCGGCATGGTGCGCGCCAAGAACGTGCTGTCGATCCTGATCCAGGTGGCCACCGTGTTCTCGCTGCTGGTGATCCTGTGGGTGGCCTACGGCTATTCGCTGGCGTTTTCCGGTGAGGGCGCCTGGGTCGGCAATCTGGACAAGGCCTTTCTCAAGGGCGTGTCGGTGGACACCCTGGCGGCGACCTTCACCAAGGGCGTGAGCCTGCCGGAGTACGTGTTCGTCGGCTTCCAGGCCACCTTCGCCGGGATCACCGGCGCGCTGGTGGTTGGCGCCTTCGCCGAACGCGTGAAGTTCGCCGCCGTGCTGCTGTTCGCGGTGATCTGGTTCACCTTCGGCTACCTGCCGCTGGCGCACATGGTCTGGGCCACCGGTGGCTACCTGTTCGAGGACGGCGCGCTGGATTTCGCCGGCGGCACCGTGGTGCACATCAATGCCGGCATCGCCGGCCTGGTGGGGTCGTACTTTGTGGGCAAGCGCCTGGGCTTCGGCCGCGAGGCGATCAAGCCGCACAACGTCACCATGACCTTCGTCGGCGCCTCGCTGCTGTGGGTGGGCTGGTTCGGCTTCAACGCCGGCTCGGCGCTGGAAGCCACTTCCTCGGCGGCCCTGGCCTTCCTCAACACCATGCTGGCCACGGCCGCCGGCGTGCTGGGCTGGTCGCTGACCGAGCGGATGACCCGCGGCAAGTCCTCGGCCCTGGGCGTGGCCTCGGGCATGGTCGCCGGCCTGGTCGGCATCACCCCGGCAGCCGGCCTGGTCGGCCCGCTGGGCGCGATCGTGATCGGCGCGGTGGCCGGCGTGGTGTGCGTGTGGGGGGTGAACGGCCTCAAGCGCATGCTGGGCGCCGACGACAGCCTGGACGTGTTCGGCGTGCATGGCCTGGGCGGCATCGTCGGCGCACTGCTGACCGGCGTGTTCCATGCGCCCAGCCTGGGCGGAACCGGCGCGGCCGACTTCGACATGGCCCACCAGCTGGGCGTCCAGGCCTTGAGCGTAGGCATCTCGGTGGTCTGGATCGGCATCGTCTCGGCCGTGGGCTTCACCGTGGCCCGCGTGGTGTTCGGCCTGCGCGTGAGCGAGGACGCCGAGCGCGAGGGCCTGGACATCACCTCGCATGGTGAATCGGCCTACGAGGCCTGAGCAGGGCAGGGCGCAGGCTTTGCACTAAGATGGTGCAATGACTGCGCCCAGCTCGCACGCGCCGATGATCCGGGAACCCACCGCCGATGCGCTGAGCACGCCGGTGGTCTGGACCGATACGGCAGGCGCCATTCTCGGCGCCAATCCCGCCTTCGCGCGCTGGCTGGGGATCAGCCCGCGGCGTCTGCTGGGGCAATCGCTGGCGGCACTGGAAATGGATGGCACGGCCATGGCGCGTTTCATGGACAACACGGATCGTGACCTGCTGCGCCTTCACCGCGTCTCGCTGGGCGTGCCGGGCGAGGCGCCGCGCTTTGCCGAAGGCTGGCTCTCGCGCATGGACCACGGCGGCTGGCTGCTGGAGGCGCATCCGGCCGACGAGTTTCCCGCGCTGGATCCGGCCCAGGTGCTGCCGGCGGCGCTGTCGGCGGCCCTGCGCGGGCTGGCCCACGAGATCCGCAATCCGCTGGCCGGGCTGAAGGGCGCGGCCCAGCTGCTGTCCAAGCGCGGGCAGCAACGCAGCGACTACGAGGCCGAGCGCGAGCTGATCGGGCTGATCGAATCGGAGGCCGAGCGCCTGGCCGCGCTGCTGGACCGCCTGCTCTCGCCGGCGCCGCAGCGCGCCCACACCGTGCTCAACATCCACGCGGTGCTGGAGCGGGTGCTGCGCCTGGCCGAATCCGAGCGCGCACCGACCGCGCGCCTGCGCCGGGACTACGACCCCAGCCTGCCGGAGATCACCGGCGATCCGGACCGGCTGGTGCAGGCGGTGTGGAACCTGGTGGGCAATGCGCTGCAGGCCGGCGCCTCGGTGGTGACGCTGCGCACCCGCATCGAACACGGCCAGCGCATCCACGACCGCCTGCACCCGTTGACCCTGCGCCTGGAAATCATCGACGACGGCCGCGGCGTTCCGGAGGAGCTGGCCGAGCACCTGTTCCTGCCGCTGGTGTCCGGGCGCGCCGAAGGCAGTGGCCTGGGCCTGGCGCTGGCGCAGCAGGTCGCGCGCGAGCACCGCGGCTCGCTGACCTTCAAGTCGCGCCCGGGCCACACCGTCTTCACCCTGCTGCTGCCGCAGTCGCCGGCCGAGACCGGAGAGGCGCACCGTGCCCACTGAGCCCCATCTCCAGCGCGTGTGGGTGGTCGATGACGACCGCTCGGTGCGCTTCGTGCTGGCCACCGCGCTGCGCGATGCGGGCTACTCGGTGGACGGCTTCGATTCGGCCGCCGCCGCGCTGCAGGCCATCGACCTGCGCGGCGTGCCGGACCTGTTGTTCACCGACGTGCGCATGCCCGGCGATGACGGCCTGGTGTTGCTGGATAAGCTCAAGGCCGCGCATCCGTCGCTGCCGGTGATCGTGATGTCGGCCTACACCGACGTGGCCAGCACCGCCGGGGCCTTCCGCGGCGGTGCCCAGGAATTCCTGTCCAAGCCCTTCGACCTGGACGATGCGGTGGCGCTGGCCGCGCGCACCCTGCCCAGCGTCCATGCGGACGAGGGCGCGGCGGCCGAGGCGGTGGACGCGGCCGGCCACGGCACACCCGAGCTGATCGGCGACACCCCGGCCATGCGCGCCCTGTTCCGCGCCATCGGCCGGCTGGCGCAGGCGCCGCTGTCGGTGCTGGTCACCGGCGAGACCGGCACCGGCAAGGAGCTGGTCGCGCGCGCCCTGCACAACGAGTCCCCGCGCGCGCGCAAACCCTTCGTCGCGCTCAACACTGCCGCCATTCCGTCCGAGCTGCTGGAAAGCGAACTGTTCGGCCATGAGGCCGGTGCCTTCACCGGCGCCCAGCGCCGGCACATCGGCCGCTTCGAGCAGGCCGATGGCGGCACCCTGTTCCTGGACGAGATCGGCGACATGCCGCTGCCGCTGCAGACGCGGCTGCTGCGCGTGCTGGCGGAAAACGAGTTCTTCCGCGTCGGCGGCCGCGAGCTGATCCGGGTGGACGTGCGCGTGGTCGCCGCCACCCACCAGGACCTGGAGACGCTGGTGGCCGAAGGCCGCTTCCGCGCCGACCTGATGCACCGCCTGGATGTGGTGCGCCTGCAGCTGCCGCCGCTGCGCGACCGTCGCGCCGACGTGCCGCAGCTGGCCGAGACTTTCCTGGCGATGGCCTCGCGCAAGCTCGGCGCCTCGGCCAAGCGCTTTGCCCCGTCCGCGCGCGATGCCCTGCGCGCCTACGACTGGCCGGGCAACGTGCGCCAGCTGGAGAACGTGTGCTGGCGCCTGGCCGCCCTGGCGCCGGCCGAGACCATCACCACCTTGGACGTGGAGCAGGCCTTGTCTCAGAGCGGCCGCCGTAGCGGTGGGCAGTCGCAGGATTGGCCGGCGCTGCTGGCGCAGTGGGCGCAGGGCCGCCTGGCCGAAGGCGCCGAGGGCGTGCACGCCGAGGCGCGCGAGACCCTGGACCAGGTGCTGCTGGAGGCGGCCCTGCACTTTACCCACGGCAGGCGCGCCGAGGCCGCGGCCAAGCTGGGCCTGGGCCGCAACACCATCACCCGCAAGCTGGGGCCGGGACGTCGCCGGCAGCGCAGCGCGCCTGGAGCAAAGTGACCGTAGCGCGTTGAGCGCCCGCCACGCCCGCTGGTTCCTTGGGCTCGGCCATGCCACATTTCATGGCACCTGAACGGAGGGCTGTCTAGCTTGAGCGCGATGTCTTTGGAGTCGCAGATGAAGTCGTGGGGTCCGGCCAGCGCCCTGTCCATGTTGATCGCCGTGGCCATGGCGGCCTGCAGCAGCGCGCCACCGCCCGCCCCCGCGCCGCCGCCGGCGCCGCCCGCGCCGCGGGTGGACGTACGCGAGGCCCAGGCCGTGCTCGCCTCGGCCTCCGGCAGCCTGGTCAGCGGCAAGATCGTGTTGACCCCGGTGGCCGGTGGCGTGCGCCTGCTGGGTGAGGTCGGTGGCCTGCCCAAGAGCGGTCGCGCCGGCTTCCACGTCCACGAGCGCGGCGACTGCAGCAGCGTGGATGCCGGCAGCGCCGGGGCGCACTTCAATCCCACCGGCCAGCCGCACGGCAATGCCAAGACCGGCCCACACCATGCCGGCGACCTGGACAACCTGATCGCCGACCTGGACGGGGTGGCGCGCGTGGACGTGGTCCTGCGCGATGTCAGCCTTGGCGGCCCACCCAACACCGACATCGCCGGCCGTGCGCTGGTGGTGCATGCCGCCCCCGACGACTACCGCAGCCAGCCGGCCGGCAACTCCGGCGCGCGCGTGGCCTGCGGCGTGATCCGCATCACCCACCAGCAGCCGCTGCCCACCGCGGCGCCTGCGACCCGCTGATCCCACCCACACACCACAGCAAGGAGTTCTCCATGCGCCTGATCCATTCGACCCTGTTCCTGACCACCGCCCTGGCCCTGGCCGCCTGCAGCAAGCCGGCCGAGCCGGAAGCCACCGCGCCTGCGGCGACCGCACCGGCCGCCGGCACCGAAGCACCGCCCATGGCGCCGGCAGGAACCGCCGCCCCGGCCGCCAGCGGCACGGCCAAGGCCACGTTGAAGGCCACCGAGGGCAATGCCGTGGCCGGCGAGCTCAGCTTCATGACCATGGACAACATGGTCCACGTCACCGGCAACATCACCGGCCTGGCGCCCAATTCCAAGCATGGCTTCCACATCCACGAGAAGGGCGACTGCAGTGCCCCGGACGGTTCCAGCGCCGGCGGCCACTTCAACCCGGCCACCACCGACCATGGCCAGGTCAGCGCCGAACCGCACCATGGCGGCGACATGGACAACGTCACCGCCGATGCCGAAGGCAAGGCCACCGTGGACGGCATGCTGTCCAGCAACGTCAACATCGGCAAGGGCGATGCCTTCGACATCGTCGGCAAGGGGTTGATCGTCCACGCCGACCCGGACGACTACAAGACCCAGCCCACCGGTAACGCCGGCGGCCGCCTGGCCTGCGCGGTGATCGAAGCGGTGAAGTAAGCACCGGGCCGGCCGCCTCGTCCTTGCCTGCGCACCGCGCGGCAGGGGCGGGCAGCACGACGGCCGCCGGTGGTGCGAAACGAAGAAAGCCGCGGGGCGACCCGCGGCTTTCTGCTTTGTGCTGTCTGTCGGGGCTGCGTGCGCCCGGCTCAGGCGCTCAGCTGGGCGCAGACGTCGTCGGCGCTGGGGCAGTGCGCGAAGGTCACCGGGATGCCGTGGGCTTCCAGCACCGCGGCCAGCTGCCGCTGGCGGGCCAGGAAGTATTCGTACTGGCGCGCCAGGCGTTCATGGTCGTCGGTGCCCGGCGCGTTGCGCGCCTGCCAGGCCGCCGCGTCCAGCAGGGCGATGCGTACCTCGCCCTCGGCGTAGCGCAACAGCGGCTCGGGGGGCGCGTCCAGCCACTGTTCTTCCTGCGGGGCCAGCAGCGCGGTCTCGATCACCGGCCACAGCGGCGCCAGGCCCTGGTGCTCGTACTGCATGGCCATCATCGCGGCCAGGTCGTGCAGGGTGAGGTAGCGGGCGTGTTCGATCTCCGCACCGAAGCCCTGCTGAGCCATCAGCGCGGTGTCGGCCTGGGCCATGCCGCGCTCCAGCAGCACGCTTTCGCAGGCCTGCGCCACCTGGTCGACCACCTCGGCCGGGCCGATCAGCTGGAACGGCAGCACCCGCAGCGCGCCACCGGCCAGGTCCGCATCGCTGCGCAGCGGCAGCGGCACCTGCCCGTCCTCACCGCCGCCGAAGGCGATCACACGCGGGCCCTCCTCGCGCCCTGGCGCGCGCTGCTGCAGCTCGTGCAGGCGCCGGTGCAGCGACCAGCCCGGGCGCAGGACCTCGGCCGGATCAAAGTGCGCGGCGAACAACACCAGGTCCAGTTGCGCGACCTGCGGCACCAGCTGGGCCAGGTCGCGCGCCATGCGTGCGGCCAGTTCACCGGCCTGGTGCTGGCTCAGCGCCGCCCGTGTCGGGGCGTTGCCACCGGTGAGCTCCAGGGCCAACAGGCCGTTGAATGGCTGGCTTTGTGCTTGCGTCGTCGTACTCACGTTCACCAATGTGCGCATTGTGCGGTTGGCCCACCACAGGGGCGGCATTACACTGATTATGCCGCGTACGCCGGCGCACGGTTTTCCCAACGTTTCACACGTCCCTGCTCCATCGCCCCACCGCACCCCCGACAAGAGGTCGTCCATGCCCGCAGCACGTCCCGTCGCCATTCTTGGGGGTGTCCGCATCCCGTTCTGCCGCCAGAACACGGCGTACTCGGACGTGGGCAACCTGGGCATGTCGGTGCGCACGCTGGGGGCGCTGGTCGAGCGCTTCGGCCTGCACGGCCAGGTGCTGGGCGAGGTGGCCATGGGCGCGGTGATCAAGCATTCCTCGGACTGGAACCTGGGCCGCGAGGCCGCCCTGTCCTCCGGGCTGTCGGCGCTGACCCCGGGCATCACCCTGCAGCGCGCCTGCGGCACCAGCCTGGACACCATCATCCACATCGCCAACAAGATCGCGCTGGGGCAGATCGATTCGGGCATCGGCGGCGGTTCGGATTCGACCTCGGACGTGCCGATCGTCTACGGCAAGGGCTTCCGCGGACGCCTGCTGGCCGCCAACCGCGGCAAGACGCCCAAGGAGCGCCTGGCGGCGTTCAAGGGTTTCAAGCTGGGCGAGCTCAAGCCCGAGTTCCCGGGCGTGGCCGAACCCCGCACCGGCAAGTCGATGGGCGAGCACTGCGAGGACATGGCCAAGGAGTGGAGCATCTCGCGCGACTCGCAGGACGCCTGGGCGGTGTCCTCGCACCACAAGCTGGCCGCCGCCTACGAGCGCGGCTTCTTCGACGACCTGATCGCGCCGTTCCGGGGCGTGGCCCGCGACAACATCCTGCGCGCGGACACTTCGCTGGAGAAGCTGGCCACGCTGAAGCCGGCCTTCGACAAGGTCTCCGGCCGCGGCACCCTGACCGCGGCCAACTCCACGCCGCTGACCGATGGCGCCTCGGCGGTGCTGCTGGCCAGCGATGAGTGGGCCACCGCGCATGGGCACACGCCGCTGGCCTACCTGAAGGATGCGCAGGTCGCGGCGGTGGATTTCGTCCACGGCGAGGGCCTGCTGATGGCGCCCACCGTGGCCGTGCCGCAGATGCTGGCCCGCCACGGGCTGACCCTGCAGGACTTCGACCTGTACGAGATCCACGAGGCCTTCGCCGCCCAGGTGCTGTGCACCCTGCGCGCCTGGGAGAGCGAGGACTATTGCCGCGACCGCCTGGGCCTGGCCGCGCCGATGGGGCGCATCGACCCGGCCAAGATCAATCCCAACGGGTCTTCGCTGGCCACGGGTCATCCGTTCGCGGCCACCGGCGGGCGCGTGATCGCCACGGCCGCCAAGCAGCTGGCCGAACGCGGCGGCGGCCGCGCACTGGTGTCCATCTGCACCGCCGGCGGCATGGGCGTGGTGGCCATCGTCGAGCGCTAGGGCGCCATGGCGCGGATGTGGCGCTTGCGCATGAGGCGGTGTCGGCGCTGACATCCTGCGGTGGCGGATCGCGATCCGCCCTACGTGTCTGGCCAGCCTGCCGACGCGACCGGTTTCGTACCACCAAGCTTGAGGGCTCCCGCGTGGAGGCGGGGTGCTACTCGCGCAGCCGCGGCAGTCCGTGTGCGTCGCGTTCGACAATGACGCCGACCTCCTCGGGTGGCGCTGCGCTGTCTTCCAGCGGCTGCACGGCTTCGCCGCGGCGGGCGGCCAGGGCGTTGGCGTAGCTGCGCCGGGCCAGCAGGTCCTCGCCGGCACTGGCATGGCCGTGGCCGAGTTCTTCCCAGGCCTCGCTGCCCGCGCCCTGGCGCAGGGCGCGGTGCAGGAAGTCCTGCGCCTGCGGCCACTGGCCCTGCAGGCGCGCCAGGCGGGCCAGGGTGAGCAGCAGCGCCGGGCTGTCCGGGTGCTGCTGCAGCCAGCGCTGAGCGCTGGCCCGGCGCGAGTCGAGCTTGTCCACCGTCAGGCGTCCGTACTGGGCGACCAGGCCCTCGTCCCACTGCGATTCGATCGCGTGCTCCAGGCTGTGGGTGGCCGCGTCGTCCCAGCGCAGCGCGGCGGCGCGTTCGGCATAGGCCGAGACCACGGCGGCATCGGCGCGCAAGGGCTTGGGCAGGGCTTCCCAGCGCTCGGCCAGCAGGTTGGCGTCGTCCGCTTCCAGCAGCGCGGCCGTTGCCAGACGCCGTTCCTCCTCCGGCAGACGCGCACTGGGGTGCGCCTGCTGCTGGCGCATCGGGCCGAGCAGGCCGTAGGCCTCGCCGGCGCGACCGGCCAGTGCCAGGGCCTGGCTGCGCAGGACCAGGCCGCGCGGTGGCAGGGGCTGGGCGGCCGTCGCATCCAGGGCGGCGATGGCCGTCTCGGGCTGGCCGGCGGCCAGGGCGCGTTCGGCGCGCATCAGCGCGGCGGCGGCCGGGTTGTGCGTCTCCAGGACCGACAGCTGCGCCTGGGCGGCGGCGGCCTCGCCGCGGCCGTCGGCCGCGCGGATGGCGCCCAGGCGCGCCACGGTCGCCACGTCGGCATCCTCGGCCGCGCGTTCGAGCAGTTTGCCCGCGCGCTGCCAGTGGCCGCCGTGCAACAGCTCCAGGCCCTCGACCAGGCGCGCCCGTGCGCGCTTGCGGCGATGCCGGCCCCAGGCCCGGAACGGCAAGGCCAGCAGCTGGACCAGCAGCCACAGCAGCAGCGCGGCCAGCAGCAGGGCGATGACCGCGCCGGGCAGGCTGGCGCTGATGTCGTAGCCGCCGGCACGGATCAGCACCTGGCCCAGGTCGCCGGCATGCTCGCTGGCCAGCCACTGCGCGGCCGCCACCCCGGCCAGCAGCAGGACCAGCATCAGGATCAGGCTGCGTAGTCCCTTCATTGGCGTGGCTCCGTCGGCGCGGGGGAGGTGGGGCGCTGTCCGCCGCGCAGCACGTGCAGCTGCTCCAGCGTGCTGCCCAGCAGCGGCATGTCCAACTGCAAGGGTTGCCTGGCCAGCTGCGCCAGCGCACGTTCGACGCTGGAGCGCTGCGGCGAGTCCAGCCACAGGCGCGGCAGCCAGCGGCCGGCGCGCTGCAGGGCACCGCGGAAGCCTTCGGCATCACCGCGTTCCAGCGCGGTGCGGGCCAGGGCCAGCTCCAGGTCCAGCGCGGCCCGCGCCGCCAGGCGGTTGGCCGGCTGCAGGGTGGCGTTGCCGGCGGCCGGACGGATCTGCACCAGCGGCGAGAGCAGGCTCTGCCACAGCGGCAGGGTGTCGGCGCCGGGCTTGGGCGCCTGCAGCGGCAGGCGGTCCAGCTGGCCGGCGATGGCCTTGAGCTGCCGGCCCAGCTGCTGGCGCGGACCGCCCCCCAGGGTGTCGAGCGCGGCGCGCTCTTGCTGCAGGGCTTGGCGCACGTTGAGCAGGCGCGGGTCGTCGATGCCATCGAGCACGCGCGCGGCCAGGGCGTAGGCCCGCTGCGCGCCGGTCACGTCGCCGGCCACGGCCAGGCGTTGCTGCCCCAGGGTGAGCATCAGTTCGGTCTCGTCCAGGCGCAGGGCCTGGGCGCCCTGGCGGGTGGAGTCGGCCAGCCTGGAGACGTTGTCTTCCAGCAGCGCGCTGCGCTGGGTCAGGCCCAGCAGTTCGTCGCGCAGCACGCGGTTGGTGGTGGCCGCTTCCTGCAGGCGCGAGGCCTGCGCGCGCTGGCCGCTGCGCAGCGCATCCACGCGCGCGGTCAGGGCCTGCAGTTGCTGTTCGGTCTCGGTGCGCGCGGCCAGCTCGCGTGCCTGCTGGCTGCGCCACAACCAGATGCCGACCGCGACCAGCCCGGCCAGCGCCAGCAGCAGGATCAGCCACCCCGCGCGGCCGCGACCGCGTGGGGGAGCCTCGTGGAGATCGGACATCGCGTTCACGCTGTTCCTGCGTCCTGTCGGGGGGATTTCAGACCGGTGTGGACCGGCTGCCGAATGTTATCGGAAGCCCTGTGAGCGCCAATGCGCGGCGGCATCGAGCAATGGCCCGGGGCGGGGGCCCTGGGCGATGCGCGAACGCGCGAATCCCAGGGCGTGCGCCTGCTCGGCCAGGCGCGCGCTGGAGGCCACCACGGGCAGGGCTTGGAGCTGCTGCTGTTCGCCCAGCGTCAGCTGTTCTAGCACCTGTTCCAGCGCCTGCGCACTGCTGGCCAGCAGACAGGTCGGCGTGCCCGCCAGCAGCGTCAGCCGTTGCCTGGCGCGCGGGGACAGCGCGATGGGCGCGCGCCGGTAGACCTCGGCGCGGACCAGCTGGATGCCGCGCGCCTGCAAAGCCGTGGCGATCAGCTCGCGGCCACCGGGCGCGGTCACCAGGCCCACGCGCCTGGCCTGTTGCAGCGCCGGCAGGGCGAGCACGCCTTCGCTGTCCATCCGCGTCGGAGCCTGCGCCTGGCTCACCCCGGCGCGCCGCAGCGCCGCCCGGGAACCGGCGCCGACCGCCACCGCGCAGCGGCACTCCAAGGGACTGTCCAGGGCGGCGGCGAAGCGCACCGCGGCCGGGCTGGTGAACACCGTCGCCTCGCAGGCCAGCGCCTGCGCCAGCGCGGTCCTGGCCAGCGGGTCGGGGTTGCCCACCAGCGTCCATGGCGACAGCGCGATCACCCCTGCGCCGTGCCGCCGTGCAGCACGGGCGATCCCGGCGTGGGCACCGTGGGGGCGCAGGGAGATGACGTACCATTCGGGCGCATGAGCCTGCATTCCAAGATTATGGTCGATGAGCCCGGCAACGGTTCGGCGCGTCTGAAAGCGCTGTTGTCGCGGATGCCACCGGTGGTGGCGATGGGCGTGGCGGTGGAGCGCTACGTCGCCGGCAAGCTGGTGCTGGCCGCGCCGCTGTCGGTGAACGTCAACGACAAGGGCTCGGCCTTCGGCGGCAGCCTGGTCTCGCTGATGACCGTGGCCGGCTGGGGCCTGGTGACGCTGCAGCTGCATGCGGCCGGGCTGGAAGGGGCCGAGGTCTACGTGGCCGACAGCCAGGTCAGGTACCTGGCGCCGCTGCGCAGCGACCTGCAGGCCGAGTCGCAGCTGGCCCAGGGCCAGGACTGGTCCAGGTTCCTGTCCACCTTCCGCCAGCGCGGCCGCGCCCGCATCGAGCTGTCCATGCAGGTGCCGCTGCCGGACGGGCAACCGGCCACCGAGATGCGCGCCCGCTACGCCGCCTTCGCCAGCTAGGACCTGCCCATGCACCGGATCCTGCGTTCCGCTTCCGCCGCGCGCTGGCTGTGCGCGCTGTGCCTGCTGGTCCTGGCCCTGCAGGCACAGGCCCTGGGCAACCGCCGCGGCAAGCAGTTGGTCGAGCTGCAGAGCGCCTATGCCCAGGCCATCCGCTGGGGGGAGTTCGAACAGGCCTGGCAGTTGGTCGACCCCGAGTACCGGCAGGCGCACCCGCTGACCGATTTCGTGCTGGCGCGCTACGGCCAGGTGCAGATCGCTGGCTATCGCGACCTGGGCACCACCTCCGACGGCCGTACCGAGGCGGTGCGCCTGGTGGAGATCCGCGTGATCAACCGCAACACCATGGCCGAGCGCAGCGTGCGCCACCGCGAACGCTGGCGCTACGACGAGGCGGCCAAGCGCTGGTGGGTGGCCGACGGGCTGCCGGACCTGTGGGACGGCGAATGAGGCGGGCGGCTCGCCGCGCGGCGGCGGGCGCCACCGGCCCGGCGGCTATGCGACAATCCACGTCTTATCGTCCGCGTAACTGCAGCTTGTGACATTCGAAGAATTGAAGGCGTTCGCCGAAAGCACGCCCATGCTGTCCCTGGCCCTGGTGGGCCTGACCATCGCCCTGATCGTGACCGAGATCGCCCGGCTGTTCCGAGGCTACAAGGGCCTGCGCCCGGCCGAGCTGACCGCGCTGATCAATCGCGAGGACCCGGTGGTGGTGGACCTGTCGGCGCAGGCCGACTTCGAGAAGGGGCACATCGCCGGCAGCCGCCATGCCCAGGCCGCGCAGTTCGGGCCCGAGCACAAGCTGGTGGCCAACGCCAAGGAGCGCCCGGTGGTGCTGGTCTGCCGCAGCGGCACCAGCGCCGGCACGGCCGCGGCCAAGCTGAAGAAGGCTGGGTTCGCCAAGGTGCATGTGCTGGAGGGTGGCATCGCCGCCTGGCAGCAGGCCGAACTGCCGTTGGTCAAGGGTCGCAACTGACCCGGGGCACCGGCGCAGACAGGTACTGGTCGGTCGGGGCACGCCCAGACAGGCCTTGAAACGGGGATGGCGCGTCGCCACCCCATCTTTTCACAATCGTTTTCACATATTCAGGAAAAGGGAGCACCCGCATGTCCGACGAGACCACCAACGGCGCCGCCGTCCCCGCCGAGGCCGGCACCCAGCAGGCCTTCACGGTCGAGAAGATCTACGTCAAGGACGTGTCCTTCGAAGTGCCGGGCGCCCCGGGGATCTTCTCGGACAACGTCGCACCCGAGCTCAACCTCAACCTCAACCAGCGCGTGCAGCGCCTGAACGAGAACGCCTTCGAAGTGGTGCTGGGCGTGACCCTGACCTGCAAGGCCGGCGAGAAGACCGCCTACGTGGCCGAAGTGCAGCAGGCCGGCGTGTTCGGCCTGGTCGGCCTGGAGCCGCAGACCATCGACGCGCTGCTGGGCACGCAGTGCCCGAGCATCCTGTTCCCGTACGTGCGCCAGCTGTTGAGCGACCTGATCCAGGCCGGTGGCTTCCCGCCGTTCTTCCTGCAGCCGATCAACTTCGAAGGCCTGTATGCCGAGACGCTGCGCCAGCGCGCCGCGCAGGGCGAAGCCGCCCTGGCCAATTCGGAACCCGCCGGCAACGCTTGATGCGGATGTGCCAGCCAAGCGCCTCCGGTTCGATTTCAATGACGGGAGGTGACGCATGAGCCATGCACCGTCCAAGATCGCCGTCCTTGGGGCGGGATCCTGGGGAACCGCCCTGGCCGCGCTGATGGCGCGGCATGGGCATCGCACCGTGCTGTGGGGCCGCGACGAAAAGATCGCCGCGGACCTCAACACCCTGCACGAGAACACGCGCTACCTGCCGGGCATCGCCCTGCCCGATACCCTGACCGCCACCACCGACCTGGCCCAGGCCATGGCCGATGCGGACATGATCCTGGTGGTGGTGCCCTCGCATGCCTTCAACGAGACGCTGCGTGCGCTGGCGCCGCTGCGTGGCCAGGACGTGGGCGTGGCCTGGGCGACCAAGGGCTTCGAGCCCGGCTCCGGGCGCTTCCTGCACGAAGTGGCGCAGGAGCTGCTGGGCGAGGACGTGCCGCTGGCCGTGGTCACCGGGCCGTCCTTCGCCAAGGAAGTCGCCCAGGGCCTGCCGACCGCCCTGACCGTTCATGGCAACCATCCCGAGTTCGCCCAGGTGGTGGCCGAGGTGCTGCATGGCCCGGCCTTCCGCGCCTATACCGGCGAGGACATGGTCGGCGCGGAGCTGGGGGGCGCGATGAAGAACGTGCTGGCGGTGGCCACCGGCGTGGCCGACGGCATGGAGCTGGGGCTCAATGCCCGGGCCGGCCTGATCACCCGCGGGCTCAACGAGATGCTGCGGCTGGCTGCGGCCATCGGCGCGCGTCCGGAAACGCTGATGGGCCTGGCCGGGCTGGGCGATCTGGTGCTGACCTGCACCGGCGATCTCTCGCGCAACCGTCGACTGGGCCTGGCCCTGGGACGCGGCCAGGCGCTGGCCGATGCGGTGCGCGAGATCGGCCAGGTGGTCGAGTCGGTGCAGACCGCCGACGAGGTCATGCGCGCGGCCGAGCGCGAGGGCATCGACCTGCCGATCTCCAGCGCCGTGCGCGACGTCCTGCATGGGCGCATGACGCCGGCCGAGGGCCTGCAGCAGCTGCTGGCGCGCGAGCAGAAGCCCGAGTACCCGGAGACGCTGTTCCGCGATCGCGTCTGATCGTGGGGCCAAGGCGGAGCACGAGGCTTCTGCTGCCGCTGGGAGGGCTTGCGGGGGTGCGTGTTGCCACGTCGGAGGCGTAGCGCTCCATCGCTTGCTCGTCGTTTTCCCGCGGTCAGCTCATCTTCGTATGAGCAGGCCTTTGTGGGAGCGGCTTCAGCCGCGAAGAGGCTTTCCCGGGAAGGCCCCTTCGCGGCTGAA
>NZ_SAWZ01000003.1:365598-446127 GCF_004122095.1 Pseudoxanthomonas composti | reverse complement strand
GACCTCTCGCGCCGTACCGAGCAGCAGGCGGCCAACCTGGAAGAGACCGCCGCCTCGATGGAAGAGCTGACCTCCACGGTCAAGCAGAACGCCGAACACGCCCGCCAGGCCAATCAGCTGGCCGTGGACGCGGCCCAGGTCGCCGCCAGCGGCGGCGCCGTGGTCGGCCAGGTGGTCACGACCATGGGCCAGATCGAAGCGTCCTCGCGCAAGATTGCCGACATCATCAGCGTGATCGACGGCATCGCCTTCCAGACCAACATCCTGGCGCTCAATGCCGCCGTGGAAGCCGCGCGCGCCGGCGAACAGGGCCGTGGTTTCGCAGTGGTCGCCAGCGAGGTGCGCACCCTGGCCCAGCGCTCGGCCAATGCCGCCAAGGAAATCAAGGGCCTGATCGAGGACTCGGTGTCCAAGGTGTCCGACGGCTCGGCCCTGGCCGGCCAGGCCGGCAAGACCATGGAAGAGCTGGTGGGCTCGGTACAGCGGGTCACCGACATCATGGGCGAGATCTCCGCGGCCTCGCAGGAACAGGCTTCGGGCATCGAGCAGGTCAACCAGACCGTGGTGCAGATGGACGAGACCACCCAGCAGAACGCCGCGCTGGTGGAAGAAGCCTCGGCCGCAGCGCGCGCGATGGAAGAACAGGCGCAGGCGCTGGTCGCAACCGTCGCCGTGTTCCGCCTGGAACGCGCCGAGTCGGCTCTATCGGCCCACACCCGGCGCCAGGCGCTTCCCGCATGAAAAATGGCCGCCGCCGTTGACGACGGGCAACGATGCGCCAGGCAAAAACCTGCGCACCTCGACCGCAGTCGCAACGGCGCCCGATGGACAAGCCTCGCCACGTCCCCTGCGTAGGGTGGATGACGCTCTTCCATCCACCACCGCCGCCAACCCGACCGCGTGCGCACGGCCCGTGCAGCCCTCACCCACCACCACCTGCATTGGTGGACAAGCTTCGCGTTGTCCACCCTATGCCATCGGTCCGCGTGGGAGCGGCTCCAGGTGGCCTGGGGCCATCAGCCGCGAAGTGGCTTTCCCGAGCAAGCCCCTTCGCCGATAAATCGGCTACTACATGCTGAAGCAGCCGTAGGGTGGATGGCGCTCTTCCATCCACCACCGCCGCCAACCCGACCGCGTGCGCACGGCCCGCGCAGCCCTCACCCACCACCACCTGCATTGGTGGACAAGCTTCGCGTTGTCCACCCTACGGGGGTGGATAACGCCCTTCGGACCGTGCCGTCTCGCTGGCCGGTGCCCGCGCAAGAACTGGGATGGGAACTCCGGTTTCCGGCTTCGGCCGTCAAGCCCATCTTCACGACGCCGTTATGTGGATGAACATCCATCCCCGCCGCCATGCCGTGACCGTCGTCGACGCGCCCGCCGCTGTGCACCGCCCCCGCCCCGCCTGGATCGGGCTGGCCCTGCTTGCGCTGTGGCTGGGCTGGATCCTGCCATCGCTGGCCGCGCTGCAACGCACACCCGTCGTGGCGGCCGGGCTGGATGCGGCGGAGATCACCCTGCACCTGCGCAAGCTCGGGGCCACGCCGGGCCAACCCGGCCAGGCCACGGCCGTGTTCCTGCAAGGCGGACACTGCCGCTGCAGCACCCAGGGCGATGACACCGCGCTACGCGCGGCCCTGCAAGGCCAGGCGATCCAGGTCCGCACGCAGGCCATCCCGTCCACCGCCCTGCCTTTCGCGCTGGTGGTCTTCGACGCCAGCGGCGCCCTGCGTTATGCCGGCCCGCTGGACATCGCCACCGGCTGCGGGCGTCAGGGTGTGCCCGCTGGCCCCCTCATTGCGTCGGTCCTGGCATCGGACCGACCGCCCTTTCTTTCCCCCGCCCCCTGCCCCTGTTCCGAGGCCAATGCCACATGACCGTCGCCCCTGATGCCGACCGCCTGATCGGTCGAGAACACTATGCCTACCTGCAGCGCCTCGCCGCTGGCGCCGACCGCCTGCTGGTGCTGGTCGCCGGCGTCCTGACCGCGGTCTCGGCGCTGCTGGCGCTGAGCGGCCGCGGGTGGACCGCCTTCCTTGCCGTGGCCCTGCCCAGCCTGGCGCTGGTGGCCGTGCAGACCCGTCTGTTTCCCGGCACACGCCTGTCGCGCTGCACCGTGGCCTTGGGGCTGATGGTGCTGGCCGCGGCGCTGATCCACCAGTCCGGCGGCATGATCGAGACCCACTTCGGCGTCATCGTGCTGATCGCCACGCTGCTGTACTACCGCGACTGGCTGCCCATCGTGGTCGCTGCCGGCGCCATCGCCGTGCATCACGTCGCGTTCTTCTTCATGCAGCATGCGGGTCTGCCGGTCATGGCCTTCCTGCCCGGCACCGGCATCGGCGTGCTGCTGATGCACGCGGCCTATGTGGTGGCCGAGTCGGCGGTGCTGGTGGTCATGGCGGTGCAGATGCGGCGCGAGCTGGTCCTGCTGGGCCACGACCCGGCGGAGCTGACCCAGTTGGCCCAGGCCATGACCCGCGACGAAGCCCTGCCGGCCCACATCGCGCGCATGCGTTTTCCAGAGGGGTCGCTGGCACAGGCGCTGGTGGCCACCAACGGCGCCCTGCTGGCGCGTCACGATGCCGACCTGCGCATGAGCCGCGACAACCTGCGCATCCGCACCGCCCTGGACAGCGTCACCACCAACGTGATGATCGCCGACGCCGAGCGCAACATCGTCTACGTCAACAAGCCGCTGACGGCCATGCTGGCCCAGGCGCAGGACGACCTGCGGCGGGACATCCCGTCCTTCGATGCGGCCACCCTGCTCGGCCGCAACATCGACCTGTTCCACCGCAACCCCGAGCACCAGGCCACCATGCTGGCGCGCCTGCAGGGCACCCACCGCGCGCAGATCCGCGTGGGCGGCCAGGTCATGCGGCTGATCGTCAACCCGGTGCTGGGCGAGGACGGCCAGCGCCAGGGCTACGTGGTGGAATGGGCCAACCTGACCGCCGAGCTGCAGGTGGAAGAGGAAATCGCGCGGGTGATGGAAGCGGCCGCCGCCGGCGACCTGTCCGGGCGCGTGCCGGTCGCCGACAAGCAGGGCTTCCTGCTGCAGCTGGCCCAGCGCATCAACGCTCTGCTGGACCGCAACGCCACCAGCCTGGAAGAGATCTCCGCGCTGCTGTCCGCACTGGCACGAGGCGATCTGACCGCGCGCATGCAGGGCGACTACCAGGGCGTGTTCGCCCGCATCCGCGACGACGCCAACGCGACCGCGGCGCAGCTGGCGGGCATCGTCGGCCGCATTCAGCAGTCGGCCGGCACCATCAACATCGCCGCCACGGAAATCGCGGCCGGCAACAACGACCTGTCCCAGCGCACCGAACAGCAGGCCGCCAACCTGGAGGAAACGGCCGCCTCCATGGATGAGCTCACCTCCACGGTCAAGGCCAGCGCCGAGCATGCCCAGCGCGCCAACCAGCTGGCCCACGATGCGGCCACGGTCGCCACCCGCGGCGGCGGCGTGGTGGGCCAGGTGGTGGCCACCATGGCCGAGATCGCCCAGTCCTCGCACAAGATCGGCGAGATCATCTCGGTGATCGACGGCATCGCCTTCCAGACCAACATCCTGGCGCTCAACGCCGCCGTGGAAGCCGCGCGCGCCGGCGAACAGGGCCGCGGCTTTGCCGTGGTCGCCAGTGAGGTCCGTGCCCTGGCCCAGCGCAGCGCCAACGCCGCCAAGGAGATCAAGGGCCTGATCGAGGACTCGGTCTCGCGCATCGGCAACGGCTCGGCCCTGGCCAGCGAAGCCGGCCGCACCATGGAGCAGATCGTCGGCTCGGTGCAGGGCGTGACCCGCATCATGGGCGAGATCGCCGACGCCTCGGCCCAGCAGGCCGCCGGCATCGACCAGATCAACCAGGCAGTCATGCACATGGACGAGGGCACCCAGCAGAACGCCGCCCTGGTGGAGGAGGCCTCGGCCGCGGCGCGCTCGATGGAGGACCAGGCCGCGCAACTGGTGGAGGCGGTCTCGGTGTTCCGGCTGGCGCAGGCCCATGCGGACCACGCCGCGCCGGCCGCGGCGCCTGGCCGGTCCGGCCCGCCGCGCAAGCCCGCCACGCGCAAGCCCGCGCCGGCACTGGCGCTGGTGCCGACCCAGCCCGATGCCAGCTGGGCCGAGTTCTGAGCATCGGCGGGACTGCCGGGTGGGGAGATGACGGCCGTGTTTCAGAACACGGCCACATGGCCGATACTTTTCCCTCAACGCCCTCGTTTTCCCATCCATGATGTCCGAGCCCGACCAGCCCGTCGCCGAAGCGCCCGCCGTCCTGTCGGCCGAGGACGAGGAGCAGTACACCCTGCACGATCCACGTGAGGTGCGCTGGCTGGTGCAGTCCCTGATCGATGCCCGCGCCCTGATCAGCGCGCACCTGATGCCCGGCGGCCTGAACTCGCCCACTGCGCTGCTGGAGCTGTACGACGACGACACCGTGCTGATCGACGGCAACCACTCGGACGTGGTGAACCAGCGGGTACTGCAGGCCGACTACCTGATGTGCGTGTCGCAGCTGGACCGCGTCCGCATCCAGTTCCGCCTGCACGACCTGGAGCTGGTCGAGAACGAGGGCCGCCCGGCCTTCCAGGCGCCCATGCCCGAGTGGATGGTGCGCCTGCAGCGCCGCGAGCTGTTCCGCCTGGCCATCCCGGCCTCGCACCAGGTGGTGTGCACCGTGCCGGTCTCCGCCGGTGCCGGCCTGCCGGCCGTGTCCATGGACCTGCGCGTGCTGGACATCAGCGGCGGCGGCGTGGCCCTCATGCTGCCGGACAACCACAGCGCCTTCCACCCGAAGAAGCGCTTCGAACGCTGCGAGCTGCGCCTGCCCGAGGTCGGCAAGATCCCGGTCACGCTGGAGGTCTGCTACGTCTCCAAGCTGGAGCAGCGCCCCGGCCACGCCATCATGCGCTCGGGCTGCCGCTTCGTGGACCTGCCCTTCAACCTGGAAAACCAGGTCCTGAACTACATCTTCCGCACCGAGCGCGCGCGGAATGCCCGGGAGCGCGAGCTTTGAAGCCAGGAGTGAGCGCAGAGGAGTGAGGAGTGAGGGAAGCGGGCGCCCGACCGCCGGTGGCGTTGACTTGACTCACTTCTCACTCCTCTCCACTCACTCCTAAAGTTGCCAAGGCCCCGGCCGATCTACAGGACGAGCATTCCATCCACGTCCTTCCTGCCGCCAGGAGTCATCCATGAGCAACACGCAGTCCCAGCCGATCGCCGGAGAGTTCCTGTCCTTCACCCTGGGCGAGGAGCACTACGGTGTGGACATCCTCAAGGTCCAGGAGATCCGCGGCTACGACGCGGTGACCAAGGTCCCCGACGCGCCGGAGTACATCAAGGGCGTGATCAACCTGCGCGGCACCATCGTGCCGGTGATCGACCTGCGCCTGAAGCTGCGCATGAAGGAGGCCCGCTACGACGGCTTCACCGTGATGATCGTGCTCAACGTGGAAGACCGCGTGGTCGGCATCGTGGTGGACAGCGTGTCCGACGTGGTGCCGCTGGCCCCCGAGCAGATCCGCGGAACCCCTGAGTTCGGCGCGGCGGTCGATACCCGCTTCATTTCCGGCATCGGCACCCTGGACGAGCGCATGCTGATCCTGCTGGATATCGAGACCCTGCTGAACTACGCCGACATCGGCCAGTCCAGCGCGCTGGAAGCGGCCTGAAGCCAGGCGTCCGGGCCCCTCGCGTCGGTCCGACATGTTGCATCCCTGCCCGCCGGTGAAGCCTTTCGCCGGCCCTGATCTGAAGTGTCCCGAATGACCGCTTCGACGCTGCCCCACCCGCCCTCGGACGATCGCGAATTCGAATTCAGCGACCACGACTTCCAGCGGGTCTGTGCGCTCATCCGGGCCCGTGCCGGCATCGCCCTGGCGCCGGGCAAGCGCGACATGGTCTACGGCCGGCTCTCACGGCGCCTGCGCGCGCTCAACGTGCCCAGCTTCCGCGACTACCTGGATGCGCTGGAGCGCAACGGCGGCGCCGAGTGGGAGGCCTTCACCAACGCCCTCACCACCAACCTCACCTCGTTCTTCCGCGAGCCGCATCACTTCGAGCAGCTGCACAAGCAGCTGGAAGGGCTGGCGCGCGAACGCGGCAGCATCGACATCTGGTGCTGCGCGGCCTCCACCGGCGAGGAGCCCTACTCCATCGCCATCACCGCCTGCGAAGCCTTCGGCACCATGAAGCCGCCGGTGCGCATCATCGCCACGGACATCGACACCAACGTGCTGGCCACCGCCAAGCGCGGCGTCTACGCCCTGGAGCGGGTCTCGGCCCTGGATGCGGACGTGCGTCGCCGCTTCTTCCAGCGCGGCACCGGCGCCAACGACGGCTATTGCCGGGTCAATCCGGCGCTGCAGGCGCTGCTGGAGTTCCGTCCGCTCAACCTGCTGGACGCGCGCTACGACGTCGGCGGCCCGTTCTCGGCGATCTTCTGCCGCAACGTGATGATCTATTTCGACAAGCCGACCCAGCGCGGCATCCTCACCAAACTGGTCACCCACATGGACGACCAGACCATGCTCTACACCGGGCATTCGGAGAACTACCTGCACGCGGCCGACATCATCCAGCCCTGCGGTCGCACGCTCTATCGCCGCGCCCAGGCCGGTGCGCGCCGATGAGCTATGCCGCTTTGAGCACCGACGAGGTCGTGCGCTACCGCGACCACCGCTTCCAGATGCAGGCGGCCAAGCTGATGCCGACCCAGTACCTGGTGGTGGATGACGACACCGCCCTGGTCACGGTGCTGGGCTCGTGCGTGGCCGCGTGCATCCGCGACCCGGCCCTGCGCATCGGCGGCATGAACCACTTCATGCTGCCCGACGGCAACAGCGGCGACGGCGCGCCCGCGCGCTACGGCAGCTACGCCATGGAAATGCTGATCAACGAGCTGCTCAAGCGCGGCGCCAGCCGCAAGCGCCTGGAGGCCAAGGTGTTCGGCGGCGCCAACGTGCTCAAGGGCTTCACCCACAACCCGGTGGGCACGCGCAATTCCGAGTTCGTGCGCAAGTACCTGCGCGACGAGCAGATCAACGTGGTCGCCGAGGATCTGCTCGGCATCCACCCGCGCAAGGTGTTCTATTTCCCGCAGACCGGCAAGGTCATGGTGCAGCGCCTGCCGCATGCCCACGATGCCGAAGTGGTCGCGGCCGAAACCGCCGTGCGCGCCAACCTCTCCAGGACGCCGGTGTCCGGCGATATCGAGCTGTTCCAATGAGCCTGCAAGCCCCCTGCCGCGTGCTGATCGTCGACGACTCGGCGGTGGTGCGCCAGCTGCTGACCGAAATCCTCTCGCGCGACCGCGGCATCGAGGTGGTCGGCAGCGCCACCGACCCGTTCATGGCGCGCGACATGATCAAGCGCCTGAACCCGGACGTGATCACCCTGGACGTGGAAATGCCACGCATGGACGGGGTGACCTTCCTGCAGAACCTGATGCGTCTGCGGCCGATGCCGGTGGTGATGATCTCCTCGCTGACCGAGCAGGGCGCGGACATCACCCTGCAGGCGCTGGCGCTGGGCGCGGTGGATTTCATCACCAAGCCCAAGCTCGGCGTCAGCCAGGGGCTGGAAGCGTATTCGGAAGAGATCATCGCCAAGGTCAAGGCCGCGGCCAAGGCGCGCGTGCAGGCGCTGACGCCGTCCCAGTCCACCAAGGCGCAGGCGGTGGCCGCCAGCGCGCCGCTGAAGTTCCGCACCACCGATCGCCTGATCGCCATCGGCGCCTCCGCCGGCGGCACCGAAGCCATCCGCGTGGTGCTGGAGATGATGCCGCCGGATGCACCGGCCATCGTCGTCAGCCAGCACATCCCGGCCGCCTTCAGCCGGCCCTTCGTCGAGCGCCTGGACCGGCATTCGGCCATGGCCGTGCGCGAGGCCACCGAAGGCGAGATGGTCGTGCCCGGCCATGTCTACCTGCCGCCGGGCGACCGCCACCTGGAGATCGTGCGCGATGGCGCCCGCTGGCGCTGCCACATCAGCGACGCCGGCCCGGTCAACCGCCATCGCCCCAGCGTGGAAGTGATGTTCAAGTCGGTCGAACGCGCCGCTGGCGCCAATGCCGTGGTCGCCATGCTCACCGGCATGGGCGATGACGGCTCCCGCGCCCTGCTGGAGCTGCGCCAGGCCGGCGCGGCCACGATCTGCCAGGACGAGGCCACCAGCGTGGTCTGGGGCATGCCGGGCACCGCGGTCAAGCTGGGCGCGGCGCAGGAAGTGCTGCCACTGCACAAGATCGCCGGGCGCCTGCTGGAGCTGGCTGCCCAGCCGCGCAACGCCGCCGCCTGATCGGGCAAAGCCGCGGAGCTGTTGCAGGACAGCCCCAGGCGGTTGTGGCGCTGTTGTCGGGCGCCCCAAGCGACTGTGGAGCCTTTGTGTGAGGCCCAGGCAGTTATGAGCTTTTGTAGGAGCTCCAGGCGGTTGTGAGATTTTGTGGGAGCGGCTTGAGCCGCGAAGGGGCTTTCCCGCGAGAGCCTCTTCGCGGCTGAAGCCGCCCCCACAGAGCACTTCCACAAGGCGCTCCCACAAGGCGCTCCCACAAGCTGCTCCCACAGGTTCTGTCCCGATGACTCCCTGTGGAGCGTCTCACACCACGCCATCGCATCATTGACGCACGCCGATGGGTGTCCGTCCCCGCAACGGAGCGACACGAGCGCGACATCCACGCATGCGACCCTGCGGAGACGATGGCGCATCAGCCTGCGCCTGCAGGCGGGCCCTCCCATGCGGCGACCTCCAGCCACCTCGGCATCGACCCACGCGCCGCAGCCCAGGCCGGCACGAGATGCGGAGATGGCCAGGTGCGCGGACATCGGCAGCAATGCGCCGAGCTTCTGCACCGCAAGCACGCGCGGTCCGTCGACCTCCGCGCTGCGCCTGCCTCTTGCGCACAGCAACAAGCTCCTGCTGCATTGCACGAGATACTTTCAATTGCAACTTCCGTAACCTGTAGGTCTATGATCTTCTGACCCTCGGGGCGAGAATTGCTGCATGAATGCCGTCGCACAATTTCAGATCGACTATCTCCAGTACCTCGGCCCGGACGGCCAGCAGGTCGGGGCCAGCCTGCCCGCCATCGCACAGGATCACCCGCGCCTGGTGGCGCTGTTCAAGCAGATGCTGTTCGTGCGCACCTTCGACACCAAGGCCGTGGCGCTGCAGCGCACCGGCAAGCTGGGCACCTACGCCTCCTGCCTGGGCCATGAGGCCACCCACGTCGGCATCGGCGCCTCAATGCGCGCCGACGACGTGTTCGCCCCCAGCTATCGCGAGTACGGCGCGCAGTTCATGCGCGGCGTGCGTGGGCGCGAGGTGCTGCTGTACTGGGGCGGCGACGAGCGCGGCAACGACTTCTCCGGCGCGCGCCAGGACTTCGCCTGGTCGGTGCCGATCTCCACGCAGTGCCTGCACGCGGCCGGCGCGGCGCTGTCCTTCAAGCTGCGCGGCGAGGACAAGGTGGCGGTAAGCACCTGCGGCGATGGCGGCTCGTCCAAGACCGATTTCTATGCCGCGCTCAATTCCGCAGGCGCCTTCGAGCTGCCGCTGGTGCTGGGCGTGGTCAACAACGGCTGGGCGATCTCGGTCCCGCGCGCGGCGCAGACCGGCGCGCAGACCCTGGCGCAGAAGGGCCTGGCCGGCGGCCTGTTCTGCCTGCAGGTGGACGGCAACGACCTGATCGCCGTGCTGGAAGGCATGCGCATCGCCATGGAGCGCGCACGCAGCGGCCAGGGCGGCAGCGTGCTGGAGTTCGTCACCTATCGCCTGTCCGACCACACCACCGCCGACGACGCGCGCCGCTACCGCGACGAGGCCGAGGTCAAGGACGCCTGGCAGCGCGACCCGATCCCGCGCCTGCGCACCTGGCTGACCGCGCAAGGGCTGTGGGACCAGACCCAGGAAGCGGCGTGGCAAGCCGAATGCAACGCCCTGGTCGACGCCGAGGTCGACGCCTATCTGGCCACGCCGGTGCAGCCGGTGGAGGCGATGTTCGATTACCTGTATGCCGATCCGCCGCCGGAGTTGCTCAAGCAGCGCGCCGAGGCCATTGCCCGGGAGCAGCGCCATGGATGATCACAAGCCCTCCGCCTCGCACGAGGCGCACATCGATGTCGGCGCCAGCACGCATCACGAGGCCCCGACTTCCACCCCGATCACCCTGATCGAGGCCATCACCCAGGCCCTGGCGTGGGAGATCTCGCATGACCCGACCGTGGTGGTGCTGGGCGAGGACGTGGGCGTCAACGGCGGCGTGTTCCGCGCCACCGCCGGCCTGCAGAAGCGCTTCGGCGCCCAGCGCGTGCTGGACACGCCGCTGGATGAAACCACCATCGCCGGCCTGTCCGTGGGCATGGCCGCGCAAGGCCTCAAGCCGGTGGCCGAGGCCCAGTTCGACGGCTTCATGTACCCGATGGTGGATCACCTGATCTGCCACGCCGCGCGCATGCGCAACCGCACCCGTGGCCGCCTGCACTGCCCGATGGTGCTGCGCGTGCCGTGGGGCGGCGGCATCCGCGCGCCTGAGCATCATTCCGAGGCCAACGAATCCATCTTCACCAACGTGCCCGGCCTGCGCGTGGTCATGCCGTCCTCGCCGCAGCGCGCCTATGGCCTGTTGCTGGCGGCCATCCGCGACCCGGACCCGGTGATCTACATGGAGCCCAAGCGCATCTATCGCCAGTACAAGGAAGTGGTGGGGGACGATGGCGAGGCGCTGCCGCTGGACGTGTGCTTCGTGCTGCGCGACGGCAGCGACGTGACCCTGGTCAGCTGGGGCGCGCAGGTGAAAGAAGCCCTGGAGGCGGCCGACGCCTTGGCGGCCGAGGGCATCAGCGCCGAGGTCATCGACGTGGCCACGCTGACCCCGCTGGACTTTGACACCATCGCCGAATCGGTGGCCAAGACCGGCCGCTGCGTGATCGTCCACGAGGCGCCCAGGACCGCCGGCTTCGGCGCGGAGATCGCCGCGCGCCTGGCCGAGGAATGCATGTACGACCTGCTGGCGCCGGTCGAGCGCGTCACCGGCCCGGACACGCACATCCCGCTGTTCCGCCTGGAGATGAAGTACCTGCCCAGCGCCGAACGCGTGGTCGAGGCGGCCAAGCGCACGCTGGCGCGGAGCTGAAGGGCGCAATGGCACAGGCGCGCAGGACACGCGCCCGCCTGCGCATCGGCCAGACACCTCGTGAACCTCCATGCCAGCGTGACCCGGATGACCTCGAACAAGATGTTGTCGGCAAGGCCTGCAGGCGCCTGGCGCGCCCCTGGCGCTGCGGCTTGCGTGGACGAAGGCGGGCGCTGATGCGACGCGCGCGCGTGACCGTCGATCACCGTCCGCCGGACCGCGCGCCGATCCGGGTCAAGCGCGGCGACGTGGTGACGCTGGGCGAGCGCGACACCGACTGGCCGGACTTCATCTGGACCACGCTGGCGCAGGGCCTGGGCGGATGGATTCCCCTGAACGTGTTCGACCTGGATGCGGACACCAGCGCCTCGGCCACCGCGCGCGAGGACTACGACACACGCGAGCTGGCCGCCGACGCCGGCCAGCTGATCACCGTCGAGCGCGAACACGCCGGCTGGTGGTGGGCGTTTGATGCACAGGGGCGCAGCGGGTGGATTCCCGCGCGCTCCATCGAACTGATCGAAGAACACCAAGAGACCCGACCATGAGCGAAAGCAAGACCTTCCACCTCCCCGACCTGGGCGAGGGGCTGCCCGACGCCACCATCGTCGAGTGGTTCGTCAAGGAGGGCGACACCGTGCGCCTGGACGAGCCGCTGGTGTCGATGGAGACCGCCAAGGCCGTGGTGGAAGTGCCCTCGCCCGTGTCGGGCAAGGTGCTCAAGCTGGCCGGCGCGGCCGGCGAGGTCGTGGCCACCGGCGCGATGCTGGCCCAGTTCCAGCCCGATCCCCACCTGCCCCAGCGCGCCGACGGGCAGGACACCGGGCATGCGCATGGCGCCCCCAAGGCCCCCGCCGCCAAGGCCGCACCCGCCGCCGCATCCGCAGCGGCCGCGACGGTGGAAAGCTTCGACCACGAGCGCGACGACGCCGGCACCGTGGTGGGGGCCATGCAGTCCTCCGACACCGTGCAGATCGAAGCGGCCGTGGCCGTGGGCGGGGTCAAGGCCATGCCGGCCGTGCGCGCCACCGCGCGCAAGCTTGGCGTGGACCTGAGCCGGGTCCGCCCCAGCGGTGCCGATGGCGTGGTCACCATGGCCGATGTGAAGCAGGCCGCGGCCGACCGCACGCGCCTGCTCCCGGCGGGCGCGGCTTCTGCGGCCGGCGCCCACGCAGCGCCCGCCGCGCAGGCGCAACCGGCCCACGCCGATCCGCAGCGCGCCCGCACCGCCCTGTCGGCCAGCGGCAAGCCCATGCGCACCACCCCGCCGGGGGCGAGCGCCAATGGCCAGCCCGAGCCGCTCAAGGGCGTGCGCCGCAACATGGCGCGGGTGATGGCCGCCGCGCACGCCGCGGTCGTGCCCACCACGCTCAACGATGACGCCGACATCCAGGCCTGGGCCTCCGGCAACGACACGACCGCGCGCCTGGTGCGTGGCATCGTGGTGGCCTGCCGGGCGGTGCCGGCGATGAATGCCTGGTTCGACGGCCAGGCCCTGACCCGCACGCTGCACCCGCATGTGGATGTGGGCATCGCCGTGGACACCGACGATGGCCTGTTCGTCCCGGCCCTGCGCAATGCCGATCTGCTCGACGCGCGCGGCGTCCGCGAAAGCCTGGATCGCCTGCGCGCGCAGGTGCAGGACCGCTCGATCCCCGCCAGCGAGCTCAGTGGCTACACCATCTCGCTGTCCAACTTCGGCATGTTCGCCGGCCGCTACGCCACCCCGGTGGTGGTGCCCCCGTGCGTGAGCATCGTCGCCGCCGGACGCGCGCGCTTCCAGATGACCCCGGTGATGGGCGGCTTCGAATCGCACAAGGTCATCCCGCTATCGGTGACCTTCGACCATCGCGCCTGCACCGGCGGCGAAGCGGCGCGCTTCCTGCGCGCCCTGATCGACGATCTGGCCCTGGCCCACTGATGCGGCCTGCCACGCGCCTGCCCCTGCGTCACCACGCAGCGGGCAGGCGCTGGTGACTCCGCGCAGGAATCAGGCCGCGGCCAGGCGCTCGCCGCGGCGGTACAGGTGCGCGTTGGCGCGCGTGACCACATGGAACAGGGTCTGCAGCGCGCGCGGCGCTTGCGCGTCCTGCAGCTGGTGCAACAGGTACTGCAGGGCATTGAGCGCCTGCTGGTCCAGGTCCTGGTCGATCACCAGCGACAGCAGCCCCTCCTCCAACAACCCCAGATGCGCCTGGCAGGCGTCATGTCCCAGCCACAGGGGACGCTGCTGGCGACCGACGGAGGCCACCGTCCCGGCGATGGCCTCCGAGCTGCCGCCGGTGTTGTAGATCGCCTGCACGCCCAGCCCGGTGCTGAAGCGGCGCGAGACCACCTGCCGCGCGCGTGCCGGATCATCGCGTAGCTCGATCGGGCCATCGATCTGCAGACCCGGAAAATCCCGGCGCGCCACTTCGATGAAGCCCTCGGCCCGCTGGCGATGATCCTGGTAGCCCAGCGACGGGCACAGCACCAGCGCCCGGCCGCGGCCGCCGGACATCGCCCCGGCCAGCTGACCGGCCAGGCGTCCGGCGGCGCGGTTGTCGATGCCCACGAAGGCCGCCCCGTCCACTCCCGACAGATCGCAGGCCATCGATACGGTCGGCGTGCCTGCGGCGATGGCCTTGGCTACCGCGTCCTTCATGCGCAGCTCGTCGTTGGCCACCACGATCAGTCCGTCGCGGCGGTGGCGCGGCCTGACGATGAAATCGGCCAGCCGGGTCTGGCTTTCGCCCTTCCACATGGTGGACAACAGGCTGACCGGCTTGCCCAGCGTGGTGGCCGCCTGCCGCAGCGCGCGCTCCAGGCGTGCGGCGTGGGTCGCATCGGTCTGGGTGTAGACGACGTCGAAGCGATACGGGCCGCGCACCAGCGCCGGCAACATGCGCCGGGCGCCCAGCTCGCGCGCGGCGCTGACCACCTTGCGGTGAGTCTTGGCCGACACGCTGCCGCGATTGTTGAGCACGCGATCGACCGTGCTGGGACTGACCCCGGCCACTTCGGCGATACGGGCGAAGTTCGGCTTGGACGACAGCAGGGCCGGCTGCGTGCCGGCGGCAGCGGGCAAGGCGGACGACTCCAGGGAAGGGGGCATGCGACATCCTCTAGGTTTGGAAATCGGCTGGTCCTTCCAGCGCCGGCGCGGCGCGCAGCTGCCTGCTGCGGCCGCAGCCATGGCGACTTGGCATTCCCGTGCACGGCCCGCAGGCGCGCTTGCAGACCCTTTCCCCTGCCTGGCCGCAGCGCCGTGACGCAGCTGCCAACGGCAGCACTCCAGGAATGCCAATTAGACCAAAGGCCAAGAATGTAGACGCTGGACCCCCGAGGCGCATGGGGGCGGACTAATCAATTCGTGTTAGTCCGGGTGCACGAACAAGCCGGACGGGCACGCCGTGGGATGCGGGGCCGAGTGCGTCGGTGCGGCCCTAGAATGGTTCCTCCCCTCCCGACCCGGACCTGTCGTGTCGTCAACGCCTCCCTCGCCCCGCCGCGTCCTCGTTGCCGGCGGCAGCCGCGGCATCGGCCTGGGCATCGCCGAAGCCTTCAGCGCCAGCGGCGCCCAGGTCGCGCTCTGCGCCCGCGGCCAGGACAGCCTGCGGCAAGCCCAGGCGCAGCTGGCGCGCCACGGCCACCCGGTGCATGCGCAGGTCTGCGACCTGGCCGATGCGGCGCAGATCCAGGCCTGGGTCGATGCCAGCGCCGAGGCCATGGGCGGCATCGACGTGGTGGTCAACAACGCCTCCGGCTATGGCAACGGCAGCGACGACGCCAGCTGGATGGCCGGCTTCGAGGTGGACGTGATGGCAGCCGTGCGCACCAACCGCAGCGCGCTGCCGCACCTGCGCCGCAGCGCCGCGCCGGTCATCCTCAACATCAGCTCGATCAACGGCAGTGTGCCGACCCCGCGCGCCCTGGCCTACTCCACCGCCAAGGCCGCGCTGAACTACTACACCGTGACCCTGGCCAAGGAACTGGCGGGCGAGCAGATCCGCGTCAATGCCATCGCCCCGGGCTCGATCGAGTTCGCCGACGGCCTGTGGGACCGCCGCAAGCGCGAGGAGCCTGCCCTGTACCAGCGCATCCGCGACAGCATTCCCTTCGGCGCGTTGGGTCGCGTGGAAGACATCGCCCAGGTCGCCGTGTTCCTGGCCTCGCCCGCGGCGCGCTGGATCACCGGCCAGGTGCTGGCGGTGGATGGCGGCCAGTCGCTGGGAAACTAACCCGCGCGGTCCCATATGCCCCATCCTGGCCCGGGATCACCGACCTGGAAAAATGCCTACGCCGAACAGCACCATCTACACGGACACCAACGCCTGATCGAGCAAGCCCGTCCCGCCGCGCACGCCCAACTCACTCCTCACCCCTCTCCGCTCACTCCTACCCCGAGATCGACGCCATGACACGGATGTTCCGCCTGCTTTGCCCCGTCCTGCTCGCACTGGCCCCCGCCCTGGTCCCGGCGGCAGCCGCGCAGGAGCCTGCGGCGATCGCCGCCCTGTTTCAGGCCGACCAGGCCGAGCGCGCCGGCATGGCCGCCCAGACCTCACCGGCAGCCCTGAAGGCCTATGCCATCGAGCTGGCCGCCCACGACCGGGACCGACGTGAGCAGGCGCTTTCCCTGCTGCGATCCGGACAGCTGCGCACCGGCCAGGACTACTACCAGGCCGCCATGATCCTGCAGCACGGCACAACCCCTCAGGACTACGACCTGGCGCACGCCTTGGCCACGCTTGCCGCGACCCTGGCACCGGAGGATTCGCAGGCCCGCTGGCTGGCGGCGGCCAGTACCGACCGCTGGCTGCTGTCACGCCAGCCGCAGCAGTGGTATGGCACGCAACCCGTGTGCCGGGTGACGCAGGGACAGGCGCAGTGCGAGCTGGACGTCCTGGCGACGGCGGTCAGCGACCAGGAGCGAGAGGTCGCAGGCATCGCGCCGCTGGAGACCCTGCGCGAACAGGCGCAACAGCGGGAACAGCGTCTGCGGCAGCAGCTGCAACCACGCTGAGGCCGGCCGCCTTCAGCGCCTGCGCTGTGCCGAGGCCTCGCGCGCGGCGCGGAACTCCGAATCCTGTTCCCAGTGCGGCCACTGCCTGCCCTCGGCGATGCCACGGCCCAGCGCGTAGAGGATGTCCACGTCCTGCGCCTGGCCGCGGGTGTCCCAGGTCTCGGCGAAGGCATCGCAAGGTTGGTGATAGCAGTTGGCGAAATAGGTCTCGCGCAGCTGCTTGCCGCGCGCCACGCCGCCTTCGACCATGTCCAGCCCGGCCCCAGCGGTGAGGGCCGGCACGCCCTTCTGGGCGAAAGCGAAATGGTCGGCGCGATAGAAGAAGCCCGCTTCCAGGTTCGGATCCGGCGTGTACGCCTTGCCTTGTGCCTTCGCCGCTTGCGCCAGGTCGCCTTCCAGCGACACGCGCCCGCGCCCCCAGGACGCGATATCGCGCGTGGGCCCATCCGGGCTGAACATCTCGACGTTGATCACCGCGGCGGTGGTTTCCAGCGGCATCAGCGGGTGGGCCGCGTAGTAGCTTGCCCCCAGCAGGCCTTTCTCTTCGGCGGTCAGCGCAATGAACAGCTGGGTGCGCCGCGCCGGCCCAGCCGCTTTGGCCATGCGCGCCAGCTCCAGCACCGCGGCCACGCCGGTGGCGTTGTCCACCGCGCCGTGGCGGATGGCATCGCCACGCGCATCGGGCTTGCCGGTGCCGTAGGCATCCCAGTGCGCCGAATAGATCACGCTCTCCTGCGGCGCCTCGCTTCCGGGCAGCTTGGCCACCACGTTGTGGCTGACCACCTCATCGCGCTTGACCTTGAAGACCACCGACAGGCGCGCATCGCCCAGGGTGAGTGGACGGAACTGCGGCGTCTGTGCCTTGCGCTTCTCCGCGGCCAGATCCAGCCCCGCGGATTTAAAGATGTCCTGCGCCAGCGCGCCCTGCATCCAGCCGCGCAGCAGCGTGTGATAGCGCGCAGCGTCGGCACGCGGGATGTCGAACAGCGGCGAGGTGCCCGAGCTCTGCACCGTGGCCCAGCCATAGGCCGCAGGCGCGGTCTCGTGCACGATCAGCACACCGGCCGCGCCCTGGCGCGCCAGTTCCTCGTACTTGTAGGTCCATCGCCCGTAGTAGGTCATCGCCTTGCCATCGAACTTGCCCGGCTGCGGCGTCTCGAAATCGGGGTCGTTGATCAGCACCACCGCGATCTTGCCGCGCAGGTCCACGCCCTTGTAGTCGTCCCAGCCGCGCTCGGGCGCATGCACGCCGTAGCCGACGAACACCAGCGGCGCGTTCTTCAGCTCCACCTTGGCCACCGGCGCCAGCGACTGCAGCGTCACGTCCTGACCATTGACCAGCGCCCGCGTTGCGCCACCGGCGGTCAGCGTGGCGCTGGGCGTGCCCCGGACCTGGGTGCGGACCAGGGTCACCGCCTGCGTCCAGCCGCCATGGTCGCCGCCGGGTTGCAGCCCGGCCTCGGCGAACTGCCGGGCCAGGTAATCCACCGTCTTGCGCTCACCCTCCGAGGCCGGCGCGCGTCCCTCGTAGGCATCGGAGGCCAGCACGCGCACGTGTTGCTTGAGCGCGACGGCATCTGCCGCCGGTTGCGCGGCCTGCACCGCCACAGAAACAGACCAGGCCAGCAGCCCGAGGAAAAGGCGATCCATGTTCAAGTGCGGCGCTCAGCAAGACAGCGGCGGGCCAGTCTAATCGAATGCGTTTGCGCCCCGTGTCGCGGCAGCCGCCGCGCAGCCTGACCACATCGCGCACGGTGGCTCGGGAATACGTTAGCGCGCCGGTCGGTCCAGCCAGCACGCCAGTCCCTGCGCGTTGAGCTCGATATCCATGCCCAGCAGCTCCAGGATGCGGGCATCCTCCAGCGTCACCCCGTGCAGCCTTGCGCGACCAAGATAGAGCGCGCGCAGGCGCTCGACCAGGCAGGCGTGGCGGCCCTGCGCCCCGCTGCAGCGCTCGCCGATCTCGACCATCGCATCGATCTGCTCATACAGGTCGTTGGCCAGTTTGCCGACCTGCTGCAGGTTCCGGCCGACACGGTCGTAATGGGTGAGGAACATGCCCTGCGGCCCGCGCGCCAGCATGCGCGCGATGGATTGCTTCATGGCCTGCGGTTCGAACTGCACCGGCGAGCCGGTCGGCAGGATGAAGGGCCCCTGCGCGGTGTCCAGCTCGCGATAGGACAGGCCGAAGGTATCGCCGGTGAACCAGCACGCGCTGTGCGCATCCCACACGCAGTAGTGGTGGCGCGCATGGCCAGGCGTGTCCAGGCACAGCAGCGCGCGCCCGGCCAGATCCACCACGTGCTCATCGCCGTGCGCGATCTGCACGCGTTCGGCCGGCACCGGCATGACCGTGCCATAGCTGCGGGCGATCTCTTCCTGGCCGTAAACCGCGGTCGCACCGGCCACCAGTCGCGTCGGATCGATCAGATGCGGCGCGGCGCGCGGGTGCGCCACCAGCGTGGCCTTGGGCAGATGCCGCATCAGCTGGCCGGCGCCTCCGGCGTGATCCAGGTGCGCATGGGTGACCAGCACGTAGTCGACCTGCGCGGGGGTCAGGCCCTCCAGCTCAAGCGCGCCCAGCAGCCGGGGCAGCGAGTGATTGGTGCCGCAGTCGATGAAGGCACCGCGGCCGGCGTGCACGATGAGGTAGCACGCATCGAAGTGGTCGCGCTGGAACGCGGTGTCGATGGTACGGATGCCGTCGCTCATGAGGCCCTGGCTGTGCGGGTGATGCACGAGTGTAGGCGGCTGCCCGATGGCGCTGCGACCCCGCTTTGGTCGCAACGCATCGACCGCCGGTGACGGTACCCGATGCGGTCAGGCCGCCGCCTCGCGCAGGCGCGCCAGCGCCTGGAGCACGCGCGGCACTTCGACTTCCAGGGTGAACTCGCTGGATTGCAGCGCATCGCCGTGTTCGGCCTGCTTGAGCACCGCGATCAGCTCGCCGGCCAGCTTCGGCGTTTCCAGGCCCTGGCTCTGGATCAGCAGCGCACCATCGCTGTCGAGCAGCTTGAAGTAGAAGCGCCCGTCCTTCTCGCGATACTGCTTGAACTGCGGCAGCGCGGCCTTGCTGGCCGCAGGCTTGGCCACGGCCTTCTGCTCGGCCAGGTTGCGCAGGCCCACCGCCTGGCGCAGCTCGCCGATGAAGGGCGTGGCGTACTGACGGCGGAGACGTGCCGCGCCATCGCGCAGGATGTCCTCGATATCGTCGGGCCGTGCGATCAAGGCCTCATACCGCTCGCGCAGCGGCGCCACCTGGCCGTCCACGAGTTCGAACAGCTGCTGCTTGGCATCGCCCCAGCCGATGCCATCGGCGTAGGCCTGTGCGAAGTCCTGGGTCTGCTCCGGCGTGGCGAAGGCCTGGTACAGCTGGAACAGCGGCGAGCCCGCGGTGTCCTTGGGTTCGCCGGGCGCACGCGAGTCGGTGAGGATGGAGAAGATCAGCTTCTTCAGCTCGGAGGGCTTGGCGAACAAGGGAATGGTGTTGCCATAGCTCTTGCTCATCTTGCGGCCATCCAGGCCCGGCAAGGTGGCGACGTTGTCATCCACCGCCGCCTCGGGAAGGACGAAGTAATCGCGTCCGTACACATGGTTGAAGCGCTGACCGAAGTCGCGGGCCATCTCGATGTGCTGCACCTGGTCGCGCCCCACTGGCACCTTGTGCGCATTGAACAGCAGGATATCGGCGGCCATCAGCACCGGGTACATGAACAACCCGCCGGTCACGGCCGCATCGTCGTCCTCGCCGTCGGCGCGGTTCTTGTCCACCGCGGCCTTGTACGCATGGGCGCGGTTGAGGATGCCCTTGCTGGCCACGCAGGTAAGAAACCAGGTGAGCTCGGAAATCTCCGGGATATCGCTCTGGCGGTAGAACCACACCTTGTCCGGCTCCAGCCCGGCGGCCAGCCAGGTCGCGGCGATCTCCAGGGTCGAACGTTGCGTCCTGTCCGGCTCCTGCGCCTTGATCAGGCTGTGCAGATCGGCAAGGAAGAAAAAGCTTTCGGTGTCACCCGCGTGGCTGGCGATGATGGCCGGGCGCACCGCGCCCACGTAGTTGCCCAGGTGAGGCGTGCCGGAAGTGGTGATGCCGGTAAGGACGCGCGTGGTCATGCGGATCGAAGGCGACAGGGGGCGGGCAGTGTACCCCGCAGCGCCGCAGCCTCGTCAGCGACGCCTGCGCCGACCTATCGCGGGAGCGGCTTCAACCGCGAAGAGACCTTCCGGGGAAGTCCTCTTTGCGACTGAAGCCACTCCCACCGATCCAGCCCATGATCGTCATCACCACCGGGCGCCTCGTCACGCCCGGTGGCTTGCTGACACGTGGTCAGTGACGATGATTCGGATCGTCGTGCAGGCTGCGCTCGAAGGCCTTGACCTCGCTGTGCGCGCGGTCGCGGTCCCAGCCATAGCGCTCCTGCAGCTTGCCCGCCAGGTACTCGGTGTTGCCCTCGGCGACGGTGAAATCGTCGTCGGTCAGGTCGCCCCACTTGGCCTGCATCTTGCCCTTCAACTGCTTCCAGTTGCCTGCAATGATGTCCTTGTTCATGACGTTCCTCGCTTGCTTGGGTACGCGGTCATTCGCCGCGTGGACAGCGTCGCCGCCGAGGCATTTGCCGCGCATGATTCGCGCGTGCATGCGGCGTTATGTCGGTCCGTGCACCGTGGAGTCCGAGTATGCGGTTCATGTTCGGCAACAAGTGGAGCGCACGCACTCCCACATCGCCAAGCCACTGATCGCGTTCCATCCAACAAACATAAAAAAGGCCGGCTTGCGCCGGCCTTCCTGCGTGATGACGCACCCACCGATCAGTTCGGCGAGGTGGCACCGGTCTTGTCGGCGGACTGCTCCATCTTGTCGCCCACCTTCTGCACGTCCTTGCCGGCGCCGGCAACGGTGTTGCAGGCCGACAGGGACACGGCGGCAAACGCCGTCAGGACCAGCATGTAGATCGTGCGCTTCATATACGTTCTCCGGTCATGGTTTTCCGGCTTTCCCCATTGGAAAACCTTGGTGTGAAGGCTGACCTGAATACCGTCGAGGCCGCGTGAACCGGGCCTTGCGCCAGTCAGCATCGGTTGCACCACCCATGGCCGCGGAGAGGATGAATGGTGCCGCTTGTCCGAATCGAACGGACGACCTACCGCTTACAAGGCGGTTGCTCTACCAGCTGAGCTAAAGCGGCACGAAGATGCGCGGGCGGCGATTCTAGCGCACTGCAGCGCAATCGAGCTTGCGCGACTGGCTGGCGCCGGCAAGCGCGGCCAGGGCCTGGGCCGCATCGGCATCGCGCACGGCCACCGCCAGCCACCACGGCGCGGCAGCCGCCTCGCCCGCTGGCGTGAGGCGCGCGGCAAAGCCCTTGTCCCGCAGTGACTGCTGACGGCGCTCGGCGGCGGCCAGGCTGCGATACCGACCCAGGGCGATGGCGTTGGCCTGCTCGCCGGTGTTGACCACCAGCAGGTCGTCGAAGCCGGCGTCCTTGATGCGCTGGGCCAAGGCCAGGGCCTGCTCGCGATCGGCCTGCGGCGGCATGGACACGGTGTACGCGGCGGGCGCCGCGGCGGCCTGCTGTTGCACCTGGCCGCGCAAGACCTGCCCGCGCGCGGCCGCCAGCGCGGCGCGCGCGGCAGCCTCGTCGGCATAAGGGCCCAGGCGCAGGCAAGTCGGCGCCGATTCCGGGGCCGACGCGGCGGTGGCGGCCGGTGCCGGTGCAGGCTCAGCTGCCTTGGCCTCGCTGGCGGGGGCGGGCTTTGCTTCGCCGTTCCCCGCGCCTGTCGCCTCGGCCGGACCCACGGGTGCCGCCTTGGCCAAGCGCGGCGCCAGCGGTAGTTCCGGCACCTCGCGCGCCGCGGCAGGCGTCGCCGCGGCCGGCCGCGTCCGCTCCGGGCCCAGCAACGCCCAGGCCGCGACGCCGAGGTTGAGGAAGACCAGCAGGACCAGCAGGGCGCGGATGGGCATAGGGGCGATTCTAGTCAGGCCGTTACCGGCTGCCCCAGCATGGACCAGCGCGCCAGGCCTTCCAGCACCAGCGAAGGCGCGTACTCGGCCTGCGGCAACCACGGCTGCAAGGCTTCGCTGCCACCGCCATGCAGCAACAGCTGCGGACGCTCGCCCAGGCGCGCCTGGGCGCGTTCGAGGCTGTGCACGATCAAGCCCACGGCCGCGCCATCGCAGCCGGAGGCCAGGGCATCGGCGGTGTCTGCCGCGAAATCCAGCGCTTGGCCACCTTGCGCCGGCAGCTGCGCGGCGGCCTGGTGCAGGGCCTGGCGCATCAGCCGCGGCGAGGGCGCGATGCTGCCGCCCAGGTGCAGCCCGTCGGCGCGGACCAGATCCACCGTCACCGCCGTGCCGACGCCGACCACCAGCGTGGCCCGCCGCGCGCGCCGGTACGCGGCCAGCATCGCCAGGAAGCGGTCCACCCCCAGCCTGGACGGATCCTCGTAGGCCACCACCAAGCCATCCAGCCGCGCCTGGGTGCGTGCCATCGACAGGCGCCGGCAGCGCGTGAGCACGGTGTCGCGCACGGCCGTGGTCAGGGCCGGCGAGGCCACGCTGGCCAGGCAGGCCGACTCCAGCGAATCCGGCAGCGCCTGCGCCAGTGCCTGGGCGAAGCTGGCCCCGTCATGTCCAAGCGCCAGGACCTCGGCCAGGCCGCCATGGGCATCGAGCCGCGCGCATTTGAGCCGGGTATTGCCCAGGTCGAAGACCCAGCGGCTCATGCGCGCCTCACGCTGACTTCGCCGGCATGCACGCTGCGCCGTTCCTGGCCGACCAGCACCTGCAGGGCGCCATCGGCCGCAATGCCCTGGGCCAGGCCATCGAAGCCGCCCTGCGGCAGCAAGATGCGCACCGGCTGGTCCTTGAGGCTGTCCAGCGCGGCATAGCGCGCCTGGAACGGCGCCAGCCCCTCGCGGTCGAACTGCGCCAGGGCTGGCAGCAGATGCTCCAGCACGCTGGCCGCCAGCTGCTGGCGGCTTGGCGTGGGCTGCAGCGCCCGGCACAGGTCGGTCCAGGGCTGGTCGATCTGCGCGGCCTGGTCGGGCGGCATCCGCCAGTTCAGGCCCAGGCCCAGCACCGCACGCGCCGGGCCGGCATGCTCGCCCCCGCCTTCCACCAGCAGCCCGCCCAGCTTGCGCTGCCCCACCACCAGGTCGTTGGGCCATTTCAGGCCCACCTGGCTCACGCCCAGCGCGCGCAGGGCCTCGGCCACGGCCACGCCGGCCGCCAGGCTCAGCCCCCCCAGACGCGACAGCCCGCCGCCGAAGCCGCGCGACACCGACAGGTAGAGATGCGCCGCCAGGGGCGAGACCCAGGACCGCCCGCGCCGGCCGCGCCCGCCGCTCTGGCGCTCGGCCAGCAGCACGGTGCAGCCCGCTTCGGGCGCGGGCGCGCGCAGCAGGGCCGAATTGGTCGAATCGATCTCGAAGGCCACCTCGAGCGAGGCCAGCTCGGCCTGCGCTGCGGGCGAGAGCATCGCCCGCAGCGCGACCTGATCCAGCAGCTCGACCGGGGTGGCCAGCTGGTAGCCGCGCCCGGCCTGGGCCTGGATCTCGATGCCGGCCTCGCGCAGGGCTTCGATGCGCTTCCACATCGCCGCGCGCGAGACACCGCAGGCGGCGGCCAGGGCCGCACCGCTGGCCGGGCCCTGGATCAGGCGCTGCAGCAGGTCGCGGTCAAGCATCAGCACGCCTTCCGCAAAGCGCCCGGGCGGGCGGGAACATGAACAGGTCGATCGGACATCGCGGCATTATGCGGCAGCCACTGCCTGCCAGCAGCCGCGTCAAAACCGCGTTATAGTCGGGAGCGGTCCCGAACCGCCCTACTGGAGTCGACCATGCTGCGAGCCAGCCTCGCGTCCGTGCTGTTGCTGTGCGCCATCGCGCCCGCGCTGGCGCAGACTGGCCGTTCCCTGCCCTCCGGTAGTTGCGAGGATCTGGAAACCCAGGCCACCGACGACGCCCGTCGCGCCGGCGCCAGCCATCCGGCCAGCAGCGCCGCACGCAGCAAGTATTCGGCCCCTTCCGCGACGCCAGCGGCCGCCGGCAGCCGTGGCGGCGGCTCGGACGACGATGCCCTGCGGCTGCGCGCACCGAAGTGGCATAGCTTCCTGCCGGGCATGTTCCGCTGATTGCAGGGCTGCTGGCGCGGCTGCGCGGCCGGCCGACGACACTGGACCCCCAGCTCTGGCGCAGCGCCACCGGCGCCCTGCCCTGGGTTCACCCGTTGCCCGCACCGCGTCAGGCCCAGCTCAAGGCCCTGACCGAGCGCTTCCTCCACGAGAAGGCCATCACCCCGCTGGGCGGGCTGGTGCTGGACGACCAGGCACGCGTGCAGCTGGCCGCGCTGTGCTGCCTGCCGTTGATCGAGTTCGGGCCGACCGGGCTGCGTGGCTGGTCGCAGTTGCTGGTCTATCCAGAGGCCTTCCGCGTCCAGCGCAGCCATGTCGATGCCGCCGGCGTGCTGCACGAGTGGGAAGACGAGCTGATCGGCGAATCCTGGGACAGCGGGCCGCTGATCCTGTCCTGGGCTGACATCCAGGCCGATATCGCCGAGCCTGACGCCGGCTTCTGCGTGGCGGTGCATGAGATGGCGCACAAGCTGGACGCGCTCGACGGCGCGATCGATGGCACGCCGCCGCTGCCACGCCCCTGGCATGGGCAGTGGGCACGCGATTTCCAGCAGGCCTTCGATGCCTTCCAGGCCCAGGCCGATGGCGGCCATGAGACCGCGATCGATCCGTATGCGGCCGAGTCGCCCGAGGAGTTTTTCGCGGTGACCAGCGAGTACCACTGGTCCGATCCCCACACGCTGGCGCGGGCCATGCCGCAGGTGGCCGCCCACCTGGAACGGCTCTACGGTCCCTCGCCCATGGCTGGGGCGGTCCGCTGAGCGCGCCCCCGCGCCCTGCGCAGGTCAGCCCAGTCCGGGCGGCAGTTGCACTTCGAAGCGCGAGCCGCCCAGCTCCTGCGAGCGGCCGACGGTCAGCTCGCCGCGATAGCCCTTGACCAGGTCCTGCACGATCGCCAGGCCAATGCCGTGGCCCTGCACGCGCTCGTCGCCGCGCACGCCGCGCTGGAGGATGCGGGCCACGTCTTCCTCGGCGATGCCCGGGCCGTCATCGTCCACCGCAAGCAGCAGGCCGGCGCGCCGGTTGGCCGAACTGGGCAGCACCGCCACGGTCAGCAGCACGCGCGAGCGCGCCCACTTGAAGGCGTTCTCCAGCAGGTTACCCATCAGCTCCTGCAGGTCGCCGGGCTCGCCGTAGAAGCGCGCTTCCGGGTCCAGCTCGAACTCGCAGACCACGCCCTTGGAGGCGTAGACCTTCTCCAGCCCCAGCACGATCTCCTCGGCATGCGGCTCCACCGCGATCGGCGCGGCGAACAAGGCATGGCCGCTGGAGGCCGCCCGCGCCAGCTGGTAGGACACCAGGTCGTTCATGCGGCGCAGCTGGCGATCCAGCTCCTCGCGCAGCGCGTTGGCGTGCACGCCCTCCTCCAGCTGCGCACGCAGGACTGCCAGCGGGGTCTTCAGGCTGTGCGCCAGGTCGGCCAGCGTGTTGCGCTGGCGGTCCAGGTTCTCGCGCTCGGATTCGATGAAGGCGTTGATGCTTTCGGTCAGCGGCTCGAGCTCGGGCGGATGGCGCTCGCTCATGCGGCTGGCCTGGCCACGCTGGATCTTCTTGACCTCGTTGGTCACCCGCTGCAGCGGGCGCAGGCTCCAGTTGAGGATCAACCCTTGCAGCAGGGCCAGCACCAGGCCGGCGCCGCCCAGCGAAACCCACAGCGCGCGCCGGAACGTGGCCAGCTGGCTGTCCAGGATCTGCGTGTCTTCCAGGATGTAGATCGTGTAGGGGAACTCGCTCTCCGGGTCGCGTTCGGCCGCCCACACCGTGCCCAGGCCCAGGCGGTAGACCTCGCCCTCGGTGCCATCGATCTTGGTGATCGCGATGGGCCCGTCGAACTTCTCCTGCAGCGGGTCGAGCATGGGCTCGTCCGGCAGGCGCAGGCCCAAGGTGGAATCAGAGCTCCACGAGCCGTTGGGCAGCACGATTTCCGCGTACAGGCCACTGCCCGGCCCGCCGAAGCGCGGGTCCACCGGCGGCTCGGGCGGGATCAGGTTGCCGCCGCGGTCGAAGTCGACCTTGTTGGCATAGGCCATCGCAAAGCCCTGCAGGCGATGGCGCTGGTTCTCCTGCGCGGTGCGCACGAAGGCGATGTTCAGCGCATAGCCCGCCCCGGCCAGGAAGGCCAGCAGGAAAATGCTCGCCGCCAGCAGCTGCCGGGCCCGCAACGAGCGCGGGCGCAGCCGTCGGATGACGTTGCGCCCGCGTCGGGCCAGCCTGGAGGCGAAGGTCGGCTCCTTGGGCATCAACCTTCGTTGCGCGGAATGGCGAAGCGATAGCCGCGGCCGCGCACGGTCTCGATCGGCTTGAGCTCACCATCCGGGTCCAGCTTCTTGCGCAGGCGACCGATGAAGACCTCCAACACGTTGGAGTCGCGGTCGAAATCCTGCTGGTAGATGTGCTCGGTCAGGTCGGCCTTGGAGACCAGTTCGCCGGCATGCATCATCAGATACTCGAGCACCTTGTACTCGTAGCTGGTGAGGTCGACATTGCTGCCGCCGACGCTGACGGTCTGCGCCGCCAGGTCCAGCGCCACCGGGCCGCATTCCAGGGTCGGCTTGGACCAGCCGGCGGCGCGGCGCACCAGCGCGTTCACGCGGGCCAGCAGCTCCTCCACGTGGAAGGGCTTGACCAGGTAGTCGTCGGCGCCCTGCTTGAGGCCCTCGACCTTGTCCTGCCAGCTCGAACGCGCGGTCAGGATCAGCACCGGGAACTTCTTGCCCTCATCGCGCAGCGCCTTGATCAGCTCCATGCCCGACATCTTGGGCAGGCCCAGGTCGATGATGCCCACGTCGAAGGGGACTTCGCGACCCATGTACAGGCCTTCTTCGCCATCCTGGGCGGCATCGACGGCAAAGCCTTCGCGCTTGAGGCGCGCAGCCAGGGTCTCGCGCAGCGGCGCTTCGTCTTCGACAAGCAAAATACGCATGAAAACTCCGGTTAAGGCGGCGGCTGGGGCCGCACGAACCTGTTCAGATTACGGCCTGCCGGGGTTAGATGGGCGTGGACTCGGCGCTCGGAAATCGTTTCGTTCAGCTCCGCCACGACGGCGTGTACGCTCCCAAGGGTCGTCATCCACATAGCGCACGCGGCCCCGGTCATCCATCACCTTGACCCGGGTGATGTCGCGGCCATCGAACTGCACGCGCTCGGCCCCCAGGACCTGACCGCCGACGGAGCGCTGCACCCGACGCACCGACTCGGACATGGCCCGCACGCGCTGGGTCCGTGACGGGAAGGATTCGGCCTGCGGCGCGGCCTCCGGCATTCCCGGCGGCGGCGGGCCCTGCTGGGCCCAGGCAGTCGAAGGCCGCACCGCCACCAGGGCCAGTGCAGCCAAGGCCGCGGCCAGTGCCAGGGTCGGGATTGAAGTGCGCCAGGTCATAACAGAATCGTAACGGCTTGGTTGCCGGTGGTACTGAACGGCAGCCGACAGCCGAACGCGTTCCTCTTGAATGTCCCCGCAGTCTGACAGCAGGCATTGAATCGCCACTGAAACCGCAGAGCCCGCACGCGCTGACCTTCAGTGAGGTGAAGGCCCGCGGCCAGCCGCTCAGAAGATCTCGGCGACGCAGCAGCGCAACGAGCCCCCGCCGGCCTCCAGTGCCGACAGGTCCACCGCGCGCACGGCGAAGCCTGCGGCCTGCAGGCCCTGGCGGGTGGCGGGCGTCAAGGCGGACGCGGCCCGCTGGCTCATCCACACCGAATGCGGGCTCAGGCTGATGGCGTTGCCAGCGAAATCGGCATGCTCCTGGCGCGACAGGGCGATGGCATGCGGGCCGTACAGCGCCTGCAGCACCTCGGGCACCGCCGGGTCGGCAAAGCCCGCGGCGCTGAACAGCGCGGCGCGGCCGGCCAGCACGGCGAGCACGACGTTGGTGTGGTACTCGCCCGGCGCCAGATCGAACAGCAGGGTCGCGCGCAGGCCCAGGGCCTCGTGCATCAATGCCGCGCCCTGCGCGTCGCAGCGCTCTGACAGGCCGCAGAAGCCGATCCCGCGGGCGCGATCGATCACCAGGGCGCCGGTCAGTTCGCACACGTGCGGCTGGCCGCTCAGGTCGGTCTCGGCGTAACCCATCACCTGCGAGAAGAAGCCGCGGATGTCGGCGCGCTCGGCCTCGCGCTGCCGGACCGGATGGCGCATGCGCCCGATCACGGTGCGCCCGGCGACCGTGGCGAAGACATTGTTGGGAAACACCGCGTCCGGCGTTGCCGGTGCACCGGGAAAGCACAGCACCGGGCGTTCGCTGGATAAGGCGGCCTGCAGGTCGTGGTGCTGGGCCAGGGCCGTGCCCGCATCGAAATCGCCGGCGCCGGCCATGTAGCGGTTGTCCTGCGCCGATTCCTCGGCCCGGGCGAAGCCGTCGGGCGAGACCAGGAAGGCGGCCTTGGCCGTGGCCGGGCCGAAGTCGTGGGACAGCCCCTGCACGTGGGCCAGGAAGGCCTCCGGATCACGAGTGAGCATGCTCACGCCGCCCGCCGCGCGTTGGCGGTGACCGCCAGGGCCTGCTCGACCAGGGCCCAGTCCGCGCCGGCGCGATGCGCGCCTTCGCTGAGCACCTGGCGGAACGCGCGCCCGCCGGGGCGGCCGTGGAACAGGCCGAGCACGTGCCGGGTCAGATGCTTCAGCGCAACGCCCTGGGCCAGTTGCGTTTCCACGTAAGGCCGCCAGGCGCGCAGCAGTTCGGCGCGTTCGCGTTCGGCACCCCCGTACAGCGACACGTCGGCCCGATGCAGCAGGTATGGGTCGTGGTAGGCAGCGCGCCCGAGCATCACCCCATCGCCGTGGGCCAGCTGGGCGTGGATGGCCTCCAGCGTGGCGATGCCGCCGTTGATGGCGATCCGCAGCTGTGGGCGCTCGCGCTTGAGCCGGTGCGCCCACTCGTAGCGCAGCGGCGGGATCTCGCGGTTCTCCTTGGGCGACAGGCCCTGCAGCCAGGCCTTGCGCGCATGCACGATGAAGTCCGTGCAGCCGGTGGCTGCCACGGTATCGATGAAGGCCGCGAACAGCGCGTAGTCCTCCTGCTCGTCCACCCCCAGCCGGCACTTGACCGTCACCGGCACGGTCACCGCATCCCGCATGGCCGCGATGCACTCGGCCACCAGCGCCGGCTCTTTCATCAGGCAGGCGCCGAAGCGACCGGCCTGCACGCGGTCGGACGGGCAACCCACGTTGAGGTTGATCTCGTCATAGCCCCAGTCCTGCGCGATGAGGGCCGCCTGCGCCAGATGCGCCGGGTCCGCGCCCCCCAGCTGCAGCGCTACCGGATGCTCACTGGCATCGAAGCCCAGCAGCCGCTGCCGGTCGCCGTGGATCACCGCCTGCGCATGCACCATTTCGGTATACAGCCGCGCATGCGGCGCCAGCACGCGATGGAACGCCCGGCAATGGCGGTCGGTCCAGTCCATCATCGGCGCGACGGACAGGCGGAAGGAGTCTTCGAAGCGATCGGCGGCGGTCATGCGGCCATTATCGGCCATGGGCGGGGAGGCGATCAGCCTTTCGGCAGCGGGCGCGCCCAGTGGCGGTAGCTGCGCTCGGACAGTTCGCGCAGGGCCTGCTGCTGGCGGCGGTCCAGGGGCGCGTCCAGGGCTTGGGCGACCTCGCTCCAGTCGGCCTGCGGCAGGCGGCTGCGGGTGCGGACCACAGCGCGACAGGGCTGGCCGATGACCTTGCCCAGGGCGCAGGCGTACCAGATATCGCCGGCCTGCCAACCCTGCTGGTTCAGCAGGGCCTCGGCGTAGCCGCGCGGCACGTCGAGGTAGCGGCCGACTTCGTCGATGAAGGCCTGCGGATAGGTGCCTGCGTAGACGTCGATGTCCGCCAGCCGCGCATCCATCGCCTTGTCACCGGTGGCGCGCGTGTCCACGGGCGCCTGCATGTCGGCCTTGGCGCCGGCCGGTGCCCGCTGGGCCAGGGCAGGGGCGGCGATCAGCACACCGCACAGCATCGCCAGCCGTGGCCAGTGGCGCATCACGCCGCCGCCAGCTCGATGCGCGCCAGCGCCTCGGGCAAGGCGCTGGCCGTGGCCACCTGCAGCATGCGCGGGTGATCCTCGGCCAGGTCGTGCTCGGCTTCGTGCGCCCAGGTGATGTGGTAGGGCACGTGCACGCCCCAGCCGCCCAGGCCGACCACCGGGGCGATGTCCGAGCGCATGGAGTTGCCGACCATGGCGAACTGCGCCGGCTCGACGCCGAGCTCGCCGATGACGCGCGCATAGGTCTGGGTGTCCTTCTCCGAGACGATCTCGATGCGATGGAACAGATCGGACAGTCCGGATTGCTGGATCTTGGCTTCCTGGTGGAACAGATCGCCCTTGGTGACCAGCACGATCTCGTGCGTGGCGGCGATGGCTTCCACGGCCTGGCGCACGCCATCGATCAACTCCACCGGATGATCCAGCGTGGCCCGGCCAATCTCCAGGATACGCTGGATGTCCCGCGCGGAGATGCGGGCCTGGGTCAGCTCGATGGCCGCCTCGATCATCGACAGGGTCATGCCCTTGGCGCCATAGCCGAACACGCGCAGGTTGCGCCGCTCTACCGCCAGCAGATGCGCGCTGGTGCGCTGGTCGCTCAGGTCGATGTAGTGGCCCAGCACGGCCTCAAAAGACGACTCCGCGGCGCGGTAATAATCCTCGCTCTTCCAGAGCGTGTCGTCACCGTCGAAGCCGACCCAACGGATGGCATGCATGACTTGCGTCCACTTTGAGGAAGGTCGCCATTCTATCGTGGGCGCTCGACGCCAAAGAAAGACGGGACCGCCGAAGCGGTCCCGTCCTGTCTTGCACATGATGCAATCGATCAGCTGGCCGGCTTGCTACCGTCGGCGGGCGGCGTCTCCGCTGGCGGGGTTTCCGGCGGCGGCGACGGTGCTGCCGGATCGGTCGCCGGCGAATTCATCGGATCCGCGGCCGGCGGCGCTGCCGGGTCGGTCGGCGGCGGGGTCTGCGGTGGTGGCGTTTCAGCCGGTGTCGTCTCGCCTGCCGGCGGCGTCGCGGGCTCTTCGGGCTTGTTGCAGGCGCTCAGCACAAAGGGTGTTGCCAAGGCCAGGCACAGCGCAAACGGGGTTGCCAGGTATTTGTTCGACTTCATCGTACTCTCCTTGAATGGCGCATGCGTTCGGCACAGCAGTGGAGGAAATGCCGATAACGGGTGCGCGTTCTCACGAGCGGGAGCGAGAGGGATCTTCGCCGGGCGGCACGATTGCCGCCCATGTGTTCTACCTCAGTATCCGGCGCGCGTCATCAATTCTGGCTGCCGGGCTGGGTCTGCTGCTGCGGCTGGCCGGCACCTGCGCCCGCTGCACCGCCGTAGTTCTTGGAGATGAACGACTTGTACTCATCCGGCGTCAGTTCGCCGTTGGTGTCGGCATCAGCCTGATCGAAGATCTGCGTCAACCCGGCGTTCGCCGTGGCTTCCTGCTTGCTGATGGTGCCGTTGCCGTCGGTGTCCACATCCGCCCAGCCCTGCTGGCCCTGACCGGACGATGCGCCACTCTGCTGCGCGGCCTGGGTTGCAGCGCCGGTCGCCTGCGGGCTGGCGGCATTGCGCTGCTGCTCGGCGGCACGCGACTGCGCCTCGACCTGCGCCTGCTGCTGCATGGCCGACTGCTGCACCTCGTCCTGCGTGGCCATGGACGCGCTCTGGGCGAAGGCCAACGGCGTGGTCGCGGCGGCGGCCATGGCGATCAGGGCGATGACGGCGTTGCGCGGGGTCCGAGTGTTCATATCGAATTCTCCTTGCGTCGAAGGGTGGTCGTGCTGCTTTGCACGGGCTCACCCTGCGCGTCGCAGGCTGAATCGATCAGGGTGGGCAATCGCGCAGGCGACACGCGCTTAACCCACTTCGCAAGGCTTCGCGCTAGCTGCTTGTTAGCCGTCCATGAGAGCGCTGTAAGCGATCACTTCAATGCAGCAAAAAGGCGTTGGATCAGCGTTTCTTTTCCGTGGAAACGTGCGCTGCATCCCCGGGCTTTTCTTCAGAACGCAGGCTGAACCATGACGCTCCACAGCCCACAGCGGCACCGGCAGCCAGGGCTTCGCAAAAGGCGCGGATGGCCACCGAGTCCGCATCGTGGATGCGCTTGAGCGCAAGTCGCGCATACAGCGGCGACTCCAGCTTTATCACGCCCAGGTACAGCATGTTCCACAGATCCACCCCGGCGGAGATGGCGATGGCGATGATGGCAGCCCAGCCGATGACATGACCCGGGCTCCAGCCGTTGCGCGCGCCGATCCAGCGCAGCAGCAGATACACCAGCAGTCCGATCGCGAAAGCGATCGCCGAGGCTTCGAGCACGCCCAGCAGGCCGTAGTGCAACGGCAGATTCATCGGTCCACTCCATCAGGGAAGTCGCGCCACCAGCGATGCCGCGCGCTCCATGGTAGCGGTGCGGCGGCAGCAGCGGTCCCTGCCGGCCGAAAATCTCCGCTTCCTCGTCAGTCGTCCTGCGACCTGGCGCTCAGCTGGATCTCGCCGGTGTCAGGGTCCAGCGAAACGCTCATCCACATCGGCTTGCAGCAGATCTGGCAGTCCTCGAAATACTGCTGGTCGCCCGCGGTGTCGTCCACGGCCACGTCCTGCGGTTCGCCACAGTAGGGGCAATTCACGGTCAGGAACGGGAGCATGCCGGTATGGTCGCCCGGCACCCGTCGATGCGCCGTCACGGGTGAGTAACTGCCCCCCACTAAAGCTGCGCGCACACGCCCTGCGAGAGCTCCCGATGAAGAAGCGCCGCGTCTACCGCACCCACGATGTCACCAGCGCCCAGCGCGCCCTCCAGGCCGCACGCGCCGGAGGCATTCCCGACGACGACCTGTCCCTGATCGCCCGGTCGGATATCGAACTGGAAAACATTCCCGAGCATCGCAAGGACGCGGCCACCGACTTCAAGCCTGCAGCGCTGAAAGGCGCGCTGGGCGGTGGCGCTGCCGGCCTGTTGGCCGGACTGGTCGCCATTGCGGTGCCGCCGCTGGGGTTGACCCTGGCAGGTGCCGGCGTCACCGCCCTGGCCGGGGCCGCGGTAGGCGGTTGGGCCTCGGCGCTGGTGGGCTCGTCCATCCCCGACCCGGTGCGGCGTGCCTTCGAGGAGGAAATAGAGGCCGGCCGTATCCTGCTGGTGGTCGATGGCGAGGACGAGGCACTGGATCGGGTCGAGCCGGCGATCACCGGCGCCGGCGCCCAGCCGTTGCCGTTCGAGCAGCCCAGCGCGCTGAGCTGAGCCCGATAGAACCGATGACTCAGCCTGCCAGTGTAGAGGCGCGGCGCAGCGCGCGCATGCGCAGCCACAGACCCAGGGAATGGGTCAGCCCGTAGGCCAGCAGCGCCACCGCCAGCGCCATGGTGACCGGATCGAAATCATGGTGCGGCGCGGTCGGCACCACTGGCTTGCCGGCCGACACATGCCAGACCAGCTGTCCGATCATCAGGGCCGCCAGCAGGCCGCCGATCCAGGGGTTGGGGGTGTAATGGCCACCGCGGCTGTCCCAACGCGGCGCCGCGTGCCGCAGGTTGGCCAGTCCCAGGGCCACGCCGCCCAACGCGCCCACCAGCTCACCCATGCCCACGCTCCAGGGCAGGGCCGCGGTGGCGATTCCGAACAACAGCAGCACCAGCGCCAGCAGCACTACCCGGATCAGGTTCTGGCCGGGCTCCCACGCTTGTTGCGGTGCCTCGCTTCCCAGGCGCCGATAGAAGAAGTAGGCGATTCCGGCGACGCCGAGCACCGGACCGAGAAAGGCCAACTGGGCGGGGAACGGAGTCATGCAGCGGTGTTTCCGAAGGGCTGGCCCGCAGCGTAGCGCGAGCGCCGTCATGGCCGCATGCCGCACTGCGTCGTCATTTTATGCGCTGTGAACATTTGCCTGGCCGCAGTTGGGTACAAGGGCGTTCTCGCCATCGGCACCCTGGCCGTGGCCTATCTTTTCGGAGAGTAGCGATGCGCATGACGTCCCTGGCCATGGCCAGCCTGGCCTTGGTGTTGTCCGCGTGCGGCGGCGGATCTTCCTCTGCCGCGCCCGCACCGGCCCCGGCGCCGGCCGCGCCCACCCCACCCACCACGCCGCCGCCGCAGACCAACCAGCCGCCGGAGACCGGGCTGCCCTTCCTGGTCAAGCCCGTGGCGCAGTTCGACGAGCCATGGGCCATGACGTTCCTGCCCGATGGCCGGCTGCTGGTGACCGAGAAGAAAGGCAAGCTGAAGCTGTACGACTTCAAGACCTCGCGCGCCGGCGATATCGCCGGGGTGCCAGAGGTGGCCTTCGGCGGCCAGGGCGGCCTGGGCGATGTGGTGATCCATCCGAATTTCGCCAAGAACCAGTGGGTGTACCTCAGCTATGCCGAGGCGGGGCAGAACGGCACCTCGGGCGCTGCCATCGCCCGCGCCAAGCTGGTGCTGGACCAGGCCGGGGGCGGCAAGCTGGAGGACCTGAAGGTCATCTGGCGCCAGGAGCCCAAGGTCGAAGGGCAGGGCCACTACAGCCATCGCATGGCCTTTGGACAGGATGGGCACCTGTGGGTCAGCTCGGGCGAGCGCCAGAAATTCAACCCGGCGCAGGACATGAACACCAACCTGGGCAAGATCCTGCGCCTGCATGACGATGGCACCGCGCCCGCGGACAACCCTTTCGCCGATCGCGGCGGCGTGGCCGCACAGGTGTGGTCGCTGGGCCATCGCAGCATCCTGGGGCTGGCCTTCGATGCGCAGGGCCGGCTGTGGGAGCACGAGATGGGCCCCAAGGGCGGCGATGAGCTCAACCTGATCGAGCGCGGCGGCAACTACGGCTGGCCGATCGTGTCCAACGGCGACCACTACGATGGCCGCGACATTCCCGACCACCCGACCCAGCCGCAGTTCACCGCGCCGGTGATCACCTGGAATCCGGTGATCTCGCCTGCCGGGTTCGTGATCTACAGCGGGGACCGCTTTCCGGGCTGGAAGGGCAGCGGCTTCATCGGCGGGCTGTCCTCGCAGTCGCTGGTGCGGATCGAGTTCGACGGCGTGGGCGCGCGCGAAGCCGAGCGTTTCGACATGAAGCAGCGCATCCGCGAGGTCGAGCAGGGGCCGGAAGGCGACCTGTGGCTGCTGGAAGACGGGAGCCAGCCCGGTGGCCGCCTGCTGCACCTGGAACCGCGCGGCTGATTCACCCGCACGACCGCATGGCGCGGATTCACCCGCCGCGCCATGCCCCGATCACGAGGCCGTGGTCTGCAGGGTGACCACCTGCGGCGCGGGATGGTCCGAGCAGTCCTCCCGCGCGCACACGCCGCTGATCCAGACCTGGCCATCGCCCAGCATGATGCCCTGCTGATTCACCAAGGCCGCGTCGTAGTCCTGCCCGGCGATGGCACGCGTGATCTCCGGCACCATCAGCTGGGCGTACTGGGCCTGGAACTGCGCGGCATCCTTGACCTCGATCCGGGTCCCGCCGATACGCGCCTGCAGCGGGTAATGCACCATCGCCGCGACCGCGGCGGCATCCTCGGCCGCGACCGCGCGCTTGAGCGAGGCCACCATGGCCCGATACGCGGGTGCCTCACCCAGCACCCGCTCCACGCGCGCATCCATCTCGCGTGCCGCAGCCGGGTCTGCGTTGGCAGGGGCCTGGGCGCGATCGGCCGTATCGGCCGTGTCGGCCGCGGGCGCCTGCACGGGCGTCGCCGAGGCGAGCTGGGCCGTGGAGGCGGGCGCCGCCGCGGAACCGGCGGCCTCCGCGGCGGGCTGCGCCTGTTCGCTGCAGGCGGCAAGCGCCAGACACACCAGCACGGCAACGGACGGAAGGATGCGCATCGTGAGCTCCTGCTTGGGGTGGCCGGCAGTCTGACGCAGGGGACATGGCCGGCAGATGAGCGCTGTGCATGCGTCCCCGCCACGGCGAGCGGGCGATACTGCGCGCATGACCGATGCCTCCTTCCCTGCCCCCCTGCGCGTGGCCCTGGTCGGCTTCGGCCTGGCCGGCCGTGTCTTCCATGCGCCCTTGATCCAGTCCACGCCGGGCCTGCAGCTGGCCTGCGTGGTCTCCAGCGATCCGGCCAAGGTGCGCCAGGCCCTGGGTGAGGTCGAGGTGGTGCCGACGCTGGACCACGCCCTGCAGCGTCATGCGATCGACCTGGTGGCCATCGCCTCGCCCAACGACACCCACGTGGCGCTGGCCCGCCAGGCACTGGCGGCCGGCTGCCATGTCGTCATCGACAAGCCGATGGCGCCGACCCTGGCCGAAGCCGAGGCGCTGGCGGCCGAGGCAGCGCGATGTGGCCGACTGCTCAGCGTGTTCCACAACCGGCGCTGGGATGCGGATTTCCTGGCCTTGCGTGCCGCGATCGGCTCGGGCGCGCTGGGCGAGGTTGCCGAGCTGCACTCGCATTTCGATCGCTTTCGCCCGCAGGTGCAGGCGCGCTGGCGGGAACGCCCGGGCACGGCGACGGGGTTGTGGTTCGACCTGGGCCCGCATCTGGTGGACCAGGCGCTGCAGCTGTTCGGCCTGCCCGCATCAGTGTCGGCCGACATCCTTGCCCAGCGTGCCGGTGCCCAGGTCGATGATGCCTTCCACGTGATCCTGCGCTACGAGCGCCTGCGCGTGCATCTGCATGCCGGTTCGCTGGTGTGCAATGCGCCGCCGCGCTTTGCCGCCCACGGCAGCGGCGGCAGCTGGATCAAGCATGGGCTGGACGCGCAGGAGGCCCAGCTGCGCGATGGCCTGCGCCCGGGCGCCGACGGCTGGGCGCTGGATCCCTCGCCGGCGCTGTACCGCGCCGCCGATGCCGAACATACGATCGAAGCGCCGCTGCCGCCGGGGCGCTGGACCGATTACTACACCGGAATCGCAGGCGCGATCCGCGATGGAACCGCCGCCCCGGTCACCGCGGCTTCGGCCATCGAGACGATGTGGGTGCTGGAGGCTGCGCAGCGCAGCACTGCGCAAGGATGCGTTGTCGCGCTCTGAGCCGCAGCGACGTGCGTCGGCGCTGCTGAGCGCGATTGAAGCGCCTGAGGCATCTGCCGCCCTATACCCCTGGCGCGACTCGAAGCGATCTCGAATGCCCTGTGGAAGCGGCTTCAGCCGTGAAGGGGCTTGTCCGGCTAGGCGGAATCTGTCGGGAAGGCGCCTTCGCGGCTGAAGCCGCTCCCACAAGGGCATCGTCGGCTACGCCTTGCACGCGCTGAGCATCAGTCCAACCTTCCGCTCACTCCTCACTCCTCTCCGCTCACTCCTCGCTCTTCACCTCACTCCCGCACCAGCGTCACATACGCCCCCGTGCCCACCACCTGGAAAGTCTCGTTGTCCACGCGCAGCACCGGGCTGCCGTCCTCCAGGGCGTAGCGCTGCGGGCTGTGGCCGGGAGCGTCGGGGCCGCTGCCATCGGCATCGAGGATGCGCACGCGCTGGCGCTCGCCGGTGCTGTCCTGGGTCATGAAGAACTTGGTGTCCATGTGGACCTCCTGATCGGGAACGTGGCCGCGACCGTAGGCGCGGTGGCATTAAGCGCGTGCGCAGAGCGTCGCACTGGCATGGACCGCTCATCGGATCGGGCGCGCCCCTTTGACGCGCCCCTCTCATGACAGAAGCGTAAGGTAGCGGCGCCATTTTGTGATTCAGTCCTCGGAGATGTCCCCCATGAATGCTTCTTCCGCACCGCGTCGCGGCCGCTGGCCGCTGCTGGCGGTCGGCGCGCTGGTGCTGCTGCTCGGCCTGTACTTCACCATCGCCGGCGGCTGGCTGGCCGCCCTGGGCGGTAGCTGGTACTACCTGCCGGCCGGCCTGGGCCTGGTGATCGCCGGCGTGCAACTGGCCCGCGGCCGCAGCTCGGGCGCGTGGTGGTACGGCGCCGTGTTCGTGCTGACCGTGGTCTGGACCGCCTACGAGAGCGGCCTGGATTACTGGCGCTGGGTGCCGCGGCTGGGACTGATCCTGGCGCTGATGTTCGTCATCGCCCTGTTGCTGCCGCGCCTGGACCGCGGCGCTTCGCGCCGCCTGTCCTTCGGCATCGCCGCGGTGCTGGGGGTGTGCTTCGTGGTCGCCTTCGCGCTGGCGTTCAAGCCGTACTACGTCACAGCGCCAGACGGGCCGCTCCCCACCAGCGCCGGGACCACCCCCACCGGTGATTCGGCCAGCCAGGCCCCGGGCGACTGGGCCGCCTACGGACGCGGCTACGACGCCACGCGCTACTCGCCGCTGTCGCAGATCAACAAGGACAACGTCGGCCAGCTGGCCAAGGCCTGGACCTACCGCACCGGCGACCTGCCCGGCTACCGTTGGGGCGCGGAGACCACGCCGCTCAAGGTCGGCGACACCATATACCTGTGCACCGGCCGCAACGTGCTGATCGCGCTCGATGCGGCCAGCGGCAAGGAGCGGTGGCGCTTCGATCCGAAGGTGGACGAGGCCGCCATCCCCTACACCGCCGCCTGCCGCGGCGTGTCCTACTACGTGGTCCCGGCCGGCGCGCCCGCAACTGCCGCTGCTCCGACGCCGACGTCCGGCGAAGGCATGGCAGCGCCTGCCAGTGGCCCTGCACAGGCGGCGGTGGCCTCCACCGCATCCGCGTGCCGTACGCGCATCATCGAAGGCACGCTCGATGGCCGCGTCATCGCCGTCGATGCCGCCACCGGCAAGCCCTGCGCCGACTTCGGCCGCGATGGCCAGGTGCGCATCACCGACGACATGGGCGACACCTATCCGGGCATGGTCTCCATCACCTCGCCGCCGACCATCGTCCAGGGCGTGGTGGTCACCGGCCACCAGGTGCTCGATGGCCAGTACCGGTATGCGCCCTCGGGCGTGATCAAGGGCTATGACGCGGTCACCGGCGCGCTGCGCTGGGCCTGGGACCTGGCGCGTCCGGAGATCGACACGCGGCCGCCGCAGGGCGAGACCTATACGCGCGGCACGCCCAACATGTGGACCACGGCCTCAGGCGATGAAAAGCTGGGCTATGTCTACCTGCCGATGGGCAACTCGGGGGCGGACTACTTCAGCGGCTCACGCACCGAGGCGGAAAACCGCTACGCCACCTCGCTGGTGGCCATCGACGTCAACACCGGCAAGCCGGTGTGGAACTTCCAGACCACCCATATCGACGTGTGGGATTACGACCAGGGCTCGCAGGCCACGCTGGTGGACTTCCCGGTGGGCAACGGCGCGGTGCCGGCACTGGTGCTGCCGACCAAGCAGGGCGATGTCTACGTGCTCGACCGCGCCACCGGCAAGCCGCTGGTGGGCGTGGAGGAACGGCCCGCACCGGGCGGCGGCGTGGAGCCGGACAAGCGCGCCAGGACCCAGCCGCACTCGCTGTACAACACCCTGGCCAAGGCGCCGCTGACCGAGCGCGACATGTGGGGAATGACGCCGATCGATCAGCTGGTGTGCCGACTGCAGTTCAAGCGGGCCAGCTACGAGGGCATGTACACGCCGCCGAGCGCCGAACGGCATTCCATCGAGTACCCCGGCTACAACGGTGGATCGGACTGGGGCGGCATCGCGGTGGACACCCAGCGCGGCATCATCGTGGCCAACTACAACGACATGCCCAACTACAACCAGCTGGTGCCGCGCGCCGAAGCGAACAAGCTGGGCTGGCTGCCGCGCGACCAGATGAAGGGCAAGCCGAAGGGCAGCGCCGAAGGCGCGGGCGACCCGCAGATCGGCGTGCCCTACGCGGTGGACGTCAACGCCGGTTGGCGCCTGGCCTTCACCAAACTGCTGTGCAAGCAGCCGCCCTACGGTGGCATCCGCGCGATCGCGCTGAAGACCGGCAAGACGCTGTGGGACCGGCCTTTCGGCAGCGCGCGCGGCAATGGGCCCTTCGGTATCCGCTCGGGATTGCCGATCGAGATCGGGACGCCGAACAACGGCGGCGCCGCCGTGACCGCAGGCGGGCTGATCTTCATCGCCGCGGCCACCGACGACCTGATCCGCGCCATCGACATCGAGACGGGCGAGACGGTGTGGCACGACAAGCTTCCGGCCGGCGGCCAGGCCACGCCGATGGTGTACGAAGTCGGTGGGCGCCAGTTCCTGGTGATCATGGCCGGCGGGCATCACTTCCTGGAGACGCCGGAGGGCGACTACGTGGTGGCCTATGCCCTGCCGCAGGGCAAGGGCGCGTCGGCCAAGCCCTAGCGCTTGGATCGGTGCCGACCACCTGGCGTGGTCGGCACCGCACCGGCGACCCTGCGCACAGGATTGCAGATGACACAACGCCCGCTTGCGCGGGCGTTGTGCGTTGAGGCGATCAGGGATGGACGGATCGGCGTGCGATCACGGCGTGGCGGCATCCGGGGCAGCGGCCGGTGCCGGCTCCTGCACGCCAGCGGGTGCGCTAGGCGGCGTCGCTGCCTTCTGCGCCTGTTCCACTTCTTCCACGGTCGGCGCGTCCTTCATCGGCTCGGGCTGCAGGGGCGGCTCATCCTGAGCGTCCTGCATCTGCGGCTCGGGGGCCGGCGGCGGCGGCGGTGCAGGGGCCGGCTTGGCCTCGGCGCGGGCGACCGCTGCGGGCTTCTTGTCTTCCGGCTTGGGGGCCGGCGGCAGGTAGCGCTGGATGAGTGCGAAGAAATGCTTGTAGAAGGCGCCGTCCTGCACCGTGCGGCTGGCCACCTTCACCAGCGAATCATCGGTGCTGCCGAACGGCAGGGACACCGAACCCATCGGCGTGCCCACGCTGGCGGCGGTGGAACTCTTCTTCAGCCCGTAGCGGTCCTGCAGGGCGCTGGCAAAGGCCCAGGAACGCCCGTCGGCCTGCGAAACGCAGGACACGCGCAGTTGCACCTGTTCGTGGATGTCGGCCTCGGGCTGGAAACTCTTGGTGCCTTCCACCACCAGGCCGTCGGCGCGCTGGATCACGTAGCCCTGGCTCATCAGCGCCCGCCGACCGGCCTCGCAGACCTGGTCGGGACCGTTGTCGAAGACTTGGGTGTAGGTGTTGTCCGAATCGAAGGTCTCGCTGGCGCGCATCGGATCCTTGTTCTTGCCAATGGAACCACAGCCCGCCAGGGCGAGCAGGGCGGGGGCAAGAGCAATCAGAAGCGTGGAACGACGCATGAGCGGGACGATGGGTAGCGGCGGGCAAGCCCGAAGGATAGCGCCCTGGGCTGTTCAGGGAGCGTCGCCACCGCCCCTGTCGGGGACTCCGTTAAGGCAGTGGACGCAGCCCCACCCGGCGGCGGCGTACCGGCCCCGGACGCGTGTGGATGCGCGCGGCGCGGATCAGGGTGAGGTCTGCGGACAGGCGTCCGGGGTCTACCGGCAGCGGCGATACCGCAGGCGCCTGGGTGGGCGCCTTGGCCTGCTTGCGTGCGCGGGTGCGCGCGGCGGCCTGCGCCAACGGCCGGGTCAACCAACGCTGCCACCATGCCGCGAGTGGCGCGGTGGATTCTGCGTCCTGGCGGGTGGTGGTGGAGGCCTGGACCGGCACGTCGATCCCCTTTCGAAGCGGTATGGGGCCATCTTCGACACTGCGCCGTGACGCGACGGTGCAGGCTGCGTGCACGTGATGCATGCAATCTTGCGCCTATGCTTTCAGCTGTGTTCGCAACCGGGGTCAGCGCATGCAGGTATTGGTGACAGGCGGCAGTGGATTCGTCGGACAGGCGCTGTGCCCGGCGCTGATGGCCGCCGGCATGCATGTGACGGTGCTGACGCGCAACGCAGAGCGTATTGCCGGCACGCTGGCCGGCGTGCGCCTGATCGAGCGCCTGGACGACATGGCACGCGCCGATGCGGTGGTGAACCTTGCCGGCGCCTCCCTGGCCGGGCAACGCTGGACCGACCGTTACAAGCAGACCCTGCGCGAATCGCGGCTGCGCACCACCGAGGCGCTGCTGGCCTGGATGCAGAAGATGCCGCTGCGCCCACATGTGCTGGTGTCTGGGTCGGCCATCGGCTACTACGGGCCGCATGGCGATGAACCGCTGGTAGAAGACTCGGCCCCAGGCAATGACTTCGCCGCGCAGCTGTGCAGGGACTGGGAGGCCGCCGCCCTGCCCGCGCAGGAATTGGGCGTGCGCGTGTGCCTGCTGCGTACCGGCGTGGTGCTGGGCGCCGACGGCGGTGCGCTGGAACAGATGCTGCTGCCGTATCGGCTGGGCCTGGGCGGGCCGATCAGCGGCGGGGCGCAGTGGATGAGCTGGATCCACCGCCAGGATCTGGTGCGCATGATCCAGTGGCTGCTGCAGGATGCGGCCACGCAGGGGCCTTGCAATGCCACCGCGCCTGAGCCGGTGCGCCAGCGCGATTTCGCCACGCAGCTGGCCCAGGCCGTGCATCGTCCTGCGGTGCTTCCCACCCCTGCCCTGGCGCTGAAGCTGGCCGTGGGTGAGATGGCCGACATGCTGGTCCAGGGGCAGAAGGTGCTGCCGGCGTATGCGCAGCAGCGCGGGTTCCAGTTCCTGTATCCGCGGCTGGAAGATGCGCTGCGGCAGATCCTGCCGCAGGCTTGAGCTGGTGCGCGTTGGGCGCTCGGAGAAGCCTTGGGCCCTACCGCGAAAGTTCTGTAGGAGCGGCGTCAGCCGCGAAGGGGCTTTCCTGGTAAAGCCCCTTCGCGGCTGAAGCCGCTCCCACAAGAGCCCGCTCCCATAAGTGCTGGTCCCACAAGCGCCGCTCTCGGAGCCTCGCGCTCCTTAGATCACCGGCGCGGGTGAGCCAGTGGACGCGGCCACCGCAGCCACTGCGGTTTCGGCATCCTTCTCCAGCGCCAGCAGCGCCAGCGAGCGGCCCACCGCCAGCCACTGCCCGCCTCCCGGCACCACGCTCTGGCCATGGCGCTCGGAGGTATCCAGCAGCACGCGCCAGTGCTCACCCTGCACTTCTGGCAAGGCGAACTGGATCTCCTCCGGATCGGCGTTGACCAGCATCAACAGCGTGGTGTTGGACGCGGCCTCGCGCAGGCCGCTGGCCGGTGCGCGCCCGTCCATGCGCATCATCAGGGCACGCGCCTGCGGGTTGTGCCAGTCGGCATCGCGCATCTCGTGGCCTTCCGGCGCCAGCCAGGTGACATCCTTGATGCCCAGCTCCTGGTCGAACTTGCCGTCAAAGAAGCGCTTGCGATGCAGCAGCGGGTAATGCCGGCGCAACGCGGCCAGCTTGCGCACGAAATCGGTGAGCTCGCGTGCCTCCGGCCGTTGGGCGGCGTCCCAGTCCAGCCAGGTCAGGTCGTTGTCCTGGCAATAGGCGTTGTTGTTGCCCTGCTGGCTGCGGCTGAACTCATCGCCGGCCAGCAGCATCGGCGTGCCCTGGGAGAAGAACAGCGTGGCCAGGAAGTTGCGTTGCTGGCGCAGGCGCAGGTCGTTGATGACTGCATCGTCGGTGTCGCCTTCGGCACCGTAGTTGCAGGAGATGTTGTGGTCGCCACCGTCGCGGTTGCCCTCGCCGTTGGCCTGGTTGTGCTTGTGCTCGTAGCTGACCAGGTCGCGCAGGGTGAAGCCATCGTGCGCGGTCACGAAGTTGATCGAAGCGTTGGGCCGGCGCCCGCGATGGTTGAATAGGTCGGCCGAGCCGGTCAGGCGGGTGGCCAGTTCGGCCAGCTGGCCCTCATCGCCACGCCAGAACGCACGGGTGTTGTCGCGGAACTTGTCGTTCCACTCCGCCCAGCCCGGCGGGAAGCCGCCGACCTGATAACCACCCGGGCCGATGTCCCAGGGCTCGGCAATGAGCTTGGCCTGCGACATCAGCGCATCCTGGCGCACGGCATCGAGGAAGCCGCCGGACGGGTCGAAGCCGTGGTGCTCGCGCCCCAGGATGGTGGCCAGGTCGAAGCGGAAGCCGTCCACGTGCATCTGCGCCAGCCAGTAGCGCAGCGAGTCGTTGACCATGCGCAGGGCGCCGGCATTGGTCAGGTCGAAGGTGTTCCCGGTGCCGGTGTCGTTGATGTAGTAGCGGCGCTCGGGCGCCAGCCGGTAGTAGCTGCTGTTGTCGATGCCCTTGAAGGACAGCGTGGGGCCCAGCTCGTTGCCCTCGGCGGTGTGGTTGTAGACCACGTCCAGGATCACTTCCAGCCCGGCGTGGTGCAGCCGCGCGACCATCTGCTTGAACTCGTTGATCGAGCGGGTGGCCATGTAGCGCGGGTGCGGGGCGAAGAACGCCAGGGTGTTGTAGCCCCAGTAGTTGCGCAGGCCCTGGTCGAGCAGGTACTGGTCATCGACGAAGGCATGTACCGGCATCAGCTCGACCGCGGTCACGCCCAGGCTGCGGATGTGCTCGACCAGCGCATCGGTCTTCAGGCCGGAGAAGGTGCCGCGCATGGCTTCGGGCACATCGGGGTGGCGCATGCTCAGGCCCCGCACATGCGCTTCGTAGATCACCGTTTCGTTCCACGGGATCTGCGGGCGGCGGTCTTCGCCCCAGGTGAAGGCTGGATCGACCACCGCGCACTTGGGCATGTAGGCCGCGCTGTCGCGGCGGTCGAAGCTGAGGTCCTTGTCCTTGTGGCCGATGATGTAGCCGAACAGCTGCGGCGCCCATTTCAGTTCGCCGACCAGCTGCTTGGCGTAGGGGTCCAGCAGCAGCTTGTTGGGATTGAAGCGGTGGCCGGCATGGGGCTCGTACGGCCCGTGCACACGGTAGCCGTACAGCTGTCCAGGGCGCGCGTCGGGCAGGTAGCCGTGCCAGACCTCGTCGGTGTATTCGGGCAGGCTGATGCGCTCCTGCTCGCGGCCGCGCTCGTCGAACAGGCACAGCTCCACGCGCGTGGCGTTGGCCGAATACAGCGCGAAGTTGACGCCCAGGCCGTCCCAGGTGGCGCCCAGCGGGAACGGGCGACCCTCGCGGATGCGCGAGCGGCCGGTGTTGAGCCGATGCGACGCGGAGCGTGGGCGACGTGGGGGCGTGGCGTTCAAGTCGGCGGCGTCCTAGTGGGGATGACAGGCGCGCGGCTTATTCCGGCGCGGGCGGTGCGTCCTGCAGCAGCGACTGGCTGGCCTGGACCTCGGCCTCGACCAGGCGCTCGGCCATGGCCCAGTGCCGTTCGGCGTGGCCGTCGGGCCGCCCTTCTGCCTCCCAGATCTCGCGTGCCAGTTGTTCGATCCGCTGCTTGCGTTGTTCGTCGTCCATCGGGAAGCCGTCAGGCGGTGCCGACCAGCACCGCAATGGGAAACTCGGCCCAGTGCCGCGCCAGCGAGAACGCGCCATCGACCGGCCTGTCGCCGACGACATCGCGCCACGTTCCCGCGGGCAGCGTGACCTGGGTGTCCTGCCAGAACCCGGGCGCGGCCATCGGCATCGCACCGACCTCCGCGCCACGCAGGCCGCGTGGCGCCAGCACTATCAGCGTCTGGCCGTCATGTCGGCGTGTAAAGCCCAATACATGCCGTGCCTTCGCGCCGCGGGCCTGCAGCGGCGTGTAATCGCCGTGGGCGAACAGATCGGGGTGCGCGCGCCGGCACTGCAGCAGGCGCTGCAGCAGCGTCGCCTTGACCTGGCCGCTGCGCCAGTCCTGCAGGCAGGCGGCCGGGGCCGCATCGGCCTGCTGCCAGCGCTGGCGCAGTGCGTAATCCACCGGGCGCCGGTTGTCCGGGTCCACCAGCGACAGGTCCCAGCCCTCGCAGCCCTGGTAGGTGTCGGGCACGCCGGGCACGGTGAGGCGCAAGGTGGCCTGGGCCAGGCCATTGAGCGCACCGGCCGCGGCGATGTGCGCGGCCGCGTCGTGCAGGCGCTGCTGGAGCCCATCGGCGCGCGCGTCCTCCACCACCTGCATCAGCAGCGCCTGCGCCCGTGCTTCGTATTCCTCGTCCACCACCGTCCAGGACGAGCGCAGCTTGGCTTCGCGCAGGGCCTTCTGCTGCCACTGCGCCACGCGCTCGGCGTAGGCCTGCAGGTCCGGCTTGTCTTCCAGCGGCCAGGCACCGACGAGCATCTGCCACAGCATCAGCCGATCGCCGCCATCGACCTGGCCCGCCCAGTCCGGCAGCACGGCTTCGAATCCTTGCACCTGGCGCGTCCACCACTCGGCCTCGGCCGAAAGCACGGCCAGGCGCGCGCGCACGTCCTCGCCACGCTTGTGGTCGTGGGTGGCCGTGGCCAGCAGCGCGCGCCGGTGGCGTGCGGCGCTGGCGGCGTGGAAGTCCTCTGGCGACAGTGCCAGTTCCAGCGGATGGCTGCCGACCTCGTTGCGCGAGATCAGCACGCCGTGGCGATAGAAGGCGGTGTCTTCCACCGACTTGGCGTTGAGCGGCGCGGACAGCAGCTCCAGCCGCAGGCGCAGGCGCCGCCGCGCCGCGGCCTGCGAGGCCGGCAGGTCCTGCGGATCGACCAGCACGGCAAGCAGGGCTTCAATACCCGCGGCCAGGCGCGGATCGGCCTGTGCCTGCGCGCGGGCGGCGGCCTGCTGCCACAGGGCCAGGTCGCGCGCGTCCAGGCCCTGGCTGTGCGCGTAGGTGCGATAGACCGGGAACTGGCGCAGCACCGCGGCGATGGCCTGGGCCAGCAGCGGGACGCCCAGCTCGGCGGTGTCGGCCTGGGCCTGCAGCAGCTCGCTCGCCGCGCGCACGGCGCGATCGAACTCGGCGCGCAAGGGGCCTTCGAGCATCTGCCCGCGCGCCACCCACTCTTCCTGTGCGAAGTCGCCGCTGCGAGCGCTCAGCGCCTGCCACTGCGCGCGCAGCGTCGGCTCGCCCTCGGCCTGGTGCAGCACGCCACCGACCTGATCCATGAAGTCGTAGCCGCTGGTGCCATCGCAGGGCCAGCCCTCCGGCAGGGTTTCGCCCGGCGCCAGGATCTTCTCAAGCCACAGCCCGGCCTGGCCGGGCTTGAGCCCGCGGGTCTTGCCCGCCTTGTCCAGGGCGCGTCGCAGCCGCCGCACATAACCGGCCGGATCGGCCAGGCCGTCGACGTGGTCCACGCGCACGCCATCGATGTGACCCTGCTCCAGCAGGCGCAGCGGCAAGGCGTGCACGGCGTCGAAGACCTCGGCCCGCTCCATGCGCAGGCCGGCCAGCGAGGTGATGTCGAAGAAACGCCGATAGTTGACCTGATCGTTGCCCATGCGCCACCACACCAGGCGATAGGGCTGGGACAGCGCCACCTGCTGCAAGGCATCGGCATCGCCGCCGCGCGCGGCTTCCAGCAGCGCGGCGTCGGTGCCGGCATGCAGGGGATAGCGCGTGCCGTGATGATCCAGCTGCGGGCCTTGCTCGCCCTGCTCCAGGGTCAGCACGCCCTGCGCGATGGCCGCCTGCAGCGGACGGTCCAGGAAGGGCAGCCACAGCTGGCCCCCGTGCCCCGGCGCGCGCCAGTCGATGTCGAACCAGTCGGCATAAGCGCTCTTGCGGCCCTGCGCCAGCACGTCCCACCACCAGCGGTTGGCGGCATGGGTGGCCATGTGGTTGGGCACGATATCCAGCACCAGGCCCATCCCATGCGCCTGCGCACGCTCGGACAAGGCCAGCAGCGCGGCCTCGCCCCCGAGCTCCGGATTGACCTGGGTCGGATCGGTCTGGTCGTAGCCATGGGTCGAGCCGGGCACGGCCGTGCCGATCGGCGAGAGATACAGATGGCTGATGCCCAGCCGCACCAGGTAGGGCACCTGCGCGGCGGCATCGTGCAGGGTGAAGTCGGCGTGCAGCTGCAGGCGGTAGGTCGAACGGATCGGCGTCATACGTCTTGGTCGAGCGGGCGGTGGCGGGCGCGGTGGAAGGTGGCCAGGCGCGCGTCAAGGGCATCGTCCTGGGCGATGTCGGGCAGCCGGCGCCGCCAGTTCGGGTGGCCTTCCACGGTGCCCGGCAGGTTGGGTTGTTCTTCCAGTTGCATCGCGTCCTCGGCCGGCAGCAGCGCCAGCGGCGCAGGCGAGGCCGCAGTGAAGGCGCGCCAGGCCGCGGGCGTGTCGGGCAGGTCCAGGCCGGTGGCCTGAACCGCCTTGACCAGCGCGGCGACATCGGCCTGGCGCGCGGCCACGTCGGTGTCGTATTGCCCGGCCTTGAGCAGGCCCATGCGCTGGCGCCAGCCGGTATCGACCGAATCGCGCCAGCCCAGCAGCGTGGGCAGGTCGTGCGTGGTGGTCATGGCCACCGCATCGTTGCGCCATTGCGAGGGCGGCAGGAAGTGGCCGTCACGGTCGCGGGTGAACATCAGCACGTCCATGCCCATCACGCCCTGGCGCGAGAGTTCCTCGCGGATCCCCGGCGGCACCACGCCCAGGTCCTCGCCGATGACGATGGCGCGGTGGCGCCAGGACTCCAGCGCCAGCAGGCGCAGCAGGTCCTGCAGCGGATAGCGCAGGTAGGCGCCCTCGCCCTGGCGCGCGCCGCGCGGCACGGTCCACAGGCGTAGCAGGCCGAGGATGTGGTCGATGCGCACACCGCCGCGGTCGCGCATGACCGCGCGCAGCAGGGCGATGAAGGGCGCAAAGCCGGTCTGCACCAGGCCGGTGGGCGAATAGCCGGTGATGCCCCAGACCTGGCCGTCGGCGTTGAACGCATCCGGCGGCGCGCCCAGCTCCAGCCCCTGCAGCACCGCCTGCGGCCAGGCGGCGGCCTCGGCGCCCTGCGGGTCGAAGCCCACGGCCAGGTCGGCAATCAGGCCGATGCGCATGCCGTCCTGGCGCGCCTGCGTCTGAGCGGCCTGCCAGCTGCGCGCGGCCAGCCATTGCGCGAACAGGTGCAGGTCCGGGTTGCCGTCGCCGAAGTCGGCGGCGGCGAAGGCGCAATAGGCCTGCAGCGCCGCATCGCCCTGGCGCGCGAACTGCTGCAGGTCCTCCAGCAGGCCAGCGCCGAACGTATCGCGTCGGCCGTAGAGCGTCTGCAGCCATTGCCAGCGCACCGAGGAGGACGCACGCCAGTCCACCAGCGGCGCCTGGGCCAGGGCCTGCGCCAGCTCGCCCACGCCGGCCAGCTGCAAGCCGTGCCGGGCCTGGGCCTGGCCGAGCACCAGCGCCGGAGCGGCGTGCAACGGATCCAGAAAGCGGCGGTCGCTGGGCGAGTACGGACTGTAGTAACCGTGCAGCGGACGCGCCGCATGCACCGGGCTGAGCGCCAGCGCATCGCCGCCATTGGCCGCCACGCGCTGTGCCCAGCGCAGGGCCGCCTGCGCATCGCCGATGCCGGCATCGTCGCTGCCGCGCGCCGAGTACACCTGCAAGGCCACGCCCCAGCTGCGCGGGGCCGGCTCGCCGGTCAGGTCGGCCACACCGAAGCAGCGCGACGGCGCCACCGCCAGCGTGCAGGTGCCGTGGTCCTCTTCCAGGGTCCAGTAGCCGGTCTTCTCCGGGGCGCGCAGCGCACCCTGGGCGTCGAAGCGGCCTTCGCAGCTGTCGCCGTCTTCGTGGATCAGGCGGTAGTGCCCACCAGCACGGCGCGCGGCAGCGACTTCGCTGCCCGGCGTGGCGGTGAACAGTTTCGGTTCGGCCTGCGCCAGCTGCAGGTCGCGCAGGCTCTGCCGGCACTGGGCCTCGCTGTCGGCAGGCAATTGCAGCGCCGAGAGCACCGCGCGCAAGGTGTCCGGCCCCACACGCTGCGGCTTGCTGGCCGCATCCTCCCAATCGATGAGGATGCCAGCGGCCTGCGCCAGCGCATGCAGCGCCGTTTCGCTCACGCCGGTTCGACCCGGCGCGCGATGAAGCCCCCGGGCGCCAGCACCTCCGGCGCATCGCCGGCGTTCTCGCGCCAGAGCTCCTGGCCTGCCGGCAGCGCGATGGCCACCGGGGTATCGCCCAGGTTGAGCTGCACATGCCACTGCCCCTGCGCCAGCTGCCAGGCAGCGGCGATGGCCCCCGGCGCCAGGACCCGCGCGCCCAACGCGCGTGCCTGGGCCAGGTCGGGAACCAGGTGGGTGTGCCGGCACGCCATCAACGCGGTGAACCACTCGCGCCACTGCGCCCCTTCGCCCTGGCGGCTGTCGGCGATCTGCGCCATGGAGGCTTCGAAGGTGGACAGCGCGTTGGGGTCGGGAATGGCCTGGCGCTTTTCCGGATCGGAGAAGGCGGCGAAATGCGCGAACTCGCTGCGGCGCCCCTCGCGCACGGCCTCGTCCAGCGGCGGGCCATAGTGGGTGAAGAACTGGAACGGCGTGCGGCTGCCCCAGGGCTCGCCCATGAAGAACATCGGGATCATCGGCGTCAGCGCGGTCAGGGCCAGCGCCGCGCGCAGCGTGGCCTCCGGCACCTGGGTAGTGAGCCGGTCGCCCATGGCGCGGTTGCCGATCTGGTCGTGGTTCTGCGCGAAGATGACGAATTTCTGCGGCGGCAGGCCGGCACTGGGCTCGCCGCGCGCATGGCCGCGGTGGTCGCGCTGGCCCTGGTAGGCGAAGCCTTCGCCCAGCACCCGGGCCAGGTGCGCGGTCGGGTCGTCGGCAAAGCCCGCGTAATACCCCTCGCGCTCGCCGGTCAGCAGCACGTGCAGGGCGTTATGGAAGTCGTCGTCCCACTGCGCGCTGTAGCCACCGGCCAGCAGCGAGGCCTGGTTGGCCTCGTTTTCCAGCACCAGGTGCACATGGCGGCCGGGCGGAAGCGTGGCGTGAATGGCCTCGCGCAGCACCTGCAGGAAGGCGTTGGGGGTGATCGCGTGTACCGCATCCAGGCGCAACCCGTCGAAGCGGTACTCGTGCAGCCACATCAGGGCGTTGTCGATGAAGAAGCGTTGCACCGCTTCCTCGCGGAAGTCGATGGCCGCGCCCCACGGTGTAGGCGTGTCGGTGCGGAAGAATCCCGAGGCGTACTGGCCCAGGTAGTTTCCTTCCGGCCCGAAGTGGTTGTAGACCACGTCCAGGAACACCATCAGCCCCAGCGCGTGCGCCTGGTCGATCAGCGTCTTCAGTTCGTCCGGCGTGCCGTAGGCCGACTCGGGCGCATAAGGCTGCACGCCGTCATAGCCCCAGTTGCGTCGCCCCGGGAACTCATTGAGCGGCATCAGCTCGATGGCGGTGATGCCCATGGCCTTCAGTTCCGGCAGCTGCGCCATCACACCGGCATAGCCGCCGCAGGTGCCCACGTGCAGTTCGTACAGCACCACCTCGTCCCAGGGCCGCCCCTGCCAGTCGGCGGTCTGCCAGGCGAACTGGTCGGGGTAATACAGCTGGCTGTCGCCATGCACGCCGTCGGGCTGATAGCGCGAGGCCGGATCCGGCACCGGGGCGCCGCCATCGACGCGATAGTGATAGCGCGCGCCATCCTCGCAGGCGATGCAGCTGGTGAAGCTGCCATCCTCGGCGCGCTCCATGCGGTGTTGCGCGCTGCCACGCACTTCCAGCAGGACTTCTTTGGCATCCGGGGCCCACAACCGAAAGCGCACGTGCTCGTCCTCGACCGGCAGTGCACCCCACCACGCCCGCGGTAGGCTCATTCGACGAACTCCAGCCACAAGGTGGACAGCGGCGGCAGGGTCAGCAGCAGCGACTGCGCATGGCCATGCATGCCTTCGCCGTCGGTCATCAGCGCCCCGCCGTTGCCAAGATTGGACCCGCCGTAGTGCTGGCTGTCGGTATTGAGCAGCTCGCGCCAGCGACCGGCACGCGGCACCCCGACGCGATAGCCGAAGCGCGGCAGCGGGGTCATGTTGCTGACCGCCAGCACGGGCGGGGCCTGGCCTGCCGGGTCGTAGCGCAGGAAGGCGAAGACGCTGTTCTCATGGTCGTCGCCCACGCTCCAGTCGAAGCCTTCGTGGGTGTGGTCGCCCGCGAACAGTGCCGGCTGCTCGCGCAGGCGATGGTTCATGTCGCCGATCAGCAGATGCAGGCCCCGGTGCCCCGGGTCATCCAGCAGGTGCCACTCCAGCTGCGCGTCGTGGTTCCATTCGCCGTGCTGGCCGAACTCGCCGCCCATGAACAGCAGCTTGCGTCCCGGGTGCGCCCACATGAAGCCGAAATAGGCCCGCAGATTGGCCCGCTGCTGCCAGGCATCGCCCGGCATCTTGGCCAGCAGCGAGCCCTTGCCGTGCACCACCTCGTCGTGCGACAGCGGCAGCATGAAGCGCTCGGAGAACGCATAGACCATGCCGAAGGTCATCTCGCTATGGTGGTGCCGGCGATGGATCGGATCACGCTTCATGTATTCCAGCGTGTCGTGCATCCAGCCCATGTTCCACTTGTGGGTAAAGCCCAGGCCACCGTGCTCGACCGGCGCGGTCACGCCCTGCCATGCGGTGGATTCCTCGGCGATCACCATCACCCCGGGGAAGCGCTGGGTGATCTCGCGGTTGAGGCGCTTGAGGAACTCCACCGCCTCCAGGTTCTCGCGGCCGCCATGGGCATTGGGCACCCACTCGCCTTCGCCGCGGCTGTAGTCGCGATAGAGCATGGAGGCCACCGCGTCCACGCGCAGGCCGTCGATGTGATAGCGCTCGATCCACTCCAGCGCGCTGCCGATCAGGTAGGCGCTGACCTCGTAGCGGCCGTAGTTGTAGATCAGCGTGTTCCAGTCCTTGTGGAACCCCTCGCGCGGGTCGGCATGCTCGTACAGCGCGGTGCCATCGAAGCGCTGCAGGCCGTGCACATCGTTGGGGAAATGGGCGCTGACCCAGTCCAGGATCACGCCGATGCCGGCCTGGTGGCAGGCATCGACGAAACGGGCGAAGCCTTCCGGCGTGCCGTGGCGCGCAGTGGGCGCATACATGCCCAGGGGCTGGTAGCCCCAGGAGCCGCCGAAGGGATATTCGGTGATCGGCAGCAGCTCGATGTGGGTGAAGCCCAATCCCTTCACGTAGGGAATCAGCTGCTCGCGCAGGCCGTCCCAATCCAGCGAAGCACCCTGCCCGTCGCGGCGCCAGGACGGGGCATGGACCTCGTAGACCAGGGTGGGGCTGCGGTTGATGTCCTGGCTGGCGCGCTGGGACAGCCAGGCCAGATCGCTCCACTGGAACTCCTCGCCCACCGACACCAGCGAGGCCGTGGCCGGCGGCACCTCGGCCTGGCGCGCCAGCGGATCGGCCTTGTGCGGCAGGCGCACGCCATCGGCCAGCAGCTCGTACTTGTAGCGCGCCCCGGCGGGCACGCGCGGGATGAACAGCTCCCACACCCCGGCCGCGTGGCGCAGCCGCATCGGGTGGCGGCGGCCGTCCCAGGTATTGAAGTCGCCCACCACCGACACGCGCTGGGCATTGGGCGCCCACACCGAAAACCGCACGCCCGGCACGCCATCGACCTGCACGTGGTGCGCGCCCAATGCATGACGCAGCGCCTCGCCATCACCGTCGACGATGCCCCGGAGCTCGTCTTCGGCCAGCAGCGGGCCGAAGGCATAGACATCCTCGATGTCCTGGTTGCCGGACGGCCAGGCGATGCGCAGGCGATAGCGCATCGCCGTGCCCAGCGTGCCTTCGAACAGTCCGCGCTCATCGATCTCGCGCATCAGCCCGACCACCTTGCCGGTCTCATCCAGCAGGCACATGCCATCGGCGCCGGGCGCAAAGGCGCGCACCCGCAGGCTGCCATCGGCCGCCGGGTGCGCACCCAGCACGGCGAAGGCATCCACTGGCTGGCCCTGCAGCAAGGCCTCCAGGCGCGGATCGAGGGAAGGGGTCGGCGGCGAGTCGGGGGTCTCCATCAGCACCGGGGCGTGGTCACCAAAAGCATTGCGATCGCTCATGCGGCGGCGGCCACCTGCTCGTACAGGGCGCTGTACTTGCGACCGGCCACATCCCAGCCGCTGGGGGTGAGCATTGCGGCGCGACGCATCGCGGTCATCAGGCCGGGCATGCGATAGGTGCGGAAGGCGCGGCCAACGCAGCGGCGCAGGGCATCGGCCGAGGGTTCGTCGAACAGGAAGCCGGTCACGCCATCGTCCACCGTGTCGATCAGGCCGCCGGTGGCATGGGCGATGGGCAGGCTGCCGAAGCGCTGGGCATACATCTGGCTCAGGCCGCAGGGCTCGAACCGCGAGGGCATCAGCAGGAAGTCCGAGCCGGCGTAAATCTGCCGCGCCAGGCCTTCATCGAAACCGATATAGGCGCCGATATGGCCCGGATAGCGCCGGCACAGGGTGCGCACCGACTCTTCCAGGTGGCGCTCGCCCTCGCCGATGAACACGATCTGGCCACCGGCCGCGGCGACCTGGGGGGCGACGTCGCAAATCATGTCCAGGCCCTTCTGGTGCACCAGGCGCGAGACCACCGAGAACAGCGGGCCGCGGCTGTCGCGCAGCCCGAACTCGCGCCGCACCTGCTTGGCGTTGGCGTTCTTGCCGGCCCACTCGTTGACGCTGAAATGCACCGGCAGGTGCGCATCGGTGCGCGGGTCGTAGCTGGCGTCGATGCCGTTGAGGATGCCGCTCAGGCGCCCGGCGGCGGCACGGCGCGCCAGCAGCTCGTCCAGGCCGCAGCCCAGCGCGGGGCGGGTGATCTGGTCGGCGTAGCTGACGCTGACCGTGTTGACCTGCTGCGCATGCACGATGCCGCCCTGCAGGAAGGAGAGCTGGCCATAGAAGTTGAGGTCGCGGATGGCGGCGGCCGGAATGCCCAGCAGCGGCGCAACCGACAGCGGGAACAGGCCCTGGTAGGCCAGGTTGTGGATGGTCAGCAGCGACGGGGTGTCGCCGCCGGACCAGCGCACGTAGGCGGCAGCCATCGCGCACGGCCAGTCGTTGAGGTGCAACAGCTCCGGGCGCCATGCCAGGCCGGCACGGCCGGCGGCGATCTCGGCCGCCGCGTGCGACAGGGTGGCAAAACGCACGGCGTTGTCGTCCCAATCGCTGCCCGCGGCCGACACATACGGCGAGCCCTCGCGCTCGAACAGGGCCGGGTTCAGCAGCACGTAGACCGGCAGCCCGTCGGCCTGCCGGGTCATGCCGATATCGCAGGCGGGCAGCCCCGCGTAGCCGGCGACATGGCCAACCACGGTCACCTTGCCGGCCTTGGCCAGCACCGCGCTATAGCCGGGGATCAGCACGCGCACATCGAAGTGCCCACGCAGGGCGCGCGGCAGCGCCGCGGACACCTCGCCCAGGCCACCGGCCTTGATGAAGTCGCTCATCTCCGAGGTAACGAACAGCGAGGCGCGCCGGCTTGGCCACGACGGCGGCTCGGTCACCGGAGGCGGCGAGGCCGTCTTGCGCACGAAGCGTCCGCGCGCATCGCGCAGCACCTGGCGGACATCGGGCAGGTCGACGGACAAGCCGTCGCGCAGCTGGCCAGGGGAAAACACGAGCGACTCGGAAGCCATGGGAATATGTCCGTCGACAGGAGGGGGCCGGGGAAAAACGACGGTGACGCGACCACCACCGTCCGAACGCTCTCGGAAGGTGGGCGGCTGTAGCGGGAGCGATGAATCGGGGGAATCGTGCGAAGAGACCTTCCGCACCTTCGAGGCCAATCTAGGTATAGAGCGATAAAAGAGGCGTGAAGCACTGCAGCATTTTTCGTGACGTCACATGTCGATGCGTGCAAGCACTGCGTTGCGCCGGTCACAAGCGTGACTCGCATCCCATCGCCCACCGCCGCCAATGGAGCGCCGTGGTCAGGCTGGGGGCCGATGCAGGCGCGCCGCATCCACGACATGACGCCCCGGCAGCGCCTGGACCGCAGCGTCCACCAGCGCGGCGGCGACCTGTTCAGCCGGGTTGATCCGCCAGCGCCGCGGCAGCACGGGACTGGCCGCACCCAGGACAATCGCCGCGACCCGCTCGCCCAGCCGCGCCCGCCCGCGCTGGCCGCCGATCAGTCCGGGACGCACGAAGGTCAGGGAGGGGTAAGGCAGCTGCCGCAAGTCCTGCTCCAGCTCGCCCTTGACCCGGCTGTAGAACAGACGGGCGCCAGGGTCTGCGCCCAGGGCCGAGTTCAAGGCGAAGGCATAGGCACCGCCATGCAGGGCGCTGCGCGCGATCTGCAGCGGGTAGTCGTGATCCACGCGGCGGAAGCGCGCGCGCGAGCCTGCCTGCTTCATCGTGGTGCCGAGCGTGCAGATCACCGCATCGACGCGCCAGAGCGAGGCATCGGCGGGAGGCAGGCGCTCGAAGTCCAGCACCGGGTTGTCCAGCCGCGGGTGTCGGGTCGGCAGCGCCCGGCGGGTGGGGGCCACGACCTGCGCGACGCGGGCATCGGCCAGCAGTTGGGACAGCACGAAACCGCCCACCAGGCCGGACGCGCCGATGTGCAGGATTTTCACTCGGCTATCCTGCCGCGTCGGGGCTCGAACGGACCGGGCCGGCACTTCGGCAAGCGACAGCCCCGCCAATCACCCACGGCGCAGGCGCTTTCAGATGCAACCGCCAGGGCGAAGCCGCCCTCCCCCCGCGCCAACCACGTCAAGCCTGGCGCCACCGGCTCAAGCCTGCGCGCGCTCGGCAATGGCCTGCCCCAGCACTTTGACCAGCTGCGTGGCCGAATACGGCTTGGCCACCACTGGCGCGGCCTGCAGGCGCGCATCGCCCATGTCGGCGTTGCCGGTGGCCAGCACGTAGGGAATGCCCTGCGCCACCAGCGCATCGGCGACCGGCCAGGATTGTTGGCCGCGCAGGTTCAGATCGACCACGGCGGCATCGAAGCGCTCGGCCTCCAACGCCTTGAGCGCCTGCGGCACGTCGCGGGCGATGGTGGCGCGCGCGCCGGCCTGGTCCATGACCTCTTCCACCAGGATGGCCACCAGCGGCTCGTCTTCCACCACCAGCACCTTCAGGCCGGACAACACGCTATTCATGGGCTGGGCAACTCCGCGAGAACCTCTTCCAGGGGGGCCGTGACCCGGCAGCAAAATCCGTCCGGCGCATATTCCAGTGCCACCGTACCGCCAATTTCCGCGGCCAGCACCCGCTCCAGCATGAGCGAGCCGAAGCCGCGCCGCGAGGGCGCCTGCACCGCCGGGCCACCCCGCTCGCACCAGGACAGCTGGAGCTGGGGCGCGCTGCCTTCGCTCACGGCCCATTCGATCTCGACATGCCCCAGCTCGGGACCGGACAGCGCCCCATGGCGAACGGCGTTGGTGCACAGCTCGTGCGCGGCGATGGCCAGGGTCAGCGCCGCCTGCGCGCGCAGCGGCACGCTGGGACCGTGCAGGTGCACGCGCGCCGCGTCGTGGGACCAGGGCTCGAGCACCCGGTGCAGGACATCGCGCAAGGTCGCGCCGGCCCAGGCCTGGGCGATCAGCACATCGTGCGCGGCGGCCAGCGCCATCAGCCGGCCATTGAACGCCAGCAACGCCTCCGGGTCACCGGTCAGGGACTGGCGCGCGATCGCCTGCACCACCGAGAGCATGTTGCGCACGCGATGGTTGAGCTCGTCCACCATCGCCTGGTGGCGGCGCTCGGATTCGCGGCTGGCGTGGATGTCGGTGCAACTGCCGATATAGCCGGCGAACTCACCAGCCCGCTGGAAGGGACGTCCCTCGGACCTCACCCAGCGATACTGGCCGTCGTGTCGACGCAGCCTGAATTCCAGGGCGATCGATCTGCGACCGTCGAATGCGTGGTCATAAGCTTCTCGACACGGACCGCTGTCGTCGGGATGCACATCCTGCATCCAGCCTTGGTCGTCCTGATCTTCCAGCGAGCGCCCCGTGAATGCGAGCCAGCTCTGGTTGTACCAGTCGCGATGGAGGTCCGCGCCGGAATGCCAGATCGGAACCTGCACCGCATCCAGCGCGTCGCGCAGGTCGCGGTCCGGCGTTGCCGGAACCGGGGCGAACTCGTGTGCCATGACCTGTCGTGCCGATGCCCTGAACAAAAAAAACTCTACCATTCAGGACGCCTGTCACTGTTCACCCCCCGTTGACATCTTCAATGCAACCACAAGGCGCGGCGCCTTCTCCAACGATCCCTCCGGCTTCCAGCGTGCGCCTGGCCAACTTCGCCCTGGCCAGCCTGGCGGCATTCGTGCTGGCGAGCCTGGCCCTGCACGCGCTGCGGCCAGAGCTGGACCCGGTCCGCAGCCAGATGAGCCTGTACCTGATCGGCAAGGGCGGCCACCTGCTGCAGGCGGCGTACTGCGGGCTGAGCGTGGGGATGGTGGCGCTGGCCCTGGGGCTGTACCGCGCGCTGGCGCCGGCCGCGCGCAGCGCCGCCCCGCTGCTGCTGTTCGCCCTGGCGGGGCTGTCCTTGACCGTCACGGCCTTCGCCTGGATGGACATGCCGGGCGTGGACCGCACGGTGGAGGGACTGATCCACGGCGTCTCGGCGCAGGCGGCCTTTCTGTTCGCCACCACCGGCGCGATCCTGCAGGCGCTGCGCTTCGGCCACGATCCGGCCTGGCGCGGGCACCGGCGCTGGGCGCTGCCGTGGGCGCTGGCCTGCTTCGGCGCGGTCTGGGTCCTGGCCCTGTGGCGCGAGGCGCCGCGGGGGCTGGCGCAGAAGGCGGTGATCGGCCTGATCCTGGGCTGGATGGCCGTGGCCGCCTGGCAGCTGCGCACTCAAGCCCGCGCCGGCAACGCCGATATCCTGACCTGAGAACCTGCCCAGGCTCCGCGCCGCGCGCGCACGCCTGGATAGCGCCCTCGAATCCGCCGCGTCCACGCCGACGCCCCTGCCTGGAGAGCCGCCCCCATGTCCGAACCGCAAGACGAGCCTTCGGCGCCCGCCGGTCTGAGCCGTCTGCTGGCGCGGCGGCGCAACGCCGCGCCCGAGCCCGTGGTGGACGCGGTGATCGTCACCGGCCAGGTGCTGCCGCCGGGCAGCCCGTCGGGCATCCGCACGGCCCCGGCGGCGGACCCCAAGGCCCAGACCGCCGCGCTGACCCGGCTGTTCGCGCATGCGCACGAACCCCTGGAGCTGCTTCGCGCCTTCGGCAACGGCATGGCCAGCCTGCATGGCGAGCTGGGCGACATGGGCAGGCGCCTGCAGTCGGCCCACGCCGCCAAGGATTGGGAGGCCTACGCGCGCGCGCTGCGCCAGCTGATCGACAAGTACATCCGCACCATCGACGTGGACGACCCGCTGGCCGGCCCGACCGACGCGGAGAAGCTGCGCGACCTGCTGCGGCAGACCCTGGCCGGCGCACTGGCCTCGCTGCTGCACAGCGCCCCGGACCTGGCGGCCGAGGCCGAGGCCCTGGGCGGTGGACTTCGCCAATGGCGCCCGGGCCAGGACCTGTCGGGCCTGGCCCAGCGTCTGCGCGAGCTGTGCCACCAGATCGGCGTGCGCTCCGGCGACAGCCAGGAGCAGCAGGTGCTGCTGCTGGGCCTGTTCGACCTGCTGCTGGAGAACGTGGGCGAACTGCTGGACGACAGCAGCTGGCTGCAGGGCCAGATCTCGGTGGTGCGCGACCTGATCTCCGGGCCGCTGGACCAGCGCTCGATCGAGGATGCACGCCTGGGCCTGCGCGAGGTCATCTACAAGCAGGGCCTGCTCAAGCAGGGCATCGCCGAATCCAAGCTGGCGATGAAGCAGATGATGATGTCCTTCGTCGATGACCTCAACGGCATGGCGGTGACCACCGGCGAGTTCCACGACCGGGTCAGCGGCTACTCGCTGGCCATCCGCGATGCGCGCAGCATTTCCGACCTCAACAAGCTGATGCAGGACGTGTTGCAAGACACCGGCCGCATCCAGCAGCAGGCCGCGCGCGCGCGCGACCACCTGATCGCCGCGCGCGAGGAAGTTGACGCGGCCGAACGCCGCATCCAGTCGCTGGAAAAGGAGCTCAGCGACGTGGCGGGACTGGTCAGCGTCGACCAGCTCACCGGCGCGCTCAACCGGCGCGGCTTCGAGGAGCTGTTCCAGCGCGAGGCCGCCCGCACCGAACGCAGCAGCAATCCGCTGTGCGCGGCGCTGCTGGACCTGGACAACTTCCGCCTGATCAACGAGCACCACGGCCATCCCGGCGGCGATGCGGTCCTGCGCCACCTGGTGGATGTGAGCCGGCTGATGCTGCGCGCCACCGACGGCATCGCCCGCTTCGGCGGCGAGGAGTTCGTGATCCTGCTGCCCGATTCGAGCATGACCGAGTCGGTGTCGGCGATGAACCGCCTGCTGCGCGCGCTCTCGGTGCGCCCGCTGGTCTACGAGGACGCGCGCATCTTCGTCACCTTCAGCGCCGGCGTGGCGTTGCGTGCGCCTGGCGAAGGCGCCGACACGCTGATCAAGCGCGCGGACAAGGCCATGTACGAGGCCAAGAAGGCCGGCAAGAACCGGGTGGTCTCGGCCGGCTGAAGACCATGGCCGGGCTGTCGCGCCCGGCCAGCGGCGCCGCCGGCTCAGTGCCCCTTGCCGCGCGCCTTCTGCACCACGGTGACCACGCCCAGCACGATGGCGCCGGCGATGATGCCGACCACGGCGTTGGCAAGACTGGCCACGACTGTGCCGGCCAGGCCCTGCGGGGTGAAGCCTTCGATCAGGTGATGCAGCGCCGGGATGTTGTGCACCAGGATGCCGCCGCCGACCAGGAACATCGCCGCGGTGCCGACCACCGACAAGGCCTTCATCAACCACGGGGCGAAGGCCAGGATGCCGCGACCCAGCGCGGCCACGCCGCCGCCCTTGCCCGACATCCACAGGCCCAGATCGTCCAGCTTCACGATGCCGGCAACCAGGCCGTAGACGCCGACCGTCATCGCCAGCGCGATGCCCACCAGCACCAGCACCTGGGTCAGCATCGGCTGGCTGGACACCACGCCCAGGGACAGGACGATGATCTCGGCCGAGAGGATGAAGTCGGTGCGCACCGCGCCCTTGATCTTCTCCTTCTCCATGGCGACCACATCGGTTTTCTCATCGGCCAACGCCTGCATGCGCTGGGCGTGCTGGGCCTGGTCCTCGTCCTTGGAATGCAGGAACTTGTGCGCCAGCTTTTCCACGCCCTCGTAGCAGAGGAAGGCGCCGCCGATCATCATCAGGACCGTGATGACCCAGCCCGGCAGGAAGGCGCTGATGGCCAGCGCGGCCGGCACCAGGATCGCCTTGTTGATCAGCGAGCCCTTGGCTACGGCCCAGACCACCGGCAGTTCCCGGTCGGCCTTGACCCCGGTCACCTGCTGCGCATTCAGGGCCAGGTCGTCGCCGAGCACGCCAGCGGTCTTCTTCGCCGCGACCTTGGTCATCACCGACACGTCGTCGAGGATCGTGGCGATGTCGTCAAACAGGGTGAACAGGCTGGCACCGGCCATGGCGATTCCGTGTGGGTGGGGTGCGGCGATTGTCGCTGATTGCCCGTGCGCCGTGCGCAACCGCAAAGCCCCCCGCCCCCCCACTCCCTGTGTGATCGCCCCAGCCCCCGCTCACTCCTCACTCCTCTCCGCTCACTCCTTCGCGCACAACTACCGCCCCCGTCTAAGCTTCACCGTTCTTCCCGTCCTCACCCGGCGCGCCCCACAATCCGCTCCCGCCCCACCCACCAGGAGCCATCCATGTCCAGCTTCCGCGCCATCCAGATCGCCCGCAACGGCGGCCTTGTCCAGTCCAGCCTGGTGGAGATGGAGGAGCAGGCGCTGATGCCCGGCGATGTCACCGTCAAGGTCGACTACTCCACCGTCAACTACAAGGATGCGCTGGCGCTGACCGGCACCTCGCCGATCGCCCAGGTGTTTCCGCTGGTCGGCGGCATCGACCTGGCCGGCACGGTGGAGAGCTCCGAGCATCCGGACTACCAGCCGGGCGATGCGGTGCTCATCAACGGGTGGGAGCTGAGCCAGACCCATCACGGCGGCTACGCCCAGCGCGCGCGCGTACAGGGCAACTGGCTGGTGAAGACACCGGCGGCGTTCACCGCGCGCCAGGCCATGGCCATCGGCACGGCCGGCTACACCGCCATGCTGTGCGTGCTGGCGCTGGAGCACGCCGGCATCGCGCCCGAGCACGGCCATGTGCTGGTGACCGGCGCCAACGGCGGCGTCGGATCGGTGGCCATCGCGCTGCTGCACAAGCTGGGCTATCACGTCCTGGCCTCCACCGGACGCATGGAGGACGAGGCGCATCTGAAGGCCCTGGGGGCGGCCGAGCTGATCGACCGCAAGACCCTCAGTGCGCCGGGCAAGCCGCTGGGTCCGCCGCGCTGGGCCGCGGCGGTGGACACGGTGGGCAGCCACACCCTGGCCAACGTGCTGGCGCACACCGGCTATCGCGGCGCGGTGGCCGCCTGCGGCCTGGCGCAGGGCGCGGACCTGCCGGCCTCGGTGTTGCCCTTCATCCTGCGCAACGTGACCCTGGCGGGAATCGATTCGGTCAATGCGCCGCATGCCCTGCGCCAGCGCGCGTGGGATCGACTGGCCACCGACCTGGACCCCGGGTTGCTTGAACAGATGACCACGGAGATCGGCCTGGCCGATGTGCTGGAGCTGGCCCCACGCCTGTTGCAAGGGCAGGTACGCGGGCGGACCGTGGTGGACGTCAACCGCTGAGGCCTCGTCCGCAGGCCCGCGCGCAAAACGCACATGCCCCGGCGAACCGGGGCATGTGCGTTATCAAAGGTCGCTAAGCGAACTTATCGATAGACGCGTTCGCAGCGCTGCTCGACGATGCGGTCGCCCTTGGCCTCCTGGCGGTTGCCCTGCAAGGCACGGCCTGCGGCACCGCCGGCCACCGCGCCACCGACCGTGGCGATCTTGCGGCCGTTGCCGCCACCGATCTGGTTGCCCAGCACGCCACCGATCACTGCGCCCGCCGCAGTGCCGGCGATGCGGTTGGGATCCTTGCTGTTGCGCTGGACCTCGACATTGCGGCACTGGACCTTGCTGCCATCGCTGAAACGCCGACCTTCGTCCTGCGGGCCATAGTGCTGCGCCATCGCGCTCGCACTCAAGCTCATTGCACCGATCATCATCATGGTACGCAACATGATGCACCTCTCCACTCATGGGACATGGCGTCATGCTGTATGACGCCGCCACACCGTGGAGTGAAAAAGGGCCCTCTGCAGACTGAACGCCCAGGTGGGGTTCACGCAGGTCAATCCAGTGTGAGCACTCCACGCGCGCCGAAGAGCCACTTCAGGCGCGACAGACGCCGTCGTTATTTCAATGGCGCAGCGACAATCAGTTCGCTGAGGTCGTAGCCCCGGGCTTCGGTGCGCTTGCGCAACTCGTTGAACAGGCTGCGTTCCATCGTGGGGGTGCGCGAGAGGATCCACAGGTGTTCGCGGCTGCTGCCGCCCACCACCGCCCACTGGTAGTCCGGGTCGATCTCCACCACCCAGTAGTCGCCCCAGGCCACCGGTGCCCAGGACAGCCAGCGCGGTGCGAACCGCACCTCCAGCGCGCCCGAGCGCCCGGTCACGCTGCGCGCCGTCCCGGTCGCCGTTTCCACCTCGCCCTCCTTGTCGCGACAGCTGTTGACCACCTGCAAGGTCCCATCGGCCAAGGGCGTGTACTCGGCAGTGATGTCGCTGACGCACTTGCGTTGGAAGAACATCGGCAAGTGGGCGATTTCATGCCATTTCCCGGCATAGCGCGCCAGGTCCAGGCTGGGCACCGGCAAGTTGGACGTCGGGGTGTGCACCTGCGCAACGGCGGGCGCTGCCAGCAGGCAGGCGGAGACGAACAGCAACGGTCGCAGCATGGTGCATCTCATGGAACGGGTCACCGCCACAGCTTCGCCAAAGGTCCGTGGCCGAGGTGTGATGTTGCCGTCCGACAGCGGATCGCACAAGCCGGCAGGGCGCTCGGGCCCTACCGGGTCACCGCCGGGCCGATCAGTGCAGCGCGCGCTCGATCGCCTCTAGCGGGGCATTGGTCAGATCCTTGGCGATCTCGGCCAGCAGCCGCTCGGTGGTGGCCTTGTGCAGCATGGGCCGGATCTGGCCCAGGGTCTGGGGATCGGCCACCAGCACGGCGTGCGCATACTGGTTCTTCAGGGCACCAGCGTTCAGGCTCTTGGCCAGCTGCTTGGCGAAGGTGGCCTCATCGATCTGCGAGCCGGTGGATTCTGGCGGCATGGCGCCCGATGGCCCGTCGTCATTCATGTTCATCAGCTCGAGCAACTGCTCCTGCCGCAGGGTCAGCCCTCCCTCCTCGCCGACATTGCGGAACACACGTGCGCCACCGCCATCGGCCACGACCACCAAGGTACCTGCGGGAATTTTCATGAGAGCTCCTGATTGTGCTGTGGGCGACCCGACCGTGCTCGGCCTTGCGCGCAGGCTATGCACGCGGGCGTTATGGCCACGCGCAACGCGTCCGTTCGCTGCCTTCACCTCCGGGCGACGCTCAACTCCCGCCCGCGACGGCCGCTAACATGTACCGAAGGTCGGACTCCCGTTCCGTCTGGATCCGCATGGAAGGACATGGCCCGCTTTCAGCTAACACGCTACTGGCTCGGGCTGGTCCTGGCCGCCCTGCTGGTATCGGGCGTGGTCGCAGGGATCAGTGCAGGCGGGCCGGCGGGCGACTATGTGGTCACCGGCCAACCCGCGGCCCAGGGCGAGAAGACCCCTCAATGCGCGCCGCAGGATGACCGCAACCGCACCCGGCTGCTGCTGCCGGCACCTGAGAGCGGGTGGTCGGGGCATCCGCAGGCGGTGGTGGTGACCAATGTCCAGCGCGGCGAAGTCGCCATCCGCCACGGCACGCGCGAGCGCTGCGGCACGCTGCAGGACGCGCGCACCCTGGATTCGCGCTTCCTGTCCGGCATGGGCACGGTGCTGGTGCCACCGGTGGGCAACCGGGACCCGATCGAGGTGACGTTCGACCCGCCGCTGCTGCCGCTGTGGCGCCCGCTGATCACCTTGGGCGAACCGGCCCCCCTGCAGCGGCTGGATGCGGGCCGCTATTCGCTGCGGGTCGCCGCCATCGCCATCATGTTCGCGCTGCTGGTCTCGGCGATGCTGACCTGGGTCGGCACGCGCGAGCGCGCCTTCCTGACCTATGCCATCGAGTCGCTGGTGTTCGGCCTGTGGCTGGCCATGATGTCGGGTCTGTGGGCCAGGCCCCAGCCCTGGTTGCCGCTGGGCGACCTGGCGGTACCGCTGATGCTGGCGCTGCCGATCGGCCTGATCGGCGTCAGCCTGCGCCTGATCGTGATGCAGACCCGGCTGGTGCGCCAGGTGCGCTGGCTGGATCCGGCCACGCGCTGGCTGGTGCGGCTCTGCCCCGTGTTGGCCCTGGCGATGCTGCTGTTGCCGATGCAGGCCTGGGGCGCGGCCTCGGTGCTGGCCGAGGTCGCGTTCTACCTGCTGTGCCTGGTCGTGGCCGCCTGCGCGGTCAAGGGCGTGGCGCAGGGCGCGCGTGGCGGCATCGCCGCGATGTCCTCGCTGGCCCCCTTCCTGATCATTGCCCTGCTGGAACTGACCGCGCCGGCGTGGCTGGCCTCGTGGAAGGTCGAGCTGATGATGCTGGCCGGCTGCTGGATGAAACTGACCATGGGCATGGTGATCAACCTGCGCCTGGGCAGCCTGCGCCAGCAGCGCGACGAGATGCGGGTGCTGGCGCAGACCGATGCGCTGACCGGGCTGCCCAACCGGCGCGCGGCACTGGAGGCGCTGACCATGGCCCGTGGCGATGCGCAGCGGCGGGGCCGTCCGCTGTCGGTGGCCTTCCTGGACCTGGATCACTTCAAGGCGATCAACGACCGCTACGGGCACGAGGCCGGCGACCGCGTGCTGGAGTACTTCGCACAGACCCTGCGGACCGTGTTCCGCGGCACCGACTACGTGGCGCGCATGGGCGGCGAGGAGTTCCTGATCTTCCTGCCCGGCGCGCAACCGCGCTATGCGGTCATGCGCATCGAAATGCTGCGCACGCTGATGGCCACCGCGGCCGCCTCACTGGACATGCCCGACCTGCGGCTGACCGTCAGCGGCGGGGTCACCGGCCTGCTGCCGGGCGATGCCGACATCGTGCCGATCCTGCAGCGCGCCGATGCCGCCATGTATGCGGCCAAGCATGCCGGTCGCGACCGCGTGGAGCTGGCGCCCCCGCACCAGGACAAGACGCCTGCCGACCCGGCGAGCCCGGTGGCCACACAGGCCGACTGAGCGCGGTCGCCGGGAGAGGACGCGGTTTGCCATCGGAATGCGGGGATGCAGACCGGTGCAGCAACGGGAGCGTCCTTGGTGCACTGACTTCTGCGGCCCGGTGCACTGACTTCGCCAGACAGCCTGGTCCCGAGTCGGGGATGGCTCCTCGGCTCGGTCGGCCATCCATGGCTGACTCGCCGCCGCGGGCCATCCATGGCCCGCTTTCCGCCATCCCCGACTCAGGACCAGGCCCGCGACCTGATGGATCTGGATGCTTCAATCCGAAGCCTTTTAACCAAATGCGTGCAGCAGCGGTTTGGTGGTTGGTGGTCGGTGGTTGCGGCAAGCGAGGCAGTCAGCAGCGCGCCTCGAGGCTGGGCAGCATGCCCCGACCGGGGAAGCGCGGCTATCGGCCGCCGGAGCGCTGCCCAACCGAAGCCGCAACGCCCCGTGCCTCCATCCTGGGGTTGGGACAACAAAAAAACGCCCCGGGGGGAAACCGGGGCAATTGGGGAACCCGACCGGGCACGCCGCTGGCGCATCCTGCGCCGGCGGGTCCGTCCTGGACCGAACGCCGTGCCGGCCGGGTGGATTCAGGATGCAGGCGGGCGCTTGGCCGCGGCATCGGCCGACACCGTTCCGTGCTGTAGGAAAAAGCCTCAGGCCCACGGCCTGCGATGAGACGCGGCCGGCCGGCTGCGCATGTGGCAGAGAGATGAACGCCACGTTTCAGTGTGTCATCAAGCTGAAACATCACCGACATATCGTCTCGCCGCCCGTGTGGTAACGGCCTGGCGCCGGCCATGCAGCGGGCACTGACCAGGCCACTGTCCAGGACACCGGATGGCCGGACAGGCCCGCCCATCCTCGCCGAACCGAGTGCCCGATGAAGAAGAAAGTCCTTTCCTCCCTGGTCTGCGCCATGGCCGCCGCCACCGGCGCACCGCTCGAAGCGGCCGAGCTGGACCTGTACGTGGACCGCAAGACCAAGCAGATCTTTGCCGAACCCGGTCCGGGCCGCGACAAGCTGGGCACCTTCGTGCAGGTGGAGGGCCCGCAGGCCGGCGCGGCGCCCGCTAGCGCGACCGCCGCGGCCGCCCCGGCCCTGCAGACGGCGACAGCCGCGGGCACGGCGTCCAGCACCGAGCAGGCGCAGCCCGCGCCGGCCGCGCCAGCGCCCCAGGCCGCCACTCAGCTGGCGCAGATGCCGGTGGAGAAAGAGAAGAAGTGGTACGACAGGATTGGCCTGCGCGGCTATATCCAGATGCGCTACAACCAGGAGATCGGTGGCGATGCCGAGGACCTGCAGGCGCCGGGCGATCGCTTCATCGGCGCGGACCAGAGCATGGGCATCCGCCGCGCCAGACTGGTGCTCAGCGGCGATATCAACGACCACGTCTCGCTGTACTTCCAGCCCGACTTCGCCAGCACGCCGAGCGGCTCGTCCACCTCTAACTTCGCCCAGCTGCGCGATGCGTATGCGGACATCTACTTCGACGACAAGCGCGAGTACCGCCTGCGCGTGGGCCAGTCCAAGATGCCTTACGGCTGGGAAAACCTGCAGTCCAGCCAGAACCGGCTCTCGCCCGACCGCGCCGATGCGCTCAACTCCGGCCTGCGCGATGAGCGCGACATGGGCGCGGTGTTCTATTACACGCCGCAGACCGCACGCAAGCGCTTCGCCGAGCTGACCAAGCTGGGCCTGAAGGGCTCGGGCGACTACGGTGTGCTGGGCCTGGGCGTCTACAACGGCCAGGGCGCCAACCGCGCCGACCGCAACGACAGCCTGCACGTGGTGGCGCACGCGACCTATCCGTTCAAGCTGGCCAATGGCCAGTATGTCGAGGCCGGTGTCGATGCCTATTCGGGCCGTTTCGTCTCCAGCACCTCGGCCGTCACCCTGGATGGCCAGACCTTCACCCCGCAGCTGGAAGACGCCGAGGGCGTCAGGGACCAGCGCGTGGCCGCGCACTTCATCTGGTACCCGCAGCCCTTCGGCGTGCAGGCCGAGTGGACCGTGGGCAAGGGGCCGCAGCTGGACGTGGAGCAGCAGCGCATCCGCAGCACCACGCTCAAGGGCGGCTACATCCAGGCCATGTACAAGCTCGATGGCCGCTACGGCTCGCTGATGCCTTACGCGAAGTGGCAGACCTATCGCGGCGCCTCGAAGTTCGACACCAACGCACCGCGCATGCGCGTGGACGAGACCGAGGCCGGCGTGGAGTGGCAGCCGATGGAGGCGCTGGAAGTACTGTTCGCCTACTCGCACATGCGCCGCACCGATGTCAGCGCCGCTCCCTACCCGCTGGTGGACGGCGACCTGCTGCGCCTGCAGCTGCAGGTCAACTACTGAGTCGCGGCATCTTCGGATAACCCCCATAGAACAGCGTGGGAGCGGCTTTTAGCCGTGAAGCAGCGCTCCTTGGAAATCCGCTCCCACAGGGCAACCTGCACGCGGCTGGATCGTGGCGATGCGAGGTTGTTACGGATCCCCGAAGGGCGCCCGTCAGGCCAGGTACTTGCCGAACCACGCCAGGGTGCGCGACCAGGCCAGCTCGGCAGCGACCTTGTCGTAGCGCGGCGTGGAATCGTTGTGGAAGCCGTGGCTGGTGCCGGGATACACGTAGGCCTGGTAGGTCTTGCGCTGTTGCTTGAGCGCGGCCTCGTAGTCCGGCCAGCCGGCATTGATGCGCTCATCCTTCTCTGCATAGTGGATCAGCAGCGGCGCCTTGATCGCCGCGACTTCCTCCGCGCGCGGCTGCCGCCCGTAGAAAGGCACGGCCGCGGCCAGTTCCGGATAGGCCACCGCCGCGGCATTGGCCACGCCGCCGCCGTAGCAGAAACCGGTGATGCCGACCTTGCCGGTGGTGCGCGTCGGATCGAGCAGGTAGTCCACCGCGGCGAAGAAGTCGTTCATCAGTTTTTCCGGATCGACCTTGGCCTGCAGCTCGCGGCCCTTCTCGTCGTTGCCCGGATAGCCGCCCACCGAACTCAGGCCATCCGGCGCCAGCGCCAGGTAGCCGGCCTTGGCCACGCGCCGGGCCACGTCCTCGACGTAGGGATTGAGCCCGCGATTCTCGTGCACCACCACCACGCCGGGCACCGGCCCTGCGGCCTTGGCCGGCCGCACCAGATAACCGCGCACGTTGCCGTGGCCCTTGGGCGAGGGATAGGTGATGTACTCGGCCACGATGTCCGGGTCGGTGAACTCCACCTGCGTGGCCAACGCGTAGTCGGGACTGAGCGATGCCAGGATGCCGGCGGCGGTCAGCCCGCCGATGGCGTAGCGCGCGGCGCGGTCGAGGAACTGGCGGCGACTGATGTGCCCATGCACGTAGCCGTCGTACAGCTCCAGCAGTTCCGGGGCGAAATCCTTGGCGGTCAGGCGGGTCATCGTCGGCTCCAGCGCATCGGGTGTGCCGCACGATAGCAAGATCGCGATGCGCGACGGCGCAAACGCGGCGGCGAAATCGCCAAGGAAAATGCCGCGCGCCAGCGGATTTAACCCTGCAGTTGTGGGAGCGGCTTCAGCCGCGAAGGAGCTTTACCGGGAAAGCCCCTTCGCGGCTGAAGCCGCTCCCACCGACGTCTCGCTCGCTCCAATCCTCAGCAGCTGACTGCCCGCCTACCAGATCACCACGCGATCCTTGTCCGCGCGCACCATGGCATCGCCGGGCTTACAGGCGAAAGCCTGGGCGTAGGCGGGCATATTGGACGGAGCGGCGATGGCGCGGAAGTTGGCCGGGGCGTGCGGGTCGGTGTTCAGGCGCACCTTCAGCTCGCCATCGGTGAAGTTGCGGCGCCACACCGTGGCCCAGTTCATGAAGAAGCGCTGGTCCTGGGTGTGGCCGTCGATCTCCTTGTTGGCCTGCGGGTCGGCCTTGAGCGCCATCTGCAACGCGTCGTAGGCCACGGTCAGGCCGCCCAGGTCGCCGATGTTCTCGCCCAGGGTCAGCCTGCCCTTGACGTGCTGGCCGCCGATGGATTCGTAGCCGTCGAACTGCGCCACCAGCTGGTCGGTGCGCTCGGTGAACAGCCGGCGGTCATCATCGGTCCACCAGCTGTCGAAGTTGCCCTTGGCATCGAACTGGCTGCCCGCGTCGTCGTAGCCATGCATCATCTCGTGGCCGATCACCGCGCCGATGCCGCCGTAGTTGAGCGCCGGATCGGCCTTGGCGTCGAAGAACGGCGGCTGCAGGATCGCCGCGGGAAACACGATCTCGTTCTTGGTGCTGTTGTAGTAGGCGTTGACCGTCTGCGGGGTCATGCCCCACTCGGTCCGGTCCACCGGCTTGCCGATCTTGTCCAGGCGCCAGCGGTAGTTGAAGGCCTGCGCGGCCTGCATGTTGGCCAGGAAGCCATCGCCGCGCGTCTGCAGCCCACTCCAGTCGCGCCACTTGTCCGGGTAGCCGATCTTCGGCGTAAAGCTGGCCCACTTCTCCAGCGCGCGCTGCTTGGTGTCCTGGCTCATCCAGTCCAGGTTTTCCAGCCGCACCTTCAAGGCCGCCGACAGGTTCTGCACCAGCTGCTGCATCTGCGCCTTGGATTCGGCCGGGAAGGCGGCCTTGACGTACAACTGGCCCAACGCCTCGCCCATGGCGTCGTTGACCGCGCCCAGCGTGCGCTTCCAGCGCGGCAGCATCTCCTGCTGGCCACGCAGGGTCTTGGCGTAGAAGTCGAAGTTGGCCTGCTCGAACGGCTTGGCCAGGTACGGCGCGGCCTCATCGATGGTGTGGAAGCGCAGGTAGGCCTGCCAGGTGTCCACCGGCACCTCGGCCAGCATCGTGTCCAGCTCGCGGAAGAACGCCGGCTGGGACAGCGAGAACTTGTTGGCCGCCGGCACCTTCAGGGCGTCGAAGAAGGCGATCCAGTCGAAGTGCGGGGTGATGCCGTTGGCTTCCATCGCGTTGACCGGGTTGTAGCGCTTGGCCGGATCCCGCAGCTCGATCCGCGACAGCGAAGCCTTGGCCAGGCGCGTCTCGAATGCCAGCACCGCCTCGGCCTGGGCCTGCGCCTGGGCCGCATCGGTGCCGGAGAGCTGCAGCAGCTGGGCGATGTACTTCACGTAGTCCTGGCGGATCTGCGCCTTGTCCTCATCGAAGTAATAGCCCTTCTCCGGCAGCCCCAGGCCGCCCTGGCCGGCGTAGGCGATGACCTGCCCGGAGTCCTTGTAGTCGGCGTTGCCGCCGAAGGAGAACAGGAAGCCCTGGCCCTGGGCATAGCGCTCGCGCAGCCAAGCGACGACAGCCCCGGCATTCTTCAGGCCGGCGATGGCCTCCAGCTGCGGCTGCAGCGGGGCGATGCCGGCCGCGTCGATCGCCGCCTCGTCCATGCCCGTGCGCCAGACATCGCCCAGCTTGGCCTCGATGCTGCCGGCCGCCGGCTGGGCCTGAGCGATCTGCTCGACCAGCGCGTGCTGGATCGCCAGGGTGCGCTCGGCCAGCACCTCGAAGCTGCCCCAGGTGGTGCGATCGGCCGGCACCGGATTGGCCTTGAGCCACTTGCCATTGACGTAGGCGTTGAGGTCCTGGCACGCATTGGCCGAGGCATCCAGGTCGGCGGCCTTCAGCGACAGCGTCGGCGCGTCGATTCTGGACAGGTCCAGCGCCGGCATCTGCGGCGCGCTGGCGGCCTGCGGTGCCTGCTCCTGTTTGCCGCAAGCGGACATGGCAACGGCGATGGACGCGGCCAGGCACAGGGGGACAAGCGTGTTCAACGTCATGGGGTTCTCCGACTTGCAGGGAATACACGCCGTGACCGGCGCAGTCGGCAAGCCTAGGCTGAGAACACCGGCACCGGGTAGGCCATAAGTCATGCACCACCCGCCCGCGGCAAGCCTTGCCGAGCTTCGGTTTGCGTTGAAACCAATGACACAGCGACGCGTGCCGGACGCTGCCGATCACGTCCATCCCCTACTCCCTTGCGCCTTGGCCACCCGCAAACGCGGTCATGCCTCATCAAGCTGTCGGTGACGTCACTTTCGCGAAAGCCTAAGCGCAGCAAGGATCTCCTCGCGCGTGGATCGCGCGCATTCCGCGCCACCCCGATGCGGTGGACCTGCCCACCCTGATGCGCTCGACCTACCCGCCGGTCTGAGCACCAGTTCGCACTTGCATTGCTATATCTCGTTCCACAGCGGTGATGACTGGCGATGCAACGGCAAGTCGACACCTGCCATATGGCGCGGATGGGGATCCGCGCGGCAGGCCGGATGCACGCGCCAGCGCACACGCGACAGCAGGACACGGGCAGTGCCGGACGCCGGACCAGGGGGCGGCCGGCGCCACGGGGGCAGGCAAGGGTTGCGACGCTGATCGCTGCGGTCTTCGCGCGAACGCGGCGCGCCCACCTGCGACCTGCCAGCCCACGTCCTGCGACCGGCACGTCACAGGGGAAAGCCAGAGGTCCGATGCGCCAGCGCGCTGCAGCCCCGGAACAGGGGCCGGTGCGGGCCTGCACGCGGATGCATGGCACAGGAAGCAGACGTCTTCCCATCTCCCCCGCGCGCGCATCGGCAGCCAACGCTGCTTGTCTGGCCCTGCCCGCGCCTTGCGGCGGCGCCTCTCCTTCATTCGGCTTGGCGGGAAAAACGCCACGCCCCACGCAACCCCCCCACGGAGCGCAGCACATGTCAGGTGTCATCCAGTCAGGCAGTCACAAGCAGACCACCCGCATCAGGCGTCGCGTGCTGTGCGAGGCCATCGCAGTGTCGATGACCCTCGCGGCCGCCATCACCGGCACCGCCCAGGCCCAGGAGGCCACCGGCCCGGCCGCGGTCGATGCACCGGCCACCCTGGACAACGTCATCGTCACCGGCACCCGCCGCGTCGGCATGCAGGCCTCGGACAGCCCTGCGCCGATCCAGGTGGTGACGCCCGAAGCGCTGAGGGAATCCGGCGCGCCGGACTTGATGAACCAGCTGGCCACCCAAGTGCCCAGCATCAATGCCAGCCAGCAGGGCACGGACATGACCAGCGCCACGCTGGTGGCCAACATGCGCGCGCTCTCGCCCAACCACACCCTGGTGCTGGTCAACGGCAAGCGCCGCCACTTCACCTCCAACGTGGCCGTGCTCGGCACCTTTGCCGGCGCCGCGCCCACCGACCTGAGCTTCATCCCCACCAGCGCCATCGCCAGCACCGAGGTGCTGACCGACGGCGCCGCCGCGCTGTACGGCTCGGACGCCATCGCCGGCGTGATCAACTTCATTACCAAGAAGGACGCCAACGGCGGCAGCCTGCAGGCCATGGCCGGCGGCTACGACGATGGCGGCGGCTTCACCACCAACTACCAGGCCAACTTCGGCTTCGGTGGCGAGAACAGCTATTTCAACCTCGCGCTGGAACGCGAGCGCCGCGAAACCATCAGCCGCCCCGGTACCGAGTACGGCGCGGCCGCCTGCGTGGCCGATCGCCTGAAGGATCCGGCCAAGGGCTGCCCGGCGACCAACTCCGGCACCACCGCCAGCGGTTACCCCACCTCCACCGGTGCGGCCAATCTGGCGCGTGAGAACGAATACAACATGATCTACAACCCCTGGTTCCCCAACAACAGCCACCAGGGCGACTCCCCAGCCGTGCAGCGCGACATCGGCTTCATCAGCGCCGGGATGTTCCTGGACGATGTCACCGAGCTGTACGCGACCGGCAGCTTCGGCCAGAAGGCCACCCAGAGCTGGCAGAGCTACCGCCGCCCCTCGCAGGACGGTGGCTACGACGCCAACGGCGACGGCGACCGCACCGATCCGATCGGCGGCGTCGGCCCGCGCAGCGGCCGCCCGCTGACCGAGGCGGACATCAACAAGTACCCGCTCGGCTTCTCGCCCTCCATCGACTCCAAGGAGAAGGACTGGGAGCTCGGCGTGGGCATCACCGGCGAGCTGGCCGGCTGGACCTACGACCTGTCCAGCAACTACGGCAAGAACAAGATGGACATCCGCAACACCCACTCGATGAACTTCACCCTGTGGAATCGCTACGGCTTCTCGCCGGACAACTTCTACGTGGGTAGCTTCGAGGCCTCGCAGTGGGATACCAGCCTGGATGTCAGTCGCGACTTCGACTGGGGGCTGGCCGCGCCGGTCACCCTGGCCGCCGGCATCGAGTACCGCAAGGACACCTACGCCATCTTCGCCGGCGAAGAGGCCTCCTACACCGGTTCGGGCTCGGCCGCCTTCCCCGGGTACAACCCGCTGGCGGCAGGCGACTACTCGCGTAACAACAAGGCCGCCTTCGTCAACCTGATCCTCAACCCCACCGACAACTGGATCGTCGACCTGGCCGGCCGCTACGAGCGCTACAGCGATTTCGGCAGCAAGGCCATCGGCAAGCTGACCACGCGCTACGACTTCAACGACGCCGTCGCCGTGCGCGGTACCTTCAGCACCGGCTTCCGCGCCCCGACCATGGGCGAGAACTACTACACCGCCATCCAGGTCGGCCCGACCGCCGCCACCGCGACCATCGCCGCGGCCAACGTCGGTAACGGCCTGAGCCCGGAGACCAGCCAGAACATCAGCCTGGGCCTGGTGTTCAAGCCCTTGCCCAACCTGACCAGCACCGTCGACGCCTACCAGATCAAGATCGACGACCGCATCCGCATGGGCAGCACGCTGCTGTACTCCACCAGCCAGACCATCAACACCGTCACCGGTCGCAACGGCGGCGTGCCCGACCCGACCCTGCCCGACCCGGCCGATACCAATCGCGACGGCGTCCCGGACGACACCTATAACGCCACCCTCGGCGCGGCCCTGGTGGCCGGCGGCTTCCTCGGCAACCCCACCGATCCCACTGCCCCGGGCGGCAGCTTCGACCAGACCGCGCGCGCCAACATCGGCCTGAACTACTTCACCAACGCGCTGGACACCAAGACCACCGGCGTGGACTGGGTGACCAACTACACCACCGAGTTCGACTGGGGCCGGATCGACTGGCTGCTGGCGGCCAACTACAACAAGACCGAGGTCACCCGCGTGGGCAATGCCACGGCCGACCTGGGCGGCCTGCCGCTGCTGACCGACCAGGACATCGTGGCCATCGAGAAGAACAGCCCGCGCTATCGCGTCAACCTGGGCGCCACCTTCCACTTCAGCGACAAGGTCAGCCTGCTGCTGCGTGAGAACATCTACGGCCCGCAGTACACCCTGGCCACCACCGGCACCTACGCGGCCTATCCGCAGATCATGGACACGCTGGATCTGGTCACCATCAACGGGGTGACCTACTACAAGGCCGAGATCGGCACGCTGTTCACCACCAACGTCGAGCTGACCTACAAGCCGGTCAAGGGCCTGCGCGTGAGCGTGGGCGCGGACAACCTGTTCGGCGAATACCCGGACAAGACGCCCGCGGCCATCCTCAACTTCAACGAGGAGCGCTACGCCACCACCGGCGCGCGCGACTATCTGCTGGGCAGCCCGATCGGCTTCTTCGGTCCGCGCTACTACGCCCGGGTCTCCTACGAGTGGTGATCGGCCATCGGCGGCGGGCTGCAAGGCCCGCCCGCTGACGCTTCACGCGACGCCCCCGCCCCGTGCGGGGGCGTTCTCGTTTCGGCCGGGCTACTGCGCCATCGGCGTGACCAGCGCGGTCTGCACCGGCCGATGCGTGGCCAGGTATTCATGCTGGAACAGGCACATCCGGGTCACGTCGCGGTACTGGCCGTTGATGAAGAACTCGTGCCGCAGCTGGCCTTCCACCTGGAAGCCCAGCTGCTGGTAGATGTGCAGGGCCGGGTGGTTCTCGCGGTCCACCAGCAGGTAGATCTTGTAGAGGTTGAGCACGCTGAAGCCATAATCCATCGCCAGCCGCGTAGCCGCCGAGGCGATGCCCTGCCCCTGCTGCTCCGGGGCGATGATGATCTGGAACTCGGCGCGGCGGTGAACGTGGTCGATCTCCACCAGCTCCACCAGCCCGGCCTTGCGGCCCTGCGACTCGACCACGAAGCGGCGCTCGCGCTGGTCGTGGATGTGCTCGTCGTACAGCGTGGACAGCTCGGCGAAGGTCTCGTACGGCTCCTCGAACCAGTAGCGCATCACGCTGGCGTTGTTGTCCAGCTGGTGGACGAAATGCAGGTCTTCGCGCTCCAGCGGGCGCAACCTGACGGAACCTTCGGTGGACATGCGCGGCGCTCCTCTGGGACCTGCCGAGTATGGCCGAGCGAGATGACGGCCGGGCTGTCGCCATGCCTAGTGCACGGCGGACGCACCCAGCGCCGGCAAGGCCATCCACACCGCCATGCCGATCATCATCAGGTTCTCCAGCAGCGACACCCCACCCAGCGGCACGTTGCTGGCCCCGCCCACGCAGGCGCACTTGAGCTCACGCCTGTCCAGGTAGACCGCCTTGAACACCGAGACCGCGCCGATCCCGCCGATCAGCAGCGCCAGCGGAATGGACAGCCAGTCGAGCACCCCGGCGATCATCAGCACGCCGGCCAGGCCTTCGGCGAACGGATACAGATAGGCGTAAGGCACCCAGCGCCGGGCCAGCAGGTCGTAGTTGAGGAACATCGTGGCGAAGGTCTCGATGTTCTGCAGCTTGGTCATCGCCAGTGCCGCCATGCTGAAGGCGATGAACCACTGCGCGGCCTGCACGGTCAGCACCGTGCCGAAGGCCGCCTGGCTGGCAGCCAGCGCCATCAGCAGGGTCATGCCGAACAGGGCGGCGACCGGCTTGTAGCTGGTGCTGCCCGGCGCGGCGACCGGCTTGCCGAAGTAGCGGCGGGTGTCGTCGTAGCCGCCGATGCGCATGCCGTCGATGAACACCTGCGGGGTGGTCTTGACCCCGTGCTCGGCCTTGAAGGCATCGGTCGCCTCGCGCGTGGTGAGCCAGCGGTCGTCCACCTGGTAGCCCTGGCGCCGCAGCAGGTGGCGGGCCTTCAGGCCGTAGGGACAGGTGTGCTTGGGCATGACCATGCGGTAGAGCGTGGCCTGGCGCGTGGAGGCGGGGTGGCTGGACATGGGGCTTTCCGACGCTTGTGTGCGGGATCGGCCGCCACCATAGACCCCGTACCGTAGTACGGAGTCAAGCCATGACATGGACCATCGGCACCTTGGCCGCCGCCGGCGAGGTTGGGGTGGAAACCGTGCGCTTCTACCAGCGCAAGGGGCTGCTGGACACGCCCGAACGGGGCCAGGGCACGCGTCGCTACGGGCAGGCGCACCTGCACCGCCTGCGTTTCATCCGCAGGGCGCAGGCGGCTGGCTTCACGCTGGGGGAGATCGCCGAGCTGATCCAGCTGGATGCGGCCCAGGACCGGCACCGGGCCCATGCCCTGGCGCAGCAGCGCCTGCACCGGCTGGACGCGCAGATCGAGGAGCTCCAGCGCGCCCGCGACCGGCTCAGTCGCCTGGCGCAGGCCTGTGCCCAGGACCGCACGCCCTGCGCCTGCCCCATCCTGGCGGCGTTCGAGGACTGAGCGCACCTGCGCCGCGAGGAAGGTGCATAGACATTCGGCGCAGGTGCGCTTCCTGCGCCTCGTGTTCCGGCATGCGCGCGCGCTGGCCATTCGCCTGACCCGGCAGCAGGCTGCCAGCCCGGGGACTGGAGCGCGCTGCATTCGCGCGCCGCCACAGGCTCAAGCGGCGCGCCACCCCTGCACGTGCTCGGTTCCGAAGATCATCTGCGGCGGCAGCTGGAAGATGAAGTAAGGGTTCAAGGCCGGCGGCCGGCTGGCCGCGTCCAGACGCTGGCGCTGCTCCGGCGTGAACGCGACCTCCAGCGCGGCCAGGTTCTGCTGCAGCTGCTCGGCGCGGCTGGCACCGATCAGGGTGGAGGACACCCCCGGCTGCTGGCACACCCAGGCCAGGGCGACCTGCGCCATCGCATGTCCGGTCTCCTGCGCCACCGCCCGCACCACATCGACGATGTCGAAGTTGCGCTCGGTGAACAGCATGCCGCCGAAGGGGTTGTCGCCGTTCAGGCGCCCATCGCTGTCCTGCGACGGCGTCTGCGCCGCGCCGCCATCGCCCGGCAGGCGCGAGGCGCGCCCGGCCTGGGCCAGCATCTGCCGCCCGTACTTGCCGGTCAGCAGGCCGCCGCCCAGCGGGCTCCAGGGCACCAGCCCCAGGCCCAGCGCGTTGCCGGCGGGCAGCAGGTCCAGCTCCACTCCGCGGTCGATCAGCGAGTACTGGTACTGCAGGCCCACCGGCTGCGGCAGGCCATGGGCCTGGGCCAGCGTCGCCACCCGCGCCACGTACCAGGCCGGCGTGTTGGAGAAGCCGTAGTGCAGGATCTTGCCGGCGCGCACCTGGTCGGCCAGGGTCTGCAGCACTTCCTCCGGCGGGGTGACGCGGTCCCAGACGTGCATCCAGTACAGGTCGATGTAGTCCGTGCGCAAACGCTCGAGCGAGTGTTCCAGCGCGATGCGGATGTTCTTGGCGCCGTTGCCGCCGCCATGGGCCACGCCCTCGCGGCGCGGAAAGCCGGACTTGGTCGCCACCACCAGCGCATCGCGCACGCCGGCTTCCTGGATGAAGCGGCCCAGCAGCGTCTCGCTCTGCCCGCTGGCGTACAGGTCGGCGGTATCGACGAAGTTGCCGCCGGCTTGGATGTAGGCGTCGAACACCGCCCGCGAGGCGGCATCGCCCGAGCCCCAGCGCTGCGCGCCGAAGGTCATGGTGCCCAGGGCCAGCGGGCTCACCAGCAGGCCGGAGCGGCCCAGGCTGCGGTAATGCGTCAGATCCATGCGATGTCTCCTCTTGCGGGCCGCCGTTGCGGCGTTTGCGTACAGGCTAGGCGGGAGCGCGCGGCTTGATTAGCCATTGCCGGGCGCATGGGCTTGTGAGCACACTGCAGTAATGGAGCGCCGCGAACTCAACGATCTGCTTGCCTTCGCCACCGTCGCCCGCGAGCGCAGCTTCACCCGCGCCGCCGGCACGCTGGGCATGTCCGCCTCCGCGCTGAGCCATGCCATGCGCGGGTTGGAACAACGCCTGGGCGTGCGGCTGCTGGCGCGCACCACCCGCAGCGTGGCGCCGACCGATGCCGGCGAGCGCCTGCTGCAGTCGCTGGCCCCGGCGCTGGCGCATATCGAGGAGGGCCTCAACGCCCTGGATCACTGGCGCCAGTCCACCACCGGCAGCGTGCGCATCACCACCTTTGCCTACGCCGCACAGATGGTGCTGGAGCCCCGGCTGCCGGGCTTCCTGCGCGCCCATCCGGATGTCACGGTGGAAGTGTCCATCGACAACGGCCTGACCGACCTGGTGGCCGAGGGTTTCGATGCCGGGATCCGGTTCGGCGAGCATGTGGACAAGGACATGATCGCTGTGCGCGTGGGGCCGGACCTGCGCACGATCGTGGTCGGCACGCCGGAATACTTCAGCCGCCATCGGCCGCCGCAGACCCCGGCCGAGCTGGAGCGCCATGCCTGCATCGGCTACCGGCTCAAGAGCACCGGCGGCCTGCTGCCTTGGGAGTTCGAGCAGGACGGCCGGCCGCTCAACGTGCGCACGCGCGGCCCGCTGATCGCCGACGAAATGCCCCTGGCCCTGGCGGCCATCCGCGCCGGCGTTGGCCTGGGCTATGTGATGGAACACGAAGTCGCCGAGGACCTGGCCGCCGGCACGCTGGTACAGGTGCTGGATGCGTGGTGCCCGCGCTTCCCCGGTTATCACCTTTACCATCCGAGCCGGCGGCAGACGCCGCCGGCGCTGCGGGCCTTGATCGACTGGTTGAAGGTCGATGCGCAGCCTTCGGATTGATGACCCTAGTCCCCCACAGCCGCTCCCACAGCAGGAGCTCGACATTGTGTGAGGTGCTCTAATGTCGCCCTCACCTGGTCACTCTGTCGTCGTCATGCGTACGCTGCTGCTCTCCATCGCGCTGCTGTTCACCGCTGCCCTGCCTGCCCAGGCTGCCTCACCGAAGGTGCGGGATGGCGATCTGGTCTTCGTCACCGCCGTCGGCACGGGACTGAGCGGGGCCATCCAGGACGCCACGGGCAAGGTGGGCGAGCTGAACTACGACCACGTGGGGCTGGTGGCCAGCGACGGCGCAGCCCGCATCGTGCTGCATGCCGATGACGAAGGCTCGCGCCAGCAGACCCTGGCCGACTTCCTGGCCGAGGCCAAGGCCAAGCAGCGCACCGTGGTGCTGTACCGGCTCAAGCCCGGCGCGCGCCGGGCCATCCCCGCGGCGATCGCGCAGGCCCGCGGCATGCTCGGCAAGCCCTACAACTTCACCTACGTGCAGGCCGAGGACAGCTATTACTGCTCGGACTTCATCGAACGCGCCTTCCGCGCCGATCACGTCTTCGCGCTGCAGCCGATGAACTTCAAGAATCCGCAGACCGGGCAGATCTCGCAGTACTGGATCGACTTTTACCGCAGCAAGGGCATGCAGGTGCCACAGGACCAACCCGGCACCAATCCCAACGACATGGCGCGCGCCGATGTCCTCGACAAGATCGGCACCTTGGACTGACAGGCTGGCGCGCGCCCTATGGCGGGCGTCGACCTAGCGACAGCTGCCGCGTTCCAGCACGAAGCAGGACGCGCAGACGATCCGTGGGAGCGGCTTCAGCCGCGAAGGGGCT
>NZ_SAWZ01000003.1:0-365588 GCF_004122095.1 Pseudoxanthomonas composti | reverse complement strand
CCCCCCCCCCCGCTCCCACAGGATGCTTGCGGGGTTCAATCGAGGTCTCTTCAACAGCCTGGCAACGCGCGCTCAGGTGAGCTCGGTCATGACGCCGCGCTGATAGGCCGGCCGCGCGCGCAGGCGCCGATACCAGGCCAGCAGGTGCGGCTGGGCGGGGCGCTCGATCGGCATTTCGAACCACGCATAGGCAAAGCTGCCCAATGCGATATCGCCCACGCTGGGCGTGTGGCCCGCCAGGTAAGGCGCGTCGGCCAGCGCCGCATCCACCAGCGCCAGCTGCTGGGCGCAGGCCACGCGCGCCGCTTCGATCCGCGACGCGTCGCGCTGCGCCTGCGGCGTGCGCAGCACGCCCCAGAACAGATCGCGGAACACCGGGGCGAAGGTGGAAGTGGTCCAGTCCATCCATTGCTCGGCACGTGCACGACACTGCAGATCGCGCGGCATCCAGTTGCCATCGCCGCCGTGCCGCGCGGCCAGGTAGCGCACGATGGCATTGGACTCCCACAGCACGAAGCCATCGTCGTCGATGACCGGCACGCGCCCGTTGGGATTCATCGCGCGATAGCCCGGGGTGTCGACCACGCCGAAGGCACCGCCGGCGTCGATCCGCGTGTAGTGCAGGCCCAGCTCCTCGGCGCACCACAGGACCTTGCGCACATTGCTGGAATTTGCTCGTCCCCAGATCCGTAGCACCCATCTTCTCCGCTGCCCGCATGGCGTGATGCTGCGACGCGATGCGAAGTATCGCCCAGCCTTGCGATGCGGGCGGACCAGCTTCGATCTCATCACGCCGCGTCGCTCCCACCGGATGGGACACGTGGCCCCGACCCGGCCTGGACGGACAACGCCCTCGGGTTGATTGCCGAACGGCAAGCAACGAAGTCACGTCTTGCTAACCGCGATCCAAGCAAGCTCCAGGCATTCGAACAAAGGGAGTCAGTGATGGGTCTTCTACGTATGATCACCCTGGGCGCCGCCGCCGCCGTTGCCTGGAAGCTGTGGAAGGACAAGCAGGCCGGTCCGGCGCCGATGCCCCGCGCCACGCAGGACACGCGCGACCTCACGCCACCGCATGGCGATGCGCTCACGGACATGTCCAGCTATGGCGCGGAGGCTTCCGTGCCGGCGTCGCAGTCCAGCCGCGGCTTCGGCGAAGTCTGACGGCACTGCAGACTGTCGAAGAACAACGACCGTTTAGGCATCGCGGTGCGCCCAGCGGCTTCGTTTCGAGCCGCTGGCGCCCCAATCAAACGACGGTGATTTGCCCTGCAGCGCGCCACCGCACGACGGACACAAGTGAAACCATTTCCACGCGCCTAGAATGTGCGGCTTCGTCCGCTCGTTCTGTCTTGCCATGTCTTCCACCAGTCCCCAGCTCCGCGGCAGCATCGTCGCGCTCGTTACGCCCATGCACGAGGATGGCAGCGTCGATTACGCCGCCTTGCGCAACCTGGTGGACTGGCATGTCGCCGAGGGCAGCGATTGCATCGGCGTGGTCGGCACCACCGGCGAATCGCCGACGGTGGATGTAGAGGAACACTGCGAGATCATCCGCGTCGCGGTCGAGCAGGCGGCCGGGCGCGTGCCGGTGATGGCCGGCTGCGGCGGCAACTCCACCGCCGAGGCCATCGCACTGGCACGGTACGCACGCAAGGTCGGCGCCGACTGCCAGCTGCAGGTCGTGCCCTACTACAACAAGCCTGGCCAGGAGGGGCAGTACCGCCACTTCGCCGCGATCGCCGAGGCCACCGGCGACCTGCCGATCATGCTGTACAACGTGCCCGGCCGCACCGTGGCCGACCTGCAGCACGCCACCGTGCTGCGCCTGGCGCAGCTGCCCGGCATCTTCGGCATCAAGGAAGCCACCGGCAATCTCGAGCGCGCCCAGTGGCTGATCCGCGAGGTACCCGAGGGGTTTGGCGTGTACTCCGGCGATGACGCCACCGCCGTGGCGCTGATGCTGCTGGGCGGGCACGGCAATGTCAGCGTCACCGCCAACCTCGCGCCCCGCCTGATGCACGCGCTGTGCATGGCGGCGCTGGCCGGCGACCTAGCCCAAGCCCGACGCCTGCAGCAGCAGCTGTTGCCGCTGCATCGCCAGCTGTTCGTGGAAGCCAACCCCATCCCGGTGAAGTGGGCGGTCCAGCGCCTGGGGCGATGCGGCGGCACCTTGCGCCTGCCGATGACCGAGCTGGAGCCCGGCAACCAGGCGCTGGTGGAGGCTGCGATGCATCAGGCGGGCTTGCTCTGACCTGAGGGTTCGCAAGCGCGGGCAGGGTTCGTCGCCCACAACATCTATTGCGCCGGCGGCGCCAGCCAGGACGCCGCGGAATGGCCCCCGCCGCCTCAGCGCACAGGGGCCTGCGACGGGGACGCGGGCGCCCGCGCGCCTTCGTCGTAGGCACGCACGGCGTTGTGCTGGTCGACCTGGTAGAGACTCTCGCGCATGTCCGGCGCTGGTGCCGTCGCATCCACGCGTGCGCGGAACCCCGGCGTGGTGCCGGCCACGAAGATCTGGTCATCGCGCAGGGTGACGGTGCCCACCTGATCGGCACGCTGAATGCCCGCCTGCTTGGCCGCAGCCATGACCTCAGCCACCTTGGTATCGGACACCGAGGCCGGCAGCTGACCACGCAGCGCATTGAAATAGGCACGGTCTGGGTGCGCCCCCGGAAACCGGTCCCGCGCCTGGTCCATCAGACGCACGGCGTCGCGGTTGATGTGATCCACGTCGGCGGCCGTGACCAGCTCGCGCTGGGGATCGCCTTGGGGACGCGCCAGGCGAGGGTCGTCAGGAAAGAGCTGGCGCAGTCGCGGGTCGCCCAAGCCGCTGACCAGTTCACCGTTGCGCAGGGCGGCATACACGTTGCGGGCGAGTGTCTGCGGGTCGGCGGCGGCATCGCCCAGGCGCCGACCGGCCTCGTTGTTCCACAGGTCCATGCGGTGCTCGTACGGATCGTTCGGATGCGCCGGCCCGATCTCGGCGTCGTTCCCGAACTTGCGCGCGATCCATTGCTGATCCCACGCCACCTGGGTCACGCGTCCGCTGACATAGGCATGGCGGAACGCGTCGAGTTCATCGTTGTGGCCTTGCGAGCGGAAGCTCCCGTCCTCGCGCCTGGCAAGGACTTGTCCGCTGAGTCGCTCGTAGGCCTGGTACGCCTCCTGCTCGATCTGGCGCTTGGCCGCCTTGGGATCGGTGATGTCCACCATGTCGCAGCCTCCCTACCCGGCCTTCTGGAACTCGATGGGTCCTTGGTACCCCGGATACTTCTTCTTGATCAGGATGCGGTCCCCTGGCGCAAGGCAAACCTCCTCCAGGGAGTTGGCCACATGGCCCTCATCGACGAAGAATTCCTCGTAGGGAAGTTCCAGCACCTGGCGCGCGCCATCGCCTTCAAACCTGAGCAGCAGCCGCTCGTCACGTTCGAAGCACAGCCGCGTCCAGGGGAAGGACGTCAGCTGCGAAGCCTCGACGACGACCACGTCCTTTCCGGACAGCAGCGAATCGACTTGCCTGGCGAACTGTTCTTTGGTCAGCGTCGGGTCTGTCATGGCGCATCCTGCAAGGAAGGCAGTGGCCGAGAACACCATTGCCAGAAGAGACGGAAGAAGGCGAGCGGGTGGCATGGACGCGGCTCCTTCATGCGATCGGCAGTGGTTTTACCTCAGGCGGCGTGAGAATCCAATCCGGGGCGTGCGCGGCGCACAGGGACAGTCAACATCTGAGCAAGCCCATGTGAGCAGTCCATGGTCACGGCCTTTCGGTCCATGCCTGGGCGCCGCAGCGCGTACACTCTCCGCCCCCGACGCCGAGTGTGCCGATGTCTACCCCGATCCGTCTGGACAAATGCGTGGCTTCGGTCGCGAACTGTTCTCGCAAGGATGCGCAGCAGTACATCGAAGGCGGCTGGGTGCGCGTGGATGGCGTGGTGGTCGAGGAGCCGCAGGCGCTTGCCACGCCGGAGCAGGTAACGCTGGACGCCGACGCGCAGCTCGGACCAATCCAGCCCACGACGCTGTTGCTGCACAAGCCCGCCGGCCTGAGCACGGACCAGGCCCTGGCGCTGGTCGCGCCTGCGACGATGAGCGAGCTGGACACCGAGGGCCCCCTGCTCAAGCACCACCTGCGGCGCTTGAACCCGCTGATGCCGCTGGAGGAAGCCGCCAGCGGCCTGCTGGTGCTGAGCCAGGATGGCCGCGTGATCCGCCGCCTGACCGAGGACGCCGACAGCATCGAACAGGAGTTCGTGGTCGAGGTCAGCGGCGAGCTCAAGCCCTACGGCCTGAACCGCCTGGCCGATGGCATGAAGTACCAGCAGCGCATGCTGCCGCCGTGCAAGGTCAGCTGGCAGAGCGAGGACCGCCTGCGCTTTGCGATCAAACAGGTGCGGCCCGGGCAGCTGCAGGCCATGTGCGCCGAGGTCGGCCTGCAGGTGCAAGGCGTCCGTCGCCTGCGCATCGGCAGCATTCCGCTGGGGAAGATGGCGGTCGGCCAGTGGCGGCGGCTGCCGGCCGGGCTGCGATTCTGAAGGGGCTGGCGCGGCGGCCAGGGGGCAGGCGGCACACCGCCTGCGGCGAAGAAGGGGCGCGCCGGGTGACCAGCGCGGCCGACACGGATCACGGTGATTGTCGTATTGTCTGACTTATCAGACCGGCACCCTCGCCGAGGAAAGGAAGTCCATGCGTATCTTGATGGCGCTGATACTGGCGGCAACCCCCATGCTCCCCGCTGCTGCGCAGTGGCCCGCGCCGGACCCCCGCCCCAGCTTCCACTTCGCGCCCGAGCGCAACTGGATGAACGATCCGAACGGCCTGGTGTTTTTCGAGGGCGAGTACCACCTGTTCTATCAGTACAACCCGCACGGCGACCGCTGGGGCCACATGAGCTGGGGCCATGCGGTCAGCCGCGACCTGCTCAGCTGGGAACATCTACCCATCGCCATTCCCGAAACCGAGGTGATGGCCTTCTCCGGCAGCGCGGTGATCGACTGGAAGAACACCTCCGGCTTCGGCCGCAATGGCAAGCCCCCCATGGTGGCGATCTATACCGGCTTCGATCCCGTGACCAAGAACCAGTCGCAGTTCGTCGCCTACAGCACCGACCGCGGCCGCACCTTCAGCCGTCACGGCAAGGTGCTCGATATCGGCTCGGCCGAATTTCGCGACCCCAAGGTGTTCTGGCACGCGCCGACGCAGCGCTGGGTGATGGTGGTGGTCAAGGCCAGCGAGAAGAAGGCTGCCTTCTATTCCTCGCGCGATCTCAAGCAGTGGCAGCACGAGAGCGACTTCGGCCCGACCGCTTCAAGCACCAGCGTCAACTGGGAGTGTCCGGATCTGTTCGAACTGCCCGTCGCCAATGGCAAGCCGGGCGAGAAGCGTTGGGTGCTGGCGGTCAGCCAGGGCGACAAGGGGCCCGATAACGGCTCGGGCGGGCAGTACTTCGTCGGCGCGTTCGACGGCAAGGCCTTCACCCTGGAACCGGGCTGGGAGGATACGCCGCACTGGCAGGACCTGGGCGCGGACTTCTACGCGTCGCAGTCCTGGAGCGAGGTGCCCGACGGCCGCCGTATCTGGATCGGCTGGGCCACGGACCTGCGCTATGCCCACGCCATCCCCACCACTCCAGCGCGCGGCCTGATGACCCTCCCACGCACGCTCACGCTGCGCAGGGAAGGCGCGGACTGGCGTCTGGCACAGGCGCCCGTGCGCGAGCTGGAATCACGTCGCGGCGCGCTCACCCAGCTCGAGGACCTCACGCTGGGTGAGACGCCGGTCCCGCTGAAGCTGGGCGAGAGCCTGGACATGCAGCTGGCCATCGACCCGCAACTGGCCTCGCAGGTCGCACTGTCGCTGACCGACGCGCAGGGCTACACGCTGCTGATCGGCTACACCCCCGCCACGCGCGAGGTCTTCATCGACCGTACCCGTGCCGGCCCGCACGTCCACGACGCCTTCCCCGACCGCAACATCGCCGCCCTGCCCCCCGGCGATGGCCCCATCACCCTGCGCCTGGTGGTGGATCGCTCCATCGTCGAGCTGTTCGCCGCCGACGGCACCCGGGTCATCACCGACCGATTCTTCCGCGGCGGCGGCGCCCTCAGCTGGAGCGCCCACGCGCTGGGAGGTCGCGCGCGGATCCAGTCGCTGCGGGCCTGGCCGATCGAGCCAGCGGTCCTACCCGGCCGGTAATCGCATCACCCGCGCACGGATCGCTCGGCGCTGCCGCACCTCACTGCGGCATCTGCCGCGCCAGCATGCGGGCCTGGCTGCGGCGCGGGGTGAAGCGGCCGATCGCGGCCATCAGGCGGTTGAGGCGGCCGGAGATCACGCTGGAGCGGTGCTTGAACAGCGCGTCCAGGCCGATTTCCACGGCCTGTTTGGGCGTGATCACTGTGGCCCTGGCCCAGCCGGGTGCTTCGTAGCCGCCGGCAGCCGCGTTGAAGCCGGTGTCCATCAGGCCAGGGAGGAAGGTGGTCACGGTGATCCGCGGCGCGAGTTCGGCATGCAGGGCCTCGCCGAAGGAGCGCACGAAGGCCTTGGAAGCGCCATAGGCCGCCAGCCCCGGCGTGGGCCCCAGGGCGGCCATGCTGGCGACCTGCAGGATGTAGCCCTCGCTGCGCGTGGACATGGCTCGGGCCGCGAGCAGGCTCAGCTCCACCAACGACTGCACGTTGAGCTCGATCATCGCCCGCAGCGTTGCCGCATCCTGGCCGATCAGCGGGCCCATCAGTCCGCGCCCGGCATTGTTGACCAGCACCGTCGGCACGATCTGCATGCCGGCCAGCGCCGTCATCAGCTCGGCGGCCGCATCGGGCCGGCCCAGATCCTTGGGATGCACGTGCACCTGCAGGTGCGGATACTCGACCAGGATCTGCTGCGCCAGCGCCCGCAGCTTGGCTTCACTGCGCGCGATGAGCACCAGCGAGTAACCCCGGCGCGCCAGCGACCAGGCGAAGGCCAGCCCAAGCCCGCCGGAGGCCCCGGTCACGATGGCCCAGCGCGTTGCTACGTCCTGACGGAACGACATCCGTAACTCCCTGCAAGAGACCCGTCGACGCGGGCGATGGCTCATCTGGCCATGCGCGTTTTAAGAATTCTTGAAGGACTAAGTCGAAGAGCGCAGAGGCCTGACGTCAGCGCGATCCCGCAGCCCTTACGCGCAGGACGCCGAAGCCGGAAAGGGCCGCGACTTCACGGGCTGGCCTCCGTGCCACGCACTGCCTTCACGCCTTCCAGGATGTTCTCGACGACGAAGGCGGGATCTTCATGCGGAAGCCCATGCCCGGCCTTGGCCGCGATGTGCTGCCTGGCGTTGGAGGACAGGGACAGGAACTGCTTCTGCATGCGCTGCGTGGCCTCCTCCAGCGTGATGGCAAGCGGCTCGGCAAGACCCGGCACCATGCGGTAGCTGCTGCTGTGCGTGGCGACGATGACCGGCTTGTCGCCCAGCGTCGTCAGCTGCCGGGCCTGCGCGGCGGAAGCGCTGATGTCCAGGTGTTCTTCGTTCTTCATCGGGTCCTCCAACATGCCGGTCAGGAAGCTGCGCGCCTCGGTGATGGCCTGGGCTTCATCGGGCGCGCGGGCGGGCAGCAACGACAGCCAGGTCGTCATCTGATCCGGATGCGTCGAAGACACCAGGACCAGCCCGGCGACATCGTCCGGGTACTGGCTCGCGAACACCTGGGCATGCAGCCCGCCGACGGAGTGACCAACGAGCAGATAGGGCCCAGACACGCCGGCTTGCTTCAAGGCGGCATGGAGCTCGGCGGCGGCATCGCCACTGGTCCGTGGCGACTTGCGCGATGGCGGGCTGTCGCCGAGGCCGGCGCGGTCGGCCAGACAGACGCGGGTGACGGCTGCGATCTTCGCCGCGATGCCCTGCCAGCCAGGATCTTCCACCGGTGCGGTCCCCATGCCGGCATCGACCACGACGGCGGGGCGCCCGGTACCCGTGCAGACCATCCGGATCGGCTGTCCGTTGGCATCGAAGCGACCATCGATGCGTGCCTGCGCGCTTGCGGGATGCGCCGCGAACATCGCCACCGAAGCGGCGATGACAGCTAGATGGCTTGCGTGCATATGTCCTCCCGGTGTCGGGCTGATTCCGCGCGCTCCGGCTGGGCGCGGCCACTGCAGGAAGTCATGGGGGGCGTGGTCAGGAACGAGTGGAGAGGAACGAGGAACGAGTGGGTCGACGGGGCGGGGCGGGCTTGGTGAGCCGCTCCATGCTCCGGCAATGTTGTCAGGTTCGAATGGCCTGACCGCCTATCAGCATTGCGAGCGTGTTTTCCATGAAACGTCACAGCAAGACCATGCGTTACCCCCTGCCCTTGCTCGCTCTGGCTGCGATCTCAGCGGCCGGCATGGCCTTTTCCGCCTCGGCCATCGACTGGGGGCGCGAGGCCCACCGGGAGGACAGCGAGACCTGCCGCCGCATGGGCGCCGAACATGGCGAACGCTACACCGACTGCATGCTGCAGCAGCAGCGGCGCCGTGACGACGCCCTGCTGGATGCCTCCCGACAGCAGCGCAACAATGCCGAGGCCGCGCGCGACAATGTCGAGACCGTGCGACGCATGCGTTGCAATCGCGAGGCCGAACGCGCACGCGAGCGCGGGGATCGCCCGCCGCGCTGCACCTGATTGCCGCGCATGCCGCGCGGCTCGTGCGGCCGGAAGTTCAACGCTGATTACGAGCAGCGTCACGCTTGCTGACAGGATTCGTGTGGGAGCCGACTCATCGGCGGAGAAGCTCTACCGCTGAACCCCCTTCGCGGCTGATGGCCTGAGGCCACCTAGAGCCGCTCCCACAACTGCCGCACAGAGGTCAGGTTGCGAGCTGACTTTCGCCTGCAGCACCGCTGCTGTTGTGGGAGCCGATTCATCGGCGAAGGGGCCTACCGACAAAGTCTCATCGCAGCGGATCTCTCTCCTGTGACCCCCAGCATCAACGCGGCCGCACCAATCGCTTGGGCGCTTCACCGAAGATGCGCTTGAACGCGTGACCGAATGCGCTGGCCGAGCGATAGCCGACCTGTTCTGCGACCCGGACCAGTTCCATGTCGCTTTCGGCAAGCAGCCGACGGGCCAGCAGCATCCGCCACTGCGTCAAGTACTGCAGCGGGGCCTGCCCGACCGTCTCGGAGAAGCGCGAGGAGAAGGCCGAGCGCGACATCCCCACGCGTGAGGCCAGCTCGGCCACCGTCCAGGCGTGGGACACATCGCGATGCATGAGCGTGAGCGCTGCACCGATGTGGCGATCGCCCAGTGCGCCGATCCAGCCAGTGGGTGCAGATGCTTGCGTCTGCATGTAGGCGCGCAGGGCCTCGACCACCAGCACCTCGGACAGACAGGCCGCCACGCGGGCGATGCCCATGCGTTGCCTCCCTGTCTCTGCGTCCAGCAATTCCAGGATCCGACGCACCGCGACGGCCGATGGCGAGGCGCTGTGGATCGCCATGAACCGCGGCAGCGCATCCAGCAGAAACCGCCCATCCTCGTCGCCGAAGACAATACCCGCCCCGATGAACACCGCCTCCTCGCCATCCTTGGCGCCGTCGCGCTCGCCAAGGCACACGCTGTCCTGACCGGCATAGCGGGAGACGCCATCCACCGGCGTGGCGTGCGGATCGCTGGCAATCACATACGGCGTGCTGCCGATCAGCAGCACTTGCCCTTCCACCACGCGTTCTGCGGCGCGACGCGGCAGGCGGATCCAGGCCTGCCCCCGGATCACCGCCACCAGCTTGAGACGATGCTTCTCGGGAAAGGACAGCGCCCATTCGCCACGCGCCTGCAGCCGGGTCACGCCCGTACTTTGAGCGCCAAGCGCGGTCAGCACCCCCGACAAGGGGTCATCATTGGACGATTGCGATGGAATCATGGCCTGTGGAGCATAGATCATCCAGGCAGGGACGTTAACTTGGGTGCCCTGATCAACACCCCGGAGAAATCGCATGACCCTTCACAACAAGGTCGTCATCATCACCGGCGCCGGCAGCGGCATGGGCCGCGCCACCGCACTGCACCTGGCCGCGCTGGGTGCCAAGGTGGTGCTGGGCGCGCGTCGCGCGCCGCGCATCGCCGCTGTCGCCGGACAGATCGCCAGCGCTGGTGGCCAGGCGGTCTATCGGCAGACCGACGTGACCCGGCTCGAGGACGTCCAGGCATTGGTGGAGCTGGCCTGCGCCCAGTACGGCCGCCTGGATGTGATCGTCAACAACGCCGGCATCAGCCCCCTTTCGCGCTTCGACGCGCTGCAGGTCGAGCAATGGAACGCCATGATCGACGTGAACCTGCGCGGCGTGCTGCACGGCATCGCCGCGGCGCTGCCGGTGTTCGGCCGCCAGCGCGGCGGCCATGTCATCAACGTGGTGTCCACGGCGGGCTTGCGCATCGTGCCGACCATGGGTGTCTATGCGGCAACCAAGAATGCGGTCAGGACCATCAGCGAGGCGCTGCGCCAGGAATCGGGCCCCCACATCCGCGTCACCGAGGTCTCCCCCGGCATGGTGCAGTCGGAACTGCTGGATGGCATCAGCGACCCGGCGATCCGTCAGGAGCTGCAGGCGCAGTCCGAGGCCACCGGCATTCCACCTGAAGCCATCGCCCGCGCCATCGCATTCGCGATCGACCAGCCCGAGGACGTGGAAGTAGGCAGCCTGGTGGTCCGTCCCACCTCGCAGGCCTGATGTCCCTTCCCATCTTCGCGCGAGGTGCCATCGGCGGCGAGTACCAGGCACCGTCGATGGCATGCGTTGCTGTGGCGTGCACAGCGATGCGCCGGACCTGGACGAACCGCTGGTCACGACGTCGCCGACCCACCCGGCCGCCAGGCGACAGGGTGGGCGGCGCGGGCACGCAATCCGCCCGCGCGCATTGCGCGCCGCTCAGCCCAGTAATCCGACGAAGCTGGCGACTTACTTGAAGCCGCCGCCGGCCTTGATCTGCTCGCCGGTCACCCAGCGCGCATCGTCCGAGGCCAGGAACACGGCGATCGCGGCGATATCGTCCGGCGCGGCGATGCGGCCCAGCGGTGTGCGCGCCACCAGCTGGGTCTGGAAGTCCGAGCCGACGAAGCCGGCGGTCTGCGCGCCTTCGGTGTCGACCATGCCCGGGTTGATGCTGTTGACGCGGATCCCACGCGGACCCAGCTCGGCCGACAGCACGCCGGTGACCGCATCCAACGCACCCTTGGTGGCCGAATAGACCGCCATGCCCGGCGGCGTCAGCACGCTCACCAGCGAGCCGATGTTGATCACGCTGCCGCCGGTGCCCAGGTGCTTGGAGGCCGCCTGGGTGACCTGTAGCGGGCCCAGCACGTTGATGTCCATCTGCCGGTGGAAGTGCGCGGGGGTGATCTCCTCGAGCGGCGCGACTTCGTAGACGCCGGAGTTGTTGACCACGATGTCCAGCCGACCGAAGCGCTCCACCGCCGCGGCGATCAGCGCCTGCGCCTGCTCGGCCTTGGCCACGTCGGCCTGCACCGCCAGCGCCTGGCCGCCGGCCTGGGTGATGCGCTCGACGACCGCGTCGGCGCCACTGCGGCTGGAGGCGTAATTCACCACCACCGATGCGCCTTCGGCCGCCAGGGCGAATGCGATTCCAGCGCCAATGCCTTTGGATGCGCCAGTGACCACGGCGACCTTACCTGCGAGCTTGCTCATGTTGATGCGTCCTGAAAAAGAGGGAAGACCGCGCCGCGGCCCATGCCAGCGGCGTGTGCGGCAAAGAATGGGGCGCGTGCGGCGGCCGGATAAGCCGGTCATCCAGGGAGAGTGCATCCCGTCTGCGGGACAAGCCTTGGCGCCCCTGGCGGCGGACGCTGCGATCCGCACGCGGCCCGTGTCTTTGTCTGCGCTGCGTGCTCAAAGGCCCACACGCGCCGGCATTCGGCGACCCCGTCACAGCTGCCGCACAACGGGCGCGTGCCTGGGCGCGGCAGGCAGTATGCTGCTCGCCATCTTTTCGGCGCCGAAGGCCCACCCGCATGGATCCGGCGCACCCCTCCAGCTCCAAAGCCGACGCAACACCCTGTGCCAACTGTGGAACGGGCCAGCCGCTGGATTTCTCGATCAGGATGGCGTTCCAGCCCATCGTCGATGCACAGACGCGTTCCGTCTACGGCTACGAAGCGCTGGTGCGCACGGCCGATGGCGGCGGCGCCCGGGAGGTCCTGGACCGCGTCACCCCCGAGCAGCTGTACCGCTTCGACCAGACCTGCCGGGTCAAGGCCATCGAGACCGCCGCGCGCCTGAGGCTGCAGGGCTATCTGTCGATCAATTTCCTGCCCAATGCGGTGTACGAGCCGGCCAACTGCATCCAGCTGACGCTGCAGGCCGCACGCCGTCACGGCTTTCCCAGCGAGCGGTTGATCTTCGAAACCGCCGAATCCGAGCAAGTGCTCGATGTGTCGCACCTGACCCGCATCTTCCAGGACTACCGCGAGCGCGGCTTCCTCACCGCGGTGGACGACTTCGGCGCTGGCTATGCCGGCCTGAAGCTGTTGGCCGATTTCCAACCCGACCTGATCAAGCTGGACATCGCGCTGGTGCGCGACGTGCACCGCAACCCGGCGCGGCAGGCCATCGTGCGCGGCGTGGTCGGCATCGCTACCGAGCTTGGCTGCCGCACGCTGGCCGAAGGCGTGGAGACCGTGGAGGAATTCCGCTACCTGCACGGTCTGGGCATCACCCTGTTCCAGGGCTACCTGTTCGGCCGCCCGCTGCTGGAGCAGCTGGGCCAGGTGGACCCGGCCCTGTGGAATCAGTGTCTCCCCGCCTGAGCAAAACCGGGGTCAGAGTGCAGTTTTCCTACTGCACATCGCGCCGTTAGTTGGTGCCTGGCAAGCAACGCGGGTGAGAAGCTGACGGCACCTGGATGCGAAGGATCGCCCATGCCCCGACAGCCCCGCCTGGACCTCCCCGGCGTGCCACAGCATCTCGTGCAGCGTGGCAACGACCGGCAGCGCTGCTTCTTTGCCGAGATCGACCGCATCCGCTACCTGCAAGACCTGCGTGAGCTGTCTCGGAAGCTGGACATTGCGGTCCATGCGTACGTCCTGATGAGCAACCACGTGCACCTGCTAGTCACCAGCCAGCGCACGGGCGCGATCTCGACACTGATGCAGTCCATGGGCAGGCGCTACGTGCGTTACATCAACGACCGCTACGCCCGCACCGGGACGCTCTGGGAAGGCCGGTACAAGTCCTGCCCTGTACAGGATGAGACTTATCTTCTGCGCTGCTATCGCTACATCGAGCTCAACCCAGTGCGCGCGGGCATGGTGGCCGATCCCGCGGACTACCGCTGGTCGAGCCATGCCGGCAACGCGCTGGGCATGGCCGATGCGCTCATCCAGCCGCATCCACGCTATACCGCCATCGCCACGAGCGAAGCGCGGGCAGCGATTTACCGTCGTTTCGTGCTCGACGCCATCGAGCCGTCGGAAACTGAATCGATCCGCCTCACCTTGCAGCGCCAACACGCGCTGGGAGACAACCACTTCCGCGACGCGATCGCGCGTCAACTCGGACGCCGCGCGGGACCTGCCGAGCGCGTGGGCAGGCCGCTCCAGGCCAGTGGCACGTCGAGGAAAACTGCACTCTGACCCCGGTTTACACACCATGCGAGTGGCTCCTAGAACCGGGGTCAGAGTGCAGTTTCGCGGCACTTGCTCTCCTGGGTTCCAGCCCGTTTATCGAGGCGATGGGTTATCGATAACCTACCTGCAAGTCAGCGCTCATGCCGGAGTTGCTGCTCTGCATCTTCGTCTGCGATGCCAGCTCACACAGCAGACCTTAGGTGGCGCGTGAACTTGAGCAGCAGCTGAGTCGCCCGCGCATATTTTTGCGCCCACAGTTTCGTGATGCGAGTCAGTGGCTCGAGCTGGCATGACGGCGAACGTCTTGCAGCAGGTCCGCGAAGCCGCATGAGGCAAGCACTCCGTCGTATGGCTGATCGACATCAGGCATGACGTCTGCAGAGCGGCGGCAATTTGCGGAAAGCCAAGGCATCGGGGCGCAGAACGGCACTCCGACCCCGGTTTTCTAGCGCGCCGCGGACGAGCAGGAAAGTGGCCGAGGTGGATGCATCGCAGGTCGAAACTGCACTCTGACCCCGGTTTTAGTCGGCGACGGGAAGAGGCGGCACGACGAAAGCAGCACACAGCCATGGGCGCGTTGTCTCGTATCCTTGCCCCTCCGCAAGGCTGTCCCGCAACAAGCCCTGATGAACCAGACCACTTCGATACAAGTACACGTGCCGATGCAGCGCGTGCACGCACACGTCCGTACGGTCGCGCGCCCGTGACGCTCGACGGCTGGTCGCAGACGCTGGGCGCAGGCGCGTTGCTTGGCATCGCGGCAGGCGCGGTGGCACTGCTGCTGATCCTGGTCATGGTGCTGCGCGTGCATGCGTTTCTCGCGCTGATCGTGGTGTCCCTGCTCACGGCGCTGGCCACCGGGCTGCCGCTGGGCGCGATCGTGCCGCAGGTGCTGGTGCCCAACTTCGGCAACACGCTCGGTTCGGTCGCCCTGCTGATCGGGCTGGGCGCCATTCTTGGGCGCCTGATCGAGTCCAGCGGTGGTGCCAGGGCCGCGGCCGACCTGATGGTGCGGCTGTTCGGGGAGAAACGCGCGGCCTTCGCGCTGGGCTTGACCTCGCTGCTGCTGGGCTTTCCGATCTTCTTCGATGCCGGGCTGATCATCATGCTGCCCATCATCTTCGCGGTGGCGCGCAGGATCGGCGGGCAGAACCTATTGCTGTTCGGCTTCAGCGGCATCGCGGCGTTCTCGGTCATGCATGTGTTCCTGCCGCCGCACCCGGGCCCGGTGGCGGCGACGGAGTTCTTCGGCGCCAACCTGGGCGTGGTGCTGTTGATCGGCCTGGTGATCGCCTTCCCCACCTGGTACATCTCCGGCTACCTGTGGGCGCGCTTCATCAACAAGCGTTTCCCCATGATCGTGCCGGAGCTCTTCGGCGCGCTGGATGAGGACCAGCCGAAGAACCCCGCCAAGGCCGGCACGGTGATCGCCGTGCTGCTGCTGCCGCTGGTGCTGATCTTCCTCAACACCGGCCTGGTCTCGCTGGCCTCGGTAGGCATCGTCGATGGCAAGGCCACCTGGGTGCAGGCGCTGGCGCTGATCGGCACCTCGCCGGTGGCCCTGCTGCTGACGGTCCTGGTGGCGATGGTGGTCCTGGGCGCGGCCCGCGGCGAGACCGGCAGTGCGCTGGAAAAAGTGGTCGAGCGCACGCTGGGGCCGGTGGCCTCTGTGATCCTCATCACCGGTGCCGGCGGCATGTTCGGCGGCGTGCTGCGCGCTTCCGGCATCGGCGATGCGTTGGCGGGCGTGTTGTCCAACCTGGGGCTGCCGGTGATCCTGGCGGCGTACCTGATCGCGGTCATGCTGCGTGTGGCCCAGGGCTCGGCCACGGTCGCCTTGGTCACTACCGCCGGGCTGATCGCCCCGGCCGTGATCGGCGGCGGCTTCAACACCATCCAGACCGCGGCCATCACCCTGGCCGCGGCCGCCGGCTCGGTGTGCGCCAGCCATGTGAACGACTCGGGCTTCTGGCTGGTCGGCCGCCTGGTGGGCATGGACGTCAAGACCACGCTGAAGACCTGGACCGTTCAACAGACCATCGAGTCGGTGGTCGGGTTCACCCTGGTGCTGGCGATCTACCTGATCTTCTGAGCACGCGCCGGGCACGACCAGCTGGCACGATGGCCCGGCACGAAATGAGCGCACACGCATGAGCACGAACGCACCGCGCGCCGATGTCGTCATCGGCGTGGACATGGGCACCACCTCGACCAAGGCCGTCGCCTTCACCGCCGATGGCACCCTGGTGGCCTTCGCCTCGGCCGGCTACCCGCTGGATGAGCCCCTGCCCGGCCATGTCGAACAGGACCCGCAGCTGATCCTCGCCGCGGTCCACCAGACCATCCGCAGCGTCGTGGACGAGCTGGGCGCGCACCGCATCGCCGGCCTGTCCTTCTCCTCGGCCATGCACTCGCTGATGGCGCTGGACCAGGCACACACGCCGCTGACAGCGGCGATCACCTGGGCCGACACGCGCGCCTCGGCCCAGGCCGAGCGCCTGCGGGCCTCGCCCACCGGCCTGGCCCTGCACCGACGCACGGGCACGCCCATTCACCCGATGTCGCCCCTGCTCAAGCTGATGTGGTTCGCCGAGCACGCCCCGCCGCTGTGCCAGCAGGCGCGGACCTGGGCCGGCATCAAGGACTGGGTACTGTGGCGGCTGTGCGGCGAGCTGGTGATCGATCTCTCCCTGGCGTCCTGTTCGGGCCTGCTGGACATCCACACCCGCCAATGGGACCCCGAGGCGCTGGCCCTGGCCGGCATCACCCCAGCCCAGCTGCCGCGCCTGGTTTCCACCACGCACCTGCTGCCCACGCTGACCGAAGCGGCCGCCGCCGCGACCGGCCTGCCGCGCCACACCGCCGTGGTGGTGGGCGCAGGCGACGGCCCGCTGGCCAATCTCGGCGTCGGTGCCGTGCGGCCGGGCGTGGCGGCGTGCTCCATCGGCACCAGCGGCGCCCTGCGCGTGACCGTGGACAAGCCCGCCGTGGATCCGCGTGGCGGCGTGTTCTGCTACGCGCTGACCGACGAGCGCTGGGTCATCGGCGGGGCCATCAACAACGGCGGCGTCACCCTGGACTGGGTGCGCGCGGAAATCGCCGGTGGGCAGGCGGTGAACACCCAGGCACTGCTGGACCAGGCCGCCACGGTGCCGGTCGGTTCCGGCGGGCTGATCATGCTGCCGTACCTGTTGAGCGAGCGCGCCCCGCACTGGAGCAGCCTGGCCCGCGGCGCCTACATCGGCCTGACCCGCGCCCACGGCAGCGCGCACCTGACACGCGCCGCGGTCGAAGGCGTGTGCCTGCAGCTGGCGCTGGTGCTGCAATCCATGCAAGCCGCCGGCCTGCAGATCCAAGAGATCCGCGCCACCGGCGGCACCACCCGCCACGCGCTGTGGCAGCAGATCCTGGCCGACACCTCCGGCCTGCCCATCGGCCTGCCCGAAGGCCAGGAAGGCTCCGGCTACGGCGCCGCCCTGCTGGGCATGCAGGCGCTGGGGCTGATCGAATCGATCGATGTCGCCGCCGAGCACATTCGCGTGGACGCCACCGTGCAGCCGCAGCCAGAGCACGCGGCGACCTATCGCGCCTTGCGTGAGATCTACGAGGGGCTGTACGACGCACTGGTGCCAACGTTCGAGCGGTTGCGGGAGTTGGCGCCGTCGTTGCCGCTGGCTGCGCCGTAGCGCGAAAACCGGGGTCAGAGTGCACTTTTGGAGGGCACGCCTTGCTACTTGCCCCCTTCCGAAACGCATGGAAGGCCAAAGGTTTAGCGCCGAAAACTGCACTCTGAACCCGATTTCGAAAGTATTACGGAACTGCGCCGGCCAGTTGCTCAAGCTGTCTGATGCGCTCGCGCGTCACATTAGCTCGGCAGTCCGCGACCAACAGCGCTAGCTCTCTTCGGGCCATGCCCTGAACCATGGGCTCGGCTTGGCAATAGGCTTCGCGATAAGTGCGCCACGCGCTGGAGCTGAGACGAAACCCCTCTCCAGGTCTTCCAGATAATCAGGATCGTCCTTGACGTAGCTCGCATAGCGCGAACGTGACTTGCTGACGATGTCCTTCTCCAACCTGGCCAGCCTGCTTTCGAGCGCGTGCGCATCACGCAACGAAAGGCACGCCTTGCCGACCTGCCTGCACGCGTCGTCTGGTAATGCGAGCAGGCACGCCTCCTTGTCTCGCGCCCCACCAATGCGGGAGCAATCGGACTCTGCTGCAATCGGTGCAAAGGTACCCACACGCTCGGTTGAAGCTGTGGCGCTTATTGGCAAGCACGCAATCACTGAAAGGAGTAGCACCATTACCGCCGTCCACTGCACGTCCCGATGCAGCCGGGCTACATCCGCACCGTTAGCGCGCGTCCTTCTGATGTCCACCGGAACTCCTAGAAGCCTTGAGCATGACCAAGCTAACAAAGGCGCGCGGGCCGACTCAAGTAAGGGGGTAGCGGGAGCTAAGCCATACCCAGATTTTCGTCAGCTTGCGCTTTGGACTAGTAGGATTTGACCCAACCCTTGGCTAGACTGCCAACCGCTCAACACCAGGCAGGAGAATCACGTGGCATTTCGATTATCCGCGAAAGGCACACAGGCAAGCCTTCTGATCACCTTGTGCGCCGGCTTATGCGCTTGCACGACCAGCTCATCGGCGCAGACCAAGAAACCCAACTTTGAGGGAGCCTGGTCGGTCGAATGGTGCGACAAATCGAGACCTGATACGGACTGCGGGGGATTCAATCTGGATCTCGTCCAAAGCGGAAGCGCACTTTGCGGAAGCTATAACAGTGCCCGGGTTGGACTGACGCAAATCGATGAAGGAGGAAGAGTATGGGGCACTGCCAATGGCGGTAGCGCAGTGCTCACTGTGGAAAGCGAGCGTAGCGGCGGCAAGTACGCTGTACATGCTGTTCTCGTAGGCAATCAACTCCACTGGAAGCTCGGACAGACCATCCGACCCGCCGACCGGGACATCGACATCATCGCGATCGATGAAAAGCTTTCGCGCAGACAACTCGATGGCGAGCTGAGCGCGCGACACGCGGAGACCGCATCGGACTGCCAGGCGCAATGGGAAAAGAAATAAGGAAGTAACTTAACCCGTATGCATGAGGACACATGGACTATCGCGAACTGACCGAACAGGAGTATTACGACCGCCTTCGCATCGTGGTGGCAGGCGCAGAAGGGCTCCATGCACGAGCCCAGGATGTCGGCGATGGCATGGCCACCATTGGCTATGGCTACACGTTCAATCGACACAACAACGCCGACATCTGGCGGGACTCTGGCATCCCGCTGACGCAGCAGGAATTAGCGGCCCTGGACGCCATTGATGCTGCGCCAGATGGCAACCGAACTCGCCTCGGCCTGGCCTTCCCTCGCGTGCTGACTGCAGCAGAGTCTGAGCAATTGCTGCGTGCTTCCATGCGGGAGTACGAAGGTCCGGCCACTGCCTTGAACATGCCGCTGTCCGAAGAGCGTGTTGCGATGGTCTCCTTGACCTACAACCGTGGTGCCGGAGCATTGATGGGCAACGCGGCAAGGAGCGTTCCGGAGCATCCCGTTATGGATGCCATCCGGGACGGGAACAGGGCCGAGGCGTGGTTTCAGATGCGTTACAACTGCTGGGGCTCTGCGGATCCGCAGTTCGAAGGCGGTCTGCGGAAGCGACGGTTTGCCGAGGCAGAGGTGTTTGGGCTCTACGACGACCCAAACAATGTATCGCCGCAGGAGGCGCGGAGCGTTGCCCAGATGTACGGCCTGCATCGTGACGAGATTGATCGGGTGGAACGCGCACACGGCGTATCCATCGAGGGCGTTCAGGCCAGCCGAAACCGGATTGCCGAGGCGAACCGGGACTACCCTGCGCTTGCCCGAGAATACGGGCAAGTCCAGACCATCGCCGACTCGCTTGAGCCAGCCCGCCAGACGCTGTTGAGGCAGGCACGCGAGGAAAACCCTGCGTTAGCAGATCGGTTAACGCCAGAGAACTTCACTGCGGACCGGATCTTCCTTGATCCAGGTCGCGACTTACGAGATGCCGCCAGCGTCGACCAAGACCTCGCGTCCATGCGCAACCAGCGCAACCCACCCAGGGCACCGACGATCAATGCCGTCGGCCGAGAACAGCGCAACTCGACCAGAGATGATGTCGACCCAGACCATGCCGCCAACATCGATTCCAGGCGGATGTCGCGAGGGCAGAACCCACAGGAGATCGCCAGCAACGATCTGCTGCTGGGCGCTGGCGGCAACGACACGCTCATCGGCGGCCGGGGCGACGATGTATTGATCGGCGGCACCGGCCGCGACACCCTGCGCGGCGGCGAGGGCAACGACACCTATATCGTGGACGACGGCGATGTCATCCACGATGCCGACCACAATGGAAAGGTGTACTGGAACGGGCACCCCCTGGCCGGCGGCACACTAAGAGAGGGAGATCCGGAAGGCACGTTCCGCAGCGAGGACGGGCGCCAGATTTACCGCATGGAAGGCGCCAACCTAGTGGTCAGCAACGACCAAGGCGGGTCCGTGACGGTGGTGGACTATCAACCGGGAAGCCTTGGCATCGTGCTGGGCCAATCCCAGACCCGGGGCGGCAATCCGCAAAGCGGACACGCACCGGGCGAAGTACCCGGCCGTGACTCGATCAATGTGAATCCAACTTCCATCGGTGTTCCTTCGGGCTCGCCTGCCGTGCCGCCGACCGTCGAGCGCACGGGCAGTATCGATCACAACAACGATCCGATACTGAAATCCACGCGCGACGCCGTCGCCCGTCTCGACCAAAGCCTTGGACGCGACTCTGACGAGGCCAGCGAGCGTATGACCGCCAGCCTGGCCCGGCTTGCGCGCGAGAACGGCCTTGAACGCGTTGACCACGTGGTACTGAACAAGCAGACCGAACGCCTTCACCAGGGCGAGAACGTGTTCGTCGTGCAAGGCCGCCTGGACGATCCGGCACACCTGCGAGCGCACATCAGTACCCAACAGGCAGTGGAAACGCCGGTACAGGAGTCGCTGCAGCGCCTACAGGAACTGGATCGACAACAAGTCGCGCAAAACCAGCAGCAGGAGACGCAGCGGCGGGGAATGCAGATCTGAAACAGCGAACGGATGCGGGGTGAGCCTCCCCTTGCTCGGCGCTTGCCTGCGCCATGCCCTCAACGCAGGCCGTGCGCTGGCCTGCGTTGCGCGGACAGAATCCAGTGTCCTTGCTCCTCAGTGCAGCAGCCTCGCATCCGCGTGCGTATGCGACTGCACAGGCCGATGGCGCAAGCGACCCGTGGAGTCGCCTTCCCGATCAGCCCAGGGCATCGGCTGCAGGCAGTAGACCGGCGGGGTCTCCCTGACGGAGTGCGGGCGCTCATCCTGCTCCAGCGACTGCGTGTAGATCTCTGTCACCAGCGCATCCAGCTCGACCGCACGGTCGAAGATCGTGTGGCCCAGGATCGAGAGCGTGCCGCGAGCAAAGTCTGCTGTGCCGCTGGCGGACACGGCGTCGCCGTAGGCCTTGATGCGTTCGGCGAGCCGGTTGAGTTGGTCGATCTGCTCCACGGTGACACCGCAGGTAAACCCATCCTCGCGAGACAGGGCCCAGCCGGCGCCGGCCGGCTCTGAGGCCTCCAGCTCAGCCTCAGCCGCGTGGGCCTGCTCGTCGTTCGCCTGGGGATTGGTGCGTGCATTGTCCCGCTCCACGCCCGCCGCTTCGCGCCGGGCAGGGTGCGAGAGTGCCTCTAGCACCAACTCCAACTGCTGGGCCAGCGGTCCAAGGCAGGACAAGAGCTCACGCATGTGCTGGTCTGGGTCACTAGCCAGCGTGCCATCTATAAAGCGCAGCCGCGCCAGTTCCGCTAGGGCCTGGATACGCTGCTTGATCTGCGTCAGCAGCCGCTGACTGTCTTCGGGCAGGAAGTCGCCCGTCATGTCCTTATCGTCGAACGCATGCTCTGACATCGTTGCCTCTCCTTCTTACCATGAGTGACCGCCCGCCATGAGTGGCGGACGGGAAGTCGGGAGGTTCGAAACCGCTCATAGACGGCGGGCGTATTCCCCTTGCGGGTGTTGTATTAGCCGCCCTCCCGACGCAGGCATGGCGTCGGCTGCACCTGCAAAGGATGCAGGCACAAAAAACCCACCGGTTTGACGGAGGTGGGTACCGCTATGAGAGGAGTTTCGACGCTCCTTGAAGGCGAGATTGCTACTGCGAAGTTGAACTGTCAACAGGTGATCCTTGTAGAAGCGCAGTTGTGTCCTGCCTTCTGATTCGACAGAGTAGATGCTGCGCGCAGATCAACCGGAAGAGAAACGAGACATGGAAAGCTCGCCAAACACAATGCTGCAAGTGCCGCCTAACAGAGGGCGAACGTCCCCTGCCCCGCTGGAAGATCTGAGTTTCACGTCGCTCTCCGATGCGATGTCGCGCTACATCAAAGGCACCGACCGGAATCAAGCAGGGCCGGTGGAGCGCTGGAGCTTTGCCCTTGCCATCTTCGGCGCAGGCGTCGGCATGCTGCTCGGTTCAATACTAGAGGGGCGCGCCGGCCTGGCGCTCGCCATCTTAGGCCTTGCTTTGGAGGCTGGCGGGATCCTCGTCTCGCTTGCCCTGCAGATCAAGCGCGAATGGCCAAGTTTTCGGCATCCTTACGCCGAGCATGCCGCAGATATGGAACACGAATTCCATCACTACCAAGACATCGTTCGAGCGCTACGCGCCTTCCCCCGCGAGCAGCGTCTGCAGCGAGAAGCATTTGTCCGCAACCGCAGGGCAAACATGCACGAACGCCTGGGCCTGTTTACCGGCGGAATGGAACGACTGGGCGTCATTCCGCTGATCCTCGCCTTGTATCTGCAGTTCAAAGACTGGCGCTGGGGCGACTGGACCGTGTTGGCCGACATCACCCTGATCCAGGGCTGCCTCGCCTTCCTCCTGCTGTTCGCCTATGTAATGTCTTGGCACATCATCAGACTCCGCATTCGCGTGCAGAGTTACGAGCAACTGCTTGCGGAGGCAAATCGGCAGGAAGCCTCGACTTAACTGCCAGCGACCTGGGCTGTGCGGGGACGGCACGCGCATCCACAGCGACAGCGCTTGCTTTCATCATTGTCTTAGATTGTCACGGCTACGCTCAAAACCTGCTTCTGTGGCTCGCGCTGGGTAAGACCTGCCTGATAAGCTATAGCCATCGGCGACTTAAGTGCAGGCTAATCAGGCCCGGAAAGTGCATTCTGACCCCTTTCTCCGATCCTCAATGGAGTTGCTTCATGCCCATGATTCGCCGCGTCATCCTCGCAACGCTGACGCTGTGTCTGCTGGCCTCCCACGCCTATGCGGGGAATGACCCCACCTACCTGGTGCATATGAAAATCTTCAGCGCGGAAAAGTTGGTCGGGCAGACCACCGCAACGTTGACGGAGCGCCAGACGTACCACTGGACCGGCGGCCACGATGGGGTGAGTTTTGACGTTGCCCTGGCGTTGGCCGAGCTCAATGCACGCGAAGCGCTTTTCCAACACTCCATCAAGGTTACGCGCGCAGTCAAACCCGGCATCGACGACTTTTGCAAGAACGACCAAGGAAGCGGCCGGATCGTCTACGGCACTGAAAGCAGGCTGTTCGATTCACCCATCAGCAACTACACGGGCAAGGCGATCCTCCAGGGTTGCGCCTTGGACGTGACTGTTAGTCAGGTGGACCAAGCGCTGTAAGTTGAGCCAGGAGGGACGGTTCCGGAACTGTTCGCGATACGCGCCGCCACCCCAGTTTTCCGATCTTCTGACAGAGGATGCACAGAGCCTGCGGGCCAGGCGAGCCTGGAAGCCCTCAGCGCCGTAGGTTATTGACGCTGAGGGCCACTCTTACTGGACGATGTTGAACGCGGCGGTGTCTTGGTGCCAGGTGCCACACATTGTCGCTGTCGCAACGGACACGTATGCGCCGGGCTGGTAGATTCTGCATCCTAACGGTATGAAGAGCTGGCGGGTGGTGCCAGTCCAGCCCTCTACCGATATTTGCGCTGCCGTTGAGCAAAAACCTCCGGCTTGAACTGCGAGGGTTCCCTGTTCGGCGCCGGCCGTACTACCTTTCTCGAACAATCCTTCTCCCTCATAGACGGCAGGTTCACCCACTCCGGTGACCCAGTCTGCTGTCATTTGCGCCGCTACGAAGCAGTCACTGGCCGCAGTTCCAGCGGCCACGCCACGTGTTTTGGGATCAAAGTCGCGTGCGCTACGGAGCGTGGAGTTGGCGCCGTCTCGCACACAGGGGAAGGTGAAAAGAGCCTCTTTACCCAGCCGCATCTCCAATCCTTTCGGAACTTCGGCATTTCTTGAGCGACAGTACTCCGCGTGCGCTTGCAGTGTTGCTTTCGACTGATGTTCCGGTCGATACAGCGTGTTGCCATTCGCCAACGCCAACAGCCGCACGCTCACTGGCTTTGGGACACCAGCGAGCTCAATCACTTGATCAACATATTCAATTCCCTGTTCATCTGTCGTGGTTGTGGTCGACTTAAGTTTCGCTGCCGATGTTTGGGCGCTGCAGAGGGTAGGGGGGAGCAGCAGGACTAACGCTACGAGATGCTTCATCATGGACCTTCCTTTTTATTCCCTGTCCGAAGTTGCCAATTATTTGGCGCTAGCATTAACGCTAATGAGACTGATTCTCGTCTGTGAACTGCGTCACAGGCCTCCAGTCGTGACGGGAATGTAAGAAGTGCGTCATTGGATATGCGTGCCAATGTCCAGAGACGAACCGCAGACGGGACGGGAACAATGCTTCATCGCGCCGATTTCAAAGCAGCGCGGTGAGCAGGGCCTGGGTTGGCTACGCGCAGGCGGAGGCACGTGCCATTGCGGTACTGGTGGCGCGTGGTTGGCCGGCCAACAACGAACGGGGTCAGGTTTACTTTTCCTACTGAAGCGGGCCGGCATGCGCATCACCGACATCAAGCAGTAAATGGACCTGAACCCGTCTTTTTTGCGCAGCTGGCTGGCGCTGCAGACAGGACAGAAGTAAGGGAAGGCGTCTCAAGCGCCGCGCCAGGCGTCACACCATCCCATGCTGCTGGGTGAGCACCTGCTCAGGTTGCGCAACCTGAGGCGTCTGTTGCAGGCGCTGGCTGTCGTTCAAGGCCTGCAACTGCGCGAGTGACTGCTCCACCGGCCTGGCCAACGCCTCGTCGGTGCGAATGTGCGCACGAAGATGCGCAGGGTTGTTCAACTCACCCTGCACGACGAAGAGATTCTCGCCCTGGCGGACGGGGCCTGCGTCACGACTGAGCACGACATGGTCAATCCGGGTGAGGCCATTCTCTTTCGCGAGGCATGCCGCGCTTGCAGCCAAGCGCTCGCTATTGCTGTCGTAGTCACGGCACAGACCTTTCTCCAAGCGCCTGACCGCATCTTCAGCTTGAGAAAGCAGTGGATCTCCCCGGCCGGCCATCTGCCCCTCCCTGCCCGGCTTGGCAGCAAGCTCGCCGCTCTGATGCCGGGTGCCATCGCTCTGATCCTGCTCGGTGAGCAGCCACTGCATGACTGATCGCTTCGGCATCTTGTTCTGATGCTCGGAGTTGAGCGGGCTGTCCTCGATGGGCGCCTTGATGCTCTTGATGTCCTGGATGTTCTCCAGCGGCTTGAGCTCGCCGTCAAAGCGCTTGTCACCGATCCCGAGGAGCGTCTTGCGGTGAAGCCCCGCATGATTCAGCGCGCCCCAGGTGAAGTCGATGCAGCTGTTAGACAAGCCGCCGTACTCCATGTCGAACTTGTACTTGGCTGGGTTGTCGCCGAACTGCTGCAGCTTGTCGTATTGCGCCTTGGTGATTTCCATGGTGCGCGCGTAGTAAGGCTCTTTGTAATCCTTGAGGTCGGTGTCATAGACCTTGCCTGGGCCGCTGGACTCACCATGCTCCTTGGGCGCGAAGCCGTAGCTCTGCTCCCGCTTTCCGTCGGAAATGACGTAGTACATATGGCCGGCGGCCGAGGTCCCACCCGAAAGCGCCAAAGGCGTGCCGGGTGCGGCCACATAGACGGTTACGGTGTAATGGGGGTCCTGCTTGTCCATAAGCGGCTCCTGTTACTTTGCCTTCCGGGTGTAAGCCACCAGAAGCTCGGCATGGGCATCGGTCAGCGCATTGCGGTTCTCGCTAACCACGAGGACCAGGCGGTAGCGACCGGCCGGCAGGTTGGGAACCAGGGCGAATGCCAGCTCGCGGTAGCTTTCCTCCACGAGCAAGCCCGCGGCCTGCATCGTGTTGAAGTCTGAATCGAACGGCATCAAGCCAGGGACAAGGCCGTCGGCTGGAAGCTCAATGAGCTCCGTGCCGCTTCCGGGTGTCATATCGCTGCGCAGCAAGGTGACCTGCGTTTGTCCTACGTGATCAAGGTGGAACAACTGCACGCGGGCAGAGACACCTGCATCTACCAGCCGCCGGGCCACTTCGGCTGTTACTGAAGGATCATTGCCGGCGATCCGCACACCAATGAACAGCGGCGGACTATCGTCATCTGGCAACGCGGGCACATCGAAGTCGAGCTCGAGGGGGCCGGTGTCAGCTGGATCGAGACGACGCACTAAGGGGACAGCAGTCCGCATGTCGCTGGGCTCCGTTGCAGTGGATTTGCTTGCTGGTTGAGGAGGCTGTGGCTGCCCATTGCAGGACACCAGCAACATCACCACTGCCATGGGCGCAATCCGTTTCCCGACCTTGGCCAACAACATGCTGATCCTCCCTGGGCCTGTGGCGCATACGGCGCACGCCGCTCGTCATCGACCAAGTTTCATGCTTCCTCCAGATAAATAAAAGGGGCGACCAATGGTCACCCCTTCACCAAAATCGAACCGTCTGGGCATCGAGCCTCGTCCAGGCTCGCCTTCTACACATCGACTTTGTACTGCTTGATCGCCCGGGCCCTGGTCGCTGTAGCCGCGCACGTCGCCGGTGGCGAAAATGATCGGCTCAAAGCCGAGCGTGCCACCCGCGCATAAGGCCAATTTGCTTTTTTTGCGCCACAACCAAGCCTTTCGCGCCGGAATTTTTCGGAGATTCGCGCCGCAAAGAGGGCTTGCGGCGGCTGTATTCGCGCAAGAATCCTCCGGATTCCGCCGCCTTTTGCTAACAGCCACGCCCTGTCCCGTGATGCATCTCAGGCGTCGCGCCAGCCGCCTTCGTAATCCTGACCTCCGTAGAACACACCGAGGATCGACACCACCTGCCGCGGGGCATCGACGTGGAAGGCGATCACGCAGGTGCCTTGGTAGTGGGTGATCCGAAGGCCCGGGAGCAGGTCATCTCGCCTGGCTCCCCTTTCCGGGAAGGTCTGCAGACGCTCGCAGTAGTCCACGATGGCATCGACATAGCGCGTGGCCGAAGCGGGCGCACCGGCAGTGATGATGTATTCCTCGAGGGCAGTGAGGTGGGCGACCGCCTCGGGTGCGAACTCGACCCGCCAGCTCACGTCCGACGCCGACGCTTCTCCGCCAGTTGCTCGCGGGCCTGCGTGGTGGACAGGCTGCGCCCTGGGTCGGCCTGCAAGGCAAGCGCCGCCGGCACCACTTGCTCGCGCAACCAGGTCTCCATCGCCCGGTCGCGGGCCAGCAGCGTCCGCAGACCATCCCGGAACACCTCGCTCTCCGTCGCGTACTCGCCCGCAGCCACTTTGGCCTTGACCAGGTCCGCCATCTCGTTGGGCAGGGTGATGCTGAATTGCTGGGTCGAACGCATGGCGACCTCCAACGCTTCGAATAGGATTGAATCCTACTCATCATTTCCAGGCTTCACAACCGAGCCGGCTCGCTTCGGGATTTAGCGAAGAACAAAAAAAAAGCGGCCCGAAGGCCGCTTTTTTTCTCACCCCAACAAAGCATCAAGCCCCATCAGGATTCATCTTCTCCACATCAATCTTGTACTGCTTGATCGCCCGGGCCACATCCTTGCCGGTCATCTTACCTTCCTTCGCCAACGCGGCGATGGCGGCATGGGCGATGTAGTACCGATCCACCTCGAAGAAGCGACGCAGGTTGGCGCGCGTATCCGAGCGGCCGAAGCCGTCGGTGCCCAGCACGGTGTAGTTGGTGGTGGGCAGGAAGGCGCGGATCTGGTCGCTGTAGGCGCGCACGTAGTCGGTGGCGGCGATGACCGGGCCTTGACGGCCTTCCAGCAGCTGGGTGACGTAGGGCTTGCGCTGCTCGCCTTCCGGGTGCAGGCGGTTCCAGCGCTCGCAGTCGAAGCCGTCGCGGCGCAGCTCGTTGAAGCTGGGGCAGGACCAGATGTCGGCGGTGACGCCGAAGTCCTTGTCCAGCAGCTCGGCCGCGGCGATGGCCTCGCGCAGGATGGTGCCGCTGCCCAGCAGCTGCACGCGCAGCTCGCCCTTCTTGGGCTTGCCGGCGTCGGTGAGCAGGTACATGCCCTTGATGATGCCTTCCTCTGCACCGGCCGGCATTTCCGGGTGGGTGTAGTTTTCGTTCATCAGCGTCAGGTAGTAGTACTCGTCCTTCTGCTCTTCCATCATCGCCTTCATGCCGTGCTGCAGGACCACGGTGACCTCGTAACCGAAGGTCGGGTCGTAGCTGCGCACGTTGGGGATGGAGCCGGCGATGACCAGGCTGAAGCCGTCCTCGTGCTGCAGGCCTTCACCGTTGAGCGTGGTGCGCCCGGCGGTGCCGCCCAGCAGGAAGCCGCGGGTGCGCATGTCGGCGGCCTGCCAGGCGATATCGCCCACGCGCTGGAAGCCGAACATGGAGTAGTAGATGTAGAACGGCAGCATCGGCACGTTGGACACCGAGTAGCTGGTGCCGGCGGCAAGCCACGAGGAGATCGCGCCCGGCTCGCTGATGCCCTGCTGCAGCACCTGGCCGGACTGGTCCTCGCGGTAGTACATCAGCTGGTCGGCATCGACCGGCTTGTACTTCTGGCCGTGCGGGGCATAGATGCCGATCTGGCGGAACAGGCCTTCCATGCCGAAGGTGCGGGCCTCGTCGGCCACGATCGGCACGATGCGCGGGCCCAGCTCCTTGTCGCGCAGGGCGATGTTGAGCGTCTGCACGAAGGACATGGTGGTGGAGTACTTGCGCTCGCCGCTGTCCTTGAGCAGGCGCTCGTACTTGTCCAGGCCGGGCACGGTGAAGGACTTGTCGGCCTTGCGGCGACGCTGCGGGAGGAAGCCGCCCAGCGCGTTGCGGCGCTCGAGCATGTACTGCACTTCCGGCGAGTCCTTGCCCGGGTTGTAGAACGGCACCTGGCCATCGGCCAGCTGCGCGTCGGTCACCGGGATGTCGAAGCGGTCGCGGAAATGGCGGACGGCATCGTCGTCCAGCTTCTTGGTCTGGTGGGTGGGGTTGAGCGCCTCACCGGCGCTGCCCATGCCGTAGCCCTTGACCGTCTTGGCCAGGATCACGGTGGGCATGCCCTTGGTGTTCACGGCCTGGTGGTAGGCGGCGTAGACCTTGTGCGGGTCGTGGCCACCGCGGTTGAGGCGCCAGATGTCGTCGTCGGACAGGTTGGAGACCATGGCCGCGGTCTCCGGGTACTTGCCGAAGAAGTTGGCGCGCGTGTAGGCGCCACCGAAGGCCTTGCAGTTCTGGTACTCGCCGTCGACGGTTTCCATCATCAGCTTGCGCAGCACGCCGTCCTTGTCCTGGGCCAGAAGCGGATCCCAGTAGCCGCCCCACAGCAGCTTGATGACGTTCCAGCCGCCGCCGCGGAACACGCCTTCCAGTTCCTGGATGATCTTGCCGTTGCCGCGCACCGGGCCGTCCAGGCGCTGCAGGTTGCAGTTGACCACGAAGATCAGGTTGTCCAGGCCTTCGCGGCCGGCCAGGGCGATGGCACCCAGGGTTTCCGGCTCGTCGGACTCGCCGTCGCCAATGAAGCACCACACCTTGCGGTCGGACTTCTCGATCAGGCCGCGGTGCTCCAGGTACTTCATGAATTGCGCCTGGTAGATGGCGCTCAGCGGCCCTAAGCCCATCGACACGGTGGGGGTCTGCCAGAAGTCCGGCATCAGCCACGGGTGCGGGTAGGAGGAAATGCCGCGGCCGTCCACTTCCATGCGGAAGTTGTCCAGCTGCGACTCGCTGATGCGGCCTTCCAGGAAGGCGCGCGAGTAGATGCCCGGGGCGCTGTGGCCCTGGATGTACAGCAAGTCGCCGGGGTGACTCTCGCTGGGGGCGCGCCAGAAATGGTTGAAGCCCACGTCGTACAGGGTGGCGGCCGAGGCGAAGGAGGCGATGTGGCCACCCAGGTCGCCGGGCTTGCGGTTGGCGCGCACGACCGTGGCCATGGCGTTCCAGCGCACCAGCGAGCGGATCTTCCACTCCATGGCCGAGTCGCCCGGGCTCTTGGCCTCATGGGCGGGCGAGATGGTGTTGACGTACTCGGTGGTGGGCGAGAACGGCAGGTAGGCGCCATTACGCCGGGTCAGTTCCACCATGTCTTCGAGCAGCTGGTGGGCGCGCTGCGGGCCGTCGGCGTTGATGACGGCCTTGAGCGACTCCATCCACTCCTGGGTCTCGACCGGATCCGGGTCGCTCTGCAAAATGTCGTTCAACCAATTCATCGCCACTCCCGTCAGCAGCCATGCCATGCATGACTTGATGTGTGTTTTATCGAACGCTCGATTCTAACGCAGCGGTTTCAGCGCTTATGCCGCAGCGCGGGGGGAGCCCCATTCCAATTGCGACGCACCACTATGATGGGCGGGCATAGAGGCAGCTAAGTCATGGAACGGACTACACCTTTGCCCGCCCCGGCAGCCCGTTTGACCTGGCGCAACAGCCTGCGCACCCGCCTACTACTTTGGTCGGGGTTGTCGCAGATGGCGCTGTGCGCGCTGCTGCTGGGGCTGTTCTACCTGGCCGCACGCGCGGCGATCCTGGCCAATGCGCAGACCGAGGCCGAGAGCCTGGCCTTGCAGGCCTCGCGCAGCCTCAACGAGACCCTGGGCTCGGTGCAGGTCAGCGCGCGCGTGCTGGAGCTGTCCGGCGCGGCCATCGGCCGGCAGCCGTTCAACCTGCGCTCGCTGCTGCGGGCCACGGTGCTGGGCGATGACAACATCGACGGCGCCATGCTGGTGCTGGCCCACGACGCGCTGGGCCCGGGCACGCCGGGCTTCACCTGGTACCTGCGCCGCGACGGCGGCCAGCGCCTGCGCGAGATGTCCGAGGCCGACCTGCGCTACGACCCGGAGCAGCAGTGGTGGTACGAGCGCACCGTCACCGGCGGTGCGGCCTGGTGGTCCGAGCCCTACCGCAACACCAACACTGCCGCCGAAGACTTCGTCACCTACAACGTGCCGCTGCGCCGGCCCGGCGACAGCCCGCGCGCGCGGCCGATCGGCATGGTCAGCGCCGACCTGCCGGTGGCGCGGCTGCGGCGCATGCTGGCCACCCTGCCGCACGATGCCGGGGTGGAGGCGCTGCTGCTGTCGCCGCAGTCGCGCGTGGTGGTGTCCACCCGCGATGCCGCGCTGGAAGGCCACACGCTGGAGCAGCTGGTGGGCGATCAGCGCGCGGACCTGGCGCCGCTGCGCACCGCCCTGCGCGGGCTGGGGCAGAACGACAAGCCGCTGGTGTTCCGCCACCGCGCGCGCGAGCAGAGCCTGTACACGGTGGCGGTGCCGGTGGAGGACAGCGGCTGGCACATCGCGCTGTCGGTCTCGCGCGATTACGTGCTGGCGCGACTGAACCGGGTGGCGGTGTGGCTGGCCCTGGGCGCGCTGCTGGGCACGGCGCTGGCGTGGTGGATCGGCCGGCGCATCAGCCGCAATGTCGCCGGCCCCATCGAGGACCTGTCCGGCAGCGCGCAGGGCTTCAAGCAGGGCCAGTTCCAGCAGCCGCTGCCGCATACCGAGCGCGACGACGAGGTGGGCGTGCTGGCGCGGGCGCTGGATTCGGCGCGGCACTCCATCCGCGACCAGATGATGGAGATCGAGAGCCTGGCCACCGAGCGCCAGCGGCTGGAAAGCGAGCTAAGCATCGCCCGCGACATCCAGACGGCGATGCTGCCGGTGGGGCGCATCATCGAAGGCCACCGCGCGATTGTGGAAGTCGGCGCGCGGCTGCAGCCGGCGCAGCTGGTGGGCGGGGATTTCTATCAGTTCTCCGAGGTGCAGCCGGGCATGCTGTGGTTCGCGGTGGGCGATGTCAGCGACAAGGGCCTGCCGGCGGCGCTGTTCATGGCGCGCGCGACCAGCGTGCTGGAGATCTCAGCGCGCGCGGCGCGCCCGGTGGACGAGGTGCTGCGCGCCGCCGCCCGCCGCCTGGCCGAGAACAACGACACCTGCATGTTCACCAGCGTGCTGTGCGGGCGGGTGGACGTGGAAACCGGCGAGTTCTGGATGGCCAGCGCCGGCCACGAGCCGCCGCTGCGCCTATGTGCCAATGGCCACGTGGAGACCGTGGCGATGGAGACCGGCTCGGTGCTGGGGATCGAGGCGGATTTGCGCTTCCCGGTGCTGCACGGCACCCTGTCGCGCGGCGAGACCCTGGTGTTGTTCACCGATGGCGTCAGCGAGGCCTTCGATGGCGACAACCATGCCTTCGGCCGCAGCGGCCTGCGCCAGGCCTTGCAGGCGGGCCTGAGCGCGCAGGCGCAGTGCGACCACGTGCTGGAACAGGTGCACCTGCACGCCGGCGATGCCGCGCAGTCCGACGACATCACCCTGCTCGCCATCCGCCTGCCCGAAGACCACACCCCGTCCGTTGTCGAAATTCCCGAAATGACCGTCGAACCCGCCGTTGCCGTCGCCGCCTTCCGCACCCGCCTGCGCATGCCGCTGCGCCACGACTCGCTGGGCACGCTGACCGATGCGGTGGACGCGCGCCTGGCCGGCTGGGGCCTGGACAGCGAGGCGATCAACGACGCGCGCCTGGTCACCGAGGAGCTGGGGGTGAACCTGATCGAGTACGGCCGCGCCCCCGGCCACGAGGCGCCGCCGATGGAGCTGTCGCTGTCGCTGCAGGATGGCAGCCTGCAGATGCAGTTCCGCGACCAGGGCGTGGCCTTCGACCCGTGGGCCCAGCCTGAGCCGGACCTGGACGAGGACCTGCTGGAGCGCCCGGTGGGCGGCCTGGGCCTGCACCTGGTGCGCAACATCGCCACCTCGGTCAGCTACCGTCGTGAAGGAAATGCCAACGTGGTCGGTGTCATCCTTTCCGCTTCCCCCACCGCCCCCGACGGGGCCGAGACACCATGAGCACGCTGAGCATCGAAATCGACCCGCCGGACAGCAAGCGCCAGCGCGTGGCGCTGACCGGACGCCTGGATACGCACACCTACGCCGCACTGGACGATGCGCTGGCGCCCCTGCTGGGCGCCGGGCCTTCCACCCTGGTGCTGGACCTGTCCGGGCTGGAGTACATCAGCAGCGCCGGCATCCGCTCGATCTTCAAGGCGCGCAAGGTGCTGGCCGGGCGCCAGGGCAAGGTGCTGATCGCCAACCCGCAGGCGCAGATCCAGAAAGTCTTCGACCTGGTCAAGGCGGTGCCGATGAACGAGATCTTCGCCAGCACCGCCGAGGCCGACGCCTACCTGGACGCGATGCAGCGCAAGGTGATCGATACGGCTGAGGGCGTGTAGCGCCTGGCCGCATGGCTTGATGGGATTTGACGACGCCGGCCTTGTGCCGGCGTTGTTGGTTTTGGTTGTGGGTGATTTGGCGTTGAAGGTCGCCTGCCCGTACTCACGCGCAGCGCTGATGCCGATCAAGTGTTCTCGTGAGCCCCCGCGGCTCCTGTGGGAGCGGTTCTGTGGGAGCGGCTTCAGCCGCGAATAGGCTTTACCGGTAAGGCCTCTTCGCGGCTGAAGCCGCTCCCACGGCAGTAACTGACAGCTCGTCATTGGCCTGGCGCGGGATGCCGAACTCAGACCAGCCTCTCACTGAACGATGAGATGTTCCAGACCGGAGGGGCATGGACCGCGACGCTATTTCGATATATCTTTTCACTGAATTCGATATGTCGAAACCCATGCGCCCAGGATCCCTGCCCCCACAGCCCTCTGACAGCCGCCGCGGCGGTGGTCGCCGCCGATTGGCGCACGGCGACCTGCCGCTGCTGCTGCTGAGCCTGATCGCCGGCCAGCCCCGCCATGGTTATGAGCTGATCCAGCTGATCGCCGACACCTTCCATGGGCACTACACGCCCAGCGCGGGCACGGTGTATCCGGCGCTGGCGCAGCTGGTGGAGGCCGGGCACATCAACGCCACCGAGGACGGCAGCCGCAAGCGCTATGCCCTGACCGAAGCCGGGCGCGAGTTCATGCGCGCGCAGGCCGAGCTGATGCAGCAGATGCAGGCGCGCACCTCCCACAGCGCGCGCATGGTGCTCAAGGCCTCCGTGCCGCCGGCGGTGCGCGATGGCATGGAGCAGATCAAGCAGGCGCTGGGCACGCGCCTGGGGCGCTGGGACCAGGCCAGCATTGCCCATGCCGTGCAGGCGCTGCGGCGTGCGGCGCGTGAGATCGATGCCGGGCCTGCGCAGCCACACGACAGCCTCGACTGACCCCTTATCCCCGCTGCCGCGACCCGCAGCGGCGCCCTGCCAGCCAGTCGCGCCTGGTGCCGACCCGCCCGCTTCCGCTTTCTCCTCAGGAGTGTTTTGAATGTCTCTTCATGAAAGCCGCGTGGTGCGGCACCCCGTGGTCTTCCGCCGTGTCCAGGTGATCAGCACGCAGGTGCTGAGCCCGAGCATGCGTCGCATCGTGGTCGGTGGCGAGGAGCTGGCCGGCTTCACCAGCGGCGCACCCGACGACCACGTCAAGCTGTTCTTCCCCAATGCCGAGGGCGAGTTCGTGACCCCGACGATGACCCCGCAAGGGCCGGTGTACCCGGAAGGCAAGGCGCACTCGCCGATGCGCGACTACACGCCGCGCCATTACGACGTGGAAGCCAACACGCTGACGCTGGACTTCGTGCGCCACGGCGATGGCCCGGCCGTGCGCTGGGCCGAGCGCGCCCAGCCAGGCGATGCGCTGGCGCTAGGCGGCCCGCGTGGCTCGTTCGTGGCGGCCGATGACTTCGACCACTACGTACTGCTGGGCGATGAGACCGCCCTGCCTGCCATCAGTCGCTGGCTGGAGGAAATGCCAGACGATGGCCGCCAGGTGCAGGTGTTCATCGAGATCCCCGAGGAGGACGACCGCCAGGACCTGCAGTGCCAGGCCGATGCGCAGGTGAGCTGGCTGGAGCGCAACGGCGTGCCGGCCGCGACCAGCACGCTGCTGGAAGACACACTGCGCGATTTCGACCCGCCCGAGGGCGATACCTTCTACTGGATCGCCTGCGAATCGCGCCGCGCGCGGATGATGCGCAAGTTCCTGGAAGGCCACCTGCAGGTGCCCAAGGACTGGATCCGCGCCACCGGCTACTGGAAGCACGATGCCAATGGCGAGGATGAAGACTGAAGCCGTGCCGCGCCGCACTCGCGCGGGCGCATCAGCTGACCGTCTTGCTGACCTGCATGACCTCCGGCGCGTTGCAGTCCTGCACGATGGCGAACTGCTTGGTGGTGGCGACCCAGGCGTTGTCCTGGAAGGTGTAAGTCACCTCCAGCCGCGAGTGGCGCGTGTCGCCGGTGTCCTGCGCGCAGCTCAGCACAGTGGCGGTATTGCCCTCGGCAGCGGGCAGCTGCAGCGCCTGCGGCGATGGCCGGGCGCTGCCGTCGGTGGTCGCGTGCAGCTCGACCAGCAGGTGGGAGTAGCGCTTGGCGCGCAGGCGCTGGATCTGGCGCTGGCCGATGTCGACACCGCCGGCCGCTTCGGCAGCCGAACGCGTCGCATCGCGCTCGAGCAGGCCGAGAAAGGTCGGTCGCCAGCGCTCGGCATCAGCCTGGGTGTACTGCGTGACCGAGGTCTGGGTGATGCGGGCCGCGGCGTCGGTGCCGAAGACTGAGAGCAAAGCCACGACGGCGGCGAGGAATGCGTGACTGGTGCGCATGGCGGAAACTCCTTTTCGCTGGGAAAAAAAACGATGATCGGTCGGGGTTAAAACTGGGCGGTTGCCTGCCCACCGTAATCGGGACGGATCGTGCATGGAAGGCGCCTCCCGAGTCGCGAAGAGGCTTCCTGGGAAGGCCCTTCGCGGCTGATGGCCCGAGGCCACCTCGAGCCGCTCCCACAGAAACTCCAGGTCTCCCTGCGCGCATTTCTCACTCCTCACTCCTCTGCGCTCACTCCTTGCCTCTAGCGCCCGGTCATCACGGAACGGCGGGCGCCGCACTCGCCCGACAAGGCGCGGCAACCTTACCCCTGGCGCCCGTCAGCGCATTGAACGCCACCTGCCCCATCGCCGCGTAACCGCGGTCATTGGGATGCACGCCTTCATCGACCACGCACACCGTGGCGATGCCCTGCGGCACCGGCGCGCCTGCGGGCGGCTGGCGGGTGTCGTAGGGGCCTTCGACCGCGTCGGCAAAATCGATCACGCCGTCGAATACCTCGGCCTTGGACAGCCAGGCATTGACCGTGCGGCGGGTGGCGTCGCGCTGGGGCGAGTACCAGTTGTCATCGTCGGAGAACGGCAGCACCGTGCCAGCCCAGATGCGCAGGCCGTGCTGGTGGGCCACGTCGGCCAGCAGCCGATAGCTGGCGATCAGCTCACGCGCATGGGCGCCGGTGGGCGAGAGTGCGGTGTCCGGGCCACGGTTGATGTCGTTGGCGCCGAACAGCACCACCACATCGGTGACGCCGGCACGGTCGATGACATCGCGGTAGTAGCGCTTCAACCCGGCGATGCCGGCACCGGGTTGCTCCAGCTGGTCGGCCGCCATCTCATCGGCGCTGATGCCGGCATTGCCCACCGCCAGCCCGGGCGCGCCGGCGGCATTGCTCAAGGTGGCCAGCACGGACGGCCAGGATTGCCAGGGCGTGCTGGCGCCGTGGCCATCGGTAATGGAATCGCCGAAGGCGATCACGCCGCGCGTGCCCGGCCTGGCGCCCACCTCCACCGAGGTCAGGGCGTAGACGTGCTCGCCGTTGTCGGCCGACAGCCCGGTCACGGGCGTGCGGCCTTCCAGGGTCTTTGCGGCCACCGCATTGCCCGACACCGCCCAGCGCACGCGACCGTGCTGCAGCGGATGCATGTCCGCCAGCTCGGCCTTGCCCGGCAGGTACAGGCTGATGCTCAGGATCGACAGCGCCGGTGCATCGAAGGAAAGCGGATCGCTGAGCAGCTCCTCGCCGGCGGGCACCTGCGCCTGGCTGCGCCCGTTGAAGGTGATGGGCACGGAGGTGCCGGGGCGGATGGCCGAATCCTGCGCGGCCAGGGCCAGCTGCGCCGCGCCGATGGCCAGGGGCTGGCGGCCGAACACGTTGGACACGCGGATCCGCAGTCGCGAGCCACCCAGGCTCAGGCGCACTCGCTGGCGCAGGGTGATGTCCTGCACGACCGGCCGCTGCTGGACGGGGTCGCCGCCAGCATCGCGCAGCAGCTTGCCGTCCGGCCCGCGCTGGTTGCTGACCTGCGCGGTCATCGGCTGCATCCAGCTGGTGACCCAGTGCGTGGCCTCGCCGGCCTGGGCCAGTCCTGCGCTGCACAGCAGGCCCAGCGCCAAGGCCACGTTTCGTAGGGCAGCCGTCATGCGCATGTCTCCTCAGGTGGCCGCGGGCACGCGCGGGAAGGCAGTGATGCGTAGCTTGGCCGCACCGTAAGGGATCAAGGTCAGCGCCACGGCCGGCTCGTCTTTGGCGGGTTCCGGCTTTTGCGGCACCGGGTCGGCCGCGCCTTCCTCGGCCTTCCATGCCGGCACCGGCCGCCCCTGCACCTGCAGGGTCACCGCCGGATGCTTGCCGGCGAAGGGCACCGGGCCGACCGGATGTTCTTGCACGCTGGCCGGCGCATCGACGATGCCGTAGTTCCAGCGCGTGGTCGGGTACACCATCCAGTCGGTGGTCAGCCCGCGCTTGCGCCAGGGCACCCAGGCCTCGCCCACCGGCAGCGAATACACCAGCGCGCCGCGCGTATAGGTCACCGCGTCGTGGTGGCCGCGTTCGACCCGTACCTGCGCGTCGAACTCCAGCTCGATCACATCGCCTGGCGACCAGCGCCGCATCAGCTGGGTAAAGCCGGCAGTTGCTTTCTGCGCCTGCCCGTTGACGCGCAGCACGGTGGCGCGCGACCACGCCGGGATGCGCAGGTGGATGGGGAACTCCAACGCCTGCTGCGGCCGCACGGTGATGCGCACGCTCTGGCGGAAGGGATAATCGGTGCTCTGCTCGATCTCCACCGGCGTGCCGCGCACCTGGGTGGCGATGCGGCACGGCGCGTAGACCATGGCCGCCAGGCCTTCATCGCGCGAGGCCATCCACAGGCTGGCGGTCAGCTTGGGCCAGCCCTGGTGGAAGTTGGCGGTGCAGCAGCCGAAGTTCGGCTCCAGCCCGTAGAGATTGGCCTCCGGTCCATTGGTAGTCCACGGCTTGCGGTGCAGGCTGCACTCGACCTGGTTGGGCTGTTGGTCGTACTGGTGCCCCCACATGTCGTCGGTGAAGGTGGCCGGCAAGGCGTTGAAGGCGATGCGCTCCAGGCGATCGCCCAACGGCGCATCGCCGGTCACGGCCAGGGCCAGTTCCAGCGAGTACATCACCTCCACCACCGCGCACAGTTCCACGCCCTGCGAGGGGCTCAGGCCGGCCAGATGCTCATCGGCCGCATACATGCCGTTGGGCATGCCGTGGTAGCGGTCAAGCATGGCCAGCTGGTGGTGGATGGCCTTGCGGTCGGCCTCTTGCTTGGACACCAGGTACCACATGGGCGAGGCCTTGATGCCTTGGGCGTGGTTGACGCCGTGCACTTCCTGCCCGCGGTCCTGCATGAACACCGCATCGCCCACGCCGGCCTGCAGCCCCTTGGCGTCCACCTTCTCCTTGAACGGGAAATCGGCAAAGCGCGCCTGCCAGTCGTAGCCCTGCTGCTTGAGCAGCGCGGCCAGTTCCAGCAGCTTGGGGTCCTGGGTGCGCGTGTACAGCCACACCACGCTGATGATTTCATCGGCCCAGCGCATGCGGCCCCAGTCGCGCAGCGGGCGCGCCGGCATGGCCTGCAGCTGATGGTGGAAGTAGCGGGTCATGAACGGGATCACCCGCGCATCGCCGGTGAGCTCGTGGTACTGGGTCAGCACCTTGAGCATCACCATGCGCGGCCACCAGTCATCGTTCTGGCGCGGGCCAAACATGCCGTTGTCCCACGGGTGCTCCAGGGTCCAGTCGATGAAGCGCTGGGCCTTGGCCTTCAGCCCCGGGTCCTCCAGCTGCCAGGCCAGCGGCAGCAGGCCATCGATGAAGTACGGGCCGCGCTCCCACGACTCGCCCTTGCCGCCCAGCCAGCCGCTGTCCGGGCCGACATCGGGCCAGGTCTCATCCAGCCGCCCGCCCAGGCCCGCGGCCTGGATCTCCAGCTGGCGCCGCAACCAGCCGGTGGGCTTGATCGCCCCGACCGGCAGCAGCTGATACGGCTGCTGCGCCAGCGGTGCCGGCGGAAACAGCACCGCATCGTGGCGCGGTGCGCCGCTGCCCGATGGCGTTGGCGGGCTGGCCTGCAGCGCGGTGGCGCTGGTGCTGGCGAACAAACCGCCAACCCCGGCAGCGGCGGCCGCCTGCAGCAGCGCGCGGCGGTCCTGCGAGATCGTGTCCTGCTTCATCGCTCTCTTCTCCCGGCATGCCTTGCACATGCCACTGGCGGCCAAGTGTGCAACAGCACGCACAGATTTGTCCTACAAAAAAGCGCCGTGCGATCAAGCCCGACGCTTGGCGGCGCTCAGATGTTGCGGCGCATTACAGATCCACCTGGAATTCCAGCGTGCCCGAACGCCCAAAGACGTTGTAGTTGCCGGTGTCGTAGAACGGCCAGCCGCCATTGGTGCGATCGCGCGGCGGCATCTGGTTGGTGATGTTGTTCATGGTGAACAACACGCCCATCTTCTCGTTGAAGCGGTAGCTGAAGCTGCCGTTGAACGTGGTCCATGGACCGATGTCGCGGTGCTCGCCGTCCTGGCGCCAGGTCGGGGCGTTGTTGATGCCCCACAGGGTGGCGCCCATCGGCCCCTTGTTCCAGCTCAGGCTGGCGGTGGTGCGGTAATGCAGCTCGTTAGAGTTGTTGCAGCACAGCTGGTCGTAGGTGGGATCGCCTTCCTGGTACTTGGTCTCGTGCTTGAGCACGCGGTAGTGGCCGATGGAAGTGCTGAAGTCGCCCCAGTTGCCGCCGTTCCAGCGGTAGTCGATCTGCGCCTGCAGGCCGTTCTGGCGCTGCTTGGACAGGTTGATCGGATAGGTCGCCACTTCGGTGATGCCATTGGGCGTGACCGGGTCGTTCGGGCCCAGGCGCGTGACCTGGGCCAGCACGTCGCGGCAGGTCGGCGAGTTGATGTCGAAGGGCGTGCCGCTCTCGGAGGCGCCCAGGCGGCAGTTGGCCTCGGTCTCCAGGATGTCGCCGGAACCCAGTACCGCCACCTCGTTTTCGATGAACACCGAGTTGAAGTCCAGCGAGGCGGTCAGCGCGTTGTCCGGGGTGGACCACACCACGCCATAGGTGAAGGTGTTGGCGGTGATGTCGCGCAGGTCGGTGTTGCCGGTGGACACCGCGCGGATCGATTGCCCGCCCTGCGCGCAGTCGTCGAAGTTCTCCGAGGTGAAGCCAGCCTGGCGGCACAGGTACTGGTCGGTGGCCGTGGAGAAGCCGCTGGACTGGCGCGAGTACAGATAGAACAGGTCCGGCGAGCGGAACGCGGTGGCATAGCTGCCGCGCAGCAGCAGGGTGTCGGTGGGCCGGAACTCCAGGCCGGTCTTCCAGGTCAGCTTGCCGTTGCCGCCACCGCCTTCCAGGCTGTACTTGTCATAGCGCGCGGACACATTGGCGTTGAAGCTTTCCAGGATCGGCACCTGGAACTCCACGCCGGCCGCGGCCAGGTCGCGTGAGCCGGCCGCGGTGGTGCTGCCACCGTTGCCGCGGAACAGGTTCTCCGAGCCGGGCATGGTGGACTGGTTGCTGAACTTCTCCTGCTGGCCCTGGACGATGGCGGCAAAGCCCACGGAGCCTGCAGGCAGCTCGAACAGCGAGGTGTTGGTGACCAGGGCGGTGATGTTCTGGGTCTGGCTCTCCGATTCGGCCCGGTTGGTGGCGCTGAACTGACCGTACAGCTCGCGCGAGAGCGGCTGGTACAGCCGGGCCAGGTTGGGCGAGAACACCGGATAGCCACCGTTGGTGCCCAGGCGTGGCCCCAGGTAGTAGTCATCCACGCCGTTGGCGGCCAGGAAGTCGGTGGACTTGCGGATGGCGTTGGACCAGGAGCGGTTGAGGTAGACGTTGTAGTCGAAGCCGGTGTCGCCCAGCGGCCCGCGCACGCCGGTGGCGATGTTGTACGAGCGCGTGTACACGCGCTGGTCCTTGGAATGCAGGCCGACCTCCTCTGGCGAGAAGATGCGCTGCCACAGCTCGAAGCGGCCGGCATCCTGGTTGTAGAAGGTCTGGTTCCAGGACGGCAGGCCGCCGGTGTAGGTGGGCTTGCTGTAGCTCACCAGCAGGTCGGTGTAGAACTCGGTCTCCGGGGTGATGTCATAGCGCAGGAACACGCTGCCGTTGACCGCCTCGCTCTCGCTCATCAGCGAGGCCGCGCCCACGTTGCGCGGGCTGCCGCAGTAGTAACCGCCGCCAGCCACATCGCGCAGGCTGTAGCTGTTGCTGCCGCCGAACATGTAGTTGAGCGGGTCGCAGGTGGCCTGGCCCGGGTCCACGTAGGCGGTGGCGCCGGTGTTGGTCACCTGGCGCAGGAAGCTGCGCGAGGGGTAGATGCCCTGGCCGGTGGGATTGTCCTCCACGCTGTCCACCTCATCGCGCTGATAGGCGTAGATCGGCTTCTGCTTGGACAGCTCCAGCGCGTAGCTGAGGTTGAGGTTGCCAAAGGCCGTGCCACCGCTGAACTGGAAGCGCTGGCTGGCGCCGCCGCCGTCCTCGTAGCCTCCCACGCGATAACGCAGGTGCGTGCCTTCCACATGATCCTTGAGGATGATGTTGACCACGCCGGCGATCGCCGCCGACCCGTACACCGAGGACTGGCCGCCGGTGAGCACGTCGATGCGCTCGATCATGCCCATCGGGATGTTGGCGATATCCACGATGCTAGTGCTGCCGTTGTAGGCCAGCGGGTAGCTGCTCATCGGCCGCCCGTTGAGCAGGGTCAGCGTATAGCTGGGGTCCAGGCCGAACAGGCTCACCGTCTTGGCGCCAGGCGTGTAGCCGCCGGTGAACTGCGAGTCCTGCACCGAGCCATTGGACTGCGGCAGCGAGCGCAATGCGTCGAACACATTGGTGAAGCCCTGCTTCTCCATGTCCTCGGCGGTGATGGAGGTGATCGGCGAGGGGCCTTCCACCTGCGCGCGTGGGATCAGCGAACCGGTGACCTGCACCGTGTCCATCTGCCTGGGGGTGGGCGCGGCGGTGTCCTCTCGCTGGTCCTGCGCCAGCGCCGCAGACGGCAGCAGGGCGGCGGATATCATCAACGGCAACAGTCGTGGCTTCATCGGGTCTCTCTTCCTGCAACGGGCATGAGGCGGCGCAAAGGGGCGCCGAAAGTCTGGGCACTGCGGAATGCGGAACGGTCGGGGCGGCAGCCACTGCGTCAGCCGGAGCACCTCGCTTTCTGACGTGTGCGCGAGCTGGGCGCGCGGACCGAAAGGTGCTGCGTCGCAGCAGCGGGCTGCGCGAAACGTGCGCCGTCAGGCGGGGGGATCACGTTGCGCAGAGGTCCTGGGGAATCGGGCCAGCCCCTTACGGGCAGGAACAGACCGCGCAGCAGGCAAAGGGCGGGAAATGCCCGGTCCGACAGGATCGGGGCGGTCTTCCACACTGCGGTCTGGACCACCTCACACATGCACGAACATCCGTGTGCTTCCGGCTGGCTGCTTAAATCGTTTTAACCCGGTTTGTCAGACAAATGCAATGTGCCGGACGGGCGCGTGTCATTTGATGCGCCGCGGAAGAATTCGTACCCATCCGATCCGTGCTCGGCTTCGGTTTTGGACGCCATGACGGAAGTTGTTGCCACCGCGCGATATTTTCTGCACGATCAAGTCCCGCCTTGAATCGTTTCAGCGCGCATGACGGAATCAGATCATCGTCGTCGCCGTATCACACTGGCCGATATCGCCAGCGCCTGCGGCGTGTCCTCGGCGACGGTGTCGCTGGTTTTGAGCGGAAGCCCCGCGGTGGCGGCCTCGACCCGCAAACGCGTGGAGGCGGAGATCGTCCGCCAAGGCTACGTCTATAACCGCAGCGCCGCCAATCTCCGCCGCAAGATTTCCAGCAGCGTGGCGGTGGTGATCAACGACCTGTCCAATCCGTTCGTGGCCGAGTTCGCCGCGGGCGTGGACGAGGCGCTGGCCGAAGCCGGCTGCGTAATGCTGCTGGGCAGCAGCGGCGAGTCGGTGGAACGCCAGCGCGCGGTGCTGCAGTCGCTGATCGAACACGGCCCTGCCGGGGTGATCCTCACCCCCGCCGAAGGCAGCAAGGTCTCGGACCTGCAGCCGGTGGTGGGCCTGCACACGCCGCTGCTGCTGTTCAACCGCGAGGTGCCCGAGGCCAAGTGGGATTACCTGGGCGCGGACAACGTGGCTGGCGCGCGCATGGCCACCGAGCACTTACTCGCGCAGGGCCATACCCGCATCGCCTTCTTCGGTGGCCATCGCGACTCCAGCTCGTGCCGGCAGCGCGTGGAAGGCTATCTGTCGGCGCTGGCCGAGGCCGGCATCTCGCCCGAGCCGCGCTGGATGGTCGAATGCGCGCCCACGCGCATGCAGGCGGCCACCGCCACCGCGGCGTTGTTCGCCCGCGACCCGGCACCGACCGCGGCGGTCACCTACAACGATGGCGTGGCGCTGGGCCTGATGATGGGCCTGCGCGCGCGCAACATCACCCCGGGGCGCGATTTCGCCATTACCGGCTTCGATGACATCCCCGAAGCCCACGCCCAGGTGCCGGCGCTGACCACGCTGGCCACCGGCCCGCGTGCGCTCGGCCGCCAGGCCGTCGGCCTGGTGCTGGGGCGCGGCAACAAGCCGGACCTGCCGGCGCGGCGCACCATTTCCCCCGTGTCGCTGGTCACCCGCGACAGCTCCCTCACCTACGCCCATCCCCTCGAAGCGCCTGCCGGCAAGGCCGCCAAGCGCAAGAGTCGCCGTACTGGAGAACCTGCCTGATGAATTCCCCGCTGCTGTCCCGCGTCAAGCGGGACATGTTGTCCGTTGCCGTGCTCGTCGTTCTGGCAACGCCGGCCGTGGCGCAAACGCGCGGCTTCGCCTCGTCCTTCGAACAAGGCCAGCCCAAGCTGGCGCAGGCCACCGCCACGGGCGTGAGCGTGCAGGTCGGCAGCGGCCCCGCGCAGCCCTACGCGGCCAAGGAAGGCGCAGGCTACAGCGGCAAGCAGGCGCTGGAATACCAGGGCACCGGTGGCAGCGTGCGGCTGTTCGAGGTGGATGCGGTGATCGGGCCGGACACCACGCTGTCCTGGCTGGTGCTGCCGGAGATCGTCGGCAAGGACACGGTGGCCTCCACCTATGTCTCCCTCGATGCGGTGCTGGACGATGGCACGCGCCTGTCGGCCTTGAATGCGCGCGACCACCATGGCTTCGCGCTCGGTGCCCAGGCGCAGGGCGATTCCAAATCGCTGTATCCGCAGCAGTGGGCGCGCAAGGCCGTGCGCCTGGGCGAGATGGCCGCCCTGCGCGGCAAGCGCGTCAAGGCCATCGAGCTGCAGCTGGCCCCACCGGCCGGTGCCACGGCCAAGGGCTGGATCGACGATGTGGCCCTGGCCGAGCTGTCGGTGGCCGAGCGCACCGCACCCAGCGACTGGGTGCTGACCACGCGCGGCTCGCAGGCCAACAGCGCGTTCTCGCGCGGCAACAATTTCCCGGCCACGGCGGTGCCGCACGGCTTCAACTTCTGGACCCCGGCCACCGATGCCAGCTCGCTGTCCTGGCTGTACAGCTGGAACGAGAAGAACGACGCCAGCAACCAGCCGCGCCTGCAGGCGTTCTCGCTCAGCCACGAGCCCAGCCCGTGGATGGGCGACCGCCAGACCTTCCAGGTGATGCCCTCCACCGACAGCGGCGTGCCCGAGGCCGACCGCGCCAAGCGCGCGCTGGCCTTCAGCCACGACAACGAAACCGCGCGCCCGCACCGCTATGGCGTGCGCTTCGACAACGGCCTGGCCGTGGCGCTGGCGCCGACCGACCACGCCGCGGTGTTCGAGTTCGCCTTCCCCGACAAGGGCGATGCCAACCTGCTGTTCGACAATGTCGATGACCGCGCCGGGCTGACCCTGGATGCCGGTACCCAGACCCTGTCCGGCTACACAGATGTGCGCAGCGGCCTGTCCACCGGCGCCACGCGCATGTACGTCTATGCCACCTTCGATGCGCCCTGGCAGCGCAGCGGCATGATCCAGACCGGGCGCCCGACTGGTTACGTGAAGTTCGCCGACGGCACGCGCAAGGTCGGCATGCGCATCGCCACCTCGCTGATCTCGCTGGAGCAGGCCAAGCACAACCTGGCGCTGGAGGTGCAGCGCGGCGATACCGTGGACAGCGTGGCCGCGCGCGCGCAGTCGCAGTGGGACGCGCTGCTGGGCCGGGTGGCCGTGGAAGGCGCCAGCGAGGATCAGCGCACCACGCTGTACTCCAACCTCTACCGCCTGTTCCTGTATCCCAACTCGGGCTCGGAGAACGTGGGCACCGCGGCCGCGCCGGACTGGCGCTACGCCAGCCAGAACAGCTGGTCCGACGACAACACCGATGGCAGCCCCACGCGCAGCTTCGCGCCGATCCGCGACGGCCAGGTCTACGTCAACAACGGCCTGTGGGACACCTTCCGCACCGCCTGGCCGGCCTACACCCTGCTCAGCCCGGACAACGCCGGTGGCCTGATCGACGGCTTTCTGGAGCAGTACCGCGCCGGTGGCTGGGTGGCGCGCTGGTCCTCGCCGGGCTACGCCGACCTGATGGTGGGCACCAGCTCGGACGTGGCCTTCACCGATGCCTGGCTCAAGGGCATCGACGGCTTCGACGTGCCGCTGGCCTACGAGGCCGCGCTGAAGAACGCCACCGTGGTGCCGCCGGACCGCCACGTCGGCCGCAAGGGCATGGCCACCTCGATGTACCGCGGCTACGCCGACATCGACACGCACGAAGGCATGTCCTGGACCCTGGAAGGCGCGCTCAACGATTTCGGCATCGCCGAGATGGCCAAGCGCCTGGCCAAGCAGGGCGGCGACGCCAAGACGCGCCAGCGCTATGCCGAGGAAGCCGAGTACTTCAGCCACCGCGCCGCCGACTACGCCAACCTGTTCGACCGCGATGTCGGTTTCTTCCAGGGCAAGAAGGCCGATGGCCAGTGGCGCGTGCCCAAGGGCCAGTACGACGCACGCGTGTGGGGCCATGACTACACCGAGTCCAATGGCTGGACCTTCGCCTTCACCGCCGCGCACGACGGCAACGGCCTGGCCGCGCTGTACGGCGGCCGCCAGGCGCTGGCGGACAAGCTGGATACCTTCTTCGCCACCCAGGAAACCGCCGACCCGGCTTTCGCCGGCTCCTACGGCGGCACCATCCACGAGATGATCGAGGCCCGCGACGTGCGCATGGGCATGTACGCGCACAGCAACCAGCCCTCGCACCACATCGCCTGGATGTACCTCTACGCCGGGCAGCCGTGGAAGACCCAGCAGCGCACCCGCGAGATCCTCTCGCGGCTGTACCTGGGCAGCGAGATCGGCCAGGGCTATCCGGGCGATGAGGACAACGGCGAGATGTCGGCGTGGTACGTGCTGGCCTCGATGGGCCTGTACCCGCTGCGCATGGGCTCGCCGGACTGGGTGATCGGCTCGCCGCTGTTCAAGCAGTCCTCGCTCACCCTGCCCGGCGGCAAGCAGGTCACCGTGCGCGCGCAGAACAACTCGGCCGAGAACGTCTACGTGCAGTCGCTCAAGGTCAACGGCAAGGCCTGGACCAAGACCTGGATCCCGCATGCGGTGCTGGCCCAGGGCGCCACGCTGGACTTCGTGATGGGACCCAAGCCGTCCAAGTGGGGCAGCGGCCCGCAGGACGCGCCGCCCTCGCTGACCCCGGCCGGCCAGGCGCCGCAGCCCTTCGCCGACCTGATCGACACCCAGGCCAAGGTGGCGCTGCACGATGGCCGCGATGCCACCGCCCTGCGCGACGACGATGGCCGCACCACCCTGGGGCTGATGGGCAAGTCCGCCGGCGTGGACATCACCCTGGCCTCGGCGCAGCAGCCCACCTTCTACACGCTGACCAACGGCGAGCGGCCGATGAAGGGCGCGGCCTGGACGCTGGAGGCCCGCAGCGGCAACGGCGGCTGGCAGACGCTGGATACGCGCAGCGGCGAGGCCTTCGCGTGGAGCCTGCAGCTGCGCCCGTTCCGCATCGCCAAGCCCGGCCGCTACGACCAGTACCGCCTGCGCTTCACCGCCCCGGGCCGCATGCAGCTGGCCGAGGTCGAACTGCTGGCGCCCAGCACCCCGGTCCCGGTGAAGGAGTCCTGATGCCCGCCCGTTCCCTGCTGTCCGCCGCCCTGCTGTCCTGCGCGCTGCTTGCGGGCAGCGCGTGCGCCACCGAAGTCACGCGCGAACAGGACGGCATGCGCGTGACCTACCGCGATGCCAGCGATGCGCTGGACGCGGCCATGCGCGAGCGCATCCTGGAGACCTTCTTCCACGCCTACGTGGCCGAACGTCGCGACTTCAATCCGGCCGCGCCGACCCAGGCCATCATCACCATCGATCCGGCCTACGACGGCATCGCCTACGTGAGCAGCGACGACTGGGCCAAGATGACCATCAACCCCGGGTGGCTGGTCAAGCACCCGGCCGATACCGACCTGGTCACGCACGAGGCCATGCATATCGTTCAGGGCTACCCGGACTACGGCAACGACAAGGCGCCGACCTGGCTGGTGGAAGGCATCGCCGACTACGCCCGCGACAAGTACGGCATGAACAACGCCGCCGGCGACTGGAAGCTGCCGACCGAGGTCAAGGACAAGCAGAACTACGACACCGGCTATCGCGTCAGCGGCGCCTTCCTGAAGTGGGTGGAAAGCCAGCATGCGGGCCTGATCAAGCAGCTCGACGGCGCCTTGCGCAGCGGCCGCTACAGCAACGCCTTGTGGACGCGCAGCACCGGGCGGGATCTGCCGGCGCTGTGGAAAGCGTACGTGGCCGCGCGCGGCGGCTCCAAGCCGGCAGCCTAGGGTGCGACATGCGGCCGCGCCGCAGCGGACCCCATGGTGGACAAGCTCCGCGTTGTCCACCCACGTAGGGTGGATGACGCTTTTTCATCCACCATCGCCGCGTAACAGACAACGCGGACATGACGGCACATCAGGCGAACCCGCGGCGGACGCCTGGGTGGACAAGCTCCGCGTTGTCCACCCTACGTAGGGTGGATGACGCTTTCTCATCCACCACCGCGGCGGAACAGACAAAGCGGGAATGACGGCGCATCAGGCGAACCCGCCGCGGACGCCTTGGTGGACAAGCTTCGCGTTGTCCACCCTACGTAGGGTGGATGACGCTTTTTCATCCACCATCGCGGCGGAACAGACAGGGCGGACATGACGGCGCGTCAGGCGAAGCCGCCGCGGACGCCTTGGTGGACAAGCTTCGCGTCGTCCATCCACGTAGGGTGGATGACGCTCTTTCATCCACCATCGCGGCGGAACAGACAGCGCGGACATGAGGCGTATCAGGCCAAGCCGCGGCGGTCGCCTTGGTGGACAAGCTTCGCGTTGTCCACCCTACGTCGGGTGGATGACGCCTCTTCATCCACCATCGCGGCGGGACAGATCAAACGCGCACATACGGTGCGTCGCATCGACTGCCGGCCCTGCCCACTTCCTCACTCCCCCTGCAGCTGCGCCAGCCGCTGGCGCAAGCGCCTGGACTCGGGCTTGAGCGCGATCATCTTCTGCACCTGCGCGATCGCCGCCTGGCGATTGCCGGTCTCGCGGTAGGCATCGGCCAGGCTGTCCAGCGCATCGAGCGAGCCGGGATGGATGCGCGCGTTGAACTCCAGCACCGCCAGCGCCTTGTCCCCCGCCTTGCGCCTGAGCAGATCGCCAGCGACCTGCTCCAGCGGCTGGCCCGGAAAGTCGTAGCGTCGCGGCACCTGCGCCCACTGCTGGTCCAGCCAGCCCGTGAGCTGCGCCGCATCCATCCCTTCGGCCTGCGCGTACAGCGCCCAGTGGACCGAGGTCAGCAACACCGGGCGCGGCTTGCCCGCCAGGATGGCCTCCACCGCATCGCGCGCGGCCTCCACGCTGTCGTCCTGGGCGTTGTTGGTCAGCAGCACGATCTGGACGCCTTGCTCGGGCAGCAAGGTCAAATCTGATTTGAAGCCGCGCCAATCGCCACCATGCGTGATCATGGGCTTGCCAAGCGCCGAATCCACCAGCTTGAAGCCCAGGCCATACGGCACCTTGCTGCCATCGGACAGCGTGGCCGGCGTGGTGGCCAACGCCCAGTTGGCCTTGGACATCGCCCTGCCCTGCTGCAGCGCATCGGCCCAACGCTGCAGGTCCTGCGCCGTGGAGTAGATGCCGCCAGGACCGACCGGATAGAAGTTGGGGATCTGGTCGAAGGCCTTACGGCTGCCGTCCGGACGAACGCTGAAGCCCCAGGCGCGCGGCTGGATCAGCGCATCGTTGTCCGGCAGGCGCACGCGCGTGTGGGCCATGCCCAATGGCGCGAAGAACTCGTGCTGCAGATAGTCGGCGTAATCCATGCCCGATACGCGTCCGACGATCTGCGCGAGCAGGATGTAGCCGGTGTTGCTGTACTCGAACGCCGAACCCGGCGCGAACGACAGCGGTGCCTTGTGCTCGGCCAGCAGCGCCGCCGCCTCATCGCCACGCATGGGCGTGACCACCTCGCCGCGCTTGAGCAGCTGGGTGTAGTGCGGGAAGACGTCGGGCACGCCCGAGGTGTGGTTGAGCAACTGGCGCAGCGTGATGTCCGCATACGGCAGCTGCGGCAGATATCTGGCGGCCGGGTCATCCAGCGACAGCTGCCCGCGCTCGGCCAGCCGCAGCACCGCCGCGGCCGCGAACTGCTTGCTGACCGAGCCGATGTCGAAGGCATGTTCGACCGTCAGATTGGCCTGCGCCTGGGCATCGGCCCATCCCAGCGCGTCCTGGTAGACGACCTTGCCGTGCTGGGTCACCAGGAAGCTGCCGTTGCAGACCCTGACGGCGTGGCAGTTCTCGAAATAGCGCGCGAGCTCGGCGGTGCGCGCGGGCGCAACCTCCGCCGCGCGGGCCAGCACCGGCAGGGCCATGCAGGTCAGCGCCAGGACGGCCAGGCGCGAGAGGCGAGGGACAGACTTGCGTGAGATTTCCATGGAACGCTCCTTCTCTGGCTGTACTGCACCAAGTAGTACAGCTGGTTCAAAAAAAGACGCCTGCCAAGGCGGGCGTCATCGGCGCGGCGTCCCACTGGACGGCCGTCGGCGCCGACTGTACTATTTGTATTAGTACACATCAACAGGAGCCACGGCATGGCCCGCACCGCAGCGCTGATGATCCAGATCGCCACCGGCGACCCCCGCCCCATCGTCCGGCAGATCACCGATGCGGTGCGCATGCGGATCGCGACCGGTGAGCTGGCCCACGGCCAGCAGCTGCCCAGCGTGCGCGGGCTGGCGCAGCAGCTGACGATCAACCCCAACACCGTGGCCAAGGCCTACGCGGAACTGGTGTCCGAAGGCTGGCTGGACGCGCGCCAGGGCATGGGCTTCTACGTGGCGCCTCCGCGGCAGCGCCTTTCCGAAGCCGAGCGCGAACGCCGGCTGGACGAAGCGGTGGCCCAGTTCGTCAACGACGTCGTTCCCCTTGGGCTGCCGGTGGCCACGGTGCGGCAACGCATCGACGAGGCCTTCGCGCAGACGCTCATGCGCAAACGCGCCTGATGGACGCGCACACTTCGGGCGATGCCATGGACCACGCGCCGGCATGGGCGATCCAGACCACGCAGTTGAGCAAGCGCTACGGCGATCGCTTTGCCCTGGATGGCCTGGACCTGCGCATCCAGCGCGGGCAGATCCACGCCATGGTCGGGGCCAACGGCGCGGGCAAGTCCACGCTGTTCCGCATCCTGCTGGGCTTTCTCTCGCCCAGCGGCGGGCAGGCGCGCATCCTGGGGCGCGACAGCCAACGGCTGACGCCCGCAGACCGCGCGGGCATCGGCTTCGTCAACGAGGAGCACACCCTGCCGGGCTGGATGCGCGTCAGCGAGATCACCGCGATGCAGCGCCGCCAGTATCCGCAGTGGAGCCAGCCCATCTTCGATGAGGTCATCGGCCATTACCGCCTGCGCCCGGCGCAGAGGGTCGCGCAGCTCTCGCGCGGCGAGCGCGCCGGTTTCAACCTGGCCCTGAGCCTGGCGCAGCGACCGGAGCTGCTGATCCTGGACGAGCCCACGCTGGGCCTGGACGTGGTCGCCAAGCGCGCGTTCCTGGAATCGCTGCTGCACACCGAGGCCATGCAGGACCGCACGGTGATCTATTGCTCGCACCAGATGGAAGAGATCGAGCGGATCGCCGACAACCTGGTGCTGCTCGAGGACGGCAAGCTGCGGCACATGTCCGCGCCGGAGGGCTTCTGCGAGCGCGTGACCTACTGGGTCGCCGACATCCCGTTCAAAGGACCTGCGCTTGAGACCATCCCCGGCCTGATGGAGGCGCGCAGGCTCGATGGCCTGCATCACTACCTGGTGCTGGACCAGGGCGAGGGGTTCTCCGACTTCCTGCACGCGGCGGGCGCGCGCTCGATCAACGCCATGCCGGTCAGCCTGGACCGCGCGGTCAACGCCTTCCTCTCGATGCGCCACGCCGCGCCGCCGGCGCACTGACGCACTTCTCGGAGACACCTCATGTGGAGCCTGTTCAAGGTCGAATGCCTGCGCTTTCGCACCCTGGCGCTGATCGCCGCGGGCGTGCACGTCTGCGCCCTGGGCTTCGGCACGCGCCTGATCGATCTTGCCCAGCTGAGCCTGCTGAGCGACCGCGCCCTGGGTGGCGTCTACGCGCTGGCTGGCGCGCTGCTGGGCGTGTACCAGATGGGCGGCTACCGCCGTGGCAGCCAGTGGATCACGCTGCTGCATCGGCCCGTCGCGCCGGCCCGCATCGCATTGACCCTGTGTGCGGCCGCGGGCGTGGTGCTGCTGGGCGCGGTGCTGCTGCCCGCCGTCCTGCTCGCCACTTGGCAGCAGGGCACCACCGCGCGCGTGGTCGACCTGCGTCATTGGCTGCTGCCTGGTTCGGCATGGCTGATCGCGATGGCCGGCTACCTGGCTGGCGCATTCTGGGCGCTGCGTGGCCTGCGGACGGCATTGGCCGCCGCGGCGCTGCTGGCTTGGCTCGCCTGCGCCGATGCGACCGGCCCTGCGATGCTGGCCATCGAGCTGGTGGTCGTGGCGTGGTTGCTGGCGCTGGTGCTGGGCGCCTTCAAGCCCGATGTTGAGGCCACGCCTCGCGGCCCCCTGGCCAGCGCATTGTTCGCCCTGCCCTTGAGTGCTGGCGCCTATCTGGTCTTGCTGCTGATGCTGTTCGGGATCGAGTTCCTGTGGATCGCGCAAGGCTCGCACCCGCTCAACAGCACCGTGCCGCCGCCTGGTGGCCATACCGAGGTGGAGCGGATGGACGCGCGTGCGCGCATGCGCCTGGCGCTACGCGAGGCGACACCGCCGGATCTGGAGCGGCTGGAAGCGGCTGTCACGGCCAGCAAGCCGCAGGGCCTTGCGGTTCGCCTGAGGGAGTGGCCTCAGCGCAACGCCATGGCCAATGCCGCACCGCTGCAGTTCGAAGACGCCGAGCGCCGGATTCGCTGGACCTTCAGTCATGACAGCATGCAGCTGCAGGGCGAGCAGCTGCTCGACGGGCGCGCAGCCGGCACGCTGGGCGTCTGGCCGCGCGGCCAGCCGTTCCCCGCCGTGGCCCTGCCGATTGGCCAGCTGCCCGGTCTGCCCAGTGAAGACACCGTACTGCTGGCCGGCGACACGCTGTATCGCTACGACAGCGCGCGCGAGCGCGTCGTTCCGCTGGTGCGCGTGCGCGCAGGCGAATCGATCACGGGCGCGGGCCGCGTCGGTGAGCGCTGGGTGCTGCTGAGCGATCAGGCGCTGTCTGTCTTCCGCGCCAGTCCGGCCGCAGGTGACGGCACCTTGGTCGCGCCACCAGCGCGCGTCGCGTTGCCGGATTCCAACCGTCGATTGAGTAGCCTGGACATGGTGGCCTTGGATGACGGCATGCTGGTCAGCCTGGTGTACTCCGAGCTTGCCCATACCTCAGATGGCGCGCAGCCCCGCCGTGTCCTGCTGCGGATCTTCGACGATGGACGCCCCGCGGTGATTCACGCCAAGGCGCTGTCCTTCGACTACCCGGCCCTGCACCGTTACCGGAGCTGGTGGCCCTCGCCGGTGCTGCATACCGCACTCGAGCGCGCACAGCGCCTGCTCGCGCCGACATCGCCGCAGCCCGCCCCTAGGCCCGCGCCCATCCCGGTCCCCGTGATGGTGCTGGCTGGCTGCCTCATGCTGGCATCGGCCGTGTTGGCAACCTATCGAACGCAGCGCGTTGGCATGGGTAAGCGGGCGCGACTTGGCTGGATCGCGTTTTGCGCCTTGTTCGGTCTACCCGGATTGGCCGCAGTGCTGCTGATGAAGCCACGCGCGTAGCGTGGCACTCGATGCCGCCTGGCGGGCGGATCGGGCTTCGGAGTCATGAACCGATTCGTTGTTGCGTTGGCGCAGCGAATTCCGCCTTGGCGATATCGCCAACCGTTATCGCCGACAAGCGCCCCGGACCTGCCGGGGCGCTTGCTTGGGTCAGGCCTCCAGGCCCCACTTGTCCGCATCGGCGGGCTTCTGCTTGTAGATCGTGCCGGCGAAATCGACGTGCAGCTCGGTCCACTCGCCCTCGCCCTGATAGGCCAGCACCTCGAAGTGCTTGGGCTTGCGCTCGGGCTTGCCGTGCACGGTCCAACCCGCCTGCTTGACGGCGGTCAGGGCCGCGCCTGGATCGGCGGGCAAATCGGGATGGTGGTGCTTGGGACCGTGGTGCGGCTTCTTGTGCTCCACCTCGACAAAGCGCCCGCCCTTCTTGCTGATGCGGGTGACCTTGATCTCCGAAGGCCGGCGCTCGCCCTCGAGCTTGACCGACAACCCCTGCTGCAGCGGAAAGGCTTCGGCGCCCTTCGGCCCCAGGTCGGCCAGGTGAACCTTATCGCCCGAGGCCAGGGTGAAGCGATGCGCGAAGACGTGTTCGATCACGCCAGTCAACGCGACTTTTTCATGGTGCGGCATGCATTTCTCCTAAGAGCGCCCAACCGCGGGCGCGCTGAGGAAATGAAGTCAGGCTCGCATTGATTCAAGCGTTCGGTCGATCACCGTTGGCCGAGGTGCAGCTTTGTTTGCACACCACAACAGCTGCGCGGAGCGAACATGCCCGGCATGCGCCGGGCTTGTTCGCGAACCTCACCATCGAGTCAGGATCAGCTGCGCCCGTTCTTCTCCGCCTCGCGCTGCTGGCGGATCTGCGCATCGACCGCGGCGATGGCGGTCATGTTGAGCACGCGGCGCGGGGTGGCGCTGGTGGTCAAGATGTGGACTGGCTTGGAGATGCCCATCAGGATCGGGCCGATGGCCACGCCCTCGGTGAACACACGCACCAGGTTGTAGGCGATGTTGGCCGCTTCCAGGTTGGGCAACACGAACAGGTTGGCGCGGCCCTTGAGCGTGCTGTTGGGCATCAGCTGCTTGCGCAGGGCTTCGTCCCAGGCGGTGTCGCCCTGCATCTCGCCGTCGACGTTGAGCTCGGGCTTGCGCTCCAGCAGCAGCTCGCGCACGCGGCGCATCTTCAGTGCGTCCTTGGAGTCGTGGCTGCCGAAGTTGGAGTGCGACAGCAGCGCGATCTTCGGCTCGATGCCGAACAGCTTCAGGCGATAGGCTGCCTGCAGCGTCGCCTCGACCAGCTGCTCGGCGGTGGGGTCATCCTGCACATGCGTGTCGACGAAGAAGAACGCGCCGAGCTGGTTGATCACGCCGGTCATGGCCGAGGTGGAGGTGACGCCCTTTTCCAGCGGGATCACGCTGCGCGCATAGCCGAGTTTCTTGTGGAAGCGCCCGACGATGCCCGAGACCATCGCATCGGCTTCACCGCGCGCCACCATCACCGCCGCGATCAGCGTCGGACGCGAGCGCATCAGGTTCTTGGCGGCCGAGACGGTCACACCCTTGCGCTCGGTCAGGGAGTGATAGGTCTGCCAGTAGTCGTTGAAGCGTGGATCGTCGTTGATGTTGGTGACTTCGAAATCCACGCCGGCGGTCAGGCGCAGGCCCATGCGGGCGATGCGCTGGTCGATGATCTCCGGGCGGCCGATCAGGATCGGGAACGCCACGCGCTCGTCGATCACCGTCTGCACCGCACGCAGCACCACCTCTTCTTCGCCTTCGGCGTAGACCACGCGCTTGAGGTCACTGCGCGCCTGGTCGTAGACCGGCTTCATCATCAGGTTGGTGCGGTAGACGAACTGGCTGAGCTTGTCGCGATAGGCGTCCATGTCCTCGATCGGACGCTCGGCAATGCCCGAGTCCATCGCTGCCTGCGCCACCGCGGCGGACAGTTCCACCAGCAGGCGCGGATCCAGCGGGCGCGGGATCAGGTAGTCCGGGCCGAAGCTCGGCGTTTCCCCGCCATAGGCCGCACCCAGGTCCGAGGCCTCGCGCCGGGCCAGGCCGGCGATGGCCTTGACGCAGGCGATCTTCATCTCCTCGTTGATGCCGGTGGCGCCGCAATCCAGGGCGCCGCGGAACAGGTAGGGGAAGCAGAGGACGTTGTTGATCTGGTTGGGGTAGTCCGAGCGCCCGGTGCCGATGATCGCGTCCGGACGCGCCTCGCGGGCCAGCTCCGGCATGATCTCCGGGGTGGGGTTGGCCAGGGCGAAGATGATGGGCTGCGGCGCCATGGACTTGACCATCTCCGGCGTCAGCAGGCCCGGGGCCGACAGGCCCAGGAAGATGTCCGCGCCCTCGACGATCTCGGCCAGCGTGCGCTTGTCGGTGTCGCGCGCGTAGCGCTGCTTGTCCGGGTCCAGGTCGGTACGGCCGGTGTGGATGACCCCGTCGCGGTCCAGGGCCAGGATGTTCTCAGGGTTCAGGCCCAGCGAGACCAGCATGTTGACGCAGGAGATGCCCGCCGCGCCCATGCCGGTGGTGGCCAGCTTGACGTCCTCGAGCTTCTTGCCGGTGACGATCATGGCGTTGAGCACCGCGGCGCCGACGATGATCGCCGTGCCGTGCTGGTCGTCATGGAACACCGGGATGTTCATCTTCTCGCGCAGGGTGCGCTCGACCTTGAAGCACTCCGGCGCCTTGATGTCTTCCAGGTTGATGCCGCCGAAGGACGGCTCCAGCGAGGCGATGATCTCGATGAGCTTGTCCGGGTCCTTCTCGTTGATCTCGATGTCGAACACATCGATGCCGGCGAACTTCTTGAACAGCACGCCCTTGCCTTCCATCACCGGCTTGGCCGCCAGCGGGCCGATGTCGCCCAGGCCCAGCACCGCAGTGCCGTTGGAGATCACCGCCACCAGGTTGCCGCGCGCGGTGTACTTGCTGGCCAGCTTGGGATCGGCGGCGATTTCCTCGCAGGCGAAGGCCACGCCAGGCGAATAGGCCAGCGCCAGGTCGCGCTGGGTCAGCATCGGCTTGGTGGCCGTGACCGTGATCTTTCCTGGGGGATTCTGGCTGTGATAGTCCAGGGCGGCCTGTTTGAACTCTTCTTTGGACATCGGGCGTCGGGGGCCTTATGGCGAGGGATTGGATTCTAGCGTCGGCCCTGCAACCGGGCCTGTCGGGACGGCGCGCGCTGGCGGCAATGTTCCGCAGGTCGGGAAAAGCGGCAGGACCGGCGGTGGAACGCGAACGGCCCCGTGAGGGGCCGTTCGGTCGGGGATGGCGGTCAGGCCTGTTCGGCGGGGCTGCCGGCGGTCAGCGGCAGGTCGTCCGGATCGACGGCCTTGCCATCCAGCGCGCGGTTGAGCGCGGTGTAGTCCAGGGCGTTCTCCCAGCGCGAGACCACCACGGTGGCCACGGCATTGCCGATGAAATTGGTCAGCGAGCGGCACTCGGACATGAAGCGGTCCACGCCCAGGATCAGCGCCATGCCGGCCACCGGCACGTCCGGCACCACGGCCAGGGTGGCCGCCAGGGTGATGAAGCCGGCGCCGGTCACGCCGGCCGCGCCCTTGGAGCTCAGCATCGCCACCAGCAGCAGGGTGATCTGCTGGCCCAGGCTCAGCTCGACATTGGTGGCCTGGGCGATGAACAGCGCCGCCAGCGTCATGTAGATGTTGGTGCCATCCAGGTTGAAGGAATAACCGGTGGGCACCACCAGGCCGACGACGGTCTTCTTGCAGCCGGCGTTCTCCATCTTCTCCATCAGCGAGGGCAGCGCCGACTCGGAGGAGGAAGTGCCCAGCACCAGCAGCAGCTCGGCCTTGAGGTAGCGGATCAGCTTGAGCACCGAGAAGCCGCACAGCCGCGCCACCAGGCCAAGCACCACCAGCACGAACAGCAGCGAGGTGATGTAGAAGCTGCCGACCAGCCAGGCCAGGTTGACCAGCACTTCCAGGCCGTACTTGCCGATGGTGAAGGCGATGGCGCCGAAGGCGCCGATCGGCGCGGCCTTCATCAGGATGTGCACCAGGCGGAACACCGGGGCGGTCAGGGCCTCGAAGAAGGCCAGCACCGGCTTGCCGCGCTCACCCACCAGCGCCAGGGCGATGCCGAACAGCACCGCCACGAACAGCGTCTGCAGGATGTTGCCGTCCACGAAGGCGCTGAGCAGCGTCTTGGGGATGATGTCCATCAGGAAGCCGGTGATGGTGAGGTCGTGCGTCTTTTGCACGTACTCGTTCACCGCGCCCTGGTCCAGGTCGGCGATGTTGACGTTCATGCCGGCGCCGGGCTGCACCACGTGCGCCACCACCATGCCGATCACCAGCGCCAGCGTGGAGAAGAACAGGAAGTAGGCCATCGCCTTGCCGAACACCCGGCCCACCGCCTTGAGGTGGGTCATGCTGGCGATGCCGGTGACGATGGTCAGGAAGATCACCGGGGTGATGATCATCTTGACCAGCTTGATGAAGGCATCGCCCAGCGGCTTGAGCGAGGTGGCGAATGCCGGCTCGAAGTGCCCCAGCAGGGCGCCCAGCACGATCGCCACCACCACCTGGAAGTACAGCTGGCGGTAGAGCGGGAGTTTCACTGGCACAGCAGGTGTCGGAGATGAACTGGGCAACATTGCGGGAACTCCACGCGGGATGCGGACTGAGGCGCACGTTGTACAGCGCGGGGCAGAAGCCACCGATAGCCTATTGGTACTAATAATTCATTGGTCGAAGGCGCCCTCGCCAACCTTACAGAATCGTTAGAATCCGCCGATATCGGGGGGACGCCCGATGCCGGACGCCGACGCAGATCGACGTCTCGCCGCAGCAATGCACCACGTTGAACGTTCCGGACGCGTGTTCAACAGCGCCGCACCCATTCCAATTGACGTTGCACCGCCTCCTTTTCATTTCCGACAGGAATCGTCTATGCGTAACCTCCGCGCCTGCCTGCAGCTTGGCGTGCTGCCCCTGGCCCTCATGTCCGGCCACGCCATGGCCGCCAACGGCAGCTTCGACAACTGGCCGACCAAGAGCATGCTGACCGACAGCATTGAGGGCGCCATCACCGGCAACATGGCCTGGGATAGCGACCGCTTCAGCGGCGACGACCGCCTGGCCGACGAGAGCGGCTGGCGTCGCAACGAGTTCGGCGCCACGCTGAAGAAGAAGGGCGTGTGGGATGCCATGGTGTATTACGACTTCCAGTCCGACCTGTGGCTGGACGTCTTCGTCCGCTTCGAGACCAAGGCCTGGTTCGGCCGCGACCTGGGCAAGATCCGCGTCGGCTACATCAAGACCCCCCTGGGGCTGGATGGCCTGACCGCCTCGCGCGCCGGCAGCTTCATGGAGCTGGGCCTGCCGACGCAGGTGGTCTTCGAGGGCCGCCGCACCGGCGTGGAGTGGTCCTACGAGCAGCCCAGGTTCCTGCTGACCGCCGGCGCCTACGGCGGCAAGGACCTGCAGGGCGACAACCCCGGCCAGACCTTCGCCGCGCGCGGCGTGTGGACGCCGATCAAGGCCGAAGGCAACGTGCTGCACCTGGGCATCGCCGGCTCGCGCGAGAACCCGGAAGGCTTCACCGACGGCCGCGGCGTCTATCGCCCGCCGAGCACGCGCCTGCGCGCACGCCCGGAAGCGGGCCTGACCGATGTGCGCCTGGTCGACAGCGGCACCCTCACCTACGTGGACCATATCAACCGCACCGGCCTGGAAGGCCTGTGGATCCATGGCCCGGTCTCGGTGCAGGCCGAAGCCCTGCGTGCCAACGTCACGCGCAATGCCGGCCTGCCCGAGTTCACCGCGCAGGGCGAATACGCCTATGTCAGCTGGCTGCTGACCGGCGAGTCGCGGCCCTACGCGGGCGGCGTGGCCGCCAACCCCAAGCCCAGCCACGACTTCGGCGCGGTGGAGCTGGTGGCGCGCTGGAGCCACCTGGATCTGGACGACGGCCCGATCTACGGCGGCCGCGAACATGACCTGACCGTCGGCGCCAACTGGTACCTGACCCAGCATTTCAAGTTCCAGGCCAACTACGTGCACGCCGACGCCTCCCGCAACCACGTGCATACCACGCCGGATGCGGTGGAAGTGCGTGCGCAGGTCATGTTCTAAGCGCTAGGAACGAGAAAGGAGGAACGAGGAACGAGTTAGGGCGGATCGGCGCGCCGGGTCTGCCACTCGTTTCTCGTTCCTCTCCACTCGTTCCTCGCCGTTACACTGGCGGCGATGCGAACCCCTCGCCGCCTGCGCCCGCTGGGCATCACACTGCTGGTGACCCTGGGCGGTCTGGCCCTGGTGGTGGTGCTGGCCTATGGCTGGGGCCAGCGCCGCGAGTTGCAGGCGCAGAGCCAGCAGGCCAGCCAGCAGCTGGATCTCTACGCACAGGCGCTGACCCAGCGCATCGACCGCTACCGCGCCCTGCCTGAAGTACTGGCGCTGGATCCGGAGCTGCGCCAGGCGGTGGCGGCACCGATGGACGCGGCCACCCGCGAACGCATCAACCGCCGGCTCGAAGACGCCAACCGCACCACCCGCAGCGCGACCCTGACCCTGATCGATCGCAACGGCATGGCCGTAGCGGCCAGCAACTGGCGCCTGCCCACCAGCAACGTGGGGCAGCGCTACGACTTCCGGCCCTACGTCATCCAGGCCATGCGCGAAGGCCATGGCCGCTTCTACGGCATCGGCGTGACCACCGGCGTGGCCGGGTATTTCCTGTCCGAGGCCGTGCGCGATCCGGCGGGCCAAGTGCTGGGCGTGATTGCGATCAAGATCGAGCTGTCGGTGCTGGAGCAGGAGTGGCTGCGCGCGCCGGACACGGTGCTGGTCAGCGACGATCACGGCATCGTGTTCCTCTCCAGTGCGCCGGAGTGGCGCTACCGCCTGCTGCGGCCACTGGACCCGCTGGCGCAGCAGCAGCTGCGCGACACCCGCCAGTACGAGGGCCAGGGGCTGCGACCGTTCGAGTACGAACGCGTGCGCGTCCTGGACGATGGCGGTGAGGTGGACCGCATCGGCGAGCCACGCCTGAGCGGGCTGTGGCTGTGGCAGCGCGAGGCCCTGCCGGACAGCGGCTGGACGCTGCACCTGCTGCACGATGCCAGCGGGGTCAAGACCGCCGGCCAGCAGAGCGCCATCGCCGCCGGCCTGCTGTGGCTGACGCTGGTGTTCGTGTCGCTGTTCATGGAGCAGCGCCGCCGCCTGACCGCGCTGCGCCTGCGCAGCCGCCAGGAACTGGAGAACCTGGTCAAGCGGCATGCCGAAGAACTGCGTACCCAGCAGGACACCCTGGTCGCCGTCGCCCAGCAGGCCGATACCGGCCTGAGCCGGCGCCTGGAACACCTGCCGCAGGGCGTGGTGATCATCGATGCCGAGCTGCGCCTGGTGGCCTGGAACTCGCGCTACATCGACTTGTTCCGCTTCCCCAGCGGCCTGGCGCAGGTGGGCCGGCCGATCGAGGACATCTTCCGCTACAACGCCCGCCGCGGCCTGCTGGGCCCGGGCCCGATCGAGGACGCCATTGCCCGGCGCCTGGAGCACCTGCGCAGCGGCAAGCCGCACATGCGCGAGAGCGAGAAGGAGGACGGCACGGTGCTGGAGATCCGCGGCAACCCACTGCCCGACGGCGGCTTCGTCACCAGCTACGCCGACATCACCAGCTACAAGAACACCGCGCGCGACCTGCGCTCGCTGGCCGACGCGCTGGAGCAGCGCATCGTCGAGCGCACCGCCGACCTGGAGCAGGCGCGACAGGAGGCCGAACAGGCCAACCGTTACAAGACCCGCTTCGTCGCCTCGGCCGTGCACGACCTGCTGCAGCCGCTAAACGCCGCGCGCATGTTCGTCTCGGCCCTGCGCGGACGCCTGCAGGATGCCGAGGCGCGCGATGTCGCCGACCGGGTGGAGGGCGCACTGGCCGCGCAGGACGCCATCCTGGCCAGCCTGCTGGACATCTCGCGCCTGGAATCGGGCACATTGCAGACGCGCGTGCACGACTTCGCCCTGCATCCGCTGCTGGATGCGCTGGCGCGCGAGATGGGCATGCTGGCGCAGGCGCGCGGGCTGCGCCTGGACTACGTGCCCACCCACGCGGTGGTGCGCAGCGATCCGATGCTGTTGCGCCGGATCGTGCAGAACTTCCTGTCCAACGCCGTGCGCTACACCGCACGCGGACGCATCGTGCTGGGCTGCCGCCGCGAGGGCGAGGCGATCCGGATCGAGGTGCATGACACCGGGCCCGGCATTCCCAGCCATCGCCAGCGCGAGATCTTCGAGGAGTTCCGCCGCCTGGACGATGCGGTGGCGGCCGAGCGCGGTGCCGGGCTGGGCCTGGCCATCGTCGAGCGCATCGGGCGACTGCTGCAACACCGCGTCAGCCTGCGCTCCACGCTGGGCCGTGGCAGCGTGTTCGCCATCACCCTGCCGCAGGGCGATGCCGCGCGGATCCCGGCCGCGCCGGCGGATGCGCCGGTGCAGGACGACTCCCTGCTGCGGGGCTGCGTGGTCTGGTGCGTGGACGACGACCCGCGCGTATGCGAGGCCACCCGCACGCTGCTGGAGCGCTGGGGCTGCCAGGTGCCGGTCGCGGCCGGCCCGGACGAGGCCCTGGCGATGGCGGCGCCGGCGACGGCGCCGCAGCTGGTGCTGCTGGACCTGCGCATGGGCGAGCTGCGCGGCCCGGACGTGCATGCCGCGCTGGTGCAGCGCTGGGGTCGGTCGCCGCAGGTCATCCTGATCACCGCCGAGCAGGACGCGGACACGCGGGCGCTGGCGCGCGAGAACGACTGGGGCTTCCTGGCCAAGCCGGTCAAGCCACCGGCGCTGCGCGCGCTGATGACGCAGCTGCTTTTGAGGCGAGGAGTGAGCGGAGAGGAGTGAGGAGTGAGGAAAGGCGGGCGTATGCGCCGCTACTTCCTAGCGCGTGACTGCGACCTTTCCCTGTGGGAGCGGCTCTAGCCGCGAAGAGGTATTACCGGTAAAGCCTCTTCGCGGCTAAAGCCGCTCCCACAGGGTTTACAGCTCCCGCAGGGTTTGCAGCTGAACTTCGCAGGATGCGCAGGCTTCCAACACCCAGCGCTCACTCCTCACTCCTCTGCGCTCACTCCTGCCCTCACACCTCGCCTTCCGGCTCAAGCGCCTTCACCAGCACCGCGGCCTGAGTGCGGCTGTGGCAATCCAGCTTCTTCAGGATGGCGGTGACATGCACCTTGACCGTGTTCTCCGCCAGGCCCAGTTCGTGGGCGATCTGCTTGTTGAGCAGGCCATCGGCCAGGCACAGCAGCACGCGGAACTGCTGCGGGGTCAGCTGCGCCAGGCGAGCGGCCAGCTGGGCGTCGGACTCGGAGCGCTCTGCCGTCATCGGCGGGAACCAGGTTCCACCTTCCAGGACGTCGCTGACCGCCTTGCCGATGACCTCCGCGGTGGACGACTTGGGGATGAAGCCGGCCGCGCCGAACTGCTGCGCCCGGCGGATGGTGCGCGGGTGATCGTTGGAGGAGATCACCACCACCGGGATGTCCGGCCGCTCGCCGCGCAGGTACACCAGCGAGGACAGGCCGCGCGCGCCAGGCATGGTCAGGTCCAGCAGCACCAGCTCGATCTCAGGATGCGCGGCCAGGGCCGGCCCCAGTGCCGAGGCGCTTGCGGCCTCGACCACATCCACCTGGCCCAGCGCCTCGCGCAGCGCATGCAGCACGGCTGCACGGAACAGGGGGTGGTCGTCGGCGATCAGGATGCGGGGCGCGGTCATTTTCCTAGTGTCCAACACTGCACGTGCGGAGTACACCTGTGGGCCGGCCGGGCCCACGCGTGGCCCGGCCCCGCGAGACCAAGGGCCGAGGTCCCTGCGCAGATCCGTCGGCGCCGACACGCGGGACCCTGCGCTTGCGACCAAAGTCCAACGGTTCCAACGCTGGGAACACGCGGCGGCACATGTCTGCCGAGCGGTCGCGTCACGGTGCTTCTGCTTCTGCTTCTGCGCATCGACGCCTACGCCTAGCGGCACGCGGCACGCGGCACGCGGCTTACGGCTTACGGCTTACGGCTTACGGCTTACGGCTTACGGCCATCCGAAGCGTAAAACTTGCATTAAGACGCGCACACTGGGGTGGACAAAATTTCACCATACCGACATCGCATTGTCATCATTTGTTCATCGAAGTCAGCTACCGCCAACAATTCGTGGGCTAGTCTCAAGGTTCGTTCGATTTGCAGGAAGCGCTCGCATGCACGCTCTCATCCTTGTCGCCTCGATTTGCGTGATGGCCTGGATGGTGCTGCGCTTTCCCAAGTTCGGCGTGGGCAAGGCCGCGCTGCTGTCGCTGCTGCTAATGCTGCTCACCGCGTGGTGGTTCATCGATCGCCTCAGCGGCGATGGGCTGAATGCAGCCACGCTCTACCACCTCACCGCGGGGATGGAAGGCGCTGGCGTCTCGGATTTCCACAAGGACATCGCGCTATGCGTGGTGCTGCTGGTGGCTTCGCTGTCGCCGTTCGCGCTGCTGCGCGTGCGTCGTTTCAATAGGCAGAGCCGTCGGCGCGGCATGGGCCTGTTCGTCACTGCCCTGCTGGTGGCGGTGGCCGCCAGTCCGCTGCTGCGCGATGGCAAGCGCCTGTATCGGCAGATGAAACCTGCCGATGCGATGGCCGTGGCAGGCGAATACCGCGTCCCGGAAGCCCCACTGACGCGCAAGCCCAACGTGGTGTGGATCTATGGCGAAAGCCTGGAGCGCACCTACATGGACGAGACGGCGTTCCCGGGGCTGATGCCCAATCTGCATCGCTTGGCGGCGCAGGGTCTGGATTTCCGCGACATCATGTCCACCGATGGGGCCGGGTGGACCATCGCCGGCATGGTCGCTTCGCAGTGCGGCGTGCCGCTGACCGCGGCGCAGGGTGATGAGAACAGCTTTGGGCGCATGGGCAGCTTCCTGCCGCAGGCGCACTGCCTGGGCGACTATCTGCACAAGCAAGGCTATCGCAACGTGTATCTGGGCGGGGCCGATGGCGCCTTCGCCGGCAAGGGCGATTTCCTGCGCAGCCATGGCTACGACGAGATCTCCGACCTTGCGCAGTTCCGCAAGAACAAGAAGATCGGTGCCTCGCACTTTTCGGCCTGGGGCGTACACGATGACGTGCTGCTGGAGCAGGCCTGGACGCAGTTCCAGGCGCTGTCCAAGGCCGATCAGCCCTTCATGCTGACCGCCTTGACGATGGACACCCATCACCCGGCAGGCCACCTGCCCGCGGCCTGCAAGAACCAGCACTACCAGGGCACCGGCGCGCGCGTGGGCATGCTTGATGCCATCGCCTGCAGCGATCGGTTGATCTCAAGGTTCGTTGAGCGTATCCGTGACAGCGCCTGGGCCGACAACACCATCGTGGTGGTCGCCTCGGACCACCTGGCGATGCCGAACGAACTGACCGACACCCTGTCGCAGATGCGCCGCGAGAACCTGCTGTTGGTGCTGGGCAAGGACATAGCGCCACGCCAGCTGCGCGTGGCCGCCGGCAGCACGCTGGACTCGGGCGCCACCCTGCTGCATGTCATCGATCCTTCGCAGCGGACACTGGGTTTTGGCCGGTCGCTGCTGACCCCGCGTGCCGAGCCCAGCGCCAGCGCCGCCGCGCGCAAGGACGACGGTGCCACCTATGCGCGCTACCTGGCCTACTCCCGCAACCTGTGGACCGGCGAGGAAACCCGCACCCTGCGCGTGCAGGGCGACAAGGTGATGGTGGGCGTGCAGGAAGTGCGCCCGCCGGTGCTGCTGGACTACGACAAGCACTGGCGCCTGTCGGGGATCACGCTGGAAGACGTGCCGCGCCGCTTCCAGGCGGCCTCGCCGAAGAACACCCTGGCCTATATCGACCGCTGCACCGCCTTCGATGACGAGTCGCCCGACACCGGCTGGTGCGCGATGCTGGTCAACCACGAGCAGAAGGCCCGCCTGTACCGCGCCGAGGACCTGGCCGCGGGCGTGCGCGTGGACAATCCCCTGCAGCGCTGGGAGGGCATGCGCCAGCAGCTGCGTCAGCCGGTGATGCTGGGCGATGCCATCCGCGGCACGCGCCCTGGGCATTACGAGGTCAAGCTCAGCGCGATCCAGCAGCCGTTGCAGCCCTTCTGGATCGAGGCGATCACCGCGCAGGGCGAGCTGCTGGGTCAGTACCGCGTGTTCCCCGACCGCGAGGGCCGCATCCGCATGCCGCTGGGCCTGGATGTGGAGGTGGAGGACATGCAGATCCGCGCCTGGCTGAGCGTGGCCGATGATCTGCTGCTGGACGACATCGCGCTGGTGCGTGCCCCGCGCCTGCGCGGTGCCGGGTCCTGAGGACCGCGATCGCCGGCCATGGGCGGGGTGTTTTAGGATCTCCAGCACCCCTGTGATGGAGCGCCTCAATGTCGACCAGACCTGCCGTCTTGATGGCCGCGCTGCTGGCCCTGCCCTGCGCCGCTTGGGCGCAGTCGCCCGCGGCCGCGCCCCCGCTGTGGCAGCTCTACGAGTCCACGCTCAAGCAGGCCAAGTACATCGACCTGACCCACGCCTTCGAGCCCGACCAGCCGGTGTGGCCGGGCTTTGCCAACGCCCGCTTCAAGCCGGCGGTGGCCGGCAAGGACCTGCCGGGCTATGCCCGCCAGGGGGAGGCCTACGACTACGCCAGGCACGGCTTCGTGGCGACCGCCTATGAGCTGACCACCGATCAGTACGGCACCCAGCTGGATCCGCCCGCGCACTGGAACCCCAAGGGCGCCACCATCTCCGACCTGCCGGCCACCTACACGCTGCGGCCGCTGGTGGTGATCGACGTGCACGACAAGGTCGCGCGCGATGCCGGCTATCACGCTACGGTGGAGGACATCCACGCCTGGGAGCGCGTGCATGGCCGCATCCCGGAAGGGTCGGTGGTGATGGTCCGCTCGGACTGGTCCAAGCGCTGGAAGGACACGCAGCGCTTCGCCGAAAAGCCTTTCCCGGGCGTGTCGCTGGATGCGCTGAAATTCCTGCACCTGCAGCGCGGCATCCTGTTCCACGGCCACGAGCCCTTGGACACCGATGGCACGCCCAACCTGGAAGGCGAGCATTGGCTGCTGCACCGCAACTTCGCCCAGGCCGAGGGCGTGGCCAACCTGGACCAGGTGCCCGAAGCCGGCGCGCTGATTTCCATTGGATTCGCCAAGCCGCAGGGCGGCACCGGCGGGTTCGCGCGGTATGTGGCCATCGCACCAGCGGATTGGCCGCACGGCGTGTCGGTCACGCAGGCACCCGGCGCGCCGCTGCCGGAGCAGCGCCATCCGCTCAGGCGCGATGCGCAAGGGGTGATGCGGCCGACGCCGGAGACGCCCTGACCTGCGGGCATCTACGCCAGGTGACCGCGACCGGTCGGTCCGTCCACGTTGTACGGTCCTTGGCGATGGAGGATGGAAGAGCACCATACACCCCACGTAGGGCGGACAACGCGAAGCTTGTCCGCCAGGGGGCCGCGCCGATCAAGTCAAACCATGCGTCCACGGTGTCCGATCCATGGCGGTGGTGGATGTAAGAGCGTCATCCACCCTACGTAGGGCGGACAACGCGAAGCTTGTCCGCCACGGGTCCGCGCCGATCAAGTCGAACCATGCGTCCACGGCGTCCGATCCATGGCGATGGTGGATGGAAGAGCACCATCCACCCACCGTAGGGCGGACAACGCGGAGCTTGTCCGCCATGGGTCCGCGCCGATCAAGCCTGGCCACACGTCAACGTTGCCGGATCCATGGCGGCGGTGGATGGAAGAGCGCCATCCACCCCACGTAGGGCGGACAACGCGAAGCTTGTCCGCCATGGGTCCGCGCCGATCAAGTCACGCCACACGTCAACGTTGCCGGATCCATGGCGATGGTGGATGGAAGAGCGCCATCCACCCTACGATGGTGGATGGCGCGACGCTGTCCGCCCACGTCCTACTTCAGTCCGCGGTTCTCCAGCAGTGGTTCCACGCTGGGGTCCTTGCCGCGGAAGTCGCGATACAGCTGGGACAGCTCCACGGTGTTGCCACGCGAGAGGATCTTGGCGCGGAACATGTCGCCGTTCTCGCGGCTCAGGCCGCCGTGCTCCTTGAACCACTCGAAGGCATCGTCGTCCAGCACCTCGGACCAGAAGTAGGCGTAGTAACCGGCCGAGTAGCCACCGCCCCAGATGTGGTCGAAATACGTGGTGCGATAACGCGGCGGCACTTCGGCCAGGTCCACCTTGAAGGTCTTCAGCGCATCGGCCTCGAACTTGCCGGTGTCCTGCAACGGCGCGTCGGCCGGCTGGGTGTGCCAGGCCAGGTCCAGCAACGCGGCCGACAGGTACTCGGTGGTGGCGTAGCCGCTGTTGAAGGTCTTGGCCTGCTGGATCTTGTCCACCAGCGCCTGCGGCATCGCCTCACCGGTCTGATAGTGCTTGGCGTAGTGGGCGAAGATCTTCGGATCGGTGGCCCAGTGCTCGTTGAACTGCGAGGGGAACTCGACGAAATCCCGCGAGGTGCTGGTACCGGCGATGGAGGGGTACTTCACCTTGGAGAACATGCCATGCAATGCGTGGCCGAACTCATGGAACAGCGTGGTTACGTCATCGAAGCTCAGCAGCGCCGGCTGGCCGGGCGCGGGTTTGGTGAAGTTGCACACGTTGTAGACCACCGGCTTGGCGCCGGTCAGTCCATCCTGCTCCACGAACACGTCCATCCAGGCACCGCCGGACTTGGAGTCGCGCTTGAAGTAGTCGGTATAGAACAGCGCCAGCGAGCTGCCGTCCACGTCGAATACCTCGTAGACCTTCATGTCCGGGTGATAGGTAGGCAGATCGGTGCGCTGCTTGAACTTGATGCCGTACAGCTCGGTGGCCGCGTAAAACACGCCATTCTGCAGCACGTTGTCCAGCTCGAAGTACGGCTTGATCTGCGACTGGTCCAGGTCGTACTTGGCCTTGCGCACCTGCTCGGCGTAGAAGTCCCAGTCCGAGGCGGCCAACTTGAACCTCTCCCCGCCTTGCCCGGCCTGGTCGTCGATGACCTTCTGCATCTCGGCCGCCTCGGCGCGCGCCTTGGCGGTGGCGGCCGGCACGGTGTCGGTGAGCAGCTTCAGGGCCGCTTCCGGCGTCTTGGCCATCTGGTCGGCCAGGCTGTAGGCGGCGTAGCTGTCAAAGCCCAGCAGCTTGGCCTTCTGCGCGCGCAGCTGCGCCAGGCGCTGCACGGTCTGGCGGGTGTCGTTGGCATCGCCATTTTCCGCGCGGGTCTCCGAGGCCTTGAGCACCTGCGCCCGCAGCTGGCGATTCTTCAGCGAGGCCAGCACCGGCTGCTGGGTGGTGTTCTGCAGCGCCAGCAGGTACTTGCCATCGAGCTTGCGCGCCTTGGCGTCCTCGGCCGCCGAGGCCAGCTCGCCTTCGCTCAGCCCGTCCAGCCGGGCCTTGTCGTCCACCACCACCGCGCCGGCGGCCGAAGCGGCCACCAGCTTGGTGTGGAACTGAGTGGCCAGCGTGGTCTCTTCCACATTGAGCTTGCGCAGCGTGGCCTTGTCGGCATCGGACAGCTGCGCGCCGGCGCGCACGAACTCCTCGTAGTCGCGCTCGACCAGGCGCTTGGCCTCGGCTTCCAGGTTGAGGCCCTCGCGCTGGTCGTAGATCGCCTTGACGCGAGCGAACAGCTTGGGATCGAGCTTGATCTCGTCCTCGTGCGCGGCCAGCTTCGGGGCGATCTCCTCCTGCACCTTCTGCCGGGCCTCGTTGGTGTCGGCCTGCACCAGGCCGAAGAAGATGCGCGAGACGCGGGTCAGGGTCTGGCCGCTGCGCTCCATGGCCACGATGGTGTTGTTGAAGGTGGCCGGCTCGGCGCTGTCGGCGATCTTGCGGATCTCGGCCAGGTGCTCGGTCATGCCCTGCTCGAAGGCCGGCAGATAGTCGCCGTCTTCGATCTTGTCGAAGGGCGGGGCCTGGAACGGCAGCGTGCTAGCGCTGAGCAGCGGGTTGGCGCGCTGCGGCTGGGCCGCGGGCTGGACGGTGGTGTTCACGGGGTCAGCCTCCTTGCCGGAGCAGGCGGCCAGCGCCAGGCTGATGGCGGCGGCCAGGACGAGGGGACGGGTCATGCGGACATTCCTGGAAACTAAGGACCGAAGAGGCCCGCACGCTACCCCAGGCCCGCCGCGCTTGCACGTGCCGGAAGCCCTGTGGGAGCCGCCGCGCGCGATGCGGCGGGATGCGCAAGGCTGGGGACAACCCGTCTTTCCCCGCAGCCGAGCGAGAGGCCCCTTTGCCCTGTGGGAGCGGCTCCCACAGGATGCTTCAAGGGTTATTCGGGATTCCCACGCGCCGCAGCTACTCCCGCGCCGGCAGCGGGTCGTCCTTGTAGATGGCCACGTGCGGCACGCCATCGGTGCCGATCCAGCCCCGGTACATGCCCTCGGTGTTGAAGGGAAACGCGAAGCTGCCATCGGCACCCAGTGCGATGGCGCCGCCGTCGCCGCCGGCGGCGGGAATCTGCCGGTTGATGACCGCCTCGGCCGCCCGCGACAGCGCCTGGCCGGCGTACTTCACCCGCGCGCAGATCTCGTGCGCGGCCACCGCGCGGATGTAGTACTCGCCCCAGCCGGTGCCCGAAACCGCACAGCGCGGGTCGGCATAGGTGCCGGCGCCGATCAGCGGGGTGTCGCCCACCCGGCCATAGCGCTTGTTGGTCATGCCGCCGGTGGAGGTGCCCGCGGCCAGGCGGCCCTGGCCGTCCAGCGCCAGCGCGCCCACGGTGCCGAAATGCTTGGCCGTCTCCAGGTCGGCATGGGCCTGGTGGTTGGCCTCTTCCTTCAGGGCCTGCTGCAGCTGCTTCCAGCGCTTTTCGGTGCGGAAGTAGGAAGGCGCCACCAGCGCGATGCCCTGCTCCCGGGCGAAAGCCTCTGCGCCATCGCCGACCATCATCACGTGCTCGGAGTGCGCCATCACCGCGCGCGCCAGCTGGATCGGGTTGCGCACGCGGTGCACCCCGGCGATCGCGCCGGCCTTGCTGGTGGCGCCATCCATGATGGCCGCATCCAGCTCGTTGCGGCCGTCATGGGTGAACACCGCGCCCTTGCCGGCGTTGAACTGCGGCGAGTCCTCCAGCACGACGATGGCCGCGGCCACCGCATCGGTCGCCGGCCGGCCCTGCTGCAGCAGCGCATGGCCGGCGCGCAGGGCCTGCTCCATCGCCGCGCGCGCTTCGGCTTCATCGGCCGGGGTCATGCTGACGCGCTCGACCCCCGCACCGCCGTGGATCACCAGCGTCGGCTGCTCCAGCACCATCAGCACGCCGTCCTTGACCCGGTAGCGGCGCTGGAACGCCGGAGCCTGCACCGTGCCCTGCGGCAGCTGCAGCACCGAGGCGGTGCCCACGCCCAGCGTTTCCACCTGCGCCAGCTGCATGGCCTGGTCCTCGCGCTGCGGCGTGTCCAAGCCACCGCGTACCACCGTGGCCCCCGCTCCTGGCGCGGTGGCGTACACCCGCGCACGGCCGTCGCCCTCCACCGCCAGCGCGGCGTCCTCGTCCACGCCCAGACCGATCAGGGCATGGCCGGCCTGCTGCTCTGCCTTGGCCACAAAAGCGATCAGCCGGCCCAGGCGGTTGCGCTCGCTGAAGTGGGTGTCGGTGACCACGCCCTGCAGCGCCTGCAGGTGCAGGAAGTCGGTCTCGATGGTGTTGCCCGGGCCCAGCGGGTCTTCCAGCGCCTGCGGCGTGGTCAGGCTGCCGCCGTCCATCGCGCCATACAGGTACTGGCCCAGCATCGCCAGGCCGGCACTGGTGCCGCCCAACGGCTTGCCGGCGCGCACGTGCGCGTCCAGGGCCTGGGCGACCGGGGTGCCGCGCCAGTAGCGCACGTAGCGCGACTGGTCGCCGCCACCGATGAAGATGCCGTCGGCCTTGCGCAGGCTCGCCAGCAGCTTGCGGTCGCTGGCCGCGGCGCGGTCGCTGAAGACGAAGGTCTCCACCGAGGCGATGCCGCCGACCTCGCGATAGAACTCCTCGCCGATCTCTCCACCCTGCGAGGCGCGCAGCACCACGATGTGGCCGTGCCCGGCCTGGCCCATGAACCAGCGCAGCGCATCGTGGTTGCGGTCGCCGCCGCCCATCAGCAGCAGCCCGGGCCGCACTGGGTCGGGCGTGGGCAGGGCGCGGTCGCCCAGCAGGTACTGCCGATAGCCCTCGGCCGCATGGGCGCCGGGCAGCATCGCCAGCCCTCCCACCAAGGCCACCAACAGCCAGGACCTGACCCGGGATACAGCCATGCGCGCGTCTCCTCGTTGACAATGCGATGCCGCGGCAGGCGCGGCCTACCCGGGGAAGACGAACCAGCCCGCGCAATCCCGCCACTGGGCCGCGGATGTCGGCTAAGGTGCGGCGCATGCACACCGCCCTCGATGACTGGTTCATCCGCGAGATCCTCGTCCACGAGGCCGCGCTGGCTGGCTTCCTGCGGCGCTGCTGGCCGCACCGCGACGAGCTGCACGACCTGCGCCAGGAGGTTTACGTCCGCGTCTACGAGTCCGCAGGGCGCGCCCTGCCGCAGCAGCCGCGTGCCTTCCTGTTCGCCACCGCCCGCCACCTGATGACCGACCGCCTGCGCCGCAGCCGGGTGGTGTCGATCGAGGCGATGGGTGATCTGGAGCCCTTGCACGTCCTCATAGACGAGGTCTCGCCCGAGCGCTGGTGCGGCGGGCGGGAAGGACTGCGAAAACTGGCCGAGGCCTTCGACCAGCTGCCCACGCGCTGCCGCCAGGTGGTGTGGATGCGGCGGGTGGAGGAACTGGCCCAGAAGGAGGTGGCGATGCGCCTGGGCATCAGCGAGAAGACCGTGGAAAAGCATCTGGCGCGGGCCATGCGCCTGCTGGCCGAGCAATGCCACGGGCAGGTCATGGACATGGCGTGGGGACGGCGCCAGGCACGGGAGCGGCGGCATGGACAGCAGGGAGATTGAGCGCATCGCCTCGCACTGGCTGGCCCGGCGCGAAGGCGGCCAGTGGGATGCGACGGCGCAGCAGGCGCTGCAGGCCTGGCTGGAGCAGGACACCGCGCATCGCGTGGCCTGGCTGCGCCTGTCGGCGGCCTGGGACGAGGCCGGGCGGCTGCAGGCGCTGGGCGCCGGCCTGCCCCGTGGCCAGCTGCCGCCGCGCGGGACCTGGACCGGGCGCGGCGCGGCGGCCACCGACGCCAGCGCGATGCCGCCGCAGGCACCTGTCGGCGATGCCTGGGATCTGCGGGCGCTGCGCTTTGCCGCGCGAGCGCCCACCGAGCGCCGCCGACGCTGGCCGCAGCTCCTGGCGGCGACGGCCGCCGCGCTGGGGCTGCTGGCCATCGTCTTCCACGCCGGGCTGGCCCCGCCGCCGCGCACCGACACTTACGCCAGCGCCGTGGGCGACCTGCGCACCCAGCGCCTGGCCGATGGCACCGATGCCACCTTGAGCAGCGACAGCCGCATCGCCGTCACCCTCTCGGCCGGCGAGCGCCATGTCGAACTGCAACGCGGGGAGGCCTTCTTCCACGCGGCCAAGGACCCGGCGCGGCCCTTCGTGGTGGCCGCGGGCGCGCGCCAGGTGGTCGCGGTGGGCACGCGCTTTTCCGTGCGTCGAGGCCAGGACGAACTGCGCGTGGTGGTGACCGAGGGCCTGGTGCGGCTGCAACCGTCACCCGGCCAGCCCGCCACCGCGCCCACCACCCTGCTGCCCGCCGGCAGCATCGCCCTGGTCGGCCCACACGGCGTGCTGGTGCGCAGCCCCGGCGTGGCCGAGGCCGAGCGCGCCCTGGATTGGCGCCAGGGCCTGCTGACCTTCCAGGACAGCACCCTGGCCGCGGCCGTGGCCGAGTTCAACCGCTACAACACGCGCAAGCTGGAGCTGGGCGATGCGGCGACCGCGCAGCTGCGCGTGGCCGGACAGTTCCGCTGGGCCAACGTGGATGCCTTCGTGCGCCTGCTGGAGCAGGGCTTCCCGGTGCGCGCCGAGCGCCACAAGGATCGCGTGGTGCTGCGCCAGCGCTGAGATCTCGCGCAGCTGGTTGCACGCGCAACCAGCTGCACGAGACAACACGCTGGGCGCGCGTGGAGGGATCGGGCCGGCTCGTTCGTCCTGATGATCTGAAGGGCGCCCCACTGCGCCCACTTCTGGGGAAGAGTCATGCAGTCGATGGGGAAGCCTCGCCTGCGGTCGGCGTGCCGCGTGTGGTCCTTGAGCCTGGCCTGTTCGATCGTGTTGTCCGCGCCGGTCGGCGCCGTGGAGATTCCCGCCGGTAGCCTGGCCTCGGCGCTGGATGCGCTGGGCCGGCAGACCGGCGCGCAGTTGATCTACCGCCCGGACCAGCTGCAGGGCCTGCGCTCGCCCGGACTGCGCGGCGATGTGCCGACCGAGCAGGCCGTGACCACCTTGCTCAAGGGCAGCGGCTTCAGCGCGCGGCGCGATCCTTCCGGCGCCTGGCTGATCGCGCGCCAGGACGCGGCCCCGGTGCGCACCGCGCAGGTCGCCCCCACCCCGGCGGCGGCCAGGGCCGAGGAGCCCATTGAACTGTCCAGCGTGCAGGTCACCGGCTCGCGCATTCCGCGCGCGCAGGTCGAGGGCCCGGCGCCGATCAGCGTCATCACCGCCCAGCAGATCCAGGCCGCCGGCTTCACCAGCGTGCCCGACGTGCTGCGCGCGATGACCCAGAACGGCGGCGAGACCCAGAGCCAGCAGTCCTCCAGCGGCGCGGATTTTTCGCCCGGCGCGCAGCAGGTGGACCTGCGCGGGCTGGGGCCCAACCACACTCTGGTGCTGGTCAACGGCCGCCGCATCGCCGACTTTCCGATGCCCTTCAAGGGCCGCAGCAACTTCACCGATGTCTCCAACATCCCGCTGGGCATGATCGACCGCATCGAGGTGCTGACCGGCAGCGCCTCGGCGATCTACGGCTCGGACGCCATTTCCGGCGTGGTCAACTTCATCCTCAAGCGCAAGGCCGACGGCACCACCGTGGACTTCCGCTTCGGCGACACCACCCGCGGCGGCGGCGAGTCGTTCAATCTCAGCCTGTCCAGCGGCTTTTCGCGCGGCGCCTTCGACAGCGTGTTCGGGCTGGAGGCGATCTCGCAGACGCCGCTGTGGGCCTTCGAGCGCGGCCAGCAGGATTCCACCCTGGATGGCCCGACCGAGCGCTCGCGCGTGCCGCGCCGCACCTTCGTGCGCAGCGACTACTACGACACCTACCTCGACCCGGGCCAGGACACCTGCGACCGCCTGGCCTACCTCAACGGCAACTCGACCTATCGTGGCGCGCGCCCCGGCTATGGCGACTACGACGCCGAGCTGGACGACTACGGCCCCGGCTACTTCTGCGGCAGCGACAAGTCCATCGGCTACGGCACCATCATCAGCAAGCGCCGCGGGCTCAACGGCTACGCCTCGCTCAACTACGCCTTCGGCAACGGCACCGAGTGGTTCGCAGACGTGCAGCTGGGCGTGCACGACCTGTCGCTGTTCCGCGACGTGGCGCAGTGGTCCTACATGGCCCCGGACGGCAACGAGGAAGGCTACTTCTACAACCAGGCCACCGAGCAGGTGGAGTACTGGGGCCGCCAGTTCACCCCGGAGGAGATGGGCGGCCTGCAGCGCGGCATGATCGAGACCACACAGAAGACCTTCAGCCTGACCACCGGGCTGCGTGGCCGCCTGGGCCAGGACTGGGATTGGGAAGGCGCTTTCAGCCACTCCCAGTATCAGGCGCGCATCAGCTGGCCGCAGATCGTGGCCGAGCGCGCCAACGCGCTGTTTCTGGGGCCGCAGCTGGGCGTGGACGAGGACTCGGGCTTTCCGATCTTCAACGCCGACCCGGCGCGCCTGTACACGCCGCTGACGCGCGCCGAGTACGAGGACATCGCCCAGCGCACCGTCTATCACCCGCGCTCGCGCACCGACACGCTCTCAGGCACGCTGACCAACGCCTCGCTGTTCGAGCTGCCCGGCGGCGCGGCCGGCGTGGCCCTGACCGCCGAGCTGGGCCAGCAGGCCTATGCGCTCAATCCCGATCCACTGGCCACCCAGTACTACTACTACAGCTGGAAGGACTCCGACGGCCAGGGCAGCCGCAACCGCTGGGCGCTGGCCGGCGAGCTGCGCCTGCCGCTGCACGAGCGCCTCAATCTCAGCCTGGCCGCACGCTACGACCAGTACCGCTTCTCCGGCCGCAGCATCGGCAAGGCCACCTGGAACGGCGGCCTGGAGTTCCGCCCGCTGGACACGCTGCTGCTGCGCGGCTCCTACGGCATCGCCTTCCGCGCGCCGGACCTGCACTACGTCTATGCCGGCCCGGGCAACGATGAAACCTCCGGCGTGGATTACTACCGCTGCGCCACCGAACAGCCGGAGGCGGACGTCAACGACTGCGACTATGCCGAGGAAGGCATCATCCGCGGCCGCAGCGGCAACCGCGACCTGGACCCGGAGACCAGCACCTCCTGGACGGCCGGCCTGGTGTATTCGCCCTGGCGCAACCTGGACCTGACGGTGGACTGGTTCGACATCGACATGCGCGACCAGGTCCAGGACCTGCGCGTGGACCAGGTGCTGCGCGATGAATCCAACTGCCGCCTGGGCAACCTGGATGCGGCCAGCACGACCTGCATCCAGGCGCTGGCGCGCGTGACCCGCAGCAGCGATGGCAGCCTGTACGGCGTTTACGTCAACCCGATCAATGTCGCGCGCGAGCGTACCGACGGTGTGGATGTCAGCGCCAACCTGCGCCTGCCCACGGCCATCGGCGATTTCCGCCTGGGCCTGAACTACACCTGGGTGCACCGCCACGACATCCAGATCTACACCGGCGAGGACATGGTCGACCAGTTCGCGGTCAACAGCGGCTATGACATCCCGCGCAGCAAGGCCAGCGCCACCCTGGGCTGGGAACGCGCGGCCTGGTCGGCCACGCTGCACGGCCAGCGCCTGGGCCGCCTGCCCAATTCGGACTCCTACGACCAGGTCTACGACCCGGACGATGGCGGCAGCCCGTGGGTCAAGGCCACCTACCGCTACAACGCCTCTCTGCAGTACCGCTTCGACGAGCGCAGCCGGCTATCGCTGTCAGTGGTGAACCTGTTCGACAAGATGCCACCCAAGGACCCGACCTACACCGCGTATCCGTACTACGACGTGTCCTGGTTCGACACCCTGGGCCGCACGGTGTATGTGCAGTTCACGCAGAAGTTTGGGGGTGGACCGTTGTGAGGAACGAGTGAGTAGGAACGAGGAACGAGAGAAGGCAAGAGCGCGCGCACCGACGCACTCACTCGTTCCTCGTTCCTCGCTTGAAACTGAGAAACGAGTGATGAGGAACGAGGAACGAGAGGGAGAAGGCAAGAGCGCGCGCGCCGACGCTTTCACTCGTTCCTCGTTCCTCTCCACTCGTTCCTCATGCTCCTCGCTCTCAAACAGTGCCCCGCGTCTTCCCCATCCACGGCCGGTAGTACTCGCGGATGCGCGCCATGTCCGCTTCCAGGTCGTCGGTGGGGTAGAACAGCTCGCCCATGCCGACGATCTTCTCGGGGTAGTGGAAGTAGCACATGAAGATCGGCACCTCGGCCGCGCGCGCGATCTTCCAGAAGCCGGTCTTCCACTTGTCCACGCGGCTACGCGTGCCTTCGGGCGTGACCACGAACCACATCTTGTCGGCCCGGCGGATCGCGTCCACCGCCTGGCGCACCGTGCCCTGCGGCGAGCTGCGGTCCAGCGGGATCACCCCGAGCTTGTGCAGCAGCAGCGACAGCGGCCACCAGAACAGCGAGGACTTGGCCAGCACCTTGACCTCGAACCCCAGCGCGATCTTGGTGGCCATGCCCCACACGCCATCCCAGTTGGACGAGTGCGGCGCCACGATCATCACCAGTCGCGGCACGTCCGGCACCTGGCCCACCACGCGCCAGCCGCTCAGGCGCAGGAAGTTGCGCCCCAGCCAGCGGAAGAACCGGCTGGGCTTGACCCGGGGCATGTTCGGTGTGGTCGCCGGCAGCGAGAAATCGTCGTGTTGCAAGGTCACTCCCAGGTGCCGCGGCCACGGCCGCGCTTGATATCGGCGCGTTCGCGCTTGGCCTGCAGCCGACGCTGCTGCGATCCGCGCGAAGGCTTGGTGGCCACGCGCGGCTTGGGGACGGACAGGCTGGCGGCGATGAACTCGGCCAGGCGCTCGCGCGCGTCGTCGCGGTTGCGGTCCTGGGTGCGGTGGCGCTGGGCATCGATCACCAGCACCCCGGCATCGGTCAGGCGGCGGTCGCGCCGCGACAGCAGGCGCTGCCGCAGCGGCTCGCTCAGCGAGGGCGAGTTGGCGATATCGAAGCGCAGCTCCACCGCGGTGGCGACCTTGTTGACGTTCTGCCCGCCCGCGCCGCTGGCGCGCACGAAACGCTCGACGAGTTCATCGCCGGGAATGCGCAAAGACGTGGAAATGTGCAGCCAGTCGTACCCCATGGGGCGATTGTAGAAGGAACGATGTGACCAGCGCCTTCTCCGCCATCGCGGCGCCCGGATTAACCAATTGTTTACTTTGCCGACGGCACCATGCCGGGCCCCTCCCGTTTCCCGGTGCGCGCATGACCCGTTCGGCCCTGCTCTTCCTCCTGGCACTGGTGCTGTCCTGCGGTGCCGCCCTGGGCATCGGGCCTGCAGCCGCCGCCGAGCGCCCGCCGACGCCGGAGCAGATCGAACGCCTGCTGCTGGCCTCGCGCGCCGAGCAGATGCTGGCCTCGACCATTCCGCAGATGGAGCAGCTGCAACGCCAGCAGTTCGAGCAGCTGACCCAGGGCAAGAACCTCACGCCTGAGCAGCGCGCCGAGGTGGACGGCATCCAGACCCGCACCACGCAGATCGTGCGCCAGGCGCTGTCCTGGCAGGAAATGAAGCCGCTGTACGTGCAGGTCTATTCGCAGACCTTCAGCGCCGACGACGTCAAGGCGATGACCAAGTTCTACGAGAGCGAGGCCGGCCGGCACATGCTGGACAAGACCCCGCTGCTGATGCAGAACCTGATGGGCGCCATCCAGCAGAAGATGATCCCGCTGCTGCAACAGCTGGAGTCGGAGTTGAAGACCGTCTCCACCGAGGAAGCCATGCCGGCCCCGCCGGTCACCGCCCCGCAGGCGCGTCGCAAGGCGGCCACGCCGGCCAGGAAGGCCACGACCAAGAAGAAGGCGCCGGCGAAGAAGACCACGACGAAGAAGAAGTCCTGAGGGGCGCAGGAGCTAGGGGCGAGGAGTGAGCGCAGAGGAGTGAGGAGTGAGGACCGGCGAAGAAGCACCTCCTACTCCTTGCCGCCGCCTGCTCCCACAAAAAGGGGCTCAACGCTCACTCCTCACTCCTCTGCGCTCACTCCTCGCGCTCGCCCAGCCGCTCCCGCGGCGGCAGCGTCCAGTCCACCGCGCCCAGGCCACGCTGGCGCAGATAGGCATTGGCCGCAGAGAAGTGCCCGCAGCCCATGAAGCCGCGATGCGCCGACAACGGCGAAGGATGCGGCGCGCGCAACACGCGGTGGCGCCCGCCATCGATCACCTTGCCCTTCTGCTGCGCATAGCTGCCCCACAGCAGGAACACCAGGCCCTCGCGCTCGGCCGCCAGGGTCTGGATGACGTGATCGGTGAAGCCTTCCCAGCCCTTGCCCTGGTGCGCGCCGGCGCGGCCTTCTTCCACGGTCAGCACCGAATTGAGCAGCAACACGCCCCTGTGCGCCCACGGCGTCAGGCAGCCATGGTCCGGCGGCACGAAGCCGGTGTCGCGCTGCAGCTCCTTGTAGATGTTCAGCAGCGAAGGCGGCACCGGCACGCCCGGCTGCACGGAGAAGCACAGGCCATGGGCCTGGCCGGCGCCGTGGTAGGGGTCCTGCCCCAGGATCACCACCTTGACCGCCTCGAACGGCGTGGCATCGAAGGCGGCGAAGATCTGCGGGCCCGGCGGGAAGATGTGCGCGCCGGCGGCCTTGCGCTGTCGCAGGAAAGTGGAGAGCTCCTGCATTTCCGGGCGCAGCAGCCAATCGCCCACGCGCGCCTTCCATGACGGTTCCAGCTTGATCTGCGTCGCTTGGTTCAAGGCGGCTGCTCCCTACGGCAAAGCGCGCATTTTCGCATGGCGCCCGCGCAGGGCCGTCGCAGGCGGCCAGCACGCCGACCTGGCGATGCCGGGCGCTGCCGGTACCGTTGCCTGGCAAACGCACCTGCCGCGCGTAGGCGCTGGCCCGGGGCGCTCCTCAGCGGCCTTGCGCTTCGCCGCCCATGCGCGCCAGGCGCAGCTGGAACAGTACCTTGGTCACCAGCAGGCGCTCCTCGATCGGCTTGAGCACCAGGTCATTGGCCCCGGCCACCAGCAGCGCCGACTGGTTGTCGCGGTTGCTGTCGCCGGTCATCACCAGGATCGGCATGCGCCGCTTGCCGTAGTCGAAATCCACGCGCACGCGCTGCACCACGTCCACCCCGGACAGTTCGCCCTTGAGGGTAACGTCGGTGAGGATCACGTCGAACTTGTGCTTGGAGATGCCCAGCGATTCGGCCGTCAGCAGCGCGAAGGCGTCCTCGGCGCGCAGCACGTGCACGACGTTGAGGTCATGGCGCTCGAGGATGCGCTTGGTCGCCTCGGCCACCACGCGGCTGTCTTCCACGTACAGCACGGTCGCGCCCGGCACGGCCTCGGGCTGCACATAGCCACGGATGAAGGCAGCCAGCGCCTCGTGCCCCAAGGCCTTGTCGAAGTAGTCGGTGACGAACTCGGTGAAGCGGCGCTGCTCCAGGTGCGCCTGCGCCTCGCCGGAGACCACGATCACCGGCACGTAGGCCTGGCCGGCCGATTCGCGCACCGCGCGCGCCACCTCCAGGCCATCGCCGTCCTTCAGCGTCAGCGCCGTGGTCACCAGGTCCACGTGGCCGGCCTCCAGTGCTTTGCGCGCCTCGGCCACGCTGGCGCAGCCGGCCACGTCCACCGCCGGCAGCTCACGCTTGAGCACGTCGGTGATGAGCTTGCGCACCATCTTGGATCCATCCACCACCATGATCCGGGGGGCGTCGCTGATCAGGTGGCGCAGTTCGGCTGTGGACATGGGCTGGGCGCGCGCTCTAGGTCTGGGTGGGGCGGGTCTGCCGCAGATAATGACCTGTCACCAGCCACGCGCCCAGCCATCCGATCACCAGGGCGCCCAGCAGCACCAGCCCGGCGCGCAGCGGGTCCAGCCCGCCCAGCACGAACTGGCTGCCGTAGCTGCGCGCCAGGCCGGCCAGCGGCTCGCGCAGGGCCACCGCCGCGGCGGCCACCAGGCCCAGCGCCAGCAGCCCGGCCGCCAGCCCGTACCAGGCGCCCAGGTAGATGAAGGGCCGGCGGATGAAGCCATCGCTGGCCCCCAGCAGCTGCAGCACGCCGATCTCCTCGCGCCGCGACTGGATGTCCAGGCGCACCGTATTGCCCACCACCAGCAGCGCGCCGATGCCGAACATGGCGGCCAGCACCACCACCAGCCGCGCGCCGAAGCCCAGCCAGCCGTCCAGGCGCTGGCGCCAGACCGCATCGTGCAGCACCTTGTCCGCATCGGGGAACTGCGTCAGCGCCGCGGCCAGGGCGGTGTCATCGCCCTTGGGCACGACCACCAGCCGGCTCGGCAGCGGGTTCTCGTCCAGCGCATCCAGCGCATCGCCCAGGCCGCTCATCTGCCGGAACTCGGCCAGACCCTGCTCGGGCGTGTGCAGCTGCACCTTGGCCACGTCCGGCCGCTGCTGCAGCTGGCGCGCCACCGCCTGGGCCTGGGCCACGGTCACGTCCGGCTTGAGGAACACGTCGATCTGCCGGGATTCCTGCACATCGCCGGCGAAATGCTGGACATTGGCCAGGGCCAGCCACAGGCCCAGCGGCAGGGCGAAGGCCACCGCCATCACGCCGATGGTCAACAGCGTGGACCAGGGCTTGCGCACCACCCGGCCCAGGCTGGAGACGAAACTGTAGAGATGCTGGTCCAGCCAGATGCCGGGCGCCGAGCGCGGGCCCTTGGCCGGTCGATTGTCGATGCGTTCGCTCATGGGTCGATCGTCGCCTTCAGTCGGCCAGGTCTTCGGGCGAGATGTCGTCCATCAGCTTGCCGTGGTCCAGGATCAGCACGCGCTTGCGCATGCGCCGGATCAACGGCAGGTCGTGGCTGACCACCAGCACGCTGGTGCCGCGCTCGGGCATGGAGGCGAACAGCGACATGATCTCCGCGGCCAGCGCCGGGTCCAGGTTGCCGGTGGGCTCGTCGGCCACCAGCAGGCGCGGCTCGGAGACGATGGCGCGGGCGATGCCCACGCGCTGCTGCTCGCCGGCCGACAGCTCGCCAGGCAGTGCGCGCTCGCGATGGCCCAGGCCCAGCCGGGTCAGCACCTCGCGCACGCGCTTGCCGATATGGTCGCGGCGCTCGCCGCGCAGGATCAAGGGCAGGGAGACGTTCTCGGCCACCGAACGGTCGGTGAGCAGGCGGTGGTCCTGGTAGACCGCGCCGACCTGGCGCCGGTGCAGGGACACCTGGCCGCCGCGCACCTTCAGCAGGTTGCGCCCTGCGAACATCACCGTGCCCTGGCTGGGCCGCTCGGACAGGTGGATCAACTTCAGCAGCGTGCTCTTGCCGGCGCCGGAGTGCCCGGTGACGAACAGCATCTCGCCCTCGCCCACCTCGAAGCTGATGTCGATCAGGGCGTCGTGGCCACCGCTGTAGCGCTTGCTGACGCTTTCGAAACGAAGGACGGTCATGGGGGGGATTATGCCCGCATGCGCGTTGACGCAGGACGAGTTGAAGCAGGAACGAGTGGAGAGGAACGAGGAACGAGTGAGTGCGAAGCGGTTGCCGGGTCGGCCCGCGGGATTAGAGGAACGAGTGAGTGCGGTGCTGCCTTGCCGTTACTCGTTCCTCGTTCCTATTCACTCGTTCCTGACTTCTCAACCACCCACCAGCGACTTGATCTTCCGACCCAGCCGGGTCAGGAACGAGTCGTTGGCCGGCGCGGACGGCGCTGCCGGCTTGGCAGCGGCGGGCTTGGGCGCCGCGGCCGGGCGGGAGGCGGGCGTGGGCGCGGCGGCGCCGTTGGCCTGCTGCGCCGGTGCCGCGTTCTCGCCCTGCTCCAGCGGACGGCCGTGGCGACGGCGGCGACGCTTGCGCGGCTTGCGCTCGCCCTCGGCGCCTGCAATTTCGTTCGGCACCGCGGCCGGGGCCGCCGACGCGCCGGGGGCCACGGCCGGTGCGACGGCCTGTGCCACAGCCTCGCCTGCCTCGCCTTCGGCCACGCGCGGCTTGCGCGGGGGACGCGGCTTGCGTTCGCCACCGGCGGCACCGCCCTCGCGGCGCTCGCCGCGACCGCGACCCGCGCCGCCTCCGGGCTTGCCGCGGCCACCACCGCGACGCTCTTCCTCGGCCGCGCGGGCTTCGCGTGCCTCGCGGAAGATCTGGCCTACGCTCTCGCCGGCCTCCTCGCCTTCCACCGGCTCCCGCTGCGGACGCGGCAGCGCGGTCAGCAGCTCGGCGGTGACCGGCTCGGAGGGGATCTTCTGCTCGATGTAGGCCTCGATGTCCGGCAGGCTCATCGCGTAGCGCTCGCAGGCGAAGCTGATCGCATCGCCCTCGGCGCCCAGGCGCGCGGTGCGGCCGATGCGATGGACGTAGTCCTCCGCATCGAAGGGCAGGTCGTAGTTGTAGACGTGGCTGACGCCATCGATGTGCAGGCCGCGCGCGGCCACGTCGGTGACCACCAGCAGTTCCAGCTGGCCGGCCTGGAAGCGCTTGAGCAGGGTCTCGCGCTTTTTCTGCGGTACATCGCCGGAGAGCACGCCGACGCGGTAGCCGGCCTTCTCCAGCGCGCGGGCCACGCGCTCGACGTAGACCTTGGTGTTGACGAACACCATGGTGCGCGCGCCTTCGCTGCGCGAGAGCAGGCCCAGCAGCAGCGGGATCTTCTCCTCGTCGGCCGGGTAGTACAGGCGTTGGCGCACGCGCGCGGCGGTGATGCTTTCGGCCTCGACAACGAGCTTTTCCGGCTCGTTCATGTGCTCGTAGGCCAGCTCCAGCACGCGATGGCTCAGCGTGGCCGAGAACAGCAGCGTCTGTCGGGTGCCGCGCTCGGGCATGCGCCGCAGCAGGAAGCGGATGTCCTTGATGAAGCCCAGGTCGAACATGCGGTCGGCCTCGTCCAGCACGCACATCTCGCAGGCGTGCAGCGAGACCACCTTGTGCTGCTTGACGTAGTCGATCAGGCGGCCCGGGGTGGCGATGATCACGTCCACGCCCTGCTGCAGCAGCTCGCGCTGCTTGTCGTAGTCCACCCCGCCATACACCAGCGCGAAGCGCAGGCCCAGGTCGGCGCCGAACTTCACCGCATCCTTGTGGATCTGGATGGCCAGCTCGCGGGTCGGCGCCAGGATCAGCGCGCGCGGGTCTTCGGGCTTGCGATCGGCCAGCGCCGGGCGGTTGAGCAGCCTGTTCATCACCGCGACCAGGAAGGCCAGGGTCTTGCCCGTGCCGGTCTGGGCCTGGCCAGCCACGTCGCGCCCGGCCAGCGCCACCGGCAGGGTCAGCGCCTGAATGGGCGTGCAGCGGGTGAAACCTGCCGTTTCCAGGCCGGCCTGGAGCGCCGGATGCAGGTCGAACGAGGAAAAAACGATATCGGTTAAGGGCTTGTCGCTCATGAATTCTCTGTTGGCGTCACCGCGTGTGGCGGTGCTGGAAGGGCGGCCGGTGTCGCTTGCATCGCTGCCGGCCCCGTCGCACACTGCGTCCCCGGTGACGGACAGCACGGCGACGCCCGAAGGCTTGGTTCTGCCGCGAAACGCCCCATGTTACCGCAATCCTTCTGGCCGACCCGGCCCGCGACCCGCGATTCCGCAGGAGACCCCTAGTGAGCGACAAGGTGACCCACGTCGGCGACGCCGACTTCGACGCATCCGTACTGCAGTCCAGCGAGCCTGTCCTGGTGGACTTCTGGGCCGAGTGGTGCGGCCCCTGCAAGATGATCGCCCCGGTGCTGGACGAGCTGGCCGACAGCTACGAGGGCCGCCTGAAGGTGGTCAAGCTGAACGTGGACGAGAACCGCGCCACGGCCATCAAGTACCACGTGCGCAACATCCCGCTGCTGCTGCTGTTCAAGGACGGCCAGGTGCAGGCGACCCAGGTGGGCGCGGTCGGCAAGGGTCAGCTGACCCAGATGATCGACAAGGCCATCGGCGCGGCGGTCTGATCCCGACGCGGTCGCACCCTGGGGTGAAGGCCGCGTCACGGCTTGCGTGTTCCGGTTCGCCCGCGCTGCCCGCTGCGGGCTGAACCAAAGACTTGACGGGAAGGGCAAGGCTTGCCGCCATCCCGTCTGCGGTGATAACGTCATCCGCATCCGGCATGGACTCCATGCCGCACCCATCTGAGACACCACTCCCTTTCTCTTCCCGCCCGCATCCCGCAGGCGCTCGCCAGCATAGCGAGGATTCCGCATTGTCCGACCTGTTCGAAGAAACCGGCGCTCCCGCCGAGAAGCGCGTGCGTAAACCGCGCGTCAGCAAGGCTGCCGCCGCAGACAAACCCGAGACCAAATCAGAAGCCAAGCCCGCCCGGTCCGAAGCGCCCGCGCCCACCGGCGGCGAGCCTTCGCCCGCGCCGAGCGCGCCGCCGCCGGCCCCGGCCGCGCCTGCCGCCTCCGGCGAGGGCAGCGCCCCGGCACCGGCCGGCGATGCCGGCGGCGAGAGCGGACAGCGCGAAGGCCATTCCCCGCAGGGCGGCCAGCGCTTCCAGAACCAGAACCACCAGAACAACCAGGGCGGCGGCAACAACCAGAACGGCAACAACCGCCGCGACCGGTTCCGCAACCGCCGCGAGCGCAACCGCGATCGCTATGCCGATGGCCTGCCGCAGGACGGCGCCAACGAGCCGTTCGTGCCGCGGCCGCACCCGCAGGTGCCCGAGGGCTTCCCGCAGTACTCGCTGAGCGATCTCAAGCGCATGCCGGCGCAGAAGCTGCTGGACATCGCCGAGCAGCTGCAGATCCACGAGGGCGTGGCCCGTGCCCGCAAGCAGGACGTGATCTTCGCGCTGCTGAAGGTGCTGACCCGCCACGGCGAAGGCGTGGCCGCCGACGGTGTGCTGGAGATCCTGCCCGACGGTTTCGGCTTCCTGCGCGCGGCCGAGGCCAGCTACCTGGCCGGCCCGGACGACACCTACATCTCGCCCAGCCAGATCCGCCGCTTCAACCTGCGCACCGGCGACCACCTGGCCGGCCGCATCCGCTTCCCGAAGGATGGCGAGCGTTATTTCGCGCTGTCGATCGTGGACACCATCAACGGTGAGCCGATCGAGGCCAGCAAGGGCAAGGTGCTGTTCGAGAACCTGACCGCGCTGTTCCCGCGCAAGCGCTTCACCCTGGAGCGCGGCAACGGCTCCTCCGAAGACATCTCCGGCCGCATCCTCGATCTGATGGCGCCGCAGGGCAAGGGCCAGCGCGCGCTGATCGTCTCCCCGCCCAAGGCCGGCAAGACGATGATGATGCAGCAGGTGGCCACGGCTATCACCACCAATCATCCCGACGTGCACCTGATCGTGCTGCTGATCGACGAGCGTCCGGAAGAAGTGACCGAAATGCAGCGCACCGTGCGCGGCGAGGTCATCTCCTCCACCTTCGACGAGCCGGCCGCGCGCCACGTGCAGGTGGCCGAGATGGTGATCGAGCGGGCCAAGCGCCTGGTCGAACACAAGAAGGACGTGGTGATCATGCTCGACTCGATCACCCGCCTGGCGCGCGCCTACAACAACGTGGTGCCCAGCTCGGGCAAGGTGCTCAGCGGCGGCGTGGACGCCAACGCCCTGCACCGTCCCAAGCGTTTCTTCGGCGCGGCGCGCAACGTGGAGGAAGGCGGCAGCCTGACCATCATCGCCACCGCGCTGGTGGAGACCGGCTCGAAGATGGACGAGGTGATCTACGAAGAGTTCAAGGGCACCGGCAACAGCGAGGTGCACCTGAACCGTCGCATCACCGAAAAGCGCGTCTACCCGGCCATCGACATCAACCGCTCGGGCACCCGCCGCGAGGACCTGCTGATCGAGCCGGAGCTGCTGCAGAAGATCTGGATCCTGCGCAAGCTGCTGCACCCGATGGACGAGATCGCCGCGATGGAGTTCATGCTCGACAAGATGAAGAACACCAAGTCCAACGACGAGTTCTTCAGCTCGATGAAGCGATAGCGCCTCCTTAGCCGGTGGCGCGCTGAGGAAGAAGTTGCTTGCCATGCGCCTGGCAACCCTCGGCGCATCCTTGCAAACACCGGAACAAGGACTCCATAATCGGTCCAAGTGGGTTGGGGGTTCCCGGCCGGCGTCATGGCCTCGGTGCGTTCACCGGGGCCTTTCGCTTTCCAGGGCAGGATGAATCTTCAACCCCCAGCCCTCGAATCCGGCACCGGCATGAGCGCGTCCTCCGCTGCAGAAGAACTTATGCCGCAGGACGTCGAAGGCGCGATTGGCCTGGTCGGGCCGGACAATGGACAAGCCAATCGGCCTCGCGACAAGATCGGCCAGCTGCAGGCCTGACGAGTTGGTTTTTTTGTCCGCGAAGACCACCTCGAACGGCAATGGGCGCTCGAACTTGTTCTCGCCTGCACAGACTCGCAAGAACTCCAGTTCCAAGTCCGCATCCTCCCTTTTCCCACGGCACTCGACGACGACATGCGTCGTCAGCTCGTCCTGTCCTTTCTCCTGCATGAGCTCGTACAGCGTTTCCAGGCAGAACCCCAACGCCAGGTGATACGGGTTCTGACTGCGATCCCGCAATCGAACTTTGTCGATCACGCAGCCGATCAGGATGAAGTGCTTCTCCGCGATGATGTCGGTCAACTCATCCAGAAAAGCCTGCTTGTGCGCGCGACTGGCAAAGCGGAACTGCCCTCGCTCCTTCCGAATATCCGTCTCGTGCAAGACCACGACGTCATGTCCGAAATGCCGGAACTTGAACGATTCCAGTGCGGGGACGATGGCCTGACCGTAATAAGCTTTCTGAAAGACGCAGAAAGCCAGCACGAACACCGGGTATTGGGCGTCGATGCTTTCCAGACTATGGTCACCACTTTCGTCCACATAGACCACGAAGTTACTGAAATTCGGCGTGGGCACACCCCTCCCCGCCTCACCATTTCGCATCGTCGCGCCGTCGGCAAACAATGGGTATTGCCCTGCGGCCTCCGCAGCCTTCGTTGAGTCGTCACCGGATGCGGGCTTAGCCATGGCCAGAGATTACCCGCACCGGACACTTGATCGCCAGGCCGCTTGAGCCAGTCGCATGACATGAATCGCAGCGATTGCTTACGCACCGGAGCATCCACGAAGCACCGCAAGGCTTGCATGGCGCCGCATAATGCGGCACGGAGGTTGCGCATGCACGGCGATAGTCTGGTCCTGTCCCTGGTGTTCCTGCTGGCGGCGGTCATCGCCGTGCCGGTGTTCAAGCGCCTGGGCCTGGGCGCGGTGCTGGCGTACCTGGTGGCCGGCGTGGTGCTCGGCCCCGATGGCCTGGGCCTGGTGCGCGATGCCGACCGCATCCTCAACGCCGCCGAGATCGGCGTGATCATGATGCTGTTCGTGATCGGGCTGGAGCTCTCGCCCTCGCGCCTGCGGGTGATGCGCAAGCCGGTATTCGGTGCCGGCGGCCTGCAGGTGCTGCTCAGCGGCGCGGCGCTGGGCGGGATGCTGTTCGCCTATGGCCAGAGCTGGAAAGCGGCATTGGTGGTCGGCCTGGGCCTGGCCCTGTCCTCCACGGCGGTGAGCCTGCAGCTGCTGGCCGAGCGCAAGGAACTGGCTACCGACCACGGGCGCCTGGGCTTTGCCGTGCTGCTGTTCCAGGACCTGGCGGCGATCCCGCTGCTGGCGGCCATCCCGCTACTGGCCGGGGCCAAGAACCAGACCCTGACCTGGCCCGACGCCATGCGCGCCATCGGCGCGATCGTCATGGTGATCGCCGGCGGCCGCCTGCTGCTGCGGCACGTGTTCCGCATCGTGGCGCGCACGCGCATGCCGGAGGTGTTCACCGCCACCTCGCTGCTGGTGGTGCTGGGCAGCGCGTGGTTCCTGCAGCTGGCCGGCCTGAGCGCCGGGCTGGGGGCGTTCCTGGCCGGCGTGCTGCTGTCCGACTCGGAATTCCGGCACGAGCTGGAATCGCAGATCGAGCCGTTCAAGAGCCTCCTGCTGGGCCTGTTCTTCATCGCCATCGGCATGACCATCGACCTGGACCGCGTGATCGCCGAGCCGGGGCGCATCGCCGCCGGGGTCGGCATCCTGCTGGCGGTGAAGTTCTGCATCCTGCTGCTGGTCGGGCGGATGCCTGGGCGACTGGGCTGGCGCAGCGCGCTCAGGCTCGGCGGCGTGCTGTGGCTGGGCGGGGAGTTCGCCTTCGTGGTGTTCAACCAGGCCGAACAGGTGGGCCTGCTCAGCGCCGCCGACAACGACCGCCTGGTGGCCATCGTGGGTCTGTCGATGGCGCTGACGCCGCTGCTGCTGATCGCCCTGACGCGCTGGCTGGCGGCCACGGAACGCGGGGCGCCCAGGCGCGCGTTCGACACGATGGAAGACACCCAGCCGCGGGTGCTGGTCGCCGGCATGGGCCGCTTCGGGCAGATCGTGGCGCGCCTGCTGACCGCCCAGCACATTCCGTTCGTGGCGCTGGAACACAGCGCCGAGACCATCGACGACCTGCGCCGCTTCGGCAATGCGCGCATCTACTACGGCGATCCGACGCGGCCGGACCTGCTGCGTTCGGCCGGCGCCGAGCACGTGCGGGTGTTCGTGGTGGCCATGGACGATCCGGAGACCAACATCCGCGCTGCACGCCTGATGCGACGCATGTACCCGCATGCCACGGTGCTGGCGCGCGCACGCAACCGCCAGCATGCCTGGCGGCTGATGGACCTCAACGCCGAACCGTTCCGCGAGACCTTCGGCTCCAGCCTGGAGCTGGGCGAGCGCACGCTGCAAGCGCTGGGAATCGACGCGGGCAAGGCCGCCGAGGACGTGCGCCGCTTCCGCGCGCACGATGAGAAGGTGTTGCGCGAGCAGTACCTGGTCTACGACGACGAGGCCGCGGTGATCCAGACCGCCCGCGCGGCGCGTCGCGACCTGGAAAAACTGTTCGCCGCCGACGAGCAGGACGGGGAGAGCGAGGCGGCGCCGGCGCCGCTTGAGAAGTGAGTGGTGAAGCCAGGAGTGAGGAGTGAGCAAGAGCAGTGGCTTTTCGCCCTTGCTCACTCCTCACTTCTCGCCCCACCCCTCACTCCTGGCCTCAAGCCAGGCGCGCCCCGTTCGCCACAGGTCGCTCGACCGTGGTGACCACCACGCCGTCTTCGGTGTGGAAGCCGGTGAGCAGGAACTGCGAGCGCATTGGGCCGATCTGCTTCTCGGGGAAGTTGATCACCCCCACGATCTGCCGGCCCACCAGGTCCTGCGGCTGGTAGAGGCCGGTGATCTGCGCGCTGGTCTTGCGCTCGCCGTAGGGGCCGAAGTCCACCCACACCTGATAGGCCGGCTTGCGCGCCTGCGGGAAGGGCTCCACCCGCAGCACGGTACCGGCCACCATCACCACGCGCTCAAAATCGGCCCACTCAATGGGGGCGTGTCCGGGCGCTGAGGGCTGCTCCATCGTCAGCCCCGCTCGCGCAGGAAACGGCTCAGCGGGGCGCCCGTGCCGGGGACCGGGGGGGCCAGCTCGCTGGCGACATCGACGAAGCCGCGCATCACCGCGATCTCGCGCGGGGTGCGGCCCAGGGCATCGCGCATGTCCGGGTCGGCGCCGGCACGCTGCAGGCGCTGCACCACGTGCAGCATGCCGTGCAGGGCCGACAGGTGCAGCGGGCCGAAGCCACGCGGGTCCTTGACCTCCAGCGACACGCCCTCGTCCAGCAGGTGGGCCAGCGCGGTCAGGATCACCTCTTCATTGGCGCTGGTGCCCGGCTCGGCGCGCGCGCCCAGCAGCAGCAGCAGCGGCGTGACCGAGCCGGCCGCGGCGGCCTCGGGGTCGGCGCCGGCCAGCAGCAGGGTATCCAGCAGCGCCACCAGGCGCTCGCGATCGCTGCAGGAGAAGCCGAACAGGGCGGCGCAGTGCAGCGCGGTCAGGCCCTGGTCGTCGCTGGCCTGGATGTCCGCGCCCGCGGTGAGCAGCCGCGCGCAGATGTCCGGCAGGCCCAGCGCGGCGGCCAGCATCAGCACGGTGACGCCGCCGGGCAGGCGCTGTTCCAGGTCCACGCCGCTGGCGATCAGGGCGGCGACCACGTCGGTCTGGCGCATGCTCACCGCCGCCGACAGCGGGGTGGCGCCCGAACGCGCGGCCTGGCCGGCGTCGGCGCCGCGCGCCAGCAGCAGCTCGACCGTGGCCAGGTGCCCGCCACCGGCCGCGCGCAGCAGCGCGCTGCAGCCCTGCCCGTCCACCGCATCGATGGGAAAGCCCAGCGCCAGCAGGCGGCGCACGGCATCGGCATCGCCAGCCATTGCCGCCGAGGGCAGGTCGGCCGCGCGTAAAGGACGCGTCGGCAATTTCCAGCCGCGCCAATCCAGCCAGTCGGCCAGGTCGCGGCGGCCGCTGGACAGCGCCACGCCCAACGGCGTCTGGCCATCGGCGGCGCGCACATCCGGGCGCGCGCCGTGCGCGATCAGGCGGCGCACGTCTTCCTCGCGCCCCAGCGCGGCGGCCAGGTGCAGGGGCGACATGCCACGCGCGTCGCGCGCCTGGCGGTCCGCGCCGCGCAGCAACAGGTCATCGGCCAGCGCGGCCCAGTCCAGGCGCAGGGCCAGCGACAACGGCGGGTCGCCGGCCGGAGACACAGCCAACAGATCCGCGCCGCGTTCGATCAGCCCGCGGGCGAAAGTCTCGGCCGCCGCATCGCCCTGGCCCTCGGCCAGGCAGGCGGCCATGAAGCGGGCCAGGCCGCCGCGTCCGCTCGGCGAAAGGCCGGTGTTGAGCAGCACACGCGCGATCGGCATGCCCGCCGCGCCCTGCGCCAGGGCCGCCATCAAGGGGGTGTCGCGCTGGCTGTTGAGCACCTCCGGCGCCGCGCCGTGGCGCAGCAGCCAGCGCACCGCGCCGACATCGCCGGTCAGGGCCGGGTCGTGCAGCAGGGCGCCGAGTTCCTCCGGCGCGCACAGCTTCACCAGGCCATCCAGGTCCTCCAGCTTGCGCGCGGCCAGGGCATCGCGCAGCAGCGAGGCCGGGGTGCGGTCCGGCGGGGTCTCGGCCCCGCCTTCGGCCACGGCCGAAGGCAAGGGGTAGTCGGGGTCGAGCGCGCTCACCAAGGCCCAGCGGCCGGCTTCCGCGGCCAGGTCCACGGCGCGGCGTCCCTCACGGTCGGCCTGCTGCGCGTCCACCCCCAGCTCCAGCAGACGAGTGATGCGCGCCGGGGCGATGGACTCGGCCGCACAGGCCAGGGCCAGCGCGTTGCGGCCCTGGGCGTCCACGGCGTTCACGTCGGCGCCGGCCCGGGCCAGGGCATCGAGCACCGGGCCGCGCCCGGCGCGTGCCGCATCCAGCCAGGGCGTGCGCTGCGCGTCATCGCGCGCGTCGACCTCGGCGCCGGCCGCCAGCAGGGCTTCGCAGATCTCCAGATGGCCGGCCAGGGCCGCCTCGTGCAGCGGCGTCCGGCCGCCGGCGCCGCGCACATTGAGCTTGGCCTTGTGCTTGAGCAGCAACTGCACGCCGGCCGGGTCGTCCTCCTCGGTGGCCGCGGCGGCCAGCAGCACGGCGCGGCCCTGCGGCGGCTCGGGCTTGGCATGGCGCTCCAGCAGGTACTTGGCCAGGCGCCAGTTGCCGACCAGGCAGGCCACGCCCAGCGGGGTCAGCCCTTCCTTGTTGAGCGCGTCGATCTCGGCGGCGGCATCGCGCAGCAGCGCGGCCACGCCCGGGTCGGAACTGCGCGCGGCATGGTGCAGCGGGGTGTTGCCGTCGCGGTCGCCGATCCGCGGATCGGCGCCATTGGCCAGCAGCGTGGTCACCGCGTCCGGGCGGCCGTGCCAGCTGTCGCGCGTGGCCGCCAGCAGCGGCGTCATGCCGGCGTGCAGCTGGTTCACGTCCACGCCGTGGGCGATCAAGGTGCGCAGCAGTCGCAGGTCCGGCAGCACCGCGGCCAAGGCGACCAGGGCGCGCTGGTCGCGGCCTTGCGGCGGCGGCGCGGCGCGCGGGTCGGCGCCCTGCTCCAGCAGCTCCAGCGCGCGGTCCACGCGGCCGCTGCGCGCGGCTTCGTATAGCGCGCCGTCGAGCGAGCGGTCGATGGCCGGCTCCGGCGGCAGCGGCGCCAGCGGTGCGGGCGCGGCCACCAGCGGAATCTCCTCGCGCGGGGCCGGCCTTGGCGTGCGCATCTCCATCACCGGCAGGCCGGCCGCGCGCGGGGTGCGCTGCAGGATCCAGTGCAGCACCGGCGAGAGCAGGGCGAAAGCCACCGCGGCAGGCAGTCGGGCGTGGCTGGGCAGCAGCGCTGGCCAGGCCAGGCACAGCAGCGCGGCGATGATCGAGGCCGGCACCAGGGCCACGGCCAGCCCGCGCCAGGCACCGGCTTCCGCGGCCTTGAGCGCATGCAGATGGCGCCCGGCCGGGGCGCTTTGCCGCTCCACCGACTGCCACAGCGGCCAGGTGCGCCACAGTGCGATCACGCAACCCGCGGCGGCGGCGCTCAGGCCCAGCGTGGCGCTCAGGCTGGCCGCGCCGCGCAGGCTGCCCAGCGGCCAGGCCAGCAGCCCGCCGGCCACCGCCAGGGCCAGCGCCCACAGCAGCGTCGGGGCCAGCAGGTCGTGCTGTAGGAACCGCGCCGAGGGCCGCCCGCGGGTGCCGGCGAACCAGGACACGGCCAGCGCCAGGGCCGGCTGCGCCAGCCAGCCGCCCAGCAGCGCGGGCAGCCCCGGCCAGAAGGTCAGCAGGGACAGCAGCAGCCCTGCGACCAGGGCCACGATGGCCAGCCGGCGATGGGCGGGGTCAGGCATCGGCGCTGCCGTTCAGGGCCCAGGTCGGCGGGAACTGGATGTGGAACCCGTGCGCGGACAGGTTGGCGCGCACGGCCTTGACGTCGTCGCGCGCCAGCTTGCGCTCGGGCGTCAGCGCCACGTCCAGCACGAACTGCAGCTCGCCCAGCTGCGTGCGCAGCGGCTCGGGTACGCGCGCGAAATCGTCGCGCGCCGCCAGGTACACATAGGTATCGGCCTTGCGCAGGCTCTTGTAGACGTAGGCTTGCATCCGGGCAATGCCGCAACATGCTGGAAAAGTGGCCTGAATTGTGCGCGAAATGCCCTCCCTGCGATACCCGCGCAACTGAACGTGCAGCGCGGCGGCGCGGGCGCAGCGTTCACGCGCAGCGGCGGCCGGCCGCGACATGACCGCTGCAGGGCGATGGCTATACTCGCCCTCCTCCGTATCGCCCAGAGCAAGCCATCGCCGTGCCTTCATCGCAATCCTTGCCCCGGATGACGCCGCTGGCGGTAACCCATTTCACCTCCACCACCGCCCTGGGCCCCGGTCTGTCGGCGCAGCGCCAGGGCCTGCAGCAGCGCCGCAGCGGCCTGCGCGCCAACGACTTCGGACCCGAAGGGCGCCTGCCCTGCTACATCGGCCGCGTCGAGGGCGTTGAGGACGTGCAGCTGCCAGCGCATCTGGCCGATTGGGATTGCCGCAACAACCGCCTGGCCTGGCTGGCGCTGCAGCAGGACGGCATGGCCCAGGCGGTGGCGGCTGCGCGCGAGCGCCACGGCGCCGGCCGCGTGGCCGTAGTGATGGGCACCTCAACGTCCAGCATCGGCGCTAGCGAGGAGGCCTACACGCGGCTGCAGCAGGACGAACAGGGCGAGTGTTTCCCCGAGGACCTGCAGCGCCCCATCGTGCACACGCCGCATTCGCTGGGCGACTTCGTCCAGCACGCCACCGGGCTGGCCGGGCCCTGCATCACCGTGGCCACCGCGTGCTCCTCCAGCGCCAAGGTGTTCGCGCAGGCCGCGCGGCTGATCCAGACCGGGCTGGTCGATGCGGCCCTGGTCGGCGGCGTGGACACGCTGTGCGGCAGCGTGCTGTTCGGCTTCAACTCGCTGCAGCTGGTGTCCACCCAGCGCTGCCGTCCCTTCGATGCGCGCCGCGACGGGCTTTCGCTGGGCGAGGCCGGTGGCTTTGCGCTGCTGCAACGCGTGCAGGACGCCGATGCCGACGCCCTGCAGCTGTGCGGCTATGGCGAATCCAGCGATGCCCACCACATGTCCGCGCCGCATCCGCAGGGCCTGGGCGCGCAGCTGGCCATGCGCGATGCGCTGGCGCGCGCGGGCATCGAGGCGGGCGAGCTGGACTACCTCAACCTGCACGGCACCTCGACCCCGGCCAACGACTCGGTCGAGGCCCTGGCGGTGGCGGCGCTGTTCCCGCCCAGCCTGCATGCGGCCTCGACCAAGGCCTGGACCGGCCACACCCTGGGCGCGGCCGGCATCGTCGAATCGGTCTTCGCGCTCATCGCGCTGGCCGATGGGCAGCTGCCCGGCACACTCAACAGCGAGCAACCCGACCCGGCCTGCGGGCCGCAGATCCGCTTCGCGCCCGAAACCCGCCCGGTGAAGTACGCCATGAACAATTCCTTCGGCTTCGGCGGCAACAACTGCGCGCTGGTGTTCGGCCGCGCATGATGGCCCAGGTCCTTTCCGCACACGTCCAGGGCGTCGGCTTCTGGTGCAAGGGTCTGCCCAGCTGGGAGACCGCCCGCGCCTTCATCGCCGAGGGCAGCACGCCGGAGTCCGCGCCTGCGCGTCCGGCGCCGCAGCTGCTGGCGCCCAACGAGCGCCGCCGGGCCCCTGAGACGGTCGCCGTGGCGCTGGAGGTGGCCCTGGCCGCCTGCCACGCCGCCGGCCGCGACATCGCCACCCTGCCCTCAGTGTTCACCTCCACCCACGGCGATCTGGCCATCACCGACTACATGTGCCGCACGCTGGCCGAAGACCCCACCAGCCTCTCGCCGATCCGCTTCCACAACTCGGTCCACAACGCCGCCGCCGGCTACTGGACCATCGGCGCCGGCACGCACGCCCCCAGCACCGCCATCAGCGCCCTGCACGGCAGCTTCGCCCAGGGCCTGATCGAGGCCATGGTGCAGGTCGCCACCGGCACCGAGGCGGTGCTGGTGGTGGGTTACGACAGCCAGTCCACCGGGCCGCTGGGCCGGGTCTCGCGCAGCGAAGGCCTGCTGGGCGGCGCGCTGGTGCTCACCGGCGCCGGCGATGGCCCGCGCCTTCACATCTCCATCGAAGCGGACGGCACGCCGAGTCCGCCGGGCGCACTGCAGCGCTTTGCCGCGGGCAATGCGATGGCGCCGATGCTGCCGCTGTTCGAACTCCTGGCGGCAGGGGGCGGTGACTGCGTGCTGGAGGCAAGCGCGCACAGCACGCTGCGCACGGTACTCGCGCCATGAGCGCCACGACGCTGACCGCCGACCATGTCGCGGTGGTGGTGCCAGCGCTCAACGAGGCGCTGCGCATTCGCCAGGTGGTCGCCGACGCCCTGGCGCACTGCCCGCGGGTGATCGTGGTCGACGATGGTTCGGACGACGACACGGTCGAGCGCATCGCCGACCTGCCGGTTACGGTGCTGCGGCATCCGCGCCGCCTGGGCAAGGGCGCGGCGCTGCGCAGCGGCTTTGCCGAGGCCGGGCGCCAGGGCGCGCAGGCGGTGCTCACCATGGATGGCGACGGCCAGCACGATGCGGCCGACATCCCGCGCCTGATCGCCGCGGCCAACCGCCACCCCGGCGCGGTCATCGTCGGCGCGCGCCTGCGCAAGCGCGCCAGCCAGCCCTTCATCCGCCGCATCGGCAACGACTTCGGCGATTGGGGCATCGCCTGGGGCTGCGGCTTCCGCCTGGTGGACAGCCAGAGCGGTCAGCGCCTGTATCCCAAGGCCGTGTTCGAGCTGCAGGACGTGGCCGGCGAAGGCTTCGTGTTCGAGGCGCAGATGCTGATCTCCGCCGCGCGCCGCACCGGCGCGCGCGTGGTGGCCGTGCCGATCGAGACGCGCTACATGCACCTGGAAGCCCCGGGCACCTTCCGCAAGAGCCACTTCCGGCTGGTGCGCGACCTGTGGAAGATCACCTCGCATGTGGTGGCCCAGGTCTGGGCCTACGGCCATGTGATCCGCGAATACCGGCGCACCCGCGCCCACCCGCCGCTGATCGACGACCCTTCCGGCGAATTTGATACCGTGTCCACCTCGCCGCGAAACCACGCCGCCCCATGAATGCAACGCGCGCCGATGTCGTCATCACCGGAGGTGGCCTGGCCGGGCTGACCCTGGCCATCCAGCTCAAGCAGCGCGATCCGGACATGGCCGTGACCGTGCTGGAACGCCGCCAGCATCCGGTGCGCGAGGCCGCCTTCAAGGTCGGCGAATCCAGCGTGGAGATCGGGGCGCACTATTTCGCCGAAGTGCTGGGCCTGCGCGAGCACCTGGAATCGGCGCAGATCCGCAAGTTCGGCTTCCGCTTCTTCTTTTCCGATGGCCGCAAGGACATCGACCGCTGCACCGAGCTGGGCGTCAGCCGCCTGCTGCCCACGCCTTCCTGGCAGATCGATCGCGGCCGTTTCGAGAACTACCTCGGTGAGCATGCGCGCGCCCTGGGCGTGGGCTTCGTCGATGGCTGCAGCGTACGCGGCGTGGACCTGGCCGACGGGGAAGGCGACCACGTGGTGCGGTTCGAGCAGCAGGGCCAGGCCGGCGCGCTGCAGGCGCGCTGGGTGGTCGATGCCAGCGGCCGTGCCGGGCTGCTCAAGCGCAAGCTGGGCCTGGCCCAGGACAATGCGCACAACGCCAATGCGGTGTGGTGGCGGGTGGAAGGGCTGGTGGACCCCAACAGCTGGTCCTCCGATCCGTCCTGGCTGCAGCGCTGCACCCCGCCCGATCGCTGGCGCTCGACCAATCACATGTGCGGGCCGGGCTACTGGTTCTGGCTGATCCCGCTGTCCTCCGGCGCCCATTCGCTGGGCATCGTCTGCGATGCGCGCATGCATCCGCTGGAGACGATGAACACCCACGACAAGGCCATGGCCTGGCTGCGCGAGCACCAGCCGCAGGTGGCGCGTACGCTGGACGCCAGCGAGCACCGGCTGCAGGACTTCCTGTTCCTGCGCAACTTCTCCTACGGCTGCAAGCAGGTGTTCTCGGCCGACCGCTGGGCCCTGACCGGCGAGGCCGGGGTGTTCCTGGACCCGTTCTATTCGCCGGGCAGCGATTTCATCGCCATCTCCAACACCTACATCTGCGAGCTGATCGGCCGCGACCGCGCCGGCAAGTCCTTTGCCCCGCATGCCGAGCTGTACCAGCAGCTGTATTTCTCCTTCTACGAGAACACCCTGACGCTCTACCAGGATCAGTACCCGATCTTTGGCGATGCGCAGGTCATGCCGCTGAAGGTGATCTGGGACTACACCTACTACTGGTCGCTGCTGGCGCCGCTGTACTGCAGCGGGCACATCACCGACATCGGCCTGCTCGGCCGCCTGAAGCCCGACTTCCTGCGCGCGCGCGACCTCAACCTGTCCGTGCAGGCGCTGCTGCGCGACTGGAGCGCGCGCAACCCCGCCGAGCCGCAGTCCGGCGGGCGCCTGCTGGACCAGTACCACATCGATTGGTTCCGGGCGCTCAATGGCGAGCTGCAGGACCATCCCGACGCCGACACCTTCCTGCAGCGCGCGCAGCGCAACGTGCTGCGCATGGGCGCCCTGGCCGCCGAGCTGCTGCAGCAGGCGCGCCAGGCGCACCCGGACATCGATGACCACGGCATCACCGCGCTGCTGCAGGACGACTCGACGGTAAGCGCGTCGCTGGAGGCGTGCTGGTATTCGAGCGCGGCCTGAAGGCCTGGCGTCACCCCTGAAGCCGCTCCCACAGGGTCGACTCTCGCCTTTCAGTCCGGCCTCACCTTCGGAGCAAGGCCGCGACGCGCATCGGCAAAGCGATGCGCCCTGCCGCTTCAGCCCATGCCGCCGTTGACGCCGATCACCTGGCCATTGATGTAGCCGGCCGCATCCGAACACAGGAAGCCCACCAGCGCGGCCACTTCCCCGGCCTTGCCGGCACGGCCGGCCGGCACCAGCTGCTTGATCGCCTCGGGCGGAAAGCTTTCGCCGATCATCGCCCCCTCGATCACCCCGGGCGCCACGACATTGGCGGTGATGCCACGGCTGGCCATCTCGCGCGCCAGGGACTTGGTCGCCCCGTGCAGCGCGGCCTTGGCCGCGGCGTAGTTGGTCTGGCCCCGGTTGCCGATGACCGCGGCCACAGATGAGATGCACACCACCCGGCCCCAGCGCGTGCGCGCCATCGGCAGCAGCAGCGGCTGGGTGACGTGGAAGAAGCCGTGCAGCGACACGTCGATCACCCGATGCCACTGCTCGGCGCGCATGCCGGCCATCGGCGCGTCGTCGTGGATGCCGGCGTTGTTGACCACCACCTGCACCGGCCCCTGTTCCAGCAATGTGGCCACTGCCGCCGCACTGGCCTCGCCATCGGCCAGGTCGAAGGCCACCGCCTGGGCGCTGCCGCCGGCCTGCGCGATCGCCTCGACCACCGCCTGCGCCCGCGCCAGATTGCCGTTGGCGTGCACGATCACGTGTAAGCCGTCGGCGGCCAGCCTGCGGCAGATCGCACCGCCCAGATCGCCACTGCCGCCTGTCACCAGTGCGCGTCGCGGACTGTGGTTCATGCCCTGTCTCCTTCAGAGGGTGTCGGCGCGCCCAGCATCACCGAGGCGCGGCCTTCGGCCAGCAGCGTGGCCGTGCCAAAGCCGGGCTCGTGAGTGATGCGGAAGTGGTACTGCTGGCTGTCCTCGGACTGCATCAGCACCTCGGCCTGGCAGCGCAGCGCGCCGGGCAGGTCATCGATGAAATCAACGTGCAGCTGCACCGCGCGCAGCGCCACCAGCATGCCCGGGCGCACCGGCGCGCCGCTGGCCTGGCCCAGCAGGCCACCGTGCACGGCCATGGCCTGCGCGCCGTACTCGCACAGATGCAGCGCGCGCAGCACGCCCTGGGAGCGCAGCGGATGCGCTGGATCGCGGTGGCCGTGGCTGCGCAGCACGATGCGCGCGGCATCCCATTGCTCCACCTGCTCCCACAGGCACATCAGGCCCTGGTGGGGAATCAGCCGCGCGATCGCCTCACGGTCCTGCATGGGCGTCCTCCTCGACATGCTCGCGCGAGACCAGCAGGGCCAGCACGAAGTTGAACACCACCCCCAGCGTCACCGTCACGCCGATGGCGCGCAGCACCGGGATGCTGGACATGCCCAGCAGCGCGAACACCAGCACCGTCATCAGGCTGCACACGATCAGCGCATGCAGCGTACGCAGCTGGTCGTGGCGGTCATCGCCGGCATGGTCGAAGAACAGCGCGTAGTCCAGCCCGAGTCCGGCGGCCAGGATCAGGGCGATCAGGTGGAACAGGTTCAGCTCCACCCCGAACAGGCGCAGCACCGCCACGATCAGCAAGGTGGTCAGGGCCATCGGCAGCAGCACGCGCGCGATGCGGCGCGGCTCGCGCAGGGCGATGGCCACGGTCAGCGCCAGCAGCAGCGCCGCCACGCCCAGCGCGCCCAGGACGCGCCCGCGGTAGGCGGTGACCAGCGATTCGGAGGCTTCCTTCAGATCCATCAGCTGCGCGTCGGTGCCCTGCAGGGCCTGGCGCAGCGTCTCCGGGCGGCTCAGCCCGACCAGGGACACCAGCGCGGTCACGTGCTGGCCCTGGTCCAGCAGCAGGCCCTGGACCGAGCTGGCCAGCGGCGTGCCGACCAGGTCCGAGGGCCGCAGCGGGTGCGCGGTGCGCGCCGTCTCCAGGTCGGCCAGGAACGGAGCGAAGGCTTCCGGCCGGAACGGCGAGCCTTCAGTTGCGCGCGCCAGCATGGCACCGGCGTACAGCGGGTCCGGCAGCCGCGCCTGGCGCATGCGCTGGCGCTCCTCGCTGGGCAGGTAGCGGGCGGACATGTCGTAGCCGGCCAGGGCGCCTTCGCGCACCAGCGTGTCCAGGCGCCCGCGCAGGGCCTCGGACGCCTGCAGCGCGGCCTGTTCGTCGCCAGCCTGCACCGCCAGCAGGTAGCGCACGTCCGGCGCGCCCAGCTCGCCGCGCAGATGGGCATCGCGCGCCAGCGCCTCGGGCGGCACCGGCGTCAGCTTGGACAGGTCGTTCTCCCAGAACGCGCCCGGGCGCAGGGCAATGACCGCCACCGCGGCCAGCGCCAGCAGGGCCAGGGTCCAGCGCGGACGCGGCAGGCGCGCGATGGCCCGCCACAGCCACGCCAGGCGCGGCGAGTCGGCGAAATCGCGCTGCGCCGGATCGATCAGCGCCGGCAGCAGCAGGCGCGTGGTCAGCGCCGCGGTCGCCAGGCCGGCGATGGTGAACACCGCCAGCTGGCGCAGCCCGTCCACGCCTGAGAACAGGAAGGTCACATAGGCGATGCAGGTGGCGACCACGCCGGTAGCCAGGGTCGGCCACAGCAGGCGCGCATTGAGCCGCGGCGACAGGCCGGGGCGCTGGTGGCTGAAGAGGTGGATCGGGTAGTCCTGCACCACGCCGATCAAGGTGAAGCCGAAGGCCACGGTGATGCCGTGCACGCCTTCGAACAGCAGCGCCACCGCGGCCAGCCCCGCCAGTCCGGCACTGGCCAGCGGCAGCACGCCCAGCACCGGGATCTTCCAGCTGCGGTAGGCGATCAGCAGCAGCAGCACCAGCCCCACGGTGTCCAGGGTGCCGATCCACTGCGCCTCGGCCTGGGTGCGGCCGCCGATTTCCACCGAGAACGCGCCCGGCCCGGTCAGCACCAGCTGGCTGCCGCTGCCCTTGGCGATCGCGGCGAAGGCGGCGTGGATCGCGCCCACGGCCAGTTCCTGCCCGGTGGGGTCGAAGCCGGCCGCGCGCGTCTGCGCGACCAGCAGCGCCGAGGTGCCCGCCTTGTCGAACCACACGCCCTGGCGCTGCTGCGGACCACCGGCCGGCTGCAGCTGCTCGGCCACGGCCAGCGTTTCCAGCGTCGGGTCGCTGGGGATCATCGGTTCCACCATCGCGGCGGCCGGCGAGCCCAGGTCCTGCAGACGTTCGTCCAGGGCCGCGCGCAACGCCTCCACGCCCAGCGGCTGTTGGTCGTAGCGCTCGGTCAGCAGATAGCGGTACGGCAGCAGTTCCCGGGGCATGGCATCCAGCGAGGCCTCGCCCCCGTTGGCCACGAACTGGAAGGCCGGGTTGGCCGCCAGCGCCTGCTGCAGCTGGCGCGATTGCCTGGCCAGGGTGGCCGGGTCGCTGCCGGCGATGGACATCAGCAGCAGGCGCGAGCCCGGGCCCTCGCCCAGCTCGTCCATCAGCAGCCGCTGCGCCGGCGTGCGCGCCTGCGGCATGAACTTGCGCAGGTCGCCGGAGACCTGCAGGGTGGCGCCCAGCCACCAGGCCGCACCTGCCAGCACGGCCAGCCAGACCAGCGCGAAGACGATACGGCGACGCGGTGTCAGCATGCGCACGGACTCAGGACCATCGGGACACAGATGCGGCGCGCCGCGCTCAGGACGCGGTGCCGCGGCACAGGGCGATCAGCGCAGGCAAGGCCTGCACCCCGGTGGCATCGCGCGCCGCGCCCGCCAGCAGCGTGCGCTGCACATCGCCCTTGACCGGGCTGGTCTCGATGCAGCGCAGCTCGGCGCCGCGGCCGTAGAGCTGGATCTGCCGCACCTGCCGCGACAGTTCGGAATCCTTGGGCAGCATGTTCAGCTGCCACTGCGCGGTCGGGCCGGCGGCGGTGATGGTGTAGTGCTGCGCCAGCTGGGCCTGGTCGCCGGACAGCAGCGCGCCGAAGCTGCGCTGCAACCCGGCCAGCTCCGGAACGCGCGAAAGCGAGAAGGTGCGCTTGGCCTTGCCTTCGCGTTCCAGCGTGGCCTCGCCACCGCGGATGGTGGTGGTCTCGTGGTAGGGCGAGGTGACCTGGCGCACCAGCGTGTCCTTGTCCGGACGCGCGTAGCGCCCTTCCAGGCGCAGGGGGGTCTTGAGCAGGGCCGAGCCGCGCAGTTCGACGAAGGCGGTGGAGACGGGGGCCGGGCGCGCGATCTTCTGCAGGACCCAGCCTGCCTCGACGGTCTCAGGCGGTGCGGCGGAGAGCGGTGCGGCGCTGCACAGCAGCGTCAGCATCCACGGCAGCGTGCGTCGCATCGACATGCTTGGTTGTCCAGAAATCGTAGAAGTTGAACCAGTTGTAGGGCGTCAGGCGGGTGTAGTGCTCCAGCCGCTGCGCATACTGGCGGATATGCTCGCCCAGGATCGAGGCACGGTTGCGCCGGGACACCTCGAGCTTCTCGCTGAAGGTCTCGAAGGACAGCGAGTAGCGCGCGCGGCCGTGGTAGACGCCGAAGGCCAGCACCACCGGCACCTTCAGCGCGGCGGCGATCAGCCAGGGCGAGGTCGGGAAATGCGCCTGGGTGCCCAGGAACTGCGCCGGCAGGGCCGGCTCTTCCGGACGCGTGCGGTCCACCAGCAGGGCCACCAGCGCGCCATCGTCGGCGGCCTGCTTGATCGCCATGACGATCGAGGTGCTGTCCATGGAGGCATCGATGATGCACTGGTCCAGCTGCGGGTTCAGCGCGCCCAGCAGCTCGGTCATCGCCGGCGCCTGCGCCTTGTCCAGCACCACCTTGACCTGCACGTCCGGGCGCTCCTGCGCCAGCACCCGCAGCGCATCGAAGCTGCCCAGGTGCGAACCGAAGATCAGCACGCCCTGGCCCTTGTCCATCTGCGCGTGCAGCTGGTCCAGCCCGTTGACCTCGACCTGGAACTGGTCCATGCGCCCGCTGAGCAGGAACACCCGGTCCAAGATCACCGAGGCGAAGCAGTGGATGTGGCGCGCGGTGTCCATCCATCTGGAAGGACGGCCGAGCACGCGGCTGAGATAGGCGCGCGAGGCACGCCGCTCGGGGCCGCGCACCAGCATGAAGTACAGCGTGATCGGGTAGAGCAGCACGCGCGCCAGGCCGCGCCCGCCGTGGCAGGCGATGGCGCGCAGCAGCCACATGGCGAAACGGTTGCCGCCCTCCGGGCGCTGTTTCCAGACCGTGCTCATGCCGCCACGCCCTGCGCCTGCAGCTCGCCGCTGGCCAGCAAGGTGTCCTGGCGCTGCACCTTGAACTTCCACTTCGGCGCGGCGCCTTCCAGCACGATCTGCGCCGGCTCGCCCGGCAGCAGCGGCTGCAGGAACTTCACCTGCGGCAGGCGCAGGCCGCCGCGCAGCGGGCCGCATGCCGCTTCCAGCGCCTGCAGCACGTGGTCCAGCACCACCACGCCGGGCACCACCGGCCGGCCGGGGAAATGGCCGGGCAGGCAAGGATGATCCAGGGGCACGGTGAAGCTGGAACAGGAGACGACGGACATCGACAGCGACTCTTAAAGACGGGGTTCGAGCATGGCGCGGACCGCGGCGTGGGCCTGGTCGGTCAGGTCCTGCCGGCTCACCGGGCCGGACGCTGTCATCACCGGGATCGGCTTGCCCAGGCGGACCCGGATCACGCCCGGGCGCGCACGGAACAGTCCTGCCACCGGCAACACCTTGCCCGCCCCGTCCAGCGCCACCGGCACGACCTCCACGCCAGCATCGATAGCGGCCTGCAACAGCCCGGCCTTGAATGGCGCCAGCTCGCCGGTCCGGCTGCGAGTGCCTTCGGGGAACAGGCACAGGTCCTGGCCCTGCCGCAGCAGCTGCGCGGCCTGGCGCCGCACCAGCGCCCCGGCGCGGCGGCTGTCGCGGTCCAGGAACAGCATGCCGGTGGCCTGGGCGTACCAGTTCACGAACGGCACCTTGAGCATTTCGTCCTTCAACAGGAAGCGCAGCGGCACCGGCACGGCCATGTACAGCGCGCAGATATCGATCACCGACTGATGGTTGGACACGAACAGGTGCGGGCGCGACCAGTCCACGCGCTCGCGCCCTTCCACCTGCAGGCGCACGTTGCCGCCCATCAGCAGACCGGGCGCCCAGCAGCGCGCGGCCATGCGCAGGGAGATCTCCGGACGCCGCGTGACCAGCAGCAGCGCCAGTGCCACCACGATCCACGCCGCCGTCCAGACCAGGGTAAACGCCAGCTGCAGCAGGTTCAGCGCCTGCCAGGCCATGCGCGTGGGCGTCCAGGCCCCTGTCGCGTTCAGGTTGTCGGTCCTTGTCTGCACCGTGACAGGATACCTGCCACGGCGTGTGTCCGGTACGTCATGGCGTGTCAGAAACTTCCCCGTCCGCACCGGCTCAGCGCAGCAGATCGCGCCAGAACGCCGGCCCCAGCGCCGCCATCTGGCGCAGGAAGTCAGGCAGGTTGCGGTAGGGACGCTCGGGGAACCAACGCCCGCGCATCAGGTATTCGCCGAGGAAGAAGCCGCCGATCACGCCGTAGCCGAGCAGGTTGGCCACCAGCGAGGCGGTGGTTTCCGGTACCGCCAGCGGCGGGCGCAGGCCCAGCTGCATCAGCACCCCGCTCGGCACCGCGCACAGGCCCAGCACCAGGTACAGCGAGGCCAGCGCGAACAGCAGCCCGGCCCAGGCCGCGGTCAGGCGGCGGGTGTAGCGGCGCTGTTCTGCGGTGATTGCCTGGCCGGCCTGCAGGTACAGGGCCTGGACGATCTTGGTGATCAGCGGCGTGCGCCCGGCCAGCAGGCTGCGGCCGAAGAACCACCCGACCCAGCCGGTGAACACCACCGGCGGGGCGGCCAGCAGCAGCAGCGCGCGCGGCGAATCCCACAGCGGCGCCAGCGCGGCCAGCAGCACGGCGGTGAGCAGCCAGGCCCAGGGCCGCCAGCGCGCCAGCGGCTCGGCCAGCACCATCAGCACCAGCGAGGCGGCGGCCAGCACCGCCAGCTCCGGCCGGCCGCTGGCATTGGCCCAGTGCGCCAGCGGCGAATAGGCGATGGCCAGCACCAGCGCGAGCGGGAAGACCCAGCCCGGCGCCGATGCCGCCTGCGGCGCCTCAGACGGTCTTGTTGGCCTGGACATGCGCCGTCAGCGCGCGCAGCGAGGCGAAGATGCGGCGGTTCTCGTCGTTGTCCGAACGCAGCTGGAAGCCGTAGCGCTTGCTGATGGCCAGCGCCAGTTCCAGCGCGTCGATCGAATCCAGACCGAGGCCGGTATTGAACAGCGGCGCTTCCGGGTCGATCTCGCTCGCCTGGACGTCTTCCAGGTTGAGGCTTTCGACCAGCAGCTCGGCCAGTTCGGTTTCGGCGGCGGTTTGCGCGGACATCGACGGGGCTCCCCAGCATGAAAAGGTGCGACACGATGGTGCATCGGCGCCTGACGCGCAAGCTCGGGCACGGGTCGCTGGCGCTATCATGGCCGCCTTTCGCACCACTTTCGTACCAGGTTCCACGGATGACCGCAGCCATCGCCGACCCCGTCGCCCCGCCAGCGGCCGCTGCGCCGACGGCGGCGCAGATCGAGCGCCCCGATGTCCTGGTGATCGGCGGCGGCCCGGCCGGCAGCACCGCGGCCACCTTCCTGGCCCGCCAGGGCTGGCAGGTGACCCTGCTGGAAAAGGACCACCACCCGCGCTTCCACATCGGCGAATCGCTGCTGCCGATGAACATGCCGATCCTGGAGCGCCTGGGCGTGCTGGAGCAGGTGCGCCAGGTCGGCGTGCTCAAGCTCGGCGCGGACTTCCCGGCCGACACCGGCGGCTACAACACTTTCCGCTTCACCCATGCGCTGGGCGCCAAGGCCGACTACGCCTTCCAGGTCAGGCGCGAGGAGTTCGACAAGATCCTGTTCGACAACGCCCGCGCCGCCGGCGTAGACGCGCGCGAGGGCGTGCGCGTGAGCGATGTCGCCATGCAGGGCACGCAACCGGTGGTGCAGGCAAGCCAGGAAGGCACCACGCGCGTGTTCCAGCCGCGCTACCTGCTCGACGCCAGCGGCCGCGACACCGTGCTGGGCAGCAAGCTCAAGCTCAAGCGCAAGAATGCGCGGCACCAGTCCGCGGCGATCTTCAGCCATTTCACGGGCGTGACCCGCCGGCCGGGCGAGGATGCCGGCAACATCAGCATCTACCGCCATCGGCATGGCTGGATGTGGCTGATCCCGCTGCGCGATGAGGTGATGAGTGTGGGCGTGGTGTGCTTTCCCGACTACATGAAGACCCGTCACGGCGACAGCGAAGCCTTCCTGCGCCGCACGATCGCGCTCAATCCGGAAGCCAACGAACGCATGGCCGGCGCGCGTCGGGTGGCGCCAGTGCACGCCACCGGCAACTACGCCTACGAATGCACGCGCATGGGCGGGCCGAACTGGCTGCTGGTCGGCGATGCCTACGCCTTCGTCGATCCGATGTTCTCCTCCGGCGTGTACCTGGCCATGCACGGCGCCGAGCAGGCCGCCGCCACCGTCGATGCCGCGCTGCGCGAGCCCGCCCGTGAGCCGGCGCTGCGGCGCACGCTGGAAAAGCATCTGGTCGGCGGGCTGGATGAGTTCAAGTGGTTCATCTATCGCTTCACCTCGCCGGCCATGCGCCACCTGTTCGCCAATCCGCGCAACGTGCTGCAGGTGGAGAACGCGGTGGTGGCGATGCTGGCCGGCGATGTGTTCGACGCGCCGGCCGTCACCCGCCGGCTGCGCGTGTTCCGCGCGCTGTATTTCACCGCCTCGACGCTGATGGCGCCCAAGGCCTGGCGGGCCTGGCTGCATCGCCGTCGCCAGCGCCGCGCGCGCTTCGACGGAGAGACCTTGCAAGGAGATCGTTCGTGAGCCAACCGCATGCGGTGGATGCCGCCCTGCCCCCGCACCTGACGGTGGATTACGTTCCGGAAACCGCGCCGTCCACGCTGCTGGAGGACCCGCGCGTGCTGGCGGTGTTCGGCTTCGGCAGCGATGCACCGGTGCACGAGGACCCGCGCTATCTGCGCGTGCCGCTGCAGCCCTATGGCCCGCGCATGCTGGAAGTCTGGCGCACCACGCGCCCGGTGCATGCCGGACGCACCGGCGAGATCGCCTGGGCCACCGACGGCGAGCTGCAGTTCGGCGTGATCGAGGTGGACGAGCGCAAGATCGGCATCGAGGAAGCGGCCGCGCTGGCCTACGGCGCGCTGTCCGAACTCATCCGCGGCAGCCAGACCCCGCATCTGCTGCGCATGTGGAACTACCTCAGCGGCATCACCCTGGGCGAGGGCGACCGCGAGCGCTACCGCGAGTTCTGCGTGGGCCGCGCCCGTGGCCTGGGCCGCTTCGAGGACCACCAGCTGCCCGCGGCCACCGGCATCGGCCGCAGCGACGAGGTGCGCACCCTGCAGGTCTACTGGCTGGCCGCGCGCCAGGCCGGCACGCCGGTGGAGAACCCGCGGCAGATCAGCGCCTACCGCTATCCGCGCCAGTACGGCCCGCAGTCCCCCAGCTTCGCCCGCGCGATGGTGCCGCCGGCCGGCAGCGACATGCCGCTGCTGCTGTCGGGCACGGCCAGCATCGTCGGCCACGAGACCCTGCATGCAGGCCAGCTGCTGGCGCAGTTGCGCGAGACCTTGCTCAACTTCGATGCACTGCTGGAATCGGCGCGCAAGCACGCGCCGGCGCTCCCGCTGGCCTTCGGCGAAAGCACGCGCCTGAAGGTCTACGTGCGCGATGCCGACGACCTGCCCACGGTGGCGCAGGCGCTGGACGAGCGCTTCGGCCAGCGCGTGCCGCGCATGCTCCTGCACGCCGCGATCTGCCGCCGCGAGCTGGCGGTGGAGATCGATGGCGTGCATGGGTGAGGTGCTTGTGGCGATCTACTCGCCACATTCCAACCCGATGAAGTACGGCGCCTGCCCCTGCGATCCGATGGCCGCACCGGGCGCGTGTTCGGGCCACGTGGGCCGCTTCCATTCACGCTGCCACTGGCTCAGGAGCTGATTGGCCCGCTCCCGGCCATGGGCATCGAGCATCGCATCGAGCCTCTTGAGCGGTTTTTCGGACATCTTCTCGCGCATATGCTGGGGCAGGTTCTGGCGCGCGCCCGCCATTGCGGCTTCGATGTACTGGTGCAGCGCGAAAGCCCGCGCTGCATCCGGCTTCACGGACTGCGCCAACATGCTGCGTGAGCGGGATTCATCGTCGGGTGTGTAGGCGTTCCCCAATGCGAGCAAGGCACGCAGATCCCCGGCCTCGGCGGCCCGCAGCATCAATCGCTCGGCCTCCTGACGGTAGGTTTGCAACTGTGGCAGGACATCCATGAAATCGTGCCACTGGAAGGCATTGCCTGTGCCGTATACCAACAATGCGCCAGGGCGACCTGCCAGGGCCGCCTGACGCCAATAGGCAATGCGCTCAGCGTCCCCGACGGGGCTGCTGCCATCGCAGCGCTCCGCTTCCCGCAGCAACCGCTGCCCCGTCGTCACTTCGTCTTGGTCCAGCTCCCTCCTGGACTTCTCGCGCTGTGAGGGATGGAGCAGGTCGACAATCTCCCTCTTGCGCTGGAGGGACCGATCGTAAACACGCAGCGCGCGCTCAGCCTGCTCGCAGCGCTGCAGCTCGGCGGCCAGCCTGCAGGCGGCCCCGGCATCGCCGTCATGCGCCCTGGCGGTGAGCTCGGCCTGGATCAGGCGCAGCGGCGTGTCCTGCGGCGGCAGCGGCGCACGGGCAACGGCAGCGCGGGCGGGTTGGTCCGGGCCGATGCGCGAGGCCGGCGTTGGCGCATCATTCGCCGCCGCAGGCAGCTCGGGCGATGGCCGCGCCGCGGGCTGGTTCAGCGCACTGCGTCGTCCGAGCCAGGCCGAGCTAGTGGCGACCAGGCCCAGGACCACGGCAGTTACGAGAATCGATGCGAGACGACGACGGTGCATGGGCGACATCCTGTCGGTGAGGGGTGACCACGGCCAGCGCCGCCGGGCGATCAAGCGTCCAGCAGCTTCAACACGTCCGCGCGCGGCAGCTTGCCGGTCTCGGCCCGCGGCAGCGCGCCGAGAAAGCGGATGCGCCGCGGCAGGAACACCGGATCCACGCCCTGGCGCAGCGCGGCCAGGATGGCGGCTTCGTCCAGCTCCGGCGCCACCACCAGCGCGGCGATGCGGCGCACGCCGACATCGTCGGCCTGCTCCAGCTGCACCATCACGCCGTCGCGCACGCCGGGGATAGCCAGCAAGCGGCGGGTGAGATCGCCTACCGAGGCGCGCTTGCCGGCGATCTCCAGCATGTCGGCCTGGCGGCCGCGCACGCGGAAGCGCCCGTCGGGCTCGACTTCCATCAGGTCCGCCAGCGGCACCGGCTGCGGCAGGTGCGCGGCCTGCACCAGGCTGCCGTCGGGCTGCGGGATCACGCGCACGCTCGGCAGCGGCGTCCAGTGCGTGTCGATGGCGGTGCGGCGGTGGGCGAAGATGCAGGTCTCGGTCGAGCCGAACATCTCCATCACCGGCGCGGCAAAGCGCGCCTCGGCCGCCTGGGCCAGTTCCTGGGACAGCGGCGCGGTGGCCGAGACCATCGCCGTCAGCGGCGGCAGCTGCACACCCGAATCCACCAGCGCGCGCAGATGCACCGGCGTGGTCACCAGCAGCCGCGGCGCCGGCACCTGGGCCAGCGCCTGGGCCACATCGCCGGGAAAGAACGGCCTGCCGCCATCGATGGCCACCTCGGACAGCAGCGGCATCACCACCGACAGCTCCATGCCGTACATGTGCTGCGGCGGCACGGTGGCCACCACGCTGGGCACCTGCCCGGCCCACAGCGAAGCCAGCGCGCGCAGATTCTGCTGGTTGCTGGTGCTAAAGCTGGCCCAGGTCTTGGGGTAGGGCTTGGGCTGGCCGGTGCTGCCGGAGGTGAAGCCGATCACGGCCAGCGCATCCTGCGGCACCTGCGGGACCGGACCATCAGCCATCGGCAGGGTCTCGGGCAGGCGCAGGTAGCGCGCAGGCGCCTGCTCGATGGCCTCATCGCCCAGCGCCCAGCTATCGGCGTGGCGCGCCATCGCCTCGGCCACCACCGCCGGTGCGCGCGAAGGCGGCAGCAGCGTGATCTGCCCGCGCAGCGCCACCGCGCACAGGGCGACGATGAAGCGGTAGCGGTTCTCGCACAGGTTCACCGCGTGCTGGCCGTGCGGCAGCAGGGCCGCGACACCGCGCACATGCGCGTGGAAGGTGGCCACATCGATGGGCTGGCCGCGGTCGATGGCGATCAGGCGCGCAGGATCGCCCACGCCCAAGGTGATCTGGACCGCGGGCGCGGACGGAGCATGGATGACGGCCGACATGTCGTAGCAAGTTCCCTGGAAACCGCTCCGCAGCATGCTGCGCGGAGCACATCAGGGGCCTAGCTTGGCCGCTGGGCGTCGTGAAAGGCAAGTTTGCCCGCGGCGGGCAGCGGGCAGGCAGCGGCCGTGGCCGACCGCCACGCACATGGCCGCGGACCGCGCACTCAGGGGCGCACGGCCACCACCTCGATCTCCACGCGGAAGGCCGGATTGGCCAGGCCGGCGATCTGCAGGGTCGAGCGCGCCGGCAGGTTGGGCTGGGCCTGGGTGCCGAAGTATTCGGCATAGGCGGCGCGATAGCCCTCCGAATCCATCTTGCCGCCGGTCTCCGGACCGCCGACCAGGAAGGCCTGCATCTTCACCACATCGCCCATGGTCAGCCCTAAGGACTTGAGCTGCTTGTCGATCTGCGCCAGCACGCTCAGGGTCTGCGTCTTGGTGTCGCCGTAGGCCTGCAGCGAATCCTTCGGCGCCTTGGGATCGGAAACGCCGGGGACAGCGCCGCTCAGATAGATCACCGTCTTGTCCGCGGGCACTTCGACCGCACGCGCGATGGAGGACTTGCCGGCCGGATCCAGATGACGCTTCACCTCGGCGGCCTGCGCCGCAGCGGCGGTGCACAGCAACAGCGGCAGGGACAGCAAGGCAAGACGGACAGCGGCCATCGAAGACTCCAGCGCGGGAAAGGTCGCCGCAGCATAAGCGCGCATCGTGGGCGTGTGCGACGCCTGTCGCGTGACCATCGTGCAAGCCGCGCGGCGCGCCTTCCTGCTTTCAATCGCAACCATCCCGGCACTACCCACGCACGCCGGCCCCACCCCTCGCGCCGGCCATGCGGTGGCCGCGCACGCGCGAGGATGCAACCTGCGCGGCCGCACGACGCATGCCGCTGCCGCAGCGTCCGGTCCGACGACACCGCGCTGCACGATCACGCCGCAACACGAGACCGCAATGCCAGACGCTTCCAATCCCTCGCCCAGCCGCCGCGAACTGCTGCGCATGATCGGCCTGAGCGCCGGTGGTGCGGCCATGTACCAGGCGATGATCCAGCTCGGCTTCGCCGCCGAGTCCAGCTATACCGGTCCGATCAAGCTGGAAGGACGCCCCAGGGCCGGCACCTCGGTGCTGATCCTCGGTGCGGGGCTGGCCGGCATGACCGCGGCGTGGGAGCTGCGCAAGGCCGGCTACAAGGTAAAGATCCTGGAGTACAACGATCGCGCCGGCGGCCGCAACTGGAGCCTGTACGGCGGGGACACCTACACCGAGCTCGGCGGCGCCACCCAGCATTGCCGGTTCGACAAGGGGCTGTATCTCAACCCCGGCCCCTGGCGCATCCCGTACCACCACCACGCCGTGCTGGACACCTGCAAGATGCTGGGGGTCAAGCTGGAGCCCTTCATCCAGGTCAACTACAACGCCTTCCTGCACAACAGCCAGGCCTTCGGCGGCAAGCCGCAGCGGCTGCGCACTATCAAGGCCGATGCCCAGGGCCATATCGCCGAACTGCTGTCCAAGGCGATCCAGCAGAACGCGCTGGAGGCCGCCGTCACCGGCGAGGACCGCGAAAAGCTCTTGGAAGGCCTGCGCAGCTGGGGCGCGCTGGGCAAGGACCACCGCTACGTCAAGGGCACGGCCAGCAGCAATCGCCGCGGTTTCGAAAAGGACCCGGGCGGCGGCCTGAGCGCGCGACCGATCCCGTCCCAGCCGCTGACGCTGCAGGACATGCTCAGCGCCGATGCGTGGTCGGGACTGGTGGCCGGCGAGAACTACGAGATGCAGACCACCATGTTCCAGCCGGTCGGCGGCATGGGCATGATCGGCAAGACCTTCGGCAAGGCCCTGGGCGAGGTGATCCGCTATCGCAGCAAGATCACCGAGATCCGCCAGGATGCCAGCGGCGTCACCGTCTCCTACGAGGACCTGGCCGCACCGGGCAGCACCCTGACCGAGCGCGCGGACTGGTGCCTGTGCACGCTGCCGCTGTCGATCCTGAGCCAGCTGCCGATCAACGTCGGGCCGAAGATGGAAGCGGCGATCTCGGCCGTGCCCTACAACGCCTCGGTCAAGGTCGGCCTGCAGTTCAAGCGCCGCTTCTGGGAGCAGGACGAGCGCATCTATGGCGGCATCAGCTACACCGACACGCCGATCCGCAGCATCGCCTATCCGGCCACGGACTACTTCAGCGATGGCAAGGGCGTGCTGCTGGGTGCGTATGCCGGCGGCCAGGGCGCGGTGGAGCTGACCTCGATGACGCCGGAGCAGCGTATCGAGGCCGCGCTGGAGTACGGCAGCCGCATCCATCCGCAGTACCGCGCCGAATTCGACAACGGCATCGCCGTGGCCTGGCACCGCGTGCCCTTCACCCAGGGCTGCGCCGGCCGCTGGACCGAGGACACCCGCGCCGAGCACTACGACAACCTGTGCCAGATCGATGGCCGCATCGCCCTGGCGGGCGAGCACGCCTCCTACATCCCGGCGTGGATGGAAGGGGCCATCACCTCGGCCCACGACGCCATCGGGCGCCTGCACCAGCATGTGCTGGCAGGCGCACGTCCATGAGGAGTACGCCGATGAACCGCATGCGCACGATCCGCTTCGCCTCCCTGGCTGCGACGCTGGGGCTTGCCTTGGCCTTGCCCGTGCTCGCCGACGAAGCCGAGCCCCTGCACACCGCCGCGGACCTGTCCCGGCTCGATGGCGCCGGCATCTACACCCAGGTCTGCCAGGGCTGCCACATGGCCGACGGCAAAGGGGCACGGCAGGTCGGTTACTACCCCGGCTTCGTCGATAACCCCACCCTGGTCTCGCCGCAGTACGTGGCGCTGACGGTCATGCAGGGCCGCAAGAACATGCCGGCCTTCGGGCGTGGCGAAAAATACGCCAACGACATGCGCAACGTCGGCCTGACCGACAAGCAGATCGCCGAGGTGACCAACTACCTGCGCACGCACTTCGGCAACCACTACCAGGACAACCTCAGCGCATCGGACGTGGCCGCCCTGCGCGGCGACTGAGCGCGCGCGGCGGTCCATCGCGCCGCCGCATGCCGCACCTTTGTCCGCGCAGCGCGCCAGCACCGCAGCCAGCTTCTTCCCACCCGCCAGGAGCCTTGCATGCAGGACCCAAGCCGTCCCTCGATGAGCCGTCGCGAACTGCTGCAGATGATCGGCGTCAGCGCCGGTGGCGCGGCGATGTATGCGGCCATGACCTCGCTGGGCTTGGCCGGCCCTTCGCCCTACAAGGGTCCGGTCAAGCTGCAGGGCGCGCCCAAGGGCACCTCGGTGCTGGTGCTGGGCGCCGGCGTGGCCGGCATGGCCGCGGCGATGGAGCTGCGCGATGCCGGCTATACGGTCAAGGTGCTGGAGTACAACCAGCGCCCCGGTGGCCGCAACTGGAGCCTGTACGGCGGCGACACCTACACCGAACTGGGCGGGGCCACCCAGCGCTGCGAGTTCGATGAGGGCCTGTACGTCAATCCCGGGCCCTGGCGCATCCCGCACCACCACACCGCGGTGCTGGGCTACTGCCGGCGCCTGGGCGTGGCCGTGGAGCCCTTCATTCAGGTCAACTACAACGCCTTCATGCACAGCCCGGCGCACTTCGGCGGCAGGCCGCAGCGCTTCCGTGCCATCCGAGCCGACTATCACGGACATGTGGCCGAACTGCTGGCCAAGTCGCTGCAGCAGCGCGCACTGGATGCGCAGGTCACGCGCGAGGACCAGGAGAAGCTGCTGGAGTCGCTGCGGCAATGGGGCGCCCTGGACCAGCGTTACGCCTACCGCACGGGCGAGGCCAGCAATGCGCGCCGCGGTTATCTGAAGGACCCATCCGGCGGTCTGTCGGCGCGGCCGCGGTTCTCCGATCCCCTGGGGCTGGGCGAGATCCTCGATTCCAACACCTGGGCCGGCCTGCTGCCGGGTGAGACCTACGAGTGGCAGACCACCATGTTCCAGCCGGTCGGCGGCATGGGCATGATCGGCAAGGCCTTCGGCCGCGAACTGGGCGCGCTGATCCAGTACGGCGCCAAGGTCACCGCGATCCAGCAGGATGCGCGCGGGGTGAGCGTCAGCTACGAGGATACGGCCAGCCCGGGCAGCACCCAGACCGCGCGCGCGGACTGGTGCCTGTGCACGATCCCGCTGTCGATCCTGAGCCAGCTGCCGATCAACGTCGGGCCGAAGATGGAGGCAGCGATCGCCGCGGTGCCGTACAGCGCCTCGGTCAAGATCGGCCTGCAGTTCAAGCGCCGCTTCTGGGAAGAGGACGAGCAGATCTACGGCGGCATCACCTACACCGGCCTGCCCATCACCCACATTTCCTACCCCAGCTGCGACTACTACAGCCGCGGCAAGGGGGTGCTGCTGGGCGCCTTCACCTATGGCAGCCTCAACTCGGCCGAGTTCACCTCCATGGCACCGGCCGAACGCGTGGCCAAGGCGGTGGAATACGGCAGCCAGATCCATCCGCAGTACAAGCAGGAATTCGAGAACGGCATCTCCGTGGCCTGGCACCGCTCGCCCTTCACCCAGGGCTGCGCCGGCATCTGGACCGAGGAAGCCCGCGAGAAGCACTACGACGACCTGTGCCAGATCGATGGCCGCATCGCCCTGGCTGGCGAGCATGCCTCGTTCCTGGGCGGCTGGCAGGAAGGATCGATCACCTCGGCGCTGGATGCCATCGAGCGCATCCACCAGCGTGTTGTCGCGGGAGCCAAATCATGAGGCGTGGCTTGCTTCCCTCGGGCCTGGCCCTGGTCCTGCTGGCGGTGCAGCCGGCCAGCCATGCCGATGAGGCCTTCGCCATGCAGAGCACCGGCCAGTTCAGCAAGGCCGATGGCGCCACCATCTACCGCCATGTCTGCCAGGGCTGCCACATGCCCGAAGGCCAGGGCGCCAGCCAGGTCGGCCATTACCCGGCACTGGCCGGCAACCCGACGCTGGCCTCGCCGCACTACGTGGCCATGACCATCCTGCAGGGGCGCAAGAACATGCCGGCCTTCGGCGTGACCCCGGCGCAGCTGGCGCAGACCCGTGGCGTGGCCCTGACCGATGCGCAGGTGGCCGATGTCACCAACTACCTGCGCACGCACTTCGGCAATCGCTACGAGGACCGCATCAGCGCGGCGGATGTGGCGGAGCTGCGCCGGGCGGCGGGGGAGTGAGGGGGATTGGGGAAGGAACGAGTGGAGAGGAACGAGGAACGAGTGAGGGCGAGGACTTCGCCGGCCGCTTCCACTCGTTCCTCGTTCCTCCACGCTCGTTCCTCCCTCCACCATGACCATCGGAACAGCCGCCTCGCCGAGGTGGCTGCTACCCTTTGCGGCCTTCACCCCCGCAACACGGATCACCGATGCGCCCTGTCCTGCCTGTCGCCCTGCTGGCGGCCGCCCTGCTGGCCTCGCCCGCCCTGGTTCCCACCGCGACCGCGCAGACCGCGCCGCTGACGATCGAGCAGGTCATGGCCGACCCGGAATGGATCGGCCCGCCGGTGGAAGAGGCGACCTGGAGCTGGGACAGCCGCCACGTGCAATACGCGCTCAAGCGCGACGGCAGCCCGGTGCGCGACACCTTCCGCCAGGACCTGGGCGGCGGTGCGGCCGCACGCGTGGCCGACGACCAGCGCGGCACGCTGGAAGGCCAGGCGCCGGTGTACGACAGCAGCCGCCAGCGCATGGCCTTCGTGCGCGACGGCAACATCTTCATCCGCGATCTGCGCAGCGGCGCGCTGACCCAGCTGACCCGCGCCAACCAGGAGGCGGAGCAGCCGCAGTTCACCACCGACGGCGGCCTGGCCTGGCGCGTGGGGCCGCAGTGGTACCGCTGGTGGCCCGGCGGCGTGGTCGCCCAGGCCGCGGAAGTGAAGGCCGAGAACGACCCGGCCGCCCCGTCCAAGGACGCCTTGCGCGCTTACCAGCTGCGTGTGCTCAAGACCCTGGCCGAGGATCGCGCCAAGCGCGAGGCCGTGCGCGAGCAGCAGCAGGCCTGGCGCAAGGCTGACGCCAGCCAGGCCCCCGCCACCGTCTACCTGGGCAACAAGCTCAGCATCGAAGGCAGCGCGCTCTCGCCCGACGGCCGCTGGCTGCTGGTGGTGACGCAGGAGAAGAACGGCGGTGCCGGCCAGGCCGGCAAGATGCCCAAGTACGTCACCGAGTCCGGCTACGAGGAATTCCAAGAAGTCCGCACCCGTGTCGGCCGCAACTTGCCGCTGCCCAACCGCCTGTGGCTGGTGGACCTGGCCAACGCCGGCGCGCGCGAGCTGAAGTTCGATGCCCTGCCCGGCATCGACCGCGACCCGCTGGCCCAGCTGCGCAAGGCCGCCGGGCAGGAGCCGATGCAGGGGGAACGCGCCGTGCGCATCGAAGCCGACCGCGAGGGTCCGGCGATCCGCTGGAGCAACGACGGCCGCAACGTGGCCGTGCTGGTGCGCGCCATCGACAACAAGGACCGCTGGATCGCCAGCGTGGACCTGGACAAGGCCACCCTGGCCTCGCGCCACCGTCTGACCGACGAGGCCTGGATCAACTGGGGCTTCAACGATTTCGGCTGGCTGGGCGACAACCGCACGCTGTGGCTGCTGTCCGAGGAAAGCGGATACGCGCACCTGTACGTGGCCGGCGAGCGCGGCCGCGCCCGCGCGCTGACCTCGGGCAAGTGGGAGGCCTCGATGCCGGAGCTGTCGGCCGATGGGCGCAGCTTCAACTTCCTGTGCAATCGCCAGCAGCCGGGCCGCTACGAGGTCTGCAACGTGGGCGTGGACGGTGGCCAGGTACGCGAGCTGACCGCGCTGCAGGGCGTGGAAAGCTTCCAGACCTCGCCCGATGGTCGCCAGCTGCTGGTGGAGTACTCGCGCAGCTACCTGCCCACGCAGCTGGCCGTGGTGCCGGCCGCCGGCGGCGAGGCGCGCGTGCTCACCGACACCCGCAGCGCGGCGTTCAAGGCGCGCGACTGGATCCAGCCGCAGATCGTGCAGATCCCCTCCAAGCACGGCGCCGGCACGGTGTGGGGCAAGTTCTACGCGCCAGCCACGCGCGAGGCGGGCCGCAAGTATCCGATCGTCATGTTCGTGCACGGCGCCGGTTACCTGCAGAACGTGCACCAGCGCTATCCGGCCTACTTCCGCGAGCAGATGTTCCACAACCTGCTGGTGCAGCAGGGCTACATCGTGCTGGACCTGGACTACCGCGGCAGCGAGGGCTACGGCCGCGACTGGCGCACGGCGATCTACCGCAACATGGGTCATCCCGAGCTGGAGGACTATCGCGACGGCCTGGACTGGCTGGTGGCCAACCAGCACGGCGATGTCGACCACGCCGGCATCTACGGCGGCAGCTACGGCGGCTTCATGACCTTCATGGCGCTGTTCCGCGCGCCGGGCGTGTTCAAGGCCGGCGCCGCGCTGCGTCCGGTGGCGGACTGGAGCCAGTACAACCACGAGTACACCGCCAACATCCTCAACACGCCGGACATCGACCCAGAGGCCTACCGGATCTCCTCGCCCATCGAATACGCCGACGGCCTGCAGGATCACCTGCTCATCGCCCACGGGATGATCGACGACAACGTGTTCTTCCGCGATTCGGTGGTGATGAGCCAGAAGCTGATCGAGCTGCACAAGGACAACTGGGAAATCGCCCCCTACCCGCTGGAGCGCCACAGCTTCACCCGCGCCGATTCCTGGCTGGACGAGTACAAGCGCATCCTCAAGCTGTTCGACGCCACCTTGAAATAAGGCGGAGACTCGATTCATGGCATCGCATGGTGCGAAAGGGTCCTGGTTGCTGGCGGGGGCAGTGGCGGCCGTGCTGCCTGGCTGCGGGCCTGCCAAGCTCACCGAGCAGGAATGCATCGCCATTCAACAGCGCGAGATGGCGCAGATCGCCTCGTGGTCGGATGCCGCCAGGGATCCGAAGTGGGCTGCTGAACGCTCCGGCGCCAACGTGGCGGCCTGTGTCGCCGGTGAGCGATATACGCGCAAGGACTACGAGTGTTTCGTTTCCGCCTCGACAAACGCGGAGATCGGTCAGTGCATGAATGAGGAAAGTCTCGATTCGAGCTGATCCGCATTGTCCGAGCCCAACAATTCATACAAGCCGATCCCGCTTCCCAGATTGGTGTATCCAGATGTCCGCCATGCCCCCTGCCCCGCCCCCGCTCCCCCACGCCACCGCGCCGCACTCCGGCTTCGTCAATGTGCTGGCGTGGGTGACGATCGCCATGGCCGTGCTGGGCGGCCTGTCAGGGCTGGTCCAGGCCGGCACCGCCGCGGTGCTGCCGGCCGATCACACGCTGCGCATGCTCTTCGGTGGTGCCGAGCCAGGGCCGAGGCTGCCGCCGCTGTTCCACTGGTACTACACCCATGGCCTGATCACCGGGCTGGCCAGCGTGCTGCTGTCGGCCCTGCTGGGCGCGGCCGCCTGGGGCCTGCTGCAACGACGCGAGTGGGGCCGGCGCGCCTTCATCGCCATGGTGGTGCTGGGCACCTTGATGCAGCTGGCCTCGCTGGCCCTGCTGCCGCAGATGGTGGATATGGTGGTGGCGATGCAGGAGGCCAGGCTGTCCATCGAGACCGGCGGACCGGTCGGCCCGCTGCCGCCGGAGTTCGCGCAGATGATGCGCGCGATGATGCTGATCCCGGCCGCGCTGATGGTGGTCTTCGCCGGCTTCCATGTCTGGATCATCTGGAAGCTGGGCCGCCCCGAGATCCGGGCCGAATTCTCGCGCTGACACACCGCGCCGCATGGCGCGGCGTGACGCGAGCGCACTCCATGTCGCGGCGCTCGCCCTCCCTGGGCGAGCCCTGGCAACGAGCACCCACTCGTTCCTCGTTCCTCTCCACTCGTTCCTCGCACCACCCCCCACCCGCGCCCGCCGCTTACAATGCCCGGATGCAAGACTTCCAGCGCGTACGCGACTACCTGACCGGCCTGCAGGACCGCATCTGCACGGCCATCGAAACCGCCGACGGCCAGGCCCGCTTCGTCGAGGATCAGTGGAGTCGCGGGCAACTAGGCGCCCATGACCGGCCTGCTGGCTCCAGCGACACTGCCCCATCCCTGGGCGGCGGTGGGCGCACGCGGATCCTGCGCGATGGCGCGGTGTTCGAGCAGGCCGGCATCGGCTTCTCCGACGTGTCCGGCGACCGCCTGCCGCCCTCGGCCACGGCCGCGCGGCCGGAGCTGGCAGGCGCCTCCTGGCGCGCGGTCGGCGTGTCGCTGGTGTTCCATCCGCGCAACCCCTACCTGCCGACTACTCACGCCAACGTGCGCCACTTCCGCGCCGAGCGCGACGGGCAGACCGTGGCCTGGTGGTTCGGCGGCGGGTTCGACCTGACCCCCTTCTATCCCTTCGAGGAGGACGTGCGCCACTGGCACCAGGTGGCGCACGACCTGTGCGCGCCGTTCGACCCGCAGCGCTATGCCGCGCACAAGCGCTGGTGCGACGAGTATTTCTTCATCAAGCACCGCAACGAGACCCGCGGTGTGGGCGGTCTGTTCTTCGACGACCTGCACGAGGATTTCGAACGCGACTTCGACTATCTGCGCGCGGTCGGCGATGGCTTCCTCGATGCCTACCTGCCGCTGGTCGCGCGTCGCAAGGACACGCCTTTCGGCGAGCGCGAGCGCGAGTTCCAGCTGTACCGTCGCGGCCGCTACGTCGAGTTCAACCTGGTCTACGACCGCGGCACCCTGTTCGGGCTGCAGAGCGGCGGGCGCGCCGAATCCATCCTGATGAGCCTGCCGCCGCGCGTGCGCTGGGAGTATGGCTACACCCCGCAGGACGGCAGCGACGAGGCCCGCCTGGCCGCCTACCTGACCTCGCGCGACTGGCTGGACCAGCCGCGCTGAGGAGCCGGCCTCAGCGCGCGCCGGCGGCGTCGTGCCGCTGCAGCAGCGCGATATGGCCGTTGGTTTCCAGCACCGCCAGGGCGATGTCGCCCACGTCCTCGATGCCCTGCTCACGCATGGCGCGGTCGAAATCGGCCCGGCTGATCAGCTCGCGGCGCAGCACCTCGCGGTAGATCTGGCCATCGCGCCCCAGCAGCACCGGCGCGCCCTCCACCAGGCGATCCACCTTGGCACTGCGGGCCGAGACCAGCCCGACCAGCCAGTTCAGGCTGATCAGCGTGGCCGCCAGCAGCAGGCCGCCGGCCACCGAGCTGTCGGTGCCCAGCAGCGCGTTCTGCACCGCGTTGCCCAGCAGCACCAGCAGCAGCATGTCGAAGGACGTGAACTGTCCCATGGCCCGCTTGCCGGCCATGCGCATCAGGGTGAGCAGCATGAAGTACACCACGCAGGCGCGCAGGATGAACTCCCACCACGGCATGGACAGCTTGAGCAGATCGGCGGGCAGGTGCATGGGACATCCCGAGGGTGACGGCGGTGGCGGTACGGTAGCGGTGCGATCTCCAACGCCGCGTGGATGCCGCGTTGCGCTGGGGACTGAGAACTGGGCGCCGATTGAGGGGGAGCAACCTTTCCGCCAGATCGAAGGCGCAGCGGCGGCGAGCGGCGACCCCGGCAAGAACCGACCGACCGCGCCTCACTGTGGGGGCGGACCGGGACCGCGCGAGGCGGAGGCCCGGTTGCGAACAATCCGATCCCGGAAAAGAAAAAGCCCCGCGGACCAGGGGGGGCCTGCGGGGCTAGGGAACGGTCCCTGGGGAGGGGGCCCGTTCCAGGGGATTCACTCCAGGGGATGGGAGTGTCTCCGCGACAGACGTTGCATCTGTCGAGGGCTATAAGAACACTTCGACCATGGATATTTCGTGAAGGGGCGGGTTAAGAATTCGGAGTATTAAGCACCGATTCATTATCTGAACCCGGCAGTTCTGTAATTGTTTCACTGCTCGCAAAATGCGCGCGCGCAGGGTCAACAAACCGCTGTGGTCCCCGTCCGCCCGTTCAGTGCGCCTCGTCCCAGTTGTCGCCCACCCCGCAGTCCACTTCCAGCGGCACGGCCAGCTGCGCCACGCCGGTCATGAGCGCATCGACCCGGGTCTTGAGGGTGTCGACGAAGTCGGCATCGACCTCGAACACCAGTTCGTCGTGCACCTGCAGGATCATCAGCGCGCGCTCGCGGTGGTCGGCCAGCCAGCCGTCCACCGCGACCATGGCGCGCTTGATGATGTCCGCCGCAGTGCCCTGCATGGGCGCATTGATCGCGGCGCGTTCGGCACCGGCGCGCTGGGCCTGGTTGCCGGCGTTGATGTAGTCCAGATACAGGCGGCGGCCGAACACGGTTTCCACGTAGCCCTTCTCCCGCGCCTGCTGGCGGGTGGCCTCCATGTAGTCGCGCACGCCGGAAAAGCGGCTGAAGTACAGGGCGATGTAGTCTTGCGCCTCGCCGCGGGCGATGCCGAGCTGGCGCGCCAGGCCAAAGGCGCTCATGCCGTACATCAGGCCGAAGTTGATGGCCTTGGCGGCGCGGCGTTCGTTGCCGGTGACCTCATCGATCGTGCGGCCGAACACTTCCGCGGCGGTGGCGCGGTGCACGTCGGCGCCGGACTCGAAGGCGCCGACCAGGCCGGCATCGCCGGACAGGTGGGCCATGATGCGCAGCTCGATCTGCGAGTAGTCGCAGGCCACCAGCTTGCGGCCTGGCGGGGCGACGAAGGCGCGGCGGATGCGGCGGCCATCCTCGGTACGGATCGGGATGTTCTGCAGGTTGGGGTCGCTGGAAGACAGGCGCCCGGTGGCCGCGCCGGCCTGGTGATAGCTGGTGTGCACGCGGCCAGTGTGCGGGTTGATCATCTCCGGCAGCTTGTCGGTGTAGGTGCTGCGCAGCTTGGTCAGCCCGCGATACTCCAGGATGATCCGCGGCAGTTCGTGCTGGTCGGCAATGGCCTCCAGCGCTTCTTCGTTGGTCGAGGGCTGGCCCTTGGGAGTCTTCACCAGCGCCGGCAGGCCGAGCTCGTCGAACAACAGCGCCTGCAGCTGCTTGGGCGAGTCCATGTTGAAGGTGCGCCCGGCCAGCTCGGTGGCCTTCTGCTGGGCCGCCAGCATGCGCCGGGACAGGTCGGCGCTCTGCCGGCGCAGTTCGTCCGGGTCCACGCGCACGCCATTGGCCTCGATGCGCGCCAGCACCGGCACCAGCGGCACCTCGATGTCGGCATAGACCGCCTGCAGCGCCGGCTCGGCCGCCAGCTTCGGCGCCAGCACGCGGTGCAGGCGCAGGGTGATGTCGGCGTCCTCGGCCGCGTAGCGGGTGGCATCGTCGATGGCCACCTGCGAGAACGGGATCTGCTTGGCGCCCTTGCCGCAGATGTCCTCATACTTGACCGTGTCGTAGCCCAGGTAGCGCTTGGCCAGGCTGTCCATGTCGTGACGGGCGATGCCGGAGTTGAGCACGAAGCTCTCCAGCAGGGTGTCCTGGGTGTAGCCGGCCACGTCCACGCCATGGCGGCGCATCACGTGCAGGTCGTACTTGCCGTGCTGGCCGATCTTGCCGATGGCCGCATCGCCCAGCAGCGGTCGCAGCGCATCCAGCGCGTCCTGGCGCGGCAGCTGCGCCGGCGCCCCGCCGTAGTCGTGTCCCAGCGGCAGGTAGGCGGCCTTGCCCGGCTCTGCGGCGAAGCTCACGCCGATCAGGTTGGCCTGCATCGGGTCCAGGCTGTCGGTCTCGGTGTCGAAGGCGAACTGCCCGGCGGCGCGCAGGATGTCGATCCAGTGCGTGAGCCGTTCGCTGTCCAGGATGGTCTCGTAGTCGCCCGCAGCCGCTAGCGCAGGGTCCAGGTCGGCCGCCGTGGCCGGCAGCGCGGCGGCAAATCCCGTCCCGCGCGCACGCCCCGGCTCCTTCTCGGCCACCGGCGCGGTCACCGCCGCGCCGCCGTCCAGCTCCTTGAGCGCCTGGGTGAAGCCGTAGCGCTGGTACAGCACGCGCAGGTCCTCCACATGCTGCTCGCGCAGCGCCAGGTCCTGCGCGGCGACCTCCAGGGCGACATCGGTCTTGATGGTCACCAGGGTGCGGTTGAGCGGCAGTCGCTCCAGCGCCGCGCGCAGGTTCTCGCCGATCTTGCCCTTGATGTTGCCGGCGTTGGCAATGACGTTGTCCAGCGTGCCGTACTCGCCCAGCCACTTGGCCGCAGTCTTGGGCCCGCACTTTTCCACGCCGGGCACGTTGTCCACCGCATCGCCCATCAGCGAGAGCAGGTCCACGATCTGGTCGGCATGCACGCCGAACTTGTCCATCACCGCCGCATCCGAATCCATGCGGCTGCCGCTCATGGTGTTGACCAGCTCCACGCCTGGGCGCACCAGCTGGGCGAAGTCCTTGTCGCCGGTGGAGATGGTCACCTGCAGGCCATCGTTGTGCCCCTGCAGGGCCAGCGTGCCGATGACATCGTCGGCTTCCACCCCCTCGATGCGCAGGATGTCGATGCCAAGCGCATGCACGATCTGGCACATCGGCTCGATCTGCGCGCGCAGGTCATCGGGCATGGCCGCGCGATTGGCCTTGTACTGCGGGTACAGATCGTCGCGAAAGGTCTTGCCCGGCGCGTCGACCACGAAGGCGACGTATTCGGGCCGCTCCTTCAAGGTGGCGCGCAGCATGTTGACCACGCCGAACAGCGCGCCGGTGGGCTCGCCCGCGGCGTTGCTCAGCGGCGGCAACGCGTGGAAGGCGCGGTAGAGGTAGCTGGAACCATCAATCAGAACGAGTCTAGGCATGGCGCCATTCTAGGCGTTGGCGCCGGCCGGAGTTGCATGCGCCGCTCACGTGCATCGGGCGCATAATGCGCACCCCAAGCCGACGCGGAGCCCTTCCATGAAAACGATGCTCGCCGTGGTGGCGGCCCTGGCCCTGGCAGGCTGCGCGTCAGCGCCGCGTCAGTTCGCCGACATGCCCGAGGACGTGGACCTGACCGGCGCCGAGCAGGCCGTGCGCGTGGAAGCCAACGGCGACGTGGTGGAGGAATACCGGGTGGCCGGGCAGTTGAGGATGGTGAAGGTCACCCCGTCCAGCGGGCCGGCGTATTACCTGATCGACGACAACGGGCATTCGCGCCTGCGCGGCAACCGCGCCAATGGCGAGCCGGCGCCGGTGCAGTGGCAGCTGTACAGCTGGTAACCTGACTTGGCTGGCGGGTTCAGCTTTCAGGCCTGCTGCCGAAAGAAAGCGCTGAACACGTCCGCGGCATGGATGCCGGCCCCGTCCCCTCCTTGCCGCCATGTCCCAGGTCGAACGCCGCCAATCCTCCTCGCCGCAGCCGCCCAGCAGGGATCAGCTGCGCAGCGGGCTGTCAGCCGCACAGCTGCGGGCGCTGCAGACGCTAGAGCTATTCAAATGGGAACTGAAGTTCGTGCGCCGGCCGATGTTCCTGGAGCCGGTGCCGGTGGTGGTGGACCGTGAGGGACTCAGGCACGTGGTGATCCGCGCCGACGGCAGCATCGACGAGACGCCCCGGCTGAAACTGCGGCGCTGACCCGGCTAGAGCCGGCGCCAGCCGAAGCCTTCGCCGCGCCGGTAGTAGACCGCGACGGCCCGGCCGTACACGCTGGAGGCCTGGATGAGGCCGAAGTAGCGGCCATCGGCACTGTTGCCGCGGTGATCGCCCAGCATCAGCAGCTGGCCCGGCGGCACGGTCAGGGCGTCGATGTCCGGACCGCCGCCGCGGTCCAGGTCCAGCGGCGCCTGGCGCACGCCGAAGGCTTCATGCGTGGCGTCCACGGCCAGGGGCTGCCCGTTGATCGAAAGATGCCCGTCCTGCAGCCGCACGCGGTCGCCAGCCACGGCGGCCACGCGCTTGATCAGTCGCTCGCCATCGACCGGCGAATCGAACACCACCACCTCGCCCCGCTGCGGCTGGCCGGTGGCGATCAGCTCGGTGCCCAGCAGCGGCAGCCGCACACCGTAGGCGCGCATGTCCACCACCACCCGGTCGCCGATCTCCAGGGTGTGCTGCATCGACCCGGACGGCACCACGTAGTGATTGGCCAGCGTGCTGCGCGCGGCCAGGATCAGGCCCAGGAACAAGAGCAGCTGCGGCAACTCGTGCCGCAGCCAGCGACGCAGGCGTCCGGACACCGGTGTGGAGGAGTCTGCGGTCGCGGCCGTTGGCATGGGGTCACCGTTGTCCAGGACGATGCGCCGACTCTCCCACCAGCCGGAGCTGCCCCGCTTGTGCCACTGGTCATGGAGCGAGGAACGAGTGGAGAGGAACGGTAGCGAGGAACGAGTGGAAACAGAAGCAGAAGCTACGGGCGCACCTCTCGTTCCTCGTTCCTCCTCACTCGTTCCTGCTTCACTCACCGCACGACCAGCACCGGCAGCGTCGTATGCGCCAGGACCTCGGCGGTCTGGCTGCCCAGCAGGGCCCGGCGCATGCCGCGGCGGCCGTGGGAGGTCATGACGATCAGGTCGCACTGCTGGGCCTGGGCGATATCGACGATGCCCTCGGCGGGGTGGCGGTCGGCGAGGTGATGGCCCTGGGCCTGCACCCCCGCCTGCACCGCGCGGTCCAGCGCGGGCTTGAGGATGCGCTCGGCCTCGCCGTCGCGCAGCTTGCGGTACTCGGGCCCGTCCTGGATGCCGATGCTCCAGCCGGTGGCGTCGTACATGTTCATCGCCCAGGGCTCGGTCACGGTGACGATGACCACCTCGCCCTGCATGGCGGCGGCCAGGGACAGGCCGTGCTCCAGGCCGCGGTTGGCCAGCTCGGATCCATCGACGGCGATCAGGATGCGCTTGAACATGTTCTTCTCCTTCATGAAGTGGATCGACACGCCACATCAGGCACGCTGGACCAGCATGCCGGCATTGACCGTGATCAATCGCGCCGCGCTGCAGCGAAGGGAGGAAGGGGAACGCGCGAAAATGCCCTGGAAACAGCGACCTGCGGCCACGCTTGCGTGGCCGTTACGATCTGGTCAGATGGCGGTGGGCCAAGGCATCGCGTCGATGCAGGGCCGGCCCACGACGCTCACTGCGGCGACAGGTTGGCGTAAGCCAGCACCAGCCACTTGGCCCCGGCTTCGTCGAACTGCACCTGCACGCGCGCATGCGCGCCGCTGCCTTCGTAGTCGATGACCACGCCGCCGCCGAACTTGGGATGGCTGACATTGGTGCCCAGCTTCAGCGCCGGCACCTCGACGGCCGCCTGGCCGTAGCTGCGCGTGGCGCCCAGCTGCGCCGGGCGCGAGACCTGCACCTTGGGCCGCACCTCGTTGAGCAGGTCCTTGGGAATCTCGCGCAGGAACCGCGAAGGCACGTTGTAGTTGTCGCTGCCATGGATGCGCCGCGACTCGGCATAGCACAGCACCAGCTTCTGCCGCGCGCGAGTGATGCCCACGTAGGCCAGGCGACGCTCTTCCTCCAGCTTGCCCGGTTCGTCCACCGAGCGCGCGCTGGGGAACAGCCCATCCTCCAGCCCCACCAGGAACACCAGCGGGAACTCCAGGCCCTTGGCCGAGTGCAGGGTCATCAGCTGCACGCCTTCCTCGCCGGCCTGCGCCTGGCCTTCGCCGGCTTCCAGCGAGGCATAGGACAGGAAGGCCACCAGCTCGCTCATGCCGGCGGCGGCTTCTTCATCGTCCGAGCGCACGAACCGCGAGGCCACCGAGACCAGTTCGTCCAGGTTGTCGGTGCGCGAGTCCAGCTGGCCCTTGCTTTCCTTTTCGTAGAACTCGCGCAGGCCCGAGTGCACCAGCACGTGGTCGATCTTGTCCTTCAGTTCCAGCTCGCCGACCGCGGCATTGAGCTGTCCCACCAGCGTGATGAAGCTGGCCAGTGCATTGCGCGCGCGTGCGGCCAGGGCGCTGCTCTGGGTGCAGAGCATGGCCGCTTCCCACAGCGAGAGCTGCTGGGCGCGCGCGGTGCGCCGCACCTCGTCCAGGGTGCGGTCGCCGATGCCGCGCGCCGGGGTGTTGACCGCGCGCTCGAAGGCGGCATCGTCGGCGCGGTTGGTCAGCAACCGCAGGTAAGCCAGGGTGTCCTTGATTTCGGCGCGCTCGAAGAAGCGCATGCCGCCATAGACCCGGTACGGCACCTGCTCGGCCAGCAACGCTTCTTCCATCGCACGCGACTGCGCGTTGCTGCGGTAGAGCACGGCCACATCGCTGTAGCTGCCGCCATCGCGCACCCACTGGCGCGCGCGTTCGACCATGTAGCGGGCTTCATCCATCTCGTTGTAGGCCGCATACAGGTCGATGGCCTCGCCATCGCCCGAATCGGTCCAAAGCTGCTTGCCGATGCGGTCCGGGTTGTGGGCGATGACCGCATTGGCCGCGCCGAGGATGTTGGCGGTGGAACGGTAGTTCTGCTCCAGGCGGATGGTCTGCGCGCCAGGGAAATCCTTGAGGAAGCGCTGCACGTTCTCGACCTTGGCCCCGCGCCAGCCGTAGATGGCCTGGTCGTCGTCGCCGACCACGAACACCTGGCCGGTGTCCCCGGCCAGCACCCGCACGAAGGCGTACTGGATGGCGTTGGTGTCCTGGAACTCATCCACCAGGATCTGGCCGAAGCGCGCGCGGTAGTGCGACAGCAGCGCCGGCGTATCGCGCAGCAGCTCGTGCGCGCGCAGCAGCAGTTCGGCGAAATCCACCAGGCCGGCCCGGTCGCAACGCTCCTGGTAGGCGGCGTAGCAGCGACGGCGCACCTCCAGCCAGTCGTCGTTGGGCTCGGGCTGGATGTGCTGCGGGCGGCGGCCCTCGTCCTTCTGCTCGTTGATCCACCAGGCGATCTGCTTGGGCGGGAACTTGCCCTCGTCCAGCTCCAGCCCCTGCACCACGCGCTTGACCAGGCGCAGCTGGTCGTCCGAATCCAGCACCTGGAACCCGTCCGGCAGCCGGGCCTCGGTGAAGTGCAGGCGCAGCAGGCGGTGGGCGATGCCGTGGAAGGTGCCGATCCACATGCCGCGGCTGCCGTTGCGCAGCTGCAGGTCGATGCGGTGGCGCATCTCGCCGGCGGCCTTGTTGGTGAAGGTCACCGACAGGATGCCGTGGGTCGGCACGCCCAGCACCTCGTTGAGCCAGGCGATGCGGTGGGTCAGCACGCGGGTCTTGCCGGAGCCGGCGCCGGCCAGCACCAGATAGTGGCCCGGCGGGGCAGACACGGCCTCGCGCTGGGCCGGGTTGAGGTCGTCGAGCAGGTGCGATACATCCATCCGGCCATTCTACCGGCTGCGGTCGCAGCGGCTGAGGCGGCCGGCCGCGCCGGGGCGTGAAACGCACCGTCCGCCGCACTGTCCCGATGCGGCCAGGCGCGCGGCGTACCATGGCGCGCCCAGCCAAGGAGCCCGCCATGATCGACCTGTACTACTGGCCCACCCCCAACGGCCACAAGATCACCCTGTTCCTCGAGGAAGCCGGCCTGCCCTACACCCTCGTGCCGGTGGATATCGGCAAGGGCGACCAGTTCAAGCCGGAGTTCCTGGAGATCTCGCCCAACAACAAGATGCCGGCCATCGTCGACCACGACCCGGCCGACATGGGCGAGTCGCTGAGCGTGTTCGAGTCCGGCACCATCTTGATGTACCTGGCGCGCAAGACCGGCCGCTTCCTGGCCGCCGACGGGCGCGAGCGCGTGGAAGCGCTGGAGTGGCTGTTCTGGCAGGTCGGCGGTTTCGGCCCGATGCTCGGCCAGAACCACCACTTCAACAGTTACGCACCCGAGCCGGTGCCCTACGCGATCAAGCGCTACACCGAGGAGACCCGGCGCCTGTACGGCGTGCTGGACAAGCGCCTGGCCGGGCGTGAGTTCGTCGCCGGCGACTACAGCATTGCCGACATGGCGATCTACCCGTGGGTGGTGCCGCACGAGAAGCAGAAGATGGACCTGGCCGATTTCCCCAACGTCCGCCGCTGGTACGAGGCCATCGCCGCGCGCCCGGCCACGGTCAAGGCCTACGCGCTGGGGCCGCAGGTCAATCCCGCCCTGGGCCAGCCGCTCACCGACGAGGCCCGCAGGCACATGTTCGGCCAGGGCAGCAAATAAGCTGGCGCATGTCGTCCCCCTTCGATGCCGCCAAGGCGCGGCCGCTGACGCTGGAGGCCATCACCGGCCCCACGCCACTGGCCGGGCCCACCCTGCTCAAGCCGGCGATCTCGCCCGACGGGCGCCAGGTGTGCTTCCTGCGCGGGCGCGATGGCGACCGCCTGCGGCTGGACCTGTGGGCCTTCGAAGTCGACACCGGCATCACGCGCCGCCTGGTCGATGCCGACGCGGTCCTGCCCGGTGAGGAGCACCTGAGCCCGGCCGAGCAGGCCCGGCGCGAGCGCCAGCGCATCGCGGCCTACTCGGGCATCGTCGATTACCAGTACGCGCCCGATGGCAGGACCCTGCTGTTCCCGCTCGGCGGTGCGCTGTACCTGCACGACCTGTCCAGCGGGCAGACGCGCCAGCTCACCCGGGTCGAGGATGGCTTTGCCACCGACCCGCGGGTCTCGCCGCAGGGCGGCTTCGTCAGCTTCATCCGTGGGCGCGACCTGTGGATCGTGGCGCTGGCCGACGGCGGCCAGCATCGGCTGACCTGCGATGGCAGCGCGGTGATCGGCAACGGCGTGGCCGAGTTCGTCGCCGACGAGGAAATGGGCCGGCATACCGGCTACTGGTGGGCACCGGACGAGGGCGCGATCGCCTTCACCCGCATCGACGAATCGCCGGTGCCGCTCAAGCGCCGCCTGGAACTGCACGCCGACCGCGCCGAGGTGACCGAGCAGCGCTATCCGGCCGCGGGCCAGGCCAATGTGCGCGTGCAGCTGGGCGTGATCGCGCCGCAGGCCGGAGCGCGGCCCCGCTGGATCGACCTGGGCAGCGACCCGGAGCTGTACCTGGCCCGCGTGCAGTGGCGCGATGCGCAGCGACTGAGCTTCCAGCGGCAATCCCGCGACCAGCAGCGGCTGGAGCTGGTCGAGCACGACCTGGCCAGCGGCCGCCAGCGCGTGCTGCTGAGCGAAACCGCCCCGACCTGGGTGCCGCTGCACGATGCGCTGCGGTTCCTGGGCGATGGCCGCCTGGTGTGGATGTCCGAACGCAGCGGCCATGCCCACCTCTATCTGGCCAGCGAAGACGGCAGCGCGCTGCGGGCGCTGACCCAGGGGCCGTGGCCGGTGGATGCGTTGCTGGCGGTGGACGAAGCCGCCGGCATGCTGTTCTTCAGCGCGGGCCTGCACGAGGGCGTGGCCGATGCCACCCAGGCGCAGGTGTTCTCCGTGCCGCTGGCCGGCGGCGCGCCGGTGCAGCTCACGCGCGAGCGCGGCGTCCACACCGCCACGTTCTCGCGCAACGGCACGGTGTACGTGGATCACTGGTCCAGCAGCACGGTGCCGCCGCAGGTCTGCCTGCACCGCGCAGATGGCACCCCCATCGCCGCGCTGCTGGAGAACGACCTGCAGGCGCCGGCGCACCCGTACGCGGCCTACCGCGATGCCCACCTGCCGATCCGGTTCGGCACCCTGTTCGCCGCCGACGGCAGCACGCCGCTGCACTACAGCTTGCTGCTGCCACGTGGATTCGATCCGAAGCAACGCTATCCGGTCGTGGTCCACGTCTACGGCGGCCCGGCCGCGCAGACCGTCACCGACAGCTGGCCGGTGCGCGGCGACGCGCTGTTCAACCAGTACCTGACCCAGCAGGGCTATGTGGTGTTCTCGCTGGACAACCGGGGCACGCCGCGGCGCGGCCAGGCCTTCTCCGGCGCGCTGTACGGACGGCAGGGCACGGTGGAGGTCGAAGACCAGTTGGCCGGCATCGCCTGGCTGCATGCGCAGCCCTGGGTGGATGCGGCGCGCATCGGCGTGCATGGCTGGTCCAACGGCGGCTACATGAGCCTGATGCTGCTGGCACGCGCGCCACAGGCCTACGCCTGCGGCGTGGCCGGCGCGCCGGTCACCGACTGGGCGCTGTACGACACGCATTACACCGAACGCTACATGGGGCACCCGGCGCGCAATGCCGATGGCTACGCGCAGGCCAGCGTGTTCACGCATCTGCACGGCCTGCGCGAGGATGCGCTGCTGCTGTTGCACGGCATGGCCGATGACAACGTGCTCTTCACCAATGCCACCCAGTTGATGAGCGCGCTGCACCGGCGCGGGACCGGCTTCGAGCTGATGACCTTCCCCGGTGCGCGCCACGGCCTGCAGGGCCAGGACCTGCTGGTGCGCTATCGCATGATGGAGCGCTTCTTCCGGCGCAAGCTTGGCGCGCCTGCCACGGACTGACCCCATGGGTAGCTCCTTCGACCCCGCGCATCGCAACTGGTGGCAGCGCAACTGGAAATGGTGCGTGCCGGTGCTGTGCGGCAGTGTGCTGGCCTTGCTGATCGCGGCCGTGTTCGCGCTGGCCCTGGGGCTGATGCAGTTCCTGCGCAGCGCCACGCCGTACCAGGAGCCGGTGGCCATGGCCAAGGCCGATGCACAGGTGATCCAGGCCCTGGGCGCGCCGGTGGAGGCCGGCTGGTTCAGCAACGGCAAGATCGAGACGGTCGACGACAGCGGCCATGCCGACCTGCGCATTCCGCTGCACGGCTCGAAGGGCAGGGCGCAGCTGTACGTGGTGGCCGACAAGCGCCAGGGGCGTTGGCGTTACCAGACGCTGGAGGTGCAGGTGGAAGGCAGCGACAGCGTCATCGCCCTGGACAAGCCCGCACCTTGAGACCGCGCTCGCTTCTTCGTCGCGCGCTCGGGTCGATCGGCATCTCGGTCAACGGCTGCGATCGCCGCCGATGGCGTGCCGATGGGCCGGCCTCGCCAGCGCATCACCGCGCCGATGCCCCCCGAAAGCACGCATGACCTACGACCGATTGCCGCAGACGGTGTCCACCGCGTAGGGTCTGCGGCACTTTCCTCAAGGATGCCCGCATGAAGCCCCTGGTCCTCGCCATCGCGCTTGCCCTCACCGCCCCCCTGCCCTTCGCCGCCCAGGCCGCCACGCCCGCCAAGGCCTCGGCCACCAAGTCGCCGGCCTGGGTCGCGACCAGCAACCGCTATGCGCAGCTGCTGCTGCAGGCGCAGGCGCCCTTCCAGCCCGAGTCGGTGGGGTTCTGGGGCGTGCCCGGCTATGACGACCAGGTCGCCGACCTGGGCCCGCAGAACGAGGCGCGGTATCGCGCCGCGCTCCAGCAGGCGCAGGCCAAGCTGAAGGACGCGCTGGCGCGCGAGCAGGACGCCAATGTCAGGCAGGACCTGCAGATCATGATCGGCTCGGTGGACGACAGCCTGCAGGGCAGCACGCTCAACGAGAACCTGCTGCTGCCGTGGACCGATGCGCCGCAGCTGGTGTTCAGCGGCCTCAACGCGCTGCTGTCCGACCAGACCCCGCCCGCGCGCCGGGCCAAGGCGCTGGAGCGCCTCAAGCGCTATGCCGGCGAGACCAAGGGCAGCACCTCGATCTTCACCCTGGCCCGCCAGCGCTACGAGGAGCGCCTGTCCAACCCGGCGCTGCTGCAGCCGACCAAGCTGGAGGTCGAGCGCGCCCTGGCCAATGTGCAGACCTACGCCGATGGCCTGGGCGAGCTGTTCACCCAGTACAAGATCGCCGGCGGTGAGAAGACCCTGGCTAACGTCGCGGCGCAGATGAAGGACTACGCCGAGTGGACGCGCACCACGGTGCTGCCCAAGGCGCGCACCGATACGCGGCTGCCGCCGGAGCTGTACGCGTTCCAGCTCAAGCAATACGGCATCGACCTGGATCCGCAGCTGCTGATGCAGCGCGCGCAGCTGGAGTTCATGGAAACCCGCGCAGCCATGCAGCAGCTGGCGCCGCAGGTGGCCAAGGCCAAGGGCATCGATGCCAGCGACTACGGCGCGGTGATCAAGGCGCTCAAGCGCGACACCATCGCCAACGACAAGATCGAGCCGTACTACCGCGATGTGATCGCGCAGATCGACGGGGTGATCCGCAAGCAGGGGATCGTGGATGTGCCGCAACGACCGCTGCAGATGCGCCTGGGCTCGGCCGCCGAGAGCGCCGCGCAGCCGGCGCCGCACTACCTGCCGCCGCCGCTGGTGGGCAACACCGGCCAGCAGGGCCAGTTCGTGCTGCCGGTGGGCAACCCGGACAGCGAGGGCAAGGGCCAGCAGTACGACGACTTCAACTTCGGCTCGGCGGCCTGGACGCTGAGCGCGCACGAGGGCCGGCCCGGCCACGACCTGCAATTCGCCGCCATGGTCGAGCGCGGGATATCCCTGGCCCGCACCATGTTCGCGTTCAATTCGGTGAACGTGGAGGGCTGGGCGCTCTATGCCGAGGCCGAGATGGTGCCGTACGAGCCGCTGGACGGGCAGCTGATCGCCCTGCAGTTCCGCCTGCTGCGCGCAGCCCGGGCGATGCTGGACCCCATGCTCAACCTGGGGCTGATCGACCGCGAGCGCGCCGGCGTGGTGCTGGAGCAGGACGTGGGCCTGTCGCCGGCCATGGCCCGCCAGGAACTGGACCGCTACACCTTCAAGGCGCCCGGCCAGGCCGGCAGCTACTTCTACGGCTACACCCGCATCATGGAACTGCGCATGCAGACCGAGCTGGCCATGGGCGACAAGTTCGACCGGCTGGCCTTCAACAACTTCCTGCTGGACCAGGGCCTGCTGCCGCCGGCGCAGCTGGCCGAGGCGGTGAGGGGGCGCTTCGTCGGCGCCAGTACGGACTGAGAAGCGAGGAACGAGTGAGGAGGAACGAGAAACGAGAGGAGGCGATCAGCACGCGATCTTGAGCTTCACTCGTTCCTCTCCACTCGTTCCTGCTTTCACAACACCTGGGCCGCCGCTGCGCCCATCGCTGTCGCCGCTCCAACTGAGTCGATACAGCGAGGCCGCATCGCTTAGGAGCTATCAGGAAGCGAGAAACGAGAGAAGGCAATCAGCGCGCCGAAGCCTTCCTCACTCGTTCCTCGTTCCTCTCCACTCGTTCCTGCCTAAAAGCCTGCCGCCCGCCTCAGGGCACAAAAATCGCCACGCCCGCGGCCTGCTTCTGCGTGGTCGGAATGCCCACGCCCAGGCCGCCGCCGCCGCTGCGGCCGTAGCTGCCGCCGCCCACCGACAGGCCGACCGGCGAGCTGCCCGAGCCGACGCCGATCAACACCACGCCGTTGGCGCCGAGCTTGGCGGCCTCGGCCTTGAGCCGGTTCACCGCCGCATCGGTCTGGCCCTGGGTGCCGAAGCCGACCGCGCTCTTGGCTTCGAGCTGGGCGATCTGCACCGACCCGGGCGGCACCTCCGTATAGATCCGCACGCTGGCCGGATCCACCGGCGCACGCGCCTGGCCCAGCATGACCTTGGATGTCCCCGCGCAGGCCGCCAGCGACAGCAGCAGTGCGGCGGTCAGCATCGAACGCATGTTCATATCACCCCCTCCTCGGTGCCCTGCACCATGTTGAACGGATCGTCCCGTGGCTGGACGGCATCATCGGCACCGGCCACTGAATCGGTACCGACCTGGGAGGTGGTAGTGTCGGCGGCCTACCTTCGCCGGAGCGTGACGACATGGGACTGATCAGCGTGCTCTGGGGCATCGTCGCCCTGCTGTGGACCCTGCTGGCCTTCATCCCCCTGCTGGGCTGGGGCAATTGGTTCATGATTCCTTTCGCCGTGGTCGGCGCCATCGTCGCCGCCATCGGCGCGGCCTTCTCCAGCCCCGGCCGGCGTGGCCGGGCCAAGACCGGGCTGGTGCTCAATGTGCTGGCGATCGCCATCGGCGTGTTCCGCCTGGTGATCGGTGGCGGGGTGATCTGAAGCAGCTCCCACACTGCACCTGCTCCCACCCAGGGTGCCCCCTGGCCGCAGGCGTATCATGGCCTGCTCACGTCGGAGCCTTCGCCATGTCCTTCCCCGCCCATCGTCCGCGCCGCATGCGCCGCGACGACTTCTCGCGCCGGCTGATGCGCGAGAACACCCTGACCACCAACGACCTGATCCTGCCGGTGTTCGTGCATGAAGGGCAGGGGCGCATCCCGGTGCCGTCGATGCCGGGCGTGGAGCGCCTGTCGGTGGACGAGCTGTTGCGCGTGGGCGAACAGGCCCTGGAGCTGGGCGTGCCGGTGCTGGACCTGTTCGGCGTGCCCGACCCGGCCGCCAAGACCGACGATGGCCGCGTGGCCTGGGACGAGGACGGCATCATCCAGCGGGCGATCCGCGCGTTGAAGACGCGCTTCCCCGAGCTTGGGGTGATGACCGACCAGGCGCTGGACCCCTACACCACCCACGGCCAGGACGGGCTGATCGACGAGTCTGGCTACATCGTCAACGACGAAACCACCCAGGCGCTGATCAAGCAGTCGCTGTCGCATGCCGCCGCCGGCGTGGACATCCTCTCGCCCAGCGACATGATGGACGGGCGCATCGGCGCGATCCGCAATGCGCTGGAAGGCGCCGGCTTCATCCACACCCGGATCATGGCGTATTCGGCCAAGTACGCTTCGGCCTTCTACGGCCCGTTCCGCAACGCCGTGGGCAGCGCCGGCAACCTCGGCAAGGGCAACAAGTTCACCTACCAGATGGACCCGGCCAACCTGGACGAGGCCCTGCACGAGATCGCGCTGGACCTGGAGGAAGGCGCGGACATGGTGATGGTCAAGCCGGGCATGCCGTACCTGGACGTGGTGCGCAAGGTGAAGGACACCTTCCATCGCCCGACCTTTGTGTACCAGGTCAGCGGCGAGTACGCGATGCTCAAGGCTGCCGTGGCCAATGGCTGGCTGGACGAGCGCGCGGTGGTGATGGAGTCGCTGCTGGGCTTCAAGCGCGCCGGCGCCGATGGGGTGCTGACCTATTTCGCGCTGGATGCGGCGCGCTGGCTGCGCGAGGGCTGATCGCCCGGGCGGGCGTTGCGGCGGTTTCCGGCCCGCGCATTCGCAACGGAGAATAAGTCTCATCTACAATCGGCAGGCACCCGCCGCCACGGCGGCGCCGGACCCGACCGATGTTCAAATCCCTGCTGTTCCAGCTGCACTGGCTGCTGGGCATCACCGCTGGCACCGTGCTGGCCCTGATGGGCCTGACCGGGGCGGCGCTGTCCTTCGAGGACGAGCTGGTGCACGCTGCCAATCCGGCCTACGCCAGCATGGCCCAGCGCCAGGCCGCCGGCGAGCAGACCCTGCCCGTGGACATCCTGGTGGCGCGGCTGCGCCAGGACGGGGATGTGGCCGTGGCGCGCATGCAGATCGTCCCCGATGGCGAGCGGCCCTCGCTCATCCGCTTCGAGGGCGCGGACAAGGACACCCGCTATTTCGACCCCTACAGCGGCCAGCGCATGGCCGAGCCCCGCGGCATGGGCTTTTTCCACGTCGTGGAGGACCTGCATCGCCGCCTGGCCGCCGGCGAGCGCGGCAAGGCCGTCACCGGCGCCTGCGTGATCGCGCTGCTGTTCTTCTGCCTGTCCGGCCTGTACCTGCGCTGGCCGCGGCAGTGGCGCCACTGGCGCGCCTGGCTGGCGGTGGAATGGAAGCGCAGCGGCCGCAGCTTCCTGTGGAGCCTGCATTCGGTGATCGGCACCTGGTGCCTGGTGCTCTACCTGGTCACCGCCCTGACCGGCCTGTGGTGGTCCTACGACTGGTACCGCCAGGGCCTGACCCAGCTGCTGGGCGGGGACGCGCGCCAGGAATCGCGCGGCGGTCGCGGCGCGAAGGTCCCGGGGTTCGACGCCCTCGACCTGGCGCCGCTGCAGGCCACGATAGCCGGTGTCCCGGACCTGCGCGGGAAGGCCCTGGACCTGCGCTTCGGCAAGCCCGGCCAGCCGGTCACGGTGCGCTATCTGGGCGCCGATGCGGCGCATGTGCGCGCCTTCGACACGCTCAAGCTCGACCCGCGCAGCGGCGCGCTGCTCGAACGCACGCAGTTTTCCGCCCTGCCGGCGGGCAAGCACCTGCTGGGCAGCATCTACGCGCTGCACACCGGCAGCTACTTCGGCCTGCCGGGCCGGGTGGTGATGATGGTCTCCAGCCTGTGCATGTGCCTGTTCTTCGTCACCGGCTGGATGCTGTACCTGGACCGCCGCCGCAAGAAGCGCCAGGTGCGCGCCAGTCGCGGTGCGCTGGTGCCGCAGGCCGCGGCCGCCGGCGAGCCCTGGCTGGTGGGCTTTGCCAGCCAGAGCGGCTTTGCCGAACAGCTGGCCTGGCGCGCGGCCGGGCAGCTGCAGGCCGCGGGCCTGCCGGTGCAGGTGCGCCCGTTGGCCCAGCTGGATGCCAGCACCCTGCGCAACACGCGCAAGGCCCTGTTCGTGGTCAGCACCTTCGGCGATGGCGAACCGCCGGACTCGGCGCGCGCGTTCGAGCGCCGCGTGCTCTCCAGCGCGCAGGCGCTGCCCGACCTGGGCTATGCGCTGCTGGCGCTGGGCGACCGCCAGTACGCGCGTTTCTGTGGCTTCTCGCGCCGGATCGAGCACTGGCTGGCCAAGCAGGGCGCGCGCACGCTGTTCCCCAGCGTGGAAGTGGATGGTCAGGACACCGATGCCCTGCAGCGCTGGCAGCAGCAGTTGGCCGCCTTGACCGGCATCGCCCCGGTGGAGGGCAGCCCCGTCCACGCCGCGCCGCTGCAGCCGTGGACGCTGCTGGAGCGCGAACTGCTCAATCCTGGCAGCGCCGGTGCGCCGGTGTGGCGCATCGCCCTGCTGCCGCCGCCGGACGCGCATTGGGAAGCCGGCGACATCCTGGAAATGGCGCCCTGCAACGCCAGCACCGATGTGCTGGCGGCGCTGGCCCGCGACGGGCTGGACCCGCAGGACAGCGTGCAGGTCGAGGGCGTGGCGATGCCGCTGCAGCTGGCCGCCGCCTCGCGCCAGCTGCCAGACGGCCCCGGCCGGCCGGCGTCGGCCCAGGCCTGGCTGGAGGCGCTGCCACCGCTGTCGCACCGTGAGTACTCCATCGCCTCGCTGCCGCAGGACGGCGTGCTGGAGCTGATCGTGCGGCAGACCCTGCGTCACGACGGACGCGCCGGACTGGGCTCGGGCTGGCTGATCCTGCATGCGCAGGCTGGCGCGCCGGTAATGGCGCGGGTGCGGGCGAACCCCGGCTTCCGCCGTGCGGACGCGGACGCGCCGATGATCCTGATCGGCAACGGCACCGGCATCGCCGGCCTGCGCAGCCTGATCAAGGACGCCGCGCGATGCGGCCAGGCCGGGCACTGGCTGCTGTTCGGCGAACGCAGCGCCGCGCATGACCATTTCTGCGCGCGGGAGCTGCAGGCCTGGCAGGCCGACGGGCACCTGCAGCGCGTGGACCTGGCGTTCTCGCGCGACCAGGATCGCAAGGTCTACGTGCAGCATCTGTTGGCCGAGGCCGCCGACGAGCTACACGCCTGGGTCGCCCGCGGCGCGGTGATCCACGTCTGCGGCTCGCTGGCCGGCATGGCGCGCGGCGTGGACCAGACCCTGCGCCAGGTGCTGGGCGAGGACGCGGTGGATGCGCTGGTGGCCCAGGGGCGCTATCGGCGCGACGTGTACTGACGGCGCGCGCGGTGCCGAGCGTGCCGCGGCAAGGTCGCAGGTCTTGGGGAATCACGCGTCCCCTCCCCTGGCCGTGATCGGGCCGCGTGCAGATTGCCCGCACTGAGCGCGCGGGCCTGCATGGTGTCGGCGCTGTTTGTCCTGGCGGCTGGCGCTCTTGTGGGAGCCGATTCATCGGCGAAGAAGCTTTTCCGGGAGAGCCCCTTCGCGGCTGATGGCCCTAGGCCACCTTGAGCCGCTCCCACGCTAAGCGCGGAGGCTGAAATCGCGTTGGCGCTGATTGTCCTGAAGGCTGGCGCTCTTGTGGGAGCCGATTCATCGGCGAAGAAGCTTTCCCGGTATGGCCGTTTCGCAACTGATGGCCCGAGGCCAGCCGCCTCCACAGGATGCTTTCGGAGTGTGGAGTGGTCCGCGTGGCCTTGACGCGCCGTCTCGCGGTGCCGGGCGAGGATATGCATCCACATTCGTCAGGAAACGCCGTGTCCGCCCTCGCCCCTCGCCCGCTCCGCGCTGCCACCTTCGACGACCTTGCCGAGGTCACGCGTCTGGTCGGGGTGCTGGGTTATCCCTGCGATGTCGAGACCATGGCACCGCGCCTGCGGGTGTGGCTGTCGCAGGAGCACTGCGGGCTGTTCGTGGCGACCATGCCCGAGGCGCCAGACACGCTGGCGGGGCTAGTGGCCGCCGAGTATCGGGTGATCCTGGAGCACGAGCCGCGCGTGGAAGTGATGGCCATGGTGGTCGATGCCCCGGCGCGGCGCATGGGCCTGGGGCGCCAGCTGATCGACCACGCCGCCGGCTGGGCCGCCACGCGCGGGGTGAACATGCTGTTCCTGCGCTCGAACATCGTCCGCCCGGAAGCCCATGGCTTCTACGAGAGCCTGGGCTTCACCCGGGCCAAGACCCAGCATGTCTACGAGCGTGCAGTGCCGGGCGTGTAGGGGTAATGCGCGGCCGCTGATGCTGGTACTGGTGCAACGGTCGTGGGAGCAGCTCGATGTGCCCTCGGGCTTCAGCTCCGAATGGGCTTCCTCGGTAGAGCCCCTTCGCGGCTGAAGCCGCTCCCACAACTTCCTGCCACAGCTTCAACTCAGCGGCTTTTCTTAAGTTTCTTCTTGCAACTTCAGCCAGCGCAGCCGGTCTCGCCCTGGACCCGCGGCGTCAGCGTGCGGTAGAGATCCTGCAGGCCGGCCCTTGGCGCGGGGGCGCTGCCGCTGACCAGCATCTCGCTGGGCTTGCTGGGATCGGGCAGCGCGCGACGGGTGCTGCCACCGGCAACGTTCAACGGTGAACGCCAGGTACGCTCCACCTCGTAGCGCCCCTGGACGCAGCGTGCGGTCCACACCTGGCTGCCCTGCGCATCGGCGCGGGTAAGCAGCAGGCCACGCCCGCCTTCCAACCAGGCGCCGTCGATTTCATCGCCTGGCGTGTTGACGCCCGGCACCGGCGTGACCGCGCCGAAGCCCTCGCCCTGCACGGCGGCCTGCCACAGGTCCAGCCCACCGGTACCGCCAGGACGATCGCTGGAGAACATCAGGCGACGACCATCAGCGCTGGGTGTGGGCGCATCTGCGGTGCTGGCCGCGATGCCGAGCTGGTCAGCCAGCGCCTGCGGCCCTTGCGGCTGTCCCTCCTCATCCACCCGTGCCCGCCACAGCGTGCGCGGGCCCGACGGCGTGCGCGGCGCGGAGAAGTACAGCCAGCGCCCATCAGGACTGAAGGCCGGTGCGGCCGCGTCCACCGCCTGCGCCATCGCCAGCGGCGCCGCCTCGCTCCAGCGCTTGTCCTGCAGCCGCGCCTGCCACAGCGAGGACACACCTTGCGCATCCTGGCGCGCCCAGACGATGCGCTGCCCGTCGGGACTGATGCTGGCGCCGGTCTCGCTGGCGGCAGTGGAAACCACGTGCATGCCCTCGATACCGAAGGCCGCCAACTGCGCCTGTACAGGGGCCGCGAGTAGACTGCCAGCCGCCCACGCCGCGGCCCAGCGCCAGCGGCGCAGGCGCTTCCCTTCCCGCTGTCGGTCTTCTGCCATGCCCAATGCCTACTACGCTGTCTTCGGTCATCCAGTGTCGCACTCGCTGTCGCCGCGCATCCATGGCGCGTTCGCCCAGGCCAGCGGCATCGCATTGGATTACCGCAGGATCGACGCGAGCCCGGAGGATTTCCACGCCGCGCTGCAGCGCTTCGCCGCCGACGGCGGGCGTGGGGCCAACGTGACCCTGCCCCTGAAGGAGCTGGCGGTGGCGGCCTGCAGCACCCTGACCGAGCGCGCGCGCCTGGCCGGGGCGGTCAACACCCTGGCCTGGTCCGATGGCCAATGGCATGGCGACAACACCGACGGCGCCGGCCTGGTGCGCGACCTGACCTCGCGCCACGCGCTGGACCTGCGTGGCCGCCGCACGCTGCTGCTGGGGGCCGGCGGCGCGGCCCGTGGCGTGGCCCCGGCGCTGCTGGAGGCCGGGGTGGGCGAGCTGGTCATCGTCAACCGCAATCCGGCCCGCGCCGATGCCCTGAGCGATGCCCTGGGCCAGCCCGGGCGCGCCCACAGCCGCTACTGGGAGGACCTGGCCTCGCTGGGCGACTTCGAGCTGATCGTCAACGCCACCTCCGCCGGGCGCAGCGAGCACGACCCGCTGCTGGAGCTGCCGTTCTCGCTGACCAACGACCTGACCGGCGCGGTGGACCTGAACTACGGGCCGGCGTCCATTCCCTTCCTGGCCTGGGCACGGGCCGGCGGCTGCCGCGTGCAGATCGATGGGCTGGGCATGCTGGTGGAGCAAGCCGCTGAGAGCTTCCAGCTGTGGCACGGCCAGCGCCCGGACACCGATCCGATCTATGCCGAACTGCGCGCCCCGCGCGACGCCAGCGCGGCAATCAGCTGACTCTTTCATTACAAATCAGACAGCCGGCTGACGGCTTACAGGCTTGAAATTATTCGCAAGAAATTGATTTTCAAAGGGTTTCCGCCTGCGCCCGCGGGGGGTGCAGGTGAGGGGCGATAGCTAGAAGGGTGTATGGACCAGGCGCGGCGCCGCTACCAAGCTCGCCCACCTTGGATCCGCCCGGAAGCCACCGTTCATGACTACCCCCCACGCCTCGCTCACGTCATTGCCCCGGTCTCGCGCGCGCCGCACGCTGCTGCTGTCGGCGCTGCTGCTGACGCCCGCCTTCGCAATGGCCCAGCAGGCCTCAAGCGCGCAGCAGACCCAGGCTGCCGACCCCCAGCGCATCACGCCGGCCCAGGCCGACGCTCCGCCCTCGCCGGCCAGCCCGGCGCCGGCCACCACCACCGCGCCTAAGCCGGCCGCCAGCACTGGCTACCCGCTCGAGGCGCAGGGCTGGGGGCCCAAGCAGGGCAAGACCTGGCAGGCGCGCTGGATGGACGATTTCACCTACTTGCGTGATCGCTCCAAGCGCAAGGACTTCTACGACCCGATCAAGTACATCCCGCTCAACGACGATGGCTCGGTCTACCTGACCCTCAGCGGCGAGTTGCGTTTCCGCAACAACACCTTCAGCCATCCGGGCATGGTTCCCACCGCGGACACGCAGATCCAGTGGCTGCGCCGCGTGTTCGGCGGCGCCGACCTGCATGTGGGTGAGCACTTCCGGGTCTACGCCGAACTGGCCCATGGCCAGATCGACGGCGTCAACGAGGGCAACCCGGCCTCGCAACACAACGAGGCTTACCTGCAGCAGGGCTTCTTCGACATCACCGGTGACATCAACGGGGTGGAGGCAGGCTTCCGCGCCGGCCGCCAGCTGTTCATCGATGGCCCCACCCAGCTGCAGGCCGCGCGCGACAACACCAACCTGTTCCGTCCCATGAACGGCTTCCGCGGCTGGCTGATCGGCGATGACAAGCGCCTGGACGTGTACGAGTTCCGTTGGCCGATCGACGGGCCCGGCGGCCTGGGCGATGACAAGATCGACTACGGGCGCCGCTTCCGCGGCGTCACCGCCGGCTTCAAGCTGCCGGTGGGCAAGCTGTACCTGGACCCGTTCTGGTACTCCTCGCGCGTGGATGAGCAGCGCTGGGGCCGCACCACCGCGCGCGACGAGCGCGATTTCTGGGGCGTGCGCTTCTACGGCACCTACGGCAACCTGACCACGGAAACCTACGCGGCCAGCCAGCGCGGCAGCTATGGCGACCGCAAGGTGCGGGCCTGGTCCGGCGGCACCTCCAACCGTTGGTCCTTGAGCAAGGAAGGCTGGAAGCCGTCGCTGGGCTTCCATGCCGACATCGCCTCCGGCGGCGGCGGGGCCTTCAACGGCGGCACCATCAAGGGCGCTTCGTTCCTGCACAGCAACGTGCTGTACTTCGACTGGTCCTCCTTCTTCGGCGCCACCAACCTGATCAACGCCGCGCCGCAGTTCGTCTTCCAGCCGTTGCCGAAGATGAACGTCACCACCGAGTGGGAAGCGCTGTGGCGCTACAGCGAGAACGACGCGGTCTACAACGGCCAGGGCGCCGCCTATGCGCGCACCCAGCTGCCCGACGGCAAGTACATCGGCAACCTGGCGCGCATCAACGTCACCTATGCCTACGACGACCATCTCTCGTTCGTCTGGCGCGCCGAGCAGTTCACCGCCGGCGACATGATGAAGGAGGCCGGCTACGGCGACTCGACCTTCATGGCGGCCTGGGTGAACTACCGCTTCTGATCGCGCCGCGAAGATGACCCCGGCCAGGGCGTGGTTTTCCACGCCCTGCGTCGTTCCATGGCTGCACGCCGATATCATCGCCGGTCCATTTCGGCGAAGCGGACCACCATGAACGACGCATCGGGCTTCTTCGTCCAGGCCCTGACCCAGCTGGCCCAGCGCCTGCCGGAAGCCATCGCCCTGTTGGTCGGCGCGGTGCTGATCCTGAAGACCCGCGCCACCGCGCCCGGCCGCGGCATGGCCTTGGGCGCGGTGATCGCCTTGTTCGTCTGCCTGTGCATCGGCGCCCTGGCCGGCATGCTGCCGGCCTATCTCATGTCCGCCAACACCGGTGCGATGGAGATGAGCCGGACCATGGGCGTGATGGGTCTGGTCTACCTGGGGCTGTCTGTGATCGGCGCCATTGCGCTGGGCGCGCTGTTCTTCGCGCTGAACAAGGCCTGGAACACGCAGCCGCCGCCGGTTCAGCCGCCCCTGGGCTGAGCCAGCGCCATGCCCGGCGCAGCGGCTGGGACCGGGCATGAGAAAATGGCCGCATGAGTGAAGCCGCATCCGCCACACCCGCCACACCCGCACAGCCTGCGCCCGGCAAGGGCACGCCCGCGCAGGACGCGCCGGCCCGCGTGCTGGGCGAGGAACTGAAAGCCGCCATCCGCAGCGCCTACACCACCCTGCAGGCCAATACGCCCGGCTTCACCCCGCGCCGCTCGCAGAGCCAGATGATCGGCGTGGCCTCGCGCGCGCTGGCCACCAGCGGCGGCGTGGGCGTGATCGAAGCGCCGACCGGCGTGGGCAAGTCGCTGGCCTATCTGACCGCCGGGGTACCGATCGCACTGGCGGCCAAGAAGAAGCTGGTCATCAGCACCGGCACAGTGGCGCTGCAGGCGCAGCTGGTGGAACGCGACATTCCCGCCTTCCTCAAGGCCACCGGGCTGTCGGCCACCGTCGCCCTGGCCAAGGGCCGCACGCGCTACCTGTGCACGCGCAATGCCGAGGAACTGCAGGGCTCCGGGCCGGCGCAGGACGCGCTGTTCGCCGAGGCCGAGGTGCTCTACGACCGCCCCTTGAGCAGCACCGACACCGCCCTGGCCGCGCGCCTGGCCAAGCTGTTCACCGAGCGCCAGTGGAACGGCGACCTGGACGCCTCGCCCGAGCAGGTCAGCCCGGCCCTGCGCATGCGCATCACCACCAACGCCGCCGGCTGCGCCGGGCGCCGCTGCGCGCACGCGGCCAACTGCCCGGTCCTGCGCGCGCGCAACGACGTGCGCGAGGCGCAGATCGTGGTCACCAACCACGCGTTGCTGCTGTCCACGCTGGCCCTGGGCGATATCGAGAACGGCCAACCGCTGATCGCCGCGCCCAGCGACATGCTGCTGGTGCTGGACGAAGGCCACCACGTGGCCAACGTGGCCATCGACCAGGGCGCGGCGCGCATCGGCCTGGACGACATGGCCAAGCGCACCAGCCGCCTGCAGACGCTGATCGCCGCCAGCTACCGGGTCATCGACAAGGACACCATCGGCCAGCTGCATGCCAACGACGCCATCGAGCTGGCGGTGGACGTCAGCAAGCAGCTCAAGGCCTTCCATGGCGCGCTGGAGCAGGCCTGGACGCCGGACATGAGCGAGCGCGAGCCGCAATGGCGCGCGCCCAACGGACAACTGCCGGCGGACTGGATGCCATCGGTGGAGGCCCTGGCCGAGTCCTCCCGCGCCCTGCTCAACTGGGTCAATGCCGCCCACGGCCTGGTGGCCAAGTCCAAGCAGGACGATGCCACCCGCGAGCGCGTGCAGCGCAACCTCGGCCTGGCGCTGGAGATGGTGGAGCAACAGTACGCGCTGTGGAACGGCTGGCGCCGCGAGGATGCCGAAGGCGCGCCGCCGATGGCGCGCTGGATCACCCTGGCCCACGACGGCGACCTGGTCTGCCACTGCTCGCCGGTGTCGGCCGCGCAGGTGCTGCGCGGGCTGCTGTGGAAGGAGGTGGATTCGGTGGTGATGACCTCGGCCACCCTCACCGGCGGCAACGATTTCCAGGCCCTGGCCATCGACACCGGCCTGCCCGACCACGCCGAGATGGTCTCGCTGACCTCGCCCTTCGACTTGGCCCGGCAGGCGCAGCTGGTGGTTCCAAAGTTTCCGGTGGCGCCCGATGACCGCGAGCAGCACCCACGCGAAGTGGCGCGCTACCTGGTGGCCGAGCTGGACTGGGGCAAAGGCTCGATGGTGCTGTTCACCTCGCGCTGGAAGATGGAGAAGGTCGCCGACCTGCTGCCCATCGCCCAGCGCAACCGCGTGCTGGTGCAGGGCGAAGGCAACAAGTCGCAGATCATCGGCGAGCACCTGCGGCGCGTGGCCGCCGGCGAAGGTTCGGTGCTGTTCGGCCTGAACTCCTTCGGCGAGGGCCTGGACCTGCCTGGCGAGGCCTGCACCACGGTGGTCATCACCCAGGTGCCCTTCGCCGTGCCCACCGACCCGCAGACCGCGACCCTGAGCGAATGGCTGGAGAGCCGCGGCCACAACGCCTTCAACCTGATCGCCATCCCGCATGCCCTGCGCACGCTGACCCAGTTCGCCGGCCGCCTGATCCGCACCTCCACCGATAGCGGGCGGGTGATCATCCTGGACTCGCGGCTGCTGACCCGGCGCTATGGCAGGCGGATCATCGATGCGTTGCCGCCGTTTGAGCGGGTGATCGGGTGAGGGGGCGTTACTGCCAGGAAACTCTTGCGTTGGCCGGGTGATTTCCTGGCGGTGATTTTTCGTGATGGTGGATGGAGGAGCGTCATCCACCCTACGTGCTGCTGCTTGTTTTGAGGGTTTTTCCTACCCTCATCACTAGCAAAATGCGCTGTGGGCACGGATCTGCGTTCGCGTAGGGTGGACAACGCGAAGCTTGTCCACCAGGGCGTCGGCGGTCGATCAAGCGTGCGTCGCCGTGATCACGCAGTCCGTTACATGGCGATGGTGGATGACGCGAAGCTTGTCCACCAAGGCTTTGACGATGCATCGCCTGCCAGCCAGCGGCCTCAATCGCCGCTGCGCGCCTGCAGCGTGTCGCGCAGCGGCGGCTGGCCGAACAGGCGGCCGTACTCGCGGGTGAACTGCGGCACGCTCTGGTAGCCCACGGCGAAGGCGGCGGTGCTGGCCGAGGCGCCTTCGGCGCGCATCAGGCGACGCGCCTCGATCAGCCGCAGGTGCTTCTGGAACTGCAGCGGCGAGAGCGAGGTCACGCTGCGGAAGTGCTGGTGGAAGGCCGACACGCTCATCCCGGCGGCGCGGGCGAGCTGTTCGACCGGCAAGGGACGGGTGTAATCGGCACGCAGCACCGCCACCGCGCGTGCGATGCGCTGGACGTGGCCTTCGGCCCAGCCCAGGCGCCGGATCGCCTGGCCGTGGCGGCTGGCCAGCAGCCAGTAATGCAGCTCGCGCACGCGCGCGGCATGCAGCACCGGCACGGATTCGGGGCGATCCAGCAGCTGCATCACCCGCAGCGCCGCGTCGGCGACCTGCGCATCGGTCGGCGCGGCACGCACGGCCGGGTCGTCGGCATGCGCGGCGACCGGCATCTGCGCGCTGAGGTCGGCGATCACCGCCGCGTCCAGGTCCAGCACCAGCGAGTAATAGGGCGCGGCTACGCTGGCGCGCAGGATGCGGCTGCGCGTGGGCACATCGGCGGTGATCAGCAGCGAATCGCCGGCCTGGAAAGCCAGGGTGCGCGTGCCCTGGGTGACCTCCTTGACCCCTTGCAGGACCAGGCAGGCGATCGGCCGCGAAACGGCATGGTCCAGCTCGGTCGGCGCGGTGGCGCGGATCGTGGTCAGCCCGGCGATGGGCGTCTGGGCAAGACCGCTGCCATCGGCGTGCAGGTCGGTGTGGCGGCGGACGGCATCGAGCAAGGTGTCGGGCATGGCCACAGGGTGCACCGATTCGACGGCAGACGGGATGCGCATGGAGGATCAGGCAAACAGTGCCGAGTTTCCAGCAACCCGCTTGGCGGCTCCGGCACGACAGTGGTGGCCCGCACCTACACACCACAGGAGTCCACCATGCGTCCGATTTCCCTGATCACCGGCGGCAACCGCGGCCTGGGCCGCAACACGGCCTTGAGCATCGCCCGCGCCGGCGGCGATGTCGTGCTCACCTATCGCAGCGGCGCGGAGCACGCGCGCGCTGCCGTGGCCGATATCCAAGCGCTGGGCGGCAAGGCCGTGGCGCTGCAGCTGGACACCGGCGAGGTCTCCGGCTTTCCCGCCTTCGCCGCATCACTGCACGCCACGCTGCGAGAGACCTGGCAGCGCGAGACCTTCGATCACCTGATCAACAACGCCGGACACGGCGACTACGCGCTGCTGGGCCAGACCACGCAGGCGCAGTTCGACGGGCTGGTCAACGTGCACTTCAAGGGCGTGTACTTCCTGACGCAGACCCTGCTGCCGTTGCTGGCCGACGGTGGGCGCATCGTCAACATCTCCTCGGGCCTGACCCGCGTGTCCTTTCCCGGCTACGGTGTGTATGCGGCGGTGAAGTCCGCGGTGGAAACGCTGACGCTGTATATGGCACGCGAGCTGGGCAGCCGTGGCATCACCGTCAACACGGTGGCACCGGGCGCGATCGAGACCGACTTCGGCGGCGGCGCAGTACGCGACAACCCCGAGGTCAACCAAGTGTTCGCGAACATGACCGCCCTGGGCCGCGCGGGCGTGCCCGACGACATCGGCCCGATGATCGCCAGCCTGCTCTCACCGGCCAACCGCTGGGTCAATGCGCAGCGCATCGAGGTCTCGGGCGGCCAGGGGATCTGAACGCATCCTCGGGTGTCTGACGGCGCGCCGGCCGCGCGGGCCGAGAGCAGCTCCGGGCGGCCTTGCGCCATCAGCCGCGAAGGGGCCTTCCCGGGCAAGCCCCTTTCGCGGCTGAAGCCGCTCCCGCAGAGGCCGGTGCCACAAAAGCCGTTCCCGCAAAGGCCGCTCCCGCAGCACATGCGCAGGCTCGCCCGCGACCGCCGTGCGTGGGATCATCGCGGCATGACACCTCGATCGATCCTGGTCCCCCTGCTCGCGCTGGCGCACTTGCTTGCCGCACCGGCCCCTCACGCGCAGGCCGAGCTGCCGGTGCGTGGCGTGACGGTGGTCAAGACTTATCCTCACGACACCGCCGCCTACACCGAGGGGCTGTTCGTGCTCAAGGGCCAGCTGTACGAGAGCACCGGCGAGATCGGCGCTTCCAGCATCCGCCGGGTGGACTTGGCCAGCGGCAAGGTGCTGCAACAGGCCGACACGCCGCCGCCCTACTACGGCGAAGGCATCATCGCCGCGGGCGATCGCCTGGTGCAGCTGACCTGGCGCAACCGGGGCGGCTTCATCTACGACCTGGCGAGCTTCAAGCCGCTGGGCGTGTTCACCTACGAGGGCGAGGGCTGGGCGCTGACCAGCGATGGCAAGTCGCTGTACATGAGCGATGGCACGCCGACGATCCGCAAGCTGGACCCGCAGACGCTCAAGCAGACCGGCCAGATCCAGGTCACCGCCGAGGGCAAGCCGCTGAAGAACCTCAACGAGCTGGAGTGGGTCAAGGGCGAGCTGTGGGCCAATGTGTGGCTGACCAGCCGCATCGCCCGCATCGACCCGACCAGCGGCAAGGTCCTGGGCTGGGTCGAGCTGGCCCCGCTGGTGCCAAAGCCTGCCGAACTGAAGGACCCCGGCAACGATGTCGCCAACGGCATTGCCTACGACGCCGAGCGCGACAAACTCTATGTCACCGGCAAGCGCTGGCCGCGGCTGTATGAGATCAAGCTGAAGCGTTCAGGCAGGTAGCGCCGATGCTCGCCGCGCGCATCAGGCAGCTAGGGAAGCACGCCACATGATCGGCTGGCTGCTGATGGCGGTGATCGCCGCGTCGATGGGTGCCATGGCGCATCTGTTGTTCCCGCGTCGATGGCAGGCCCTCACCGCTGCCGGCCTGCTGGCCCTGCTGTTGGCCCCGTACGTGGCGTTGCGCGTGCTGTGGGCAACGACAGGACAGCACGATGCGCAGGACGGGCTGGCGATCGTGTTCGGGCCGCTGCTGACCGTTCCGGTGGCGGTGCTCGCAACGCTCATGCTGAACCACTGGCGTCCAGGCAAGCGCTGAGGCCGTGATGGCCGCGCGCCGTGCACCGGATGCATGACCTACTGGAGATTCCATGCCGGACCGCTACACGCTGCGCGCGCAGACGCCCGATGTGCAGACCTATCGCCACCTGCGCAGCGCCTCTGGACTGAGCCCCAAGACCGAAGACGCCGCCCGCACCGGCCTTGCCAATGGCTTGTTCTCGGTCATGGTGTTCCATGGCGATGACGCCGTGGGCATGGGCCGGGTGATCGGCGACGGCGGCTGCTTCTTCCAGGTGGTGGATATCGCGGTGCTGCCCGAGCATCAGGGTCAGGGGCTGGGCAAGCAGATCATGGCCGCCATCGCCGCCTGGCTGCAGCGCCAGGTGCCGCCAAGTGGCTACGTCAGCCTGATAGCCGATGGCCAGGCGCACCAGCTGTATGCGCAGTATGGCTTCGCCCCCACCGCGCCGGCCTCCATCGGCATGGCCTGGATGCCGAAGGACTTCTGCTGAGAAACGAGGGGAGAGGAACGAGGAACGAGTAAGAGCGGCGCGGCGGGTGCTTCGGCTTTGGCTTTCTCTCGTTCCTCGTTCCTCTTCACTCGTTCCTCGGCATCGCACACAGATCTTCCAAGCGTCACCCTCCGCCTTCACAAACGCACGCTCCCCTGTCACCGCCACTTCATCCCGGCGTCATACCTTGCGACGGTCCTGATTCCACGATGCCCACGCCATGACCGATCCCAGCCGCCGCCGCTTTCTTCGTCTGGCTGGCGGGGCCGGGCTGGCGGGCACCACGCTGGCGGCGCTACCCGCGGTGATCCGCACCGCCCTGGCCACCGAACCTGCGCGGGTGACCGGCACCCTGGCCGACGTGCGGCATGTGGTGATCCTGATGCAGGAGAACCGCTCCTTCGACCATTACTTCGGCACCCTGCGCGGCGTGCGCGGCTTTGGCGATGGCAAGGCCTGGCGACAGCCGAACGGGCGTGCGGTGTTCGAGCAGTCCGGCCCGGACCAGGGCCAGACCGTGCTGCCTTTCCATCTGGACACGGTGCGCACCGGCGCGGCGCACATGCACGACCTGGATCACAGCTGGAAGGGCGCGCACGCGGACTGGAAGCACTACGACCGTTGGGTGCACAAGAAATCGCCGCTGACCATGGGGTATTTCACGCGCCAGGACATCCCGTTCTATCACGCGCTGGCCGATGCCTTCACCATCTGCGATGCCTATCACTGCTCGCTGTTCGGGCCAACCAATCCGAACCGGCTGTTCCTGTTCTCGGGCACCAGCGGCCTGCATGTGGGCCAGCCTGGCGTCTACACGGTGAACAATGCCGACGACGGCAACTGGACCGCGGACAGTACGCGCGACAAGGCGGATTTCGACGCGCTGCGCTGGACCACCTATGCCCAGCGCCTGCAGCAGGCCGGCATCGACTGGAAGGTCTACCAGGAGTACGACAACTACGGCGACAACACCATGCAGAGCTTCGCGGCCTTCCGCGGGCTGGCGCCAGAGGATCCGCTGCACCAGCGCTGCCGCGCCTATGCGGAAGGCTCCGACGCCGAGCAGGCCCTGACCACGCGCGGCGAGGCGGTGCTGGCGCAACTGCGGCGCGACGTCCAGGCGGGAACCTTGCCGCAGGTGTCCTGGTTGATGGCGCCGTATGCCATGTGCGAGCACCCCGACGCCCCGCCCGGTTACGGCGAGGCCTTCAGCGCCCAGGTGCTGGAGATCCTGTCCAGCAATCCGGCGGTCTGGTCGGGCACGGTGTTCTTCATCAACTACGACGAGAACGACGGCTTCTTCGACCATGTGCCGCCGCCGCTGCCGGCGCTGAATGCGGGCCAGGGCGGTGGCAACGTCGGCATCGACGGCGAGGACTGGCAGGGCACGCCAGTGGGCCTGGGCGCGCGCGTGCCGATGCTGGTGGTCTCGCCGTGGAGCCGCGGCGGCTGGGTGAACTCGCAGGTGTTCGACCACACCTCGGTGATCCGCTTCCTGGAGCAGCGCTTCGGTGTGCATGAACCCAACATCGGCCCGTGGCGCCGCGCGGTGTGTGGCGACCTGACCAGCACCCTGGATTTCAGCCGTGGCGATCGCGCGCCACTGCCGCCCTTGCCTGGCAGCAGCGACGGCCTGGCGCGCACGGATCGCTCCCGTGGCCTGCCCGCGCCGACGCCGCCCGCGCGGCACGCCATGCCCCGGCAGGAACCGGGCCGTCGCCCGGCGCGTGCCCTGCCTTACGCGCTGGAGGTGGAGACGTCCTGGCGGCAGGACGCGGTGCACGCGCGCTTCCACAACACCGGCCAGGCCGGCGCGGTGTTCATGGTGCGCGCCGATGGCAGCGAGGCGGGGCCGTGGCATTACACGGTGCAGGCCGGCAGCACGCTGGAGGCGCAGTGGCCAGGCGATACCTTCGCCGGTGGCCTGAGCGTGCATGGGCCCAATGGCTTCTTCCGTCACTACAACGCCGGGGTTGAGGCAACCTCGCTGCGGGCACGCCTGCATGCATCCACCGCAGGCGAGCGCGTGGAGCTGGAGTTGTTCAACGATGCCGCGCAGCCTTTAGCGCTGGTGCTGCACGACCGGCTTGGCGCAACGCGAAGCGCCCTGGACATCGCTGCGCATCAGCGCCTGCGGCGACCGCTGGAGCTTGCCGGTCACGCGCACTGGTACGACCTGGAGCTGCGCCATGCCGCCACCGGCACGCCGCTGGCCGTGCTGATGGGCCATGTCGAGACGGGCCAGCCGTCCTGGTCGGACCCGTCGATCGCCGCGGGTTGACTGGTTGGGAGCGCGGGCGCGATACGCCCGCAGCCTTGCATGCGCCCGTTCGAAGACGTGGAGATCACCACGAATGCGACGCGGTCTGAGAGGTCATTGTGGGAGCGGCTTTAGCCGCGAAGAGGCTTTCCCGGTAGCGCCTCTTCGCGGCTGATGGCCCGAGGCCACCTCGAGCCGCTCCCACAAGTGCGCATGCCTACAACACGCTGCGCCGCCGTGCGATGCAGCGTGTGGCGCCTTTAGAAGCGCGCGTCGACGCTGAAGAACACCTGGCGCGGGGCACCGGCCATCAAGGTCTGGTTGTAGCCATCCGGGTCGGAGACCACATAGCCGTTGGTGCCGGTGGTGGCGAAATAACGCTTGTCGGTGAGGTTGCTGACATTCAGCCCCAGGCTCAGGCCTTCCAGCACGCCCAGCTTGCCAAAGTCGTAGTTCACGCCGGCATTGAACAGCCAGTAGGAAGGCACCTGCGAATCGTTGAGGTAGCTCAGCTCGCGCTCGCCCACGTACTTGCCGTCCACGGTGAAGCGCCAGGGGCCGACCTGGTAGTTGGCGGTGGAGGAGAACATCCACTCCGGGATGCCCACCACGGTCTTGCCGCCGGTGGCGATCACGCTGCCACCGGAGACATAGTCGTCCTGGTAGCTGATGTCGTTGTAGGACAACGAATTGAGCCAGCGCAGGCCTTCGACCGGGCGCCAGACCACCGCCAGGTCCGCGCCCTGGCTGTGCACCGAGCCCACATTGCTGATCACCGAGGCGCAGGTCTGGATGGCGCTGCACGGGGAAATGGACAGCAGGCGGTTGTCGAAGTCGGTGCGGTAAAGGTCGAAGGACGCTTCCACGTCCTGCGCCGCCACGCGATAGCCGAACTGGTAGGTGGTGGATTCCTCAGGCTCCAGGGTGCGGCGGGTGGCATCGAAGGAGGCCTGCGACTGGCCGAAGGGCGTGTAGCCGTAGTTGGCCTGGTTCCTGGCGATGGAGCCGTAGAGCTCCTGGCCTTCGGCGAGCTTGTAGCTGGCGCCGGCCTGCGGCAGGAAGCTGTCCTCGGCCTTGATGGTGCCCTGGGCGATGCTGCGGCTGGGCACGCGCGAGGTCGCCGTGGTCTCGGTGCTCAGCGCCTTGAAGCCGACATTGACCGACAGGCGCTCATCGAGAAAGCGCATGGTGTCCTGCAGGTAGGCCATGCGCGTGCTGACTTCATAACGCTGGTTGAAGTCGGTGCGGAACGGCGTGTAGCGCGTGTAGAAGTTGAACAGGTCGGTGAAGCCATCGGCGCTGACCTGGAAGTAGTTGCGCTTCTGGCTGTTGTTGTAGTCCTCGGCCCAGCCGCCCAGCTCCAGCTGGTGCAGGCCCAGGTCGAACACCAGCGAGGCGGTCACGCCGTAGCGGTCCAGGCCGTAGTCGGTGGTGCGCATGGACAGCGGGTTGTCGCTGCTGGAGGGCGTGTAGGGCGTGATCCACTGCCCTTCGCCGCGATTGGCGTGGTAGTAGCCGCCGGCATTGAGCGTGGCCGCCTGGCCAAGCACGAAGCTGCCCGACAGCGCGGCCAGCTTGTCCGTGCGCAGGCCCGCGCCCAGGTAGTAGGACGCATCGGCCTTGCCATAGTCCTCCGGCAGCGCGGACAGGCTGTCCGGATAGGCGCCATTGCCGTTGAGCGCGTTGGCGATCTGCGTGGCGGCCTGCCAGTCGGGAATCAGGTAGTCCCAGTTCCAGCCCAGCGCGCGCTGGCTGGTCAGGGACAGGTCCATGTAGTCGTACTCGCCGCGGTGGGAGGCATCCAGGTACAGGCTGATGCGATTGCCTTCGCCCCAGGTGTACAGGCCCTTGGCGTTGACCTGCTGGTAGGCCTGGTCGCCGAAGCCCTTCCACTTGTCGGTGCTGCCATCCACACCGGCAACGTAGGCGGACAAGCCGTTGTGCTCGCCGGTGTCGGCGCGCACAAAGGTGCGGCGCGTGCGGTCCGAACCGAAGGTCTGGCTCAGGCGCACGCCCGGCGCCATCGACGGGTCGTCGGAGAAGTACTGCACCGTGCCGCCGAGGTTGTTGTTGGATGCCGTGCCCAGCGCACCGCCGCCCTGGGCCAGCTCCACGCCGGCCACGTTCTCGCTGATGATCGCGCGGGTCACGTGCAGGCCGTTGGACACGCCGTAGCCCATGTTGCCCAGCGGCATGCCGTCCAGGGTAAAGCCCAGGCGGCTCTGGTCGAAGCCGTGCAGGGTGATGGAGGTCGACCACTCATAGTTGCCCCAGGGATCGGCCGACTGGAACTGCACACCGGGCAGCGCGCCGAGCACCTTGGTCGGGCTGGTGCCGGGGGTGGAGGCCTGGATCTCCTCCATGCCGATGCGCTGCACCTGGCGGCTCTGGCCGCTGGCGATCACCGAGATCGCATCGATCTGCTTGATCTCGGCATCGGCAGCGCCCTCGGCAGCGGGCGTACCTGCCGCCAAGGCGGGGCCAGACAGGGCGGCAAGCAGGGCCAGGGCCAACGGACGAACGGACACCACGGGGCGATGCATCATCAAACGATCTCTTGGGCAAGGCGTGCCATGGGCGCGCGGGCGGCACCGGCGCGGCCCCTCCTCCGCCCGATCCGGCCAGTCTTGGAGATCGATGTGATGCGGGATTGACGTTGAGATGACGACTGTCTGACACGCCCCTCAGGCCCCCAGCGCGCCATCCGCATGCGCGTGCGTGTCCGGCAGCCTGCGAGCCTCTCCAAGCCGCCGGCACCGTGTCGGTCGAAAGGCGCCTTCCGCGCCAGCGACTCGCTCTCCCGGGTCCCCGGCCCCCGGTCCCGGGTCCCGACCTCAAGCCACCAACCGCAGCCCGCGAACGATTCCCTCTAGTCCACCGAAGCGATCTGCATCCCGTGCGGCTTCAGCATGGCATTCAGGCGCGGCAGGACGCGCGCATCGTCCGGCCCTGCGGCGTCCTCGATCACATCCACGCGCAGCATGAAGGCGTTCCAGAAGTCGCCCGGCGATGGGTGCTCGGCCACCAGCGCGGGCAGGTCTTGCTCCAGCTGGTCCAGCAAGGCGGCGAGTCGGGTTTCAGAAGCGTACTGGGAGCCCATGGGGCGTTTCCTACCTGTCGTGCCCAGTCGCGCCACGTGCACTGGCGCCGGTGCGGCGACATTGTGCACGCAGGCGCGCCGGTGTCCCAGCGGGCGGCCAGACGCTGGCCGCAGCAGGGGCGTCCCATTAAGGTGCTTGTTTGCCTTCCGGAGGCTTGGCATGAAGATCGCGGTGATGGGCGCAGGCGCCGTCGGCAGTTACTACGGCGCGATGCTGGCGCGTGCCGGCCACGCGGTCACCCTGATCGGCAGGCCTGCCCTGGTCCAGGCCGTGCGCGCGGATGGCCTGCTGCTGGAATCGGCGCACTTCACCGGACGCGTCATGCTGGAGGCCGACAGCCGCCCGGAGGCCGTGGCCGGCGCCGGGCTGGTGCTGGTCTGCGTGAAGTCCGGCGACACGGCCACGGCGGCGGCGCAGATCGCCGCGCATGTGGATCCTGCGGCGGTGGTCCTGAGCCTGCAGAACGGCGTGGACAATGCCGACACGCTGGGCCAGGTCCTCGGACGGCCGGTGGTACCGGCCGTGGTCTACGTCGCCACCGATGTGCCCACGCCCGGCCACGTGCGCCACCATGGACGCGGCGAGCTGGTGATCGGTCCGTCCGAGTCCAGCGAACGCATCGCCGCGCTGCTGCGTGAGGCCGCCATTCCCACCACGGTCTCGGCGCAGGTCCGCGATGCGCTGTGGGCCAAGCTGGTCATCAACTGCGTCTACAATGCGCTGTCGGCCATTTCCCAGTTGCCCTATGGCGAACTGGTGCGTGGCCAAGGCGTCCTGGCGGTGATGCGCGATGTGTACGGGGAGTGCATCGCGGTGGCCCGGGCCGATGGGGTGCAGTTGCCCGGGGATCTGTGGAGTGAGGTGATGGCCATTGCCGAGCACATGGCGGGTCAGCGCTCATCCACGGCCCAGGACCTGCGCCGTGGCAAACCCAGCGAAATCGACTACCTCAATGGCACCATCGTCCGTCTCGGCAGACAGGCTGGCATCGCCACGCCGGTCAACCACACCTTGCTCACACTGGTGAGGCTGCTGGAGACCTCCGCGCGCTGAAAACGTATTCAACGATCACGCGGCCCGCGCGCTGACCGCTATCAGGACGATCGGTTCAAGCGTCGCGGCCATCGGCCGATGACAATGAGGGGCTCCGCGCGCAGGCAGCTCACTACCCGCCCGACGGGTCCCCGCCATCCCTACCTCCATGCATGCCTTGAGTTCATCCCGCCTGCCGCTGCGCATGATCGCTGGCCCCTTCCGGGCCGGGCGCGTCATCGCGCGGCTGCGCGGTGGCCTGCTGGCCTTGCTGATGCTGGCCTGCCCGGCCATGGCCGGGGCGCCGGACCGCTGGGCGGCGCTGAGCGAGCCGGTGTTCCGCTCGCTGGAAACCTCCGACACCCGCACCATCGCCGGCGGCATCACCGATATCGTCCAGGACGGGCCTGGCTTCCTGTGGCTGGGCTCCAACGATGGCCTCTCGCGTTGGGACGGCTACCAGTTGCGCGTGTATCGCTACGCACCCGGGGCGCCCAACAGCCTGCCGCAGAGCGAGATCCAGGCGCTGGGCGTGGATGGCGACGGCGAACTGTGGATCGGCGCGGTGGCCGGCACCTTGGCGCGTTACGACCGCCAGCGCGACCGCTTCGTCACCTATCCGCTGGACCTGGGCGATGGCCGCCCCAGCCAGGCCTCGGTCAACCGCCTGCTCGATGATGGCGGCCACGGCCTGTGGCTGGCCACCGATGCCGGACTGGTCCACCTGGACCGCCGCACCGGGCAGGCGCGCCTGGAGCAGGCCACCCAGACCCGCGTGACCGCGCTGCTGCTGACCCGCGATGGCACCCTGTGGCTGGCCACGCGGGACCGGCTGCTGCGCCGCGCACCGGGCACACGCGCCTTCGCGGTCGTGGCGTTACCGCTGGGCCACCATCAGCGCGCGCCGGTGACCCAGCTGATGGAGGACAGCGCTGGCCGCATCTGGGTGGCGACCAACGGCTCGGGCGCCTTCGTCTCCGACCGCGACCAGCGCCGCTTCCGTGCCGTTCGCGGCCCGCGTGAGCGCGCACCGGACATGGTGTTGTCGCTGCTGGAAGTCCAGCCCGGCCGCGTCTGGCTGGGCACGGACACCGACGGCATCCTGCAGATCAGCCATACCGCCCCGCAGCTGCGCTATCTCTCGCACGACCCGCTGCTGGCGACCAGCATCGGCGAGGGCCCGGTGACCGCGATGCTGCGCGACCGCTCTGGCCAGGCCTGGGTCGGCACCGACCGCTCCCTGCGCCGGCTCGATGCCGGGCAGCGCGCGTTCCAGACCATCTTCGGCAACCGCCAGCGTCCGGAAGGCATCGGCGCGGCGGACGTCCCGGCGCTGGAGCTGGACCGCAACGGTCGCGTCTGGGCCGGCACCAGCGACGCCGGCGTGGCCATCATCGACCCGGCCACCGGGCAGATGCGCCACCTGCGTCCGGACCCGCGCCTGGGCGAGCGTGCGCTGCCGAACAAGTACGTGACCGCCTTTGCCCTGGCAGCCGATGGCGGCATGTTCATCGGCACCACCCTGGGCCTGTACCGCACCGACCCGTCCGGCACCTCGGTGCGCCGCGTGCAGGTGCCCGGCCGCCCGGACATCGCGCGGGTAAACCGGCTGCTAGTCGATGCCGAGGGCGACCTGTGGGTCGGCGGCAACGACGGCCTGCGCATGCTGCCCTCACCCGACTGCCGCGGCCCTCACCAGCAGCCGTTCAATCGCGAGCTGACCGACCAGCGCATCTCGATGCTGGCCCAGCGCGATGCCGATTCGCTATGGGTCGGCACGCTCAACGGCCTGTCCATCCTGGACATCCGCAGCGGCCACCTGCGCCAGGTCGCCGGCGAGCGCGGCAGCATGGGCATGGTGACCTCGATGCTGCAGGATGCGCAGGGCCGCCTGTGGGTCGGCTCGCTGGGCCATGGCCTGCACGTGCTGCGCCAGCAGGGCGATGAGCGCTGGGTGGCCGAGCGCGTGTTCGACACCGGCAGCGGCCTGCGCGACAGCAACGTCAACGCCATCGTGCGCGCCGACGACGGGCAACTGTGGATCAGCACCGACGATGGCCTGGCCAGCATCGATCCGCGGGACATGCGCGTGCGCAACTACGGTGCCACCGACGGGGTCCTGATCGGCACCTACTGGACGCGGGCGGTGGTCCGCCCGGAGCGCGACACGCTGCTGTTCGGCGGCCTTGGCGGCATCACCGTGGTGCATCCCTCCGAGCTGTCGCCCTGGCGCTACGTGCCGCAGGTGGTGGTCACCGAGGCGCGCATCGGCGGCAAACCGGTGTGGATCCCGCCGCAGGGCAGCACCGTGCCGTTCAAGGTGCCGGCCGATGCCAACAGCATCGCCATCAGCTTCGCCGCGCTGGACCTGTCGGCGCCGGCGCACAACCGCTACGCCTACCGGCTGCGCGGCCTGGACCAGGCGTGGACACAGGGCGATGCCGACAACCGCCAGGCCAACTACAGCAACCTGCCCCCCGGCCAGTACACCCTGGAGGTGCGCGGCAGCAACCGCACCGGCGCGTGGAGCCCGAGCCAGCTGGCGCTGGTGCTGGAGGTCGAGCCGAAGTGGTACCAAGCCCTGTGGGCGCGGGTGCTGATGACGCTGGCCACGGGCCTGGCGGTGATCGGCATCATGCAGCTGCGCACGCTGCGCCTGCGACAGCAGACCGCGCGCCTGGAGCGCCTGGTGGAGCTGCGCACCCGCGAACTGCGCGAGAGCCGCGAGCGCATGCAGCACCTGGCCTATGTCGACTCGCTGACCGGCCTGCCCAACCGCCGCGACTTCAACGAGCGCATGGCGGCCTTGACCGCACGCCTGGACGGCGAGGGCTTTGCGCTGCTGCTGATCGACCTGGACCACTTCAAGAGCATCAACGATTCGCTGGGCCACGATGCCGGCGACGCCACGCTGATCGAGACTGGCCTGCGCCTGGCGCAGGTGGTGCGCAGCGACGATGGGCTGTTCCGCCTGGGCGGCGACGAGTTCGCGCTGGTGATCACCCAGGCGCCGGACCGGGCGATGCTGGAGGCGCTGTGCGCGCGCGTGGTCAAGCGCTTCTCATCGCCCGTGCTGCACGGCCAGGATCACATCCGTGCCTCCATCAGCATCGGCATCGCCCTGTTCCCGCGCGACGGGCAGACCGCCGATGCGCTGTACAAGGCCGCCGACCGCGCCCTGTACGACGCCAAGGACGCCGGCCGCGACACCTGGGCCTGGGCACGGACGCCCTGAGCCACGGCGCGGTTCTCCCCGCCGGTCCAGACAGGCGGACGCATCGGGCGATGCTCAAGGCAGGCTCGGCCGCGCACTGCGCTGCAAGCGCCTGTCTCGCGCCGCTGGATCAGGCCCCCTGCCGGCTCAGACCTGCGTGCTGAAGGACAGGCGCTTCATGCGCTGCGGCAGGAACTTGAAGCCCGGCATGGTCTTGGGCGGCAGGTTGGCCGGCAGCGCGATGCCATCGCGACGGCGCGGCACGCACATCAGCAGGCACGGGCTCTCGGACAAGGCCGCATCGAAGGAGGTCCGGCCCAGCTTGCGGCGCAGCACCGCATCGTGCTCGACCACCAGCACGTCGGCGCGCGCACGCTTGAGCAGGCGGGCGATCTGCTTGCGCGGATCGCCGGTGCCCACGTGGATGCGGATGCGCAGGTCCTCGTCCTGCAGGCTGGCGGCGATGTCGGTGAGCCAGCGCGTGGCGGCCGGTTCGGCCAGCGGCTCATCGTTGAACAGGCTGTCCATCAGCAGGCCTTCGCTGACTTCGGGCAGCACATGCAGCAGGTGCAGGTCCGCGCCGCGACGGCGCGCCAAACCGGCGGCATCGCGCACAAGCTCCAGCCCGGATTCGCGGCTGGTGATCCAGCAGGCGACGTGGCCGCCGATGCTGCCATCGCGCGGCAGCGCGTCGGCGTAAGGCAGGGTCAGCATCGGCGTGGCCACGCGTTGCAGCACCTGGGCGCGCAGCGACACGTGCATGGGCCGCGGCAGGCCAGTGCGCTCGGACGGCGGCATGATCAGCACCGCGTCGGGATTGGCGCGGCAATAGGCGGCGATGCCGGCGACCGTCGGCCCGCCGTACAGCGCGCGCTCGCAGCCGGGGTAGTTGGAAGCCTCGGCGAAGAACGAATCCAGCGACTGCTGCGCCTGGTGGCGCTGGCCCTTGGCGTGCACGTGCAGCAGGGTCAGCTTGGCGCGCAGGCGGTCCACCAGCTGGGCCACCGTGGGGATGGCGGCATGGCAGGTTTCGGAGAAGTTGGTGGCGAACACCAGGTGCGAAGGCGAGGCATGCATGGGAAGTTCCTCTGTGGAAATCAGTAGATGAAGCCGTCGATGGCCTGCACGTTGCGCAGCGGCACGCGCTGGCCGAGCATTTCGCGCAGCGTCAGCTCGATGCCGCGCGACAGGGCGGTCATCGGGGTGTCGTTGATGGTGTTCTCGAAGGGGTCCTCGATACCGCTGGCGGCCGAGTCGATGGCGATCAAGGTGAAGCTGATCAGCACCGAGGCGATGGGCATCGCCAGGCCCATGCCGGCCACCAAGCCCAGCGGCACGATCCAGCAGTAGAAGTCCACCAGCGCGCGCGGCAGCGAGGAGAACTGGCGCGGCAGCGGGGTGTTCTTGATGCGCTCGCAGGCGCCCTGGATGTTGGCCAGCGTGGTGAGGTTGGCATCCAGCGCGGTCCAGCGCATGGAGTCGATCATCCCCAGCTCGCGTGCCTGCTGCAGCAGCGCGCCCATCCGCATCGTCAGCACGTTGGGGACGTTGGCGTAGCCGCGCAGCGCATCGGCGCGCTCGGCGCCGAGCAGTCCGGTGAGCTCGGGGAATGGGTTCTGCTTGCGCAGGTGGCAGCGCAGCGCATGCACGAAGGCCACCTGGTGGACCACGATGTCATCGCGCAGCGCCGCCTGGCGCGGGTCGGCAGCATCCACGTCAAGCGCGGTCAGCGCCTGCCGGGCGATGGCGCGCGAGGTGTTCACCAGCGAGCCCCACAGCTGGCGCGCTTCCCACCAGCGGCCGTAGGCGGCATTGGCGCGGAAGGCCAGGAAGATCGCCAGCGCCGAGCCCAGCTGCGCCAGCGGCAGGGCTTCGATGGACAACCACTCCCAACCGGCGAAGGTGTACAGGCCGGCCACCGCGCAGTCGAAGGCCAGCAACACCAGCAGGCGCTTGTAGGCGTGCGGCCAGATGCGGCGCAGCGGGAAGCGGTCGGTGAGGATCATCAGCGCATTCCGATTGGCGGTGTTTGCATTACACCCATGGCCCTGGCCGCGGTCTGCCATCCAATCGCCGCCACAAGACGCCTGTTCACCTATCTGTTGCGGCGCAACACCTATCTTTGGATAGGTGGGCGAATGCGTTCACCCGCGCCACGCTTGCCAGGCCCCCCTTCGCACCCAGATGACTCGATGGACAGGTTGAGATTGCCCTTCACCTGGCGCGGCCAGGTGGTCAAGTTGAACCGCGGCCCCACGCTGTGGATCTCCTTGGCGATGCTGGGCCTGCTGGTGTGGGCCGAGTGGTACTGGGCGTTCAACGTCTCCCTGGGCCTGCTGTACATCCTGCCGGTGGTGCTGGCCGCCACCGTGCTCAAGCGCAGCCACATCCTGGTGGCCGCCATGGCCTGCGCCGCGCTGCGCGGCCTGTTCGTGATGCATGAGACGCCGCTGGAACAGGCGCTGCGCTTCTTCATGGCCACGATCGCCTACGCCGGGTGCGGGCTGCTGGTGGCCGAGATCAGCCGCACCCGGCGGGTGATCCTGCAGCACTACGTGCAGCTGCGCACCGAGCAGCGCCTGCGTCGCCGCGCCGAACGCCAGCTGCGCCTGCTGGCCGAGAGCAGCCCGGCGGCGATCCTCACCGTGGCCGGCGATGGCCGCATCGTGGCCGGCAATCGCGCCGCCCACGAGATCCTGGAACTGCCCGAGGAAGCGCGCCTGGAGGGGTGCCAGGTGGGCCAGTTCCTGCCCGTGCTGGACGATGCCCTGCGCATGAGCGCCAGCCTGGACGGCCTGCGCACCTCCACCTCCACCTGGGGGCGCCGCGCCGATGGCAGCGCGTTCCCGGCCACGACCTGGTTTTCCGTCTACGAAGACAGCCAGGAGCGGCACCTGGCGGCGATCCTGGTGGACACCACCGAGGACATGCGCGCGCGCGAATCGGCGCACTTCGAGGACCTGCTGAAGAACAACCGCCTGCTGGCCGGCGCGGTCTCGCACGAGATCCGCAACTTGTGCTCGGCCGCCGGCGTCATCACCTCCAACCTGGCCCGGCACCCGGCCATGCGCGAGGACCCGGATCTTGCCGCGCTGCGCAACCTGGTGCGCGCGCTGATGGAGCTGGCTTCGTTCAACCTGCGCAAGCAGTCCCATCGCGATCGCGGCGAGAGCCGCCTGCAGACGCTGTGCAGCGAGCTGGAACTGATCATCGGCCCGGACTGGGACGATATCGATGGCCAGGTCTACGTGCAGATCCCGGCGGACTTCCCCGCCGTGCAGGGCGACCGCCATGCGCTGCTGCAGGTTCTGCTGAACCTGTCGCAGAACGCCCTGCGCGCGGTGCAGTCTCGGCCCGAGTCGCAACGTCAGCTGGTGCTGTCCGCGCGCATCGAGCAGGGACGCGCGGTGTTGAGCGTGCGCGACAGCGGCCCGGGCATCGCCAACCCCGAGCGGCTGTTCCAGCCTTTCAGAAGCGACAGCGATGGCGCCGGGCTGGGGCTGTATATTTCGCGCGCGCTCATGCACAACCAGGACGGGTTGCTGCGCCACGCGCCGGGCGGCCCGGGTTGCTGCTTCGAACTGCACATGCCCCTGGCGCAGGCCCACGCCGCGGAGAGAATGGATGGATGAGGCACAGCGCCCACCCGTGCGCCTGTACCTGCTGGACGACCACACGCTGTTCCGCGAGGGCCTGCTGCGGCTGCTGGATGCCGATCCGCGCTTCCAGGTGGTGGGGCAATCCGGCGCGCTGGCCGAGGCCATCGTGCAGATCGCCTCGCTGCAGCCGGACGTGGTGATCCTGGATTTCGACCTGGGCGACTACAACGCGCTGGACTACATGCGCCGCCAGGCCGAGCAGCCGCGCCGCACCGCCACCCTGGTGGTCACCGCCGGCGTGTCCGAGCGCGATGCGCTGGAACTGATCCGCCTGGGCGTCTCGGGCATCTGCCGCAAGGACGTGTCCACCGACGCGCTGATCGACAGCATCCACGCCGTGGCCATGGGCCGGGTGCTGATCGAGCAGCGCTACCTGCAGTCGCTGGTGGCCACGGGGGCGCAGCAGGACCGCGTCAGCTTCACGGAGAGAGAGCGTGACGTGCTGCGCGGCCTGCTGCGCGGTTACTCCAACAAGCAGATCGCGCGCCAGCTGGGCAGCTCGGAGAGCGCGATCAAGGCCACCTTCCAGCAGTTGTTCAACAAGCTGGACGTGCGCTCGCGCAGCCAGCTGGTGATGGTGATCCTGCAGGATTACCGCGACCTGGTCTGATACAGCACGGCCTCCTCGCGGCGGTACAGCGCCGCGTTGATGCAGGCGAACACGCTGACCGCCAGCCAGCCGAAAGGCAGCAGCGAAAGCGTGATCACCCAGGTGAAGGCGAAAGCCACGCAGGCCAGCACGAACCACAGCACCGCCGCGCCCAGCCGCCCCTGTACCAGCTGGCCCAGGCCCGGAAGAAAGAAACTGCAAATGGCGGCAATCACGTTGCCGGCCGACCCCTGTCCATCGCGCATGTGCGACTCCTGTGGTGAGTACGCGTCCATGTTCGACGGCACCTCGCTTTGGCTCTAGTGAGGGAGGTCACCGTGACCTGTGGGCTATCGCGTGTCGACTGCAGAGGCGAGGAGTGAGCGGAGAGGAGTGAGGAGTGAGTGGAAGAAGCGCAGATCGAATCGTCGCGCTAGCGCCGCTTTTACTCACTCCTCACTCCTCTTCGCTCACTCCTCGCTTCCTTGCCCACTCCTCGCACCACTCAGCCCTTGGACGGAATCTCTAGCCCACGACGCACCGCCGGCCTCGCCAGCCCGCGCTCCAGCCAGGCCGCGACCTGGGTGTAGCGGTCGAACTCCACCAGCGCGCGTGCCTCGTAGAAGGTGACCAGGTTGCGCACCCAGCCCAGCGTGGCGATATCGGCAATGGTGTAGTCGTTGCCGACGATCCAGTCCTGCCCCTGCAGCTGCGTGTCCAGCACCCCGAGCAGGCGTTTGGATTCGGCCACGTAACGCTGCAGCGGGCGCTTGTCCTCATAGTCCTTGCCGGCGAACTTGTGGAAGAACCCGAGCTGCCCGAACATCGGTCCCAGCCCGCCCATCTGGAACATCACCCATTGCACGGTGGCCCAGCGCGCCTGCGGCTCGGCCGGCAGGAAGCGGCCGGACTTTTCCGCCAGATACATCAGGATCGCGCCGGACTCGAACAGCGCCAACGCCTGTCCGTCAGGCCCCTGCGGATCGATGATGGCCGGGATCTTGCCGTTGGGATTGAGCGCCAGGAACTCCGGCGTATGGCTTTCGTTCTCGGTGATGTCCACCAGGTGCGCCTCGTAGGGCAACCCGGTTTCTTCCAGCATGATCGAGGCCTTCACCCCGTTGGGCGTGTTGAGCGAATACAGCTGGATGCGCTCGGGATGCTGCGCCGGCCAGCGCTTGCTGATCGGGAAGTCGGACAGCGTGGACATCATGGCGACCCTACGTTGGATGAGGCAGGCACGCTACGACGCAAGGCGATAACGGCATGTCAGCAGCAGGCCAGAGCGTGGTGCTCAATCCGCCGGCGTGCCCGCCGTTGCGTGGCCACGATCCGTGTAGGTCGTCTTCCACGGCCCGCTGGCGGTCCCGAAGATCAACGTATCGGACTCAGCGCCATCGAAATGCACCATGCCGGCCGGGACGACGAGGTAACTGCCCGCGGGATAGGCTTTCACCGCGACCTTGTCCATCCGTTCGCCATATCCGAGCCTCAGCTCGCCCCGCGCGACGAAGATCCTTGCCGTGGTCGAGTGCGAATGCGGGGCATCCCATGCCCCAGCTGGCACGAAGAACGCGTAGGAGAAGGCCGCACCGGGGCGTTCCCGTTCGCCTTCCAGGAGCCGGTAGCGTGTGCCGTCGGCTGAAATGTCCTGCCAGTCGACCGAATCCGGCGACCAGTCGCCAGGCGTATCCTGCGCTGCGGACACCACGGGCAGAGAGGACAGGAGCAGAAGCATCAGCGACTTGATCATGGAGCGTTCTCCGAGTGGGGGTGCCTGGATTGCAACACCCGTGGCCGTCGCAAACGTGCCGTTTCAGGACATCGCACTTCGGTGACCCAATCCCCTCATCGCTTCATGCAGCGCGACCAGCGCGCGTTGACGCGATCGGCGAACCAGGCCGTGGTCAGCTGGCGGGTGATCTTCGGGCTTTCCAGCTGGATGCCGGGCAGCACCGCGCGCGGCAGCGGCCGGCCAGCGGCCGCATCGGCCAGCGCGAACACCTGGCGATACAGCGCTGTGTCCTGGAAGTCCGCCTCGCTCCCCTGCGCCAGCGCGCGCCGGATCTGCGCCGCATCCATCGACAGCCGGTCCTGCAGCGTGCGCACCGCGCGCTCGGTGGCGCCAGGCCGGTCCAGCGCGGCGCCCGGCAGCAGCAGATCGCCGTCCAGCGCCAGCCTGGTGCCGGTGGCGCGGCTGACCGCCGCCTGGAAGGCCGCGTTGCGGCTGGCGTACCAACCGGCGTTGAAGTCGGCGAAGCGATACAGCAGCGCGTCGTACGGCGCCTGATACCCCAGCAGATGGGCGATGCCGAAGTACAACCCGCCGCGGCGCGTGAACACCTCGCGCCGGAGCGAGGTGTCCACCGGGTACGGATACCCACGCGCGTGCTCCTGGGCGAAATCGATGCTGACCTGCATCGGCCCGCCCGTCCGGACCGGGTTGAGTCCGCCGAACAGGCGACCACCCATGGGCACGATGCCGATGAATTCCTCGAACATGCCGCTCAGCTCGCCCTCGGTGCGCACCGCTTGCAGGCGCTGGGCGTAGCTGCGGCCATCGGGTGAATCCAGCGCCAGGGCGGCATCGACCAGGAAGCCGGGCACATGCAGCCGCGCGGCGCGCCGGTCGATCTCCCCGCGCGCGATCCCTGGCAGCCCGGCCACGGGCGGGTCGGCCTGGAAGGTCGATTCCTGCTCGGTCACCGCCAGCACCGCGCACAGGTTGGCCGGGGACGCCTCGATGTCCTGCGCCTCCAGTGCGCGCTGGATATCCCGCGCCCAGCCGGCTTTATCGCCGACGCCGGCCGGCATGCGTCGCGCGATCTCGGCCTGGATCTGCGCCGGTGTGCGCTGCGGGGCGGTGGGCACGGTGCTGCAGGCGGCCAGCAGCAGCGACAGCAAGGGCAGCAGCAGGCGCAGATGCGGCGATCGAACCATGCGACAGCTCCGTTCCGGGAGCCTGCACCGTAGCAGGCATCACGTCGTGTCCGTCTCGAAGCCCTCACCCGCCCGAATCTTCATCGCTACGATTGACCTGGGCGCAGCCTATGATTCTTGTGGGCGAACACATGCGGCGCACGCATCGCGGCGCAGGATGGCCGCTCCCGATCAGGAGCGATGACATGCCGATGGAATTGAAGATGCTGGGCTGGTCCATCCTCTTGGGTGTGGCCCATCTCCTGCTGGCGGCCGCGCTGTCCACCGCGCAACGCGGCCTGGCCTGGAACGCCAGCAACCGCGACGGCGACACGCCGCCGCTGACCGGGGCGGCGGCACGCGCCGAGCGCGCATTCCGCAACTTCCTCGAGACGTTCCCTTTCTTTGCCGCGGCCGCGTTGGCGGTGGTGGCGCTGGGCCTGGGCGATGCCCGCACCGCGCTGGCCGCGCAGGCGTATTTCTGGGCGCGGGTGGCCTACCTGCCGGTCTATCTGATCGGCGTGCCCTACCTGCGTTCGGCGATCTGGGTGGTCTCCCTGTGGGGCCTGCTGCGGCTGGCATGGACTTTGGTCTGACGACCGCGCCGAATCACGCGTGCTTTACATATCGCTGTGACAGAGTGCGCCCCGGGGAGCACGGACGCTGCAACATCATCCGATTCGTCCTTGCCTATGACCACCGATCCGCAGACCGCGTCCGGCGACACCATCGAACTGCACAAGGCTTACGTGTTCCGCCACTGGATCCGACAGTTCGACGTCAGCGCCCAGGAGCTGAATGCGGCGGTCCAGGCGGTCGGGCCTTACGAGGACAAGCTGCGCGATTACTTCGGCCGGCAAGGTGCGCAACTGGCCGTGTCGAACCTGCCCGCAGCGCAAGACGAAGCGACGTTCCCACGCGCCTTGCAGGCGTGATCTCGCCTCGATAGACGCTTCTCGCCCCGGCCCACAGCGGGGCTCGCTGGCAATGATGGCCGGCGCTGCCGACGCGAGAGGCCGGCACCGGCGGTGGCTGACGTGGAGCATGCGAAGCGCACATGCCGGCGCCTGCTTGCTTTGCCAACGCTAGCGGCGAAGAGCTCTCGCGAGCAAACGAGGGTGGCGCTCACCACCCCCGTTTCAGGTCACAACTCCCACAGCCCCACCCTGCTGCCTCGGCTTGGGCGAGGCCATGCCGCGCAGCGGCGATGGCCTGGGCCATGCGTGGCGCGGCCCGGGTGGACTCAGGCGAAGGCCTGGCTCTCGCGCATCACCAGCAGCACGTCGTGGCAGGCGCCCATGGTGTGGTAGTCGGTCTTGCCGGCCGGGCTCTTCTCGTCGCTGTAGCTGCGGTTGTCCTGGGTCAGGATGCGGAACCAGGCGCCATGGCGGTGATCGACGAAGTGTTCCCAGGAATAGGCCCACAGCTTGTCGTACCACTGGCGGTAGACCGCATCGCCGGTGGCTTCCAGCAGGCGCGCCGCCGCGGCGATCGCCTCGGCCTGCACCCAGAAGTACTTGTCGCCATCGCAGAAGTGCGCGGCGGGGTCGGCATCGGCACCTGCCTCCAGGGCCGATGGGGCGAAGCCGTAGACGATGCCGCCGTGGGTGTCGTCCCAACCGTGGCGCAGGGCGCTGTCGAACAGGTGGCGCGCGGTCGGCACCAGCCAGTCCGGGGCGTTGCCGCTGGGCTGCAGGTGGATGCGCAGCAGCATCAGCAGCTTGGCCCACTCGACCTGGTGGCCCGGCTGGTAGCCCCAGGGGCGGAACAGGTTCTTCGGGTCGTCCTTGTTGTACTCCCAGTCCACCTGCCAGGCCGTGTCGTAGTGCTCCCACACCAGGCCACCGCCCAGCGCGGCCTGGCGGCGGGTGATGTGGTCGGCCAGGGTCAGCGCGCGCTGCAGGTAGCGCTGATCGCCGCTGGCCTCGTACGCGGCGATCAGTGCCTCGCACAGGTGCATGTTGGCGTTCTGGCCGCGGTAGCTGGAGAACTGCCAGTCCTGCGAGGCCTCATCGCGGTACAGGCCGGCCTCGGCGTCCCAGAAGCGGCGCTCCAGCAGCTCCCAGGTCTCGTCCATCCACGCCGCCGTGTCCAGCCCGGCCTTGCGCGCGGTGGCATAGGCCAGCATCACGAAGCCCACGCCATAGGCGTGATGCATGCGGTCCTCGGGCTGGCCATCGCGCAGGGTCCACACGTAGCCGCCGCTGGCCGGGTCGAAATGCGCCTTGCGCAGGTAGTCCAGGCCATGCTGGGCGGCCTTGCGGTACTCATCCACCAGCGGCGAGTCGGCGAACTCGCGCGTGGCCATGGCGTAATTGAAGACGAAACGCGTGCTGCTCACCAGGTGACGGTGCGAGGCGTCGTAGACGCTGCCGTCGTCGCGGAAGTAATGGAAGAAGCCGCCTGCCGGATCGATGGCGCCGGGATGGTAGAAGGCCATCGTGTCGGCGATATGCGCCCGCAGGGTGGAGGCGTTGGAGAAATCGGGCGGGGGATTGGCAGGCAGGTTCATCATCACTCCGTGGGGCGGCGCCGCATGTGCATCACGCGGCGCCGGAAGGCGCGCACCATGCGCGCCCGGTGAGGTTTCAATGCATCGGTCGTGCGGCGGCCGGCGTGGCCGAAGCGGCCACCGGCAGGTTGCCCTCCAGGCGCGCGCCGTTGAGGCCGTACCAGAGGATGTAGGCGTAGCAGACCAGCGACACCACGAAGGCGTGCTGGATGCCGACCACGTCGGCCAGCGCGCCCTGGATCAGCGGCACGATGGCGCCACCGACGATGCCCATGATCAGCAGGCTGGAGGCCTTGCTGGTCAGCGGGCCCAGGCGCTCGATGGCCACGGTGAAGATGGTCGGGAACATGATCGAGTTGAACAGGCCGATGGCGATCACGCTCCACATGGCGACATGGCCGGTGGTGGTCATGGTCACCACCAGCAGCACGCCGACCATGGTGGCGAAGAAGGCCAGCAGCTTGCGCGCGGCGATTTTCTGCAGCAGCACCGCGCCGACGAAACGGCCGATCATCGCACCGCCCCAGTAGAAGCCCAGGTAGCGGCTGGCGGTCGCCTCGCTCAGGCCGCCGATCTGCGGCAGCGAGATGTAGTTGACCAGGAAGCTGCCGATGGCCACTTCCGCACCCACGTACATGAAGATGCCCAGCACGCCCCAGCGCAGGTGGCGGAAGCGCAGCACCTCGCCGAAGGTGTGGTGCTTCTCATCGCCCGCATCGGTGGCCTCGCGCAGCGAGGGGATGCGCATGATCAGCACGAACACCGCCAGCGCCAGCAGGCCGCCGGCGACCATCAGGTACGGCATCTGCACCGACTGCGCCTGTTCGATGCGGTAGCTGGTGAGCTGCTCGGCCGACAGCGCGGCGATCTGGTCGGCGGTGAGCAAGGCGCCCCCGGCCAGGATCAGCGGCCCGATCACGGTAGGGAACAAGGTGGTGCCCAGCGAGTTCAGGGCCTGGGCGAAGTTCAGGCGACTGGGCGCCTTCTCCGGCGCGCCGAGCAGGGCGATGTAGGGGTTTGCCGAGACCTGCAGCAGGGTGATGCCGCTGGCCAGCACGAACAGCGCGCCCAGGAACAAGGGATAGGAGGGCAAACGCGCGGCCGGATAGAACATCACTGCGCCGATCGCCGCCACCACCAGCCCGATCACAATGCTGGCCTTGTAGCCCACGCGCGCCACCACCGCACCGGCCGGCATGGCCATCAGGAAGTACGCGCCGAAGAAGCAGGACTGGATCAGCATCGACTGCGCGAAGTTCATCGAGAACACGGCTTTCAGATGCGGAATGAGCACGTCGTTGAGACTGGTCAGGCCGCCCCAGGTGAAGAAGATCAGGCTGACCACGCCGATGACGGCGGTGTTGGACATGGGGCGGCGACTCATTCGACGGCTCCGGCGTTGCAGGTAGGGATAAGTGAAACCGCCACAGGCGTCGCGACGGCCGGCCATGATGCCAGCTGCAGTCGCGGTTACATGATGCGGTGCACCACGCCACCTGAGCGGACAATGATAGGGTTTCAATCGTTTTATTTCCGTTGATAGGTGAGAGAACGATGCACGCCATGCGATTGGTCGCCGCTGCGCTGATGACCGCCACGCTCGGAACGGCACACGCCCAGACACCGAGTTCCGTTGCCGATCAGGCATTTGCATCGGTGGATCCCTTCATCGGCACCGGTGGCGAAGGCCACACCTTCCCCGGTGCGACCACGCCCTTCGGCATGATCCAGCTCAGCCCGGACACGCGGATCCAGTCGCGCAAGGACGGCTATGGCTGGGCCGCCGGCTACCGCTACACCGATACGACCATCGTCGGCTTCTCGCATACGCACTTCTCCGGCACCGGGCATTCGGACCTGGGCGACGTGCTGGTGATGCCGATCGCCGGGCAGGTCAAGCTGAAGCGCGGCGACCCGGACCAGCCGGGCAGCGGCTATACCTCGCGTTTCTCGCACGACACCGAGAAAGCCGAACCCGGCTACTACGCGGTGACCCTGGCCGACTACAAGGTGCGCGCCGAACTCACCGCCAGCCCGCGCGTGGGCGTGCACCGCTATACCTTCCCCAAGGGCCAGCCCGCGCACGTGCTGGTGGACCTGCGCACCAGCATGTACGACTACCCGGGCAAGATCTCCTGGTCGCGCCTGCGCATCCAGCCCGATGGCACGGTGACCGGCTTCCGCGAGACCCGCGGCTGGGCGCCCGGTCGCCAGCTGTACTTCGCGATGAAGTTCTCGCGCCCGGTGAAGGGCCATGCCTTCCACAACACCGAGCAGGACATCCCCTACAAGGGGTTCGCCCCGCCGGCGGAGAAGGACCCGACCCAGCGCGCGCAGATCGAGGGCCGCCAGCTGGTAGGCACGCTGGACTTCGGCGATGCCTCGGCCGAGCCGCTGATCGTCAAGGTCGCCATCTCCCCGGTCAGCGAGGCTGGCGCCATCGCCAATCTCGATGCGGAAGTGCCGGCCTTCGATTTCGACGGCGTGCGCAGCGCGGCCAAGCAGACCTGGGGCAAGGCGCTGTCTGCCGTGGATGTGCAGGCGCCTGAGACGGACCGCACCAGCTTCTACACCGCTCTGTACCACACCATGCTGGGGCCGACGCTGTTCATGGACAGCGACGGCCGTTACCGCGGACCGGACAACGCCGTGCACCAGGCGCAGGGCTTCACCAACTACTCCACCTTCTCGCTGTGGGACACCTACCGCGCCCTGCATCCGCTGATGACGCTGACCCAGCCGGCGCAGCGCAACAACGACGTGGTCAATTCGCTGCTGGCCTCGCGCCGCGAAAGTCCCTACGGCATCCTGCCGGTGTGGTCGTTCCACGGTCTGGAGACCTGGTGCATGATCGGCTACCACGCCGTGCCGGTGATCGCCGACGCCTACATGAAGGGCATCCGCGGTTACGACACCGGTGAAGCGCTCGATGCCATGGTCGCCAGCGCCAACTACGGCCCCTACGATGGCATCAAGCAATACCGCGAGCTGGGCTACGTGCCGATCGACGAGGAGGGCGAAGCCGCCTCCAAGACCCTGGAATACGCCTTCGACGACTGGACCATCGCCCAGGTCGCCCAGGACATGGGGCGCAAGGACGTGGCCGCCAGCTTCGCCAAGCGCGCCGGCAACTGGAAGAACGCCTTCGACCCCAAAACCGGCTTCATGCGCGCCAAGCTGCGCAACGGCAAGTTCCGCGAGCCCTTCGATCCGGCGGCCAGCGGCTACGGCACCGATTTCACCGAAGGCAACGCCTGGCAGTACTCCTGGTACGTGCCGCAGGACGTGGCCGGCCTGGCCAAGGCCCATGGCGGCGCGGACAAGCTGCTGGGGCGGCTGGACGAGGTGTTCAATGCCAAAGTCGACCCGAAGATCTTCGAGCACATGGAAGACATCACCGGCCTGATCGGCTGGTACGCGCACGGCAACGAGCCCAGCCACCACGTCGCCTATCTGTATTCCTATGCCGGCCAGCCCTGGCGCTCGCAGGCGCGCCTGAAGCAGATCATGGAAAGCCAGTTCTCCGCGCGCCCGGATGGCCTGGTGGGCAACGACGACCTGGGCCAGATGTCGGCCTGGTACGTGTTCACCGCGCTGGGCTTCTACCCGGTGGCCCCGGCCAGCAACGAGTACATCATCGGCCGCCCGTTCCTGCCGCGCGCCACGCTGAACCTGCCCAACGGCAAGCAGTTCACCGTGACCGCCGAAGGCCTGGATGCCGCCCACGCCTACGTAGGTAGCGCCACCCTGAACGGCAAGCCGCTGGACCGCGCCTTCCTGCGTCATGAGGAGATCATGGCCGGCGGCGAGCTGCGCTTCACCATGCAGGCCGAGCCCAACAAGCAGTGGGGCACGCACCCGCAGCAGCAGCCGTACTCGCAGTCGACCAAGCGCTAGCAGTCAGCGCACGCGTGTGGGCAGCGGGCGAGTACGCCCGCTGACTGCATCGGCGCCTGATATGGAGCGCTGCCAACGCTGTTGGAACTGCCGGGAGCTGTCGAAGCTGTCGGGAGCTGGCAGCTGGGTATTTTTGTGGGAGCGGCTCCGGGTGGCCTCGGGCCATCAGCCGCGAAGAGGCTTTCCCGATAAAGCCCCTTCGCGGCTGATGGCCCGAGGCCAACCGGAGCCGCTCCCACATCATCCCTCCACAACTCTCTGCTGATCCCCGGGAAAGGCAAATCAGCACTCACCCCAGACCCTCTGCAAGCACCGCACCTGTCCTGAACCGGCACGCGCTCTCCTCAGGCTTCCCTCCCCGGCCACATCGGCTTAATGCCACGCTGGCCATGCTGCGCGGCGAAGTCCCCCGCGGAGCCGCACTTGAAGACCTCCATCTCCCTGCTGGCGCTGGCTATCGCCCTGTGCGGCTGCCAGTCGCGTGAGCCCGAGGCCGCGGCCACCGCCACTGTTCCGCCAACCTGTTCCACCGATGCGGACTGCGCCAGCGGCCAGCGCTGCGATCAGGGCTATTGCGGGGTCCCGGCCACCCCGCCGACCCCTGCCACCGGCACCGATGGCCGCGCGTCCGAGCCGGCCTACCAGGGCGCGCAGGACATCGCCAACGATGGTGGCATCCCTGGGGTTCCCGGCTGCAAGCCCGGCGATGGCCGCCGCGGCATCCCGGTGTGGGCGCCGCGCGTGCAGGGCCTGCAAGTCGACGCCGCGCCGCCGGCCGAGGCCGGCCAGATCGTCTACCTGCGACTGGACGTGACCGACGCGTCGCTGGAGTGCCGCGACGCGGAGACCGCGCGCTTCACCCTCGGCGGCCAGGCGGCGACGGGCGCTGGTGCGGACGCGGCTGCCGTTGCCGTCCGCGGCAACACCCAGCAGATCGGCCAGGTCTGCCGCTACTCCGGCCTGTATCGCAACGAGACCACCAACGGCGCGTCCTCCAAGGATGCGGCAGCGGCCGCCGGCGCGCAGGCCAGTTTCGTCGCCGTCGAGCCTGCCGACGTGGTGTCCACCAACCAGTACTGCCTGACGTCGCCACCGCCTGCCGACACGCCCTGAGAGTGCCTCGACTGACGCCTAGTTCGCCGCGTGGCAGCGGCTCTACGTGCCCTAGGGCCATCAGCCGCGAAGGCGCTTTCCCGAAGCGCCTCCTTCGCAACGAGAGCCGCGCCCGCCGGACGATCTGCCACCGACTCAAGCTGGCCAGGACAGGATCTTCTAGGCACCCTTGAACCGCACGCATCGTGGCCCCTGGGACGGTGGCGGAAAGGAGCCGCCACACGCCAGCGGCCGTCCCCAACGCCCGGCGCTACACTGCGCACCCGCAGTCTCCCCCAGTACCGTCATGCGTAATCCCCTGCAGGAACAGCTGCTCAAGGCCGGCCTGGTCAAGAAGGGCAAGGCCGACCAGATCGCCCGCGATCAGGTGAAGGCGCGCCTGGCCAAAGGCCCGGCCAAGCCGCCAGTCGATCAGGACAAGGTCGATGCGGCCAAGCTGCAAGCCGAACGCGCCGAGCGCGACCGTGCCCTGGCCGCCGAGCGCAACGCCCAGGCCAAGCGCCAGGAGCTGCAGGCGCAGATCCGGCAGATCGTCGACACGCACAAGGTCAAGCGCGGCGGCGAGATCGAATACCGTTTCAACGATGGCCAACGCATCCGCACCGTGCTGGTCGATGCCGCGCTTCGCACGCAACTGGCCAGTGGTGCCCTGGTGATCGTGCGTCATGGCGATGGCGTTGAACTGATCCCTCGCGCCGCCGCGCAGAAGGTCTACGAGCGCGACGGGGCCTGTGTGCTGCTCGACCACGGCCGCAAGGTTGGCGAGACATCGGCCGCGGCGGCGGACAACGCCACGCCCGCCAGCGACGACTTCTACGATCAGGACCGCTTCAAGGTGCCCGACGACCTGATCTGGTGACGCGCGCGGCGGCCGCTGACGAACTTCACGCTCTCGAGCTGCTTGGCTTAGACGTCCCCCAGGCGGGTGTCGTCGGCGGAGTGCGCGGGAGCGGCGGGCGGTCAGCAGACAGGGCAGGCGCGGATGTGGGCTCCGTGGGCATGGGCGTAGCGGACATCCTGTCCGAGCCGCGCGCCGCGCGTACCATGCCAGGGCAATGAACCATGCCCTGCCCGCGCGACAGACCCTGCTGGCCGACCTGGCCACGCTGGCCGACTGCGCTCGGGCCGAAGGTTTCGCCTGCATCGCCGCGCGCCGCGAACATGGCGCCCAGTCGGTGGACATCCCCGGGCCGCAGGTGGCGATCCTGCTACAAGGCCGCAAGCAGGTCAGCAGCGCGACGCAGCTGCTTGCGTTTGAGCCGGGCGATCTGTTCCTGACCACCCGGGCCTGCCGCATCGATGTGATCAACACGCCCGATGCCGCCAGCGGCCTGTACCTGACCGCGGTGATTCCCCTGTGCGCCGAGGTGCTGGAGGCCGCGCGTCTGCTCTGGGCCGAACCCCTGCCCCAACCCGGCCAAGCCCTGGCGCGACTGCCTATCGAGGAATTCGCCACGGCATTGCCGCTGTGGCGTCAGGCGCTCGCCGAAGGGCGCTACGCCGAAGCACGGCTGGTGCTGGCGGGCATGGTGGTGACGCTCTGCCGTCGCGGACACGGCAGCCTGCTGCTGCCACCCGAGCCGACCCTGGCCACGCAGGTGCAGGCGCTGGTGGCCGACCAACCGGAGCGCGACTGGCAGTCGCGCGATCTCGAGCAGGCGCTGTCGCTCAGTGGGGCCACCCTGCGCCGCCGCCTGGCCGCCGAACGCACCTCCCTGCGCCAGCTCATCGTCGAGGCGCGTCTGGCACGCGCGATGGAACTGCTCTACACCACGCGCTGGCCGTTGAAGACCGTTGCCGCCCGCGTGGGCTACCGTTCGGCACGCAGCTTTAGCCAGCGCTTCCAGCAGCGCTATGGGCTGGACCCGGCACGCATCGGCAACCAGTTGCCGGACTGAACGCCGCGGCGCTCGCCTGCGTGCCAGTGAGTACGAGGGCTGCGTGAGCCGCCCAGCGCGCGTGCGCTGGCCGCGATGCGCAAGGCTGCGCTGTCGCGCACGGCTGAGCGTTGCGCGCAGGCGGTTGAGCGATTCGCGCGCGCTGCCTCTCCCAGCATGTGCCCAGGGCGCCATCCGGCGCGCATCCCTGGAGACTCCCGCATGACCCTGTTCTCACCACGTTTGCTACTCGCCGCGGCCCTGCTGAGCGCGGGCGGCGCCTGCGGCGGTGCCGCGCACGCCAGCGCAAGCGATAGGCCCACCGCGCAGGTGCCCGGCTATTACCGGCAGCAGATCGGCAGGCTGCGGGTGACCGCGCTGTTCGATGGCACCGTGGCCTTGCCGCGCCAGCAGCTGCTCGGCGTCGACGCCGGCAACATCACCCGCCTGCTGGACGGCCGCTACGTGCCTGAGGACGGCAAGGGCCTGCAGACCGCGGTCAACGCCTACCTGGTGCAGGACGGCACCCATCTCATCCTGGTGGACACCGGTACCGCCAACTGCTTCGGCCCCGGCCTGGGCCAGGTGCTGAGCAACCTGCGCGCGGCCGGCGTGGACCCGGCGCAGGTGGACGACGTGCTGCTCACCCATGCCCACCCGGACCATCTGTGCGGCGTGCTTGGTGCGCAGGGCCAGGTGGCCTATCCCAACGCCAGGCTGTGGCTGACCCGGGCCGATGCGGCCTACTGGCTCGATCCCGCGTCCGAGCCCAACGCGCCGCAGCCTTGCGGGCCTTCCCACTGGCCCGCAAGGCCGTGGCGCCTTATCAAGCCCAGGGCCGCCTGCGCCTGTTCGCGCCAGGCGACGCGCTGCCAGGCGAGGTGCAGGCGCTGGATTCGCATGGCCACACGGTTGGCCATGTGTCCTATCTGTTCGACGGCGGCGCTGGGCAGCGGCTGCTGGTGTGGGGTGACATCGTCCACTACCACGCCGTGCAGTTTGCCAAGCCGCAGGCCTCGTTCGAGGCCGACAGTGACCGCATCGCCGCCATCGCCGCACGTCGGCGACTGATGCAGCAGGCCACCGACGCCGGCTGGTGGGTTGCCGGCGCCCATCTGCCCTTCCCCGGTCTGGGCCATATCCGCAAGGAGGACGAAGCCTTCGCCTGGGTGCCGGCGGAGTTCACCCCGCTGCCGCTGGCGACACCTTGAAGCAGCACTGGCAGCGTGACGGGGCGCTCCTGACCGCAAGACTGGCGGATGCGCCGATCAGGATGAATATCGGCTCATTCAATGAGCCGATTACTCGACTCATTCGGCTCATCCATCAGGACGATTGCGATGACCTCGCCTCTCTGGATCTGGCAACAGCCGGACTGGCCCCAGTTCCACTGGCAGGCCGAGGCGCTGGCGCCGCAGCTGAGAGCCTGCCAGAAGGTATCCAAGGCGACCGCGACCCGACACCTGTCCGATCTTGTGGAGAAAGGCTGCCTGCGCCGGCTGCCCGGCGGCGGCCGCAGCACCCGCTACGCCATCAACACGCCTGTGCGCGGCATTGCCCTGCCGACGCGTGCCTCAAGCGGAACAGACAGCGTTCCATGACCTCGAAACGCAAGGGGCGCGATCTCAGCCGTCCAGCAGCGCCTTGTCGCGCACGGCGCCCTTGTCGGCGCTGGTGGCGAGCAGGGCATAGGCCTTCAATGCGGTGCTGACCTTGCGCGGCCGTGCTTCGGCCGGCTTCCAGCCGCGGGCGTCCTGTTCGACGCGTCGGGTGGCCAGCTCCTGCTCGGACACCAGCAGGTTGATGCCGCGGTTGGGGATGTCGATCAGGATCCTGTCGCCATCGCGCACCAGGCCGATGGCGCCGCCGGCGGCCGCTTCCGGCGAGGCGTGGCCGATGGACAGGCCCGAGGTGCCGCCGGAAAAGCGCCCGTCGGTCAGCAACGCGCACTGCTTGCCCAGGCCCTTGGATTTCAGGTACGAGGTCGGGTACAGCATCTCCTGCATGCCCGGGCCGCCCTTGGGGCCTTCGTAGCGGATCACCACCACGTCGCCGGCCTTGACCTCATCGCCCAGGATGCCCTTGACCGCCGCGTCCTGGCTTTCGAACACCTTGGCCGTGCCTTCGAACACGTGGATCGATTCGTCCACGCCGGCGGTCTTCACCACGCAGCCGTCCAGTGCGATGTTGCCGTAAAGCACGGCCAGGCCGCCTTCGGCCGAATAGGCGTGCGCGACGCTGCGGATGCAGCCTTTCGCGCGGTCCACGTCCAGCGACGGCCAGCGCGTGGCCTGGCTGAAGGCCACCTGCGTCGGGATGCCCGCGGGGCCTGCCTTGTAGAAGGTCTGCACGGCCTGGTCCGCGCTGAGGGCCACATCCCACTTGCCGATGGCATCGGCCAGGGTCCTGGCATGCACGGTGGGCACCTCGGTGTGCAGCAGCCCGCCACGCGCCAGTTCGCCCAGGATCGCCATGATGCCGCCGGCGCGGTGCACGTCCTCGATGTGGTACTTCTGCGTGTTCGGCGCGACCTTGCACAGCTGCGGCACGCGTCGCGAGAGCCGGTCGATGTCGCGCATGTCGAAGGGCACCTCGCCCTCCTGCGCGGCGGCCAGCAGATGCAGGATGGTATTGGTCGAGCCGCCCATGGCGATGTCCAGCGTCATCGCGTTCTCGAAGGCTTCGAAGGTGGCGATGCCGCGCGGCAGTGCAGTCGGATCCTCCGCCCCGTACCAGCGGTGGCACAGCTCCACCGCGGTGACGCCGGCCTTCTTGAACAGCGCCTCGCGATCGGCATGGGTGGCCACCACGGTGCCGTTGCCCGGCAGCGAGAGCCCCAGGGCCTCGGTCAGGCAATTCATCGAGTTGGCGGTGAACATGCCGCTGCACGAGCCGCAGGTCGGGCAGGCGCTGCGCTCGACCGCGGCGACCTGTTCGTCCGTCGCGTTCGGATCGGCGGCCATCACCATGGCATCGATCAGGTCCAGCTTGTGCTCGGCGAAGTTGCCGTCGGCCAGCCGGGTCTTGCCGGCCTCCATCGGCCCGCCGGACACGAACACGGTCGGGATGTTCAGGCGCAGCGCGGCCATCAACATGCCCGGGGTGATCTTGTCGCAGTTGGAGATGCACACCAGCGCATCGGCGCAGTGCGCATTGACCATGTACTCCACCGAGTCGGCGATGATCTCGCGACTGGGCAGCGAATACAGCATGCCGTCGTGGCCCATGGCGATGCCGTCGTCCACCGCGATGGTGTCGAACTCCTTGGCCACCCCGCCCACGCGCTCGATCTCGCGCGCGACCAGCTGGCCAAGATCCTTCAGGTGCACGTGGCCGGGCACGAACTGGGTGAAGGAATTGGCGATGGCGATGATGGGCTTGTGGAAGTCTCCATCCTGCATGCCAGTGGCGCGCCACAGCGCGCGCGCGCCGGCCATGTTGCGGCCGTGGGTGGAGGTCTTGGAACGATAGTCGGGCATGGCGGGGTACGTCTTGGCGGCGAGCGGCGAGGCTGGCGTGGGCACCTATTCTTGCCCGTTTCCTCGGTTGCTGCTGCAACGGATCGACCGCGCGTGCACGCAAGGGCCGCCACAGCAGCGTCGTCGCACCGCGCGCCGTTTCCGAACGCGCACGCCACGATCGACGACCAGCACAGCCGCAAAGCGCCCGCGAGACTGTCAACTGGTTCGCAGAAAGCCACGCGTTGCTCGCGGCAAACTGGGGCGTGTCGCCGCGCTGCAGGGGGAGCGGTCAAGGAATCCACCAACGGCACCGCAGGAGGCGCCCCCATGTCCGATGCAGTACTTCCCCCAGGCCATCAGTCCCGCTCAGGCAGCGGCGGTCTCACCCGACGCAGCTTCGTCCAGGGCGGCGCCGCGCTGGGATTGCTGACAGCCACCGGCCTGATCGGCCGCGCCAGCGCGCAGACCAAAACGCTGCCGCTGGCCGGCCTGAATCTCTCGGGACTGGCCTCGAACAACTACGTCGAGAACGCCAGGATCGGCACGCACTACCGCGACATCACCGAGCAGCACATCGCCGCGGCCGGCGCATGCCCGCTGTTCCGCCTGCCCACCACCGCGCAACGCTTCAGCACCGGGCAGGGCGGCCCGCTGAACCCGGGCTACGTCAAGCAGGTCGAGGACGTCCTCAACCGGGTCGCCGCGGCGGGCAAGCTGGCCATCCTGGAGCTGCACGACTACATGCGCCTGCCGCACCGGGTCGCGACCAAGTCAGGCTATCGGCGCGATGGCGCTGGCAGGCTGGTCGGCCCCGACGGCAGGCTGGTGACCGACCCGGCCGACGATGCGATCTGGCAAGACACCTATCGAAAGGGCGCCTTCCTCTACCAGGGCTACTTCGATGGCGCCGACGATCTGCTGAAGCTGTACGAATACCGGGTGATCGGCACGCCCGGCTGCAAGCTCTACAACGATGCCGGCCTGCCCGACCTGTGGGCGCGCATCGTCAGCCGCTTCCGCAGCCATCCGGCGATCTTCGGCTGGGGCCTGATGAACGAGCCCTACCAGGGCCCGGAAAAGCTGGCCGACGGCCGCGACCTGGACATGGCCGCGCATTGGCTCAAGACCGCGACCAACACCACCGCGCGCATCTTCAGCCGCGACACCCAGCACTATGTGTTCATCTGCGGCAACCAGTTCGCCAGCGCACGGCTGTGGCCGGAGCTGTCCGACGCGCTGGGCGACATCCCCGATCCCTATGGCCGCATCGTCTACGAGGCGCACAACTACCTGGACAACGATGGCACCGGCGGCGGGGCGTGGAAGGACCGCAACGAGGTCGTGAAACCGGAAACGGGCATCTGGATGACCGAGCCCTTCGTCGAGTGGCTCAGGCAGCGGCGCAAGCGCGGCTACCTGGGCGAGCACGGCTACCCGGAAGGCAACCAGAGCGCGCAGGAGGCGACCCGGCGCATGCTGGCCTACCTGCAGGAGAACAACGTGCCCAGCACGCAGTGGTGCTTCGGGCCGGGCTGGCCGGCCGATGACGTCCTCGGCATGAGCCGCGACATCGATGCGAAGTCCATCCAGGTCAAGGGCAACATGGCCGCGGTCGAGCCGTTCTTCAAGGCACGGCTGGCCGATTACATTCCGCCCATCTAAGCGGTTCCTGGGACGGCGTGGGTTTCCTGCCCACGCCGTTTTCGGCATCATCGTGGTCAGCACCGCCAAAGACGACAATGATGAAACGTTCCCGCACGACCTCGTTGCTGTTGATGGGCGCAGCGCCCTTGCTGCTCAGCGCCTGCAGCAAGGAGCCGGAAGTCCAGGAAGGCCTCTACACCTCCGTGGAGGCTTGCTACCAGGCCACCGGCGACCAGGCCGCCTGCAAGAGCGCCTTCGACAAGGCCCAGCAGGCGTCCGCCGACCAGGCGCCGCGCTACGCCTCGCGCGCCGAGTGCGAGCAGGAGTACAGCGCCGATCGCTGCGTGGAACAGCGCACCAGCCAGGGGCACTCCTTCGTCGGACCGCTGATGGCCGGCTTCTTCATGTCGCAGATGCTCAACAACCGCGGCGCCGGCCTGACCAGCGCGCCGGCGTTCCAGGACCGCAGCAATGGCTGGGTCAAGCCGGACACTTCCAAGGCCTTTGGTGGCGCCACCGCCTTCACCGGCAACAAGGCCATGAGCCCGGTCACCAACCAGCCCAACCGTGCCATGACCGTCAGCCGCGGCGGCTTCGGCAGCCGCAGCTCCGGGCGCAGCAGCTTCGGCGGCTAAGCCCCACCGTCTTTTCGGCACCTTCCAACGATGCAGCGTCTTTCCATTGTCGAGCGCGGCGACTGGCGCGCGCAGGCGGCCGCGTGCGGCTTCGATTTCCACACCATCGACGGTGCGCCGTACTGGGACGAGACCGCGTACTACGCCTTCACCCTGCGGCAGATCGAGGACGACATCGAGGACCCCAGCGCCGAGCTGCACGCCATGGCGATGGACCTGGTGGATGAGGTGGTCGGCAGCGAGGAACTGCTGTCCAGGCTGGCCATCCCCGAGTACACCTGGAACTGGATCGCCGAGAGCTGGCGGCAGCGCCAGCCGCACCTGTACGGGCGCCTGGACCTGGCCTACGACGGCAACGGCCCGGCCAAGCTCTACGAACTGAACTACGACACGCCGACCTCGCTGTTCGAGGCCGCCTTCTTCCAGTGGCAATGGCTGGAGGACCAGCGCCAGGCCGGGCGCCTGCCCGAGTACGCTGACCAGTTCAACGCCCTGCACGAGGCGCTGGTGGCGCGCTTTGCGGAGATTGCCCCGCGCCTGCCGCCGCCGCTGATGTTCGCCTCGGTGCATGCCTCGGGCGAGGACCGCGGCACGGTCGAGTACCTGCGCGACTGCGCGGCGCAGGCCGGCCTGCAGGGCGAGGCGATCGACATCGAGGAGATCGGCCTGTCCGATGACGGCCGTTTCACCGACCTGGACGATGTGGTGATCGGCACGCTGTTCAAGCTGTACCCGCTGGAGGACCTGTTCGCCGAGAGTTTCGGCAAGGCCTTGCCGGGCTCGGGCCTGCAGCTGCTGGAGCCGGCATGGAAGGCGGTGCTGAGCAACAAGGGCATCCTGCCGCTGCTGTGGCAACGCCACCAGGGGCATCCCAACCTGCTGGCCGCGCATTTCGACGAGGGCGGCGCGCTGCCGGCCGGCTGGGTGCGCAAGCCGCTGCACTCGCGCGAAGGCGCCAACATCACCCTGCACCTGCCCGACGGCAGCCTGCAGGAAAGCGACGGCCCCTATGCCGGCCCGTGCATCCGCCAGGCCATGCACCTGCTGCCGGCCTTCGCCGGGCGTTACCCGCTGATCGGCAGCTGGGTCATTGGCGATGCTGCATGCGGCATGGGCATCCGCGAAGACGAGGGCCGCATCACCCGCGACAGCGCGCGCTTCGTGCCGCACGCCATCCTCGACGCGCCACCGTCGCAGGGCGTGATCTACGCCTGATGCGCGGGCCCGCAGCCGGGCCCACAGCCAGGCACTCACGCGATAGGTGAGCCCGTCATCCCGGCGCAGGTCGGGATGACGGTTGTCTGAGTGTGCTCGTTGTCGGGCCGATCGCACCTGCCCCGCGAAATCGCCACCAGGCGTCGCATCGCCGGCGCACGCCGCATATCGCATGCCGTTTCGAAATAAAGCGATCACATTCGGTCACTAACCTCGGCGCGCCGGTTTCCGGCCCTCCCACGGGCAGCTGTCTTCTTCCCGCGCTTGCGCGCGGGGCGGCGCGCCCACCGACACCGAATGCAACGGGGAACAACCTGATGATGACCACCTGCCGGGAGGCGGCCTTGTCCGCCCCCCACCGGAAGCTGTTGAGCCTGGCGATCGGCCACGCCCTGATCGGCGGCCTGCTCTGCGCGCCACTCCACACCCTGGCGCAGGAGACGACCGCGGCGACGCCGGACGGCAGCACCACGCTCGAGGCCCGGCAGCTGGACACGGTGACCGTGGCCGGCACCTACAGCAAGGCCCTGGAGAAGGCCACCGACCTCAAGCGCTACGACGTGCGCTTCTCCGATTCCATCGTGGCCACCGACGTGGCCGACTTCCCCGAGCAGAACCTGGCCGAGGCCATGCAGCGCATGCCCGGCGTGACCATCGAGCGCAACAAGGGCCTGGGCACGCGCGTGAACGTGCGCGGCCTGCCCTCGGAGTTCACCATGGTCTCGATCAACAACCTGGCCACCGCCTCCGGCAGCGGCGGGCGCGACGTGCAGTTCGACATCTTCGCCTCGGAGGTGCTGCAGAGCGTGACCGTGCAGAAGTCGCCGACGGCGGCCGACGAGGAGGGCGGCATCGCAGGTTCGGTGCAGATCGCCACCGCGCGCCCCTTTGATTTCGACCAGCGCAAGCTGGCCTTCTCCGCCGAGGCCGCGCACAACTCCATCTCCGAGGAAGTGGACCCCAAGCTGTCCTTCATCGCCAGCGACACCTGGGGCGACTGGGGCGCACTGGTGTCCTACTCGCGCGCCCAGCGCACCAACCGCACCGATGCCAACTCCGGCATCAACTTCCGCCCGATGGGCCGCTTCCTGGAAGCTTCGGGCACGCGCGGCACGCAGGCCGCCGCGGTGCTGGCGCGCGATGCCGGCATCGTCGTCAAGGACCGCCGGGATAGCAACGAGACCAGCCGCATCGTGTTCCAGGACAAGGTCGGCGACCGCGTCTACCTCAACGACCAGGAACAGTGGGGCGCCACGGCCTCGCTGCAGTACAAGCCCAGCAACACCTTTGGCCTTAGCCTGGACGCGATGCTCGGCGGTTTCGACACCACCGAGGACGAATACGACGCCGCCGCCTACACCGCCTCCAGCCGCAGCACACTGGACACCATCCACGCCTACGACGACACCACGCTCTCGCAATACGGCATGGTGGTGCTGCGCGATGTCTCCTACACCGCGACCCAGCACGAGATGCTGAGCAAGGAACGGATCAACGAGACCGACTACCGCCAGCTCAGCGCCAACCTGGATTGGGCGCCGGGCGACTGGAAGGTCAACGCGCTGGTCGGCTATTCCGGGGCGCGACGCGACTCGGACTTTGCCAACCTCAAGCACGTGGCCTATGGTCCCTCGCGCAGCCGCTGGACCGCCCGCGGCGGCGAGACGCTGCCGAGTGCGGGCTTTGACATGTACAACAGCCCAGGCGCGTACCGCTTCGAGGCCTACGAGACCGAGGTCGAGCAGGTCAAGGACGACAAGTACGCCGCGCAGCTGGACCTGACCCGGCAGATGAACCTGGCCTTCCTGCCGGCATTGAGCAGCGTGCAGTTCGGCGCGCGCTACACCGACAAGTCCAAGACCCGCGAATACGGCATGGGCAAGATCCAGGGCCCGGGCGCCGGCAGCACGGCTTGGGTGAATACCCGCACGCTGGCCGACAGCCCCTTGCGCAACGTCACCGACATCACCGGCGGCAAGGCCTACCAGGTCAAGGAGCTGCAATGGGCACAGGTGTCCAACGACGATGCGCGGCGGATCTTCCGCTATCCCGGCTACGTCACGCCGCTGGACGACGGCCAGTTCTACCAGGTCGATGAGCAGGTGCTGAGCCTGTACGCGATGGCCAATTTCGATTTCGACATCGGCCGCGTGCCGGTGCACATCAACGCCGGCGCGCGTGGCGTGGACACCACGGTGGATTCCTCCGGCTTTCACCAGGTGCAGAACAGCGACGGCAGCACCGGCTATACCGCCACGCCGATCTCCAAGCAAGGCAGCTACCGCGACGTCCTGCCGAGCCTGAACATGAACGCCGAGCTGGCCCACAACCTGCTGCTGCGCGCGGCCGCGTCGGAGACGCTGATGCGCCCGGCGCTGACCGATATCGCCTACAAGCGCACGGTCAGCTGGAACGACTTCCGCTTCAGCGACGGCAACCCGGACCTCAAGCCGACCACGGCCAAGCAGTGGGAGGTGGGCCTGGAGCAGTACCTGGACAACGGCGGCCTGCTGGCGGCCTCGTATTTCTGGAAGCAGATCCAGGGCGTGGTGCGGCAGGAACTGACCGGCGTGGTGCCCAATGTGGAGAAGCTCAACGCCAATGGCTCGCTGGATGGCTACTACGACTTCGACGTGTACCAGCCGGTCAATGCCGACGGCGCCTACAAGGTCACCGGCCTGGAGCTGGTCGCCCAGCTGCCGCTGAGCATGCTGCACCCGGCGCTGGAGGGCTTGGGCATCAATGCCAACTACACCATGCTGGACAATTCGCTGACCGGCGCCTCGGACCTGGACATCCCCACCCCGCCGGAAGGCCTGGCCGAGAAGGCCTACAACTTCACCCTGTACTACGAGCGCGATCGCTTCGACGCGCGGGTGTCCTACAACTACAAGGACAAGTACGTGGAGTACATCGAGCGCAACATGTACCCGGTGTACCGCGACGCCTACGGCCAGACCGACCTGTCGATGGGCTATCGCCTCAACGACCACATGAAGCTCAGCCTGGAAGTGATCAACCTCACCGACGAGGCGACCACCGGCTACACCATCGACCCGGCTTTCCCGACCATGTACGAACTGTCGGGCCGTCGCGTCAGCCTGGGCTTCCGCGCCGACTTCTGAGCGGTGTTGGGTCTTTCTCCCGTCTGTGGAGGGACCTGTGCAGGCCGCCTGCGGGAGGAGGAAAGCGACTTTGCCCTTCCCCCGCCTGCGGGGGACGGTGCCCGACATGGCGAATGGGGCTGCGCGATGCTTGATGGCCAAAGCGCCCCCATCGGGCGCTTCGCGCCACCTTCTCCCGCGTGCGGGAGAAGGGATCAGTGCGGGCCCTTACGGGGAAGGGGCAAGGCTCAGTCGTCCTCGGCCGCCGCCTCGCGCCCCTGCTGGCGGATCAGCGCTTCCTGGCGCGCCTCGTTGATTGCCTCGCGCACGCTGTCCAGGTCCACGGTTCGCGCGTCGGGGGTGAACTTGCCGGTCAGCACCGTGCCCGGCAACAGCTCGCCGGCCTCGAACAGCTTCCACATCTCCTCGCCATACCAGGTGTCCAGCAGCTCCGGCGCCCAGCGTCCGAAGTAGGCGGTGAGGTTGTTGACATCGCGCAGCAGCATGCTGCGCGCGGCGTTGTTGCCGGCGGCGCTGACCACCTGCGGGAAGTCGATCACGATCGGCCCGTCGGCGGCGACCAGCACGTTGTACGGCGACAGATCGCCGTGGATCAGCCCGCAGCACAGCATCAACACGACCTGACGGATCAGCACCGCGTGGTAGTCGCGCGCCTGCTGGGGAGTCAGTTCCACCTCGCCCAGGCGTGGGGCGGAGAATCCTTCCGCGTCGGTGACCAGCTCCATCACCAGCACGCCATGGAAGTAGCCGAAGGGCTCGGGCACGCGCATGCCGGCCTCGCGCAGCTGGTACAGCGCTTCGACCTCGGTGTTCTTCCAGGCCACTTCCTGCTGCTTGCGGCCGTACTTGCTGGACTTGCCGATGGCCCGCGCCTCGCGGCTGCCGCGGACCTTGCGCCCTTCCTGGTACTGCGTGCGCTGCTGGAAGCTGCGCTGGGCCATGTCCTTGTAGACCTTGGCGCAGCGCACCTCATCGCCGCTGCGCACGACGTAAACAGCCGCCTCCTTGCCGCTCTTGAGCGGCCGCAACACGGCATCGATGACGCCGTCGTCGATCAGCGCCTGCAAACCTGGTGGAGTCTTCACGAAATCCCTGCGTCTGGCCGAAACAAAGCCGGTCCTGTTGAAACGATTCTCTCACCCTCCCGTCAACGCTGCATCCGCATGTTCGCAACGCACGCCCGCTCTACCGGCGTCGCAAAGATTTTCCGCGGGCGCTACAGCAGGCCGTCGCGCTTGACCGCCAGATAGCGCTCGACCAGCGCGCCGGGCAGTTGCTCGGCGGTGACATCCAGCACCATCACCCGGTGGCTGCGCAGCAGGTCGTGGGCGGCGGCGCGTTGCTCCAGGTAGCGGGCCACGGCGGCGCTGTGGATGGCATCCTTCAGGTCCTCCACCTCGGCCGTCAGCGCCGTATCCAGCACCGATTCGCGCAGGCTGGCCACGCACACCAGGTGGCGCTTGCCGAGCAGGCGCACCGCGGCCAGCAGGTCCTCGATGTCCTCATCGCGCACGTTGGTGGACAGCATCACCAGCGCGCGGCGGCGCTGGCGCAGGACGAACTCGCTGGCCGCGGCCAGGTAGTCGGTGGCCACCGGCTGCGGCTGCAGGTCGTAGCTGGCGCGCAACAGCGGGTCGATGCCACCCGGGCCGCGCTGCGGCGGCACCCAGCGGCTTTGCCCGCCAGTGGCGAACAAGCCCACCGCATCGCCCTGGCGCAGGGCCAGGTAGGACACCACCAGCGAGGCGTTGAGCACATGGTCGAAGTGCCCCAGCATGCCCTCGCGCGCCAGCATGCGCCGGCCGGTGTCCAGCATCATCACCAGCTGCTGGTTCTTCTCGTCCTGGTACTCGCGCGAGATCAGCTTGCGCGCCCGGGCGGTGGCCTTCCAGTCGATCTGGCGCAGGCTGTCGCCCACGCGGTACTCGCGCATCTGGTTGAAGTCGGTGCCCTCGCCGCGGCGGCGCTTGAGATGCGCGCCCATCAGCCGCGAGGCCTGCTCGGCGCTGAGCAGGGCAAAGCGCGCCAGCGGAGCGAAGTCCGGATACACGCGCACCGACTGCGGCGCGCCGATCACCCGCGATTGCCGCCACAGCCGCCAGGGCGAGCGCAGGCGCAGCTGCACGCCGACGAAGCTCGCATCGCCGCGGGCGGTGGGCTTGAGCCGATAGGTCAGGCTCAAGGCTTCATCGGCCACCAGCTGCACCCGCTGCGGCAGGTCGCGCATGTCCCAGCCGCCGGGGTGCAGGTCGTGCACCTGCGCGAACTGTCGCTTCACCTGCGGCTGCAGGGTCAGGGTGACCGGCCGCTCGACATCCAGCGCCAGCGCGTCGGGCACGCGGCGCGTGACCAGCGGCGAGGGCTGCCGGTACAGGCGCAGGCCATCGACCAGCACCAGCAGGCCCAGCGCGCCACCGAACAGCTGCCAGCTCCACAGCGGCACCGGCAGCAGGAACAGCGCCAGTCCCAGCAGCGACCAGGCCACCAGCAACACCAGCAGCAGCGGTGCCGGTCTCATCGCGCCCAGTCCTTCGTGCATGGACACAGCGCGCCCGGCGGCCGCGGGCCATCGGCGGGCAGCGCCCGTGCCTGGTGCGCGCGCGCGCGGCCGAGGCGGCCCGATCGCGATGCCGGCATCGCCCGTGCAATCACTTGCGTGGCGCCTCCACCTTGGCCAGCAGTGCGGTGAGCACATCGTCCGGCGACTGGCCTTCGATCTGCAGCTCCGGGGCCAGCGCGATGCGGTGGCGCAGGGCGGGCCTGGCGATCTCGCGCACATCGTCCGGGGTGACGAAGCCGCGACCGGCCAGCACCGCCTGCGCGCGCGCCGCGCGCACCAGAGCGATGCTGCCGCGCGGGCCGGCGCCCAGCGAGATGCCCGGCCAGTTGCGCGTGGCCGCCACGATGCGCACGGCATAGTCGATCACCTGCGCATCCACCGTCACCGCGGCCGTGGCGCGCTGCAGGGTCTGCACGTCCTCGGCCGTGGCCACCCGCTGCACCGCGCTGAGGTCGAAATCGCTGCTGATGCGGCCGGTGGTGATGGCATCGACCATGCGCTTTTCGTCCTCCAGCTGCGGATAGCCGATCAGCACCTTCAGCAGGAAGCGGTCCAGCTGCGCCTCGGGCAGCGGATAGGTGCCCTCCTGCTCCACCGGGTTCTGCGTGGCCAGGGTCATGAACGGCGGCGGCAGCGAAAAGGGCTTGCCCTCGATGGTGACCTGGCCTTCCTGCATCACCTCCAGCAGCGCCGACTGGGTCTTGGCCGGGGCGCGGTTGATCTCGTCGGCCAGCAGCAGGTGGGTGAACACCGGGCCGCGGCGGATCTTGAAGCCCTCGGTCTTGGGGTCGTAGACCGCATGGCCGCTGATGTCGCTGGGCATCAGGTCCGGGGTGAACTGCACGCGTGCGTAGGTCAGGTCCATGGCCTGGGCCAGCGCGCGCACCAGCAGGGTCTTGCCCAGCCCGGGCACGCCTTCGATCAGCACGTGGCCGCCGGCCAGCAGCGCGATCAGGATCTGGTCCAGCGCCTCGTGCTGGCCGATGAAGGCCTTGGCGACCTCATCGCGCAGCGTGCGCACCCGTGCGGCCACGGCGTCGTCGTGGGCAGGCACCGAGGGGAGCGGCGGAATCTCGGTCATAGTCGGTTCCTCATGTGGATCAGAAGGGAGATGCGGTCGCGGAACTGGGCGTCGGCGTTGCCGGCCGGGACCTGCAGGGCCTGGACGATGCGCGCCGCGTCCAGGCCCAGGCGCTGGGCCAGCAGCTCGGCCTGGGCCTGACCGCCCAGCGAGGCGGCCAGCGGATCGCGCCGGCGCAGCCGCAGCAGGAAAGCCTGGCGCACGGCCGCGTACAGCAGCGGGCCCTTGCCGTAGCGGTAGAGGTGCTCGCCGCTGGCGCGCACGTGCTCCAGCAGCGAGCGGCGATCGCCCGGCGGCGGAGGCAGCAGCGGGCCGAAACGCTGCATGCGCGCCCACAGCCAGGCCAGCACCGCCAGCAGCAGGGGCAGCCACACCGGCCAGCCGTTGACCAGCAGCGTGCGCAGCAGCGAGGGCGCCTTGGCCCCGTAGATCAGATGCACCGTGCCCTGGCCGTAATTGGGCGCCAGGATGCGCAGGGCCATGCGCTGGTGCGGCACGTCGCGCAGGCCGCCGGTCCTGCGGCCCTGGCCCAGGCCGAAGACATTGCCGGCCAGGCCGCCATCGTTGGTGAGGAAATCCATGTCCGCCAGCACATCGACATAGCCTTCGCCGTAGCCCAGGCGCGCGTAGGCATAGCCGGCCTGCAGGTCGCCCCAGGCCAGCTCGGGCTCGACCTCCTCGAAGGTGAAGCGGCGGCCGGAGCAGAACTCGCTGTGCGGGTCCTGGCCCTGGATCGTCAGCGACAGGCAGTCGCTGTCCCGCTCCAGGACCTGCACGTCCAGCGCTTCCAGCAGCGGCACCTGGATCTGGCGCTCCCAGGCTTCGGCCGGCGGCGTGCGCACGATCAGATGGCCGCCTGCCCATACCCAGTCCAGCAGGCGCTCGCGCTCGACCGGGCCGATCGCGCGCGGGTCGCCCAGCACCAGCAAGGTGTCGCGGGGCGCCAGCGGCTGCTTGGCCAGGTCCGCGCGCATGCGCGACTCGGCCGGCACCCCGGCCGCGCGCAGCGTCTGCCGCAGCGCGTACAGCGGGTTGTAGCCGGCCTCGCCCCGCGGCGGCAGGTCGATGGTGTGCTCGACCCGTTCGAAGTTGCCAAGGAACCAGCCGGTCCCCAGCACCACCACGACCAGCGCGAGCAGGAACAGCAGCCCGCCCTTGGCGCCACGCACGCTGCTGGAGCCGCTGCGCACCCGGCTCATGCGCGCCACCCGAAGCGCTGCTGCAAGTCGCCGACCAAGCTGTCGAAGGCGGCATCGTCCGGCAGCGTCTGCGCATAGGCCGCGTACTGCCACACCCGCACGGCCTGCGCGAAGCTGGCGCGGTCGGCCGCCTCGGGCATGCGCCGGGCCGCACGCAGGCACTCGGCCTCGGTCGCGCCCGGGGCCAGCGTCACCCCGGCCCGCAGCACCATGGCCTCCACGCTGGCCCGGTACAGCAGCGCCAGCGCATCGCGCGCGCGTCCCCTGGCCCACAGCGCGCGCGCCTGGGTCGCCACGTCCGGCGGCAGCGGCAGCACCGGCTCGACCGCCTGGCTGCGCTGCGGCGCGGCCTGGACCGGCTCCTGGCGCAGCCCACGCATCCACTTGAGCCAGTACGGCGCGGTCCACAGCAGCAGGATCACCAGCAGCGCGGCCAGCATCCACAGCCCCCATTCGCCCAGGAAAGCGATCACGCTGCCAAAGGCCGCCAGCCAGGGCAGCGAGGGCTTGGCCGAGGCCGCGTCCTCTTTCGGATCGCGCGCCTCCCAGCGCTTGACCGTGCGCTGGCTGCCCAGCAGCGGGTCCTGGTAGGCCTTGGCCGCGGCGCGCTCGAAGGCGGCATCGTCGATGCCGGCCTGGTCCTGGCCGAACACGTCCTGCAGCGAGGCGCCGGTTTCCGCCTCATCCTCTTCCTCGTCCTCGTCCGGACCGACCTGCGCCTGCTGCTGCGGCGCGACGGCCGGTGCCGGATCGCGCGCCTGCGCCTGGGCCGGCGCCTGTGCGCCCAGCGACAGCGCGCCCAGCAGCAGCACCGACAGGCTGCTGGCGGTCAGTCGCTGGCGCATGCGCCGGAACACGATCTCCACGTCCCAGGCTTCGATCTGGGTACGGCGGTTGAGATACAGGCCGAAGCCGGCGCCGACATAGAACGGCTCCACCAGCGTCTCGGCCAGCCACATGAAGGCCGCCACGATCATCCAGGCCCACCACGGCGGATCCTCGGTGGCCATGGTCCAGGCCGCGCGCCCGGCTTCGGGCAGGTCATCGACCGGCACGAACATGAAGATCAGCGCGATGCAGGCCAGGGTCAGCGCCTGCGCGAACATCACGCAGACCCAGGTCAGCAGACCGGCATGCAGGTACACCGGCTGGCCGAGTACGCGCCGGCGCTGGCGCTGCTGCGGGCCGCCGGCGCCGCTGCCCTCCAGCAGGTCCACCGGCATCAGCAGCGAACGCGCCGGGCTCAGCCGCCGCCAGGTCAGATAGCCCAGCATCGGCCGCCACCCCCAGCGCAGCTGCGCGGCCAGGGTCTGCCGCGTGCCCGGCACCTGGCCGAAGGTCGCGCGCGAGATGACGAACAGCGGGATGCGGTCGAACAGCGGCTTGATCCACCACAGCAGCCACATCGCCAGCCACGGCCGCTCCAGCCAGCTGGTCAGCGCGCCGATCAGCGCGAACACCGGCAGGCTGGCCAGCAGCCAGGGTTTCCAGATGGCCGCGGCGTGCCGCCGCACCAGCGCGATTCCCAGCTCCTCGGCCTCCCAGGCGGTGCGCGCGCGCAGGCGCACGGTGAGCTGGTCCAGCCTCATTCCAGCGGCCCCAGCTGGCGGCCGCCGCGCCACAGCCAGGCGAACACCAGCAGCCACAGCACCCCGGCCACGCTGTATTTGATCGGCGCGGGGATGGAGTTGATGGACGACCAGAACGCCTCGATGAAAGCCGCCACCAGCAGCATCAAGGCCACGCCCAGCGCCAGCTTGGCGCCCTTGGTGCCGGCATGGACCAGGCCGTCGCGGCGGCTGCGCTGGCCCGGCGCCAGCCAGCCCAGGCCCAGCTGCAGCCCGGCGCCGCCGGCGATGACGATGGCGGTCAGCTCGAACGCGCCATGCCCGCATACGAAGCGCCACAGCGTGTCGCTGTAGCCGATCTGCTGCAGGTGGCCGAACACCGCACCGATGGTGAGGCCGTTGAACACCAGCACCAGCATTGACCCGACGCCGAACAACAGGCCGCTGGCGAAGGTGCGCAGGCCGATGCTGATGTTGTTCATGATGTAGTAGCCGAACATCTGCCAGTCGCCGCCGCTTTCCCGGCCGATGCGGTTGTGCGCACTGGCCGGGTCGTACATGGCTTCCAGCTGGGCCAGCTGCTGCGGGCCCATCAGGCCGTGGACCAGCTCAGGGCGCACCTGCAGGGCGATGAACACCGCCCCCAGCGGCAGCACGAACAACGCCGTGGCCACCCACATGCACAACGCCTCGCTGCGCACCAGCCGCGGGAAGTCGGCGAGCACGAACTCCAGCGCCGCCCGCCAGCGCGGCGCGCGCGTGCGGTACAGCAGGCCGTGGCCGCGCTGCATCAGGTCCTGCAGGCGGTTGGTCACCACCGGGCTGTAGCCCCGCCGCTGCGCCAGCGCCAGCTGCTGGCACAGGCGCCGATAGGCCTGCGGCACCTGGTCATCGCCCAGCACGCCGGCATTGGCGGTGCCGCGCGCCTTGCGTGCCTGCCCGCGGGTCTGCAGCCAGTGCTCGAAGGCGTTCCATTCCGGCTGGTGGCGGGCGACGAACTGCTCCTGCTTCATGTGCGCCCCAGCAACCAGTTGGCGATGCCGTACAGCCGCAGCACCCCGGCCTGGCCGCGCGCGCGGGTCAGCGGTTCGGCGATGTCGGCCAGTTCCTGCTGGCGCTCGGGCGTCAGCCGCGGCGCGCGCTCGCCGAAGGCGACGATGGCCGCGTGCTCGTCCGGGCGCAGCGGCAGCGGCGGCGCCAGCACCGCGTTGACCGGCGCCGGCGCATGCGCCGGTTCGCGCTGGGCATGCACCACCAGGGTGCCGGCGGCCAGGTCGCCCAGGCGACGGCCGTGGGCATCGGCCAGGCAGCTGAGCAGGCCCAGCGCGTAGCCGAACGGCAGCATGTCCACGGTGCGCAGCAGGTTGCGGGCGATGGCCGCCATCCAGCCCACCGGGCCGCCGTCGGCGGCCACCACCTGCAGGCCCAGCACGCGCTTGCCCACGGTGCGCCCGTCCCACAGCGCCTCCAGCACGATGGGATAGGCCCAGTACACCAGGAACATCACGATCAGCTGAATCCCGCCGCCCATGCCGGGAATGACCGCCAGCACCATGCCCGACACCGACAGCGCGGCCAGGCGCACGGCCAGGTCGATCCCCCAGGCCACCGCACGCGGCACCGGCCCGGCGGCCGGCAGCTGCAGGGCCACGCCTTCGGGCGTGAGCACATCGCGGGTGGTGTCCAGCATCAGCGGGTCCGGCCGTGCGGGTCGGGGCGGTCGATCAATGCGGCCTCCTGGCCGGCGCTGCGTGGGCTGGCATGCGCGTTCGATGTCCTCTGGCTTGCCGCGGGCGCCGGTCGCGTCCGCGTCGTTCAGGCCGGAACTGTAACGTCCCGGTGCCGGCACTGCACAGGCCCGGCGCTAAACTGGCACGCATGTCCGCACCTGCCTGCCGCAGCGGCTGCGCCGCCTGCTGCATCGCCCCCTCCATCACCTCGCCGATCCCCGGCATGCCGCAGGGCAAGCCGGCGGGCGTGCCCTGCGTGCAGCTGGACGCCGACCTGCGCTGCCGGCTGTTCGGGCAGCCGCAGCGCCCGGCGTTCTGCGCCTCGCTGCGGCCGCAGCCGGACATGTGCGGCAGCTCGCGCCAGGATGCGCTGATGCGGCTGACCTGGCTGGAGCGGCAGACGCGGCCCTAGGCCGCCTTGGACTCGCGCTCGCCGCGCGAGAACAGCTTGCGCACCAGCCCGCCCAGGAAGACCACGGCAATCAGCCCCAGCTTCCAGCCCTTGGCCAGCAGCAGGCCGAGCTTGGCCAGCAGGCCGGTCTTGGCCGCCAGGCCACCGCCGATCAGCGCGGCCACGCCGTAAGCGGCGACCTTGTCGGTGGACGGGTTGTGGTCGGCATAGCGCGCGCCGCTGTCGAACTCGGTCATCGGCAGCAGCTGCTGCATGCCGGCCTGCACCTGCTGCAGCTCGCCCATGCCGGCCACCGCGTTGAGGCTGAGGTAGCCATGACGTCCCAGCACGCGGATGTCGTAGTTCAGGGTGTGCTGCGCGGCGCCGTTGAAGTCCAGCTCCTTGGCCCAGTACAGCTTCTTGCTGGCCGCGTCGTAACGCGGCGGCACCGCCCAGCCGACCAGCTCGACGCGGCCGAACCCAGCCTTCTCGCGTTCGGCGTTAGCCTCGCGCGTGGCGCCCTGCATGTCCTTGAGCATGCCGTCGTAGTCGATCTTGGCCGCGTCCTCGTCCGAGACATACCCCTCGTCCGAATAGGTCACCACCACCGCCCAGCTGTCGTCGGCGGCCAGCGAGGTCGAGGCCGGCACCACCATGCCCAGTACGCTGTCGTCCTCCGGGTTGCCCCAGAACTGCTCCAGCACCCGGCGCGCATCGGCCTTGTCCAGGTAGCGGAACTCCGGCCCGAGCTGGAAATGCGCCTTGGCTTCCGGCACCTGGATCTGGCCGCTGCGGAAGTGCAGCGAGTCAACGAACGCCTCGGCGCTGGAGGCCCCATCCTGGTCCTGCCGGGCCCACGCCGGCAGCGCGCACATCAGCAACGAGGCGACCAGCAGGCCGCGCAACGACACGTGTTTCATCTTCGGTTCCCCGTCCTTGGGCATCCCCATGCCCGCGGCCGAAGTGTCGCCGAGAGCGGGCGGCGCTGGCAAGGCGGGGCCGGGCTCAGCCGCCTTGCGCCAGGTATTGATCCTTGATGCGCACGTAGTGCTGTGCCGAATACAGCAGGCCTTGGATGTCCTTGTCCGACAGCGCGCGCGCCGGCCGCGCCGGATTACCCACCCACAGCGTGCCGCTGCCCACACGCTTGCCGGGGCCGACCACCGCGCCGGCGGCGACGAAGGCGTTGGGCTCGATCACCGCGCCATCCAGGATGATCGCCCCCATCCCGATCAGGCAGGCATCGCCGATCGTGCAGGCATGGATGATGGTGCCGTGGCCCAGGGTGACGTCCGCGCCGATCAGGGTCGGGTAGCCGCCCTTGTTGTACGGACTGTCGTGGCTGACGTGGATGATGGTGCCGTCCTGCACGTTGGTGCGCGCCCCGATGCGCACGTGGTTGACGTCGCCGCGGATCACCGTGCCCGGCCACACCGAGACATCGTCCTCCAGCACCACATCGCCGATCACCGTGCAGGCAGGATCGACATACACGCGTTGCCCCAATTGCGGGGTCTTGTCCAGGTACGGGCGCAGGTTGTTCATGGCGGCGATTGTAGGCCGCATGCGCGATCGCCATGGTGGACAAGCTTCGCGTTGTCCACCCTACGTCGGGTGGATGACGCGCTTTCCATCCACCATCGTCGCAACACGCACCCATCGCAACGGCAGTGACCGCGTAGGGTGGATGACGCTCTTCCATCCACCAGTGGGTCCCTCTCCAACGCATCGACGCATGCCAAATCCGGAGCCTGTGATGAAATAAGGCCGCAGGCGGCTGCGTACTCGGTTCGCAGCCGCCTGCCGAGCCAGGCGAGGCAAGGATGGAGCCGCGACCGCCGATGCGCTCCCATTCAATCATTTCAACAGGTTAGAACCCGCATGAAGATCGCCAGCTGGAACGTCAATTCGCTCAATGTGCGCCTGCCGCACCTGCAGCAGTGGCTGGCCGATTTCGCGCCGGACGTCGTCGGCATCCAGGAAACCAAGCTGGAGGACCACAAATTCCCGGACACCGCCCTGCTGGAGGCCGGCTATCGCAGCGTGTTCGCCGGGCAGAAGACCTACAACGGCGTCGCCCTGCTGTCGCGGCAGCCCGCGCAGGACGTGCAGATCGGCATCCCCGGCTTCGAGGACGCGCAGCAACGCGTGATCGCCGGCACCGTGGGCGGTGTGCGCATCATCAATCTCTACGTGGTCAACGGCCAGGACGTGGGCACGGAGAAGTACGGCTACAAGCTGCGCTGGCTCGAAGCGGTGCGCGAATGGGTGCGCAGCGAGCTGGCCATTTACCCGAAGCTGGTGGTGCTGGGCGATTTCAACATCGCGCCCGATGCGCGCGACGTGCATGACCCGGCGGTGTGGAACGAGCAGCACATCCTCACCTCGGCCGCCGAACGCGAGGCGCTGCGGGCGCTGCTGGACCTGGGCCTGCACGATGCCTTCCGACTGCACCACCAGGAAGCCGGCGTCTTCAGCTGGTGGGACTATCGCGCCGCCGGCTTCCGCCGCGACCTGGGCCTGCGCATCGACCTGACCCTGGTGTCCGACGCGCTCAAGGCCGAGGCCATCGACGCCGGCATCGACCGTGAGCCGCGCACCTGGGACCGTCCCAGCGACCACGCCCCGGCCTGGGTCCAGCTTGCCTGACGGCCAGGCCGCAACTTGCAAGCACAAAAAAGGCCCGGCAATGCCGGGCCTTTGGCAACGCGTTTGGACTGGCGTTGGTGTCTCGGTCCGCGCGCTTAGCGCACGCTCTTGCGGGTGAAGAGATTCACGATGGCCAGCAGGATCACCGCACCCAGCAACGACCACAGGAAGGTGGCGACCGTGATGCCTTCATTGATGCTGCCGCCGCCCAGGAAACCGGCGATGGCCGCGCCAACGATACCGACCACGATGTTCAGCAGAATGCCCTGCTGCGCGTCGCGACGCATGATGATGCTGGCCAGCCAGCCCACGATGCCGCCCACGATCAACCAGATGATGATGCCCATGTCTGCTCTCCTGTCAGTGTGTGAGGCCCTGCCGCCAGGGCTGGGAACGATTAAGCCGCCGGCGGCGTGAACCCCCCGTGCAAACAATCGGCTGATTTTAGGCGTTTTCACGGGGTTTTCGCATGACCGCAGGCGGCTGTCTTCACACGCCAAGCGGTTGCATACTGCGTTGCCGCATCGCGTTTCCCTGGGTTTGTGCACGTGACTGAATCGCTTGCAACATCGGCGCAATGGCGCATCGGTCCGCTGCAGGTGGCGCTGGAGCCGCATGTGCACGGCCGCAGCGGCGAGCCCATGGCCCGGCATTGGCTGGCGCGATGGACCGGCATGACCGAGCAGGCCGTGCCGCTGACGCGCGATGAGCGCACACGCCCGCAGCTGCACGGCGCACTGGCGGCGCACGACGTCGGCTGGAGCCACAGTGGCCAGGGCCTGCTGATCGGCTTCGGGCCCGGCGTGCAGCTGGGCATGGACCTGGAGTACATCAAGCCGCGACCGCGTGCGCTGGAGCTTTCCGCCCGCTTCTTCCACCCACGCGAACACGCCTGGCTGCAATCGCTGCCGCCGCCGCTGTGTGAAGCAACCTTCCTGCGCATCTGGTGCGCCAAGGAGGCGGTGCTGAAGGCCCATGGCTACGGCATCGCCTTCGGGCTGGAGAAGCTGTGCTTCGCCCAAGGCCGGCAGGGCCTGGAACTCATCGACTGCGATGCGCGCCTGGGCCTGGCGCGCCAGTGGACGCTGCACCAATGGCAGGCCGCGCCCGGCTACCTGGCCGCCGCGGCCTGGCGCGCGCAGCCTGCGCCGTGAGCGGTGAGCGCCCCTGCGCGGCCGCGCCGGCTGCGATAATGCCGGCCATGAATGATGCTTCCCTGCCCGCCGAGGTGCGGCCCGAGCTGGAACGCGGCCTGGCGGCACTGTCGCTGGACGCGGCCCTGGCCGAGCCGCTGCTGGCCTACCTGGCCCTGCTGCACCGCTGGAACGGCACCTACAACCTGACCGCCATCCGCGACCCGCGGCAGATGGTCACCGTGCACCTGCTCGACTCGCTGTCCATGGCCGGCCATGTCGCGGCCGGGCGCCTGGCCGACCTGGGCACCGGCCCCGGCCTGCCCGGCATTCCGCTGGCCATCGCCCACCCGGGCCTGCAGGTCACGCTGGTGGAGAGCAATGGCAAGAAGGCGCGGTTCCTGCGCGAGGCAGTGCGGCAGCTGGGCTTGGGCAACGCCCGCGTGGCCGAATCCCGCGCCGAGGCGGTGCCCGATGCTGGCGCCTTCGACCTGCTCACCGCGCGCGCGCTGGACCGCCTGGCCGGCATCCTGGAAGTGGGCGGCCACCTGCTCGCGCCGGCCGGAAAGCTGCTGGCGATGAAAGGCGTCCACCCGGCCGATGAGATCGCCGAGCTGCCCGCGGGCTGGGCGGCGCTGGCCGTGCATCGGCTCACCGTACCGGGACTTGCGGGCGAGCGCCATCTGGTCGAGGTGGGACGGCAGGCCCCGAAGGCCGCATAATCCCGGGTCCTCCCTCACCCGGTTCAAGGCTCCCATGGCCCGCATCATCGCCATTGCCAACCAGAAAGGCGGCGTCGGCAAGACCACCACCGCGGTCAATCTCGCCGCCGGCCTGGCCCGCAATGCCCAGCGGGTGCTGCTGGTGGACCTGGACGCCCAGGGCAATGCCACGATGGGCAGCGGCGTGGACAAGCGCGAGCTGGAGCACTCAACCTGCGACGTGCTGATGCGCGAGGCGCAGATCAAGGCCGCCATCGTGCGTACGCCGGAGGAGTTCGACCTGCTGCCGGGCAATATCGACCTGACCGCGGCCGAAGTGGAGCTGATGGACAAGCCGGCGCGCGAGCTGCGGCTGAAGGAAGCGCTGGAACCGGTGCGCCCGGACTACGACTTCATCATCATCGACTGCCCGCCGGCGCTGTCGCTGATGACCCTCAACGCCCTGGTGGCCGCCGATGCGGTGCTGGTGCCGATGCAGTGCGAGTACTACGCCCTGGAGGGCCTGAGTGCGCTGATGGACACCATCGAAGGCATTCGCGCGCGGCTGAACCCCACACTGGAGATCGAAGGCGTGCTGCGCACGATGTTCGATATCCGCAACAACCTGGCCAACGCCGTGTCCGGCGAGCTGACCGAGCATTTCGGCGACAAGGTGTTCCGCACCATCGTGCCGCGCAACGTGCGCGTGGCCGAGGCGCCCAGCCACGGCCAGAGCATCGTCGGCTACGACCGCGCCTCGCGCGGCGGCGTGGCCTATCTGGGCCTGGCCGGCGAAGTGCTGCGCCGGCAGCAGGAACGCAACCGCCCGGCCCTGGTTCCCATGGAGACGCTTTGACGATGGCAGCCCCGAAGAAGCGCGGCCTGGGCCGCGGACTGGAAGCCCTGCTCGGCCCGAAGGCCACCGAAGCCCCGCCGCCGGACGCCGAGGCCCAGCCCGGCGAGGCGCTGCGCACGCTGCCGGTGGCCCAGCTGCAGCCGGGCCAGTACCAGCCGCGCCAGGCCATGGACCCGGCCAAGTTGGACGAGCTGGCCGATTCGATCCGCGCCCAGGGTGTGATCCAGCCGATCGTGGTGCGCGAGCTGGCGCCGGGCAAGTTCGAGATCGTCGCCGGCGAGCGCCGCTGGCGCGCCTCGCAGATCGCCGGCCTGGACGAAGTGCCGGTGGTGGTGCGCGAGCTGGACGACCGCACGGTCATCGCCATGGCGCTGATCGAGAACATCCAGCGCGAGGACCTCAACCCGCTGGAAGAAGCCCAGTCGCTGCAGCGCCTGATCAACGAGTTCTCCCTGACCCATGCCGAGGCGGCGCAGGCCGTGGGCCGCTCGCGCGCGGCGGTGTCCAACCTGCTGCGCCTGCTGGAACTGCCGCCGGCCATCCGCGCCCTGCTGGAAGCGCGCCGGCTGGAGATGGGCCACGCCCGCGCGCTGCTGACGCTCTCCCCGGAGCTGGCCAGCAAGCTGGCCTCCGATGCGGCCGAACAGGGCTGGTCGGTGCGCGAGGTCGAGTACCGCGCCCAGCAGTTCGCCGCCGGCAAGGTGCCCGGCGCACAGGGCAGGAAGGCCCCGGCCAAGGCCGAGCCGCAGGCGGACATCGCCTCGCTGGAGACCGAACTGTCCGAATCGCTGGGCACCAAGGTCAGCTTCGCCCACGGCCGCAGCGGCAAGGGCCGGCTGGTGATTCATTACAGCGACCTGGATACGTTGGACGGGGTGCTGGAGCGGCTGCGGCGTTGAAGCTAGGAGCGTTGAAGCTAGGAGCGTTGAAGCTAGGAGCGTTGAAGCCAGGAGTGAGCGAAGAGGAGTGAGGAGTGAGGAGTAAGTGGGACCGTAAGGCGCCGCCATCCCTCACCTCACGTTTCGAGCCATCCCACCTGGCGTTGAAGCGAGGAGTGAGCGAAGAGGAGTGAGGAGTGAGTGGGGCCGCAAGGCGCCGCTGTGTCTCCTCACGTTCCGAGCTACCCCACCGTAAGCGCAGGCTTGGACTTAGACCCCCGCGAAGGGGAAAGTCCTTCGCGGCTACGGCCACCAGGACACGTGGAGCCGCCCTTACACGAAGCCACAGGCGCATCGCACGCCTTCTCTCGCGCCTCGCCAGGCTTCCACTCGTTCCTCGTTCCTCTCCACTCGTTTCTGTATTAGAGCGTCAGCGCTCTCCGCCACCCACCACAGGCAGACGAAGTAACGCTCCAACCCGACCGCTGCGACTCGCGCACAGCCCACGCGCTTTCCTCACTCCTCACTCCTCGCCGTCCTCCCCTCACTCCTCACTCTTCCCCGCTCACTCCTCGCTCCCCCGCCAGCGCCGCCTGAGCGCGCGCCAGCCCCAAGGCCGCCTGCCGGGTCGCCTGGTCCTGCAAGCCGCGTAGCGCGGCCAGGCCGGTGTGCGCGACCTGGAACTGGGCCAGGGCCTGCTGCCAGCGGCCGGCGCGCAGCAGCAGCTCGGCGTAGTCGTTGCGCTCCAGCAGGGTATCGACCGCCCCCAGGCCGCTGTCGCGCCCGCGCAGGGAGATGGCCTGCTCCTGCGCCGCCAGCGCCTGCTCGATCCGCCCCAGCCGCGCCAGCAGGCGCGACTCGTCCACATGCGACTGCACCACCGCCGCGGCATTGGGCAGCGCGCCGGCCTCCAGCAGGCTCTGGCGCTGCAGGCGCGTGCTGGCGACGGCGCCGTTGAGGTCTTCCAGGTTGGCCTGGGCACGCGCCAGCACGCCGTAGGCCCAGGCCAGCACCTGCGGGGCCGCGCCGGGGTCGGCACGCAGCAGCGCCACGGCCTCGTTGGCCCAGGCCAGGGCCTGTCGTGGATCGCGGGTCAGCGTGTGCTCGGCCAGGCCGGCGCGGACCTGGGCCCGCTCCTGCGTGGCCGCGCCGCGCCCGCGCGCCTGCTGCGCCATCGCCGCCTGCAGGCTGGCGATGGCCGCATCGCTGTCCCCCAGTGCGCCATAGGCCGATGCGGCCGACAGCAGCGCGCGGACATGCTGCAGGCCATCGGCCGGCGGCGCGCCCTCCAGCGATGCGCGCGTCTCCTCCAGCGCCGCCCTCAGGCCCAGCTCCTTGCCTGCGGCAGCGAACACGCGCTGGTCGAAGCCCTGTGCCGCGGCCACCCGCTCCACCTCGGCTGCCGAACGCCGCGCCAGGGCCACGGCCTGGTCGCGGGCCTGCAAGGCCTGCGCGGCGCGGACCTGGGCGAGCGCCGCCTGCGCTTGCAGTGCGCGCGCCTGCAGCACCAGCAGGCCGATCGTGCCGGCCATGGCGATAAGCGAGGCGGCAAGCGCCACGTTGCGCCAGCGGACCCGGCGCCTGGGTGCGGCCGTGGACGCGGACGCGGACGCAGGCGCAGGGACGGGTTCGACCAGCGCTGGCAACGCAGGCCGACCGGAAAGCGCCTGCGGCGGCTCGTGCGGCGATGCCTCGGCCATGGCCGCGCGCAGGTCCAGGGCCAGTCGCTCCACGCTGGAGTACGCCCCCTCCTCGGCCGCGGCCACCACCGCGGCCAGGCGGCCCGGCACGACCTGGGTCGCGGCGCGACGCAGCAGGGTCCGCATCAGGCTTGCCAGCGCGCGCGCATCGTCGGTGGTGCGCGGGGCACCCGCGCCCGGCGCCGCACCGCCCTCACCGAACCCCAGCACGCGCACCGCGCCGTCGGCATCGACCACCACCTGCGCCGGACCCAGCTGCCCGTGCACCACGGCATGGCCATGGGCATGGGCCACCGCCTCGCAGGCCTGCAGCAGCGGCGCCAGCAGCTGGGGCACGGCCAGCGACTGGCGCTCGCTCCAGGCCAGCAGCGGTTCTCCTTCGGCATGGGCCAGGGCGAACCAGGGGCGGCCGCCGGCGTCCAGGCCCTGGTCGACCAATTGCGGCAGGCCCGGGTGCACCAGGGTGGCAGCGATGCGCCGTTCGCGCAGGAAGCGCGCCACCTGCATCGGTGTCTGCGGCAGCGGCGGCAGGCAACGCAGCACGACCGGCTGCTGGTCCTGCGCCCGGATCGCGCGATAGCGGCAGCCGAACGCGGCCGGCAGGCGCTCGGCCAGGGTCCAGGCCCCGACCTGCGTGCCCAGGCGGGCATCGACGCCGGCCTGCGGCGCCTCGGCGCCAGGGGTATGCACCTGCAGCGCATCGTCCAACACCTCGGACAGCGACTGCGCGGCCAGCAGCTGGTCCAGCGCCTGGCCCAACCCGGCGCCCTCCCGCGCCGCCTGCGCCAGCAGCGCCTCACGCCCGGCCTCATCCATCAGCTGGGCCTGGTCGAACAGGGCCGCCAGGCGCTCCTGGTGCGCCTGGTCCGGCAGCGCGTTCACCGCGCCCACCTGGCATGGCCCACGGGCGTCGAAGATCTCCACGGCTTGGTCGTGTTCATAGCGGATGCCGCCCCGCGGACAGCGCAGGGTTCAGTGGCACCCTGCCAACGTGATCACCGCCGGATGCCGGACAGTACCGCCGCCGGCCTAAGTGCTTGCATAGGAAAGGAAATCCGTGCATCATGCGCGGCTCACTGTGTCCGGCTGGCCTGCATCCTTGCGATCGGGTCGGCCCGCAGATGGCCCGGAAGCATCGATCCAGGCCGTCCCACGACAGTGGATCCACTCCCGTTCGTGTGCCGCGTTCGCGTGGCGGGGCCGCCATCTCCCAGGCTATGGGCGATCAAAATCACATCGAGGTGCACAGATGTCCCGCGTATGCCAAGTGTCCGGCAAGCGTGTGCAGACGGGTAACAACGTCTCCCACGCCAACAACAAGACCCGCCGTCGTTTCCTGCCCAACCTGCACGAGCGCCGCTTCTGGGTCGCCAGCGAGAACCGCTGGGTCAAGCTGAAGGTTTCCGCGCACTCCCTGCGCACCATCGACAAGAACGGCATCGACTCCGTTCTGGCTGAGCTGCGTGCGCGCGGCGAAAAGATCTAAAGGAGATCAATCATGGCAGGCAAGCGCGACAAGATCCGCCTGATTTCTTCGGCAGGCACCGGTCACTTCTACACGACCGACAAGAACAAGAAGAACACCCCGGGCAAGATGGAAATGAGCAAGTACGACCCGGTCGTGCGCAAGCACGTGATGTACAAGGAAGGCAAGATCAAGTGATCCGATGAGGCGGCCGCGCTGCGGTCGCCCCATCATCGGCGCACGCCCGCCCTGGCGGGATCGATGCTTCCGCGAGAGCCCGCCGCAAGGTGGGCTTTTTTGTGGCTCTTTCCCGGAAGGGCAGCGGGCTACCTTCCTTGGCTTGGGAAGGGCAGCGGTCCGTCGGGCTGCAGCCGCGCTTGGTCTGTTAGAGGATCCTGGCCTGCGTCGAGGCGCTCGGCTGGTTTGCACAGCGCGACTTCGGAGGGGCAGCGGCCCGCCGGGCGGTAGCCGCTTTTCCCTCGGTCAGGGCATCCTGCCCTGACTCGCGCGCTCGGCTCCTGCCTCGCTTGCCGCGGCCACCGCCCGCCGGACCGCTGCTGCACACTTGAGGTTGGAAGGCTTCGATGGAAGAAATCCAAATCCAACTGCGGCGCAGCCTGGGCTCAAGTTGCTTCGCGGTGCCTCTCGCGAATCCTCAGGCGATGAAGCGCAGGCCCACGCCGGGTTCGGTGACGATGTAGCGCGGCGACAGTGCCGAGTCGCCCAGCTTGTGGCGCAGCTTGCCGACCAGGATGCGCAGATAGTGCGTGTCGGCGGTATGCGTGGGGCCCCAGACCTCCTGCAGGATCTGCGGCTGGGTGATGACGCGGCCGGCGTTGCGCAGCAGCAGCCCGAGCAGGGCGTACTCCTTGCGTGTCAGCGCCACCGGCGCGCCGTCCAGGCGCACCTCGCGCTTGACCAGGTCCACGTGCAGATGGCCATCGTCGAACATCGGCATGGCCGCCTCGCCGCTGCTGACCTGCTGGCGCAGCAGCCGACGCACGCGCGCCATCAGTTCCTGGGTGCCGAAGGGCTTGGTGACGTAGTCATTGGCGCCTGCGTCCAGGGCGGCGACCTTCTCCGACTCGCCAGCGCGCACGCTGAGCATGATCACCGGCGCCTGGCTCCAGCGCCGCAGCTCGGCCAGCACCTGGTGGCCTTCCATGTCCGGCAGGCCCAGGTCCAGGATGACCAGGTCCGCGCCCGGGTTGCGCAGGCTGCGCAGTCCTTCCTGGCCGGTGGCGGCCTGCTGCACCTCGTAGCCCTCCGCGCGCAGGCTGATGTCCAGGATGCGGCGGATCTGCACCTCGTCGTCGATGACCAGGATGCGCGCCGGGGGCACCGAACCGACCCGCTCACTGGCCATCGTCCACCTCGTCTTCGGGCATGGGGTTGAGCAGCGGCAGGGTCATGCGGATCAGGGTACCGCGGCCGTCGCGACCGGGCAGCGCCTCCACGCTGCCGCCGTGCGCGCCGATCATGCCCTGGCAGATGGTCAATCCCAGGCCGGTGCCGTGACGGCCGCGGTCGCCGCGCTCGACGCTGTAGAACATGTCGAAGATGCGCGCGCGCTCGGCCTCGGGAATGCCCGGCCCGGCATCGCACACGTCGATGCGCAGGCCGCCCTCGACCTGGCGGACCTCCACCTCCACCGGCGCCTGCGGTGGCGAAAACTTCACCGCGTTCTCCATCACGTTGAACACCGCCTGCTCCACCAGCGCCGGATGCACCCACAGCGCGGGCAGGTGCGGCGCGATGTCGATCCGCAGTTTGGCCTCGGGCTGGTAGCGCTGTAGGCGGCGGGCGGCCGAGCCGATCAGCTCGTCGGCGCCGATCCAGTCGCGGTTGAGGCTCAGGCCTTCATGGCCGAGCCGGGTCATGTCCAGCAGGTTCTGAATGTAGCGGTCCAGCCGCTCGCCTTCGGTCAGGATGGTGTCCAGCAGCGCGCGGCGATCCTCGGCCGGCATCGACTCGGCATAGCCGGTCAGGCTGCTGGCCGAGCCGATCATCGCCGCCAGCGGCGAGCGCAGGTCGTGCGAGACCGAGGACAGCAGCGCCGAGCGCAGGCGCTCGGTCTCGCCGGACATGCGCGCCTGCTCCAGGTCGGCCACCAGCCGGGTGCGCTGCACGGCCTGGGCGATGTCCTCGACCATGGCTTCGGCCAGGCGGCGTTGCTCGAAGTTCTGCGCGGTACCGTCCGCGTCCGTGCGCAGGCCGACCACCCCAACAGGGCCCTTTTCGCCCAGCATCGGCAGGAACGACCAGCCGGCCGCGGCCAGGGTGTCGGTGTGGCGGCCGCTGACCTGCCCGTGGCGCTGGGCCCAGTCGGCGGCGGCCTGGTCGGTGGCCGACAGGGTCTCCTCGTCGCCAGCGATCTGCTGGCCGGCGCGGATCCAGACGCGCGCATCCAGCGCATGGGCCATGACCTTGCGCCCGGCGCCCAGCACCTGGCCCAGGTCGGCGGCGCTGCCCAGCTGGCGCCCGAGTTCCTGCAGGGCGTTGGCATGGCGGTTGGCCGCGCGCAGGGCCAGCACCTGCATGCGCAGGCGCGAGGCCAGGCGCCCTGCGACCAGGGCGGCGGCCAGGAACATGAAGACCGTGACCACGCCCTGGCGCGCGGTGATGTGGAAGGTGAAGCGCGGCTCGATGAAGAAGAAGTTGTAGCCGATGAAGCACAGCGCGGCGGTCAGCATCGCCGCGGCCATGCGCGTGCGCGCGGCGACCATCAGCACCGCCACGATGAAGATCATCGACAGGTCGTCCAGCCCCAGCCAGCGCTCGGTCAGCCAGGACAGCCCGATCGCGCACAGGGTGGCCAGCACCGACAGCGCCGCATCGTTGGCGCGCAGGCGGCTGCCGGCGTGCTGCAGCGCCGCCCGGCGCGCGCGTGCGCGTTCCACCGGGGTGCTGACGATGTTGATCTCCAGGTGCGCCCCGCGCTGGATCAGCTGCTGGGTCAGGGTGCGGTTGAACATGCGCGCCAGCGGGCGCTCGCGGGTGCGCCCCAGCACCAGCGTGGACACGCCGTTCTGGCCGGCGTAGTCCAGCAGCAGGTCGGCGATGCCAGGGCCGTGCAGCAGGGCGGTCTCGCCCCCCAGGCGGCGCGCCAGCGCGAAGGCGCGGTCGATCTCTTCCTGGGTGGCCTCGCCGTAGGCGCGGCGCTGGACCGTTACCACCGTCCACGGCGCGCCGCGCCGCTCGGCCAGGCGGCGCGCCACGCGCACCATGTACTCGGACTGGCCGGCGCCATCGATGGCCACCAGCACCCGCCGGCGCAGCGGCACGCCGACCTGGCCGCGGGCGGCATCGGATTCGCGCAGGGCGTTGTCCACGCGTTCGGCCGCTTCCTGCATGGCCAGCTCGCGCAGGGCGGTGAGGTTGGCCGGGGAGAAGAAGGCCTGCAGGGCCTGGGCGGCCTGCTCGGGCAGGTAGACCTTGCCCTGCTGCAGGCGCTCGATCAGCTCGCGCGGCGGCAGGTCCACCAGGACGATGTCGTGCAGGCGGTCGAACACGGCATCGGGGACGGTCTCGGACACGCGCACGCCGGTGATGCGCAGCACCACGTCGTTCAGGCTCTCCAGGTGCTGGATGTTGATGGTGGTGTAGACGTCGATGCCGGCATCCAGCAGCTCCACCACGTCCTGCCAGCGGCGCTCGTGGCGGCTGCCGGGCACGTTGCGATGGGCCAGCTCGTCCACCAGCGCCAGTGCCGGCTTGCGCTGCAGCAGCGCATCCAGGTCCAGCTCCTGCAGGCGTCGGTGCTGGTAGGTCACCGCGCGCATCGGCTGGCGCGGCAGGCCCTCGAGCAGGGCGGCGGTTTCGCTGCGGCCGTGGGTCTCGACGATGCCCACCACCACGTCCACGCCGCGCTGGAGCTGGTCACGGGCGCGCGTGAGCATGGCGTAGGTCTTGCCCACGCCGGGGGCGGCGCCCAGGAAGACGGTGAGCTTGCCGCGGTGTTCGCGCTGCAGTCCTTCGATGAGGGCGTCGGCCTGGCGGGTGCGGGCATCGTTCATGGGCGTGGATTGTCGCGCGTTAGTGGGATGGCGGGCATCACGCCCGCGCTGTTGCTGTTGCTGTTGCTGTCGCTGTTGCTTGTAGCGGTTGCGGTTGCGGTTGCGGTTGCGGTTGCCGTTTGCCGTTGCCGTTGCCGTTGCCGTTGCTGTTGCTGTTGCTGTTGCTGTTGCTGTTGCTGTTGCCGTTGCCGTTGCCGTTGCCGTTGCCGTTGCCGTTGCCGTTGCTCGAGATTTTGCTTTTCGCCCTTGATCTTCGAGCCGTAAAGCACGCCGAGCACCGGAGCAGAATTGGGGCGAAGAGGCGCGCCTGTTTGAGCGAAGCGAGTTGAGCGCCGTCCCCAATTCTGCGAGGAGCGCAGGGGACCGGGCCGCAGGCCCGGCGTGTGTCCGGCGAAGACGGTTTTGCTTACTTTTGCCAAGACAAAAGTAAGTCGCGCCATTCGGCGCGAAAGCCTTTGACCTTGCTCTGGCCTTCCGCCTTTGCTTCAAGCGCTTTGGAGTGCAAAAAGCAGAGCAACGGCAAAGTCAGGAGCAAAGGCTTTCGCGCTTGCAGCGCGAGTGACTTTTGTCTTGTCAAAAGTCACCAAAACCGCTTTCGCCGGACACTCGCCGCCGCTGCGCGGCGGTCCCCTGCGCTCCTCGGAAAAAACGGGACGGCGCTCAACTCGCTTCGCTCAAACAGGCGCGCCTCTTCGCCCGTTTTTTCCTCCGGTGCTCGGCGAGCTTTACGGCTCCAAAGGTCAAGGACGAAAGGCAAAGGCCAAAGCAACGGCAACGGCAACGGCAACGGCAACGGCAACGGCAAAAGCGAAACACCAAGAGCCAAAGACCGAACACCGAAAACTGAAGCCGAAAATCGAGGAATCAAAAGCCAATTTCTGGTTGCCAATTTCTGGTTGCCAACTGCTCTGCGGAGAACAAGCTGGGCTGGATCAGCGCGTATCGCTGCGCGCGAGCGCCTCCACTGCCAGGTTGAGCTCGAGCACGTTCACCCGCGGCTGACCGAACACTCCCCACAGCGCCGGCTCGGTGGCCGCCTGCACCAGTGTCTCCACCTGCCTGTCGTCGAGCCCGCGCGTGCGCGCCACGCGGGCGATCTGGATGCGTGCGGCCGCTGGCGTCAGGTGCGGGTCCAGGCCACCACCGGATTGCGTGACCAGGTCGACGGGCACCTGCGACGGTGCGACGCCCTCGCGCTGGGCGACCTCGGCGATGGCCGCATCGATGCGCGCGCGCAGGGCCGGATTGCTGCGCGCCTGGTTGCTGCCGGCGGCGGCCATCGGGTTGTAGCCGGCGGCCGAGGGGCGCGGCTGGAACCAGCCATCGCCGCTGAAGGGCTGGGCCACCAGCAGCGAGCCGACGGGCTTGCCATCGCGCAGCACCAGGCTGCCGTTGGCCTGCGCCGGGAACAGCGCGCCGGTGAGGCGGGTGGCCGCCTGCGCATACAGCAGCCCGCAGCCGGCCAGGGTCAGCAGCAGCAGACCCAGCGCCGGGCGCAAATGGGCTTTGGAGTCGGGAAGCGAAACAGCGTGCATGCAAGGGTCCTCGAAAGGGGGTCAGGCGCCAACCACGGCGGCCAGCAGCAGGTCGATCAGCTTGATCGCCACGAACGGCAGCAGCAGCCCACCCACGCCGTAGACCAGCAGGTTCCGGCGCAGCAGCGCCGCGGCGCTGGAAGGACTGAAGCGCACGCCACGCAGGGCCAGCGGGATCAGCGCGGGGATGATCAGCGCGTTGAAGATCAGCGCGGCCAGCACCGCATTGCGCGGGCTGGACAGCTGCATCACGTCCAGCACCGCCATCTGCGGCACCGCCGCGGCGAACAGCGCCGGCAGGATGGCGAAGTACTTGGACACGTCGTTGGCCAGGGAGAAGGTGGTCAGCGCGCCGCGGGTGATCAGCTGCTGCTTGCCCACTTCCACCACGGCCAGCAGCTTGGCCGGATCCGAATCCAGGTCGACCATGTTGCCGGCTTCCTTGGCCGCCTGGGTGCCGGAGTTCATCGCCAGGCCTACATCGGCCTGGGCCAGGGCGGGCGCATCGTTGGTGCCGTCGCCGACCATGGCCACCAGGCGCCCGGCGGCCTGCTCGCTGCGGATGCGCGCCAGCTTGTCCTCGGGCCTGGCCTCGGCGATGTAGTCGTCCACGCCGGCTTCGGCGGCGATGGCCGCGGCGGTCAGCGGGTTGTCGCCGGTGATCATCACCGTCTTGATGCCCATCGCGCGCAGGCGGGCGAACTTCTCCTTGACCCCGGCCTTGACCACGTCGGACAGCTCGATCACGCCCAGCACGTAGCGGCCTTGGCTGACCACCAGCGGCGTGGCGCCGCCGCGCGCGACCTGCTCCACGCGCCCGTTGAGTTCCGGCGGCACGTGGCCGCCCTGCTCGGTGACGTGGCGGGTGATGGCGTCCACCGCACCCTTGCGGATGCTGCGCCCGCCGGTGTCCACGCCGGACATGCGGGTCTGCGCGGTGAAGGCCATGTACTCGGCGCGCTCGGGCTCGGCTGTGGTGCAGCCTTGCTCGCGGGCGAGCTTGACGATGGACTTGCCCTCCGGGGTGGGATCGGCCAGCGAGGACAACAGCGCGGCCTCGCGCAGCATGCCGGCATCCACCCCGGCCAGCACATGGAACGCGGTGGCCTGGCGATCGCCGTAGGTGATGGTGCCGGTCTTGTCCAGCAGCAGCACGTCCACATCGCCGGCCACTTCCACCGCCTTGCCGGACTTGGCCAGCACGTTGGCTGACAGCGCACGGTTCATGCCTGCAATGCCGATGGCCGGCAGCAGGCCGCCGATGGTGGTGGGGATCAGGCACACCAGCAGGGCGATCAGCAACAGCGGGTCGACCGCCACGCCGACGAAGGCGCCGATGGCCGGCAGGGTGGCCACCACGATCACGAAGGTCAGCGTCATCGCCACCAGCAGCAGGGTCAGGGCGATCTCGTTGGGCGTCTTCTGCCGGTTGGCGCCTTCCACCAGGGCGATCATGCGGTCCAGGAAGCTGTGGCCCGGCTCGGCGGTGACCTTGAACACGATCTCGTCGGTCAGCACCTTGGTGCCGCCGATGACGCCGCTGCGGTCGGTGCCGGCCTCGCGCAGCACCGGCGCCGATTCGCCGGTGACGGCGGCCTCGTTGATGGTGGCCAGGCCGCGGACGATCTCGCCATCGGCCGGGATGAACTCCCCGGCCGAGACGATCACGTAATCCCCGGCGCGCAGCGCGGTGGCCGGCACGCGGGCTTCGGTGGCATCGGCCAGCGCGGTATCGACCTTGCGCGCCACCAGGTCCTGGCGGGCGCTGCGCAGCGAGGCGGCCTGGCCGCGGCCGCGGGCCTCGGCGATGGCCTCGGCGAAATTGCCGAACAGCACGGTGACCAGCAGGATCGCGGTGACGGCCAGGCCGAAGCCCAGCGGCGCGTTGCCGGTCAGCGTGACCGCGGCGCTGACCAGGGTGCCGGCCATGACGATGGCCATCACCGGGCTGCGCACCAGGTGGCGCGGGGTGAGCTTGAGCACGGCATCGCGCAGCGCCGCGCGCACGACCTGCGCGTCGAACAGGCTGCTGCGGGTGCGGTGGGAAGGTTGGGTTGTCGAATTCATTGCAGGATCACTCAGTGCAGCGCGAGGGTGAGGTGTTCGGCCACCGGGCCCAGCACCAGGACGGGCATGAACTGCAGCACCGTGAGCACCACCACCACGGCGATCAGGGTCAGCGCAAAGGTCGGCGTTTCCACCTGCAGGCTGCCGGGCGACTCCGGGGCGCGGCGCTTGGCCGCCAGCTGCGCGGCCACGACCAGCGGCAGGATCAACGCCGGGTAGCGGCCCAGCAGCAGCAAGGCCACGCAGCTCAGGTTCCACCACGGCGTGGCATCGCCCAGGCCCTCGAAGCCCGAGCCGTTGTTGGCGAAGGCCGAGGCGTACTCGTAGAACACCTGGGTGATGCCGTGGAAGCCCGGGTTGGTGTTGCCGGTGACCGCCGGCAGCGCCAGCGTCAGCGCGGTCATGCCCAGCAGCACGATGGGCTGCAGCAGGATCAGCAGCGCCAGCAGCTTCACCTGGGGCGTTTCGATCTTGCGGCCGAACAGCTCCGGCGTGCGCCCGGTCATCAGCCCGGCCAGGAACACCGCCAGCAGCAGGTAGACGATGAACTGCGACAGCCCGCAGCCGATGCCGCCCCAGATGGCGTTGACCAGCATGTCCACCAGGGCGATGCCGCCGCCCAGCGGACTGAGCGAGTCGTGCATGGCGTTGACCGAGCCGTTGGAGGTCTGCGTGGTCAACGCCGCCCACAGCGCGGAGGCATCGGCGCCGAAGCGCACTTCCTTGCCTTCCATCAGCGCCGGGTCATGCGCGGTGGCCGAGTAGCCCTCGGCCCACACCAGCGCCGCGGTGGACGCGGCCGACATCGCCAGCATGGTGCCGAACACCATCGCGCTCAGGCGCTTGCGCCCGGTGAAGGCCGAGAGCATGAACACCACGGCCATCGGGATCAGTACCAACGCGATGGTTTCCAGCAGGTTGGACAGCGGCGTGGGGTTTTCCAGCGGCACGGCCGAGTTCGGCCCGTACCAGCCGCCGCCGTTGGTGCCCAGCTGCTTGACCGCCACCATCGCCGCCACCGGCCCCAGCGGGATCTTCTGCGTGGGCAGGTCGTCGCTGGCCTGCACGGGGGTCACCTCCGGGCCAGCGTTCCAGGTGGACGGCACGCCCTGGCTACCCAGCAGCAGCGTCCACAGCAGCGCCAGCGGCAGCATGAAGCGCAGGCAGGCACGCACGACATCGACGTAGTAGTTGCCCACGTCGACGGCGTCGCTCGCCGAGCGCAGTTCCTCTGGCCGGCCCTGGCGTGAGAGGGTCGGCGCCTGATCGCCCAGCCCCGCCATCCCTGGGGAGGCGCTCACCGTCGCAGGCGATGTCGATGGGACATCGCCTGAGCGCGCGACGGCGCGCCCCCCAAACAGGCCACGCAGCGTAGCCACCGCCAACGCCAGGCCCATCATCGGGGTGATGACCTGCAGGCCGGTGATCGCCACCGCCTGCGACAGGTAGGACAGCTGCGCCTGGCCGGAATAGTGCTGCTGGTTGGTGTTGGTCAGGAACGACACCGCCGTGTGCAGCGCCAGGTCCCAGGACAGGTTGGGCACCGCGTCGGGATTGAACGGCAGCCAGGCCTGGGTCATGAAGACGCCCCACACCACCAGCCCCAGCAGCAGGTTGCTCAGCAGGAAGGCGCCGGCATAGCCGCGCCAGGACATGCCGCGCGCCGGGTCCACCCCGAGCAGCGCATACAGCGGACGCTCGACCAGGCCGAACAGGCCATCGCCCGGCATCGGCGTCCCACGCATCACACGCGCCAGGTAGCGCCCCAGCGGCCAGGCCAGCGCAATGGCCAGCCCGAGTGTCAAAACAGCTTGCATCATGGTCGTGGCTCGAACTCAGAAGTCTTCAGGACGCAGGATCACGTACAGCAGATAGGCTGCCGCCACGATCACCAGCACACCGCACAGCAGGGATAGCCACTCGGGCATGGTCGTACTCCGACACGGGTCCAGCGCACGGGCGCGCGGCCCGCACGAGGTTGGATTGAAAGGTGCTGCAGGGAACGAAGAAGGCCTCTGGCGCCCTGCCCGTTCCGGGCCGGACATAGGCTCGCGCGCGGGGCCGTAAAATCTCCACGCCTGCGCACGCGCCGCGGCATAAAGTCGCCGTAAATTCGCGCGTTCTGGGCGAACCCCGCGCCGCGGCGGGGGTGGCTCAGAAGCGGTGCGAGAGGCCCAGGTAGACCTGCGCGTCGGGGGTGGCGTCGTTGAGCCCGAAGTTGCCGCCCAGATCCAGCTGCAGCGCCGGGTTGACCAGATAGCTCAGTGCGAAATCGGCCGAGGCCTGCTCGATGGTCCGCGCCGGGTCGTCGTTGATCGACGACCACAGCTCCACCGCCAGCGTCGCGCGCTGGCCCAGCGGATGGGCCAGGTTCACCAGGTTGACCAGCGCCGGGTGGTGGCCGCTGCCGTCGCTGTCGGCCAGCAGGTCAAGCTCCGGGCCGAAGGTCAAGGAGAAGCGGTTGGGCAGCGACACGCTCACGGGCAGGGCGATCCCGCCTTCCCATGCGTCATTGCCGATGCCCTGGCGGGCGGTGGGCGCCTTGACGAAGGGGATGACCGCCACGCTCACGCGCTCGCCCTCGTGGAAGCGCGCCTTCAGCCGCAGCGTGACATCCCCCGCCCCGTTCAAGGTCTCGCGCTGGCCGGTGCTGCGGTCGGTACTGCGCACACGTAGCTGCGGCGACCAGTTGAGCTGCAGGTCCATGGCCTGGGTGAGGCCGTACTTGAAGGTGGGATTGACCCAGTTGAAGGTTTCCGTGCGCGTGCCCGGCTGGGTATCGCGGGTGTAGCTGCCCAGGTCGCTTTCGATCTGCCAGGTGCCGGCGGGCACGGTGCAGGTGGCGTTGGCCTTGGTCGGGCGGTCGGTGCAGATCGGGGCCGCATCGGCCTGGGCGGCGGCGTGGCCGCAGACACCAGCCAGGGCGCAGGCCATGGCCAGCGACAGGGCGCGTGCACGCCGATGCGTGCGCGATGGGGACGGCCAGGACAGGACAGCGTGGTTCATGTGGTTCGGTTCCATGCCTGCAGCCGTGGCGGCATGCAGATCACAACACACGGACGTCCAACCGTGCACCAGGCACGCGTGGGGGCCGCGATCGAAGAAGGGAGGGTGGATGCGCCCGGCAGCAAGCGCCGCCGCGACACCCGACCACGATAGGAAAGCCGCGCGTAAAGAAGCCATGGCCGCAGGGCGGCTGTGGCGTAAAGAACGCGTCACGCCGGCTCGCGCTGCCTCGGCGCAGCAACGGGTTTGCGCAGGTTTTACGCACAGCCGGCGCGAACGGCATGGCGTCTTTACGCGCCTGCGGCCGACGCTGTGCGCCCCGCACCGCTGATGCCTGTCGTCCCCCTCCATGACCATCCTGCTCATCCAGGGGCCCGGCCTTGCCGCCGACCCCGCGCTTCCTCCCGCGTTGCCAACGCAGCCGCATGCGCGCCTGGAGCTGGCCGCCTGCGACAGCCTCGATGCGCTGCTGCACTGCCTGGCCAGCGAACGCGCCCAGCGCGCCGAGCTGGTGCTGCTGGAGTCCTGCGAGCTGGACCGGGCCCAGTGCGCCTGCTGCGGCCCGGCGCTGCGGCAGGCACTGGATGCCCTGCGCGCGCCCTACATCGAGCTGCACGACCGCGCCGACCAGGGCTGGGAGGACTGGCTGCGGCCGCGACATGCCGCGCTCGCCGTCGTGGCCATCCGCGACGACCGCCGCGCGCGCTACGCCATGGCCCTGGCCATCGCTCAGCGCACCTGCGCGCGCCTGGCCGCTTGATCCCCTGCACAAGGAAACACATTCATGTCCATCGTCATCCTGCGCGGGCCCGAAACGCCGGCCCGCCCATGTTCACCACTGCCACCGCAGGTGCTGCGTGCGCTGATCGAGCGCGCCATCGCCGCCGGCACCACCGTGGCCATCCGCAGCTGCGCCTCCGAGCGCGAACTGCTCAACGCCGTGCGCATCAGCCAGCGGCACGGGGCCGAGGTGACCTTGCTCGATCCCGGCGCCTGCTCGGGCAGCCCGCAGCTGCAGCGCACCTTGCAGGCCTGCGGGACGACCTACATCGAGGTCCACGACGACCACCCCGGCGCGCTGGAGCCCAGCCTGGCCGACCGGCACGGCCATCGCCTGGCCCTGGCCCAGGGCTATGGCGCGCAGAGCTACACCCTGGCGCTGTCGCTGGCGCTGGAGCACCTGGGCTGTGAGGAAGGCGGCGCCCAGCGCGTGGGCATCTGATCGTCATGGACTACCACTACTTCGCCGACTACGAGATCTACGACGGCGGCAGCCCGGTGCTGTGGGGCCAGGCGACCCTGACCTGGCACGTGGAGGCATCCGGCCAGCTGCGACCGGCCCAGGTGCTCGATGCGATCCGCCGGCAGGCGGCGGACCGGCACGGGCTGGAGCCGGGTGCGGTGCGCCTGCGCGCGCTGGCGCGCATGTAGGCCTTCGCTTCCACCTCACCGCGGCGCATCGCACAATCGGGCCATGACCCGATCACCGTGGATGCGATGACCGAGACCTCCGCCATCGGCGGCTGGTTGCTGATCCTGGACTGGATCATCCGCCTGGGCGCGCTGTGCTGGATCCCCACGCGCACCACCCCGGCCGCGGCGCGCAGCTGGCTGTTGCTGGTGGGCTTCGTACCGCTGGCGGGACTGCCGCTGTACCTGCTGTTCGGCCACCCCTGGCTCTCGCGCGAGCGCATCCGCCGCCAGGCCGACGCCTCGCAGGTGATCCGCGAGGAGCAAAAGCCGCTGGCCGCGCTGCGCTGGCAACCGCAGGGCCAGGGCGCCGAACAGGAGATGGTGCCGCTGCTGGAGCGGCTGGGCGACTTCATGCCCACCCACGGCAATGCGATCACGCTGCTGGACGATTACGAGGAGGCATTGCGCGCGCTGCTCGAGGACATCGCCCAGGCGCGCGATCGCGTGCACCTGCTGTACTACCTGATGTTCGATGACCGCGTGGGAGATCTGGTCTGCCAGGCGCTGCTGCAGGCCGCCGCGCGCGGCGTGGAGTGCCGCTTGATGCTGGACGCGGTGGGCGCCAAGCGCGGCCTGCGCGCCTATGCACGGCGGCTGCGCGCCGGCGGCGTGCAGGTGCAGGAGCTGCTGCCCGGCGGCCTGCGCTGGCGCCGCAGCGGCCGCATGGACCTGCGCAACCATCGCAAGATCGCCGTGTTCGACAACCGCGCCGCCTACGTGGGGTCGCAGAACCTGGCCGAGCCGCGCTTCGTGCCCGGCTATCCCAACCGCGAGCTGGTCGCGCGCGTGGAAGGTCCGGCGGTGGCGCACCTGGAGGCGGTGTTCGCCAGCGACTGGTACCTGGAAACGGGACAGCGGCTGGAGGTGATCGTCACCACGCCCGAGCGCCAGGCCAACAGCGCCACGCAGATGCTGCCCAGCGGCCCGGCCTATCCGTTCTCCAACGCGCGCGACACGGTCAACGCACTGATCCACCTGGCCAAGCGCAAGCTTGTGCTGACCACGCCGTACTTCGTGCCCGACGACGGCACGCTGAGCGCACTGCGCATCGCCGCGCTCTCGGGCGTGGACACCCAGCTGATCCTGTCCTGGAGCAACAACCAGCGTCTGACCGCCTGGGCGCAGGAGTCCTATTACGCCGAGCTGCTGGCCAGCGGGGTCAAGATCGCGCTGTACCGCCCGCACTTCCTGCACGCCAAGCACATGAGCATCGACGACAGCATGGCCCTGGTCGGTTCAATGAACCTGGACATCCGCTCCTTCGCCCTCAACGCCGAGATCGGCATGCTCTGCTACGACCCCAACGTGGTGGCGCGCATGCGCCAGATCGAGGCGCAATACCTGGCCGATGCCGAACACCTCACCCTGGACGCCTGGAACCGCCGCCCGGCCTGGCGCAGGAGCCGCGAGGGAATCGCGCGGTTGGCGGATTCCTTCATCTAGGAGTGAGTGATGAAGCGAGGAGTGGGGAGTGAGTAAAGGCGAGGAGTGAGTGGGTGGGGCGAGGAGTGAGGAGTGAGTCAAAGCGAGGCGGTGCCGCTGTTACTCACTCCTCACTCCTCGCTTCATCTACTCAATCCTCGCATGGGCCATCGAACCGATAGATATCCATCGCCAGAAACCCCATCTCGATCCCCGCATCCAGCCGCTGTGCAGTGAACGCGCCGGCCGAGGCGGCGCCCAGGGCGAAGTGCAGGGGCTGCAGGTGCTCGTCGGTGGGATGGGCCTGTTCGGCATACGGTGCCTGGCGGCGGTAGTCCAGCAGCGCATCGACATCCCCGCGCTGCAGTTGCTGCTCCACCCAGCCGATGAAGGGGCGCACGTAGGGCGCTTCCACCGCCGGGTCGGCGCCGCGCCAGTCGTGCAGGTTGTGGGTGATGCTCCCCGAGCCGATCAGCAGCACGCCCTCCTCGCGCAGCGGCGCCAGTGCGCGGCCCAGCGCCAGCTGGTGGGCAGGGCCCAGGCGCGGCTGGATCGACAGCGGCACCACGGGGATGTCCGCCTGCGGATACAGCATGCGCAGCGGCACCCAGACGCCATGGTCCAGGCCGCGGCCCGGGTCCAGCTGCACCGGCAGGCCCGCCTGGGCGATCAACTCCGCCGCGCGGCGTGCCACCTCCGGCGCGCCGGGCGCTGGGTACTGCAGCGCATAGAGCGCGGGTGGAAAGCCGCCAAAATCATGCACGGTCTGCGGCTGCGCGGCGGCGCCCACCAGCGGCGCGTGGGACAGCCAGTGCGCGCTGGCGACCACGATGGCGCGCGGCCGCGGCAGCGCGCGCGCCAGTTCGGCCAGGCGCTGGCCGGTCAGCTTGGGCTCCAGCGCCGTCATCGGCGAGCCATGGGAAATGAAGAGCGAAGGCAGGGCGTTCATGTTCCTCCGAGCGGCACGGCGCAGCGCCGCACCAGGGATGGCAGGACTGCAGGCTATTCCTCCGCAGAGTGTGGATAAACTGCGTTGTCAGCCAAGATCCTTTCCGTACAGGGAAACAATGGACACCATCGAGGCCATGCGCGTGTTCGCCACCGTCGCCGAGCGCAGCAGCTTCAGCGCCGCGGCCGAGGCCCTGGACATGTCCACCGCCAGCGTGACCCGGCACGTGGCCTGGCTGGAACAGCGCCTGGGCACGCGCCTGCTCCACCGCACCACCCGCCGCGTCAGCCTGACCAGCGCCGGGGCCAGCTACCAGGAGCGCTGCCTGGCGCTGCTGGCCGAGCTGGACGCCACCGAGGCGGCGGTCACCGCGCAGGCGCTGGCGCCGTCCGGACAGCTGCGGATCAACGTGCCGGTGAGCTTCGGCATCGCCCGCATGGGCGGGCTGCTGGGGCGCTTTGCAGAGCTGTATCCGCAGATCAGCGTGGACGTGGACCTGTCAGACCGCATGGTCGACCTGGTGGAGGAAGGCTACGACGTGGCCATCCGCATCACCCGCGAGCCGGCCCCGACCCTGATCGCCCGGCTGCTGGCCGAATCGGCGCTGGTGCTGTGCGCCTCGCCGGACTACCTGGCCCGCGCCGGCACCCCGACCACGCTGGCCGAGCTGGCCAAGCACCGCTGCCTGGGCTATCGCTACTACCACGGCGGCGACGTGTGGCGCATGACCGGGCCCGATGGCGAGGAGTCGGTGCGGGTGCACGAGCACCTGCGCGCCAACAACGGCGACCTGCTGCGCGAGGCCGCCATCGCCGGCATGGGCATCGTGCTGCAGCCGGACTTCATCGCCGGGCAGGCGCTGGACGAAGGCCGCCTGGTGCGGCTGCTGCCCGACTACCGCATCCCGCCGGTGCGGATCTTCGCCGTGTATGCCAGCCGCAGCCACCTGGCGCCCAAGGTGCGGGCCTTCATCGACTTCATGGTCCAGGCCTTCGCCGAAACCTGCGGCGAGCGCGTAACTGCCGCGTGACCCGGCGCTTCTAGAATGCCCGCCATGTCCCCCTTGCCCGACCACTGCCAGGTCGCCATCGTCGGTGGCGGCGCCGCCGGCACGCTGGTCGCGCTGCGCCTGCTGGAGGCCGCCACCGCGCCCATGCGCATCGTGGTGCTGGAGCCGGCCGCCACGCTCGGCCAGGGCGTGGCCTATGCCACCGACCGCGCCGAGCATGTGCTCAACGTGCCGGCCGGGCGCATGAGCTTGTGGCCGCAGCGGCCCGGGGATTTCATCGACTTCCTGCTAGCAGATGGCCAGGACGAGGGGGAGGCGCAGCTGGCGCATCGCTTCGCGCCGCGCCGCGACTTCGCCCGTTATCTGCAACAGCGCCTGGCCCAGGTGCGGGCGGGCAGCATGGCCACGCTGGAACATCGGCGCCTGCGCGCGCGCAGCGTCGAGCGCACGGCGCAAGGCCTGCTCTGCGCGACCCTGGAAGACGGCAGCCAGCTGCAGGCCGAAGACATCGTCCTGGCCTGCGGCAATGCCCTGCGCCCGCTGCCGGTGCGCGGGGCCGCGTCCCTGCCCGCATCGATGCGGGTGGACGCCTGGGACCTGCCGGCGCTGGCGCGCATCCCGCCGCAGGCCGCGGTGGCCATCGTCGGCACCGGCTTGAGCATGGCCGACACCGTGCTCAGCCTGCATGCGCAGGGGCACACCGGCCCGATCCACCTGCTCTCGCGCCACGGCCTGCTGCCATTGCCGCACGATCCGGCGCACGCCAGGTCCACGCTGTTGGACACCGAGGCCCTGCTCGGCGAGGGCCTGCGCGCGCGCATGCGCCGCGTGCGGGCCGCCGCGCGCCAGGCCGCACGCCTCGACCTGCCCTGGCAGGCGGTGATGGACGAAGTGCGCCCGCACGTGCAGGCGCTGTGGCGCTCGCTCGGCGAAGCTGACCAGCGCCGCTTCCTGCGCCATGTGGTGCGCTACTGGGACATCCATCGACACCGCATCGCCCCGCATGTCCACGACCTGCTGCACACGCTGCGGGCGCGCGGGCAGCTGCGCGTGCGCGCGGCGCGGCTGGAGCTGGCCATGGCCCAGGGCCGCTGCCTGCGCCTGAGCGCCCACGATGCGCACGGCCATCCCTTCGCGCTGGACGTGGACCATGTGATCAACGCCACCGGGGTGGAGCTGCGCGTGCAGGCCATGCGCAACCCGCTGCTGGAACAGCTGCAGGGCTGCGGCCTGGCCAGCCCCGGCGCGCACGGCATCGGCCTTGACTGCCAGGTGGACGGCCGCCTGCGCGACGCCCCGGGCCAGGCGCAGCCGGACCTCCACGCCATCGGCAGCCTGCGCATCGGCAGCCTGTGGGAGAGCCTGGCCATCCCGGAGCTGCGGGTGCAGGCGGGGGAGATTGTTGGCGCTTTGATTCAGAAACGAGTGGAGAGGAACGAGGAACGAGTGGGGGCAGGCGAGGAGTGAGTGGGGAGGAGTGAGGAGTGAGCGAAGGCGAGGAGTGAGTGGGGAGGAGTGAGGAGTGAGCAAGGCCCGCGATGAGCTTTCGACCCTGTGGGAGCGGCTTCAGCCGCGAAGGGGCCTGCCCCGGAAGTTGCTGAGGGGAAAGCCTTTCGCGGCTGAAGCCGCTCCCACAGGTGGGCTCGATCCACTAGGTGCGCTCATGCAAGCGGCTGTTGCTCTGCTCACTCCTCACTCCTCTGCGCTCACTCCTCGCCTTCGCTCACTCCTCGCCTGCCCCAACTCGTTCCTCGTTCCTCCCCACTCGTTCCTGCCCCATTACACTGTCCGCTCCCTAGCCCCTGCCAGGTCTGACCGTTGATCTCCAAGTGGACCCTGCTGCTGGTCTCGATGGCCTATGCGGCGATCCTGTTCACCGTGGCCTGGTGGGGTGACCGCAAGCCCCAGTATCCCAACCGCCCCTGGCTGCGCCCGATCATCTACAGCCTGGCGCTGGCGGTGTACTGCTCGTCCTGGACCTTCTACGGCGCGGTGGGCAGCGCGGTGCGCCACGGCTGGGGCTACCTGCCGATCTACCTGGGCCCGCTGCTGTTGCTGCTGTTCGGCTGGCGCATCATCGAGCGCCTGGCGCTGATCGCGCGCAGCCAGAACACCGTGTCCATCGCCGATTTCATGTCCGCCCGCTACGGGCGCTCGCGCCGGCTGGCCGCGCTGGTGACCCTGACTGCGCTGATCGGCCTGGTGCCCTACCTGGCGCTGCAGTACAAGGCCGTGGCCATGAGCCTGGCGGTGCTGACCGGCTACGTGCCCAAGCCCGATGAGTTCTTCGGCGACCCGGCGCTGCTGGTGGCGATCCTGATGGCCGCCTTCGCCATCCTGTTCGGCACGCGCCATGTCGATGCCACCGAGCACCACCACGGCATGATGCTGGCCATCGCCCTGGAATCGCTGATCAAGCTGGGCGCGCTGATCGCGGTGGCGGTGTTCGCCTACCTGTGGCTGGGCCAGCACGAGCTGCCGCTGGCCGAGTCCACGCGCATCCTGCTGGAGAACGCGCCGCCGCAGGGCTTCATCGCCCAGACCCTGCTGGCGTTCCTGGCGATCTTCTGCCTGCCGCGGCAATTCCACGTGGCGGTGGTCGAATGCGGCGATGTCGGCGATGTGCGCCATGCGCGCTGGATGTTCGGCGGCTACCTGCTGCTGATCTCGCTGATGGTGGTGCCCATCGCCGCGGCCGGCGTGGCCCTGTTCGGCAGCGACGGCACCGTGCCCAGCGATACCTTCGTGCTGGCCCTGCCGCTGGCCAACGGCAACACCGCCCTGGCGCTGGCCGCCTACATCGGCGGCTTCTCGGCCGCCACCGGCATGGTGATCATGGGCAGCATCGCCCTGGCCACCATGGTCAGCAACGACCTGGTCATGCCGGTGCTGCTGCGCCGGGACCTGGACGAGGACGGCGCCAAGGCCGCCGCCGCCCCGCGCGTGCTGTGGATCCGCCGCCTGACCATCGGCCTGCTGGCGCTGGGCGCCTACAGCTACCACCACAACATCAGCGCCGATTCCAACCTGGCCGCCTACGGCCTGGTGGCCTTCGGCGCGGTGGCGCAGTTCGCCCCGGGCATGCTGGGCGGGCTGTACTGGCGCGGGGCCAGCCGTCGCGGCGTGGAGCGCGGCCTGCTGGTGGGCTTCGTGCTGTGGGTCTACACCCTGCTGCTGCCCGCCCTGTCCCAGTCGGGCTGGCTGGGACCGCAGTGGATCGTCACCGGGCCCTTCGACATCGCCTGGCTGCGCCCGCAGGCCTTGTTCAACCTGACCGGCTGGGACCCGCTGACCCACGGCGTGTTCTGGTCGCTGCTGCTCAACGGCGCGACCATGATGATCACCTCCGCGCGCTGGCGCCCCGGCGTGGACGAGCGCCTGCGCATCGCCCAGTTCCTGGACCCGTACGCGCAGCGGCGCACGCTGGCGCCCAGCGACTGGCCGGGCAACGTGCGCGTGGCCGACCTGATGTCGCTGGCCGAGCGCGTGCTCGGCGAGCGCCATGCCCAGCGCGCCTTCGCCGAGGAGGCCGCCGAGTTGATGCGCGAGCTCAAGCCCGAGGCGCAGGCCGACCGGCTGTGGGTGCAGTTCACCGAGCGCCTGCTGGCCGCGGCCATCGGCGCGGCCTCGGCACGCCTGGTGCTGACCAGCGTGCTGCGCGGGCAAGGCATGGACCTGGGCGAGGTGGTGGCGGTGCTGGACGAGACCGGCCAGGAGCTGCGCTTCAACCGCGAGATCCTCTCCACCACGCTGGAGAACATCAGCTCCGGGGTCAGCGTGGTCGATCCGGACATGCGCCTGGTGGCCTGGAACCGCCGCTACCAGCAGATGTTCGGCTATCCCGAAGGCATGCTCTACGTCGGCCGCCCGGTCGCCGACCTGTACCGCTACAACGCCGAGCGCGGCGAGCTGGGCAACAGCAGCGACGATATCGGCGAGCAGGTCAACAAGCGCATCGAGTACATGCGCGCCGGCTCGCCGCATGTGTTCGAGCGCGTGCGCAGCGACGGCCAGGTGATCGAGATGCGCGGCCAGCCCCTGCCCGGCGGCGGCTATGTCACCAGCTACAACGACGTGACCGACTTCAAGCACGCCGAGCAGGCCCTGCGCGAGGCCAACGAGACCCTGGAGCAGCGCGTGACCGAGCGCAGCCGCGAGGCGGAGATGGCGCAGCAGTCCAAGACCCGCTTTTTGGCCGCGATCAGCCATGACGTGCTGCAGCCGCTCAACGCCGCGCGGCTGTTCACCTCGGCGCTGCGCTTCACCGACAGCTTCGACGAGCAGCGCCACCTGGCCGAGCGCGTGGACGCCTCGCTGCGCGCGGCCGAGGAACTGCTGGACGGCCTGCTGGACGTCTCGCGCCTGGATGCGGGCAAGCTGGAGGCGCAGCTGACCGACTTCGACGCTGGCGAACTGCTGCGCGACATCGCCTCGCAGTACGCGCCGGTGGCCAAGGGCCGTGGCCTGGACCTGCGCGTGCATGCGCGCAGCGCGCCGGTGCGCAGCGACCGCCGCCTGCTGCGCCGGGTGCTGCAGAACTTCATCGCCAATGCGCTGCGCTACACCCGCAAGGGCCGCATCGTGCTGGGCCTGCGCGGGCGCGGCAACGAGGTGGAGCTGCAGGTGTGGGACACCGGCCCGGGCATCCCGCCCAACCACATGCAGCAGATCTTCGACGAGTTCCACCGCTACCAGCAGGCCTTCGACTGGGGCGAACAGGGCCTGGGCCTGGGGCTGTCGATCTGCCAGCGCATCTCGCGCCTGCTCGGCCACCGCCTGGACGCGCGCAGCACGGTGGACCTGGGCAGCATGTTCTCCATCTCCGTGCCGCGCGTGCAGGTGGCCACCGACCTGTACCAGCATCGCAACCGGCCCACGCCGCAGGCCGACTCCCTGGCCGGGCTGCGCGTACTGTGCGTGGACAACGACCAGGAGATCCTGGACGGCATGCGCATGCTGCTCACGCGCTGGAAGGTGGATGTCATCACCGCCAGCACGGTCGACGAAGCGCTGGAGAAGGTGCAGCAGGGCCCGCCGATCATGCTGGTGGACTACCACCTGCACGACCGCATGGAAGGCCTGGATGCCCTGGACGCCCTGCGCGCGGCCAGCCCCCGGCCGATCGCCGGCGCGCTGCTGACCGCCGACGGCCGCGACGAGCTCAAGCGCATGGCGCGCGAGCGCGGCTATCGCCTGCTGACCAAGCCGGTCAAGCCGGCCTCGCTGCGCGCGTTCCTGGCCGCGCACCACACGCGCACGCGCGAGGAGCCCAAGTAGAAGCACCTCGCCGGCACCTCAGAAACGAAAACGCCGCCCTCGGGCGGCGTTTTCAGTTCTGCGGTGAGCGGCTGATGCTCAATCTTCTTCCGGCGGCGGGATCAGACCATCGGGGTCCACCGACAGGCGGCCGGCCATCAGCACGGCCTGGGTGCGGTTGATCACGCCCAGCTTGCGCAGGATGGCGGTGACGTGGGCCTTGATGGTGGCTTCGGACACGCCCAGGTCGTAGGCGATCTGCTTGTTGAGGCGGCCGGCGCCCAGCATCTGCAGCACGCGGAACTGCTGCGGGGTCAAATCGCGCAGGCGCTCGGCCACTTCCTGCTCGTCGCGGCCGATGGCCGGGGCGTTGTGCGCTTCTTCAGGCGCCCAGCGCTCGCCATCGAGCACCTGGCCGATGGCTGTACCGATGGTGTCCGAGTCCACCGACTTGGGGATGAAGCCCAGCGCGCCATGGTCCAGCGCGCGGCGCATCACCGCCGGCTCCTCGCGTGCGGAGACCACCACCACCGGCAGCTCCGGGTGCAGGGCGCGCAGGTGGACCAGGGCGTTGAAGCCGTGGGCGCCGGGCATGTTGAGGTCCAGCAGCAGCAGGTCGGCGTCCGGATGGGCATCGACCAGCGTGTACAGCGCATCGACGCTGTCGGCCTCGTGCAGGGTGGCGTCGGGAAGGACCCGCTGGACGGCGCCTCGCAGCGCCTCGCGGAAGAGCGGGTGGTCGTCGGCGACCAGGATGGTGTTGGCTGGGGGCATGTGGATCACGTTACATGAAAACCATGGTGACGCACCGACGAAGTGGCAGGCCCTCCCAAACCCGCCACTTCGTCCAGCTCCCTCCCAGGAGCCCCGCGCGCCTGTGCGCTGCGGTGGGCCGTCATGCGTTGAGGCTACTTGACCTTGCGCTCGCTCACCAGTGAATCGACCACCGACGGATCGGCCAGGGTCGAGGTGTCGCCGAGCTGGTCCGGCGCGTTCTCGGCGATCTTGCGCAGGATGCGGCGCATGATCTTGCCCGAGCGCGTCTTGGGCAGGCCCGGGGCCCACTGCAGGTGGTCGGGCGAGGCGATCGGCCCGATCTCCTTGCGCACGTGCGCCACCAGCTCCTTGAGCAGCGCCTCGCTCTGCTCCTCGCCGGCCACCAGGGTGACGTAGGCGTAGATGCCCTGGCCCTTGATGTCGTGCGGGAAGCCCACCACCGCCGCCTCGGCGACCTTGGGATGCGAGACCAGCGCGCTCTCCACCTCGGCCGTGCCGATGCGGTGGCCGGAGACGTTGATGACATCGTCCACGCGGCCGGTGATCCAGTAGTAGCCGTCCTCGTCGCGACGGCAGCCGTCACCGGTGAAGTAGCTGCCCGGGTAGGTGCGGAAGTAGGTGTCGATGAAGCGCTGGTGGTCGCCGTAGACCGTGCGCATCTGGCCCGGCCAGGAATCCTTGATGACCAGGTTGCCTTCCGCGGCGCCTTCCAGCTCGGCGCCGTTGGCATCGACCAGCGCCGGCTGCACGCCGAAGAACGGCACGGTCGCCGAGCCGGGCTTGAGCGCGGTGGCGCCGGGCAGCGGGGTGATCAGGTGGCCGCCGGTCTCGGTCTGCCACCAGGTGTCCACGATCGGGCAGCGCGAGTCGCCCACCACCTCGTAGTACCAGCGCCAGGCCTCGGGGTTGATCGGCTCGCCCACCGTGCCCAGCACGCGCAGCGAGGCGCGCGAGGTCTGCTTGACCGGGCCGTCGCCCTCGCGCATCAGCGCGCGGATCGCGGTGGGAGCGGTGTAGAAGATGCTGACCTTGTGCTTGTCCACCACCTGCCAGAAGCGCGAGACGTCCGGATAGTTGGGCACGCCCTCGAACACCAGCGCGGTGGCGCCGTTGGCCAGCGGCCCGTAGACGATGTAGCTGTGGCCGGTGACCCAGCCCACGTCGGCGGTGCACCAGTAGATGTCGTCTTCCTTCAGGTCGAACACGACTTCATGCGTGTAGGCGGCCCACAGCAGGTAGCCGGCGGTGGTGTGCAGCACGCCCTTGGGCTTGCCGGTGGAACCGGAGGTGTAGAGGATGAACAGCGGGTCCTCGGCATTCATGCGCTCGGGCTCGCACTCGGCGGGCTGGCCGTCCACCACGTCGTGGAACCAGCGATCGCGCGGGGCCTGCATGTCCACCGCCCCGCCGGTGTGGCGTACCACCAGCACGGTCTCCACGGTATTGGTGCCGGGCAGCTTGAGCGCGGCATCGACATTGTGCTTCAGCGGCACCTTCTTGCCGCCGCGCAGGCCTTCGTCGGCGGTGATGATCAGCTTGCTGCCGCAGTCGGACACGCGGTCGGCGATGGAATTGGCGGCAAAGCCACCGAACACCACCGAGTGCACCGCGCCGATGCGCGCGCAGGCCAGCATCGCCACGGCCGCATCGGGAATCATCGGCAGGTAGATGGTGACGCGGTCGCCCTTCTTGACGCCCAGGTTGCGCAGCGCGTTGCCCAGCTTGCACACGCGCTCGTGCAGTTCGCGATAGGTCACGCCGTAGCTGGGCGTGTCCGGGCTGTCCGGCTCGAACAGCAGCGCGACCTTGTCGCCGCGCTCGGCCAGCTGGCGGTCCAGGCAGTTGACGCTGGCGTTGAGCTCGCCGTCGGCGAACCACTTGATGCGGAAGTCTTCCAGGGCGTAGCTGACGTCCTTGATCTGGGTCGGCTGCTTGAACCACTCCAGGCGCTGCGCGGCCTTGGCCCAGAACGCTTCGGGCTGCTCGATGGACTCCCGGTAGGCCGCTTCGTAGCCGGCCTGGTCGACGAGCGCCTGCTTGGCGAACGCGGGATTCACGGGGTACAGATCGGTCATTGCAGCCTCCAAAAACACGTGCATGAGTGGGGTAGAAAAACGCCTGAACCTGCCTTCCAAGCAACGCGATCAGTGTGCCGTATTCACGCGTTGCGCGGTGCAGCAGAACGCTTAGACCATGGTCGCAAGTTGCGGATTTATCGACCAAAGATGCATATCCGGCGGCAGGAAGCCACGCGCAGTCTGCTGCCATTCCGCAATGTGATGCGGATGTTTCCGTCCGCTCGACGGCGACTTTCAAACGCTAGGGGATCGACATGACTTCACGTATTGCATCGATGGCAAGACGTCCGCTGGCCTGCGCATTGACGCTGGCCCTGATGGCGCCAGGCGCCGTGCTGGCGCAGACCGCCAAGGAGAAGGAGCTGGAAGCACGTGTGGCCCAGTTGGAAGCCATGGTGCAGACGCTGATGGAGCGCCAGCAGGCGCCCGTCGTGGCCGCCCCGCCGCCACCGCCGCCGCCGCCGAGCGGGCCGGTGACCTCCGCGCCGCCGGGCGTGGCCAGCACCACCCAGCCCAAGTTCCCCGGCACCCCGGGCAGTGGCCCGGTGGCGCAGCCGGTGGCGGTGCAGCCGCAGAACAAGCCGATCCAGGGCATCACGCTCACGCCTGGCGCCAATCCCAACACCACCATCCGTTTCGGTGGCTTCCTCAAGGCCGACTTCCTGACCACCAAGACCTACGACGGCGCGCTGGGCGAAGGCGCGGTCGGCCGGCTGCTGTACATCCCGCAGCAGACGCCGGTAGGCGGCAAGGCCGGCGGCATCGATACCGATTTCCACGCCAAGTTCTCGCGCTTCAACGTGGGCGTGGACACCATCACCGAAGACGGCAACCGCATGACCGGCTTCATCGAAATGGACTTCTTCGGGTCGGACAACGTCTCCAACCAGATCAACAACCTGCACGGCAGCACGCTGCGCCATGCGTATCTGTCCTGGAACAACTGGCTGGCCGGCCAGACCTGGTCCAACTTCATCGATGCGACCAACTTCCCCGAAGCGGCCGACATCCTGGGCCCGACCGACGGCGTGCTCTTCAGCCGTCGCGCGCAGATCCGCTACACCAAGGGCGGGCTGAGCCTGTCGGCGGAAAACCCCGAAACCCTGACCAGCGCCTACAACGGCGGCGGCGCGACCCTGGCCTCCGATCGCGGCGGCATGCCGGACCTGACCGTGCGCTATGCCTGGAAGGGCGACTGGGGCACCTTCGGCATGGCCGCCATCGCCCGTGAGTTCGCCACCCAGACCGCGCTGACCGACGACACCGCCTTCGGCGGCGCGGTCACCGCCGGCGGCAAGTGGATCCTCAGCCCCACCAACGCCATCAGCTACCAGGCCACCTACGGCAAGGGCATCGCCAGCTACATGGGCCTGGGCAGCGGCCCGGACGTGGAAGTGGATGCCCAGGGCGACCTGCATGCCATCGACACCGTCGCCGGCTGGGTGGGCTGGAACCACAAGTTCACTCCGACCCTGCGCAGCACGATGATGTACTCCATCGTGGACATGGACCGCGACATCGCCAACACCGGGCCCATGGGCACCACCCGCATGCAGAGCCTGCGCGCCAACCTGTTCTACTCGCCGCTGCCCAAGATCGATATCGGCGCCGAGGTGATGTACGGCCGTCGCAACGTCGTCAGCGGCGCTTCTGGCGACATCTCGCGCCTGCAGTTCACCGCCAAGTACAGCTTCTGATCGCGCACCGGGCGCGGGTCGCCGGCGGCACCTGGGAGGGATGCCGCTGACGATCCGCCCCCACTCACGCCGGCGCGCGCCGGCACCATCGGTCTCGCACGCGTCATCGCTTCGGAGGGGAAGCATCCATGTCCAGCAGCGCCATCCCAGGCGGCCACAAGGCCGCCCTCACCAAGGGCCACAAGAAGGTCATCTTCGCGTCCAGCCTCGGCACCGTCTTCGAGTGGTACGACTTCTTCCTGTACGGCTCGCTGGCGGCCATCATCGCCAAGCAGTTCTTCAGCGGCGTCAATGAAACCACCGGCATGATCTTCGCCCTGCTGGCCTTTGCCGCCGGGTTCTTCGTGCGCCCGTTCGGTGCGGCCTTCTTCGGCAGCCTGGGCGATCGCATCGGCCGCAAGTACACCTTCCTGGTCACCATCCTGATCATGGGCATCTCCACCTTCCTGGTGGGCGTGCTGCCCAACTACGCCTCGATCGGCTTCGCCGCGCCGGTGATCCTGATCATCCTGCGCCTGGCCCAGGGCCTGGCCATGGGCGGCGAGTACGGCGGCGCGGCGACCTACGTGGCCGAGCACGCCCCCGACGACAAGCGCGGGCTGTACACCAGCTTCATCCAGTGCACCGCCACGCTGGGCCTGTTCCTGTCGCTGGCGATCATCCTGGCCTGCCGCTACACGCTGGGCAACGAGGCCTTCGAGGCCTGGGGCTGGCGCATTCCGTTCCTGGTGTCGATCATCCTGCTGGGCGTGTCGGTGTGGATCCGCCTGCAGCTGAGCGAGTCGCCGCTGTTCCAGCAGATGAAGGCCGAGGGCAAGGGCTCCAAGACCCCGTTCCGCGACAGCGTCAAGGGCGGCAACCTCAAGCTGATGCTGCTGGTGCTGCTGGGCGCCACTGCCGGCCAGGCCGTGGTGTGGTACGGCGGCCAGTTCTACGCGCTGTTCTTCCTGAGCAGCACGCTCAAGGTCGATGCCACCGTGTCCTACCTGCTGATCGCCGGTGCGCTGCTGCTGGGCACGCCGTTGTTCATCTTCTTCGGCTGGCTGTCCGACCGCATCGGCCGCAAGAAGATCATCCTGGCCGGCTGCCTGCTGGCCGCGGTGACCTACATCCCGCTGTTCAAGGGTCTGACCCATGCGGCCAACCCGGCGGTGGAAGAAGCCCGCGCCAAGGCCCCGGCGGTGATCGTGGCCGACCCGGACACCTGCAGCTTCCAGTTCGATCCGGTGGGCGTGCGCAAGTTCAACAGCTCCTGCGACATCGCCGCCACCGCGCTGACCAAGGCCGGCGTGCCCTACAGCGTGCAGGCCGCCCCGGCCGGCACCCTGGCCAAGGTCAACGTCGGCAATGCGGAAGTGACCTCGTTCGAGGGTGAGGGCCTGGCCTCGGCCGACCTGAAGGGCAAGACCGCCGACTTCGGCAAGTCGCTCAAGGCGCAGCTGAGCGCGGCCGGCTATCCGGAGAAGGCCGATACCGCGCGCATCAACGTGCCGATGGCGCTGTTCTGCCTGTGGGTGCTGGTGGTGTACGTGACCATGGTCTACGGCCCGATCGCCGCCTATCTGGTCGAGCTGTTCCCCACCCGCATCCGCTACACCTCCATGTCCCTGCCCTACCACATCGGCAATGGCTGGTTCGGCGGCTTCCTGCCGGCGATCTCCTTCGGCCTGGTGGCCGGCACCGGCGACATGTACAAGGGCCTGTGGTATCCGATCGGCATCGCCCTGATGACGCTGGTGATCGGCGCGCTGTTCCTGCGCGAGACCAAGGACGTGGATATCACCAAGTAAGCTTTGGCGTCATGTCTGGTGCAGAAGGCCGCCCCAGGGCGGCCTTCTGTTTGTCTGGGCAGTTGGGCAAACAGCGGGCAGGCCCGCGGGCTCGCCGATGATGGATGCAAGCGCGCCATCCATGTAGGGTGGACAACGCGAAGCTTGTCCACCGAGGCGTCCGTGGCGGATAAGCCTGCTACACCGCTACGCCCACCCCGTCCGTGACGCGGTGGCGGTGGTGGATGGAAGCGCGTCATCCACCTTACCTACTGCGGTGGCGCGGCCAGCTCCTTGGCGCTCAGGTAGCCATCGCCGTTGACGTCCTGCTTGCGGAAGGTGGCGGTCAGGCGTGCGCGGTGCTGCTCGCGCGTGATCGGCTTGCCGCGGCCGCCCGGCAGCTCATCGGGCGAGAGCACGCCATCGCCGTTGCGATCGCGCGCATCGAAGCTGTAGCTCATCCATGCCAGATACTCCTCCAGGCTGACCCGGCCGTCGCCGTCGCGGTCCATCCGCGCCAGGTAATCGCCGGTGGCGGTGACCTGGGCCCACGCCAGACAGGGCAGACAACCAAGTATCAAGAGAAGTGGGCGCATGCGCGATTCTAGGCATCGCCCGGCCGTCGCGACAGGGCGTGCGAAGAGCGCGCCCATCACTGCGCCAGCGCATACCCACGCAGGCGCGCCGCATAGTCCTGCAGCACGCGGATGCCGCTGGCCTCGGCCTCCTGGCACCACTGCTGCAGCTGGCGCAGGCGCTCGGCCGCATCGTGGCTGCGCGCCTCCAGCACGGCGGCCAGGCGGCGGCGGTGCTCGACCAGGGCGTGGATGCGCGGATGCTGCTCCACCCAGCGCTGCATCTGTTCGCGCGCATCGGGCTTGAGCCAGCGGCCGTCATCGACCAGGCCGCGGCGCAGGCGTGTGGGCAGCCACGTGCGCAGCTTCGCACCGGCCTGCGCGGCCTCCTCGCGCAAAGCCGGGACCAGCACATGGCGCTGATACTCGGTCATGGCGTGGAAGCGGTGCGCCAGCAGCGCCTTGAGCGTATCTGCATCGGGCACGTGGATGTTCGGCCGCAGGTCCAGGCGCGGCGCCACGCGCAGCACCTTGGCCAGGCCCAGCGCGGCCAGCACGCGGATCGCCGCCCAGCCGATGTCGAACTCCCAGCGCCGCATGGAGAATCGCGCCGAGCTGGGGAAGGCGTGGTGGTTGTTGTGCAGCTCCTCACCGCCAATCCACACCGCCCACGGCGTGAGGTTGGTCGAGGTGTCGGCCGATTCGAAATTGCGATAGCCCCACCAGTGGCCCAGTCCGTTGATCACCCCGGCGGCCCAGAACGGGATCCACGCCATCTGGATCGCCCACAGCGCGATGCCGGGCAGGCCGAACAGGACGAAGTTCATGACGAACAGGGCCAGCGGGCCCAGATTGGCGTGCGGCGTGTACAGGTGCCGCTCGATCCAGTCCTCCGGCGCGCCCTTGCCGTACTGGGCGATGTCCGCGCGCTCGCTGCGCGCCTGGCGGTAGAGCTCCACGCCGTTCCAGAACACCCGGCCGATGCCCTTGATACGCGGGCTGTGCGGGTCTTCCTCGGTCTCCACCTTGGCGTGGTGCTTGCGGTGGATGGCCACCCACTCGCGGGTGATCATCGAGGTGGTCAGCCACGTCCAGAAGCGGAACACATGGGCGATCGCCGGGTGGAAATCCACCCCGCGATGCGCCTGGCTGCGATGCAGGTATAGCGTCACCGCGAAAATGGTCAGCTGCACGAAGCCCAGCCCCACCAGCACCAGCTCCCAGGCGCCCAACCCGGCCACGCCGCCCACCAGAAACCCGACCCACTCCATCTCCACCCGTCCCATGCCGTGCCCCTCCCGTGGGCGTGGCCGTCATAATGGGGGCTGCGCTTTCGGACTTCACCCGTCGTCGCCGTATGGTGTTGATGACGGCCAGCTTGCCTTCATGACAGACATCCCACAGACCGCGCCGCTGATCGAACTGGACCACGCCACCGTGATCCGCGGCACCGCCAGCGCCCTGGACGCGGTGTCGCTGCGTATCGACCTGGGCCAGCACACCGCCCTGCTGGGCGCCAATGGCTGCGGCAAGTCCACCTTCATCAAGCTGATCAACCGCGAGCTGTACCCGCTGGCCCGCGAAGGCCAGGCGCCGGTGCGGCTGATGGGCCAGGTGCGCTGGCGCACCCAGGACCTGCGCGCGCAGCTGGGCGTGGTGACCAGCGACCTCACCGCCGACCTGCAGTCCATGCCGTCGCTGACGGTGGAAGACGCGGTGGTCACCGGCTTCTTCGCCAGCTTCGCCCTGCCCATCGATCTGCCGGTCACCGCCGAGCATCGGACGCGCGCGACGCAGGCGCTGGCGCAGGTCGGCGCCTTGGACCTGGCAGCGCGCGAGGTGGGCGAGCTGTCCACCGGGCAGATGCGCCGGGTGCTGATCGCGCGGGCGCTGGTGCACCGGCCCAAGGCGCTGCTGCTGGATGAGCCCACCGCCGGCCTGGACCTGATCGCCCAGCGCGACTTCACCGGGCTGATGTCGCAGCTGGCGCGCGAGGGCATCACCCTGGTGCTGGTGACCCACCACATCGAGGAGATCGTGCCGGAGATCGACCGCGTGGTGCTGCTGCGCGCCGGCACGGTGCTGGCCGACGGCAGCCGCCAGGCGGTGCTGACCGACGCCCTGCTCAGCCAGGCCTACGGCGGGGCGCTGAAAGTGCGCTACGACAACGGCCGCTACTTCGCCAGCAGCTGAGCGCAGCGCACGCTGCCGCTTGGACCGTCCGCCGGCACGCCCCATGTTGATCGGCTCCCCCTGCTGAAGGCCCACACCCGTGCCCGAACTGCCCGAAGTCGAAACCACCCGCCGCGGCCTGGCCCCGCACGTGGAAGGCCGACGCGTGCGCGCGGTGACGCTGCGCCGCGCCGACCTGCGCTGGCCGATCCCGGAGCAGGTGTCCCAGCTGTTGCCGGGCCAGCGCATCGGCCAGGTCGGTCGTCGCGCCAAGTACCTGTTGCTGGAGACCGAAGCTGGCGCGGCGGTCCTGCACCTGGGCATGAGCGGCAGCCTGCGCGTGCTCCCGGCCGACACGCCACTGCGCACGCACGACCATGTGGACATCGCCCTGGACTCGGGCCAGGTGCTGCGCTTGAACGATCCGCGCCGCTTCGGCTGCCTGCTGTGGCAGCCGCCGGGCCAGACCCACGAGCTGTTGCGCGACCTGGGCCCGGAGCCTTTGTCCGAGGGCTTCGACGGGGACCTGCTGTTCGCCCTGAGCCGCGGCCGCAGCGCGCCGGTCAAGAGCTTTCTGATGGACCAGCGCGTGGTGGTGGGCGTGGGCAACATCTACGCGGCCGAAAGCCTGTTCATGGCCGGCATCTCGCCGCTGCGGGCCGCCGGCAAGGTCTCGCGCGAGCGCTACCTGGCGCTGGCCGCTGCGGTCAAGTCGGTGCTGGCCTATGCCATCGGCCGCGGCGGCACCACCCTGCGCGACTTCATCAGCCCCGACGGGCTGCCCGGCTACTTCGAGCAGGAACTGTCGGTCTATGGCCGCCAGGGCCAGGCCTGCCTGCGCTGCGGCCGTGCCCTGCGCCATGCCAGCATCGGTCAGCGCGCCAGCGTGTGGTGCCCGGGCTGCCAGCGCTGAGGCATGTAACCGATTTCTTCATGTGACGGTGTCGGGCCATCAGGTCGTCGGCCATGTGCCGCACTTGCGCGCGCCCGTGAGCGCAAGGCCCGCGCGCCAACGCATTGCCACCCAGGCAATGCGCCTCCATGCCGCTGCAAGCGCGGCGATCGACGCTGTGGTTCCGTGTGCGAGGTTCGCGCGCGCGTGACCGGTTGCCGCTATAGTCGCCGCTCGTTAAGTGGGGAAATCACATCAAGATGGACGAGGCTGCCGATATCACCCTGTGGCTGGGATCGGCGCGCGAGGGGGATCGCGCCGCACTCGACCGGGTCCTGACCACGCTCTATCAGGAGCTGCACACCATGGCCCGGCGCCAGCTGGCCGGCCAGCAGCACCAGACCCTGGACGCCACCGCCCTGGTCCACGAGTCCTATCTGAAGCTGCTGGGCAGCAGCGGCGCGGCGCGTTTCGACGACCGCGCGCACTTCTTCGCCTACGCCGCCTCGGCCATGCGCAGCGTGGTGGTGGACTACGCCCGCAGCCGCCTGGCGCGCAAGCGCGGCGGCGACCTCAAGCGCGTGGCCGAGATCCCCGAGGACGTGGAAGGCGGCTTGCGCCTGGACGAGACCACGCTGGCCTTGAACAGCGCGCTGGACCGGCTGGCCAACGTCGACGAGCGCCTGGCCAAGGTGGTGGAGCTTCGCTACTTCGCCGGCCTGTCCGAGCTGCAGATCGCCGAACTGATGCAGCGCTCCGAGCGCAGCATCCGCCGCGACTGGCAGAAGGCGCGGCTGTTCCTCATGGCCTCGATGGGGCATGAGGAATAACGCCCCGCCCCTGCCTTAAATTCCCACCCGCCTCCATGGATGCCGCACGCTGGCAGCGCCTGTCCCCGCAACTGGACGTGCTGCTCGAGCTGACCGCCACCGCGCGCGCCACGCGGCTGGCGGCGATCCGCGCCGAAGACCCGGCCCTGGCCGATGAGTTGATCGCGCTGCTGGCGCTGGAGGAAGACCAGACCTCCATCCTCGATACGCCGCTGATCCCCGAGCGCGCGCCGCCGGACCTGCGCGACACCCACATCGGCCCCTACCGGCTGCTGCAGCCGCTGGGCGAAGGCGGCATGGGCATGGTGTGGCTGGCCGAGCGCGCCGATGGCCTGTACGAGCGCAAGGTCGCGCTGAAGCTGCTGCGCCCGGGCGTGGCCGACCCCGGCCTGCAGGAACGCTTCGCCCGCGAACGCCAGATCCTGGGGCGCCTGGCCCATCCCAACATCGCGCGCCTGCTCGGCGCCGGGGTCAGCGACCAGCACCAGCCCTACCTGGTGCTGGACTACGTCGAAGGCGAGACCATCACCGACTACTGCCGGCGCACGCCGCTGACGCTGGAAGCGCGGCTGGGCCTGTTCAACCAGGTCTGCCAGGCGGTCAGCCACGCCCACACCAATCTGGTGGTGCACCGCGACCTCAAGCCCTCCAACATCCTGGTGACCGCCGATGGCCAGGTCAGGCTGCTGGATTTCGGCATCGCCAAGCTGCTGGGCGAGGCGGTGGCCGATGGCGCCCGCACCGAGGTGCGCGCCTTCACCCTGCACTACGCCGCCCCCGAGCAGATCCGCGGCGAGCCGGTCAGCACCCGCACCGACGTGTACTCGCTGGGCGTGGTGCTGTACGAGCTGCTGACCGGCGACAAGCCCTACCGCCTGCGCCGCCAGAGCGATGCCGAATGGGAACGGGCGATCCTCAGCGTCGAGCCGCTCAAGCCCTCCAGCGCCGTCCTGCGCCGCACCGACGGTGCGCCCTCGCCCGAACACAAGCGCCTGGCCCGTCAGCTGCGCGGCGATCTGGACAACATCACCCTCAAGGCCCTGGCCAAGGCGCCGGAACAGCGCTACTCCTCGGTGGAGGCCCTGCTGCAGGACCTGGGCCACTATCGCGAAGGCCGCCCGGTGCAGGCGCGCCCGCAAAGCCTGGGCTACCGCCTGCAGAAGTACGTGCACCGGCACCGCTGGGGGATCGCCTTCGGCACGCTGTTCTCGCTCGGCCTGCTGGCCGCAGCCGGCATCAGCTTCTGGCAGACCCGCCAGGCGGTCAACGAAGCCCGGCGCGCGCAGGCGATGCAGGACTTCGTCATCGGCCTGATCGAGGACGCCGGCCGCCGCAACGACGGCAACACCGACGAAACCCGGCGCCTGTTGGAGGAAGGCGAGCGCCGCGGCGAGCAGGAGCTGGCGGGCCTGCCCGCCGCGCATGCCGAGCTGCTGGGCGTGCTGGCGCGCCTGCAGATCGCCGCGGGCGACTACCTGCACGCGCTGGAGCTGCTCAAGCGCCAGCGACAGCTGCTGCAGCACCTGGGATCGGAGGCCACCGCCGATCTGCGGTATTCGGCCGCCGCCCAGCACGCCCGCGTGCTGCGCCTGCTGGGCCGCACCGGCGAGTGCGTGAACCTGCTGGCCCCGCTGTGGCCCGTGCACCCCCTGCGCGATCGCCTGCTGTCCAAGCAGGTCGAATCGGACTACCTCTCCCAGTACGGCCGCTGCCGCCGGCTGCAGGGCCAGCGCGAGGACGCCAAGGCCTTGTTCGAGCGCGCCATGGCCCTGCGCCGGCAGACCGGCAACGATGCCGGCATCGCCGAGAACCTGTTCGACCTGGCGCTGCTGCAGAACGACCTGGGCCGGGCCGAGGACGCCATCGCCGGGTTCCGCGGCGCCCTTGCATGGCAGCGCCAGCGTGCCGGCGCCGATGGCCCGCTGGCGGTGGAAATCCTGCGCAGCCTGGGGCTGGCCTACCGCGGCCTGGGCGACAGCGACATGGCCCTGCGCACCTACGATGAGGCCATCGCCCTGGCCGAACAGAGCCAGAGCCGTCATCACCCCATCCTGCTGTCCCTGCGCCGCCAGCGCCTGGCGGTGGAGGTGGACCTGGGCCGGTACACCCAGGCCGACGCGCAGATGCGCACGCTGCTGGCCCAGACCGTGGCCGCGCTCGGTCCGGAACACCGTGAGGTCGCCCTGGGCTGGAACTCGCTGGCCATCATCGCCATGGAGCGCGGCCAGACGGCGCAGGCCCTGGCCGACGTGCGCAAGGCGGTGGCGATCTGGCGACGCGAGGAAAACGCCTCGCTGCTGGCCGCCGGCCTGTTCAACTATGGCCTGGTGCTGCACGAGGCCGGGCAGGACGCGCAGGCCCTGCGCTACCTGCAGGCCGCCCGGCAGATGCGGGTGGCCCGCTTCGGCGCCAGCCATGCCCTGGTCGGGGAGACCGACCGGCTGATCGGCGAGACCCTGGCCGCCAGCGACCCGGCCGCGGCCGCGCCCTGGCTGGATCGCGCGGTCAAGCTCACCCGCGTCGGCTACGGCGCGCAGGACCCGCGCACGCGCTATGCCGAGGTCACCCAGGCGCGCCTGGACGCCCGCAGCCAGCCGCTGGACGGCCCTGCCCTGCAGGCGCTGGACCGGCTGGCCCAGCTCCCCGGCGGCGGCAGCGAGATCCCCAAGATGCGCTGGCGCGCGCAGGCTTTCGCGGCCGAGGCGCGGTGCCGGCTCGGCCAGCGCCAGGCCGCCCTGGCGTCGCTGGAGGCGCTGCAACGCACCCTGGCCCGCACGCAGCCCGACGGCGGCCTGATCCCGCGCCAGGTCGCGCAGATCCGACAGCAATGCCAGCTGCAGGGCGCCTCCGCGGGCAGCCGCTGAGCGCGCCCGGGGCCTCGGCTAGAGCGGCAGGCTGGCCTGCACCGGTTCGATCACGCCTTCGCCGCGGCTGATCTTCTTGAACTCGGCGCGGCTGACCGAGACGTAGCGCTCGTTGCCGCCGATCTCCACCTGCGGCCCGTCCTGCACCGCCCGCCCGGCCTCGTCCACGCGCACGGTCATGGTGGCCTTGGCGCCGGTATGGCAGATGGTCTTGATCTCGCTGAGCTCGTCGGCCCAGGCCAGCAGGTACTGGCTGCCCTCGAACAGCTCGCCACGGAAGTCCGTGCGCAGCCCGTAGCACAGCACCGGCAGGCGCAGCGCATCGACCACCTCGGTCAGCTGCCACACCTGCGCGCGCGCCAGGAACTGCGCCTCGTCCACCAGCACGCAGTGCAGCGGCCCATGCGCGGCGATCTCCGCGCGCACCAGCGCCTCCAGGTCGGTGCGCGGGTCGAACGCCACGCCCTCGGCCCGCAGCCCGATGCGCGAAGCCACCACCCCGCGCCCGGCACGGTCGTCCAGGCGCGGCGTCAGGATCAACGTGCGCATCCCCCGCTCGCGGTAGTTGTGCGCCGACTGCAGCAGGGTGGTGGTCTTCCCGGCATTCATCGCCGAGTAGTAGAAGTAGAGCTTGGCCATGAAGCGAGGAGTGAGCGAAGAGGAGTGAGGAGTGAGCGGCGCCCGCTGCATTGCGCAGAGTCGGACAGGATACTCGCCGGCCAGCGCGGCGCGCCGTCCCTCACTCCTCCTCGCTCACTCCTCGCCTGCGCGAGCGTCCGACCCTACTTGGCGTCCCCCGCCTTGGCGGCCGCCTCGACCTCGCCCACCCGCACCTTGCTCTTGCCGTAGTCGATCCAGCTCTTGTCCACCCATTGCTGGTACTCCACCGGGTCCCAGAACTGCGACTTGTAGTACTCCGAAGCCTGGATGGTACGCATGCCGCCCATCGCCGCCGGGAACTGGATCTCCACCTGGCCGGTGAGCGCGCCAGTCCGGCTGCCGGTGATGGCGCGCCGGCCGCGCTCCAGCTCCTTGGCAATGCGTGGGGATGCCACCGCGTCGCCGTATTCATCCCACAAGGCCTTGCGTCCGGCCTCGACTTGTTGCAATTCCTCTGGCGTCAGCGCGGCGCGGAACTTCTCGCGCAGCTCGACGAAGGTCGGGTAATCGCGCTCGGCGGCCAGCTCCATCCATTGCAGCGCCTTGACCCGGTCCGGCGCCATGTTGACGCCGTACCAGTACATCTCGCCCAGCAAGGCCTGCGACGCCTTGTCCGCATAGCGGGCGGCGCGGCGGAAGTACTCCATGGCCTTGGGCGCATCGCCCGCGCGCAGCGCTTCCATGCCGCGGTTGTTGTTGGCCATGTCCGGGTGGTAATCCAGAAAACCGCCCTGCAGCACGTCCTGCCTGGGGCCGGTCGACGCTCCATCCGGTGCGGCCTGTGCGGCCATCGGCAAGATCGCCAGCATGGCTACCATCCATAAGTTCCTGCGCATGTCCATCTCCTGAAGGGCTCGGGCCGATCATGCCCGCGACCTGTGCGCGGTAAAATAGGCCGGTCGTCATTGCCGCCGCCCCATGGATTTCCTCAACCCCCCCCAACGCGCCGCCGTGCTGCACGTGCATGGCCCCCTGCTGGTGCTGGCCGGCGCAGGCAGCGGCAAGACCCGCGTGATCATCGAGAAGATCGCCCACCTGATCGGCTCTGGGCGCATGCCGGCCAAGCGCATCGCGGCGATCACCTTCACCAACAAGGCTGCCAAGGAGATGCGCGAGCGCCTGGCCAAGCGCATCCGCGGCGATGCGGCCGATGGCCTGACCATCTGCACCTTCCACGCGCTGGGCCTGAAGTTCCTGCAGATCGAGCACGAGGCCGCGGGCCTGAAACGCAACTTCTCGATCTTCGACGCCGACGATTCGGCCGCGCAGATCAAGGACCTGATGGGCGGGGCCAAGCCCGACGAGATCGAGATGATCAAGTCGCTGATCTCGCGCGCCAAGAACATGGGCCTGTCGCCGGAGCAGGCCATGGCCGCCGCGCGCAGCCCGCGCGAGGTCAGCGCGGCGACCTTCTATGAGCTCTACCAGGCCCGCCTGAACAGCTTCAACGCGGTGGATTTCGACGACCTGATCCGCCTGCCGGTGCAGATCCTGGAAGAACACCACGACATCACCCTGGCCTGGCGCGAGCGCATCGGCTACCTGCTGGTGGACGAGTGCCAGGACACCAACGATGCCCAGTACCGGCTGCTCAAGGCCCTGGCCGGCGAGCGCGGCGACTTCACCTGCGTGGGCGACGACGACCAGAGCATCTACGCCTGGCGCGGCGCCAATCCGGACAACCTGCTGCAGATGGGCCGCGACTATCCGGCGCTGCAGATCATCAAGCTGGAGCAGAACTACCGCTGCTCCAACCGCGTGCTGCGCGCGGCCAACGCGCTGATTGCCCACAACCCGCACGAGCACCTCAAGACGCTGTGGTCCGACCAGGCCGACGGCCAGCGCATCCGCGTGTGGGAGTGCCGCGACAGCGACCACGAGGCCGAGAAGGTGGCCGCGGAGATCTCCTTCCTGGGCATTTCCAAGCAGGTGCCCTGGAGCGAGTTCTGCGTGCTGTTCCGCGGCAACTTCCAGTCGCGGGTCATCGAAAAGGCGCTGCAGCTGCTGCGCGTGCCGTATCACCTCACCGGCGGCACCGCCTTCCTTGAACGCCAGGAGGTCAAGGACACGCTGAGCTGGCTGCGCCTGGTGGCCAATCCCGACGACGACGCGGCCTTCCTGCGCGCGGTGCAGTCGCCCAAGCGCGAGGTCGGCGCCACCTCGCTGGCCAAGCTGGCCGAACTGGCCCAGCAGCGCCACATCCCGATGGCGCGCGCCTGCGAGTCGATGACCGTGCTGCAGGCGCTGAGCCCGCGCGCGGCCAATGGCCTGTCCCGCTTCAACGACATCCTGGCCGAGTTGCGCGAGAAGGCCTCGCGCGTCACCGCCGCAGAACTGGTGCGTGAGCTGGCCGAGCGCTCGGGCCTGCTGGCCGACCTGCGCGCGCAGAGCAAGGACGACGCCGGCTACCAGCGACGCAAGGCCAACGTCGAGGAACTGGCCGAGTGGTTCGAAGGCGGCGTGCGTGGCGCCAGTGTCGGCGACCTGGCCGCGCAGCTGGCGCTGCTGTCGCGCAACGACAAGGACGATGGCGGCAACCAGGTGCGGATGATGACCCTGCACGCGGCCAAGGGGCTGGAGTTTCGCTACGTCTTCATCGTCGGCTGCGAGGACGGCGTGCTGCCGCACGAGACGGCGATGGAGGAAGGCTCGCTGGAAGAGGAGCGCCGCCTGATGTACGTGGGCATTACCCGCGCCAAGGAAGGGCTGTACCTCAGCCACAGCCGCATGACCCGCAAGTTCCGCGAGCTGATCCGGCTCAAGCCCAGCCGTTTCCTCGACGAGCTGCCGGCCAGCGAGCTGCAGCGCGACGGCGCCGACCCGGAGCTGGATGCACAGCACAAGCAGGAACGCGCCAAGGCCGGCCTGGCGGCAATCCAAGCGCTATTCGATAGCTGACGCAGCTATAGACCACGGGCACTCATGCTCCCACCCGCTTATCGGGACGGTAGCCAGATGGCGGGCGTGGATCGCTCCTGCCATTGATCTTGCTGTTGCTGTTGCTGTTGCTGTTGCTGTTGATCTTGCTCTTTGCCTTTGACCTTTGGAGCCGTAAAGCTCGCCGAGCACCGGAGGAAAAAACGGGCGAAGAGGCGCGCCTGTTTGAGCGAAGCGAGTTGAGCGCCGTCCCGTTTTTTCCGAGGAGCGCAGGGGACCGCCGCGCAGCGGCGGCGAGTGTCCGGCGGAAGCGGTTTTGGTGACTTTTGACAAGACAAAAGTCACTCGCGCTGCAAGCGCGAAAGCCCTTGCTCCTGACTTTGCCGTGGCTTCGCTTTCGCCTTTCAAAGGGTTCGGAGCAAGAGCCGAAAGCCAGAGCAAGATCAAAGGCTTGACCGGCTTCGCCGTTGAAAGCCGCGCCTCAGGCGCGACTTACTGTTGTCATAGCTGATCGAATCTGCATTCCCTTGCAACTCGCAGCGGGATCGGCGCTAAGGCTGCTCATGCCGGTGCGAGCGATGCACATACGCAGCCTTGCGTCGGACGCGACTGCCGGATGGAACAGTCCGCGGTCGCAACTAAGCGCTTTTCAAGGGTTGCCAGCGTGAGGCTAGTAGCCGCGCCGCGCCAAGAGCTGTGAGAGCTCTTCATTTCCTCCAACTCTCGCGTAGTCGCTCGGAAGTTGACCGTCGTCATTTCGCAGTGGAGCGGCGCCGAGTGAAATCAAAAGATCGACCGCATCCTTATGTCCCTGGGCCACCGCTTCCATTAAGGGCGTGAAGCCATCCTCCCCGCGCTGATCGATGAAAGCGCCAGCTTCGACCAGCAGCGTGATCGCCTCGCAATCGCCCCAGACCGCTGCAACGTGTAGCGGAGCGCTCTTGCACAGACCCAACGTGTTCGCATCCACCACGTCGATGCCGGCGAAATCGGCCACGGACCCAATCTTCTCCAGCAGCGATTTCAGGTCGTCCATGGCTTGCCCTGTTGATGAAATAGCTGGCGATACGGCTGCTGATTGACGTTAACCAACTCAGTGGAACTGTACGCGCATGCCACGTGAACCCAGCACCCAGTGGTGGTTGTCGAGCAAGTAAATCTTCCTAGACCGCCGCTCCAGCACGAATGCATCAGCTGAATATGGGGCCGTCGAGTACTGGCAAGAAAGCGACGGCTTCGAGAATCAGCCCGCTGTATGATCCCGCGCCGCCAGCGCCTCCTCCAGCGCCGCCACCCGCGCTTCCAACTCAGCGATCCGCTGCTCGAACTCGGCCGCGCCCATACCCGACGCGGACGCACCGGAAGATGCCGACGGCGCACGCGCCGCCACCGCCGCCACATCCACCGGACCGCACAGCAGATGCATGTAACGGTCCTCGCGCTGGCCGGGCCCGCGCGGGATCAGCACCACCAGCGACGGCTCCCGGCCAATCATGCGGTCCAGGTGATGCTTGAGATCCTCCACATCGGCAAACTTGGCCAGCCGCTCGGCGCGCGCCAGCAGCTCATGCGGCGTCTGCGCCCCGCGCAGCAGCAGCAGGGCCAGCAGCGCGACCTGCTGGTTGGGCAGGCTGAAGTGACGCGACAAGGTGTGCTCGTAACGCTCGGCGCGCGAGGAGAACTGCTGCCGGGCCAGGCCCAGCTGCTCCAGCGCGCGCAGGCCGTGCTGCACCTGGCCGGCATCCAGCGCCATCACCGGCTCGCGCGCGGTCTTCTGGTTGGCGGCGGACTGGGCGGCGTTGACCGTCAGCGGATAGACGTCCGGCGTGGTGGCCTCCTTCTCGATCAGGCAACCCAGCAGGCGTGCCTGCGCAGGCTCCAGCACGGGCAGGGACGGGGCTTGGGATGCTTCGCTCACGGGACTCTCCAGCGGACAACGGGCCGGGCAGGATAGCGCCCTGGCCCAGCCAGGCGGGCCGGGTCGGCGGCGCGAGGCTGTAGAATCGCGCCGCAGTTTTCACCGGTCCCGCCCATGCCCCGTCTCGCGCTTCCCTCGCTGCTGGCCGCCTGCGGCCTGCTGCTCGCCGCCTGCCAGTCCGCGCCGCCGGCCGCGACCGCCCCGGCCGTCCAGCTGGTCCCCACCACCCCCACCGCCCCGGCCGACGACAACCTCAACGCCGTGCTGTGGGTGCAGCGCTCGGCCGAATACCAGGCCGCGGCCACGCAGACCTACCGCGCGGCCACCGCGCAGCTGGAGGCCGCCCTGACCTCGCGCGACTGGGACGCGCTGGTGCCGGCCGAACGCGGCAATGCCGTCAAAGGCCTCAAGCCCGCCATCGTGCTGGACCTGGACGAGACCGTGCTGGACAACTCGCCCTACCAGGCGCGCCTGATCCGCGACAACGCCGAGTACAGCGACGCCACCTGGAATGCCTGGGTCGCCGAGGCCAAGGCCAAGCCGGTGCCGGGCGTGGTGGACTTCGCCAAGGCCGCCAATGCCCGCGGCATCACCCTGGTCTACATCTCCAACCGCGCCGTCCAGCTCAAGGACGCCACCCTGTCCAACCTGCGCCAGGCCGGCTTGCCAGTGGCCGATGACAGCGTGTTCCTGGGCCTGGGCACCCAGGTGCCCGGCTGCCAGTCCAAGGGCAGCGAGAAGGATTGCCGCCGCCGCCTGGCCGGGCAGCGCTACCGCGTGCTGATGCAGTTCGGCGACCAGCTGGGCGATTTCGTCCATGTCGACCAGAACACGCCCGAGGGACGGGCGCGCCTGCTTGCCCAGTACGGCCAATGGTTCGGCCAGCGCTGGTGGATGCTGCCCGGGCCGACCTACGGGTCCTGGGAGCCGGCACTGTTCGGCAACGACTTCAAGCAGCCGCGCGAGTCCCGCCGCGCCGCCAAACGCGCCGCGCTGGAGGTGGCCGAATGAACGCACAGCCCCGCACCCCGCGTGCCCCGCTGCAGCTGGCCGCCCAGGACCGCCTGATCTTCGCCCTGGACGCCCACGATGGCGCCCAGGCCCTGGAATGGGTGGACCGCTTGGGCGATACGGTCAGCTTCTACAAGATCGGCATGGAGCTGCTGGCCTCGGGCGATTACTTCACCGTGCTCGACGCGCTGGCCAGGCGCGAGAAGAAGATCTTCGTGGACCTGAAGTTCTTCGACATCCCGGCCACCATCGCCGGGGTGATCTCCGGGTTGTCGCGCTGGCCGGTGACCTTCGCCACCATCCACGGCTGGCACCCGGCGATGATGGAAGCGGCGGCTACCGCGCGCGCCGGCGACCTGCGCCTGCTGGCGGTGACCGTGCTGACCTCGATGGATGGCGATGACCTGCGCGGCATGGGCATCGACAAGGCACCGGAGACGGTGGTGGTCGAGCGCGCCCTGGCTGCGCAGGCCGCAGGCATCGACGGGGTGATCTGCTCGGGGCAGGAGGCTGGATTGATCCGCGCGGCCACCGGGCCCGGCTTCTCCATCGTCTGTCCAGGCATCCGTCCCGGCGGGCCGGTGGGCGACGACCAGAAGCGCACCCTGGGCGTGGGCGAGGCGTTTGCCCGGGGCGCCGACGCCATCGTGGTCGGACGCCCGATCCGCCTGGCCGCCGACCCGCAGGCGGCAGCCCGCGCGATCCGGGATGAGATTCAGGAATGTATCCCCTAAATTCAATGGCTTATGTGAGTTTTCTTCAGGTATTGCATTAGCTTGATGCGGCGCGTACGCTGTGCGCCGTCCGGTGCTGCCGGAACGTTGCCACAAACCTGTCCTACGGCCTCGTGCCGTCTTGGAAAGCTCCGCCCCGCAAGGGTCGGAGCTTTTTTTTCGATGCGGCCGGGCGACGCATCCGAGTCGGCGCGCCGCTCCCACAGGGGGCACCCGCCTCGGAAGAATCCAGCATCGCTGCCGGCCCGCGCCGGCCGGCTCCCTTGCCGAGTCGCGTCGGCAGCAGCCAAGATGAACCCGGATTTCGGGGATCACCGGCAATGAGGCAAGTACTCCAGGCCGCCCGGCGGCCACTGATCGTGACCGGGCTGGCGATGTCGCTGTGGCTGACCGCCTGCAAGCCCGCGCCTGCGCCGCTGGCCGGCGCCAGCTCGCAGCCGGCCGCCTCGGTCAAGGCCCTGGCCGAACACCTGCGCCGCAACGACCTGGCCGGCTTCGCCCGCGCCGCCGCGCCGGCCGAGGATCTGCAGGCGCTGGACCAGGCCTGGCGCGAAGGCCGCAGCGACTGGCCGCTGGCCGAGCTGCCGCTGGGCGAGCGTGTGCCCGGCCTGCTGACCACCCTGACCACCCCCGACGCCGAACGCCGGCTCAATGCCGCCTTCGACCGGCAGTTCGCCCGTCAGGAGCGCGACCTCAAGGCCGCCGCACGCACCCTGGCGCTGTTCGGCAGCCAGTACGTGCAGTACCAGAGCGACTATCCCGAGCCGCAGCGCCGTTACTACGTGCAGGTGATCCAGGCGCTCGGCGACTGGGCCCAAAACGCACCGTTGGCCGATGCCACCCGCGCGCACCTGGCGGTGCGCGAACTGGTCGTGGGCGCGCGCGCCACCGGCCTGGGCAGCGCCACCGACCTGCGCAAGGCCGGCCTGCTGCCGGGCCTTTCGAAGCTGGCGCCGCTGGCGGAGGCGTTCAAGTCGGTGACCGCCAGCTATGGGCTGGACCTGGATGCCAGCCTGGACAGGCTGCGCACCGGCCTGATCTCCGAGCAGGGCGATGTGGCGCAGGTGGAGATCCGCTACCCGCTGGGCGAGCGCGAGATCGTCCACACCGTGCAGATGAAGCGCCGCAACGGGCACTGGTACCCGGCCGACGTGCTGGCCCAGGCCGAGGCAGCGCGCCAGGGTGCGCAGGCACCGGACCCACAGCCGCCGGACCCGGCTGCCGACCAGGCCAAGCCTGCAGCGGACGACAAATCCCCGCCGGCGCGTCCGGCCGACAAGGTCGCCCGGGCCGCTAAGCCATAATGTCGCCGATGCCCGACCAGAACCCGCTCCCCTTTCCTCCCCCGCAGCCCCCCGAGACGCCGGCCGCACAGGTGCCCAGCGAGGCGCCGGTGGCCGCCTCGCGGTCGTTGCCGGCCACGGTGCCCGCGCGCGCGGCAAGGCCGCCGCTGTGGAGCCGGCTGACCCGGCGCGTGGTCGATCCCTGGCTGAGCCTGAGCATCGAACCGGACGTTCCGCGCGACCTGATCGACGACCGCCCGGTCTGCTACGTGCTGGAAGACTACGGCCTGTCCAACGCGATGATCCTGGACCGCGCCTGCCAGGACGCCGGCCTGCCCTCGCCGCTGGTTCCGCTGCCCGGGGACATGCTGGGCCGCAAGCGCGCCTACGTCGCCCTGTCCCGCCGCAACGCCAGCACGCTGATCCCCGAGGCCGGCAGCACCAAGACCCATTCCGGCTCGCTGGCCAAGCTGCTGCAGGCGCACCGATTCCATCGCGAACTCGACGTCCAGCTGGTGCCGGTGTCGATCTTCGTGGGCCGCTCGCCGGACAAGGCCAGCGGCTGGTTCTCGGTGCTGTTCTCGGAGAACTGGGCCATCGTCGGCCGCTTCCGCCGGCTGCTGGCGCTGCTGCTCAACGGCCGCGACACCATCGTGCGCTTCTCCCCGCCGGTGTCGCTGCGCCAGACCATCGATGAGGGGCTGGAGCCAGAGCGCACCGTGCGCAAGCTCTCGCGCGTGCTGCGGACCCACTTCAACCGCATCCGCGAGGCGGTGATCGGCCCGGACCTGTCCACCCGCCGCCTGCTGGTGGACCAGGTGCTGGCCTCCGAGCCGGTCAAGCAGGCCATCGCCGACCAGGCCCGCCGCGACAGCGCCAAGCCCGAGGACACCTGGCGCAAGGCCCAGGCCTATGCCTGGGAGATCGCCGCGGACTACTCCAACCCGGTGGTGCGCTCGGCCAGCTTCCTGCTCAGCCATGTGTGGAACCGCATCTACCGCGGCGTGCTGGTGCATCACCTGGACACGCTGAAGGAGGCCGCGCCCGGGCACGAGGTGGTCTATGTGCCCAGCCACCGCAGCCACATGGATTACCTGCTGCTGTCCTACCTGCTGTACGAACGCGGCATCGTGCCGCCGCACATCGCCGCGGGCATCAACCTCAACCTGCCGGTGATCGGCACCCTGCTGCGCAAGGGCGGGGCGTTCTTCATGCGCCGCTCCTTCCGCGGCAACCCGCTGTACTCGGCGGTGTTCACCGAGTACGTCGCGCAGCTGGTGGCCGGCGGTTACTCCATCGAGTACTTCATCGAAGGCGGGCGCTCGCGCACCGGGCGCCTGCTGCAGCCCAAGGGCGGCATGCTGTCCATGACCGTGCGCGCCTACCTGCGCCAGCCGCGGCGCCCGGTGCTGTTCCAGCCGATCTACATCGGCTACGAGAAGCTGATCGAGGGCTCCAGCTACCTGGACGAACTCTCAGGCCGCCCCAAGGCCAAGGAATCCATCTGGGGCCTGCTGTGGTCCATCCCCAAGATCCTGCGCTCGGACTACGGCCAGGTGGTGGTGAACTTCGGCGAGGCCATCCCGCTGACCCGCATCCTGGCAGAGCGCGCCCCGGACTGGGATGGCCAACCGTTGGGCGAGGAGGAGAAGCCGGCCTGGCTGTCGGACACCATCGACCAGCTGGCCAACGAGATCCACGTACGCATCAACGGCGCCGCCGACGTCAACCCGATCAACCTGCTGGCCCTGGCGCTGCTGTCCACGCCCAAGCATGCGATGGCCGAGTCGGACCTGATCGCGCAGATCGAGCTGTCCAAGACGCTGCTCTCGCGCATGCCGTACTCGGACCGCGTCACCGTCACCCCGCACAGCGCCGAGCGCATCATCGCCCACGGCCTGGAGATCAACGTCATCCGTCGCATCAGCCACCCGCTGGGCGATGTCATCGACGTGGTCGACGAGGACACCGCGGTGCTGCTCAGCTACTACCGCAACAACGTGGTGCATCTGTTCACCGCCGCCTCGTGGATCGCCTGCTGCTTCCAGAACAACCGCCGCATGTCCTGCAACCGGGTGGTCAAGCTGGGGCGCTCGCTGTACCCGTTCCTGCAGACCGAGCTGTTCCTGCCCTGGACCGAGGACGAGTTCGCCGAGCGCATCGGGCGCGTGGTGCAGGTGTTCGTCGATGCCGGGCTGATGGAGCGGGTGGGCGATGACGATGGCGGCATCCTGCAGCGCAATGCCGGACAGACCGACGAGGTGTTTCGCCTGCGCGCGATCGGCCATTCGCTGCAGCAGGCCTTCGAGCGCTATTACATCGCCATCTCGATCCTGGTGAAGAACGGCCCCGGCGTGCTCGCCGCGGCGGAACTGGAAAGCCTGTGCCAGCAGGCGGCCCAGCGCCTGAGCCTGCTGTACGCCCCGGCGGCGCCGGAATTCTTCGACAAGGCCTTGTTCCGCAGCTTCATCCAGAAGCTGCGCGAGCTGCGCCTGGTGTGGCCGGACGAGAACAGCAAGCTGCTGTTCGACGCGCGCATGGACGCCTGGGCCAAGGACGCCAAGACCATCCTCGGCCGCGAGCTGCGCCACACCATCGAACGCGTCAGCCCGGAAGCGGCGCGCCCCGAGCCGGAAACGCCCGCCGAGTAGGCGCCCGGCACCTGCGTGCCGGGCCGGACCGTGCAGGGCTCAGTGCAGGACCGGGAAGGTCTGCTCCAGCCACGCGCGGGCTTCGCGCCCCACCGCGGCATTGCGCACCAGCCCGAGCAGGTTGGAACCGCAGGCATCGAAATGGTCCGCGTCCTCGCAGACCATAGCCATGCGCAGCAGCGCCTCGCCATTGGACTGCACCAGCGGCGGCAGGTATTCGCGGAAGCCGTAGTGTTCGAACAGCGGCCCCAGCGAGGGCACGCAGCTGATCAGGCCAAAGCGCGTGCCGCGCTCCAGGCAACGCTTGTAGGCCTCGGCCATCAGCCGGTCCAGCACGTCGCGGCGCCGCTGCTCCAGCAGCACCACCAGGCGCGAGCCCACCGAGATCGCTTCGGGCCCGAAGGCCTCGCTGAAGCGGTCCAGCGCCAGGCTGATGCCCCAGGTCTCCAGCACCCCGGCCTGGGACAGGTCGGTCATGCGCAGGGCGCCGGCCAGGTCCTGGTCGCGACTGACGCAGACATGGGTCGCGGCGCTGTCCAACAGGTCCGACACGCGGGTGTCGTGGTCCTGGGCCAGGCCCTGCTCGTTGAAGTAGACCTCCCGTCGCAGGGCGAAGATCTCCTGCAGCGCGTCGCCAGGCAGGCGGCGCGTGACCCGCCAGGCCGGCCGGGACACCGGCGGCGCAAGCGTGGACGAAACAAGCAACGGCTCAAAACGGTTCACTGGAACGATTCCCCCTGGATCACGGGGGTCTTCACGCAAAGAGCAGGCCAATCTCCAGACGGGGGCGCATTGACGTGTATGAACTGGGGCGGCGGGCACAGTTTGTAACGTTTTCAGCGCCGCTGCAGTCGCAGGGCCGCCCTGGCGTGCCCTGGCGGGCCAGCGGCGCAGCTGACGCTGCAGGGTCAATCCTGACGCGTGGCTCAGGCGGGCTGGTCGGGGATCAGCGCGCTTTCCAGACGCGCGATGCAGTCCTTGAGCCAGAGCTTGCGCTTCTTGAGCCGTTTGACGGCCAACTCGTCGGCCTGCAGCTCGGCGACCCGGCGCGCGATCTCCTCGTCCAGCTCGCGGTGTTCGCCACGAAGCTGGCTGAGGCGGCTGACGATGTCCGAGTCCGGTGCGTCCACGCCCGCAGCTTACACGCAGCCCGGTGCCCCTGTGACCCGCTCGGTGGGACCCGCACGCCAATGGGGCTGCCACCGATGCTCCCGGCATCGCACAATGGGCGCGTGGCGACGGATAGCCTGTCGCCGCGTTCGTCCATCGTTCCGGCGGCAGTGGCCGCCGACAGAAAGGAGTCTTATGCGTCCGTCCGCCTTCCCGTTGGTCCTGTGCGCCGTCCTGGGCCTGGCCGCTTCCGCCACCCCGGCCTCTGCCGCCGACAAGTACAGCGGCTTCCTCTGCTGCAACCTGCGCACCGATGGCAGCTGGGCCAGCGACAACAACTACGCCGAGAACGGCAAGCGCATCCTGCCGGTGGGCACGCCGGTGGAAGTGACCGGCTATGGCCGCTACCGCACCCACATCCGCGTCGACGGCCAGAAGCAGTCCATCGGCAACGACTACAGCCGCGACCTGGACGATGCCGCCTTCACCAAGCGCTGGGTGGTGACCGAGGACCCCAAGACCAAGATCGCCGGCTACCCGGAGAAGATCAAGACCGCCATCGCCAACGCGCAGATCACCAAGGGCATGACCCGCGAGCAGGTGCTGATGTCGCTGGGCTATCCGATGAGCAGCGAGAACCCGAACCTGGATGCGAAGATCTGGCGCTACTGGCGCAGCAGCTTCAGCGAGTTCCAGGTGCAGTTCAACGGCGACCGGGTCAGCGATGTCACCACCGACCCGCAGACCAAGAACCTGATCTGGGTCGACTGAAGGTCCGTCGACGATCTCCCGGGCGCGGGCGTCGCGCCGCGCCCGGATACGCCGCGCCGCTAAACTAGCGGGCTGATGAGCACCCCCCTGCCCCTTCCCCAACTGCTGGCCGACCCCGCCCCGCGGCGAGCGGCGGCCGACCCGCGCCGCCACGCGCGCGAGCACGACAAGCTGGCCAAGCGCCTGCGCCGCCAGGTCGGCCAGGCCATCGCCGATTTCGGCATGATCCAGGCCGGCGACAAGGTCATGGTGTGCCTGTCCGGCGGCAAGGACAGCTACACCCTGCTGGACGTGCTGCTGCAGCTCCAGAAGAAGGCGCCGGTGCCGTTCGAGCTGGTGGCGGTGAACCTGGACCAGAAGCAGCCGGGCTTTCCCGAGCACGTCCTGCCCGACTACCTGGGCCAGCTGGGCGTGGCGTACCACATCATCGAGCAGGACACCTATTCGGTGGTCAGCCGGGTGGTGCCGGAAGGCAAGACCATGTGCTCGCTGTGCTCGCGCCTGCGCCGCGGCGCGCTGTATGCCTACGCAGCCGCGCACGGCTTCACCAAGATCGCCCTGGGTCACCACCGCGACGACATGGTGGCGACCTTGTTCATGAATCTGTTCCACCACGCCAAGCTGGCGGCCATGCCGCCCAAGCTGCTGTCCGACGACGGCCAGCACGTGGTGATCCGCCCGCTGGCCTATGTGCGCGAGGCCGACATCGTCGACTACGCCGCCGCGCGCGCATTCCCGATCATTCCCTGCAACCTGTGCGGCAGCCAGGAAAACCTGCAACGTCGCCAGGTCGGCAACATGCTCAAGGCCTGGGAGAAGGAACACCCCGGGCGCATCGAACAGATCGCGCGCGCCATGGGCGATATCCGCCCCTCGCAGCTGGCCGATCCCAGGCTGTTCGATTTCATGTCCCTGGGACACGCGGCCGATACCGCCCTGCCCGATGCCCGCGCGTGGCTGACGGGCCAGGCCACGGACGAGCACTGACCCATCCCGCAAGACGTTTTTCGAACGGCTGCCGCCCGGTGGCCATGCACCCACGGTAGAAAAAGGAGTTTGCACGTGTCCAGGTCGATCGTTGTCCCCGCCTCGCTGATGCTGCTGTCCGCCCTGTCGCTGTCCGCCTGCAAGAAGGCAGAACCCGAGGCCGCGCCGGCCCCGGCCGAGGCCGCCTCGCCCGCCACCGAAGCGCCCGCGCAGACCGAGCGCGCGCCTGCGACCCCGGCCGAGCCCACCGAGGCCGAGCGCCTGGCCGCGGAGAAGCAGGCCAAGATCCAGCGCGCGCTGGACAACCAGAAGATCCTGGACGACGCCGATGGCCAGTGGGCCAGCAGCGCCACCGCCAGCACCACCTACGCCACCTTGATCAAGAACGACCAGCATCACTACGAGGCCGTCGCCGCCACCGGCGTGCCCGATGCGGAGAACACCAGCAGCACCGACGTGGCCTGGGCACCGGAGAAGGCCAACGCCGGCATCGAGTGGCTGGAGCTGGGCTACGACAAGCCGGTCAATGCCACCGAGGTGCGCGTGCGCCAGGTCAGCGGCCCCGGTGCGATCATCAAGGTCGAGCTGCTGGACGACGCCGGCGCCAGGCACGTGGTCTGGGAAGGCAGCGACACCGACGCGTACGAACCCAACGAGATCAACTGGTTCATGCGCAGCTTCCAGGCCACCCCCTACAAGGCCAAGGGCGTGCGTCTGACCCTGGCGACCAACGCCATCGACAACCGTCCTGGCATCGACGCCGTCCAACTGGTCGGCAAGTGACCCTCCCGCGGGCGCCGCGCAAGCCGGCGCCCGCCCACCTCAACTGGATGTTCGATGTTCTTTCGCAACCTGACGCTGTTCCGCTTCCCTACCTCGCTGGACTTCTCCGAGCTGGACACCTTCCTGCCGCCGGCCGCGCTCAAGCCGGTCGGCCCGCTGGAAATGAACTCGCGCGGCTTCGTCCCGCCCTTCGGCCGCGGCGACGAGGCGTTCTCGCATCGCGTGGGCAACGCGATCTGGCTCAGTTCCGGGGCCGAGGACAAGATCCTGCCCGGCGCGGTGGTCAACGAGATGCTGGCGCGCAAGCTGGACGAGATCGAGGAAAAGGAAGGCCGGCGGCCGGGCGGCAAGACCCGCAAGCGCCTGAAGGACGACCTGCTGCACGAGCTGCTGCCGCGCGCCTTCGTCAAGCCCTCGCGCACCGATGCGCTGATCGACCTGGATCACGGTTTCATCGCCGTGGACAGCTCCTCGCGCAAGAGCGGGGAGACGGTGGTGTCCGAGGTCCGCCGGTCGATGGGCAGCTTTCCGGCGATGCCGCTCAATGCCGAGGTCGCGCCGCGTTCGATCCTGACCGGCTGGATCGCCGGCGAGCCGCTGCCCGAGGGCCTGTCGCTGGGCGATGAGTGCGAGATGAAGGATGCGATGGAAGGCGGCGCGGTGGTGAAGTGCCAAAAGCAGGAGCTGCGCTGCCAGGAGATCGACAAGCACCTGGAAGCGGGCAAGCAGGTGACCAAGCTGGCGCTGAACCTGGATGACCACGTGTCCTTCGTGCTGGGCGATGACCTGATCATCCGCAAGCTCAAGTTCCTGGACGGGGCGGTGGACGAGCTGGAAAACACCGAGCGCGATGACATCCGCGCCGAACTCGATGCGCGCTTCACCCTGATGTCGGCCGAGGTGCGACGCATGTTCGTGCTGCTGGAAGGCGCGCTGAAGCTGAGCAAGGTCGACGGCTGATCCATCGCGCGCCACCGCGCTGACCTCACGCCGCCGGCCGACGCCGGCGGTATGCTTGGCGCATGCCCAAGTTGCTACGACGCCTGATCGCGCCCCGGCCGCAAGTGGTCGAGCGCGACACCGTGCGGCTCTCGCTGGCGTCGGGCGAGATCGAAGTCCTGCGCGTGCGCGATCCGCGCGCGCGCCGCATCCGTTTGAGCGTGGACGAGCGTGGCGCGCGCCTGACCCTGCCGGTGCGGGCAAGCCTCATCGCCGGCGAGCGCTTCCTGCGCGAGCACAGCGACTGGCTGGTCGAGCAGCTGGCGCGCTGCCGCCACGACGATGTGCTGGTGCCACTGCAGCGCGGCGAAGATGGCGTGCTGCCCCTGCGCGGACAGCTGGTGCCGCTGCGCTGGCAGGAAGGCCGCTTCGCGCGGCTGTCGCTGGACGATGACGGGGCGCTGTTCCAGCTGCCCGAGCGCGCCAGCGAGGCGGTCATGCGCCGCAACGTGCGCGAGTTCTACGAGGCGCAGGCGCGCGCCGATGTCGGCCGCTGGATGCCGCGCTACCTGGCTGGCCTGCCGCGCGCGCCCTCGCGACTGCGGCTGAAGGTGATGTCCTCGCAATGGGGATCGCTGGCCCCGGACGGCGCGCTGGCGCTGGACCTGGCGCTGGTGCTGGCGCGGCCCTCGGCCTTCGAGTACGTGCTGGTGCACGAGCTCTGCCATCTCATCCAGGCCAATCACTCGCCCGCGTTCTGGCACGAGGTCGAGCAACGCTTCCCGCAGTGGCGCGCCGAGCGCGACTACTTCCACCAGCAGGGCCGGCCGTTGAAGGCGCAGTTGCGCCTGCTGCTCGGCTGAGGGCAAGGTTCAGTCTCGAAAGAGCGGTCCCGCGCGCAGGCTTCTTCCCGCGTCGCAGTCAAGCCACCGCAAACGGCGCCAGGAACTCGCGCACGATGCGCGCCACCGGCTGCGGGTCTTCCATGTGCAGGTGGTGCATGCCGGGCAGCAGCGCCAGGCGGCCATCGCGCAGCCGGGCCACGCGGCGCTGGCGCATCTGGTGCGGGAAATACGGCTGCGCCGGCTCGGCGAAGATCACCTGCGCCGGGCACTCGATCGCCGCCAGCAGCGCCTCGGCCTGGTCCTGGGTCTGCCGCACCAGCGTGGGCAGGGTCAGGCGCTGGTCGGTGCTCCAGACGTAGCCATCGTCCAGCGCGCGCACGCCGCGCTCGACCAGCAGCCGTGCATTGGCCTGCGACAGCGCGTTGGCCTGCATGCGCGCGCGCACCGGCGCGGCCAGGTCGGCAAAGTGGCGCAGGCGCCGGTTGGGCAGCTCGCGCGTGGCGGCAAGGCCATCGCGCAGGCGTTCGGCAGTGTTCTCAACCGCCTCGCCCAGGGCGCCCAAGGCCTCGATCGCCACCAGCGCACGCACGCGCTGCGGACAGGCCGCGGCGAGCAGGCTGGCAATGCCGGCCCCCATCGAATGGCCTAGGAGATGGAAGCGCGTCCAACCCTGCGCATCGGCCACGTCGAGGATGGCGTTCAGGGCCGTGCCCAGCGTGTATTCGGCGCCCGCGCCCAAATGCGGGCTGCGGCCGTGCCCGGGCAGGTCGATGGCGATGAAATCCCACTCGGCCGGCAGGTGCGCGGCCAGCGGCACGAAGCTGGCCGCATTGTCCAGCCAGCCATGCAAGGCGATCACCGGCAGGCCGCCGGGCGTGCCGCCGCGCAGCGCGGCGATCGGCCCGACCGCCGCGGGGATGGCGACCTCCTGCAGCGACAGCCCGGCCGCGCTCACGCCCATGCGTGCAATTCGCGCTCGATGCACTGGGCCAGCGCGTCGGCGTGTTCGGCCGAGGCGTTCAGACAGGGAATGTAGCGCAGCTGCCCGCCGTGTTCGGCAAAGCCCTCGGCGAACTGCATGCCCACTTCCTCCAGCGTCTCCAGGCAGTCCACGGCAAAGCCCGGGCACGCCACGTCCACGCGCTTGATGCCGCGCTCGGCCAGCTGCTTGAGCACCGCATCGGTGGCCGGCTGCAGCCAGCGCTCGCTGCCGAAGCGCGACTGGTAGGTGAGCGTCCAGGCCTCCGGCGGCAGGCCCAGCCCCTGCGCGATCAGCGCCGCGCTGCGCTCGCACTGCTGCGGGTAGGGGTCGCCGTTGTTGGCCACGCGCTGGGGCAGGCCATGGAAGGAGAACAACAGGTGCTCGCCGGCCCCGTGCTGCTGGCGCCAGGCGGCGATGCTGTTCACCACCGCCGCGAGCCAGGCCGGGTCCTCGTAGTAGTGCTCGATCATGCGCGTGCCGGCGGCGTGTCGGGCCTGGGCGACATCGCCGATCGAGGCGGTGGTGGTGGTCGAGTACTGCGGATACAGCGGCAGCAGCAGCACCCGGCGCCCGGCCTGGCGTGCGGCGTCCAGGCGCGCGCGCAGCGAGGGCGCGCCATAGCGCATGGCGTAGTCCACTTCCAGCTCCGGCAGGCGCTGCTGCACGGCCGCGGCCAGGGCCCGGGTGTAGACCAGCAGCGGCGAGCCACCGTCCATCCAGATGCTGGCGTACTTGGCCGCCGACTTCGGGCCGCGCAGCGGCAGGATCAACCCACGCAACAGCGGCTGCCAGAACAGCGGCGGAATGGCGACCACGCGGCGGTCGCTGAGGAACTCGGCCAGGTAGCGGCGCACGGCCGGCGCGGTCGGCGCCTCGGGCGTGCCCAGGTTGACCAGCAGGACGAGCGGATACGCTGAAGGGGTCGGCATGGCGGCGGCTTGGTTCATGCCGGAATGATGACAGAAGCCGGCGCGATCACCGATGCCGCGCCCCCTGCGCGAGTCCTCTGCGAGCGTTGCGGGGCGGGGCTGACAGCGGCTTCCAACTCATGGCAGATTCACGCGTCGCTGACTACGGTGCCAAGGCAGGCCGCGTTCGTGGCCGGACCGCCGTCCACGCTGGTTTCCAGCGCCCCCTTCGAGTCTTCCGGAGCATCCATGCATCTCAACGGTTTCCGTCGCGCGCGCATTGGCGTCACCCTGCTGCTGGCCCTGGCCGCGGGCCATGCCTGGGCCGGCTCCACCGAGGACGAGCGCGCCCGCAACGCGGTGCGCGTGCTGCAGGACATCCGCGAGATTCCCGAGCAGGCGATCCCGGACAAGCTGCTGGACGAGGGCCGGGCCATCATCGTCATTCCCGACACGCTCAAGGCCGGCCTGGTGATCGGCGGCCGCCGTGGCCATGGCCTGCTGTCGGTCAAGACGCCCGACGGCAGCTGGTCGCCACCGGTGTTCATCAAGCTCACCGGCGGCAGCATCGGCTTCCAGGCCGGCGTGCAGTCCTCCGACGTGGTGCTGGTGTTCCGCAACGACCGCACGCTCGACAGCATCGTCAACGGCAAGTTCACCCTGGGCGCCGACGCGGCCGTGGCCGCCGGCCCGGTGGGTCGCAATGCCGCTGCGGCCACCGATGGCCAGCTCAAGGCCGAGATCTGGTCCTGGTCGCGTGCACGCGGCCTGTTCGCCGGCGTGGCGCTGGATGGCGCGGTGCTGTCCATCGACCGCGAGGCCAACGCCGCGGCCTACGGCAGCAAGGCCACCCCGCGCGCGATCATGGAAAACCGTGGCGGCACGCCCTCGGGCGATGTGATCGCCTTCCGTGACGAGCTGGAGGAGTCCACCAACGCCGCCCGGGTGGCGCGTGGCACCGATGGCGTGCGCCCCAGCGTGACTTCTTCGGCCCCGGTGGCGCCGCCTGCGCCGACGCAGCGCCCGGGCGTGGAAACCCAGGGGCTGAACGGGCAGCCGGCGCCGCAGCCGGCCCAGCAGACCCAGGGCTTCCAGCCGGTGGAAGCCGGCGATATCCGCACCGAGCCGCTGAGCGATTCGCCCTGAGCGCGTGATGGCTGACCCGGAAGCGCCGCCGCCACTGCGCGCGGGGCGCACCGGTCACACGCCTGCGCTATGCTGGCGGTCCCCTTCGCAGGTTTGAACGAGTACTCCCATGGGCGGCATGAGCATCTGGCATTGGGTCATCGTCTTGGTCGTCGTGCTGCTGGTGTTCGGCACCAAGCGCCTGACCAGCGGTGCCAAGGACCTGGGCAGCGCGGTCAAGGAATTCAAGAAGGGCATGAAGGACGAGGAGCCCAAGGGCCAGCTTTCCGACGAGAAGCGCAAGGAAGAGCAGGTCCGCGAGGACGCCCGCGAGCGCGATTCGCGCTGACCGCGCGCTAGCTTCCGTCCGCAATGTTCGAATTCAGTTCCGGCGAACTGCTGGTGATCGCCGTGGTGGCGCTCGTGGTCCTGGGCCCGGAGCGGCTGCCCAAGGCCGCGCGCTTCGTCGGCATGTGGGTGCGCAAGGCGCGCAACCAGTGGAACTCGGTGCGTGACGAGCTCGAACGCGAGCTCGCCGCTGAGGAGCTCAAGCGCGAGCTCAAGGCCGCCCAGGACAACCTGCGCAAGGCCGAGGAAGAGATCCGTCAGCACACCCACGAGGCCGGCCACGATTTCGGCCAGGTGCGCGATGAGGTGCGCGACGCCGTGGAGGATCGCCCCGCCCCGCCCCCGCCGCACCCGGATGAGCCGGTCAAGGTGAACCCGGACGTCGCCTCCCCGCAGGCGCCGCCCAAGCAACGAGATTCCGATGTCCCTACCGGCTGACGAGCAGGCCGAGAGCAGCCTGCTGGAACACCTGCTGGAACTTCGCGCGCGCCTGCTGCGCGGCATCATCGGCGTGGCCGTGGTCATGGCCTGCCTGCTGCCCTTCACCAGCAAGCTCTACAACTGGGTCGCGCTGCCGCTGCTGTCGCAGCTGCCCGTCGGGCAAACCTTCATCGCGGTCAATCCCACCGGCGCGTTCTTCGCCCCGGTCAAGCTGGCCCTGTTCGTGTCGGTGTTCCTGGCCGCGCCGTGGCTGTTGTACCAGGCCTGGTCGTTCGTGGCCCCGGGGCTGTACCAGCGCGAGAAACGCCTGGCCATCCCGCTGCTGGTCTCGGCGGTGCTGCTGTTCTACATCGGCTGCGCCTTCGCCTACTTCGGCGTGCTGCCGGCGATGTTCCACTTCCTGACCACCTTCAAGCCCGACGCGATCTCGATCACGCCCGATGCCACGACCTACCTGGACCTGGTGACGGTGATCTTCCTGGCGTTCGGCTTCTGCTTCGAACTGCCGGTGGCGCTGGTGATCCTAGTGGCGCTGGGCGTGGTGACGCCCGAGCAGCTCAAGGAAGGGCGCGGCTACGCCATCGTCGGCGTGTTCGTGATCGCCGCGCTGCTGACCCCGCCGGACGTGGTCTCCCAGCTGATGCTGGCCGTGCCGATGTGCCTGCTGTACGAGGCCGGCATCATCGCCGGCCGCTGGGTCGTGCCCAGGCCGGGCGATCAGCGGCGCTTCGGATCAAGCGAGGAGTGAGTGGGAGGAGCGAGGAGTGAGGAGTGAGCCAAAGCGGCGCTCTGCCTTTGCTCTTACTCACTTCTCACTCCTCTTCGCTCACTCCTGAACCTGATGCTGGCCGTGCCGATGTGCCTGCTGTACGAGGCCGGCATCATCGCCGGCCGCTGGGTCGTGCCCAGGCCGGGCGATCAGCGGCGCTTCGGGGGCAGCGAGGAGTGAGTGGGAGGAGCGAGGAGTGAGGAGTGAGCCAAAGCGGTGCTCTGCCTTTGCTCTTACTCACTTCTCACTCCTCTTCGCTCACTCCTGAGCCTTATGCGGCAAACGTTCCCGGATCCTGCGGCGCCGGCACCCCCGGCGGCAGCCCGGCGGGCTCGAAGATCTGATGCCAGGCGTGATACGCGGCGGCGGCCACCAGCGGCATCAGCACGCCCATCATCACCAGGTTGATGACGAACATCGCCACCATCGGCCCCAGCACCGCCTGGATCAGCAGGCCGATCACCTGCAGCACCAGGCTGGTGGCGAAGAACACCACCGCCAGGATCACCGCGAACAGCAGCATCGCCGGCAGGTTGCGCAGGTTGGCCACCAGGCTGTCGCGCAGCGCGGTGCCGCCGTGGGTGCCGGAGAACACGATCTGCGGGATCGCTAGCATCACCAGGCAGATCACCAGCGGGGTGGCCGCCACGATCAGCATCAGCCACAGCAGCATGCGCCCGGCCGGCAGCTGCGCCACCAGCGCCTGCACCTGCACCGGGTCCGGTTGTTGCCCCTCGGCGGTCATCGCCTGCAGCTTCTGCAGGACATCCAGGATCTGCTGCACGCCCTCGGTGCCCAGCAGGGCCATCAGCGCCAGCGCCGCCAGCACCACCGCCACGAACTGCGGCAGGGCGGTCACCAGCAGCGCGCGCATGCGCCGGCTGGCGAAGCCCTTGAGCAGGTGCCGCGGCAATGCCGGGCGTCCCTGCTGCACCTCGCGCACGGCCCACAGGATGCCGGCGAACACGAAGCTCGGCACGCCCAGCGCCAGCACGCAGTACAGCGCCAGCGGCAGCAGCGACAGCGGAAACGGGACGCCGGCGGTGAGCTGCATCATCAGGCTGCCCAGCAGCGTGGCCATCAGCGCCAGGGAGAAGCCGAGCACGCTCACGCGCGCCAGGGCCAGCGGGGCGCGGCGGAACAGCACGAGGCCATCCAGCAGCCATTGGGCACCGGCGCTGGCTGGCACCTGGTTGATCTTGGACATCGAAACGACCGATTCGGTGGGGACTTTCGTCCGGGAGCTGGAACTAGCGCCCGCTCAGGCCACGGGCATGGCGGATGAAGCGCCGCAACAGTTTGCGGGCTAGCGGCGCGGCCGTCACGTCCCGCGCGATGGTGCGGGCGCAACGGCCCTCGCTGCGCAGGTGGTCGGCCCTGGCACGGACGTAGCCGCGCATGTGATGCGTGGCGAATTCAGGATGGAACTGCACCCCCCAGGCGCGGTCGCCCCAGCGGAAGGCGTGGCAGGCGTCCTGCACCGAGCGCGCCAGCACCGTGGCCCCTTCCGGCGCGCGCACCACCGTCTGTACATGGGTGGCGTGGGCGGCAAAGCGCAGCGGCATCTGCGCGAACAGCGGGTCTTCGGCCGCCGGCGGGTGCAGGTCGATGTGCACCGTGCCCGATTCGCGCCCGGCCGGGTTGTAGTCCACCTCCCCGCCCAGCGCGTGCGCCAGCAGCTGGTGGCCGTAGCAGATGCCCAGCAGCGGCACCTGCTGGTGGGCGGCCTGGCGCAGCCACTGGGCGCTGCGCTCGGACCAGTCGGCACGGTCGGTGACCATGGCGGCCGAGCCGGTGACGATCACCCCGGCAAAGGCGTCGCTGTCGGGCAGGGCCTGGCCCTGTTCGACATTGCTGACCACCGCCTCGTGCTCGGCCAGCCCGGCGGCCACGCGGATCCAGTGCGGGAACCGACCGTAGCGCCGCATCGCGGGCACCGGCTGGCCGGTTTCGACGATGAGGAAGGGGCGCTGGATCATTGCAGGGGACAGGATTGCGCGAGTGGGCTTGCGAACGATTAGACCGCCCGTCGCAGCGCGCTTCAACCCTTTGGCAGGCCAATGGCGCCCCTGGGCTGATAACCGAATCGCATGGCCTCATTCCCGCGGCGGCAGCACCGTGATGACTTCCTCGATGGTGGTCAGGCCGCGGGCGACCATCTCCAGCGCCGCATCGCGCAGGGTACGCATGCCCTGCACGCGCGCGGCGCGGGTGAAGGCGGCCAGGTCCATGTCGCCCTTGATCATGCTGCGCAGCTGCGGCGAGAGCAGCATCAGCTCGTACAGGCCGATGCGGCCCATGTAGCCGGTGTTGCGGCATTCCAGGCAGCCCACCGCCGTGTGCGGGTCGGCCTCGTCCGGCACGCTGCGGCCGGTCTCCAGCACCGCCTCCCAGGCGTAGGCCGGCAGCGGTTCGGGCCGCTTGCAGTGCCTGCACAGGGTGCGCACCAGGCGCTGGGCGAGCACGCCGGTCAGGGTGGAGGCGACCAGGTAGTGCGGCATGCCCAGGTCGAGCAGGCGCGTGACCGCTGATGGGGCATCGTTGGTGTGCAGGGTGGACAGCACCAGGTGGCCGGTGAGCGAGGCCTGCACCGCCATCTGCGCCGTTTCCAGATCGCGGATCTCGCCGATCATGATGATGTCCGGGTCCTGCCGCAGCAGGGTGCGCACGCCGGTGGCGAAATCCAGGTCGATGTTGTGCTGGACCTGCATCTGGTTGAACTCGGTGGAGATCATCTCGATCGGATCCTCCACCGTGCACACGTTGACGTCCGGGGTGGCCAGCGTGCGCAGCGTGGAATACAGCGTGGTGGTCTTGCCCGAACCGGTCGGCCCGGTCACCAGCACGATGCCGTGCGGCTGTTCCACCAGCGCCTGCCACCCGGCCGCCTCGGTGGCGCTGAAGCCCAGCTCGGCGATCGGCTTGAACGCGGTGTCCGGGTCGAAGATGCGCATCACGCACTTCTCGCCGAAGGCGGTGGGCATGGTGGACAGGCGCATCTCCACCTCGCGCCCGCCCGGCGAGCGGGTCTTGATGCGGCCGTCCTGCGGGCGCCGGCGCTCGGCCAGGTCCATGCGCCCGAGCACCTTGATGCGCGCCACCGCCGCGGTCATCACCGGCGCCGGCAGGTCGAACACCTTGTGCAGCACCCCGTCGATGCGGAAACGGATGCGCCCGGTGTCGCGGCGCGGCTCCAGGTGGATGTCGCTGGCGCGCTGCTCGTAGGCGTACTGCAGCATCCAGTCGACGATGTGCACGATGTGCTGGTCGTCGGCCCCGACCTCGCCGGCCTTGCCCAGGTCCACCAGCGCCTCGAAGCTGGGCATGGCGCCGCCCTGCTCCTTCTCGCGCAGGTCCTTGGCCCCGCGCACCGAGCGCGTCACGCCGAAGAACTCCATCGTGTAGCGATGCAGGTCCAGCGGATTGATCAGCACCGTCTCGATGTTCCGCCGCGCCAGGTGCTGCAGGTCGGACATCCAGCTGGTGTCCAGCGGCTCGCTGGTGGCGATCAGCAGGTGCTCGGGACGCACGTCCAGCGGCAGGATGCGGTGGCGGCGGGCGTAGGCGTGGGAGACCACGCCGGTGACCGCGGCCACGTCCACCTTGGTCGGGTCCACGCGCAGGTAGGGCACGCCCAGCCTGCCGGCCAGCCATTCGGTCAGCCGCTCCAGCCCCAGCACGCCACCGGCGCGGCCGGCCAGCTTGAGATTGGCCAGCAGCACCAGCGGATGCACGTCCGTAGCGCTGCGCGCGCCCTGGGCGGAGAACTGCAACCGCGCCTCGTCGGCCTCGGCCACCAGGCGGTCCTGCCGCAGCAGCTGCGCCACCCGCGCGAAGTCCAGCTTTCCCGCCGGCATCACGCCGTCCTGGGGAAATCGGGTTGCGCCACGCTGGTCCATGCTGCCCCTTTCGCCTCGAGTCGCGGGATGGGCCCGCTGGTGCGCCCGTATACTAGCCCACCCTCTTTTGCGTCCCTCCCGCCGTATGAGTGCAGCGCCGGCCACCGCGACCACCTTGAAGGGCCTGACCTTCCAGGGCTTGATCCAGACCCTCAACCAGTACTGGGCCGGGCAAGGCTGCGTGCTGATCCAGCCGCTGGACCTGGAAGTCGGCGCGGGCACCTTCCACCCGGCCACCTTCCTGCGCGCACTGGGCCCGGAGCCGTGGAATGCGGCCTACGTGCAGCCCTCGCGCCGCCCCACCGACGGCCGCTACGGCGAGAATCCCAATCGCCTGCAGCGCTACTACCAGTACCAGGTGGCGATGAAGCCCAACCCGGACAACATCCAGCAGCTGTACCTGGATTCGCTCAAGGCGCTGGGCATCGACCCGCTGGTGCACGACCTGCGCTTTGTCGAGGACAACTGGGAATCGCCCACCCTGGGCGCCTGGGGCCTGGGCTGGGAAGTGTGGTTGAACGGCATGGAAGTCACCCAGTTCACCTACTTCCAGCAGGCCGGCGGCATCGAGTGCAAGCCGGTGCTGGGCGAGATTACCTACGGGCTCGAGCGCCTGTGCATGTATCTGCAGAACTGCGACAACGTCTACGACCTGGTGTGGACCTTCGGCCCGGACGGCACGCCGGTGACCTATGGCGATGTCTACCACCAGAACGAGGTCGAGCAGAGCACCTACAACTTCGAGCACGCCGACGTGGCCGAGCTGTTCCACCGCTTCGATGCCTGCGAGCGCGAGGCGCTCAAGCTCATCGAGGTGGGCCTGCCGCTGCCGGCCTACGAGCAGGTCACCAAGGCCAGCCACAGCTTCAACCTGCTCGATGCGCGCCGCGCGATCAGCGTGACCGAACGCCAGCGCTACATCCTGCGCGTGCGCGCGCTGGCCCAGGGCGTGGCCAAGGCCTACTACGCCCAGCGCGAGAAGCTGGGCTTTCCGGGGTTGAAGCAGTAGTCGTCGCGGCCTCCCCATCGCGGGGGAATGTTCCTAGGCGCCCGAAGGGCGGATAAGGGCAAGTCCTCCCGCGTCGTGGCAAAACCTCCTCATCCGGCGCTTGGCGCCACCTTCTCCCGCCAGCGCGAGCAGGGAACAACGCAAGTCAGGGTTTCCGACATGAGCCAACACCTTCCCCTCCTGATCGAACTGGGCACCGAGGAACTGCCGGTCAAGGCGCTGCCCGGCCTGGCGCAGGCGCTGTTCGACGGCATCGTCGATGGCTTGGGCAAGCGCGGCGTGGCCGTGGACCGCGGCGATGCGGTGCCGCTGCACACCCCGCGCCGACTGGCGGTGCTGCTGCCCGGGGTGGCGACCGAGCAGCCGGAGCAGACCTCCGAGGTGCTGGGCCCCTACGTCAACATCGCCCTGGACGGGCAGGGTCAGCCGACCCGGGCCCTGGAGGGCTTTGCCGCCAAGGCCGGGGTGGACTGGACCGCGCTGGAGCGCACCAGCGATGCCAAGGGCGAGCGCTTCGTGCATCGCGCGGTCAAGCCGGGCGCGGCTACCGCGGCGCTGCTGCCGGAGGTGATCGCCGAGGCCATCGCCGCCATGCCCATCCCCAAGCCGATGCGCTGGGGCGGCCACGACTACGCCTTCGCCCGCCCGGTGCAGTGGCTGGTGGTGCTGCTGGGCAGTGAGGTCATCGAGGCGGCGCTGCTGGGCGTGAAGTCCGACCGCATGAGCCGCGGCCACCGCTTCATGCACGACAAGCCGGTGTGGGTGAACACCCCCGGCGACTACGTCGATGCCTTGCGTGGGGCCAAGGTGCTGGTCGACCCGGCCGAGCGCCGCGCGCGCATCGCCGCCGAGGTCGAAGCGGCCGCCGCCACGGCCGGCGGCAACGCGCGCATCACCGAGGACAACCTGGAACAGGTCGTATGCCTGACCGAATGGCCGGCCGCGGTGCTGTGCGGGTTCGAGGCCGAGTTCCTCGCCGTGCCGCAGGAAGCGCTGATCGAAACGATGGAGGTCAACCAGAAGTTCTTCCCGGTGCTCGATGCCGGCGACAAGCTCACCGAGCGCTTCATCGGCATCGCCAACATCGAATCCAGGGACGTGGCCGAGGTGGCCAAGGGCTACGAGCGGGTGATCCGCCCGCGCTTTGCCGATGCCAAGTTCTTCTTCGATGAGGACCTCAAGCAGGGCCTGGCTTCGATGGGCCGGGGCCTGTCCACGGTGACCTACCAGGCAAGGCTGGGCACGGTGGCCGACAAGGTCGCGCGGGTGGCCGCGCTGGCCGAGGCGATCGCCCCGCAGGTCGGCGCCGATGCGCAGCTGGCGCGCCGCGCCGCCGAGCTGGCCAAGAACGACCTGCAGTCGCGCATGGTCGGCGAGTTCCCGGAACTGCAGGGCATCGCCGGCCGGCACTACGCCGTGGCCGCCGGTGAGCCGGGCGAGATCGCCCTGGCCATCGACGAGGCCTACCAGCCGCGCTTTGCCGGCGACGATGTCGCCCTCTCGCCGCTGGGCAAGGTGCTGGCCATCGCCGAGCGCCTGGACACGCTGGCTGGCGGCTTTGCCGCGGGCCTGAAGCCCACCGGCAACAAGGACCCCTTCGCCCTGCGTCGTAATGCGCTGGGCCTGGCGCGCACGATCATCGAATCAGGCTTTGATCTGCACCTGCGCGAGCTGTTGGCGCTGGCACGCCGTGCCGCCCTGTCCAGCGCAGCGGGCATCGCCGAGAAGTCGCTGGCCGCGGCCAAGTCGGACAAGGAGCGCGAGACGGCCGACAAGCTGCTCAAGCAGACCATCGCCCAGCGCGATGGACAGGCGCAGGAAGCGGTGGACGAGCTCTACGACTTCATCATCGATCGCCTCAAGGGCTACTACGCCGACAAGGGCGTGCCGGCCACGCAGTTCAACGCCGTGGCCGAGCTCAGGCCCGCCTCGCTGTACGACTTCGACCGTCGCATCGATGCCATCGGCCAGTTCGCCGCGCTGCCCGAAGCGTCGGTGCTGGCCGCGGCCAACAAGCGCATCGGCAACATCGTGCGCAAGGCGCAGGAAGAAGGCTTCCAGATCCCCGACCACGTCCAGCGCGGCCTGCTGAACCACCCGGCCGAAGCCGCCCTGGCCGAGGCCGTGGAAGCGGCCGTGGGCGACACCGACGATGCCCTGCACCGCCACGACTACGTGCAGGTGCTCTCGCGCCTGGCCTTGCTGCGCCCGCAGGTCGATGCCTTCTTCGACAGCGTGATGGTCAACGCCGAAGACCCGGCCGTGCGCGGCAACCGCCTGGCGCTGCTGCACCGCCTGCATGCGCGCTTCAGCGCGGTGGCGGATATCGGGCAGCTGTCCTGAGGCCAGGAACGAGTGCGGAGGAACGAGGAACGAGTGAAGCGCCGACCTGGGTCGCTCTTGCCCTTCCTCGTTCCTCGTTCCTCTCCACTCGTTCCTAGTCCTTACCCCGCCTTAACCAGCCCATTCACAGGCGCCGGTTATCCTGCGCCCATGCGGTTCCTCCCCCCATTCATTTTCGCCGCCGCCCTGTTGACCCTGTCCGGCCCGGCGGTGGCGGCGGGGGTGATCGACAAGGTGGTCATCCGTGGCCTCGATGAAGACGACGCGACCCAGCGGCGGATGATCGAGAACATCCGCGTGGCGCTCTCGCTCAACGACACGCTGGGCCAGCGGCTGGGCGAGTCGCGCCTGGAGTACCTGCTGCAGGAGGCGGCCACCGAGGCGGCCGGGGCGCTGGAGCCGTTCGGGTACTACTCCCCGCAGGTCCGCGTGGAAGCCCCGCGCACGCGCAGCGCCGAGCAGGTCGAGGCCGAGGCCCAGGCCGAGCGCAGCAGCGAGGAGGCCAGCCCGCGCCCGACGCCGCCGGCCGTGGCCGCCGCCGAGCGCGAGGCGGACCAGGACGACGATGACGATGACGACGACGAGCAGGCGCGCAAGGACAGCGGCGAGCCTGCGACCGTGATCGCCGCGGTCGACCCCACGCCCGAGCCCGCCCCGACGCAGAACCAGGGCACTCGCCCGCGCAGCCCGGCCGACCACCTCACCGTGACCCTGCACGTGACGCTGGGCGAGCCGGTCAAGGTGCGCAACCGCGATATCCGCATCGAAGGCGAAGGCGGCCGCGACCGGTATCTGTCCGAAGACATCGCCGCGTTCCAGCCGCAGCAGGGCGCGGTGTTCGACCACGCCACCTACGAGGCTTCCAAGCTCAAGATCGTCAACCGCCTGGCCGAGCGCGGCTACCTGGATGCGGACTTCCAGACGCGCAAGGTCGCGGTGACGCGCGCCGAGCATGCCGCCGATATCGACCTGTCCTGGGTCAGCGGCATCCGCTACGACATGGGTCCGACCCACTTCAACCAGGACTACTTCCGCCCGGGCCTGCTCGATCAGCTGGTCTACTGGGACGAGGGCAGCTATTACCACCAGGGCAAGCTGGACCGGCTGCGGCAATCGCTGAGCGGCCTGGATTATTTCTCCAGCATCGACATCCAGCCCGACCCGGAAAACGCCGTGGACGGCCGCGTGCCGGTGGAGGTGAACCTCAAGCTCGCCCCGCGCAACATCTACAGCGCCGGTGTGAGCTACGGCACCGAGTTCGGCGCCGGCTTCCTGGTCGGGCTGGAGCGGCGCTACGTCAATTCCCGCGGCCACAAGCTCAAGACGCTGCTGGACTACGCGCAGAACCGCAAGACGCTGACCACCGCCTATCGCATCCCGGCGTTCAAGTGGCTCGACGGCTGGTACACCGCCTCGATCCAGCTCTACGACGAGCAGACCGACTACATCGACACGCGCCTGATCAAGCTCACCGGCAGCCGCAGCGGGCAGCTGTCCGAGCGCTGGACCGCCACCGCCTCCATCCACGCCCTGCGCGAACGCTGGCTCTACGAGCTGGTGGATGATGGACAGGGCGATGCCATCGCCGCCCAGTACCGCTACGCCAGCTACCTGTATCCCGAGCTGCAGGCCAAGTACGTGGGCGTGGACGACCAGCTGTTTCCGCGCCGGGGCTTCACCGGCACCATCACCGCGCGTGGCGGCTCCGGTGGCGATTCCACCACCTTCGGTCAGCTGCACGCGCTGGGCTACTGGTTCAAGGGCATTGGCGATGACTCGCGCCTGATCGTGCGCGGCGAGATCGGCCGCACCTGGACCAACACCTTGTCCGACCTGCCGCCCAGCCTGCGCTTCTACGCGGGCGGCGACCGCAGCATCCGCGGCTACCAGTTCCGCGAGGTGGGCCCGCGCATCAATACCGAGGGCGGGCGCTATTCGGTGGGTGGCAAGAACGTGATCACCGGCAGCGTCGAGTTCGAGCACTACTACAAGGGCGGCCCGCTGGGCGGGGCGGTGTTCGTGGACAGCGGCAGCGCCTACGACAACGACATCGACGTGCATACCGGCGTGGGCATCGGCGTGCGCTACCGCTCGCCCATTGGCCCTGTGCGCGTGGATATCGCCCACGGCCTGGATTCGCCGGACTCGGTGGTCGGCCTGTACCTCAACATCGGGACCTCGCTGTGAGCCGGCCGCCGGATCGCATCGACCCGACGATGGGCACGCCGGATAGCGGTGCGGGTGCCCCGCCGCCGGGCGCTCCGCCGCCGCGGCGCCGCCGTTTCTATCGGCGCAAGCGGTTCTGGCAGTGGTCCGGCGGTGCGGTGGCGCTGGGCGTGCTGCTGCTGTTGTTCGCCGCCTACTGGCTGCTGCAGACGGTGGCAGGGCGCGACGTGCTGCTGGCGCAGGTGATTGCGCGCCTGCCGGCAGGCTCCAGCTTCACCTGGGGCAGTGCCGAGGGCCCGGTGGCCGGCCCGCTGACGCTGCGCGATGTGGACTTTCGTTTCGACCAGATCCACTTCACCGCCAAGCGCGTGACCCTGGATCCGGACCTGCGCCCGCTGCTGGGCAAGCGCCTGCGGCTGGACGTGCTGGAAATCGAGGATGCCGCGCTGTCGCTGCCGCCCAGCGCTGAGGAACCCTTCAAGCTGCCGCGCTGGCCGGACGTGCTGCCGGCTATCGTGCTGCCGCTGAACATCCAGGCCGACACGCTGGTGGTCGACGGCTTCCGCGTGTCCCAGGAGGGCAAGCAGGTGATCGACGTGCGCCGCGCGCGTGGCGGCATCGATGTCGGCGATGGCTACGCGCATGCCGAGCGCCTGGCCGTGGACAGCGACCTGGGCATCTTCGGCGTGCACGGCGACTACACCCCGGGCAGCAACTACAAGACCGACCTTGCGGCCACGGCCGTGTTCCCCGCGCCGCGCGGCCGCACGCGGGCGCGCCTGGGCCTGATCGCCAAGGGCAACCGCGACAAGATGCAGGTCGGCATCGGCGGCGCGGCGCCCGCGCCGCTGCGCGCGGTGCTGGACCTGCGCGGAGCCACCGAGCCGGACTGGGATTTCCGCGGCAGCACGCAGGCGCTGGACCTGTCGCTGCTGGGCATCGCCGGCATGACCACCCCGCTGTCCTTCGACCTGTCCGCCAGCGGCACGCAGGGCGCGGCCACGCTGCGCGGCACCGTGGTGCAGGGCCAACAGCGCATCGTGGTGGAGCCCTCCACGCTGCGCATCGCCAATGAAGTGCTGACCGTGGCGCCGCTGGCCGTGCAGGTGCTAGAAGGCCGCGTGGTGCTCAACGGCCGCGCCGACTTCACCACCCCGGACAACCCGGTGTTCCGCTTCGCCGTCAACGCGCGCGGGCTGCGTTGGGGCACTGGCACCGAGGCCCCGGCCGTGCAGGCCGATGCCGACCTGGGCGTGGCCGGGCAGATGAAGGACTGGGCCGCCATCGGCCAGGCGCGCCTGGCCCGCGACGGCCAGAAGGCCACGCTGGATTTCGACAGCCGCGGCAACGATGTGCACGCCGACATCAAGACGCTCAAGGCGTCCATGCCCACCGGCACGCTGGAGGCCACCGGGGCGGTGGACTGGTCGCCGCTGCTGGCCTGGACCCTGGACGCCAGACTGGCCGGCTTCGACCCGGGCTATTTCGCGCCGGGCTGGGATGGCCGCATCGATGGGCAGTTCAGCAGCCAGGGCAAGGCGCGCGATCCGGCGGCCAACCAGGGCGAAGGCTTCGATGCCACGCTCGACATCCCGCGCCTGACCGGCAACCTGCGCGGCCGCGCGCTGGATGGCCGTGGCAAGTTCGCGCTGGCCGGCGAAAGCGGCAACGGCGAGCTGGCCCTGTCCCTGGGCAGCAGCCGCGTGCAGGCCAAGGGCCGCGTGGGCGACACCCTGGATATCGCCGCCGACCTGCAGCCGCTGCAGCTGGCCGACCTGCTGCCGGGCGGGGCCGGCAACCTGAGCGGTTCGCTCAAGCTGACCGGCCCGCGCAACACGCCCACCGTGGAAGCGGACCTGTCCGGCACCGCGCTGAAGTACGACACCTATGCCGCCCAGACCCTGAGCCTGCGCGGGCGCCTGCCGTGGAAGGGCAGCGACGGCAACCTCAGCCTGCGCGCCACCGCGCTGCAGGCCGGTCTGGCGCTGGACACGCTCAGCGCCGACGCCCGCGGTGCGGTGGAGAACCTGCAGCTGCAGCTGGCCGCGCGCAACCCGATGATCGATGCCGCGCTGTCCGGCAGCGCCCGGCGCAACGGCGCCAACTGGGAAGGCGGCCTGGACACGCTACGCCTGGCGCCGATGAAGGGCGATGCCTGGGCGCTGCAGGCGCCGGCGCGTTTCGCCCAGCGCGGCCAGGGCTTCACCCTGTCCGACTCTTGCCTCAAGGCCACCAGCGGCGCCAGCCTGTGCGTATCGGCCGACTGGCCGCAGCAAGGCTTCAAGGCCCACTCCGATGCCTTGCCCCTGGCCCTGGTGCAGCCTTGGTTGCCGGACATGGACGGCCGTCCGCTCAACCTGCGCGGCGAGCTGTCGCTGGACGCCGACTTCCGCCCGCGCGGCAACGCCTGGCAAGGCGAGGTGCACCTGGCCTCGAAGGAAGGCGGCCTGCGCATGGGCAGCAACACGCGTGGCGAGCTGATCCGCTACGACCAGTTCAGCTTCGACGTGGTGTTCGACCCGCGGCGGATCGAAGGACGACTGGGCACCGGCTTTGCCGGCGACGGTTACGTCGATGCCAAGTTCAACACCGGCTGGGAAGATTTCGCTCCGCTCAACGGCGACCTGTACTTCTACAACTCGCGGCTGTTCTGGATGGAGCTGTTCTCCCCGGACCTGGTGCGCCCGCGCGGCAAGCTGGCCGGCCATGTCGGCCTGGCCGGCACCCGCGGCCAGCCCGCCCTCAGCGGCCAGGCGCAGCTGAGCGAGTTCACCGGCGAGCTGCCCGCGCTGGGCATCACCTTGGTCGATGGCACCGCCAGCCTGGATGCCCTGCCCGACGGCAGCGCCAAGATCACCGGCGTGATGAAGTCCAACTCCTCCACCGGCGGCCAGACCCCGGCCAATGGCAGCCTGAACATCAACGGCTCGCTCGGCTGGAAGGGCGATGACGTGCCGCTGCGTTTCAACGTGCGCGGCGACAACTTCCTGGTGTCCGATACCACCGAGCTGCGCGCGGTGGCTGCACCGGACCTGCAGATCCAGCTGGCCAACAACGTCATCCAGGTCGGCGGCAGTGTCACCGTGCCCTACGCGGTGATCAACCTGGAAAAACTCAGCGAGGGCGAATCGGTCTCCGAGGACGTGGTGGTGCTGGACCCGGCCGATCCCGAGCGCGCGCCCAGCTCCCTGCTGGACCTGGACCTGGCCGTCACCCTGGGCGACAAGGTGCGCATGAATGGCTTCGGCCTGGAAGGCGCGCTGTCGGGCACGATGAAGGTGCGCTCGCGCCCCGGCCGCTCCATGTCCGCCAGCGGCGGGCTCAACGTCGATGGGCAGTACACCGCCTACGGCCAGAAGCTCAACATCACCCGCGGCGAGCTGACCTGGAGCAACAGCGACGTCTCCGACCCCAACATCAACCTGCGCGCCGAGCGCGAGGTGGTCAGCGCCGGTGTCACCGCCGGCATCGACGTCACCGGCCGCGCCACCGCCCCACGCGCGCGCATCTGGTCCAACCCGGAGATGAGCGAATCGGACGCCCTGGCCTATCTGGTGCTGGGCCGCTCGCTCAACACCGCCAGCAGTGATGAGAGCCAGCAGATCAATGCCGCCTCCTCCGCCCTGTCCGCCGGTGCCGGGCTGCTGGCCTCGCAGCTGGGCGCCAAGATCGGCCTGGACGATGCCGGCGTGCTGGAATCGCGCACGCTCGGCGCCTCGGTGTTCGGCTTCGGCAAGTACCTCTCGCCCAAGCTCTACGTCAGCTACGGCGTGTCCATGGTCGGCAGTGGCTCAGTGGTCACGCTGAAGTACCTGCTGCGCAAGGGTTTCAACGCCGAGGTGGAGTCTTCCACCATCGAGACGCGCGGGTCGTTGAACTGGCGGAAGGAGAAGTAGCCAGGCGTGTCGGCTGCGGCTGAGTTGCAGCGCTGTGCTTGGCACTTCAGTATCCCCGCATGCGCACCGTCTGCCTCACCACGCTCATGGATCAGGCCACCGAGCTCCTGTCGGATCTGGCGCGCGACCGTGAGCCGATCCTGATCACCCGGCACGGCCTGCCCAGCGCCTGTCTGGTCGACGCGGAAACCTATCGGGCGATGCAAGAGCGGCTGTCGATCCTGGAAGGCATTGCAAGGTGTGATCAGGCGCTTGCCGAAGGCAGGACTGTCGCCCATGCGCAGGCCAGGCGCTGCATGGGAAGGTGGCTCAACTCGTCCGGACGCTCGCTAAGTGAGCTTTCCTTCTGACGGACACGGGGCGAGCATGAGAATGGTCGCGCGCCATGAAGCCACCAAGGATCTTGGCGATCGCATCCTCAAGGTCGATCACGCCGGTGAGCACGGCGCCGTCAACATCTATCGCGGGCAGATCCTCATTGCGCGGCTGACCGCGCGCCACCTGGTGGACGAGCTCAAGGCGTTCGGTGCGCACGAGCAACGGCACCGCGCCATCTTTGCCGCCGAGCTGCATCTCCGCGACCTGCCACGCTGTCGCAGCTATCTGCTGTGTGGGATGAGTGGCTACGCCCTGGGACTGATCACCGGGCTGCTGGGCGCCGGCGCAATCTCGGCGACCACGGCGGCCGTCGAACGTGTTGTGCTCCGGCATCTCCAGCATCAACTTGCGGTTCTCAGGGACAACGACCCGCACGCTGTCGCTGCGATTTCCGCAATCATCGCGGATGAGCAGCAGCACCATGATGCGTCGGCGCTCCATCTCGATGGCGATGCGATCTGGCCGCGCATCCTGTCGCCGCTGGTTTCGGCGTCTACCGAGGCGGTGATCTGGCTCGGCATGCGGCTGTGATGTCGATCGCGAGTCGTGCACTGGGATCAAGCTTGTGGCCCGTCGACCCTCAGGGGTTCGATACAACTCTGCATGGAGCCTCTTTGTGAGACTGACAGATCGAACCGCCGCGCACAGGACAAAGTTGCTGCTTGCGCCGGGGCTGATCATGGCCGCGCACCCTGCCGCTGGTGCCCAACCGCGAGCCTGCTGCCGGAACCGCCGCCTGGGCCGCCGCCATCCAGCAGGCGGTCATGTCGCGATGGACGTATCCGGGCTTCATCAATCAGGACAGGAACGCGATACGTTCGAGGGCGCGAATTTAGTCAGGCGGAAGAAGATATGGATCACATCAACATGCAGAGTCAGCGCGAATTCTGGAAATGGTTCGAAGCGAACGCGGACCGCTTCAAGGAGATCGAGGTCGAGGAAAGGGAAGCGCTTCTGGACGAGTTGCTGGAAAACCTCCACAACTACTGCCCTGATCTGTGGTTCGAGACAGGGCGCGCCGATGATGGGATCAGCGAGTTGATCATCTCAGCCGAGGGCAACGTAGATCACTTCTCGGCCGTGCGTACGCTGATCGCCACCGCCCCGGACGTTCCCAACTGGCGTTTCATTGCGTTCAAGCCTGCGACGGGTCTGGAGTTCAGCACGTCATACGCTGGGCTCACATTCGATCCAAGCACGGCGTGGTTCCTGCCTTTGCGATCGAACAGCGATCCCACGAGGAGAGGTGCAAGGATCGGGTACTCCCACTTTGAGAGCGCCAGATCGGAGGAGTTCCTGACGGGCACTTTCATTATGCTGGAGAGCGTGATCGGTGAGCTCAGTCTGGCTGAGCGATTGCACCATGTGGAAGTCGGGCCACTACCGTCCAGTCCCGGATCGAGTGGATACCTTCCCCTGCGGGACCTCGAAGACTGGCTGGATTCATGACTCGCTCGACAGGCCGTTTCAGGTCGCTCCTCACGCTGAGCCTGCTGCTTGTTGTGCATGCCGCGGCTGCCACACACTCCGAGGCCGACGCTGCTGGCACCGCCGCCTGGGCAGGCGCCATCCAGCAGGCGGTCATGGCGCGGTGGACGTATCCGGACGGGGAGGTTCAGAACGTGCCGTGCCGCCTGTCGCTGACACTCTCTGCAAGCGGCATCGTCGAATCGGCGTCGCTGGTGGCGCCCTGCGGCACGCCGGCCCTGGAGCGCTCGGTGGTCCGGGCCGCGCTCAGCGCCTCGCCGCTGCCCCTGCCCAAGGACCGCAAGCTGTTCCGGCGCGAACTGATCCTCAGCTTTTCAAAGCCCTGAGAACGGCGCACTATCGCCCGCGCACATCCATCACCGGAGGCGGGCGATGCAACGTGTCACAGGGATTGGCGGCATCTTCTTCAAGGCGCGCGATCCGGCCGCGCTGGCGGCCTGGTATCGGGAGCACCTGGGGCTGGACGTGGGCGACTGGAACGGCGCCATCTTCCAGTGGGGCGGCGAGGGCAGCCAGCCCGGCATGACGATCTGGAGCCCGTTCGCCGCCGATACCGACTACATGGCGCCGAGCACCTCGCCCTTCATGATCAACTTCCGCGTGGCCGACCTGGATGCGCTGCTGGCCGCACTGAAGGCCGAAGGCTGCCATGTGATCGACAAGACCCAGGTTTCCGAGCAGGGCAAGTTCGGCTGGGTCATCGACCCCGAAGGGAACAAGGTCGAGTTGTGGGAGCCGGGCGACGAATGACCGAGGCTCGGGTTGCGACCGGCGCGAGGCCCTCGGCGATCAGATGCGCGGTCCGTATCCTGCCAGGTAAGATCGCGTCGCCCTCACCAGATTCACCACGTCAAGGAAAGATGCCATGAGGATTCTCGCGCTCCCCCTTCTGTTGGTGTCATTGACCGCCTTGGCGGCCAGACCGGATCACGTCCAGTTTGTAGGCAAGATTCAGTACGAAGGTACCTCGCCTTACGTGTTCGACCTCAATGTGCCATCCAGGCAGAGCGCAGACCTGGAGCTGCAGGATGGAACTCGCCTCGAGCTGGCAACGCCTGGAAGCGCTCAGAGCCCCGAGGCCGTGAGCATTCGCCTAGTGTCTTCCAGTGGCGTAGTACTGCATACCGCCACGATCCCAGACGCTGGGTTGGCCAGCACATCCTTCGCTTACCTGATTTGCGGGGGACAAGTGCGTTACATCAACCCGGCCCCGGTGGCAGGTCCGCGTTGCGCTCTGAAGTGATGGACTGAAGAGAAGCACTTGAGCGATCCCCATGCATGGCTGAGATCGCATTCGTAGTGGCGCTCGCCATCTAGCGGCAGCACCACGCGTGTTCAGGCATCTAGGTCCGGCTGTCCTACCCGGCCACCCAGGCCCCACCCGCCCGCGCTGCGAATCGACGCGACGCGCAACCTATAGTCCGTAGCGCACCCGCAGGGGCGGCGCTTTCGCCATGGAAGAGCGCCAGACAGCCACAGAATCACCGGTGCGTCGGCCGTCACCGACGCGACACTCGAGGACAGGTCGATGGACACCAAGCAGTCACGCCGCAAGTTCCTGCAGGGCTCGGCGTATGTCGCCGGCCTGGTAGGGGTCGGGCTCCAGGTCGCCGGCAGCCGTGCCGCCGCGCAGGATGTCGCGCCCGGGCGGGTCGGCGCGGCCAAGCCGGAGGTCATCAACCTGGGCGCCAACACCTTGTCCATTGGGCCGGCCAAGTCCGCGCTGCAGCAGATCGCCGAATCGGCCCCCGACAGCGGCGGCTATCCGGGCAAGGAGGCGCGCGACTTCATGAGCACGCTGTCCGAGCAGCTGGGCGTGCCGGAAGACCACATCAGCGTGTATCCGGGCTCGGGCACGCCGCTGGGGCTGGCGGTGATGACCTTCACCGGACCGGAGCGCTCGCTGGTGACCGCCGACCCGACCTACGAGCAGTCCTGGCGCACCGCGCCCAAGGTTGGCGGCAAGGTCATCAAGATTCCCCAGCGCGCCGACAACTCGCACGACGTGCAGGCCATGTGCGCGGCCGATCCCAAGGCCGGCATCGTCTACATCTGCAATCCCAACAATCCCACCGGCGCGATCACCACGCGCAAGGACATCGAGTACGCCTTGGCGCACAAGCCGGCCGGCAGCATCCTGCTGATCGACGAGGCCTACATCCACTTCTCCGACAACGCCGCCAGCGTGGTGGACCTGGTGCCCACGCACCCGGACCTGCTGGTGCTGCGCACCTTCTCCAAGCTCTACGGCATGGCCGGCCTGCGCCTGGGCTATGCGGTGGCGCAGCCGGCCACGCTGGAGAAGATGAACTTCTATGGTGGCGGCAGCGTGGCGTTGACCACGTTCGTGGCCGGCACCGCCAGCCTGCGCGATGCGAAGCTGGTGCCCGAGCGTCGCAAGATGATCGCCAAGGGTCGCAACGAGACCATCGCCTGGCTGGAGAAGAAGGGCCACCGCTGCACCAAGTCCGAGAGCAACTGCTTCATGGTCGAGATCGGCCGCGACGCCAAGGAGTTCCAGAAGGCCATGGCGACCTGGGGCGTGATGGTCGGCCGCAGCTGGCCGGGCTTCGAGACCTGGCCGCGCATCAGCGTCGGCACCGAGGAAGAGATGGCGCGCTTCCGTGCGGCTTTCGTGCAGGTCATGGCCGGCCGCACCGGCCCGCTGCCGCCGCCGCCCTCGCGGCGCACGGCCTCGCTGGATGGCATGGAAGTGGAGCTGAGCCAGGCCGGGTCGGCGCACCTGGTCTGCTGAGCCCGACGCGCCAGCGGCAAGAGGCCGCTGGCGCACACGGCGGTTCGCCCGTCGCAAGATGACGTGGCATGCTCCTGGCCCCGCCGGAACGCAGCGAGCTGCCTTCCGGCATGCGTTCGGGAGGCTCCATGATCAAGTCTGTCGCCGGCATCGCCGTGCTGCCGGTGCACCGCGCGTCCTGCCATTGCGGTGCAATCGTGCTGGAACTGGATCTACCTGACGGCATCGTCGATCCACGCCGCTGCAACTGCTCGATGTGCCGACGCCGTGGCGCCATCGTCGGGTCGGTCCCGCTGGCCGGCCTGCGCATCATCGAAGGCGCCGAGCAGCTGCGCCTGTATCAGTTCAACACCTTCACCGCCAGGCATTACTTCTGCGGCCGATGCGGCATCTATACGCATCATCAGCGCCGATCCAATCCGGAACAGTACGGCTACAACGTGGGGTGCCTGGAGGGGATCGACCCGCTGGCGCTGGGCGAGGTGCCGACCAGCGATGGGGTGCATCATCCGGCGGATCATGCGGATCGGGGCCTTTGATCCTGCGCTCTGGCATGAAGGCATAGACTCACACCTCCACCGGCGAGGCCGGCACACCACAGGGACGCGGACATGGGCGGCTTCAGCATCTGGCACTGGATCATCCTGCTTGCGGTGATCGCGATCCCCGTCGTGGCGGTGTTCCTGATCGTCGTGCTGGTCAATCGCAGCAACAAGCCTCCGGCGGCCACCGGTGCGGCGCCGCCGCCGATCGGGCAAAGCATCGAGGCCCGGCTGCGCGACCTGGACGCTCTGCGCGCGCGCGGTGTGGTCACCGACGCCGAGTATGCCGAGCGCCGGGCGGCGATCCTGGGGTCGTTGTGAGCGGGGAGGAAGGTCTTGAGGAAGGTCTTGAGGAACGTCTTGAGGAACGTCTTGAGGAACGTCTTGAGGAACGAGCGGAGAGGAACGAGAAACGAGTCTGGCTCTGTTGAGCTATCAGGGCCTTCACTCGTTCCTCGTTCCTCGTTTCTCGTTCCTCGTTTCTCGTTCTCGTTTCCCCGTTCTCGCCTCATCCCACCCACACCCTGCCTTCCCACCTCTGCTCGCGCGCAGCTGATCACGGTGCGCCAGAGCTTTAACGCGACGATGCGTAGGCGACCAAGCAAGTCGCTCTGCGTGACTTGACCCGAGGAAATTCCCGATGACCGAGGCTGTGCCGACGCTGGAGACCGAACGCCTACGCCTGCGCCCCTACCACCGCGCCGACTTCGACGCCTTCGCCGCGCACTTGGCCGATCCGGTCAGCGCAGCGCACATTGGCGTGTCCGATCGCGAGACGTCCTGGCGCCGCTTCACTTCCCACGCCGGGATGTGGCTCATCGATGGTGCAGGCTGGTGGTCGGTCGAACTTCGCGAAAATGGACAGCTGGTCGGCAACGTCGGCGCGTTCTTTCGCGAGTCCACGCACGCGATCGAGATCGGCTGGAACACGTACCGGGACTACTGGGGACACGGCTACGCACGCGAAGCCGCCCAGGCCGCGCTGGGCTGGGCCTTCGACGCGCGTGGCGAGCCGCGCGCGCATGCGTTGATCGCCCCCGGCAACGCGTCGTCCATCCAGGTGGCGACCCGACTGGGCATGTCGCTGGATGGCCAGACCGTGAGCCAGGGCAAGGCCGTCGACGTTTACGTCATCCGTCGTTCGGGGGTCGCAACGCCTGCCACTGGCCGTTCAGACGCTACGCCCTGACGCTGGAACACGCGGCTTTGCCGCTGCGCACATTGCCACCGACGGTAACAGCCACTACCGTGCCGGCTCCGCTGGTTCCAGAAGTCGTCCCATGTCCCGCCGCCTTGCCCTGAGCGTCATGAGCCTTGCGCTGTCCCTGCCCCTGTCCGCCCGTGCCGATGAAGGCATGTGGATGCCTTCGCAGCTGCCCGAGCTGTCCACGCAACTGCAGGCGGCCGGCTTTCGCAGCGATCCGCGCGCGCTGGCCGATGTCACCCGGCCGCCGCTGAGCGCGGTGGTCAAGATCGGGGGCGCCACCGGCTCCTTCGTCTCGCCCGACGGGTTGCTGCTGACCAACCACCACGTCGCCTACGGCGTGATCCAGTACAACACCAAGCCAGGTGCGAACCTGATCGATGACGGCTTCGTCTCGCACAGCCGCAGCGAGGAGCTGCCGTCCAACCCGGATTTCCGCGTGCTGGTCACCACCGCCTTCGACAAGGTCACCGACCAGGTGCTGGCGGCCGCAAAGGGTAAGACCGGCAAGGCCTACTACGCGGCCGTGGATACGGCCAGCAAGCAGCTGGTGGCGCAATGCGAGGCCGAAGGCGGCGTGCGCTGCAGCGTGGCCAACATGTACTACGGCAGCGATTTCTACCTGATCAAGCAGCTGGAGCTGCGCGACATCCGCCTGGTCTATGCGCCACCGCGCGCCATCGGCAACTACGGCGATGAAATCGACAACTTCATGTGGCCGCGCCACTCCGGCGACTTCACCGTGCTGCGCGCCTACGTCGGCAAGGACGGCAAGCCGGCCGACTACAGCCCGGATAACGTCCCCTACCGCGCGCCCGCCTTCCTGAAGATCGCAACCGATGGTCCCAAGGCCGGCGACTTCGCGATGCTGGCCGGCTACCCGGGTATCACCTACCGCCATCGCACCGCCGCCGAGTTCGCCTCGCAGGTCGGCCACACCCTGCCGCAACGCGTGGCGCTGCTGGATACGCTGATCGAGGCCATCGAGCAGCGCGGCAAGGCCAGCGCCGAGTCGCGCACGCGCTATGCCTCGCAGCTGGCCTCGCTGAAGAACAACCGCAAGCGCGCGGCCGGCGAACTGGAAGGCCTGCAGCGCAGCGATGCGGTGCGCCTGCGCGAGCAGGACGAACGCGCCATGTTGGCCGCGACCAAGGGGTCAGAGGCGCGCAGCATCGCGCAGCTGCAGCAGATCCTGGCCGAAGGCAGCGCCATGGGCGATCGCGACGTGCTGCTGGGGCTGATCGCCACCCAGACCCAGCTGATGCGCTCGGCGCTGATGCTCGAACGCCTGCGCGAGGAATCGCGCAAGCCCGATGCGCAGCGCGAGACCGGCTACCAGCAGCGCGACCAGGCGCTGATCGAGGGTGTGCTCAAGCAGGTGCAGCGGCGCTTCGATGCGGACACCGAGAAGACGCTGCTGACCCTGCTGCTGGGCCGCTACCAGCAGCTGCCCAAGGACCAGCGCGTGCCGGAATTCGACGCCGCCTTCGGCCGCGATGCCGACAGCCTCAAGGCCGCCCTGGACACGCTTTACGCCAACACCACGCTGGGCACCGAGGCCGAGCGCCTCGCGCGCTTTGCTGCCGCACGCGAGGGCAAGCCGTTGGCGGCCGATGCCCTGATCGACCTGGCGGTCAAGCTGGTGCCGGCGCAAATCCGTCTGGACGATGCGCGTAAGGATCGCGAAGGCGAGCAGCTGCGCCTGCGGCCGGCCTACATGCGTGCGCTGTTCGCCTGGCGCAAGCAGCAAGGCCGCGCGGTCTATCCCGATGCCAACAGCACGCTGCGCGTGAGCTACGGGCAGGTCACCCCGCTCAACCCGCGCGATGCGGTCAGCTATGCGCCAGTGACCACCGTGGCCGGCATTGTGGAGAAGAACACCAACGTCGAGCCCTTCGACGCGCCCAAGCCGCTGTTGACGGCCATCGCCAAGGGCGTCTATGCCGGCACCGAGGACCCCGCGCTGAAGACGCAGACGGTGAACTTCCTCACCAACCTGGATACCACCGGCGGCAACTCCGGCTCACCGGTACTCAACGCGCGTGGCGAATTGATCGGCCTGAACTTCGACAGCAACTGGGAGTCGGTGAGCGCCAGCTGGTGGTACGACCCACGCTACAAGCGCGCCATCCACGTCGACACGCGCTACATCCGCTGGTTGATGGACAAGGTCTACCCGGCGCCGGATCTGCTGCGCGAGATGGGCGTACCGGCGCAGTCGACCGGCCCGTCACGGTGAATTTTTCGGCCATGACCAAGACCACGCCTGTCACTGCTGTGGATCACGCGGGCTTTGCCGTGCCCTCATTGGACGACTCCATCCGCTTCTGGACCCAGGCGCTGGGTTTCACGCTGCAACGGCACTCGGAGATGGGAGGCGATTTCCTGTATCAGGTGACAGGTGTCGATGATCCGAAGGTGCGGGCGGCCATCGTCAGGCCCCGGACGGCTTCGTGGTCGAACTGCTGGAGTATTCCAAGGGTCGCCAGCATGGGGCCGCGCCGGAGAGCGCCGGTGCGATCGGTGCCGCACACCTGGCTTTGACCGTGGAGGACATCCACGCCGCCATCGCGCGCGTGGAGGGCGCAGGGTGGGAAGCCAAAGGCAGCCCCCAGCCCATCCCAGGCGGGCCACGCAAGGGGATCCTGGCGGCCTACGTCTCCGGCCCCGATCACATCACGATCGAGTTCATGCAACCGCCGGGCGAATGATCGGCGTGCGGAGGCGTGAGTCCTGCAGCCTCCCCCTGCTGCGCAGGGGGAAGACAAGGCGAAGCGCTAGGTGACCTTCTTGAACACCGTCACGCCCAGCAGGAACAGGATCACGGCGATGGCGATGAAGGCCCAGAACAGGAACTTGGCGATGGCGAAGGCACCGCCTGCGATCCCGCCGAAGCCCAGCACGCCGGCGATGACGCCAATGATGGCGAAGATGATGGCCCACTTGATCATGTGACACGTCCCGCTTTGGAAAGCGCATCACGCTAGCCCTTCGAAAGTGACGGGGCTGTCATCCACGGTGAGATCCTGATGCACGCGTGCGCACGCTTCAGCGAAAGAACTGGCTCGGCGTCTGCCCGAAGCGACGCTTGAACATCGTCGCGAATGCGCTGGGACTGTCATAGCCCAGCGCCAGCGCCACGTCGATCACCTTCTCGCCCACGGCCAGGCGTTCCAGCGCGCGCAGCAGCCGCGCCTGCTGGCGCCACTGGCCGAAGGTCATGCCCAGTTCGCGCGCGCACAGGCGCTGGATGGTCTTGACATCGATCTTCAAACGCCCCGCCCAGTCCTGCAGCGTGGAGGCATCGTGCGGGTGCGATTGCAGGCGCTGTCCGATCCTGCGCAGCCGTGCATCGCGCGGCTCGGGCAGGTGCAGCGGCAGTACCGGCAGGGTCTGCAGTTCGTCCAGGATCAGCCGCATCAGCCGGCCATCGCGCGAATCCTGCGCGTAGGGCTGCGCCACCTGGGCCGCATCGTGGATCAAGGCGGCCAGCAGCGGCGTGACCGAGACGGCGGAGGCTTCGGCCGGCGGACGGGCGATGGCCTGCGGCAGGATGTACAGGCTGCGCATGCGCACCTGGCCGATGCAATTGACGGCGTGCCCCATGCCGGCCGGCATCCAGATTGCGCGGGTGCTGGGCACGACCCAGCGGCCATGGCCGGCCGTGACCACCAGCACGCCGGTCTCGGCGTAGACCAGCTGATGCCGGTCGGGATGGTGGTGCAAGGGGATCTGGGTATCGCGCGGGTAGTCGCGGGCGCGGCAATAGACCGCCGTGCCGGGCGCTTCGGCCACGGGTCGCTTTCGCCCGGACTGGGCGCCGTCGGCCCGCGGAATGTCCTTTTTGGAAGAGGCCATGACCAGATCGCGCAGGAAGGGCGGCGCCGCGCACCCTACCATGCGCCGCGTCCGCGCAGTCCGCGCGCCTGGCCCGCACCCATCATGTCCACCGCCACGCTCTCCTCCCAGGCTGCCGCCACCACCCGCCGCCCCGTCGCGGTCGGCATCCTGGCCGCCATCACCGGCTCCCACCTGGTCAACGACATGATGCAGTCGCTGATCCTGGCGCTGTATCCGATCCTGAAAGGCCAGTTCCAGCTCAGCTTCGCCCAGGTCGGCCTGATCACCCTGACCTATCAGCTGACCGCCTCGCTGTTCCAGCCCTTGATCGGCCTGCGCACCGATCGCAGGCCCGCGCCCTATTCACTGCCGTTCGGCATGGGCTCCACACTGTGCGGGTTGCTGTTGCTGGCCTATGCGCCCAACTTCGCCATGGTGCTGTGCGCGGCGATGCTGGTCGGCATCGGTTCGGCGATCTTCCATCCCGAATCCTCGCGCATCGCGCGGCTGGCCTCCGGTGGCCGTCATGGATTGTCGCAGTCGGTGTTCCAGGTCGGTGGCAACACCGGCACGGCGATCGGGCCGCTGATCGCCGCGGCGGTCATCGTGCCCAACGGCCGCACCAGCGTGGCCTGGTTCGCCGGCGCGGCGCTGCTGGGCATCGGCTTGCTGAGCTACGTCGGCCGCTGGTACCAGCAGCATCTGACAGCAAGCGCCGCCACCAAGCCGGCCACCACGCACCGCCAGGCCGCAGCTTTGCCGCCGCGGACCGTGGCCTGGGTGATCGCGATCCTGCTGGTGCTGATCTTCAGCAAGTACTTCTACATCGCCGGCCTGAGCAGCTACTACACGTTCTATCTGATCCAGAAGTTCCAGGTCTCGGTGCAGAGCGCGCAGCTGCATCTGTTCGGTTTCCTGCTGGCCTCGGCGGCCGGCACGCTGATCGGTGGACCGGTCGGCGACCGCATCGGCCGCAAGCCGGTGATCTGGGCTTCGATCCTGGGCGTGGCACCGTTCGCGCTGGTGCTGCCCTACGCCGACCTGGGCTGGACCACGGTGCTGACCATGCTCATCGGCTTCGTGCTGTCCTCGGCGTTCTCGGCCATCCTGGTCTACGCGCAGGAGCTGATGCCCAACCGCATCGGCACGGTGTCGGGCCTGTTCTTCGGGTTCGCCTTCGGCATGGGCGGGCTGGGCGCGGCGGTGCTGGGCGTGATGGCCGACCACACCGGCATCTTCCGCGTGTACCAGATGATTTCCTTCCTGCCTCTGCTGGGGATCGTGGCCGCCTTCCTGCCCAGCCGCCGCCACGCCTGAGGCGCCGGGCTTACGGCTCCGGCAGCTGGAACATCGCGTTGGACGCGCGCATCAGCTCGATGAAGCGGCGCAGCTTGGCCGGCTGGTAGCGCGCATGCGGGTAGACCACGAAGGCCGGCAGCGGCGTGGGCCGCCAGGCCGGCAGCAGATGCAGCAGCCGCCCCTGTGCGATGTCCTCACGTACCACCCAGGCCGAGACCAGCGCCGCGCCCAGGCCGGACAGCGCCGCCTCGCGCAGCGGATACAGGCTGTCGGTGCTCAGGCGCGGGCGGATCGCAAAGCGCACCGGCCGGCCATCGCCGGTGTGATGCAGCACCACCTCGTCGCGGTAGAAGGTCTTGATCGCCAGCCATGGCAACTCGGCCAGCGCCTCAGGCGACTGCGGCAGCGGCCGCCCCTCCAGCAGGGCCGGCGCGGCCACCACGATGCGCGGCACCTGGCCGATCTGGGTGGCCACCACGCCGTCGTCCTCCAGTGTGCCGACGCGGATGGCGCAGTCGATGCCCTCGGCGATGAAATCCGGGCTGCGGTCGTGCAGCAGCCACTCCACCGACACGCGCGGGTAGGCCTGCAGGTATTCCAGCAGCGGTTCCAACAGCTGCGACTGGCCAAAGGCATGCGGCACCACCACCCGCAGCAGGCCTTCCGGCTCATCCTCCGCCCCGCGCAGGCCGGCCTCCATCTGCTGCCAGCGCGCCAGCAGGTCGGTGGCCTGTTCGTAGCAGCGCCGGCCGTCCTCGGTCAGGGTCATGGCATGGGTGGAGCGGCGCAGCAGGCGCAGGCCGAACAACGCCTCCAAGGCCTTGAGCCGGCGGCTGACGGTGGGCTGGCTGGTGCCGAGCCCGACGGCGGCGGCCGACAGGCTGCCGGCCTCGACGATGCGCACGAAGGTCTGCAACAGGACGATGCGATCGAAGGACAACGACGGCTCTTGCATGCATATGGCGTATGAAGCTTGTCCGGGTCGCGAGGCTACCACGGCGGTCCGATGCGGCAGAGACTGGCGCCCTCCTCCCTCTCCCTGTTCCCGTCATGTCCAAGATGCATGAAGCCACGGCCGCTCCAACCGGCCTGTCCCGCGCGCTGGTGCTGCTGCTGGCCACCGGCGCCGGCGTCTCGGTCGCCTCGCTGTACTACAGCCAGCCCATGCTGGAGGTACTGGCGCGCGACCTGCACGTGCCGGCCTCGGCCGCCGGCATGCTGCCGATGCTCAACCAGCTGGGCTACGCGCTGGGCATCGCCCTGCTGGCACCCCTGGGCGACCGCTACGACCGCCGCCGGGTGATCCTGGTCAAGTCCGTACTGCTGGCCCTGGCGATGCTGGGCAGCGCCCTGGCCACCGGCTTGTCCTGGCTGCTGGCCGCCGGGCTGGCGACCGGGCTGGTGGCCACGCTGGCGCAGGATTTCGTCCCCGCCGCGGCCACGCTGGCGCCGGCCGCGCAGCGCGGGCGCATCGTCGGCACGGTGATGACCGGACTGCTGCTGGGCATCCTGCTCTCGCGCGTGGCCAGCGGCCTGATCGCCGGGCAGTTCGGCTGGCGTGCGGTCTACCTGCTGGCCACCGCCGCGGTGGTGGCGGTCGGGCTGGCGTCCTGGCGCCGGCTGCCGGCGTTTGCCGCCACCACCCAGCTGGGCTACGGCGCGCTGCTGCGCTCGCTGGGGACGCTGTGGCGGCAGCATCCGGCCCTGCGCCGGGCGGTGGTGGCGCAGGCGCTGCTGTCGGTGGGCTTCAGCGCGTTCTGGTCGACCCTGGCGGTGATGCTGGCGCAGCCGCCGCTGCAGCTGGGCAGCGCGGTGGCCGGCGCCTTCGGCCTGGCCGGCGCGGTGGGCGCCATCGCCGCGCCGTTGGCCGGGCGTATCGCCGACCGCCACGGGCCTGGCTACGTGGCCCGTGCCGGCGCCGCGCTGGCCGCTGCGTCCTTCGCGGCGCTGGCGCTGATGCCGTGGCTGGCGCCGCAGGCGCAGCTGATCCTGCTGGTGGTGGTGACGATCGGCTTCGACCTGGGCGTGCAGGCCAGCCTGATCGCGCACCAGAGCATCGTCTATGGCCTGGACCCGGCCGCGCGCAGCCGTCTCAACGCGGTGCTGTTCACCGGCGTGTTTGTCGGCATGGCCGCCGGTGCGGCGCTGGGCGCACTGGCCCTGGCGCGTTTCGGCTGGATGGGCGTGGCCGGCGTGGCCACGCTGGCGGCCCTGGCCGGCCTGGGCGTGCGCCTGCTGCCGCAGGGGCTCGCTTCGGCGCGGGCCTGCCAGCAGGGGTAAGGCGCCGCGCTGGCAACCCTGCAAGGCGCGCCTTGTCAACGCCTTGGATCACCCGGGCAACGGGGCCACAATCGCCGGCCCCGTCGTCCAGTTGAACCCACGCATGGCAGAACTCTCCGCAGCGCTCGCGCGCCAGATCGCCCAGACCATTGCCGAGGAGATCGGCGCACAAGCCGCACAGGCGCAGGCCGCCATCGCGCTGCTGGACGAGGGTGCGACCGTGCCGTTCATCGCGCGCTACCGCAAGGAGGTCACCGGCGGCCTGGACGATACCCAGCTGCGCAACCTGGAAACGCGCCTGGTCTACCTGCGCGAGCTGGAAGACCGGCGCGCGGCGATCCTGTCCAGCATCGAGGAACAGGGCAAGCTCACCGATGAGCTGCGCAACGACCTCCTCGCCGCCGACAGCAAGTCGCGGCTGGAGGATCTGTACCTGCCCTACAAGCCCAAGCGCCGCACCCGCGCGCAGATCGCCCGCGAGGCCGGGCTGGAGCCGCTGGCCGATGGCCTGCTGCAAGACCCCACCCGCGTGCCGGACACCTTCGCCGCCGACTTCGTCGATGCCGACAAGGGCGTGGCCGATGCCAAGGCTGCCCTGGAAGGCGCGCGCGCGATCCTGATGGAGCGCTGGGGCGAAGACGCCGCGCTGCTGGGCGAGCTGCGCAGCTGGCTGGAGCGCGAAGGCGTGATCCGCGCCAAGGTCATCGAAGGCAAGGAAGAAGCCGGTGCCAAGTACCGCGACTACTTCGACCACAGCGAGGCGCTGTCCAGGATTCCTTCGCATCGCCTGCTGGCGCTGTTCCGCGCGCGCCGCGAGGAGTTCATCCAACTCGAGCTCGACCCGGGCAGCGACATCGATGCCGGCAACGCCTACGCCGAGGGCCGCATCGCCCTGGCCGCCGGCATCCGCCCGCAGGGCCGCCCGGCCGATGCCTGGCTGAGCCAGGCCTGCCGCCTGACCTGGCGCGCCAAGCTGCACCTGCACCTGATGCTGGACCTGTTCAACCAGGCGCGCGAGAAAGCCGAAGGCGAAGCGATCAATGTCTTCGGCGACAACCTCAAGGACCTGCTGCTGGCCGCCCCGGCCGGCCCCAAGACCGTCCTGGGCCTGGACCCGGGCATCCGCACTGGCTGCAAGATCGCCGTGGTCGATGCCACCGGCAAGCTGGTGGCCACCGACACGATTTATCCGCACGAACCCAAGCGCCAGTGGGAGCAGTCCCTGCAGACCCTCAAGCGCCTGTGCCAGCAGCACGACGTGGCGCTGATCGCCATCGGCAACGGCACCGCCAGCCGCGAGACCGACAAGCTGGCCGGTGAGGTCATCAAGGCCTGCAACAACCCCAAGCTGCAGAAGATCGTGGTCAGCGAGGCCGGCGCCTCGGTGTACTCGGCCTCGGAGACCGCAGCCAAGGAGTTTCCCAATCTGGACGTGTCCATCCGCGGCGCGGTCTCCATTGCCCGCCGCCTGCAGGACCCGCTGGCCGAGCTGGTGAAGATCGAGCCCAAGGCCATCGGCGTGGGCCAGTACCAGCACGACGTGGACCAGTTCCGCCTGGCGCGCGCGCTGGATGCCAAGGTGGAGGACTGCGTAAACGCCGTGGGCGTGGATGTGAACACCGCCTCGGCCGCGCTGCTGACGCGGGTCTCGGGCCTGTCCTCCACGGTGGCCGACAACATCGTCAGCTACCGCGACCAGAACGGCCCCTTCCCCTCGCGCAAGGCGCTGCTGAAGGTGCCGCGCCTGGGCGAGAAGACTTTCGAGCAATGCGCCGGCTTCCTGCGCATCAGCGACGGCGAGCAGCCGCTGGATGCCTCCTCGGTGCACCCGGAAGCCTATCCGGTGGTCGAGCGCATCCTCGGCCAGGCGCAGGGCAAGGGCGTCAAGCAGATCATCGGCGACCTGGCCTTCCTGCGCAGCCTCAAGGCCGAGCAGCTCACCGACGACAAGTTCGGCCTGCCCACCGTGCGCGACATCCTCAAAGAACTGGAAAAGCCCGGCCGCGACCCGCGCCCGGAGTTCAAGGCCGCACGCTTCGCCGAGGGCGTGGAGGACATCAAGGACCTGCGCGAAGGCATGATCCTGGAAGGCGTGGTGAGCAACGTCGCCGCCTTCGGCGCCTTCGTGGACATCGGCGTGCACCAGGACGGCCTGGTACACATCTCGGCGCTGTCGGACACCTACGTCAAGGACCCGCGCGACGTGGTCAAGGCTGGCGACATCGTCAAGGTCAAGGTGCTGGAGGTGGATGTGGCCCGCAAGCGCATCGCCCTGACCCGGCGCATGGACGACGTGCCCGGCGCGGCCACCAGCGGCCCGCGCGAGGAGCGTGGTGCGCGCGGCAACGACCGCAGTGGGCGCCCCGGTGGCGGTGGCGGCAACACGCGCCCGCCCAAGCCGACCGCGCCGCCGGCGGATAATGCGCTGGCTGCGGCGTTTGCACGCGCGCGGGGAAAGTAACCGCGCGCGCCTCCCGGTGCGGGTAATGTAACGGGAGGCGGTTCAAGTCGGGTCGGTGACTTCTGCTCTTAGGAGCCGAGCGCGTGCCTTGCTCAGGCCGTGAATGCAGGAAAGCTTCCGCGCGACGTCAAGCTCGAAGCTCAGCAGATCGAGCACTGCACGCAGACCCTTGCTTCCGGTTCTGCGTGCCTGCCGCTACCTGTCTTTTATTGACCGGCGCGGAGCGGAACCCTTTTTCCGCAGAATCTAATAAGAAATTGATTTTAAACGACTTTTTTGGATTCGGAATCGCTTGTGGGACACAGATCGGGACACTCCCGATGCGACTCCCCCACAACCTGGTTCGTAATCCCTCAGGCCGTTCCGTTTTCCGCCTGCGTGTGCCTCGTTCACTTCAAGCACTGACAAAGCGCTTAGTCATCAAGCACGCCTTGTGCACGACAGATGCGCGTCTCGCACAGCAACAAGCACTTGGGTTGGCCGCCCGCTATGCTCAACTTTTCGAGCAGCTCGGTTGGCAAGGAATGCCCAAACCTCCAAAGCCTGAGGAAATCCTCGCCAGCGTGCAGGCTAACGGCCTGAGCCGGTATGAGCTGGACCTGCAAACGGGCCTCCTGAAAACCGACGGGCCTGAGGACCACGCGCTCGCCATGGACGCCCTGGCCCGGATCGGTTCAGTCGGCTTCCTGGCTCACTTCAAAATGCGGCGCTAGCCGCGCCGCCGAGACTCAGCAGCGATCTGAGCGGCGCGAACAAAATTATCGTAACGCTCAGCATCCGTCTCAATCGGCGCTCGAGCATGGGTTCGCCATCGAGCTTGGTAACGCTGCAAGGCGGACTCGGCCTGCATAGCTGCTTCTACACACGCCATCGAGTTAAGAGCGCGCAAATATGCGCGCAACCAGATGGCATGCTCGTTCTCCTGCGCTTCGCTGGTAAGTTGGTATCCCATTGCTCGCTAGTTGCTATCTTCGTGCACCAAACTAAGCGGGGCGCAGTCGTTGTCAATTCGGCTTGACGCTATGTCTGTGAAATCCTCCGCGCTACATCTTCTTAGGCAGAGATATTTTTCAGTCGATCGCACGAACTTCCCCAAGCGATACACCCACGCCTTGTTCGGACACAATCACCATCAACGCGGGGATGCCGTCTGCGGCTAACCGGGCAGCAAGCGTCGCCAAGAGACCTACGTCTGTGGAACTCGGGTCTGATGAGTATCCGTTGGGGTGCGAGTGCCACTCCCCTACATAGCTCACCATGCCGCCAGTCAGCTCTTCGCACCGCAGCACCATGTCCTGACCACCCTCGCCACGGACGAAACTGGTGGCATCGGCGGAACTATCAGGCGGCGCATCGGAAGCGTCGACGATGCTGATCGTGCGCAACTTCTGGTCGATAGTGCCCAGCAACACGCCCCCTGTTTCGGACGGCAAGCACGCGTCGCGCATGCCATGCAGTTTTGCTTCAACTCCAGCATCCCAACGAACCTCCCAGTCGCCACGAGAAATCGACCTGACAGGCTGAACTTCTATGGACACTGCCGATATCGATCCTGTGTCGTCGTCCAAAGTCCAGACCTGGATGGCTCCCTGCTCAGAATCAACAGCTTTGCGAAGACGTCTTGCAAGGTGGGCTGCATGCAGCTTTACGAGTTCATAAGGCAAGACAAGGCTATGGTCGCGACAGCCTGCTCCAACACGCAACTTTCCCGGTCTTTGGAGGTGGTCAGCACCCCAAGGCTCGGTGAGGATAGCGCGGTAATACTGCGCTTCCAGCGAAGAAAGCCTGACGTCGCGCGCTTGGTCTTCTAGCAACAGAACCGCACTCATGCCGGAGTGGGTGAAAAAGACAGACGCACTTCGCGGCAGTTCATTCTCCGACCAGTCGCGTGGCACGGTGATCGTCGTTGAGGCATCGATGAGCAACTGGGCATTACCCAGCGCACTTGCTACATCAGCGCGCCCTAGGTCATTTGCGGACGCGGCAATTGCAGTTGAGACGTCTCGGTCATACCCGAGCGCATGAGCAACATGCGCTCGTGCCCATTCGACTTTCAGAAACCCGATCGCACCAGACATCGCAGCATGTCGAACCAGGTTATGTGGTGCCACTTCATCAGGATCAATGAAGGCCCAACGGCCCCATCCCTCCCGAGCCCAGATGTCAGCGAGAGCGCTCCCAAGCGAGCCCACCCCGGCTAAGACTCCGGCGAAATCGGCTCCGTCCCTGGGTAGTCCTGACAGCATGCGAGCGAACTCGCGGCTGGGCATGTGTCGTAGATCAACCAGTCCCACTGAGATCGAACGCCATGCCGTCTCCGGAGCGAGCGCCATACCGCCGATGGCCAAGTCGTCAGCGACAGATGCCGCACCGCCAGGCACCGGGCGGCATAGGGTGCCGAGCTTGATCCCCACATCCTCAAACTTCTCGGCGACGAGGAGGCCGCGACAGTCTAAGCGCTCGATCTTGCCATCGCGCGTGCGCGGGATGCGCACGATGAGCAACATCTGTCCGTCAACACCTTGACCTTGGCTGCTCAGGCGAAATTGTCGTTTGAACGCAGTCTCAAAGGATGTTTGGAACTCCACGCCAATACGCGCAAGGTGATCGTCCAGTTCACCTAATGTCCTTGGCCCTCGCTGGATCGGAATGTTCGCGACAGCAGAAAGATCGACCACAAGCGGTTGGATCGATGCGGCTTGCCTATTGGGCTTTGTGGACGTTGCGACGAGATAAAGCCTGCCATCAGGTCGCTCCACTGCCTGGAAGTAGATAGCACCCAGCTCATCTGCGGTCCGCTCTTCGAACTCCGCTGGAAGCACTACGGTGTGACCGGTGGAATAAAACAGCTGTTCGAGCGCTTGATCTTGTGCGTGGAGCGTGCCATCCGCAGTGCATCGCAGCCACCATAGGATACGGGACAGATGTCGCTGCGGCGTCCAGCGTCGCTCCTCAAATGCCCAGTCCTCATAAAGGCAAAGCGACGCCGGTTCGCCGTCGTGGACGCCATTGAGGTGAACGACGTCAGGAAAGTCTGCTCGTAGTGCGCGCACCTCGGCAGGCGTAATCTCGCCAGGAAGAAATGTCAGGCAGAGGCGTTCGCGCGGCAAGATACCGGCCTCATTCCGAGGCGCTACCGTGCCATCGCCCGCTTCAACGACGATAGCCGCGCGCGGATGCGCGCCGGAGATCCGCCGCAGCTCAACGATCTGGAAATCGCGATGATCGTGGCAAGCGCGAAGGAGTCCGAGTAGTTGTGGATTAGCCAGCTCGTCGGGAATGCTCTCGATGCGCTCGCCCCACTGGATGAAGTCGATCATTCACCCCGCCCGCGGCGCCGCCGCGGCAGCTGTCGCGGCCGCGGCCGTAGCCGCCTCGGCGACGCGCACCTTGGGCCCAGCTGCGAGGATGTCGATGTCAATCGGCGCCGGGGCCCACGTGTAAGGTGTCTCGCCCGTGCAGAGAAACTTGCCATAGACGGGATCAAGGATGCTCTCATATTCCCGCTTGGCACGCGTGCACGGCGGGTCGCCGTCGCCTTCCTTGATGGGCTTGCAGCTCGCGATAATCTTTGCCCCATACCGGGCCTGACCGAGCGCCGACCGCGCCGCTTCCGACACCTCGGCGTCCTCGCCGCAATCTGACCAGCTGTCCCACGAGAGAACGCGCCAGGAGCAGTGGTGTGGCGTTTCGAGGACATCGTATTCGAGCACCTCGGGCTCGTCCTTGTAGCGCTCCCAAAGCCGCTCCCAGATGGCCACCTCCGCGTCGCCAGCCGTGAGGAAACGATAGCGGTTCATCCCGACGTGCGTCGCTACGATGTCGAAGTTCAGGATCACACTCGACTGATTCTTTGCGCGGAGTTCGACCTCTTCGTCGTCCTCGCACACAAGGCTCGGGGCGAGAAGGTGTGCCTCGAAGTAGCTGTTTGGCATCCCGTTGAGGCGGGCGAACTTCTCACCGCTCTTGACAAGAATGGCTTCAAGTCCATCGGTCTTGCCGACTTTGTCTTCACCGAGGATCAAGATGCGATCACCCTCTCCCGCCCAGCCTTTGTCGCGGAAGTGCTTGACCCGGCGCCGAGCCTCCGTTGCCCAAGCCTTCGCGTCATCGCAAAGGACGTGATGGATCTTTCGAGCACGTCGAAAGACGATGGGTGAGGACCACATCTCGCGGATCACGATCTTCTTTTCAGCATCGGGCTTTTTATCGTCGGCGTAGTCTTCCAACGGCCCGAGATGGAAGTGCGTGCAAAGACCAGAGCAGTGGTCCTTATCAGGATGGCTCAGGAGGAAGGCGTCGACGTAGGGGCGACCGCTTGAATCTCGGGGCAGCCGGGCACGCAGGTCTTTGGCAACGTCGCGGGTCTCTTTGTCCGCCGGGTCATCGGCAGCCTTACGGATGTTGCAATCAACCAGGATCGTGGCGCCATCAAGCAGCTTCACCAAGGCCATATCGCCATTGCCGACCGGGAAGAACGAGAGAGTCGGGTTCATTCAGGTGTCCTGTTTCCATTGCGTCCCCCGTTCGTCGGGCCGCCAGTGGTAGAATGAATACAACTTTTAGACGGGTCTAGTCAATATGCGCTTGTCCACTATTCGTATTCTCACGGGCTCTTGAGATGACGGACTCTGCAGGCCAAAGGCGCCGCGGCCGCTGGGGCCAAGATCGCCGTCTCGAATTCATCGACTCGCGGCTCTATTGGAACGGCCGGGTGAACCGGTCGTCGCTCACCGACTTCTTCGGCATATCGGTGCCACAGGCATCGCTTGATCTGACCGAGTATCAGAAGCGGGCGGAGCACAACACCGTCTACGATCGGACCGAGAAGGCCTATGTCGCGACGCCTCACTTCAAGCCGATCTTCGTCGACCCGACGAGTGGTCGATACCTCGCCGAGCTTTACGCATTGACGACCGGTACGATCCCTTCCGACATCAGCTTCCTCGGTGAACCACCGACGACGGCAATCGTCAAGCACCCGACGAGATTGGTGTCGCCTGAGTTGCTTCGGTCAGTGCTGCATGCGATCCATTCCGGCTCTACGCTGGAGATCAATTATCAATCCATGAGCAGACCGGAGCCGAGCCTTCGCGCGATCAGTCCTCGCGCACTCGCTTATGACGGCTACCGCTGGCATGTCCGTGCCTACTGTCACAAGAGAGAGCGCTTTTGCGACTTTGTTTTTGCGCGCATCCTTGAGCACGCCGGCCCGCATCCGCCACAGCCAATCCCAGAGATAGATCAGGAGTGGGATCGCATTCTGACGATCGTGATCGGTCCAAATCCAGGCCTGCCACCCGGACCGAAGAAAGCAATTGAACTCGATTACGGAATGGTCGATGGCCAGCTTGCGATCGAGACGCGTCAGTGCCTTTCCTATTACCTACTGCGCCGGCTTGGCTTGCATAGATCGACTGACCGGCTCTCAGCAAATGAACAGCAAGTCGTCCTTCTCAATCGCGACGAACTCACTCCCTTCGTTCCTGAGCTCGCTCAGCCTGCTTCTGACTCGTGACCCTCTTCAAATGGCCCGATCGCTGAAAGATTCATATCGTATGCAGCTGTTCGCGGCTCTCGCGGCGAACCTTGCGCTCTACTACGCGCTCGTAAAGGGTCTCAGCTTCTCCGAGTTCAAGATGGAGACTGCTACGGCCCATCTCAGTGCACTTCTCCCGGGTGGTCTCGCAGTAGCGTTGTGTGGAATCTTGAACTCCCAGCTGACCTACCTGCAGAAGGCACGTATCGTTTTTCTTCGGTGGCGTGATCCATTGCCTGGATGCCGTGCCTTCTCGCACTACGTCGCCAAAGATCCACGGATAGACATGAAAGCTGTGCGGGCCAAGTGGTCGCCGCTCCCAAAGGGCGCCCAACAACAGAACGCGCTGTGGTATCGCATCTATCAACAAGAACAGGGAACGGAGGCTGTTAACCACCTCAACAGACATTGGCTGTTTGCTCGCGACTACGCTTCAATTTGCGTGCTGCTCTTGATTGCGCTGGGAGCGCTTGGCATCTACCAAATGCCAAGCGCCCTATCGTGGTTTGTATTTGTAGGCATTGTCCTCACGCAATTCTTCTTCGCCAGACGATCAGCAGTGAATCATGCCGAGCGCTTCATTCTGACCGTGATCGCGCAGGCGGCTGCCAAGCCTAACTGACTTCAATCCTTGCTGCGCAAAAGGCTACTTGCCAGAGCAAGAACCAAAATTGCCACCTGCATGCGCAGCATCCTTGTCCTTGAATGCGAAGCATCTAGGTCTCTATGACTTCCAGATATATTAGTGCTCGAACTGAGCTCGATCCTTATTACAACTTTTGGTTCGTTCAAGTCCTTGTCGCGAAAGGTGGATCGCCTCCATCTTGGCGGCGACACCACCCGAACGACACACCCAATATTCCTGCCAGGGCTTTTTCTACACGGGAGGAGGCGCAGGCGCGCGAACATGAACTCAATGCATTTTTTGATCAGGAACTCGCCAATGAGCCTGACGCCGAACGCCGCCTTTCTCTTCAACTTCGAGCTCAAAAAGCTCGGCAGTCGCACCAACGCTTGCAGCAAGAAGAAGAACTAATGCTGGCAATTGGGCGAGCCCGTGGGTTGTCTGAGACTCCTGTCGCCATGCTGCCCGCTCGACTGCATCCGGATGACGAAACCTACCGTATAGAAATCGAAACGGCACTCACTCAGCATCCTTATATTCGCTCAATCGCATTTGGCGATGGGCGACGCAGACGCATGGCTATACGGCGCGATGGTGGCTCTTGGTCCAAGTCTTTTCTCGCTAGTCGCAAGGGCCTCAGAGGTGCTCGCCGAGCCCCGATTGCAAACGGGTTCGGCCTGAACGAGTTCGATCACTACGGAAGAACGAAGGCGGCGATCAGGCAGATGCTGCTTCCCGAGGCCAGTCGCATCCTCACGATGCGTGGTGTGCAGCAACTCTTGGCAGACGCACTAACACGCGGCAAACCTGCCGTAGTTTGGGGCAGCTACGTATTCTGGTATGAACAAGGCGGTATTGGCTGGCAAGTGAAGGAGCGCAGTGGAAGCGCAGACAGCGAGGATGACGAAGCAATCTGGTTCGAAGGCAAGATACATTCGGCGAACTTCGGCCGAATTGTCGTCCTCCCCTATATCAAGTCGAACGGTGAGCGGGTCCGGGGACACACCAAGAACGCACCGCATGATGGTCCAGCGAAGCCGCGGGCACCTGGCGAGGAACTCGTTCTCGAGTTTGAACAGCTTGATGGGGATCTCATGCGGAGGCTGCTCGGAGAGTTTCGCTACGAGAAGGGGTTTGGCTAACCCGAGCGGCGCCATCTTGCTTCACCAGCTTGACAGTTGGACTGGCTGCTCTACCCTCCGCTTATCGGGTCCTTCCCCGCGATCGCGGGAGTGTTCCCTCGTTCACCGCCGCAAGGCGGCTTAGAAGAAAAACGACCCGATAAGAGCCCCCGAAGGGGGCTCTGCTTTTTTCGAAGCGTCCACAAATGGAATGGGCGCCAGCTATGTGATCAGGGCTAGACCCTCACCTATTCCTCTTCTCCAAAAACCGCCGGATACAACACCGTGTTTCGCGAGGGCGAATACTGCGCTCCCGCCCGAACTGCTTCCAGCAGAGTCGCTTCTTCCCAACCCTGTCCTACAAGTTGGCCGATGATGTCGGGGGTGATGTCCACGACATCTTCGCGACCAAAGATTTTCTCGATGCGTTTATCGGCAGACCGGACTCGTTCTAAGGTTTCTCGCAACATATCTAGCGGATAGCCCGCAATGTAGCGGGGACCCACGCCAGGGTGATCGGTGCGAACGGCGAAGGGAAACAGGGGGCGGAGTCGATTAGAACTCTCCGTCCATCGGTAAAAGTTCAAGTGGCTTCCTTTAGCAGTTGACACTGACACCTCGCAATAGCAATCTCCTCATCAAGGAGCCTAGAAACTCCTCGAGTAGCGGCACCCACCTCCGTCAAACCGGTGGGTTTTTTGTTCCTGCACGCTTGCAGGGACGACCGACGCGCTGCCTGCGTCGGGAGGGCGGCTAATACAACACCCGCAAGGGGAATACGCCCGCCGGCTACTCGCGGTTTCTAGCCTCCCGACTTCCCGTCCGCCGATCACGGCGGGCGGTCACTTCATGGTGAGAAGGAGAGGCGACGATGTCAGAGCATGCGTTCGACGATAAGGAGATGACGGGCTACTACCTGCCCGAGGACAGTCAGCGATTGCTGACGCAGATCAGGCACCACATCCACTTCCTGGCACGGCTGGCGACGTCGCGCAGCGCGGATGAAACGCAGGAAGCGGCACCTGCCATGGACATGGCGGAGTTGAAGTTCTGCCTGGAGCAGCTGGCCGGGCTGCTGGATCTGGTGCTCCAAGCAGTGCCCAAGCTGAAACGAGCGCAGCCGCTCCAAGCGTCGAGCGACAAGCTCGAGGCGGACGGCGAAGACAACGACGAAACGATCAGCGATGACATTGACGAGAAAGACGACGCCCCTGTGCACACGTACGCCATGCAAGCCGACGCCGAGCACCTTGTCCTCGGTGTCACCCTGGACCAGTTCGACAAGCTCAAGCTGCTGGTCGCCAGCATCAAGGCCTTTGGCGATGCGGTGTATGCCGACGCGACGGCCGAGTTCGCTAAGGGCACCTTGTCGATGCTGGGCTACACCATCTTCGACCGCGCCGAAGAGGTGGATGACATCCTGAGCGAAATCGATGCCCAGACGCTGCCGCAGCGGCCCGTGCGCCATTCGGTCAAGGAAGAGCCTGCGACTTATGGCGCGCAACCGTGGTTTGCATCAGTACGCCTTGGGAACACTGACCCGATGGCATGGCCGATCGCACAGACACGGTCCGCCATGTCGCCCCTCCACTGAGCCTTCAGCGGACTAGAAGGCGGAAAGCCTAAGTCCGCTTTCTCAACGCCCGGAGAGCGGGGGCAGAAGCGTCTCTACAAGAGAGGCAGTGGGAACTGCACTCTGACCGCGGTTTTCGGAAAGCTTCAGACGAAGCTGCGCCGTACTACCCTAGTAGCCCCATGGTGTCGGTCATCGCCCTGATGACTTGCGCCACTCCTGCTCCCAGTACTGCCGACATGAGCCAGCCTTCCGCCCTGCCCGCCATCCGCACCATTGCCATCAAGGGGCTGGAGATCGGACCCGGTGCGCCCAAGACCATCGTGCCAATCACCGGCGCCACTGCGGAGGAGGCGCTGGCGCAGGCCCAGCGCATCGGTGCCAGCGCCGATACCGACGTGGTGGAGTGGCGCCTGGATTGCCTGGATATCGCCAGCGATGCCAGGGCCCTGGTCGCGCTGGCCCCGCAGATCGCCGCGGCTGCGGGCGGCAAGCCAATACTTGCCACCTTTCGCACCAGCGCCGAGGGCGGCAGCAAGGCGATCGCCGATGCCGACTACGGCGCGCTCTATACCGCGCTGATCCAGGCCCGGGCGGCGGATCTGTACGACGTGGAGATGTTCCGCGACCGGGCGGTGGTGGAGGCCATCGTCGCCGCTGCGCACGCGGCCGGTGCCTATGTGGTGATGTCCAACCACGACTTCCATGCCACGCCCGACACGACCGAGATCGTGGCCCGCCTGCGCCAGCAGCAGGCGCTGGGCGCGGACGTGCTGAAGATCGCGGTGATGCCGCAGAGCCCGGGCGATGTGCTCAAGCTGCTCGAGGCAACCTGGCAGCTACGCCAGACCAGCGACCGCCCGCTGCTGACCATGTCGATGGGGCCGATGGGCGTGGTCTCGCGCCTGGCGGGGGAGACCTTCGGCCAGGCCTTGACCTTCGGCATGCTCGGCAAGGCGTCGGCACCGGGGCAGATCGAGGTGGGGGCGCTGCGTGGCATTCTCGACACGCTGCACGCGGCCCACGCCTGATCCCTGCTGAGCAGGCGACTTCCACGCGTCCAGCGCAGGCCGTCGGGGTGAGCGCGGGCACTGCCCAGACAAGCGCGCGTGCCAGCTCTCCTGGCACCAGCCAGGACGTGGTCCGAAGAACGCTGGCGCTGATCGCGCCGGTGTGCGAAATACGAGGCAGCGGTCATGCCTCCATCGGCCCGCTGATCCTGTCGAGACCTCGCTGAATCCCAGGTTTGCCCTCCCCCTTGTCCCAGAGCCCCACAAGATGAAAGCCATCCGTCTGTTCGCGTTGTCGCTGCTGCTGGCACTCACCGCTTCCCCCGTGCTGGCGCGCAAGCCCGCGCCGGCGCTGCCGCCGGCCACCCACGCCACGGTCGTCACCGATGACGGCCTGCCGCTGGCGCTGTGGTCGCGCAGTGCCGCCCAGCCCACGCGCACCGTGCTGCTGGTGCATGGCCGCACCTGGAGCGCGCGTCCGAACTTCGACCTGCAAACCCCCGAGGGCGACCGCTCGGTCCTGAAGGACTTCGCCGAGCGCGGCTATGCCGCCTATGCGGTGGACCTGCGCGGCTATGGCGATTCGCCGCGCGATGCCAGCGGCTGGATCACGCCCGATCGCGCATCGGCCGACGTGGCCCAGGTGCTGCAGTGGATCCAGCGCCAGCACCCGGGCTTGCCGGCACCGGCGCTGGTGGGCTATTCGCAGGGTGCGGCGGTCGCGTTGCTTACCGCCCAGCGCGCGCCGCAGGCCATGTCCGCGCTGGTGCTGTACGGCTTCGCCGCCGATGTCGACGCCCCGCCCAAGGACCAGCCCACGCCCGCGCAGCCGCCGCGCGCCAAGACCACCGCGCAGGCCGCCGGTGAGGACTTCGTGGTCGAAAGCGCGTTCACCCCGCAGCTGCGCGATGCCTACGTGGCACAGGCCCTGGCCAGCGACCCAATCCGCAACGACTGGCGCAGCGCTTCGCAGTTCGTCTTCACCCCGGAGACGGTGCAGGCGCCGACGCTGCTGATCCGCGGCGCCCAAGATGGGTACAACACCCAGGACAAGTACGCGCGGCTGTTCCTGCGCCTGGGCAGCGAAGACAAGCGCTGGGTCACCCTGCCCAAGTCCGACCACGTCGCCCATGTGGAGAACACCCACGACGCCTGGATGGCCGCCATCACCGAGTTCATCGCGCGGCCGCAAGTCCGCTGAGGCTACGCCGGCCGCGCTGTGGCGGCCGCATCGGAGCTGGCGCCGGACGCCAGGTTCGGATCGCCGTCGGTCATCGAATGCGGAACAAGGCAGACAGCCCATCCAGTCCCTTCTGGATCGTGGCGCTCAAGCCACCTGGCTCTGCCCGCGCCGCGCGCGTTCCAGGTGCACTAGCAGCAGGGAGATGGCAGCCGGGGTCATGCCCGGGATGCGCTGGGCCTGGCCGACGGTCTGCGGGCGCACGCGCTCCAGTTTCTGCTGCACTTCGGCCGACAGGCCACGTACGCTGGCGTAGTCGAAGCCCTCGGGGATCGCGGTGCCTTCGTTGCGCTGCTGGCGTTCGATCTCCACGCGCTGGCGGTCCAGGTAGCCGGCGTACTTCACGCCGATCTCCACCTGCTCGGCCACCTGGGCATCGTCCACGCCCGGGCCGATGCCCTGCACCTGCATCAATGCGGCGTAATCCAGTTCCGGGCGCTTGATCAGGTCCAGCGCGTTGGTCTCGCGGCTGACGGCCACGCCGAGCGCGGCTTCCAGCTCACGGCCCAGTGCGTTGGCCGGCGTGGCCCACAGCGCGCGCAGGCGCTGGGTTTCCTGGGCCACGGCTTCGCGCTTGGCCTCGAAGCGCGCCCAGCGCGTGTCATCCACCAGGCCCAGCCCGCGCCCGACGGGCGTCAGCCGCGCATCGGCATTGTCCTCGCGCAGCTGCAGCCGGTATTCGGCGCGGCTGGTGAACATGCGATAGGGCTCGGTGGTGCCGTGGGTGATCAGGTCGTCCACCAGCACGCCCAGGTAGGCCTCGTCGCGACGCGGCGACCAGGGCTGAAGCTCGCGCGTGAAGCGCGCCGCATTGAGCCCGGCCAGCAGGCCCTGCGCGCCCGCTTCCTCATACCCGGTGGTGCCGTTGATCTGGCCGGCGAAGAACAGGCCCGACACCAGCTTGGTCTCCAGCGAGGTCTTCAGCCCGCGCGGGTCGAAGAAGTCGTACTCGATCGCATAGCCCGGGCGGGTGATGTGCGCCCGCTCGAAACCGCGGATCGAGCGCACCAGCGCCAGCTGCACGTCGAATGGCAGCGAGGTGGAGATGCCGTTAGGGTAGATCTCCGCCACGTCCAGGCCCTCGGGCTCGACGAAGATCTGGTGGCTGGCCTTCTCGGCAAAGCGCACCACCTTGTCCTCGATCGAAGGGCAGTAGCGCGGGCCGATGCCCTCGATCTGGCCGCTGTACAGCGGCGAGCGATGCAGGGCGGCGCGGATGATCTCGTGCGTGTGCTCGGTGGTGTGGGTGATCCAGCAGCTGACCTGGCGCGGGTGGTCGGCGACCTGCCCCAGGAAGGACATCACCGGCATCGGCGTATCGCCCGGCTGCTCCTCCATCGCTGCATAGTCCAGCGAGCGGCCGTCGATGCGCGGGGGGGTGCCGGTCTTGAGGCGGTCGATGCCGAAGGGGCGCTCGCGCAGGCGCGCGGCCAGGGTGCTGGCTGGCGGGTCGCCCATGCGCCCGGCGGCGTACTGGGTCTGGCCGATATGGATCTTGCCGGCCAGGAAGGTGCCCGCCGTCAAAACAATGGCGCCCGCATCGAAGCGCAGGCCGGTCTGCGTCACAACTCCGCGCACCACGTCATGTTCGATCACCAGATCGTCCACCGCCGCCTGGAACACGGTCAGCCCGGGCTGGGCCTCGACCATGCGGCGGATCGCCATGCGGTAGAGGTTGCGGTCGGCCTGGCAGCGCGTGGCGCGCACGGCCGGGCCCTTGGAGGCGTTGAGGGTGCGCCACTGGATGCCGGCCAGGTCCGCCGCGCGGCCCATGGCCCCGCCCAGGGCGTCGATCTCCTTGACCAGGTGGCCCTTGCCGATACCGCCGATGGCGGGGTTGCAGCTCATCGCGCCCACGGTCTCGATGTTGTGGGTCAGCAGCAGCGTGCGCGCCCCGGCGCGGGCCGACGCCAGCGCCGCCTCGGTGCCGGCGTGGCCGCCGCCGATCACGATGACCTCGTAGCGCTGGTCGTCTTGGAACAGGGAGGAGGCGTTCATGGCGTGGATTTTCTCATGCTTTGCGCACACCGACCGCGTGCGCCCAGGCGGGCGGTTGCAGTTGGCACGGATTCTGCGATTCCCCAATGGCACCCGAAGTGGCACGCGACATCAGGGGCGCCTAGGCTGGAATTGGAACAGGGGCCAGCCGCTGCGCACGTCGGGGACGCCCGGGGCCGGTAGTCGGGGGACTGCCGGCCCCAACTTTTATGCGCGATGGGCCACGCCGGTCGCACTGCGAACGGTGCGTGGCCGCGCCCCCCCCCCCCGAACGACGCGTCAGCCCCCACGAATCCCACAAAGCACAACGCCCGGCAGGACCGGGCGTTGTGGTGTTTAGGCGCCGACGTCCGGCAGGGCCGGAACAGGGGGGATCCAGAGTGTCCACCGGACGTCGACATGGAACGCTTTGACTTAAGGAGACGTCAGAAAACGACGCAACCGGTCAAGTCGCGCAAGCTTGCGTGGCGGCTGGCGTTAAAGCAAGCGCTCAAGGCTCGGCCTGACGCCTCCACGGCGGATTCTGCGACGGGCTTCTCGGAGTCACCGGCCGTGGCGCGCTGACCGGCCGGGGCGGGCGCGCCGCAGGCGCCGGGCGCATCGCCGGTGCACCGGCAGGACGTGGCGGGCGGGCGTCGTCCCGCGGCGGCCTGGACGGGCGGCCGACATTGGTCGGCGGGTTGCGCCACGGCGGCGCGTTGTCGCCGCGCGGCGGGCGCTGCGATGGCGGGCGGTCCGGCGGACGCGGGCCTTCCGGGCGTGGCGGCCGCGGACGCACCGGGTAGACCGGATACGGGTAATAGCCACCCCCGCCGTAGTAGGGATAGCCGCTCCAGCGGCCATAGCCGCCGTAGCCGCCGTAGTAGCCACCGCCGTAGTAACCGTAGCCGTAAGCCGGGTAGCCGTAGGGATCGTAGTAGCGCACCGACGGCGCGCCGCGGTAGTAGCCGCCGGCGCCACCGCCGCCGGCGTAGTCGTAGGTGGCGCAGCCCGACAGCGGGAGCGCGGCCACGGCGACAAGCAGGAGCGAGCGAAGCTTCATGGTGGACCCCCCGGTCGGCACCGTATGGAAGTTGGAGTCTGGGCACGCCGCATTGAATCCGTCCTTAATTTCCAGGGCTTTCCGCGCCCCGTGCGGGCCGGCCTCAGGCGCGCGATCCCAGGGCCGCACTTTGACACGCAGCGGCGCTGGACCGCCGTGACGATGGGTTAATCTTTTCGGCATGCCCAGCCAGCTCCCCACGTTCGACGACGTCATCGACGCCGCCGCCCGGATCGCGCCGCACGCCCAGCTCACGCCTGTCCTGACCAGCCGCACCCTGGATGCGCTCACTGGCGCGCGGCTGTTCTTCAAGGCCGAGCATCTGCAGCGGGTGGGCGCCTTCAAGTTCCGCGGCGCTTGCAACGCAGTGTGGTCGCTGCAGGCGGCCACCGCCGCCCGGGGCGTGGTGACGCATTCTTCCGGCAACCATGGCGCGGCCCTGGCCCTGGCCGCGCGCACGCGCGGCATCCCTTGCCATGTGATCGTCCCGGACAACGCCGTGGCCGCCAAGCGCGCCTCGATCGAACGCCAGGGCGCGGTGCTGCACTTGTGCGCGCCCAGCATCGAGGCCCGCGAGGCCATGTGCGCCCAGGTCCAGGCCGAGACCGGCGCCGAACTGGTCCACCCCTACGCCGACGCCCGGGTCATCGCCGGCCAGGGCACGGCCACCCTGGAGCTGCTGGCCCAGAGCGGCGGGCTGGACGTGGTCATCGCCCCGCTGGGCGGCGGCGGGCTGGGTGCCGGTACCGCCCTGGCCCTGCACGGGCGCGCGCCGCAGGCCGAACTGTGGCTGGCCGAGCCGGCCGGGGCCGCCGATGGCGCCGCCTCGCTGGCCGCCGGCGCGCTGCGCACCGACATCGTCCCGGACACGGTCTGCGACGGCCTGCGTGGCAAGCTCGGCGCGCCCAATCTTGCGCTGCTGCTGGCCCATCGCGCGCAGGCGGTCACGGTCGAGGACGCCGACACCATCGCCGCCATGCAGTTGCTGTGGCAGGTGCTCAAGCAGGTGGTGGAGCCCTCCTCGGCCATCGCCCTGGCGGCGCTGCTGTCGCGCCGGGAGGCGCTGGCCGGCAAGCGAGTCGGGGTCATCCTCAGCGGCGGCAACGTCGACCTGGCGGCCCTGCCCTGGCTGGCCGCCGCATGAGCCGGCGCCGGCGCCAGCGCACCGGCTTCTGGGGCTGGTGCTTGCGCCTGCTCGTGCTGGTGCTGCTGTGGCTGGTCGGCGTGGCCGGCTATATCGAGTGGACCGGCGCGCGCGATGATGCCGCTGCCTCGGACGTGATCATCGTGCTCGGCGCGGCCGCCTACGACGCCAAGCCCTCCCCGGTGCTGGAGGAGCGGCTGCGTCACGGCATCGACCTCTATCGCCGCGGGCTGGCGCCCAAGCTGCTGTTCACCGGCGGCTTCGGCACCGGCGCGCGCTTTGCCGAATCGCAGGTGGCGCGCCGCTACGCGCTACGGCAGGGCGTGCCCGAGGGCGACATCCTGATCGAGACGGTCTCGCGCACCACCCAGCAGAACATGCAGCAGGCCGCATTGGTGATGCAGGCCAACGGGCTGCACAGCGCCATCCTGGTCAGCGACCCGCTGCACATGGCGCGGGCCATGCGCCTGGCGCGGCAGAGCGGCATCCAGGCGCGCGTGTCGGCCACGCCCACCAGCGCGTTCCGCACCTGGAACACGCGCTGGAAATTCCTGGTGCAGGAGGTGTACTTCTTCCACCGGGACCTGGCCGAATCCTTGTTGTGAACCCCTTTCGCTTTCCCCACCCATGACGGTACCCCCATGACTGCCATGCACGACACGCTCGACCTGATCGACCGCTACTACCAAGCCTTCAACGCCGGACAGTGGGAAGCCATGCTGGCGCTGCTGACGGACGATGTGGCCCACGACCTCAACCAGGGCCCGCGCGAAACCGGTCGCGACACCTTCGCCGCGTTCCTGGCGCGCATGAATGCCAGCTACAGCGAGCAGCTGCGCGAGATCCGCATCATCGCCTCGGCCGACGGCACCCATGCGGCGGCCGAGTACGTCGTGCACGGTACCTACCACCACACCGACCAGGGCCTGCCCGAAGCGCGCGGCCAGACCTATGTGCTGCCGGGCGGGGCGTTCTTCGATCTCCGCGACGGTCGCATCGCGCGCGTGACCAACTATTACAACCTTGAGGATTGGATCGCGCAGGTAGGGGGAAGCGAGGAGTGAGCGCAGAGGAGTGAGGAGTGAGGAGTGAGACAAGCGCAAAAGCGGTGCAAGGTGCGCATGCCACTTCTCGCGACTCACCCCTTGCTCTTACTCACTCCTCACTCCTCCCCGCTCACTCCTCGCCTTTACTCACTCCTCACTCCTCTCCGCTCACTCCTTCTTTCTCCTGATAGGGATGCCCGCGATCGGGACCGAGGCGATATCGCGGCCGCCCTCGCGGATCGGCGCGCCGCCTTCGGGCGCCCAGGCGTGGGCGTAGATCACCTCCCAGGTGCTGGGCAGGGTGCCGTCGCTGCGGCGCTCTGCCTCATAAGCCTGGGTGGCCGCGGCGAACCGCGCGCGCCCGGTGAGGGTTCGGCGACGGGCCTGCAGGGCATTGGTGGCGCCGATGGCGCGTAGCTCGCGCATCAGGGCGGGCAGATCGGGATAGGTCAGGGTCAGGCGGTCGCGGTCCAGCACCGGGTCGCGAAAGCCGGCGCGCATCAGCGCATCGCCGAAGGAGGCGATCGGCGCGAACGGGCTGACGTGCGGGGCGGCATCGCCCGCGAAGGCCTCGCGCAGTTCCACCAAGGTCTCCGGGCCGAAGGTGGAGCACAGCAGCAATCCGCCGGGCTTGAGCACGCGACGGAAGCCGGCGAACACCGCCGGCAGGTCCTCGACCCATTGCAGGCACAGGTTGCTGAAGATCACATCGACGCTGTTGTCCAGCAGCGGCAGCGCCTGCGCATCGGCGCACACGCGGCCGAAGGGCTTCCACCAGCCGGACTGCTTCCTGGCCTGGCGCAGCATCGGCAAGGACATGTCCAGCGCGAGCACCTGCGCCTTGGGCCAGCGCTTGCGCATGGCGGCGGCGGCGTGGGCCGGCCCGCTGCCGACGTCCAGGGCCACCTGCGGCACGCGATCGGCCAGGTACTCCAGCGATTCCAGCAGGCGCTTTTCCACCTCGTGCTGGAGCACGGCGGCGTCATCGTAGGTGGACGCCGCGCGCGCGGTGGCGCAACGGACATGGCGGGGGTCGAACAAGGTCATGGCGAGAGCATCTTGGACAGCGGCAGCGTCGCCCATTGTCCCGCAGCGTGCGCCGGTGGTGGGCGCCGTGGGGTCAACGCTGTGTTGGGGTGGTGCGGGGGTGGTGCGGGGGCGGTGCGGTGCGAGAGGAGCGAGGAACGAGGAACGAGGAACGAGGAACGAGGAACGAGATAGAAGCATGGGCAGCGGCGATGGCGGATGCCCATTGCGAGGCGCGGGCGCGGTTGGCCTTGCGTTGGAAAGATCAGGCGACGACAGCTGCGGTGCGTGACGCCGCTGGGAGGCCGGGACACTTCGCCCTGCCTTTCGCTGATGCTGCTCGCTTCCCGGCTGGGTCCTAGCCTTCCAGTCCGGCCGGTTCGGCTGCGGCCGTGCGCACGGCCAGCGCGTCACGGGTGCGGGCGAGCGCGTCGACCAGGGCATCGACTTCGCCCGGCGCGTGCATGGCCGACAGGGTGATGCGCAGGCGCGCCTTGCCCTCGGGCACGCTGGGCGGACGGATGGCGGTGACCAGGTAGCCCGCCTGCTCCAAGGCGGCCGACCACGCCAGCGCCTGTGCGTCCTCGCCGCAGGCCAGGGCCTGGATCGGCGAATCGGACAGCGTCAGCTGCAGGCCCGCGGCCTGGGCGCGGTTGCGGAAGCGGGTCACCAGATCGCCCAGGTTGGCGCGGCGCCAATGCTCCTTGCGCGCCAGGCGCACCCCTTCCAGGCTGGCGGCCGCCACCGCCGGCGGCAGGGCGGTGGTGTAGACGTAGGGGTGGGCGGTTTCGGCCAGGTGCTGGATCAAGGCGTCCTGGCCCACCACCACTGCGCCATAGCCGCCCATGGCCTTGTCCAGCGTCACCAGCTGCAGCGGCACTTCCTCCAGGCCCAGCCGCGCCTCGGCCACGCTGCCACGGCCATCGGGTCCGCGCACGCCGACGCCATGGGCGTCATCGACATAGAACAAGGCCTTCTGCACGCGCGCGGCCAGGCTGAGCGCGCGCAGCGGGGCGACATCGCCCTCCATGCTGAAGACGCCATCGGTGACCAGCATCGCCGCGCCCTCGGCGGCACTGCGCAGCTGGCGGATCGCGCCCTCCGGGTCGGCGTGCGGATAGCGGCGCAGGCGGCAGCCAGCCAGGCGGGTGGCATCGAGCAGGCTGGCGTGATTCAGCCGGTCCTGCACGCAGACATCGCCTTCCTCCAGCAGCAGCGCCTGCTGCACGGCCAGGTTGGCCAGGTAGCCGCTGCCGAACAGCAAGGCCCGTGGATAGCCCAGCCAGTCGGCGACCTCGCGCTCCAGGGCTTCGTGCACGGCGTGATGACCGCACACCAGTGGCGAGGCCCCTGCCCCCACGCCGCCGCGGGTGGCCGCATCGGCCAGCGCGTTGACCACGCGGAACTGCTGGGACAGGCCCAGGTAATCGTTGCTGCAGAAGGCGGTCAGCCAGCGGCCGTCGACCTCCACGCGGGCGCCATCGCGACGGGCGATGGTGCGCCGCTCGCGCAGCCGGTCCTGGGCGCTACGCAGCTTGCGCAGGGCGCCGACGCGTTCGGACAGGTCGGGGCGGCTCATGGCGCGCTCGATCCGGCGCTGTCGAGGGAGACGTACTGGACTTGCACGGGGCGACACTCCATTGATCGTTGCGTGCCCCGCTGCGCGGCCACCGCATGTTCCGGGAACTCCGAGCCGCTGACGTGCCTGGATGCCACCAGGCGGATGAGGGCATGCCCTCGCCCTGCGGGCTCGACCTGCGCTGAACGATACGCGCAAGCGGGCGCTTCGCACAGGTCCACCCCTGGCCGGGTCGGATCATGGCGCCGGACCCAGCCAGCGCTTACAGTCCAAGGGTCGGGCCGGAGGCCCGTCCGAGCGAGCCAAGGAATGCGATGAAGCGCGAACGCTGGTTGCAACGACTCGGCCTGGCCGTGCTGTCCCCGCGTTGCCTGCTGTGCGGCGAGCCGGGGCATGCGGGCCTGGACCTGTGTTTGGCCTGCCGCCAGGCGCTGCCCTGGAACCACCTGGCCTGTCCGCAGTGCGCCCTGCCCCTGGACACCCCGACCGGCACCGCCAGTCCCTGCGGCCACTGCCTGCAACAGCCGCCGCCGCTGCATCATGCCGCGGCGGCCTTCGTCTACGGCTTCCCGCTGGACCGGCTGGTGCCGCGCTTCAAGTTCCATCAGGACCTGGCCGCCGGACGCCTGATGGCGCAGCTGATGGCCGAGCATTTCTCCGGTTGCGCCGCCGGCACCCTGGTGCCGGTGCCCCTGCATCCGCGGCGGCTGTCGCGACGTGGCTACGACCAGGCCGACCAGCTGGCCAGGGACCTGGCCCAGCACTTGGCGCTGCCCCGCCAACCGGGACTGCTGCGCCGCGTGCGCGACACCGCCGCGCAGTCCGAGCTGGAAGCCGAGGCGCGCCACCGCAACCTGCGCCAGGCCTTCGCCGTGCCGCCCGGCCAATCCCTCCCCGATCACGTGACCCTGGTCGACGACGTCATGACCACCGGCGCCACCCTGCACGCGGCCGCCCGCGCCCTCACCCAGGCCGGCGTGCCCCGCGTGGACGCCTGGGTCTGCGCGCGCGTGGCTTGAGGCGAGGAGTGAGCGAAGAGGAGTGAGGAGTGAGGGAAAGCAAGAGCCAAGCGAGGCTTTGCTGTTGCTCTTACTCACTCCTCACTCCTCCCCCCTCACTCCTGCTTTCAAGGTATGACCGGCGGCTCGTACGGCAAAGTCATGCCCAGCAGCCACAGCAGGCCGATCACCAGCGGGATGTGCACCAGCAGCTGGATGAAGGTGAAGCCGACGATGTCGCGCGCCTTCAGCCCCAGCACGCCCAGCAGCGGCAGCATCCAGAACGGATTGATCAGATTGGGCAGCGCCTCGGCGGCGTTGTAGACCTGCACCGCCCAGCCCAGGTGCGACTGCAGCTCGTTGGCCGCCTGCATGACATAGGGCGCCTCGATCAGCCACTTGCCACCGCCGGAGGGCACGAAGAAGCCCAGGATGGCCGAGTACACCCCCATCACCGCCGGGAAGGTGTCCTGCGTGGCCACGTGCACGAACAGCTGCGAAAGATGGTGGGCCAGGGTGTCGCCGTCAGCGCCCTTGGCGCCGGTCAGCATCATGGCGATGCCGCCGTACAGCGGGAACTGGATCAGTACGCCGGTGGTGCTGGGCACGGCCTTGGCCACGGCGTTGAGGAAGCTGCGCGGCCGCCAGTGCAGCAGCAGGCCCAGCGAGAGGAACAGGAAGTTGTAGGTGTTGAGGTTGGCGATCGCGGTGACGACGGGCTTGGCGGCGAACTCGCTGAACAGCCAGCCGAAGGCCAGCAGCGACAGCAGCACGGTCAGCAGCGGACTGTATTCCAGCCACTCGCCCGGACGCGCGCGCGGCGGCAGCGACTTGTCCGGCTCGGCCAGGGCCGCATCCGGGAAATCCTCGGCGGTGCGCGCGGCCTTGCCCGAGGGCGAGGTGACCCAGCAGATCAGCAGCGACACCACGATCAGCACCGCGGTGAGCAGGATCGACTGCCACAGGAAGATGGTCTCGGTGAAGGGCAGCACGCCGGTGATTTCCACCAGGCCCGGCGGCATGCTGGCCGGATTGGCCTGCAATTGGGCGGCCGAGGAGCTCAGGCCCATGGCCCACACCGCGCCCAGGCCCAGGTAGGCGGCCGCGCCGGCGGCGCGATAATCCATCCGCAGCTCGCTGCGCTTGGCCAGGGCGCGCACCAGCAGCCCGCCGAACACCAGCGAAAAGCCCCAGCTCAGCAGCGAGGCCAGCATGCTCACCAGGCCGACATAGACCACCGCGCCACGGCCGGTGCGTGGCACCTGCGCCAGGCGGTCGATGAAGCGCGCCACGATCGGCGCGGTCGCCACCGCGTAGCCGCCGATGACCACGAAGGCCATCTGCATGGTGAAGGGGATCAGGCTCCAGAAACCGCCGCCGAAGGCCTCGGCCGTGGCCTTGGGGGTGGCGCCGAAGGCCATCGCGCACAGCGCCACGATCACCACGCCCAGCACGGCGAAGACATAGGCATCGGGGAACCATTTCTCGGCCCAGGCCGCACAGCGCAGCGCGGCGCGCGCCATGACGCCTTCCTGCAGGGATGACGGGTGCGGGTCTGCCATGCCGGTCGCCTTTGCCTCGTGGGGAGGCTGCATGGTCGCCGCAGTGCGTCAAAACGTCTGCTGTACCTTCGTCTACGGGCTTTGATGACCCATGTGTCAGGCACGATGGCGGCATCGCGATGCAGTGCGATGGCCACGCCATACGCCGGCCGGCAGCGGCGTGCGCCGATGCCCGGGTTCAGCGCAGCAGCTGATCGCCCACGATGCCGGCGAAGACCACCGCACCGACCCAGTTGTTGTGCAGGAAGGCGCGGAAACAGGCGCCGCGTTCGCGATGCCGGCATAGCCGGAACTCGTAGGCCACCAGGCCGATGGCCACCAGCAGCGCCAGCCAGTAGACAGGGCCCAGCCCCGCCAGCCCGCCGACCGCGGCCAGGGCGAGGAACACCAGGGTGTACAGCAGCGCCTGGATCGCCAGATCGTGCCGGCCGAACAGGATGGCCGTGGAATGCGAGCCGGCGCGCAGGTCGTCCTCGCGATCGACCATGGCATACCAGGTGTCGTAGGCGGTGGCCCACAGGATGTTGGCCACGTACAACACCCAGGCCACCATCGGCACCCGCATCTGCACGGCGGCGAAGGCCATCGGGATGCCGAAGCCGAAGGCCAGGCCCAGGTACACCTGCGGCAGGTGCGTGTAGCGCTTGAGGTAGGGGTAGCTGGCCGCCAGGAACAGCGCGATGAAGCTCAGCCCGATGGTCAGCGCATTGAGCGTGAGCACCAGCACGAAGGCCACCAGCATCAGCACCGCGAACACCACCAGCGCCTCGCGTCCGGACACCGCGCCGGTGGCCAGCGGGCGGGTCTTGGTGCGTTCGACCTGCGGGTCCAGCCAGCGGTCGGCGTAGTCGTTGATGACGCAGCCGGCCGACCGGGTCAGCCAGACCCCGGCGGTGAACACCAGCAGGATCCACCACGGCGGCAGGCCGTCGGCGGCCAGCCACAGCGCCCACCAGGTCGGCCACAGCAGCAGCAAGGCCCCGATCGGCCGGTCGCCCCGGATCAGCTTCCAGTAGGAGAGCCAGCGCCCGGGGCGCGGCGCGGCCGGCGTATTCAGGTGTTCGGAAGCCATGGCGCAAAGGGTAGCAGCCCGACTGTCCGGCCGAAGGCCGATCCGCCGTTCTTGCATCCACCAGAGACCGATTTCGCGATCGCGCTGAATGTGACTTGCGTCGCGGTTGTTGCTATCGTGAGTACGGTTTTCGCTGCACTGCAACATCAGGCGCCAACATGGAGCTGGTGCGAACAAGGGGCAATCACCGCAGGCGTACGCAGCTCCGACCAAGCGCGCGCCACGTTGCGGTTACACAGGGAGGAGCGCCCAGCGACGGGCGTGACGCAGGGGACACAATGCGGAAGAACATGACAGCGGATCTGGCTCGGCTTGACGCCGCATGCCTGGTCAGCGGACGAGGCCACCGCTCGCCCGCTCCTGCGATACACCCTCACCATGCCGCGCCGATGCGCGTCTGGGCCACTCTCTCCTCCCCGACGCGACCGCGAAGCGCCGACGCCGCGGGCGACCGCCAGGCCCGATCGCGATGCCTTCCTACCCTCTCCGTCCTCAATTCCCAAGCCCGGGGCCCTCATGCATAAGCGCGTGGTTTATCTCTGCGAATCGTTTCCCGTCCTGTCGGAGACCTTCATCTCCGACCAGGTCGAGCAACTCCTGGCGGCGGACGTTCCGGTGCAGGTGCTGTCGCTGTTCGAAGGACGCAATGCGGCCCTCAACGCGCGCTGGCGTGCCGATTCGCGGCGCGACGCCGCACTGACCACGCTCTACCGCGACCGCCAGCAGGCACGCAGTGCCTTGATCGCGCCGTGGCTCGTGCTGCGCCTCCTGTTGCGTCCTGCAAGCTGGGCCATCACCCTGCGGTGCGCCTTGCAGGCGCGCGGCGCCTTGCGCGATGCGGTGTTCTACGCGGGCTGGCTCAGCAAGCACCCCCAGCGCGCGGACGTGCTGGTCTGCCATTTCGGCCCGGTCGGCTATCTCGGCGCGCTGCTTCGGGCCTGGGGTTTGATCGATGCGCAACAGGTCACCGTCTTCCATGGCTATGACATGTCGCGCGTGATCCAAAGCAAGGGCCGGGGCTTCTACCGCCCCTTGTTCCGCGACGATGGACACCACAGCCTGGCCATCACCCGCCACTGGCAGGCGCTGCTGCGATCGATCGGCGATGCGGCGCCCAGCTGGGTCCCCCTGGGCGTGGATACCACTGCCGTTGCCTTTCGTCCCCGTCCGTACCCGGAGCACGGGCCGATCCGGTTGATCACGGTCGGCCGCCTGACCGCGAAGAAGGGGCAGGCGGACACCTTGCGGGCCTTGGCGCAGCTTCCGGCGGACCAGCCCTGGAGCGGCAATTGGGAGTACCACCTGGTCGGCACGGGGCCCGACGAGGCCGAGCTCAAGGCGCTGGCCGCATCGCTGGGCTTGCAGGAGCGGGTGATCTTCCATGGTGGCCTGCCCCATGCGAAAACACTGGAACTGCTGGAGACCTCCGACGTATTCGTCCTCACCAGCAAGACCGCCGCCGACGGCGACATGGAAGGCCTGCCCATTGCCCTGATGGAGGCCCTGGCCAGCGGCATGCCGACACTCAGTACCCGCCACAGCGGCATTCCCGAGCTCATCACCCACCTGCACAACGGCCTGCTCTGCGACGAAGGCGATGTGCAGGGCCTGCGCGACAACCTGGCCATGATCATGGCCGAACCCCAGCTCTGGGGACGGCTGGTCATCGCCGGTCGCGAGACGGTGGAGCGGCAGTTCGATCTGCCGACCAATGCGCAGACCTTCGCCCGCTTCCTCGATGACGTCTGCGAAGGACGGCCGCTGCTGAGCTATGGCGAGGCCATGCCGGCACCAGAGGCCGAGGAGGCCAGCGAGCCTCTGCCACTGCTCGCGGCCGCGCCAGCATCCACGACAGAAGCCTGAGTCTGCGACCACCATGCCGCTCCGTCGCAGCCCAAGCCCGCGCAACCGGGCTTCACGGCGTGCTGCCCGCGGTTCGTCACTGGCCAGGCCGCGGGTCGTCCGCGCCGCGTTGCATCGCGGCGGGGTGATGCCTTGAGTGCGGCTGCGCGCCTCCGGCGGCTGGGGGCCAAGCTGGGGAATGGGCATTTCGCCGTGGCCGACCAGCTGGCCATGGTGGGCGGCAATTTCCTGATGAACCTGACCCTGGCGCGTGCGGGCGATCTGGAAGCCTTCGGATCCTTCAGCGTGCTCTATGCGCTGCTTGTGCTGGTCAACGCCGGCCAGAGCGCCTTGATCGGCGAGCCGTTGGCGCTCTCGCGCGAGCTGGATGCGCAGCAGCGTCCACGCGCGCTGGACGGACAGCGCGCCAGTCTCCAGATCGTGCTGCCGTTCAGCGCGCTGCTCGCCGTCCATGCATTCGCGACGATGCCGGGGCTTGGCCTGTTCCATGCGCTGTTGTTCGTCCTGGCCTGCACCGCCTGTTCGGCCTACTGGTCGTCCAAAGGACGACTCCATGCGCTGGGCAAGCACCGATCGGCCTTCAACGCGAGCCTTTCCGGCGGTGTGGTCGTGGTTGCGACCGCCTTGCTTGCGATCACGCGCACCGACGCTGTGACCGCAGGCCTGGTGGCCATCGTGGTCTCCTCGCTGTGCGGCCTGGCCGTGGCACTCCATGCCGATGGCGAACGTCGCGCGCATGCCAGCCTGTCGCTGCGGGGGGTGGCCGAGCTGGGCAAGGCCGGCCTGCCCATCGCCCTGCTGGTGTGGATCGCCAACAACATCGTCTTCCTGATGTTGGGGCAAGCGCAGCGCCTGGACGATGCGGCGGGTCTGCGGGCGATCCTGACGCTGTTGCTGCCGGTCAACCAGGTCATGATCGGATGCTCGGCTTTCGTGCTGCCCCAGCTGGCCGCCATGTCCAGGGCCGGTGAGCAGGCCCGCATCGCGGCCTTCAGCGGGCGTGCGCTGGCAGTGTCCGTCGGCGCCGCGCTGGTTTTCGGTGTTGCGACCTGTCTTGCGGCCGGCCCGGTGTCGCGCCTGGTGCTGGGACCGCAGTTCGACCCGTACATCCAGGCGCTGCGGCTGGTGGCGATCGCCTTGCCGGCCAGCTGGGCCTGCGTCATCGTCGTGCGCGCGCACTTCCAGGGCGGGCGGCGACCCCGTTTCGTCCTGTTTGGCTATGTTTCCGCGTTGGTGCTGGGTGTGCCCGTGGCGGCGTGGGCGCTACACCAGGATGGCGCCTGGGCGGCTGCGGCCGCCACACTGGCCATCCACGGTTCACTGGCGGTCGTCCTGTTTGGTCTGTTCGTCTTCGACGTGCGCGCCAGGCGCCACGCCGACGCCCATGCACGAACATCCGAAATCGCAAGACCCGAAGAGACGACATGAGCAAGTTGCAGGACCACCGCGATGTTGCCGCCGATGGCGCGCCGCGGATCTCGGTCATCATCCCCTGTTACAACGCCGCCGACTGCTTGCCGCGTGCGGTCGCCTCGGTCCAGCACCAGTCCGTCCAGGACTGGGAAATCCTGGTGATCGATGACGCATCCACCGACCAGACCCTGGCGGTGGCCGGCAGCCTGGCCCAGGCCGATGGCCGTTTGCGCATCCTGCGCCAGGAGGTCAACCAAGGCCCCTCGGCGGCCCGCAACCGTGGCCTGGAAGCTGCCGGCGGGCAGTGGATCGCGGTGCTCGATGCGGACGATGCGATGAATCCCGGCCGGCTGGAACGCCTGCTCGAGACCGCCGCACGCCACGGCGCCGATGTCGTAGCCGACAACCTGACGCCTTACGACCACGGCGCCGATTGCCTGATGCCTGCGGCCTTCGCATGGCGCCAGGAGCATCGCCTGAGCTTCGATCTGCTGCTGGCGCGCGATGTCTACATGCAAGGTGCGCCCCTGGGCTGGATCAAGCCCATGTGGAAACGAGAGTTCCTGATGGCGCGCGGGCTGCGCTATCCGGTCCAGTACCGGCATGCGGAAGACTTCTACCTGCTGGCATCGGTCCTGCTCGAAGGGGCCAGCTTCTGGCTGCGGCCGGATGCGGACTACATCTACACGCTGCGCCAGGGTCCGATCTCCAAGAGCAGGTCGCCCTTCTCCGCAAGCCAGCCCAATCTGGCGAATGTGGCCGCATCCTGCGAGGACCTGATGCAACGTTATGCCGCCCGCCTGAGCGCGTCGCAGAAGCGACAGTTGGCCGCGCGGGTGCGTCGCTTCATGTGGGGCGGCGCGCTGGTGGAGATCCGTAGCCTGTTGGGCGCGCGTCGCCCGCTGGCCGCTGGTGTGCGCGCCTTGACCCACCCCGGTGCGTTGGCGCTGTATGCGCAGGTCAAGCTGGCCGGGCTGTCCCGGCGCCTGGGATTGGCGCAGGCATGAGCGCTTCGGACAAGGGGGGGCGTGAATCGCTGGCACGCCTGGCCACCAGCGGTACGGCGTGGTCGTTCGTCGCCTCCCTGGGACAACAGGCCATTGCGTTCGTGGTCTTCGTCATCCTGGCGCGCCAGCTGGGTCCGGTCGAGTTCGGTGTGGTCGCCCTGGCCAATGTGTTCCTGGACCTGCTCATCCTGGTCGGCCGCGGCGGCCTGACCGAGGTGCTCATCCAGCGCGATCGGCTGGATGAAACGGAAAAGTCCACGGCCTTCTGGAGCAGTCTGTGCCTGGGCTCGGCGGGAACCTTGGCCATCTGGTTCGGCGCCGGGGCCGCCGCGCGCTACTTCGATACCCCCGGCATGGTCCCGGTCATGCACGGCCTGGCCCTGGTGTGCATGCTCAACGCGCTGGGCACCGTGCAGGAAGCCGAACTCAAGCGTGATTTCGGCTTCAAGGCCCTGGCCATGCGCACCCTTTTGGCGACCTGCGTCAGCGGCATCGCGGCCGTGGCCGCCGCCTACGCCGGGTGGGGGGCAATGAGCCTGGTCGTGCAGCGCCTGGTGGCCACGCTGCTGCTGACCGGAATCCTCTGGTATGCGGTGCGTTGGGTGCCGAAACTGACCTTCTCGCTGTCTGCCGCATCGCGGCAGCTGCGGATGGGCTCGGCGATCTGCGGTTCGTCGCTGTTGGGCGTGGGCAACCAGCGCGTGATCGATGTGGTCATCGGCCGCATGCTGGGCGCCACGCCGCTGGGTTACCTGCGGATCGCCTGGCGCGCCCTGGACCTGTTGATGGAGCTGGGGCTGCGCCCGATCCAGCAGGTCACCCTGCCTGCGTTCTCCCGGTTGCAGAACGACGCAGGGGCGTTGCGTGCCGCTTACCTGCGCACGGCGCGGGTGACGGCCATCGTCATCTATCCGGTCTTCATCGGCGCGGCGATCGTCGCGCCCGACCTGATCACCCTGGTCTTCGGCGCGCAGTGGGGACCGAGTGTGCCGCTGATGCAGATCCTGGCCCTGGGCGTGCTGGTCATGCCCCTGATCTGGTTCAAGAGCAATGTGTTGCTCGCCATCGGGCGGGTGCGCGCGGTCATGCTGCTGAACATCGTCGAGTTCGCGTTGAGCGTGGCGGTGGTGACCATTTCCTGCCGCTGGGGCGTGACAGGCGCCGCATGGGGCAATGTCATCCGCCTGTGCCTGGCGGTGCTGCCGATCTGGTGGGTGCTCCATCGCTACCTGGGCATCGAGCTCATGCCCTTCTTTGCCAGTCAGTGGCAAGCGGCCACGTGCACGGCCCTGATGGTCATCGCCACCTTCCTGGTCGGCCTGCTCTGTCCTGGCCTGCCCGCGGTCGTGCGCATCGCCGTGGTGATCACCGTCGGTGCCGTGGTGTATTTCGCCGCACTGTTCCTGCTGCACAGGCAGGCATGGAACGAGCTGGTCGACCTGGCGCCGCGGCCGGCACGCAGCCTGCTCGCGCGCCTGGGATTGGCCCAGCGCGGCTGAGCGTGTCGAGTCCGGACGCCGCGGGCTGACCGGCGCAGGATGCGCCGGAGTCTGCGCGCCTGGACAGCCCGGGAGGCTCGGCAAGGCCGCCGTGGCGAGGGTGCTCCCGACACGTGGCCCATCGCATGCCCAGTGTCGGCGCATGGCGTGGCCGGGGTTACGCAGCGGTGACTGCGTCGCGGCGGGCGTCCACTAGAATGGGCGCGCAATCCTTCAGCGAGTCCTGCCATGACGCTTTCCGCCACCTCCGTCCCGGTCGTGATCAACGATCGGGTGTCCGTCGCCAACGATGCGCCGTTCGTGCTGTTCGGCGGGCTCAACGTGCTGGAGGACCTGGACTCCACGCTGTTCGCCGCCGAGGCCTACAAGCGGGTGACCGACAAGCTTGGCATTCCCTTCGTGTTCAAGGCCTCCTTCGACAAGGCCAACCGCTCCTCCATCGCCTCCTATCGCGGGGTCGGGCTGGATGAGGGACTGCGCATCTTCCAGCAGGTCAAGGCGCAGCTCGACGTGCCGGTGATCACCGACGTGCACGAGCCGGCGCAGGCCGCACCGGTGGCCGAGGTGGTGGACGTGCTGCAGATCCCGGCCTTCCTGGCCCGGCAGACCGATCTGGTCGCGGCCATCGCCCGCACCGGCGCGGCGGTGAACATCAAGAAGCCGCAGTTCATGAGCCCGACGCAGATCAAGCACATCGTCAGCAAGATCCGCGAGGCCGGCAACGAACGCATCATCCTGTGCGAGCGCGGCGCGCAGTTCGGCTACGACAACCTGGTGGTGGACATGCTGGGCTTCCGCGAGATGGCCGAGTCCACCGACGGGCTGCCGGTGATCTTCGATGTCACTCATAGCCTGCAGCGTCGCGAGTCCGGCAGCGAAGCCTCCGGCGGTCGCCGCCGCCAGGTGGTCGAACTGGCCCGCGCCGGCATGGCCGTGGGCCTAGGCGGCCTGTTCCTGGAGGCGCACCCGGACCCGGACCACGCCCGCTGCGACGGCCCCAGCGCGCTGCCGCTGGATGCGCTGGAGCCTTTCCTGACGCAGATCAAGGCCCTGGACGAGCTGGTCAAGGGGTTCGCGCCGCTGCGGATCGCCTGAGGGCCCGCGGGCGGTCTGGCTGTTTCGGGGCTGCCGGATCGCGGCCTAAGGGCCGGCAACCGGCATCGCTGCAAGTCCGCCGATGAATCTTCCCACCAGGCGGGCTCGCCTCCAGCCGCGGCTTCGGCCATACTAGCCGGCCTGCGCAGGCGAGCTTGCGCACCGTGCGCCTGTAGCTCAGCCGGATAGAGTAGTGGCTTCCGAAGCCATTGGTCGGGGGTTCGAATCCCTCCAGGCGCGCCATCTGCTTGTCCATCCGGAAGTGCCAAGACCCTCGCGCAGTCGGGGGTTTTTTGTTGGTCGCTCCTGTGATGTCCGCGATGACCGGATGCCCTTTGCCGAGCGCGCAACTCGCGTTGATGCGAGGCGCCCGTATGCGCGCGCCGGCTGCGCTGCCGCTATCGACGCGGCGCCACGCGAAACAGGCCGCCGGATCCGGGCCAGCGCTCCAGCGCCTCGGGCGTCAGGCGCGCCCGGGCGGTGGTGATGAACATGCCGCCGCCCGGGTCGAAGCACAGGCTTCCCACGTGATGCGCCGGCACCGGCACGCTGCGCAGCACCGCGCCGTTGTCCGCCAGCTCGACCACCGCCTCGCCGCCCCACATGGCCACCCACAGCGTCCCTTCGGGCGAGAGCGCCATGCCGTCGGGCTTTCCCGGCACACCGAGGAAATCGGTGACCACCCGCGGCTCGCCGAGGCGGCCGCCCAGCGTGTCGGCCGGATAGGCCAGCAAGGTCCGCGCGAGCGTATCGATCACGAACAGCGTCTTTTCGTCCTGCGAGAACGCCATGCCATTGGCGACGCCCAGCCCTTCGGCGACGACGCGGGCGGGCTGGTCGAAGGCGGGTGCATGGAACAGCGCGCCCTTTCCCGCCAGCAGCCCACGATGCATGGAGCCGCCCCACAAGCCACCACGGCTGTCGATCACCAGGTCGTTGAGGCGACAGCCCGGCGCCATGGCGATCGGCGGCCCACGCTCGACCTCGCCGGCGCGACCCAGGCGCACGAACCAGGGCTCGCCGTTGCCGACCAGCTCGCCTCTGGAAATCCCCAGGGCCCACACCGGCTCGGGCAATCGCACTTCATGGCACTCCCGCCCATCCCATGACAGCAGGCATGGGCGCGTGGGATCGGCCCACAGCACCTGCTCGCCCACCACCATCGGCGACTCGCCGACCATCGTGCGAGGGTTGCAGACCAGCTGCGCGGCGGGCGCGCGCAGGCTGTCCATCGCGGTGAGCCAGGCCTGGGCCCGCGCCTGGACCTGCGCTGGCGCATGCCCGGGTCGATAGAGGTCCGAGCCGATGCCGACCGCGCACACGCCCGCCTTGCCCAGACCGGCCAGGTCTGCCGGCTGCACACCGCCGACGGCGATCAGGCGCGCCTGCGGCGGCAGGACTGCCGACAGGGCCGCCAGGCGCTGCTGCGCGCCATGGGCGGGAAAGGCCTTCAGGTGGCGGGCACCGGCCGCCAGGGCGGCAAAGGCTTCGCTCGGCGTGGAAAAGCCCGGCAGCGGCACCATCCCGGCGGCGAGCGTGGCGCCGATCACGCCGGCATCGGTGTTGGGAGAGACCACGAACGCGCATCCGATGCTGGCCAGGCGCTCGACCTCATCAGTCCGCAGCACCGTGCCGGCGCCGATCAGCATGCGTCCCTGGAAGTGCTGACACAGCAGGGCGATGCTCTCGTACGGGTCCGGTGAATTGAGCGGCACCTCCGCCAGGCGCACTCCGGCTGCATACAGCGCCTCGCCGACCGCGATGGCCTCCGTTGGCGTGAGGCCACGCAGGATGGCGATCAGCGGCGCGGCCTCCAGCGCCTGATCGAACGCCTCCTCTCGCGTTGCGGTCACGCCAGCGCTCCGGCGGCGCGGTCCAGGGCCAGGAATCCGCGTGTAACCGCATCCTGCGACGCCGTGGCTTCGCCCTTGCCGCCCACCACGGCCAGCGCGCGCGCGTAGAGCGCACACACCGGCCCGGCGCCGACCAGCGGCACCACGCGCGCCCAAGCATCCGGCCAGAGCCGGGCCACATCGGCCAGCTCGGCGCCCATCAGCACACCGCGCACCCACGAGGCGCCCTGGTCGCGGCGCAGGTCGCCGCGGATCACGCGGGCACGCGCGCCGAACAGCAGGCTGCCCAGTCCCATGCCGCTGCCATGGCCCATGCGCACGGCCTGGTCGAAGATCTCATCCTCCCGCGCTGGCCCGTCGACCACCGAAGCCAGCAGCCCGGCGGCGGTGAGCCGGTCGAAGATCTCGCCGGACATGGCGGTCAGGAACTCCACCACCGCGCCTTCGCGCAAGCCGATCCACTTGCTGTGCGTCCCAGGCAAGGCCACCAGCCCATCGCCCGGCACGCGGCCGGCGTCGATGAGCCCCAGCAGCTCGGTTTCCTCCCCACGCATGATGTCCGGGGCGTCATCGCCCGCGCGCCTGCACGCCAGCCCCGGCACGATGGCCACCGGCACCTCGCCCACGGTGACATGGTGCAGCTGGCGGGCCAGGGCCGCGGGCGTGGCGGGACAGTCGAGATAACCCGCATCGCTCCAGCCGATGTTCGAGCCCACCATGCCGCAGGCGTAGAGGCGCCTGGCCTCTGGCCAGCGTCCTGCGATCTCCTGCACCAGCGCCTGCATCTGCGGACGATCCAGCGCGGCGATGCCCGCCGGGCGTTCGACCAGATCCACGGCCGCTCCGCCGGCATCGATCAGATACGCGCGGAAATTGCTGCTGCCCCAGTTGATGCCAATGATCGGGCGCGCTGCGTCATCGCTCATCGGCGCGTCACTCCCGCACCGCCGTCCAGGGGGAAGACGCCCCCGGTGATCCAGGCACTGCGCGGCGAGGCCAGGAACAAGGCCAGTTCCGCTGCGTCCTGCGGCGTGCCCAGTCGGCCCAGGGGGTGGCGCGCGATGTTGCGCTCCCGCGCGTGCTGCGGGTCGTCGGTGCGTGCGAAGGAGGCTTGCAGCATGGGCGTGTCCACCGAGGCCGGGGCGATGCAGTTGACGCGGATGCCGTCGCCAGCGAATTCCAGCGCCGCGGTGCGGCTCATCGCCTCCAGCGCCGCCTTGGAGGCGGCGTAGGCGGCCAGGGACGGGGTCGCAAAGCGCGCATTGATGGAGGACACCAGCACGATGCTGCCGCCGCTGCGACGCATGGCGGGCACCACCAAGCGCATCACCCGCAGCGCACCGAGGACGTTGACCGAATAGGTCTCCAGCCATTGCGCGTCATCGCCCTCCAGGGTGCCGCCGCTGGGGCAGTACCCGGCGCAGTGCACCAGCACATCGAAGGCGCCGGCCTGCCGCGCAAGCGCGGCCACCGCCTGGGCGACCGCATCGCCATCGCGAAGGTCGGCAAGGGCCTGAATCGCCAGCCCGGCCATCGGCTGGCGATCCAGGCCCGCCACGCGCGCCCCTTCCTCGGCCATGCGCCTGGCCACCGCCGCACCGATGCCACTGGCTGCACCGGTCACCAGGGCGTTCAGGCCCTGGACCTCTGGCTTGCTCATCGCCTCTTCGTCCTCACGCTTCACCCCTGCTTCTTCGTGCTTTCAGAACCGGTAGGTCAGCAGCGCCTGATAGGTGCGGCCGAACACCACGTTGGTGCGCAGCCCTTCCTGGTAGCCATCGTACGTGCGCTGTTCGCTGTCCAGCAGGTTGGTGCATTCCAACTTGAGCGACAGGTCGCTGCCGAAGTCGTAACTGAAGCTGGCCGACAGGTCCTTGTAGGTGTCGTTGTAGATGCCCGTGGCCGCCGCCGAAAGCCCCATCAGGTACTCATCGCGCCAGTTGTAGGCCACGCGCACGCCGAAGGGTCCGTTCTCGTAGTAGCCGATGAGGTTGACGTTGTTCTTGGACAGTCCCGGAAAAGTCAGGGCGTTGCCGTTGACGTCGCGGATCGGGGTTTCCGAGTCGATCCAGGTATAGGTCGCCACCATGCCGAAGCCATCGAGCATGCCGGTGAAGGGCACCTGGGCCAGCAGCTCGGCGCCGCGCACCGTCGCACTGTCGCCGTTGACCTTGCGCAGCACCAGGTAGTTGGTGCCGTTGTAGGTCTCCGCGCTCTGGCGCTGGACGATGAAGGTGGAGACGTCCTTGTAGAACAGGCCCATCGACAGCAGGCCCTGGCCGCCGTAGTACCACTCCAGCGACAGGTCGTACTGGGTGGCCTTGAACGGGTCCAGGTCCGGTGCGCCGCCGCTGCCGGTGCCTGGCGAGATCTGCGTGCCATTGGTGTCGAACACGGCGTTGTTGTTGAGCGTTACGCCGTTGTTGAGGTCCTCGGTGTTGGGAAAAGCCACGACCTTGGCCGCGCCACCGCGCAGCACCAGCGTATCGCTGAGCTGCAGCTTGGCCACCGCCGAGGGCAGGAACTCGCGGTCGCTACGCGTAAACAGCGAAGGCTGCGCCGCGCCCGACGCACTGAGCAGGTTGCCGCGCGATTCAAGGTCGCGATCGACCATGCGCACACCGACGTTGCCCGAGAACCCCAGCTCGCCCAGGGTCGTGTCCCAGTTGAGCTTGGTGTAGGCCTCAAGGAAGTCCTCATCCACGCCAAAGGTCGCCGCATAAGCCAGCGCGTTGTTGCGCGGGTCCAGGCACTGTGCGTTCTGCGAGATGACCGGCACCGTGGTGAAGCTGCCGCAGCCGCCGAACTGCGCGCGGTAGGCCCCCAGGTAGGCGCGGGGCAGGCCTGCGAACTCGCCGGGGAGGAAATCCGGGTTGCTCCACACCCGCAGGTAGTCCGCCAATTGCGTGGCGGGCAGGCCGCCTGCCGGCCGGATGTCGGCGCGCAGCGGGTCCTGGCGGCTCTCCATCCGGTTGAAGCGCGCACCGAAGTCCAGCGTGGTGAAGGCGCTCTGGTCGAAGGCCAGGTTCCAGTCCGTGCGCAGGGCCTTGCTGTCGGTCTGCGCGCGCCAGTCGTTGTCGAACATGATGGTCATGCGCCACTGCGCCGGGTCGGTGACATCCACCCCGCTCACGTTGAAGCTGCCGAAGCTTCCGCTGCGCAGGTCGAAATCGGTCACCGAGGTGATGCCCGCCATCGGCGCCAGGCGCATGTAGCGCTGGTGATAGCTAGCCGTGGATTTGCCCAGGTTGGCCTCCACGCTGCCGTCCAGGCGCTCGCCAATTCGGAACTTGGCACGCAAGGCCGAAGACCAGGTGTCCGAGTCGATATCGGCCACCTCAGTGTTGAGCAGCACCGTGCCGCTGGAACGCCCAGCCAGCAGGATGTCGTGATCGGAGTAGGTGGCGTTGCTCAGGCCCGCGGCCGGATTGAAGGCGACCCAGTAACGGTCGCGCTCGGCTTCCTGCCTGGCGTAGAAGGTATCGGCGGTGATCTCCACGCCGTCGGCCGGTCGCCATTGCAGCACCGCGCTGACGCCGGTCTTCTCGCGGTCGTCATCGATGTTCTGCGCGCGCATGTCGGTGCTGCCAAAGCGCGTCTGGCCACCGGCATCGGTGTAGCGGGCATAGCCGGAGAACGTGTCCAGCCCCTGCTGCATGACCTGGCGCCGGCCGTAGGTGGCCGACAGCAACGCGCCGAAGGTGCGGTCTTCGTTGCGCGTGCTCAGCAGGCCGAAGGCATTGCCGCCCAGCTTGTCCGGCAACTCGTTGTAGACCCCGGCCAGGCTCAGCACGTTCTGGCTGACATCGCCATCGAGCGGCTGGCGGGTGTTGATGTCCACGATGCCGCCCAGGCCACCGGCGATCTGGTCCGCGCCGGCCAGCTTGGTGACCGACAGGCGCGAGATCAGCTCCGAGGGCACCAGCGACAGCAGGCCGTAGGTCGAGGTGGCCAACTGGTCCAGGCCGTTGCCGCCGCGGCCGGTGGCATCGACGATCTGGCGGCCGTTGTAGAGGATCACGTTCTCCTTCAGGCCGCGCACCAGGATGTCGCTGCCCTCGCCCATGCCACGTTCGAGCTGGACGCCCGCCACGCGCGCGAGCGACTCGGCGACATTGGTATCGGGCAGCTTGCCGATGTCGTCGGCGACGATGGCATCGACGATCTGCGCCGAGTCGCGCTTGATATCGCGCGCCGCCTCCAGGCTGCCGCGGATCCCGACGACACTGACCGCGTCCAGGGTCTGCGCCTCCTGCCCGGCAGGCGCGCCAGACTGCGCGCTCGTCGGCGATTCCTGCGGCGGTACGGGCGAGGCCGCCTGCGCCAGCGCGGTGATGGGTGCGAGCAGGCAGGCGCCTACCGCCAGAAACAAGGTCGAACGTCGAGCAATGCGCATGTTGGGCCCTCCCCCAAATGTGAGATCCGCCTGGCGGCGCCCTGCAGGCGCCGTCCCCCGGTATCCGTCGCGATCTATCGATGCTGCTGCGCTGCGACTTGGCAGCTTGTAGCTAATATAGCAATATCATTTCGCGCTGCACGCTGCAGCGCAGCGACATTTGGCGGCACTGCGCATCTGCCTGGCCAAGTGACACTTCAGGATGTTGCTTTTAACGCAACGAAATCAGAGAGCATCACATGGCCAAGCTGCAAGGCGTTTTTCCGATCCTGCCCACCATCTTTCACGCCGATGGGCGGGTGGATGAGGCCGGGACCGAGCGGGTGTTCGAGTACCTCATCGAGGCTGGCGCCGCAGGCGTGGTGTTCCCCGGCCTTGCCAGCGAATACGACATGCTCAGCGAGCAGGAGCGCCTGCACCTGACTGCGTGCATCGGGCATTGGAACCGCGGCCGCGTGCCGCTGGTGGTGGGCGCCAGCGCCAGCACGCTGGAGCAGGCGGTCGCCTACGCCAGCGCCGGCGCCCAGGCCGGCGCGCAGGCGGCCATGGTCCTGACCCCGCATGCACATGCGGGCGATCTGCCGGCCATCGCGCGTTTCTTCACTGAGCTGCATGCCCGCAGCGGCGTGCCGATCATGCTGCAGAACGCGCCGCCGCCCATGGGCATCGGGCTCGGCGTGGAAGAGGTGGTCAACCTTGCCACCGAAGTGGCGGGCATCCACTACATCAAGGAAGAAACCATGCCCTCGGGCCACCGCATCACCGCCCTGCAGGAGCGCGCCGGTGCGCACATCCAGGCGGTGTTCGGCGGTGCGGGCGCGCGCTATGTGCTGGATGAGCTGGCGCGCGGCGCGGTGGGCACGATGCCCGCCTGCGAGATCACCGAGGTGCACGTGGCGATGCTGGACGCCTGGGCCGACGGCGACACCCTGGGTGCGCGGGAGCTGTTCGAACGCACGCTGCCGCTGCTGAGCATGCAGGCCGTGTTCCGCTGGCGCCTGACCAAGGCCGTGCTGCTGCGGCGCGGCCTGATCGCCAGCGACCATGTCCGCGCCCCGGGCCCGGCCCTGGATGCGGCCGACCAGCGCGAGCTCACCCTCATCCTGGAGCGCATTGCCGACCTGCTGCCGATGGATCAGGCTCCCGGACCGATCAGCAGGAGCCGCGCATGAGCAAGGTGTCATCGGTCGAAACCTTCATCCTCACCGTCCCGCGCGAGGTCCCCTACCTGGGCCCACTCGGCGCCGGTGAGCGCGTCAACAGCCGCGGCTATCTGGTCCGCAAGGGCAATGGCACGCTGTACCCCACCGTGGATCGCTCGCTGGTGGTCAGGCTCACCACCGAGGACGGCGCGGTGGGCTGGGGCGAAACCTATGGCATCTGCGCACCGCGCGCGGTCTGCGAAATCGTCCACGACCTGCTTGCGCCCGAACTGATCGGACGGGAACCGGAAGACGTGGAGCGTGTGTGGGACGACCTGTACGGCCTGATGCGCGTGCGTGGCTGCTTCGGCGGCTTCCATGTCGATGCCATCGCCGCGCTGGACATCGCCCTGTGGGACCTGCGCGCGCGTGCGCGCCAGGTTCCGCTCTGGCAGCTGCTGGGCACGCGCCAGCGCGAGCGCATTCCCGGCTACGTGTCCGGCCTGCCCACCGCCACGCTGGAGGGAAAGGTGGCGATGGCGCGCGAGTTCCACGCGGCCGGCCACGATGCCTTAAAGGTGCACGCGGTGGTCAGCCATGACGGCATCGTCGAGGAGATGCGCGCGCTGCGCGATGCCCTGGGCCCCGGTCCGCAGCTGATGGTCGATCTGCACTGGAAGTTCGACGGCGCCCAGGCCCTGGCGCTGGCCGAGCAGCTGGCGCCGTGCGCACTGACCTTCATCGAAGCCCCGCTCAAGCCCGAAGACGTGGCCGGTCTGATCGAGCTGGGCCAACGCAGCCCCATCGCGATCGCCGCCGGCGAGGAGTGGCACACCGAGTACGAGGCGCGCCTGCGCCTGGCCGGCGGCACGCTCAGCTACATCCAGCCGGAGATGGGCCATACCGGCATCACCCAGTTCATGCGCATCGCGCGCCTGGCGCAGGCGCACGGCGTGCAGATCGCACCGCACGCCACCATCGGCGGCGGGTTGTTCATGGCCGCCAGCCTGCATGCCGCCAGCGTGGTCGCGCCGCTGTGGCGCCACGAGTGGCAGCACTCGATCTTCTCCCGCTCGCTGGAAATGCTGGACACCGACATGGCCTATCGCGATGGCTACTACCAGTTGCCATCCGGGCCCGGCCTGGGCGCGACCCCTGGCCCGCGCTTCTGGGAACACGCAGAAGCAGTGGACTGAGCCAGGCTGATGAAACCTCGCGCCTACCCGCCAGTGAGATGCGGACGGCGCGACGGGACCACGGGGGCGTGAGTGGTTCATGACAACCCCGACCGCGCACGCCTGGCTGTGCGGTCGTTTCGTCAGGCGCGCTGGGCAGGCCCGGCATACAGCAGGCTCAATGGCGAACGCCTGGCCAGTCGCAAGGCCAGGTAGGCCAACAGCACCGCCAGCGGATGCAGAAAGGCCATCAGCACGAAGGTGCGATCAAAGGCGTTGCCCGAGACCAGCTCGCCCACGACCTGTGCCGAGGCCATCCCGCCCAGTGCGCTGCCGCAGCCGATCAGCCCGGCCACCGAGGCGATGTAGCGCGAGGGGAAGATGTCCACCACCATCGAGGTCAGATTGATCTGGTAGACCAGATGGGCAAAGGTCACCGTGCAGGCCAGCGCGAACAGCACCGGCACGGACGGATGTAGGGTGATGAAGAAGCCCAGCGGCGCCAGGATCGCCGCGCCGGTCATCGCGGTCAGGCGGCTGCGCACCGGCGTCATGCCTCTGCGCACCAGCACGCCGGAAATCGCCCCGCCGCCGACGCTGCCGATGTCGGCGGTCACGTAGACGATCCAGGCCAGCGAGGCGACCGTCGCCAGGCTCATGCCACGCGCATCGCCCAGGTACTTGGGAAACCAGAACAGATAGAAGTACCAGACCGGATCGGCGACCGCGCGCGAGGCCACCAGCGTCCACACCGCCGGCGTGCGCGCCAGCTTGCCCCACACGCCCTTCATCGACGGCTGCGCAGCCGTCGCCTCGGCCTTGGGCTGCTTCGGGTAGGCCCACCACCACAGCACGATCCACAGCAGGCCGACCACGCCGGTGATCCAGAACGCGCTGCGCCAGCCGTAGACCAGCGCGATGCCGCCGATCAGCGGTGGTGCGATGGTGGCCCCGATCATCGCCCCGGCCGTGTAGAGCCCCAGCGCCAGGCCGCGCTCGCTCGGCGGGAACTGCTCGGAGACCACCTTGGTCCCCACGGTGTAGTTGCCCGGCTCGCCCAGGCCGAGCGCGAACCGCGCCGCACCCAGCTCGACCGCACTGCGCACCATGCCCGTGGCGATGTTGGCCAGCGACCACCAGCCGATGAACAGCATCAGCGCCAGCTTGGCCCCCAGCCAGTCGGTCACCCGGCCTGCCAGGACGTAGGCGCCTGCGTAGGCCAGCAGGAACACCTGCACGACCCGCGCGTACTCCAGGTCCGACATTCCCAGATCGGCCTGGATGGTCGTGGCCAGGATCGAAAGCGCCTGCCTGTCCAGGTAATTGATGATCGTCGACAGGAACAACAGGCCAAGCAGGACCCAACGCGTCCTCCCCGCCCGGCTCACGCCCCCCACTCCCATGGTCATGCGTATCCTCCACCGCGAACGGCGAAGCTATTGCTATTTTAGCAACATGTCAAACCGCACCGCGGCGTAGGGTGGATGGCGCTCTCCCATCCACCATCGCGCGAAACGAACAACGTGAGCGCGTGACCCGCGCCCAGTTGGTCACCCAAACCTCGGTGGACAAGCTTCGCGTTGTCCACCCTACGTGGGATGGATCGCGCTCTTCCATCCACCATCGCCGCGAAATGAACGACATGGGCGCGTGGCTCACGCTCAATCGGTCACCCGAACCTCGGTGGACTAGCTTCGCGTTGTCCACCCTACGTGGCTGGGAGACGCTCTCCCATCCACCATCACCGCGACCCGCCGAACGTAACCGTCGCAGCGCCTCAGCCGATCTCCTCGGCCGCCTTCCGCAACGCGGCCACCAGCTCGGCCGTGGCCGACTCCGGGATCCACCCCGACATCGCGATGCCCGCATGCACCGGGTCGCCCATCGCGATGGCCACGATGTGGTGGTCGCGCGCATCGGCCACGTGCACCCGGGCATGCCCCTGGCGACGGGTGGTCTCCAGGGTCGCGAGCAGCTGCTCGACGCCCTGCGGGAACATGGGAATCTCCCGCCCCTCGTACAGCTCGCGCACCTCCTCATCGGACAGCTGCGAGAGCAACACGATGCCGATGCCGCTGGTGGTCGCCGGCAGCAGGCCGATGCGTCCCAGGCCCCTGGCCGCCTCGATGCCGGGCGGCGCGTGGAACAGGTAGCTGACGCTGTCGTTCCAGAGCACGCCCAGGGCCACCGTGTGCCCGAAACGCCGCAGCCCCTCCAGCACCGGCAGCGCGCGCCGGATCAGCCCGGAGGCGAACAGGCTCTGCGCGGCCAGCACATGCATGCCAGGCCCCGGGGTGTACTTGCGGTCCGCGGTCTGCCGCGCGATCCCCAGGTACGCCAGGGTCTTCAGCAGCCGATTGACCCGCGTGGGGTTGGCATCGAGCTGCCGCGCCAGCTCCCGACAACCGATCGGCTCAGGGGAAGAGGCAAGCGCCTGCAGCGTGGCGATGCCATCGATCAGGCTCTGGTTGGGCTGGGCATTGGGCTTGGTCCGCATGGGCGAAGCGTACCGAGCGGCCGGCGCCAATTCCATCTATAGCAACAGATTTGGCCGGGCCTCGCTCATAGCGCTTGCTGTCGACGTGCCGCGTGCACGCCGATCCCCGGAAAGACGCCGCCCGGGGCCGCTACGAATCCTCGCCCATTGCGTGCCACTCCTTGCATTGACGCGACGCAGTGCCCATCAGCAGCAGCCGAAGCGATTTCCCTCGTGCGGTCGCACCGGCTCCTGGGTCGACCCAGCGCATCGCCACGTTACATTTGTCCGATAATATGATTCATTGATACCCGCGGCAGGAGCGTGCAACGAGTGCCGCATCGAACCAGGAGCCCGTATGCATCGCCGTATTCCCGCCGTCTTCGCGCTGTTGGCGTCCTGCCTGGTCGCCAACGTCCAGGCGCAGTCCACCTTTACCAATCCGCTGCTGGACTCAGGTCCTGACCCCTGGATTGCGCGCGATGGCGACACCTACTTCTTCATGAGCACGCGGGGGGATCGCCTGGCCATCCGCAAGACCACCGATCTGGGCCGGCTACGCGAGGCGCGGGAAGTCACGGTGTGGACGCCACCGGCGGCCGGCCCCAACGCCAAGTCGATCTGGGCGCCGGAGCTGCACCGGATCGACGGGTCGTGGTTCATCTACTACACGGCTTCGGACGATGCGCACAACGACGATGCGCACCGCGGCATCTTCGTGCTGGAGAACAAGGGCCAGGACCCGACCCAGGGCCAGTGGATCGACCACGGCCAGCTGAAGACCGCACGCGCCGGCATCGATGGCACCACCTTCGTCGATGGCGGCAAGCGCTACTTCGTGTACTCGCCGTACGTGGGCCCGGACAGCGTGCTGGCCATTTCGCTGATGCGCGACCCATGGACCCTGCAGGGCGAGGAAACCATCATCGCGCGGCCGGACAGCGCGTGGGAACGCCAGGGCGGTCGGCAGATCCTGGAGGGCCCGCAGTTCCTGCGCGGGCCGCGTGGCGATGTGTTCCTCAGCTATTCCGGCAGCGCCTGCTGGTCCGACGACTACGCCATCGGCCTGCTGCGCGCCAAGCCCGGCAGCGACCTGTTGCAGGCGGGCAACTGGACCAAGGGCGAGCGCCCGGTCCTGGCCAAGGATCCCGAGCGAGGCGTGTTCGCGCCCGGGCACAATGGCTTCTTCGACACGCCGGACGGCGCGCAGACCTGGATCGTCTATCACGCCAATCCGGAGGCGGACATGCAGTGCACCGGCAAGCGCTCGCCGCGCCTGCAGCGCATCCGCTGGACCCAGGAAGGCCTGCCAGGCTTCGAGCGGCCCGCGCCGCTGGGCGCCCCGCAGCCAACCCCAGGCAGCTGAGGCACCCGCCCCGACGAAAACGCCCGCCTGGGTCCAGGCGGGCGTCGAGGTGTCAGGCAGGCAGGCCGGCTCAGGTGGCCGAGACTTCCGAGCGCGCGTCGGCGATGCGGAACCCGAAGCTCATCACCGTGTGGATCAGCGGGTGATCGAACGGCTTGTCCACGACCTTGCGCAGGTTGTAGAGGTGGCTGCGCAAGGTATCCGAGTCGGGCAGGTTGCCGCCCCAGATTTCGCGCTCGATGTCCTGCCGGCTCACCACCGCCGGCGAGGCCCGCATCAGGATGCTGAGCAGCTGCATGCCGATCGGCGAGACGTTGAGCGTGCGGCCTTCGCGCTTGACCGTGTGGCTCAGCAGGTCCAGCACCAGGCCACCGACCTCCAGCTGCTCGCCGCCGCCGACCTCGCGGCGCACGCGGCGCACCAGCGCCTCGATGCGGGCGCGCAGTTCCTGCACGGCGAACGGCTTGGTCAGGTAATCGTCGGCACCCGCCTCAAGCCCGGCGACCTTGTCGTCCAGGGTGTCGCGCGCCGTCAGCATCAGCACCGGCGTGGCCTTGCGCGCCTCGGTGCGCAGGCGACGGCAGAACTCCAGGCCGTCGATGCGCGGCAGGCCCACGTCCAGCACGATCACGTCGTAGTGGTTCTCCGTGGCCAGGCGATAGCCCTCCATCCCATCCATCGCGTAATCGACGTCGTAACCCGCCGATTCAAGGAAAGCGCCTTCGGCTTCTGACAGTTGGCGGTTGTCTTCAACGAGCAACACGATCTTGCGGGTGGAGCGGTCTGACATCAGGTCATTCTCGGAACGAGGGCAGGAATATCCGCCGGGAGGACGCCATCCATGGCGCCGGCATCGACTGCCCACAGTCCCTGGCCGCCCTCGACAGGCTGCCAGCGGCGCGACTGCATGCTTTCGACGCGGGGCAGGCGCCCCTCGACGTGACGCCACAAAGCATCGGCGAGTGCGCGTTCAGGCCCGGTGAACCAGCGCACGCCAAAGACATCGGTCAGCACCGGCCGCTCCTCGGCGGTGCGGTAGTCCGGGACCAGCAGGACCAGGGTGCGCCGCGCCTGCGCGGGGGTGAGCTTGTGGAAGCGCTCTGCGGTGAAGAAGGCGCGCAGCTTGCGATAGTGCCAGGGCGACATGCGGGGGATCTCCTCGGGGGGCCATCGGATTGAGTCTTGCTCCGACTTTGTAAACGTGACGTCGAGCACAGTGCGGCCGCGCTTCACGCCTCGGGGATTTCGCGATCCATTGACCCGGCCCCGGTCAGGCTGCGCGGAACCCGAAAGGAGCATCGCCATGACCCAGCAGAACCCCTCGCCCGGCTACCGGGAAACCCCGGATCCCCGCGGAAAACCCGGTGGTGGGCAGCGCGATGACGGCGCGCAGACCCCGGAGGACATCGACAAGCACCGCCGGGTCAAGGACCGCGACCACACCCCCGCGGACCCGCCGCCGCACGACCAGGCAAGCTGAACGAATCGCAACGCGGCTTCCGGACCCGCCTCAAGACGGGCCGCGCGTTGCCGATGATGCCGCGCAAGTCTCCGCGCCTACAGGGTGGCGCGTGAGCTCCCGCCCACAGGGACCGCCAGGATGGCGTGGGCACCTGCTGGCCCAGACGCCAGCGCCGGACGAGAGTACCCGGCGCTCTTTCCCTGCCCGAGCCTCAGCCGCCTGACAGGTCGATCCGCAGCAGGCTGCTGCGGGTGCTCACGTGCGAGGCCATTTCCGCGGTGATCGCCGCCGGTGAGGTGGTGACGTACAGCGACTGGCTGGCTGCATCCACGCACAGGTCGGTCGGGTCCGGCACCGGCAGGCCGATGACCTTGGTCAGCGCGCCGTCGCCGGAATAGCGCACCACGCTCCAGGAATGCCGCAGGGCGACCCAGAGCGCGCCGTTGCGATCGGTGGCCATGCCGCCCAGGCGGCCGGAGATCTCCGGGACCGAGACGAAACGGCGCACGCGTGTGTCTTCCAGGGTCATCACGAAGATGGTGCGGGCATCGGCGCAGGCGGCGAACAGGCGCAGGCCATCGGCGCTCCAGCACAGGCTGGTGATCTGCTGGTCCAGGTGCCAGCGCTCGGTGCGCTGCATGTCCAGGCAGCGCAGCGACCAGCCGCCGGCGCCGTCGGCCTGCGCGGCCCACAGCCGGCCTTCCGGGTCGGCGCACACCAGCGAGGGCGCGGTGCCGCGCCAGGTGCGCATGATGGTCGAGGTGGCCGCCTTGCCCTTGCCGAAGGCCAGCGCCTCCACGCTTTCGCTGGTGCCGCACAGCAGGGCATGGCCGTCGTGGGTCAGCCACAGCGGCGCTTCGCCCGGCCGGTGCACCGGCTGCAGCTTGCCGCCGTGCACGCGCACCACGGCCGCGCCCTGGCGGTCGATCATGAACAGCCCTTCGGCGCAGGCCACCGGCGAGGCGCCCTCCACGCGGATGTCCTCGCCCACCGGCTCGACCCGGGCGTCCTGCTTGATCGAGACCTCGGCCACCAGGCGCTCGTTGACGCGGCGGGCCGCATCCACCAGCTCCTGGCCGATGCTGTCGATGCGCGCCTGATCCAGGCGGAAGCTGGGCCCGGACACGCTCAGCGCGCCGGCGATCTCGCCCTTGGCATTGCGGATGGGCGCGCCGACGCAGCGCACGCCGGGCAGGCTTTCCTCATCGTCGATGGCATAGCCACGCGCGCGAACCTGCTGCAGCTCGCTGTTGAGGCGCTTGCGCGAGACGATGGTCTTGTCGGTCATGCGCTGCATGGTCAGCTGCTTGAGCACGGCCGCGCGCTCCTCGCCATCCAGGTAGGCGACGATGGCCTTGCCCTGGCTGGTGCAGTGCAACGGCTTGGGCTGGCCGACCAGCGAGGACGGCCGCACCGAGTGCACGCCGTGGCAGCACTCCAGCACCAGGGTCTGCAGCTCGTCGCGTACGGACAGGTAGGCGGTCTCGCCGGTAGCCGCGCGCAGGTAGCGCAGCTCGATGTGCGCGGCAGCCAGCAGCTCGGGCGCGGGGTTGGCATCGTGCGCCAGCTGCAGGAAGCGCGCGCCCAGGTGGAACATGCGGCGGCGCTTGTCCTTGCGGATCAGCCCACGGTCCACCAGGCCGGTGAGGATGCGGTAGACGGTGGTGCGCGGCAGTTCGAGCAGCTGCACGATGTCCGAGGAGCGCAGGCCGTTGGGCGCCGCGCCGATGGCCTCGAACACCGCCAGGGTCTTGGCCGCGGCGGCCGGCTCGGCATTCCAGTCGGACTTGCGCGCGCTGCCTTCTTCCTGCTCTTCGACGTCCTCGTGGTCCGACGCGAGGGCCGTCATGACCGCCACCCATCGAATTGCGCGTGGAACACCATCTTCTATGCCTGGGCCGGGCCCGTGAACAACATGAGCCGCGCATCGTACAGCGCTGCGCCGCCAGCGTCTTGCCAGTCCGGGTACCCGTGGACCTTGGAGGCAGGGGCGCGGCGACCCGAAGCATGGGCCCGGTGTCGCACGACGCGGCAAGGCGCGGGTGCGCGGCGCTCAGGGCGCGGAAACGCCCATCGCGCCGCGGGCCTGGCGGTCGGAGGCGGCCGCTGGCGCGTGGCGGTCCGGCGCGTAGCCGCTCTGCGCCAGGACCTGGGCAGGGCTGCGCGCACCGACCAGCTGCGACAGTGCGCCCGCCGCCTGGCCCTGGCGTTGGTACCACTGCGCGGCGATGCGCTGCCCTACCCAGTAGCCCAGGTCGGGCGGCCAGCCCTCGGCCGTGCCGGCATTCCAGAACCAGCGCGTGCCGGCGGCCAGGGCTTGCGGATCCGGCTCGCCGCCCTTGGGCCAATGCTGCAGCATCGTTTGCCGGTCCTGCTGGAAGCGCGGCCACAGCATGGCTTCGCGGGATATCGCCCAGCTGTCCTGCGCGCCTGTATAGGGCTGCCCCAGCACCAGCGCGCCGACCATGTTGGCCGTGCCTTCGCGCAGCGCCCAGGCCAGCAGGTCGCGGCGCGCGTCGTCGGCCATCGGTGGCTGCAGCACGTGCACCAGTTCATGGGCCAGCAGCCCTTGCAGGCGCGTGCGGAAGGCGGCCGCATCGGCGACACCCTCGCAGGCCTTTTCCAGGCCGATGTAGATCGCGCCGGACAGCGTGGTGCCTGCAGAGGTGTTGGCGCCGAACAGCAGGTGCACCGCAGGGCGCGCAGGCACCGGCATGTGTGCGCCGTAGCGCGTCAGGACCTCGTCCATCACCACATTGACGGTGTCGGCGTCCGGCAGGCAGACCGCCAACGCATGCCGGTACGCCGCCGGCGCCCGGACGATCGCCTCGGCCAGGCGCTTGGCATCGCCGATGTACTCGGGAACGAACGCGCGCAGCCCCGCGCTGGCGGGTGCGAGATAGCCGGCGTCCAGGGCGGCCACATCCGGATGGCCATCGGCGGCGGTCCACACCTGCGCGAAGCGCTGGGCATCGTCCACCTGCGCCTGTGCGCTGGAAGCCAGCAGGGCCAGGCCTCCGATCAGCGCCCTTGCGATCCAGCGCCTTCGCTGCGAGGCGACGTGCATTGCGGGCCCAGCGGCGGCGGCGCGGCCCTGCCGCATCAGCCCTGCATGTCCTCCAGCTCGCGCCCGGCGGTTTCCTTGACGTAGCGGGCGACGAACAGGATCGAGAGGAAGGCGGCGGTCGCGTAGAGACCGTAGGCCACGGCCAGGCCGACGGTGGTCAGCAGCACCGGGAAGGAGATGGTGATGAGGAAATTGGAGGTCCAGTGCGCGGCGCCGGCCACGGCCAGGGCCGAGCCACGGATCTGGTTCTGGAACATCTCGCCCAGCATCACCCACATCACCGGGCCCCAGGTGGAGTTGAAGAACACCACGTAGGTGTTGGCGGCCACCAGGGCGACCAGGCCGGCGCTTTCGGACAGCTTGAGCGCGCCGTTCTCGGTGGATGCGCCGGCAAAGCACCAGGCCACCACCGCCAGAGCGATGGTCATGCCGATGGAGCCGAACAGCAGCAGCGGTTTGCGGCCGATGCGATCCACCAGTGCGATGGTGACGCTGCAGGCGCCGATGCTCAGGCCGGCCGAGAGCACGTTGATCAGCAGCGCGTCGGATTCGGAAAACCCCACCGCCTGCCACAGCACGGCGCCGTAGTAGAACACCACGTTGATGCCGACCAGCTGCTGCAGCATCGCCAGGCCGAAGCCGACCCAGATGATGGGGCGCATCCTGCCGGTCTGCGGGTGGATCAGGTCAGACAGCTTGGGGCGGTGGTGATCCTGCGCCAGCGTGCCGCCGATGTCCTTGAGCTTGCGCTGCGCCGACGATGCCCCGTACAGGCGCGCCAGCACCGCGCCTGCCGCCTCCAGCCGGCCCTTCATCGCCAGGTAGCGCGGGCTCTCGGGGATGGCCAGCAGCAGGACGAGGAACAGCAGGGACGGAAAGGCCTGCATCCAGAACATCCAGCGCCAGGCCGCATGTCCGCCCCAGAGTGGTTCGGTCGAAGCACCGGCGGCCCTGGCCAGGAAGTAGTTGGACAGGAAGGCGCAGAACAGCCCGGAGATGATGGCGATCTGCTGCAGCGTGGCCAGCCGGCCGCGATAACGCGCCGAGGCGACCTCGGCGATGTAGGCCGGGGAGATCACGCTGGCCGCGCCCACCGCGAAGCCGCCGAGCACGCGCGCACTGATGAACACCAGTGAGCTGCTCGCGCTGCCGGCCCCCAGGGCCGACACCAGGAACAGCACCGCCGAGATGATGAGCACCGTGCGCCGGCCCCAGGCATCGGCCAGGCGCGCGGCGATGAAGGCGCCTGCAGCGCAGCCCAGCAGCATCGAGGCCACTTCGAAGCCCAGGCCCGCCGAGCTGGAGTGGAAGGTCTGCTTCAGCCCATCCACGGTGCCGTTGATGACCCCGCTGTCGAAGCCGAACAGGAAGCCGCCCAGCGTGGCCACGCAGCTGATGAGGATGATGAAGCCGGTGTTCTCTTCGCCGCCGACCGTCGTGGTGCGCATGCAGGCTCCCGTGTCCGATGTCCGCCGGGCGATGCGCCCAGGGGTGGACACCTCTGCCGGCCGACGCGCGCGTCGCGCGGCCGGCCCAGGACCTGCCGGATCATAGGCGCTCGCTCGGCACGGGGATGTTGCGGTGCATCGATCCGCAGCACCGCGCGGAGGCGCTGACCGGGTTCTGTGCCCTCCCTTCAACGTGCAGCGCCGGCCCCTGTGGGAGCCGATTCATCGGCGAAGGTGCTGGCCCGGGAAGTTTTCTTCGCAGCCGCTGGCACAAGGCGTCCAGCCGCCCCACCGATCAGCGCGCCAGCCAGCCGCCATCCACCGGCAGGATCGCGCCGTGCACGTAGTCCGAAGCGGCGCTGGCCAGGAACACCGCCGCACCGCCCAGGTCCGAGGGCTTGCCCCAGCGCGCGGCGGGGATGCGCTCGAGGATGGAGCGGTTGCGGTCGGCGTCGGCGCGCAGCTGGGTGGTGTTGTCCGTTTCCATGTAGCCCGGGGCGATGGCGTTGACGCACACGCCCTTGGCCGCCCACTCGTTGGCCAGCAATCGGGTCAGCCCGGCGATGCCGGACTTGCTGGCCGTGTACGAGGGCACGCGGATGCCGCCCTGGAAGGACAGCATGGAGGCGATGTTGATGACCTTGCCGCCGCCCTGGGCGATGAAGTGCTTGCCCACGGCCTGGGTCAGGAAGAACGTGCCCTTGAGGTTCACGTTCATCACTGCATCCCAGTCTTCCTCGCTGAAATCCACCGCATCGGCGCGGCGGATGATGCCGGCGTTGTTGACCAGCACATGCAGCCCGCCCATCTCCTCCAGCGTGCGCGCCAGCAGCTGCGGGATGGGCTCGAGTGTGCCGAGGTCGGCTTCGATGCTGAGGAAGCGACGGCCCAGCGCGCGCACCTGCTCGCCGGTCTCCTCCGAGGGGCGACGGGCCACGGAGACGATGTCGGCCCCTGCCTGCGCCAGGGCCACGGCGATGCCCTGCCCCAGGCCGACGTTGCCCCCGGTGACCAGCGCCACCTTGCCTTGCAGATCGAACGGATGTGAGGTCATTGCGCGTGTCCTGGTGCGAATGGAGAAGCCGATGCGCGGCGCATCACTTGAGCTGGCAGATGTCCAGCACGTGCATGTCGGTGTAGTCCAGGTTTTCGCCGCCCATGGCCCAGATGAAGGCGTAGTTGGAGGTGCCCGCGCCCATGTGGATCGACCACGGCGGGGAGACCACCGCTTCGTTGTTGCCGATCACCAGGTGACGCTGCGCGTGGGGCTCGCCCATGAAGTGGTACACGCGGTCGTTCTGGCCCAGGTCGAAATAGAAATAGACCTCGCTGCGGCGGTCGTGCAGGTGCGGCGGCATGGTGTTCCAGACGCTGCCGGGCTTGAGGATGGTCAGCCCCAGCAGCAGCTGCGAGGACTGGCAGGTGGCCGGCACGATGTACTGGTAGATGGTGCGCTCGTTGCTGGTCTCCAGCGCGCCGCGCTCCAGCGGCACCGCATCGGCGATGGAGATCTTCTTGACCTCAAAGCGCGCGTGCGCCGGGGTGGAGGCCAGGTAGAACGCCGCCGGGGTGGCGGCATCGTCCGAGGCGAAGCTCACCTCGGTGCTGCCCATCGGGATGTACAGGCCATCCTTGGGCCCCAGCGTGTGGGCGGTGCCATCCACCGTCACCGTGCCGGTGCCGGCGCCGACGTTGATCACGCCCAGCTCGCGGCGCTCCAGGAACGGGTGACCGGCGGCAGAGGCCGGCTCGGTCTGCGCCGGCAGCGCGATGGCCTGCGTGCGCGGGCACACGCCGCCGAGGACGAAGCGCTCGTAGTGGGTGTACTTGAGCGTGATCGCATCGTCCACGAACAGGCCATCCAGCAGGTACAGCTCGCGCAGTGCGTCGTTGCTGACGCCGTCGATGGCGGCCGGGTGGGTGGCGTAATGGGTCTTGGCGTACATGGGCTCTCCTGGGTCGAGCCGCCCGGGCATGGTCACGGCGGGCGGAAGAACGATTCTAGCCAAAACAGGTAACCGGTGTCATATCGCGGCGCCGCAACCGCGTCCGACTTTGGACGTAGCCGGCGGGAGGTTCAGAGCTCGGGGGGTTGGCAGCTGTCGCGCACGGCCAGGTGCGGGCGCACGCTGGCGGTGCGCAGGGCGCTGCCTTCGGGCTGGATCAGCATCGCCGCCGCGGTGCGGCCGGTGTCGCGCGTCTGTCGCCGCACCGAGGTCAGCGACGGCCACAGGCGCGAGGCCAGCGGGCTGTCGTCGTAGCCGATGATCGAAAGCTGGCGCGGGATGGTCAGCCCGGCGCGCATGGCGACCTTGTACACACCGGCGGCCATTTCGTCGTTGCCGGTGAAGATCGCCGTCGGGCGCTGCCCGCCCAGCAGCAGCTTCTCGGCGGCGGCCACGCCCGATTCGAAGGTGTAGCCGGCCTCGATGATGCGCTCGGGCGGCAGCCGCAGGCCACGCCGCTCCAGCGCCTCGAGGAAGCCGGAGGTGCGCTCGTGCGCGGAGCGGTAGGCCGACGGGCCGGTGATCAGGGCGATGTCGCGATGACCCAGCGAGAGCAGGTAGTCGGCGGCCTCGGCCGCGCCGTCGCGGTCATGGGTGACCACCGTGGCCGAGGTCTCATCCAGCGGCAGGGCGGCGATGCGCGTGAAGCGGCAGCCGATCTGGTCGAGCATCTCCACCAGGGCCTGGTCTTCCGAGGCGCGCGGCACCAGGATCACGCCATGCAGCTTCTGCTGCTGCACGAAGCGGCGCACGCCCTCGATGTAGCCGGGGCTGCGCGTATCGCAAGGGTGGACCACCAGTTCGAAACTGGTCCCGCGCAGGGCATCCAGCGCGCCGTACTGCATGTCCACGATGTACTGGGCGGTGGGGTTGTCGTAGACCATGCCGATCAGGAACGAGCGCCGGAACGCCAGGGCGCGCGCCAGCGGATCGGGCGCATAGCCCAGCTCCTTCATCAGCGCCTGCACCTTCTCGCGGGTGTCCTGCCGCACCAGCGGCGAGTCGTTGATGATCCGCGAAACCGTCTTCTTGGACACACCGGACAGGCGCGCGATGTCGTTGATCGTCGCGGCCTGTCCGGGGGCGAGCGGCGCGTTCGGGCTGTCGGCTTTCTTGCGGGGCATGTGGGAGCGGACCAGCCTCGGGGGAGTGGCGATTCTACCGGTTACCGTGAAGGCGCTAACGCACGGTAGCTGAAACGGTCGAACCGCACCGTGCCCTGGCCGGCCGCATAGATCGCAGGCTTCAGCGCCAGGAACTGCCCGGCCACGTTGTGGTGGTAGCCGGAGACTTCCATCTGCACCGGGTACTTGCGCCAGGCCTTGCCATCGGTGCTGGTGTGGAGGGTGACGATGTGGTGGTCGTTGCGCACCCGCAGCCACAGGCGCCCGCCCTTGCCGGGGGCCAGCCCGCCATCGGGGCGCTCCTGGCCGTAGCGGTGCAAGACCAAGGCCTCGCCGTTGCTACCCACGCCGGCATAGAGCCTGTCGTTGTAGAACAGCAGCGCCCCGCCGATGGCCCCGGGGGAGATCTCCATCTCCACCTCGAACTCGTAGGCCCGATCCCCGGCGATGACCGTCAGCGGCGAGCTGTCGGCCGGCGTGCGGCCCTTGCCCTGCAGCGTCATGTCGCCATCGACGAAGGAGACCCGTCGATGCTCGTCCGGTCCCGGGTCGTAAAAGGCCCACTGCGGGCCCAGCCTGCCGGCGCCGAAGCCATCGGACAGCGCCATGCCGTGCGGGCCGACCTTGCTGCCGCCGGGCATGGGCAGCGGCTTGCCCAGGTCGCCGCCCTTGGCGTTGAACCAGCCATCGTCGGTCCATTCGATCGGGTCGAGCAGCATCTGCCGGCCCAGGGTCCAGAAGCCATGCTCGTAGCCGTGGTACAGCATCCACCAGCGCCCGTCGGGTCCCTCGACCACGGTGGCATGGCCGCGCGACCACCACGGCTCGGCGCGGCTGGCGGTGCGGGTGATGGGATTGTTGGGCGCGTTCTCCCAGGGCCCGTGGATCGAGCGCGAGCGCGCGGTGATGACCATGTGCCCCGTGGGCGGGCCGGCGGTGCCGCCGACCGCGGTGGTCATGTAGTACCACTCGCCGCGCCGGTGGATCTTCGGGCCTTCCTGCGCATAGCCCTCCACATCCCAGCTTTCGGGATACTTCCAACCGTCGTAGACATGCCGGGGCGTGCCGACCACGCGCAGGCCATCGTCGGACAGCTGCACATAGTCGCCACCGCTGAGGAACAGGTAGCGCTTGCCGTCCTCGCCCACCGCGTGGCCCGGATCGATGTACTGCGGCAGGCCCAGCTCCACCGGCTCGCTCCAGGGCCCGCCGATGTGATCGGCCCAGACTACGTAGTTGCTGCGCCGCTTACCCTCGGTGCCCCCGGTGCGGGCCGGGAAGTAGATGTAGTAGCGGCCCTGGTGCTTGACCAGATCCGGCGCCCAGATCGCCCCGAGGTTGCGGGTGATGGCATGTCCCAGCGGCACCCAGTTGACCAGGTCGCGCGAGTGCCAGATCGGCAGGCCCGGATAGGCGTCGAACGAGGACAGGGTGAGGTAGTAGTCCTGTCCATCCTTGAGCACGGATGGGTCGGGGTGGTCGCCGGCCAGCACCGGGTTGAGGAAGGTGCCATCGCCCAGGTCGGCCTGGCGCTGCTGTTCGATGCCGCGCTTCCAGGCGCCCTCCACCGGCTCGTGCGCCTGCGCTGCAGGCTGCACCACGGCCGCGATCAGGGCCAGCAGCGCGACAAGGGAACGAGTCCACATGGCAGGTCTCCGTTGGATTGTGACGCACACGGCCGGTCCGCCTCAGCCGCGCAGCAGGGCCGGCAGGGTCAGCGACAGGGCGGGGAAGAAGGCCACCACCAGCAGCACGCACAGGGCCGCCAGCCAGAACGGCCAGATCGTGCGCATGCTCTGAGCGACGGTGATCTTGCCGATGGCCGTGCCGATGAACAGCACCGAGCCGATCGGCGGAGTGATCAGGCCGATGCCGCCGGCCAGCACCATCACCAGGCCGAAGTGGATCGGGTCGATGCCGTAGGCCTTGACCACGGGCAGGAAGATCGGCGTGCAGATCAGGATCTTCGGCGCCAGGTCCATGAACATGCCCAGCAGCAGCAACAGCACCACGATCATCAGCAGCACGGTGCGCTGGCTGTCGGCGATGGCCTGCAGGAACTTCACCGCCGCCGCCGGCACTTGCAGATAGGCCAGCAGCCAGCCGAACACCGCCGCGGTGGCGATCACGAACAGGATCACCCCGGTGGTGCGCGCGGCATGGCTCACCGCGGCGAAGAACTCGGCCCAGCGCAGCTGCCGGTACAGCACGGCGGTGACGATCAGCGCGTAGACCACGGCGATGGCCGCGCTCTCCACGGCGGTGAAGATGCCGGCGCGAATGCCGATGAAGATCAGCGCCACCAGCCCCAGGCCGGGCAGTGCGCCGACCAGCCGCAGCGCCACCGCCCGCCAGCCTGGGAAGGGCTCGGTGCCGTAGCCGCGATGGCGCGCCACCGCATAGCCGGTGACCATCATCGCCACGGTCATCAGCAGGGCTGGCACGATGCCGGCGGCGAACAGGTCGGCGATGGACAACCCACCGCCGGCCGCGGCCGAGAACAGGATCAGGTTGTGCGAGGGCGGCACCAGCAGCGCGACCAGCGCCGCGGTCATGCTGACGTTGACCGCGTAGTCGCGGTCGTAGCCGCGCTTGATCATCTGCGGAATCATCGTGCCGCCGACGGCCGAGACATCGGCGATCGCCGAGCCGGACACGCCGCCGAAGAACAGTGAGGACAGCACGCTGACCTGGCCCAGGCCGCCGCGCACCCGCCCCACCAGCGAGGAGGCCAGGGCGATCAGGCGCTCGGAGATGCCACCGCGCAGCATCAGCTCGCCGGCGAAGATGAACAACGGAATGGCGATCAGCGAAGCCGAGCCGCTGCCGGCGGAAATCTGCTGCACCAGCACCACCGTCGGCAGGTCCAGATACAGCAGGGTGGCCAAGGCCGCGGCCGCCAGCGCGAAGGCCACCGGCACGCCGATCAACAGCAACACCAGGAAGGTGCACAACAGGATCGCGATACCCATCAGCGCGCGCCTCCCACGTGGGTCGGGCGCAGCAGCCGCCACAGCTTGTACAGCGCGAACACCACCATCAGCACGCCGCCCAGCGACAGCGGCAGGTAGTTGATGCTCTGGGGCATGCGCGCGCCGGCCATCTTGATGTCCAGCCCATCCAGCAGCAGCACCGCGCTCCACCACGCCAGCACCGCGCCGATGGCGATGATGGCCAGCGGGCGGATCAGCTCGAACATCCGACGCACCGCTGCCGGCACGTGCTCGCCCAGCAGGTAGAAGCCGAAGTGCCGGCTGGTGTGCACGCCGGCGGCCGCGCCCAGGCTCAGCGCGGTACTGAGCAGCAGCAAAGTGACAGGCTCGGTCCAGCTGGGCGAATCGTTGAGCACGTAGCGGGTGAAGACCTGCCAGCCTTGCACCACCACCAGGCCCAGCAAGGCCAGCGATGCTCCGCCGATGGCGATGTCGGACACGCGGTCCAGCGCGCGCTCGATGGGTGCGACCGGCGCAGTGGCGATCTCGGGTTCGGTCATCGGGTCACCTCTATGCGAAATCGCGGATGCGGCGGTACAGGGCTTCGATCTGCGGCTGCTTGCGGTACTCGGCCAGCAGCGGCGCGGCGGCAGCGCGGAAGGCCGGCATGTCCACCGCGTTGACCTTGACGCCATGGGCGATCACCTGCTGCCTCGCGGTGGCCTCGGAGGCGTCCCACAGCGTGCGCATGACCGGCACCGACTGCCGGGCCAGCGACACCACCAGCGCGCGATCCTCCGGCCGCAGCGCCTGGAAACTGCGCTTGGACATCACCAGCACGTCCGGCGCGTAGGAGTGCTGGCTCTCGGACCAGTAGCGCGCGGCCTCGAAGTGGCGGCTGGACTGGAAGCTGCGCATGTTGTTCTCGGCGCCGTCGATCATGTGCGTTTCCATCGCCGAGAACGTCTCGCCCAGCGACATCGGCGTGGGGTTGGCCCCGAGCCTGCGCATCAGCTGCAGGAAGATGTCCGAGGACGCCACGCGCAGCTTCAGGCCATGCAGGTCCCTGGGGTGATGCAGCGGATGCTTGGTGTTGTAGAAGCAGCGCGCGCCCGAGTCGTAGATGGCCAGGCCGACCAGATCGCGCTGCTCGAAGCTGCGCAGGATGCTGTCGCCGACATGGCCGTCGATGGCCCGGCGCAGGTGCGCCACCGAGTCGAACACGTACGGCAGGCATAGGGCCTGGGTCAGCGGGAAGGTGTTGTTCAACGCACCGGCGTAGACGCGGGTGATGTCGATGGCGCCGAAGCGCGCCATGTCGATGGCCTCGGACTCGCGGCCGAGCTGGCCGGAGTGGTACTGCCGCAGGCGCAGGCGCCCGCCGGTCTGGCGCTCCAGAGCCTGCCCGATCCAGCGCACCGCCTCGACCGTGGGATAGTCCGCCACGTGCACGTCGCTGGCCGTCAGCAGGCGCGAGCCCTCGGCGGCCGGCTGCGCCGACAGCGAGCGGCATGCCACCGCCCCCAGCCCGGCGGCGATCAGTTGTCTGCGAGTGATCATGGCGCCCTCCCGCGCGTTGCATCACCCCATCGCTGGCGATTTACGCCGCGATGGCCTTACACAATAGGTCGCCATAGCCCTGGAACCGCACCAGCGCCTGCTGGCCGATGGCGATGTCGTGGATGCCGGTGGCGTTGCCGGTGGCGATCAGGTCGCCCTTGCGCAGCGGCCGGCCGCGCTGGGCCGAGCGCCGCAGCGCGAAGGCGATCGCCGTGCGCAGCCCGCCCGGCAGCGAAGGCGCCCCGCCGGTGCCCACCCGCTGGCCTTCGATGAAGGTTTCCGCCTTCAGCGTGGCCTCGTCCAGGGTCTTCCAGTCGGCGATCTCCGCCCCGACGATCAGCCCGTTGTTGTTGCCGAAGTCGGAGATCACCACGCGCGGGCCGAGTTGGTTGATGGTGGCCAGCGGGCTGCTGGCCACCTCGATGCCGACGTGGAGCCTGCAGGCCAGGCCGTCGATCTCGTCGGGGGACCAGACTTTGGCGGCATCGGCGTCCTGGTCCAGGACAAGGACGTATTCGGCTTCGATCGCCGCGAATCCCCCCTGGAACACGCGAATTTCCGCGATGCTACCGGTAGCATTTTGATGGGAGGCGGCGAAGATCGGGCCCAGCAGGCGGTCATCGCCGCTGTGGTCACGCCGCTCGGCGGCGATGTAGCCGACCTTCCAGCCGACGATGCCGTCCTGCCACTGGGCGATGGCGCGGTCCTGGACCTGGTAGGCCATCTCCAGGTCATCGGGGATCTCGCCGGGGAACGCCGGCAAGGCCTCACCTGCGCGGCGCGCCTGCACGAAGCGGGTAGCGATGCCGTCCAGATCTGGCTGGTTCATGGAGGGGGTTCCGGCGTCCTGGTTCACGTATCTGCCTGCAGAGGGATGCTGCGCTGCCAATCGACAGTGCCTGTGATGCTGTATATGGTAAACCGGTGTCATTGGCAATGTGCAACGCGACAGTACGGGCTTGAACCAAAGTCGCAACCACCTTGGGAGGGGCGGAAATGCAGCGCTGGAAAGCATGTGTCGCGGCGGCGATGTGGCTGGCGTGGGCCGGTGGCAATGTCGTCCGTGCCGAGGCCCCGCCCCCGGTGGCGGAGTCCGAACGCGTCATGCTCTGGCCGGGCGAGCTGACCCCGGGCGAGCACGCCCGGCCGGGGTCGGAGCGCATCGTCGAGCGCAGTGCCGATCCGATGCGCTCGGACCGCTACATGGACCGCATCGCCCGGCCACACCTGGTCGTCCACCGCCCTGCCCGCCCGGATGGCAGCGCCCTGCTGGTGATTCCCGGCGGCGGCTACACGCGCGTGGTCCTGGACAAGGAGGGCACGGCGCTGGTGCCGGCCTTCGCCGGGGCTGGGGGCGTGACCCTGTTCGTGCTGCGCTACCGACTGCCGGGCGAAGGGCACGCGCAGGCGGCCCAGGTCTCCCTGGCCGATGCGCAACGCGCATTGCGCCTGATCCGCGCGCACGCGGCGGACTACGCCATCGACCCGGCGCGCGTGGGCGTGATGGGCTTCTCCGCTGGGGGTCACCTGGCGGCGATGCTGGCCACGCAGCACGCGCGGACTGTGTACGCCGCGGTCGATGCGGCCGACACGCTTTCGGCCAGGCCAGACCTGCAACTGCTGGTCTACCCGGTGATCGCCATGCAGGGCCAGGCGGCCCACGCCGGCTCGCGCCGCCGGCTGCTGGGTGAGGCGCCAAGCGAAGCTGCAGTGCGCGCGGCCTCGCCGCAAGCGTGGGTGCAGGCGCAGTCTCCGCCGGCCTTCCTCCTGCACGCCCAGGACGATGCGGCGGTGCCGGTCGCCAACAGCCTGCTCTACGCGCAGGCCCTGCTGCAGGCCGGCGTGTCCACCGAACTGCACGTATTTCCCAGGGGCGGCCACGGTTTTGGCGTGCGCGGCACCGAGGGACTGACGGCGGCGGCATGGCCGCAGCTGGCGCTGGACTGGATGCGCTGGCAGTACGCGCAACGTGCGAAGCCGCAAACGGAGAACACGCCATGACCCAGCCGATGTCACCTGAGAACGACGCGGCCGGGCACGCGCTGCCGCACGGCGTGCTCTCCCGCCGCCGCCTGCTGCAATGCGCGGGCCTGGGCCTGCTGGCCGCCGGCGCACCGCGGGTGGCCCGTGCCGCCGCCGAGGCGCCCATCGTCCAGCTGCGCAGCGGCCGCGTGCGCGGCGTCCGCGATGGCGCCAGCTTCGTCTTCAAGGGCATTCCCTACGGCGCCGACACGGCGACCTCCCGCTTCGCGCCACCGCAGCGCGAGCCTGCCTGGCGCGGCATTCGCGAGGCGACGCAGTCCGGCCTGGCCTGCCCCCAGCTCAACGCCAGCGAACCCACCGGCGAGGACTGCCTGTCGCTCAACGTGTGGACCCCGGGGCTGGGCGATCGTGCCAAGCGGCCGATCCTGGTCTACATCCATGGCGGCGCCTTCAGCACCGGCTCGGGCAGCGACCCGCTCTACGACGGCCGCCGCCTGAGCCGCCGCGGCGATGTGGTGGTGGTGACGGTCAATCACCGCCTCAATGCCTTCGGCTATCTGTTCCTGGCGCAGCTGGGCGATGCCGGCCTGGCCCAGTCCGGCAATGCCGGCCAGCTGGACCTGATCGCGGCCCTGCACTGGGTGCGCGAGCATGCCGAGGCCTTCGGCGGCGATGCCGGCAATGTCACCGTGTTCGGCCAGTCCGGCGGCGGCGCCAAGATCGCCACGCTGATGGCGATGCCGGCAGCGCGCGGCCTGTTCCATCGCGCCTGGACGATGAGCGGGCAGCAGGTCACCGCCGCCGGGCCGCGCGCGGCCACCCAGCGCGCGCAGCGTTACCTGGAGGCGCTGGGGGTGGGCCCGGATCAGCTGGCACGCGTAAAGCAGCTGCCGAGCGCGGCCCTGGTGGGGGCCTTGCGGGTGCGCGACCCCTCGCGCGTGGAAGACACCGCGCTGTACCTGGGCCCGGTGCTCGATGGCCAGGCGCTGCCGCGGCACCCGTTCTGGCCGGATGCGCCGCCGCAGGGCGCACAGATTCCCATGGTGGTGGGCAATACGCGCGATGAGACGCGTGCGTTCCTGGGCAACGATGCGCGCCACTTCACCCTGGACTGGGACGCCCTGCCGGCGCTGCTGGAGCGCCAGCAGTTCGTCGACCTGCCCACCAAGGGGGTGATCGACGAATACCGCCGCCTGTACCCGCGTTACACGCCCTCGGAGGTGTTCTTCGCCGCCACCACCGCCGGACGCTCCTGGCGCGGGGCGGTGGAAACACTGGAGGCACGCGCACGCCAGGGCGCGCCGACCTGGGCCTACCAGTTGGACTGGTACGACCGCGATGGCCCGCATGCGTCGCGGCGCGCCTTCCACACCCTGGATATCCCGCTGGTGTTCGACAACGTCGGCCAGCCGGGCGCGGCCACCGGCGATGGCCCGGGCGCACGCGCCATGGCCGCCGCCATGGCCGACGCGCTGCTGGCCTTCGCCCGCCATGGCGATCCGCGCCATCCCGGCCTGGCCGACTGGTCGCCGTACACGCTGGAGCGCCGGCAGACCATGGTGTTCGACGATGCCAGCCGGCTGGAGGACGACCCACGCGGCGGCGAGCGCCGACTGTATGCGCAGGCGCCCTTCCTGCAGCGAGGCACGCAATGAAGCATCACCACGCACTGGCGCTGCTGCTGGCCTTCCTGCCGCTGGGCGCGCAGGCCGCGCTCGTCAGGCCTGCACCGACGCCAATCCAGGCCAGCAAGATCGTGCTGGTGGGCGATTCGACCACCGCGGTCAACAGCGGCTGGGGCGGCGCATTCTGCGCGCACCATGTCACCTCGGCCCTGACCTGCACCAACCTGGGCCGCGGCGGGCGCAGCACCTACAGCTACCGCGCCGAAGGCGCCTGGGACATCGCGCTGGAGGAAATGCGCAGCTCGCGCTACGCGCACGTGTGGGTGCTGGTGCAGTTCGGCCATAACGACCAGCCGGGCAAGCCCGAGCGTTCCACTGACCTGGCCACCGAGTTCCCCGCCAACCTGGCGCGCTACATCGCCGATATCCGCAGCACGGGTGCCACACCGGTGCTGGTGACGCCGCTGACGCGGCGACAGTTCGACGATGGCGTGCTGCGGGATGACCTGGCGCCCTGGGCCGCGCAGATCCGTGCCGTGGCCGAGCAACACCAGGTGCCCCTGATCGACCTGCACGCCCGCAGCCGCGCGGTGGTCCAGGGCATGGGCCCGGTGCTGTCGATGCAGCTGGCCCAGCGCCCGCCCAGTGCGTCGCAGGTGGCCGCGGCGCAAGACGGCGATAGCCTGGAAGTGCCGGCCGCCACGCCCAGCACTGCGCCGCAGCCGCCGTTGCCTGGGCCCGATCCCGGTGCGCAGAACACGATGGCCACGGCCAAGCTGGCTTTCGACCACACTCACCTGGGGCCCGGAGGCGCCGCACTGTTCAGTGCCATCGTGGCCGACGAGCTGGCCCGGCAGCTTCCCGCGCTGCGGCCGTTGCTGATTCCATGAGCGCGCGCCTGCCTTCGCTGCTGCTGTTGTGCGTTGCCGCTTTTGCGCTGCCGCTGCATGCGGACCAGGCCGCCGACGCGCTGCCGGCGCACACCGCCTTCGCGCCGCCGGCCGCGGCCGTACCGACACACGACGCCATCAAGCTGCCGATGCCCGGCCTGTCCTATGCGCGCCACGCGGGGATGGAGGTGCTGGTGATCCGCAGCGTGGCGTCCACCGCGATGGTGACCCGCCACGGCGGGCAGCTGGTGTCCTTCGTGCCCCATGGGCAGCAGGATCTGCTGTGGCTTTCGCCCACCACGACATTGCCGCCGCAGCCGATCCGCGGCGGCGTGCCGGTGCTGTGGCCTTACTTTTCGCGGCAGGGTCAGGCCACGCAGATGCCGGCGCACGGCCTGGTGCGCACGCTGGCCTGGTCGGTGCTGCAGGCGCAGCGCCACGCCGATGGCAGCATGACCGTCACCCTGGCGCCGCCGCCGTTGCCGGAGCTGCCGCTGTCCCTGCGCATGACGCTGCGCGTGGGGCGCGCGCTGGAGCAGACCCTGGTCACCACCAACACCAGCGCGCAGGTGGTGCGCTTCACCCAGGCCCTGCACAGCTACTACCGCGTGGGCGATGTGCGTCAGGTCCAGGTGGAGGGGCTGGGTGGGGCGAGTTACCGCGACAAGCACGATGGCTATACCACCGCCTGGGTGCAGGCCGGTCGCTGGTCGCTGGGCGAGGCCGGCGCGCGCAACGGTGTCGACCGCATTTATGGCGGTGTGGGCGGGGCTTACACGCTGATCGACCCGGTGCTGCGGCGGAAGATCCATGTGCGCACCGGGGGCAGCGACAGCGTGGTGCTGTGGAACCCGGGCGAGCAGGCGCAGACGCGCATGGCCGACGTGGGAGCAGGTTGGCGCCATTACTTGTGCCTGGAGACGGCCAACGCCGGGCAGGACGTGGTGGAACTCGCACCCGGCGCGCAGACCCGGCTGTCCCAGCGCATCGAAGCGCTCGCGCTGGATTGATCAACCGTCCGAACCTATACGTAGGGTGGATGACGCTTTTTCATCCACCAGCGCGGCAAAACAAACGATGTAGGCGTGGGGCGCATCTTGATCCGGCGCCGACGCGCTGGTGGACAAGCTTCGCGTTGTCCACCCTACGTGGGGCGACGCGCTCCCATCCACCATCGGTGCGGAACGCCGGGCGTTCGGCCCACACCTGATCGCGCGATTGGGCCTGGGCATCACGTAGGGTGGATGACGCTCTTCCATCCACCATCGCAGCGAAACAAACAAAGTGGGCGTGGGGCGAGCCCTTGACCCGACGCCGGCGCGCTGGTGGACAAGCTTCGCGTTGTCCACCCTCCGGTGGGACGCGCTTTCATCCGCCATCGCCGCGGAACGACGAGCGTTCGGCGCACACCTGAGCGCGCGATTGGGCCTGGACATCACGTAGGGTGGATGACGCTCTTCCATCCACCATCGCAGGAAAAAAACAACGTGGACGTGGGGCGCACCCTTGACTCGACGCCGACGCGCTGGTGGACAAGCTTCGCGTTGTCCACCCTACGTGGGGTGACGCGCTCTCATCCACCATCGGTGCGGAACGCCGGGCGTTCGGCCCACACCTGATCGCGCGATTGGGCCTGGGCATCACGTAGGGTGGATGATGCTTTTCCATCCACCATCGCAGGAAAGATAACGATGTGGACGTGGGGCGCACCCTTGATCAGGCGCCGGCGCGGTGGTGGACAAGCTTCGCGTTGTCCACCCTACGTGGGGTGCGCTTTTATCCATCATCGCTGCAGAACGGCGAGCGTCCGGCGCACACCTGATCGCGCGATTCGGCCTGAATATCACGTAGGGTGGATGATGCTCTTCCATCCACCATCGCAGGAAAGAAAACGATGTGGACGTGGGCGCACCCTTGACCCGACTCCGGCGCGCTGGTGGACAAGCTTCGCGTTGTCCACCCTACGTGGGGCGACGCGCTTTCATCCACCCTCGCTGCGGCTCACGCTCAGTTGATGCCTGTGGCCTCGCCGGGGCTGCAGGACGCGCCCTGCCACGCCTCGGCATCGAGCACGTTGTTCAAGCGCGTCACTTCCGGCACATCGCCTTCGGTGACCAGGCGCAGGCGCGCGCCGGGCCGCTGGAAGCCGGCGGGAAGCGGCAACACCACCTGCGCATGGCGCGGCTGCAGGTCGCGCGGCGCGGGCAGGGCCGGGAAGCCGGCGCGTGCCAGGACGCGTCCACGCGCATCTTCCAGCCGCACCTCGCCGGCAGGCGCGTCCACATGCCCCAGGCTGTGCACGGTGACCTGCAAGCGCTCCTGGCATTGCTGGACATCGCCATGGCCGATGCCCACGTCGGCGCGCTGCTCGGGCAGGCTGTCGGCCGCCTGCACGCGCTCGAAGTGCAGCACCTGGGTCTTGCCGGCAGGAAAGTCCAGGACCACCTCGGCACTGGACTCCAGCATCAGCTCCCGCACCTGCTCGCGGCCGTCGATGCGGCCATCGCCATCGGCATCGTTCCCCGCGCGCAGGCGCCACAGGCCGGGGGCCACGTTCCAGGTGGTCATGCGCGCGCGCTGCGAGGTGCGCCCCAGGTTGTGGGCGATCACGGTGAAACGCTCGCGCGTGGGCCGGGGCAACAGCAATCCGACCTTCACCGCGCCCTGCGGATCGTCGAAGCGCCAGCTCACGGTGTGTCCGGCCCAGGTCTGGTTGCGCTTGAGCGCCACGCCGCCCAGGCGCGCGCGCTGCAGCAGCTCGGTGGGCGATTCGACGCGGTCGCTCCACCATTGGCCGTCGGTGTTGAGGTAGAGATCGCGCTGCTTCTGCCGTGTCTCGTTGCGATACAGCGCCGCCAGCTGGCCGGTGTCGCCGCTGGCTTCCCAGGCGACGTGGCGGGCAAAGCCCGGCGCATCGCTGGCCGCCGCTGCGCCGACCAGCGCCGCGCCCCAGTCCGCGCGCCTGTCCAAGGCATCCAGCGCGTTCTCGTTGAGTACCTCCAGGCCCGTCGGTCCGCTGCGCGCGACGCGGTAATCCAGCACCCGCAGGTAGCGCGCATCGCCGGAGAAGCGCCAGGCGGCCCAGAACGTCTGCAAGGTGTCGCCACCACCGCTGCCATCCCACAGCTCGCCGCCGCGGGTCTGGCCGGTGGCCCACTGGATCTCATTGGGCAGGGTCCAGCGGCCCTCGCCATCGGTACTGGCGTGGGCGAGGTAGCCATCGGCCAGGCCGGTCACCAGACCGCGGCTGGTGGCGTCGGCGTTGTAGGCGCCCAGTTGCAGCACCGGGTGCAGGATCGGGAAGTTGTACGGCTTCTGCCACTGCCAGCGCGGCTCGCGATACACCTTGCGCCCGCCGAACCAGTTGCTGGAGAACAGCAGGTGCCCCTGCGGATTGACCCGGATGATGTCGGTCAGCGCATGCACCGTGCCCATGATCCGCTCCAGGGTGCGCGGATCGCCCCAGTTGAGCAGCAGCAGCGCGCTGTTGAGGTTGATGCCTTCTTCGTAGGCGTGCAGCTCGTCGGTCTCGATGGTGGACAGGCCGCCGGTGAACATGCCGTTGCGGTAGTTCGCATCGGACAGCGCCAGCATCGAGGCATTGAGCTTGTCCGGGTCCACGCCCATCAGCGCCAGGCCCGGCCATTGCTGCACCAGGTCGCTGTCATCGGAGATGCCGCCACCGAAATCGCCGTAGTCGACCTGGCGCTGGTCGATCCACCAGTTCACGAACTGCCGTGAGCGCTTGAGGCTCTCGGTCTGCCAGAACGCCCAGGCCGGCACGCCCTCGGGCGGCTCCGGCAGGTCCACCGGCACCGGCGCCTGGTTGGAATAACTGATGTCGTTCCACAGCGCCCGGCCCAGCGCGTGGTCCGGATCCACCCGCAGCAGGTCGCGCATGTCGCCTTCCAGCCGCCGGTACAGCAGCTGCCGCCGCGAGGTGGTGTGCTCTTCCACCAGGAAGGCCCAGTTGTCGCGCGCCTGGTTGAAGCGGTCGGCCACGTGTTCGGCGATGGCCTGCGCGCGCGGCTTGAACACCAGGCGCAGCCGCGCCCCGTTCAACGACGCCGCGGAAAAGCCCGGCGCGCCCGAGGCGATGGTCAGCGCCAGGCTGCTGTCGTCCAGGATGCGGTCGCGCAGGTCCAGCCACAGGGTCTGCGCCTGGCCGGGGCGCACCGAGACGCTGATGTCCAGCAAGTGGCGGGCCGGCCAGATCGGGTCGCGCACCTGCACGTTGAGCGGGATCAGCCCATCGGCCAGCGCCGGCAGCGCCAGCGCGGGCAGCTCCAGCACGATGCCATCCAGGCCATCGTGCATGTTGGTCCAGCCATAGGCCCAGCTGCGCATCAGCGGCTCATCCGGCGGCGGATCGCCCAGGGTGGAGGGCACCAGCACGTGCACGATCGGCGCCATGGCCTGTGTGGTCGCAGGCACCGCGCGCTTGCGCGCCGGGGCGCGTTTGGGCAGGGCGATGACGGTGCTGCGCTCTTGCGCCGGGTAGCGCCCGTCGATGAAGGCACGTAGCGCCTCCAGGTTGGCGTAGTCCGGCGCGACCTGCGAATCGATGCTGTACTCCAGCGTGGCGCTGCCCACAGGCGCCGGCACGGCATCGACCTGGTAGGCGGCGATCTCCTGGATCGGCGTTTCCTGCGCGCGGTTGGTGAAGGTCAACGTGCCGCCCTGTCGCTCCGGCAGCGCGTCGCTGGTGCGCACCACCCCCTCGGGCCGCTCGAAGAGTGTCACCGCAGGCGCGGCCTCATCGGCCTGCCAGCGCGCCTGGCCGTAGGCGGCGCCCCGCAGTTCGATGCGGTTGAACGGCTCGTCCGGCAGGGTCAGGGCCAGCGCCTTGCCGCCTTCGACGTAGGTATTCCAGTCGGGCAGCTGGAAGTAGTCGTCGCGCCCTTCCAGGCGCGAGCGGTTGTAGACGCCGGGCCAGGTGGTCTCGGCGATGCCATCGGTGGCCTTGTACATCCATGCCTTCAGGTCGCGCGCATCGGCGAACTCAACCTTGCGGATGCGCGTGGCCGGCCCCTGAAGCGCGGGGGGCAGCGCATGGTCCCAGCCGTAGCGGTGCCGCCATGCCTGCTGGGCGGCCTGTTGCTGCCAGGCCTGGCCCGCCGGCGGCGACGGCTCGCGCAGCCGCGCCAGCGCGGCCACGTCGCCGGCCGCCAGCATGCGGTCGTAGACGCGGATCTCATCGAAATCGCTGCCGCGCAGGAAGTTGTAGCGGCTCTGCACCTGGTGCGGCGCCAGCACCCGCCCGGCCAGGCCCAGCTGGTCCAGCCCGGCATCCAGGTCGGCCGGACCCTCGCGGCGCCCCACCTCCCTGCCATCGACGTACAGGCGCACGCCCTGGGTTTCGTCCCAGCTGAAGGCCAGGTGCGTCCAGGCATCGGCCGCCGGTGGCGTGGTCATCCTGAAGGACACGCGCTTGCGCGCCAGGTTGGCGTCGGTCACGAAGGCATCGAAGCCCTGGCCGTTCCAGTCGATGCGCAGCCAGGCCATGTCCCAGCTGCTGTGATCGGCATAGCCGATACGGAAGACCACGAACGGCGCCTGCCCCAGCGGGTCGCGCGCACGCCAGAAGAAGGACAGCGTGCCGCGCTGGGCGTAGACATTGCCCGGCGCGTTCCAGGCCAGCACACCGTCATCGGCCCATTGGATGGCCTTGCCCGACTTGCCGTCCTCCACCAGGCGCACCTTGTCGCGGAAGTTCGGCACGGCCTGCCCGCCGGCCACGTCGGCGTCGAACCCGTGGTCCGCGCTGACCCGGAACAGCAACCCGGCCTCATTGCACCAGGCCGGCGCCGCGGCGACCAGGGCCAGCACGGCCACGGACAGAAAGCGACCGCAGCCGCGAAGCATCTGGATCATGTCGGCAACACGCGTCCTGTCTGGAAGTGGCCGGCCAGGCCGCAGGCAGGCGCGGCCCGCCGGTGTGGTGCCTGGCGCGTGGCCAGGCACCGGCCATCATGCGCCGCGCCGTGGGGCCCGGCGCCACTGCACCATGGTCGAACAGCGATGCGGCATCAGAAGCGATAGCGCAGGCCCAGCAGCACCTGGCGTCCGGTCTCGGTGTACTGCAGCGGCAGCTGCGAAGCCGCACCCACCCATTCGTCCGAAGGCTCGTTGGTGAGGTTGATGCCCTCTACGCTGATCTCCAGCTTGTCGTCGATCCGCCAGCTCACCGACGCGTCCACGGTGTTGACCGCGCTCATGCCATGCACATCGAAGCCCGCTTCCGTGGCCGGCACCTGGGTCAGGTACTCGTCGCGGTGGGTATAGGACACGCGCGCACTGAGCTGCTCGCCTTCGTAAAACAGCGTGCCGTTGTAGGCGTTCTTGGACAGGCCGGTGAGATCGGTCTTGAGCGAGGCCGCGCCGGTGCTGGTCAGGTACTGGATCTTGGAATCGACGAAGGTGTAGTTCAGCTGCACGCCGAAGTTCTGCCACTTGCCCGGCAGGAAACTGAAGGGCTGGGTGTAGTTGAACTCCGCACCGGTCAGCTCGCCGCCGGGGGTGTTGAGCGGCACGCTGAAGGTGAAGTCGTCGTTGGGGCCGGCGCCGGTACCGTCCAGCAGGCTCAGCGGCAGGCCGCTGCTGCTGTACGGGGCCACGGTGCGCGCGGTCTGCACGAAGCTCTCGATGTCCTTGTAGAACATCGCCAGGCCCAGCATGGCGCCTTCGTTGAAGTACCACTCAAAGCCCAGGTCGGCGGTCTTGGCGCGGATCGGGTCCAGGTTGGGGTTGCCGCCGCTGACCGTGCGCGCGCCACCGGCGACGTTGACCGTCACGCCGGGGGTCAGACTGCCCAGGCCGGGCCGCGACATGACCTTCGCCGCGCCGAAGCGCACCAGGAAATCCGGGGTGATCTCGGCCACCAGGTTCAGCGAGGGCAGCGTGTCGTCGTACTTGCGCTTGGCCGTGGTCTGCACCGGCGTGCCGCTGACCGTGGCGTAGCCGGTGGCCTCCTGCTTGGTCTCCACGTAGCGCACGCCCAGGTTGCCCGAGATCGGCACGTTGCCGATGTCGAAGCCGAAGTCGCCCATCAGCCACACGCCGTTCTGCTTTTCTTCCACGCTGCGGGTGTTGACCGCGCGCTCGGCCAGCGCCAGCGTGCCGGCGTTGCTGTAGATGTCCAGCGCATCGGCGATCGCGTTGAAGTCGGGCACCACCCAGGTGCCGGGCGAGCCGTTGATGCCGCCCAGGCTGGTGAGCTGGGTGAACTCGGCCGGCACGGTGCGGGTGCCATTGGCGAAGGCCGGCACGGTGACCTCCGAAGCCCGGCGCAGCTCCCGGGTGCTGAAGGTGTAGTCCTTGGCCAGCACGCCACCCTTCAGGCTGAAGGACGGGCCGAAGTTCCAGTCGAAGTTCAGGCTGCCGGTGTCGAAGGTGTTGTCCACGTACTGCGGGCGCAGCCGCAGCTCGGCCAGGGTCCAGCCATTGGGGTCGGTGGGGTCGATGCCGTAGTCGAACACCGGCGCGCGGCTGTTGCCGCGGTAGTCGTAGCTGTAACCATCGACATTGAGCTTGTCCATGATGATGGTGGTCTGGATCGGATTCTCGTGCTTGGAGCGCGAGGTGCCGATCTGTCCATCGATCTTGAAGGCATCGCTGAAGCGGTGCTCGCCATTGAGCGTGACCTGCTTGAACACCGTGTTCCACTCGTCATAGCGGCTCTCCGAGCGCACGTCGACGTTGTCGAACTGGCCGTACAGCAGCGCCCCGGTGCGCGGATCGACGTAGCCGTCGTTGACGATCATCTCCGGCTTGCCGTTCTGCGAGCGGCCGCGGCTGAAGCTGATCGCCTCGATGTAGCGCTCGGTGCGCTTGGCATCGATCTTGGCGTACAGGCCGTCCAGCGAGAACTCGGTGGCATCGCTTGGCGCCCACTGCAGCGAGCCGGTCACGCCCAGGCGCTCCTGGTCGTGGATCATCTGCGTGTAGCGCGGGAAACGCGGGGTGAACACGTCGGCGCGGTTGGCGTCGGTGAAGGGCGAAGCCGGATTGAACCCGTTGTTGGCCGGGCCATTGGCCCAGCGGCCGGTGTTGCTGCCCTCTTCCAGCACCTCGCGCTCGGTGTAGGCCACCGACATCAGCGCGCCGAAGGTGCCGTCGGCCCAGGTGTTGGCCATCAGCGCGGCCAGGCGCGGGTTGGCCTTCTGCGACATGTCGTTGTAGGCCGCCTGCCCGCTGGCGGCGAAGGTGAACTTGTCGTAGTCGAACGGCCGGGCGGTCTTCAGGTCCACCGTGGCGCCGAGCGAGCCTTCCTCGACATCGGCCGAGGCGGTCTTGCGCACCACCAGCTGGGTGAACAGGTCCGAGGCGAACACATTGAAGTCGAAACCGCGGCCGCGATTGGAACCGCCGCTCTGGTCCGAGCTGCCGACCGTGGTCAGCGCCTCCATGCCATTGATGCGCACGCGGGTGAAATCCGGGCCCAGGCCGCGCACGGAGATGTTGCGGCCCTCGCCGGCGTCGCGGGTGATCACCACGCCCGGGATGCGCTGCAGCGACTCGGCCAGGTTCAGGTCCGGGAAGTTGGCGATGTCCTCGGCGACGATGGCATCGACCATGCCCTTCTCGGCGCGCTTGATGTCCATCGCCTTCTCGACACTGGCCCGGTAGCCGGTGACCGTGACCGTATCCAGCTCAGTGGCGCCCGTGTCCTGCGTGCCTCCCTCCGGCACGGTCTGGGCGAAGGCCGTGCCGGCCGAGAGCGCCATTGCGATCGAGGCAGCGAGCAAGGTAACCGGTGTCTTTTTTTTCTGCGTGCGGAAAGCCATGTGGGTCCCCTCCCAGGGCAACATGAATCTGCGGTGCGGTCAGCCGATGGCTGCGAATGACACCGCTGGTCAAAAAAAAGTAGCAGGTGCCGTCAGGCCAGGCATCTTGCAGCGCAACAGCCTGGATTGGCGCTCCTGCTTTGGTCGTAGGCCTGGGCGCGGCTGGGGGCTGGGCCGGACTGGACCGCGCGCGCGTGCCATGCGGATAATGCGATGACACCGCTGGTCATTGGAGGAGAGGGAGATGCCGCAGGCTTTCAGGTTCGTCTGCTTCGGGGAAGTGCTGCTGCGACTGGGCGCGCCCGGACGCCAGCCGCTGCTGCAGTCGCCCATGCTGGAGGCGCACGTGGGCGGCGCCGAGGCCAATGTGGCCGTGTCGCTGGCCCGCTTCGGCCACCACGCCGCCCTGGTGAGCCGCGTGCCGGACAACCCCCTGGGCGAGGCCGCGCTGGGGCAGCTGCGCCGCCACGGCGTGGACACGACCGCGGTGGACTGCGGGGAGGGCCGCATGGGCCTGTACTTCCTCACCACCGGCGCCATGCAGCGGCCCAGCCAGGTCGTCTACGACCGCGCCGGCTCGGCCTTCGCCAACACCCCGCCTGCGGCCTTCGACTGGCCACGCCTGCTGGAAGGCGCCGCGTGGCTGCACCTGTCGGGCATCACCCCGGCCCTGGGCGCCGACAGCGCCGCGGCGGCACGCGATGCGGCGCGCCAGGCGCGGCAGCAGGGCGTGCGGGTGAGCTTCGACGGCAACTACCGCCCGCAGCTGTGGCAACGCTGGCAGGGCGATGCCGCAGGCGTGCTGCGCGAGTTGTTCTCGCTGGCCGACATTCTGTTCGTGGATCACCGCGACCTGGCGGTGGTGCTGGGGCAGCAGGTGCCGCCGCACCAGGATGCCTTCGAGCACGCCCAGGCCACCGCCGCGCTGGCGTTTTCCAGTTTCCCGCACCTGCAATGGGTGGCCTGCACCCACCGCCAGGCCAGGGCCAGCGACCACCACCTGCTCTCGGCCAGCATCTGCACGCGCCAAGAGGCCACTTTCGCCCCGGCGATGGAGCTGTCGGGCGTGGTGGACCGCATCGGCGGCGGCGATGCCTTCGCTGCCGGCATCCTGCACGGCCTGACCCAGGCCTGGCCGTTGCCGCAGGTCGCGCGTTTCGGGCTGGCGGCAGGCTGCCTCAAGCACTCTTGGCCAGGCGATTTCAGCCACTCCAGCGAAGCCGACGTCGAACGCCTGGTGCAAGGCGCCTCGATGGACGTGAGTCGCTGACGCCACCTCCCTGGATCGGGGCCGGCGCATTGGTGGACAAGCTTCGCGTTGTCCACCCTACGCGGCCGGGTGGATGACACGCCCTCATCCACCATCGCGGAACCTACAACCTGCGCGCGGCGCATCCATGATCGGGCGCCAAGCCCTACGCCGTAGGGTGGATGGCGCTCCTCCATCCACCATCGCCAAGCAACGAACGACACCAGCGTCGTGGCCGGTCCCTGACGCCACGCCGGCACTTGGTCGTCGCAGCGCGGTGTTGCATGCTGATACGAGCGCCGCGCCGACCTGGCGCGTGGCCTTGCGCCGGCACCTGCCACCCACCCCGCTGCACGGACCCACGATGAACATCACGGACGACCCCCAATTGGCCGGCCCCGCCACCAGACCCGCGGGCACGCCCCTTGCCGACCCCGCACCCGCCCACACGCCACGTTCAACTGCTGCGCCCGGACGACCCGCACGCCTCCCCTCGCGCTGGGAGCCACCGGGCAGGCGATGGTTCGCCGCCATGCTCCTCGTCCTGCTGCTGGCGGGCTGCACGGTGTCGTTCTCTCCGGGCAACCAACAGGACGCACTGCCCGCGCCAAGCGCAGGGACGCCGGCACAGCGCGAGGAAGCCGAGCGCGCCGCCAGACGCTACCTGCAGATGATCGACCGCGGCGATGCACAAGGGACCTGGGCCGAGGCCGGAACTGTCATGCGTGACATGACCAGTGAGTTCGCCTGGAAACAGATGATCAAGCTGGTGAAGAAGGACGACGGCCTCTCGCCTGCGCGGGCGCTCGTGGGCATCGGCTTCACCTCCCGGGTGGACGCCAAGGTGCCGGAGGGCGAGTACGCCGTCGTGCAGTTCGGTCGCGACCTGGACCAGGCCCGCGTCAGCGAGAAAATCGTCCTGCAGCGCGAGTCTGGGCGATGGAAGCTGATTGGATTCTTCGTCAACCAGCACACCCGTTCCGGGGCGGGCTGAGCGCGCCTGGCGGCCCGGCGTATGATCCCCGCGACGTCGCAGGCGCCCTGCGGCGATGGCTAAGAAGTCCACATGCACCACCGTGTCGACCACCGATCGCGCAGCCGCTTCCGCCTCGGCGTGGCCATGCTGGTCCTGGCGCTCAGCGCCTGCAGCCCGGACGCACCGCCGGCAGCCGCGCGGACGCGCAAGAAGCGCCTGCCGATGCTGGCAAGCCCGGTGCGGGGCCGGAGACGCCCGCACCGGCCAACGCGCTCGCACCGATGGCCGACGCCTTCCAGGCCTGCATGATCGCCGGCGAGTTCAAACTCATGGGCCGCACCATCCGCTCGCGCGACTGCATGCGCGCACCCCGCACGCAGGACCAGGCCGTGTTCCGCCAGCAGTGCAACGCGCTGGCCGAGACCTCCGGCAAGATCGGCAACGGCAAGCCCGGCACGGTGGCGTGGCTGGAGGACTGCCCGCGCCCGGCGCAGGGCAGTTGCCTGGGCATGGCCGGCGGCCAGATGGACGGCTTCTACTACGAGCGCGATGCCGAAGGTCTGGCCGGCCTGCCGGAGAGCTGCACGGCCATGGGCGGGGGCTGGGAGGCGGTGCCCTGAGGCGGCGGGTCGGGCGCGGCCTTTTCCTTGAGCAGGTGCCGGCGCCCCGCCTGGGTGGACAAGCTTCGCGTTGTCCACCCTACGTCGGCTGGATCGCGCTCTTCGATCCGCCATTGCCACGAGAGACGAGATGGGCAAGGCGTGCGCGCGGCTCATCCTCCATCAAGTTGTGGGTTGTCAGCCTCACGTAGGGTGGATGGCGCTCTTCCATCCACCATCGCCACGAGACACGAGATGGGCAAGGTGGGCACGCGGCTCATTCTTGATCGGCGCCGGAAAGTGGGTGGACAAGCTTCGCGTTGTCCACCCTACGTGGGGGGGCGCGGCGAGCTTCCAAACACTGCCACCGCGAAGGGGCAGGCATGGCGCGGCCGGCGTCGGGGGCGCACACGCTCAGGGCCGTAGGGTGGATGACGCTGTTTCATCCACCATCGCCGCGCCAGGGACGATGTGCGCGCGTGACTCGTGCTTGATCGGCGCCGGAGAGTTGGTGGACAAGCTTCGCGTTGTCCACCCTACCTCGGGGCGTGGCGACGCTTCCGAACACCGCCGCCGAGAACAGGAAGGCATGGCGCGACCGGCGTCGGGAGAACGCACGCCCAGTGTCGTAGGGTGGATGACGCTGTTTCATCCACCATCGCCGCGCCATGGACGATGTGCCCGCGTGACGCGTGCTTGATCGGCGCCGGAAAGGCGGTGGACAAGCTTCGCGTTGTCCACCCTACGTCGGGGTGGCGCGCTTGGGTCCGCCATTGCGCGGGATGGGCATCGCCGCCAGGCGCGGCGCTCACACGCCCAGGTACAGGTCGGCGCTGTTCTTGACCTCCTCCATCACCGCGTAGGTGCGGGCCTCGCGCACGCCGGGGAGTTTCCACAGCACCTTGCCGGCCAGCTCGCGGTAGTCGGCCATGTCTGCGGCGCGCAGCTTGATCAGGTAGTCGAAGCCGCCGGCCACCAGGTGGCATTCCATGACCTCGGGCTGGTCTTTGATCGCGGCCTGGAACTGCTCGAGGATGTTGTGGGTGGTGCGGTCCAGCAGGATCTCCACGAACACCAGCATCCCCACCCCCAGCTTCTGCGGGTTGAGGCGGGCGCGGTAGCCGATGATGTAGTTCTCGGCGGTGAGCCGGCGCACGCGCTCCAGGGTGGCGGTGGGCGACAGGTGCACGGCCTCGGCCAGCTTGAGATTGGTGATGCGGCCGTCCTGCTGCAGCAGGGCGAGGATTCTGCGGTCGGTGCGATCCAGCGCAGCGGGAAGTTTGCTCATGTGTCCTCCAGGCCTGCGGCTACCGAATTTAATGCGGCAGGTTCCGGATGAGAATGCCACATTCTCAGCGCTTTCCGTCCCGGGTGGTGATTTATGCGGCTTCCCCTTCCCTATCGCCCGGAACATGAAGTCCTGGCCGGCCTCCTGCAGCAGCTGAGCGACCTGGACTGGTCGCTGGCCAGCAGCGACGCCATCGGCTGGATCGAGCAGGTCCGCGCCAGCAAGCCCTCCTCCTTCGCCATGGAGACGCTGCTGCGCGAGTACCCGCTGTCCAGCGCCGAAGGGCTGGCACTGATGCGCCTGGCCGAGGCGCTGCTGCGCGTGCCCGACGCCGAGACCGCCATGATGCTCACCGCCGACCAGCTGGGCCGGGCGGATTTCTCCGGCGCCTCCCAGTCCTGGCTGGCCACCCTGTCCAGCCAGGCCATCGGGCTGTCCAAGAAGATGCTGGGCGAGGACGGCCAGAAGGCCGGCTTCTTCGCCAAGATGGGCGCCAAGGCGATCGTGGCCGCCACCGTGCGCGCGGTGCAGCTGATGGGCAAGCAGTTCGTCATGGGCGAGACCCTGGACGAGGCCATGGACGATGCCCGCAAGCAGCGCAAGGCGCGCAAGGGCCTGCGCTTCTCCTACGACATGCTGGGCGAAGGCGCGCGCACCGATGCCGATGCGCGCGAGTACATGCACAAGTACCACGCCGCCATCGCTGCCCTGGCCAAGGGCCGCGAGCGCGCGGTGCCGGTGGAACAGGCCGATGGCATCTCCATCAAGCTCTCGGCCATCGATGCGCGCTACGAGGCGGTCCAGCGCGCGCACGTGTTCGAGGTGCTGGTGCCACGCGTGGTCGAGCTGGCGCTGGCCGCGGCCAAAGCCGACCTCAACCTGACCATCGATGCCGAAGAAAGCGAGCGCCTGGAGCTGTCGCTGGACGTGTTCGAGGCGGTGGCCACCCAGGTGGCCGCGCAGTTCCCGCAGTGGCGCGGTTTCGGCCTGGCGGTGCAGGCGTACCAGACGCGTGCGCTGCACACCATCGAGGAAGTCACCCGCATTGCCCGCAAGCTGGGCATGCGTTTCATGGTGCGCCTGGTCAAGGGCGCGTACTGGGACTATGAGATCAAGCGCGCGCAGGAGCTGGGCCTGGCCGCCTTCCCGGTGTTCACCCACAAGCACCACACCGACGTGGCCTACCTGGCCTGCGCGCGGGCGATGCTGGCCGTGCCTGATGCGATCTATCCGCAGATCGCCGGCCACAACGCCGGCACCATCGCCGCGATCCTGCACATGGCGCGACAGGCCGGCGTGCCGTTCGAGCTGCAGCGCCTGCACGGCATGGGCGAGGCGGTGTACCAGCAGATCTACGCGCAGTATCCGGACGTGGGCCTGCGCGTGTACGCCCCGGTGGGCCCGCACAAGGACCTGCTGGCCTATCTGGTGCGACGCCTGCTGGAAAACGGCGCCAATTCCTCCTTCGTCCATCAGCTGGCCGACACGCGCCTGCCGGCCAGTGCGCTGGTGGCCTCGCCGCTGCGCCTGGAGCAGCGCAGCGGCGTGACCCTGCCGCTGGACATCCTGCCCACGCGGCGCAATACCGCCGGCACCGACGTGACCTGCCAGGCGCTGTCCGATGCGCTGCTGGCGCCCTACGCGCAGACCACGGTGCCGCGCCCGGCCGACACGCCGCTGGCGCAGGTCGATGCGCTGGTGCAGACCCTGGCCAAGGGCCAGAAGGCCTGGAACGCCACCCCGGTCGAGCAGCGCGCCGCCGCGTTGGAGCAGGCCGCCGACGTGCTGGAGCGCGACCTGGCGGTGTGGTGCGCGCGCATCGTGCGCGAAGGCCACCGCACCTGGGGCGATGCGGTGTCCGAGGTGCGCGAGGCGGCCGACTTCTGCCGCTACTACGCCCAGCAGGCGCGCACGCTGATGGCCCCGCAGGTGCTGCCGGGCGTGACCGGCGAGCGCAACACCTATTCGCTGGCCGGACGCGGGGTGTGGGCGTGCATCTCGCCGTGGAATTTCCCGCTGGCGATCTTCGCAGGGCAGGTTGTGGCTGCACTGGTCACCGGCAATGCGGTGGCAGCCAAGCCGGCCGAACAGACCCCGGGGATCGGCGCGGCCATGATCGCGCTGCTGCATGAGTGCGGCGTGCCGCGCGACGCGCTGGTGGGCGTGTATGGCGCTGGCGAGACCGGCGCGGCGCTGGTGGCGCACCCGCAGATCGCCGGCGTGGTGTTCACCGGCTCCACCGCGGTGGCCAAGTCCATCGCGCGCACGCTGGCGGCCAAGGACGGCCCGATCGTGCCGTTGATCGCCGAGACCGGCGGGCTCAACGCCATGATCGTGGACTCCACCGCCCTGCCCGAGCAGGTGGTCGATGCGGTGGTGCAGAGCACCTTCCGCAGCGCCGGCCAGCGCTGCTCGGCGCTGCGCGTGCTGTGCGTGCAGGACGAGATCGCCGATGGCGTGATCGCCATGCTGTCCGGTGCGTTGTCGCTGCTGCAGGTCGGCGACCCCAGCAAGCTCTCCAGCGACCTGGGCCCGGTGATCGATGCCGAGGCCCACGACAAGCTGCAGGCACAGATCGATGCGCTGTCCGCGCGCGGCAAGCTGATCGCGCGCGCGCCGCTGCCGGCCGATGCGCCGGCCAACAGCATCGCCCCGGTGGCCTTCGAGATCACCTCGCTGGAGCAGGCGCGCGAGGAGATCTTCGGACCGGTGCTGCAGGTACTGCGCTGGAAGGGTGAGGTGGAGACCCTGGTCGAGCAGATCAACGGGCTGGGCTACGGCCTGACCCTGGGCGTGCAGACGCGCATCGACACCCGCGCCCAGGCCATCGCCGCCCAGGCCGAGGTCGGCAACATCTACGTCAACCGCAACATGATCGGTGCGGTGGTCGGCGTGCAGCCCTTCGGCGGCGAAGGCCTGTCCGGCACCGGCCCCAAGGCCGGCGGCCCGAACTACCTGCCGCGCTTCTGCGCCGAGTACTGCGTGACGGTCAACACCACCGCCGCTGGCGGCGATGTGGACCTGCTGATGTCCATGCACTGATCGCCATCGCGGCAGCGCCGCCTGGCGGCGTCATGCAAGGCAAGGGCACGCGTCGTCAGCGACGCGTGCCTCTTTGTGGCGCTTGGCCGGAGTGCGGGAAGTGAGGTTCCTGACGAAACGTGGATGGTCGTGAAAAGCCGGCTTCGCCAAACAGCCTGGCCCCGAGCCGGGGATGGCTGCTCGGCTCGGTCAGCCCTCCATGGCTGACTCGCCGCGGCCGGCCCTCCTGTCCCGCTTTCCGCCATCCCCGGCTC
>NZ_SAWZ01000025.1 GCF_004122095.1 Pseudoxanthomonas composti | reverse complement strand
CCCGAGCACCAGGCCAGGATGCTGGCCGAGCTGCGCACCACCCACCGCGCGCAGATCACCGTGGGCGGGCGCATCATGCGCCTGATCATCAGCCCCATCGTCAATGCCCAGGGCGAGCGCCAGGGCTTCGTGGTGGAGTGGGCCGACCGTACCCTGGAAGTGAGCGTGGAGCAGGAGATCGGCGATCTGGTGCGCAATGCCGCGGCCGGCGATCTGTCCGGCCGGGTATCGCTGGAGGGCAAGGACGGCTTCTTCCGCGGCCTGGCCGAGCAGCTCAACAGCCTGATGAGCACCGCCGGCGAAGGCCTGGGCCATATCCAGCGCATGCTGCGCGCCCTGGCCGCCGGCGACCTGTCCAGCCGCATCGAGGCCGATCTGCATGGCGTGTTCGGTGAGATGAAGCAGGACGCCAATGCCACCAGCGAGCGCCTGGGCGAGATCGTCCGCCAGATCAAGGAGGCCTCGGTGTCCATCAACGCCTCCTCCGGCGAGATCGTCTCGGGCAACGACGACCTCTCGCGCCGTACCGAGCAGCAGGCGGCCAACCTGGAAGAGACCGCCGCCTCGATGGAAGAGCTGACCTCCACGGTCAAG
>NZ_SAWZ01000024.1 GCF_004122095.1 Pseudoxanthomonas composti | reverse complement strand
TGACAGGCAAGAGGGGAGGTGCTTGGGGTGGGCCGACGGAGTGGTTGTCCAGCGACACGTTATTGCGGGTCCCGGCGATGCAAGGGGAGGCGGCGCCCCCGGCATGGAGTGGGAGTTACATACCGGTTCTTCTGGATTATGACGCCCAACAGCGGCGTTGGACGTTGTTAGTCACTGTGCTGACCTGTCCGCAGTGGTATGAATTGGGGAGGCCATCGGCGCCCTATCTTCAGTATGAGTCACGGAAGGGGGGGGATTGGGTACTGATGCCGCTGGATAAGAATTACTTTGGTCAGAAAAGCAACCTGCTTACAGGTCCGCGCCAAACGGATGAGGGTCACTTGGTGCCTTGGCAGGAGAAATTGCGGCGGAAGCTAACATCTGCAGATGTTTATAAAACGATCGTGCAGTCCGCCGGCACAGGTTGCTGATTAAAAAAACCGCATCTCTCCAGGGAAAAGGGAATGGTAAACGAAACTGACTACGCACTACTTGCTGATCACGTCTACAACCGCCCTTTCGCGAACAAGATCGAGCTTGTGGGTGGATGGCAAGAGCTCGAATGGATTAGGGATGATCCTAAGACCTGGTTCTCCGCTGGAGCATGAAGGCAAGCGCAAGCGGACCCGACGCGAGATGTTCCTGGCGGAGATGGAGCAGGTTGTGCCTTGGTCGGCCCTATCAGGGCCGGCCAGGATGTCACCGTCAAGGTCGACAGCTTCCCCTACACCCGCTACGGCTACATCACCGGAAAGGTTGTCAGCATCTCGCGCGACGCCGCGCAGGACGAAAACCTAGGACTGGTATTTCCCGCACGTATTCGCCTGGATCGCTCGAATCTCAACATCGATGGCGTCGATGTCAAGTTGACCGCCGGCATGAGCCTGACGGCAGAGGTGATGACGGGTGAGCGTCGGATTGTTGACTATTTGCTAAGTCCGTTCAGAAGAGGCGCTGCCGAGGCGATGAGGGAGCGCTAGGAAAATCGCGGAGATTTGATCCTATTGCATCTCAGGGATGTTTATTCAGCGTAGAATTATTTTATATAGTTAATCCGTTTTTTTTCATATTGCATCTGTAGCGCGGATGCTCGGCGCGGGGATAGCTCAAGGGAAGGTCCGAATATGGTAGGCATCGCAAATCGAGTGCTCCTAGTTTTTATTTCTATTTTGTTTTCCGTGCCGCTTGCG
>NZ_SAWZ01000023.1 GCF_004122095.1 Pseudoxanthomonas composti | reverse complement strand
GTGGCCTGCGCGTTCTGGCCGAAGGCCGCGCTGTTCTGACCGGACGCGACCGCGTTGTAGCCCACCGCGGTGGCGCCATCGGCCACGGCGTTGGCGCCAGCACCCAGGGCCGAAGCCCCGGTGCCGATGGCATTGCTGGCCTCGCCCGCGGCCAGGGCATCATCGCCTTCGACATAGGCCCCGGCATCGCTGGCCTCGCTGCCGCTGGCCTGGAAGTACTTGCTGGTGTTGTCGGCCACCTCGGCCACGGCGTTGAGCTGGTCCAGGTTCACCGCATCGGTGCCCTCGGTACCGGCGGCCACGTTGGTGATCTGGCGCTCGCTGCCGACATCGCCCACCGACACGGTGTTGTCGCGATCGGCGTAGGAGCTGGCGCCCAGCGCGACGCTGTTGGCCGCCTCGGCAATAGCGCTTTCGCCGATTGCCGTGGAGCTGACCGCATCGGCCCAGCTGTTCCAGCCCAGGGCCGTGGCGTAGTCGCCCAGCGCCCAGGCGCCGGCGCCGAAGGACGAGGCCCCCTCGCCGGAGGCTTCGGCCTGGATCAGGCCGAAGAAGGTCGTGCCGCCCACCGCAACGCTCTCCGCGCCCGTGGCCGTGGCGTATTCGCCCACCGCCACCGCACCGGCACCGGAAGCGTTAGCCACCGCGCCCAGCGCGGTGCCGTAGTCGCCGGCCGCCGTTGCGCCATAACCGAAGGCCGAGGAGAGCGTGCCGGAGGCCTCGCTGAAACTGCCGCTGGCGGTGCCGCCATCGGCCGCAGCGCTGGCCGAATAGCCTACCGCCGTAGCCTGCAGGCCTTCGGCGCTGGCGCCGGCGCCGAGCGCGGTGGAATAGGCAGCCGTGGCGGTGGCACCGGCGCCGAAGGCGCTGGCCCCGACTTCCGACGCCTCGGTCGTGCCGTCCAGCAGCACGTTGCCGTCCTCGTCCTCGACATACAGCGACCCGCCCACGGCGGTGGCCGAATCGGCCGCCGCCACCGCATTGACGCCGACGGCGGTGGCGTTGTCGGCCACCGAGGTCGCGCCACTGCCCAGCGCGGTGGCGCCGGTGCCGATGGCGTTGGCGGCGTTGCCCGCCGCGACGTTGTATTCGCCCTCGACATAGGCGCCGACATTGCTGCCCTCGCCACCGCTGGCCTGGAAATTCAGCGCGGTGCCTTCGGCCACCTCGGCCACGGCGTTGAGCTGGTCCAGGTTCACCGCGTCGGTGCCCTCGGTGCCGGCGGCCACGTTGGTGATCTGGCGCTCGCTGCCGACATCGCCGACCGACACGGTGTTGTCGCGCGTGGCCGTGGAGTTGGCGCCCAGCGCCACGCTGTTGTCGCCCAGGGCGGTGCTGTAGAAGCCCACCGCCGTGCTCAGCTCGCCGCTGGCCCAAGTCTCGGCGCCCAGTGCCGTGGCGCCATCGCCCGGTGCGTAGGAGAAGTAACCCACCGCGGTGGATTCGATGCCCTCGGCTGCCGCCAGCGTGCCGTTGGCCACGCTGTAGTCGCCTGTGGCCTGCGCGCCGCTGCCGAAGGCCGCCGAGGCCTCGCCGGTGGCTTCGGTGTTGACGAAAAAGCCCAGGCCCGGGATCAGGTCCACCGGACCGCCCACGGCCACACTGCTGGTGCCGCCAGCGGTGGTCTGGGTGCCGACCGCGGTGGCGTAGTCGCCGATGGCGTTGGCCACCGCACCGATGGCGGTGGACTGCGCGCC
>NZ_SAWZ01000022.1 GCF_004122095.1 Pseudoxanthomonas composti | reverse complement strand
GGGCTGATGATCAGGCGCATGATGCGCCCGCCCACGGTGATCTGCGCGCGGTGGGTGGTGCGCAGCTCGGCCAGCATCCTGGCCTGGTGCTCGGGGCGCTTGTGGAAGATGTCGATGCTCTTGCCCAGCAGGTCCTGCGCGCTGAACTGCGGCAGGTCGCGGCGCAGCTCGGCCTCGACCCTGCTCAGCATCTGCTGCAGCGGGCGATTGACGAAGACGATGTTGCGCTCGGCATCGGCGATCATCACGTTGGTGGTGACATCGTCCAGCGCCGTGCGCACGCGCAGGTTGTCGTTGGCGATCATGCGGTCGCGGCCGAGCCGCTCGCGCAGGTCGGTGCGCATGCGGTCCATGGCGCGCAGCAGGCGCCCGACCTCATCCTCGCGCTGCACCTCGATACGCCCATCCAGGCGACCCTCGGCCACGTCGCTTGCAACCTGCACGGCCACGCGCAGCGGACGTGTCACCAGGGCGCGCACCACCAGGACCACGGTGGTCATGACCACCACCAACGCCACCAGCGCGGTCAGCAGGATCTTCCACATCAGCCCGCGCAGCACGGCGGTCACCGTGGACTCAGGCTCTACGCCCAGGACCGCCCATTGCCACGGCGCGTAGACCTGCGCGGTGACGTAGGAGGGCACGGTGGTGCCGTCCGATTCGGTGAAGGACAGCCTGGCGGTCTGGCTTTTGCCGGCGAGCAGTGCCTCCAGCGCGGGGCGGTCGGCCTCGGCCACGTGCGATTGCACGGTGCTGCCTTCGCCCTTGGCGGCGGCGACGATCATGCCGCGGCTGTCGCCTTCGCGCAGGTCTACGGCGATGAAGTGACCCTGTTCGCCCAGCTTGGCCTCGCGCAGGCGTTCCTGCAGGCTGGCCAGCCCCTCGGAGTAGTTCTGCCCCACGAACAGGATGCCCACGGTGTTGCCGGCGGCGTCGGCCAGCGGCGCGTAGTGGGTCATGTAGCTGGTACCGAACAGCGAGGCCGGACCGGTGTAGGTCTGGCCGCTGGCGATGGCCGCATAGGCTTTGCCGCTGCGGTCCAGCGAGGTGCCCAGGACGCGTTCGCCCTCCTTGTTGCGCAGCGAGGTCGCCACGCGCACGAAGTCCTCGCCGCTGCGCACGAAGATGGTGGCCACGCCGCCGGTGGCCTCGGCAAAGCGGTCCACGGTCTCCTGGCGCAGGTTCATGCGCACCTTGCCGATGCTCAGCGAGGGCGTGGGTTGTTCGTTGACCAGCACGGTGGCGCGCTGGTCCAGCGTGGCCTCGCCTTGCGGCAGCATGGCGCGGAAGGTGCGGCCCATGCGAGCCGAGCTTTCGCTCAGGTTACGGTCGTACATGGCCACCATGTCGCGGGTGAGCAGGGTGGAGGATTGCAGCCCGGTCTCCACGCGCTGTTCGTAGCTGGCGGCGGACTGCCGGTAGACCAGCCAGGCAAGCAGGGCAAAGGCCGCAAACACGGCGGCGGCGATCGCCAGACCCAGGCGCGCGGCAATGGAGAGGCGAGAGAGGTGATTCATCCGGGGATAGTTCTAGGAAGGCCCTAGAACTATCGGCGACCCCTTCACGCGCTGAAGACACTGGGCAGGCCCGGGGTGACGGGTCTGTCACAGAACCCGAGATGCGACGCGACGGCAAGGGCTCGCTTTGCGCTCCAGCGCGTTGCCCGAGTGCGCTTGCCTGCGCGCATGCGACCTGGCCCGCGTCGGCCAGGCGCCGCACCCTGCGGTGGGCCTAAGCCGCCGCGGCGATGGCCTTGCGGGCGCTCGGCTTGCCGGCCGGAACAGGCGCTGGCGACTGCTCCAGGCGAAACACCGAGACTGCGGCGACCAGCGCCTGCGCCTGTTCTTCCATCGCGCGCGCTGCGGCCGAGGCTTCTTCCACCAGGGCGGCGTTCTGCTGGGTGGTCTCGTCCATCTGCACCACGGTCTGGTTGACCTGCTCGATGCCTGCGGCCTGCTCCTGCGAGGCCGCGGAGATCTCGCCCATGATGTCGGTGACCCGCTGTACCGAGCCCACCAGCTCTTCCATGGTCTTGCCGGCCTGCCCGGCCAGCGCAGAACCATCGGACACCTTGGACACCGAGTCCTCGATCAGGCCCTTGATTTCCTTGGCGGCGTTGGCCGAGCGCTGCGCCAGCGAGCGCACTTCCGAGGCGACCACCGCAAAGCCGCGGCCCTGTTCGCCAGCGCGCGCGGCTTCCACCGCGGCATTGAGCGCCAGGATGTTGGTCTGGAAGGCGATGCCGTCGATGACGCTGATGATGTCGGCGATCTTGCGCGAGGAGGCCTCGATCTCGCCCATGGTCACCACGACCTGGCCGACCACGCTGCCGCCGCTGGCGGCAACCTGCGCGGCGCCCACGGCCAGCTGGTTGGCCTGGCGCGCGTGCTCGGCGTTCTGCTTGACCGTGGAGGTCAGCTCTTCCATCGAGGCGGCGGTCTCTTCCAGGTTGGCCGCCTGCTGCTCGGTACGGCGCGA
>NZ_SAWZ01000020.1 GCF_004122095.1 Pseudoxanthomonas composti | reverse complement strand
AGGCCACCTAGAGCCGCTCCCACAACTCCCTCCACAACCCCTCCCACTGCTGCGCCAAAAAGGACTCTTGCTGGTGTCGATCCCCCCCCCGCCGCTGGTGGTGAAAAACCGGATTCATGCAGGCGCTCGTATCATCTGGTCCATGCATGTCCGTCCCTTGATGATCGTTCTTGCCGCCCTGGCGGCGGCCGCTGGCCTGACCTCCACCGCACGCGCGCAGGTGGCGCCGTTGCCGCAGCGCGATGCCCTGGTGCAGGCGCTGCAGGCCGCCGAGGCCGGCCGTTTCGATGCCAGCCAGTACGCCGCGCTGTCCAGCTCGCCGGCCTGGCGCTGGATCGAGCTGGCCGACCTGAAGCGCAACATCGACAGCGTCTCCGATGCACGCGCGCTGGACTTTCTCTCGCGCTATCGCGGCGAACCGGTGGCCGATGCCTTCCGTGCGGTGTGGCTGCCGGCGCTGTCGCGCCGCAAGGACTGGACCGCGCTGCGCGCGAACTGGACCCCGCAGCCGAACAACGTCGGCCTGCAATGCGCCGAACTCACCGCGCGGCAGGAGACCGGCGCCCTGGATGCACGCTGGGACAGCGATGCCAAGGCGCTGTGGCTGTCCACCGGCAAGGCGCTGCCGGACAACTGCGATGCGGTCTTCGCCACCCTGGCCCAGCGCGGCGTGCTGACCCCGGCGCTGCGCTGGCAGCGCATCGACCTGGCCATGGACGCGCAGCAGACCGGCATCGTGCGCGGCATCGCCGCGGGCCTGCCCGCCGAGGAGCGCGCCCTCGCCCTGGACTACGCGGCCTTCATCGACGCCATCCACACCCGCGCGCTGAACTGGCCCCGGACCGAGCGCAGCCGCAAGGCCGCCACCGTCGGCCTGTCCAAGCTGGCCAAGTCCGCGCCGGCCGCCGCAGAAGCGCAGCTGCCGCAGTACGCGCAGGCCCTGGGCATGAGCGCCGGCGAGCAGGCGCAGGTGAAGTACCAGGCCGCGCTGTGGACGGTGGCCTCCTACGAGCCGGATTCGGCCCGCCGCCTCAACGAGGTCCCCGAGGCGGCCTACGACCCGCGCCTGCACGAGTGGCGCGCGCGCGAAGCCATGGCCCGCGGCGACTGGCGCAGCGCGCTGGCGGCGATCCGCAAGATGGGCCCGGACCAGCGCAACGACCCACGCTGGCGTTACTTCGAGGCGCGCCTGGCCGAAAAGCAGGGTGAGTCCGGCGAAGCCAGGCGCCTGTACGCCGAGGCCGCCCGCACCGCGACCTTCCACGGCTTCCTCGCCGCCGACCGCCTCAACCAGCCCTACGCGCTATGCCCGGCCGAGCCCAGCGACAGCCCGCAGGCGCGCGCGGCGGTGGCACGCGACCCCGGCCTGGTGCGCGCCATGGCGCTGTGGCAGCTCGAGCGCCCGGCCTGGGCCACGGCCGAGTGGAATGCGGCCGTGGCCAGGTTCAGCGACGAGCAGCGTCGCATCGCCGTGGAAGTGGCGCGCGACAACGGCTGGTTCGATCGCGCGGTGTTCTCGCTGGGCAAGAAGCCCGGCGAGCTGCAGCTCTATTCGCTGCGCTTCCCGCTGCATCACGACGCCACGATCCGGCGCGAGGCGGCCAACAATGCGATCGATCCGGCCTGGGTCGCCGCCGAGATCCGCGCCGAGAGCATCTTCAACCCCAAGGCGCGCTCGCCGGCCAACGCCATGGGCCTGATGCAGGTGCTGCCCGGCACCGGCACGGCCGTGGCCAGGCGCCGCGGCATCGCCTATGGCGGTGCCTCCAGCCTGTACGACTCGGACACCAACATCGCCATCGGCACAGCCTACCTGCGCGAGCTGCTGGACAAGTACGGCGCGCCCTACGTGACCATCGCCGCCTACAACGCCGGGCCCACGCCCACCGCGCGCTGGCAGTCCCAGCGCCCGGGCATGGACCCGGATTTCTGGATCGAGACCATCAGCTACAAGGAAACCCGCGAGTACGTGGCGCGGGTATTGGCCTTCAGCGTGATCTACGACTGGCGCCTCAACAAGGACGCGCTGTCGCTGAGCGACCGCATGACCGGCCGCATCGACGGCCAGCGCAAGTCCTTCGTCTGCGCCGGTGCGCAAGGCGGCAACGAGGAAGGCTGACCGCCGCGTCAGCTTCGATGCCCCTGCCCTGGCACACATGCCGGCAGGGCATGTCGATATGCCATCGCGCCATTGCCCGCGGGGCGCCAGTTGCGCCCGGCCACGCTAGCCTGCGGGCTCCCGCCCTAGAGCCATGGCCATGCGCGTTTCGAACGTCTTGTTGCTGCTGGTGCTGTCCGCGCTGGGGCTGGCCCCGGGCGCACGTGCCGCCTCGCCAGCGTCGGCACCGAAGATCACCGTGCTCTACGACGCTTTCGGCGACCCCGGCCCGCTGCGCAAGGACTGGGGCTTTGCCGCGCTGATCGAGGTCGACGGCAAGCGCATCCTGTTCGATACCGGCAACGATGCCGAGGTGTTCGCGCACAACGTCAAAACCGCTGGCGTGGACCTGTCGCGCCTGGATTCGGTGGTGCTCTCGCACCGGCACTCGGACCATACCGCCGGGCTGGCGGCGGTGCTGGCGACCAATCCCGATGTGGTGATCCACGCGCCGCAGGAAGGCTTCGGCCTGTTCGGCTCGTCGCTGCCCTCCAGCTTCTATCGCAAGGACGCCGCGTTGCCGGCACGCCAGCGCTACTTCGATGGGAATCCGCCGCAGACACTGGTCCTCGGCAGCGCCTGGCCGGATGCGCATTTCAATCCCCTGGCCAAGACCACCGAGATCGCGCCCGGCGTGTGGGCCATCATCACCACCTCCGATGTGCCCGGCACGCGCGAGCTGCGCGAGCTGTCGCTGGCGGTACGCACGCCGCAGGGCCTGCTGCTGGTGGTTGGCTGCTCGCACCCCGGGCTGCCGCTGATCGTGGCCGAAGCGGCCAAGCTCGATCCGCACCTGCACCTGGTGATCGGCGGCTTCCACTACGTCAACGCCGACGATGCGGCCATTGCCAATGTGATCCAGGCGCTGCAGCCGTTCAAGATCGATTTCATCGCACCGGGCCACTGCACCGGCGAGGCCACCTTCGCCGCCCTGCAGGCCGCCTATGGGCAGCGCTATCTCTACGCGGGGCTGGGGGTGACGCTCATCCTGGACAAGGCCGAAGGCCCCGACCGCCCGCGCGGCAAGGCCGCGGCGTTCTCGCCCGGCGAGCGCGACGCCTACCGGGCACTGGCGCGCACGGGCGAACACGCGCACGCGGAGCCTATCGCGGCGCGTTGAGGCGCTGAAAGACAGGCGTGCGGGGCGTTCCTGGAAGACAACGGCGAGCGCGGCCAACCGCAGGCAGAAAGAACCGACTGCGCAACGCACGGCCTCCGCCATCCATGAACGCGCGCGGGAACAGACGCGCTCGCGCATTCCACCCGGCGCTTTGACCTGCAGGAGCGTTGGGACGGACGCGTTCGGTCTGGGCAGCGGCATGCGGCCATTGCCTCGACGATCGGCGATCATGTGCTGCATGAAGACCTATCTCGTCGGCGGCGCGGTCCGCGATCAACTGCTGGGACTCACACCAGGAGACCGCGACTGGGTCGTGGTTGGCGCCACCCAGGCGCAGATGGAGGCGCAGGGCTTTCGCGCGGTCGGCAAGGACTTCCCGGTGTTTCTGCATCCGCGCACGCAGGAGGAGTACGCGCTGGCGCGCACCGAGCGCAAGTCCGGGCGCGGGTATCGCGGCTTCGTGGTCGATGCCGATCCCTCGGTCACGCTGGAGGAAGACCTGCTGCGGCGCGATTTCACCCTCAATGCGATCGCCCAGGACGAGGACGGCACACTGGTCGATCCCTACGGCGGCGCGCGCGACATCGCCGCACGCGTGCTGCGGCACGTCGGCCCGGCCTTCGTGGAAGACCCTTTGCGCGTGCTGCGCGCGGCACGCTTCATGGCGCGGCTGGCGCCGCTGGGCTTCACCCTGGCCCCGGAGACGCTGGCGCTGATGCGGCAGATGGCCGACAGCGGCGAGCTGGACACGCTGGTTCCCGAGCGGGTGTGGCAGGAACTGCGCCGGGCGCTGGCGTCCCGGCAGCCCAGCGCCTTCCTGCGCACGCTGCACGATGCCCACGCCCTGCGGGCCGTGTTGCCGGAGATCGAGGCCTTGTACGGCGTGCCGCAACGCGCCGAGTATCACCCCGAGGTCGATACCGGCATGCACCAGGAGCTGGTCAGCGACATGGCCGCGCAGTTGGCGCCGGGCGATGATGCGATCGGCTTTGCCGCGCTGACCCACGATTTGGGCAAAGCGCTGACGCCCTCGCACGTGCTGCCCAGGCACATCGGCCACGAGCAGGCCGGTCTCAAGCCGCTGCAGGCGCTGTGTGCACGCCTGAAGATCCCGGCGGAGCATCGCGAGCTGGCCGTGATCGCCTGCCGTGAGCATCTCAACGTGCATCGGCTGGCCGAGCTGCGCGATGCCACGGTGCATGACCTGTTGGCGCGCTGCGACGCTTTCCGGAAAACGGCGCGGATCGCGCAGCTGGCGCTGGTATGCGAGGCCGACAAGCGCGGCCGCCTGGGCAGCGCCGGAGACGCCTATCCGCAGGGCGAGCTGCTTCAGCGGCTGCACGCGGCCGCGCTGTCCATCAACGCGCGCGATCTGGCCGAAGAAGGCCTGCAGGGCCCCCAGATTGGCCAGGCGCTGCGCAAGGCGCGGATCGCCGCGATTGCGGCCGAACGCGGGTAGAGGCTGGCTGGGCGTCTTCCATTTCGAGATGGAGATGCGGCGACCTAAGGAGCTGGCGATGCGCCCCCCGGCCCCGCTGTTGTAGCCATCGCCCTTCGTGGGAGCGGCTTCAGCCGCGAAGAAGCTTTATCGGGAAAGCCACTTCGCGGCTGAAGCCGCTCCCACAAAAATCGACACGGCTCAGCCCTCGAATCCCAGCTCACTCCTCACTCCTCGCTTCTAGCCCTCACTCCTCGTTTCCAACCCCTCACTCCAGCGATTCCAGGAACGCCGCCAGCGCGGGCGAGCGCGGGCGGCTCAGCAGTTCCAGGCGATAGAGCGGGCGCTGCAGCGGTGGACCGGGCGGCAAGGCGAAGGCGCGCAGGCGCCCCACCGCGATCAGGTCGGCCACCACCGCCGCGGGCAGGATCGCCACGCCGGCACCGGCGGCCACGGCGCGGGCAATGGCTTCGTTGCTGCCGATCTCCAGGGTGTGGGTCATGGCGATCCCGCGCGCCTCCAGCAGCAAGCGCGCGACCTCGCGCGTGCCCGAGCCGGGCTCACGCAGCAGCCAGCGCTGCCCGGACAGCTGCCTGGCGCTGGCGCGACGTTGCGCGCCCAGCGCCGCATCCGCGGCCACCACCGCCTGCAGGGGCTCATCGCGCCAGGGCGTGGCGAGAATCCGCTCGTCGTGCGCCGGGCCTTCGACGAACCCCACGTCGATGCGGCAGTCGATCAGCGCCGCGGAGATCTCTTCGGTGTTGCCGACCGTCAGTGCGCTGTCCAGCTGCGGATGACGCGCGGCGTGCCGGGCAAAGGCCTCGGCCAGCCAGTAGGCCGCCACCGTGGTGCTGGCGCCGATCCGCAGGCCGCCACGGCGCAGGCCGACGCGTTCGCGGATCTCCTCCATCGCCGCGCGCTCCAGCGCGAAGATCCCCCGCGCATGCCGATACAGGGCCTGCCCGCCCTCGGTCAGCCGCACGCCGCGTCCTTGCGAGCGATCCAGCAGCGGAAGGTCCAGCTGCGTCTCCAGCTCGCGCAGGGCCTTGGACACCGCCGACTGGCTGACGAACAGGACCTCCGCCGCGCGGGTGAAGCCGTGCTGCTCCGCCACCGCGCAGAACACGCGCAACAGGTGCAGGTTCAAGCCATGAGCCAGATTCATGGATTTGGGAAAAAGATGTATTGGACGCATTGTAGGGGGGCGCGGAGCATGGCGCCCACGCCTTCGCCGCAACGCTCCCATGTCCAGCACTGTCCAGCATCATTCCCGCCGCGCGACTACGCCCACTCGCTGGCCCGGGCTGGCGCTGGTGCTGCTGATCGCGGGCATGGCCATCGCGCTGGCGCAATGGCCAGCGGCACAAGCCGCAGGCCTGGGCGCATTGACGCTGGCCATCGTCATCGGCATGGCGATGGGCAACAGCGTGTTTCCAACGCTGGCCTCGCGCACGGGCTCAGGCGTGGACATGGCCAAGGGTACGCTGTTGCGGCTGGGCATCGTGCTCTACGGCTTCCGGGTGACCTTCCAGGACCTGGCGGGGGTGGGCCTGGCGGGCCTTGCGATCGACCTGGTCGTGGTCACCGCCGTGTTTAGCATGGCGACCTGGATCGGCACGCGCATGCTTGGACTGGATCGCCAGACCTCCATGCTGATTGGCGCAGGCAGCGCGATCTGCGGCGCGGCAGCGGTGCTCGCCACCGAGCCGGTGCTCAGGGCGCCAGCCCACAAGGTCGCCGTTGCCGTTTCGACGGTGGTGGTGTTCGGCACGCTGGGCATGTTCCTGTATCCGTGGCTGTATCCCCACCTGGGGCTGGATGCGCATGGCTATGGCCTGTATGCCGGCTCCACCCTGCACGAGGTGGCCCAGGTCGTGGTCGCTGGCCAGGCGGTCGGGACGGAGGCCGCCGCGTCGGCGGTGATCGAGAAGATGTTGCGGGTGATGCTGCTGGCGCCTTTCCTGCTGCTGTTGGGCGCGTGGCTGCGTCGCCGCGCCTGCGCGCGCGCCGAGGCGCCTGCGAGGCTGACCATTCCCTGGTTCGCGCTGCTGTTCGTGCTGGTCGCCGGCTTCAATTCCCTGCACCTGTTGCCCAGGCCCGTGGTCGATGCGCTGCTGACGCTGGACACGCTGCTGCTGGCCATGGCCATGGCGGCGCTGGGCCTGCGCACGCACTGGGGCGCGATCCGGCAGGCCGGGGCTCGGCCGCTGCTGCTTGCGGCGATCCTGTGGCTGCTGTTGATGGGTGGCGGCTACCTGCTCAATCGCGGTGCGATGCTGTTGCTGGGATAACGCCGCAGCTTTCACGGGACCCACGATCACGCTTGATGCGTGCCTCCCTGTTGCTGTTGCTGTTGCTGTTGCTTTTGCCGTTGCTGTTGCTTTTGCCGTTGCTTTTGCCGTTGCCGTTGCTTTTGCCGTTGCCGTTGCTTTTGCCGTTGCTTTTGCCGTTGCCGTTGCCGTTGCCGTTGCTCGTGATTTTGCTTCTCGCCCTTGATCTTCGAGCCGTAAAGCACGCCGAGCACCGGAGCAGAATTGGGGCGAAGAGGCGCGCCTGTTTGAGCGAAGCGAGTTGAGCGCCGTCCCCAATTCTGCGAGGAGCGCAGGGGACCGGGCCGCAGGCCCGGCGTGTGTCCGGCGAAGACGGTTTTGCTTACTTTTGCCGCGACAAAAGTAAGTCGCGCCTAAGGCGCGAAAGCCTTTGATCTTGTTCTTGCCTTCCGCTCCAAACGCTTTTAAAGGCGAAAGCGAAGCAACAGCAAAGTCAGGAGCAAGAGCTTTCGCGCTTGCAGCGCGAGTGACTTTTGTCGCGGCAAAAATCACCAAAACCGCTTCCGCCGGACACTCGCCGCCGCTGCGCGGCGGTCCCCTGCGCTCCTCGGAAAAAACGGGACGGCGCTCAACTCGCTTCGCT